>NZ_JAVIYV010000001.1:1847500-3837500 GCF_031453055.1 Sphingomonas sp. SORGH_AS_0789
GAGGTGTGAGCAACCTTTGACCCGACGATTTCCGAATGGGGAAACCCACCTATCCGTTTAATCCTAGCTGAGCCGCTCGGCGGCACGCTTCATGCGTGCTGGTGAGAGGCTCTGTGAGGGTTAGGCGGTTCAGGTATCTTGAGACTGAATACATAGGTTTCGAGAAGCGAACCCGGTGAACTGAAACATCTCAGTAGCCGGAGGAAAAGACATCAACCGAGATTCCGTTAGTAGTGGCGAGCGAACGCGGACCAGGCCAGTGCCTGACATTCAACTAGCAGAACGATCTGGAAAGTTCGGCCATAGCGGGTGACAGCCCCGTATGCGAAAGTGATGTGTCAGGACTCGAGTAGGGCGGGACACGTGTAATCCTGTCTGAACATGGGGGGACCACCCTCCAAGCCTAAATACTCGTACATGACCGATAGCGAACTAGTACCGTGAGGGAAAGGTGAAAAGCACCCCGATGAGGGGAGTGAAACAGTACCTGAAACGGATTGCCTACAAGCAGTAGGAGCCTCTTTATGGGGTGACTGCGTACCTCTTGCATAATGGGTCTGTGACTTAATGTTTCAAGCAAGCTTAAGCCGATAGGTGTAGGCGCAGCGAAAGCGAGTCTGAATAGGGCGCTTTAGTTTGAAGTATTAGACCCGAAACCCGGCGATCTATGCATGACCAGGATGAAGGTGCGGTAACACGCACTGGAGGTCCGAACCGATTAACGTTGAAAAGTTACCGGATGAGTTGTGCTTAGGGGTGAAAGGCCAATCAAGCCGGGAAATAGCTGGTTCTCCGCGAAAACTATTGAGGTAGTGCCTCGAGCGGACACCATAGGGGGTAGAGCACTGGATGGTTGCGGGGGTCGCGAGATCTACCAATACTAACCAAACTCCGAATACCTATGAGTGATACTCGGGAGACAGACGGCGGGTGCTAAGGTCCGTCGTCAAAAGGGAAACAGCCCTGACCTACAGCTAAGGTCCCCAAGTCGTGTCTAAGTGGGAAAGCATGTGGAAATCCCAAAACAACCAGGAGGTTGGCTTAGAAGCAGCCATCCTTTAAAGAAAGCGTAACAGCTCACTGGTCTAAACAAGGGTTTCTGCGGCGAAGATGTAACGGGGCTCAAGACACGCACCGAAGCTTAGGGTGTGTACTTTGTACACGCGGTAGCGGAGCGTTCCGTAAGCCTGCGAAGCGATCTGGTAATGGGTCGTGGAGGTATCGGAAGTGCGAATGCAGACATGAGTAGCGATAAAGAGGGTGAGATGCCCTCTCGCCGAAAGACCAAGGGTTCCTGCGCAAGGCTAATCCGCGCAGGGTGAGCCGGCCCCTAAGACGAGCCCGAAGGGGGTAGTCGATGGGAACCACGTTAATATTCGTGGGCCTGGTGGTGTGTGACGGATCTCGTGTGTTGTACGTCCTTATCGGATTGGACGTGCCTCGAAGAGGTCCCGGGAAATAGCCCCACCGTATAGACCGTACCCGAAACCGACACAGGTGGTCAGGTAGAGTATACCAAGGCGCTTGAGAGAAGTGTCCTGAAGGAACTCGGCAAATTGCCTCCGTACCTTCGGAAGAAGGAGGCCCCATGTAAGCGCAAGCTCTCATGGGGGGCACAGGCCAGGGGGTAGCGACTGTTTAGCAAAAACACAGGGCTCTGCTAAGTCGGCTTCAAGACGACGTATAGGGCCTGACGCCTGCCCGGTGCCTGAAGGTTAAGTGGAGGAGTGCAAGCTCTGAAATGAAGCCCAGGTAAACGGCGGCCGTAACTATAACGGTCCTAAGGTAGCGAAATTCCTTGTCGGGTAAGTTCCGACCTGCACGAATGGCGTAACGACTTCCCCACTGTCTCCAGGACATGCTCAGCGAAATTGAATTCTCCGTGAAGATGCGGAGTACCCGCGGTTAGACGGAAAGACCCCGTGCACCTTTACTGCAGCTTCAGAGTGGCATTGGACAAGAACTGTGTAGCATAGGTGGGAGGCTTTGAAGCATTGGCGCCAGCCGATGTGGAGCCATAGGTGAAATACCACCCTGTTGTTGTTTAATGTCTAACCTCGTACCGTGAAACCGGTACAGGGACCCTCTGTGGCGGGTAGTTTGACTGGGGCGGTCGCCTCCTAAAGAGTAACGGAGGCGCGCGAAGGTTGGCTCAGGCCGGTTGGAAACCGGCTGTTAGAGTGCAATGGCATAAGCCAGCCTGACTGCGAGACTGACAAGTCGAGCAGAGACGAAAGTCGGTCATAGTGATCCGGTGGTCCCTCGTGGAAGGGCCATCGCTCAACGGATAAAAGGTACGCCGGGGATAACAGGCTGATAACCCCCAAGAGCTCATATCGACGGGGTTGTTTGGCACCTCGATGTCGGCTCATCACATCCTGGGGCTGGAGCAGGTCCCAAGGGTTTGGCTGTTCGCCAATTAAAGTGGTACGTGAGCTGGGTTCAGAACGTCGCGAGACAGTTTGGTCCCTATCTGCCGTGGGCGTCGAAATTTGAGAGGAGTTGACCCTAGTACGAGAGGACCGGGTTGAACGTACCTCTGGTGTACCTGTCGTCGTGCCAACGGCGCAGCAGGGTAGCTATGTACGGACGGGATAACCGCTGAAAGCATCTAAGCGGGAAGCCTCCCTCAAGATAAGATTTCTCAGGACGGTCGAAGACCACGACCTCGATAGATCGGATGTGGAAGTGCGGTAACGCATGGAGCTAACCGATACTAATTGTCCTATTCGCGCTTGAGAGCTCCACACCCCCACCATCAGCCCTGGGCTGACGGCAAAAGGGTGCGGTCATTATCAAGCCAGGTGCATCGATTTTATACCCATCACCCCGCCCACAAAGCGGGGTCAGTATTCGCGGACTCTATTGCCTGGTGGCCATAGCGTCGGTGTCCCACCCGATCCCATCCCGAACTCGGCCGTGAAACCCGACTGCGCCAATGGTACTACTGCTCAAGCAGTGGAAGAGTAGGGCGTCGCCAGGCATTATAGTCCGCGTATACACAAAAACCCATTCACTTGTTTCCTCGGGCACTCAGCCCGGGGCGCTCAGCCCCACGACACCACGCATGAAGCGTGCCGCCGTGCGGCTCAGCTCAATCGCGGGGTGGAGCAGCCCGGTAGCTCGTCAGGCTCATAACCTGAAGGCCGCAGGTTCAAATCCTGCCCCCGCAACCATACTTTCCGATACCATAACCGCCCAGGATAACCTGCGGCGGTTTTTTTGTGTCTTTTTTCCGTGGCTTAGCTCGGAGTCGCACGGGCTCAAGGCGGTTCATTACCGCCCCGGCGATGTCAGGACGTCGATTTGCATTTGGGGGTATTTTCGTGGGTATCATCCCGGCCTCGGCAGGAGATACCCCCATGGCTCTCAAGGAGCTCGAAGTCCGCTACGCCACCAAGCGGGCAAAAGACTATAAACTCACCGACGGCGAAGGCCTTTACCTTCTTGTCCGCCCCAACGGCTCCAAGCTGTGGCGGATGAAGTACCGCTACGGCGGCAAGGAAAAGCTCTTGAGCTTTGGTGCCTATCCGGCCGTCTCGCTGGCAGAGGCGCGGCTGCGCCGTGCCAAGGCCAAGGTGGTGCTGGGCGAGGGGGGTGATCCGGGCGCCGGCAACAAGCCCAGGGCGCAGATGACCTTCGAGGAAGCGGCGCGCAAATGGCATGGCCACCGCCTCGACGGACTTGATGCCGGGCATGCCACCCGGCTGCTGACTCGGCTCGAGCGTGATGCCTTTCCGGTGCTCGGCAAGCTTGGGCTCGGTGTCATCACGCCGGCCGATGTGCTGGCGATGGTGCGGCGGGTCGAGGCGCGGGGTGCGCTCGACGTCAGTCGGCGTTTGAAGCAGCATGTCAGCCAAATCTACCGTTTTGCCATCGCGCATGGCTGGGCGGAGCGCGACCCGGCCGAGCATCTCGGCCAACTGCTCAAGCCCAAGCCGCGTACCCGGCATATGCCGCGTATTGGCCGCAGCGAGTTGCCGGCGCTGATCCGGGCGATTGACGGCTATGACGGCGAGGAGACGCCGCGGCGTCGCGCGGTGACCCGGGCGGTGCTGCTGTTCACGCTGCTGACCTGGGCGCGAACCAACGAGACGCGTCATGCCCGCTGGGCGGAGTTCGAGGATCTCGACGGGCCTGCGCCGCTCTGGCGGGTGCCGGCCGAGCGCATGAAGATGGCGCGCGAGCATGTCGTGCCGTTGGCACCGGCAGTCGTCGCGCTGCTCAAGGACGTGCAGGTCTATAGCTCGACGGACTATGTCTTTGCCGGCGAGAAGCTCGACCAGCCGATCTCGCAGAACACGATGATCTATGCCTGCTACCGGATGGGCTATCGCGGTCGCCAGACCGTGCACGGCTTTCGTGGGCTCGCCTCGACCTGAGCCAATGAGGCGGAATGCTATCAGCCCGACTGGATCGAGATGGCGCTTGCCCATGTCGAACGCGATGAGGTGAGGGGGGCGTATAACGCCGCACTCTATCTTTCCCCGCGTCGGCGCATGCTCGCGGACTGGGCCGGTTTCATCCAAAGCCATCTGAGCGCGGCGCCCGTGGCCGATGACGCCTTGGCCGTGGCCAAAAGTAGCGGGCAGGGCCGGCTGCTCGAAGCCAGCCCTGCCTGACCGGTTACTCGCCCGACAGATGCGCCTGAGCGGCGCTCTTGGCGGCGCGGGCGCCCTTGGGCTTGGCGGTCGTTGCCACCTTGGCACCCGGCTTGCGGCCGAGGCCGATCTTCTTGGCCATCGCCCGGCGGCTTTCCGAATAGCTCTCGGCGACCATCGGATAGTCGGCCTTGAGGTTATAGCGCTCGCGATATTCCTCCGGCGTCAGGCCATTGGTGGCGAGGTGGCGGCGCAGCGTCTTGTAGGGCTTGCCGTCGATCATCGAGATGATGTGCTCCTTCGACGCCAGCGACTTCCGCACCGACACCGCAGGCGTGTATTCGGTCGTGTCGACGGCGTCTGCTGCGGCCGTCTCGCCGCCGCCGGCCAGCTTCAGAATGGCGCTGTGCATGCTGCCCAGAAGGCCGGGACCTGCTCGGCGTCGATGCGGGTGTTGGGATTGCCCAGCCAGGCAATGGTCAGTTCGGTGGCGAGTTCGACCGCGTGCGCGGTATCGGTGATGGTTTCGTCAGCCATGGTCTATCCAGATGGGAGTGGCAGGAGTGTCAAAACGCTGCGCGGTTCCGAAGAACCGTAAACGGCCATGTCACAGCAACGGTCTTGCAGCAGCAATAACGACACGGCGTCAAGCAGTGATTTGTTTCGATAGACGACTGATGTGTTTCATCACGTCCCCACGTAAAATGATGGCACAGAGATAACGAAGCCGCTCAGAGGCGCACGTAGAAAAGGTGGGTGTCGACCTTTGCAATCTTAGTCATTGTGTCACGCCAATACGGCACCATCCAGTCGGCATGATAGTGCGTGGTGCGGCCAACATCGGTGAAGACGTGGCCGGCAAGCGCTTCGCTTGCCACGCGTCGCGCCGCAGACCAGCCGAAATGTTTCGTGCGCCGCTTGATCGAGCCATCGCAGGTAAACGAGAATTGGCAGCCCGTGGTCCGGTCGAAACCCTGGTAGACAACGCCGCAAATGGTGCGCGGAAAGCCAGGGGCTCGCGCACGGTTGAGAATGACCTGAATGACGGCGCGCTGGCCCCGCGGGTCATCACCCACTTCATAAAGGGCCGCGGTGGCTAGGCAGTCGACAGCCTGCGCGCGCTCGGCGGGGCCGCCACGAAAGCGATAGGGCGCTGCGCGGACAAGCGCAGCAGCTACGATGGGCACCCTGGCGTTCGAGGCGCGGGCCTGCGCCATCGTCATCTCCCTCGGGGGCTTCGTCTCGGGGGCAAAGCTGACGGTATCCAGAAGGCCAGCAGCGATTGCGACCGCTGCCACGACGAAGAGCAGCAGTAGCCAGCGCTCCGCGGCAACATCGCGCCGTCCCGGGCGGCTCCTGGAGGCATATAGGGTTCGTCGCGATGCCATCACCGACATGCTAGCGCAGCGCGCGGTGCAAGGCAGCGTTGAACAAGCTCACTGCTCGATAACATACCTTGGCTCCGGCGGCAGCGAATGCTGGCGAAGGAGCGAGCCTGACTTATTGCACGAAGCTGCTGCGCAGCAGTGGTTTTGGCGGTGAGATAGCGCGTCAGCTTTCGACCGAAGCTGTGTAAAAACGTTGTTTTGTGATAGAGTTTGCCGCGATGTCGGGAGGCTTGTCGATGGGCCGTTTCGTAGAAGAACAAGACCGTCGGCAGGATTTTTTGCTGCCAGCATCGCTCGATGATTATGTCGCCGAAGATAACCCGGTTAGGGTCGTCGAGGCGTTTGTCGACGAGCTGGATCTGGTGGCAGTTGGCTTTGCCGGAGCGACGCCGGCGCATACCGGGCGCCCGGCCTATCATCCGTCGACTATGCTCAAGATCTATCTCTACGGCTATTTGAACGGGATCCAGTCGAGCCGGCGCCTGGAGCGCGAAGCCCAGCGCAATATCGAATTGATGTGGCTGACCGGTCTACTGGCACCGGACTTCAAGACGATCGCTAACTTTCGACGGGACAATGGTGCAGCGATCCGGGCGGTCTGCAGCCAGTTTGTGGTGCTGTGCCGACAGTTGAGCCTGTTCGGACAGGCGACCGTCGCGATCGACGGCAGCAAGTTCAAAGCGGTGAACAACCGGGATCGCAACTACACAGAACACAAGGTGACCAAGCGGATCGAGCAGGTCGAGGCCAGCATCGAGCGCTACCTTGCGACCCTTGATCGTGCCGATCGTGAGGCCAGCGACGTTCCGCAAGCGCGGGTCGAACAGATCCGTGAGAAGATCGCGGGCTTGCGCGGCCAGATGCGGTTCCTGAAGGAAATGGCCGCACAGCTTGAAGCGGTGCCCGATCATCAGGTTTCACTGACCGATCCGGATGCCAGGTCCATGAACAGCAGTGGTCGCGGTACTGGCATTGTCGGCTACAACCTGCAGGCAGCGGTGGATGCCGAACATCACCTCATCGTCGCGCATGACGTGGTGAACGAGGGCAATGACCGGGCGCAACTCGCGCCGATGGGCCGGCAAGCGCAAGCGGCCATTGCCGCACCCAAGATCACCATTCTGGCGGATCGCGGTTATATGAACGGCGAACAGGTGCTGGAATGCGAAGGCACCGGCATTTTGCCCTGCGTGCCCAGAACCGACACGTCCGGCAAGGCCCAGCGCGGTTTATTCACCAAGGCCGACTTCGTGTACGACGCCGGCCACGACCGATATACCTGCCCGGCCGGAGAATATCTGACCAAGGCACGTACGCGGTCGGACCATCACGGCGACATCGACCATTACCGCAACCTGAGCGCCTGCCATGGCTGTGCACTACGAGCACGCTGCACCACCGAAAAAGTGAAGCGCGTCAAACGATGGAAGCATGAGGCGGTCATCGATGCCATGCAAAAGCGGCTGGACCTGTTGCCCAATGCCATGGGTATCCGTCGCCGAACCGTCGAGCATGTCTTTGGCACGCTCAAATTCTGGATGGGCAGCACCCACTTTCTTACCAAGACCCTCAGAAACGTCAGAACCGAGATGAGTTTGTGCGTGCTGGCATATAATATGAAGCGAATGATCCAGATCATGGGCATTCAACCACTCATTGCAGCGATCCGCACCTGAAAGGCCGGCGCGAAAGCCCGGCACTCGGTCATCGTGGCCTTCCGATCATCACCACGCGCCTTTCATCTCGGGAGCGTTTCTACACAGCCTCGACCAGAGCCGGTCGTTCCAAGCCCTGGCTAGAGCAGCGGCTCTTGCCGAAACCTGTCGCTGCCGTTTCAGCGAACGGACATGCGACCGTGCGCCCTTATCCCAGCCACTCGGTCGTCGATGCGGTTCACCGGCATTCAATACATCCCGACCGGCGAAGGTCAGGGTCGAACTGATGCGTCTATGCCGGTAAAAATCGAGGCGGAGCGAAGCAAAGCTGTGCTCAGGCGCTACAATCGGTATCACATCTTCTCTACCCTCTCATATTCTCGCGCGGATGGGCCGTGCGGTACATGACCGGCCAATCCTCCCTGCCCGCCGAACCGGTCGGCTTATCTGCGAAGGATCGGACCTGTGACGACACCTGCTTCCTTGCCCACTACCGCCGCCCACGAACGGAGGGCGGGGATGCGCCAGTTGCCGGGTGGGGTCTTCGCAATGGGGTCTGACCGCTATTACCCGGAGGAATCGCCGGTTCGCCTTGTCCGGGTCGACCCATTCTGGATCGACGAGACGCCGGTCACCAACCGAGACTTTGCGTGCTTCGTCGAGGCGACGGGGTACCGCACCTTCGCCGAAATCGCGCCCGACCCGCGCGATTATCCCGGCATGTCACCCGAGATGGCGCGCGCCGGTTCAATGCTCTTCGAGCGGACGAGCGGGCCGGTCGATCTGGCGGACTATTCGCAGTGGTGGACATTCAGCTTCGGAACCGACTGGCGCCATCCGCATGGACCGGACAGCGATCTGGACGGAATATGGGACCATCCGGTCGTTCATGTGAATTTCGACGACGCCACAGCCTATGCGGCCTGGGCGGGCAAGGCGTTACCGACTGAGGCGGAGTGGGAGTTCGCCGCGTGGGGCGGCGTCGAGGGAAAAGACTTTCCCTGGGGCGACGAACTGGCGCCAGGCGGCATCCACCAAGCAAACACCTGGCAGGGCCTGTTCCCGTTCAGCAATCTATTGTCGGACGGCTATGAGCGGACTTCGCCGGTCCGCTCCTATCCCGCCAACGGCTATGGCCTCTATGATATGATCGGCAATGTCTGGGAATGGACGACGGACTGGTATGCGATGCCACGCGTCACCCCAAAGGCCAAGAAGAAGGGATCGTGCTGCATTCCCTCCAATCCGCGCGGCCCGGCCCGGCGGGACAGCATTGATCCGCAAGCCTCCGACTCGCTGTTCGGCCGCAAAGTCTTGAAAGGCGGCTCACATCTCTGCGCCCCTAGTTACTGCCAACGCTATCGCCCAGCCGCCCGGCATCCGCAGACGACCGACAGCGCGACCAGCCATATCGGCTTTCGTTGCGTCTTCAGGGGGCGCTGAATTCGATCGAACGCAGTGGGCACGATCCTATTGCGGGTCGACAGCCCTAATTCGTCATATCATTGAAACAGCAGGAAATAGGCGCAGGCGCAGACCACCCGCTCTGTTTTTCTCAACACAGTGTCCGTTTCAAAGTTATAGAATGTGTCGCCACCACGAACTACGCCCCTTGCACGAAGGGGGCGGCCGATCGCGGGGAGTTGGACCGGCGATCCTATCCTCATGCTGGAGGGGGCTTCAGCGATAGCGATGATCGAATGCTTTGGGATTTTCGCGATCCCAACGACGCATTCGTCATGGTTTCGGACGTGTGAGCAATCGGAAGGGGGGCTTTAATGCGCATTCTGGGTACGGCGAGCGCGCTCGTCATTGCAATGTGCTGTTCGTCAACGGTCGGCGCGCAGGAGATTACCGCTTCCGTGCGGGGTAACGTCACCGCCAATGGTGCGCCGGTAGCGGGGGCCACCGTCAAGGTCGTCCATGTTCCGTCAGGAACGGTTTCGACGGTTACTACAAGTGCGGACGGCAGCTATGGCGCATCGGGGCTTCGCGTCGGCGGGCCGTTCACCGTCACAATCACCGCGCCGGGGTTCCAGGAACTGCGGGTCACCGACCTTCAACTGGTTGCTAGCCAGCCGCTGGCTTTGCCGATCGAGCTCGATGTCGGTGAGGAGGTCGTCGTTACGGGAACGAAGGTCAAAGGCGTCAATTTGGGTGGTGGGCCGTCCACGGTACTGGACCGCCAGGCGATCCAGGGGGTCGCTTCGGTCAACCGGGATATTCGCGACATCGTCCGGCGCGATCCGTTCGCGACGATCGATCCGGGTCAGGGGCGTGGCGTGATGATCGCGGGGCAGAATGCCCGCCTGAACAAATTCTCGGTCGACGGACAGCGTTTCTCGGACAATTTTGGTCTGAACGTCGGCGGGCTGCCAACGGCTCGCGGTCCGGTGCCAATCGACGCGATCGAGCAGATGTCGGTCAAGATCGCTCCCTACGATATCACGGAGGGAGACTTTCAGGGCGGGGCGGTGAACGTCATCCTGCGTTCGGGCACCAACCAATTCCATGGATCAGGATTCTACGCGTATAGCAGCGATGGCCTGACCGGATCGCACACCAGTCCCGGGATCGCCAATCGGACGGGCGACATTGCGCTCGATTTCGAGAGCCGCAACTATGGCGGCTTCCTGTCGGGGCCGATCATCAAGGACAAGCTGTTTCTCGCCGTGTCCTATGAGCATCTGCGCGAGGGAACGCCGATCGCGATCGGCACCGCGGGCTTTCCCAACGTCGTACCCAACCTTTCGGATGCGCAGATCGCCAACGTCCAGTCGATCGCCAAGTCGGTCTATAACTATGATACGCTGGGCGTGCAGCGCACTACGGTTGAAACGGACGAAAAATGGACCGTCAAGGCGGACTGGAACATCGTGGACGGCCAGCGCCTGTCAGCGACATGGATTCACAATAATAGTTCCAACGCGTCGACGGCGGGCTTTTCTTCGACCAATCCGGCCTCACCGGCACTCGGGCTTCAATCGAACAATTTTCTCCGCCCAGAAAAAGTCGACTCCTACGTCGCGCAGCTCAATTCCGACTGGTCGAGCAACTTCCACACCGAGCTGCGCGGCAATTTCCGTAAATACGACCTCGATCCGGTTCCGTTCGGCGAATTCAATTTCGCGCAGATGCAGGTCTGCCTCGACCCGGTGTCCGCCGTCACCTCGACCACGACGAACAGCAATGCGACGCTATGTAGCCAGGGCAGCTCAGCCAGTCCCGGCACCGCCCGCCTCTATTTCGGGCCGGATCAGTTCCGCCACTTCAACTATGTCCATACGAAGCAATATGGCACCGACTTGGTCGTGCGGTGGAACTATGCCGACTTTACGATGAAGCTCAATGCCGGGTGGCAGCATCTCGACGTGGGCAATGCCTTCACCCAGAACGCGCTGGGAAATTATTATTTCGACTCGATTCCCGATTTTCAGGCGGGCCGGGCGAGCAGCGTGACGTTGGCAGGGTCGATCACAGGTAACCTGATCGACACGCTCGCCAGCTTTAAATATGATCAATATACGTTCGGCGGCCAGGTCGCCTGGGATCCCGATGCGACGCTGAATATCACCGCGGGTGCTCGTACGGACCTTTACGGTGGCATCGCGCGACCCGCTTTGAACAGCTTCTTCACCCAGCGTTACGGCTTCACCAACACGAGCGTCATCGACGGCAAGATGATCGTGCAACCGCGACTTCAAGCAAGCTGGACCCCGGCGCCGCGACTGCGTCTGAAGACGGGCTTTGGCCTGTTCGCCGGCGGTTCGCCCGATGTGTTCCTCGGCAACAGCTATTCGGTGTCGGGCGTGTTCGCCAATTCGGTGACGATCACACGCAATCTCAACGGCGTGGGCTGCCAAGGCAATATCTCCACGGCATTGTGTTCGGCTGCGCTCGACAACGTCAATGGTCGCACCTTCTCCAGCCAGTTGACCGACTATATCCGGAGCAACACCGGCTCGCTGTCGGTGGCGAACGTCAACGCGATGGACCCCAAGTTCCAGATGTCGTCTACCTGGAAGGCAAGCTTCTCGGCGGATTACAGCCCAGATTTCGGCGGTTTCCTGGGAACTGGCTGGAACATCGGTGGTGATCTCTATTATGGCTGGGTCAACTATGCTCCGCAATATTATGACCTGCGTCTGCGTGCGATCGGCACGGCGCCGGATGGTCGTCCACGCTATGCGACGTTGACCTCAACCAGCGCCAACACCGATCTGTTGCTCACCAATACACGGCAGGGCCATTCTCTCGTCGCCGTGGCGCGGCTGGACAAGTCGTTCGATTTCGGCCTGTCGGTCGGCGCCAGCTACACGTTCCAGGACATAAAGGACGTGAGTGCGATGAATTCGACTACCGCGTCGCAGACCTATGGTCAGACCGCGATGATCGATCCGAACCGCGCCGCCTATGGTACGTCCATCTATCAGATTCGTAACAGCACGAAGCTGCACATCGACTTCGACCATGCGTTCTACGGCGATTACAAGACGCGTTTCAGTTTGTTCGGCGAGCGTCGGTCCGGCCTGCCGTACAGCCTGACGATGAACGACTCAGTTCAGACGCTGAGCCATGGCAATGTGTTCGGCGTCGCAGGACTTAGCAGTCGTTTCCTGCTCTACGTCCCGAATGTGTCGAGCATCACGGCGGACCCGCTGGTCAGCTATGACTCGGCGACGACCTTCACGGCGTTGCAGACATTCGTCCAGGCGAATAAATTGAAGCAGGGGGCGATCATCGGCAAGAACTCGATGCGCGCGCCGCAATGGACCAAGATCGACATCCATGTCGACCAGGAGGTGCCGCTGCCGTTTGTGCGCACCGGCCGGTTTAAGCTCTATGCCGACGTCGAGAATGTGCTGAACCTCCTGAACCGGGACTGGGGCGCGCTGCGCCAGGTCAGCTTTCCCTATCTGGCGTCGGTCGTGAACGTCTCATGCGCGACGACGAGCGGCAGCAACTGCACGCAATATCGCTACTCGAACTTCTCCAACCCGGTCGTCGACAATTTGGGACGCCCCTCGCTGTACGCGATCCGGGTCGGGGCCAAGATCGAATTCTGATCGACGCGCCGGGTCGGGCGCAATGCCTCGTTCGGTCGTCGTTCGTTGCGCCCATCAAGGCGGAGCGGGGCTGTCACGTCCAAAAGTCGCCGTGTCTTCTGCCGCAGTGGCGGCGAGCGGACGCGGTGACGTGATCCAGGGACTGGATCGAACGGGCGCCCGTTACCGGTCTATCGTGCAACTGAAACGAGGGAGGGTCTGATTTGCAACGGTATCACCCCAATCGCCGGGCTTTCCTGCTCGGGGGCACGGCAGCCATCACGGCGGCGACTCCGATAACGGCGCTGGCGTCGCGGGCTATGCCGGACCGACGCACGAACATCCTGCTGCTGCTGGCGGACGACTGGAGTTGGCCCGGCTCGCGCGCCATCGACCTGACAGGGGCGCGGCTGCCGGTCTTCCATCGGCTGGGCCGCGAGGGGGCAATGTTCGAGAACGCCTTCGTCGCGTCGCCGACCTGTACCGCCTCGCGCGGTGCGATCCTGACGGGCCGCTGGCCCTGGTGATTGGAGGAGGGAGCCAATCTGGCAAGCGTCCTGCCGCAGCACTTCCCACTTTATACTGACCTGCTGGAAACCAGCGGTTATCATGTCGGCTTCGACGGCAAGGGCTGGGCACCGGGTCAGTTGAAGCCGGTTGGCAGAACGCGCAATCCCGCCGGTCGATCGTTCGCCGACTTTGCGGCCTTCCTCGCCAATCGGCCCGACGGAACTCCGTTCTGTTTCTGGCACGGCGCACACGAGCCACATCGCCCCTATCAACCCGGCATCGGTATCCGCAGCGGTATCGATCCGGCGTCCATGGTCGTTCCTCCATATCTGGAGGACACCCCCGCGACCCGCAGCGACATGGCCGATTATCGCTATTATGCCGAGGCGTTCGACCGGCAGGCTGGTGCCATTCTCGATGCACTGGAGAAGGCGGGAGAACTCGACAATACGCTGGTGGTGATGACCGGCGACAACGGGTGGCCCTTCCCGCGTGGCAAGGCGACGCTGTATGATGCCGGAACGCATGTGCCGCTGGCGATCCGCTATCCGCGCCGGGTGCCAGCCGGAATGATCGTCCGCGATCCCGTCAGCCTGGTCGATCTGGCGGCCACTTTCCTTGAACTCGGCGGTGTGTCCATCCCCATAGCAATGGATTCTCGATCACTGCTGACACTGTTCGGCCCGCGCGCCCGTCCGCCGCGGAGCTATGTGCTGCTGGGACGCGAACGGCACATGGATGGCGGATCGGTGCCCGGCCAGGGCTATCCTTCGCGGGCGCTACGCACCGGAACGCACCTCTATATCCGCAATTTCCGCCCCGATCGTTACCCGGCCGGGATACCCGGCAAGCTTTCGGTCACCGCCAACGAGATTGCTACCGACACTTATGCCGCGTTCGCTGACATTGATGCCGGGCAGGCCAAGCGCGATCTCGTGCTCGGCGATACCGATACCGCTCGGCAAGTGCGTGCGCTGGCGACGGGAAAGCGGCCGGCACGTGAACTTTACGACGTCCGCAACGATCCCTACCAGCTTCGCAATCTGGCGGACGATCCATCATCGGCTAAGCTTGTCGCCCGGCTGGATCGTTTCTTGATGCGGGATCTGGCCAGAACCGGTGATCCGCGCATCGTCGAAGGCGCCGACCATGACCTCTTCGACCATTACCCATCGTACAGCGATCCCGGCTTCGGGCGTCCGGCAAGCCTTGGCCAATGAACCGATGTCCGGTGGTCAAGAACATTGTCGATCAAACGCCGTGCCGTGTCTGCCAGTCTTCGGTCGATGAGCTTGCGCGCAACGGCCATCGGGATGGTTCTCGGCGTATTGGCGGCACCGATCTACTGACGGTGGCCGAGCTCGCCGATCTGCTCGCTACCGAAAGCGACCGATGCTATCGTATTCGAGGCATTCCAGGCACCGGTCGAGAAACAGATTGCGGTGATCGACGCTGTAGAAGCCGGTGGCCAGGTGGCGAACCGCAGGCAGGCTCCCGACCCGGATTAGGGGGATCGCTATGCCTTCGAGCTCTGTCAGGCCGAAACGGCAGCTTGTCGCCAAATGCGGGTTATCAAGGGTAACTCCGCTCGCGTTTCGATTTGCCCTGCATAGCGAGACAAGAGAAACTGCAACCGTAAGGCCTATTTGGATGGCGCCATCGAAGGATGCGACCTGCTCGTTCACCGGGGCTTCGGCGCGCCGATAATCGAGCAGGCGGCAAGCGAAAGACCTCCGGTGACGATCAGGCGTTGTAGAGCTTCATAGGTTCATTTCCTTAAGGACACGCCCGGCCTCATGTGGTTCGGACCGCAGATATTGCGGTGGTGCGTCCACCGATGCGCCGAGAGCCGCAGCCGCATGCCAAGGCCAGCGCGGGTCCCACAGCACGCCGCGCGCAATCGCTATCGCGTCCGCATCGCCATCTTGAAGGATGGCCTCGGCCTGATGTGGGTCGGTGATGAGACCGACCGCGATGACCGGCATCGACACAGCCTGTTTCACGACCTTCGCCAGCGGAACCTGATAGGATGGACCGACCGGAATTTTCTGGCGAGGGTCAAGCCCCCCGCTGGACACGTGGATCGCGGCACATCCACGCGCTTCGAGTGCTGCCGCAAAGATCGCGGTCTCGTCCACCGTCCAGCCGCCTTCGACCCAGTCCGTGCCCGAGACGCGAACCGTCACCGGCTTGTCGGCCGGGAAGGCGGCGCGCACGGCATCGAACACTTCGAGCGGGAAGCGCATCCGGTTGGCAAGATCGCCGCCATATTCATCCTCGCGCGTGTTGGAGAGGGGCGAGAGGAATTGGTGAAGGAGATAGCCGTGTGCGGCGTGGATCTGGATCGAGTCCAGACCGATCCGGGCGGCGCGCCGTGCCGCATTGGCAAAGGCATCGCGGATACGCGCAAGACCATCGCGATCGAGCGCGAGCGGTGGATGCTCGTCGGGTTCGAACGGCAGGGCGCTCGGGGCAAGGGTCTGCCAACCATGTTCGGCATCGGGAGCAATCTGCGCCCCACCGTGCCAGGGCTTTGCCGTACTCGCCTTGCGTCCGGCATGGGCCAGCTGGATCATCAGTGGCATGTTGGACCAACGGCGCACGCCATCGACGACGCGCTGCATCGCCGCTTCGGTGGCATCATCCCACAATCCGACATCGCCATAGGTGATGCGCCCCTCGGGCGTGACCGCCGTCGCCTCGATCGTAAGAGCGCCCGCGCCCGACATGGCGAGCTGGCCAAGATGGATCAGGTGCCAGTCGGTCATCGCCCCGTCTTCGGCCGAATACTGGCACATGGGCGCGATCACGATACGGTTGCTGAGCGACATCCCGCCCACGTCCAGGGGTTCGAAAAGCTTGGCCATTACCATTCTCCTACGTTGGGCATCGAAGCCCATGGTTCGGCAGGCGCCTTATGTTCGCCCTGCTGGAGTAGTTCGATCGAGATGCCGTCGGGCGAGCGGATGAATGCCATATATCCATCACGCGGCGGGCGATTGATCGTCACGCCGCCGGCCTGAAGCCGGGCGCAGGTCTCGTAGATGTCCTCGACGCGGTAGGCGAGGTGGCCGAAATTCCGGCCACCGGTGTAGGTCTCGACCGGGCTGCCATCTTCTGGCGGCCAGTTATAGGTCAATTCTACCTCGGCCTGGCCGGGCTTGCCCTCGCCGCGATGATCCTCGTCGGCCGCCAGGAAGATCAGCGTGAATCGCCCCTGCTCGTTTTCGATCCGCCGGGTCTCCCTGAGGCCCAGCAGTTCGAAGAAACGAATAGTAACCTCCGGATCGGCAACCCGCAGCATGGTGTGGAGATAGCGCATGATCAGACGGTCTTTGCCTTGAGGGCTTCCATGACCAGCTCCGCCGTGCGTGTGGCCGAAGCGGGGTTCTGTCCGGTCACCAGATTGCCGTCGCGCAGAGCGAAGGGCTGGAAATCGGGGCCGCCCTCATGGTGCGCGCCCAGCTCCTTCATGCGGGTTTCGAGCAGGAACGGCACGGCCTGATCGAGGCCCACGGCGCGTTCCTCGCTGTCGGTGAAGGCGGCAACCCGGCGCCCCGCCACGAACGGCGTGCCATCGGGCTTCTTCGCGGAAACAAGCCCGGCGGGGCCGTGGCAGACGGCGGCCACGATCTTGCCTTCGCGGTCGAACCGCTCGACCAGTCGCGCGAGGTCTTCGCTGCCGGGATAGTCGAACATCGTGCCGTGCCCGCCGGGGAGGAACACCGCGTCGTAATTCGAAATGTCGATACTGGTGAAAGCGGGCGTATCGGCCACTTCGGCCTTCAGCGCTTCGTCCTTCAGATAGCGCTCGACCGATGCATCATTCTCGCCATCGGCGTTGACGCTGCGCTGGTCAACCGGGATCGCGCCGCCCTTGATCGAGGCCAGGGTCACGTCGGCGCCCGCATCGCGGAAGGCGTAGTAGGGTGTGGTCAGTTCTTCGAGCCAGACGCCGGTTGGCTCGGTGCCGGGGGTCATGCGGTCGGCTGACGTGGCGATCATGAGAATTCGTGCCATCGGCTTGGCTCCTTTGCGTGCCGGATCGCGGAGGCGAGCAAGTGACGATGCCGTTGCAGCGATGGCTCGCACCAAAGCCTGTCAGAATGCAGCCTCGGCTATCCGTCTGTCCCGTCGATGCTCAATCAGATAGGCCACATCGCCCATCATGAAACCCAACGAAAATGGTCATCCGCCATAAATCAGTTTATGGAAACATAATGTCCCTTCCCCAGATGCGCACGTTCATCGAAGTCTATCGCCGTCGGTCCCTGAGCGACGCAGCGCGCGCGCTCAGCATCACGCAGCCTGCGGTTTCCCAGCACATCGCCTCACTCGAGGCGCAACTCGGTCATCCGCTCTTCGACCGCCATGCGCGCGGTGTCCGTCCGACGGTGATCGCTGACGATTTCGCCGCTTCGATTGGTGGCAGCCTCGACAGGGCCGAAGCCGCATTAGCAATGGCACGCGCACGGTCGGTTCGCATTTCGGGGACGGTGCACATCGCCGCGCCATCCGACCTTCTCGGCGAAATGATCACGCCAAGACTCGGGCCACTGCTCGATTCAGGGCTTGATCTGCGCCTGCATATCGGTGGGCGCGATGCACTTTATGCCATGCTGCTCGACGACAAGGTGCACCTTGGCATCACCGCATCCCAGCCCGAAGACGCGCGGCTTGCTTATCAGGAGATCGGCAGGGAAGACCTGCGCGCCGTGGCCGCACCCGCCATAGCCGAGCGGATTGCGCGCATGCCGCTGCGTGAAGCACTCAATACGGTGCCCTATCTTGCCTATGATCTCGACCGGCCGTTGGTGCGCAATTGGCTGGAGGCGAACCAAATCGAGGTCACCCGGCTTCCGGCCCTGACCGCACCGGATTTGCGCGTCCTGCGCTCTGGGCTATGCGCAGGACTGGGTTGGACGGTGCTGCCCGGTTATCTCACCAGCGCCGAGCGCACGGCCTGCACCCTTGTCGAAATTGCCGCGCCTGTCTGCGTGCCAACCAACGCACTCTATCTCGTCTGGGCCAAATCCTCCTTGCGCCACCCCCGAGTGGCATTAGCCCGCGATGCGCTGATCGGAGCATTGCAGGCATGAGCGGTAAGGTCGACTGGTCCCGGAGAGCTCGATACACTGAGAGGAACGATTGAACAGTTCCTGAAAGCGGAAAGAGGGACGCGAATGGCCGACTTTGGTCATCCCGCCAACATCGGTCGAGCCGATGCTAAACGGAAAGGGATCTTCAATCGCCGGCCGCACGGATACCGATACTGCCCCCAGGTATCCCACGACGTAGCACTACCAAGTGCCCTAAGGTCGGCTCTTGGGTCGTCGCGGCAGGAGGGCAGGGCAGTCGCTTTCACCCAAAAGTCGTCATTGGTGTAAGCGTGGTCAGCAGGCCGCCTTGCGGTAGCGCTGGCGGTCAGGATGCTTGTCGCCTTTGACGGGGGCGCAGGCGGTGCGGGAAGTTTTCGGTTCTACGACTGGTCATACGATCACTCGTATGACTGGTCGGATGGAGGTGGTCGGCCGTGTGTCGGGTCGACGGCGATGGTCGGACGCGGAGAAGCTGGAGATCCTGGCGGAGGCGTTCCGGCCGGGGGTGCGGGTTTGCGACGTCATCGCCCGGCGTGAGGTGTCGAGCAGCCTGATCTACACGTGGCGCAAGCAGTTGCGGGAGGGCAAGCTGGCGAGTGCCGTGCCGTCGTTGCCGGTATTCGCCGAAGTGCAGGTGGCGGAACCGGTCGTGCGGACACCGCAGCCGGCACCATGTCCACCGGGGTTCATCCATATCGAACTGCCGGGTGGCGTGCGGGTGAGCGTGGATGCTGCCGTGGATGCAGGGGCGCTGGCACGGGTGCTGTCGGTGCTGCGATGAGCCCGGTGCCGTTGCCGACGCGGGTGTTCCTGGCATGCGGCGTGACCGACATGCGCAAGGGGTTCAATGGTTTGGCGGTGCTGGTGCAGAACCCGCATTCCGGAGCGTTGTTCGCGTTCCGCGGCAAGCGGGGTCATCTGGTCAAGCTGTTGTGGTTCGATGGGCAAGGCCTGTGCCTGTTTTCCAAGCGGCTCGACCGTGGCCGCTTCGTCTGGCCGGTGACCGCGACCGGCACGGTGGTGCTGACGCCGGCGCAATTGTCGATGCTGCTGGAGGGCATCGACTGGCGTCGGCCCGAGCGGACGTTTACGCCGACGCTGGCGGGGTGAGAACGGCGGTTTTACGCCGCTTTTGCTCGCTCGCCGACCTGCAATCTGCTATGAAGACAGCGTGTCGGAAGCGCCTGTTTCCCCTGCAGATGCCACCGCGCGGATCGCCGCGCTGGAGGCCTTACTCGCCCGGGCCAATGCCGCGCTCGCCGCCCGCGATCTGCTCATCGATACCCTGCGCGGACAGATCGCCCGGCTGCGGCGGATGCAGTTCGGTGCCTCGTCCGAAAAGCTCGGCCGCGAGATCGAGCAGCTCGAACTGGCGCTGGAGGAACTGGAGACGCAGCGCAACGCGCCTGGGGCTGAGATGGCCGACAGCGGCGTGGCGGTTCGGCCGGTGCCCGTCCGCAGTCTGCCCGCACATCTGCCACGCGAGGACGTCATCCATGAGCCGGCATCGGGTGCCTGCACCTGCCCGGACTGTGGCGGCGCGTTGCGCCCGCTTGGGCGAGACGCACACGAGATGCTCGACATCGTGCCGGTGCGCTGGCGGGTCGTGCGCAACGTCCGCCCCAAATACAGCTGCCGTTCCTGCGACAAGATCGTCCAGGCTCCCGTCCCGGTCAGGGCCGTGGCGCGTGGCAAGGCCAGCTTCGCCACGCTGGCGCACGTCGTCGTCTCAAAGTTCGACCACCATTTGCCGCTTTACCGCCAGGCCGAGATGATGGCCGCGCAAGGGCTCGACATCGACCGCTCGACGCTGGCGGGCTGGACCGGACAGGCCGCGGTGCTCCTCGACCCCATCGTCAGCCGCATCCGTGACGAGGTGCTCAAGGCCGACAAGATCCATGCCTAGCCTGCCCCGGCGAAGGCCGGGGACACGCCCGTGCCGGTGCTCGACCCCGGCCGGGGGAAGACCGCGACCGGGCGGCTATGGGCGGAGCCTGCCAAGAAGGTTCCGGCGATGCGCAGCATCGTTGGAAGGCAGGCGGAGGGGTACGCAGCCGACGACCAGGCGTCCGGCGGCACGGCGCCGCGCGCGACCTGGTATCGCTTCACGCCCGACCGCACGGCCGCGCACCCGATGGCCCATCTCGCCGGCTTCCGCGGTTTCCTTCAGGCCGATGCCTATGCCGGTTATGACGGACTGTATCGTGGTGGCGTGACCGAAGTCGCGTGCTGGGCACATTTCCGGCGCAAGGTCTTCGATCTGCACGAGCGGTCGCCCACGCCGCTGACCACCGACATTCTCGAGCGGATCGGAGCGATCTATGCCGTCGAGGCCGAGGTGCGCGGCCAGCCGCCCGACATACGGTGTTGTGTCAGGCAGGAGCGGAGCAAACCGCTGGTCGAGGCCCTGCGCGAGGTGCTCGACGCCGCCCTTCGCCATCTGTCGCCCAGGTCCGACATGGCCAAAGCCATCGCCTACGGCACCAAGCGCTGGCAGGCACTGTCGCGCTTCCTGGGTGAGGGTCGTCTGGAAATCGACAACAATATCGCGGAGCGTGCACTGCGCGGTGTTGCCATTGGGCGCCGCAACTGGCTGTTCGCCGGTTCGCGCGCAGGTGGCGAACGGGCCGCTGCCATCTACACCGTCATCCAGACCTGCAAGGCGAACGGCGTCGACCCGCAGGCCTATATCGCTGACGTTATCGCCAAGGTCGCGGGCGACTGGCCTGCCAGCCGATGGGACGAACTCATGCCCTGGAATTGGATGCCGCAGGTAGATCAGTCGACCGCACAAGCAGCATAATCTACGGCCTCCACGCCACGCTTACTCATTGGTGAAGCTTGATGCCACACGACTGCGATCGTCGGTTTAGCTGCTGTGAAGCGATTGCAGTGAGCCGACAGGGAAAGACGTCTGCCTCACGAGACCGCATCCTTCAGCGGCCTTCAGATCATTTCTTCCCACGCAAACATTCCCGGTTGTCCATAAAGCAAGTAGGTGTCGCCCGCGTGGAGTTTGCCCCTCAATCTAGGGTCCGTGTCGGCAACAGATTTTGCGAGGTCATCCAAGCGGTCGAAAAACTCATCGAAGATCGACTGGTCAAAATTCTTGGGAACGACGCCGATGCTTACTGCTGACATCGTGAATGTGATGAGTTGTGATTGTCCGATCCGATAAAGTGCCGCAACGATGTCGGGTTCGAGGTATTGCGAATGCGTAGCGAGCGCGAGGTTTACCAGCTGCTGTACCGTCAGGGCATCCTGAAAGAGGTAAGCGATGACGGGCTGTTTGGGCTCGTTAAATGCTTCCTGCCGCAACGGAGTAGCCGCGAGATATGGAGCCATGCCCCGAACAGCCTTCGTCTCGGCAAGTGCTTGATGCTGAACCTTAGTTATATTTCTCGACAAAACGGTCGCACCGTACAGGTCGAACGCCATTTTCTGGCATTCGCCGAATATTCTCCTTGCAGCTTCGATCGAGACTTCAACAGCAGGCTTGCGCTCGCTCGCGACCGCACGCTCGACGATCAGATCGATGACAAGAATAGTCACGAGCCCGACCGCCATATTGCCCGCGATCCCGCCCCACCAGTCGTCTTTAAGCAAGTGCCACATGGCGAACGAGGCAAATGTAGCGACAGTGAAAATGCCAATGCCGAATTTTGGATGGAGCCTCATCAGAACAGCCTAATGCGGGCGTGATCAAGCGCAACAGCAGCAAATTTCCCCTCGCGCGACCGAAAGCAAGTCGACTGCTGCCCCCCCCCAAAAAAATAGACATTGGCGGGGGCGATATCCTCTAACAGGCTGCTGAAAAAGGCTTGGCTTGGACGGCTGGAGATGATTCATCGCGGATGAGGCGATGAGGCGATGAGGCGATGAGGGCGAGTGGATGCGGGGCGGGGATGCGCGGTCGGGAGAATTGTTCTCGTACGTCGATCTGGAGCGGCGGATGCCGGCGGGTCACCCGTTGCGGAAGATCCGCGAGGTGGTGAACGCGGGCCTTGCGGGCATCGGCTCTGATCTGGAAGCGGCGTACGCGCGGATCGGGCGACCGTCGATCGCCCCGGAGAAGCTGCTGCGCGCGCTGTTGTTGCAGTTTTTCCACGGCATCCGCTCGGAACGGCAGATGATGGAGCGGCTGGACTTCGATCTGTCGTTCCGCTGGTTCGTGGGGCTGGGCGTGGATGACCGCGTATGGGATGCCTCCACCTTCTCGAAGAACCGCGAACGACTGCTGGATGGTGAGATCGCGGCTCGCTTCCTGTCCTCGATCCTGGCCCTGCCGCAGATCCGGCGGCTGCTGTCGAGCGACCATTTCTCGGTCGACGGCACGCTGATCGAGGCATGGTGCAGCATGAAGAGCTTCCGTCCGAAGGAGGATGCCGGTGACGAAGGCCCATCTGGCGACGGTCCGGGCGGGCGCAACGCCGAGGTTGATTTCCGGGGAACGAAGCGCAGCAACGATACGCACGCCTCGCTCACCGATCCCGACGCCCGGCTGTACCGCAAGAGCGCGGGCACGGGTGCCAGGCTGTGCTACATGGGCCATGTGCTGATGGAGAACCGGCACGGACTGGTGGTCGACACCGAAGCCACGCGCGCGGCAGGGTTCGCCGAGCGGCTGACCGCGGTGGCGATGGTCGATGACCTTGCCCGGCCCGAAGGGCAACGCATCACGCTGGGCGCGGACCGGGCCTATGACACGCGAGAGTTCGTGTCGGACCTGCGCGACCGGTGCGTGACACCGCACGTCGCGCAGAACACCAGCGGCCGGCGCTCGGCGATCGACGGGCGCACCACCCGGCACGCCGGCTACGCCGCCAGTCAGCGCATCCGCAAACGGATCGAGGAGGTGTTCGGCTGGGTAAAGTCCGCTGCCGGACAGGGAAAGACACGCTTTCGCGGACTGGCGCGGGTCCGCTTCGCCTTCACGCTCAGCGTTGCGGCATACAATCTCATCCGGCTGCCCCGGCTGCTGGAGACGGGATCATGACCGTCACAGCCGCGCTGGCTGGCAGATGGCGGATCGTCGAGGCCGCGGCATGGCCGCGAGAGCATCTCGACCTGTGCGGGCCTGCCTTTCTTCGCATCGATCCAGACGGCACCGGCGAGATGGCCTGCGGCGCGCTCACCGCGGCGGTGAACGCCGGCTTCACCACCAGCGGCATCGAGTTCGACTGGAACGGCAGCGACGAAGGTGACCAGATCCAGGGCAACGGCTGGGCTGACCTGTGCGAGGACGGCAGCCTCGAAGGCGAGATCGCCTACGACAATGGCGACCAAACCACCTCCATCGCCGAGCCATGGCATTTTTCAGCAGCCTGCTAATACGCTCACGCTTTTCAGCCCCTATGCGAACCTATCATACCCGCTTCATCGTAGCCGACACCTGCAGCCGTATTCTCTCGGGCGTCATACCGATCGCGAGGACGCTGGTGACTGATATCGTGCATTGCGTCATTCGCCCGCAGGCCTTTTTGAGAGAGCAGCAGACTGCTTTTGTGTTGCGTCAAACAGCCTGGTGTTTTCAGGGCCAATAGCCGAACGATCAGCTTGGATGATTTGCCACCGGATAATCTGATTGGCGGCGTTGTAGATATTATTGAATGCCAAATGGGCCTGCGGCAGCCGACGCTCGACGAAATTTTTTGTCGCTACGACGTGGGCGCGCCACTGCTCGGCGGTCAATGGTTGCCCGGATGCATCCGTCTTGCCTCGCGGCAGTCCGTCTAAGACTGTGCGGAGCATGGCGGCATAGTCCTGCAGCACCATGATATAATCGCCGCGATCAAGATCGGGCAGATCGATCCCCATCGACGCCATGATCAGTTCGGAGTGAATCTCCTCAATGCGCGGCAGAATTATGTCCCGTAGTTCGGCGACATTATCTGGATGGCGGCCCGCCCAGTGAGCGAGATCGTCATCGGGTTCGATCCGTAGCAGTTCGGGCATCCGATTTTCGAACGTGTTTTTCAGCAATATATTCCAGTCAGTTTGCAGAGCCCGCAGACGGACGCGCAAAATCTGGCCCGACTGGACAGATGAAGCGCGCTGCATTTCCCCCATCTGGCGATAGGCGGGCCATAGTGCCAACAGCGCGACTACCACGGTAATTAGCGCTCCAATGACGCTACCCGCGAATCCAATCCATGCCGCCGTCATAGCTTCGCCAGTCGGCAGGGCACGGACACCCGAAACTATCCAAACAGCCGCCATTGCAGCGAGCGCTAGGGTCAGGACTCGTTGATCATAACCAGAAGATGACGGTGGCAGCGAGAGCAACGGCGGAGAAGAAGGCCGTTGGGCACCGATCGTAGCGGGTGGCAACGCGGCGCCAGTCCTTGAGGCGGCCGAACATGATCTCGATACGGCTGCGGCGCCGGTAGCGGCGCTTGTCGTATCTGACGGGCTCGTTGCGGGATCGCCGGCCTGGGATGCAGGCCTGGATGCCCTTTGCCTGGAGGGCATCCCTGAACCAGTCGGCGTCATAGCCTCTGTCGCCGAGCAGCCACTGTGCCTTGGGCAGGTCGTCAAGTAGCGCCGCTGCTCCGGTGTAGTCGCTGACTTGGCCCGCGGTCATGAAGAAGCTCAAGGGGCGGCCGTTTGCGTCGGCGACAGCATGGAGCTTCGTGTTCATGCCCCCTTTGGTGCGCCCGATCAGGCGGCCGAGATCCCCCTTTTAACCCGCAGGCTCGATGCCGTGCGGTGCGCCTTGAGGTAGGTCGCATCGATCATGACGGTCGTGGGTTCAGCATCCGCCGCAGCCAGCCCCTCCATTATGCGCGTGAACACGCCCATCTCGCCCCAGCGCTTCCACCGGTTGTACAGCGTCTTGTGAGGACCATAAGCGCTGGGCGCATCTCGCCAGCGCAGACCGTTGCGGTTGACGAACACGATGCCGCTCAGCACCCGACGATCATCGACGCGCGGCTTCCCGTGGCTCTTGGGAAAGAATGGCGCCAAACGCTCCATCTGCTCATCCGTCAGCCAAAACAGGTCGCTCATCCCGGTCTCCTCACGGAGCCTGAATCAGATCGCGACGTTCACATCAATAGGTCCTGACCCTAGAAAGCCGCATCCTCACCCGATCTGATCATATCGATTACCGCGCGCAGGGCCGGTGCCATCTGCCGTTGCTGGGGGTAACACAAATAATAGCCGGGAAAGGGAACCGACCACTCCGCCAGCAGCGGAACGAGGGCACCTTGCGCAAAAGCGTTGACGACAGACTCCTCCTTGAGGAAGGCGATCCCGATGCCAGCAAGCGCGGCGTCCACCATCACGGCGCGGCTGCTGGTGATCAACGGCCCTTCGACCGCCACCGAGAACCAGTGGCCCTTCTCGAAAAACTCCCATGCATAGGGGCCGGGCTGCCCCGGTCAGCGCCAGCGGATGCAACGATGCTGGAGCAGATCCTTTGGCGTTTGCGGAACGCCGTGCTCGGCCAGGTATGCGGGCGCGGCGACAGCCAGCTGGCGAATATCCTCGCCTAGCCGAAGTGCGACCATGTCGCGTTCGATCACCTCGCCGATACGGATTGCGGCATCATAGCCGCTGCCGACGATGTCGACGACCGTGTCATCAATCGTGAGATCGAGCGTGATGTCGGGGAATGCGCGCGCCAGCCTCGGCAGGATCGGCACCACGAACCTGTCTGCGGCAGCATGGAAGCAGTGCAGGCGGACTGTACCGGCCGGCAGCTTCGCGGCAGTACGCGCCTGCTCCAGGGCGCCCGTCAGGCTGTCGATCGCGGGTGCGATATCACCGAGCAGCCCGGCGCCAGCCTCGGTCAACGACACGCTGCGGGTGGTGCGATGGAGCAGGCGGATGCCTAGCCGCTCCTCCAGGCCGCGGATCAACTGGCTCAGCGCCGAGGACGATACCCCCAACTGCTCGGCCGCCCGGCTGAAACTCCGTTGCTCGGCGACGGCTGCAAAGGCGCGCAAGGCACCGAACTCGCTGGGATGGATCATAGGGGGCATCTCAGCATTGTGAAGCTGACCTTACAAGCCTGGGTAGCAAATGGTCGATTATCCGCTTGGAGTGAAGCGCTACATCTGGCGGTGAAGGAGAACAGCTATGAAGACATGGTTTATCACGGGTATTTCCCGCGGCCTCGGCAAGGCGCTCGCGCAGGCGGCGCTCGCCCGGGGAGACACCGTCGTCGGCACGGTGCGCGAGGCTGCGCCGGATTTGGAAGTGGGTCATGGTACGCTGCATGTCCTGACCGTCGATCTTA
The DNA here is from genome assembly GCF_031453055.1 of Sphingomonas sp. SORGH_AS_0789. Lineage (NCBI taxonomy): Bacteria > Pseudomonadati > Pseudomonadota > Alphaproteobacteria > Sphingomonadales > Sphingomonadaceae > Sphingomonas > Sphingomonas sp. SORGH_AS_0789. The sequence continues at coordinate 1,874,041 of NZ_JAVIYV010000001.1, forward strand.
CCGATGCGGCGGCAATCGCACCGGTTGTAAGTGCGGCCTTCGACAAGGTTGGCCACATCGACGTGCTGGTCAACAACGCCGGCTATGGCCTGCTCGGGGCGATCGAGGAAGCGACGGACGCCGAGTTTCAACGGCTGTTCGCGGTCAACGTCTTTGCACCCTTTGCCATCATCCGCGCCGCGCTTCCGGCCATGCGGCGGCAGGGCAGCGGTCACATCCTGAACATCACCTCGATCGCAGGCCGTGCGCCGGCGGGATCGTCTGGCCTCTATTCGGCGACCAAATCCGCGCTCGAAGGCCTAACACAGAGCCTAGCCCAGGAAGTCGCGCCTTTCGGTCTCAAGGCCACGGCCATCGCACCCGGTGCCTTTCGTACCGACTTTCTCAGTGGTCATTCGATCCGCCGCAGTCAGGGCCGCGAGCAGTATGCCGAAAGCGTCGGGACCGGAATCGCACGGCTTGACGCGATGGCCGGGCGCCAGATCGGCGATCCGGACAAGGCGGCTGCGGCGATCCTCGAATTGGTCGACACGCCCAACCCGCCGCTTCATCTGCTGCTTGGGAGCGACGCGCTGCGACGTGCCCGAGAGAAGCTCGACGTGGTGATCGACGAGATGGATCGCTGGGAAAGCGTAACGCGTTCGACCGATTATGAGGAAAATGCCTGAGAGGCTGGGCCTGAGCAGCTATCACCTTAAACGACGGCGCCACCCAGCGGTGCAAGACCAACCCGCTCAAGGTCCGTTTACGGGAACAGGAGAGGGGGCGCTTTGACGCAATGCTTGGGCCCCGTCAGCATTGGTTGCGGCGCAGCTGCGATCCGGCGCGCGTCATGAGGAGCGCAACGACATGATCGACCAGAAGAGCGGCATTATGGTCCAGGGCCGTTTGATACCCTTCCCCTCATCGATAAGCCAGGAGGCTCGCGCCAGTCTCGAACGACTGGTGAATGACGATGGCGTCCCGATCAACGCGCTCTACTCGATGCCACCGCCGGACGATCATGCGGGCTGGATGAAGATCAAGGCGGCAGCGGACGGGCATTATGCGGCTGCAGTGAAAGGGCTGGCCGGTACGTTGCGTGCCAGCGCCGAGACGCTTCGCATCGGCAAGACCACGATTCACGTCGCGACGCCTGAAGCCATATCGGCACCGAATTGTGCCTATGTGGATTTCCATGGCGGAGCGTTCGTGTTTGGTCGCGGCGAGGCGTGTCGCGTGCAGGCGCGAATGCAGGCGGATCGGCTTGGGGCGCTCAGCTACGGCGTCGATTACAGGATGCCGCCCGAGCATCCCTATCCGGCGGCATTGAATGACGCGATGGCGGCGTATCGCTATGTGCTGGAACGGCACGCACCGTCGCGCATCGTCGTGGGCGGGCGATCGGCGGGCGGCAACCTTGCTGTCGCGATGCTCCTGCGCGCGAAGGACGAAGGACTGCCCATGCCCGCCGGCATGGTTCTCCTGTCACCAGAGGTCGATCTGACCGAGTCCGGCGACAGTTTCCAGGTTAATCAGATGGTGGATGTCGTGCTGCCCGGATCATTGATGCGGAACAACGCGCTGTATGCCGGTGGGGCAGACCTGTCGCATCCTTATCTCTCGCCATTGTTCGAAGATTTAAAAGGCCTGCCGCCGGCCTTCCTTCAATCCGGCACGCGAGACCTCTTCCTGTCCAACGCTGTACGGATGCACCGTGCACTGCGCCAAGCGGATGTGGATGCCGAGCTGCATGTCTTTGAGGGGATGCCGCACGGAGGATTTCAAGGGAACACCCCGGAGGACGACGACTTGGCGGCCGAGATAGCCCGGTTCGTTAAAGCTCGCTGGCAGTGACGTACTCTTTCAAAATTGTACCCAATGAAAACAGCGATGCATTCGGTTTCAATGCGACTTGATGCCTCATAGTCGAGCTGCCGCTACTTTGACCATTTGTCGCAGATTTTTACCGCCTCGGCGCTTCAGACCCAGCTGGGGGTATCGATGGGGGTGTCAGCCGGTAACGTGAAAGAAATAGGCAAGTAAATCATATTGATAGGTGTTGGCGTGGGTGCAAAATCATCCTGCCCCCGCAACCAACGCCTTAGAACTCGACAACGCCGCCCTCCAGGGCGGCGTTGTCGTTTAGGGCATACGCCATCAGCGACGCCACGCTCGCAACCAACTCCCCCTCTGGGCCATCGGCCTCGTCCGAGCAGATCTGCACGCTCTCGATAAGACGCGCACCATTGCGCGAGCGGCAAAGCCGCGCGTCTGTCAGGTCCTCAGATGGCCGGAGCCGTCCTGAAGCAGCCAGAAACGGGTGTGTCGCTGCAGGCGCGGCAGGATCACCCATTGCAGGGTCGCGGTGAGCAGCAGGGACGAGGGGAGCAGTTGCAGGGGCAGGGGGGCCTCCTTCACCACGATGCGCACGCTCAGGCTGACGATCAGCAGAACCGGGAAGACCGTCAGCCATGTCGTCACGAAACGCTTCCACTTGCTGGCGCTGGCGTCGCTCGGCAATTCGAAGCGGACGACGTCGCCGGTATCGATCTGGTCAAGCGCGGTGGAATAGTCGTCGGCCATGGCCACATGCGCGACAAAGGCGGGGCTGTTGCGCCAGGCCTCGGCCGTGCCACGATCGTCGAAGCGGAAGAGGAGATGCTGAAAGCCCGCCGTTTGGCCCAGTCGGATGCTGGCGCGAAAGCCCGGTTCGGCGCGGGCCAGCCTATCCAGTTCGGCGGCCCATCGCTCGAAATCCTCCTCATGCTCCGCGCGGATGGCGCGGCTGGTCACGATGGTCGCGGTCTCTTCGGGGTCGAGTGGCATGGCGGGGAGAACGTCCGGATGGCCGTCTCGTTTCTACCCAAGCATCGGTGATGGGCCATGCCGCGCCCCCATGCGCCTGCGATGCCGGAGGCGCATGGGGCCGTGTCGCCATTTACCAGATATGGACCCGCTTTTCGGGCATCAGGTAAAGCGCCTGCCCCGGCTGGACGTCGAAGGGCGCATACCAGGCGTCGAGGTTGCGGACCGTCAGGACCCGCCACGGCGCGGGGGCGTGGACGTCGGTCGCGATCCGGGCGCGCAGCGCCTTGTCGCGCATCTTGGTCCGCCAGCTCTGCGCAAAGGCCAGGAAGAATCGCTGGTCGCCGGTCAGCCCGTCGATGACCGGGGCGGGCTTGCCCCCGAGCGAGGCGCGATAGGCTTCGTAGGAGGCGGTGAGTCCGGCGACATCGGCGATATTCTCGCCTAGTTCCTGCTCGCCGTTGAGGCGGAGCCCGGGCAACGCCTCATAGGCATTGTATTGGGCGACCAGCGCCTGGCCCGCGCCCTCGAACCGCTTGAGGTCGGCAGGCGTCCACCAATTGTGCAGCCGCCCGGTCGAGTCGAAATCGGCGCCCAGATTGTCGAAGCTGTGGCTGATCTCATGCCCGATCACCGATCCGATCGCGCCGTAATTGGCCGCCGCGTCGAACCGGGGATCGAAATAGGGGCTCTCCAGGATCGCGGCCGGAAAGTTCAGCGCATTCTGGAGCGGCAGGTTGACCGCATTGACCGTCTGCGGCGTCATCCACCATTCGCCGCGATCGACCGGCTTGCCGAGCTTGGCGAGGTGATAGCGATAGAGCGACAGCCGCGCCCGCTGCGCATTGCCGACGGGATCGTCGGCGCGCACCGCGAAGGTCGGGTAGTTCCACCAATGGTCGGGATAGCCGACCCCGACCTTGAGCACCGCCAGCTTGGCCCTCGCCTCCGCCTTGGTGGCGGGTGCCATCCAGTCGAGCGCGGCGATGCGGCGGTCGAAGGCGGCGACGATGTTCGTCACCATATGCTGGATCTCGACCTTGGACGAGGCCGGGAAATAGCGCCGGGCATAGATCTTGCCCACCGCCTCGCCGAGCGCGCTATTGACCGCCGCGATGCCCCGCTTCTCGCGCGGTTGCTGGGCGGGCGTGCCGGTCAGCGTGCGGCCGTAAAAGCCGAAGGACGCGTCGTCGATCGCCTTGGGCAGCGAGCCGGTCACCTGGTTGATCATGTGGAAGGCGAGCCAGTCCCGCCAGCTTTGCAGCGGCTCGCTGGCGACGAGTGCGGACAGTTTGGCGATCGCGCCGGGTTGCCAGGCGATGAAGTCGCGCTGGCTCGCGGGCACGCCAGCCGCCGTCCAGAATGCGGCCCAGTCCAGCCCCGGCGCGCGCGTGGCGAAGTCGGCGCGGGTCCAGGGATTGTCGCCCTTGTGCGCATCCTGGCTGGCGATGATGTCGGCCTGGGCCGCCGCGATCTTCTGTTCGAGGGCGAAGATGCGGTCGGCGCGGGCTTGCGGATCGGACAGCCCCGCCAGTTGCAGCAACTGGCCCAGATAGGCGCGATAGGCGGTGCGAATCTCCGCCATCTCGGGCTTGTCGGACAGGTAATAGTCGCGGTCGGGCAGGCCGAGCCCGCCCTGCATCAGATAGGGGATGTTGCGCGTCGGATGGTTCAGATCCTGGCTGACGAACAGGCCGAACAGGTCGTTGGTGCTGGCGTAATTGTTGTTGTTGAACGGATCGGTATCGGCGCGCATCGCGGCACCGATCGCGCGCGACAGGCCATGTTTGTCGCGGATCGCGGCGATCGCGGCCAGGCCGGGCTGGATCGGCTTCAACCCGCGCGCCTCGATCCCGGCGGTATCGGTATAGGCGGCGTAATAGTCGGCGATCCGCTGCTCGTCGCTGCCCGGTGCGCCACGGGCGGCCGCGGCCCCCTTGATGATCGCGGCATTGCGCGCCTCGGCACGGAGCGAGACGTCGAGCCCGACGCCGATCGAGGAGCGATCGGCGGGAATCTGGGCGGTCTTGCGCCAGGTGCCATTGGCATAAGCGTCGAAATTGTCGCCGGGCTTGACCGCCCCGTCCATCAGCGCCTTGTCGACGCCCGAAAGGGCGCCGGTCTGGGCGACGGCAGCGGTGGAGGCGAGCAGGGCGAGCGAGAGCGCGAGGCGTTTCATGGTGTTTCCGGATTCAGACAGTGTTGCTGACCGATGGAGCACCCCTTGCCCCGCTCCCGTCAAGGGGCTGCGCCGAATGTGACGCGGAAGACATGCTGGCGGGCCCTGCGCCCGTCGTCACGCCTGCCCTCGCGACGATGCCAGGAACCGGTCGGCGGTGCGCAGCGACAGCGCCATGATGGTGAGCGCGGGGTTGGCGGCCAGCGCGCTGGGAAAGATCGAATTGTCGCAGATCAGCAGGTTGGGGATGTCGAAGCTGCGGCCATCGGCATCGACCACCGCCTCGTCGCCATCGTCGCCCATGCGGCAGGTGCCGATGGTGTGGGCCGAACGGTCGACCGCGAAGATGTCGCTGGCGCCCGCGGCGTTCCAGATGGCGGTCATGGTGCGCCGCGAATGCGCATCGATGGCGCGCTCGTTCGCCTGATAGCTGAAGTCGATCCGCGCCTTGCGCTGTCCGAACGCATCGGTTTCATCCGACAGGGTCAGGCGGTTGTCGGGATGGGGGAGGCAGTCACCATTGATGCCGATCCCCGCCATCCGGTTATAGTGGCGCAGCGTGTCCTGAAGCCGGTCCCCCCACATGCCCGCGCCCCGCGCCAGCCCGGTGGCCAGATTGACGGGCAGCACGCCCAGGCTCTGGATCAGATAGCCGCCCGCGAAATCCGCATCGCCGGGGCGCATCATGTCCTCGGTGATGATCGAGGAGGGATAGCCGCGATTCATCCGCATCTCGGCATCGAACCGGCCCCAGACCTGGGTGGCGACATGCGCCATGAAGTTGCGCCCGACCTGTCCGCTGGAATTGGCGAGGCCGAGGTTCAGCAGCAGGCGCGGCGTCTCCACCCCGCCCGCGCACAGGAACACCGCGCGGCAGCGCTGGCGGCGGTCCTCGCCGTCCTGGCGATAGACCACGGCGTCGATCCGCCCCTGATGGTCGCGATCGAAGGACAGCACGCGGCATCCGGCGCGAATCTCGGCGCCATGCGCGACGGCATAGGGGAGATAGCTGGTGTCCATGCTGGTCTTGGACGCGTTGCGGCATCCCTGGTGGCAGGTGCCGCAATTCACGCAGGCCTGGCGCTGCCCCCAATAGGGCTGGTCCCGATCGCGCGACACCAGCGCGGCGGGTGCGTCGGTCGCGGTGATGCCCAGCGCCGCGCAGCCCCGCGCCATGGCGTCGGCCGACGCGTTGCGCGCCACCGGCGGATAGGCATAGCGGCGGCTGTCGTCCCACGGATAATGCGCGGGGCCGGAAACGCCGGTGAACGCCTCCACCTCCTCGATATAGGCGATCAGCTCGGCATGGGCGACGGGCCAGTCTGCGCCTTGCCCGGTCATCGTCCGGAGTTGCAGGTCGCGGGGATCGGGCCGGGGGCAGAAGGCGCCCCAGTGCAGCGTCGATCCGCCCACCCCCATGCCCGAATTGTTCGAGCCGAAGGCGGTGGGGTCGGCGCCACCGCTCAGCCGCTCCTCCATCCAATAGATAGTGGCGGCCACCTCGTCGGCGACATGCTCGTCAGGGCGAAAGGCGTGGCCCGCCTCCAGCGCGACGACCGACAGGCCCGCCTTGGCGAGGCGCGCGGCCAGCGGCGCGCCGCCCGCGCCGGTGCCGATGACCACCGCGTCGACCATGTCATGCTCGGCATAAGGGGGGCGGCTCATGCGGTCGTCTCCGTGGCGTGCTGCCAGCGTTCGGCATCGTTGGCGGCGGTGCGGGCATAGCCCTGTTTGCGGGGGCCATCGCCGCCGACCGCGAAGCCGTCATAGCCGATGGCGGCCATCGCGGCGGGCGAGGCCATCCATTGCCGCACGATCTCCGCGCGGACGTCCTGGAACCACAGGGCCATCTGGTCGGGCGTGAGCCGGTCGGGGCCGGATGCCCTGTCGCCGTGGTCGTCCATGCCCCCGGCGTCGATCCGCTTCAGCCATTCGGCCTGCGCCGCATGGTCCAGCGTGACGAACCCGCCGGTCAGCGCGTCGAGCGTGGCCAGTCCCTGTGTCCATGCCACCCCATCCGGCGGCAGGTCGGCGAAGCGCCAGCCATCGCCGGGGCCATGGACCGCCGCACCGACATGGCGGGCGAGGTCGCGATCGGCCCCCTGGTCGGGCAGGACATGCGCGATCAGCGCCGCGACCATGGCCAGCTGCGCCTCCGACCAGCCGCATTGTTCATCGGATACCGGCCGCGTCCGCTCCAGCATCGCAGCGCGGGTCCGGCGGCTGACCCGATCGGAGCCCAGGACATGGACGAACCCGGCGGGAAGGATCGACCCGGCGAGCGAGGCGGCGTGATCGGCGATCAGCGCGGCCAGCGCCTCAGGCTGTTCATAGGGGATCAGGTGCGCCGCACCCTCGACCACGCGCATCTCGGCATGGCGATAATGCGGCCGGTTCAGCCGGGCCTGCGCATCCTCGCCAAGATCGCCATCCTCCGCGCCCGCCACGATCAGCGTCGGGATGGTGATGGAGCCTGCCTGTCGGCTCCAATCCTCACGGCTGCCGCGCTCCAGCCAGCCCAGCCATGCCTCGCGGCTCGACCGACGGACATCGGCGATCGCCTGTTCGCGCAGCGGCGAGGGCAGCGGCCGGGCGGTGTTGGCGTCGACAAAGGTCTCGGCATCGGCCTGTCCGACCGGGCCGTCCGACACCCAGCCGATCATCTGGGCGCGACGGTCATCGTCCATCGGCTCGGGGGCGGGCGGGGAGGCGGCGACCAGCACGACCCCGACGACACCGGCCAGCCCCTGCTCGCCCGCCTGGGCGCGCGCCGCGACCAGGGTGGCGATCTTGCCGCCCATGCTGTGTCCGACCAGGATGCACGCGGTCAGACGGTGGCGGCGTATCGCGTCGGCCAGATCGTCCGCCATCGCGGTGACATCGGCATAGCCCTCGTCGCTCCGCGCACCGAACCCCGGCAGGTCGAGCGCGAGGCTGGGCAGGTGGCCGAGCTGGCGGCGCACCAGATCCCATTCCCCGCTGCTGGCGCCGAGTGCGTGAAGAAAAACCAATATGGGTTGGGTCATGCGGTCTCGCCCGGATAAATCCCATGCTGGACGTCGCAAAAGCCGGAGCGTTCCCGCCCAAACCGACCGTAACAAAATTAATTTGGATCATGATCGCCGCGCTTTTTGTTCCCGCAGCCTTGTCGATAATTTCATGGAACCCTGTGCGGGAACAAGCGCTTCGGAACGAAGATCATTGCAGAGTGGAGTGACATCGTGACCGATACCGACCAGGCGCAGCCGCAGTACAAGATCGACTATCGCGAAATCCAGCCGTTCGGCACGCTGAAAGACCTTCCCCTCGGCCTGTCCGAAAATGCCCGCAAGCAAAGCGTGTCGATCCTGAACCAGGTGCTGGCCGACACGATCATGCTGCGGGACCTGTACAAGAAGCATCATTGGCAGATGTCGGGTGCGACCTTCTATCAACTGCATCTGCTGCTCGACACTCATTATGAGAAGCAGGCCGAACTGGTCGACATGGTCGCCGAACGTATCCAGGCGCTAGGCGGCATCAGCATCGCGACGCCGCATGACGTGGCCGAGATGACCAAGATTCCGCGCCCGCCGCGTGGCCGCGAGGATGTGCCGACCATGCTCGCGCGGCTGCTCGAGGCACACAAGATCGTTCTGGAACAGGCGCATGAAGGCGCCAAGACGGCCGATGAATCGGGCGACGACGGCACCAACGACCTGCTGGTCAGCGACATCATCCGCACCGGCGAGCCGCAGGTCTGGTTCATCGGCGAGCATCTCGCCGCGACCGAATTGCAGCGCGCGGACTGATCCGGACGACCGACGGAAAAGGGTGAGGCGATGGCGGACCGTGATCTGGCGAAAGGCATCGCCTCCACCGATCTGGAGGAAGGGAGGATCCTTGCCGGGGTCGTGGACGGACAGGACGTGGTCCTGGTCCGCCATCGGGGCCGTGTCTGCGCGCTCGCGGGCACCTGCACCCATTTGAAGGCACCGCTTGCCGACGGGATCGTCGCCGATGGCACGATCCGCTGCCCCTGGCATCATGCCCGTTTCGACGTGGAGACGGGCGAGGCGGTGGGCGCGCCTGCCTTTGCCCCGCTCGAACGCTTCACGGTGGTCGAGGAGCAGGGGCGGGTCCGGGTCGAGGGGCCCGCGCCACGGGCCGAGGTCGTACCGGCGAAGGCCGGGCGGAGGATCGGCCGGGTCGTCATCATCGGTGGCGGCGGGGCGGGCCATGCCTGTGCCGAGATGCTGGCGCGACACGGCGCGGATGCGACGGTGACGCTCCTGTCGGACGAGCCGGGCGCGCCCTATGATCGCACCTTCTGTTCCAAACAATATCTGGCGGGCAAGGCGGATCGCGACGACACCGCGCTCCCGCTGCCGGGCGAGGGGGTGACGCTGCGGACCGGGGTGGCGGTGACGCGGATCGACCGCGATGCCGGGGCGGTCGTGCTCGGTGACGGCGAGCGTGTGGCCTATGACATTCTGATCCTGGCGACCGGATCGGCCGCCGTGCCGCCCGATTTCTACGGCGCGAACCGGGACGATGTGCATGTCGTGCGCGGCCTGGCCGATGCCGACCGACTGATCGCCGCGCTGGCAGGCGCGGCGCGCGCGATCATCATCGGATCGAGCTATGTCGGGCTGGAAGTCGCGGCCTCACTGGTCGCGCGCGGTCTGGAGGTGGCGGTGGTGTCCGACGCCGACCTGCCACTGGAAAAGACCGCCGGGCCGGAAGTCGGCGCGATGATCCGCGATCTCCACCAGTCCAAGGGCGTGACCTTCCACCTCAACCGCCGCGTCGCGCGCTGGGACGGGCATGCCGCGACGCTCGACGACGGCAGCCGGGTCGAGGGCGATCTGCTGGTTGCGGGTATCGGTGCCACGCCCCGAACCGAGCTGGCCGAGGCGGCCGGGCTGACGCTCGCCGCCAAGGAAGCGGGGGGCGGGGTGCAGGTCGATGGCTGCCTACGTACCTCTGACCCCGCCATCCATGCGATCGGTGACATCGCCAGTGTGCCCGATCCCCGGCTGGGCCATCCGATCCGCGTCGAGCATTGGGTGGTGGCACAGCGCATGGGTCAATGGCTCGCCCGGCATCTGATGGGCGAGGGCAAGGCGGAATATACCGAAGTGCCGTTTTTCTGGTCGGGCCATTACGACCTGAGCCTGCGCTATGTCGGCCATGTCGCATCGACCGAAGACCGGGCGATCGACGGTGACATTCCCGGACGGGACTTCGTGGTGTCCTTTGCCGAGGAGGGGCGCGAACGGGCGGTCCTGACCGCCGGGCGTGACGTTCTGGCGTTGGAAAAGGAACATGGCTGGGAGCGCGATTAGGTCGCATCGCCATTCAGTATTGCGTCTTCTTTCCCTCGCCCCTCGCAGAGGGGAGAGGGTTGCGCAGACTTGGTCTTTGCGAAAGCAAAGGCTTAGTCGAAGCTGGGTGAGGGGTGGGCGCTCGCTTGGCGAGCGCGCGAGCCTTTGGGCTCGCTCGACCCCTCACCCAAGCTGCGCTAGCCAGCAGGCTGACAAGCTTCGCTAACCCTCTCCCCTGTCCAGGGGAGAGGGAAGGAAAGGCATCGCTGAATGGCAATCGACTCCGCCGCGCGCTTACCCCAGCGCCAGCATCCAGAGGCTTTCTCCGCCGGTCACGAACAGCCGCCGCTCGTCGGTGTCGAAGGCGCAGTTGCTGCACAGGTGCGGCGTGGGGATGGTCGCCAGGTGCCGGGCTTCGGCATCGAACAGCTCGACACCGATCTCCGAACTGCTCCACAGCCAGCCGCGCCGGTCGACGGTGAAGCCATCGGGAATGCCCTGCGGCACGCGGGCGAAGAGCCTGCGGTTCGACAGGGTGTCGCCATGCCGGTCGAATGCGAAGATCGCGACCTCGCCCTCGCCATGTTCGGGCGTCTGCGAGGCATAGAAGGTCCGGCCGTCGGGCGAGAAGGCCAGGCCATTGGGTTGTGCCATGTCGATGACGCGCACCGCCATTCCGTCCGCACCGATCCGGCAGATCGCGGTGCGCCCGCTCTCGGACCGGCCGGGTACGCCTTGCCTGGGGTTTTCCAGGCCGAAGGTCGGGTCGCTGAACCAGATCGAACCGTCATCGGCGACGGCCAGATCATTGGGCGCGTTGAGCCGCTGGCCCTGCGCCTGGGTGGCGATCGGCGTCGGGATGCCGGTGCCGTCCGAGCGGCTGATCGCGCGGCGGCCATGCTCGCAATGGACGAGGCCGCCGTCCGCGGCGACCGCATTGCCGTTGATGAAGGGCGTCGCGTCGAGCAGCACGTCGACCGCGCCATCCTCGCGCCAGCCGAGCACCCGGCGGCCAATAATGTCGCTCCACACCAACGTCCGCGCGCGCGGCCACCAGACCGGCCCTTCGCTCCAACTCGCCTGATCGTAGAGGGTGAAGAGCCGCGCCTCGCCCAGCACCTCCCGCGCGGCGGCATGGTGGATGCGGATCGGGGCGGCCTCGGTCGGCGCGGGCGGTCCCGGTGGACGCAGGCGTGCGGGTGTCAGCAAGGGGGGAGGGTTGCCCGTCATGCGCCGAACGGATCGCGCGTCTGCGCGGCGGGCGAGGTCGCGAACTGGATCATGATCTGGAAACAGGGCTCGTCGCCGATCTGGCCGGAGCGGTGGCCCTTGCCATCGGTGGTGTCCTGATCCTGGCCGAAATGGATGTCGCCCGGCCCCATCTCGACCCGGTTGCCGTCCATCGTCTCGATGAACCAGCGGCCGCGCAGCGGGATGACCCATTGCGGGCTGGGGCTTTCGTGCCAGTCGCCGGTCCAGCCGACCGGCAATATGGCGAAGTTGATCGCGGCGACCTCGCCGGGAAAGGGACGCATCCATTGCGGCGATGCCTTGCCCCCGACGCTCTTCATCCCGAACCCGGTCATCCGCGACAGGTCGATGCGGCTGGTGCCGTCGATGGCGGCCCACATGTTCAGGAAGGGCAGGACCGGGGGGCGGTCGGCATCGGTGCCGTCATTGTCCAGCGGAACGCGGCTCGGCAGGTCGGTCATCATCGTCTCCCCTCGATGCGCGGCGGCGGACCCGTCCGGGGCACGCCGACCGCGTCGATGCCGGATCAACCGAATCGTGGACGCCGCGTTCCGGCGCGGTGAATTATCGGTCATCCATCGCCGGCGATCTTGATTCCACCGACGCCCGGCCGATGTTCCGGTCGCATCACTGGAGTGCCCCGATGAACGCCGAAGAACGCACCCTTCTCACCCGTTTCCTCGATGAGCTGGCCGTCGCGCGGACCAGCGCCAAGGATGGCGAGGCCGAGGCGATGATCGCCCGCACGCTGTCATCCAATCCGGATGCGGCCTATCTGCTGGTCCAGCATGCGATCGTCGCGGACCAGTCGCTCCACGCCGCGCAACAGCGCATCGCCGAGCTGGAACGCCAGCAGCCGCAATACGCCCCGGCCCCGTCCGGCAGCAGCTTCCTGCCGCAGGGCGCGGGCGGCCCCTGGGGCGCGCGGCCGCAGGACAGCTATGCGCCGCCCCCGCCCGAGGCGCGGCCGGGCGTCTTTTCCGGCGGCGGCGGGCTCGGCAGCTTCCTGCGCAGCGCGGGCACGACGGCGGCCGGGGTGGTCGGCGGCCAGATGCTGTTTTCCGGCCTGTCGGACATGTTCGGCCATCAGGGCGGCGGCGGCCTGTTCGGCGGTGGTGGCGGTCAGGGCTTCATGGAGCGGCCCGAGAATATCACCATCAACAATTACGGGGATGATGACGACCGCCGCTTCGACGATGGCAGAATGGACAATGGCGGTGATTTCGACCCGTCGGACGATTACTGACGCCGCGCCCCGGCGGACGGCCCCGGCCCGACCGGTCCCGTCCGCCGTCGTTCAGGCGGCAAGCGCATAGTGGCGGCAATGGTCCAGATAGCCCGCCTCGTGCCGCCCCGCGAGCGACACGACGCTCTCCCACAGCCAGGAGGGCGTGTCGACCGCGCCGCCCCGGTCGGCGTCGAGCATCGCCAGCCAGTCGGCCCTGGCCCGATCGTCCAGCTGGCGGCCATGCGCCTTGCCCACGACGAAGGCGAGATGGCGGGCGGCGCGCACCGCCTCGCCTTGGCTGAACTGGTCGACCTCCAGCTTCAGGTCCTGCGGCGTCAGTTCGCGGATGAACAGCGAACGGTCGAGCATCCGCACCGGCATCATCCGCTGCCCCAGATGGGGTGACAGCGCGCGGGCGGCGGCGGGGGCGAGCGGATCGGTCGCTTCCTTCAGGTCGACCAGCGCATAGGTCCATTGGCCCTTGCCGCCCTTCAGCCCGACGATCGCGGCATAGCGCAGCAGCCCCAGCGAGCTGCACCCCTTCATCCAATAGGCGGCATCGACCAGCCGCACCTCGCGCTCCTTCGACTTGCCCTTCAGCGCCAGCACCAGCGCGGCGACGCGTTCGTCCTCGAACAGATGCTCCAGCGCGTCGCGTTCCTCGGGCGCGAGTTCCCAGAATTTCTTGCCCAGCGGGATGCGCGGCTCGACCGCGTCCAGCCGCTCCCTGGCGAGGTGGCGCCAGCGGCGGCCCAGCGCGGTGCGCTCGACGCTGCGCACCACATCCGATTCGTCGCCGGGATCGCTGCCGGGGTCGCGGATCGCGGCGGCATAGCCGTCGACCATCTCCTCCAGCATCCGCATTGTCACCACGCCCGGCAGGTCCGATCCCCGCGCCGCCGTGGCGAGCGAAAGCCCCAGCCTTATCAGGTCATGCGCCGGATTGCCGATCACCGCCTGGTCGAGATCGCGGATCTGGATCTCCACCTGTCCCGCGCCGTTCGCCAGCGGCCCCAGATTGCCCAGATGACAATCGCCGCAGATCCAGATGGCGGGCCCCTGCGGCACCCGCGCCGCGACCGGCGACGCCGCCAGCCATTCATAGAATTTCGCGGTGTTGCCCCGCACATAGGCATGGGCGGAACGCGCCATTTTCAGCGTGCGGCGATGGTCGAGGATGGCGTGGCGTTCGGCGGGAAGGGGCATCGATCGGGGGCACCTGACAGGAGGGATGCTCTTCAAACGCCGCCCGTCGCCGAAAGTAACAAAATGTTGCTGGCGGGCGGGGCAGGCGGCGGGGCGACGCCTGCCCCGCATCATGCCCCGCCGCGCCGGTCAGCGGATCAGGTCGAAGGTCCCATGCGCGCCCTCGTCCTGCGCGGAGGGGGCGATCCACACGTCGAAGGTGCCGGGCTCGACCGTGGGGCGCAGGTCCCGGCCCAGAAACTCCAACTGGGGACGGGTCAGCGTGAAGCTCACGACCTCGCTCTGGCCGGGGGCGAGCGCGATCTTGCGGAACGCCTTCATCTCGCGCACCGGCCGGGTGATACTGGCCACGCGGTCGCGGATATAGAGCTGGACCACCTCCTCGCAGGGGCGGGTGCCGCCATTGGTGACGGTGGCGGACACCGTGATCCGCCCGTCCCAGGGCAGGCTGGCGGGCACCTGCGCCGCGCCGTAGGAGACCTTGCCATAGGTCAGGCCATGGCCGAACGGATAGAGCGCCGCGTTGGGCGCGGTGCGCCACTGGGTCTTGTAGGGGACGCGCGGCCCCTCCGGCGCGGGACGGCCGGTGGCCTTGTGCGCGTAATAATAGGGTTCCTGCCCGCTTTCGTGCGGAAAGCTGAGCGGCAGGCGGCCCGACGGCCCGACCTTGCCGAACAGGATGTCGGCAATGGCATGGCCGGTCTCGGAGCCGAGGAACCAGGTGACGAGGATCGCGGGCGCGTCCTTCACCGCGCCCTCCAGCGCAAGGCCGCGCCCGTTCTTGAGCAGGACGACGATGGGCTTGCCGGACGGTTTCACCGCCTGGGCGACCGCCTCGGCCAGTGCCATCTGCGGTGCGGGCACGGTGATCGAGGTGCGCGACTGCGCCTCGCCCGACATGACCTCGCTCTCGCCGATCGCCAGCACGACCACGTCCGCCGCTTGCGCCGCCGCGACCGCCGCCTCGATCCCGCCGGGCAGCGCCTGCTCGACGCCAGAGCCCGGCGTCACCGTCACGTTCTTCGCGCCCGCATCGCGCAGCCCGGTCACCAAGTCGATCGCCTGCTTGTTGTCGCCGTAAACGACCCATGGCCCGTTCAGGTCGTGCTGGCCGCTGGCAAAGGGACCGATCAGCGCGATCCGGCGATTGGGGTCGAGCGGCAGCAGGTCGCCATCGTTCTTCAGCAGTACCATCGCCTTCTGCGCCGCCTCGCGCGACAAAGCGAGGGCCGCCTTGGTACGCGACCGCGCGGTTTCGCGCTTGCGGTCGATCCGGCGGAAGGGATCGTCGAACAGCCCCAGCATCTGCTTGACTGCCAGCACGCGGCGGACCGAGCGGTCGAGCACCTCCTGCGGCACCGCGCCCTCGCGCACCAGCTCGGGCAGGTACAGCGCATAGAGGTTGGACTGCATGCTCATGTCGACCCCCGCCAGGAAGGCGAGGCGCGCGGCATCCTTGCCGTCCTTAGCGAAGCCCGCCGCGATCATCTCCTCGTCGCCGGTATAGTCGGACACGATGATGCCGGGGAATTTCCACTCGTCGCGCAGCACCTGCTTCATCAGCCAGGGATTGCCGGTCGAGGGGATGCCGTCGATCTCGTTGAACGAGGCCATGCCGCTCATCGCGCCCGCGTCGAACCCCGCCTTGTAGGGCGGCAGATAGACTTCGCGCAGCGTGCGTTCGGACAGGTCGACGATGTTATAGTCGAGCCCGCTCTCGCCCGCGCCGTAAGCCGCGAAATGCTTGATGCAGGCCATGACCGCATCGTCGGCGGACAGGCTCTTGCCCTGGAAACCCTTCACCCGCGCGGCGGCGAACAAATTGCCGAGCAGCACGTCCTCGCCCGCGCCCTCCATGGTGCGGCCCCAGCGCTGGTCGCGCGCGATGTCGACCATCGGGAAGAAGGTCCAGTCGATGCCCGCCGCCGCCGCCTCGAACGCGGCCATCCGCGCGGTCCGCATCGCCAGGTCGGGCTCGAAGCTGGCCGCCTCGGCGACGGGCACCGGGAAGATGGTGCGGTGGCCATGGATCACGTCGGCGGCGAAGATCAGCGGGATCTTCAGCCGCGAATTGCGCATCACCGCGCCCTGCATCCGCCGCGCCATTTCCGCGCCATTGCCGTTGAACACGCCGGTCAGCTTGCCCGCGACCGCATCGGCCAGCTGCCCCTCGAAACTGGGGCCGTTCGACGGCGGGTTGAGCGCGGTGGCGACGCCGCCGCCCCAGGCCGCCGCGTTCAGCTGAAGCTGCCCCGCCTTTTCCTCCAGCGTCATGCGCGCCAGGATCGCCTCGACCGAGGCAGGCAGCGCGACGCCGTCGCCTTGTGCGAGCAGCGCGCGCGCCGGGCTGGCCGCCCAGGCCGCCACCGCGCCTGCGCCGAGCAGCGCTGCACGCCGCGAGATTCTGGTGTCGGACATTGGCGATTCTCCCCTAGGATGTGGCGAATGCTCGCGGCCCTTCGGGCTTCGGCATGCGCCTGTCGACTTTCGCATTGACGCTCTTTTGTAACCGGTTACACAGGCTGGACACGTCGCACAAGATACGATGTGAGGGATGGAGCGAGCCGGACCTGCGCCGGAAATGGGGGGAGGGGTGTGAGGCAGTCATCGGCCACGATCCGCGATGTCGCGCGCGAGGCTTCGGTCTCGGTCGCCTCGGTATCGCGGGCGATGAACGGGCATAGCAGCGTCCATCCGGACACCCGCGAGCGCGTCCTCGCCGCCGCCAAGGCGCTGGGCTATGTCCCCCATGCGGGTGCGCGCAGCCTGTCGCTGTCGCGCAGCCATGCGATCGGCGTCGTCCTGCCCGACCTCCACGGCGAATTCTTTTCCGAGATCGTGCGCGGCATGGACCGCGAGGTGACGGCGCGCGGCTATCATCTGCTCCTGTCCAACATGCACGCCGATGCCGAGCGCGCGGCGCTGGCGGTGCGGGCGATGCGCGGGCGGGTCGACGGGCTGATCGTCATGGCGCCGCAGCTCGACGCACAGGCGCTGGCGGAGGCGCTGCCCCCCGAAGTGCCCGCGGTGCTGGTCAACGCCCATCGCGGCCTGGGCCGTGCCGCCCTGCGGGTCGACAATGCCGCCGGGATCGCGGCGAGCGTCGCGCATCTGGTCGGGCTGGGGCGGCGCAGGCTGGTCCATGTCTCGGGCCCGGCGGGCAATGTCGATGCGAGCGAGCGGCGGGACGGGTTCCTGGCCGCGATGGCGCGCCTGGCCCCGGATGTCGAAGCTGTGGTGATCGAGGGGGATTTCCATGAATCCTCGGGCACGGCGGCGGCGGCGACGCTGCTGGCGCGGGACATGCCGTGCGACGGCATCGTCGCGGCGAACGACATGATGGCGCTGGGCGTGCTCGGCGCGTTGCGCGGGGCCGGGATCGATGTTCCGGGCGCGGTCTCCGTCACCGGCTTCGACGACGTGCCGCTGGCGCGCTATATGGGGCTGACCACCGTCCGGGCGCCGCTGGCCGGGATGGGCGAGCGTGCGGTGGCGCGGCTGATCGATGCGCTGGAAGGGGGCGGACTGACCCCGGACACGCAGGTCATGGCGACCGAACTGGTGATCCGCGCGACCACCCCGGCGGGGGCGGCATGACCGATCCCGATCCCAATCCCAATGCGCCGATCAGGACCATCACCATCGTCGGCGGCGGCACCGCCGGGTGGATGACGGCGGCACTGCTGTCGCGGCTGTTCCTGGGGGCCTATGCGATCCGTCTGATCGAGTCCGAGGAGATCGGCACGATCGGCGTCGGCGAGGCGACGATCCCCGCGATCCGCACCTTCAACGGCCTGGCCGGGATCGACGAATATGAGATGGTCCGCGCGACCCAGGCGACCTTCAAGCTGGGCATCGAGTTCCGCAACTGGCGCGAACCGGGGCACAGCTATATCCATGGCTTCGGCAAGATCGGGCAGGATCTCTACTGGCTGCACTGTCACCAGTTCTGGCTGAAGGAGGCCGCGCGCGGGCGGGCGAAGCATCTCGACCATTATGCGCTGAACACGCTGGCGGCGCGGATGAACCGCTTCGCCATGCCCGATCCGTCCAATCCCTATTCGCCGATGGCGGACCTGGACTATGCCTATCACTTCGATGCCTCGCTCTATGCGCGCTACCTGCGCGGGCGTGCCGAGGCGGCGGGCGTGGAGCGGATCGAGGGGCGGATCGTCGCGGCCAAGGCGCGCGCCAGTGACGGCTTTCTCGACCATGTCGTGCTGGCCGATGGGCGGACGGTGGACGGCGACCTGTTCATCGACTGCTCCGGAATGCGCGCCCTGCTGATCGGCGAGGCGATGGGCGTCGGCTATGAGGATTGGAGCCAATGGCTGCTCTGCGACCGCGCGCTGGCGGTGCCGAGCGTCCGGGGTGGCGGGCCGCTGACCCCCTATACCCGCTCGACCGCGCATGGCGCCGGGTGGCAATGGCGCATCCCGCTCCAGCACCGCACCGGCAACGGCCATGTCTATGCCAGCGGCTTCACCTCGGATGACGAAGCGGCGGCGACGCTGCTCGCGCATCTCGACACGCCCGCGCTGGGCGACCCGCGCGCGGTCCGCTTCCGCCCCGGCAAGCGCATCCGCGCCTGGGAGAAGAATGTCGTCGCGCTGGGGCTGGCGGGCGGGTTCCTGGAGCCGCTGGAATCGACCAGCATCCATCTGATCCAGACGGGGCTGCTGCGGCTGATCGCGCTGTTTCCGGGGCGCGGTTTCCATGCGGTCGATCGGGAGGAATATAATCGCCAGACCGATTTCGAATATCGCGACGTGCGCGATTTCATCATCGCGCACTACAAGGTGACGAATCGCGAGGACACGCCCTTTTGGCAATATCTCAAGCATATGGACGTGCCCGACAGCCTGGCCGAGCGGATCGCGCTGTTCCGCTCGTCGGCGCGCTTCTTCATGCATGGCAAGGCCGAACTGTTCCGCGAGGAAAGCTGGGTGCAGGTGCTGCTGGGGCAGGGGCTGGCCGCGCGGTATGACCCGATGGTCGACATGATCCCCGATGCCCAGGCGAGCGACTTTCTGAAGGATGTCGAAGAGGTTATCGCCGAGGTCGCGGCGGCGATGCCCACCCATGAGGCGTTCATCGCCCGCCATTGCCGGGCGCCTGCGCTTCCCGCCGGACTGTGACATTTCCGTAACAGGGAAATCGATATCGGGTGGAACCCGATCACGGTGGTTGTAACCGGTTACGCAGCCAAGTAACCGGTTACACAAGTCCTGAAAGGCTCAGGCGGTCGATGCGCGTCATCGGCTGTCGGGGAACATGACGGGGCACAAGGGATGATCATGGAGGGGATTGAAATGGCATCCAGAATCGATCGTGTGCGTCTGGTCCGCGGGATTTCGGCGATGGCGATGGCCGCGACCCTGGTCGTGAGCGCGCCGGCCCTGGCCCAAGCGACCTCCACCCTGCGCGGCCATGTCGAGGGCGCGGCGGCCGGTACGACGGTCACCATCACCGACCTGACGACGGGCCAGGTCATCAACGGCCGCACCAATGCGGCGGGCGACTATACCATCCCCGGCATCCGCCCCAGCACCTACCGCGTCGCAGTCCAGGGCCAGCCGCCCGAAGAGGTCGTGGTGCCGGTCGGCCAGATCATCACCGCCGATATCGGCGAGCCTGCCGCCACCGCCGCCACCGGATCGGCCGACGCGGCCGTCGCCAGCGGCGATGTCGTCGTCACCGGCCGCCGCACCCAGGAGGTGCGCACCGCCGAGGTCTCGACCAACGTCTCGCAGCAGCAGATCGAAAGCCTGCCGCAGAGCGACCGCAACTTCCTGAACTTCGCGGCGCTCGCACCGGGCGTCGCGGTGACGCCGGGGCGCGGCAATCGCCAGGTCCAGGCGGGCGGCATCAGCGCCGACAACATCAACGTCTTCATCGACGGCCTGTCGCTGAAGAACCAGGTCAATCACGGCGGCGTCGCGGGCCAGAATTTCAGCCAGGGCAACCCCTTCCCGCAGCTGGCGGTGCAGGAGTTCAAGGTCGACACTCAGAACTTCAAGGCGGAGTATGACCAGGCGGGATCGGCGGTCATCACCGCCGTGACGAAGACCGGCGGCACCTCCTACCACGGTACGCTGTTCGGCGAGTGGCAGCCCAAATCCTTCTATGGCACCAAATATTTCGACCGGCCGGGCCATGCCAACAATATCGACGGCCAGCTTCAGCAGGGCAATTACGACCGCAAGCAATATGGCGCCGATCTGGGCGGCCCGATCATCAAGGACGTGCTGCACATCTATAGCGCGTTCGAGGCGACCGACCAGAAATCGCCGTCGGCGGCGGTGCTGCTCGGCCAGACCAATTCCGCCGACCCGACCCAGAATGTGCCGCAGGCGATCGCCAGCCAGTATAATGGCAGCTATCCGCAGGACTTCAGCCAGCGCCTCTATTTCGGCAAGCTGACCGCGTTCCTGTCCAATGCCGACACCGTCAATTTCAGCGGCTTCTTCCGCCGCGAGAGCAATCTGGCGGACTTTGGCGGCATCTCGGTGCCTTCGCACGGCCATCTGCTCGAGTCGAAGATCGATCTCTACCAGCTCGAATGGAATCATCGCGGCGACCATTGGCTGAACGAGGCGACGATCGCCTATAACAGCGTCTTCAACGGCACGCCGCGCACCGGCACCGGCCCCGAGATCGTGCTGGGCAAGCCCGGCGCCGCCGTGGCGCAGCTCGGCACCAACGGGTTCGAGCAGATCGACAACCAGAAGACCTGGACGTTCAAGGACAATGTGACCTTCTTCGGCGATCGCCATGTCGTGAAGGCGGGCGTCAAGGTGTCGCTGAACGACCTGTCGCGCTCCGAGGACAATCTGGGCAACGGCGCCTATTATTTCACGCCGTCGACCTTCACCTCGTTCGAGAATTCGACCCCGCAACAGGCCGCCATCTCGGTCGTGCCGGTGCGTCCCGCCACCGCCAAGGACACGCAGATCGGCCTGTTCATCCAGGACGATTGGACGGTCAACGACCATATCACCATCAATGCGGGCCTGCGCTGGGATTACGAGACCAACGCCAAGAACGACAAGTTCGTCACCCCCGCCGAAATCGCCAATGCGCTGCGCAATTACCAGCCCTGGCAGGCGGCGGGGATCAACCCGGAGGATTACATCTCCACGGGCAGCAACCGGAAACCCTATTGGAAGGCGTTCCAGCCGCGCCTGGGCATTTCCTATGACGTGAACGGCGACCGCGACACCATCTTCTTCGCGGGCGCGGGGCGCTATTACGACCGGCCGCTGTTCATCGCCTCGGGCATCGAGACGGTGAAGGCGCTCTATCAGCAGACGGTCACGCTCAGCTTCTGCGACGGTCCCGGCCAGCCGACCTGCGCCAGCATCCGCGCGGGCAATGGCGGCGCGCTGCCGCCCGCGACGCTGGCCTGGAACAGCGGCTACAAGAATGTCGATACGCTGCGCGCGGCGGCGACCGCGACCGGGGTGGGGGGCGATGTCTGGCTGCTCAACAACAACACCCGGCTGCCCTATTCGGATCAGTTCAACTTCGGCTTCCGCAAGCGGCTGGGCGTCGTCCAGACCTCGGTGACGTTCAGCCACATCCGCAGCCACAACATCTTCAAATATGTGCGCGGCAACCGCCTGCCCAGCGGCCAATATACCAGCCAGGGCGACCAGTGGATCGAGGATCTCTTCCCCGCCTCGGGCATCCTGCCCGGCTATAGCGGCAAGCTGAACATCGGGTCGAATGCGGGCAAGGCGGAATATAACGCCATCTACTTCACCGCCGAAAAGCCGTTCGTGACGGGCTCCAAATGGGGCTTCACCGCGACGCTGACGGTGCAGCAGGCCAAGAGCAACGTCGCGCAGGAATTGCAGGGCGACGAATTCTACAATGGCCCGCGCGTCGATGCCTATGGCTGGAACTATGTCGCGGGCGTCGAGAAGTGGCGCTTCGTCGGCACCGGCATCGCCAAGGGGCCGTGGGACACCAAGATCTCGCTGACCGGCACCTTCAGCTCGGGACCGTCCTTCGGCCAGGTGATCTTCCCGGCCAATCCGCCGGAAAATGCGAACGCCTATGGCAATTTCGGCGGCGTGTTCTGGCCCGACCAGATCGTCGGCTATGCCTCGGTCGATGCGCGCATCTCGAAGAATTTCCACATGCCCTGGGGGCATGACCTGGAGGTCAATTTCGCGGCGTTCAACCTGTTCGACTCGGTCAACCGGACCTACACCGCCTGGGGTGCCGGGTCGGGGGTGAACCCGACCAAGCGGGAGAACGACACGATCGGCGTGCCGCGCTCCTTCCAGGTCGGCGCGCGGTACAAGTTCTGACCGACGCACGGGGAGGCGGTATCGTCATGACGCCCCGCCTCCTCCGCATCGGCGCGTCGCAAAGCCCGGTCGTGGTGGTCGACGACGTGATGGGCGATGTCCCGGCGATCGTCGCCATGGCGGCGGCGCTGGCACCGTTTCCGCCGGCATCGGGCAATGGCTATCCCGGTGTCCGGCGCGTCCTGACACCGGCCGATGGCGCAGGCCATGGCTATGCCACCGCGCTGCTCGAAGCGGTGGCTCCCTTTATCGGCGGCGCGTTCGCGGTGGATCGGTTCGACTGGATCGAGGCCAGTTTCTCGATGATCACCGCCGCGCCCCATGCCCTGTCTCCGGCGCAGCGTATGCCGCATTTCGATTCGACCGATCCGGGCTATCTGGCGGTACTCCATTATCTGTCGGACACGCCGGGCAGCGGCACCGCCTTCTACCGCCAGCGCGCGACGAATATCGAGCGGGTGGACGCGGCCAATCGCGACGATTTCCTAGCCGCCGCGCGTCGCGCCGGGGCGGCACGGACCGGCTATATCGCAGGCAGCGACACCGCCTATGAGCGGATCGGCATGGTCGAGGCCAGGGTCGACCGCGTCGTCATCTATCAGGGCAGCCTGCTGCATTCGGGGATCATTCCGCCCGACATGCCGCTCAGCGCCGATCCGCGCATCGGCCGCCTGACCGCCAATATGTTCGTGCAGGCGCGACCATGATCCTGTCGCTCGCGCTCGCCGCCGCGATCCCGTCCCCCGGCCAGACATATGCCAACCCGGTCGACATCGATTACCGGTATAATTTCGAGCAGGTGAACGAGGGCGTCTCCTACCGCACCGGCGCCGATCCGGTGATCGTGCGGTTCAAGGGGGCCTATTATCTCTTCCTGACGCTGGCCGATGGCTATTGGCGCTCGACCGACCTGATCCACTGGCGCTTCGTCACCCCCAGCCGCTGGCCCGCCGAGGGGATCGTCGCGCCCGCCGTGCGGTCGGACGGGGAGCGGTTGCTCATCATGCCCTCGATGACCGGCCAGGGCGCGATCTATGCGACCAGCGATCCGGCGAGCGGCAGGCTCGACTATTTCGTCCGTCGCATGCCGCCCTTGCCCGGCGCGGTGCGATCGGGGTTCGAGGATGGCATCAAGCCGGGGCAGGTGCCCCCCGGCCCCTGGGACCCCGACCTGTTCCAGGACGAAGACGGGCGTTGGTATCTCTATTGGAACTCGTCCAACGTCTTTCCGATCTATGGCGCGCCGGTGCGCTTTGCCGATGGGAAGATGGTCTATGACACGCCGCGTCGCGCCTTCATCCGGCTCGACCCCGCGCATCATGGCTGGGAGCGGTTCGGCCAGGATCATAGCGGGACGCTGCCCGACGGCACGCCGATCACCCCCTATATGGAAGGCGCGTGGATGACCCGGACGAGCGGGCGATATTATCTGCAATATGGCGCGCCGGGGACCGAGTATAACAGCTATGCCACCGGCACCTATGTCGGGACGTCGCCGATGGGGCCGTTCACCTATGCGCCCTACAACCCGGTCGGGTACAAGCCCGGCGGCTTCGTCCAGGGGGCGGGGCATGGCAACAGCTTCCAGGACGCGCATGGCAATTGGTGGAACACCGGCACGCCGTGGATCGGCTATAACTGGACGTTCGAGCGGCGTATCGGGCTATGGCCCGCCGCATTCGAGGCTGATGGCCAGATGCATGTCTCGACCCGCTTCGGCGACTTCCCGCATTTTGTGCCGCGCGGCCGCGTCACCGATCCCGAGGCGCTGTTCACCGGGTGGATGCTGCTGTCCTATCGCAAGCCCGTGGTGGCGAGCGGGGCGGTGGCGGGGCACCCGGCAAGCGATGCGACCGACGAGAATCCCCGCAGCTTCTGGCTGTCGCCCAGCAAGGCGGCGGGCGCGACGCTGACCGTCGATCTGGGCGCGGTGAAGACGGTGCGCGCGGTGCAGGTCAATTTCGCCGATTACCAGGCGGGGCGCTTCAGCGATGCGCCCGATATCTATACCGAATTCCGGCTGGAGCATTCGCGTGACGGCCGCCATTGGCACCCGCTCGCCCGGACCGAGGCGCCGCGTCGCGACCGGCCCAACGCCTATTTCGCGCTCCCCGCGGCCGTGCGGACCCGCTATGTCCGCTATGTCCACGGCCATATCGGCGGCGCGCATCTGGCGATCAGCGACCTGCGGGTATTCGGCCGCGCCGATGGGCCCGTGCCCGCCGCGCCCGTGCTGGTCGAGGCCAGGCGCGAGGCGGACAGCCGCGATGCGACGATCCGCTGGCGGCGGGTGCCGGGCGCGGTCGGCTATAATGTCCGCTGGGGCATCCGGCCCGACCGGCTGTACCTGAGCTATCAGCTGTTCGCGGACCGGGTCGCGGGCGGCGAGGCCGCCACGCTCCCCTTGCGCGCGCTGACCAGCGGCCAGCCTTATTATGTCGCGGTCGAGGCGTTCGATGAAAACGGCGTATCCCCGCTCAGCGCGGTCGCGCCGATGTGAAGCGCCAGCACCGCCCGCTGCGACGCGGACGGATGCCAGTCGCTTGCCAGCAGGCCGCGCTCGCCGAACAGCGCGTCGATCAGCCCCGCCTCGCCCGCGCTCTGCCATAGTGCCGCCAGTTCGCCCGAGCGCGGATCGGGGGAGGCGGGATGCTCGCGGCGGATGAAGCGCAGCCACGCCCCCAGCGCGGCGAGCGTCGCGGGCATGTCGGTACCCCGCCACGCATGATCCGCCAGCGAGCCGAGCCAGCGCGGCCCGACCTTTTGCGACCCGTCGCTCGCGATCTGCGACAGGCGATGCGCCAGCGACGGATTGGCGAAGCGCGCCAGCAGCGCATCGGCATAGGCGTCCAGATCCTGCCCTCGGGCCGGGGTGAAGCCGGTCGCCGCCTCGGCCCGCATCAGCGTCTCGACCAGCGGGCGGATGACGGGATCGGCGATCGCCTGATGGACATGGTCATGCCCCCGCTCCAGCCCGAGATAGGCCAGCGCCGAATGCGCGCCGTTGAGCATCCGCAGCTTGGCGGTCTCATAGGGCGCGACATCCGCGACGAAGGTTGCACCGCCCGCATCCCAGCGCGGCCGGTCGGCGGCGAAATCATCCTCGATCACCCATTGGCGATAGGGTTCGGTGACGACGGCCGCCGCGTCGCGCAGGCCCAGCATCGCCTCGACCCGGTCGAGATCGGCGTCGGTCACGGCGGGGACGATGCGGTCGACCATGGTGTTGGGCGCGCGCCATTCGCGCTCGAACCAGTCGCGCTCGGCCGCCAGTCCCTGATGATCGAGAAAGGCCGCCACGCCGCCATGCAGCACCCGGCCATTGTCGGGCAGATTGTCGCAACTGACCAGCGTCAGCGGGCCCAGCCCCGCAGCGCGCCGCGCCGTCACCGCGCGGGCCAGATGGTGGTAGATGCTGTTGCCGTCGGCCGCGATGCCCGACAGGTCGGTGCCGCCGCCGGGCCGCCGCCAATAGCCCTTTTCGGTCACGGTCAGTGTCACCACCCGCGTATCGGCGGCGGCGAGCAGCGCGGCCAGCCGGGTGGGCGCCTTCGCGACCGCGCTGACCTCCCGCACCGCGCCGATCAGGCGGACGGCCTCGCCCTCCGCCGAGCGATCGGTGACGGTATAGAGCCCGTCCTGCGGGGCGAGCGCATCGCATACCCCCGAGGAGCGCAGCGAGGCGCTGGCGATCGCCCAGTCGCGATCCCCCGCCGCCATGGCATCGTCGGTATAGACCGCCTGATGCGCCCGGTGGAACGCGCCCAGCCCCAGATGGACGATGCCGATCCTCTGCGCATCGCGGTCATAGCCGGGGCGCGCGACCGCCTGGGGCAAGGCCGCGACCTGCGCGGCATTCAACCGGGGCGTGCTCACAGCCGGTAGGCCGATCGCACGAGACCGCTGGTCAGCGCATGGGCCAGTTCCACCGCTTCATCCTCTTCCAGCCGGTGTTCGGCGACCAGCCGCGCCAGGAAGCCGCAATCGACGCGCCGCGCGACGTCGTGCCGCGCCGGGATCGACAGGAAGGCGCGGGTGTCGTCGTTGAACCCGACCGTGTTGTAGAAGCCCGCCGTCTCGGTCGTCATCTCGCGGAACCGGCGCATCCCCTCGGGGCTGTCGTGGAACCACCAGGCGGGGCCCAGCTTCAGGCAGGGATAATGGCCCGCCAGCGGCGCCAGCTCGCGCGCATAGACGCTTTCGTCCAGCGTGAAGAGGATGATGGTCAGGTCGCGTTCGTTGCCGACCACGTCGAGCATGGGCTTGAGCGCATGGACATAGTCGGTGCGCATCGGCAGGTCGGCGCCCTTGTCGCGACCATGGCTGGCGAACAGCGCGGCATTGTGGTTGCGGAACGATCCGGGATGGATCTGCATCACCATGCCGTCGGCGACGCTCATCTTCGCCATCTCGGTCAGCATCTGCGCGCGGAACAGCTCGGCATCGGCCGGGGTCCAGGTGCCGTCGACGATCCGGGCGAACAGCGCCTCGCACTCCGCCGTCGACAGGTTGGCGGTCGCGGCGGTCGGATGGCCATGATCGGTCGCGGTCGCGCCCATATCGCGGAACGCCGCGCGGCGCTTGGCATGGGCGGCCAGATAGCCCGACCAGCTATGCACATCCTCGCCGGTCAGCTCGGCGAAGCGCTGCATCGCGCCCGCGAACTGCTCATGCTCGACATCGATCACGCTGTCGGGGCGATAGGTGGTGATGACCCGCCCCTGCCACCCCGATTCGCGGATCGCGCGGTGGTGCGGCAGCGCATCGTCGGCTCCTTCGGTGGTGGCGAGGCAGTCGATCCGGAACCGCTCGAACAACGCGCGCGGGCGGAAGGCGTCGGTCGCCAGCTTCTCGCCGATCGTGTCGAAATACAGGTCGGCCGTCGCCGCCTCCAGCGCGACCGACATGCCGAACACCTCGGCAAAGACATGGTCGAGCCACATGCGCGACGGCGTGCCGCGGAACAGATGGTAATGGCTGGCGAACAGTGCCCAGGCCGCGCGCGGATCGGTGGCGGGGCGTCCCGCCTTGCTGGGGATGGCCAGATCGTCGAGCACGATCCCCTGGCTGTAGAGCATGCGGAAGATATAGTGATCGGGCGCCAGCAACAGCTCGGTCGCATCGCGCCAGGGTGCATCGGTCGCGAACCAGCGTGGATCGGTATGACCATGCGGGCTGACGATCGGCAGGTCGGCGACCTCGGCGTACAGGGTGCGCGCGATGCCGCGAATGGTCGGGTCGGCGGGGAACAGCCGGTCGGGATGAAGATGCAGCGGACGGGTCATGCCGCCATCTCCTGCACGGAGTCTCGGGTCAGGCCCAGCATCGCGGCAATTCCTCTCTCCGCCCCGCGCAGCTCCGCCAGTCCGCGCATCCGGCCCAGCAGCGAATAGCCCGGATTGGCCTGGCGATGAAGGTCGTCCATCATCCGGTGGCCGTGATCGGGGCGCATCGCGATGGCGCGGCCCTGGTCGTGCGACAGCTCGACCACCGCGCGCACGACTTCGATCATGCGCGCATCGCCGCCCAGATGCTCGGCCTCGTGGAAATTGCGCTCGCCCTCTTCCCAGGCGACGGCGCGCAGATGGAGGAAGTCGATCCGCTCGCCGAAGCGGCGGACCATGGCGGGCAAGTCATTGTCGGGCCGCGCGCCGAACGACCCGGTACAGAAGCACAGGCCATTGGCGGGCGAGGGGACGGCGGCGAACAGCCGGTCGAGATCGTCCGCTGTGCTGACCACGCGCGGCAGGCCGAAAATGGGGAAGGGGGGATCGTCGGGATGGACGACCAGGGTGATGCCGACCTCTTCGGCGATCGGGCAGACCGCGCGCAGAAAGGCGACATGATTGGCACGCAATTGTTCGGCGTCGATCCCGGCATAGCTGTCGATCGCGCGCAGGAAGGCGGGCGAGTCGAAGCTCTCCTCGCTGCCCGGCAATCCGGCGATGATCGTGCGCTCGAGCCGGTGGCGCTCCTCCGCGCTCATGCCCTCGAACCGCGCGGCGGCGGCGGCGCGGACCTGGGGCGAATAATCGGCCTCTGCCCCCGGTCGGCGCAGCATATGGATGTCATAGGCCGCCACCGCCGCCCATTCGAAGCGCAAGGCGGTCGCGCCGTCGGGCAACCGCCAGTCGAGATCGGTCCGGGTCCAGTCGAGCAGCGGCATGAAATTATAGGTGACGGTGCGCACCCCCTCCGCCGCCAGATGGCGCAGGCTGTCGCCATAAGCCTGGATCAGCGCATCGGTCATCTCGCCGCGCTTGATCGCGTCGTGGACCGGCAGGCTCTCGACCACGGTCCAGCCCAGTCCGGCGGCCTCGATCATGTGCCGCCGCTCAGCGATGGCGGCGCGCGGCCAGACCTCTCCATTGGGGATTTCGTGCAGCGCGGTTACCACTTCGGTGGCGCCCGCCTGGCGGATATGGGACAAGGGTACGGGGTCGGCCGGGCCGAACCACCGCATTGTCTGGGTCATGAACATGTCGCCATCCTCTCCAGCGGACATCAAGCTGCTTTGGGTGATGCGGTAGCAGCAATGATTCTGATAGACCAGTTTTGTAGAATTGGCCTTGCCAGTCTTTCAAGACCGGTAGGGTATAAAAGAGGAGAGGAAGCTTCATGCGGATCGTCGTGGTCGGGGAAGGAATGATCGAGTTGTCGCGGGCCGGTGCGCAGGACTGGCGGCTGGGCCATGGCGGCGACACGCTGAACACCGCGATCCATCTGGCGCGCATGGGGCGCGACGTGCGGTACGTCACCGCGCTGGGCGACGATCCGTTCAGCGCGACGCTGCGCCACGACTGGGCGGGTGAGGGGATCGACACTTCGCTGATCCAGAGCGATCCGACGCGGATGCCGGGCCTGTATGCGATCACCACCGACGCGGCGGGCGAGCGCAGCTTCGCCTATTGGCGCGGGCAGAGCGCGGCGCGGCGCACCTTGTCGCTGCCCGGTAGCGACGCGGTGCTTGCCGAGGCGGAAGGGGCGGACCTGCTGCTCTTTTCGCTCATCACCATGGCGATCCTGGAGCCCGAGGGGCAGGACCGGCTGATCGCGCTGGCCGAGCGAGTGCGCGCGCGGGGTGGCCGGGTGGCGTTCGACGGCAATTACCGCCCCCGGCTGTTCCCCGACCAGCCGACCGCGCAGGCCGCGTGCCGCCGCGCGATCGCGGTGTGCGATATCGGCCTGCCGACGCTGGAGGACGAGACGATGCTGGAGGGGACGAGCTCGGCCGAGGCGGTGCAGGCGCGCTGGCACGGGCTGGGCGCGCGCGAGGTCGTGGTCAAGCTGGGGGCCGAGGGGTGCCTGTTGGCGAGCGGACTGGTGCCGCCGCCCGAACGGTTGTCGCCGCGCGATACCAGCGGCGCGGGCGATGCGTTCAATGCCGGGTATCTGGCGGCGCGGCTCGACGGGCTCGACCCGGCCGAGGCGGCGCTGCGCGGGCACCGGCTGGCGGGATGGACGGTGATGCGCCCCGGCGCGATCCCGCCGCGTGATGCCGACATGCCGGGCTGACGCCTTCGGGCTGGTCGGCCATGGTCGGGGGTGGTGCGTGCCAAATAACGGTCATCCCACCGTCATCCCAGCGCAGGCTGGGATCTTTCACGACTCACCCTGGCCCTTCGCCAAAGGCCCCAGCCTGCGCTGGGGCGACGATCAGGAATCAGACCGCGTAGCGTTCCCGATGTGCGGCGATGCGGGCGCGCGCCTGTTCCATTTCGTGCACTTCGGTCGCGGCCAGGATCGCGTCGAGCACATTGGTCAGATGCTGGCGCATCGCCGCCCGCGCGGCGTCCGCATCGCGCGCGATCAGCGCGTCGAGGATCGCGACATGGTCCTCCAGCCGGGGGACGACGCCCGCGCCATGCGCCTTGTCGCTGAGCAGCCGATATTGCGGCGAGCGTTCGCGGGCGTTCCACAGCAGCTCGACCATCGCCACCATCGCGCTGTTCTGCGTCGCGCGGGCGATCGTTTCGTGGAACCGCCGGTCGGCCAGCTCGGCGCGCTCCAGATCGGGGTCGTGCAGCGCGTCGGTCAGCGTGCGCAATTCGGCCAGCGTCGCATCGTCGATGCGGGTGGCCGCCAGCGCGCAGACCTCGCTCTCGATCGTGCGGCGCGCCTCCAGCAGCTCGAAGGGGCCGATATCGGTCTGGCCCGGCTCGCCGCCATGCGGGGTGGCGGCCGTCACATAGACGCCCGATCCCATCCGCACCTCGACCAGCCCGTCGAGTTCGAGCGCGATGATCGCCTCGCGCACCGTGGGGCGGGACACCGCATGCGCCTGCGCCAGGTCGCGCTCGGACGGCAGGCGCTGGCCCACCGCATAGTCGCCGGCCGTGATTTTCGCGCCGATCTCGCGCGCGATCCGCTCGTACAAGCGGCCATTGTCGGGCTTTTTTGCCATGGCCAAGCCTATGCGGCCTGACCGCCCGCTGCAAGCCGGGGGGTGTGGGTTCCGCACAAGTGCTTCCCGCTCCAACGAAAAGGGGGCCGGAACCGAAGTCCCGACCCCCTGATCCGTCAGCCTGACGGCTGCGGCGAGGATTACGCGCCCGGAACTTCCGAGACGTTCACCTTGATGCCGCGGCCCATCGTCGACGAGACGGCGATCTTGCGGACATACTTGCCCTTCGCGCCCGACGGCTTGGCCTTGATGAGAGCGTCGACCAGCGCGTCGAAGTTGGCGCGCAGGTCCTCCGCCGGGAACGACGCCTTGCCGATGCCCGAGTGGATGATGCCGGCCTTTTCGACGCGGTACTCGACCTGGCCGCCCTTGGCCGCCTTGACGGCTTCGGCGACGTTCATGGTCACGGTGCCCAGCTTCGGGTTCGGCATCAGGCCCTTGGGGCCCAGCACCTTGCCGAGGCGACCGACGACGCCCATCATGTCCGGGGTCGCGATGCAGCGGTCGAAGTCGATGGTGCCGCCCTGGATGGTTTCCATCAGGTCCTCGGCGCCCACGACGTCGGCGCCAGCGGCGCGCGCTTCGTCGGCCTTCGCGCCCTTGGCGAACACGCCGACGCGAACGGTCTTGCCGGTGCCCTTGGGCAGGGTGACGACGCCGCGGACCATCTGGTCGGCGTGACGCGGGTCAACGCCCAGATTGACGGCGACTTCGATCGTCTCGTCGAACTTCGAGGTCGCGTTGGTACGAGCCAGCGTGATCGCTTCGTCGATGCCGTGCAGCTTCTCGGAGTCGATCTGGACGGCCTTCTGCTTCTTGGTCAGCTTCGCCATGATCTTAGCCCTCCACCACTTCGAGGCCCATCGCGCGGGCGGAGCCTTCGATGATCTTGGTCGCAGCCTCGATATCGTTGGCGTTCAGGTCCTTCATCTTGACCTGGGCGATTTCCGCGAGCTTCGAGCGCGCGATCTTGCCCGCCGACACCTTGCCCGGCTCCTTCGAGCCCGACTTCAGGTTGGCCGCCTTCTTGATGAGGTAGGTCGCAGGCGCGGTCTTCGTCTCGAACGAGAACGAACGGTCGGCATAGACGGTGATGACGGTGGGCAGCGGGGTGCCCTTCTCGACTTCGCCGGTCTGCGCGTTGAACGCCTTGCAGAATTCCATGATGTTCACACCGCGCTGACCCAGCGCCGGGCCGATCGGCGGCGAGGGGTTGGCGGCGCCTGCAGGGACCTGCAGCTTGATATAGCCGGTAATCTTCTTTGCCATGTCACTCTCTTTTCGAGTCTAGCGGTCGTGACGGGCACGTGGCGTACGCCAGCGCACCCTCCCGCAAGGGTTCCGTCGCATGATGCTAGGGAAGCGCGGGCCGATAGCGGAAAATGGGGGGAATGGCAAGGCGGGCAAGCCACCACCTCCGTTCGCACTGAGCGAAGTCGAAGTGCACGGGATTCGCGCGGCAAGGCGTCGAACGTGGGCTTCGACTTCGCTCAGCCTGAACGGCGGTTTGGGAGGGGCGGGGAATGGGGGCCCGGATACGAAAAGGGCCGGTGGCGTCGCCGCCCCGGCCCTGTTTCATCGGATGGTCCGACCTTATTTCGAGCGTTCGACCTGCTCGAAATCCAGTTCCACCGGGGTCGCGCGACCGAAGATCGAAACCGACACCTTGACCTTGGACTTGTCGAAATCCAGTTCCTCGACCACGCCGTTGAAGCTGGCGAAGGGGCCTTCCAGCACCTTGACCGCGTCGCCGATCTCGTAATCGACCTTGACCTTGTGCTTCGGGGCGGCGGCGGCCTCTTCCTTGGAGTTCAGCATCCGCGTGGCTTCGCTTTCGCTGATCGCTTGCGGCTTGCCCATCGCGCCCAGGAAGCCGGTCACCTTCGGCGTGTTCTTGACCAGGTGATAGACCTGGTCGTTCATGTCGAGCTTGGCCAGCACGTAACCGGGCATGAACTTGCGCTCGACCGCGATCTTCTTGCCGCGACGGGCCTCGGTCACGGTTTCGGTCGGCACCTCGATCTGCGCGACGAGATGGTCGAGGCCCAGACGGGTCGCCTCGGCCATGATCGAATCGCGGACCTTGCCCTCGAAACCGGAATAAGCGTGGATGATGTACCAGCGCGCCATGGGAACCCTTTTACTTCGCGAGCGACAGCAGGGTGCGGACCAGCGTCTCGAAGAACGAGTCGACCGCCAGGAAGAAGATGGCCAGGATCGTAGTCATCACGACCACCATCACGCCGGTCATCACCGTCTCGCGCCGCGTCGGCCAGACGACCTTCTTGGTCTCGGTCTTGACCTGGTTGAAGAATTCGATGGGGGTCGTCTTCGCCACTCGTGCCGTTCCCGCACCTGCGTTGAAATACTGTCAGCGAGGCATGGGTCCGCCGTCGCTGACCCAAGGGGCCTGCGACGAAAGGTCCGTCCGCGCTGTTCGGATGGGAACGCGATGTAGCCGTGGCTTGGTCAAAAGGCAAGGGTAGCGGCGGATCGGGGCTTTCGGGTTCACGCGAAGCCGCGATGGCGCGAAGGTTTTGTGTTCGCGCGGAGACGCGGAGACGCGGAGATTTCTGTGGTTCGCGCAGAGGCGTGGAGGTGCAGAGGGGGCAGCGGCAGGCTCTCGTTACCTCTCTCTCGAACCTCCGTTCGGCCTGAGCGTAGTCGAAGGCCAAGGGAAGGAGACGCCTAAGGACTTCGAGCCGCAGGCTCAACGAACGCTGGCGCGTTCCGCCCGCGTGACGGGCATCATCCCATGGCCTTCGACTACGCTCAGGCTGAACGGAGGGGGGGTAATGCCCCACTCTTTCTCTCCGCGTCTCCGCGCGAACGAACCTTCTTTCCTCTTCGCGCCATCGCGCCTTCGCGTGAACAATCAACAGCAACGCCCACCATTCTTGCTACCGTAGCGCGCCTGTTGCCGCTCGCGAAAGAACGTCACCTCATCCATCGGCTCGCGGTCGGGATGCCTGGCCGCCATATGCGCCCGATAGGCGTCATAGCTCGGAATCCCGACCATGGCGTTGCCGATCTCACGCAGGCGGGCGAGCCAGCTCATTCGGCCGCCGCCATTTCGGGCGGGATTTCGCTGATGCTCGGCCGGTCTATCTGGCGCGCGATCAGGCAGGTGCGGACCGCATAGACCAAGATCGCCAGCACCACGCCCAGGAAGATCGCGCAAAGCCCCGCGTCGATTCGGTCGTTGAAGACGATCCGCCCCATCTCCGCCATGGTCTTGGCGGGGGGCAGGACCTTGCCCTCCGCTGCCGCACTCGCGAACTTGTCGGCATGCGCCAGGAAGCCGACGCGCGGGTCGGCGGAGAAGATCTTCAACCACCCGGCGGTCAACGTGCAGGCGAGCAGCCAGACGGTGGGGATCACGGTGATCCAGGCAAAGCGGTCCTTCTTCATGCGGAACAGCACGACCGTCGCCAGCATCAGCGCGACGGCAGCGAGCATCTGGTTGGAGATGCCGAACAGCGGCCACAAGGTGTTCACCCCGCCCAGCGGATCGGTGACGCCCTGATAGAGGAAGAAGCCCCAGGCCGCGACGCACAGGGCCGTCGCGATCAGGCCCGGCGCGACCTTGCTCGATCCCCGGAAGCTGGGGACGGCCAGCCCGATCAGGTCCTGGAGCATGAAGCGGCCCGCCCGAGTCCCTGCGTCGACGGCGGTCAGAATGAACAGCGCCTCGAACAAAATGGCGAAGTGATACCAGAAGGCCTTCATCGCCTGTCCGCCGAACAGGTGGCTGAAAATCTCCGCCATCGCCACCGCCAGGGTCGGCGCGCCGCCCGCGCGGGAGATGATCGTGTGCTCGCCCACGTCCCGCGCGACCTGCGCCAGCGTGTCGGCCGAGATGGGGAAGCCCATAGCGGTCACGGCGGCGGCGGCGCTGGCCGGGTCGGTGCCCAGCACGGCGGCAGGCGCGTTCATCGCGAAATAGACGCCCGGATCGAGGATCGAGGCGGCGACCAAGGCCATGATCGCCACCGCGCTCTCCATCAGCATCGCGCCATAGCCGATGAACGGCGCGTCCTTTTCGCTGGCGATCAGCTTGGGGGTGGTGCCGCTGGCGATCAGCGCGTGGAATCCCGACACCGCGCCGCACGCGATGGTGATGAACAGGAAGGGGAAGAGCGGCCCCGCCCAGACCGGCCCGCTGCCGTCGATGAATTGGGTCAGCGCGGGCATCTTCAGCGGTGGCGCCATGATGACGATGCCGATCGCCAGCGCCACGATCGCGCCGATCTTGAGGAAGGTCGAGAGGTAATCGCGCGGCGCGAGCAGCAGCCACACCGGCAGCACCGAGGCGACCGCGCCGTACCCGATCAGCAGGAAGCAGAGCTGGACCGGCGTGAAGGTGAACAGCGGCGCGAGGACGGCCGACTCGGCGATCGACTGGCCATAGACGATGGCGAGGATCAGGCCGATGAAGCCGATGATCGACACCTCGCCGATCTTCCCCGGCCGCACCCAGCGGGTATAGCCGCCCATGAGCATCGCCAGCGGCACGGTCGCCGTCACGGTGAACAGCCCCCAGGGGCTTTCCGCCAGCGCCCGCACGACGATCAGCGCCAGCACGGCCAGGATGATGACCATGATCATGAAGGCGCCGAACAGCGCGATGGTGCCCGCGACCGGCCCCATCTCCATGCGGATCAGCTCGCCCAGCGAGCGCCCGTCGCGCCGCATCGACAGGAACAGGACCAGGAAATCCTGCACCGCCCCGGCCAGCACCACGCCCGCGAGAATCCACAGCGTGCCCGGCAGATAGCCCATCTGCGCCGCCAGCACCGGCCCCACCAGCGGCCCCGCGCCCGCGATCGCCGCGAAGTGGTGGCCGAACAGCACCGTCCGGTCGGTCGCGACATAGTCCAGCCCGTCGGCGCGACGAATGGCGGGGGTGGGGCGGCTGGGGTCGATGCCGATCACCCGGGCGATGAACAGCGCATAATAACGATAGGCGATCAGATAGACCGAGACCGCGGCCGCGACGATCCACAGCGCGTTGATCGGCTCGCCGCGCACCGTCGCCACCACGCCCAAGGCGCCCGCTCCGACGATCGCCAGCGCGATCCAGGGGAGGTGTTTCGTCATGCCCCGTCCGGTCCTCTTTATGATTTTAATTCCCTTCTAACCGGCTGGCATGGGGGCGCCACCCCTGAAAAGTTCGCGGCCAAGGCTGATTGTGGCTTGTGCTGCATCGTGCCACATTCGCCATGCACCGACCGGGGGAGGGATGATGCGCAAGGCCGTCATGATGCTGGGGCTGGGAGTCGCGCTGGCGGCATGGACACCGGGGCAGACGCGTCCTGCCCCCGACGCCACTTCTTGCCAATTGCCACCGGGATGGGACCAAGTGGCGGCGCGGGGCGCACGGATCGTGGTGTTCGGCGAGGTGCACGGCACGCGCGAGTCGCCTGCCTTCGTCGGCAGTCTGGCCTGCGCGCTGGCGGCAAAGGGTGAACGGATTCTGGTCGCGGTCGAGCATTTCTCGCTCGTGGATGGCGACTATCAAAAGGCCTGGGATTTGCCCGATACGGCCTTTGTCCCGGCGCTGATCAAATCGGGATGGGCCGGGCGGGAGGACGGTGTCGCTAGCGAAGCGATGCTGGCCATGCTCGTGCAGCTTCACAGCCTGTCGCAGGCGGGCCGCAAGATCGATATCGTGGCGTTCAGCGGTGTGAAGGATAAGGCGCAAGCCCGCAAACTGGCGAATCTGCCCAGTCTGCAGGGACAGCACGATGCTTCGCAGGCGGAGAATATCCGTGAAGCCGCAGCCCGCCACCCCTACGACCATGTCCTGGTTTTGGCAGGCAACATGCATGCCCGTAAACAACCCGTCACCTATTCATCCCCCGCCTACGAACCCATGGCAATGCGGCTGGGCAGGTCGGTTCCCCTCCTCACGCTGAATATGAAAGTGGCCGGTGGGACGACCTGGACATGCGAACTGCGGGCGAACGGAAACAATGCCGAGGACTCCGAATGTGCCGCTCATTCTGTTGGGGCCGACGCCGATCTAAAGCGCAAACCCTTCGTCGCGCTGGGCGCTTTGCCGGGGGAGCAGCTGGACCCGGACTATGACGGTGTCTACTGGCTCGGCTCCGTCACCGCCTCGCCGCCCGCCGTTCCGGTTCAGAACCTAAAGCGGAAGCCCTAACTCAGGCCCAGCGCCGCCCGCGTCCACCGTTCCCGTTCGTAGATCACGGGCGAATCCGCCCAGCCGCCCCAGGCCGGTAAATGGGGGCATGCGCGGCCCGGCGCGCCAGCCGTCGCGGTGAATCGCGTTCCCCCGATCCTTTCGCGCATCGAAGCGAAAAGCGTTTCGCCGTAATTCTCCCGCATTTTGGAAAGGCGACAGTGCCCTCCCGTGCGATCTATGCCAGGCGAGGTTGAGCCCGGGGACGGAGCCGATCGCGATGCTCTGTCCCCGGTCGCTCGGGATAGGGCGACACCTCGCCCATCGCGACCGGCAAGGCGTGGTCAAACTTACCCCTTGCCCAGCCGCCCGGTCCGGGGTGAAAGGCGGACATGGTCAGTCCTTCCTCCTCCCCGCTCGTCGTCGGCATCGGCGGCACGATCGGCAGCGTCTCCTCGACCGAGCGTGCGCTTCGCATCGCGATGACGGCCGCCGCCGACGAGGGGTTCCGCACCCATGTCTTCGGCGGCGAGGACCTGGCGCGCCTGCCGCTCTACAATCCGCGCGCGGCGGAGCGGACCGAGGCGGAGCGGGTCTTTGTCGAGACGGTGCGACAGGCCTCGGCGATCATCATCGCCAGCCCGGGCTATCATGGCAGCATCTCGGGGCTGGTGAAGAACGCGCTCGACCTGCTCGAAGAGACGGCGAAGGACGAACGCCCCTATCTGGCCGATCTGCCGGTCGGGCTGATCGCCACCGCCTATGGCTGGCAGGCGACGGGATCGACCATCGCGGCGCTGCGCTCGATCGTCCATGCGCTGCGCGGCTGGCCGACGCCCTTCGCGGCGGCGGTGAATTCGCAGCAGACGCGGTTCGATGAGGATGGCCGGATCAACGATGCCTCGGTGGAGGGGCAATTGCGGTTGGTCGGCCAGCAGGTCGCTCGCTTCGCACCGCTGGCAGGGACGATCCGCGCGTCGAATTGAGGGGCGCTATCCCCAAACAAATCTTGTTCGCGCGAAGCCGGAAAGGAAGATGCTGATTTCGCGCAGAGGCGCGGAGGGCGCAGAGACGGAATCGCGTGCGACAGCGCGCAATCCTTTCTTCGATCATATGAGGAAGAAGGACTGTGCGGCCCACAGGGTACGACATCTCCGCGTTCTCTGCGCCTCCGCGCGAACCCTCCTCTTTCTCCTCGCGCCTTCGCGCGAAGTAAAAGCCTACCCCAGCCGTCCCGTCACCAGCGCGGTAATCTCGTCGGCGATCTCCGCCGGAGCGCGCAATCCGCCATGCGCCACGGTCGACACCGTCGCCCATTCGCCCAGCATCGCGCCGTCCGCCATCGCGGCATAGTTGGCCCGAACCCGCGCCTGGAGCCCCAGATCGGCCTCATAGGCATCATAGGTCTCGTCGGTGTAGCTGCGCTTGCGCTTGCGGGCGATAAGGTCGCGCGCGACGGTCAGCGGCGTGTCGAGATAGACCGACAGATGCGGCGCGGGCAGGCGGAACTGCACCGTCTCCAGCCGTTCGATCCATTGCAGCAGCGCCTCGGCCTGTTCGGGGGGCACCTGCGCCGCCTGATAGGCCATGTTGGACGCGATATAGCGGTCGAAGACGATGACGTCGTGGCGCTCGGCCAGCGCGATCAGGTGCGGGCGCGATTCGAATCGGTCGAGCGCATAGAGCGTCGCCGCCGTCTCGGGCGCGGCGGCATGGGGCAGGCGCCCCGCCAGATATTCGCCAAGCGCCCAGCCGCCGATCGTGTCGCCGTAACGCGGAAAGGACAGCGCCGCCGCCGACAGGCCCGCCGCGTTCAGCTGCTCGGTGACGGCCGCCGTCGCGGTCGCCTTGCCGGCGCCATCGGCCCCTTCAATCGCCAGGAGAAAGGCCATCTCAGCCGCGCAGGCGTTCGTGGTGGCGGATCACCTCGTCGATGATGAAGCGCAGGAATTTCTCGGAAAATTCCGGGTCCAGCTGCGCATCGATCGCCAATTGCCGAAGCCGGGCGATCTGCGCTTCCTCGCGACCCGGATCGGCGGGGGGCAGGCCGTTCTTCGCCTTATATTCGCCGACCGCCTGCGTCACCTTGAACCGTTCGGCCAGCATGAAGACGAGCGCGGCATCGATATTGTCGATCGACTGGCGATAGCCGGTCAGCACGGTGTCGGACATGGTGGACGTGTCTCCCTCTGGCGCGTGGGCTCGCGCACATTTCGCGCGCGTCCTTTCGCGCTTAGGCTTGCGTTCGGCAAGCGTTGTCGCCAGAGGCTCTTACCTGCCCATGACCGTAACCGCCACCCGCCTCGCCAAGCCCGCGCCCTCGCTGGACACGATGATCCGGCTGGTGGCCGACGACATGAATCAGGTCAATCAGGTGATCATCGACCGGATGCGGTCGGAGATTCCGCTGATCCCGCAACTGGCCGGTCATCTGATCGCGGGCGGGGGCAAGCGGATGCGCCCGATGCTGACGCTCGCGAGCGCGCAGCTGCTCGGCTATCAGGGGACCAGCCACCATGTGTTGGCCGCGGCGGTGGAGTTCATCCACACCGCGACGCTGCTGCACGACGATGTGGTCGACGGCTCCGACCTGCGGCGCGGGCGGCGGACGGCCAACATCATCTGGGGCAATCCGGCGAGCGTGCTGGTCGGCGACTTCCTGTTCAGCCGCTCCTTCCAGCTGATGGTCGATGCGGGCAGCCTGAAGGTGCTGAACATCCTGTCGGGCGCCTCGGCGGTGATCGCCGAGGGCGAGGTGAACCAGCTGACCGCAGTGCGGCAGGTGGGCCTGCCCGAAGAGCGTTACCTCTCGATCATCGACGCCAAGACCGCCGCGCTGTTCGCCGCCGCCTGCCGCATCGCGGCGGTCGTCGCCGAGCGGCCCGAGGCGGAGGAGCTGGCGCTGGAGGCCTATGGCCGCAACCTGGGCATCGCGTTCCAGCTGATCGACGATGCGATCGACTATGTCTCCGACGCCGGAACCATGGGCAAGGATGCGGGCGACGATTTCCGCGAGGGCAAGATGACCCTGCCGGTGATCCTGGCCTATGCGCGGGCCAATGATGAAGAACGCCAGTTCTGGAAGGACGCGGTCGAGGGGCGGCGCACGTCGGACGAGGACTTCGCCCATGCCATCGCGCTGGTCCGCAAGAGCCGTGCGGTCGACGACACCATGGCGCGCGCGCGCCATTATGGCGGTCTGGCGATCGAGGCGATCAAGGGCTTTGCCGATAGCCCCGCCAAGGCGGCGATGATCGAAGCGGTCGAGTTCGCTGTCGCGCGGGCGTATTGAGGGCGTTCCCCGGCGGAGGTGCGGGGCCCAGTTGCGGTGGATTCATAAGGGCGCGGGGCGGTCTGCCTCCCCCGCGTTGCGTGGTGCGCCTCCGGCTTGGTGGAGCCTGGGCCCCGGCCTTCGCCGGGGAACGGGTTTGCGGATAAGGCATCCCACCTCCGTTCAGCCTGAGCGTAGTCGAAGGCCAAGAGAAAGCCTGTCCGCTGGGCAAATGCCCAGGCATGGGCTTCGACTTCGCTCAGCCTGAACGGAAGGTGGGGGCCAGAAGGGTCGAAGTCCTTCACCCCGCCCGGCAAACCCCGTATCGCAAGCCGATGACCTTACCCGTCACCGCCGTCCTGCCCGACCTGCTGACCGCGCTCGCGGCCGCTCCCAACGCCGTCCTTGTCGCGCCGCCGGGCGCGGGCAAGACCACCGCCGTCGCGCCTGCTCTCCTCGACCAGCCCTGGTGCACCGGAGAGGTCATGCTCCTCTCCCCCCGCCGCCTGGCCGCCCGCGCCGCCGCCGAACGCATGGCCGCGCTGGCCGAGGAGCCGGTCGGCCGCACCTTCGGCTATGCCACCCGCATGGATACTAGGGTCAGCGCCGCGACCCGCGTGACCGTGGTGACCGAGGGCATCTTCGTCGCGCGCATCCAGGCCGATCCTGAGCTGGCGGGCGTCTCGGCGGTACTTTTCGACGAAGTGCATGAACGCAGCCTCGACGGCGATTTCGGACTGGCGCTGGCCTTGGATGCGCAGGCGGGGTTGCGACCGGACCTGCGCCTAGTCGCCATGTCCGCGACGCTCGACGGTCGTCGCTTCTCCAGCCTGATGGGCGATGCCCCCGTCATCGAGAGCGAGGGGCGCAGCTATCCGCTCGCCTTACGCCATCTCGGACGTGCAGCCGAGGCGCGAATCGAGGATTCGGTCGCCGCCGCCATCCGCCGCGCGCTGGCCGATGAGGCGGAGGGCGACATCCTGGCCTTCCTGCCCGGCACCGCCGAGATCGCGCGCACCGCCGAGCGGCTGGCGAGCCTGCCCGCCGGGATTGCGGTCCATGAACTCCACGGCTCGCTGGACCCGGCGGCGCAGCGCGCGGCGATCCGGCGCGATCCGGAGGGGCGGCGGCGCATCGTCCTCGCCACCTCGATCGCGGAGACCAGCCTGACGCTCGACGGGGTGCGGATCGTGGTCGATTCGGGGCTGGCGCGCCGCCCGCGCTACGACCGCGCGGCGGGGATGACCCGGCTGGTCACCGAGCGCGCCAGCCAGGCCGCCGTCACCCAG
Source organism: Sphingomonas sp. SORGH_AS_0789 (assembly GCF_031453055.1). NCBI lineage: Bacteria > Pseudomonadati > Pseudomonadota > Alphaproteobacteria > Sphingomonadales > Sphingomonadaceae > Sphingomonas > Sphingomonas sp. SORGH_AS_0789. The sequence continues at coordinate 1,915,425 of NZ_JAVIYV010000001.1, forward strand.
CGTGCGGGCCGCGCCGCGCGCCAGTCGCCCGGCGTCGCCTATCGCCTGTGGGAAGAAGCCGCCACGGCGGGGTTGCCGCGTTTCGATCCGCCCGAAATCCTGGAGGCGGACCTGTCGGCGCTGCTGCTCGGCACCGCGCTCTGGGGGGTGGGCGACCCGCGCGCGCTCCCCTGGCTCGACCCGCCGCCCGAGGCTGCGGTCGCCGAGGCGCGCGGACGGCTGACCGTGCTGGAGGCGCTGGACGACACCGGCCGCCCGACCGCGCATGGCAAGGCGATCGCCGCGCTGCCGATGCCGCCGCGCCTGGCGCATATGCTGATCCGCAGCGGCGAGCGCGGGCTGGCCTCCGTCGCCGCCGAGGTCGCGGTGCTGTTAGGGGAACGGGGCATCGGGGGGCAGGATGTCGATGTCGAACAACGCCTGCGCCGCTGGCGGACCGAGCGCGGTCCCAAGGCGGAGGCGGCGCGCCAGATGGCGAAACGCTGGACCAGCCTGGCCCCCAGGCCGGTCGAGCGCGAGGCGTGGGACCATCCGGCGGGCGTCTGCCTGGCGCTGGCCTATCCCGACCGGGTCGCGCGTCGCCGCGATTCGACCGGCGAGAATTGGGCGAGCGTCGGCGGGCGGGGCTTCCGGCTCGATCCGGCATCGGCGCTGGCCGGTGCGGAATGGCTGGCGGTGGGCGAGACGCAGGGCGCGGCGTCGGGCGCGCGCATCCTGTCCGCCGCGCCGCTCGACCTCGCCACCGTCGAGGCGCTGTTCGCCGATCGGATCGAGACGCGGCGTACCGTCGCCTTCAACCCCGCGACCGGCGGCGTCGAGGCGTTGCGCGAACGGCGACTGGGCGGGCTACGCCTGTCGAGCGGACCCGATTCGGGTGCTTCCCCCGAGGCGATCGCCGAGGCGCTGGTCGAGGGGGTGCGGATGCACGGCCTGTCGCTGCTCCCATGGAGCGACGGGGCGGGGGCCTATCGCGCGCGCGCGGCCTATGCCGGGGTGGCGCTGGACGATGCGACGCTGATCGCGCGGCTGGACGACTGGCTGCCCGCGCTGGTGGCGGGCAAGCGGCGGCTGGATTCGATCGCCCCCGGCGCGCTGACCGAGGCGATCCGCAACCTGATCGACTGGAACGACCAGCGGCGGATCGATTCGATGGCGCCCGCCCAGTTCACAAGCCCGGCTGGCAGCAGCCATGCGATTGATTATGCAGCGGAAGGTGGCCCCAGGGTGGAGCTGCGCGTCCAGGCGCTGTTCGGCCTGGCCGAGCATCCGGTGATCGGGACCGAGCGGGTGCCGCTGGTCCTCAGCCTGACCTCGCCCGCCGGTCGCCCGATCCAGACGACGCGCGACCTGCCCGGTTTCTGGGCGGGAAGCTGGAGCGCGGTGGCCAAGGAAATGCGCGGCCGCTACCCCCGCCATCCCTGGCCCGACGACCCCGCCGCGGCCTCTGCGACGCTGCGCACGAAAAAGGCGGATGCAAGAGCCGCCGGTTCGCGATAAGGGACGTGGATTATGGCCACTGCTCGCATCTTCCAGCGCCCCAAGAACGCGATGCAATCCGGCAAGTACCGGACCGATCGCTGGCAACTCGAATTCGAATCCACCGAGGCGAAAAAGCCCGATCCCCTGACCGGCTGGGCCGGAAGCGGCGATACGCGGGAGCAGGTTCGCCTGACCTTCGCGACGCTGGAAGAGGCGATCGCCTATTGCCAGCGCGAGGGGCTCGACCATCATGTCGTGCCGACGCCGCAAAAGACGCTCAAGCTGCAAAGCTACGCCGACAATTTCCGTTGAGGTTCGAGCGCTCCGGTCAAGGCCGGGGCGCTTTTCTTTCGCGCGCAGCGCTTGAGAAGGCTGGTTCGCGCGGAGGCGCGGAGACGCGGAGGTGTCGCGCCCGGCGGCATCGGGATCGCATCACAACCGATCTGTTGGAGCGGCGTGTCGCTTCCGCGAGCAATCCCTCTCTGCGCCCTCCGCGCCTCTGCGCGAACAAAGTTTCCTGGCGCCTTCCCGTCCGTTGCGGCATGTCGCGATGATTTCACGCGAAGCCGCGATGACGCGAAGATTGTCGGAATGGGTCCGCGCAGAGGCGCAGAGAGCGCGGAGGTGACGTGTCCGGCGGCATCGGATGCGCACCACAAACGGCTGGTTGAAGAGATATTTCGCTGCCGCGAACACGACATCCCCGCGTCTCCGCGTCTCCGCGCGAAGCAACCTTCTTCTCTTCGCGCCTTCGCGCCTTCGCGTGAAATCAAAAGCCCAAGATGCCGCCCCCCAGCAGCAAGAGCAGCTTGGCATCCATCACCACGCCCGCCGCACGGCGTTCGGTGACGAAGGCGGGGACATCCGCCAGCCTGACCCGGTGGACGACGATTTGCTCGTCCGAATCGCCGCCGCCTTCGCCGACCTTCACCAAGCCGCTTGCGCGGACCAGGGTGAAGCGTTCCGAGGTCATGCCCGGCGAGGAGCAGAATTCGCCCAGCGCCTCGATCCGCGAGGGGCGATAGCCGGTTTCCTCTTCCAACTCGCGCGCGGCCCCGTCCAGTACCGCCTCGCCTTCGGTCTCGTCGCCGATCAGCCCGGCGGGCATTTCCAGGCAGGGCGCGCCCAGGGGGACGCGGAACTGTTCGACCAGCAGGATATGGTCGTCGTCGACCGCGAGGATGACGGCGGCGCGTATGTCGCGCGGGCGGTCGGCATATTCCCAGGTGCCGCGCTTGCGCAGCGCCAGGAACCGTCCCTCGGCCAGGGTTTCGAGGGGGGCGTCCATACGGGGATCGGTCATAGCGAAATGGGTCTGTCCGGCAGTTCGTTGGTATCGGCCGCCGTCTTGGGGAAATGCTCGGCGAGCACAAGCCCGATCCGCTCGACCGCCGCGCCCAGGCCCTCACCGACATGGCCCTTCGCGACATGGGGCAGCATCACCGCCATGGCCCGGCCCCAGGTTTCCGGCCCGACCTTGCCGGTCAGGCCGGAGTCGGCGACGATCTCCGCCATATGCTCGTCTTCGGAAAGGTAGAGCAGCACGCCGTAGCGGCTGTCGGTCCGCCGCTCGGCCGAGACGCGGAAGAGCAGGACGGCGCGCGCCCGGACGCGGGCATGGCGGATGCTTTTCGGGATCAGCGCGATCCGGCGCTTCACCGGCCCCAGCGCCGCGACGACGACCGCGAAGATCAGGATCTGCGCGATCATCAGCACGCCCAGGACCAGATCCTCGCCCGCGTCGCTCCATCCGTCATGCACCAGCGCGAGCAGTTTCAGGCCCAGGCCCGGAAACAGCGCGGCGAACAGCGGCACCAGCAGCATCGCGGCGGCGGCGAACCACAGCGCCACGTCGCGATAGTCGTCCGATCGGGGGGCGACGATGGTCACGATCTCGGCATCGGTCGCGGCCTCGGCGCGCGCCACGGCGGCGGTGACCAGATCGCTATCGGCTTCGCTCAACATCTCACCAATCCCCCGAAGCGCCGCCGCCGCCGAAATCCCCGCCGCCGCCGCCGGTAAAGCCGCCGCCGAACCACGATCCGTCGCTGCCGCCGCCCGACGATCCGCCCGAGCTCCAGCCGCCGCCCGATCCGCCACCGCTGCCCCAGCCGGGACCCCAGAGAATGATCGGCCAGCCGCCTCCACCGCGTCGCCCGCCGCCGCCGCCACGATCGTCGTCATCGTCATCGTGGAAACGCTGGCCCTGCTTGCGGCGCAGGATGGACAGCAGGACGAAGCCGCCGATGAAGATGACCAGGACGATCAGGATCGGAAAGCCGTTGGAATCGCCGCCGCCGCGCCGGTGCTGGCGGTCGAACTGCTTCGCCGCCTCGGCCACCTTGGCCTGGGCTTCCTCGGGTGAGGCGCGGAGCTGCGCGATCACCGCGTCCGCGCCCGCATTCAGCGCGCCCGATATGTCGCTCGACTCGCGTAGGCGCGGGATCATCAGGGTGCGGATCATCTGGGACGACCAGGCGTCGGTCAGGATCGGCTCCAGCCCGCGTCCGACCTCCAGCCGGGGGCCGCGCTGGCCCTTGCCCTCATTGGGCGCGACGAACAGGATCGCGCCATTGTCCGCATCCTTCAGCCCGACGCCCCAGGCTCGGCCCAGCCGATAGCCATAATCCTCGATCGGATAACCCTGAAGATCCGGGATGGTCGCGACGACCAGCTGGCGGCCGGTATCCTTTTGCAGCGCCTCCAGCTTCTGTTCGAGCTGCGCCTTGGTGGCGGGGTTGATCTTGTTCGCCGCATCGACGACCAGGCCGTCGAACTTGGGAAAGCTCTGCGCCATCACGGGGACGGCGCAGAGGATCAGCCAGAGCCCGAGGACCGGGCGAAGCAACCGGGTGAACCGGGTCATGAGCGCCCGATCAGCTGCCGAAATTCACCTTGGGCGCATTCTCGGCCCCCGGCGTCGTCGCCTGATAGGGGGTGATCGGCTTGGCGCCGTAGAAGACCTTCGCGCCGATCGCGTCGGGGAAGGTGCGGATGCGGGTGTTATATTCCTGCACCGCGCCATTATAATCGCGGATCGCGATGTTGATGCGGTTCTCGGTGCCCTCGAGCTGGCTCATGAAGGTCTGGAAATTGTCCTGGCTCTTCAGGTTCGGATAGGCCTCGACATTGGCGAGCAGCCGGCCGAGCGAACCGCTGAGCTGGCCCTGGGCCTGTGCGAACTGCTGCATCTTGGCGGGGTCGGACAGGTCGTCGGCGCTGACCTGGACCGAGGTCGCCTTGGCGCGGGCGTTGACCACATCGGTCAGGATCGCCTTTTCGGACGCGGCGGCGCCCTTCACCGTCGCTTCGAGGTTGGGGATCAGGTTGGCGCGGCGCTGATAGGCGGCCTGGACGTCGGCCCATTTCGCCTTCGCATTTTCCTCCGCCGTGGGCACGCTGTTCATGCCGCAGCCGGACAGGGCGACGGCCATCACGACCGGGGTCAGGGCAAGAACGGGACGACGCATTCGAATATTCCTCCGTCAACTGTCCGATCCATATAAGACGCCGACCCCGCTTGGCGAAGGGGAAAAGCGACGATAGGCGTAACGCTCATCGAACGGAGGGAGTTGGCGATGCTAAAAGAATTTCGCGCCTTCATCGCGCGGGGCAATGTCCTCGACCTGGCGGTGGCGGTCATCATCGGGGCGGCGTTCAGCAAGATCGTGACCTCGCTGACCGACGACGTACTGATGCCGGTGATCGGCAAGATTTTCGGAGGGCTGGATTTCTCCAGCTATTTCCTGCGCATGGGGCCGATCCCCGCCAGCTATACGGGCTCGCTGACCGATTATGCCGCGCTGAAGAAGGCGGGGGTGCCGCTGCTCGGTTACGGCGCGTTCGTGACCCAGGCGGTCAATTTCGTCATCGTCGCCTTCATCATCTTCCTGCTGGTCCGCACGGTGAACCGCGCGACGACGCTCTTCGAGAAGGAAAAGGCCAAGGCGGCCGAAGAGCCCAAGGCCGAGCCGACCGATATCGCGCTGCTGCGCGAGATCCGCGACGAACTGCGCGCGCGGCGTTCCTGAGTCGACCTGCCGCCCCGGCGAAGGCCGGGGCCCAGGTGCCACCACGTTCGTGGTGCGGGACGCCGTTGCATGGGAGGCAAAGGCGTCCCATCGTCGCGATTTCTACCGCAACTGGACCCCGGCCTTCGCCGGGGTGGCGCGGTTAGGGGGGGCTTACGCCGCTGCCAGCTTCCTGGCCGTGGCATCCGCCAGGCTGGTGCCGTCGAGAATCCGCGCCGTCTCGTCACGCACGCGCATCATCGCATGACGGATGGCGCAGTCCGCCTCGCTCTTGCAGTCGTTGCAGGGGCGATAGGCGGTCCGGCTGACGCAGGGGACCAGCGCCAGCGGCCCCTCGATCGTGCGGATGATGTCACCCAGCGAGATCAGATGCGCCGGGCGCGCAAGGCGATACCCGCCCATCTTGCCCCGCTGGCTGTCGAGCAGATTCGCGCCCTTCAGATCGGCGAGGATCAATTCCAGGAATTTGCGCGGCACATTCGCCTCGGCCGCGATGCGCGTCATCGAGGTCGGCGGCCCTTCGACGGGCATTTCCGCAAGGAACAGCATCGCGCGCAACGCATAACGGGACCGCTGGGTCAACATGGCGCTTCCATGGACCCAAAATGGGGCGAGCGAAAGGCATTTGCGTAAACGCGCATGGCTAACTATATCTCTTCGTGCCGGGTTTCACCCGGCTATGACGATAAACTGCGGCGAGTAATAGACGCAGCGGACCCGGGGGCAGTACCCGGCGGCTCCACCATAAAAGGTGGTGTACTTGGACACCGTTTCTGACGGGGCCGAACCAGGATCGACGTGTGTTGAAAAGCGCTGTTTTCGTTCGGAATGGGACCACCGCAACGGCCCATACACACAAGTGCCAACGATAACGAAGCACTCGCGATTGCGGCGTAATTGAGGGCCTCACGGCCTGAGATTACTCCAAAATAGCGCGGTTGGACCGAACCGGGCAACAGAATCGGATTCCAGCGGTACGGGGAGCACCGGGCAACAGAAGCTCCCCACTTTCCGAATTTTCGGGTGAGCCGAATCTTCCTGGGCCTTGGGGTAGGCGGCGGGTGGATGCTTGCTGGTCAGCTGCTCTCCCAACGTCCGTTCGCACTGAGCGAAGTCGAAGGGCACGGGCGACGCTCGCGGCGGGGCGATGGGGCGTGGCCTTCGACTTCGCTCAGGCTGAACGGGGGTGGGAATGCCTCCATTCCCGCACCCCGGCGGAGGCCGGGGCCCAGGTTCCACCCAGTCGATGGTGCGCCAGACGGTGCGGGGAAGGCAGACCCATTTGCGCCTCCGGAAATGCACCGCAACTGGACCCCGGCCTCGGCCGGGGTGGAAGACGGGAGCGGCTTACCCCTCCCGCGCCAGGGCCTTCAACCGGTACAGCGCATCCAGCGCCTCGCGCGGCGACAGGCTGTCGACGTCCAGTTTCTCCACCTCGGCCCGGATCGCGTCGCACTGTTCTTCCTCAGCCTGCGCGGCGGCGGCGAAGAGGGGGAGGTCGTCCAGCCCCGCCGCCAGCCCGCCGGTCTTGGCGCGGCCCGCCTCCAGCTTGGCAAGCACCGCCTTCGCCCGCGCGACCGTCATCGGCGGCATGCCCGCAAGGCGTGCGACGGCCAAGCCATAGGAGCGATCCGCCGGGCCTTCGGACACCTCGTGCAGCAGGACCAGCTCGCCCTTCCACTCGCGCGCGCGGACATGGTGCAGCGACAGCGCCTCGCAGCGTTCGGCCAGCCGGGTCAATTCGTGATAATGGGTCGCGAACAGGCACCGGCAGCGATTATCCTCGTGGATCGCCTCCACCACCGCCCAGGCGATGGCGAGGCCGTCATAGGTGGAGGTGCCGCGCCCGACCTCGTCCAGGATGACGAAGCTGCGCGGGGTCGCCTGCGCCAGGATCGCGGCGGTCTCGACCATCTCGACCATGAAGGTGGAGCGTCCGCGCGCGAGATTGTCCGACGCGCCGACCCGGCTGAACAGCCGGTCGACCAGCCCGATCTTCGCCTGGGTGGCCGGGACATAGGAGCCGGCCTGCGCCAGCACCGCGATCAATGCGTTCTGGCGCAGGAAGGTCGACTTGCCGCCCATGTTCGGGCCCGTCACCAGCCAGAGCCGCGAAGCCTCCGACAGTGAACAGTCATTGGCCACGAACCGCTCGCCCGAGCGCGCCACCGCCGCCTCGACCACCGGATGGCGGCCGCCCGTCACGTCGAAGCAGCTATGGTCGACCAGTTCGGGCCGCACCCAGCCGCCCTCGACCGCGCGTTCGGCCAGCCCGCTCGCCACGTCGAGCCGGGCGAGCGCGTCCGCCGTCGCGGCGATGGCTTCGCGCGAGGCCAGCGCGGCGGCGGTCAGCTCCTCCAGATGCGCGGCCTCGGCGGCCAGCGCATGGGCACCGGCCTGCGCGACCTTGCTGGCGACCTCGTGCAGCTCGGGCGTGTTGAAGCGGACGACGCCCGCCAGCGTCTGGCGGTGGGTGAAGCCCGAATCCGGCTTCATCAGCGCATCGGCCGACCGCGCGGGCACCTCGACATGATAGCCGAGCACGCCATTGTGGCGGATTTTCAGCGCGGTGATGCCGGTCTTCTGGCGGAACTCCGCCTCCAGCGCGGCGATGGCGCGGCGGCCGCCTGCGCCCGCATCGCGCAGATCGTCGAGCGCGACGTCATAGCCCGCCGCGATATAGCCCCCTTCGCTGGCCTCGATGGGGGGCGAGGGGACGAGCGCGCGGCGGAGCAGGTCGATCAGTTCGCCATGCCCGCGCAGGCGCGGCGTCGTCTCGCGCAACAGGGGAGGGCCGTCGCTCAACTGTTCGGACAATGCCCAGGCCCCGTCGAGCCCGTCGCGCAACTGCCCCAAATCGCGGGGAGAGCCGCGCCCCGCCGCGATCCGCCCGATCGCACGGCCGATATCGGGCAGCGCCCGCAGCGCCGCGCGCAGCCGCTCGCGAAGCGCGGCATCGTCATGGAAATGCTGCACGAGGTCGAGCCGGGCCTCGATCGCGTCGCGGTCCATCAGCGGCGCGCCGATATCCCCGGCCAGCGCACGGGCGCCTGCGCCCGTCACCGTCCGGTCCACCGCGTCGAGCAGCGAGCCCTTGCGCTGGCCGTTCGCGGTCTGGGTCAGTTCCAGGCTCTCGCGCGTCGCCGCGTCGATCGCCATCGCCCCAGCCGCCTGCATCAATACCGGCGGGCGCAGGAAGGGCAGCGCGCCCTTGGCGGTGTGGTCGAGATAGGCGACCAGCCCGCCCGCCGCCGAGAGCCCCGCGCGGCTGAACTGCCCGAACCCGTCCAGCGTGGCGACGCCGTAGAGCCGCTTGAGCCGATCCTCGCCCTGGCCGCTGTCGAACGTGGCGGAAGGGCGTAGCGTGGTGGCCGCTTCGGCATGGGTTGCATTCTCGGCCGCGACCACCTCGGCGGCGGCCAGGCGGGCGAGTTCGGCGCCCAGCGCATCGGGCTTCACGTCGATCACCACGAACCGCCCGGTCGAGATGTCGGCGGCGGCCAGCGCCACCGCGCCGCCCGCCTCGCCGATCGCGACGCACCAATTGTCGCACTTGGCGTCGAGCAGCGCTTCCTCGGTCAGCGTGCCCGCCGTGACGACGCGCACGATGCCGCGCGCGACCAGCGCCTTGGACCCGCCGCGCGCCTTGGCCTCGGCGGGGGTCTCGGTCTGCTCGGCGATGGCGACGCGGTGACCCGCCTTGATCAGCCGTTGCAGATAGGCGGTCGCGGCATGGACCGGCACGCCGCACATCGGAATCTTCTCACCGCCATGCTCCCCGCGCGACGTCAGCGCGATGTCGAGCACGCCCGAGGCGATCCGCGCATCGTCGAAGAACAGCTCGAAAAAATCGCCCATGCGATAGAAGAGAAGGCAATCCTCGGCCTCGGCCTTCAGCGTCAGATACTGGGCCATCATCGGGGTGGGGGTGGTCATTGGGGGCGGGAATCCAGATTGCGTGCGCCATGGCGGATGCCGACGATCGATACGATGTCGCCGTTCACGTCATAGCTGAGAATGTAAGGAGGAACCGTCACCAGCTCGCGGGTGCCATCCGCAGCGGGACGGCCACGGCGAGGAAAGTCTCGCAGGCTTTCGCCGAGATCCACGAGTCGCTGCGCGATTCGAGCGGCGGCCTCGGGATCAAAGGCTTCCAGATAGGCGACGATGAGATCGAGCTGGTCGAGGGCCTCGTTCAGCCAGACGACTTGAGCCATTCGCGAAACGATTTGCGGTTCGGGGTTCCCCAGGTGCGGAGCCAGGCGGAAACGGTGGCGTGGTCATGATAGCGCCCGGCGGCGTAATCCGCCCGAGCGCGTTCCAGCGACAGCGCTTCCGCCGCCTCGTCACGCTGCTCGAAAATGCCCGGCTCATGCTCCATGGATCAATGTATAAGGCTGATGCCCGGACTTGCCTAGGGCGGCAAAAGGGCTGCGTGACAGGGTTGTCAGCCGTGTCCGAAACCTTCAAGAGCCGTAGCGTCCTTAGTATCCACAGCATCGAAGGCCGCGCGCATGACCGACGAACCCACCGATCAGTTCTCCGAGCGCGAGGCCCTGCTGTTCCATTCCGAGGGACGGCCCGGCAAGATCGAGATCATCGCGTCCAAGCCGATGGCGACGCAGCGCGACCTGGCGCTGGCCTATTCGCCCGGCGTCGCGGTGCCGGTGCTGGCCATCGCCGACGATCCCGCCACGGCGTACGACTATACCGCCAAGGGCAATCTGGTCGCGGTCATCTCCAACGGCACCGCGATCCTCGGCCTCGGCAATCTTGGCGCGCTCGCCTCCAAGCCGGTGATGGAGGGCAAGGCGGTGCTCTTCAAGCGCTTCGCCGATGTCGATTCGATCGATATCGAGCTGAAGACCGAGGATGTCGACCGGATCATCGATGCGATCGAGCTGATGGAGCCGAGCTTCGGCGGCATCAACCTGGAAGATATCAAGGCCCCCGAATGCTTCATCATCGAGCAGACGCTGCGCGAGCGGATGAACATCCCGGTCTTCCATGACGACCAGCACGGCACCGCGATCATCTGCGCGGCGGGTCTCATCAACGCCTGCCTGCTGACCAAGCGGCGGCTGGACGAGATCAAGGTCGTCGTCAACGGCGCGGGCGCGGCGGCGATCGCCTGTACCGAGCTGATGAAGGCGATGGGCGTCCGCCACGACAATGTCATCATGTGCGACCGCACCGGCGTCATCTATCAGGGCCGCGACGACATCAACCAGTGGCAGTCGGCGCATGCCGCCGTCACCGACCGTCGCACCCTGACCGAGGCGCTGCACGGCGCCGACGTGTTCCTGGGGCTGTCGGCGGCGGGCGCGCTCAAGCCCGAGATGGTCAAGGACATGGCGCCCTCGCCGATCATCTTCGCGATGGCGAACCCGGAACCGGAAATCCGCCCCGAACTCGCCAAGGCGGCGCGCCCCGACGCGATCGTCGCGACCGGGCGGTCGGACTATCCGAACCAGGTCAACAACGTCATCGGCTTCCCCTTCATCTTCCGCGGCGCGCTCGACGTGCGCGCGACCGGCATCAATGACGAGATGAAGATCGCCGCCGCCAACGCCATCGCCGAACTGGCGCGCCAGCGCGTGCCGGAGGAAGTGGCGCTGGCTTACGGCACGCAGCACAGCTTCGGCCCCGAATATATCATCCCCGCGCCGTTCGATCCGCGCCTGATGGAGCTGGTCCCCTCGGCAGTAGCCAAGGCTGCGATGGATTCGGGCGTGGCGACGCGGCCGATCCTGGACATGGACGCCTATCGCCAGAAGCTGCGCGCGCGCCTGAACCCGACCACCTCGGTCCTGACGCTGGCCTATGAGGGCGCCAAGGCGCATCCGAAGCGCGTGCTGTTCGCCGAGGGCGAAGAGGAAGTCGTGCTGCGCGCCGCCATCGCGTTCAAGGAAGGTGGTTACGGCATTCCGGTGCTGGTCGGGCGCGACGACGTCTATGACCGTCTGGCCGCGCTGGGCGTCACCAACCCCAAGGAATATGAAGTCCATAACAGCCGCACCTCGGAGATGGTGCCGCAGATGGTCGACTTCCTCTATGAGCGGCTCCAGCGGCGCGGCTACCTGAAGCGCGATGCCGAGCGGCTGATCAACCAGGACCGCAACATCTTCGGTTCGGTCATGCTGCAACTGGGCATGGCGGATGCGATGATCACCGGCATCACCCGCACCTATGCGCAGAGCTTCCGCGAGATCCGCCGGGTCATCGATCCGGTCGACGGCAAGGTGCCGTTCGGCATCCACCTGCTCGTCGGACAGAGCCACACCGTCTTCATCGCCGACACCACGGTCAACGAACGCCCCTCCGCCGAGGAACTGGCCGACATCGCCGAGCGCACCGCGGCGGTGGCGCGCCGCATGGGGCATGAGCCGCGCGTGGCCTTCCTGTCCTATTCGACCTTCGGCAATCCCGAGGGGCAGTGGATCGACAATATCCGCGACGGCGTGGCGGAGCTCGACAAGCGGCAGGTCGGTTTCGAATATGAAGGCGACATGGCCCCCGACGTCGCACTGAACCCCAAGCAGATGGCGAACTTCCCCTTCTCGCGCCTGTCGGGTCCGGCGAACGTCCTCATCATGCCGGGTCTCCAGTCGGCCAATATCTCGGCCAAGCTGCTGCGCGAACTGGGCGGCGACAGCATGATTGGCCCGATGCTGATCGGCATGGAAAAGCCGGTGCAGATCGCGCCGATGACCTCGACCGCGGGTGACCTGGTCACGCTGGCGGTGCTGGCGGCGGGCGGCATCGCGCGCTGATCCTCGGCATTTAGGACAGCAAAAGGGGGGCTGGGCGGCATAGGCTGTCCGGCCCCCTTTTTTCCTCCCCTGCAAGGGGAGGTGGCAGGGCGAAGCCCTGACGGAGGGGTGTCCCGCTGTGCGAGGTTCCGCCATCCTCGCAAGTGGTGACACCCCTCCACCAGCTTCGCTGGTCCCCCTCCCCTTGCAGGGGAGGAAAAGTACGTGACCGCAAAGCCACAACGGCAGGCCGTCACAAACCGGTCATTACGCTGTCGCCATGATGTCACGCGCCGGTCCCATGCGCCCGCCTCATTGGGTTAACGAGCCATTTGGGGGCGAAACATCATGGTGAAGTATCTGGTCGGTGTTGCGACGGTCGCGCTGATCGCACCCGGCGTCGCGGCGCAGGGGTTGCCCGCGCAGGCCGCTGTTACCGGCACGGCGAGCGACCCGGTGGTCGCCGACCCCAGCACGACCGATACCGATCAGTCGGGCAATTCGGGTGACGTCGTGGTGCTGGGCTTCGGCCAGAGCCGCCAGGTCCAGACCGTCACCGCCGCCGACCTCGACCGGCTGACGCCTGGCACCTCGCCGCTCAAGGCGATCTCGAAGCTGCCGGGCGTGAACTTCCAGTCGGCCGATCCCTTCGGCGCCTATGAATGGTCGACCAAGATCTCGCTGCGCGGGTTCAACCAGAACCAGCTGGGCTTCACCCTGGACGGCGTGCCGCTGGGTGATATGAGCTATGGCCCGACCAACGGCCTGCACATCAGTCGCGCGATCATCTCGGAGAATATCGCCTCGACCAGCGTCGCGCAGGGCGCGGGCGCGCTGGGCACCGCCTCGACCAGCAATCTGGGCGGCACCATCCAGTTCACCAGCCGCACCCCGTCGGACACCGCCGGGATCGCCGCGTCGGGCACCTATGGCAGCAACGATACCGCGCGCGCCTTCATCCGTGTCGACAGCGGCGACCTGGGCGGCGGGCTGAAGGGCTATCTGAGCTATGCCTATCTGACCACCGACAAGTGGAAGGGCTATGGCAGCCAGCGTCAGCATCAGGCCAATGCCAAGATTGTCAAGGATTTCGGCGATCGCGGCTCGATCACCGGCTTCTTCAACTTCTCCGACCGTCGCGAGAACGACTATCAGGACCTGAGCCTCGATATCATCAAGCGTCGCGGCTATTTCAACGACAATATCAGCAACAATTATCCGCTGGCGATCCTCTATGCCAAGCAGGCGACCAACGGCGCGGCGGCGGCGGCCTATCAGAAGGCGAACGGTTCGCTGAACGGCTTTTCCGCGCCCTATGCCGGGGTCGGGATCGGCTTGCCGAGCGGCATCACGCTGGACGATGGCTATTATGACGCGGCGGGTCTGCGCCGCGACTATCTGGGCGGCGTGACCTTCGACGCGAAGCTGACCGACAGCCTGTCGCTGACCTCGACCAGCTATTATCATCATAACAAGGGACAGGGGTCGTGGATCACGCCCTACAGCCCGACCACGCTGGGCGCGCCCAATGCCGACGGCACGCCGATCACCAACCCCGCGCCGCTGTCGTTCCGCACGACCGAATACAGCCTCGACCGCGCGGGGACCATCGCCAAGCTGGCGCTGGCCACTGGCGCCAACACGCTGGCGCTGACCGGCTGGTATGAGAGCAACACGCTGCACCAGGCACGTCGCCTCTATGGCATGACCGATACCGCGACGCCGAACCGCAACGCGCTGGACTATCAGAGCAATCCGATGTCGACCGCGTGGAACGGCAAGTACGACACCGAGACGCTGCAATATTCGGTCGGCGACACGCTCGACATCGGCCAGCTGACCATTAACGGCGGCTGGAAGGGGATGCGCGTGCGCAACCAGGCCAATGTGCTGGCGGGCACGCTGGCGCGCGGCCGGATCAAGAGCCAGGACTGGTTCCTGCCGCAGATCGGCGCGGTGCTGCACCTGGGCAACCAGGCGGAGGTCTTCGCCAGCTATACCGAGAATATGCGCGCCTTCGTCGCCGCCGCGACCGCGCCGCCCTTCTCGATCAGCCAGGCGGCGTTCAATGCCGTGGCCAACACGGTGCGCCCCGAAAAGTCCAAGACGGCCGAGGGCGGCCTGCGCTATCGCACCGGCGGGCTGCAACTGTCGGCGGTCGGCTATTATATCGACTTCTCCGATCGCCTGCTGACCTATTCGGTCGGCACCGCGATCCAGGGCATTCCGCCGACGCTGAACAATGTCGGTGGCGTGGAAAGCTATGGCGCGGAGGTTTCGGCCTTCTACCGCCTGACCCCGGCCTTTTCGGCGCTGGCCAGCTATTCGTACAATCATGCGACCTATCAGCAGACGGTGCGCGACGGTTCGGGCAACCTGCTGGCCGAAAAGGGCCGCTATGTCGTCGACACGCCGCAGAACATGGTCAAGGGCGAGCTGGTCTATGACGACAGCCGGTTCTTCGGCCGGGTCGGCGCGGATTACATGTCGAAGCGCTATTTCACCTATCTGAACGACCAGTCGGTGGCGGGTCGCGTGCTGGTCGATGCCAGCATCGGCTATCGCTTCCCGGCGGCCTGGGGCGGCTTCTCGATCGAGGGCAGCGTGACCAACCTGACCGACAAGCGCTATATCTCGACCATCGGCACCAACGGCTTCACCGCCAGCGGCGACAACCAGACGCTGCTCGCCGGCGCGCCGCGCCAGTGGTTCGTGACGCTGAAGAAGGGGTTCTAACCTATCCGTATGATGCTCCCCTCCCGTAAACGGGAGGGGATGGGGGAGGGCAAGGAGTCTCACCGAGACCATCGCTTGCGGCTTGCCCTCCCCAACCCCTCCCGCCTGCGGGAGGGGCTTTTGTTGGCTTTTACACCGCCCAGGCGGCAATATCCGCCTGCTCGCCGATCAGCGCCAGGCCATGCGCGATCGAGGTGAGTTCACCGCCGGTCGCGATCTTGCCCTCGCCGAAGCGCATCTCGAACATCCGCCGGATCGCGGGCATCAGCGAGGTGCCGCCGGTCAGGAACACCTGGTCGATCCGCTCGGGCCCGGTCGCCGCCGCCGTCATCGCCCGGTCGACCGCCTGCTCGATCCGCGCCAGATCGGGGGCGATCCAGCTTTCGAAATCCTTCCGGCTGACACCCGCCTCGATCGACAGGCCGCCGCCCTCGAACCGGAACCGCGCCTCCTCCGCCGCCGACAGGTCGCGCTTCACCCGGCCGACCGCGTCGTAGAGCCTGTATCCCTGCTCCTCCTCGATGATCGCGATCATCCGCCCGATCGCCTCCGGGTCGAGCGCGGCGCGGCGCAGCTTCTCCAGCTCGGCCAGCGTCTTGCGGTTGCGCATCAGCGCCAGGCGCGACCAGTCGCCGAAATCGGCGAAATAGCCGCGCGGAATCTCCAGCACCTTGTCGAACGACCGATATTGGCCGCCCGCGCCCAGCAGCGGCAGGACGAGGTGATCGATCAGCCGCTGGTCGAACCGGTCCCCCGCAATGCCGACACCGGCATGGCCCAGCGGCTCGCAGCGGCGTTCGGCGCCGGGCGCGGCGATGCGGACGATCGAAAAGTCGCTGGTGCCGCCGCCGAAATCGGCGACCAACACGGTCGCGGGCTCGGTGATCCGCGAGGCATAGCTGAACGCCGCGCCCAGCGGTTCATAGACATAGTGGATCTCCGCCCCCAGCCGCGCGAACATCGCGTCGTAACGCTGGCGGGCGAGCGCCTCGTCGGGGCGGTGCCCGGCATATTCGACCGGCCGCCCGACGACGATCCGCGCCGCCTTGCCGTCCAGGGCGCCACCGCCATGCGCCGCCATCCGGTCGAGAAAGGTGCGCCCCAGTTCCTCGAAGCGATAGCGTTTGTCGAACACCGTCGCATGCTCGAACACGGGCGAGGCGGCGACCGACTTGAACGACTGGATGAAGCGGCTGCCACCCGGAAAGTCGAGATATTCGGCGATCGCCCAGGGCCCCGCCTCGACCGCGATCCCGTCATCCTCCCAGAAGCACAGCGCCGAACGGAACACCGGATCGGCGTCCTTCGGCCCCTTGAGGGGAACGAGATGCGACTGCCCGCCCTCGGCACGCGCGATGACCGAGTTGGTGGTGCCGAAGTCGATGCCCAGGACGGCGTGCGGAATGTCGGTCATGCGGGGTCCGCTACACGAAGTCCGGGGCGGGGGGAGAGTTTTTGTTCGCGCCTCCGTATGAACCCCTTATCGGGGCGCGCCATCCGAAGGGGTCAGTTCCGGCCAGCGCTCCAGCATCGCCGCCGTGACCCCGTTGGTCCAGCCGAACCCGTCCTGCGTGGGATATTCCCCGCCGCCGCCGGGCCGCCGTTCCTCGACATCATATTTCTCCAGCAGCTTGCCCGTCTCGGCATAGGTCCGCGCGACGGTCGCGATCCAGCGGTGGGCAATGTCCCTGGCCAGCGCCTGTTCGCCATAGCGGCCGAGCCCCTCGACCGCGATCCATTGCAGCGGCGCCCAGCCATTGGGGGCATCCCATTGCTGGCCCGACCGGATATTGGTGGTGCGCAGCCCGCCTTCGCCGACCAGCGTGGTGCGGGTGGATGCGGCGACCGCGCGCGCCTGCTCGGCACTCGCCAGCCCGGCGAACAGCGGGAAGAGAGAGGCGGCGGTGCGTGCCGCCGTGGGGCGCCGGGCCACCCGGTCCCAATCGGCGAAACGCCGTTCCCCGGCGACCCAGAGATAGCGGTCGATCGCCGCCTTTCGCCGCGTCGCCATCGCGGCGAAACGCTGCGCGGTCGCGTTGTCCCCGGCGGTCCTGGCCCGCGCGGCGATGCGGGTTTCGCCGATCCACAACAGGCTGTTGAGGTCGACAGGCACGATATCGGTGGTGCGGATCGTCTCCAGCCGCATCGGGTCGCCCAGCCAGCGCGAGCTGAAGTCCCAGCCCGACTCCGCCGCCGCGCGCAGGTCGCGCTGCACGATCGCGGCGGGGCGGGGCGCGGCCCTGGCGGCGGTTTCGCGATCCTCGCGCCAGCTCTCGTCGCGCGGCGTATCGCGCGCATCCCAATAGCGGTTCAGCAGGCTGCCATCGGGCATCCGCACGACATGCCGGCAGGTGCCGGAGGCATTCAGACAGTCCGCCCCCGCCATCCAATAGTCATGCTCGCGGATCAGCGCCGCCAGCCGCCGCTTCGCCAGCGCCGGGTCGCGATCGTCCGACAGGTCCATCATCAGCGCCAGGAATGGCGGCTGCGAGCGGCTGAGATAATAGCTGCGCGTGCCGTTCGGGACATGGCCGTACCGCTCGACCAGATCGACGAAATTGGCGAGCATCGCCTCGACCAGCGGTGCCTGGCGATCGGCCTTCAGCCCCAGCATCGTGAAATAGCTGTCCCAGTAATAGATTTCCTGAAACCGGTCGCCGGGCACGATATAGCCACGGTTCAGCCCCAGCGCGGAGGAGCCGGGCGTCGCGGCGAAGGGCGCGCGGCCCAGCACGGGCCACAGGTCGCGGATACGCGCGCGCAGCGGCGGGCGGGCCTTTGCCTCGTCGCCGCGCACCGAGAAATGGCGGTGGACGAAGGCCGCCAGCGCCGCCTTGTCCACCGGCTTCTCGCGCGCATAGGCGGCCAGGATCGCCTGCGGCTCTTCGCGCGGCACCGCATCGGCGAAGGTCTTGCCGTCGGGAAAGACCTGCGCCTCCTGCACCGCGGCGAAGAGCGGGCCATAAATGTCGGCGGGCGAGGGCGGCGCGACCGGAACCGGCGTCTGCGCCTGGAGCAGCAGGGCCAGCATGGGGAGCAGGCATATCGGGCGAAGGCGGGCGGGGCGGGGAATCATCATGCTCTCCTGTCTAGGCGGTGCGGGCGGCGTGGGGCAGCAGCACGGTGGCGGCCAGCCCGCCGCCCGCCGCTTCGTCGAGGATCAGTCGCCCGCCATGAAGCTCGGCCAGTTCGCGCGCGATCGACAGGCCGAAGCCATGCCCGTCGCCCCGCTCATCCAGCCGCGCCCCCGCCTGGGTCGCGCGAATCCGATCCGCCTCGGCGATGCCGGGGCCGTCGTCCGACACGGTCAGGCGAATCTGTCGTTCCTCCGCCCACGCCGCGATCAGGACGCGGGTGCGGGCATGGCGGGCGGCATTGTCGATCAGATTGCCCGCGACCTCGTCCAGATCCTGCGCGTCCATCGCCACCGCCAGATCGTCCGCCATGTCGGCGGACAGGGCGATGCCGCGATCGGCATGGAGCCGCCCGATCGCATGGGTCAGGTCGCGGATCGCGGGGGCGAGCGCCGTCGCGGCGCGCACCGCCCCGTTCTGGACCCGCGCCCGCGCGAGGTGATGGCGAATGGTGGCATCGATCCGCGCGACCTGTGCCGCGCGGGGCGGATCGCCCGCCAGATCGAGCGCCAGCGTGGCGACCGGCGTCTTGAGCGCATGCGCCAGATTGGCGGCGGAGGCGCGCGCGGTGGCGAGCGCGCGCTCACCATCGGCGGCCATCGCGTTGAGTTCGACCGCGAGCGGGCGAAGCTCGGCGGGCTGGTCCTCATCGACCTGGCTCAGCGTGCCGCCCCGGATCGCCGCCACCTGATCGCGCAGCCGCCGCAACGGGCGCAGACCCAGCCGCAGCTGGATCAGGCTCGCCGCCGCCAGCAACACCCCCAGCCCGGCCAGCATTGCCAGCAACGGGACCAGCGCGGCGCGAATCGGCTGTGCGACAACCGCGCGCGGGGCGGCGGCAGTGATCGTCACGGGCCCGCGCGAGGAGGGGATGGCGATCTGCCGGGCATGGACGCGCACGCCCTGTTCGGTCCGACCCTCGGCGGGGCGGGGGCCCTGGATGGCGGGGCTCGGTGGCGGCGGGGCGGGGGAACGACCGGCTTCGTCCGGGCCGGGGCCGGGGCCGGGGCCGGGGGGATGCGGCGTGACGAGTGGCGGGAAATCGCCCGATCCTAGCGTGCCGTCAGGCCCCATGATCCGCCAGCGCCAGCCCGGCTCGGGCTCCAGCAGCCCGCGACGATCGGCGATGCGCGCCCGGTCGACCCGTCCGTCCGGCCCGATCGCGGCGGCGAGCACGGCGATCTCCGAATCGAGCCGCTGGTCCAGCCCGCGCGTCACGATCCCCTCCAGCGCGCTGGTCAGCGCCCAGCCCGCGAGCAGCAGCGCGGCGAGGATCGCGGTGCCCGAGATGACGATCATCCGGCCATGGATCGAACGCGGCATCCTCATGCGGCTTCACCGGCGGTCAGGCGATAGCCCAGCCCGCGCACCGTCTCGATCAGCGCCGCGCCGACCTTCTTGCGCAACCGCCCGACGATCACCTCCAGGCTGTTGGAATCGACATCGGCATCGCCCTCATAGACCCGTTCGAGCAGTTCCAGCCGAGGGATGACCGCCTCCTTGCGCAGCATCAGCGCGGACAGGACGCGCCATTCGAACGCGGTCAGCTTCAGCGGCAGGCCGTCCAGCTCGAACTGCCCGGTCTGGCTGTCGAAGGACAGGGGGCCGCAGGTCAGGCGCGGATGGGCATGGCCCGCCGAGCGGCGGACCAGCGCGCGCAGCCGCATCACCAGTTCCTCGACGCGGAAGGGCTTGGTCAGGTAATCGTCCGCCCCCGCCTTGAACCCCGCCACCTTGTCCGACCAGCCGTCGCGCGCGGTCAGGATCAGCACGGGCAGGGCCCGCCCCGCCTCGCGCCACTGGCGGAGCAGGGTCATGCCGTCGCCATCGGGCAGGCCGAGGTCGAGCACGGCGGCGTCATAGATTTCGGTGTCGCCCGCATGGCCCGCATCGACGCCGCTGGCGAACAGGTCGACTGCGCAATGCTCGGCCCGCAGCGCGCGCGCGATGGCGGGGCCCAGAGCGGCGTCATCCTCGACCAACAGGATACGCATGATCCCCTTTCCCTCTTGTCCCCGACCGACCCCGGCTATCGGCCGATTGCTTAAACCCAATCTGAACCGCGTGGTTCAGCGGGCATCGGGGCGAATCACCTAAAAGCGGGACATCAACCAAGGAGGACAACATGTCTCGATGGAATTTCCCGACTCCCCGGCTGCAAGGCAAGGCCCCGCTGGCCGTCGCCGCAGCGGCCCTGATCACGCTGGGCGCGGGCGGCGGTGCCGCCGCCGTCTCGATGACCCGGCCGACCGTCACCATGGCGCCGACCATTCCGACGCCGATCGCCAAGCTGGCCTCGACCAGCGGCATCGTCACCGCCAAGGGGCGGGTGGCCGAGGTCTTTGGCGACCGCTTCGTGGTACAGGACGCCACCGGCCGCGCGATGGTCGCCGGCGACCGTGACGCGATGCCCGCGGTCGGCAGCAACGTGATGGTGCAGGGCCGCTATGACGACGGGCTGATGCACGCCCAGTATCTGGTCAATCCGCAAGGGACGGTGACCCCGGTCGGCCCGCCCCCGCCCCCGCCGGGTGGTCCGCGCGGTCCTGGCGGCCCTGGTGGCCCGCGTGGCGACGGCCCGCCGCCGCCTCCGCCGCCGCCCGGCGGTCCGGGTGCGCCGGGTGGCCCCGGTGCTCCTCCGCCCCCGCCGCCGGGTGGCTGCGCACCGGGTGGTCCGGGGGTCCCGGGTGCCGTGCCCCCGCCTCCGCCGCCCCCGGTGAATGGCCTGGCCCCGCAGGGCGCCCCCGTACCGCCGCCCCCGCCGCCCGCCGGGGCTCCGGCTCCTGCCCCCACGGGAGCGGTCCGCCCGGCGCGCTGATCGGGGTTTGACGAGGACGCCCTCCGGCTTTGGTCGGGGGGCGTTTTCGTGTTCGGGCGAGGGTGGGGCGTGGCCTTCGACTTCGCTCAGGCTGAACGGAGTGAGGGGAGCCAAACTCTAAACCTCCGTTCAGCCTGAGCGAAGTCGAAGGCCAAGGGAATCCAGCAACCAAAAGGAACCTTCGCCCCCTTGACCCTTTAGCACCCCATGCGCTGGCTTCGATCGCTCGACATTCCGGCCGAATGGCTGTGGCTTCAACATGTGACGATCATTGCGGTCGCGATCCTGATCGCGGTGCTGGTCCATAGCGTCGCGATGCGGATCGCGGGGCATGCCGCGCGGCGGACCGCCAGCCAGAGCGACGATCTGGTCCTCGAACATATCCGCCAACCCTTGCGCTGGGTCGCGATCGCCATCGCGGTCAGCTTCGCGATGCGGCTGGTCCCGATGTCCAGCGACGGGCGCGAGATATGGCGGCAGGCGCTGGGCTTCTGCGTGCCCGCGCTCCTCGGCTGGCTGGCGGTGGCGGGGCTGCGCGCGCTTCAGGGCGTCGTCTACCTGCGCGCTGACATCAGCGTCGAGGACAATCTGCGCGCCCGGCGAAAGCGGACGCGGGCGCAGATATTGGGGCGGATCGGCATCTTCCTGATCGTGTTCCTGACCGTCTGCCTGATGCTGCTCAGCGTACCCGGCATCCGCACCATCGGCGTCACGCTGATGGCCTCGGCGGGTATCGCAGGGCTCGTCGTCGGTGCCGCCGCGCAGCCTGCGCTCAAGAACTTGATCGCGGGCGTGCAGATGGCCTTTACCGAGCCGATCCGCCTCGACGACGTGGTCATCATCGATAATGAATGGGGACGGATCGAACAGATTCACCTGACCTTCGTCGTGGTGCGCATCTGGGACGAGCGGCGGCTCGTTGTGCCGGTCGCCAAGTTCCTGGAGAACAGCTTCCAGAACTGGACGCGCGAGACCAGTCAGCTGCTGGGGTCTGTCTTCTGGTATCTCGACCCCGCCGCCGACATTCCCCGCCTGCGCAAGAAAATGGGCGAACTGGTCGAGGCGAGCACGCGCTGGGACCGGCGCTTCTTCAACATGCAGGTGACGGATGTGAAGCCCGATTCGATCGAGGTACGCGGGCTGATGACCGCGCGCGATGCGGCGATCGCCTTCGACCTGCGCTGCGAGATTCGCGAGGGGCTGCTGGAATATATCCGGTTGGAAATGCCTGAGGCGCTGCCCAAACGGCGGCTGGAGCACCATTCGCAAATTCCTCCCCTGCAAGGGGAGGTGGCAGGGCGTCAGCCCTGACGGAGGGGTTTCCCGCTATCGAAAGGATGACACCCCTCCGACGCGCTACGCGCGCCACCTCCCCTTACAGGGGAGGAATGGTCAGGACTCCGCCGCCTCGATCGCCTTCGCTTCGTCCTTCACCCCATCCCCGCGCAGCGCGGCCAGGAACAGTTCGCACCACCAGAACACGTCTTCGCGCCGGACATTGTCGATCAAGCTCTCCCAGCGCCGGATGCGTTCGTCGCGCGGCATGGTCAGCGCCTGGACGATGGCGTCGGACATTTCCTCGGCGCTGTAGGGATTGATGAGGACCGCGTCCTTCAACTGCTCGGCGGCGCCTGCGAAGCGCGACAGGATCAGCACGCCGGGATCGTCGGGGTCCTGCGCCGCGACATATTCCTTGGCGACCAGGTTCATCCCGTCGCGCAAGGGCGTCACCAGCCCGATCCGCGCCGCGCGATAGATGCCCGCCAGCACCGGTCGCGGAAACCCCTTGTTGACGTAGCGGATCGGCACCCAGTCGATATCGGCATATTCGCCGTTGATCCGCCCCGACAGCGCATCGAGATTGGCGCGGATTTCCTGATAGGTGTTCACCTTCTCGCGGCTGGGCGGTGCGATCTGGAGCATATAGACCAGCGCGCGCCGTTCCGGGTTCTGCACCAGGAAGCGTTCGTAACCCAGGAAACGCTCGGCCAGTCCCTTGGAATAGTCGAGCCGGTCGACCCCGACGATCAGGCTGCGGCCGGTCGCCGACATATACATGCGTTCGCGCGCGAAACGGGCGTCGTGGCCGCTGGCGGCTTCCTCGAACTCCTTGGTCTCGATGCCGATCGGCGCGCGGATCGCCTGGATGGTCTTGCCGTTCCACGTCACCGCGCCATTCTCGCCCAGCGTGCCGCCCAGTTCCTTGGTCACATAGTCGCGGAAGCTGTCCAGCCAGTCCTCGGTATGGAAACCCACCACGTCATAGGCGAAGAGCGATTCCACCAGCTTGCGATGGCTGGGCAGCGACATCAGCAGCCGCACCGGCGGCCAGGGGATGTGGAGGAAGAAGCCGATCCGGTTCTTGAACCCGCGCTTGCGCAAGTCGCGGCCGAGCGGGATCAGGTGATAGTCGTGGACCCAGACCAGATCGTCGGGCTCGATCAGCGGCTGAACGGTTTCGGCGAAACGCTCGTTGACGCGGGCATAGCCGGAGTCGAAGTCGCGCTCGAACTCGGTCAGGTCGATGCGATAGTGGAAGAGCGGCCACAGCGTCCGGTTGGCGTAGCCGTTATAATATTCGTCGATATCCTGCTCTTCGAGGTCGATGGTCGCGGTGGTGACGCCGCCGCCCTGCTGGAAGTTGATATGGCCACTGAATTCCTCGGTGGTCTCCCCCGACCAGCCGAACCAGATCCCGCCCTGTTCGCGCAGGGCGGCGAGAAGTGCGACCGCCAGCCCGCCCTGATTTCCGCCCGGCCCGGTGGTGGGCGGCTGGACCCGGTTCGAGATGACGATCAGGCGACTCATCGCACGGCACTCCATGGTTTACTCAGCAGGACGGCGCAGTTGATCAGGCCGACCAGCGAATAGGTTTGCGGATAATTCCCCCACAGCTCGCCCGTATTCGGGTCGATATCCTCGGACAGAAGCCCGGCAGGGGTGCAGCGCGCCACCATCTCCTCGAACAGCGCGCGGGCATCGGCATGACGCCCGGTCACATATAACGCTTCAATCAGCCAGAAGGTGCAAACGTTGAACGCGGTATGGGGCAGGCCGAAATCGTCCTCGGTCGCATAGCGCAACATATGGCTGCCCCGGCGCAGCCCCTTTTCCACCGCGTCGAGCGTCGAGCGGAAACGGGGATCGTCGGGCGACAGGAAGCGCAGGTCGAGCAACTGGATGATGCTGGCGTCCAGATCGTCGCCACCGAAGGTCGCCGACATGCGCTGCGTCTCGGGACGCCACGCCGCCTGCTCGATCGTCTCGCGCATCAGGTCGGCGCGCTCCTGCCAAAAGGCACGCCGCTCCTCCAGCCCCAGCGCCTGCGCGGCATTGGCGAGGCGATCGCACGCCGCCCAGCACATGGCGGCGGAATAGGTGTGGACATGGCTCTTGGTGCGCAGCTCCCACAGCCCCGCATCGGGCTGGTCATACTTGGCCCAGGCGCGCTCGCCGACGCGTTCCAGCGAGTGGAAATCCTCGACCCCCGACATGCGGAACAGGCGCGTGTCGAAGAACGCCTGCACGTCGGACAGCACGATCTGGCCGTACGCGTCGTGCTGGATCTGCTCATAGGCCTGGTTGCCGACGCGCACCGGCCCCATGGCGCGGTAGCCGGGGAGCTTGGTCTCGATCCGCTCGACCAGGGTCGCCTCGCCGCCGACGCCGTAGAGCGGCTGGATATGCCCGCCCCGCGCGGCATCGACGATGTTGCGCAGATATTCGAGATACCCCTCCAGCACGTCGAGCGCACCCAGCCGGTTGAGCGCCTGCACCGTGTAATAGGCGTCCCTGATCCAGCAGTAGCGATAGTCCCAGTTGCGCCCCGAATCGGCATGTTCCGGCAGCGAGGTGGTGAGCGCCGCGACGATCGCCCCGGTTTCCTCATGCTGGCACAGCTTCAGCGTGATCGCGGCGCGGATGACGACGGCCTGCCACTCTACGGGCGTGGCAAGGCCGCGCACCCAGTGATGCCATTCGTGGGTGGTGCGCTCCAGCATCGCGCGGCTGGCCTCGCTCAGCACGCCGGCGAAGCTCTCGTCCGGCCCCAGGAACATGTGGATGGGGCGTTCCAGGCGGAACCATTGTTCGGCGGCGATATGGCCGACCGGCGCGTCGGTGGTCAGGCGCAACGTCTGCTGCGTCATCAGATAGCGGATATGGTTGGACCCCTGCGTCCGCTCGGTCGGGGTGCCCCAGTCGGTCGCGACGCGCAGCGCGATGCGGATACGGGGGCTACCGATCGGGCGCACGATCCGCACATAGCTGGTCGGGCGATAGACGCGGCCCTCGCGCGAGAAGCGCGGGCAGAAATCGGTGATCTCGATGCCGTTGCCCCGGTCGTCCATATGGGTGGTGACGAGGATCGGCGTGTTGCGCAGATAGCCTTGCGTGGTCGAGACCCGGTCCTCCAGCTCGATCGCCCAATATCCCGTCTCCGGCTCGCCATCGCCCAGCAGCGCGCAAAAGGCCGGGTCGCCATCGACGCGCGGCACGCAACCCCAGACGAACCGCCCGGTCGAGTCGATCAGCGCCGAAACCTGGCAATTGCCGATCGGCCAGAGATTCAGATCCTGTTGCGTCATTCGGCATTCTCCAGCGCTTGGGCGAGCCATGAGTGGACGGCGGCGACATCGGGCAGGCGGTAGCGCGCGGCGGTTTCGCGCATCGGGCCGACCAGCACGCCGGCACCGCCCAGTGCGGCGGCGGCGGCGAAGCCGTCCTCGTCGGTCACGTCGTCGCCGAAGAAGATCGGGATGGTGCCGCGCATGGCGGGCCTTTCCATCAAGGTTTCGATCGCTTGGCCCTTGTCGCCGGGCAGGCGGATCTCGACCATCATCTTGCCGGGTTGCAGGGTCAGGCCATGACGCTCGGCGATGGCAGCGGCTTCGCGCAGGGCGAGCGGTTCGGCCTGCGGATTGCGGCGATAATGCAGCCCCGCGCCGAAGCTCTTGGTCTCGAAATACAGATCGTTCGCCTCGGCGACGGCGCGCATTTCCTCGGTCGCGGTGGCGAGATGGTCGGGCTTTTCGGGTTGGCTATGGCCGTCCTCGGGGCTGCGGCGCTCGGCACCATGGCTGCCCGCCAGCGTGAAATGCTGCGCCTGCGGGCCGAACAGCGCATCGAGCTGCGCGATCGAGCGGCCGCTGACGATGGCGAGACGGCCGGGCATATGCGCGGCCAGCGCATCCAGCCGATCGGCGAGCGCGGTGCTGACATGCACCCCCTCGGGATTGTCGGCCAGGTCGACGAGGGTGCCGTCGAAGTCGAGGAACAGGCTGTCCTCGGCGGACAGGCGGGGCGGGGGCGGGGCGAGGTCGGCCAGCATGGACGAAAGCATAGCGGATGCGGACATGCCGAGTGAACCCATCCCCGCCGCTCGCGTTCCGCTGCGCATGCGAAATGATTACGGAAGGTCGGATGGAGTATATCGCGCGCGGCTGGGCGCTCCCCCTCCCGCAGGCGGGAGGGGGATGGGGGGAGGGCTCTCTCCACGGGCGACATCGCTTGGGGCTTTCCCTCCCCCAACCCCTCCCGCCTGCGGGAGGGGAGTAAGAAGAGGACGCTGCGATGAGCGATCCGAAAACAAAAAAGGGCCGGCGATCGCTCGCCAGCCCTTTATTCCGAACCGTAAAACCGGGCCTTTAGTAAACCCGCTTCTTCGGCTTGATATACTCGATATCGTCGGTCAGCGTGTAGTCGTGGACCGGGCGATAGTCGATCGCGACACCGCCGCCCTGGCCGCCCCAGCCGTCGAACGTCGCGACGGTATGCTTCATCCAGTTGGCGTCGTCGCGATCGGGGAAGTCCTCGTTCACATGCGCGCCGCGGCTTTCCTTGCGGTTCAGCGCCGACTCCATCGTCACGACCGCCTGGCTGATGAGGTTGTCCAGTTCCAGCGTCTCGACCAGATCGGTGTTCCAGATCAGCGAGCGATCCTTGATCCCGATGTCCTTCATCCGGTCATAGGTGGCGCGGATCATCTGACGACCTTCGGTCAGCAGCTCGTCGGTGCGGAACACGGCGCAGTGGCGCTGCATCGTCTTCTGCATCTCGCTGCGGACCTGCGCGGTGGTCGAGCTACCGGCGGCGTTGCGGAAGTGATCCAGGCGGCCCAGCGCCAGCTCTTCCGACCCCTTGGGCAGCGGCGCGTGCGGCGTGCCGGGCTTCAGCGTGTCCTTGATGCGCAGGCCGGTCGCACGGCCGAACACCACGAGATCGATCAGCGAGTTGGAGCCCAGGCGGTTCGCGCCGTGCACCGACACGCAGGCCGCTTCGCCGACCGCGAACAGGCCGGGGACGACCGAATCCGGGTTGCCGTCCTTCAGGCGGACGACTTCGCCATGATAATTCGTCGGAATGCCGCCCATATTATAGTGGACGGTCGGCGTGACGGGCAGCGGCTGGCGGGTCAGGTCGACGCCGGCGAAGATCTTGCCGGTCTCGGTGATGCCGGGCAGGCGCTCGGCCAGGACCTTGGGGTCGATATGGTCGAGATGGAGGTAGATATGATCCCCCTCCTTGCCGACGCCGCGCCCTTCGCGGATTTCCATCGCCATCGAACGCGACACGACGTCACGGCTGGCGAGGTCCTTGGCCGACGGCGCGTAACGCTCCATGAAGCGCTCGCCCTCGGAGTTGGTCAGGTAACCGCCTTCGCCGCGCGCACCCTCGGTGATGAGGACGCCCGCGCCGTAGATGCCGGTCGGGTGGAACTGCACGAACTCCATGTCCTGGAGCGGCAGGCCCGCACGCAGCACCATGCCGCCGCCGTCACCCGTGCAGGTGTGCGCCGAGGTGGCCGAGAAATAGCAGCGGCCATAGCCGCCGGTCGCCAGCACGACATTGTGCGCGCGGAAGCGGTGGATCGAGCCGTCTTCCATGCACAGCGCGATCACGCCGCGGCAATTGCCCTGCTCGTCCATGATCAGGTCGAGCGCGAAATATTCGATGAAGAAGTCCGCGTCATACTTCAGCGACTGCTGGTACAGCGCGTGCAGCATGGCATGGCCGGTACGGTCGGCGGCGGCGCAAGTGCGCTGCGCAGGGGGGCCTTCGCCCATATTCTGCATCATGCCGCCGAAGGGGCGCTGATAGATCTTGCCCTCTTCGGTGCGGCTGAACGGCACGCCGGCGTGCTCCAGCTCGTACACGGCGGCGGGCGCCTCGCGGCACAGATATTCGATCGCATCCTGGTCGCCCAGCCAGTCCGACCCCTTGACGGTGTCGTACATGTGCCAGGTCCAGTGGTCCGGACCCATGTTACCGAGCGACGCGGCGATGCCGCCCTGGGCGGCCACGGTGTGGCTGCGCGTCGGGAACACCTTGGTGATGCAGGCGGTCTTCAGACCCGCCTCGGCGATGCCCATGGTGGCGCGCAGGCCCGAGCCGCCCGCACCCACGACGACGGCGTCATAGGTATGGTCGATGATCTTGTAAGCGGCAGCGGACATTATGCAGCGGCTCCGAAGGCGATCTTGAGGATCGAGAAAATGGCGATGGCGGCGATCGTGAAGACGAACAGGTTCATGACGACGAGCAGCGCGACCCGGTTCTGGTCCTGCTCATAATCCTCGATCACGACCTGGAGCCCCAGGCGCATATGATAGAAGATCGAGGCGACCAGCATCGCCATCGGGATGGCGGCCCAGGGATTGGCCAGCCACAGATGGACCGAGGCATAGTCGAAGGACGGCTGGCGCAGGATCGAGATCAGCAGCCAGACGACCAGCAGGAAGTTCGACCCCGCCGTCAGGCGCTGGTTCAACCAGTGATGGGTGCCCGACTTGGCCGAGCCCAGGCCGCGCACGCGGCCGATCGCGGTTCCGGAACGCATCACTTGATCCCCAGATAGAGCCAGAAGGCCACCGTCATCACGACGGCGAAGACGATGGTGGCTTGCGCCTGACGCTTGTTCGACTTCAGCTCGAAACCCGCGCCGACATCCATGAACAGGTGGCGGATGCCGTTGGCCATGTGCTGGAACAGGCAGGCGGTCAGGCCGATGCCGACGACATAGCCGATGATGTTCAGCCTGCCCGACTCGACGGTGAAGACGTCGCGGAATGTCGCATAGCTTTCCGGCCCCGCGGCGACGGCCGCCAGGAACCAGACGAGAAGCGCCGCACCCACGGTCGCCATGCCCGTGCCGGTGGCGCGGTGCAGGATGGAGACCAGCATGTTGGGACCCCATTTCCAAATCTGGAGATGCGGGGAGAGCGGGCGTGCGGTGTTGCGGGCGGCCAAGGGCAGATCCTCGAACAGTCTAAAGTCGGGCTGGTTTGCGGATACGCCTATGGTGAAGACGCCGACAGGATGCAAGTCGCGAGGCGAGATTGATTGCGGGCCGGGACGGCGGGCAGGGGAGGGGCGCAACGCGGCTAACCGCCCCTTAACGCTTTTCACGCAAGGTCGCATCGAACGATTCCAAGTGCCTGAAACGGGGAGCCTGCGTGCCCAAGTCCCAGCCCAAGTCCGATCTGCCCCCGCCCACGGTCATCACCGCCGCGATCGATCTCGACGCGCGGATCCGGGCCTTTGACGGGGGGGATGGCATGCTGATCCGGCAGGCCGCCGAACTGTGGCCGGTGATCGAGCCGCGCGCGCAGGAGGTCGTCGATGCCTATTGGGATTATTGGCGCGCCGCCAATCCCGGACAGCCCGACTGGACGCCGCTGGACGAGGAACGCCGCCGCGTCGCGGGCAATGCCTATCTGCGCAACCGCTTCTGCCACCTGTCGGGGCGCGACTGGGTGGAGTCGCTGGGGCGTTCGGTGGCCTCGGCCTATGCCGCGGGCGTCATGCCGATGGACGCGCTGGCCATGTCCTGCGCCAGTGACCGGGCCGCGCTGAAGATCCTGATGGAGGAAATGTCCGCCGACGATCCGCGCCGGGCGGTGGCGGTCGACACGCTGCTCCGCCTGTTCGGCATGGAAACCGAACTGACCGTCGAGCTCTTCTCGGGCTATGAGAACTGGTGCGCCGATCGCGAGCGCGAGCGGCTGGCCGGGGATTTCCGCAACGGCATCGTCGCGGTGGTCGAAAACGCATCGGTCGAGGGGCAGGATCTGCGTCGCCAGGCGCAGGACGCCTCGCTGTCGACGCGCGGGATGCTGGGCAAGTCGAGCGAGGTCGCCGCCGCCGCCGAGCAGTCGGCGGTCGCGATGCGCGAGGCGGCACAGACCGCCGCCGGGCTGATCCGCGCGATCGAGGATGCCCGGGCCGAGGTCGACCAGGCCGCCGACGTCGCCAACCGCGCCGCCGACCAGGCGGGCCAGGCGGTCGGCATGTCCGAGATGCTGTCGGATCACGCCAAGTCGATCGAATCGATCCTGGGCCTGATCCGCGACATTGCGGGCCAGACCAATCTCCTGGCGCTGAACGCGACGATCGAGGCCGCGCGCGCCGGGGATGCGGGCCGGGGCTTCGCGGTCGTCGCGCAGGAGGTGAAGAGCCTCGCCAGCCAGACCGCGCGCGCGACCGACGACATCGCCACCAAGATCGCCGCGATCCAGGCCGCGACCCGCTCCACGGTCGAGACCAACGCCTCGATCAAGGCGACGGTCACCGAATTGCAGGCCTCGGCCGAACATATCCGCCACGCCATGGAGGCGCAGGCGCAGACCGTGACCGCGATCACCGCCGCCGTCGACGAAACCGCGCTGGCGGCCGATTCGATGTCGCACACCATCGCCGCGATCCGCGAGGATACCGAGAGCGTCGCGCAGGAGATCGACCGGGTCGGACGGGGCTTCGACCATCTCGACAGCCAGCTGGGCGACCTGAAGGCCAGCGCCAGCCAGTTCGTGGTGCGCGTCGCCGCCTGATCGACCCTGTTGACGCGCCCGCACGCGCCCGGCACGGGCACGGCATGACGACGATCCTGGTAACCGGAAGCAGCCGAGGCATCGGCGCGGCCATCGCATCGACCCTGGGCGCCATGCCCGAAACGCGCGTGCTGGGGCATGGCACGCGCAGCGGCATCGCCGTGGATCTGTCCGAGGAGGGCGCGCCCGCCCGCCTCTGGGCTGCGGCGCTGGAACAGGCGGGCGGGGCGATCGACGTGCTG
Organism: Sphingomonas sp. SORGH_AS_0789; assembly: GCF_031453055.1. NCBI lineage: Bacteria > Pseudomonadati > Pseudomonadota > Alphaproteobacteria > Sphingomonadales > Sphingomonadaceae > Sphingomonas > Sphingomonas sp. SORGH_AS_0789. The sequence continues at coordinate 1,946,444 of NZ_JAVIYV010000001.1, forward strand.
GTCAACAATGCCGGCATCTTCGAGGCCAGCCCGCTCGACGCCGATGACTGGTCGGACAGCTGGGCGCGGACGATGCAGGTCAACCTGACCGCCTCGGCCGAACTCTGCCGTCTGGCGGTGCTGCACTGGCAGGCGCGGGGGCAGGGCGGCCGGATCGTCAACATCGCCAGCCGCGCCGCCTATCGCGGCGACTCGCCCGCCCATTGGCATTATGCCGCGTCCAAGGGCGGCATGGTCGCGATGACCAAGACGATCGCGCGGGGCTATGCCGCGCAAGGCATCCTGGCCTTTGCCGTCTGCCCCGGCTTCACCATGACCGGCATGGCCGACGACTATCTGGCCAGCCGGGGCGGGGACAAGTTGCTCGCCGACATCCCGCTCGGCCGCGTCGCCTCGCCCGAGGAGGTCGCCGCGACCGTCCGTTTCCTGTGCACCGATGCGCCGCCTTCGATGACCGGCGCGGTCCTAGACATCAATGGAGCAAGCTATGTCCGCTGACAGCTGGAAGCTGACCCTGCCCTGCACCCGCGACGAGGCAGAGGCGATCGACGCGGCCGACGACCTGGCGATCGAAGCGGTCATCATGACCACCGAGGAGGTGGAGGACGACCGCGAGCATTGGCGGCTCGACGCCTATTTCGAGGCGGAGCCCGATGCCGCCACCATCGCCGCGATCCGCGCGCTGGTGCCGAGCGCGGGCGACCACCCCGCCACGGTCGAGCATGTGCCCGCACAGGACTGGGTGACGATCAGCCAGGCGGGACTGGCGCCGCTGGCGGTCGGGCGGTTCTTCGTCCACACCGGCGACGAGGCGGTGCCCGAGGGGCTGCGCGGGTTCCACATCCCGGCGGGCCGCGCCTTCGGCACCGGGCATCATGAGACGACCAGCGGTTGCCTGGCGATGCTCGACGCCATGGCGGGCGAGCGGGTGGCGAACGCCATCGACGTGGGCACCGGCACCGGGCTGCTCGCCTTCGCCGCGCGGCACCTCTGGCCCGAGGCGAAGGTCGTCGCGACCGATATCGATCCGATCGCGATCGACGTGACCGCCGAGAATGCCGCGATCAACGGCGTCGACCAAGTGGAGTTGATCGTCGCCGACGGGGCGCTGGCCGATCCGATCATGGCGGGGGCACCCTATGACCTGGTCGTCGCCAATATCCTGGCCGGGCCGCTGATCTCGATGGCGCCGGAACTGGCCGCGATCGCCGGGCCCGAAGCGACGTTGGTGCTCGCCGGGTTGCTGGAGACGCAGCGAGCGGACGTGGTCGCGGCCTATGAAGCGTGCGGCTGCGCGCTGGAGACGGTCGACCGGCGCGGCGACTGGAGCGTGTTGCGGTTGCGGGCTGCGAAGGAGCGGTTCGTGCCGAATGCGCCGTTTGATCCCAAGGGCCGTGACGGCTGGGCGCTGGATATCTGACTTTCTTCTTCTCCCCTCCCGCAAGCGGGAGGGGTTGGGGGAGGGCAGGCTACAAACGATGGTCTCGGTGAGACCCCAACCCTCCCCCCGACCCCCTCCCGCTTGCGGGAGGGGGAGCGCATGCGGCGGTTCCCTATTCCCTGCCTCCCGCTTACGAAAACGTAAGCCAGAGCATTTGCCATCCCCCCGGCCTCTCGGGCATAAGCCCGTGCAAAGAACCCAAGGAGAGGTCATGGCATCGACGATGGTCGAACTGGAACGCCGCCGCGCGGCCGCGCGGGCCGGTGGTGGCGAGAAGCGCGTCGCCGCGCAGCACGCCAAGGGCAAGTTGACCGCGCGCGAGCGGCTCGACGTGCTGCTCGATGAGGGCAGTTTCGAGGAGCTCGACATGTTCGTCGAGCATAACTGCACCGATTTCGGCATGACCGAACAGATCGTCCCCGGCGACGGGGTGGTGACGGGTTCGGGCACGATCAACGGGCGGCTGGTGTTCGTCTTCAGCCAAGACTTCACCGTCTTCGGCGGCTCGCTGTCCGAACGCCATGCCCAGAAGATCTGCAAGATCATGGACATGGCGATGAAGGTCGGTGCGCCCGTCATCGGCCTGAACGACAGCGGCGGCGCGCGCATCCAGGAGGGCGTGGCGTCGCTGGGGGGCTATGCCGAGGTGTTCCAGCGCAATGTGCTGGCCAGCGGCGTGGTGCCGCAGCTTTCGCTCATCATGGGCCCCTGCGCGGGCGGCGCGGTCTATAGCCCGGCGATGACCGACTTCATCTTCATGGTGAAGGATTCGAGCTACATGTTCGTCACCGGCCCCGATGTGGTGAAGACGGTGACCAACGAAGTCGTGACTCAGGAAGCGTTGGGCGGTGCGGTGACCCACACGACCAGGACCGGCGTCGCCGACGTCGCGTTCGAGGACGATCTCGAGGCGCTGCTGGCCGCGCGCGACTTCATCGACTTCCTGCCCGCCAACAATCGCGAGGGCGTGCCCGAGCGGCCGACGGCGGATGCGTGGGACCGCATCGAGGAGAGCCTCGACACGCTGATCCCCGCTTCGGCCAACCAGCCCTATGACATGCACGAGCTGATCGCCAAGGTCGTGGACGAAGGCGATTTCTTCGAGGTCCAACCCGCGCACGGCGCCAACATCATCACCGGCTTCGGCCGGATCGAGGGGCGCACGGTCGGCTTCGTCGCCAACCAGCCGATGGTGCTGGCGGGGGTGCTCGACATCAATGCCAGCCGCAAGGCGGCGCGCTTCGTGCGCTTCTGCGATGCGTTCGAGATTCCGATCGTGACCTTCGTCGACGTGCCCGGCTTCCTGCCCGGCACCGCGCAGGAGCATAACGGCATCATCAAGCATGGCGCCAAGCTGCTCTTCGCCTATGCCGAGGCGACGGTCCCCAAGATCACCGTCATCACCCGGAAAGCCTATGGCGGTGCCTATGATGTGATGGCGTCCAAGCATTTGCGGGGCGACCTCAACTATGCCTGGCCGACCGCCGAGATCGCGGTGATGGGGGCCAAGGGCGCGGTCGAGATCATCTTCCGGGGGCGCACGCCCGAGGAAATCGCCGAGCGCACCGCCGAATATGAGGCGCGCTTCGCCAATCCGTTCGTGGCGGCCAGCAAGGGCTTTGTCGATGAGGTCATCCAGCCGCATTCCACCCGCCGCCGCATCGCGCTGGGCCTGCGCAAGCTGCGCAACAAAGACTTGGCCAACCCGTGGAAGAAGCATGACAACCTGCCGCTCTGAGATGGTCGCGAGCGGGGTTTCCCTCCCCCATCCCCTCCCGCTTGCGGGAGGGGCGTGCCTGGGACCAGCGCTCGCTCCAAGCCTCTCCCCTCCCGCAGGCGGGAGGGGCCGGGGGAGGGCTGGCGCTGTCCAGTTGCAAACCGGCTGGAGGCGCGCATGACCCTCGGCCGCCTCAACCATATCGGCATCGCTACGCCTTCGATCGAGAAGGCCGTCGAAACCTATCTCCATCTTCTCGGCGCAGACGCGATCGGCGAGCCCTTCGATCTGCCGCCGCAGGGCGTGCGGGTGTGCTTCATCGATGCGCCCAACACCCAGATCGAGCTGATCCAGCCGCTGGACGAAAGCTCCCCCATCGCCAATTTCCTGAAGAAGAACCCAGGCGGTGGCCAGCATCATCTGTGCTTCGAGGTGGCCGACATGGCCGCCGCCGTCGCCGCGTTGCAGGCCAAGGGCGCGACGCTGCTGGGCCAGCCGCGCATCGGCGCGCATGGCACGCCCGTCGTCTTCCTTCATCCGCGCGACATGGGTGGCGTGCTGGTGGAGCTGATGGAAACGCCGGAGGAGGGGCATTGAGCGAGGCCATGCTACGCACCGAGCGCCGGGGGGACGTTCTGGCCCTGACGCTCGACCGGCCCGATCGGCTGAACGCCGCGCCGCCCGCGCTGTTCGATGCGATCCGCGCGGCGCTGGCGGAAAGAGGTGATGCCCGCGCGATACTGATCGCGGGCGAGGGGCGCGCCTTTTGCTCGGGCGCGGACATATCGGGGGGCGATGTCGGCCCGGACACCGTCCACCGCGCGCTGGTCGCGCATTGCAACCCCGTGATGCTGGCGCTCGCCGACCTGCCCATCCCGGTGGTCAGCGCGGTGCGCGGCGCGGCGGCAGGGATCGGGTGCAGTCTGGCGCTCGCCGCCGATTTCTGCGTCGCCAGCGAAAGCGCCTATTTCCTCCACGCCTTCGTCAATATCGGGATGGTCCCCGATGGCGGGGCGAGCTGGATGCTCCCGCGCCTGATCGGCCGCGCCCGCGCCGCCGAAATGATGATGCTGGGCGAGCGGGTGGGGGCGGCCAAGGCGCTCGATTGGGGCATGATCCACAAGGTCGTCGCCGACGGTGCGCTCGATGCCGAGGCCTGGGCGCTGGCCGAACGGCTGGCGGCGGGGCCGAGCGTCGCGCTGGGCCTGATGCGCCGGGCGCTCCATGCCGGGTTCGACAGCGACTATGCCGCAGCACTCGCGCGGGAAGCACAGGACCAGCGGAGCGCCTGTGCGACACTGGACGGAAAGGAAGGCAGCCGGGCCTTCTTCGAGAAGCGCCCGCCGCGTTTCCTCGGGCGGTAAGACTTGCGCGCGTATGATGATTTCGCTCTAGTGAAAGAAAATAAGTAGCGCGCGTAACGAATGGATGAGGAGTGGCCGATGGCCGAACGCCCTGACCTGTCAGACTGGGAAGCCCTTGCCGCGCGCGAGGTGAAGGGGCGTGACCTCGACTGGCAGACGCCGGAGGGGATCACGGTCAAGCCACTCTACACCGCCGAGGATGTGCGCGAAGACCCCGGCCTGCCGGGCTTCGCGCCGTTCACACGCGGGGTGCGGGCGAGCATGTATGCGGGCCGCCCCTGGACGATCCGGCAATATGCGGGCTTTTCGACCGCCGAGGAGTCGAACGCCTTCTATCGCCGCAACTTAGCGGCGGGGCAGAAGGGGCTGTCGGTGGCCTTCGATCTGGCGACCCACCGGGGCTATGACAGCGACCACCCCCGCGTAACCGGCGATGTCGGCAAGGCGGGCGTCGCGATCGACACGGTCGAGGATATGAAGATCCTGTTCGACGGCATCCCGCTCGATGCCATGTCGGTCAGCATGACGATGAACGGCGCGGTGATCCCGGTGCTCGCCTTCTTCATCGTCGCGGCCGAGGAACAGGGGGTTCACCGCTCCAAGCTGGAAGGGACCATCCAGAACGACATCCTCAAGGAGTTCATGGTCCGCAACACCTATATCTATCCCCCTGAGCCGAGCATGCGGATCATCTCGGACATCTTCGCCTACACATCCGCCGAGATGCCGAAGTTCAACAGCATCTCGATCAGCGGCTATCACATGCAGGAGGCAGGGGCGACGCAGCTCCAGGAGCTTGCCTTCACCATCGCCGACGGCATGGAATATGTGAAATACGGTGTCGCCTCGGGCCTCGACATCGATAAGTTTGCGGGCCGCCTGTCCTTCTTCTTCGCGATCGGCATGAACTTCTTCATGGAGGTCGCCAAGCTGCGCGCCGCGCGGGTGCTGTGGCACCGGGCGATGACCCAGTTGGGGGCGAGGGACGAACGCTCCAAGATGCTGCGGACGCACTGCCAGACGAGTGGCGTGTCGCTGACCGAGCAGGACCCGTATAACAACGTCATCCGCACCACCATCGAGGCGATGGCCGCGATGCTGGGCGGCACCCAGTCGCTCCACACCAATGCGCTGGACGAGGCGATCGCGCTGCCCACCGACTTTTCCGCCCGGATCGCGCGCAACACGCAAATCGTGTTGCAGGAAGAGACGGGGATGACACGCGTCGTCGATCCGCTGGGCGGCAGTTACTATGTCGAGAGCCTGACCCAGTCGCTGGTCGACGGTGCCTGGGCGCTGATCGAGCGGATCGAGACCGAAGGCGGCATGGCGAAAGCGGTCGCGGCGGGCTGGCCCAAGGCGATGATCGAAGAGGCATCCGCCGCCCGCGCCGCCAAGGTCGACCGGGGCGAGGATGTGATCGTCGGAGTGAACAAGTACCGGCTGGCCGACGAAGCGCCGGTGGAAATCCTCGACATCGACAATCACGCGGTGCGCGGGGCCCAGGTCGCGCGGATCGCGGCGGTGAAGGCCGCGCGCGACGAGGCGGCGTGCCGCTCGGCGCTGGATGCGTTGCGCGACGGCGCATTCGGCAAGGGCAACCTCCTTGCGCTGGCCGTCGAGGCGGCACGGGCGCGGGCGACTTTGGGCGAGATTTCCTCGGCGCTGGAGGATGCGTTCGGCCGCTATGGCACCCAGCCGACTCCGGTGTCGGGCGTCTATGGCGGGGCCTACGCCGAGGACGAACGCTGGGCCCGCCTGCTCCGGGGCGTCGAGGCGGTCGAGCGCCGCCTAGGCCGCAAGCCCCGGCTGTTCGTCGCCAAGATGGGCCAGGACGGCCATGACCGGGGCGCGAACCTCGTCTCGTCCATGTTCGGCGATCTGGGGTTCGAGGTGGTGCCCGGCGCGCTGTTCCAGACGCCGGAGGAAGCCGCGCAGGTCGCACTCACCCGCGATGTCGATGTCGTCGGCGCGTCCAGCCTGGCGGCGGGGCACAAGACGCTGATCCCCGAACTGATCGGCCACCTCCGCGACGCGGGCCGCGCCGATATCAAGGTCATCGCGGGTGGCGTTATTCCCGCGCAGGATTATCAGGCGCTCTACGATGCCGGGGTGCAGGCGATATTCGGCCCCGGCACCAATCTTGTGAAGGCGGCCGAGGATGTGCTGAGGCTGCTGGGCCATAACATGCCGCCGGAAACGGGCGAATGACAGGACGACACGTGATGACGACGACCACCGCGCTGAGCGCCGAGACGGCAACCCCGCGCACCGACTGGACCCGCGCCGAGATCGCCGCGCTGTTCGACCTGCCCTTCACCGAGCTGCTGTTCCGCGCGGCCGAGGTGCACCGCGCGCATCATGCCGCCGATCAGGTTCAGTTGTCGACGCTGCTGTCGATCAAGACCGGCGGCTGCCCCGAGGATTGCGGCTATTGCAGCCAGTCGGCGCATGCCGATACCGGGCTGAAGGCGACCAAGCTGATGGACCCGCGCGCCGTGCTGCAGGCGGCGGCGCAGGCCAAGGATCACGGCTCGACGCGCTTTTGCATGGGCGCGGCCTGGCGCAATCCCAAGGACCGCGACATGCCCGCCATCGTCGAGATGGTGAAGGGCGTGCGCGCCATGGGCATGGAAACCTGCATGACGCTGGGCATGCTCACCGATGCGCAGGCGCAGACGCTGGCCGAGGCGGGGCTCGACTATTACAACCACAATATCGACACCTCGCCCGAGCGTTACGGCGACGTCATCACCACGCGCAGCTTCGGTGAGCGGTTGGAGACGCTGGAGCATGTCCGCGACGCCGGCATCAACGTATGCTGCGGCGGTATCGTCGGCATGGGCGAGACGCGCGGCGACCGGGTCGGCTTCATTCATGCGCTCGCCACCCTGCCGGTGCATCCGGGCAGCGTGCCGGTGAACGCGCTGGTGCCGGTCAAGGGCACGGTGCTGGGCGATATGCTGGCCGACACGCCGCTCGCCAAGATCGACGATATCGAATTCGTTCGCACCGTGGCGGTCGCGCGCATCACCATGCCGCATTCGATGGTCCGGCTGTCGGCGGGGCGCGAGAGCATGTCGGATGCGACCCAGGCTTTGTGCTTCCTGGCGGGCGCCAATTCGATCTTCACCGGCGACAAGCTGCTGACCGCAGGCAATGCGGGCGACGACAAGGACGCCGCACTCTTCGCCCGGCTGGGGCTCACCCCCATGGCGGCGGAGTGCAAGGTGGAATTGGAAGCGGCGGAGTGAGGCTTCCACCGCCCTGTTCCCCGGCGAAGGCCGGGGCCCAGTGGCGGTGAACCATCGATGGCGCGTGGCAGAGGCCTCCCCCGAGGCGGCACGGGCGCGCCATCAGCGTCTTGGAAACTGGACCCCGGCCTTCGCCGGGGAACAGGCGACACGGACCAATGACATAAAAGGAGAGGTAACCCCGTGTTCCAGAAAATCCTGATCGCCAATCGCGGGGAAATCGCGTGCCGGGTGATCCGCACCGCGAGGGCCATGGGCATCGCCACGGTCGCGGTCTATTCCGACGCCGATGCGGGCGCACCCCATGTCCGGCTGGCCGATGAATCGGTGCGCCTCGGCCCCGCACCCGCCGCCGAGAGCTATCTCAAGGCCGAGCTGATCCTCGCCGCCGCCAAGGCGACGGGCGCGGATGCCATCCATCCCGGTTACGGCTTCCTGTCCGAGCGCGAGAGCTTCGCGCGCGCCTGTGCCGAGGCGGGCGTCGCGTTCATCGGCCCGCCGCCGAACGCCATTGCCGCGATGGGCGACAAGATCGAGTCGAAGAAGCTGGCCAAGGCGGCGGGCGTCAATGTCGTCCCCGGCTATCTGGGCGAGATCGCCGATACCGAGGAGGCGGTGCGCATCGCCACCGACATCGGCTTTCCGGTCATGATGAAGGCGTCGGCCGGTGGCGGCGGCAAGGGCATGCGGCTCGCCTGGTCCGAGGCGGACGTGCGCGAGGGCTTCGAGGCGACCAAGCGCGAAGGGCTCGCCAGCTTCGGCGACGACCGCGTCTTCATCGAGAAGTTCATCGAGTCCCCCCGCCATATCGAGATCCAGGTGCTGGGCGACCAGCACGGCAATATCGTCTATCTCGGCGAGCGCGAATGCTCGGTCCAGCGCCGCCACCAGAAGGTGGTAGAGGAGGCCCCGTCGCCCTTCGTCACCCCCGAAATGCGCCGGGCGATGGGCGAGCAGGCGGTCGCGCTGGCCCGGGCGGTGGGCTATCATTCGGCCGGGACCGTCGAGCTGATCGTGTCGGGCGCCGATCCGACGGGCGAGAGCTTCTACTTCCTCGAGATGAACACCCGGCTCCAGGTCGAGCATCCCGTCACGGAAGAGATCACCGGCCTCGATCTGGTCGAGCAGATGATCCGCGTCGCGGCAGGTGAGCCGCTGGCGTTCGGCCAGGACGATGTGACGCTGACCGGCTGGGCGATCGAGAACCGGGTCTATGCCGAGGACCCGTATCGCGGCTTCCTGCCCTCGACCGGGCGGCTGGTCCGCTACAACCCGCCCGCCGAGCAGGCCGATGACGACGTCCGCGTGCGCGTCGATGACGGCGTCGCCGAGGGCGGCGAGGTCAGCATGTTCTATGATCCGATGATCGCCAAGCTCGTCACCTGGGCCCCCACCCGCGAGGCCGCGATCGACGCGCAGATCGCCGCGCTCGATGCGTTCGAGATCGTCGGGCCGGGGACGAACATCGACTTCGTCTCTGCGCTGATGCAGCATCCGCGTTTCCGTGCGGGCGCGCTCACCACCGGCTTCATCGCCGAGGAATATCCCGAGGGCTTCCACGGCGCACCCGCAAGCGCGGAGCTGACCCGCACGCTTGCCGCCATCGCCGCCTTCGCCGCCACCGCCGAGGCGGACCGGGCCCGGCGGATCGACGGCCAGCTCGGCCACCGGCTGCAACCGCCCGCCGACTGGACGGTGCGGATCGGGGGCAAGGACCATGCGGTCAACGTCTCGACCGATGGGATCAGCGTCGACGGCGCGGAGCTCGACCTCGCCATCGCCTATACGCCCGGCGACCGGATGATCGCGGTCGAGGACGAAGCGGGCGAAACCCTCCACGTCCGCATCGCCAGGACCCGCACCGGCTTTCGCCTGACGACGCGCGGGGCGAGCCACACCATCCGCGTCCTGCCCGCCCGCGCGGCGCCTTACGCCCGGCACCTGATCGAGAAGGTCCCGCCCGACCTGTCCAGGTTCCTGATCGCGCCGATGCCGGGCCTGCTCGTCCGCCTCGACGTGGCCGAGGGCGACAGGGTCGAGGCGGGCCAGCCGCTGGCGGTGGTCGAGGCGATGAAGATGGAAAACATCCTGCGCGCCGCCAAGACCGGCACCGTCAAGACCATCTCCGCCAGGACCGGCGACAGCCTGGCGGTGGATGCGGTCATCCTCGAACTGGAATGATGCCGGGGGCGTCGCCGTCGACGCCCCCGATCGTCACGCCGCGACCGCCTGGCGCGGGGCGTTTGCGATGCGGTCCTGCGCGATGGCGCGGGCGGCATGATGCGGGGTGGCGCCGTCGCGCGCCGCGCGGGCCAGCGTCTCCTCCATCCGCAGCGCGATGCCCTGTACCCGCTTGCGCACGTCGGGCGCGCGCCAGCCGAGATATTCGCCCGCGACATTGATGATCCCCCCGGCATTGACCAGGAAGTCGGGGGCATAGAGGATGTCGCGCTCGGCCAGTCGGTCGGCCATGTCCTCGCTGGCCAGCTGGTTGTTCGCCGCGCCGCACACCACGCTGGCGCGCAGACCCGCCACGGTTTCGGCATCGAGCACCGCCCCCAGTGCGCAAGGCGCCAGCACATCGACCCGCGCGGACAGCAGCGCGCGGCTGCTCATCACCATCGCGCCGAAGCGATCGGCGGCGCGCGCCGCCACCTCGCTGCGCGGTTCGGCGACGATCAGCCGCGCACCCATTTCATGCAGCAATTCGCACAGCGCATAGCCGACATGCCCCAGCCCCTGCACCGCGACGGTCACGTCGGATAGCTCGGCGCCCAGCCGGTGCCGGACCGCGACCTGCATCGCCTGTGCGACGCCCAGCGCGGTCCAGGGCGAGGGATCGCCGCCCGGCCGCCCGCCGCTTGCGGGAAGCCCGGCGACATGGTGCGTTTCCCGGGCGACCATGCCCATATCCTCGACCGAGGTGCCGACATCCTCGGCGGTGACATAGCGTCCCTTCAACTCGCGCACCGTCCGTCCAAAGGCGCGGAACAGCGCCGCCCGGTCGAAATCGCCCTGCGGCAACCGGATGACGGCCTTGCCTCCGCCAAAGGGCAGGTCGGCCAGCGCATTCTTCAGCGCCATTCCTTCGGCCAGGCGCAGCGCATCGACGGTCGCCGCGCGGTCGCTAGCATAATGCCAGGCGCGGCATCCGCCCGCCGCCGGGCCCAGCGCGGTCGAATGGAGGACGATGACCCCGCTCGCCCCCGTGTCGGCGTCGTGGAACGACACCACCTCTTCGGGGGGCAGGCTGTGGGCGTCTGGTGCGGTGCGCGACATGTTGGTCTTCCCTTGATCTGTTGAAAGCAATCTAGCGGCCCCGGCCGAGTGTTTCTGGTCCATCTTGGGGGCTTCGACGCGAAAGATCGGTTGAATTGACCCGATAAGGCGATTTATCGGAATGGTTATGCCGCACGACCTCGATATCTGGGAACGCCGCATCCTCGCCTTGCTTCAGGAGGATGCCAGCCTGTCCACCGCCGCCATCGCCGAGGCGGTCGGCCTGTCGGCCTCGCCCTGCTGGCGCCGGATCGACCGGCTGGAGCGGGATGGGATCATCAAGCGGCGCGTCGCGCTGGTCGACCGGACGAAGGTCGGGCTGAAGGCGCAGATCTTCGCGCAGGTGAAGCTCAATGCGCATGGCCGCGCCAATCTGGACGAATTCACCGCCGCGATCCGCGAAGTGCCCGAGGTGATGGAATGCCATGTGCTGATGGGGTCGGTCGACTTCATGCTGCGCATCGTGGCGGCCGATATCGAATCCTATGAACGGCTGTTCTTCGAGCGGCTGTCGAACCTGCCGGGGGTGCAGGAAATCAACTCCACCGTCGCGCTGTCGGAGATCAAGTCGACCACCTCGCTGCCGATCGGGCCCGGATCGTAACGACGCTTGCCCGGCACGCGCGGTCCCGATACCGCCCGGCCACGACAGGCGGCGGAGACGATATGGCGCGGACGCAGGGCTTGGGGAGGATTCGGATCGGCCTGTTCCTGCTGGTCTGGCTGAGCGGTGCCTGGTTCGGGTCGTGGGAGTTCAATCCCAACAACGCGACCCGGCTGTTCGCCGCGATCCGCATGGTCGAGAACGGCACCGCGAGCATCGATCCCTTCGCGCCGCTGACCATCGACAAGGCGCAGTTCGGCAACCATGCCTATCTCGACAAGGCGCCGGGTATGACCCTGATGGCCTTGCCCGCCGTGGCGATCACCGACCTCGTTACCGGCGACCGCGCGGGGCGGCATATACCAAGCTCGGTCGACCCCGGCTTCGTCGCCTATCTGAAGCTGCGTACGCGGGTGGCGGCGGCGACCGGATCGGCGCTGCTGACCGCCATCGCGGCGGTGCTGCTGTTCGATCTGGCGCTGACGCTGACCGGCGGCGCGGGGGCGGCGCTGTTCGCGGCGCTGGGCTATGCGCTGGGGACGCCGATCTGGGGCTATTCCACCACCTTGCTGGGCCATGCGGCGGTCGCGGCGTTGTTCGTCATCGCTTTAGTGGGCGTCGCGCGTGGCGGCGGACGGTGGATGGCGGTGGCGGGGCTGGCGCTCGGCTGGGCGGTGGTGGTCGAGTATCAGGCGGTGCTGGCGGGATCGGTCATCGGGCTGTGGGCGGCGTGGAAGTATCGCGCGACGCCCAAGGCGCTGCTGCCGCTGATCGTCTCGGGAGTGGCGGGGCTGTTGCCGCTCGCCGCCTATAATTTCTTCGCCTTCGGGACGCTGTTCCGCATCGGCTATTCGGGCGTGGTCGGGTTCGAGGGGATGGACCAGGGGCTGTTCGGGCTGACCGTGCCGCGCGTGGCGGTGCTGCGCGCAATTCTGGTCGGGCCGACGCGCGGGCTGTTCTGGGTGGCGCCGGTGCTGCTGGTCGCGCCGGTCGGCCTGTGGCGGCTGGGGGAGGCGCGGGCGACGCGCGGGATCGCGCTGGCGGCGGCCGGGGTGGCGGTCGTCGCGCTGCTGGTCAACGCGGCCTATGTCTATTGGGACGGCGGCAATGCCACCGGGCCGCGCCATGCGATGCCGCTGGCGGGCGTGGCGGCGCTGGGGCTGGCGCCGGTCTGGACGATGGCGCGGGCTGGGTGGCAGCGTGTCGGGCTGGCGATGCTGCTGCTCGGTTCGGTCGCGATCAACCTGACCATCGCGGCGGCGGAGATCTTCGCGCCGCCCGGCTATCGCTGGGCCTGGTGGCAGGCGGTGATCCAGCTGCGGTTCCGCTTCGGCGATCTGCGCACCATCCCCTCCGAATGGTGGGGATGGACAAGCTGGAACGGCCTTTATCTATGGGCGGCGATCGCGATCCCGCTCGCCCTGTGGCTGGTTCAGTCCTGCGCGCGCTTCAGCCCGCGCACCCGGTGCCAGACATAGAAGCCGACCAGCAGGACCAGCACGATCCCGATCGCCAGATCGGCCCGGTGGAAGAACGCCTTCACGCGCGGGTCCGAATCCCATTTCTCGCCCAGCTCGCGCCCGACGATCGCCAGGACCAGGCAGAAGGGCCAGCTGCCGAGAAAGGTATAGAGGTGGAACGGCACCAGCGGCATCCGCGCCACCCCCGCCGGAAAGGCGATGAAGGTGCGGATCACCGGCAACAGCCGCCCGATCATCACCGCGATCGAGCCGTATCGCGCGAAGAACCGGTCCGCCGCATCCAGCTCGCCCGGCCCGATCAGCAGGTATTTGCCCCAGCGCTCGGCGACCGGCCGCCCGCCGCGCTTGCCGATCTCATAGGCGACGATCGAACCCAGATTGCACCCCAGCGCCCCCGCCGTCGCGGCGAGATAGAGATTGAACTGGCCGGTCGACACCAGATAGCCGGCAAAGGGCATGATGATCTCGGAGGGCAGCGGAATGCACGCGCTCTCGATCGCCATCAGCAGCATGATGCCCAGATAGCCGCCCGACGAGATGACCCAGATGGCGAAGCTCGCCAGTGCGGAAAGAAGTTGTTCGACCATGGGGCCAGCGACTTGCGCGATTGGCGGGGCAGGGTCAATCGGAACCGCATGGGCGTGCGGCCGGTTTGGGACGCATGACGATGTTGACCCTGAACGACGATCGCACCATGCCGCAAATCGGGCTGGGCACCTATCAGATTCCGGATTCGCAGGTCGCGCTGGTGGTGCGGCGCGGGCTCGATACCGGCTATCGTCTGGTCGACACCGCCGCCCTTTATGGCAATGAGCGCGGCGTGGGCGACGGCCTTCGCGATGCGGACGTGTTCCTGACCACCAAGCTGTGGAACGACCGCCACCGCGATGCCGAAGCGGCGCTGGACGAGAGCCTGGCGCTGCTCGGCGTCGAGGCGGTCGACCTCTATCTGATCCACTGGCCGGTCCCCGCCGAGGACGCCTATGTCGAGGCATGGCAAAGCCTGATCGCGCTTCGCGAGGCGGGCAAGGCCAGGTCGATCGGCGTGTCGAACTTCCTGCCCGAGCATCTCGACCGCATCATCGCGGCGACGGGCGTGGTGCCCGCAGTCAACCAGATCGAGCTCCACCCCCGCTTCCAGCAGCGCGAGGCGCGCGCCTATCATCAGGCCAAGGGCATCGTGACCCAGAGCTGGAGCCCGCTGGGGCAGGGCGGCGAACTGCTGAAGACGCCCGAGATCGTTGCCATTGCGGACAAGCATGGCCGCTCGGCGGCGCAGGTGGTGCTCGCCTGGCATCTGGCGCATGGCCTGTCGGTGATCCCCAAGGCGGCGGATGCGGCGCATATGGCGGACAATTTCGCCGCGACCGAACTGACGCTGGACGACGAGGACATGGCCGCGATCGATGCACTGGACGATGCCGAGGGGCGGATCGGGCCGGACCCGCGGGAGATGTAGCAGCGGCCGCCGCATGGGAATGGTCAGCTTGGATCGAACAGCCTGCCCATAGCCGTGCGGTCATCCTCGAGAAGCCAACTCGCATGGGTTGATTGCAACCTGCTCAGCTTTACGGCGTCGCACGCCATGACGTCCATGCCGCGATCATCATAAATATGGAGCATCGTACCTGCATCGGGATCGAGCAGGAATGCAACGACCGGCGCACTAGGCGATATTGGCATTTCCGCCGCGATGCCGTGCCAGATCAGGCAGTCGCGTGCGATCCTGTCGTCGCCCAACCGACAACCGCGAAGGGTCCAGCAATAGGCGTCATCAGAATCGTCCGGATAGATTATGCTCTGCCACTCGCTCATGTAGGCCGCCGAAAACCCGCTTGCCTGCAAACGCGAAAAACCGTCCTCGCGCCATTCGTCGTGCAAGTCTTCCGGTTGTGTCGAACCCTTGATCGAGGCGACCACCGCGTGGCAGCCGTTTGGGAAAAGCACGTCGGCAATCGCTGTGGCACGATGGAGTGCCTGGAGGAAGCGGGGGATCGGGTAATGGTCGGCACCCCATATGTCCCCGCCCAGCTCGAAACGCAGTCGCGCTTCGTGATCGGTAAAACGTCTCGTCCAGAGGAACGACCAAAGCTGTTCGAGCGATGAAGACGCCATCCGTTCCTCTATCATCAGGGAGCATGGGTGGCACGCTATTCTGACCTAGGCAATGGCCCCTGCCGCCAGCCTCAGATCCTCCACGAACCGCGCATATTCGACCTCCTTCGCCGCCGGATCGGGCAAGCGGAGCAGATAGCTGGGATGGACGGTGATGAACGCGGTTCCGCCATCGGGCAGGGTCAGCGCCTTGCCCCGTTCGCGTCCGATCGTCATCGCCTTGCCGAACAGCGAGCGTGCCGCCGTCGCGCCCAGCGCGACCGTCACCTGCGGCTGGATCAGCAGGCGTTCCTGCTCGACCCACCAGCGGCACGCTTGGATTTCCCCCGCATCGGGCGAGGTGTGGATACGCCGCTTGCCGCGCGGCTCGAATTTGAAATGCTTGACCGCGTTGGTGACATAGGCCCGCGTGCGGTCGATCCCCGCCTCCGCCACCGCGCGGTCGAAGACCTGTCCGGCAGGACCGACAAAGGGGCGGCCCGCCAGGTCCTCCTGATCGCCCGGCTGTTCGCCGACGAACATCAGGGGCGCGTCCACCGGACCTTCGCCGAACACCGTCTGGGTGGCGGGGACGTAAAGCGGACAGCGGGTACAGCCCATCGCCTCATCGCGCAGCGCCGCCCAGGCCGCCTGCGCATTGCCGCCGCGTCCGGTCCGTACATCCACCCTGGCGGTGTCGATCATGCCCGTCTCCCGTGCCTGCGCGCCTGCGATCAGTTGCGGGACCAACGCGGTTTCCGGCATGTTTTTCCAGTATTTGCGCGGCATCTCCTTCAACATCGCGCCGATCTTCACGCGCGCGGGGTTGAAGATGCTGGCATAATAGGTCTTCCACACCGCCTCGGTCGGATCGCCCTCGGGCGCGTCGGCCTTGCTGGCGCCCGGCCCTTCCGAAAGCGTCTTGCCGTCCCAGTGGAGCGACACCTCCGGCGTCAGGATCGACCAGCGCATCGTCGTGAAGCGGTTGACGAAGAAGGCCGCATTGGCGCGCACGATATGATGCTCGGGCTCGAACCAGGCGACATAGCGCGGGCCGTCGTCATCCTCGGTCTCGCGAAAGCGCAGGAAGGCGCGCATCTTGTGGATGTCGCGCCGCACCGCCTTGGCGAGCCGGTCGAGCCTGCGGACTAGCGGATCGGCCTGGTCCTCGATCAGCCGGGGTTGCCGCCGCAGCCGGTCGAGCGCGGTGTGGAGCAGCGCGAAACGCTCCGGATCGTTCGACAGGATGACGCTGCGCGCGAGGTCGATGAAGCCGCGCGCGACCGTGAAGCGCGGCGCGGGGCTGGTCGGCCTCTCCTCCGCAACGGCGCCGAACAGGTCGGCGGTCTGCTCGCCGACCTGCCAGACGACCTGATCGGGCGGCACGGCGTCGGCGATCAACCCACGCGCCGCGTCCCGCCACGCGTCGAAATCATCGGGGGCAGAAAGGGTTATGATGCGCATCGCGCGTCAATCCGCCCCGTGGCGGGGAGGATGAAGGTCGCTCCCGATCAATCGCGCTCGTCTCCGCCCGGCGGATTGGCCTTGGCCTCCTTCGCCTCGATGGGTTTGCGCTCCTCGTAGATTTCGGCGAGCTTCTTCTCGGTCGCGTCGTCCAGTTCCTCTTCGGCGGCCGGGAACATCTCTTCCTCTTCCTCGTCGATATGATGCTCATAGCGATGGCGCATGTGGAAGAATTTGGACTCCCACTCGTCCGAGGCGAAGTCGAGGTCCATCATCTCGCCGAGCAGATCGTCGATCTCCTTATGCTCGGACACCGAATGGCGGGCATCGTCGCGCAGCTCGGGTTCGCCCAGCATGGTGGCATAGAGCGACTCCTCCTCGGCGGCGGCGTGGCTCTGGATCTCGATGCGGAACGCCTCGAACAGCTTCTTGCGCTTGGCTCCGTCGCCCTTCAGCTCGGCGAGTTCCTTGAGCATTTCCCGCTGCTTGTCGTGGTCGCGCTTCAGATCGGCATAGATGTCGGCGGTGGCCATGGCCTTGTCTCCTTCGCGCGACCAACGGCGAAGCGCGACGCGCGTTTCACCCGCGAATCACTCTCACTCAGCCGAAGAGTTCGAGCTGCTTGCCGCGCGGCTTGACCAGCGGCTTCAGGTCCGCCCGCTCGGCCAGCGCAACCGGGCGCCAGTCCTCGGCGATCAGGAAGGGGCGCAGCTTGGCGATCGAGACGGTCAGCCGCCCGACATCCTCCAGCCGCAGCCTGCGCCATTGGCGGGTGGCGATGATCCGGTCCACCGCCTTCACCCCCAGCCCCGGCACGCGCAGCAGCATCTCGCGCGGGGCGCGGTTCACATCGACCGGGAAATGCTGGCGGAATTTGAGCGCCCAGGCGAGCTTGGGATCGATGTCCAGCGGCAGCATGCCCGTCGCCTCGTCGGCGGCGGCGGCCACCTCATGGGGGCGATAGTCGTAGAAGCGCATCAGCCAGTCGGACTGGTATAGCCGGTGCTCGCGCATCAGCGGCGGGCGCTGGAGCGGCAGGACGGCCGAGGCGTCGGGGATCGGGCTGAACGCCGAATAATAGACGCGGCGCAGCCGGAAGCGGTCGTAGAGCGTCGCCGCGCGCCCGACGATGTCGCGGTCGGTGGCGGCATCGGCGCCGACGATCATCTGCGTCGACTGGCCGGCGGGCGCGAAGCCGGGGGCGGACTTATAGCGTTTGGAGGCGTCCGCCCGATCCTCGATCGCGGTCTTCACATCGGCCATCGCGCCTTCGATCCGAGCAGCATCCTTTTCGGGTGCGAGGCGGCGGAGCCCGCCCACGGTCGGCAGCTCGACATTAATCGATACGCGGTCGGCATGGACCCCCGCCAGCCGCACCAGTTCGGGATCGGCGTCGGGAATGGTCTTCAGATGGATATAGCCGCGAAAGCCATGATCTTCGCGCAGGCTCCGCGCGACCTCGACGATCTGCTCCATCGTGTAGTCGGACGATTTGATGATGCCCGACGAGAGGAACAGCCCCTCGATATAATTGCGCCGGTAGAAGGCGAGGGTGAGGTTCACCACCTCCTGCGCGGTGAACCGCGCGCGGCGGACATTGGAGGATTTGCGGTTGATGCAATAATGGCAGTCGAAGATGCAGCTGTTGGTCAGCAGGATCTTGAGCAGCGAGATGCACCGGCCATCGGGCGCATAGGCATGGCAGATGCCCATGCCCTCGGTCGAGCCGATCCCCTTGCCGTCGCGACTGTTGCGCTTGGACGTGCCCGACGAGGCGCAGGAGGCATCGTATTTCGCGGCATCCGCCAGGATCGCCAGCTTCTCACGGGTGTCGAGTTGCGCCATGTGTTCGATATATGTTCGCCCGCGCGGCACGACAAGCGGAACCGGGCCGGTCATCGACCGTACAGCCCGTCTGATCCAGATTGGCCGGATCGAGGGGAGACGGACGATGCGAAGGATCATGATCGCGCTGACTTTGACGGGCATCGCCAGTCCGGCGATGGCGCAGGTGACGGCAGCAGCGGCTCTCCAGTCGGCCATCCGGACCGATTATTGCGCGCGGTTAAAGGCGGAGCAGCGGCGGCGGAACCAGGGTGATGTGTCGTCAATGAATGTCTGTCCCCAGGTCAAGAATCTGACAATATTGCTGGGATCGACCAATGGCCGCGCGATCGACCGGATCGGGCTGATCGCCGACCCCTATGTCGCGGGCTCCTATGCCGAGCGGGCTTATGAAGTGACGTTGCCGGTAACGCGCGCGATCCTCGCGGCGGTGAAGCCGGAATATCGCGGGGCTTTGCCGTTTGGCTGTAACCAGGCGCCAAGCTGAAAGCATTGGCGCTCCTGCCCCTGCCGTCCCTATGATCTCGCAAGGACGTCAGTGAGGCTCGGAGTCGCAATGGCAGGGAATGTGGAGAATCACTGGCCGGGCCAATGCCATTGTGGGGCGGTCCGTTTCGAGGCGAAGCTCAGTGATGGCTTCAACACCGTCCGCCGCTGCACCTGTTCTTATTGCCGGATGCGCGGTGCCGTTGTCGTTTCCGCCGAAATGGGCGGTGTCACGATCGTTCAAGGCAGAGAATGGCTTACCAGCTATCGCTTCAACACGCGGACGGCCGAGCATTTCTTCTGCTCGATATGCGGCATCTACACGCATCACCAGCGGCGATCCAACCCGAACCAATATGGTGTGAACGTCGCTTGTCTGGAGGGTGTGTCCCCGTTCGACTTTGGCGAGGTGCCGGTCAATGACGGCGTCAACCATCCCAGCGATACCCATGCTCCCGCCCGGCAGGCCGGGGTGCTCCGATTCATTCCCGTGGAACAGGCTGAGGAGCGGTCATGAACCGAGATGGGGGCTAGGATAACATGCGGATGAATCAGGTAACGGTCGGGGCGACCGATTTCGACGCGAGCGTGCGTTTCTATTGTGCATTGGGGCTACGACTGATCGTATCGGCGCGGAGCGAATATGCCCGCTTCGAATTGCCAGAGGGCGAGGCAACCTTTTCGATCCATCTGCAAGACCATGTGTCGCCGGAGGGGCCGATCATCTATTTCGAGGTGGATGACGTGGACGCGACCGCCGCGCGGTTTAAGGCGCAGGGCGGCACGCTGGTATCGGAACCGCAGGATCAGCCTTGGCTCTGGCGAGAGGCGCGACTGCTCGATCCTTCCGGAAACCGGCTTTGCCTGTTCCATGCCGGTCCGAATCGCCGCAATCCGCCGTGGCGTATCGATACGGAGACGGGAATCCTGTGAGCCCTTCACAGGGCTGATACCCTGGTAAGGTATGTGGGAATTATGGGATCGGCCGCCCCGCCCGCCTTCAACCCTGTCGCCGCCTGCGTCCTTTGGTCATCGGGTCGGGCTTTTTGGGCGGTACCCAGCCTTCGGGGCGTTCGGGGCGGGACTGGCTGGTGCCCAGGCCCATCGCGCCGGGTTGCTGGCGGGTCAGGCCGCTGGTGTCGACGCTGATATCCTCCGCCCCGCCGCGCAGCAGGTTGATCCGGTCGCGAAGCGCCCGCGCCTCCTCGAAGTCGAGGCGTTCGGCGGCGGCGTCCATCTGGCGGCGGAGGTCTTCGATGCTTGGCCCGGTCATGACCCGATAAACGCGTCAGGCGGCGATGCGTGCCGCCTCGGTCTCGGCGATCCAGCCGCCGCCGAGCACCTGGTCGCCGTCGTACAACACCGCCGCCTGGCCCGGCGACACGCCATATTCGGGCGCGTCGAAGACCAGCCGGTCGCCGACCATGCGCGCGGGCACCGGCTTGGCCATCGAGCGGACCTTGGCGAAGAGCGGGCCGTCGAGCGGGCCGAGGATGTTCATCGCGCTCAGCCGCGCCGCCTCCACCGCCAGCGCCACGCGCGGGCCGACGACGACGCGCCGGGTGTCGGGCTCCAGCCGGACGACATAGAGCGGCTCGGGGCTGCCGCCGATCTCCAGCCCGCGCCGCTGGCCGACCGTATAGTGGATCAGGCCGCGATGCTCGCCCAGCTTGGTGCCCGACAGGTCGACGATGTCGCCGCGCGTATCGGCCTCGGGACGCAGCTTGCGGACCAGGCCCGCATAATCGCCATCGGGGACGAAGCAGATATCCTGGCTGTCGGGCTTGGCCGCGACGCCGAGGCCCAGTTCGGCCGCGATCTCGCGCACCCGCGACTTGGGCAGCGCGCCGAGCGGGAAGCGCAGGAAGTCAAGCTGGGCCTGGGTGGTGGCGAACAGGAAATAGCTCTGGTCGCGCGCCGGATCGGCCCCGCGATGCAGCTCCGCGCCGCTCGCGCCTTCGACCCGGCGGACATAATGGCCGGTCGCCAGGCAGTCGGCGCCCAGATCGCGCGCGAGGGCCAGCAGGTCGGTGAATTTCGGCCCCATATTGCACTGGACGCAAGGGATCGGGGTGCGCCCGGCCAGATATTCGTCGGCGAAGCGATCGACCACCTGGGTGCGGAAGCTGTTCTCATGGTCGAAGACGTAATGCGCGATGCCCAGCCGGTCGCACACCGCGCGCGCATCGCGGATGTCGCGGCCCGCGCAACAGGCCCCGGCGCGGCCGACCGCCTCGCCATGATCGTAGAGCTGGAGGGTGACGCCGATCGTCTCGGCCCCCGTGGCATGGGCCAGCGCGGCGACGACCGAACTGTCGACCCCGCCCGACATCGCCACCACGATCCGACGCGCCCGGGGATCGCCCCCAAGCTGGAAATCCACCATCTGCTCCATTGCGCTCCCATACGCCTTTCCGGCCGGGCATGCAAAAAATCGGGGCAGCCGATGGGGAAAGGGGTGACAGGGGCCTGAAAAACGGGGCCAATGCGATGGGCCTTTACCCGGCTTTCATACCCGTCCAGTAACAGGAGGGCCGACCCACAATATGGATGGCGCTTTTGGATCTCAGCTTCAACAGATTCGATCGGGATACCGAACTGACGGTGTTGCCGCCCGATCTGGCGGTGCTGATGGTCGGCGCGACCGCGCGGCAGGCGGCCAGTCATACGGCCGTGGTGCAGGCGGGCTTTACCCGCGAGTTGGTCGATCCGGCGCTGTTCGCCCCGCTGGACGGGGCGTTCAACGGGGCGATGGCACGGGCTCTTGCCGAATGGAGTCAGGGTAAATGAAGAATTAACCGGTTGGTTTTAAGCCGTGTTCAACGGCCTGTGTTACCCATTCCCTGGTAGACGATATGGGGTAGGGAGCCCCGACGAGGTTGCATGATGATCGAGAACCAGAAGATCCGCCCTGCCAAGGTAATCGGGCCGCTCGGCGAACCGCTGACGCTCGAAACCTTGCCGCCGGCCAGCACGACCCGCTGGGTGGTCCGCCGCAAGGCGGAGGTGGTGGCGGCCGTCAATGGCGGATTGCTGTCGGTCGATGAAGTGTGCGACCGCTATGGCCTGTCGGTCGAGGAATTTGCGGGATGGCAGCGCGCGATCGACCGGTCGGGCATGCCGGGCCTGCGCGTGACCCGCATCCAGCATTATCGCACCCTTTACGAGCGCCAGCAGAAATATTGACAAATCGATTTTTGCGTCGAGTTGATGATACGGGTACGGAACAAGTAACGCCATTCGCACGTCTAAACCCCGTGTCCCGCTTGCGGGCCCAACGGAGGGAAAGACAATGGGTATTATCCTGTGGCTTATCGTCGGTGGTGTCATCGGCTGGCTGGCCAGCATCATCATGCGTACCGATGCCCAGCAGGGCATCTTCCTGAACATCGTCGTCGGTGTGGTCGGTGCGTTCATCGGCGGCCTGATCTTTGCGGGCGGTTCGATCAACAATGCCGGACTGACGCTGACGTCGTTCCTGGTTTCGCTGCTGGGCGCCGTCGTCCTGCTGGCGATCGTGAACCTGGTTCGTCGCGGCCGGGTGCGTTAATCGCTCCCGACACAAGGCGAACGAAGGAATGGGCCGTCCGGGCGACCGGGCGGCCCTTCTCGTATCACAATATGTTTTTGCCGCCGGGATCGTCCCGGCCGCATGAGCGACGCCCCCAAGCCGATCGGCCATGGGGGCGTCGTCCGTTCAGTTCAGCAGGAAGCGGACCGAGACATTGACCGTCACGTCGCGCTCGCCGGGGGCGATGCTGGTCTTGGCCACCGCGTCGCGCGCCATCGCCTGCATCATCATCGGACGCTCGGGTCCGCCTGCATCCTGGCCATTCTCGGTGATCGACACGATCCGCGCGACCCGCAGCCCCGCCGCCTTGGCATAAAGCTCGGCCCGCGCACGGGCTTTCTGGATGGCATCGGTGCGCGCCTCGTTCAGCGCGGCATCGGGATTGTCGATCGACAGGTTGGGCCCATCAATCTGGTTGGCGCCCTGCGCGACCAGCGCATCGAGGACGCTGCCCGATTTGGCGATGTCGCGGAAACGGATGCTGAGCGTGTTGGTCGCCTGATAGCCGGTGATGGTCGGCGGGACATTCTCGCCATAGCGATATTGCGGCTGCAACTGCACGGTCGCGGTCTGGATGTCGCGATCGGCGACCCCGGCGCGCTTCACCGCCGCCAGTACGCGCGCTATGCGCTGCGCATTGTCGGACAGCGCGGCGGCGGCGGTCGCGCCCTGGCTGACCACGCCCGCGCGGATCGTCGCCAGGTCGGGGACCCGGCTCGTCCGCCCCTCGGCCGAGACGTCGAGGACCGCGCCCGCCGCCGGGACGAGCGGCTCGACCGTGGTCGGCACGGGCGCGCTCTGGGCCCAGGCGGCCCCCGGAATCAGCGCGGCGGGCGCCAGTGCGGCGGCAAGCAGAATTTTGTTCATCATCATCTCCCGTTGATGCAGTTTGAAGCTGGCAAAGCTTTGGCGAAGCTCGGCAAAACGTGCGATGAACGCGCCGGAATCATTCTTGAGCCATCTTGATCCAGTATCGCGCAAAGACGCTTGAGCATGGTGCTATATTTCTATAACACAGCGGGTCATGGCGCATCCCAAGGGTGAAATGCGCACGAAGGATGCGGATCGGGGATCGGTGACGAACATGAATTACGAGACGGGGGCGATCGGTGGCGGCCGGCATCTGGGGCTGGAGGGACCGGCGCCCGCGCGGCGTGGGCGCTGGATCGCCATCGCCCTGGTGGTGATCGTGCTGGCGCTGGGCGGCTGGTACATGCTCGGCGGCAAGAAGCATGAGGCGGCCTCCGCCGCCGGTGCGGGCACGCAGGTGCCCAACATCACCGTCGTCGTGCCGGGGCAGCAGGCGGTCAGCCGGGTGGTCTCGGCCACCGGCACGCTGGCCGCGCGTCGTGAGATGCCGGTCGGTGTCGCGGGCGAGGGGGGCATGATCACCCGCGTCCTGGTCGAACCGGGCCAGTGGGTCCGCGCGGGCCAGGTGCTGGCGACCGTCGATCGCTCGGTCCAGACCCAGACCGCCTCGGCGCTGAACGCGCAGGTCGCGGTCGCCCAGTCGGATCAGCAGATCGCGCAGGCCGAGCTGGACCGTGCGCAGCAGCTGGTCGATCGCGGCTTCATCTCCAAAGCCGATCTCCAGCGCCGCGCCGCCACCCGCGACGCCGCCGCCGCGCGCGTCCGCGCCGCGCAGGCGACCTTCCGCGAGGCGCAGGCGCGCAACGGCCGCCTCGACATCCGTGCGCCCGCCGAAGGGCTGATCCTGACCCGCGCCGCCGAGCCGGGCCAGATCGTCAGTTCGGGCTCGGGCGTCCTCTTCCGCATGGCGATGGGCGGGCAGATGGAGCTGCGCGCGCAGCTGGCGGAGGCCGATCTGGTCGGCCTGGCCGTCGGGGCGCCCGCCACCGTCACCCCGGTCGGCGGCGACAAGACCTTCAAGGGCGAGGTGTGGCAGGTGTCGCCGGTCATCGATCCGCAGACGCGGCAGGGCGTGGCGCGCATCGCGCTGGCCTATGACCCCGCGCTGCGTCCCGGCGGCTTTGCGGCGGCGACGATCCGCGGCGGCGCGGGCCATGCCCCCGTCCTGCCGGACTCGGCGATCCAGAGCGACGACAAGGGCAGCTTCGTGTATATCGTGGGGTCGGACAACAAGGTCGCCCGGCGCGACATCAAGATCGGGCAGGTGTCCGACGACGGCGTCACCATCGCCTCGGGCCTGACCGGCAATGAGCGGGTGGTCCGCTCGGCGGGCGGCTTCCTGGCGGCGGGCCAGCTCGTCCATCCGATCCTCGGCGGCCCGGAGGCCAAGTGACATGAGTTTCCGCAACATCTCCGCCTGGGCGATCCGGAACCCCGTTCCGCCGATCGTCCTGTTCGTCGCACTGACGCTGGCGGGGATCGTCAGCTTCATGCGGATGGACGTGAACAATGACCCCGACATCGATTTCCCGATCGTCGTGGTTGTCGTCAGCCAGCCGGGTGCGGCGCCGACCGAGCTGGAGACCCAGGTCACCCAGCGGGTCGAGGCGGCGTTGCGGAACCTCCAGGGCGTCGACCAGATCACCTCGACCGTGACCGAGGGCCAGTCGCAGACCCTGGTCCAGCTCGATATCGGCACGCCGATCGACCGCGCGGTCAGCGATGCGCGCGACGCGATCACCCAGATCCGCTCGATGCTGCCCGACGGCATCCTCGAGCCGCAGGTGATCCGCGTCGATTCGACCGATAACGACCTGGCTAGCTATTCGGCGGTCGCGTCCAACATGACGCCCGAACAGCTCAGCTGGTATATCGACAACAATGTCACCAAGGAGCTGCTGTCGGTTCCGGGCCTGTCCAAGGTCATCCGCAACGGCGGCGTGACGCGCGAGATCCGCGTGATCCTCGACCCGCTCAAGCTCCAGGCGCAGGGGCTGACCGCCAGCGAGGTCAACGCACAGCTGCGCATGACCAACCTGAACGCCGCCGGTGGTCGCGCCGAGATCGCCGGGACCGAGCAAGCGGTCCGCGTGCTGGGCAATGCGCGCAACGCCTATGACCTGGGCCAGAGCCAGATCAATGTGCGCGGCGGCCGCACCGTGCGGCTGGCCGACATCGCGACGGTGCGCGACCTTTATGCCGAGCGGCGCTCGCAGGCGGCGGTCGACGGGCGGCAGGTCATCAGCTTCGACTTCCAACGCGCCAAGGGCGCCTCGGACGTCAGCGTCTATAATGGCGCGGTCGAGAAGCTGAAGGCGCTGGAAAAGCGCAATCCGGAGGTGAAGTTCGTCCTCCGCTCGAACAGCGTGAAATATACCGAGCAGCAATATGAAAGCGCCATCCATGCGATGATCGAGGGCGCGGTGCTGGCGGTGATCGTCGTGTTCCTGTTCCTGCGCGACTGGCGCGCGACGGTGATCTCGGCGCTGGCGATCCCGCTGTCGGCGATCCCGACCTTCTGGGTCATGGACCTGCTGGACTTCACGCTGAACCAGATGACGCTGCTGGCGCTCAGCCTGGTGGCGGGCGTGCTGGTCGACGATGCGATCGTGGAGATCGAGAATATCGTGCGCCACATGCGCATGGGCAAATCCGCCTATCAGGCGTCGATCGACGCGGCGGACGAGATCGGCCTGGCCGTGCTGGGCACCACCATGGCGATCGTCGCGGTGTTCCTGCCGGTGTCGATCATGCCGGGCGTACCGGGCCAGTATTTCAAGAATTTCGGCCTGACCGTCGTCGTCTCGGTCCTTATGAGCTTGGCGGTGGCGCGCATGATCACCCCGATGATCGCGGCCTATTTCCTGAAGTCGGCGGGCCATGCCAGCCATGGCGAGGGGCGGCTGATGGACGCCTATATGGCGACGCTGCGCTGGTCGCTGCGCTATGACCGGCCGACCGACGGCGTGCGGCGCGGGGTGGTGCGGCGTTTCTTCGGGCGGTTCCGCGACCATCGCCTGTGGGTGATCGGCATCGGCTTTGCCGCCTTCGCGCTGACCGTCGTGATGTTCGCGGTCATCCCCAAGACCTTCCAGCCGCCGCAGGACAATGACCAGGCGGTCGCCAAGGTCGAGATGGTGCCGGGCACGACGCTGGCCCAGACCGACCAGGTCGTCCGCCGCGTCGCCGCGTTCCTGAAGAAGCAGCCCGATGTCGAATCGGTCTATTCGCGCACC
Organism: Sphingomonas sp. SORGH_AS_0789; assembly: GCF_031453055.1. Classification (NCBI taxonomy): domain Bacteria; kingdom Pseudomonadati; phylum Pseudomonadota; class Alphaproteobacteria; order Sphingomonadales; family Sphingomonadaceae; genus Sphingomonas; species Sphingomonas sp. SORGH_AS_0789. Next base: position 1,973,150 of record NZ_JAVIYV010000001.1, read on the forward strand.
AGCGTCGGCAATGGCCGCGTGGTCGCGACACTGAAGGAGGATCGCTCGATGAAGAGCACCGACTTCGAGCGGTCGCTGGCGCCCGAGCTGGCGGCGATCCCCGATGCGCGGGTGTCCTTCCAGTCGCAGTTCGGCTGGGGATCGAGCGGCCGCGACCTGACCATCACGCTGGGCGGCGACGATCCGGCGGTGCTGCGCGATACCGCCAACAAGATCGTCGAGCAGATGGGGACCGTCCCCGGCCTGGTCGCGCCGCGCATCGTCGGCAATCTCGACCGGCCCGAAATCGTCATCCGCCCGCGCCTCGACCTCGCGGCCAATCTGGGCGTGACGACCCAGGCGCTGTCGAGCGCGATCCGCATCGCGACGCTGGGCGATATCGACCAGAATTCGGCCCGCTTCTCGCTGTCCGATCGTCAGGTGCCGATCCGCGTCGCGCTGGACCAGAATGCCCGCGCCCGCCTGTCGACCATCCAGAACCTGCCGGTCCAGACCCAGACCGGCGGCTCGGTGCCTTTGAGCGTCGTGGCGGACATCGGCCTGGGCGCGGGGCCGACCCAGATCGACCGCGTGAACCAGCGACGGCAGATCACGGTCGGCGCCGACCTGGCCAAGGGCGTCATCAGCGGCGACGCGATGAAGAAGGTCCACGACCTGCCCATCATGAAGACCCTGCCCATGGGGGTCAGCGAGATGGTGCTGGGCCAGGCCAAGATGCAGAACGAGATGATGACCAATTTCTTCACGGCCATCATCTCGGCGGTGTTCATGGTCTTTGCGGTGCTGGTGCTGCTCTATCGCCGCTTCCTGCCGCCCTTCGTCAACATGGCCTCGTTGCTGCTGGCGCCACTGGGCGGGTTGCTGGCGCTGTACTTCACCGGCAATCCGCTCTCGCTGCCGGTCTATATCGGCCTGTTGATGCTGCTCGGCATCGTCGCGAAGAACTCGATCCTGCTGATCGACTTCGCGCTGGAGGAGATCGCCAAGGGCGTGCCGATCCGCGAGGCGGTGCTGGATGCGGGCCACAAGCGCGCCCAGCCGATCGTGATGACCACGGTGGCGATGGTCGCGGGCATGGTCCCGACCGCGCTGTCGCTGGGCGGCGACGGATCGTGGCGCAGCCCGATGGGCGTGACGGTGATCGGCGGGCTGGCCCTGTCGACCATCCTGACCCTGTTGATCGTGCCCGCGGCGTTCAGCCTGGCGGTGGGGGCGGAGCGCTGGATCGGGCCGCGCCTCGGTCGGCGGCTGCTGACCTACACCCCGGGCGACGAGCGAGGCGGGCCGGTGATCGAGGGGCCTGCGGGCGGCCCCGCGCTGCCCCCTGCGACGGGCAAGCTGGGCTATGATCCGGCGGAGTGACGCGGTGAATTGCTCCCCTTGCAGGGGAGCAATGGGTGGTTTCGTTACGCTTGGGAAAGATTCCGCTTGAACAAAGCCGCCGTTCACGAATTGTCATGATCGATGGACCTGAACGCGCGACCGGGGGGTAGCCAGCCCGTTCCGCCCGCCCTGCGAAAGATGCGGGTGGTGGCGACCGGATTGTTGCTGTCGATGGCGGCGCTGTTCCTGATCGCGCGCACCTTTCAGCCGCTGCATCCCGCCTGGGGCTTCGTTCGCGCCTTTGCCGAGGCGGCGATGGTCGGCGGGCTGGCCGACTGGTTCGCGGTGACGGCACTGTTCCGCCACCCGCTCGGCCTGCCCATCCCGCATACCGCGATCGTACCGCGCAACAAGGATCGGATCGGCGACACGCTCGCCAATTTCCTGCGCGCCAATTTCCTGATCCCCCGCGTCGTCGCGCGCCGGATGAGCCGCGTCGACGTGGCGGGCGCGGCGGGGCGCTGGCTGGCGCAGCCGCCGCAGGAAAGCGGGCGGATCCGGCGTGGGGCCTCGCGCCTGTTCGCCGAAATGCTGACCGCCTTCGATCCGCAGCGGCTGGGCGGCATGGTCAAGGCGGGGATCGGATCGCGGCTGCGCGCGACCGAGGTGGCGCCGATCCTGGGCCAGTTGCTGAAGGCGACGATCGCCGAGGGGCGGCATTTGCCGCTGATGGACTCGGGCCTGCGCTGGGCGGCGGGCGCGCTGGAGGCGAACGAGCCGATCCTGCGCGCGATGGTGCATGAGCGGGCGGGGGCGATCCTGCGCTGGACAGGGCTGGACGAGACGCTGGCCGACAAGCTGATCGACGGGCTGTACAAGCTGCTGAACGACGTCGCCGAGGATCGCGAGCATCCGCTGCGCCAGAAGATCGAGGAGGGGCTCGACCGCCTCGCCTGGGACCTGCAATATGACCCCGACACACGCGCGCGGGTCGAGGCGATGAAAGCCGAGCTGATCGCCAATCCGGCGATGCAGCGCTGGCTGGACGGGCTGTGGGAACAGGCGCGCGAGGCGTTGCTGCGGCTGGCGCGCGATCCGGAGGCGGTGACGGCGGGGCGGCTGGGCGATGCGCTGCGGCAATTGGGGCAGACCTTGCAGGCCGATCCCCGGCTGGCGGCGACGATCAACCGCTTCGTCCGGCGCGCGGCGGTGGGCGTGGCGGCCGATTACGGCGACGGGATCGTCCGGCTGGTGTCGGAGACGGTGCGCGGATGGGATGCCGACACGATCACCACCCGGCTGGAAAATGCGGTCGGCCGCGACCTGCAATATATCCGGATCAACGGCACGCTGGTCGGCGGCAGCGTCGGCCTGGTCCTTCATGTCGTGGACAGGCTGCTTTGAAAACGTCACCTATCCGTATAATTAAGGCGCGGGATCGATTCGTCGCGAGGCGGAAGCGCCTTGTCGATGCCCCCGCTTTCCCGCAAAGAGGCAGGTGATGGACGCCAAGGCCGATTATCAGCACGACCCGGCCGACGGAGGGGCCCTGCGCTTCACCGGCAGCCTGTCGCTGGCGATGCTGGGCGACCTGCCCGAACGGCTGGATCGCGAGGACGCCTCGGTCCGCCGCCTCGACCTGTCACGGGTGGACCGGATCGACACGGTGGGCGCGTGGCTGGTCCACCGCTTCGCCGCGCGCAACGACGCCCGGATCGAGGGGCTGAGCGACGACCAGCGCCACCTGATCGACAAGGTGGTCGAGGCGGACCAGCCGGTGGCGATGCGGCCCAAGCCGATCAGCCCCTTTGCGCGCGTCGCGGGCGAGGTCGGCGATGCGGTGGTGGCGGCGTTCCAGACGCTGTACGGCCTGCTCGGCTTCATGGGCGCGACGGTGATCGCGGGGCTGGCGGTGATCCGCCATCCGCGCCGCTTCCGCTTCAACGCGGTGGTGCACGAGTTCGAGACGGTCGGCGTCTCGGCGCTGGCGATTATCGGCCTGATGAGCTTCCTGATCGGCATCGTCATCGCGCAGCAGGGGGCGGTGCAGCTTCGCCAGTTCGGCGCGGAGGTCTTCACGATCAACCTGGTCGGCCGCCTCACCTTGCGCGAGCTGGGCGTGCTGATGACCGCGATCATGGTCGCAGGAAGGTCGGGCTCGGCCTTCGCCGCGCAGATCGGCACGATGAAGCTGACCGAGGAGATCGATGCGATGCGGGTCATCGGCGTGTCGCCGATGGAATCGCTGGTCGTGCCGCGCGCCCTGGCGGCGATCACCCTGATGCCGCTGCTCGGTTTCTATGCCTCGCTGATCGCGATGATCGGCGGCTGTTTCCTGGCGGCGGTGTCGCTGGGCATCCCGCCCGTCACCTTCATCGCGCGCATCCGCGAAGTGGTGCCGATCACCGACCTGTATGTCGGGCTGATCAAGGCCCCCGTCTTCGGGGCGATCATCGCGATCGCGGGCTGTTTCCAGGGGATGCAGGTCAAGTCGGATGCCGAGCAGGTCGGCCTGCGCACCACCGCGGCGGTGGTGCAGGCGATCTTCCTGGTGATCGTGCTCGACGCGTTCTTCGCGGTCTTCTTCACCTGGATCGGATGGGACTGATGGCCGAACGGGACGAGCATCTGATCCAGGTCCGGGGCCTGCGCAACAGCTTCGGCGAGCAGGTCATCCATGACGGCCTGGACCTGGACGTCCGCAAGGGCGAGATTCTGGGCGTGGTTGGCGGGTCGGGCACCGGCAAGTCGGTGCTGATGCGCTCGATCATCGGGCTCCAGACCCCCGATACCGGCGAGATCACCGTGTTCGGCGAACCCACCATCGGACGCGAGGCGACCGAGGCGACCGAGGTCCGCAAGCGCTGGGGCGTGCTGTTCCAGGGGGGGGCGCTGTTCTCGACGCTGACCGTGGCGGAGAATGTCGCGGTGCCGTTGCGCGAATTCTATCGCGAGCTGCCCCAGGCGCTGATGGACGAGATCGCCTCCTACAAGGTGGTGATGACCGGCCTGCCCGCCGATGCGGGGCCTAAATATCCCGCCGAGCTGTCGGGCGGCATGAAGAAGCGGGCCGGGCTGGCGCGCGCGCTGGCGCTCGACCCCGAGCTGCTGTTCCTCGACGAGCCGACGGCGGGCCTCGACCCGATCGGCGCGGCGGCGTTCGACCAGTTGATCAAGTCGCTCCAGAAGACGCTGGGGCTGACCGTCTTTCTCATCACCCATGACCTCGACACCCTCTATGCCATTTGCGACCGCGTGGCGGTGCTGGCGGACAAGAAGGTCATCGCGGTCGGCACGATCGACGAACTGATCGCGCTCGACCATCCGTGGATCGAGGAATATTTCAAGGGGCCGCGCGGCCGCGCCGCCATCGCCGCCAAGGACGAGATCGCCGACATGACGCCCCGTTCGGCGGATGCGGACGCCGCACGCCACCCCACCGAAGTCGAAGCCCACGCCACCGGCCAGCATAGCCAGGGCAGTGGGGCCGATGCCCATGCGAGAGGCGAAGCAGGGACACGCTGATGGAAACCCGTTCGAACCACGTCCTTGTCGGCTCTGTCGTGCTGATCCTGCTCGCAGTGCTGGCGATCTTCACCGTCTGGATCGCCCGGCTGGGCGGCACGTCGGAGAAGGAATATGACATCTTCTTCCGCCAGTCGGTGGACGGCCTGGCCAAGGGCTCGGCGGTCACCTATTCGGGCGTGCCCTCGGGCCAGGTGAAGGAAATCGCGCTGTGGCGGCCCGATCCGCAATTCGTGCGGGTGCGGGTCGCGGTCAACGACCAGACGCCGATCCTGCAGGGGACGACCGCGTCGATCTCGGCCAGCTTCACCGGCACCAGCACCATCTCGCTCGATGGCGCGCGCAAGGGCGCACCGCCGATCACCTGCCCGACGCCCGAAAACCGGACCGTCTGCCCCTATGACGTGCCGGTCATCCCGACCAAGCAGGGCGGCATCGGCGCGATCCTGAACTCCGCGCCGCAGCTGCTGGAGCGGCTGTCGACGCTGACCGAGCGGCTGACCGGCCTCTTGTCGGATCGGAACCAGGCGTCGATCGCGGGCATCCTCGACAATACCAACCGCCTGACCGATGCATTGGCCGATCGCGGGCCGGAGATCGCGGCGACGCTGGCGCAGACCCGCGTGGCGATCCAGCAGGCGGGCGATGCGGCGCAGTCGATCGGTCAGCTGGCGGCGACGACCAACGGCCTGCTCGCCGAGGACGTCAAGCCGACCATGGTCAATCTGAACAAGGCGATCGCGTCGGCCCAGAAGAGCGCCGATACGCTGAATTCGGCGATCGGCGATGCGCGGCCGGGCCTGCAGACCTTCTCGAAGCAGACCGTGCCCGAGGTCGATCGTCTGGTGCGCGACCTGCGCGTGATGACCCAGTCGCTGTCGGCGGTCGCCGAAAAGGTCGACCAGCAGGGCGCAGGGTCGCTGATCGGGCAGCCCCAGCTGCCGGACTATAAGGGCAAGTGAGGAAGCCGATGAGGACCGTCATGAAGACTCCGCTGATCGTTCTGATGGCATCGCTTCCCCTGGCGGGCTGCATCAGCTTCGGCGCCAAGCCGCCGCCCTCGCTGCTGACCCTGCAGGCGCAGTCGCAGCCGACCGTGGGACAGACGCAGGATTCGGGGCGCGGCAAGTCGATCACCATCCAGGTGCCGGCCGCGCCGCAGGAACTCGCGACCCCGCGGGTGCCGGTGCAGGAGAATGCGACCAGCATCGCCTATGTGAAGGATGCGCAATGGGCCGAGCCGCCCGCGCGGCTGTTCGCGCGGCTGATGGCCGATACGCTGACCGCGCGGATGGGCCGCGTGGTGCTGTCGGCGCGTGAGTCGGTGGCCGATCCCGGCGATCGGCTGGGCGGGGAATTGCGCCAGTTCGGCCTGGACGCGACCCGGCGCGATGCCGTGGTGGTCTATGACGCCGCGCTGGTCCGCGACGGCCAGACCACGGTCGAAAAGCGCCGGTTCGAGGCGCGCGTTCCGGTCGGCAAGATCGACAGCACCAGCGTCGGCCCCGCGCTGAACCAGGCCGCCAACCAGGTGGCGCAGCAGGTCGCCGACTGGGTGGGACGGTAATCCTCCCCGGCAAGGGAGGATATTGCAGGACAACCGCAGCCCTCCGGCCCTGTAGGCAAGAGCCCATGGACTTGGGGTGGACCCACCCCTCTCCTTCGGGGGAGGGTGACGGCAATTTGTCGGCGCTGTAACATTTTGCGACATAATCGCACTGGACGGGGCCGTATCGGCGGGGCAGGTTCGCGGGCATGAAGCCTCGCGCCCGCGTCCTTCTTCTGGCCTCGGCGGCCCTGTCCGCCTGTACGGTCGGTCCCGATTATCATCCCGCCGCTCCCCAGGCGCTGGGGGTGCCCGCCAGCTGGTCGGTTCCCGCCGCCACGGCGCAGGCACAGGATATGGGCCGCTGGTGGCGATCGTTCGACGATCCGCTGCTGGCCGAGCTGGTCGAACGCGCGGTGGTCGCCAATACCGATGTGGTCCAGGCCGTCGCCCGGCTGCGGCAGGCGCGCGAAAGCCTGGTACAGAGCCGGTCCTCGCTGCTTCCCACCCTGTCCGGCTCGACCGGCTATCAGCGCAACGAGAATCTGCGCGGCGGCGGGCGCAGCTTCACCCTGCCCGATGGCACGGTGGTCGATACCGGCGGGGGCGGCAGCAACAGCTTCACGGTCGGCCTGTCCGCCAGCTATCAGGTCGGCCTGTTCGGCGAGTTGCGCCGCACCGTGGAGGCGACGCGCGCGACCTATGAGGGCGCGGGGTTCACCTATGCCGCGACGCTGCTGACCGTCGAGAGCGAGCTGGCGCGCAACTATGTGCTCGCGCGGGCCTATCAGGCCCAGCTTGCCAATGCGCGCGCCAGCCTGGCGTTGCAGGACGACAATCTGGAGATTGCGGGCTTCCGGGTGCGGGCGGGACTGGTGTCCTCGCTCGACGCCGAGCAGGCGCGGGGGCAGCGGGCGCAGACCGCCGCGACCATCCCGACGCTGGAGCAGCAATACAATACCGCCGTCTCGCGCCTAGGCGTGCTGACCGCGCAGGCGCCCGGTGCGCTCAAGGCGCGGCTGGAGGCGGTGCGGCCGATCCCCAGCGGACCGGCAGTGATCGGCGTCGGCATCCCGGCCGACATATTGCGCCGCCGCCCCGATGTCCGCGCGGCCGAGCGCAACCTGGCCGCCGCCACGGCGCGGATCGGCGTGGCGCAGGCGGCGCTCTACCCCGCGCTCGCCATCTCCGGCAATATCAACGCCGCGGCGACCAGCATCGGCTCGCTGGGCGATGCGATCACCGGCAGCCTGTTCGCCGGGCTGACCCAGGCGATCTTCAACGGCGGTCGCCTGCGCAGCCAGGTCCGCAACGCGCGGGCGCTCGCCGATCAGAGCTATGCCGCCTATCAGGGCACCGTGCTGCTGGCGCTGGAGGATGTCGAGAACGCCATCGTCGCGCTCAACACCGCGCGCGAGCGGGAGCGGCTGTTCGCGATCCAGCTCGACGCGGCGCGCAACTCGGCGATCCTGGCGCGCAGCCAGTATCGCACGGGCCTGACCGATTTCACCACCCTGTCGCAGCAGGAGGCGTCGTTGCTGAGCGCCCAGAACGGGCTGGTCCAGGCGCGCTCGGACGCCGCCACCGCGCAGGTCGCGCTGTTCGCCGCGCTGGGCGGCGGATGGGACGACAGCACCACCCCCGAAGCGCCGCCGCGCGCGACGCAAACCCCGGACAACCGCTGATGGCCGATCAGACTCTCGACGATTTCCTGGGCGTGAAGCCGCAACCGCGCTGGCGCAAATGGGTGCAGTGGGGCGTCGTGATCCTGGGCGTCGTGCTGCTCGCGGTGCTGCTGAAAAGCTGTTTCGGCGGGTCGGACCAGGCGGGCTATGCCACCGCCCCCGTCTCGCGCGGCAACCTGACCGTGACCGTCTCGGCCACCGGCAAGCTCGCCCCGACCAACCAGGTGACGGTCGGCTCACAGCTATCGGGTCTGGTGACGAAGGTCGTGGTCGATGTGAATGACCGGGTGAAGGCGGGCGAGGCGCTGGCGCTGATCGATCCCGAACAGATTGACGACCAGATTCGCGCGGCGCAGGCGACGCTGTCCGCCAATCAGGCGCAGGTGGCGCAGGCGCGCGCGACCGTGGCCGAATCGCAGGCGCAGCTGCGGCGGCTGGAGGAAGTCTACAAGCTGTCCAACGGCCGCGTGCCCTCCGGTACCGAACTCCAGACCGGGCGCGCCGATGCGCAGCGTGCGGTCGCGGCGCTGAGGGTCGCGGAGGCCAATGTCGCCGCCGCACGCGCACAGCTGGCCCAGTCGCAGACCCAGCGGCAGCGCGCGATCATCCGCTCGCCCGTGTCGGGCGTGGTGCTGGCGCGGCAGGTCGATCCCGGCCAGACGGTCGCGGCGTCGTTCAACACGCCGACCCTGTTCGTCATCGCCGAAGACCTGACCAAGATGAAGCTGGAGGTCGCGATCGACGAGGCCGATGTCGGCGAGGTGAAGGTCGGGCAAAAGGCCAATTTCACCGTCGACGCCTTTCCGGGGCGCACCTTCCCCGCGACGATCACGCGGGTCGATCTGGGGTCGAACCTGACGGTCAGCGCGGCGACCTCGTCCTCCTCGTCCTCGACCGCCAGCACGTCGACCACGGGACAGGTGGTCAGCTATGCCGCCGACCTGACCGTCGCCAATCCCGACCTGCAACTGCGCCCCGGCATGACCGCGACCGCCGATATCGTGACCTCGGACAAGCGAAACGTCGTGCTGATCCCCAATGCCGCGCTGCGCTTCCAGCCGTCCGATGGGGCGAGCCAGGGCGGCGGCGGCGGCATTGCGGGCTCGCTGACCTTCCGTCCGCGCCGCGACCGGGCCGCGCGCACCGCCACCGTTCAGCGCGGCGCGACGCAGACCGTCTATGTCCGGGGCACGGACGGCAAGCCGCAGCCGGTGCAGATCGTCACCGGCGACACCAACGGATCGATGACCGAAGTCCTGTCGGGCGGGCTGAAGCCGGGGATGCAGGTCATCACCGGGCAGCTGGCGGCGGGCGAGGCCGCGCCGGCGGCGGCGGGGGGACAGCGTCGCCAGGGCCAGCAAGGGGGCGGTGGTGGCCGCTGATGCGCCCCTGATCCGGCTTCGCGGCGTCACCAAGACCTATGGCAGCGGCGCGACCCAGTTCCAGGCGCTGAAGGGCGTCGATCTGGACATTGCGGGCGGCGATTTCGTCGCGGTGATGGGGCCTTCGGGATCGGGCAAGTCGACCACGATGAACATTCTGGGCTGTCTCGACGTGCCGAGCGGCGGCAATTTCCTGTTCCGCGGCCATCATGTCGAGACGCTGGACCGCGACCAACGCGCGATGCTGCGGCGGCGCTATCTGGGCTTCGTGTTCCAGGGGTTCAACCTGTTGTCGCGCACCACCGCGCTGGAAAATGTCGAGCTGCCCCTGCTGTATCGCGGCGAGGACAAGAAGACGCGGCGCGAGATGGGCATGGCGGCGCTGGAGAAGGTCGGGCTCGACCAATGGTGGGACCATACCCCCGCCGAACTGTCGGGCGGGCAGCAGCAGCGCGTGGCGATCGCGCGCGCCATCGTCACCAGCCCCGACGTGCTGCTGGCGGACGAGCCGACCGGCAATCTCGATTCCGAACGCTCGGTGGAGATCATGGAGTTGCTGACCGGGCTCAACCGGGACAGCGGCATCACCGTGCTGATGGTCACGCATGAGCCCGACATGGCGGCGTTCGCGCGCACCGTCATCCACTTCAAGGACGGGCTGGTCGATCGGATCGAGGCACAGCATCGGCCGGGCACCATGCCGGAGCCGGATGCGCCCGTGGCGGATATGCACTGATGTTCGGCACCACGCTTCTCCTCGCGATCCGGTCGATCCGGCGGCATATGCTGCGGTCGTTCCTGACGACGCTGGGCATCATCATCGGCGTCGGCGCGGTCGTGACCATGGTGACGCTGGGCAAGGCGACCACGGCGGCGGTACAGCAGTCCATATCGTCGCTGGGCACCAACATCCTGCAAGTCCGCCCCGGCCAGGGCTTCGGGCGCGGCGGCGGCGGCCCGCGCCCGCCCGACTTCAAGCCCGAGGATGTCGAGGCGATCGCCGACCAGATTGCGGGCGTGACGGCGGTCGCGCCTCAGGCCCAGACGACCGCGACCGCGATCTATGAAGGGGCGAACTGGTCGACCACGGTGACCGGCACGACGCTGGCCTATTTCACGGTGCAGCCCTGGCCGCTGGCCTCGGGGCGTTTGTGGACACCGGCCGAGCAGGCGGCGGGCAAGGCGGTGTGCATCATCGGCAATACCGTGCGCAAGAACCTGTTCCCCAGCACCGAGGCGGTCGGCAAGCGCTTCCGCATCGGGGCGATCAGTTGCGACGTGGTTGGGGTGCTGACGACGCGCGGACAGGGCGGGTTCGGCGACCAGGACGATGTCGTGCTCATGCCGATCAAGGCGGTGCAGCGCCGCTTCACCGGCAGCCGCGACATCCGGCTGATGCTGGTCGGTATCGATCAGGCCTATCAGGCCAGCGCGGTGCAGGCCTCGCTGACCGACCTGCTGCGCGAACGGCGCAACGTCACGGGCGGCAAGGAAGATGATTTCAACATCTTCGACACCAAGCAGATCAGCGACACGCTGACCAGCACGACGACGATGCTGACCCGGATCGTCGCGGCGGTGGCGGCGATCAGCCTGGTGGTCGGCGGTATCGGCATCATGAACATCATGCTGGTGTCGGTGACCGAGCGGACGCGCGAGATCGGTATTCGCCTGGCCATCGGCGCGGTCGCGCGCGAGGTGCTGATGCAGTTTCTGGTCGAGGCGGTGGTGCTGTCCTGTCTGGGCGGAATCATCGGCCTGATCCTGGCGCAGGCGATCATCGCCGCGCTGGTGCCGTTGATGCAGGTGCCCTGGACCTTCGACCCCCAGATCAACATCATCGCCTTTGCGATTTCGGCGGTGATCGGGGTGGTCTTCGGCTATTTCCCGGCGCGGCGGGCGGCGGCGCTCAATCCGATCGATGCTCTACGGCACGAGTGATCCGCTCGGGCGCGTGGACGAGCTGGCGTAGCCGTTCCAGATCCTCGGGCGTGTCGATGTCGATCAGCTCGGCCGGGGCGGTGACGACATGGCGCCCGCCCGCGACCAGCTTGCGGCCGCCTTCGTCGCCCTCCAGCTTGAGCAGCGCCTCGAACCGGCCCGCGCCGAAGACGCCGGGCGGGGTGGGATGCTCGCCATTGCTCGATACCACGACCGCGTCCGGGCCATCAAAGGCGTCGAACAGGCGATAGATATGCGCCGCCGTCACGCGCGGCATATCGGCCAATGCGATCAGGATCGCCTTGGGGCCGGACTTGATCGCCTCCTGCACGCCCAGGTGCAGCGAGAAGGACATGCCCTTGGCGATGTCGTCATTGTGGATCACGCGGTAGCCGCGCGAGGCGAAGTCAAGCTGGCACCCGTCGGTCACGACGATCCGGTCGGCAAAGGGAATGCTTTCCAGCGCGGTGGTGACGTGGAAGCCCACCGGCTTGCCGAGGAATTCGGCCTCCAGCTTGTTCTCCATTCCGAAGCGGCTCGATTGTCCCGCCGCCAGCAGGACCAGAACCACATCCTCAGCGTCGATCATGAAAGGCTCCTATCATCGCCGCCGCGATCGACAGCGCGATCTCCGACGGGCCGATCGCCCCGATGTCCAGCCCGACCGGGCCATCGATCCGGTCGATCGCCTCGGGGGAAACGCCCATCGCCGCGAGACGCTCCCGCCGCGCCGCATGGCTGCGCCGACTGCCCAGCGCGCCGACATAGGCGGTGGGATGGGCAAGCGCGGCGACCAGCGCGGGGTCGTCGATCTTGGTGTCGTGGCTCAACGTCACCACGGCGGTGGCGGGGCCGGGGGTATAGGCCGCCACCGCTTCGTCGGGCCAGCGATCGTCCAGCGTCACGCCGGGAAACCGCTCCGGCGTCAGGAAGCGGGCGCGCGGGTCGATCACCACCGTCTCGATGCCCAGCGTCTGCGCAAGCTGCGCCAGGCTCTGCGCGATCTGCACCGCGCCGACGATCAGCAGGCGGCGTGGCGGGTCATAGCGATTGGCGAAGACCTCGCCGGTTTCGATGGGGCGCAGGTCCGAATGGCCGGTGGAAAGGTCGGTGGTCACGGTCAGCGAGCGCCCCGCCTCGCGCGCCTCGGCGATCCGGTCGAACAGTTCGGGATCGAACCCGTCCGCCGACACCGGCTGGACCATCACCGCGATCTCGCCGCCACAGGGCAGGCCGACTTCCCAGGCCGAGGCGTCCGCCACCCCGTAGCGCTTCAGCTGGAACGGCGCGCCGCCGATCACCTCGGCGGCGGTGTGGAGGATGTCGTTCTCGACGCAGCCGCCCGACACCGATCCCTCGAACCGGCCATCTTCATGGACCAGCATATGGCTGCCGCGCGGACGCGGTGCCGACCCCCAGGTCGACACCACCGTCGCGATTGCCATCGGCGCACCGCGCCATTCGCGCGCGGCGGCCAGAACCCGATCATTGTCGCTCATCAAAGCGCCGGGAGATGGTCGAGCAGCTTGTCGAGCGTCACCGGCATCTCACGCACCCGAATGCCGGTGGCGTTGTAGATGGCGTTGACGACGGCGGGCGCCGCGCCCGAGATGCCCAGCTCGCCAATCCCCTTGGCATGGATCGGATTGGCATGGATGTCCCGCTCGTCGAGGAAATGGACCTCCAGCTGGGGCACGTCGGCATTCACCGGCACATGATATTCGGCCAGATCATGGTTCACCAGCTTGCCGGTGCGCGGGTCGTGGATCAGCTCCTCGGTCAGCGCGGTGCCGATGCCGAAGGTCATGCCGCCCAGGCATTGCGAGCGCGCGGTCTTGGCATTGAGCACGCGTCCCGCCGCAAACACGCCCAGCATCCGCCGCACGCGCACCTCGCCCGTGACGACATTGACGCCGACCTCGGCGAAATGCGCGCCATAACTGGCCTGCTGGAACTGCTTCTCTTGGCTACCCGGCTTGATCTCGCCGATCGCCGACAGGCCGTCCTTGCCGACCAGCTCGGCCAGCGGCACTGAGCGGTTGTCGCCGATCGCCATGCCGTCCTTCAGCGTCAGGTCGGCGGGCTTGACGCCCATCGCCTTGGCCAGCTTCTCGCGCACCCGCTCGGCAGCGAGATACACGGCCGAGCCCGCCGAGGCCGCGCCCCAGGAACCGCCCGATCCGGCGGCGGGGGGATCGTTGGTGTCACCCAGCGACATGCTGACCTTCTCGACCGGCAGGCCGAGGATCTCGGCGGCGATCTGCGCCATGATCGTATAGCTGCCCGTGCCGATATCGGTCATTGCGGAGGACACGGTGGCGCTGCCGTCGGCATGGAGTTCGACCTTGGCCGCCGACTGCTGGAGCTGGTTGGAACGGCACGCGGCGGCGACACCCATGCCGATCAGCCAGTCGCCCTCGCGCCGCTGGCCCGCCGCCTTACGCTGGTCCCAGCCGAAACGCTTCGCGCCCTCTTCCAGCGAGCGGGTGAGGTTGCGCGAGGAATAGGGGACCTTGAGCTCGGGGTCCTGTTCGGGATCGTTGATCTTGCGCAGATCGATCGGATCGATGCCGATCGCCTCCGCCAGTTCGTCCATGGCGCATTCCATGCCGACCATGCCGACCGCCTCACCCGGCGCGCGCATCGATCCCGACAGCGTCCAGTTCAGCCGGACCACGTCATGGTTGATCCGCCGATTCTCGCCCGCATAGAGGAAGTGGGTGCCGATCCCGACAGGCTCGAAGAAATCCTCGTCCGGCAGGTTGGAGGTGATCGCCTCATGCCCCAGTGCGACGATCCGGCCACCCGCTTCCGCGCCCAGCCGCATCCGCTGTTCGGTGTTGGAGCGGCGGACGGTGGCGTCGAACACCTGCTGGCGCAGCATCACCGCCTTGACCGGGCGGCCCAGCCGCTTGGCGGCGATGGCGGCGGCGACGCTTTCGGGCGCGATGCCCAGCTTCGACCCAAAGCCGCCGCCGATATAGCGCGAGATGATCCGCACCTTGGACTGCGATACGCCCAATGACTTGGCGAGCTGCTGCGCGTCCGAGGTCGGCATCTGATAGGCACCGTACAGCGTCAGGGCACCGTCCTCCCACACCGCGATCGAGGCATGCGGCTCCATCGCGGCCGAGTTCTGGCTGGGGGTGGTGTAGGTCACGTCGAGCCTGACCGCCGAATTCTCGAACGCCTTGTCGAAATCGCCCTGGTCGTAATGGCCCTTGATCAGCCCGTCCGGCGCGGGTTCGGCCTTGTCCTTGTTCGCCTCATAGTCGAACGCGCCGTCGACCAGCTCTTCATACTCGACCTTCAGCCGCTTGGCGGCGTCGCGCGCGACCTCGAAGCTCTCGGCAACGACGATCGCGATGATCTCGCCGAAATAGTCGACCGTGCGCACGCCTTGCGTCGGGGCTTCGGTCTCGCCGCCCTGCTGCGAGTTGCGGATGAAGGTCTTGTAATCGGTGATGACGTCGATGACGCCGGGGATCGCCTTCACCGCATCGGCGTCGATCGCCTTGATCTTCGCATGGCCCTTGGTGGCGCTGACCAGCACGCCGTGCGCGCAGTTATCGATGGCATATTCGGCGGCGTAGGTGGCGGTGCCCGTCACCTTTTTCGGCCCATCCACCCGGTCCAGCGGTTTGGAAATCACCCCCTGCACGCCTGTGTCGAGCAAACTGTCGGGATGCGGCTGATTCATGGTCAGCGAATGCGTGTCGTCCTTGCCGAATCCGAACATGGGATCAGCCCTCCTGAGTCAGTTCACGGAGCGTCGCGACCAAAGTGCGGCGCGTCAGCGGAATCTTGAAATCGTTCGAGCCATAGCCCTTGGCGTCGGCCAGCAGCGCATCGGCGGCGGCGTGGAAGGCGGCGTCGGTGGGCTCCTGTCCGACCAGCGCGGCCTCCACCGCCGCGTTGCGCCAGGGCATCGGGCCAAGACCACCAAAGGCGAGCCGGGCCGAGGCGATCCTGCCATTCTCGACCGCGAGGATCCCGGCGATCGACACCAGCGCAAAGGCATAGGAGGCGCGGTCGCGCACCTTGCGATAGGTCTGGCGGCCCGCAGGGGCGGGGGGCAGTTCGACATGGGTGATGAGTTCGCCCGGCTCCAGCACGGTCTCGATCTCGGGCGTGCTGCCCGGCAGGCGATAGAATTCGCCGATCGCGATCCGGCGGCGGTCGCCGTCTGGTTTCTGGGTGATGATGACCGCCTCCAGCGCGCGCATCGCGACCGCCATGTCGCTGGGATGCGTCGCGATGCACTGGTCCGAGGTGCCGAGGATGGCGAGGATGCGGTTCTCGCTGCCGATCGCCGAACAGCCGCTGCCCGGATCGCGCTTGTTGCACGGGGTGGCGGGGTCGTAGAAATAATAGCAGCGCGTCCGCTGGAGCAGATTGCCCCCGGTCGATGCCTTGTTGCGCAACTGACCCGACGCACCCGCCAGCAGCGCGCGCGACAGGACCGGATAGCGTTCGATCATGCGGGCGTCGGCGGCCAGGTCGCTATTGGGCACCAGCGCGCCGATGGTCAGGCCGCCATCCTCGCGCGCCTCGATCTCGCCCAGGTCCAGGCGGCTGATGTCGACCAGCGTGTCGGGCGTCTCGACCTGCAATTTCATCAGGTCGAGCAAATTGGTGCCGCCCGCGATGAAGCGCGCGCCCGGCACCGCGCCGTCGCGGGTGGCGGTGCCGATCGAGTCGGCACGAGCATAGTCGAACAGCTTCATGCCGCGACCTCCCGGCCGACATCCTCATTGGGGTTGCGGTCGCCCAGCCCCGCCACCTCGCGGATCGCGTCGACGATATTGGGATAGGCGGCGCAGCGGCACAGATTGCCGCTCATCCGCTCGGAGATTTCCTCGACCGTCAGCTCGGCCGCGCCCAGGTCCTCGGTGACATGGCTCGGCCAGCCCTTCTTCACCTCGTCGAGCATGCCGACCGCCGAGCAAATCTGGCCTGGCGTGCAATAGCCGCACTGGAACCCGTCATGCCGCACGAACGCATCCTGCAACGGGTGGAGATTGCCGGGCTGGCCCAGACCCTCGATCGTGGTGATCTCGTCATCCTGATGCATCACCGCCAGCGTCAGGCAGCTGTTTACGCGGCGTCCGTTCACCAGCATGGTGCACGCGCCGCACTGGCCATGGTCACAGCCCTTCTTGGAACCCGTCAGCCCCAGATGTTCGCGACACAGATCGAGCAGCGAGGTGCGAACATCGACCTCGATGTCATGCGATTGACCATTGATTGTGAAATGCATCGCGCCATCCCCTTGGGATTACAGTTGGATGAACAAACGCCATGATTTCCCTGCGTTTCCCGTTGCGAACCACTCTCATTGCCGTAGCTTTGGTCATGGGGCAGGGTGAGGCCATGTCCGCCGACCTGTCCAAGCCGCTGTCCCCGCCGATCGTCATCGCGCATCGGGGCGCAAGCGGGGAGCGGCCCGAGCATACGCTGGCCGCCTATGATCTGGCGATCCGCGAGGGGGCGGACGTGATCGAGCCCGATCTGGTGCCGACGAAGGACGGCCACCTCGTCGCCCGGCACGAGAATGAGATTTCGGGCACGACCGATGTCGCCGCCCACCCGGAGTTCGCCGATCGCAAGACGACGAAGACGATCGACGGACAGCGCGAGACCGGCTGGTTCACCGAGGATTTCACGCTGGCCGAGCTGAAGAGCTTGCGCGCCCGCGAACGCCTGCCGCAACTGCGCTCGACCGCCTATGACGGCCGGTATCAGATCCCGACGCTGGAAGAGATCATCGCGCTCGCCAAGCAGCGGTCGAAGGAGTTGGGGCGGACCATCGCCATCTATCCCGAAACCAAGCATCCGACCTATTTCGCCTCGATCGGCAAGGGCACCGACGCGCCTTTGGTCGCCACGCTCGACAAGGCGGGGTGGAAGACCGCCGATGCGCCCGTCTTCATCCAGTCGTTCGAGGTGAAGAACCTCCAGCATCTCAAGACGATGACCGGAATCCGCCTGATCCAGCTGGTCGCGGGCGAGGGCGGTCCGGCGGATGGCGCCGCGCCCAGCTATGCCGCGATGATGACGCCCGAAGGGCTCCGCCAGGTCGCGACCTATGCCTGGGGGATCGGCCCGGACAAGGCGATGCTGTGGAAGGGCGATGCGGCGACGACGCTGGTGGCCGACGCGCATGCGGCGGGGCTGCGGGTGCATCCCTGGACCTACCGCGCGGAGAACCAGTTTGTTCGCCCCGCTTTCCGCAAAGGCACCGATCCCAAGGCGCATGGCGATGTCGCGGGCGAGATTCGCGCCGCGCTGGGCCAGGGCATCGACGGATTCTTCACCGATTTCCCGCAAATCGGGGTAGAAACGCGCAACGCCGTCGTGCGCGCCCGCTGAAAGACCCGTGACCATGCGTAATCTCGTCCTGAAAATCGCCGTCCTGACCCTGCCGCTCAGCCTAGGGGGCTGCGTCAAGACCGTCGCCAGCGTGGTGAAGGCCCCGTTCCAGGCGGCGGGGCAGGTGGTCGACTGGACGACGACCAGCCAGGACGAGGCGGACCGCAATTACGGTCGCAAGATGCGCAAGCAGGAAGCGCGCGAAGGACGCGAGCGTCGCGATTACGAGAAGCAGTGCCGCAAGCACCCCGAGCAGTGCCAGCAGGGTCAGCAGGGTCAGCAGGGTCAGCAGGGTCAGCAGGGTTATGAAGGCTATCGCGCCGGTTACTGACCGCTGACGGGCGGCGGCCATCCCGCCAGGATGGTCGCCACCGCCGCCAGCACCTGTGGCCGATGCTGCACCCATAAATGGCTGGAGCGGACCTCGACCGCCGGGGTCGTGTCGTCGCGGCAGATGATCCCGGCGACCAGCCCGTCGCTCCGGCTCCAGATCGCGGCGGAGGGGCAGGGCAGCGGCCCGGCGATCGCCGCCGAGCGCGCGATGACGGCCGGATCGTCCACCCGCTCGCCGGTCAGCGTCTCGAAGGCGCGCCAGACATTGGTCGCGCGGGCCGGTCCCGCATAGGGCGAGGAAATGGTGACGACGCCCGCGACCAGATCGGGGCGCGCCTGCGCCACCATCCGCGCCATGATCCCGCCCAGGCTGATGCCGATCAGCGTCACCGGCCCGCGATCGGCGACCGACTCGATCCGTGCGATCAGATGCTCGGCGTCCGGTCCGACGCTGCGCACCCCTAGATTGCGTCCCAGTCCCCAGCCATGAACGCGGTAGCCGCTGGCGGCCAGATAGCGGCGCAGGACGATGTTCGACCGGTCGCTGTTGAACAGGCCGGGCAGCACCATCACCGCGCGCCCGTCGCCCCGCGGCGCGGCGGCCAGTTCGGCGCGATGCCGCCACCAGGTCGCGCCCATCCACAGCGCACGCGGAAGCTCGGCCGCCCACAGCGCCTTGGACGGCGGCGGGATCACAGCCATGCCATCACCGCCCAAGGGAAGGGCGTCCACCACCCCATCCGCACCCCCGCCGCCGCCAGCGCGTCGCCGGTCCAGCTGTTGCAGGTGTGGGCGGCGCTGTACCGCCCCCTCGCTTCGTAAAAGGCATCGTACACGTCATAGCCGGGATAATGGGCGCCATCGCTCCGCCAGCTTCGCTGGATGAACGCGACCATGTGGCGATACGCCTCGGGCGACAGGCGGATCATCCGCACATCGTCGCCATTCGCGCGCGGAAGCGGCAGGTGGTCGACATGGATCAGCGTCCGGTCGCTGCCCAGCGCGGCATGGAGGATCGTCCCCGGCCTGACGTCGCGCCAGTGCGGCGTCTCGCGGAAAAAGCCGGCCTCGCCCCAGCCGATGGCGAGATAGGGAAAGCCCGCATAGCGCGGATCGCGCAAGTCCTCGGCCCGCGCCCGGTCGCGCCAGTCCACCCCCGCCGCCTGTTTGGGCAGGATGATGGCGGTATGGACCGCGCTCGACTCGACGAAGATGGTGACCGCATCGGGGCCGGGGGCGGGCAGGGCGATGGTGCGACGCGGAACCGCCCCCAGCGCCAGTCCCAACGCGAAATAGCCCAGCAGGATCAGGCCGATGGCGGCCGCCATCCCCCTTGCCACCCGGCCGAGCCGTCGCCACGATATGGTTTCATTTGTCACCATCATCATGATAGGCTCCACGAATGGCACAGGATACCCATGTTCTCGCCGCTCCGCCCGAAGGGGCCGGTGCCGACTGGACCATCCCCCAGGGCTGGGCGCATTATACGGCCGAGGAGCATGCGACCTGGGACACGCTGTTCGCGCGCCAGTCCAGATTGCTGCCGGGCCGCGCGTCGGAGGCGTATCTGCGCGGCCTCGACGTCCTCAAGCTGTCGCGGCCGGGCATCCCCGATTTCGAGGAATTGTCCGAACGCCTGATGGCGCTGACCGGGTGGCAGGTGGTGGCGGTGCCGGGGCTGGTGCCCGACGCGGTGTTCTTCGACCATATGGCCAATCGCCGCTTCGTCGCGGGCAACTTCATCCGGCGGCCCGACCAGCTCGACTATCTTCAGGAGCCCGACGTCTTTCACGACGTGTTCGGCCATGTGCCGATGCTCGCCGACCCGGTCTTCGCCGATTATCTCGCCGCCTATGGGCGCGGCGGGCAGCGCGCGCTGGGGATGGATGCGCTGAAATATCTCGGGCGGCTCTATTGGTACACGGTCGAGTTCGGGCTGGTGCGCGAAGATGGCGACCTGCGTATCTATGGCGCAGGCATCGTGTCGAGCTATTCGGAAAGCCGCTTCGCGCTGGAGGACCCAAGTCCCAACCGGATCGGCTTCGACCTCGCCCGCGTGATGCGCACCGAATATCGGATCGACGATTTCCAGCAGAATTATTTTGTGATCCCGTCGTTCGAGGAATTGCTTCGCACCACGCTCGAGACGGATTTCGCGCCGCTTTACGCGCAGATCAAGGCGTTGCCGGATATTCCGGTGGCGGAGATCGTGGACGGTGATGCGGTTATGACCCACGGGACGCAGGATTATGCGAGGGGGAGGCGGGGATAGGGTGTCGCTTGGGCTTCGACTTCGCTCAGCCTGAACGGCGGTGGGGAAGGGCTGGATACCAAAGTCCGTTCAGCCTGAGCGAAGTCGAAGGCCACGCGCAAACCACCCATCGGAACCTTCGCCTCCGCCCCCGGTTCGCTGCATCATGCACGACCAGCCCAACAATGCGGTGAACTATCCGCTGCTCGCCCGCCCGCACATCCAGCTTTACGGCACGGTGGACGAGGTGATGTATGCCGGGTTCAAGGACCAGCTCGCCGCCGCACCGGCGGACGGTCCGCTGGTCGTGTCGATCACCACGCTGGGCGGCGATCCGGAGATGGCGCGGGCGATGGGCGACTCGATCCGGCTGCTGCGCGACCATACGGGGCGCGACACGCTGTTCCTGGGCAAGGTCGCGGTCTACTCGGCGGGGGCGACCTTCATGTCGGCCTTTCCGGTCGAATATCGCTTCCTGACGCGCGGCACCCGCCTGATGCTGCACGAGCGGCAGATGAGCGGCAGCATCGACCTGTCCGGCCCGCTCACCAACCTGCCCGTGGTGCTGAAGGCCAAGCTGCACGAGATCGAGCAGTCGGTGCTGATCCAGGAGGAGGGCTTCCGCGCCATCGTCAACGGATCGAAGGTGACCTTCGAGACGCTTCAGGAAAAGGCGCGCAGCAACTGGTATATCGATGCCGAGGAGGCGCGCGAGCTGGGCCTCGTCCTTGATGTGATCTGAGGCAGCGCCTAAATCGGTCAAGACATTTGCGACATGCGCCCCTGTCATGTATCGGCGGGAGCGATCCTTTGCCGACATGCCTGTCGGCCCATCCAGCGGGTTTGTGACCATGGCCGAATTTGCCCTGCCGAAGAACAGCGTCATCAAGAAGGGCGAAACGCATAAGGCGACCACCGGCGGCCGTCTGAAAAAGTTCAAGGTCTATCGCTACGATCCCGACTCGGGCCAGAATCCGCGTTACGACACGTTCGAGATCGATCTGGACGAATGCGGCCCGATGGTGCTCGACGCGCTGATCAAGATGAAGGCCGAGCAGGACAGCTCGCTGACCTTCCGCCGGTCGTGCCGCGAGGGCATTTGCGGATCGTGCGCGATGAACATCGACGGCCGCAACGGCCTGGCCTGCACCACCGCGATCGAGGATGTGAAGGGCACCGTCCAGATCACCCCGCTGCCGCATATGGACGTGATCAAGGACCTGGTCCCCGACTTCACGCACTTCTACGCACAGTACGCCTCGATCAAGCCGTGGCTCCAGACCGTGTCGCCCGCGCCCTCGGGCAAGGAGCGGCTCCAGTCGCCCGACGACCGTGCGAAGCTCGACGGCCTGTACGAGTGCATCCTGTGCGCCTGCTGCTCGACCTCGTGCCCCAGCTATTGGTGGAACAGCGACAAGTTTCTTGGCCCGGCGATCCTGCTCCAGGCCTATCGCTGGCTGGCCGACAGCCGCGACGAGATGACCGGCGAGCGTCTGGACGAGCTGGAGGATCCCTTCCGCCTCTATCGCTGCCACACGATCATGAACTGCGCGAATGTCTGCCCCAAGGGCCTGAACCCGGCCAAGGCGATCGCGGAAATCAAGAAGATGGAGGCCGAGCGGATCATCTGATCCGGTTGGTTCGACGGAAACGGAAAGGGGGTCGGAAACGGCCCCCTTTTTCTATTCCTCCCCAAGCTCGCTTGGGGAGGGGGACCATCGCGCAAGCGATGGTGGAGGGGCGGTATCCCTGATCGGGCGGTGACACCCCTCCGTCAGCCCTGCGGGCTGCCACCTCCCCTTCCAGGGGAGGAATGGGGTTGACGGGAAAGAGGCCAGGGCAGACACCGCCCCCCAACATGCCCGACATCCTCAATGCCTATCGCCGCCTGATCGAAGCCGGAGAGCTTCGCCCCGATCCCGAACAGGCCGCCGCCGCCGCCCGGCTCCAGCAACTGGCGACCGAATTGGAAACGCCGCGCAAGACCGGCTTCTTCGCACGCCTGACCGGCAAGGGCGCGCCCGCGCCCAAGGGCGTCTATCTCTGGGGTGATGTCGGGCGCGGCAAGTCGATGCTGATGGACCTGTTCTTCGACCATGTCGCGGTCGAGGCCAAGCGCCGGGTCCATTTCGCCGAGTTCATGCTGGAGGTCCATGCCCGCATCGCCACCGAGCGGGCCAAGCAGGCGGGCGAGCCGATCGCCCCCGTCGCCGCCGCGCTGGCCGAGGAAGTCCGGCTGTTGGCGTTCGACGAGATGATGGTGACCAACAGCCCCGACGCGATGATCCTCTCGCGGCTGTTCACCGCGCTGATCGAGGCGGGGGTGACGATCGTCACCACTTCCAACCGTCCGCCCAGGGACCTGTACAAGAACGGTCTCAACCGCGAGCATTTCCTCCCCTTCATCGCGCTGATCGAGGCACGGCTGGACGTGCTGGCGCTCAACGGGCCGACCGATTACCGGCGCGACCGGCTGGGGCGGCTCGACACCTGGCTGGTGCCCAATGGGCCCAAGGCCACGCTGACGCTGTCGGCGACCTTCTTTCGCCTGACCGACTATCCGGTCGAGGATGCCGCGCATGTGCCCTCAGAGGATCTGAAGGTCGGCGGCCGGGTGCTGCATGTCCCCAAGGCGCTGAAGGGCGTCGCGGTCTTCTCGTTCAAGCGGCTGTGCGGCGAGGCGCGGGGGGCGGCGGACTATCTGGCGGTCGCGCGGCGCTTCCACACCGTCATCCTGGTCGGCATCCCCAAGCTGGGGCCGGAGAATCGCAACGAGGCGGCGCGCTTCGTCCAGCTGATCGACGCGCTCTACGAACACAAGGTCAAGCTGCTCGCCGCAGCCGATGCGCAGCCCGCCGAACTCTATGAAACCGGGGATGGTCGATTCGAGTTCGAACGGACGATCAGCCGCCTCGAAGAGATGCGCTCCGAGGACTATCTGGCGCAGGGTCATGGGTCGGGCGAGCCCTTGATTTGACCTTAATGCACTTGCGAACTATTATCGTTTAAAATCTTAAACTCTGTGGAATAACGGTTGCCCCGACGCCCAGATAGGCGTAGGCCGCGTGACCAATCACGCACGTCCACTACGGAGTAGGATTGGAATGGCTCGCAAGAAGATCGCGCTGATCGGCGCCGGCAACATCGGCGGCACGTTGGCGCACCTCGCCGCGCTCAAGGGGCTGGGCGATATCGTCCTGTTCGACGTCGTCGAGGGCGTGCCCCAGGGCAAGGCGCTCGACCTGTCGCAGTGCGGCCCGGTCGAAGGCTTCGACGCGAATATCAAGGGTTCCAACGATTACGCCGACATTGCGGGCGCCGATGTCATCATCGTCACCGCCGGTGTCGCGCGCAAGCCCGGCATGAGCCGCGACGACCTGCTCGGCATCAACCTGAAGGTGATGAAGGCGGTCGGCGAGGGCATCCGCGACAATGCCCCCGACGCGTTCGTCATCTGCATCACCAACCCGCTCGACGCGATGGTCTGGGCGCTGCGCGAATTCTCGGGGCTCCCGGCGAACAAGGTCGTCGGCATGGCCGGCGTGCTCGACTCGGCGCGCTTCAGCCACTTCCTCGCCGAAGAGTTCGGCGTGTCGGTGAAGGACGTGAACACCTTCGTGCTCGGCGGTCACGGCGACACCATGGTCCCGGTCCTGGAATATTCGACCGTCAGCGGCATCCCGGTCAGCGACCTGATCGAGATGGGCTTCTCGACCAAGGAGAAGGTCGAAGAGATCGTCAAGCGCACGCGTGGCGGCGGCGGCGAGATCGTCGCGCTGCTCAAGACCGGCTCGGCCTATTATGCGCCCGCCACCAGCGGCATCGCGATGGCCGAGGCGTATCTGTACGACCAGAAGCGCATTCTGCCCGCCGCTGCCCACCTGTCGGGTGAATATGGCATCGACAATCTGTACGTCGGCGTGCCTGTCGTGATCGGCGCCGGCGGCGTCGAGAAGGTCGTCGAGGTCAAGCTGTCGGATGAGGCGAAGGCGAACCTTCAGGTCTCGGTCGACGCGGTCAAGGAACTGCTCGTCGCCTGCAAGGGCATCGACGAGAGCCTGGCGTAATTAAGGAGTGAGCACCCACCCCGGCGAAAGCCGGGGTCCAGTTGGGAGTGTCCCCGACCATGGACGGTCCGGCCTATGTTTACATCATGGCCAACCGCCGGAACGGAACGCTCTATCTGGGGTCGACGATCAATCTGCCGAAACGTGCGTGGGAGCATCGCAACGGCGTCGTCGAGGGGTTCGCGAAACGTTATGGCTGTCATCTGCTCGTCTGGTACGAGGTGCATGAGAGCCTGGAATTTGCACGGCAGCGCGAGCTGCAGATGAAAGAATGGAGACGGGGCTGGAAGTTGCAGGAGATCGAAGGGCTCAATCCCGACTGGGATGACCTTTACGATCGGATCGCGCTTCCATGACCGTCTTCCCAACTGGACCCCGGCGTACGCCGGGGTGGAAGGGCGATTAGCAGATGAGCATCCTCGTCAACAAGAACACCAAGGTCATCACCCAGGGCATGACGGGTGAAACCGGCACGTTCCACACCCAGCAGGCGCTGGCGTACGGCACGCAGATGGTCGGCGGCGTGACGCCGGGCAAGGGCGGCACCGAGCATATCGGCCTGCCGGTCTTCAACACCGTCGCCGAAGCCAAGTCGAAGACGGGCGCCGATGCGTCGGTCATCTACGTGCCGCCGCCCTTCGCGGCCGACTCGATCCTGGAAGCGATCGACGCCGAGATTCCGCTGATCGTCGCGATCACCGAGGGCATTCCGGTCCTCGACATGGTCAAGGTGAAGCGCGCCCTTTCGGGTTCGAAGTCGCGCCTGATCGGTCCGAACTGCCCGGGCGTGCTGACGCCGGGCGAGTGCAAGATCGGCATCATGCCGGGTTCGATCTTCAAGAAGGGCTCGGTCGGCGTCGTGTCGCGTTCGGGAACCCTGACTTATGAGGCGGTGTTCCAGACCTCGAACGCTGGTCTCGGCCAGACGACCGCGGTCGGCATCGGCGGCGACCCCGTCAACGGCACCAACTTCATCGACGTGCTCGAGCTGTTCCTGGCCGATGACGAAACGAAGTCGATCATCATGATCGGCGAGATCGGCGGCTCGGCGGAAGAAGAAGCCGCGCAGTTCCTGCGTGACGAAGCCAAGCGCGGCCGTTCGAAGCCAATGGCCGGCTTCATCGCGGGCCGCACCGCGCCTCCGGGCCGTCGCATGGGCCATGCCGGTGCGATCGTGTCGGGCGGCCAGGGCGGCGCCGAGGACAAGATCGCGGCGATGGAAGCGGCCGGGATCAAGGTCGCGGCTTCGCCGTCGGAACTCGGCTCGACCCTGTTGTCGGTGCTGAACAAGTAAGGTGTATCGCGTCACCCCGGCACACCCGCCGGGGTCCGTGGCGGCAGGCGGGCCGCTCGCGGCTGCGGACCCCAGGCGGATGTGCCGGGGTGGCGATCATGAAGAAGACGGGCGGTCGAGGAAGCGTCTCATGGGCTACGAAGGCCAGGAATTCAGCGAAATCGCGGCGGGCGTCAGCCCTGCCTTCATCGAAACGCTCTATGCCAAGTATCAGGCCGACTCGTCGTCGGTCGATGCGGGCTGGCGGACCTTTTTCGACGGTCTGGAGCAGGGCGTGGGCGCCCCCAGCTGGCAGAACAAGCGCTGGCCGCTGACCTCGACCGACGATCTGACGGCGGGCCTCGACCCGACGCAGATGGAGCCCGCGCCCAAGCCCGGCCGTGATGGCAAGGGGGGCGGCAAGCCCGCTCCGGCAGCCGCCGCGCCCTCGACCGCCGACATCGTCAAGGCGGCGGGCGACGCGATCCGCGCGCAGATGCTGATCCGCACCTACCGGGTGCGCGGCCATCTTGCTGCCAATCTCGACCCGCTCGGCCTGTCGGGCCTGCGTGAGCTTCCCGAGGACCTGAAGACCGAATATCACGGCTTCACCGACGCCGACCTCGACCGCAAGGTCTATCTGGGCGGCACGATGGGCTTCGAATGGGCGACCGTTCGCGAGCTGGTCGACACGCTGCGCAAGAATTACTGCGGCAATATCGGCCTGGAATATATGCACATCGCGGACGTGGAGGAGCGCCGCTTCCTCCAGGACCGGATGGAAGGCCAGGACAAGGCGATCGACTTCACCGTCGATGGCAAGAAGGCGATCCTGAACAAGGTCATCGAGGCCGAGCAGTGGGAAAAGTTCCTCGGCAAGAAGTATGTCGGCACCAAGCGCTTCGGCCTGGACGGCGGCGAGTCGATGATCCCCGCGCTGGAATCGGTCATCAAGTACGGCGGCCAGATGGGCGTGCGCGAGATCGTGTTCGGCATGGCGCATCGCGGCCGTCTGAACGTGCTGGCCAACGTCATGGCCAAGCCGCTGCGCGTGATCTTCCACGAATTCGCCGGTGGCTCGGCCAACCCCGATGACATCGGTGGTTCGGGCGACGTGAAGTATCACCTCGGCACCTCGACCGACCGCGAGTTCGACGGCCACAAGGTCCATATGTCGCTGGTCGCCAACCCCTCGCACCTTGAGGCGGTGAACCCGGTCGTGCTGGGCAAGACCCGCGCGATCCAGACCATCGCGGGCGACCTGACCGATCACGCCGCCTCGGTGCCGGTGCTGATCCATGGCGACGCGGCGTTCGCGGGCCAGGGCATCGTGTGGGAGTGCCTCGGCTTCTCAGGGATTCGCGGCTACAATACGGGCGGCTGCGTCCACTTCATCATCAACAACCAGGTGGGCTTCACCACCAGCCCGCAATTCGCGCGCTCCTCGCCCTATCCGTCGGATGTGGCCAAGGGCGTTCAGGCGCCGGTCTTCCACGTCAATGGCGACGATCCCGAGGCGGTGACCTTCGCCACCAAGATGGCGATCGAGTTCCGCCAGAAGTTCCACCGCGACATCGTGATCGACATGTGGTGCTATCGCCGCTTCGGTCATAACGAGGGCGACGAGCCGGGCTTCACCCAGCCGCTGATGTACAACAAGATCCGCTCGCACCCCGGTGTCAGCGAGATCTACTCGAAGCGTCTCGTGTCCGAGGGCGTGGTCGATCAGGCCTGGGTCGACGAGAATATCAAGCAGTACACCACGCGCTGCGAAGGCGAGTTCGAAGCGGGCCAGAGCTACAAGCCCAACAAGGCCGACTGGTTCGCCGGTCGCTGGTCGGGCCTGTCGGCCCCCAAGGAAACCGACCAGGGCCGCCGCAACGTGGAGACCGGCCTCGACAAGAAGCTGTTCGACGCGATCGGCCGCACGCTGACCACGATCCCGGAAGGCTTGCAGGTCCACAAGACGCTGAACCGCGTGCTTGATGCCAAGCGCCAGATGTTCGCGACGGGTGAGAATTTCGACTGGGCGACCGGCGAGGCTCTGGCCTTCGGTTCGCTGCTGTCGGAAGGTTACGGCGTTCGCCTGTCTGGCCAGGATTCGGGGCGCGGCACCTTCTCGCAGCGTCACGCCGTCTGGGTCGACCAGACCGACGAGCACAAGTACGTGCCGCTGAAGACCGTCGAGCATGGCAGCTTCGAGGTGCTGGACAGCCCGCTGTCCGAATATGGCGTGCTGGGCTTCGAGTACGGCTATGCGCTCGCCGATCCGAAGACTTTGGTGCTGTGGGAGGCGCAGTTCGGCGACTTCGTCAACGGCGCGCAGATCATGATCGACCAGTTCATCACGTCGGGCGAATCCAAGTGGCTGCGTGCCAACGGCCTCGTGATGCTGCTGCCGCATGGTTATGAAGGGCAGGGGCCGGAGCACTCGTCGGCGCGTCCCGAGCGCTTCCTCCAGTCCTGCGCCAACGACAATATCCAGGTTGCGAACTGCACCACCCCGGCCAACTATTTCCACCTGTTGCGCCGCCAGATGCACCGTAACTTCCGCAAGCCGCTGATCGTCTTCACGCCGAAGTCGCTGCTGCGTCACAAGCTGGCGGTGTCGAAGGCCGAGGACTTCCAGGGTGAGAGCCACTTCCGCCGCCTGCTGTCGGACACCAACGGTGCCGCCGACGAGGCGACGACGCGTCTGGTCCTGTGCACCGGCAAGGTCGCCTATGACCTGATCGAGGCACGCGACGCGGCGGGCGACACCACGACCCAGATCGTGCGCGTCGAGCAGCTCTATCCGTTCCCGAGCGACGCGCTCGCCAAGCGGATCGCGCGGATGCCGAACCTGCAGGACGTGGTCTGGGCGCAGGAAGAGCCGAAGAACAATGGTTACTGGTTCTTCGTCGAGCCGCTGATCGAGGAAGCGCTGGCCGAGGCCGGGGCGTCGGTGAAGCGGGCGCGTTATGCGGGTCGTGCGGCGGCGGCATCGCCCGCCACCGGCCTGATGAAGCGCCACACCGCCGAGCAGGGCGCGCTGGTCGCCGATGCGCTGGGCCACAATGTCCGCGAGGAAATCCGCCGGACGCGCGCCGAGGGCAGCAACACCACCGCCAAGCCGACCACGGCGGCGGCGGACTGACACTTAACCGAGTTCCCCGGTCCTTCAGGGGCCGGGGAGGGACGAAATCTGGCGCGGGCGTTTTGCCCGCCCGCGTAAGAGCCCCGGTCGATGGACCGGGCGGAGGAAATGGGAATGGCGACTGAAGTTCTGGTGCCGGTGCTGGGCGAATCGATCTCCGAGGCGACGCTGGGCGAATGGCTGAAGCAGCCGGGTGACGCGGTGGCGGTCGACGAGCCGATCGCGAGCCTGGAGACCGACAAGGTGTCGGTCGAAGTGCCCTCGCCGGTGGCGGGTGTCATGGGCCAGCATGCCGTCAAGGTCGGCGACACGGTGCAGGTCGGCGCGCTGCTGGCAGCCGTCGATGCCGGTGGCTCGGCCCCGGCCAAGACCGAAGCGGCGACCCCCGCCGTGACCGCGACCCCGGCGGCGGCCGCTCCGGCCCCTGCGGCGGCTTCGGCCGCTGACGAGTCGAGCGACTCGCCCGCCGCCCTCTCGCCGTCGGTGCGCCGTGCAGTGCTCGAGCATGGCCTCGACCCCGCGACGATCAAGGGCACCGGCAAGGACGGCCGCATCACCAAGGAAGACGTCGCCGCCGCCGCTGCCAACAAGTCGATCGCACCGGCTCCGGCCGCCGCTGCTCCGGCCGCTGCCCCCGCCGGTTCGGCGCGCAAGGAAGAGCGCGTGAAGATGACGCGCCTGCGCCAGACGATCGCCAAGCGCCTGAAGGAAGCGCAGAACACCGCCGCGATGCTGACGACGTTCAACGACGTCGACATGACCGCGGTGATCGAGGCGCGCGCCAAGTATAAGGACCTGTTCGAGAAGAAGCATGGCGTCCGGCTGGGCTTCATGGGCTTCTTCGTGAAGGCCGCGACCATGGCGCTGAAGGACATTCCTTCGGTCAACGCCTCAATCGAGGGCGATGAGATCGTTTATCACGATTATGCCGACATCTCGGTCGCCGTCTCGGCCCCGAACGGCCTGGTCGTGCCGGTCATCCGCGATGCGCAGGACCTGACGGTCGCGGGCATCGAAAAGACGATCGGCGACTTCGGCAAGCGCGCCAAGGACGGTACGCTGAAGATGGAAGAGATGAAGGGCGGCACCTTCACCATCTCGAACGGCGGCGTGTTCGGCTCGCTGATGTCGACCCCGATCATCAACCCGCCCCAGTCGGCGGTGCTGGGCCTCCACCGCATCGAGGAGCGTCCGGTCGTCGTCGACGGCCAGATCGTCATCCGCCCGATGATGTATCTGGCGCTGTCCTATGACCACCGGATCATCGACGGCCGCGAGGCGGTGACCTTCCTCGTCGCGCTGAAGAACGCGATCCAGGATCCGACCCGCATCCTGATCGACCTCTGATCGCTTTGTGATCTATACGGACCCTCGCCACGGCGAGGGTCCGTCCTTGCTATGTAAGGCGGGTGCGCCCGCAGGCTGGACCCCGAACGCCGGGGAACGGGAGAGACAAATGGCTGAGTATGACTATGACGTCCTGGTGATCGGCGCTGGCCCCGGCGGCTATGTCGCGGCGATCCGCGCGGCGCAGCTGGGCCTGAAGACCGCATGCGCCGAGGCGCGCGAGACGCTGGGCGGTACCTGCCTCAATGTCGGCTGCATCCCGTCCAAGGCGCTGCTCCACGCCTCCGAGCTGTTCGAGGAAGCGAGCCACGGTGCGCTCGCCAAGTTCGGCGTCGAGATCGAGGGCGCGAAGCTCAACCTCGACCAGATGCATGCCGAAAAGGCCAAGGCGGTCGGCGAGCTGACCGGCGGCATCGAATATCTGTTCAAGAAGAACAAGGTCACCTGGCTGAAGGGCAAGGCCGCGTTCCAGGATTCGAGCACGGTCAAGGTCGGCGACCAGACCGTCACCGCACGCGACATCGTGATCGCGACCGGCTCGGTCGTGACCCCGCTGCCGGGCGTCGCAATCGACCAGAAGGTTGTGGTCGACTCGACCGGCGCGCTGGCGCTGCCGAAGGTGCCGGAGCATCTGGTCGTCATCGGCGGCGGCGTGATCGGGCTGGAGCTGGGCTCGGTCTGGCGCCGTCTGGGGGCCAAGGTCACGGTCGTCGAATATCTCGACCAGATCCTTCCGGGCTTCGACGGCGAGGTCCGCAAGGAATCGGCCAAGCTGTTCAAGAAGCAGGGCATGGAGCTGAAGACCTCGACCAAGGTGACCGGCGTCACCGTCGAGGGCGACCGCGCGACCGTGTCGGTCGAACCGGCGGCGGGCGGTGCGGCGGAAACGCTGTCGGCTGACGCCGTGCTGGTCGCGATCGGCCGCAAGCCCAATACCGACGGGCTGAACCTGGAGGCCGCTGGCGTAAAGCTGAACGGCCGTGGCCAGGTCGAGATCGACCATGACTTCGCGACCAATGTCGATGGCATCTGGGCGATCGGCGACGTCGCGCCGGGCCTGATGCTCGCCCACAAGGCCGAGGACGAAGGCGTCGCGGTGGCCGAGAATATCGCGGGCCAGACCGGCATCGTGAACCACGACGTTATTCCCAGCGTCGTCTACACCATGCCCGAAATCGCCGGTGTCGGCCTGTCGGAAGAAGCCGCCAAGGAGCGCGGCGAGGTCAAGGTCGGTAAGTTCCCCTTCATGGCGAACAGCCGCGCCAAGACCAACCGCGACACCGACGGCTTCGTGAAGGTCATCGCCGATGCCAAGACCGACCGCGTGCTGGGCGTGTGGATCATTTCGTCGCTCGCCGGCACGATGATCGCGCAGGCCGCGCAGGCGATGGAGTTCGGCGCGACGTCCGAGGACATCGCCTATACCTGCCACGCACACCCCACCCATGCCGAGGCGCTCAAGGAGGCCGCCATGGCGGTGCAGGGCAAGCCGATCCATATCTGACCCGTCACGGCCGGGCTATCCGCAAAAGGGGGCGGGCATCGCAGGATGCCCGCCCCTTTCTTGTTTCGTGGGTCGGGGGCGACGGTTACGGCGGCGCATCCCGTCGGGCTCTTATGCGGGGAGGTTGCCTCTGGACCGCAATCTTTGAGCGGCTATGCTCGCGCTGATCGACCGGCTGCGCGCCTTTGGGTTGTCGCTGGACCGCAATCTCTGAGCGGCTATGCTTGATCGCAGCGGTCCGCGCGACGGCCTTCAGTTGCCGCTGGACCGCAATCTCTGAGCGGCTATGCTCAGGCCGGAACGACGATGCGCATGGGCGGGTTGCCGCTGGACCGCAATCTCTGAGCGGCTATGCTAACTCGACGGTCAGATCGTCACCATCCACCGTTGCCGCTGGACCGCAATCTCTGAGCGGCTATGCTGAACCCCGATGATCTGGCTTCGCACGCTCTTGTTGCCGCTGGACCGCAATCTCTGAGCGGCTATGCTGCGGAAATCCACGGGCCTTGCGTGTCAATAGTTGCCGCTGGACCGCAATCTCTGAGCGGCTATGCTAGGAACCCCGGACGGCAATGGGTCGACCAAGTTGCCGCTGGACCGCAATCTCTGAGCGGCTATGCTTCCGCGGCCTGGCGCTCGGTCGGGCAGTCGGTTGCCGCTGGACCGCAATCTCTGAGCGGCTATGCTCGACCGATCTTCAGCGCCGCGAGGCGTCGCGTTGCCGCTGGACCGCAATCTCTGAGCGGCTATGCTGCCAACGCAGCGATCTCAGCTGAGACGTGTGTTGCCGCTGGACCGCAATCTCTGAGCGGCTATGCTTAGCATCGGCATCGACAACACCGCTGGGCCGTTGCCGCTGGACCGCAATCTCTGAGCGGCTATGCTGCGAAGTGCCGGTTAGCCCATCGTATATTAGTTGCCGCTGGACCGCAATCTCTGAGCGGCTATGCTTGGTCCTCCGACGATGCCAACTGATAATCCAGTTGCCGCTGGACCGCAATCTCTGAGCGGCTATGCTCACCAAAAGTGGGCGTGGAACGAGGCCGAGGTTGCCGCTGGACCGCAATCTCTGAGCGGCTATGCTAATTCGAGCAGAATACCACGCCACCAAACTGTTGCCGCTGGACCGCAATCTCTGAGCGGCTATGCTCGATTGATATAATACTCCAGCATGTGTACGTTGCCGCTGGACCGCAATCTCTGAGCGGCTATGCTCTATGTCATGCCAGGCGCGCTGGTCCTCGAGTTGCCGCTGGACCGCAATCTCTGAGCGGCTATGCTTGGCGTCAGGAACGTCGCCGATCGCCGAAAGTTGCCGCTGGACCGCAATCTCTGAGCGGCTATGCTGCGCGTTCTGTCGACCGTGTCGATGGCTCAGTTGCCGCTGGACCGCAATCTCTGAGCGGCTATGCTGGATGGTGGGATATCGTGTTGATCCGCAACCACGAAATCCCCCATCCGGCATAGTCAAACCCTTCGCGAATCATCAGAACAGCGCCAACTGATCGGGGTTTTTTCGCGGCTGTCGACGGGACTGGCCGGCGAAGCGGATGATGTTTTCATATTGGCGGTCGGTAAAGCTCAAGATGTGGACCTCTCCCTTGTCGGGCAGATGGGCCTCGATACGACGCAGATAGGCCTCCATCTGTTCCTTGCCGCTGCAAAAGCGGGCATAGACCGAAAACTGGCTTTTCTCGAATCCCTCGTCGAGCAGATATTCGCGGAACTTGGTCGCGGCCCGGGCCTCTGTCTTGGTGGTCACCGGCAGGTCGAACATCACGAAAATCCACATCAGCCGATATCCCGACAATTGCCCGATGCCAGGCGATCCCATGGTCATCGGACCAGGCCCTCCAGCCCGGCCAGCTCCAGCGCGGAGGGCGGCAGGGGCAGGACCAGGTCTGCGGCTCGCCCGGTCTGAAAGCTGCGCGCCAGCGTCTGGGCGACGCGCTGGATGGCGAGCCAGACGGTGGTGATCCCGTCGTCCAGCATCAGGTCGACCGCGATCAGCCCGGCATAGGCGCGCTTGGCCTCGGGCGTGACGCGGGTGATGTCGCGCGCGATCAGCCTCAGGGTCAGCGCATCGACCAGCGCGCGAAACGGCTCGATCACGTCGTCGGCCAGCGCCAGCGGATTGCCGCGATGCGCATGATGCACCCCGATCGACGGATGCAGCCCCGCGGCGACCACTGCGCGGGCACAGGTCGCGCGCATCACCGCATAGCCAAAGTTGAGCAGCGCATTGGTGCCGTCCGCATCCCGGTCGCGACGAAAGGTCTCACCCATCAGTAGCGGCCAGTATCGCCGCGCCGCCTGTGCCTCGACATTTTCGGGATCGCCCGACCCGACCTTGCGCGCCAGATGGTCGAAGGCGGTGGCGGAATGCCCGTTGGCGGCCAGCACCGCGCCCTGCCAGCGGATCTTGGCGACGACCAGCGCGCGCCACAGCTGCTTCGACAGCGGCCGGCCGGCCTCCCATTGCGCGCGCATTCGGCCGTTCTGCGCATGATGGCCGTCGATCGGCAGGCAGATGGCGGCGGGGCTGTGATTGGAGCCGCATAGCAGCAGGACCGCGCCCCGCTCGGCCAGCGCAACGATCAGGTTGGTCGACCAGGTGATGCCATGCGCATGGACGATGACCGCGCCGACATCGTCGAGCGGCACGCGGCCGACCTCGACCCGATCCTCCGAGACGATCAGGAAGCCGCGATGGACGGACAGATGCCGGTTGTCGGTGGCGATATCGACGATCCGTTCCAGCCCCATCGCGGCGTGCGTCCCTCAATCGGCCGGCGCGGCGCGGGGGCGGGTGCGCCTTACGGTCTTGCGGGCGGGAAAGCCGGGGTCGAGCACACGGCCGAGTTCGTCGATGCGCACCTGCCGGGCCCGCCAGCCCTTGAGCGTGTTGGGTGACGGATAGAGATAGCGGAACGGATCGTCCCCATCGGCATCGCGGGCTTTCAGGGCTCCGCCTTCATGCGGTGCGGCAACGGCGAATTGCTTCTCGGAGAATTTCACGACGCGAACCAGCTCGCGGTTGCCGTCGGTCCGTTCGACCGCGAGCATATCGTTGCGCTGAAGGCTCAGGATTTTTCGCGCGGCCGGATGGGGGCGTGGCTGTTCGGAGGTCTGGTGGGCATCGAACATCGAGATCACCTGGCACCGCCACTTCCCGTCGGGCATCTCCCACACATCGTATCGATAATTGCTGTCGCCCTTATAGCCCTTGTACGCGCGGCCATCGCGGTCGCGGATCGGGATGATGGTCAGGGGCTCGGTCACGCGCACCCGGCGGATGCCGCGGTAGAGCAGGGGGCCGAGTTCGCCGAAGCGCGCCATGCGGGCCTCGAACGCCTTGCCGTCATGCCCCTGGGTGAATTCGGCCAGCGCGGTTCGGAGCAGCGGATCGCGGACCCGGGCGATATCCGCGGGCTTCCTGATCGCGCCCAGCGGCACGCGCCTGACGACGATGCTGTTGCCCTTGGCATCCGTCTCGCCCGTCAGGCCATAGGCGGTGTCGTTGTGCAGCCGCCCGGCGGTCTGGTCGCGACCGGGACGCAGGCCCGCCTTGGACACCGTGCCGTGATCGGGGCGGTGCGACACGATGATGCGGTTGACCGCCGCGCGCAGGTCGTCGCGAAAGCCGTCCCATGGCGCGGGGACATGGATGCGCTCGCGCCCTTCGCTGCCCTCCTGACCCGAAGCGCGGGCGATGGCGTTCAGCATGCCCCGGTCGACGATCGCGACCACGACCGCGTCGATGGCGTGATGGCGATGGTCGAGCCGGTTCTTGGGCTGGTCCGCGCCGCCGCCGAAATTATGGTCGGGAAGCAGATCGTTCAGCCCCAGCTTGCGCCGGACCATCTCGGTCAGGCGGCCAGGCGATACCCAGACGGGGTTCGATCCCTCCCCGCGTCCGGGATAGAGCGAGGTCAGATATTCGCGCGCCAGCCGCCCCAGATACTGGGTGTCGACCAGATGCCGCGCCAGGAATCCGCCGTCCTGCGCGAAACGCTGCATCGCATCGGGTTCGAACCGCCAGCGTTTGGCCTTGGGCAGCCGAGAGGCGCGTTCGGCGATCCCCGGCCAGCGATCGGTGTGACCCCAGGCCTCATAGGGGGAGCGGCACCGCTTCTCGCGATTGGCCTCGCGCAGGCAGAGCAGCTTGTTGCCGTTCGAATCGTCCAGCGTCTCGGCAAAGGGCAGGATGTGATCGACCTCGACCTGGGCGGAGAACAGCATGTCGATCGAAATCTGTTCGCCGGTATAGATGCAGCGGCGATCGAGCACATTGCCCGGATTGAGGTCCTCCCACCGCTTCAGAAGCGCGCGGTTCGCGCCGCTGTCACGCTGGCGAATCTCCTCCAGCTTGCGGGACCGCCCCTCGGCGGCGAGGCGGTTCTCGGCATTTTCGCGGTTGCGCCGCTTCTTTTCCTCGTCGGTCAGCTTCAGTTCGCGGGCGAGTTCGACCGCGATTTCGTCGGGCGGGCCATAGGCGCGGATCAGGCGGTTCACGACATGGCGAAGCTGGTTCAGCCCGATATGCACCGTGGGGTTGGTCAGGCGGCCGATCCGCATCTCCTCGGGATCGGTCGGCTCGGCGGTGCCCGGCATGATATGCCGTTCCAGCGCGACGCCGTAATAAGGCAGTTCGCTGACCTCCCGATCGGCGTCGTCGCGGCGGAAATCGCTGTGATGGCCGAGGCCCGATCTTTGCACCGCCTCGCTATAGACCAGGACCCGGCCATCCTCCGTCCGGTCGTGGAGCAACGAGTCGATCAGCGTCGTCGTCGCGGTCGGCCCGAAGCGACCATGCCCGTCCGGCAAGCGTGCGCCCAGCACCGCCTGGGCCTCGTCCTCCGAAAGCCCGTGGGTCTGCCGCAGCCAGTCCGCGAACGCCGCCTCGTCGCGCTCGCTCTCGAGCGCCGTCAGCCGCTGCACCACCTCCCATTGCGCCTCGGTCGACAGATGCGCCCAGCGCGTTCCGAACCGCTTCTTTGCGCCCAGTTCGGCGGCGACCTCGTCGCCCTTCAATTCGGTGCGGTTCTCGCTCTCCTTGTTGAAACGATCGGCGGGGTCGAGCTTGAGTTGCTTGCGCAGGGCGGCGAAGCTCATCTTCGCGCGCGTCTTGAGCGCCAGGAACAGGATATCGCGCTGCTCGGGCGTCAGCCGCTGCGCGATTTCGCCCGCCCTGACGATCGTCAGCGCGTTGATCTCCTCGAGCAGGCGGCGCTTCTGGAACAGCGGATGCGTCTTGGCCAGCCGCGTCTCGCCGGGGACCAGCGTGCATTGCCCAACCGGCGGGGCCTTGAGCGGGCGCTGGTGAAAGATGATCTCGTACAGCCGGTCATGGACCTGGCGCGTCAGCACGGTCGGATGATGCGGCGCCTGTGCCGCCCAGATCTCGGCGAACTCCTCGGCGATCAGCGCGCGCGAGGGGTAGAAGTCATAGCCGTCGCCCTTGGCCCCCTCGCCGGTTTCGGGGCGCAGCCGGGTGCGGACCGAGGGGATATGGTTGGCATCCTCCGCCGCCTGACGCCGT
The DNA here is from genome assembly GCF_031453055.1 of Sphingomonas sp. SORGH_AS_0789. Classification (NCBI taxonomy): domain Bacteria; kingdom Pseudomonadati; phylum Pseudomonadota; class Alphaproteobacteria; order Sphingomonadales; family Sphingomonadaceae; genus Sphingomonas; species Sphingomonas sp. SORGH_AS_0789. The sequence continues at coordinate 2,010,377 of NZ_JAVIYV010000001.1, forward strand.
CGATGGAGAAATTCGCCCAGCGTCCGGGCATCGCTCTCCCGCATCTGCCGGGTCAGCCGGTCGACGCCGACCGCGATCTTGCCCGCTTCGTCATCCTGGCCGCGATCGGTCTTGCGGTTGGACTGGAAACCGCGTCGCTGGTTGAGGTGGAACAGCGCGCGGCCCAGCTCGAACGGCGACAGCGCCTCATCCAGCGCACGGGCCCGCAGGGCATAGGGGTCCTCGACCGCCAGCCTCTGCCGCTCGGCCTGGTCGGCGGGGAAAAGCCCGTCGCGAATCAGATATTTGATGAGTGCGGCCTGACGCTGCTTGAATCGGTCGCGCCGCCGCCGCATCGCGCGGGCGGCGCGCCGGTCGACGGCCAGCGAGGCGCCCGACTTGGGATCGCGCCCGTCGCTGAAGATTCGCGATCCCATGGCGAGGATTCCGTTTGGATTGCCCGCGCCGTCCAGGTGCAGCGCGGCCCAGCCCAGCGAATTCGCGCCCAGATCCAGTCCCAGTCGCCAGCCCATCTGCTCCCCCGCCCATCTGTTCGTTCGGCCGAATGATGGACGCGTTTATCTTGGGAGGAAAGTCCTTGGGCGGAAACCGGAAGATGGTTCGTTCCGGCGGTAAATCGCACTTGACCGACGCCATGAAATCGCAAAGACTGTGGGCCTCAGAGATTGCGGTACTGGCGGCTAACAAGCAGTCATGTCTGCACCAGATAAGGCCAGCGCTACGGCGCTGGCTTTTTTCTTGTCCGGCGTTGGCGATGTCGCATGGAAAAGGGCGACGGAGCATTCGCCCCGCCGCCCTTGACTGTTCATGCGTACAGGCGCGGAAACTTACGCTTCCGCCTGGTCGCCATAATTGGCCAACTCGTCGCCCATGATGCGGGTGACGTGCAGGACGTTGGTCGATCCCGGCGTGCGGAAGGGGACGCCCGCCATCAGCACGACCTGGTTGCCCGCCTCGGCGATGCCGTGGCGCAGCGCCATGCGCTTGGACTTGGCGACCATCTCCTCGAACGACTCGACGTCGCGGGTATGGACCGCATGCGTTCCCCAGAGCAGGCCCAGGCGGCGCGCCGTTTCCAGCTGCGGCGTCAGGACCAGGATCGGCACCGAGGGCCGCTCGCGCGCGACGCGGCGCGCGGTCGAGCCGCTGGAGGTGAAGCAGATGATCGCCTTGGACGACACGGTGCGCGAGATGCCCGCCGCCGCCGCCGCCAGCGCGTCGGCGGTGGTCGGGTCGGGGGTCATCGCGGTGAAGTGGACGCGGTCGCCATGACCGGGGTCGTTTTCCACCGACACGCCGATCGCGTTCATCATCGCGACCGATTCGACCGGCCAGGCGCCCGCCGCCGACTCGGCCGACAGCATGATCGCATCGGCGCCGTCATAGATGGCGGTCGCCACGTCCGACACCTCGGCGCGGGTGGGCGAGGGGCTCTGGATCATCGATTCGAGCATCTGCGTCGCCACGACGACCGGGCGGCCCATGCGGCGCGACACCTCGACGATGCGCTTCTGGAGCGGCGGGACGGCCTGAGGCGGCAGTTCGACGCCCAGGTCGCCGCGCGCGACCATCACGCCGTCGCACTGCTCGACGATTTCCTCCAGCCGGTCGATCGCCTGCGGCTTCTCGATCTTGGCGAGCAGCGCGGCGCGGCCCTTGATCAGGCCGCGCGCCTCCATCAGATCCTCGGGGCGCTGGACGAAGGACAGCGCGATCCAGTCCACGCCCTGCTCGACCGCGAAGGCCAGGTCCGAACGGTCCTTCTCGGTCAGCGCGGCCATGGGCAGCACCACGTCGGGAACGTTCAGCCCCTTGTTGTTCGACAGCGCACCGCCGACCTCGACCAGCGTCGTGATCTTCTGTTCGTCATGGAAGGCGACGCGCAGCACCAGCTTGCCGTCGTCGAGCAGCAGGCGCGCGCCCGGCTCGATCGCGGCGAAGATTTCCTTGTGGGGGAGTTCGACGCGGGTGGCGTCGCCCGGCGTCGGATCGCGGTCGAGCACGAAGGTGCTGCCGGTTTCCAGCATCACCTTGCCTTCGGCGAACTTGCCGACGCGCAGCTTGGGCCCCTGAAGATCGGCGAGGATCGTGGTCGGGCGACCGAACCGCTCCTCGAGCGCGCGGATCGCCTGGATCAGCGGAACCTTGGACTGCTGGTCGCCATGGCTCATATTGATTCGGAAGGCGTCGGCCCCTGCCTGAAACAGGGTGGCGATCATTTCGGGATCGCTGCTGGCCGGGCCAAGCGTGGCAAGAACGCGGACTTTTCGCGAACGCGGGGGGAGGGCCTGGGTCATCTTACATCCTGCTTCTTTTCTGGGTGCGTCCTAAAGCCTAATGCGGCGCGATCAACCTTGGAGAGACGAATATGGCCGATGCAGTGGATGCGTTGAATGCAATCGATGACAATGCGGCGGCGGCGGCCTTTCGGCGGCTGGTCCTGCATCTGCGCCACCGGACCGATGCGCAGAATGTCGACCTGATGGGGCTGGCGGGCTTTTGCCGCAACTGCCTGTCCGACTGGGTGGGCGAGGCCGCAGGGGTCGACAAGGCGACCGCGCGCGAAGCGATCTACGGCATGCCCTATGACCAGTGGAAGGCGCAGCATCAGGGCGAAGCGACGCCCGAGCAGCTGGCGCGCATGGCCGAAAGCGTGAAGAAGAACGCCTGACGAACATGCCCGCTTGAGCATGTCGCGTTAAGCGCCTAGACCCGCCGCCGATCCCGACATGGGGCCTGATCCGGCCGCGCCAGACCGACCTTCGCTTGATTGAGGGGGCAGGTACGGGCCGCGACATGGATTCGGTCATGCGGGCCTATCGGTATTCAGAGGGTTAAGACGATGGCGGACGACAATTACGACAGCAGCGGCAATGTGACGGCCGACGAGCTGCGCCTGCTGATCGAGCGGGCCGAGCGGCTGGAAGAAGAGAAGAAGGGCATTTCGGACGACATCAAGGATGTCTTCGCCGAAGCCAAGGCGCGCGGGTACGACCCCAAGGCGATCAAGAAGATCATGCAGATCCGCAAGAAGAAGCGCGAGGAATATCAGGAAGAGGAAGCCATCCTCGAAGTGTATATGAAGGCGCTGGGCATGATCTGATCCCGGTTTCGGGTTCGGAGATGCGAAGGGCGGCGGGGCTTTGAGCTCCGTCGCCCTTTTGCTTGGGGCGGGCGGTCAGGCGTGGCCTTCGACTTCGCTCAGGCTGAACGGGGGTTGGGTCGACGAGCGTTGCAGCTTCAGGCAATGTAGGTATCATGCCTATAGCGACGCGTCCTGCCCGACATGAGGCTTGATAGCTCGTAAATAGGAGTTTCGATGATAGCTGAATGCGATGCAATGACGTTCCGGTCTGTCATCAAGCGACATCGGTATCTGGCTCAAGCGAGTTTTGTGGTGCTCTTGACCGTGGTCTGTGAGTTAGTCGCAGATTTCAACAATTTTAGGTCTCCGATCAATTTAGTGTGGATGTTCGTCATACCGATCGGAGTTGGGATGGCGGCCAATGTTGGTTGGGATCGGCGATGCTTTATGGTCTTTGCTTTGTTGTGTGTTTCGTTGATCGTTGCCGTGGTCGTCGGCACTAACTTTACCAGCTATGGATAAGGGCAAACTCGTAAAGTGCAGCTTTTGCCATACCCCCACCCCCGTTCAGCCTGAGCGAAGTCGAAGGCCAAGCCAAACCCTCACCCCATCTCCGCCGCCTGGGTCGTCCAGCCCAGCCGGGGAATCGTGATCGACCGCTTCCCCGTCAGGTCGGTGCGGCACACGAACAGGTCGCGGCTCTCGATATAGGCGATCAGCCGCTTCACCCGGCCGAGCGAGCTGGTCCCATAGGTCTCCGCGATCTTGGTATCCGGCGGGCAGGGCAAGCCCTCCCGCGCCGCGCGCGCGACCAGCAGGAACGCGCCCAGCATGTCGTCGGGCAGCATCCCGGCCAGCGCCAGTGCCTCCTGCCAGTCGGGATCGTTGACGTCGAAAATCCCCGCCCGCGCGCAGGACAGCCGCCGGGCGAAGCCGTTCAGGTCGAGCGGCGGCCGGGCCAGCCCCGCCATCCGGCAGCGCACCTGGAAATCCTGGAACAGCACCGAGGCGGGGCGGAAGGTCGATTCGGGGTCCTCTACGATCGCGCGCAGTACCTGTTCGTAGATCGCCTCGACTTCGCCCTCGTCCATTTCCGGCGCGGGCGGCGCGGCGGTGGTGGGCAAGGGCGGGCGGCCGAGATCGGCCATCAGTTCCTCGGCGGGCACCCGGCGCGGGCGCGGGTCGAAGGTCATGGGCAGGGTCGGCGCTTCCTCGACCGGCGCGAAGAGCAGTTCCTGCAAATCGGGCGGCGGCGCGTCGGGCAGGGGGGTCAGCTTGGGGCTGCCCGACCGCGCCGAAGTCTCGACCGCGCCGATCTTCACCGTGATCGGCCGCCGCGAGACGGCGGGCCCCAGCGCCAGGAAGGTGCCGCGCGCCAGGTCGCGGATCGAGTCGGCCTGGCGCCGCTCCATGCCCAGCAGGTCGGCGGCGCGCGCCATATCGATGTCGAGGAAGGTGCGGCCCATCAGGAAGTTGGACGCCTCGGCGGCGACGTTCTTGGCCAGCTTGGCGAGTCGCTGGGTCGCGATCACCCCCGCCAGACCGCGCTTGCGCCCACGACACATGAGGTTGGTCATGGCGGACAGCGAGGCGCGGCGGACCTCCTCCGACACTTCGCCGCCGGTGGTGGGGGCGAACAGCTGCGCCTCGTCCACCACCACGAGCGCGGGATACCAATGCTCGCGCGGGGCATCGAACAGCGCGTTGAGGAAGGTCGCGGCGCAGCGCATCTGCCCCTCGATCTCCAGCCCCTCCAGGCTGAGGACCACCGAGGCGCGGTGTTCGCGGATTCGCGCGCCGAACCGTCCGACCTCGCGCTCGGCATAGTCGCCCGCCTCGATCACGACATGGCCATAGGCCTTGGAAAGCGTAACGAAATCGCCCTCGGGGTCGATCACCACCTGTTGCACCTGGCCCGCCGATTTCTCGAGCAGGCGGCGCAGCAGATGCGACTTTCCCGACCCCGAATTGCCCTGCACCAGCAGGCGGGTCGCCAGCAGTTCCTCAAGATCGATCGGCACCGACGAGCCACGCTCATCGGTTCCCATATCCACGCGTACCGTCATGACTCTGGCGTTTGGCCGATCAACGCCCCAAGGAGCAAGGCATTTGATTCCCCGAGGGAGCGACCGAACATGGCCCTGTCGACCGCCGCCGAAATCGCCCGCCGTACGCTGGGCAAGCCCGCGCACGAACTGGACGAGGAAGAACGCCAGGTCATCGCCGACATCGAGTCGGGCCAGCTGAGCACCCGCGACGCCGCCGATGTCGCGGACGAAAGCTCGACCTGGGGCGAGAAACTGGCCGACCGGGTGGCGGCGGTCGGCGGAAGCTGGGGCTTCATCATCACCTTTTCGGTGATCCTGCTGGGGTGGATGCTGCTGAACTCGGACGTGCTCGGCCATTTCGGGCTGGTCTTCGATCCCTATCCGTACATCTTCCTCAACCTGATGCTCTCGACGCTGGCGGCGATCCAGGCGCCGGTCATCATGATGAGCCAGAACCGGCAATCGGCCAAGGATCGGCTGGCCGCCAGCCTCGACTATCGCACCAATTTGCGCGCCGAGATCGACATATTGCGGCTGCATCACAAGCTGGACAGCACGGTCGTCGAACGACTCGACTCGCTGGAGGCGAAGATCGACGGGTTGGCAAAAGCCCTTGCGCGGTCGTAGAGAGCGCGATCATTTTACGAGGCACCGATGGCAGGCCACAGCAAATTCAAGAACATCATGCACCGCAAGGGCGCGCAGGATAAGAAGCGCTCGGCGGCATTCTCCAAGCTTTCCCGCGAAATCACCGTCGCGGCCAAGATGGGCACCCCCGACCCGGACATGAATCCGCGTCTGCGCGCCGCCGTCAACGCGGCCAAGGCGGCCTCGATGCCCAAGGACAATATCGCCCGCGCGATCGACAAGGCCTCGCGCGGCGACGGGGAGAATTACGAGGAAATCCGCTATGAGGGCTTCGGCCCCGGCGGCGTCAGCCTGATCATCGAGGCGCTGACCGACAATCGCAACCGCACCGCGACCAATGTGCGCACCGCGGTGTCGAAGAATGGCGGCAATCTGGGCACCGCCGGTTCGGTCAGCCACGGTTTCGACCGGATGGGCCTGATCAACTATCCCGCCAGCGCGGGCGACGCCGAAAAGGTGTTCGAGGCGGCGCTGGAAGCCGGGGCCGAGGACGTGACCTCGACCGAGGACGGCCACGAGATCTGGACCGCGCAGGCCGATCTGCATGAAGTCGCCAAGGCGCTGGAGCCCGTGCTGGGCGAGGCGGAAGGCGCCAAGCTGGCCTGGCGTCCGCAGACCATGGTCGCGGTCGACGAAGCGGCGGCGGCGACCCTGTTCAAGCTGATCGACACGCTGGACGACGACGACGACGTCCAGACCGTCTGGGGCAATTACGAAGTCTCCGACGAAGTGATGGAAAAGCTCGGCTAACCCCTATTCCTCCCCAAGCTCGGCTTGGGGAGGGGGACCGCGCGGGATGGCCGCGTGGTGGAGGGGCAAGCCACGCGCAAGATAACCCCTCCCGAAAGCCCGTCATGACCCCACCCCCCGCCATCATCCTCGGCCTCGATCCCGGTCTCGGCACCACCGGCTGGGGGGTGATCGCGGCGGAGGGCAACCGCCTGCGCCATGTCGCCAACGGCCAGATCAAGACCGAGCCGTCGATGCCGCTCCCCCGGCGCCTGGCGAACCTGCACGCGGCGCTCTATGACGTGATCCGCCAGCAACGGCCCGACGGCGCGGCGGTGGAAGAGGTGCTGGGCAACAGCAACGCGCAATCCACGCTGAAACTGGGCCAGGCGCGCGGCATCGTCCTGTTGTCGGCGGCGCAGGCGGGGCTGATCGTCGGCGAATATCACCCGAGCATCGTCAAGAAGGCGACGGTCGGCACCGGCGGCGCGGACAAGAAACAGGTGCAGGCGATGGTCGGCCACCTGCTCCCCGGCGTGAAGCTAGCGGGGCCGGACGCGGCGGACGCACTGGCGGTGGCGATCACCCATGCCCACCATTTGGCGAGCGCACGGGCGATGCAGCGGCGGACTTCTGCTTTTTAAGGAGTGTGGGTTCGCGCGAAGCCGCGATGACGCGAAGAAGAGAAGGTTTGTTCGCGCAGAGGCGCAGAGGACGCAGAGATGGTTGGTATGCCGCGCCAGCGGCCCTCCTATCTCTACGGTTGATGGTACAGCCTGGGCTTCGCCCAACAGGACGCCGCCTCCGCGCCCTCCGCGCCTCTGCGCGCACAAACCTTCTTCGCGCCATCGCGGCTTCGCGTGAACCCGTCCCACCAGCAACATCGGCGGGGGGCGTGACGAAACCCCCGTTTTGTTCTAATCCGTCGCCATGATCGCGCACCTCAAGGGACGTTTGGACTCCACCGGCATCGACCATGCGGTGATCGATGTCGGGGGGGTCGGCTATCTGGTCGGCGCCTCGGCGCGCACGCTATCCTCGATCGGCCCGGTGGGCGAGGCGGCGATGCTGCATACCGAGATGCTGGTATCGGAGGATTCGATCCGCCTCGTCGGTTTCGCCAGCGCGGACGAGCGGGACTGGTTCCGGTTGCTGACCGGGGTGCAGGGCGTGGGATCGCGGGTGGCGCTGGCCATCCTGTCGGCGCTGGAGCCCGCCGACCTGATGCGCGCGATCGCCAGCGGCGACAAGGCGATGGTCGCGCGCGCCAATGGCGTCGGGCCGAAGCTGGCGCAGCGGATCGTGATGGAGTTGAAGGACAAGGTCGGCGGCATCGTCCTGGCGCCCGGATCGGGTGGCGGTGCGGCGACGCCGGTCGGGGCGGGCGCGGATGCGGTGTCGGCGCTGCTCAACCTGGGCTTCCGTCCCGCCGAGGCGAGCGCGGCGGTGGCTTCGGCCGAGGAGGAACTGGGCGCGGGCGCGACCCTCGATGCGCTGGTGCGGCTGGCGCTGCGCAAGGCGGCCAAATAGGGGTTTAACCCAGCAACCCCGGCGGCTCGCGTCCCGCGAAATGCGCCTCCAGATTGGCGACCACCATCGCCGCCATCTCGGCCCGCGCCTCACGCGTGGCGCTGCCCTGATGCGGGGCGAGCACGACATGGTTCATCCGGCGCAGCGCATAGGGCACGTCGGGTTCCTCGGCGAACACGTCCAGCCCCGCGCCCGCGATCCGGTGCGCCTCCAGCGCGGCGATCAGCGCCTCCTCGTCGATCAGGCTGCCGCGCGCGATATTGACGATCACCCCCTCCGGCCCCAGCCGGTCGAGCATCGCCGCGTCGACCAGATGGTGCGTGTCCGCCCCGCCCGGCGCGGCGAGGATCAGCACGTCGCTCTCCGCCGCCAGCGTCGCCGGGTCGGGAACGAAGCGCCATGGCACGGGCTTGGCCGAGCGGGCGGTGTAGAGGATCTCGCTGGCGAAGGGCTCGGCGCGCCGGGCGATCGCCTGGCCGATCCGGCCCAGCCCGAAGATGCCGATCCGCCGCCCGCTCGCGCGTCGGCCCAGCGGCACCGTCCAGTTGCCCATCCGCATCGCGCGGTCGTTGGCGGCGACCCGGCGCTCGACCGCCAGCCACAGCGCGATCGCCTGGTCGGCGACATCCTCGGTCAGCGCATCGGGGGTGATCGCGATGCGGATGCCGCGCGCGGCCACCGCCTCCCGGTCGATCCGGTCATGGCCGACGCCGTGCACCGCGATGATCTCCAGCGCGGGCAGCCGGTCGAGCAGCGCCTGGTCCACCGTCATCATCCCGCCGCCGACGATCGCGCGGGTCGAGGGCGGGGCGTCGTCGCGGTGAAGCTGGAAACGCTCGGCAAGCGCCAGTTCCAGCGCGGGCGGAATGGACGTGGCCAGGAAGAGGTCGTGCGGCATGCCCGCCAGTCTAGCGCGATTTGCGGCGAAAGTCCGCCACATGAGGCAAGCGCAACGGACCAGGTCACGCGGCCCAGTGACGCCATGGCTGTCCCTGTCGGCCACAGGCTGCTATGTTCGTGCAATGTTCGCCGTTTCTGCCTTTCTCCCGCTGCTCGACAGCCACGCCGTCCAGCCGCTAGGGCGCGTGTCGTGACCGACCAAGACCGTCTTTTGTCCGCCAGCCGCCGTCCCGAGGATGTCGACGCCGCGCTTCGCCCCAAGAGCCTGGACGAGTTCGTCGGCCAGCAGGCCGCGCGCGACAATCTGCGCGTCTTCATCCAGGCGGCGAAGGGGCGCGGCGACGCGCTGGACCATGTGCTGTTCTTCGGCCCGCCGGGGTTGGGCAAGACGACGCTGGCGCAGATCATCGCGCGCGAGATGGGGGTGGGGTTCCGCGCGACCTCGGGCCCGGTCATCGCCAAGTCGGGCGATCTCGCCGCGCTGCTGACCAATCTCGAGGATGGCGACGTCCTGTTCATCGACGAGATCCACCGCCTGCAACCCGCGGTCGAGGAAGTCCTTTATCCCGCGATGGAGGACCGCGTCCTCGACCTGATGATCGGCGAGGGGCCGTCGGCGCGCTCGGTACGGATCGACCTGCCGCGCTTCACGCTGGTCGGGGCGACGACGCGCCAGGGGCTGCTGACCACGCCCTTGCGCGATCGCTTCGGCATCCCGGTCCGCCTGCAATTCTATACGGTCGCCGAACTGACCCGCGTCGTGACCCGCGCCGCGCGGCTGCTCGACCTGCCGATCGCCGAGGACGGCGCGGTCGAGGTCGCGCGCAGATCGCGCGGGACGCCGCGTATCGCGGGGCGGCTGCTGCGCCGGGTGCGCGACTTCGCGACGGTGGCGGGACATGAGATCGTCCATGCCGCCGCCGCCGACCAGGCGCTCAACCGGCTGGAGGTCGATTCGCTGGGGCTGGACGCGATGGACCGGCGCTATCTGACGATGATCGCCGATGTCTATCGCGGCGGCCCGGTGGGGGTGGAAACGCTCGCCGCCGGACTGTCCGAGCCGCGCGACACGATCGAGGAGGTGATCGAGCCCTATCTGATCCAGCTCGGCCTGCTGGCGCGGACGGCGCGGGGGCGTATCCTGAATGCGGGCGGGTGGAAGCATCTGGGGCTGAACCCGCCGGTGGGGTCGCAGGACGGGTTGTTCGACGCCTGAGGGGCGGGCGGGGCCGTTCGAAAAGGACCCCCGCCGGTCGGACGACCGGCAGGGGCCAGGCAGGGTATAACTCGGCTCGGCCCTCGGTCGGCTGGACCGGGCGGGAGTGTCGTCGCCATCCTGCATGATCGGCAGGCCATCCGGAGAAGCCGGGCCGCCGCCATCCAACGAAGCCTTGCCGCATCGGTTTCGTTGATCCCGTCGAACAGATGGAAAACGCGTCGCATAGTATTATGCGGTTAATACACTTGAACCGCGCGGCCATCCCCTCCACACTAGGCGGCAAGGTATTTGGAGACGCGTAATGGCCACGACCGCCGAGACTGTGACCGGGGAAAAGGGGCTGACCCTGACGCCGCCCGATCCCGTGCCGATGGTGGCGCCGTCTCAGGCCGCCGGGCTGGTGCCGGTCGACGACAAGACCCGCAGCCAGCTGGAGCAGAAGGTCGACGGCTTCGTCGCCGAACTGATCGCGCAGGACGTCAACAGCCCCGAATTCGGCCGCCGCGTCGATGCGATCACCGCCATGGGGCAGAAGGAAATCCGCGAGGCGGCCAGCCAGTCCAACCGCTTCCTCGACCGACCGGTCAAGGCGATGGACGGCGAGACTGGCGTGGGCAAGGACCTGACCGAACTGCGCCGCGTGGTCGAAAGCCTCGATCCCGGTCGCCAGGGCAATCTCTCGGCACCGCGCAAGCTGCTGGGCATCCTGCCCTTCGGTAACAAGATGCGCGACTATTTCGACGGCTATCGCTCGTCCCAGACGCATATCGCCGCGATCTTGAAGAGCCTGTCCTCGGGCCGCGACGAACTGCTGATGGACAATGCCGCGATCGATACCGAGCGGGCGAACCTGTGGTCGGCGATGGGGCGGCTGGAGCAGATGATCCATCTGTCCAAGACGATGGACGCCAAGCTGGAGGATACGGCCAACGAGCTGGATCACACCGATCCCGCCAAGGCCAAGGCGATCCGCGAGACCGCCTTGTTCTACACGCGCCAGCGGACCCAGGACCTGCTGACCCAGATGGCGGTCACGGTGCAGGGCTATCTGGCACTCGATCTGGTCAAGAAGAACAATGTCGAGCTGGTGAAGGGCGTCGACCGCGCCTCGACCACCACCGTCTCGGCTTTGCGCACCGCGGTCACCGTGGCGCAGGCGCTGGCCAATCAGAAGCTGGTGCTCGACCAGATCACCGCGCTCAACTCGACCACCGCCAACATCATCGATTCGACCGGCAAGCTGCTGCGCAGCCAAACCGCGCAGATCCACGAGCAGGCGGCGGCCTCGACCATTCCGCTGGAAACGCTGCAACGCGCCTTCCAGAATATCTATGACACGATGGACGCGATCGACAGCTTCAAGCTGAAGGCGCTCGATTCGATGAAGACCACCGTCACGACGCTGGGCAACGAGGTGGAGAAGTCGAAGGGCTATATCGCGCGGGCCGAGGGGGCGCAGAACCCGCAACTGACCGGCGGCGCATCGTCGTCGTCGTTCAAGCTGGAGGCGCTGTAAGCCCGTGACCACACCCCGCTCGAACGAGGTCGATGCCCAGATCGAGCGTGCGCGCGAAGTGATGGCGCGCATCTCGCAGGATTATCGCGGGTCCGCGCAGCAGACCGTCAAGCGAGTGCGCCGCCGCGCGCGCTCGGCCCTGCAACGCGTGATCCTGATCGCGGTCGCCAATGCCGTCATCCTGATCGCGGCGATGGTGACCGGGCTGATCCTGCCCGGCGGGATCGGCATTTTCGGGGCGCTGGCGGCGATGATGCTGATGATCGCGGTGACGCTGGCGATCGCCCTGGCTCCGGCCGCGCGCGCGCCCAGCCCGGCCAAGCTGGCGCAGGTGGATATCAAGGCGCTGCCCGCCCAGACCGAACGCTGGCTGGAGGCGCAGCGCCCCTTGCTGCCCGCGCCCGCCGTGCAGCTGGTCGACCGGATCGGCCAGCGGCTCGACACGCTGTCGCCGCAGCTCGCCGCCGTCGACAACGACACCGCCGAGGCGATGGAGGTCCGCCGCCTGATCGGCGAGCAGCTGCCCGCCTTTCTGCGCGATTATGAGCGCGTGCCCGAGCCGCTTCGCCGGGTCGAGCGCAACGGGCGCACGCCGGATGCACAGCTGGTCGACGGATTGAAGCTGATCGAACAGGAGATTGGCGACATGACCCAGCGTCTGGCCCAGGCCGATCTCGACAGCCTGTCGACGCGCGGACGCTTCCTGGAAATGAAGTATCGCGAGGAAAAGGCGGAATGATTCGGCGCGCGGCGGTGGTGCTGATGGCATTCTCCACCGCCGCGATGGCACAGGATGGCGCGACGCAGGCGGATCTGGAGGCGGCGAACGCGGCGTCGCAACTGCTGGGGAAAGGACGCTATCTCGATGCCGCCGAGCGGCTCCGGCCGCTGGCTTTCGATCCGGCCGGCAAGGCGAAGCCGGGTTTCGTTCACGGCCAGTGGCTGGAAATGCGGACGCTGATGACGGCCGAACCCGTAGAGGCCGAGCCCGCACCAGCCGAGGACGCCGAGGCTCGGGCGATGGCGGAGCGGGTCGGCGCCGGGACCCCGCGCGACGCCATTGCCGAGATCGTCGCGCGGGCGGCCCGGACGCGCGTGGTCATCCTCAACGAGAATCACGGCGTTCCCCGGCATCGGGCCTTTGCGCTGGAGGTGGCGCGGGCTCTCCGGCCGCTGGGCTATTCGGTGCTGGCGGCGGAGACCTTCGTCAGCGACGGGACGCAGGCCGCCATGACTCGCCTGGCGAAAAGCGGTTATCCGACGCTCAACGGTACGGGCTATTATACGCGCGACCCCGTGTTCGCCGATTTCGTCCGCCAGTCGCTGTCGCTCGGCTATCGCCCGTTGGCCTATGAGATCACCCAGGCGGAGCGCGGCGGCGGCACGAGTCGCGCCGAAAGCATCGCCCGACGGGAAGAGGCACAGGCCAATCACCTGGCGCAGGCGCTGGCGGCCGATCCCAAGGCCAAATTCTTCGTCTATGTCGGTTTCAGCCATGTCACGGAGCGGCCGATCCAGGGCTGGGACGAAGGGACGTACAGCTGGATGGCGACCCGGCTGAAGGCGAAGACCGGCATCGATCCGCTGACCATCGATCAGGTGACCCTGGGGCCGCAAATGGGGCGTGACACCGGGCTTGCCCGCCAGGCCCTGGCGGCGAAGGGCTATGATCGATCGACGATCCTGTTCGACGGCGATCGCCCCGTCACCGTCGGCCAATATGCCGGTGCGGTCGACTTGCAGGTCTATCATCCCGCCGCCCGCAGGGTGAAGGGGCGTCCGGACTGGCTGGCGGCGATGAACCGGCGGCCTCTGGCGATCCCGCCGGGCTTCGTGCCGCAAAGGGGCGAGCGGCTGGTGCAGGCGTTCATCGCGGGCGAGAGCGACGATGCGATTCCGGTCGATCAGGTGCTGGTGCGGGCGGGCGAGGATGTGCCGTCGCTGATGGTGCCCGGTGACAGGCCATTGCGGCTGGTGATGCAGGACCCGGCCCCGGCAAGGCCGTGACGCGGACGCCGCCGTCCCGTCTGCCCCATATGAAAAGAGGCTGCCGGGACGTCATCGCGACGGCCCCGGCAACCCCTAAACATGGTCAGCGGCCGGAGAGCTCCAGCCCGGGAGACCATGCGGGCCTCATGACATCGGACACGGCCGTTGATTGGGGGAGAATACCCCCCGGACCGCATCCGTCGATGTCAGAGACCGGCCCCCCGAACGAACTGAACCGACCCCCTTGCTGAACCATGAGACATCGGATCACCTCCTTTCGCTAGTGGATAGCCAACGCGCCCTTTCAAAGTGCGCAATCGCAATGTGCGTAGTCGAAAGTCGATAAACAAGACTTGTAATGCAACGATGTTTAGCCGAGCATCTTGCGCCCGCCAAACGGCCGGGACTCAGCCCCGACAATCCTCGATCACGCGTCCGATCTCCGCATAGGCGGGGATGACGAGCGGCACCTGGCCCGCCTGTTCCATCGTGAACCGCCCCCGGCTGAACGCCATGGCGTCGAGCAGCGGGTCGGCGGCGGGGAGCAGGATTTCCGCCCCCGCCGCGACGGCGCGCGCGGTCAATATCTTGGTCGTGCTGGAGGTGCGGACGGTGATGCTCCCGGCGACCGAGGCGGGGCGATCCAGCCTGATCTGGCGGATGCGCGGATCGCAGGTCAGCGCCAGCCGCGTGACCCCCGCCGTACCGAACACCGCGGTCGACCCTTGCGCGGTGCGCCGATAGCGCCAGTCGCCGGGCGTCAGCGGCCAGTCGCGCCAGTCGGAGCCCAGCACGGGACGCGGTGCGGGCGGCTGCGGGGCCGGGCGGGGCGTGTGACGGACCGGCGGAGCGGCCTCGGGGCGGGTGGCGGGGATACAGCCCGACAGGGCGGCCGCCGCGACCATCGTCGTGGCGAGGGGGGCAAAGGACAAGCGACGCATCGCCCCCAGCCTATGGGCGAGCATCAACTATCGCTCAACCCCGTGCTGCGGCAGGCCGTGCCGTTGCGGCGGGCACCGGAACCCGGCCTCGCCCTGGCGGGTTTGAAGGGCGATAAACGGAGGTTAAGAATGGCCGATCACGATACGCCGACCCTGATCCTGGTCCAGTCCAATGTCGCGGGCACGCTGAAGCTGGAGAGCCGCGACGGCGACACGATCGGCAGCGTCTATTCCTTCATGGTCCACAAGCGATCGGGCCGCGCGACGCATGCGGTGCTGGCGCTGGGCGGGTTCCTGGGCATGGGCAAGAGCTTCTACCCGGTGCCGTTCAGCCTGTTGCAGTTCGATCCGGTGAACGACCAATATGTCATCACCGTCGACCGCCGCCTGCTGGAAGGCGGCCCGAGCTGGGCCAACAATGCGCCGATTTTCGACCAGGCCTATGCCGACCGGGTGGCGGGCTATTATGGCGTGACGACGGAGAATCTCGACCTGGGGTGAGGGGGTGGAAGGTGGTTCGTGGGGGGGCGTATGTGCCCGCCTTGTCCGAATGCCCGCGTGATGGCCATTGCTACGCCCGGCGCCTTTCGCCTCGCGTGACCCGATAGCCCCTCTCCCGGCAGGGGGAGGGGTTGGGGAGGGGCAAAGGCCAAACAGGTCCAGCTAGGGTTAGGGGGCGACCGAGCCCAGAGGCTCGCGCGCTCGCAGGGCGAGCGCCCACCCCTCACCCAGCTCCGACTAAGCCTTTGCTTTCGCAAAGACCAAGTCTGCGCAACCCTCTCCCCTCTGCGAGGGGCGAGGGAAGGATAAGGCATCGCGGAATGTCGATCGGCCCTTAAGCGGCCTGGGGTCCCTGCGGTAACCGCGTTAGCGTCACGAACAGCTTTGACCCTTAGCCCTTGCGGCGCGGGCCCTCCCCCATCCCCTCCCGCTTGCGGGAGGGGATGGGGGAGGGGAAGCGGGATGCGCGCCCCATGGGGAGCTTCACATGGTGCGGTTGCCCCTTCGATCAATTCGCCTTGCGCCCGCTCGCGAACTTCTTGCTCTTGCCGAACCGCGTCTTGCGCGTTCCTGGCTTGCCCTCGTTGGAGCGGCCCATGATCGGGGCCTTCTGCTCATGGACGGGCAGGCCCAGTTCCTCATTCTCCAGCTGCCGGATCTCGTCGCGCAACCGGCCGGCTTCCTCGAATTCGAGGTCGGCGGCGGCCTTGCGCATCTTCTTTTCGAGTTCCTCGATATAGGCGCGCAGATTGTGGCCGACCATGTGCGGACGGTCCTCATCGATCGGCACCGTCACCTGATCGCCGCTGGCGACATGCGCGATGATGTCGCCGATCTGGCGGCGGATCGTCTGCGGCGTGATGCCATGTTCGGCATTATAGGCCATCTGCTTCTCGCGACGCCGTGACGTCTCCGACATGGCGCGCTCCATCGATCCGGTGATCCGGTCGGCGTACAGGATCACGCGGCCATCGACATTGCGCGCCGCGCGCCCGATCGTCTGGATCAGCGAGGTCTCGGAGCGCAGGAAGCCTTCCTTGTCCGCGTCGAGGATCGCGACCAGCCCGCATTCGGGAATGTCCAACCCCTCGCGCAGCAGGTTGATGCCGATCAGCACGTCATACACGCCCAGCCGCAGGTCGCGGATCAGCTCGATACGCTCCAGCGTCTCGACATCGGAGTGCATGTAGCGGACCTTGATCCCCGCCTCGTGCATATATTCGGTCAGGTCCTCCGCCATCCGCTTGGTCAGCGTGGTGACGAGGGTGCGATAGCCGAGTTCGGTCGTCTTGCGCGCCTCGATGATCAGGTCCTGCACCTGTTCCTCGACCGGCTTGATTTCGACCGGCGGGTCGATCAGCCCGGTGGGGCGGATGACCTGTTCGACGAAGACGCCGCCGGTCTGCTCCATCTCCCAATTGCCGGGCGTGGCCGAAACGCTGACCGTCTGCGGGCGCATCGCGTCCCATTCGTTGAAGCGCAGCGGCCGGTTGTCGATCGCGGAGGGCAGGCGAAAGCCATATTCGGCCAGCGTGATCTTGCGCCGATGGTCGCCGCGCGACATGCCGTTGATCTGGCCGATGGTAACATGGCTCTCGTCGACGAACAGCACGGCGTTTTCGGGCAGATACTCGAACAAAGTGGGCGGCGGCTCGCCGGGCAGGCGGCCGGTCAGGAAGCGGCTGTAATTCTCGATGCCGTTGCAGCTGCCGGTGGCGGCGATCATCTCCAGGTCGAAGTTCGTGCGCTGCTCCAGCCGCTGGCGTTCCAGCAGCTTGCCCTCGATCTCCAGCTCCTTCAGCCGCTCGGCCAGCTCGAACTTGATCGCCTCGACCGCCTGCTTCATCGTCGGACCCGGCGTCACATAGTGGCTGTTGGCGTAGATGCGCACCGAGTTGAGATGCGCGACCTTCTTGCCGGTCAGCGGATCGAACTCGACAATTTCCTCGATCTCGTCCCCGAAGAACGAGATGCGCCAGGCCGAATCCTCATAGTGCGAGGGGAAGATTTCGAGATTGTCGCCCTTCACCCGGAAATTGCCGCGCATGAAGGCGGCGTCGTTGCGCTTGTACTGGAGCGCAACGAGCTTGCGGATGATCTCGCGCTGGTCGACGCTCTGGCCTTTCTTCAGGTCGAAGATCATCGCCGAATAGGTCTCGACCGAGCCGATACCGTAAAGGCACGACACCGAGGCGACGATGATGACGTCGTCGCGCTCCAGCAACGCGCGCGTCGCCGAGTGGCGCATCCGGTCGATCGACTCGTTGATCGAGCTTTCCTTCTCGATGTACGTGTCCGAACGGGGCACATAGGCCTCAGGCTGGTAATAATCGTAATAGCTGACAAAATATTCGACGGCGTTGTTGGGGAAGAAGTTCTTGAACTCCCCATAGAGCTGCGCCGCCAGGATCTTGTTGGGTGCCAGGATCAGCGCGGGGCGCTGCAACTCCTCGATGACCTTCGCCATGGTGAAGGTCTTGCCCGATCCGGTGACGCCCAGCAGCACCTGATCCTTGTCGCCCGCGCGTGCGGCGGCGGTCAGTTCGCGGATCGCGGCGGGCTGGTCGCCGTTCGGCGTATAGTCCGTCACCAGCTCGAACCGCTTGCCGCCTTCGGCCTTTTCGGGGCGCGACGGGCGGTGGGGGATGAAGCTGACCCCGGTTTCGGGCTCGTCTAGGGTGGTGCGGATCTGGATCGCCATGGGTGCGAATATGGGTATCTGTTCCCGTTTCGTCACCCGTCGATCTGGGTTAGCATCGCGGAAAAACGCGAAAAGGGGATATCATGCGCCACGCCGCCGCTCTCTTGGTGACCGCTTCTCTCATGCTGGCCGCCGCGCCCGCGCTTGCAGAGCCCGATTATGCCGCCGCAGTGAAGGCGGATTACGACCGCGATCTGGGCAAGCTCTGGGACTGGTTCCACCGCAACCCCGAACTGTCCTTTCGCGAGGTGAAGACCGGCGCGCGCATGGCCGCCGAGCTGCGCGCGGTGCCGGGTATGGTCGTCACCGAGAAGGTCGGCGGGACCGGCGTAGTCGGCGTGTTGAAGAACGGCGCGGGGCCGGTCGTGCTGCTGCGTGCCGACATGGACGGGCTGCCGGTCGAGGAGAAATCGGGGCTCGCCAATGCCTCGACCGTGCGACAGGTGGGCGTGGACGGGGTGGAGGCGCCGGTGATGCACGCCTGCGGCCATGACACGCACATCACCGCGATGGTGGCGACCGCGCGGCGGCTGGCGGCGCTCAAGGATCGCTGGCGGGGCACGGTGGTCTTCATCGTCCAGCCCGCCGAGGAACGCGTCGGCGGGGCCAAGGCGATGGTGGCGGACGGGCTCTATAGCCGCTTCCCCAAGCCCGATTACGCGGTCGCCTTCCATGTCGATGCCGAGCGCGCGGCGGGCACGGTGTCGGCGTCGGAGGGCATCCAGTACAGCTCGTCCGATTCGGTCGACATCACGGTGCCGGGCATCGGCGCGCATGGGGCGAGCCCGCATATGGGCAAGGACCCGGTCTATATGGCCTCGCAACTGGTCGTGGCGCTCCAGGGGCTGATCAGCCGCGAACAACAGCCGCTCAAGCCCGGCGTCATCACGGTCGGCTCCTTCCATGCCGGGTTGAAGCACAACATCATCTCCGACCAGGCCAAGCTCCAGGTGACGGTGCGCGCCAATGACGAGGCGGAGCGGGCGCGGCTGTTGGCGGGCATCAAGCGGGTCGCGCGCGGGGTGGGCGAGATGAACGGCATGCCCGAGGACAAGATGCCGGTCGTGACCGTGACCGAGGGGACGCCGACCACGATCAACGACGCCGCGCTCGCCAAAAGGCTGAACGCGGTGATGGCGGCGACCTTCGGGGCCGATCATGTCACGCCGTTCGAGCAGAAGGGGATGGGGGCGGAGGACTTCGCCTATCTGGTCCAGCCGGACAGCGGGGTGCGCGGCTATTATCTGTCGGTCGGCGGCACCCCCGCTGCGGCGCTGGCGGCGGCGAAGGCGGGCGGGCCGGCCATCGCGTCGCACCATTCGCCCCAGTTCAGGATTGCGCCCGAGCCCTCGATCGTGACCGGCGCGGTGGCGACGACGGCGGCGATCCTCGATCTGTTGAAGCCGGGGGCGATGGCGTCGCTCTGACCCGTCGGCGTGGAACAGGGCGGTCGTCGCGCGGCCGCCCGCCCGAATCGCGACGCTGCGGCGCGATCAGCGATGGCGGTGTGCGACGCGGGCCTGCCACAGCATCAGCAGCGGGACGACGCCCAGTTCCATCGCCAGCCCCAGCCGATGGCCGGTCGAGGGCGCGCCGACCATCGCCCAGGACAGCGCCCGCGCCATGCCGCCCGCGATCACCAGTGCGCCCAGCAGGCGGAAGCGTGCGCCCTTGCGCTCGATCGCGGGCACGCAGGTGACGAAGGCGAGCCCCAGGCCCAGGAAGATGCCCGAGACATAGCGGAACTGGCTGTCGAGATCGGCCGGGATCGACGGCGCATGGCCCAGCCAGCCGGGCCCCCTGACGACACTGATCCCCCCGATCGACAGCGGCACCAGACACGCGATCGCAACCACCGCCTGCAGCGCGCGACGCTCGGCGATCAATCCAGTATCTCCTTGCGGACATGGATCGCGCGCAGCGAGATGCGCACCTCGACCATGAAGGCGATCAGGCACAGCGTCAGCAGGCTGACCGACAAGATGAAGGCCAGCGCGATCCAGGTGCCGATATGGAATTTGCCCAGATTGGCGATGAACAGCACCGCGATCACGATGCAGGCCATGACCGCGCTCGACACCGCCAGGAACAGCGCGGCGTTGATGATCGACATGCGCCGGTCGAGCAGCCGCAGCTCCCATTTGTGGCGCAGCAGGTCGGGGCCGTGATCGATCTTGTGGATCATCATCTCCAGCCCGCGCGCCCGGTCGATCACCCGCGCCAGCCGCCCCGCCAGGACGTTCAGCAGCTGTCCGATGGCGGCGAGCAGGAAGACGGGGGCCAGCGACAGCTGGATGGTCTGGGCGATGGTGGCGACGGCGGGAAGGGTAGGCATGTCCGCGAAATGGTGGCGTGTCGTGCGCGGTCGGGCAAGGGGGAAGTGCTGCCCCGCCACGGGGCTGCCCGTCACCAAATTCGCGGAGGAACCTTTCGGGCGATCAGCCCTTGGCCAGCATCTTTTCGGCGCTGGTTTTCACGAACTCGCCGATCGGGCCCGCCATCATCGACAGCATCATCGGGATGGTGACGGTGCCGGTGATCGCACGGTCGGCGACCGCCATATCGGCCTTCACCGTCTGTCCCATCGCGATGATGGTCAGCATTAGCCGGTCGTCGGCGACCCATTCCGAGGAGACCTGTCCGCCGCCGGGAATCTTGGATTCCAGCTTGGGCAGGCCCTGCTCGATCCGGCGGCGCGCCTCGGCATGGCCCAGCTCGTGGGGGATGTCGAAATTGACCGATGCCATGGCGTAAATCCTCTCGTCCCGGTGAACGGGCGGAGTGGCGGCGCTTTACGTCAACGTCAAGCAGCGAGTGGCAAATATTCAGCTTGGAAGGCTGATGCACGGTCAGGGAGAATGGAGCGGGTAACGGGAATCGAACCCGTGTATTCAGCTTGGAAGGCTGCTGCACTACCATTGTGCTATACCCGCTCGGATCCGGCGCCGCTATCGACCCTAGCCGATCGGCGGGGATGGTGGAAGGGACTGGATTCGAACCAGTGTACGCTCACGCGGGCAGATTTACAGTCTGCTGCCTTTAACCACTCGGCCACCCTTCCGGGGTGTCACTCCATCGGAGCGAGGCGCGCCAAATGCCGAAGCAAAGCACGGCTGTCAACGCCGTTTTGCGGGTTTTTTGGCCGGAATGTGCGATCACTCGCTTGCATCGCCCGGGACCGGGACATAGCCTCTGTCCCATATCAGTTACCTGGGGGTTTTCATTTCGATGCGCGTTTCCCTGCTCGCCGCCGTCGCGGCGGCCGCCCTGTTGCCCGTCACCGCCGCCTCCGCCCAGGATCGTGCTGCCGCCAACCGGATCATCGACGAGGGCATGAATCACAGCCAGGCGATGCAGACCGCCCAGCATCTGACCGACGTGATCGGCCCGCGCATGACCAACAGCCCCGCGATGCGCACCGCCGAAGCCTGGACCGCCGGGCAGTTCGCCAAATGGGGGCTGAAGAACGTCCATAAGGAAGGTTTCGCCTTCGGACGCGGCTGGTCGATCGAGCGGGCAAGCGTGCGGATGGTCTCGCCCCGCCCGTTGCAGCTGACCGCGATCCCCATCGCCTGGACCCCCGCCACCAACGGCGCGGTGACCGCCCCGGTGATCGTCGCGCCGATGAAGCGCGAGCGGGACTTCGACAAGTGGCGGGGCCAGCTGCGCGGCAAGATCGTGATGGTGTCGCTCCCCGGCACCGGCGACGAACCCGGTACCGCGCCCTTCCGCCGCCTGTCGGGCGAGGACATCGCCAAGCTCGACCTCTACGTCCAGCCCGAGCATGACCCCGAAAGCGCCGATCGCCGGATGAAGCGGCTGGACTTCGCGCAGAAGCTCGACGCCTTTCTGAAGGCCGAGGGCGCGGTCGCCTATGTCACGCAGAGCTATCGCGACGGCAAGCTGCTCCATGGCGAGGGCTATCTGTTCGGACGCGGCGAGACGCCCGCGGTGCCGGGGATCGAGCTGGCCGCCGAGGATTATCGCCGCCTCGCACGGCTCGCCAAGGTCGGTCCCGCGCCCACCATCGAGGTGCTGAGCGACGTGCGGTACGACGACAGCGACGAGAACGCCTATAACATCATCGCCGAAATTCCCGGCACCGATCCCAAGGCGGGCTATGTGATGGCCGGCGCGCATCTCGACAGCTGGGTCGCGGGCGACGGCGCGGCCGACAATGCGGCGGGCAGCGCGATGGTGATGGAGGCCGCGCGCATCCTGGCCGCGACAGGCCAGCGGCCCCGGCGCACCATCCGCTTCGTGCTCTGGTCGGGCGAGGAGCAGGGCATTCTCGGCTCGATGGCCTATGTCGAGCAGCATCTGGCGACGCGCGGGCGGCCGGGCGATGCGCCGCAGACGGGCCTGAAGCGCTATTATGGCTGGACCAATCGCTGGCCGATCACGCCCAAGCCGGGTTACGGTGATCTGGCGGCCTATTTCAACATCGACAATGGCTCGGGCAAGCTGCGCGGGCTCTATGCCGAGAACAATCCGGCGGCGGTGCCGATGCTGAAGGAATGGCTGTCGCCCTATGCCTCGATGGGGGCGGGCAATGTCGTCCAGCGGACGACGGGGGGCACCGACCATGTCTTCATGCAGGCGGTCGGCGTACAGGGTTTCCAGTTCATCCAGGACCCGCTGGACTATGGCAGCCGCATCCATCACAGCTCGGCCGATACCTTCGATCATTTGAAGGGGGAGGACATGCGCCAGGCCTCGGTCGTGCTCGCGGGGGTCTTGCTCGCGGCGGCGAATGCGGACAAGGCGTTGCCGCGTCCGCCGGTGCCGACCGAACCGGCATCGACCAACCCCTTTGCATATACGGATACCGACGACTGATGGCACGCCGAGGACATCGCCCCAGCCAGGCTTCTTCCAACCGCCCGCGCTTCTGGGGGCGGCATGCGGTGACGGCGGCGCTCGCCAACCCCAACCGCACCGTGCGCAAGATCTGGGGCACGCGCGAGGCGCTGGCCGCGCTCGACCTGCCGCCGGTGGTGCCGATCACCTATGCCGATGTGGCCGATCTGGGCCGCCTGGTCCCCGCCGACGCGCCGCACCAGGGCCTGGTGGCGGAAGTCGATCCGCTGGAGGATATGTGGCTGGGCGATCTGCTTCACGAGGGGCAGGACGACCGGCGGCCGCTGGTCGTGCTCGACCAGGTGACCGATCCGCACAATGTCGGCGCGATCCTGCGCTCGGCCGCCGCGTTCGACGCGCTGGGGATCGTGACCCAGGACCGGCACGCGCCGCCCGAATCGGGCACGGTCGCGCGTTCGGCCAGCGGGGCGCTGGAGACGGTGCCTTGGATCCGCGTCGTCAACCTCGCTCGCGCGCTGGAGGAGATCGCGGAGGCGGGCTTCTGGCGGATCGGCCTGACCGGCCATGCGAACCAGACGCTGGCCGAGGCGATGGGCACGCAGCGCATCTGCATCGTGCTGGGCGCCGAGGGCGAGGGGATGCGCCAGAATACCGAGGCGCATTGCGACGAACTCGCCAAGCTGCCGATCAGCCCGAAGGTGGAAAGCCTGAACGTCTCCAACGCGGCGGCGATCGCCCTTTACGCGGTGGCGGCGCGGTGATGTCTTGGGGCGGCGGGTCTGGTCCTGCCGCCTTTTTTGCGCGCGGAGCGGATCGTTGTCGACGGCGGAGCGTGGCCTTCGACTGCGCTCAGGCTGAACGGATGTTGGTATGGGTGGCTATGATCCCCAAACTCCGTTCAGCCTGAGCGCAGTCGAAGGCCACGGGTTTCACGCGGAGGCGCGGAGATGTCCGGCTCCGGGTGATCGAAGCCCGCCATCACGACCGGCAGACTTTGCGACGGCCTGAGGGGATGGAATGGCCTCGCGGCCAAACCCATCATCTCCGCGCCTCCGCGTCTCCGCGCGAAACAAAAAAGGCGGGGCCGAAACCCCGCCCTCGACGTTCACGCGCGATGCGCCGTCAGTCCTCCGCCGCGATCCGCACCCGCATCCCGTCCTGCGCCGCGCCGAAGGGCAGCTGGCACGACAGCCGCGAGCTGGCGTCGCGCTCGCTGGTCGAATCGAGCAGATCGTCCTCGTCCGGCCCGATCGCGGGCAGCGTGCCGGCGAATTCGGGATCGACATGGACATGGCAGGTCGCGCACGAGCAGCACCCGCCGCACAGCGCCAGCAATTCGTCGACGCCTGCATCGCGGATGACTTCCATCACCGACAGACCGGCCTCGCCGTCGATTTCGCGTTCTTCCCCGTCGCGGGTCACGACGATAAGCTTGGGCATGTCCATTCTCCTTGTCGCCCCTGTTGTTGGCAGTGCCTCTGCCGGGCCTGAACGCGCGGATCAAGCATCATGGGGCTGAGCGCCGAACAGATTCGCGAAAGTCTCGACGCGCTGGCCGCCGCCGAGCCCGCCATCGCCGCGGCCGTGGCGCGCATCGGCTACCCCGAGCCGCGTATCCGCGCGCGCGGCTATGCCACGCTGGTCCGCACCATATTGGGCCAGCAGGTCTCGGTCGCCTCGGCGGATGCGCATTGGCGGCGGCTGCACGAATTGCTGGGCGATGCGACCGATCCGACCCGGATGCACGGCGTCACCGACGAAGCGCTGCGGGGTGCGGGCATCTCGCGCCAGAAGGCGGGCTATCTGCGCAGCCTGGCCGAAGAGGTGACGAGCGGCCGCCTCGATCTGGCCAATCTGCCCGAGGATGACGAAGAGGCGATCGCGCAACTGGTCGCGGTGAAGGGCATCGGTCGCTGGTCGGCGGAGGTCTATCTGCTGTTCGCCGAGGGGCGGACCGATATCTGGCCCGCCGGGGATCTGGCGGTGCAGATCGAGATGGGCCGGATCCTGGGCCACGACACGCGGCCCTCGGAAAAGCAGGTGCGTGCTCTGGCGGAGGCGTTTCGCCCCCATCGCAGCGCGCTGGCGATCTTCACCTGGCATCATTACGGCGCGGGCGCCGATGCGGCCCCGGTCTGAGGAAAAGGCGGGCCGACGGCATGCCCGGAATGAGCAGTCGTTGAACCGCCGAAACAACATATCTTAAGTTTTGATTGGTATCAGGAGAGAGGGTGAGGAGCGAATCTCTTGAATATCAAAGAAAAGTGCCGAGCGGGCGGCCTGTCCATAATGGCCATGCTGGTCGTGGGCGGGGTGTGACCGGGTTCGAGATCGACCGCATCCGGATCGGTGGCCCCCTGGCCGACGCCAATCAGGAGATCAGCGATCTCCAGGCGGATATCCTGCCGCCACCTGCCTATATCATCGAGCCCTATCTGGAGGCGACGCTGCTCGTCCAGCATCCGGAAACGCTGCCCCGGCGCCGGGCCGCGCTGGCCATGCTGGAGAAGGATTTCCGGGCGAGCATCGCGCGCTGGCAGCAGTCGGCGATCGGCGATGGGCTGAAGCCGCTGCTCGTCGACCAGGCGGCGCGTCACGCCGACCGCTTCTGGACCGAACTGGACGATGTGACGATCCCCGCCATCCAGCGCGGCGACCGCGCCGCGGCCGAGGCGAGCTATGCCCGGCTGACCCAGGCCTATGCCGCGCATCGCCGCGACATCGACACGCTGGTCGCGTCCGTCACCCGGGCACAGGGGCGCGTGACCGATGCCAGCCTGACGTCGCTGCACAGCACGATCGCGATCCTGGTGGCGCTGGGCCTGGTCATCGCCGCGCTGCTGGCGGGCGGGCTGGTCTATCTCATGCGCCGCGTGCTGGGGCCGGTCGGGGCGACCGCCGATGCGATGCGCCGGATGGCGGGCGGCGACCTAGCGCTGGCGCTCGACGGGGGCGAGCGCACCGACGAGATTGGCACCATGGTCTCGGCGGTCGAGGTCTTCCGCGTCGCCGCGCAGGCGCAACGGACCAACGCCGACAAGCAGGAAATTGTGGTGCGCGAACTGGCCTGCGCGCTCGACCAGCTGGGCGAAGGCAATATGACGCACCGGATCGGGAACACGCTGCCGGTGGAATATCGCGGGCTGGCCCTGTCCTTCGACGCGACGATGGAGCGGCTGACCCAGACGCTGTCGCGCGTCGCGGCGGCGGCGGGTCATGTCAGGACGGGGGCGACGGAGGTCCGCTCGGCGTCCGACGACCTGTCGCAGCGTACCGAGCAGCAGGCGGCCAGCCTGGAGGAGACGGCGGCGGCGATGGACGAGATCACCACCGGGGTCCGCGAGACGGCCGGGGGTGCGACGCGCGTCAACGCGGCCGTCACCGCCGCGCACCGCGACACGCAGGAATCGGGCAAGGTCGTCCGCCGCGCGGTCGATGCCATGGGGGCGATCGAACGTTCCTCGGGTGAGATTTCCGAGATCATCACGGTCATCGACGGCATCGCGTTCCAGACGAACCTGCTGGCGTTGAACGCCGGGGTGGAGGCGGCGCGCGCGGGCGATGCGGGCAAGGGCTTTGCCGTCGTCGCCAGCGAGGTGCGCGCGCTCGCCCAGCGTTCGGCCGACGCGGCCAAGGATGTGAAGGAACGTATCCAGACCTCGTCGTCGCAGATCGGCATGGGTGTCGGGCTGGTCAGCGAGGCGGGGCGCGCGCTGGAGGCGATTTCGGTACGGATCGAGGAGATTGCCGGGCTCGTCGCCGAGATCGCGACCTCGGCACAGCGCCAGGCGACCGGGTTGCAACAGGTGAATCTCGCGGTCGCCGACATGGACGGATCGACCCAGCAAAATGCCGCCATGGTCGAACAGGCCCATGCCGCCGCGCGTCATCTGGCGGCAGAGGCCGAGGGGCTGGCGCACGAGGTGGCGCAGTTCCGGCTGACGCGCGGGGACGGACCGGCGGTCCGGGCGCCCGCCGCCGCGGCGCGCCCGGTACTGGCGCTGGCGCGGGCCGGCTGACGGGGCGCGGGTTCGTGGGGACTGGCATCGCCGCGCATGCGCCCTTAAGTCCTGTGGCATGTTGACCCCCGAACAGGCCCGCGACCGGGCCGCCGATATCGTCGCCCGCGCCCGTGCCGCCGGAGCCGATGCCGCCGACGCCATCTTCGCCGCCGATGCCGCGCTGGAGGTGTCGGTACGGCTGGGCGCGCTGGAGGATGTCGGCCGGTCGGAAAGCGAGGAGCTGGGGCTGCGCGTGTTCGTCGGGCGGCGTTCGGCCAGCGTCTCGACCTCGGACCTGTCGGGTGACGCGATGGACCGCGCGGTCGAACGCGCGGTCGCGATGGCGCGCGAGGCGCCGGAGGATCGCTGGGCGGGCCTGGCGCCCGAGGAGCGGCTGCTGCACGGTGCGCCGCCAATGCTCGACCTGGACGATGGCGGCGAGGTCGCGCCCGAGGCGCTGCGCGCCGCCGCGCTCGCCGCCGAGGAGGCCGCGCGCGCGGTGCCGGGCGTGACCAATTCCGAAGGCGGCGGGGCGTCCGCCTCGCGCATCGTCACCGCGCTGGCCACCAGCCATGGATTCGCGGCGGGCTATGCCGCCACCGGCTATGGCCTGTCGGTCAGCGTCGTGGCGGGCGAGGGCGCGGGCATGCAGCGCGATTATGCGCATCATGGCGCGCGCCTGCGTCGCCTGCTCGAAAGCCCCGAGGCGATCGGCACGCGCGCGGGCGAGCGGACCGTGGCGCGGTTGAACCCCGGCAAGCTGGCGAGCGGTGCGATGCCGGTGGTGTTCGATCCGCGCGTCGGATCGTCGCTGGTCGGGCATCTCGTCTCGGCGATCGCGGGGGCGGCGATCACGCGGCGGACCAGCTTCCTGCTCGACCGGCTGGGCGAGCGGGTGATGGCCGAGGGCATCCGTATCGAGGACGATCCGCATCGCCCGCACGGCCTGCGCTCGCGCCCCTTCGATGGCGAGGGGCTGGCGGTGTCGCCGACCGCGATCGTCGAGGACGGGGTGCTGGAGACCTGGCTGCTCGATTCCGCCTCGGCGCGGCAGCTGGGGCTGGAGCCGACCGGCCATGCCGCGCGCGGCACGGCGGGGGCGCCGGGCGTTTCGACCAGCAACCTCTATATGGCGGCGGGCCGGGTGCCGGTCGACACGCTGATCGGCGACATCGCCGACGGCGTCTATGTGACCGAGCTGATCGGCAGCGGGGTCAATCCCGTCACCGGCGACTATAGCCGGGGCGCGGCGGGCTTTCGCATCGTCGGCGGGCGGATCGCGGAGCCGGTTGCGGAGTTCACCGTGGCAGGCAATCTGAAGGATATGTTCCTCGCCATGACCCCGGCCCATGATCTGGAGTTCCGCTACGGCGTCAACGTGCCCACGCTGCGCATCGATGGAATGACGGTTGCCGGCGGCTGACCCGATCCCCGCCCGGGACCTGATCCCGGCGGTCGTGGCGGCGGCGCGCGAGGCGGCGGCGATGGCGCTCGCCCGCTGGCGCACCGATTTCCGCCAATGGGAAAAGACCCCCGGCAGCCCGGTGTGCGAGGTCGATCTGGACGTCGACCGGATGCTCCACGCCCGGCTGACCGCGCTGGTCCCCGATGCGGGCTGGCTGTCCGAGGAGACGGCGGACAAGCCCGACCGGCTGGCCGCGCGCCGGGTCTGGGTGGTCGATCCGATTGACGGCACGCGCGACTATATCCGGGGGCGCGAGGGCTGGGCGGTGTCGGTCGCGCTGGTCGAGGACGGGCGGCCGGTGATCGGCGTGCTGGCCGCCCCCGCGCGCGGCGAGCTGTGGCTGGCGCAGGCGGGGCAGGGTGCGACGCGCAACGGGCGCGCGCTGAGTGCGGGCTATTGCCGCCAGATGCCCGGCGCGCGGGTGCCGGTCGATGCGCTGCCCAAGGCGGACCGCGATCTGGTCGCCGTCTTCAAGCCCAACTCGATCGCGCTGCGCATCGCGATGGTCGCCGCCGACGAGGCCGATCTGGTCGCCACGCTGCGCTGGGGCAATGAATGGGACATCGCCGCCGCCGCGCTGATCGCGTCCGAGGCGGGGGCGGGGGTCGCCGATGCGCTGGGCCAGCCGCTGCTCTTCAACAAGCCCGATCCGCGCGCCTTTGGCGTCCTGGTGACGGCGCGGGGGCTTCAGGCTCCGGCGGTCGAACGGCTCGGCCCCCGCGCCCGCGAGGTCATCGTACCCGTCACCGGCTGAGCATCAGCTCGACCCATTCGGGCACCAGCTGCCCCGCCGGCCCAAGGCGGCTTTCGTCGAACCAGCCGCTTCCCTCCGAGCGATCGAGGTTCAGCTCCAGCGTCGCCGCGCCATATTCGCGCGCCATCCGTACGAACCCGGCGGCGGGATAGACCGCGCCCGAGGTGCCGATCGATACGAACAGATCGGCCTCGGCCAGCGCAGCCTCGATCCGGTCCATGTGATAGGGGATTTCGCCGAAGAACACGATGTCGGGGCGAAGCGCGGGCGTGGCGCAGGCGGGGCAGGCGGTACCGGGTGGGAGATCGTCCTGCCAGTCGAACCGCTCCCCGCAGCCCGCGCACAGGGCCCGTTTCAACGCGCCGTGCATATGCAGCAACCGCTTCGCCCCCGCCCGCTCGTGCAGGTCATCGACATTCTGCGTGACGATCAGCAATTCGCCCGGCCATTCGCGGTCGAGCCGCGCCAGCGCCGCATGCGCCGCATTGGGCACGACATCGGCCAGCGCCGCCCGCCGCCGATCATAGAAAAGGTGGACGAGGTCCGGATCGGCGGCGAGCGCCTCGGGCGTGCACACATCCTCGACCCGATGGTATTTCGGAATAAGGTCGTTTTCGTATGCTTCCCAATATGTTGACCCGTTTTGGGTGCGAAAGGTAGGGATGCCGGATTCTGCGGATATGCCCGCGCCTGTCAAAATCACAACGTTGCGCGTGGCTTTTGGCATGGTCTATCTTCGCTTTGGGGGAGAACCGAATGTTAGCCGTGCTTCAAACATATTCTAAAGAAATCGTCACTATTCTAGGCGTGTTTCTGACGTTCGGTTTAAATAGGTTTTTAAAAAGTCGCGCGAAGCTGATTTTTGGGCGGCGTCATGCTTTTATATCGCTTATTGAAGAGCCACTTAAGGACGCCAACGGCAACGTGATTTCTGCTCGCCAAACCCTGCGGACTGAGTCAGTCATGATCC
Source organism: Sphingomonas sp. SORGH_AS_0789 (assembly GCF_031453055.1). Lineage (NCBI taxonomy): Bacteria > Pseudomonadati > Pseudomonadota > Alphaproteobacteria > Sphingomonadales > Sphingomonadaceae > Sphingomonas > Sphingomonas sp. SORGH_AS_0789. Next base: position 2,040,195 of record NZ_JAVIYV010000001.1, read on the forward strand.
GCAACGATGGAAGAGAGCCTGCTAAAAATATAGAGATCGTTTTCAACTGGAAGCCTCAATCTCTAAACGTTTGGCCCGTAAGGCATTACGAAGAAAGAGACTCTCAAAATAACCGTTGGTCGATAAAGCTTGATAGTCTTGCGTCTGGAGAGGAGCTAAACCTTGAGGTTTTTTCGGTCAACCACGATATCCCAGCGATATTGACGATTAGGTCGGAGGATCAGCTTGCCAGGATGGTTGAGTTCGAGTTAGTTCGCTCATTAAGCTCCCGAGTGAAATCTCTGCTTATTGCGATGATGGTTCTCGGTCTTGCCACTTTATTCTACATGCTGGGTATTCTCGTTCAGTTTCTTTCAGCTTCGCACGGCTGAGCGAATAAGTGTAGGTGGCAAACCGCTCACATGAAAAGACGCTTTTTGAAGTGAGTAAAACAAGGGTTTGAGATTTGCGCGAGCGTGATCGTATTTGATCGCGATGCTCTTCTTGCAAGGTCAAAGCGATTGAAATGCATCAATATTGATCATGAATTCCGGAATGGCAGTCAGCCTCGACCCGGTGCCCCTCCCACAGCTCGCCGGGCCCGCGAAAGGTGGCGATGCCGGACTCGGCCGAGATACCCGCGCCGGTGAGGATGACGATGTTGCGGATGTCGGTCATGCAGCAGGCGCTCCACTATTGTCACCACGGCGAAGTCCACCATCGCGACGGACCATCGATGGTCCAGGCGAATTCGGGGGAAGGGCCGTCGGGCGTCACGGCCGGCAATTCTAATCCGGGGCAGGTCCGACGGCCAACCTTTATGGCCTGGGGATCGTTGAAGCATGGAACGGCCACGCGGTTTCTTCGCGCGCCAACCTGTGTCAAGGAGCGCTCCCATGACGACCTTCTTCCTCTTCTCCGCCGGGATCCCCGCATGACCGCCATCGGTATCTATGGCAGCGCCGGGCGCATGGGCCGCGCCATTGCGGAACTGATCGAGGGCGAGGGCGCCACGCTGGCGGGGGGCTGCGACTCGCATGACGATCCGGCGGCGCTGGCGGCACGGGCCGATGTGCTGGTCGATTTCTCGATCGCGGGCGCGCTCGACGCGCATCTGGCGGCCGCGCGTGCGGCGGGGACGCCGATCGTGATCGGTACCACCGGCCTGTCGCCCGCGCAGCATGCCGCGATCGACGCAGCGGCGGCGGATATCGCGGTGCTCCAGACCGGCAACACCTCGCTCGGCATCACGCTGCTCGCCAATCTCGTGCGCGAGGCGGCGGCGCGGCTGGGCAGCGACTGGGATATCGAGATCACCGAGATGCACCACCGGCACAAGGTCGATGCGCCATCGGGCACCGCGCTCCTTCTGGGCGAAGCGGCGGCGGCGGGGCGGGGGCATCCGCTGTCCGAATTGCGCGTCGATGGCCGTGCCGGGCTGGTGGGCGCGCGGACCGAGGGGACGATCGGGCTGGCGGCCCTGCGCGGTGGCTCGGTGATCGGCGATCATGAGGTGATCTTCGCGGGCGAGGGCGAGCGGGTGACGCTGGGCCATTTCGCGCAGGACCGCAGCATCTTCGCGCGCGGCGCGGTGCGCGCGGCGCTGTGGCTCGCGGGGCAGGCGCCGGGGCGCTATCGCATGGGCGACGTGCTGGGCCTGTAACGGACATGAAGAAGGCGGACGTCGTCGAATTCTACCACCGGCTGGCGGAGGCGAACCCGCATCCCGAGACCGAGCTGGAGTTCCGCAACCCCTATACGCTGGTGGTCGCGGTCGCGCTGTCCGCGCAGGCCACCGATATCGGCGTCAACAAGGCGACCCGCGCCTTGTTCGCCGAGGTCGACACGCCGCAAAAGATGCTCGAACTGGGCGAGGATGGGCTGAAGCAGCACATCAAGACGATCGGCCTGTTCAACACCAAGGCCAAGAACGTCATCGCCCTGTCGCAGATGCTGGTCGACGATTATGGCGGCGAGGTGCCCGAGGATCGCGCCGCGCTGGAGCGGCTGCCCGGCGTGGGGCGCAAGACCGCCAATGTCGTGCTGAACGTGGCCTTCGGGCAGGAGACCTTCGCGGTCGACACGCATATCTTCCGCGTCTGCAACCGCACCGGGCTGGCCAAGGGCAAGACGGTGCTGGCGGTCGAACTCAAGCTGGACAAGGCGACGCCCGCGCCGTTCCGCGTCCATGCCCATCACTGGCTGATTCTGCACGGCCGCTATATCTGCAAGGCCCGGCGACCCGAATGCTGGCGCTGCCCGGTCGAGGACCTGTGCGCCTATCGCCCCAAGACACCCGCCCCTGCGGCCAAATCGGGAAAAGCGCCCGTGGCGGCATAAAAGGGCTGGCGCGTGCGTGCGGGCGATGCTAGTCGGCTCGCCCACGCACCCGTAGCTCAGCTGGATAGAGCGCTGCCCTCCGAAGGCAGAGGCCACAGGTTCGAATCCTGTCGGGTGCGCCATCGAACATTTCGGATTGATCGCCTGACCGGTGCCGCTGCGCGTTGCGCGCGGGGCTGGGCCGCTGAGGCTTTTGCCGTGGGGGTGGTGCGGTGTACGGAACGGGCAAGGGCTCCGTCAGCGAGTCGTCGTGCTCGGGCGTGCCGGGCCATCCGGGATAGAGGCTGCCGCGTGACGATCATCTCCGCCCCTACCGATTATCGGGAGGCCGCGCGCCGGCGGCTGCCGCCGTTCCTGTTCCACTATATCGATGGCGGCGCGAATGCCGAGCATACGCTGCACCGCAATGTCGAGGATTTGGCCGGGATTGAACTGCGCCAGCGTGTCCTGTGCGACGTCGCCGATCTCAGCCTGGAGACCGAGCTGTTCGGCACCCGCATGGCGATGCCGGTGGTCCTGGCGCCCGTCGGGCTGACTGGCATGTATGCCAGGCGCGGCGAGGTGCAGGCGGCGCGGGCGGCCGCCGCCAAGGGCATTCCCTTCACCCTGTCGACCGTCTCGGTCTGCGCGATCCAGGAAGTGCAGGCGGCGTCCGCCGCGCCGATCTGGTTCCAGCTCTATGTGCTCAAGGATCGCGGCTTCATGCGCGACGCGCTGGAGCGGGCGCAGGCGGCGGGGGTGACGACCCTGGTCTTCACGGTGGACATGCCGACGCCCGGTGCACGCTACCGCGATGCGCATTCGGGCATGTCGGGGCCCAATGCCGCGTTTCGCCGGATGGTGCAGGCGGTCACGCATCCGCGCTGGGCCTGGGATGTGGGCTTGCGCGGGCGGCCGCATGACCTGGGCAATATCTCGGCCTATCGCGGCGCGCCGACCGCGCTGGCCGACTATATCGGCTGGCTGGCGGCCAATTTCGATCCGTCGATCGCCTGGCGCGACCTGGAATGGATCCGCGATGTCTGGAAGGGCGCGATCGTCATCAAGGGCATTCTCGACCCGGAGGACGCGCGCGACGCGGTGCGCTTCGGCGCGGACGGGATCGTCGTGTCCAACCATGGCGGGCGGCAGTTGGACGGCGTGCGGTCGAGCGCACGCGCCACGCCCGCCATCGCCGACGCGGTGAAGGGCGAGCTCCGGCTGCTCGCCGATTCGGGCATCCGATCGGGGCTCGACGTGGTGCGGATGCTGGCGCTGGGGGCGGATGCGGTGATGCTGGGCCGCGCCTTCATTTATGCGCTGGCGGCGGACGGGGAGGCCGGGGTTGCCAACCTCCTTCGCCTGATCGACAGCGAGATGCGCGTCGCCATGACCCTGACCGGCGTCCGTTCGGTCGCCGAACTCGACCGGACGGCGCTGGCCGGGCGCATCGCCTAGCGCGGTATCTGTTGCAGCATCTGGATATGCTGCTGCACGATCGGGATGGCGCTTTGCGCGCTGGCCTTCAGCGCGGGCTTGTCGCCATTCGCCGCGAAGCCCTGGTGCAGCGCGAGCGCGGCCTGATGCGCGGGGATCTGCTGCCCGATATAGAGCCGGTCGAAAGCATCGCCCGAAGCGCGGCTCAACTCGCCGATCGAGGCCTGCGCTCCGCCCAGCCGGGGCGGTGTCGGCCTCAGGCCGTCCTGCCGCGCCGCCTGCACGGTGGCGGCGGTCGTCTGCTGGTGATGGTCGATCATCATCTGCGCGAATCGCCGGACATCGGCATTGCGCGACTTTTGCAGCGCGAGCTTGCTGGAGGTGATCTCGTACAGATCGCTCATGCCCGCCGCCTTCACATAATCGGGGGCCTTCGCCGTGGCGGCGGCAGGGGGCGGGGGCGGCGGGGTCTGCGCCATGGCGGGAGTGGGGGCGGCGGCGATGCCGAGCGCGAGGCAAAGGGCGGGTGCGATGCGGAGGGCCTTGGGCATGATGATCTCCCGTGCAATGGATGTGGGATCGCAACCGGCCGATCACCGCGCTGTTCCGGATAAATATCTGAAATATAATGCGGATCAGTCACTTGGGCGATATGGGAGGGGCGCGTCCACCCGGAAAAGGCACGGCGCTGCGATATTAGGGCATGACACCGCCGCCTGCCGTCTGTTAGCCCTGTCGCCATGCCCGTTTCGGCCGCCGCATCCGCCCGCGAGATCCTCGTCCGCCTCCACGACGTGATGGCGTCGCGCGCACCCGCCCAAGCCAAGCTGAACCAGGTGGTCCAGATCATCGGCGAGGCGATCGGCAGCGAGGTGTGCTCCATCTATCTGCTACGTGAGGGCGTGCTGGAGCTGTTCGCGACGCGCGGGCTGGCCGAGGAGGCGGTCCACGTCACCAAGCTGGCGCTGGGTGAGGGGCTGGTCGGCACGATCGCCGAGGATGTCGAGGTGCTGAACCTGGACGAAGCCGCCAGCCATCCCGATTTCGCCTATAAGCCCGAGACGGGCGAGGACCGGTTCCACAGCTTTGCGGGCGTGCCGATCATCCGGCGCGAGCGGGCGGTGGGCGTGCTGGCGGTCCAGCATAGCGAGCCGCGCAAATATGCCGATGTCGAGATCGAGGCGCTGCAGACCGTCGCAATGGTCCTGTCCGAACTGATCGCCAATGCCGGGCTGATCGACGCGACGGGCGCGGCGGGGGCGCGGCCGCAGATGACCGCGTCGGTCCGGCTGGGCGGGCAGAAGCTGGTCGATGGCATGGGCAGCGGCTTTGCCGTCTATCACCAGCCGCGCATCGTCATCGAACATACGGTCGCCGAGGATATCGATGCCGAGCGCCGCCGGGTCTATGCCGCGTTCGACAAGATGCGCGAACAGATCGACCGCATGGCGCGCGAGGCCGAGTTCGGCGTGGCGGGCGAGCATGTCGAGGTCATCGAGACCTATAAGATGTTCGCCTATGACGAAGGCTGGGCGCGCCGGATCAATGAGGCGATCGACAGCGGCCTGACCGCCGAGGCCGCGATCGAGCGGGTGCAGCAGCGCACGCGCCAGCGGATGCGCCAGATCGACGATCCGCTGCTCGCCGACCGGATGCACGATCTGGAGGACCTGTCCAACCGGCTGTTGCGCATCGTGTCGGGCCAGATGGGCACGGCGGCGCAGCTGGGCCTGCGCCAGGACACGATCCTGATCGCGCGCAACCTGGGCCCGGCCGAGCTGCTGGAATATGACCGGCGGCGGCTGAAGGGCGTGATCCTGGAGGAAGGGTCGCTGACCGCGCATGTCATCATCGTGGCGCGCGCGATGGGCGTGCCCGTGCTGGGCCGGGTCAGCGACGTGCGGCGCCAGATCGCGGAGGGCGATCAGTTGCTCCTCGACGTGACCGAGGGCAGCGTGCTGGTCCGTCCGACCTCGGCGATGGAGGAGGCGTTCGAGGCCAAGCTGGCGCTGCGCCAAAAGCGGCGAGCGGCGTTCGCGGCCCTGCGCGACGTGCCGCCGGTGACGAAGGACGGACACCGCGTCACGCTGATGGTCAATGCCGGGCTTCGCGACGATGCCGCCGCGCTCGACACCACGGGGGCGGACGGGATCGGGCTGTTCCGCACCGAATTCCAGTTCCTCGTCTCCGCCACCCTGCCGCAGCGCGAGCGGCAGCAGCGTCTGTACCGCGACGTGATGGAGGCGGCGGGCGACCGGCCGGTCGTGTTCCGCACCATCGACATCGGCGGCGACAAGGCGCTGCCCTATCTGAACACGCCCGCCGGGGACGAGGAGAATCCGGCAATGGGCTGGCGCGCACTGCGCCTGGCGCTGGAGCGCGACGGGCTGATGAAGGCGCAGGCGCGCGCGTTGATCGAGGCGGGGGCGGGGCGCACCCTCCACGTCATGTTCCCGATGGTGTCGGAGGCGTGGGAATTCGACGAGGCCAAGGCGCTGTTCGAGGCGCAGCGCGCCTGGCTGGGCGCGCGCGGACGCCGCCTGCCGATCGAGGTGCGCTACGGCGCGATGCTGGAGGTGCCCGCGCTGGCCGAACAGCTCGACCTGATCCTGCCCAATGTCGATTTCCTGTCGATCGGCACCAACGACCTGACCCAGTTCCTGTTCGCCGCCGACCGGGCCAACCCGAAGCTGGCCGAGCGCTATGACTGGCTCAGCCCCTCGATCCTGCGCTTCCTGCGCCGGGTGGTCGAGCCCGCGCGCGCGGCGGGGGTGCGCGTCGGCGTGTGCGGCGAGATGGGCGGGCGTCCGCTGGAGGCGATGGCGCTGATCGGGCTGGGGCTCGACCGGTTGTCGATCACCCCGGCGGCGGTTGGGCCGGTCAAGGCGATGATCCGCTCGCTCGACCGCGCCGCGATCACCGCCGAGATGGCGCGGCTGCTCGCCAATCCGGTCCGCGACATGCGCGGGGCGCTTGGTGCCTGGGCTGCGACGAATGGTGTGGAATTGGCCTGACGCGGGGCGGGGCTCCGCGTTGACTTGATCCCAGCCGTCTGAAAGAACGACCGCGATCATGGGGTGGGCCATGGTCACTTCGGAGTTGAGAATGGACGAGGTCAATCCCGGCCACGATGCCGCACCGGCGGCACCTGCCCGCGCCGGTGACGTCCTGCGCACGGCGCGCGAGGCGCAGGGGCTTTCGCTCGGCGATATCGGTGCGCGGACGCGTATCCCCAGCCGCCATCTCGCGGCGATCGAGGCATCCGATTATCAGAGCCTGCCATCGGCCACCTATGCGGTCGGCTTCGCCAAGGCCTATGCCCGTGCCGTGGGCGCGGACGAGGTGGCGATCGCGCAGGCGGTGCGCGCCGATGTCGACCGGCTGGGCCGCCGCATCACCGAATATGTGCCCCAGGATATCGCCGATCCCGCCCGCGTGCCGTCGCGCGGGCTGGCGATCCTCGGCGTCGGGCTGGCACTGGCGCTGCTGATCATCGCCGGGCTGTGGTATGGCACCGACCTGTTCCGCCGCGACCACACCGCGCAGGAGGTGCCCGCCGCGACCCCGCTCGCCAACGCGAACGCCGCCGCCCCGGCCCCGACGCCCGCGCCCAGCCCGACCCCGGTGACGGGCGGCAAGGTCGTGCTGACCGCCAAGGGCGATGTCTGGCTGCGCGTCTATGACGCCAACAACGTCACGCTGAAGATGGGCACGCTGAAGCCCGGCGAGCAATATGAAGTGCCCGCCAATGCGCAGGGGCCGCTGTTGAATGTCGGCCGTCCCGACAAGCTGGCGGTGACGCTGAACGGCGCGGCCATCCCGCCGCTGGGCGACGGTTCGCGCGCGATCAAGGACGTGCGGCTCGACCCCGCCTCGATCGCGGCGCGTATGTCCGGCGCGCCCCAGCCCGCCGCCAGCGCCTCGCCGACCCCTGTCGCCGCGCTGCGCGTGCGCGAGGAGCGGCGGCGCCCGACGACGACCGGCAATGATGCAGGGGTGGCGGCACCGCCCGCCCCCGCGCCGTCGCCGACGCCCGCCGCCACGGCACCGGCGGATCTTTAAGGCTGGAGACAGCCGGGACGGGGCATAGGGTGCCGCGTCCGTTCAACAACCAGCCCACCGGGGGGTGAGACCGATGCGTAACCTGTTGCTGGCCGGGGTCGCGGCCGTGATGATCCTGCCGACCGCCGCGCAAGCCCAGTCCAATGTCGAGGGCCGGGTCGGCAAGCTGGAAAGCGAGATGCGCGCGGTCCAGCGCAAGGTGTTTCCGAACGGCGCGGGCGGCTATGTCCAGCCCGAGATCACCGCGCCCCAGACCCAGGCGCAGGCCCCCGGCGTGCCCGCGACGAGCGCGCTGGCCGACCTGACCTCGCGCGTCACCTCGCTCGAGGAGCAGATGGCCAATCTGACCGGCCAGATCGAGCAGAACGGCTTTCGCACCCGCCAGCTTCAGGAGCAGTTCGACGCCTATAGGCGCGGCACCGAGGCGCGGTTGAAGGCGCTGGAGGCCGGGCCCGCCCCGATCGCCCCGGCCGGGCAGAGCGCGCCGCTCGACACCGGAACCCCCGCGCCGACGGCCTCGACCCGTCCGACCAAGACCCCGGCGGCGGTCGTCGCCAGCGGCGATACGGCGACCCCGGCGGCGGCCGGCGGCGCGGCGGTGGAAAAGCCCTCGACCGGCGATGCGGCCGAGGACGCCTATCTCTATGGCTATCGCCTGTGGGCGGCCAAGCGCTATCCCGAGGCCGAGGCGCAGTTGAAGAAGGTCGTCGCGGACTATCCCAAGAGCCGCCGCGCCAGCTATGCGCAGAATCTGCTGGGCCGCACCTATCTCGACTCGGGCAAACCCAGCCTCGCCTCGATGGCCTTTTACGAGAATTACAAGAAATTCCCCGATGGCGAGCGCGCGCCCGAAAGCCTGATGTATCTGGGCCAGGCGCTGACCAAGCTCAACAAGGCCGCCGATGCCTGCAAGGTCTATGACGAGCTGAGCGATGTCTATGGCGCCAAGCTTTCGGGCGCGATGAAGGGGCAGGTCGCGGCGGGACGTTCGGCGGCCAAGTGCCAGTAAGCGGCTGATCCGCTCGAAACCGGCGGCGGGCAGGGGGCCGAAACCCCTTGCGCGCGGCCGGCGGAAGGGCCAGAGCGGGCGCATCCCTCACCAGTTTCGAGAGCATCATGGCCACCGATGCCACGGCCGTCGATCAGATCGCGCGCTTCGCGGCGGATCTGACGATCCTTCACGATTTGTCCTCCGATACGGCGCCGCTGTTGCTGGGCGTGTCGGGCGGCCCCGACAGCATGGCGATGCTGATGCTGGCGGCTTCGGCCTTTCCGGGGCGGATCGCGGTGGCGACGGTCGATCACGGTCTGCGCCCCGAGGCCGCCGACGAGGTGCGGATGGTCGCGGCACATTGCGCCACGCTGGGCGTGCCGCATCACGCCCTCAGGCCCGGCGAGGCGATCGCGGGGGCCAGCATCCAGGCGCAGGCGCGCGAGGTCCGCTATGCGCTGCTCGCCGAGCAGGCGCGCGCGATCGGCGCGGCGGCGATCCTGACCGCGCATCATGCCGACGACCAGGCCGAGACCTTCCTGATGCGCGCTGCGCGCGGGGCCGGACTGTCGGGCCTGTCCGGGGTCCGGGCCCGGACGGTCATCGCAGGGATGACGGTGCTGCGCCCGCTGCTCGACTGGCGCCGCGCCGAGCTGCGCCGGATCGTCCGCCGCGCCGAGGCGCCCTTTGTCGACGATCCCGCCAATCACGATCCCCGGCACGACCGCACCCGGTTCCGCCAGTTGCTCGACGGGCATGAATGGCTGGGCGTGGCGCAGCTCGCGCGGGCGGCGGCGCAGCTGGCCGAGGCGGACACCGATCTGCGCGCGACGGTCGACTGGCTGTGGCAGGAGCGGGCGCAGATCGATGGCGACAATGTCCGCATCGCCGCCGCCGACCTGCCGCGCGAGCTGGGGCGTCGGCTGGCGCGGCGCGCGATCGGCACCGTCCGCGCCGCCGCCGCGATCGAGGCTCCCGCCTGGAACGAGGGCGGCAATATCGAGAAGCTGCTCGACGCGCTGGCGCAAGGCAGCCGCGCGACCCAGGCGGGCGTGATCGCCAGCGTGCGGTCGGGTATCTGGCGCTTCCGCCCCGCGCCGCCCCGCCGCACCGGCTGAGCCGGGGGCGGACTCGGGCGCGTGATCGACATCGGAGGGGGCGCTCGATCACTTTGATCGGCGTTGTTCCATTGCCATTAACCTCGCTGTGCCTATCTTGAGGGCTGAAAGGTATCCGGCACCGATGAACGACAACGACAAGCAACAGAGCCCCGATCCCAATGGGGGCGGCAACCCCTGGATGAAGAGCCTGTTGATCTGGGTGGGCATCCTGATGGCGCTCGCCCTGTTCGTCAGCCTGTCCGGCGCGGGATCGTCGGCGCAGAGCGGCAACCAGATCGAATATTCCACCTTCCTCGACAAGGTGGACGAGGGGACGGTGAAGACCGCCGTCATCTCGCGCGATTCGATCACCGGCACGCTGTCGTCGGGCGAGAAGTTCCGCACCAGCCCGGTTCCCGATTCGCAGCTGATCCCGCGTCTGCGCGACAAGGGCGTGACCTTCACGGCCAAGGCCGAGGAAGGCCCGTCGATCTGGATGCTGATGCTGTACAACTCGCTGCCGTTCCTGCTGTTCATCGGCATTGCCTTCTTCGTCCTGCGCCAGATGCAGAAGGGCGGCGGAGCCAGCGGTGCGATGGGCTTTGGCAAGAGCCGTGCGCGGATGCTGACCCAGAAGGAAGGCAAGGTGACGTTCGACGATGTGGCCGGCATCGACGAAGCGCGCGAAGAGTTGCAGGAAATCGTGGAGTTCCTGAAGGACCCGTCGAAGTTCGCCCGGCTGGGCGGCAAGATCCCGAAGGGCGCGCTGCTGGTCGGCTCGCCCGGCACCGGCAAGACGCTGCTGGCGCGCGCGATCGCGGGTGAGGCGGGCGTGCCCTTCTTCACCATTTCGGGTTCGGACTTCGTCGAGATGTTCGTCGGCGTCGGCGCCAGCCGCGTGCGCGACATGTTCGAACAGGCCAAGAAGAGCGCGCCCTGCATCGTCTTCATCGACGAAATCGACGCGGTCGGCCGCCATCGCGGTGCGGGCCTGGGCAACGGCAATGACGAGCGCGAGCAGACGCTGAACCAGCTGCTGGTCGAGATGGATGGTTTCGAGGCCAATGAGGGCATCATCATCATCGCCGCGACCAACCGCCCCGACGTGCTCGACCCCGCGCTGCTGCGTCCCGGCCGCTTCGACCGCCAGGTCGTGGTGCCGCGCCCGGACATCGATGGCCGCGTAAAGATCCTCGAAGTCCATATGAAGAAGGTGCCGCTGGCCCCCGACGTCGACGCCCGCGTCATCGCGCGCGGCACGCCGGGCTTCTCGGGCGCGGATCTGGCCAATCTGGTCAACGAGGCCGCGCTGATGGCGGCGCGCAAGGGCAAGCGTCTGGTCGCCAATGCCGAGTTCGAGGAAGCCAAGGACAAGGTCATGATGGGTGCCGAGCGTCGCTCGATGGTCATGACCGAGGACGAGAAGCGGATGACCGCCTATCACGAGGCGGGCCATGCGATCATCGCGCTGCACGAACCGGCTTCGGACCCGATCCACAAGGCGACGATCATCCCGCGCGGTCGCGCGCTGGGCATGGTGATGCGCCTGCCGGAGCGCGACTCGTACAGCTATCACCGCGACAAGATGTACGCGAATCTGGCGGTCGCCATGGGCGGTCGTGTCGCCGAGGAGATCATCTTCGGTTACGACAAGGTGTCGAGCGGCGCGAGCGGCGACATCCAATATGCCACGGGTCTGGCGCGCGACATGGTCACCAAATGGGGCATGTCGGACAAGGTCGGCCCGGTGGAATATGCCCAGCCCGAGGGCGAGAGCTTCCTGGGTTATTCGTCCAGCCAGCCGGTGCGCATGTCCAACCAGACCGCGCAGCTGATCGACGACGAGATCAAGTCGATCGTCGAGGGCGGCCTGCACCGCGCCAAGCACGTCCTGACCGAGCATGTCGACCAGCTCCATCTGCTGGCCGGTGCGCTGCTGGAATATGAGACGCTGTCGGGCGACGAGATCAAGAAGCTGATCGCTGGCGACGATATCGGTCGCGACGATCCCAAGGCGAAGGCGGTGCCGATCGCCAAGGCGGGAACCTCGATCCCGAAGACGCGGCGCGGCCCCGGACCGTTCGGATCGCCGAGCCCGTTGGGGGCGTGATCTTCCGGCCAAGCTGACACAGGGCCATCCCCGAAAGGGGGTGGCCTTTTTGTTTGGAGGCGCGCCCTCCCGTGCGCTTCGACTTCGCTCAGCGTGAACGGCGGTCTCGGGTGAGGGGGGCGGTCCCTCTCTCCGTTCGGCCTGAGCGAAGTCGAAGGCCATGTCCCAACCGGACCCGATCAAGCCTAGCCCCGGCCCCCGCACCCGACTAAGCTCTTCATCCGGATCGCAAAATCACCGGCGCCGATGCCGGACCCGCGATCAGGAGTGGAGGATGCCCGCATGACCGATATCCCCCCGACCGATTCGCTGCATGACCGGGCCGTCCGGATCTATGACGCTTTCACCCATGAGCATCACGACCGCCGCACCCTGTTGCGCCAGATGACCGCGCTGGCCGGGTCGGCCGCGGCGGCCGAGGCGCTGATCCTCGGCATCGCCGCCAGCCCGGCGGCGGCCGCGCAGACCGATCCGCACGACACGCGGCTGCGGATCGACCGGCGCGAGGGCATGGAGGCGGGCGCGCGGTCGGCGGCCTATCTCGCCAGTCCCAGGGCCGCGCGGAAGCGGCTGGGCACGGTCCTGGTCATCCATGAGAATCGCGGTCTGACCCCGCATATCGAGGATGTCGCGCGGCGGCTGGCGCTGGCCGGATTCCATGCGATCGCGCCTGACCTGCTCGCCCCCCAGGGTGGCACGCCGCCCGACGAGGACAAGGCGCGCACCCTGATCGGTACGCTCGACTATGATCTGGCGCTGGCCCAGGCGCGGGCGATGATCGACCAGGGGCGGGCGGACCGGAAGGGGACGGGCAAGGTCGGCGCGGTCGGCTTTTGCTGGGGCGGGGCGTTCGTCAACCGGCTGGCGGTGGCGGCGGGACCGGCCTTGGCGGCGGGGGTCGCCTATTATGGGCCCGCCCCCGACCCGGCCGAGGCGGTGAAGGTCCGCACGCCGCTGATGCTCCATTACGCCGGCAAGGATGCGCGTGTGAACGCGACCGGCATGCCCTGGGCCGCGGCGCTCAAGGCGGCGGGGCGGCCGGTCGAGGCCTTCACCTATCCCGGCGTCGATCATGCGTTCAACAATGACAGCTCGGCGGCGCGCTATGACGCGGCGGCGGCCGCACAGGCATGGGAGCGAACGACGCGCTTCCTGCATCGCCATCTCGACCGGGTCTGACCGGTCGAGCATTTATCGAGGAGACACGGGGTGACCGACGATCTGACGCTCTACACCAACCCCCGCTCGCGCGGCCGCATCGCGCGCTGGATGCTGGAGGAAAGTGGGGCCTCTTACGACACGGTGGTGCTCGACTATGGGACGACGATGGTCGCGCCCGCCTATCGCGCGATCAACCCGATGATGAAGGTGCCCGCCATCGTCCATCGCGGACAGGTCGTGACCGAAACCGCCGCGATCTGCGCCTATCTGGCCGATACCTTTCCGGATGCCGGGTTGGCGCCATTGCCGGCGGAGCGCGCCGATTATTATCGCTGGCTGTTCTTCGCGGCGGGCCCGCTGGAGGCGGCGATCACCAACCGCGCGATGGGCGTGACCCCGACGGTCGAGCAGCAGCGCATGGCGGGCTATGGCGATTTCGACCGGGCGGTGGCGGTGATCGGCGATGCGGTGGCGCGCCATCCCTATATCGCGGGGGATTGCTTCACCGCGGCCGATGTCTATCTGGGGTCGCAGCTGATGTGGTTCACCCAGTTCGGGCTGCTGCCCAAGACCGAGCCGGTCATGGCCTATATCGGCCGGTTGAGCGAGCGCCCCGCCCATGCGCGCGCCACTGCGTTGGACGACGAAAGGGTCGAGGAAGGGGCGGCCTGACTTCGCCCCGGCGGGTCAGGCGAGTACCGGAAACGCGCGCTGCGCCTGCTGGGCGGCGCGCAGCATGTCGAGCCCTGCGGCGAAGTGATTGCCGGCCAGCGGCTGGTTCAACGCATCGGCGCCCTCCAGCGCGGCCTGGGCCAGCGCGATGATCTGATCGAGGGTCGGGGCAGGAGCGGACATCGCGGTTTCCAGGGCAACGGGTTTCGGGCCATCGCGTGACGGCCGTGCAATCGCATAACGCGCGAGGCTTAAGCTTCGATAACTTTTTTCGCGATAACGATTGTCCGGGGCCAAGTGACCATCTGCCCCCGAGCGGGACACTCGGGGGCAGGGTGCGCGCGGGTCAGCGCATCAGGACCAGTTCCTCGGCCATGGTCGGGTGCAGCGCGACGGTGGCGTCGAACTGTGCCTTGGTGAGCCCGGCCTTCACCGCGACCGCCGCGGCCTGGATGATCTCGGGCACGTCGGGGCCGATCATGTGCAGCCCGACCACCCGGTCGGTGTCGCCGTCGCACACCATCTTGTAGAGCGCACGCTCGTCGCGCCCCGCCAGCACATTCTTCATCGGGCGGAAGTCGGAGGTATAGACGCGGACCGAGCCCAGCTTCTGCTTGGCCTGCGCCTCGGTCATGCCGACCCCCGCCATGGGTGGGTGGCTGAACACGGCGGCGGGGATGCAGTCATAATCGACGCGGGTCGGCTTGTTGCCGAAGATCGTATCGGCAAAGGCCTGTCCCTCACGGATCGCCACCGGGGTCAGCTGGACGCGGTTGGTCACGTCGCCGACCGCATAGATGCTGTCGCAGGTCGAACGATTATCCTCGTCCACCTTGATCGCGCCATGCTCGTCCAGTTCGACGCCCGCCGATTCCAGCCCCAGCCCATGGGTGTTGGGCAGGCGGCCGGTCGCGAACATGACCAGATCGACCTCGATCGGCGCATGGTTCGACATGGAGACCAGCAGCGATCCGTCCGCCTGCTTCTCGATCCCCTCGAAGGTCGCGTCGAAGCGGAACTCGATCCCCTTCATCATCGAGATCTGGAGCAGCCGGTCGCGGATCGTCAGGTCGTATCCGCGAAGGATATCCTTGCTGCGGTTGATCAGCGTGACGTGCGCGCCGAACTGGTGGAAGACGCCCGCAAATTCGTTGGCGATATAGCCCGCGCCTGCGATCAGCACGCGGCTGGGGATCGCATCGAGATGGAACGCCTCGTTGGAGGTGATGCCATGCTCATGGCCGGGGCAGGAGGGGACGGCGGGATGCGCGCCGACCGCGATCAGGATCTTGTCGGCGGTCTTCTCCGTCCCGTCGGCCAGGCGCACGCTGTGCGGGCCGGTAACGACCGCGCGCTGCTGGATGATCTCGACCTTATGGCTTTCCAGCGTGTTGGTATAGGCGCCGTTCAGCCGATCGACCTCCGACAGGACATTGTCGCGCAGCGTCTTCCACGAAAATTCGCACTCGCTGGGCACCTGCCAGCCGAAGCGGCGGGCGTCCTTCAGATCCTCGGCGAAATGCGCGCCGTATACGAGCAGCTTCTTCGGCACGCAGCCACGGATGACGCAGGTGCCGCCGACGCGATATTCCTCGGCCACCGCCACGCGCGCGCCATGCGCCGCGGCGACCCGCGACGCCCGCGTTCCCCCCGAGCCTGCGCCGATGACGAACAGGTCATAGTCATACTCAGCCATGGGATCGGTTTCTCCGGGGAATGGGGGCGACAGGCCCGCCTAAAAGCATAACGGGGGACGCCGAGCCAAGTTCAGCGTCCCCCTGACAGTGATCGGAAATTCAAATTCCTCCCCCGCAAGGGGAGGTGGCACGCGTAGCGTGACGGAAGGGGTGTCCCGCTATCGAGATGGCGACACCCCTCCACCCGCTTCGCTGCCCCCCCCCTTTGCAGGGGAGGATCGGATCATCCAAAGGCGCGCTTGATCAGGTCCTCGGTCGAGGGATCGAAATCCTGCCCGCCCTGATCGGCGGCCTTGGCCATTTCCTTGCCCAGTTCGACGCCGAACTGGTCGAAGCTGTTGATGCCCAGGATCACGCCGTTCACGAACACGCGGTGCTCGTAAAAGGCGATCAGCGCGCCCAGCGTGCGCGGGTCGAGCGTCTCGAGCAGGATGGTCGAGGACGGACGATCGCCCGAATAGCTGCGCGCGGGGTCATCGACCGTCTTGCCCTTCATCAGCGCGGCGCCCTGCGCGAAGGCGTTGAGCAGCAGCTGGCGGTGATGCTCGTCGCTCAGCACGTCGCCCGGCTCGACCACCGCGATGAACTCGACAGGGACGAGGTGGGTGCCCTGGTGGAGCAGCTGGAACACCGCATGCTGCGCATCGGTGCCGACCCCGCCCCAGGTGATCGCGGCGGTGGGACGGCCGACCGGCTGGCCGTCGACGGTCACGCCCTTGCCGTTCGATTCCATCTCCAGCTGCTGGAGATAGGAGGGCAGAAGGCGCAGCCGCTCGTCATAGGCGAAGGGCGCGCGCGTCTCGGCATGGCGGACCTGGGTGTAATAGAGGTCGGCAAAGGCGGCGAGCGCGGGGGCGTTCTGCGACAGGTCGGTCAGGCGGAAATGGCGGTCCATCTCGGCGGCGCCCTCCAGCAATTCCTCGAACGCGTCCCAGCCCAGGCCCAGCGCGGCGGGAAAGCCGATCGTCGACCAGAGCGAATAGCGGCCGCCGACCGATTCGGCGAAGGACAGGATGCGCGTCTCGTCCACGCCCCATTCGACCGCCTTGGCGGGGTTGGCGGTCAGTGCGATGACCCGGCCATAGGGGTCTTCCACGCCGTGCTCGGTCATCCACTGGAGCGCCGAGGTGGCGTTGAGCATCGTCTCGGTGGTGGTAAAGGTCTTGGACGCGACGACCAGCAAGGTGGCGGCGGGGTCGAAGCGCTTGAACACCTCCTCCAGCGCCATGCCGTCGACATTGGAGACGATCGCGACGTCATAGCGGTCGCTGTCGCGGCCCAGCGCGTCGACCAGCAGGTCGGGGCCCAGCGCCGATCCGCCGATGCCGATGTGCAGGACATGGCGGATGGGGCCCAGCGCCTCGGCCTCGATCGCGTCGATCAGCGCGCGCATCCGGGCGTGCGAGGCGCGGGCGGTGGCGACGCTTTCGGGATTGCCCTCGCCACGCTCGGCGGTGTGCTCGACCGCGCGGCCCTCGGTGACGTTGACCACCTCGCCGCCGAACAGCGCGTCGCGCTTGGCAGCCAGTCCCTTGGCCTTGGCCAGTTCGGCGAAGGCGGCGACGGCGTCGGGCGTCAGATGCGTCTTGGACCAGTCGAAATGGATGCCCGCCACGTCCAGACTGAGCGAGGCCAGCCGGTTGGGATCATTCGCGAAAAGATCGAGAAGCGGAGTCTGCGGGAGCGATTCGATCGTCGACCAGTCGGCAGCCATGATGCCTGTTCCTTCCTTGACCTGCCCCAAAGGGCTTCATCCACGGCGTTAGACAATGCGGGTGCGCAAAGCCAAGCCCTAGATTGGTATGGTGGATCAGGCTGGCACGCGAAATCGCCACGGGCGGGGGACCTGCGGCGGATCGATCAGCGGTGCTTCACCGCCACCGGGTCGCGCACCACGCCGACATCGGCAAAGCGCCGGGGCTCGGCGGGCTGGGGCACGGGCTGGGCCAGTTCGCGCTGCCAATAGCCGACATCGATCCAGCGGCCATGCTTGTGCCCGACCTCGCGAAAGACGCCCGCGCGGCGGAAGCCGACCGCCTCGTGCAGCTTGATCGATCCGTCATTGGGCAGCGCGATCACGCCCATCGCCTGGGTGAAGCCCTGCGCGGTCAGCGTGTCGACCAGCGCTTCATAGAGCAGCCGTCCGACGCCCGCGCGTTGCGACACGTCGGCGACATAGATGGTCGTCTCCACCACCCAGCGATACGCCTCGCGCTCGCGGAAGCGCGCGGCATAGGCATAGCCGATCACCGCATCCTCGCGGCCCGCCTCGTCGCTCAGCGTGGCGACGATCCACGGATACAGCCCGTCCGCGCCCGCCATCCGCGCGCGCATCGCATCGGCATCGGGCGCCTGCGTCTCGAAGGACACCACGCCCGCCAGCACATGCGGCGCATAGATGGCGGCGATGGCGGCGGCGTCATCGGGGCGGGCGGCGCGAATGGCGATCATGGGGGTGCGTCTCCTGAAACGATGGGCCTGCCTAGCGCGCGGACGCGCCGTTCGGAAAGCCCCGATTCCCGCAGGCCGTTTTGGGAACGCCACAATCCCAAGCCCCGTTCGCCCTGAGCGAAGTCGAAGTGCACGCCCCACATAGGGGTAAAGGGTTTCCCTTGGCCTTCGACTTCGCTCAGGCTGAACGGAGGTGGCGGATCAACTCACAGCCCCAGCTTTGTGATCAGCAGGTCGAGCAGCCGCTCGTCGCTGACCGAGCCCACCGGACCCAGGCCGCCGCATTCCAAGCAGCGCGCCTGCACCGACCCGCCGCGCGCCAGCCGCGCGACATCGCCCAGCGCGCGGGCCGCGACCGCGCGACGCTCCGCCGCCGCGATGGCGAACACGTCGCCGCCCTGCTGCGTGTCGTCATCGTCGCTGTCGAACCCCTCCGCCAGCATCGCGGCGAAGCCCGGCTTCTTCTCCAGATATTCGGCATGGACCTTGGCGGGGTCCAGCTTGGCGCGGCGCGCGGCCTCGGCGATCGCGTCGGACAGGGTGCCGAACCGGTCGACCAGCCCGATCTGCCGTGCGGTGCCGCCGTCCCACACGCGTCCCTGCGCGATGGTGTCGACCTTTTCCACCGACATGTGGCGCGACTCGGCGACGCGGGTCAGGAACTGGCGATAGCCATTCTCGATCCCCGCCTGGAGGATGGTGTCGAGCATCGGGGTGAAGCCGCCCAGCACATCGGGCTGGCCGGTCAGCGGCGTGGTCTTCACCCCGTCGGTGGTGATGCCGATCTTGGCCAGCGTGTTCTCGAATGAGGGGATCAGCCCGAAGATGCCGATCGACCCGGTGATCGTGCCCGGTTCGGCAAAGATCAGGTCGGCGGGGGTCGAGACCCAATAGCCGCCCGACGCAGCCAGGCCGCCCATCGACACGATGACGGGCAGCTTCTGGCGCTTGGCCTCCAGGATCGCCTGGCGGATCTGCTCGGAGGCCAGCACCGAGCCGCCGGGCGAGGCGACGCGGACGACCAGCGCCTTCAGTTTCTTCTTGGCCAGCCCGTCGAGCAGCGCCTTGGCGATCGTATCGCCCGCCGCGGTGCCGGGGCCCGCCTCGCCATCGACGATATTGCCCGCGATGGTCAGCACGCCGATCGCGTCGCCCTGCGTCGGCAGGGGATGGGCACGAACCCAGGAAGCGTAGGAGATGGTCCGGAAGCTGCCCGCGGGCTTGCTCGCATCCGCGCCCGCAATCTCGGCGACGCGCTTGCCGAAGGCCAGCTTGTCACCCAGCCTGTCGACCAGCCCGGCCTTCAGGTTCGCATCGGCGATGCTGCCGTTCGCGGCCAGCACCGCGCGGTCGGGCTGGGCCAGGAAACTGTCGATCTGCGCCTTGGGCCGCGCCTTGGCGACGCCCTCGCGCCACTGGGCGAACAGCGTGCCGTACAGCGCCTGCGAGGCCGCGCGCGCCTCGGGGCTCTGGTCGGCGCGGATATAGGGTTCGACGAAGGACTTGAACTTGCCGACGCGGTAGACATGCGCGTTGACGCCCAGCTTGTCGATCAGGCCCTTGTAATAGAGCTGGTTGCCGCCCGGCCCCGCGAACAGCGTGCCGCCCAGCGGGTTGACCCAGATCTCGCTGGCGTTCGCGGCCAGGCGATAGGCGCCGTCGGTATAGGCCGTGGCATAGGCCAGCACCGGCTTGCCGCCCTTGCGGAAGCGCTGGATCGCGTCGCCGACCTCCTGCAAGGTCGCAGGATAAGCCCCGCCGAACGCATCCAGGTTGAGGACCAGCAGCTTCACCCGGCCATCGTCGCGAGCCGTATCGATCGCGCGGACCAGATCGCGCAGGCGATATTCGTGCGGGACGCTGCGCCCCGACAGCATGGCGAGCGGCGCGATGGTCTCGGGCTGCTCGACGATCGGGCCGTCCAGCTTGAGGAGGAGGGCGCCGTCGGTGATCGCCTTGGTCCCCGGCCGTGCGTTGAGCGCGGCGAAGATCAGGCCGAAGAACAACAGCATTGCCGCCAGGACCAGGAAATCCTTGATCCCGACCAGCAGCCGCCACGCCGCCTTCAGGATGCGCCAGCCGCTGCGCTTGCCCGGCTTGCGTCCCGGTCGGCTGAAATCCTGGTCGAGGGGAGAGGCGGGCGGAAGAGCGTCTGCGCGAGCGTCGGTCATTCCCCATCGCTACCCCAGCCGCGAAGGCGCGGCAATGGTCCGTATTAGCCACCCAATACGGACGCCGCCGCACCGCGATTTTGTTCCCGCTTTCGGGGCGGCCGGTCGAAATTTTTTGATGGGGGTCGTTGACGGCCTGAACCGGCGTTCACATATCCGGTGGCGTTGGCACTCGCATGGCTCGAGTGCCAGAAAAGTGTAACATGCCAGATAAAGGGACATGGCAATGAACTTTCGTCCGTTGCACGACCGCGTTCTCGTCCGTCGCGTCGAGGCCGAGGAAAAGACGGCCGGTGGGATCATCATCCCCGACACCGCCAAGGAAAAGCCCCAGGAGGGCGAGGTTGTCGCCGCCGGTTCGGGCGCGAAGGCCGAAGACGGCAAGCTGACCCCGCTGGACGTGAAGGCGGGCGACCGCATTCTGTTCGGCAAGTGGTCGGGCACCGAGGTCAAGGTGAACGGTGAAGACCTGCTGATCATGAAGGAATCGGACATCCTCGGCATCATCGGCTGAGCGACCGTTTCTTCTTTTCCGTTTTTCTGACAATTCCAGATCGAAAGGGTAGCCACCATGGCAGCCAAGGAAGTCAAGTTTTCGCGCGACGCGCGTGAGCGCATTCTGAAGGGCGTCGACATCCTCGCCGATGCCGTCAAGGTCACGCTGGGGCCGAAGGGCCGCAACGTCGTGATCGACAAGTCGTTCGGTGCGCCCCGCATCACCAAGGACGGCGTCTCGGTCGCCAAGGAAATCGAACTCAAGGACAAGTTCGAGAATATGGGCGCGCAGATGGTGCGCGAAGTGGCGTCGAAGACCAACGACATCGCCGGTGACGGCACCACCACCGCGACCGTCCTCGCTCAGGCGATCGTCCGCGAGGGCATGAAGTCGGTCGCGGCCGGCATGAACCCGATGGACCTGAAGCGCGGCATCGACATCGCCGTCGCCAAGGTGACCGAGGACATCAAGTCGCGCTCGAAGCCCGTCTCGGGCAGCCAGGAAGTTGCCCAGGTCGGCATCATCTCGGCGAACGGCGACCGTGAAGTCGGCGAGAAGATCGCCGAGGCCATGGAAAAGGTCGGCAAGGAAGGCGTCATCACCGTCGAGGAGGCCAAGGGCCTCGAATTCGAACTCGACGTCGTCGAGGGCATGCAGTTCGACCGTGGTTACCTGTCGCCCTACTTCATCACCAACCCGGAAAAGATGACGGTCGAACTCAACGACCCGTACATCCTGATCCACGAGAAGAAGCTTTCGAACCTGCAGGCGATGCTCCCGATCCTGGAAGCCGTCGTCCAGTCGGGCCGTCCGCTCCTGATCATCGCCGAGGACATCGAGGGTGAGGCGCTCGCCACGCTCGTCGTCAACAAGCTGCGCGGCGGCCTGAAGGTCGCGGCGGTCAAGGCACCGGGCTTCGGCGATCGTCGCAAGGCGATGCTGGAAGACATCGCCATCCTGACCGCGGGCGAGCTGATCTCGGAAGACCTGGGCATCAAGCTCGAGACCGTCACCGTCGGCATGCTGGGCACCGCCAAGCGCGTCACGATCGACAAGGACAACACCACCATCGTCGATGGTGCGGGTGATGCCGACGCGATCAAGGGCCGCACCGAGGCGATCCGTGCGCAGATCGAGAACACCACCAGCGATTACGACCGCGAGAAGCTCCAGGAGCGTCTGGCCAAGCTCGCTGGCGGCGTGGCCGTCATCAAGGTCGGCGGTGCGACCGAGGTCGAGGTGAAGGAGCGCAAGGACCGCGTCGAC
Source organism: Sphingomonas sp. SORGH_AS_0789 (assembly GCF_031453055.1). Taxonomy (NCBI): domain Bacteria; kingdom Pseudomonadati; phylum Pseudomonadota; class Alphaproteobacteria; order Sphingomonadales; family Sphingomonadaceae; genus Sphingomonas; species Sphingomonas sp. SORGH_AS_0789. The sequence continues at coordinate 2,062,107 of NZ_JAVIYV010000001.1, forward strand.
GACGCGCTGCACGCGACCCGCGCGGCCGTCGAAGAGGGCATCGTCCCCGGCGGTGGTACGGCGCTGCTGTACGCGACCAAGGCGCTGGACGGCGTCAAGGGCGTCAACGACGACCAGACCCGCGGTATCGACATCGTTCGCAAGTCGCTGACCGCGCTGGTTCGCCAGATCGCTCAGAACGCGGGTCATGACGGTGCGGTCGTGTCGGGCAAGCTGCTCGACCAGGACGACACCTCGTTCGGCTTCAACGCGTCGACCGACACGTATGAGAACCTGGTCGCCGCCGGCGTCATCGACCCGACCAAGGTCGTGCGCACCGCGCTCCAGAACGCGGCGTCGGTCGCGGGCCTGCTCATCACCACGGAAGCCACCGTGGCCGAGCTGCCCGAAGACAAGCCCGCCATGCCCGCCGGTGGCGGCATGGGCGGCATGGGCGGCATGGACTTCTAAGTCGGAATCGGCAACCGGCGGGGCTTGCGCCTCGCCGGGAACCGGACCGGCCTGTCCGTGCGGCAAAGCCAACAGAAAGGGCCCGGGGAGCGATCCCCGGGCCCTTTTTTGTGTCTACTTCATGGTCCCGAACTCCGTTCAGCCTGAGCGCAGTCGAAGGCCACGGGAATGCCTTCGCGGAGATGGCGTGGCGTGCACTTCGACTTCGCTCAGTGCGAACGGGGTGGGGGAGCGTCGGCGCTATCCCACATCCTTCCCTCCGTTCAGCCTGAGCGCAGTCGAAGGCCATGGGAATCCCCTTGCGGAGATGGCGTGGCGTGCACTTCGACTTCGCTCAGTGCGAACGGGGGTGGGGAGCGTCGGCGCGATCCCACAGTCTGCCCTCCGTTCAGCCTGAGCGTAGTCGAAGGCCACGGGAATCCCCTTGCGGAGATGGTGGGGCGTGCACTTCGACTTCGCTCAGTGCGAACGGGGGGTGGGGAGTGTCGGCGCGATCCCACATCCTTCCCTCCGTTCAGCCTGAGCGTAGTCGAAGGCCATGGGATCCCCTCCCGGAGATGGCGGGGCATGCACTTCGGCTTGGCTCAGTGCGAACGGGGTGGGGGAGAGCCATTGAAAGGCCCCGTTCCCCGGCGAAGGCCGGGGCCCAGTTACGATGCGATCGAGATGGCTCCAGGCGTCGCGTGGGAGGCTAAAACCGACGCGTCGCAAACGCCTCCCATGAAGCCGTCCGCGCGCCAGCGACGATGGGGCGACTGGGCCCCGGCCTTCGCCGAGGAACAGGAGGCGTGGAGACGAAAAAGGGCGGTCGAGCCTTCGCCCGACCGCCCTTCACGAACCGCGAATGCCGCGCTTACGCGCCCGCGTTCTTCAGCGCGGCCTGGACGTCCTTCCAGGTGATCGCGCCCTGAAGCGGCTTGCCGTTCAGGATGAAGGTCGGGGTGCCCGTCACCGTGCCGTCGGCCCCGCGATCCTGGGTCTGCTTGGTCAGGCGGTCGATCTCCAGCATGTTGCTGAGGCAGGCGCGCGCCTTGGCTTCGGGGATGCCGCGCTGCTTGACGAAATTGATCAGGTCCATCTGGTCGGCCAGCGCCTTGATCACGTCGACCGGCTTGGCGTTCTGCAAGGCCTTTTGCTGCTCGGGGCTCATCGCCTGGAGCTTGTCGTTGAAGCCCTGCTGCGACTGGTACATCTGTTCCAGGATCGGGAAGAAGGTCGCCTCGCCCGCGCAGATGCCGAGCAGCGCGGGCGGCAGGTCGGGCGCGCCGTGGATCAGGAATTCGCGGAATTCCCAGCTGACCTTGCCCGACTTGACGTAATCGTTCGTCAGCGGCTCATAGCCTTCGCGCGCAAAGGCGCCGCAGGCGGGGCACAGGCGCGAGCCATATTCGACCAGCTTGATCGGGGCATTGGGGTTGCCCATTACGAAGCCTTCGCCGGTCTTGCTGACGACCTGGGTCCAGTCCTTGCCCGCAGGCGCGGGGACCGCCGCGACCGGCGAGGCGGCGGGGGCGCTATTGTTGGCGTCGCCGCCGCCACCGCAGGCGGCCAGCGCGAGAGGCAGGGCGAGAAGGAGGAGACGAGACTTCATCGACAAATGCTCCGAGAGAAAAGGGGGATCAGCGGGCGCCGGCCGCGCGCAACAGCGACAACAGGCGCTCCCAGGTGAAGACACCCGTCGCTTGGCGGCCGTTGATGAAGAAGCCGGGCGTGCCCTCCAGGGTCTTGGGGGCAGAGCTGGTCATCGCGACGATCCGGTCGGTGGCGGCGCGATCCGACAGGCAGGCGGTGATCTGCGCGTCGGTCAGCCCGGCGCTCCGGCCGATCTCGGTCAGCCCCGCGCCATCGGCGATCGCGCGCATCTGCGCCGCCGCCGGATACATGCCGATCCGCTGGCCATTGGCCTGTTCGAACTCCATGCCGCGCGCCAGCCACGTCTTTTGCTGCGCGAACAGCGTGTCGGTCAGCCCGGCGAATTTCGCCGCGCCGCCGCACCGCGCGATCAGCGCGGCCGCCAGGTCGATCCGGTTGAAGATGTAATGGCGCAGCTCGATGCTGGTCGAGCCCGACCGGACCATCTGCCCCTTCAGCACCGCGCCCGAGCTGTTGATGAAGGCGGCGCAATGCGGGCAGGTATAGCTGACATATTCGACCAGCTTCACCCGCGCCGCCGGATTGCCGATGACATAGGCGCCCGTCGGCGTCTGGGTGATATGGGTCGTCCAGTCGGTCTTGCGCTGCGCCTGGGCCGCCTCGACGGCGCTGGTGGCGGAAAGCGAAAGGCCGAGCGCGGCCAGCGACAGGAAAAGGCGCATCACGATACCTTGGGAATGCCGCGCGTCGCCGCGACGCCCGCGGCCAGCGATTCGAGCACCGCGCGAAGCTCCGGGTCGGCGATCTGGCGCAGGCCGTCGCCCATTTCCGGCGGCACCGGCTGGGGCTTGGGGCGGGCGGGGCGGCGGGGCGCGCCCATCGGCAGCTCGCCCTGCCGGATCTGCAACCGCGCGACCGCCGGATAGCCGAAGAAGCGGTTCACCCGCTCGATGATCTCGGGCGCGATATGCTGCATCATCGGGGCATGGGCCCCGCGCACGACCAGGGTCAGCACGCCATTCTGCTTCTCGCCCTGCGGAAAGCGGATCGATTCGGGCGCGCTGGCGGTCGACAGGCGCGGGCCGACGATATCGGGCCAGCGGCTGACGATCGCGCTCTGCACGAAGCCGAAACGACGAAAGGCCGCGCCGCCGATGGCGGGCAGCAGTTCGGACACCGCGCGGGGGCGGTTGGAACGGGGGGGCGGCTCCTGGGGGGCGCGGACGCGCTTGCTCATGTCGCGCTCCATGCCATAGCGGGCCGGTGCACGCCAAGCCTTCATCATCGCCCGACAATCCTGCCGCCCGGCTGCTCGCCTGGTATGACCGTCATGCCCGCGACCTGCCCTGGCGCAGCAAGCCGGGGGAGACGCCCGATCCGTACCGGGTCTGGCTGTCGGAGGTGATGCTGCAACAGACGACGGTGGCGGCGGTCGCGCCGCGCTTCACCGCCTGGGTCGAACGCTGGCCCGACGTCGCCAGCCTGGCCGCCGCGCCCGACGAGGACATCATGGCCGCCTGGGCGGGGCTGGGCTATTATGCCCGTGCGCGCAATCTGGTGAAGGCCGCGCGGGCGGTCGTGGCGGAGCATGGCGGGCGTTTCCCGGCGACGGAGGCGGCGCTTCGCGACCTGCCGGGACTCGGGGCCTATACGGCGGCGGCGGTGGCGGCGATCGCGTTCGGCGAGCGCGCGGTGGTGGTCGATGCCAATGTCGAGCGTGTCGTCGCCCGGCTGTTCGCGATCGAAACGCCGCTGCCCGCCGCGCGGCCCGCGATCCGCGCCGCGACCGACCGAATCACCCCCGAAGCCCGCGCGGGCGACTTCGCGCAGGCGATGATGGACCTGGGCTCCGCGATCTGCACGGTGAAGAAGCCGCAATGCCTGCTCTGCCCCCTGGCGGTCGATTGCGATGCCCGCGCGCAAGGGATTGCCGAGACGCTTCCCGCCAAGGCGCCCAAGAAAAAACGTCCCTATCGTCACGGCACCGTCTTCTGGATCGAGCAGGAAGGGCGGGTCTGGCTGGTCCGCCGCCCGGACAAGGGGATGCTGGGCGGCATGCGCGCGCTGCCGACCGGGCCATGGAGCGACGAACGGCCGGGTCTGGCCGAGGCACCGGGCAAGGGGCCATGGACGATGCTGAACAAGACGGTCGTGCATGGCTTCACCCATTTCGAGCTGGAACTCGCGCTCGCCCGGAGCGAAGGGCGGCCCGAGGACGCGGCGGCGGGGGAATGGTGGCCGGTCGCCGATCTGGGAACCGCCGGGCTCCCCACGCTGTTCGCGCGGGCGGCCGATCTGTTGAAAAGGACCTGATGCCGATGATGCGCCGAATGATGATGACGGGCGGGGTGGCGATGACCCTGCTGGCGACCGCCGCTCCGGCCCAGCTCGCGGCACCGCCCCGCGCATCGATGGCGGCGGCGACCTGGCTGCCCGCGACCCAGGCCCTGTTCGACAGCTATGTCCGCACCGGCAAGATGCCCGGCATCGTCGCCGCGCTGGGGATGCAGGGACAGCCGACCGTCTTCGTCTCGGCAGGGCGGACCGGCCTGGAGCCGAACGCACCCGCCGCCGGGCCGGACACGCTGTGGCGGGTCTATTCGATGACCAAGCCGATCACCGCGATGGCCGCGATGATGCTGATCGAGGAGGGGCGGCTGAAGCTCGACCAGCCGCTGTCCGACATCTATCCGGCCTATGCGCGGATGCGGGTGCTGACCGACCCGGAGCAGTCGCTGGAAACCCGGCCTGCGACCCGGCCGATCACCATCCGCAACCTGATGACCCATACGGCGGGGCTGGGATACAGCATCGTCACGAAGGGGCCGCTGCTTCAGGAATATGAGCGGCTCGGCATCGTGCCCTTCGCAGCCAATGCGCAGGTCGAGGCGAAGGTGCGGCCGACCCGCCCCGCCAGCCTCCAGCAATTCGCCGAGCGCGTCGCGACCCTGCCGCTGATCGCCGAGCCGGGGACCAAATGGAGCTATTCGATCGGTCTCGACGTGCTGGCGGCCGTGGTCGAGAAGGTATCGGGCATGCCGTTCGAGCGGTTCGTCCAGACGCGGCTGTTCGCCCCGCTCGGGATGACGTCCAGCTATTGGCAGGTCCCGGCCTCGGCGGCGAACCGGCTGGCGACGAATTACACCTTCATCGGCGACCGGCTGGTGCCGCTCGATCCGGCGGCGGGCTCGGTCTTTCGCCAGCCGCCCAGCTTTCCCTATGGCGGGGCAGGGCTGGTCATGTCGGCGCGCGACTATGACCGGTTCCTCCAGATGCTCCAGAATGGCGGGGAGGTGGACGGCGTCCGCGTGATGAAGGCCGAGACGGTCAAGCTGGCCATGTCGAACCTGCTGCCGCCGGGCGTCACCTATGGCTCGGTTTCGGGCACGACCGGGGGCAGCGCGGGCGAGGTGCCGACCGGCTTCGGCGCGGGCGGGTCGGTGACGCTGGCCGATACGCCGGGCGGGCCGGGCAAGGGCACCTATGGCTGGGGCGGGGCGGCGGGCACCATCGCCTTTGTCGACCCCAGCCGCCACATGCGCGGGACCGTCATGGTCAATTACTTCCCGGCGGACCGCTATCCGCTGCGGCGCGATCTGGCGGCGGCCTTGTACCAGGATCTGGGGGTGCCGCGTCGATGAAGGGACTCGGCTTTACCGGCGGGCGACTCGACCGCGCCGATCCGCTGCGTCATGACGAACCGGGTTTCGCGGCGGCGCTGGCCGATCCGGCGGCACGGCTGCTGATCCTGAACGAATATCAGCCGGTCATGGCCGAGGGGCGCCTGGGCTGGACCGCCATCGCCCCCGACGCCCGGCCGGAGGATCATGTCCTGCTGGGCATCGAGGACGGCGTGCCGCATTTCGCGCGGCTGGTGGCGGAACCGGCCGTTGGGCGCTCGGTCGAGATGATCGCGGCGCTCCACGCGCTGGCGGCGGGCGAGGCGGCGACCTATGCGGCGGCGCGCTCGGTGCTCGATTGGCATACCCGGCACGGCTTTTGCGCGCGCTGCGGCGCGGCGACCGCGCCGTTCCGCGCGGGCTGGGGACGGCGCTGTCCGACGTGCGGCACCGAGCATTTCCCGCGAGTCGACCCGGTGGTCATCATGATCGCCGAGCATGACGGTCGCGCGCTGCTCGGCCGCCAGCCCGCCTTTCCGCCGGGGCGCTATTCGGCGCTGGCGGGGTTTCTGGAACCCGGCGAATCGATCGAGGAAGCGGTCGCGCGCGAGCTGTTCGAGGAAGCGGGCGTGCGGGTGCGCGACGTCCGCTATATCGCCAGCCAGCCCTGGCCCTTCCCCTCGTCGCTGATGATCGCCTGTGTCGCGACGGCGCTGGACGACCGGCTGGCGATCGACACGACCGAGCTGGAGGACGCGATCTGGGTGTCGCGGGACGAGGTGCGCGCCGCGCTGGCGGGGGATGCGTCCAGGTTCGGCGTGCCGCCCACTTATGCCATCGCGCATACGCTGCTGGAGGCGTGGGCCCGATAATCCTCCTCCCGGCATGGGGAGGTGGCAGACCGAAGGCCTGACGGGGGGCTTCGGCAAGCGGTTTAGGGCGGATCGACATTTTCTTCCCTCTCCCCTGGCCAGGGGAGAGGGTTAGCGAAGCTTGCCAGCCTGCTGGCTAGCGCAGCTTGGGTGAGGGGTTGAGCGAGCCCAAAGGCTCGCGCGCTCGCCAAGCGAGCGCCCACCCCTCACCCAGCTACGACTAAGCCTTTGCTCTCGCAAAGGCCAAGTCTGCGCAACCCTCTCCCCTCTGCGAGGGGCGAGGGAAGGAAATGTCGATCGGCGCTCGTTGGCCGCCATCCCCCTTCGCCACCGCTTCGTGGCGGCCTCCCTCCCCGGTACGGGGAGGGTTTCAGCCGCGCTGGCGTGCCTGGGCGTAGGTGCCCAGCACCCGCATCCATTTGCTGTGGAAGCCCAGTTCCTCGATCGCGCGATCGAAGGCGGGGTCGCCCGGCTTGCCGACCACGTCGCAATAGAATTCGGTCGCCGCGAAGCTGCCGCCGCGCTGATAGCTTTCCAGCTTGGTCATGTTGACGCCGTTGGTCGCAAAGCCGCCCATCGCCTTGTAGAGCGCGGCGGGGATGTTCTTCACCTCGAAGATCAGGCTGGTCATCCACGGACCGTCGCCCACCGGCGGCTGGCCGCCGCGCGCCAGCACCACGAAGCGGGTCATGTTGCGGTCGCCGTCCGAAACATCCTCGGCCAGCAGGTTCAGGCCGTACAACTCGGCGGCGCGCGGCGGGGCGAGCGCGGCGATGCTGGCGTCGCCCATCTCCGCCACCCGCGCCGCTGCGCCCGCCGTGTCGGCATAGGCGATCGGGCGAATCCCATGCGCGCGCAGCCAGTGGCGGCACTGGCCCAGCGCCTGCGGATGGCTCATCGCCTCGACCAGCCCGTCGCGGCCGCCCGTCGCCATCAGGGCGTGGCGGATCGACAGGAAATGCTCGCCGACGATCGCCAGCCCGGATTCGGGCAGCAGGAAATGGATGTCGGCGACGCGTCCGTGCAGCGAATTCTCGATCGGGATGATCGCGCGGTCGGCCTTGCCGCTCTTCACCGCATCCAGCGCGTCGGCAAAGTCGAAACAGGGCAGCGGCAGGCCGTCCGGAAAGGCCTCCACCGCCGCGACATGGCTGTTGGCGCCCGGCGCACCTTGAAAGGCGACCGCGCGCGCGGGTTCGGCCAGCGCGGCCTCGGTCATCGCCGCGACGATCGGGCGGGCGGGGGCGGCATAATTTTCCATGGGCCAGCGGCCTAAAGCGCGGGCGCCATGCGATCAAGGGAAGCAAAACTTGCCGTCCGCGAAAGCCGCACCTAAGGTCTGCGTTCAGGAGAGATATTGGCGGGGCAGCGAAAAGCGATGGACCTAAAGACCAATACGATCGCGGGATGGGTGCTGGGCGCGGCAGGCGTCGCATTGGGCCTTTCGATCGTCGGCGGCATGATCTTCCATGACGAGCGCCCCGAGAAAATGGGCTATGCGATCGAGGGCGTCGAGGCCGAGGGATCGGGCGGGGGCGCCGCCGAGGTGCCGATCGCCTCGCTGCTGCCGACCGCCGATGCGGCCAAGGGCGCCGAAGTCTTCAAGAAATGCGCCGCCTGCCACACGATCAACCAGGGCGGCGCGAACGGCATCGGTCCCAACCTCTATGCCACCATGGGAGAGGCCATCGCGCAGGGCAAGGCGGGCTTCGCCTTCTCCGATGCGCTGAAGGCGGTCGGCGGCACATGGGACTGGGACAAGATGAACGCGTGGCTGACGTCCCCGCGCAAATTCGCGCCCGGCACCAAGATGACCTTCGCCGGGCTGTCCAATCCGCAGGACCGCGCGAACGTGATCCTCTATCTCAACCAGCAGGGATCGAACCTGCCGCTGCCCGCCGCGCCGGCCGCCAAGGAACCGGCGGCCAGCGACGCCCCCGCCAACGGCGCCGATGCGGCGGTCAACCGGGTCGAGGAGGATCCGCGCGGCGATACCGGGTCGATCGCCAATACCGGCACGCCCGCGCGGGGCGCGCCCTCGGTCGATCCGCAGGCGGCGGTGGAGGGGGCCAAGGCGCCGCGCTGACCGGGGAATGCTGCCCGGTCTGAGCCTCGATCCGCCGATCCTGCAAGCGCCGATGGCGGGGGTGTCGACGCCCGCCATGGCGGCGGCGGTCGGGGAGGCGGGCGGGCTCGGCGCGGTCGCCCTGGGGGCGAGCGATGCCGCCGGTGCCGCCGCCATGATCGCCGAGACGCGGGGCCGAACGCCGCGCCCTTTCAACGTCAATCTCTTCGTCCATGCGCCGCCTCGCCCCGATCCCGAGCGGGAGGCGGCCTGGCGCGAGGCGTTGCGGCCCGCCTTCGCCGAACAGGACGCCGCCCCGCCGCTGGCCCTGCGCACCATCTATGCCAGCTTTGCCGAGGATGACGCGATGCTGGCCCTGCTGGTCGCGACGCGCCCCTCGGTGGTCAGCTTTCACTTCGGCCTGCCCGGCGCCGACCGGATCACGGCGCTGAAAGGCGTTGGCTGCCGGTTGCTGGCGAGCGTCACCTCGCTGGCGGAGGCGCGGGCCGCCGAGCGTGCGGGCATCGATGCGCTGGTCGCGCAAGGCTATGAAGCGGGCGGGCACCGCGGCGTCTTCGACCCGGATGCGCCCGACGACCGGCTGGGGACGCTGGCGCTGACCCGGTTGCTGGTGGTGCGGACGCGCCTGCCGGTCATCGCGGCGGGCGGGATCATGGACGGGGCGGGCGTGTCGGCGGCGCTGGCGCTGGGCGCGGTGGCGGCGCAGCTGGGCACCGCCTTCATCGCCTGTCCGGAAAGCGCGGCGGACGACGCCTATCGCGCGGCGCTGAGCGGCCCCGGAGCGGCGCATAGCGTCATGACCCGCGCCATATCCGGGCGGCCCGCGCGCTGCCTGCCCAATCGCTTCACCGCGCTGGGCGAGACCTTGTCGGCCGCGCCGCCCGATTATCCGCGGGCCTATGACGCCGGAAAGGCGCTGAACGCCGCTGCCCGCGCGAAGGGCGAGCATGGCTATGGCGCGCAATGGGCCGGGCAGGGGGCTCCGCTGGCCCGCGCCCTGCCGGCGGGCACGCTGGTCCGCACGATCGCTGGCGAGATACGGCGATAGCGTCTATCCGCGCCGACGATTGCAGGCATCGGAAAGGGACAGTTTGTGAGAATCGCGCTTTGGATGGCGGCCCCCGCGCTGGTCGCGGCCGCGCCCCTGCCCGCAGCGGAGAGCCGCTCGCCGATCCTGCTGTCCGAGTTCGTCGATGCCGCCGCCCCCTATCCGCAGGCGCATGCCTCTACGATCGTCCAGCTTCCCGACGGCACGCTGGCCGCCGCCTGGTTCGCCGGGTCGGGCGAGAGCCGCCCCGATGTCCGCATCTGGTTCGCGCGCCGGGGGGCAAAGGGCTGGGCCGCGCCGGTGCCGGTCGCCGATGGCGTCAGCCCGGACGGCAAACGCTATCCGACCTGGAACCCGGTGCTGTTCCAGCCGCCGGGCGGCGCGCTCCAGCTGTTCTACAAGGTGGGTCCGAACCCGCGCGAATGGTGGGGCATGGTGATTCGCTCGACCGATGGCGGCCGCACCTGGACCCGCCCAGAGCCGCTGCCCGAGGGCGTGCTGGGGCCGATCAAGAACAAGCCGGTGATCGCCGCCGATGGCAGCTGGATCGCTCCGTCCAGCCGCGAGGAGGGGAATGCCGAGGCCAATATCTGGTCGCTGCGGATCGAGCGCAGCACCGACCGGGGCAAGAGCTGGACGGTGGGCCCGCGCATCGCCAGCCCCATGCATATCGAGGCGATCCAGCCCAGCATCCTCTTCCACCCGGACGGTCGCCTGGAACTGATCGCGCGGACGCGGCAGGGCGCGCTGGCGCAGAGCTGGTCGCGCGACAATGGCGTCACCTGGTCGCCGATCGCGGCCATCGACCTGCCCAACCCCAATGCGGGCACCGATGCGGTGACGCTGGCCGACGGGCGGCAGCTGATCGTCTATAACCACAGCGCACACGCCCCCGATACGCCGGGCGACGGGCCGCGCTGGCCGATCAATATCGGGCTGTCCGATGACGGAGTGCGCTGGCACAACGCGCTGACGCTGGAGAGCAAGCCGATGCCCGATGGCTATGCCTATCCGGCGGTGATCCAGACGCGCGACGGGCTGGTCCATGTGACCTATACCTGGAACCGGCAGCATATCCGGCATGTCGTGATCGATCCTAGGCGGCTCAAGTAAGGGAGGGAGGCCCGTCGAAGGCCACGGGAATCGGCCGCGAAATCAACAAGGGGGTGCCACACGCGCCGCACCCCGCTACACCGTCGCGATGACCACAAAGCCCCCCATCGGTCGCGATACGCGGCTGTGCATGTCGCTGTCGGCGCGGCCCGGCAATTTCGGATCGCGCTTCCACAACCGGCTCTATGAGCTGACCGGGCTCGACTATGTCTACAAGTCGTTCAGCACCACCGATCTGGCGGCGGCGGTCGGGGGGATTCGTGCGCTGGACATTCGGGGCTGTGCGATCTCGATGCCGTTCAAGGAAGCGGTGATCCCGATGCTCGACGGGCTGGCCGGGTCGGCGGCGGCGATCGACAGCGTCAACACGATCGTCAACGATGGCGGGCGGCTGACCGGATATAATACCGACTATGCCGCCGTCGTCGAGCTGGTCGCCGATATCGATCGCGTGACGCCGTTCGTGCTGCGCGGATCGGGCGGCATGGCCAAGGCGGTGGCGGCCGCGCTGCGCGATTCGGGTTTCACCCACGGCACCATCGTCGCGCGCAACGAAGCCGCGGGGCGGGGGCTGGCCGAGCTTTACGGCTTTGGCTGGGCGAGCGAATTGGGTGAGGGCGCGCCGCTGCTCATCAACGTCACGCCGATCGGCATGACCGGCGGCAATGAGGATGACCTGGCCTTTCCCGAGGCGATGATCGCTGGGGCGGAGATCGCCTTCGACGTGGTGCAATATCCGCCCGAGACGCGGTTCCTGAAGACCGCCCGGGCGCTGGGCAAGCGAATCGTCACCGGCACCGAGGTCGCGACCATCCAGGCGCTGGAACAGTTCGTCCTCTATACCGGCCTGCGTCCCACCCCCGATCAGGTGGCCGAGGCGGCCGCCTATGCCCGCAGCCTGGGCTAGGGCCGATCGACATTCAGCGATGCCTTATCCTTCCCTCGCCCCTCGCTGAGGGGAGAGGGTTGCGCAGACTAGGCCTTTGCGGGAGCAAAGGCCTAGTCGGAGCTGGGTGAGGGGTGGGCGCTCGCGAAGCGAGCGCGCGAGCCTACAGGCTCGCGCAACCCCTCACCCAAGCTGCGCTAGCCAGCAGGCTGGCAAGCTTCGCTAACCCTCTCCCCTTTCCAGGGGAGAGGGGAAGAAGACGCAATCGTGAGCGTCGACCCGCCCTAGATTCCGCCCATCGCCATCAACACCGCCCATTCGGTCTCACCCACCGGCGAGACGGAGAGGCGGGACTGGCGCAGCATCGGCAGGTCGGCCAGCCTGGCCTCCGCCTTCATCGCCGCCAGCGTGACGGGGCGTGGCAGCGGCCGGTCGGGCGCGACCTGGACCGAGACCCAGCGTCCATCCTCGCCATCGGCGCGCGCGGCGCGGGTGACGGTGACGATCCCCACCGCCGCCTTGTCCTTGCCGCTGTGATAGAAGATCGCCGAGTCGCCCACCGCCATGGCGCGCAGATGCCCGGCGGCGGCGGCGTTGCGTACGCCGTCCCATTCGGTCGCGCCGTCGCGGACCAGATCGTCCCAGCCATAGCTGTCCGCCTCCGATTTCAGCAGCCAATGGGCCATGGTCGTATCGCGCTCCTGAACCGCGACTAAACGCCGCATTCCATGTCCATTCAGCCCGATGATGGCAGGGAACGCAACACCGACGCCAGCGGCGCGTTTTGCCATCAGCGGACCGGGCGTATCAGTATCGGAGGTTCGGTATGAACGGAGTTTTGAAGAAAGTGGGGTTGGGCGTCGCCTTGGCCGCGACCGCGCTGACCGCAGCGGCACCCGCCGAGGCGCAGCGTTGGGGTCGTGGCTGGGGTGGCGGCTATTACAACCGGGATCGCGGCGGCGATGCGGTGGCGGGCGCGTTGCTCGGCGGCATCCTCGGCCTGGGCGTCGGGGCTGCGATCGCCAGCAGCAACCGGCCGCGCTATGTCGATCGCGGTTATTATTACGATCGCGGCTATGATCCCTATTATGCGCCGCCGCCCCCGGCGGTGGTCTATGAATATCAGGATTACCGGCCGCGTTGCTGGAACGACTGGCGCTGGGACCCCTATTGGGGCCGCAACGTCCAGGTGCGGGTCTGCAACTAAGTCCAAGGGCGGCGTCGGATCATTCCGGCGCCGCTTTTTCTTGGCAGCGAGCCCGTCTCGGCGTTAAGGCGCGGACATGACCGATACCGTTCCCGATCGCCTGTCCACCAACCCGGACAGCCCCTATTTCGACCAGGACCTGCTGCAGCGGGGCGTTGGCATCCGCTTCAAGGGCGCCGAGCGCCGCGACGTCGAGGAATATTGCATTTCCGAAGGCTGGATCCGCGTCGCGCTGGGCAAGAAGGTCGACCGCCATGGCCGCCCGCTGACCCTGAAGCTGACCGGCGAGGTCGAGGCGTGGATCGAGAATCCGGCCGCTGGCGAAGACGCCGCCGAGGGTTCGGACGAGGGCTGATTTCCGGCCGTACCCCGGCGAAGGCCGGGGTACGGTTGCTGGGTGCCTTCGATGGTGGGGTGTAGTTGCCTCCCACTCGTCGGGTAGCGCGCCATCTACTTCGTTGTAACTGGGCCCCGGCCTTCGCCGGGGAACGGGCCTGCGTTATGGGCCATCTGCTCCCCATCCCCCGTTCAGGCTGAGCGAAGTCGAAGCCCAAGGGAATCCCCTGCCGCATTTCAACTTCGCTTAACGCGAACGGAGGGCCGGGCTCAAGCCGCCTCCATCGCCTCGCCCGCCTCCATCCAGCGCGCCTCGGCATCGGCGAGTTTCTCGACCACTTCGGCGCGGCGCTTGTTCAGTTCGCCCATCGACAGCCTGGCATGGCGCGGTTCGGCCGAGGCCGGGTCGTTCATCGCCTTGTCCAGCGCATCGCGCTCGCGGGTCAGCTTGGCCATCTCGTCCTCGATGCCACGCAGCGTCTTCTTCATCGCGTTGAAGCGTTCGCGCTGCTCGGCCGAGGCCTTCTTGCTGGCCGCGCGGTCCGCCTTGGACGCGGCATCGCCCTGGCCCGCATCACCCTTCAGGACGAAGGCGATATAATCGTCCAGCGACCCGTCGAATTCCTTCGCGGTGCCGTTGTCGACCAGCACCAGCCGGTCGGCGGTCATCTCCAGCATGTGGCGGTCATGGCTGACCAGCACGACCGTGCCCTTGTACATGTTGAGCGCCTGGACCAGCGCCTCGCGCGCGTCGACATCGAGGTGGTTGGTCGGTTCGTCGAGGATCAGCATGTGCGGCGCGTCGCGGGTGATGAGCGCCAGCGCGAGCCGGGCGCGCTCGCCGCCCGACAGCTTGCCGACCTTCGTCGTCGCCTTGTCGCCCGAAAAGCCGAACCGGCCTAGCTGCGCGCGCACCGCCGCCGGGGTCGCGCCGCGCATGATGCGCGTCATATGCTCCAGCGCGGTATCGTCGGTGTCGAGTTCCTCGACCTGATATTGGGTGAAATAGCCGACGCGCATCTTGCCCGACGAATTCATGTCGCCTTCCATCGGCGTCAGCTGCGCGGCGAGCAGGCGGGCCAGCGTCGTCTTGCCGTTGCCGTTGCGGCCCAAGAGCGCGATCCGGTCGTCCGGGTCGATGCGCAGGTTCAGCCGCTTCAGGATCGGCGTCTCCGCATAGCCGACACTGGCGAGGTCCAGCGTGATCAGCGGCGGGCGCAGCTGGTCGGGATCGGGGAAGTCGAAGGACAGCGAGGGGTCGTTCGCCATCTCGGCGATCGGCTGCATCTTGGACAGCATCTTGGCGCGGCTCTGCGCCTGTTTGGCGGTCGAGGCGCGGGCCGAGTTGCGCGCGATATAATCCTGCAGCTTGGCGCGCTGCGCCTCCTGATTCGCCTTGGCGGCGGCGAGCTGCGCCATCCGCTCGGCGCGCTGGCGCTCGAACGAATCGTAACCGCCGGGGTAGAGCGTCACCTTGCCGCCCTGCAGGTGCAGGATATGGTCGACGACATTGTTGAGGAAGTCGCGCTCATGGCTGACCAGCAGGATCGTCGCGCGATAGGATTTGAGGAAATCCTCCAGCCACATCACCGCTTCGAGGTCGAGGTGGTTCGACGGTTCGTCGAGCAGCAGCACGTCGGGCGCCGAGAAGAGCAGGGCGGCGAGCGCCACGCGCATCTTCCACCCGCCCGAATAGCTGGACAGCGGGCGCGCCTGCATCGCCTCGTCGAACCCCAGGCCCTGGAGGATGCTGGAGGCGCGCGCGGGCGCGGTATAGGCGTCGATCGCGATCAGCCGCTCATAGATGTCGCCCAGCTTTTCGGGATCGCTCTCGGTCTCGCTGCGCTCCATCAGCTCGGCGCGTTCGACATCGGCGGCCAGCACCGTCTCGAACGGGGTGGCGGTGCCGTCGGGCGCTTCCTGCGCGATATAGCCGAGCCGCGCACCCTTGGGCATTTCGCAGGCGCCGTCATCGGCCTCCAGCTGGCCCGCGATCACGCGGACGAGCGTCGACTTGCCCGCGCCGTTGCGGCCGATCAGGCCGACCCGGCTGCCGGGGGGGAGCGCGGCGGATGCACCGTCGAGGATCGTGCGGCCGCCCAGGCGCACGGTGATGCCATTCAGATTGAGCATGGCGCGCGCGTAGCAAATTCCGGCGCGAAAGGGGAGGGGGACCATGCGAAACATGGTGGAGGGGTGTCCCGGCTGGCGAGATCGGCTCTGCCTCGCCGCCGGGGAAACCCCTCCGTCAGGCCTTCGGCCTGCAACCTCCCCGTGTCGGGGAGGTGTAAGGTTCAGCGCGCGGCGAGGTTGGTCGCGCCGGCGGGCGGCCAGTTCTGCGGCCCGCACTTCTTGACGACCCATTCGGCGCGCTTGTTCCAGCACAGCGCGTCGAGGCGCGGCATGGTCACGGCGACATGCTCGCGGCCGATATAGCGTGGGAAGCGCTGCTCGCCATAAGGGACCAGGCTGTTGCGCAGTTCTTGCATCCGGTCGACCGCCAGCTCGCCCAGATGGCCGCGCGGGGTGAAGACCGCCTGATGCAGGATCGAGCTGGCCGTCTGGCAGAAGCCCAGCTGGCCCGACACCGAGGAGAAGCTGGCATAGGTGCGCGTGCCGAACTGGTCGAGCGCGTTCTGGCCTTCCTTCACGGTCTTGTTCTTGCGCTTGAAATAGGCGCCGAGCGTGTCGAACGCGCCCTTCAGCTCGCCCTCATGATCCTTCAGGATCGCATTGTAATTGGCGACCGTGGCCAGCGTCGGCTCGAACTGGCATTGCAGCGCGGCGACGTTGAGCGCGGCGCGCATGTTCCAGAGCAGCCCCGCGCGCAGCTCGGCCGGGGTCGCGCCGGGCAGCGGCTGGCCGATGCCGGGTTCGTCGCCCTGAACGGGCTTTCCCTGGAAATTATAGGGCTGCAGGAAGAATTGTGCCGATGCGGGTGCCGCGGCACCCATCCCCCAAAAAGCCACGCCGGCGACCAGCGCGGTACGCACCACCTTCATTGTGTTCCGATCCTTCCCCCGTAGGGCTTTCGAGCGTCCCGAAACATAACGCTTTTTGGGGGCCGACCCAAATGGAAATCACGGGGTCGCGTCGATTGTCGGATGCGATCGGTCGTTACGGAAAGGCAGCGAAATCGCGGTGTTGGCGGCGGCGCCGACACTCTCTGGTGCGGGCTGGCGCACCCATGAAAAGGGCCGCCCGGTCGCCCGGACGGCCCCTGTCGTCAGGAATGATCCTGGCGATGATTACATCGCGTTCGACGCGTTGGTCATCGTGTCGTTGGCCATCATCATGTCGTTCGACATGGTGTCGTTGGCCATCACGCCACCGTTCATGGCGCCGTCGACGGCGGTCATGTTGTCGGTGGTGGTGTCCATGCCTTCCGAAGCGTTCATTTCGGTGGTCATGTTCGCGTCGGTGGTGTTCTCGGTCTTCGAGCCGCAAGCCGAAACCGCGAGCGCCGCGCCGGCGATGATCGAGCCCGTCAGGACCTTGGAGATGATTGCACGCATTGGAAGCTCCCTTGATAATAAGGATTTGGAACGGCTTGCTGGCCCTATTACCCAAATCGGGGTGGACATTAATCGGATACCGCCTGGTCCTCAAGCCTCGTTTTGTCGGACCGGATCAAGGGTCTTGAGGAAAGCCGGAAAGCTGAACGCAAGCGCCTCGTCAAAGGTTTCCAATGACTTGGTGCCATTCAACGCAAAAAGACTGGTCACCGGGAACTCCGGCAGGCCGCAGGGGACGATGCCGCCGAAATGGGACAGGTCGGGCGCGATATTGACCGCGAACCCGTGCAGCGTGACCCAGCGGCGCACGCGCACCCCGATCGCGCCGATCTTGGCCTCCGGCCCGCCGTCGCGGGTCCAGATGCCGACGCGCCCGTCCACGCTGAAGGCATTCACCCCCAGCCGGGCGAGCGCGGCGATCAGCCAGTCCTCCAGCGCATGGACGAATTGCCGCACGTCGCGGCCGCGCTTGGTCAGGTCCAGCACCAGATAGCCGGTCCGCTGTCCGGGCCCGTGATAGGTATATTTGCCGCCGCGCCCGGTCTGGTGCACCGGAAAGCGCGGATCGACCAGCTCGGCCGGATCGGCGCTGGTCCCGGCCGTATAGACGGGGGGATGTTCGAGCAGCCAGACCAGCTCGCGCGCCTCGCCCGCCGCCACCGCGGCGGCGCGCGCCTCCATCTCGGCAAGCGACTGGTCATAGGGGGTGAGCCCGGCGCTGATGCGCCATTCGATATCGGAAAAGGCGGGAAGATCGGTCACGATGCGCGCTATCTGCGCCCGGGGCGGCGGCGATGCAAGCGTTCCGCCGGGAAGGGGGCGGCGGGCCAACGCGACCGATGGCGTCCCGTCCGGCAATCGGTTAGGCAGGAGTCGTGTTCATGACGGATGACGCCGGACAAGTCGGCCGCATGACGGGGCAAAGGGAAGCAAGATGACCGTCAGGATCGGATCGGTGTGGGACAGCACGCAACAGGTGCTGGCGGGCAGGGCCGGGATGCTGGTCCCCTTCGCCGCGATCGGGTTCGTGGTCCCGGTCCTGGTCCAGCTCCTGCTCGTCCCCGCAGGCAGCGTGCCGCATGGCGGCCTGATGATGGTATCGACGATCCTGGGCGCGCTGCTGGGCATCTGGGCGCAGCTGGCGATCATGGCGCTGGCCACCCATCCCGCAACCACCCAGGCCGATGCGGCGCGTGCCGGCTTGCGGCGATTCCCGGCGGCGCTGGGCGTGGCATTGGTGCTGGGCCTGGCGTTCATGGTCGCGATCCTCATTCCCATGGTCCTGCTGGGCGCCTCGGGCTTCGACTTCGCGCAGGCGGTGGCCGCCAATGGCAATCCGGCGCTGATGCCGCCCATCCCCTCGGGGCTGGGTGCGATTCTGGGGCTCTACATCCTGGCCCTGGCCCTGGTCGCGGTGTGGATCGGCGTGCGGTTCATGCCCCTTTATGCGGTGGTCCTGAACGAGCGGCGGGGGCTGGGCGCCTATCGCCGGTCGCTGACGTTGACGCGTGGAATGACCTGGCGATTGATCGGCGTCTCGCTGCTGTTCCTGATCGTCCTGTTCGTCACCACGCTGGCGGTGCAGGGGGTGACCGGCGCCGTCCTGCGGCTGGCGCTCGGGCCCGACCGGCCGGGGATCGTGCTGGGGCTGGTCGGGGTGCTGGGGTCGATCGTCACCGCCGCCTTCATGACGCTGGCCTATGTCTTCGTCGCCCGGCTCTATGTCGCGACGGCGGCCGAGCATCCCGCCGGTCCGGCCACGGAGGACGGCACGCCGTCGCTGTGATGACGTTCGACATGATGGCTGCGCTGCGGGACGCCTGGGGCCTGTTCCGCCGGAATGCCGACCTTTCGCTGCGGCTGGCCGCGCCCTTCCTGTTCCTGCCGACGCTCGCGCTCGGCCTGCTGGTGCCTGCGCCGCCGCTGCCCGAGGAGGACGCGGCGGACGGCGCGGCGCGGGCGATGGCCTGGGTCGATTCGGTGGGCAACTGGGCGGGGCAATATGGCGGCTGGTATTTCGCGACCTATGCGATCGGGCTGATCGGCACTGCGGCGCTGCTGGCGCTGCATCTGGGCGGCGGCCGGTTGACGGTGGGGCAGGCGCTGAACGTCAGCCTGCGGATCGCGCCGCGCTTCCTGCTCGCGATGATCCTGGTGGCGTTGCCGGTGGGGGCGGGAATGCTGCTCTACATCCTGCCGGGGCTGTATGTCGCGGGGCGGTTGCTGCTGGTCGGGCCGATCCTGCTGGCCGAGCGGCGGATGCCCGCGCTGGCGGCGCTGGCCCGCTCGTTCGCGCTGACGCGGGGCGTCGGGCTGCCGATGGCGGCGCTGGCCTCCTGCACCTATCTGGGCGGGATGATCCTGGGCCAGCCCTTCATCCTGCTGATCGACACGGTGCAGGGCAGCGGCGGCAATCCGGTCGCGATCGCGCTGCTCCAGACCGGGGCGGCGGCGGTGGCGCTGGCGTCCGGGGTGGCCCAGGCGCTGATCGCGCTCGCCGCCTATCGCCGACTGGTCAGCCGCTGATCCCCAGGCGCGGGATCTGTGGCGCGGCATCCTCGGGCAGCAGTCCCAGCGCGCGGGGATCGGGAAAGGTCTCGATCGCGCGCCCGATCGGGGTGAATCCCTGCTTGCGGTAGAAGCTCAGCGCCGAGGGATGGTCGAGCGTGCAGGTATGCACCCAGACCCGCTCCACCCCCGGCGTCCAGGCGCGCAGCATCGCCTGCGCCATCAGCCAGCGGCCATGGCCATGCCCCGCCAGTTCGGGGATCAGCCCGAAATAGCCGATCTCGCACGCGCCCGTCTGGCGATGGTCGAGTTCGAGCAACCCGACCTCGATCCCCATCCGGTCGATGACCGCGAAGACCGAGACGGCGGGGTCGTGGATGATCCCGGTCAGCATCGCATCGTCCATCACCAGCCGCGAGAACCACAGCCACGGCGCGCCGACCCGCGCGAACAGCGCCCGGTATTTGGCGGGGTCGGGCCGGGCCCAGGCGGTCAGCCGCAGCGGCGAGGCGAGCATCGGGCGCGGGCGCGGGCGCTCGCGCATCTCCAGCGTGGTGACGATGGTGGCGATCTCGCCGGGATCGACGGGGATCAGCGCCATGGATTATTCCCAGGTCGCGAGCGGCGGCAGGCTCATCAGGATCGCCTCGATATTGCCGCCCGTCTTCAGTCCGAACAGCGTGCCGCGGTCATGGACCAGGTTGAACTCGGCATAGCGCCCGCGCCACGCCAGCATCGTCGCGCGATCCGTCTCGGTAAAGGGCTGGTCCATCCGCCGCCGGACGATGCGTGGATAGACGTCCAGGAACGCCTCGCCGACATCGCGGGTCAGCGCGAAATTGGCGTCGAAATCGCCCTCCAGATGATCGTAGAAGATGCCGCCCACGCCGCGATGCACCTTGCGGTGGGGGATGTAGAAATAGTCGTCGGCCCAGGCCTTGAACCGGGGATAATGGTCCGGGTCATGCGCATCGCACGCCGCCTGCATCGCGGCATGGAATTCGGCGGTATCCTCGTCGATGGGCAGCGGTGGATTCAGGTCCGCGCCGCCGCCGAACCAGCGCTTGGTCGTGGTCAGGAAGCGGGTGTTCATATGGACTGCGGGGACATGCGGGTTGGCCATGTGCGCGACCAGGCTGATCCCCGTCGCCACGAAGCGCGGATCCTCGCCCGCGCCGTGGATGGTCTGCGCGAACGGCCCCTCGAACGTGCCGCCGACGGTCGAGACGTTGACGCCGACCTTTTCGAAGACGCGCCCCTTCATCACGCCGCGCACCCCGCCGCCGCCGGGCTCGCCGCTGGGATCGGCGCGGTCCCAGGCGGTATAGGTGAAGGCCGCGTCCGATCCCGCCTCGCGCTCGATCGCTTCGAACGCGGCGCAGATCCGGTCGCGTAGCGATTCGAACCAGAGGCGGGCGGCGTCCTGCTCGGCGTCGAGCGCGATGTCGGGGGTGCGGCTGGTCATGATCCGGAGTCTCTGGGCGGGGGAGGGGGCGGGGGTCAACCCGGCATTTGGTCCCAACCCGTCTGCCGCCGCGCCTCGGCCAGCAGGATGCCGCCGGTGATCGCGACGTTGAGCGAACGGACGCCGCTGCGCATCGGCACGCGCACCCGGATATCGGCGGCGTCGTGCACCGCCTCCGGCACCCCTGCGCCTTCCGAGCCGAGCAGGATCACGTCGTCGGGGCGGAACACCATCTCGGGCAGCGGCAGCGCGCCCAGCGTCGTCGCCAGCACGATCCGTCCCGGCGTGGCGGCGCGAAAGGCGTCCCAATCGGCATGGCGCACCACCTGGGCCATGGCGGCATAGTCCATCGCCGATCGCGCCAGCGCCCGGTCGGAATAGGGAAAGCCCATCGGCTCGATCAGGTCGACCGCGACGCCGAAACAGGTCGCGGTGCGGATCAGCGTGCCGACATTGCCCGCAATATCGGGCTCATGAAGCGCCAGCCGCATCAATGGCCGGGAAAGGATAGCAGCGCATCGACCGCCAGCCCTTCGACCCGCAACGCGTCGGCGCCGCCGAGATCGGGCAGGTCGACCAGGAACTGCGCCTGTTCGACGACGCCCCCTGCCTTGCGCAGCAGCCGGACGGCGGCGCGGGCGGTGCCGCCGGTCGCGATCAGGTCGTCGACCAGCAGGACGCGCGCGCCGGGGACCAGCGCATCCTCGTGCATCGCGATCCGGTCCTGGCCATATTCCAGCGCATAATCCTCGGCGATGGTCGCGCCGGGCAGCTTGCCGTCCTTGCGGATCAGCAGCACGCCCGCGTTCAGCGGCACCGCCAGCGCGGCGGCGAACAGGAAGCCGCGCGCCTCTATCCCCGCGATCAGGTCGACCGGCCCGCGCGTCGCGGCGACCATCCGCTCGATGGTCTTGGCGAAACCCGTCGGGTCGAGCAGCAGCGTGGTGATGTCGCGGAACGCGATGCCGGGCTTGGGAAAGTCCGGGATCGTGCGGATCAGGGCTTTCAGATCGTCATTGGCGTTCATGCGGCGCCTCATGGGCCTGATGGCGGCGGGGGTAAAGGGGGCAATCCCAACCCTCCGTTCGGCCTGAGCGAAGTCGAAGGCCAAGGGAATCCATTGCCAAAGGGGCCGGAGGAAAGGTTCGGGCATGGGCTTCGACTTCGCTCAGCCTGAACGGAGGTCGGGGGTGGGGCGGCGGGTTCCCCAAGAAAAAAAAGGGCGGCTCCCTCGCCGGAAAACCGCCCCAGGCTCTCACATGATTCGATACGGCCTCAATGCTTCACGTCGCGCCAGACATTCTGATACGCGCCCCAGGCCAGGAAGCAGAAGATCAGGATGAAGATCACCGCCCCGATCCCTGCCGCATGGCGGGACTCCAGCTTGGGCTCCGCGGTCCAGGTCAGGAAGGCGGCGACGTCCTTGGCCATCTGGTCGCGGGTCGCCAGCGTGCCGTCAGTATATTGGACCTGCCCGTCCTGGGTCAGCGGCGGCGGCATCGCGATGTTGAGGTTCGCGAAATAGGGATTGTAGTGCAGTCCCGTCGGCGTCTTGGCATCCGGGAACTGGCGCAGCAGCGCGGCGGGCTGGTTGCGATAGGCATCGGGGCCGATCAGCGAATAGACGTAATTGGTGCCGTCATGCCGCGCCTTGGTCATCAGCGACAGGTCGGGCGGCAGCGCGTTGTTGTTCGCCGCGCGCGCCGCGACCTCGTTGGCGAAGGGCGAGGGGAAATGGTCGGCGGGCACGTTCTTGCGCGTCGTCGCCTCGCCGGTCTCCGGGTTGATGCTCGGCTGTTCGATCACCCACTGGTTGGCGATCGCCTTCACCTCGGCCTCGTTATAGCCCAGATCCTTCAGGTCGCGGAACGCCACTAGCCGCAGCGAATGGCAGGCCGCGCAGACCTCCTTATAGACCTGGAAGCCACGCTGGAGCTGGCGCCGGTCGAACCGGCCCAATATCCCGTCCGAGGCCAGATGCGCGGGCTTGGGGTGGAGGTGGAACTCCTCCTCGGCGGTGGGGGCGGGCGGGTCGGAGACCAGCCCCGAGACGCTGCCCCACAGCGCGATGGCGAGGACCAGGGTGAAGGCCGCCCCGACCAGGAATGCGATGCCACGAACCATGTTCGAAATCCTCTCTCGGTTCGTGTCAGGCCGAAGCCGAAGGGGTTAGGGCCGACTTGGTGGGCGCGGTGCCGCCATGTTTGGCCAGCACGGCTTCGGTGATCGAATGGGGCAGGGGGGCGGGCCGCTCCGTCCGCGCGATCCAGGGCAGGATCACCAGGAAGTGGAGGAAGTAATAGGCCGCCGTGACCTGGCTGAGGATGATGAAGAAGGGCGTCGCAGGCGACCCCCCGCACCAGCCGAGCAGCAGCACGTCGACCACCAGCACCCAGAAGGCGATCCGCGCCTTGGGCCGGAAATTGCTAGACCGCACCGGCGAGCTGTCCAGCCAGGGAAGGAAGAACAGCAGCAGGATCGACCCGAACATCGCCAGCACGCCCCACAGCTTGGCGGGCAGGATGAAGTCGGCGGTGAAGGCGCGCAGGATCGCGTAGAAGGGCCAGAAATACCATTCGGGCACGATATGCGCAGGGGTCGAGAGCGGGTTGGCCGGGATATAATTGTCCGGATGGCCCAGATAATTGGGGAAGAAGAACAGCAGCCCCGCGAACACCAGCAGGAACACGCCCAGCCCCACCGCATCCTTGGCGGTGTAATAGGGGTGGAAGGGCACCGTATCCTGCTCGCCCTTCACGTCCACGCCGGTCGGGTTGTTCGAGCCGGGAATGTGCAGCGCCCAGATGTGCAGGATGATGACGCCCGCGATCACGAAGGGCAGCAGATAGTGGAGCGAGAAGAAGCGGTTGAGTGCGGCATTGTCCGGCGCGAACCCGCCCAGCAGCCAGACGCGGATGGTGTCGCCGACCAGCGGGATCGCCGAGAAGAAGCCGGTGATGACCTGCGCCCCCCAGAAGCTCATCTGCCCCCAGGGAAGGACATAGCCCATGAAGGCGGTCGCCATCATCAGCAGGAAGATGACGACGCCGAGCAGCCACACCATCTCGCGCGGGGCCTTGTACGATCCGTAATAGAGGCCGCGGAAGATGTGCGTATAGACCACGATGAAGAACATCGACGCGCCGTTGGCGTGGGCATAGCGCAGGAACCAGCCCGCATTGACGTCGCGCATGATGCTTTCGACCGAATCGAAGGCGACGCCCGCATTGGCGGCATAATGCATCGCCAGCACGACGCCGGTGATGATCTGGATGGCGAGCGCGGCGCCCGCCAGCACGCCGAAATTCCAGAAATAGTTCAGGTTGCGCGGCACCGGATAGCCCGCGCCCACCGCATTGTAGACGAGGCGCGGCAGCGGCAGCTTCTCGTCCAGCCAGCGCATGACCGGCTGTTTGGGTTCGTAATGCTTGGCCCAGGGAAAGCTCATGTCTCGGGTCCCCCTTTAAGCGGCCGCGCCGACCGTGACGGTCGTGTCGCTGTCGAACTTGTAATCGGGCACGAAGAGGTTCTTCGGTGCCGGACCCTTTCGGATGCGCGCGGCGGTGTCATAGGCCGAACCGTGGCAGGGGCAGAAATAGCCGCCATAGGGGCCCTTATTCTCGCCCTCACCCGCGCCCAGCGGCACGCAGCCCAGATGGGTGCAGACGCCCAGCGTGATCAGCCAGTTCTTCTTGCCCGGCTTGGTCCGCTCCTCCAGCGTCTGGGGATCGCGCAGCTCGGACAGCGGCACCGCATCCGCCTCCGCCATTTCCTTGGGCGTCAGGTTGCGGACGAACAGCGGTTGCTTGCGGAAACTGGCCTTGATCGCCTGGCCCGGCGCGATCTTGGACAGGTCGATCTCGGTGGTCGACTGCGCCAGCACGTCGGCCGAGGGGTTCATCTGGTTGATCAGCGGCAGGACGATGGCCAGCGCCCCCACGCCCGCGAAGGACACGGCGGCGACGTTGATGAAGTCGCGGCGGCGGGGATCATGGACCTCTTCGTGGAATGGCTCCGGCGACTCGCCGGGGGGTACGGTGTTCTCCGTCATCGCCATTCGTCCTGTCCCTCCACCTCGTTCGCGTGGCGCCGGTCGCGCCCTGGCGGTCGTGCCGGATTGTCCCCAGTCATGCGCCGCCCGATCTCGCCCGCCCATGATGAACGGAGCGTCAGGTTAGCCTTGCTTGGCGGGCTTTGCCAATCCCCTTTGCGGTGGCGTTCATGGCGGGTGCAGTCGGGCGGGTGCAGGAACCATGATGGCGTGGTTCGGGTTGACCGATGACGGACGCGGATGACGGGCCCCTGTCGCATCCGCAGGAACGACCAGGGGCATGGAGAGAGGCGATGCTCTTGGGCAGGATCGGATGGGGCGGCTTGCTGGCCGCCGGGCTGTTGGCGCTGGGCGGCTGCGCCGACGGCTATGGCTATAGCGGCGTGTCGGTGGGCACGGGCTATGGCGGTTATGGCGGCTATGGCTATGCCCCCGGCTATTATGGCGCGGGTTATGCGCCGTCCTATTATGGCTGGTACGACGACTTTTATTATCCGGGCACGGGCGTCTATGTCTATGACCGCTATCGTCGGCCGTTCCGCTGGAACGAGGGCCAGCGCGCCTATTGGGAGGGGCGGCGCGGCGCGTGGCGCGGGGCCCCGATCCGCGATCAGTGGCGCGGCTGGGGTCGCAACGGCTGGCGCGGCGATCGCTGGGGCAGCGGCCCGCGTGGCCCCGGTCCCAACCCCGGTGTTGGTGTCGCGCCCCGCCCACCGGCCCCACGGGTCGAGGGATGGCGCGGCCCTCGCGGCGGCAATCCCGGCTGGCGCGGCGGGCGGCCCGGCGGCGCGCGGGGCGGTCCGCGCGGGCCGCGCTGATCAGCCTGCCGAGCGGGCCCGGATCATCAGCGTGGGGCGAAACCGCATCACCGCCACATCGTCCTGGTTATAGACGGTCAGCAGGCTGACAATCAGCCCCATGTCGGGCCGACTGGCCGAGCGACGCACCTCCAGCACCTCGGTCTCGCAGCGCAGCGTGTCGCCCGGATAGACGGGCTTCAGCCAGCGCAGCTCGTCGATGCCGGGCGATCCCAGGCTCTGAAATCCGGTCGCCCGGTAATGCTCGACGATCATCGCCATGGTCATCGACGCGGTGTGCCAGCCGCTGGCCGACAGCCGCCCGAAATGGGTGGCGGCGGCGGCCTCGTCGGACAGGTGAAAGGGCTGGGGATCGTAGCGCGTGGCAAAGGCGATCACCTCGTCCCGCTCGACCCGATGATTTCCGAACCGCGCGGTATCGCCGACCGCCACATCCTCCAGCCAGATCATCGCATCCTCTCCTTATCGTTTGAAAACGCGGCGGAACGGCGCATCGTTGCCGTCCAGCCCCCGGCCCGCCGGAAGCCCGATCAGATCGCGCAGCAGCGGGGCGACATCGACATTGTCGAACGGCGCCAGCCGCACCCCCGACCGAAATGCGGGGCCCTGTGCGATGAACAGCGCGGCCATGGCGGGATCGGCATTGTCATAGCCATGGGTGCCCTTGGCAAAGGGGGCGTCGGGCCGCTTGGCCTGGATCAGCCAGCCGGTCTGAGCGAGGCAGAAATAGGGCGGGATGCGCGGGTTGCGACCATAATGGAAACGCGCGGGCATCGCCGGGCTGCGCCAGCAATCGGCATGATCGTGATGGCCGAGCAGCCGCCGCTCCAGCGCGGCCTCATGCCCCGGCACCGCGCGGAAGGTCGCATAGGGGCCGTCCTCGGTCATCACCGCATCGGCGGGATCGACCAGCATATCCTCGGTCACGATCCGGTCGCTGGAGGTCGCGGCCATGCCGTGGTCTGCGACGACGACCAGATTGGCGGGCTGGCCCAGTTCGGCCAGCCCGGCCAGCAGGCGGCCGATCGCCTCGTCCACCTTGCCGACCGCCGCGTTCACCTGTGGCGAGTCGGGGCCGGCGTCATGGCCCGCGCTGTCCACTTCGTCGAAATACAGCGTCAGGAATTGCGGGCGGCTGGCCGCCGGGCGACGCAGCCAGTCGATGATCGAATCGACCCGCTGGCGGTCGGTCACGTTCTGGTTGAACTGCTGCCAGTCGTGCGGACGCATGCCGCCCGTCACGGTGCCGCCATAGTCGCCGGGGTGGAAGGTGCCGCCCCAGGCGACGTTCGATCCCGGCCAGAACATGGTGGCGGTGGGAATCCCGGCCTTTTCGGCGGTGATCCAGATCGGCTCGGCGGCGTTCCACCAATAGGGCTGGTCCGAGGCCATGGTGAAGCGCGCGTCGGGATGGGCTGGATCGGTGAAGCCGTTGGCGACGATCCCGTGGCGATCGGGCACCAGCCCGGTGACCAGCGTCCAGTGATTAGGGAAGGTCTTGGACGGGAAGGAGGGGCGCATCGACGCGCTGACCCCCTCGGCGGCCAGCCGCGACAGGTTCGGGGTAAGCTCGCGCGTCAGATAATCGGGGCGGAAGCCATCGATCGATACCAGGATCGTGACCGGCGCGCGCGCCGCGACCGCATCGGCGGCGGGGCGGGGCGTCGCCGCTCCCGCGCTCGCCGCGCTCTCACCGATCGGGGGCAATGCGGGCGGCGTATAGGGGTAGGCACAACCGGCCAGGAGGGTCAGGGCGAGGGCGGCGAGGGGGAGTCGGGTCACGGAGCGGCTATCCTTTCAGGCCAGCCGATAGCGTCGTCCTGTGACACTGGCGAGGCCCGTCGGCAGGATCGCGCTGGCCCGGCCGGTCAGTCGAGCGGGAAGAAGTGGCGCACCTCCGGCCCGGCATGGCGAAGCAGGACCCGCAGCCGTTCGGCGGCTTCGGCGGGATGATCGCCGGGCAGCCCCGCCATCGCCCAGTCGCCGAAGGTCGGCGTGTCGGTCCGGCGGTCGTCGAGGACCTGGATGTCGGTGTGGCGCGGATCGCGCCGGATCCGCTCAAACGCGTCGCCGACGCTGTCGACGGGGCCCTCGATCAGCTGGAGATAGCGGCCCCGCTCGATCCAGAGGATGCCCGAAATGCCGTCCATGCCGTTGTTGCGGCGCGAGACGCGCAATATGGCCAGATGGTCCGACCGGCCATCCTCGCCCACGGCCTGGCTGCTATAGATGATACGCCGGAACGAACTAACCTGGATCATGATTAGCTTCTAGGTCCTCCGGCGCGCGCTGCAAAGCGGCAATGCGCCGGGCGGCCGGAGCCGACCGGCGCATAATGGGTCAGACGTTGAAGCGGAACAGCATCACGTCGCCGTCCTGCACGACATATTCCTTGCCCTCGGCGCGCAGCTTGCCCGCATCGCGGGCGCCCGCCTCGCCCTTGAAGGCGATATAGTCGGCAAAGGCGATGGTTTCGGCGCGGATGAAGCCGCGTTCGAAATCGCTGTGGATCTCGCCCGCCGCATTGGGCGCCTTGGCGCCGCGATGGACGGTCCAGGCGCGCGCCTCCTTGGGGCCGACCGTGAAGAAGGTCAGCAGGTCGAGCAGCGCGTAACCGGCGCGGATCACGCGGGCGAGGCCGGTTTCGGACAGGCCCAGCTCGGACAGGAACTCGCCGCGATCCTCCGCCGGCATGGTCGCGATCTCGGCTTCGATCGCGGCCGACACGACGACCGCCTGCGCGCCCTCGGCGGCGGCCTTTTCGAACACGCGCGCCGAATGGGCATTGCCGTTGGCGGCGTTCGATTCCTCGACATTGCAGACATAGAGGACGGGCTTGGCGGTCAGCAGCTGCGCCTGCGAGAACACGCGCGCCTCTTCCTCATCCTTGGGCACGGTCAGCCGCGCGGGCTTGCCGTCGCGCAGCAGCTCCAGCGTCTGGCCCAGGACCGAGGCGGCGATCTTGGCCTCCTTGTCGCCCTGCTGCCCCTTCTTGATGAAGGCGGGGACGCGCTTTTCCAGGCTTTCGAGGTCGGAGAGCATCAGCTCGGTCTCGACCGTCTCGGCATCGGCGATGGGGTCGACCTTGCCCTCGACATGGGTCACGTCGCCGTCCTCGAAGCAGCGCAGGACATGGACGATCGCGTCCACCTCGCGGATATTGCCGAGGAACTGGTTGCCCAGGCCCTCGCCCTTGGACGCGCCGCGCACCAGGCCCGCAATGTCGACAAAGGCGAGCTGCGTCTCGATGATCTTGGCAGACCCGGCGACCTCGGCCAGCTGGTACAGGCGTGGATCGGGGACCGCGACGTTGCCGACATTCGGCTCGATCGTGCAGAACGGATAATTGGCGGCCTGCGCCGCCGCCGTTTCGGTCAGCGCGTTGAAGAGGGTGGACTTGCCGACATTCGGCAGGCCGACGATGCCGCAGCGGAAACCCATGCGTCGCTTATCCTACAGGAAGGGGAAAGCGTCCCTCTAGCGACGATGGGGATATTTCTCAACCGAGCGCTTCTCCCATGCTCCGTTCAGCCTGAGCGAAGTCGAAGGCCAAGGGATGACGGTTGGGCGGGGCGCCATTGTCGGATGTTCCAGCGTGGCCTTCGACTTCGCTCAGGCTGAACGGGTCGTGGGAAAGGGTATAGGGGTCAGGCGATCCCGACCATCATCGCGGCGGCCCAGGCGAGCAGCATCACGCCCAGCGCCCCCGAAAACCCCATCAGCACCAGGCCCAGATAATGCAGCATCGGCGGATTGGCGCGCTGCGCCTTCTTGTTCCGGCCCAGGCCCGACAGCACGAAGCTCGCCAACATGCCGAAGGTGAAGACAGCGAATTCGATCATCGGGAATAACGTCCGGGATAGGGGGTGCGATCGATGTCCCCTTTAACCGAGATAAGTTAACGGCACGATATCGGCGCGGCGAAGCGCCCGCTTTCATCGATAAGCCGTGGGAACCTTTCGCCCTGTCGCGGGTGCGGCGCGGATCGTCGCGCGCGGCGGATCAGCGATAGTTGAAGCTGACGCTGATCCGCTCGCCCTTGGCACCATTGGGCACGACCTCGTGCCGCAGCCAGCTTTCCCACAGCAGCACCGTTCCCGGCTGGGGCGTGGCGGTGGCGAAGGTGGACAGGTCGTCGGGCGCATCGGCACGGCGCGGCGGGGCGGCCATCAGCATCGGCAGCCGGGGATCCTCCAGCTTCAGCGCGCCCGATCCCTGGGGCATGGCGACATAGAGCGTGCCCGAGACGACCGAGTGCGGATGGATATGCGCCGAATGATGCCCGCCGGGTTTCAGGACATTGACCCACAGGCTGTCCAGCTTCAGCTTGCGCCCGCCCAGGTCGAAGGCGCATTCCTCGGCGAAGCGCGCGACATGGCGGTCCAGCTTCTTGCGCAGGTCCGCGAACACCGGATCGCGGATCGGCAGGTCGTCGAGCGAGGCATAGCTGGTATAGCCGCGATAGCCATGCTCCTTCGACCAGCGCCGCCCGGCGCGGTCGTCCTCGGCCAGCGCCCAGCAGCTCTGCTCGATCTCCTCCAGCAGATCGGCATCGTCCAGCTGGCCCTCATAGAGAAGCGAGGCGAAGAGGCGGCGCACGCTCATGCGGGATCTCCCAGGCGCAGCGCGATGTCGTTGACGAAGCGGACGTCATCGCCTTCGGCCAGCCAATGTGCCTCCGCCGCCACCGCGCCGAGCAGATCGGACAAAGGCTCGATCTCGGCCTTGGCATAATTGCCGAGCACATATCCCGTCACCCGGTCCTTATGCCCCGGATGGCCGATGCCCAGCCGCACGCGGCGGAAATCGGGGCCCAGATGCTGGTCGATCGAACGCAGTCCGTTATGCCCGGCCGTGCCGCCGCCCGTCTTCACCTTGACGCGGAAGGGCGCGATGTCGAGCTCGTCGTGGAACACGGTCAGCGCGTCCACGCCCAGTTTATAGAAGCGCAGCGCGTCGCCGACGCTGCGGCCGCTTTCGTTCATGAAGGTGGCGGGCTTGAGCAGCAGGATCTTCTGCCCACCGATCCGGCCCTCCTGGGTCCAGCCCAAGAACTGCTTCTTCACGGGGCCGAAATCATGCACCTCGGCAATGGCGTCCATCGCCATGAAGCCGACATTGTGGCGGTGCATCGCATATTGCGGCCCCGGATTGCCCAGCCCGGTCCAGACCTGCATGTGATATTCCTTATTCGCTTGGTTGGCAGGGCCCTAGCACCGGGGGCTTCGGGTTTCCAATGCGGTGAGAGTGGTGGGCGTGGGCTTCGACTTCGCTCAGCCTGAACGGGGTTTGGGTAATCCTGCCGCACTACCGACAGCCGTTCAGGCTGAGCGAAGTCGAAGCCCAAGGGAATCCCCTCAGATCAACCCCTGCGCCCGCAGACTCACATGCCCCGAGGTGCCGATGATCAGATGGTCGTGCACCGTGATCCCCAGCCGCTTGCCTGCCTCCGCGATGGCGCGGGTCACGTCGATATCGGCGCGGCTGGGCGAGGGGTCGCCGCTGGGATGGTTGTGCACCAGGATCAGCGCCGCCGAGCCGAAGTCGATCGCGCGGCGAATCACCTCGCGGATATAGACCGGCGCCTGGTCGATCGAACCCTGTCCCATCAGCTCGTCGCGGATCAGCATGTTGCGCGTGTTGAGGTGCAGCACCCGGAACCGCTCGACCCCGTGATGCGCCATGTCGGCATGGAGATAGTCGAGCAGCGCCTGCCAGTTGGACAGGACCGGGCGCTTCGCCGCCTCCACCTGCACCAGCCGCAGCGCGCAGGCCTGCGCGATCTTGAGCGCCGCCGCCGCCGTCTCGCCCACCCCGTCGACGCGTCGCAGGGCATTGGGATCGGCGGTCAGCACGCCGCCTATGTCATGGAATTCGCGCAACAGCGCCTTGGCGATCGGTTTGGTGTCGCGGCGGGGGATGGCGGTCATCAGCAGATATTCGATCAGTTCATGGTCGAGCAATCCGCCACCGCCCAACAACCGGTCGCGCAGTCGCGCACGGTGTCCGGCATGGTCATTCGGCTGATCCCGCTCGTCCCCGCCGCCACCGTCGCCCATGGTCCGCTTCCCCCTTTGCCGGACAGCATAAGGGCGGCGCGGGGAACTGTCGCCGGGCTTCGTGCGATTGCGTGCGGCGCGACCATAGGGTTATGACACAGGTCAAGACGGAAGGAGTGACATCGGGGTGGAGGGCGCGAACGAGGAAGTCGGCACCCCCGAAAGCCCGATCCGGCGTTTCCGTCGCCTCCAGCGTATCCTGATCGCCATCGCGTTGCTGATCCTGGTCGCGCTGATCGCACTGTGGCTGGAGCGCAAGCCGCTCGCCGGGGGATTCATCGATCGCGAACTGGCGCGGCGCGGCGTCCCTGCGCGTTACAAAATTTCCGATCTGGGGACGGGACGGCAAAGGCTGACCGATGTGGTGATCGGCGATCCGCGCGATCCCGACTTGGTCGCCGACTGGCTGGAGACGCGGACCCGGCTGACCCTGTCCGGCCCCGAGGTGACGGGGGTGCGCGCCGGCCGGGTGCGGTTGCACGGGCGACTGGTCGGCGGACGGATCACGCTGGGCGCGCTCGACAAGCTGATGGGGCCGTCCTCGGGCAAGCCCTTTGCGCTCCCCGCGCTGGATGTCGTGGTCGATGATGGCGGCATCCGGCTCGACACGCCGCATGGGCCGGTGGGGCTCAGCCTGTCGGGGCGGGGGGTGCTGAACGACGGTTTCACCGGGCATCTGGCGGCGGTGGCGCCCCGGCTGGTGATGGGCGATTGCGTCGCCACGGGGCTTGCCGCGCCGCTGCGCGTGCGGGTGGTGCGCGAGCAGCCGACGCTGACGGGGCCGCTGCGGCTCGGCAATCTGCGCTGCGGCGAGGTGGCGGTGGCCGATCTGGCGGCGCGGGTCGATGTGACCTTCGGCGCGGCGCTCGATCGGTGGCAGGGGCGTGCCACGGTGAGCAGCGGCGCGATCCGCCATCCCGTCATGGCCGCCGCCGCGATCGAAGGACAGCTCGATTTCACCGGCACCCCCAAGGGCACGCATGGCCGGATGCAACTGGCCGCGCGCAACGTCACCGCGCAACCGGGCCGCGCCGGGCGGGCGACGATCGCCGGACAATATCAGGTCGGCCCCGTCACCCGCTTCGACGGCCGGATGACGCTGGGGGATGCACAGCTGTCGCCCGCCATGCTGGCGCGGGTCGGGCAATGGGGCGCGGCCGCCGCCGGAACCCCGGTCGGCCCGGTGGCAAGCGCCATGGCCGACGCCGTCCGGCGCGGCGGGCGGCGCTTTGCCGCCGACGTCGCGCTGGCGATCGACAGCGACAAGGGGCCGCGCGGCCCCGGCTTTGCGGTGCGGGTGCCGCGCCTGTCGCTCGCCTCGGCCAGTGGCGGGCGGCTGGCCTTCGCCGATGGCGCGGGGCTGACCTATGACGCGCGGGGGCTGCGGCTCGACACCCGGCTGGCGATGCGCGGGGGCGGCCTGCCCGGTCTGCGCGCCACCTTGCGACAGGATGCGCCGGGCGCGCCGATGCGCGGCACCGCCGAGCTGGCGCGTTACGACGCGGGCGGCGCCAGCCTGGCGCTCGACCGGCTGGTGTTCCAGGCGGCGATGAATGGCGAGACGCAGATCACGACACGCGCCATGCTGTCCGGGCCGATCAGCGGCGGCCGGATCGACAATCTGGTCCTGCCCATCACCGCCAACTGGGATGGCGGGCGGCGCTTGCGGGTCAATCCGAGCTGCCAGCCGCTGGCGATCGACCGGCTGGCGCTGTCGGGGCTCCGGCTGGAGCGGGTCGCGACGACGCTCTGTCCGCTCGACGGCGCGCTGGTCCGTCTCGACGGCGGGCGGATCGGCGGCGGGGCGCAACTGGGGCCGACACGGCTCGCCGGGCGGATCGGGAGCAGCCCGCTGGCGCTGTCGGCGGCGGCGACCCGGTTCGCGCTGGCCGATCGCAGCTTTACGCTGACCGGCGTCGAGAGCCGCATCGGCCGCCCCGAATCGCCGACGCGGATCGATGCGGCGAGCCTGTCGGGCCGGATCACGCCGGAAGGAATCGCGGGCCAGTTCATCGGCGGCAGCGGCCAGGTCGGGCAGGTGCCGCTGCTGCTGGGGCAGGCCGATGGCACATGGCGGCTGGCCAAGGGCGTGCTGACCCTGAGCGGCGGGTTGCAGGTGAGCGATGCCCGCGCCGATTCGCCGCGCTTCCTGCCGATGGCGGCGCGGGACGTGACGCTGACGCTGGCGGGCAGCCGGATCGACGCGAAGGGCGTGCTGTTCGAGCCCACAAGGAATGTGAAGGTCGCCGATGTCGCCATCACCCATGCGCTCGACCGGGGCGCGGGTTCGGCCGAGCTGGTGGTGCCGGGGCTGACCTTTACCAAGGACTTCCAGCCCGAATTGCTGACCCCCGTTACCAAGGGCGTGATCGAGGATGTGCGGGGCGAGATGTCCGGCCAGGGGCGGATCGCCTGGGATGCCGATGGCGTCCGCTCGACCGGCGATTTCGGCACCGAGGGCATCGACCTCGCCGCCGCGCTCGGCCCCGTCACCGGGATTGCGGGCAAGATCCATTTCACCGACCTGCTGGCGCTGGAGAGCGCGCCGGGCCAGGTGGTGACGATCCGCACGATCAATCCCGGCATCCAGGTGACGAACGGCACCGTCCGCTACCAGACGCTGTCGGGCACGCGTATCCGGGTGGAGAGCGGCAACTGGCCCTTTGCGGGCGGCACGCTGACGCTCGAC
This sequence comes from Sphingomonas sp. SORGH_AS_0789, assembly GCF_031453055.1. Taxonomy (NCBI): domain Bacteria; kingdom Pseudomonadati; phylum Pseudomonadota; class Alphaproteobacteria; order Sphingomonadales; family Sphingomonadaceae; genus Sphingomonas; species Sphingomonas sp. SORGH_AS_0789. The sequence goes on from NZ_JAVIYV010000001.1 coordinate 2,096,423, forward strand.
CCGACGCTGCTCGATTTCTCGCAGCCGGTGGAGCGGCGGATGACCTTCCACGTCAAGGGCGCGGCGGCCGACCAGTTCCTGCTCCAGTTCGATTTCCAGAATCTCAACGCCACCGGCATCTTCGACGGCGAACTGCCGATGGTCTTCGACGAGCGCGGCGGCCGGATCGAGGGCGGGCGGCTGGTCGTGCGGCCGGGCGGGGGCAGCATCGCCTATCTGGGGGCGGTCAGTCAGAAGGATCTGGGGCTTTGGGGCAATCTAGCCTTCGGTGCGCTCCGTTCGCTCAACTATCGTTCGCTCCGGATCGACATGAACGGGCCGCTTGCGGGCGAGATGGTGACCGATGTCCGCTTCGCCGGGATCAGCCAGGGCAAGGGCGCCAAGTCGAACTTCCTGATCCGGCGGCTGCAAAAGCTGCCTTTCGTGTTCAACGTGCGGATCAAGGCGCCCTTCCGCGGGCTGCTTGATTCGGCGCAGTCCTTCTATGACCCGCGCCGCCTGATCCAGCGGAACCTGCCCGCGCTGCTGGAGGAGCAGAATAAGCGCGCTGCGCCACCCGCCAATCCCGCCATTCAGCCTTCCGCAAGCGAGACCGTGCCATGACCGTAACAGGATTGAAAATGCTGGTGAGGACGCCGATCTTGGGGATGACGCGATGGATGCCGGTCGCGCTGGTCCTGGCGAGCGGGGGATGTGTGAACATTTCCGCGCCGGACAAGCCGATCGAGATCAATCTCAACATCAATGTGACGCAGGAAGTGGTATATCGCCTGGACGGCGAGGCCAAATCGCTGATCCAGCAGAATCCGGGGATATTCTGATCATGAAGACCAAGGCGGTGGTGATGGTGGCGGCAGCGGTCGCGCTGATCGGCATTTCGGGCGTGGCGATCGCACAACGCGATCCCGCCTATGCCGCCGCGCGCGCCGAAGGATTGGTCGGCGAGCAGCCCGACGGCTATCTGGGCATCGTCGGCGCCGCGACCCCGGCGCTGCGCACGCTGGTCAACAGCATCAACATCCAGCGCAAGGCGGCCTATACCCAGAAGGCACAGGCCAGCGGCGCGACCGTCGAGCAGATGGCCTTTACCAGCGGCTGCAACCTGATCGCTCAGACCGCCAGCGGCGAGAAGTACAAGACGCCCGAGGGCGTGTGGAAGACGCGCACCGCGGCGGCGCCCGAGCGGGCACCGGCCTGCGTCTGACCTCATACTCCCCTCCCGCAGGCGGGAGGGGCTGGGGGAGGGGAGTCCGGTTGCGGTCAGGCGATCGGCTTGAGGGGAGGGGTTAAACCCTATTTCGGTAGGCATTGCCCGACGATAGCGCCAGCCCTCCCCCGACCCCTCCCGCCTGCGGGAGGGGAGAAGAAGAACCGCCCCGCGAATCGGGCGGTCCTGTCGCTCCTCGGCAACAATCCTTAACGCATCTGTCACAACTCCTACCCCAGGCGGTTGACTTGGGGGGAGGGCCTTTCTAAACGGGCCTCGCCTTGGCGGGGTCGCTCGCCGTTCGCGCGCATTCTCCCCTTCGGTGACGAAAACAGGTGAGGGTGGCTGCGTGGCGGAGAAAGAGCCCGGACAGGACTTTGGCGATGCGGACGATCCGCGTCTGGCCGCGCTGGACAAGCGACTGGCACAGGCACGCGCGGAGGGCGCATCGCGGCAGGGGGTGAAGGTGGATGCCGACAGGGGATATTCCCAGGGCAGCCGCGTCATCTCCGCGCTGATCGGAAGTCTTGTGGGCAGTGCGTTGATCGGCTGGCTTTTCGACCGCTGGTTCGGCACCGCACCCTGGGCCCTGATCGTGATGCTGTTCCTGGGGATCGGCGTGGCGTTCAGGCAGATCATTCGGATTTCTGGCGAACGCCCGGAGTAACCGGGCGTTCGTCATATGTGGGAACGAAGCAGCGTGGCGGCAGAATCGGGCGGCAAGATTGATCCGATGCACCAGTTCCTGATCGAGCCGGTGCTCGGTCGGCATTGGGTGGTCGGCGGCTACGACCTTTCCTTCACCAATTCCGCTCTGTGGATGGTGGCGACGCTGGTCGCGCTGTGGATCTTCATGATCGGCGGGATGAAGCGCGATCTGGTTCCCGGTCGCTGGCAGGCGGCGGTCGAGGGCTTCACCGGCTTCGTCAATTCGATGCTGACGTCGAATATCGGGCCGGAGGGCAAGCGCTTCCTGCCTTATGTCTTCTCGCTCTTCATGTTCATCCTGTTCGCCAACGTGCTGGGCCTGCTGCCCTTCGGCGTGGTGCCGGGTGTCCATCCCTTCACCGTGACCAGCCATGTGACCGTGACCGGCGTGCTCGCGCTGATCTCGTTCGCGATCGTGCTGATCGTCGGCTTCGGTCGCCACGGTTTCCACTTCTTCGCGCTGTTCGTGCCGCACGGTACGCCCAAGCTGATGATTCCGCTGATCTTCGTGGTCGAGCTGATGAGCTTCCTGGTGCGCCCCTTCTCGCTGGGTCTGCGACTGTTCGTCGCGATGACCGCGGGGCACATCCTGCTGAAGGTTCTCGCCGCCTTCGTCATCAACGGCATCAACATGGGCCCGGGCTATGCCGCGCTTGTCACCTTGCCGAGCTTCCTGCTGATGATCGGCATCACGCTTCTCGAACTGCTGGTCGCCGCGATCCAGGCCTATGTCTTCGCGCTGCTGACCTCGGTCTATCTGAACGACGCGGTCAACCTGCACTGATCCGGGGAGCCGGACCGGGCGGGCGGCCTCGCCGCACGACTTGAATACCCAAACGACCCTTTTTGAACTGGAGTGATTGAAATGGACGCAGAAGCCGCGAAGCTGATCGGTGCCGGTCTGGCCGCTATCGGCATGGGCATCGCCTCGCTCGGCGTGGGCAACGTGTTCGCCAAGTTCCTCGAAGGCGCGCTGCGCAATCCGGGTGCGGCGGACAGCCAGCAGGGCCGCCTCTTCATCGGTTTCGCCGGTGCCGAGCTTCTGGGCCTGCTCGCCTTCGTGACGATGATCATCCTGGTGTTCGTCGCCTAATCATTCGGATCGGCCGGGCGGCCCCGTGTCGCCCGGTTGATATGGCAACGAGGACTCCATGCCCCAGATAGCACAGATCAGTGCGACCTATGCGTCGCAGATCTTCTGGCTCCTGATCACCTTCGGCCTGCTCTATTTCGTGGTCGGTCGTGGGATGGTGCCCAAGATTCAGGCGACCGTCGACGCTCGCGAAGCCCGTATCGCCGGCGATCTGGCGGCGGCGGAGGCCGCGCGTGCCGAGGCCGACCGGGTCGAGGCGGCATGGCGGGCCGAGATGGACGCCGCGCGCACCGCCGCGATGGCGGAAACCAACGCCGCCAAGGCGCGGGCCACCCATGCCTTCGAGGCGCAGGTCAAGGCGGCCGATGCCGACCTGGCCGAGCGGCTGGGTCATCACGACCTGGCGATCGCCAATGCCAAGGCCGAGGCGATGGCCAATCTTCAGTCCGTGGCGGCCGAGGCCGCGCGCGATCTCGTCGCCAAGCTGTCCGGCGTCCATGTGGGCGAGGATGCGGCGGCCGACGCGGTGCGAAAGGTGAGCGCGCATGGCTAATCATTCCCCGAACGGCGCGCTGACCAACGCCGACGCGCTGGTCGCGCAGAACCTGGCCGATGCGGCCTCGGCCGAGGGCATGGCCCCCCAGCCGATCCGCGAGGGCGATGGCCTGACCGCCAACACGGTCGCGCCCGCCGAGGGCGAGCATCATGCCGCCAGCCCGACCGCGCTGGGTTTCGATTCGACCGGCTGGGTGGCGCTTGCCGCTCTGGTCGTGCTGATCGGGATGCTGGTCAAGAAGGTGCCCGCGATGATCGGGCGCTCGCTCGACCAGAAGATCGCCGGTATCCGTGCCCAGCTCGACGAAGCGACCAAGCTGCGTCAGGAAGCCGAAGCGCTGAAGGCCGAATATGAGGCCAAGGCCAAGGCGGCGCATGCCGATGCCGAGGCGATGCGCGTCCAGGCGCAGCACGAGGCGGGGCAGCTGCTCAGCAAGGCCAAGGCCGATGCCGAGGCGCTGATGGAGCGTCGCGCCAAGATGGCCGAAGACAAGATCGCGGCCGCCGAGCGCACCGCGCTGGCGGAGGTCCGCGCCCGCGCCGCCGAGGCCGCGGCCAAGGCCGCCGGTCTGCTGATCGCCGAGCATCATTCGGTCGAAGCCGATCGGGCGATGATCGACCGCTCGATTGCAGGGCTCGGTCGCCCGAACTGATCGGCGCCAGGGCCAGTGACAGGACCGCGCTTCGGGCGACCGAGGCGCGGTTCGGTCGTTTTTGGCGGCCGAACAACCACCCACCCCGTTCAGGCTGAGCGAAGTCGAAGCCCAAGGGAATCCCTCGCCCCGCGCGTGGAGAGGGCAGGGCGTGGGCTTCGACTTCGCTCAGCCCGAACGGGGGATGGGAAAGCCCATTCCTCCCCAAGCTCGGCTTGGGGAGGGGGACCGCCGGGCCAAGCCCGGTGGTGGAGGGGCCAAGCCCCAAATGACATAGTCCCGCACACACGGGGTCGCATCGCCGTCTCTTCCGGGTTTCCGGCGCCGATGCCCATAGTGCCGAGCCCGTAACCAAGGAGACGCTCCGATGGCATGGGTCATTCTGGGCATTGCCGTGATTACCGAGATTTGCTGGGCGCTGAGCCTGAAATGGGCGGCGACCGTAGCCACCTGGCAGGCGTCGAGCGTGCCGATCCTGCTCAGCTTCGTGAATATGGGCCTGCTGGCGCTGGCCATGCGCGGGCTTGCGGCCGGGACCGCCTATGCGGTGTGGACCGGGCTGGGCGCGGTGGGCGTCGTCATCGGCGGCGCGATCGTCTTCGGCGACAGGATCGCGCCGGTCCAGGCGGGCTTCATGGTGCTGACCGTGATCGGCGTGATGGGAACCAAGCTGTTCGCGCAGGGCTGAATTTGGGTTCGCGCGAAGCCGCGAAGACACGAAGAAGATGGTTCGTGCGGAGGCGCAGAGAGCGCGGAGAAAGAAGAAGGTCTTCCGACCGCCACGTTTGGAACGCCTCTGCGTCCTCCGCGCCTCCGCGCGAACAAAAACCGTCGCGTCTTCGCGTCTTCGCGTGAACCAAAGCCACCTCACAGGGTAGCGATCCGCCCCCCGCGCTCCTAAATCGGCCGTAATGTCCGAGCCTCCCGTCGACCGCTTCAACGAAGAGAAATCCACCTTCACCCTGCGCGGGGCCGATGCGCCCGATCTGAAGGCGGGGGTGGCGGCGATCCGCAACGTGCTGGCGACGCTGCCGCTGCGGCCGGGCGTGTACCGGATGCAGGATGCGCGCGGCGACGTGCTGTATATCGGCAAGGCGCGGGCGCTGAAGAACCGCGTCGCCAATTACACCCAGGTCGACCGCCTGCCCAAGCGCCTGCAACGCATGGTGGCGCAGACCCGGTCGATGACGATCGTCACGACCAACAACGAGGCCGAGGCGCTGCTGCTCGAGGCGCAGCTCATCAAGCGCTACCGCCCGGCCTTCAACGTGCTGCTGCGCGACGACAAGAGCTTTCCCTTCATCCTGCTGCGCAACGATCACGACTTTCCGCGCATCCAGAAGCATCGCGGCGCCAGGCGGGCGGTCGGCAATTACTATGGCCCCTTCGCCAGCGCAGGCAGCGTCAACAACACGCTGAACGCGCTGCAAAAGCTTTTCCTGCTGCGGTCGTGCACCGACAGCTTCTTCAAGGGGCGCGACCGGCCGTGCCTGCTCTACCAGATCAAGCGATGCTCGGCCCCGTGCGTCGGCCGGATCGACGAGGCGGCCTATGCCGAGCTGGTCGCCGACGCGAAGAATTTCCTCGGCGGCAAGTCGACCCAGGTCCAGGCCAAGCTGGGCAAGCAGATGCAGGACGCCGCCGAAGCGATGGATTTCGAGCTCGCCGCGATCCTGCGCGACCGGCTGAAGGCGCTGACCTTCATCCAGGGGACTCAGGCGATCAATGCCGAGGGCGTGGGCGATGCCGACATCTTCGCGCTGGCGTGTCGCGAGGGGGTGATGGGCATCCAGGCCTTCTTCATCCGCGGCGGCCAGAATTGGGGGCATCGCAGCTTCTTTCCCGCGCATACCACCGACGTGCCCGAGGAGGAGGTGCTGACCAGCTTCCTCACCCAATTCTATGAGGAGGTGCCGCCCGCCAAGACGATCCTGCTCGACCGCGACCTGCCCGAAGGCGAATTGCTGACCGAGGCGCTGGGCGAGCGGGCGGGATACAAGGTGCAACTCACCGTGCCGCAGCGCGGCGACCGCCGCCGCCTGCTCGACCAGGCGAAGCGCAACGCGGTCGAGGCGCTCGACCGGCGGCTGGCCGAGTCGACCACCCAGGCCAAATTGCTGCGCGAGGTGGCGGACTTCTTCGACCTGTCCGAACCGCCGCAGCGGATCGAAGTGTACGACAACAGCCATATCCAGGGCACCAATGCGCTGGGCGCGATGGTGGTGGCCGGGCCGGAGGGTTTCCAGAAGGGCCAGTATCGCAAGTTCAACATCAAGGGGAACGAGGCGGCGACCAATGACGATTTCGGCATGATGCGCGAAGTCTTCCGTCGCCGCTTCGCGCGTCAGCTGGAGGAAAATCCCGACCGCGACGATGCGACCTGGCCCGACCTGGTCCTGATCGACGGCGGACGCGGCCAACTCAACGCGGCCAAGGCGGTGCTGGAGGATCTGGGCATCGAGGATGTCTGCCTGGTCGGCGTCGCCAAGGGCCCGCATCACGGCCGCGAGGGGCGCGAGGTCTTTCACATGATGGACGGCAGCGAACGGATGCTGCCGGTCAACGCGCCGCTGCTCTTCTACCTCCAGCGGCTACGCGACGAGGTCCACCGCTTCGTGATCGGCGCGCACCGCGACAAGCGCGCCAAGGCGATGGGCGCAAGCCCGCTGGACGAAGTGCCCGGCATCGGCCCGGCGCGGAAGAAGGCGCTGCTGATGCACTTCGGCACGGGCCGGGCGGTGCGCAATGCCAGCTTGGAAGACTTGCAGAAGGCGCCGGGGGTCAGCCAGGCGGTGGCGCAGCAGGTGTACGACTTTTACCATAGCCGGTGAGAGCCTCCATTGCTTCCGAGGCCGATCATGGTCGAATTCATGCGTTTGTCAGCAGACGGTAAGCCATAGCGCGATAGCCTGCGCATCGGCCGTGCAGCTTTGCTGTCCGGCGGGAAGAGCCGGTTTGGAAACGGCTTTATCGAAGCGGGAGACGAGCGTGCCGATCGCTTTTGCCATGGTGCTTGCCGCGCAGTCCGTCAGCTCTCCGCCCTCGCACAAGGCGACCGCCTGTTCCGCCCCGGAGATCGTCAGGGTCCCGCCCGGAGACATGCTCCAGCTATTGGACGATTTCAGGGCGAGCCTGTCATCCGGCGACCGTCACCAACTCGATGGCGTGCTCCCCCGTGGCGCGGATGGCGGGATTGAACGATGCGATCGCGCCGAGGGGAGCCGCGCCGCGTGCGAGGTCCATGCCTATATGCCGGCGCTTTGGCGCACCGGGCTGATGCCAAGGTTCCGGGCAAGCATCTGCCCCGTAAAACCGGACGCGCGGGGCCATTCTCCGGCGTCGAAGCGATAAGCCTCCCACTTCCTGCTGGGGCGGCGGGTCGCCATTCAGCGATGCCTTTCCTTCCCTCGCCCCTCGCAGAGGGGAGAGGGTTGCGCAGACTTGGCCTTTGCGAGAGCAAAGGCTTAGTCGGAGCTGGGTGAGGGGTGGGCGCTCGCCAAGCGAGCGCGCGAGCCCTTGGGCTCGCTCAACCCCCCACCCAAGCTGCGCTAGCCAGCAGGCTGGCAAGCTCCGCTAACCCTCTCCCCTGTCCAGGGGATAGGGGCAGAAGAAGCAATGCTGAATGTCGATCCGCGCTGATTTTTTCGGTCGAGGGGTCAGCGCGGATCGGCCCGCTCGCCATCCATGGTATCCCACCCCATTCCCCCCTACATCCCCAGACATGCACCGCGTCGCCCCCGCCATCATCCTGTCGGTCCGGCCGCATGGCGAGCATGGGGCGATCGTGCGGGCCTTGACCCGCGAGGACGGGGTGCAGCCCGGTTATGTCCGGGGCGGGCGGTCGCGGGCGCTCAGGCCGGTGCTGCAACCGGGTAACGGCATTATCGGCGAATGGCGGGCGCGGACCGTCGAGCAACTCGCCGCGCTGACCATCGAGCCGGGGCATAGCCGCGCGGGGCTCCACGGCGAGCCGCTAGCCGCCGCCGGGATCGAGTGGCTGTGCGCGCTGACCGCCGCCGCGCTGCCCGAGGAGCAGCCTTATCCGGTCCTGTATGACGCGCTCGATGCGGTGCTGACCGCGATCGAGTCGGCGCCCTCGGCGCGGGGCTGGGCGGGGGCGCTGGTGCGCTATGAGTTGCTGCTGCTGGGGCAGTTGGGGTTCGGGCTCGATCTGGAGCGGTGCACCGTCACCGGCGGGACGACCGATCTCGCCTATGTCAGTCCCAAGAGCGGCGCGGCGGTGTCGGCGGGGGCGGCGTTCGGGTACGAGGCGCGGCTGTTTCCCCTGCCGCCCTTTCTGCGTGAGGGCGGGGTGGGGGATTGGCCCGATATCTTCGCCGCCGGGCGGATCACCGCGCATTTCCTGGCGCGCGACATCCTGGCCGGTCTGCGCCATGATCCGATGCCGGCCCGCGCCCGGCTGTTCGATCGTTTCAAAAGGGCGGTTGCGTGATGCCCGCCCGCTAAGGCAAAGGGCGCTCCGAACTCAGCTTAGGACAAGGGGCCAGCCATGGCATTGATCGCGATCCTCGCCGGTGACGGCATCGGCCCGGAAGTGACCGCCGAAGCGCGGCGCGTTCTGGAGGCGCTGGACCTCGGCCTGACCTTCGAGGAGGCCAAGGTCGGTGGCGCGGCGTATGAAGCGGCGGGCCATCCGCTGCCGCCCGAGACGCTGGAGGTGGCGGAGCGCGCCGATGCGCTGCTGTTCGGGGCGGTCGGCGATCCGCGCTTCGACACGCTGGAGCGCGCGCATCGGCCCGAACAGGCGATCCTGGGGCTTCGCAAGGCGTTCGGCCTGTTCGCCAATCTGCGCCCCGCCCGGCTGTTCGAGGGGCTGGAGGATGCCAGCTCGCTGCGCCCCGACATCGCGCGGCGCATCGACATGGTGATCGTGCGCGAACTGACCGGCGACGTCTATTTCGGCGCCAAGGGTCGCGGCACCACCGAGGCGGGGTTGCGCGAGGGTCATGACCTGATGCGCTATGACGAGGAAGAGGTCGCCCGGATCGCCCGTGTCGGCTTCGAAACGGCGATGCGCCGTCGCCGCCGCCTGCTGTCGGTGGACAAGGCCAATGTGCTGGAAACCTCGCAGCTGTGGCGCGACGTGGTGGTCGAGGTGGCGAAGGATTACCCCGAGGTCGCGCTCGACCATATGTATGTCGACAATTGCGCGATGCAGTTGGTGCGCGATCCGGGCCAGTTCGACGTGATCCTGACCGGCAATCTGTTCGGCGACATATTGTCGGACCAGGCGTCGATGTGCGCGGGCTCGATCGGGATGCTGCCCTCGGCCGCGCTCGGCGCGACGGGCAAGGGGCTGTACGAGCCGATCCATGGCTCGGCGCCCGACATTGCCGGGCAGGGCAAGGCCAATCCCTGCGCGGCGATCCTGTCCTCGGCGATGATGCTGCGCCACTCGCTGGGGCTGGCCGAGGCCGCCGACCGGATCGACGCGGCGGTAGCGGGCGCGATCCGCGACGGTGCGCGGACCGGCGATCTGGGCGGCAGCCTGTCGACCCGCGCCATGGCCGACGCGATCCTCGAGCGCCTCTGACCTCGGTGAGCGCGCTCCTCGAACTCGCGGTCGTCATCCCGACCTTCAACGAGCGCGCCAATGTGCCCGTGCTCATCGCCAAGCTCGACCAGGCGCTGGCCGGGCGGCGGTGGGAGGCGATCTTCGTCGATGACAACAGCCCCGACGGCACGGCGGATGCCGCGCGCGAGCTGGCGCGGGTCGACCCCCGCGTCCGGGTGATCCAGCGGATCGGACGGCGGGGCCTGTCCTCGGCCTGTATCGAGGGGATGTGCGCCACCGCCGCGCCGATGGTGGCGGTGATCGACGGCGATCTGCAGCATGACGAGACGCTGCTGCCGAAGATGCTCGACCGGTTGCAGGCGGAGGACGATCTCGACATCGTCGTCGGCTCGCGCTTCGTGGATGGCGGCGGCACGGGCGACTGGGACCGCGACCGGGTGGCCAAGTCGGCCTTTGCGACCCGGCTGTCGCAGCGGGTGCTGAACGTGAACCTGTCCGACCCGATGAGCGGCTTCTTCATGGTCCGTACGGCCGTGGCGCGCGAGACGGTGCCGCATCTGTCGGGAATCGGCTTCAAGATCCTGCTCGACATCATGAGCGCCTCGCCGCGCCCCTTGCGCGCCGCCGAGATGCCCTATGTCTTCCGCGTGCGGACCGAGGGCGAGTCGAAGCTCGATCACGTCGTCGCGATGGAATATCTGATTGCGCTCTACGACCGCCGCTTCGGCAAGGTCGTGCCCGTGCGCTTCGCCATGTTCTCCGCGATCGGGGTGCTCGGCGTGGGCGTCCATATGGCGGTACTCAGCCTGTTCTTCGTGCTGCTCGGCGCGACCTTCCTGGCCAGCCAGATCGTCGCGGTGGCGGCGGCGATGACGTTCAACTTCTTCCTGAACAACGCGCTGACCTATCGCGATCGGCGCCTGCGCGGGTTCCGGCCGCTGCTCGACGGTTGGGTGTCTTTCTGTCTGGTCTGTGCGGTCGGGGCGATCGCCAATGTCGGCGTCGCGGCCTTTCTGCACGATGCGCGGGCGAACGAATGGGCCGTGTCGGCGCTGATCGGGGTGCTTGTCGGCGCGGTGTGGAATTACGCGCTGTCGTCGCGGTTCGTCTGGGGGCGGTATTGAGCTGGCGGTGAGGGCGGGGCGTGGGCTTCGACTTCGCTCAGCCTGAACGGCTGGTGGACTGGGCCTGACCCCAAACGCCGTTCAGCCTGAGCGAAGTCGAAGGCCAAGGGACAAGCTCACCGCCAATCGACAAACCACGTCCACCGCACGAAGGACTTCGGCCCCGCCAGCGCCCCCGCCGTCAGGATCGGATAGAAATAGACGAACAGACAGGCGGCCGCGACCAGATAGGCCTCGTCCCAGTCGCGCAGCGTCGCCCGCCACCGATCGATCGCCACCGCCAGCGCGACCGACAGCCAGATGGCGGGCAGGAAGTAATAATAATAGAAGCCCAGCGACTTGGGGATGATCGCCCAGACCGCAAAGCCGCCGATCCACAGCGCCGCCGCGAATCCCGGCCGCACCTCGCGCGTCCGGACCCAGCCCAGCGCGCAGACCGCCACCGCGACCAGCCCGCCCCACATCACCGCCGGATTGCCGAGCAGGAAGATGCCCCGCTGCGCCCCGTCGGCGACCTCGTAGAAATACCAGATAGGCCGCCCGATCACCGGCCAGCTCCACCAGGCCGACTGATAGGTATGCGCCGCCAGCACCTGGGTCTGGCGCGCATACATGTCGAGCTGAAAGGGCACGAACCCCGCCGCGGTCAGCGGATCGCGCGCATAGAAAAAGGCGGGTGCGAAGGTCGCGGCATAGGCCAGCCCCGCCCCGATGCCCAGCAGCCCCCAGGCCGACCACCAGCGCAGCCCCGGCCAGCGGCTGGGGTCGCCGCGCTTCATCACGACGAAGCCGATCGCGGCATAGCCCAGATAGGGGACCGCCGCCCATTTGGTCCCGACCGCCAGCCCCAGCAGCACCGCGCCCAGGCCCCAGCGCCACCGGCTTTGCGCGGGCGTGCCGCGCATCGCCCAGCCCATGGCGGCGACCGCAAGCACGGTGAACGCCGCCATGAAGCCGTCCAGCATCGCGATCCGCGCTTGCACCAGCACCATGAAGTTGGCGAGCGTCAGCCCCGCCCCGATCGCGGCGGCGCGCGTCCGCCGGGTCATCAGCCAGACGATGGCGAACACCCCGCCGACGATCGCGGTGCCCGCCAGCGTCGACATCGCCCGCCAGCCGAGCGGATTGTCGCCAAAGGCCATCATGCCCAGCCCGATCAGCGCCTTGCCGAGCAGCGGATGCTCGATGTTCACCGGCCCCTCCAGCGCCAGCAGCGCGCGGGCGGCGGGGACGTAATGAACCTCGTCGAAGACCAGCTTGTGCGGCGTGGTCAGCCGCCAGCAGAACAGGGCCTGCGCGGCGACCAGAAGGGCGAGGAGCGCCGGGACCGGGCGGCTGAAGGGGGCGAGCAGGCGGCGCATGGCCCCAGGTCATGACGCCGCACGTGAAGCGGGGCAATGGGGTTGGTGGCGCCCGACGCGAAAGGGGCGTCGGTTCCCTTTTCAATGGTCAGACAATTTGACGAAAGGCTTTGCGCATGGCACCCATGGCGAAGGGGCAGGGGTGGGGCGCAATCGTCCGACACATCCCGTCCGGTCCAGATTGCGGGAGAGTGACGTGACGCGAGCGGTTCGATCGATCTTGTGCGGGATTCTGGCGGCCACCGCCCTGTCGCCGCTTCAGGCGCAAGGCCCCACCGCCAATGACGGCCCGCCCCGGACCTTCGCGGTGCAGGGCAAGGGCTTTCTGCGCAACGGCCAGCCGCATCAGGTGATTTCGGGCGAGATGCACTATGTCCGCATCCCGCGCGCCTATTGGCGCGACCGGCTGCGCAAGGCCAAGGCGATGGGGCTGAACACCATCACCACCTATGCCTTCTGGAACGCGCACGAACCGCGCCCCGGCACCTATGACTTCAGCGGTCAGAACGACATCGTCGCCTTCATCCGCGACGCGCAGGCCGAGGGGCTGGACGTCATCCTGCGCCCCGGTCCCTATGTCTGCGCCGAATGGGAACTGGGCGGCTATCCGTCCTGGCTGCTCAAGGACCGCAGCCTCGTGCTGCGCTCGACCGATCCCAAATATACCGCCGCGGTCGATCGCTGGCTGATGCGGCTGGGGCAGGAGGTCAAGCCGCTGCTTCTGAAGAATGGCGGGCCGATCGTCGCGGTCCAGCTCGAGAATGAATATGGCGCCTTTGGCAGCGACCAGGACTATCTGCGCGGGCTGGAGGCCAGCTACAAGCGCGCCGGTCTGGCGGACGGGGTGTTGTTCACCAGCAACCAGGGCGGCGATCTGGCCAAGGGGTCGCTGCCCAACCTGCCATCGGTCGTCAATTTCGGGTCGGGCGGCGCGCAGAACGCCATCGCCAAGCTGGAGGCCTATCGCCCCGACGGTCTGCGCATGGTCGGCGAATATTGGGCGGGCTGGTTCGACAAATGGGGCGAGGACCATCACGAGACCGACGGCCGGAAAGAGGCCGAGGAAATGGCCTATATGCTCAAGCGCGGCTATTCGATCTCGCTCTACATGGTCCATGGCGGCACCACCTTCGGCTGGATGAACGGGGCGGATTCGCACACCGGCAAGGACTATCACCCCGACACGACCAGCTATGACTATGACGCGCCGATCGATGAGGCGGGCAATCCGCGCTACAAATACGGGCTGATCGCCGCCGCCATCGCCGAGGTGACCGGCAAGCCCGCCGCCCCCACTCCCGCGCCCACCATAGCACAGCGCTTCCCCGTCTCGCCGGTCCGGCGCAGCGCCTCGCTCTGGGACAATCTGCCGCAGCCGATCCGTGCGGCGCAGCCCAAGACGTTCGAGGAACTCGACCAGAATTACGGTTACGTCCTCTACCGCGTCACCGTGCCAAAGGGCCCGGCGGGGACGCTGATGCTCAAGGGCATGCACAGCTATGCGCAGGTCTATCTGGGCCGCAAGCTGGTCGGCACGCTCGACCGGCGGCTGGATCAGGAAACGGTGGAGCTGCCCGCGCGGACCGCGCCAGCGACGCTGGACATATTGGTCGAGAATACCGGCCGCGTGAATTACAGCCACGCCATCCGGACCGAGCAGGCTGGCCTCACCGGCGCGGTGATGCTGGCGGGGCAGCCGCTGACCGACTGGCAGATGTTCCGCCTGCCGATGGACGACCTGTCGGCGTTGAAGCTATCGGCCAGGCCCTGCACCGGGCCCTGTTTCTACGAGGCGGAGATGACCGTGGCGCAACCCGCCGACACCTATCTCGACATGCGCGGCGCGCATAAGGGGCAGTTGTGGTTCAACGGCCATAATCTGGGCCGCTATTGGGGGATCGGCCCCGTCCACACACTGTTCACGCCTGCGCCGTGGATGAAGCAGGGGGCGAACCGCGTCCTGTTCTTCGACCTGACCGGGGATGCCGGCGACCGGCTGACCACGGTGGACAAGCCCATCTGGGGCAAGGTGACCAACCACCGCGAGGCGCAGTAATCCTATTCCTCCCCTGCAAGGGGAGGGGGACCATGCGCAGCATGGTGGAGGGGTGTCACCGCTGGCCGGGACACCCCTCCGTCAGTCCTACGGACTGCCACCTCCCCTTGCAGGGGAGGAATTTGGTGTTTTTAGCGCACCGCCGCTGCCTGGTTGGCGACGATCGCATCGCGCTGTTCCTGGCTCATCGCGCTGGCATTGACGTCGGCGGCCTTGATCGCGTCGGCGCGGTCCTCGGCATAGTCGCGGGTCTTCTCGGCCTGCTTGTCGAGCGCCTTGGCCTCGTTGCGCAGTATGTCCGCCTGGCTTTCCATATTGTCGGCGCGGTTGTCGGCGGCGTCCTCGACCCGGCCCGCCAGCTTGTCGGTGCCCTTGTTGTTGCAGGCCGACAGCGAGACCAGGCTGGCGGCCAGCAAAAGACCGATACGCATCTTCATCGTCATTTCCCCTGTTCGTTTCGGCCGCAACAACCGGATCGTCGCAATTCCGTTCCGCTTCGGTAACGGCTACACTTGGCCGCGCGTGTCCGAATATCCTTGAACCCCGCCCCCCGGACCGGCAAATGGGCTGGCATGAAGCGCAAGACTGGCCAGGACCGTTCGATCACCACCCAATGGCGCCCCGCCACGCAGGCCGTTCGCGGCGGCACCGCGCGGTCGGAATATGGCGAAACCTCCGAGGCGCTCTTCCTGACCTCGGGCTATTGCTATGACCGGGCGGGCGATGCGGCGGCGCGGTTCGCGGGCGAGCAGGAGGGGATGACCTATTCCCGCCTCCAGAACCCGACCGTCGAGATGCTCGAACAGCGCATCGCGCTGCTGGAGGGCGCGGAGGCGTGCCGGACCATGGCGTCGGGCATGGCGGCGATGACCGCGGTGCTGCTGTGCCAGTTGCAGGCGGGCGACCATCTGGTCGGCGGGCGCGCGGCGTTCGGCTCGTGCCGCTGGCTGACCGACACGCTGCTGCCCAAGTTCGGCATCGCCACCACCGTCGTCGATGCGCGCGACCCGCAGGCGTTCCTGGATGCGGTGCGGCCCGAAACCAAGGTCTTCTTCTTCGAGACGCCCGCCAATCCGACGATGGACGTGGCCGACCTGGAGGCGATCTGCGCCATCGCGCGCGAGCGTGGGATCACCACGGTCGTCGACAATGCCTTCGCCACCCCGGCGCTTCAGCGGCCGATGGATTTCGGCGCGGACGTGACCGCCTATTCGGCCACCAAGATGATGGACGGGCAGGGGCGCGTGCTGGCGGGCGCGGTGTGCGGTTCGGAAGATTTCATCACCAACACGCTGCTGCCTTTCACCCGCAACACCGGCCCGACCCTGTCGGCGTTCAACGCCTGGGTGGTGCTCAAGGGGCTGGAGACGCTCGACCTGCGCATCCACCGCCAGTCGGAATCGGCGTTGAAGGTCGCTTCCTTCCTGGAGGGGCGCGTGCCCCGCGTCCTGTGCCCGGCGCTGCCCAGCCATCCGCAGCATGAACTCGCCATGCGCCAGATGAAGGCGGGCGGCAGCATCTTCGCGATCGAACTCGATGGCGGTCGGACCCAGGCGCACGGGCTGCTCGATGCGCTGGAGCTGATCGATATCTCCAACAATATCGGCGACTCGCGCTCGCTGATGACCCACCCCGCCTCGACCACCCATGCGGGCGTCGCCGAGGACAAGCGGGTCGAGATGGGGATCGGCGAGGGGATGCTGCGCCTGAATGTCGGGCTGGAGGATGCGGACGACCTGATCGACGATCTCGACCAGGCGCTGCGTGCCGTGGGTCTGTGAAGGCGCTCTTTTCCCATGCGCTGACCACCGGGCCGGTGACGGTCCGGGTGTCGGTCAGCTATCTGCCCGAACAGTCGGAGCCCGAGCGCGGGCGCTGGTTCTGGGCCTATCATGTCCGCATCGAGAATGAGGGCGATCAGCCGGTGCAGCTGCTCACCCGCCGCTGGATCATCACCGATGGGCGCGGCGCACGCCATTCTGTCGAGGGCGAGGGCGTGGTCGGCGAACAGCCGGTGATCCAGCCGGGTGCGGCCTATGACTATGTCTCGGGCTGCCCGCTGGCGACGACCAGCGGGGCGATGCAGGGCAGCTATCGCATGGTCGGCGCGGACGGCGAGACCTTCGATGCGGCCATCCCCCATTTCGCGCTGATCGCGCCGGCGGTGGAATCGTGAAGCGGACGCATCTGCCGCTGAACGGCTTGCGCGTGCTGGACGCGGCGGCCCGGCATCTGAGCTTCACCCGCGCCGCCGACGAACTGGCCGTCACCCCGGCGGCGGTCGGGCAGCAGATCCGCGCGCTGGAGGATACGCTGGGCGTCGTCCTGTTCCGCCGGACCACGCGCGGGCTGGAGCTGACCCCGGAAGCGGAAGCCGGTCTCGCACCGCTTCGTGCGGGCTTCCTACAGTTCGAGGACGCCGTGCGCGCGATGCAGGCGGGCCAGTCGTCCAAGTCGCTGACCATCGCCGCGCCGCGCGACGTGACCGAGAAGTGGCTGATGCCGCGCCTGGCCGCGATCGCCGCCAGCGATCCGGACCTGCGCTTCTCGCTGATCGCATCGGACGAGGGGCTGGACTTCACCGAGGCCAATCTCGACCTCGCCATCCGCTGGGGCGACGGGCCCGGCGGGCTGGAGGGCGAGGCGATCGAGTCGGACGGGATGATCGCGATCGGTGCTCCCGGCGGTCCCGAAGACGCGTCGCTGATCGCCTGGCCCGGCGCGCCCGAAGAAGGAACGCCGCTGGTCCGCGTGACCGATGCGGGACTGGCGATCGACGCGGTGGCGGCGGGGCTGGGCCGCGCGATCGTGCCGCAGCTTCTCGCCGAGCGCGATCTGGCCGAGGGGCGCGTGATCGCCACCGGCGAGGCGGTGCCCTCGCGCATGGGCTATTGGCTGGTCGCGCCGCTGCCGCAATGGCGCCAGCAGAAGGTCAAGCTGCTGGTCGAGGCGCTCGGCGGGTAAGCGCCATCACTCCACGTTCCCCGGCGAATGCCGGGGCCCAGTTGCGATGCGGCTGGGGGAATGGGCTTGTGCCGCGTGGGAGGCAAAAGCGAGCGGGTGGCGATGCCTCCCCCGCAGCGTGTCGCGCCATCTCACCGACATCGAAGCTGGGCCCCGGCCTTCGCCGGGGAACGAAGAGTGGCTCCATTCCTCCCCTTACAGGCGAGGAAAAGACGGTCAGGCCGCCGCTTCCGCGTCGAAGGGCACCGGGAATTTCTTGGCGCAGAACGCGCAGTCGACCTGGATCAGTCCCTCGGCATCCGCCATCTCGCGCCGTTCCTCGACCGAGAATTTGGTGATGACGCTGGCGATATACTCCGCCGAGCAGCGGCAGCCGCGCACGATGGCCGGGCTTTCCGACACGCGGACATTCTGTTCCTCGTTGAACAGCCGCCACACGAGCGTTTCCAGCGGCAGCGCGGCGTCGGCCAGTTCCTCGGCCTGCATGGTCTGGCCCAGCGCCTGGACATGCTCCCATTCGGGATGGTCGAGCTTGACGTGCAGCCGCTCGCGGCCTTCCTCGCCCTCGGGCAGATGCTGGAGGAACAGGCCGCCCGCGACGGTGCGGCCGTCCGGTCCCTTGGCGATCCCGACGCGCAACAGGCTGGGGATCTGTTCGGACTGGATGAAATAGCTCTCCGCCGCCGCCGACAGCGTCTCGCCGTCGATCGGCACGATGCCCTGATAGCGTTCGCCGGTCACCGCCAGGTCGAAGGTGATCGCCAGATAGCCTTGGCCAAACAGCGCGAACAGCGTCGGGTCGGCGGGCAGTTCGGCCAGCCGGTCCTCGTCATACTGGATATAGCCGCGCAGCTCGCCGCCGCGATAATCGCAGACCAGCAGCCGGATCACGCCGCTGTCGCTGCGCGTCTGGATGGTCAGCTGCCCGCCCGTGTCCTTCAGCGTCGCGCCCATCAGCGCGGTCAGGGTCAGCGCCTCGGCCAGCAGCCGCTCGATCACCGGGGGATAGGCATGCGCCGCCAGGATCTCGTCCAGCACGGGGCCCAGCCGCACCAGCCGTCCGCGCGCATGCTGCTCGGGGATGGTGAACGCGATCGCGCGGTCGAGGTCGGGCAGGGTGAGGTCGGTCATGGTCGTGCCTTTACGCGCCGGGAAACGTCCGGGCGATATGGTGCCGGTGCGGCGGGGGAAAGAGAAAAGGCCGACGAACCCGCCGGCCTTTCCATAGATAGGATCGGTTCGCTGCCGATCAACCGAGCCGATTTCACACTTGGCCGAAGCACCAGCGCAGCACCGATTTCTGCGCGTGGAGGCGATTCTCCGCCTCCGGCCAGATCAGCGATTGCGGCCCGTCGATGACGTCCGACGTGACTTCCTCGTCGCGGTGCGCAGGGAGACAGTGGAGGAACTTGGCGTCGGGCTTGGCCAGCGCCATCAGTGCGGCATTGACCTGGAACGGCATCATCGCGGCGAGCTTTTCCTCGGCATGGGCCTGGCCCATCGAGATCCAGGTGTCGGTCACGACGATATCCGCCCCCTCGACGGCGGCCGCTGGACTGTTCGTCGTCGTGATGAAATCGGCGGCTGCCGTCCCTGCGACACGCGCCCTAGCCAAAGCAAGCGCGGCGGGATCAAGTTCATAGCCTTGGGGGCAAGCCGCCCAAACCTCGAAGTGCAGCAAACTGGCCGCCTCGATGATAGAGTATAGCACGTTGTTGCCGTCTCCCAGCCAGGCGACCTTCATGCCGGTCAGGGTCTTGCCCGCCTCGATCACGGTCAGCAGGTCGGCCATGATCTGGCAGGGGTGCGACAGGTCGGTCAGGCCGTTGATGACCGGCACGCTGGCATAATGCGCCATCTCCTCGACCTTGGCATGATCGTCGGTGCGGATCATGATCGCGTCGGTATAGCCCGACAGGATGCGCGCGGTGTCGGCGATCGTCTCGCCGCGACCCAGCTGCATGGTCCCGGCATCGAGCACGATCGAGGTGCCGCCCAGCTGGCGGATCGCCATGTCGAAGCTGACGCGGGTGCGGGTCGAGTTCTTCTCGAACACCATGGCGAGGACATGCCCGGCCAGCGGGGCGTCGGCATCGACGCGGCCCTTGGTGAAACCGGCGCGCGCGGCCTTGCGGGCCTGGGCATCGGTCAGAATGGCGGTCACACCCTCGGGACCGGCGTCGGCGAGGTTCAGGAAGTGGCGGATCGTCATGGAATATTACTCCGTCGCCCCGGCGGACGGTGCCGCCGGGGTGGCAGGGATCATCAATCGTCGGCGGCGGGGACGTAGACGCGCGCGGCGTCGGACAGTTTCGTCGCGAACTCGGTGATGTGGCTCTCGTCGATGGTCAGCGGCGGCAGGATGCGGATCACATTCTCGCCCGCCGCGACCAGCAGCAGCCCGTGATGGTCGCGGCAATGCGCGACGAAGCGACGGCTGTCGCTCTTCATCTTCAGCCCCTGCATCAGGCCGTGGCCGCGCACTTCCTCGAACAGATGATCGAAATTCGGAATCATCTGCTCCAGCGTGGAGCGCAGCCGCTGGCCCATCGCCTCGACATGTTCGAGGAAGCCCGGCTCCTGGATCACGTCCAGCACCGCCTCGCCCGCCGCCATGGACAGCGGGTTGCCGCCATAGGTCGAGCCGTGGGTGCCGATCACCATGCCCTTGGCCGCTTCCTCGGTCGCCAGGCACGCGCCCAGCGGGAAGCCGCCGCCAATGCCCTTGGCCACCGCCATGATATCCGGCGTCACGCCGTACAGCTCATGCGCGAAGAACTTGCCGGTGCGACCATAACCGCACTGCACCTCGTCCAGCACCAGCAGCAGGCCATGCTCGTCGCACGCCTTGCGCAGGCCCTGGAGGAATTCCGTGCTGGCAGGGCGCAGGCCGCCTTCACCCTGGATCGGCTCGACCAGGAAACCGGCGGTGTTCTCGTCGATCAGCGCGAGCGCCGCCTCCAGATCGTCGAACGGCGCATAGGCGAAGCCGGGCAGCAGCGGCTCGAACCCGTCGCGCATCTTGGGCTGGTTGGTCGCGGAGATCGCGCCCAGCGTCCGGCCATGGAACGCGTTGTTGAACGTGATCAGCGTATGCTTCTGCGGATTGCCGTTGGCGAAGTGATAGCGGCGCGCGGTCTTGATCGCGCACTCGACCGCCTCGGCGCCCGAATTGGTGAAGAACACCGTGTCGGCAAAGGTCGAATCGACCAGCCGCTGCGCGAAATGCTCACCCTGCGGGCTGCCGTACAGGTTGGACACGTGCATCAGCGTCGCGGCCTGTTTGGCGATCGCCTCGACCAGTTTGGGATGGCCATGGCCCAGCGCGTTCACCGCGATCCCGGCGGCAAAGTCCAGATACTGCTCGCCATTTTCGCCATACAGATAGACGCCCTCGCCTCGGACCGGACGCACCCCGCACCGTGGGTAAACGGGCATCAGGGCGGTGATGGTCACGGGACGTCTCCTTCAAACAGCAAAGGGCGGCTCAATGGGCCGCCCGGTGTCACGTTAGCCGATCACCAAAAGCGAGACAACACCGCTCCCGTCATCGCGTCAGGCGTCGATCACCTCTTCGTCCAGTCGTGCCGCATTCTCCTGGATGAAGGCGAAGCGGTGCGCCGGGTTGTTGCCCATCAGCCGGTCGACCAGGTCCTTCACGCCCGCCCGTTCCTCATATTCCTGGGGCAGGGTGATGCGGATCAGGCTGCGGGTCGCCGGGTCCATCGTGGTCTCGCGCAGCTGGCCGGGGTTCATCTCGCCCAGGCCCTTGAAGCGGGCGACGTCGACCTTCTTGCCCTTGAACGCGGTGCGTTCCAGCTCGGCACGGTGGGCGTCGTCGCGCGCATAGAGCGACTTGGCCCCGACCGTCAGGCGATAGAGCGGCGGTTGCGCCAGATAGAGATGTCCGCGCCGCACCAGATCGGGCATTTCCTGGAAGAAGAAGGTCATCAACAGCGTGGCGATATGCGCGCCGTCGACATCGGCGTCGGTCATGATGACGATCTTTTCGTAGCGCAGCTGGGTCGGGTCGCAATCCTTGCGCGTGCCGCAGCCCATGGCCAGCGTCAGGTCGGCAATCTCCTGATTCTGCAGGATCTTGGTCGAGGTGGCGCTGGCGACGTTCAGGATCTTGCCGCGGATCGGCAGGATCGCCTGGGTCTTGCGGTCGCGCGCCTGCTTGGCCGAGCCGCCCGCCGAGTCGCCCTCGACGATGAACAGCTCGGTCCCCTCGGGGCTGTCGGCGGCGCAGTCGGTCAGCTTGCCGGGCAGGCGCAGCTTGCGCGCCGAGGTCGCGGTCTTGCGCTTGACCTCACGCTCGGCCTTGCGGCGCAGCCGTTCGTCCATCCGGTCGAGCACATAGCCGAGCAGCGCCTTGCCGCGCTCCATATTGGCGGAGAGATAATGGTCGAAATGGTCGCGCACCGCCTTTTCGACCAGCCCGGCGGCCTCGGGACTGGTCAGCCGGTCCTTGGTCTGGCTCTGGAATTGCGGTTCGCGGATGAAGACCGACAGCATCAGCTCGGAGCCGACCATGACGTCGTCGGCGGTGATGTCCTTGGCCTTTTTCTGGTTCACCAGCTCGCCGAACGCGCGCAGGCCCCGGACCAGCGCCTGGCGCAGGCCCTGTTCATGGGTGCCGCCATCGGGGGTCGGGATGGTGTTGCAATACCAGCTATAGCTGCCGTCGCTCCACAGCGGCCAGGCGACCGCCCATTCGACGCGGCCCTGTTCGCCCGGAAACTCCTGGTTCCCGGAGAAGAAATCAGCGGTGGCGCATTCGCGCCCGCCCAGCTGTTCCTTCAGGTGATCGGCCAGGCCGCCGGGGAACTGGAACACCGCCTCGGCGGGCGTATCGTCGGTAATCAGCGCGGGCGAACAGTGCCAGCGAATCTCGACGCCCGCGAACAGATAGGCCTTGGAGCGGACCAGCTTGTGCAGCCGGGCGGGCTTGAAGGCGAGTTCGGGGCCGAAAATCTCGGTATCGGGGGTAAAGGCGACGCTGGTCCCGCGCCGGTTGGGGGCGGCCCCCACCGTCTCCAGCGGCCCCAGCGTCGCGCCGCGCGCGAAACGCTGGCGATAGAGGATCCGCTCGCGCGCGACCTCGACCACCGTGTCCGAGGACAGCGCATTGACCACCGACACGCCGACGCCGTGCAGGCCGCCCGAGGTCGCATAGGCCTTGCCGGTGAACTTGCCGCCCGAATGCAGCGTCGACAGGATCACCTCCAGCGCCGACTTGTCGGGGAATTTGGGGTGCGGGTCGACCGGGATGCCGCGACCATTGTCGACGATGGTCAGGCGGTTGCCCGGCTCCAGCTTGACCTCGATCCGGGTGGCATGGCCCGCCACCGCCTCGTCCATCGCATTGTCGAGGACCTCGGCGGCCAGGTGGTGCAGCGCGCGTTCGTCGGTGCCGCCGATATACATGCCGGGGCGGCGGCGCACCGGCTCCAGCCCTTCCAGCACCTCGATCGAGGAGGCGTCATAGGCGGGCTGGGTGCGGGGCGTGCCCGCGAACAGGTCATTGGACATAACGGGAACTATAGGGGCTGTAAGGCCGGTGCGCCAGCGCCGCCTGCACCGCGCAAATGCGACAAAACTTTGCTTACGTTAAGTCGCGGGATATTTCGGTCGCGTCCGTCCGTTCCCCCGGAACCTTAGCCAAGGGACATGGGAGAATTTATGGTGAAGTTTTGGATGGCGGGCGTCGCGGCCTCGGCCTTGTTCGCCGCGCCTGCGATGGCGCAGGACAGCTATGCGACGGGGGACGATGCCGCTCCGTTTTCGGGCGTCTATGTCGGCGGCAGCTTCGGTTACGACGTGCAGCCCAATGATGTCGGCTCGCGCCTGTTGTTCGATCGCAACGGCGACGGCCGGTTCGGCGATGTCGTGACGACCTCGACCGGCGCCAACGCCTTCTCGCCGGGCTTCTGCAACGGTGCGGCACGCAGCGCGCTGTCGCCCCAGAATGCGGCGACCGGATGCAACAACGACAAGGACGGCATCGCCTATTATGGCCGGGTCGGCATCGACCATCAGGTCGGCAACATCGTCTATGGCGCGGTCGGCGAGTTCGGCAAGTCGGAGATCACCGACAGCGTCTCGGGTTTCTCGACCACGCCCGCCTGGTACACCTTCACCCGCAGCATCGACTGGGAAGCCTCGGTTCGCGGACGCGCGGGCTATGCGGCGAACAACACGCTGTTCTACGGCACGTTCGGTGGCGGCTATGCGCGGATCAACCGCACCTTCACCACGTCCAACACCGCCAACGCCTTTGCGATCAGCGGCGACCGCAACCGGTTCGGCTTCCTTGGTGGTGGCGGCATCGAGCAGAAGATCGGCCGCAACTTCTCGATCGGCATGGAATATATGTACCACCAGTATAACGACGACGAGACCCGCGTCCGCGTGACCCAGGGATCGGCGCTCGCGACCAATCCGTTCGTGCTGGCGCCCAATACGGCGGGCACCGACATCCGCCGGTCGGACGACAAGTTCCGCTGGCACTCGCTGCGCGCGACGGCGGCGTTCCGCTTCTGATGATGGGGGCGCCCTGTCGCTCGAGAAAGCGGCGGGGCGTGCACTTCGACTTCGCTCAGTGCGAACGGAGGGCTTGGCGTAATCGCAACTTCCGCTCAGCCTGAGCCAAGTCGAAGGCTATAAGAGAGCCCCCAAACAAGAAAAAGCCCGCCGGTCATTCCGACCGGCGGGCTTTTCTCATCGATCCCGGATCAGCGGACGCGCGGGCCGCCAAAGGGCAGCGGCGGCGGCGGGCGACGGTCGCGGCGGGGCAACTGCGCCTGATAGGCGTGGCCGCAATGCTCGACGCAATAGGGGAAGCCCGGATTCACCTTTTCGCCGCAGAAGTGGAAGTCCGGCTCACCCGGATGGCCGATCGGCCATTTGCAGATGCGGTCGTTCAGGTCGAGCAGCGAGGTCTTGCCCGCAATCTCGGCGCTCGGCTTGGCGGGGACCAGGCGACGCGGCGGGGCGGGCGAGGGCGGGGGCTGCTGCTCGCCGGGCGACTGGCGGACGAAGCCGCCGGGGCCGACCGAGCGCAGGATCGGCTGCGGCTCGCGCGTCGGTTCGGCGGCGGGTTCGGGCGCGGCAGGGGCGGCCGGTTCGGCGCGCACGGGTTCGGGCTCGGGCTCCGGGGCGGGCGGCGGAGCGGCCGGGACCGGCTCGGGCGCCTCGGCCACCGGGGCGGCGGGCTCGTTGGCCTTTACCGGCGACGGACGCGCCTGAAGGCCCAGGCGATGCGCCTTGCCGATCACCGCGTTGCGGCTGACCCCGCCCAATGCTTCAGCGATCTGGCTGGCGGTCTGTCCCGCCTCCCACATCGTCCTGAGCGTATCGATCCGCTCATCGGTCCACGACATTCGAAACCTTTCCTCACTTCATCATCGCACCGGCCAGTCATTGTACCGGGTTGCGGGCGGCCACGGCAACGGTTACGCGCTATGGCGATGAGCAGCCAGCCCCCAATCGGTGAAATCCACTCGGCGGTGCGCGCCGCCCCTGGTGAGCCCGTGATCCGGAACATCAACTGGGGAGGCCTGCGAACCCTCTATATCAAGGAGGTGCGCCGGTTCTTCAAGGTGCAGCTCCAGACGATCTGGGCGCCGTCGGTCACGACCCTGCTTTATCTCATCATTTTCACCACCGCGCTGGGCGGGCGTCATGCCGTGCCGGTGGCGGGGATGCAGGTGCCGTTCGCCGATTTCATCGCGCCGGGCCTGATCGTCATGGGGATGATGAACAATGCCTTCGCCAATGCCAGCTTCTCGCTGCTGGTCGGCAAGATCCAGGGCACGATCGTCGACTATCTGATGCCGCCGCTGTCCACCGCCGAGTTGCTGGCCGCGCTGGTCGGCGGCGCGGTGACGCGCGCGGTGCTGGTCGGGGTGACCGTCTGGGCGGCGATGGCGATCTGGCCGGGCGTCCATGTGACGCCGCACGCCTTTTTCGCGGTGCTGTGGTTCGGCCTGCTGGGTTCGGTGTTCCTGGCGCTGCTGGGCGTGCTGACCTCGATCTGGGCGGAGAAGTTCGACCATGCCGCCGCCGTCACCAATTTCGTGGTCGTGCCGCTGTCGCTGCTGTCGGGCACCTTCTATTCGGTCGATGGCCTGGCCCCGGCGTTCCGTGCGATCAGCCATGCCAACCCCTTCTTCTATGTGATCTCGGGCTTCCGCTACGGCTTTCTGGGGCTGGCCGATTCGCCGGTGACGCTGGGCGGCGCGATCGTGCTGGGCATCGACGTCGCGATGGCGGTGCTATGCTATGTGCTGTTGCGCAAAGGCTGGAAGCTTAAAAATTAAGTCCCTGCGGCTTAACCGCTTTTTCACCATAGAGCCGCTATCCCTGCCTCTCTGCTCCAGCAGCGGAACCTCCTCTTGGCCGGGTCATCAGCATGCCCGGTTCAGGTCCTTAGCGGGACCGCCTGCGCCATCGATGCCCCTCGGGGGTCGGGCCAGGCGGTCCCGGCCTTTCGCGCTCCGTAATCCAAGCGGCATTGCAAGCGCGCGCCAATGGGCGTAGCGGAGGACCCCATCATGACATCTTCTGCTCCCATGGCGGTCGTGCTCGTTTCGGGCGGGCTGGACTCGATGATTTCCGCCGCCTCGGCCAAGGCCGCAGGCTATCGCATCCTCGCATTGTCGGTGGATTACAACCAGCGGCACAAGGTCGAACTGGCCGCCGCCGCGCGCGTCGCCGAGGCGCTGGGGGCCGAGCGGCATATCGTCCTGCCGCTCGACCTGTCGGCATTCGGCGGGTCGGCGCTGACCGCCGATATCGACGTGCCCAAGGACGGGGTGCAGCCGGGCATTCCCATCACCTATGTCCCGGCGCGCAACACCATCTTCCTCAGCCTGGCTTTGGGCTGGGCCGAGGCGGCAGGCGCGCGCGACCTGTTCATCGGGGTCAATGCGCTCGACTATTCGGGCTATCCCGATTGCCGCCCCGAATTCATCGCCGCCTTCGAGGGGCTGGCCGAGATCGCCACCAAGGCGGGCGTCGAGGGCCAGCCGTTCAAGATCCACGCGCCGCTCCAGCACATGACCAAGGCGGACATCGTGCGCGAGGGTACGCGGCTGGGCGTCGACATGGGGATCAGCTGGTCCTGCTACGACCCGACGCCCGAGGGGCTGCATTGCGGCGAGTGCGACAGCTGCCGCCTGCGTTCGCGCGGCTTCGAGGAAGCGGGCATTCCCGATCCCACCGCCTATGCGGTCAAGCCGCAGGGCTGAGGCCATGAGCTATGCCGTCAAGGAGATGTTCCTGACGCTCCAGGGCGAGGGGGTGCAGGCGGGGCGGCGCGCGGTGTTCGTGCGCTTTGCCGGGTGCAACCTGTGGTCGGGGCGCGAGCAGGACCGGGCGAGCGCGATCTGCCGATTCTGCGACACCGATTTCGTCGGGGTCGACGGCCTGGGCGGCGGGCGCTTCGCCGATGCGGCGGCGCTGGTCGCGGCGGTCGAGGGTTTCTGGGGCACGACCCGCGACCAGCGCTTCGTCGTGCTGACCGGGGGCGAGCCGATGCTTCAGGTCGACGACGCGCTGGTCGAGGCGCTGCATGCGGCGGGGTTCTTCATCGCGATCGAGAGCAATGGGACGATCGCGGCGCATCCGGGCATCGACTGGGTGTGCATCAGCCCCAAGGCGGGGTCCCAGGTCGTCCAGCGTTCGGGGCAGGAATTGAAGCTGGTCTGGCCCCAGGCGGGGATCGACCCGGCGGAGGTCGAAGGCTGGGACTTTGCCAACCATCTGCTCCAGCCGCTCGACGATCCGCGCGCGGAGGCGAATCGCGAGGCGTGCATCGCCATGGTCATGGAGCGACCGCGCTGGCGGTTGACGCTCCAGACGCACAAGATGCTGGGGTTGCGGTAGGGGCTGTTTGGCTGGCGTTGGGACGTGCGCTTCGACTTCAGCGCGAAGTGCCGAAGTTCATCCTGAGCGGCTGGCTTGCCAGCCCGTCGAAGGGCTCAGCCTGAACGGCTCTGCCGATAAGTCCCACCCTCCGTTCAGCCTGAGCGAAGTCGAAGGCCACGCCCGACAGCAACCCAACGCGGAACGTGCACTTCGACTTCGCTCAGTGCGAACGGAGGTAGAGGGTTACGATCAGTGAACGAACCGCGCCACCACGTCGCGGTAGCTGCGCGAGACCTTCACCTGCGCGCCCGACTCGAGCAGCAGGAAGCATTCGCCATTGGTGTGCGGCTTCACCTGCTTGACCAGGTCCAGGTTGACGATGGTCGAGCGGTGCACCCGCTGGAACCGGCGGGGGTCGAGTCGCTTCTCCAGGTCCTTCATCGTCTCGCGCAGGACCAGCGAATTGTCGCCGGTGTTGATCACCATGTAATCGCCCGCCGCCTCGATCATCTCGATCGTGTCGACATCGACGCGGAAGATCTGGCCGCGATCCTTGATGTTGATGAGCTTCTCGAAGCGGCTGGCGGCGACCTCGCCGCCTTCGTTCAGGTCGGCGACCGCTTCGGGAGCATGCTCGGCGAGCACTTCCTTCAGCTTCTCGACCTCGCCAGCGCCGCGCTTCTCGTTCAGCCGCTGGCGCACGCGGTCGAGCGTGTCGGCGAGCCGCGCCTCCTCGACCGGCTTCATCAGATAGTCGACCGCCTGCGCCTCAAAGGCACGCAGGGCATGGTCGGAATAGGCGGTGACGAAGACGAACAAGGGCGGTTCGACCTCCATCAGCCCCTGGATCACCGAGAAACCGTCGAAACCGGGCATCTGGATGTCGAGGAAGACGAGGTCGGGCTTGTGCGTCTTGATCGCGCGGATCGCTTCGCGCCCGTTCGAGCAGCGCTCGATGATCTCGACGTCTTCGTGCGCCTGGAGACGGATCTCCAGTCCCTGGATCGCCAGGGGCTCGTCGTCGACGAGGATGGTACGGATGGTCATGCGGCCTCTCTGTTCACATTCTCAAGCTGGAAGGGGATCTCGATCTCGACCGAGAATCCGCCAGCCGGCGCGGAGCGGGATTCGAAGCGGTGATCCGGGCCATAAGCCTGGGCCAGCCGTTCGCGGATATTGGACAGCCCAACGCCGGTCGAAACGCTTGAGGAATGACGCACCTCGTGCAAGCCGGGACCGGTATCGGATACGGCGATCCGCACCCGTTGCCCGACCAGTCGCACATCGACGCGGATATCGGCGCCTTCTTCCTGCGGGGTGACGGCATATTTGATAGCGTTCTCGACCAGCGGTTGCAGCAGCAGCGAGGGCAGCCGGGCACGTTCGGCCCGCGGGTCGATCTCGAAACTCGGGCGCAGGCGATCCTCAAAGCGCATCTTCTCAATTTCCAGATAGAGTTTCAGCGTTTCAACCTCTTGCGCCACGGTCACATGCGCCGTGGGCTCATTGGCCAGCGTGTAGCGGAGGAAGGCTGACAGCCGGCTTAACATCGCATTCGCCCGCTCGGTCTGCTTGAGCAGCACCAGCGTCGAGATGGAATTGAGCGTGTTGAACAGGAAATGCGGGTTCAATTGGTAGCGCAGCATCGCCAACTGCGCCGAGGACGCCTGATGCTCCAGCGCACGCATCTCGTCGATCTGGTGCTCGACGATCAGATAATAGTTGATCGCGAAATAGAGCGCCGACCAGCCCGCCAGCACCTCGAAGGTGATGAACAGGTTGCCGATCAGCAGCGAGACGGTGACCCCCGGCTGGGTCGTGGTGATGAACGAGAAGGAAAAGGCGTTGAGCGCGGCATAAAGGAAGGTCGCGGCCGCCAGCGTCGCCAGCGTCAGGAACACCCCCGCGATGCGCGGCAGCCGCCGGTAATAGCCATAAAGGGTCGAGAGCAGCAGCGTGATGCAATAGCCCAGGATCGCCTCGATGATCACCGGGATGATCTTCTCCAGCGAAAAGCCGTTGGAGACGCCGACCACCGAACGCTGGACCAGATAGCCGGACCAGCCGACCGCCTGGAGTATCCAGAAGGCGCGCGCCTTGTTCTCGAAAAACGGCCGCACCGACAATTGGTCGGCGGCGGCGGGCGAAACGGTGCTGGTCGCGACGGGCGAATGGGTGGCCATGGCCGGGCGACATCTACACGGACCACAGGCGAAGGGCAAAGATTGGGGCAGGGGCAAAAGAAAGGGCCGCCCTTCCCGGAGGAGGGGCGGCCCGAAATCCAGTCCGACTTAAAAGCCGGGTCGGAACTTAGAACTGCGTGTTGAGCGACACGATCAGTGCGCGGGGCGAACCAATCTGGACGAAGGGCAGCGACGACACGACGTTCGCCGTCTGACCGGCCTGACCCATGCCGCCGACATAGAAGGTGTTGAACACGTTCTGCAGGTTCAGCTGGATGTAGGTCTTGTCGGTGCCAATGCCGGTCCAGCCCAGCGAGATACGCGCGTCCAGATCGACGGTCGTGTAACCTGGCGCATAGGCACCATAGGTCTGGTACTGGATACCGCGCGTGCCGGTGAACGACGCGGGCACGTTGGAGACGGTCGGGCAGACATTGTTGATCAATGCGACCGTGCAGGCGAACTGCGGCAGGTTCTGGTCGTTCAGATAACGACGGCCGGTCCGCTTGGCCTGGACGCCCAGGTCCACCGGGCCGAGTGTGGCCTGGACGCGACCGCCCAGCGTGTAGACGGGCGCACCCGATTCCCGCTTGCCAGCGGTCAAGGCGTAGGTCGGCGCTCCCGCGGTGGTGCAGTTGGTCGTGGTATTTGCTGCGGTCAGCGTGGTTGGGCAGCGACCGAGCACGACGTCGTTCTTGATCTCCGACTTCATGTACGAACCGAAGACGTAGAACAGCAGTTCGTTGATCGGGCGATAGGCGATCGAACCGTCGATGCCGTATTTGTCGACACGGCCCAGGTTGCGATAGATGGTCTGCTGGGTGTCGACATCATAGGCCGAGGCCAGACGGTTGCTGAACTTGGTGTACCACAGGCCGACCTGCGCCTGAAGGCGGTTGGTGGTGTAGCGCGCGCCGAGGTCGAAGTTATCCGAAAATTCGGGCTTCGGGTTGGCCGCTTCGGTGTTCGCGGGATAATAGATCGTCTGGTACAGATTGTCCGTACCCGGGACCTGAAAACCGCGCGAGTAGTTACCGAAGACCGAGGCGCTGCCGTCGAAGCGATAGGTGAAGCCCGCGCTTGGAAGAACGCGGTTGTACTTCAGGACACGCTGCTGCGGCACGGCATAGCCGGTCACCGTATTGGTGGCGGCGTTGTACGAATAGGGGTTCTGCGCGGCATAGGCAGCATTGGCTGCATCATTGCCCCGACCCAGACAGTCAACATTGCCGCCGCCCGAAGTGACGAAGCAGAAGTTGTTCAAGTCGCGCTTGAACCACGGAGCGCGGACGCCAGCCTGCAGCGTCAGCGCGTCGTCGAGAAACTTGCCGGTGTATTCACCCGAAACCTGATCCAGGATCGCGAACGACTGGCGATCACGCTTCTGTACCGCAAAGCCATTGGCTGCGAGGATGGGGTTGTTGATCGGGAAAACGTCGAATGGCTGACCATTCAACTGGAGATAGCCCAGTTCGCCGGTCTGGCGATGACGAGCATATTCATGCGTGTAGGCGACACGGAAAGTCTGACCAGGCGCGAAATCGTAGCGGAGCGACGAGATCAGGCCGTAACGATGGGTGACGGTCTGGCTGGGAGCCAGCAGGGTGACGCCGCCGTTCGTGGTGGTCGTGCCGGTGGTCGACGTGCGATCCAGCACATCCCCGTCGCCATTCAGATCACGGCCGAAATAGTAGTTGTTGTTGATGAAGCCGTAATAAGTGACGCCGTTGCGGACAAAGCCACCTTCCTGGCCGCGCACGGTGCCGCCGCCATTGGCCTTGGTATACTGATAATAGGGATCCGCCGACAGGATCAGGTTGTCAGCCAGCGTGAAACGCGAGTTGATGCGGATATTGGCGGTGTTCGAGGGGTTGTAGCGCTCGTCGAAGCTGGTGCCGCAGCTGTTCGGAACGTCGTTCACACCTGCTTGCGGCGTGTCGATCTGGCAGCGCGCGACGTTGTACGGCAGTTCATCGCGGCTGTTGGGGAAGCGGTTGCTCGAACCCGTGCCAGCCGTGCGGACAGCACCGGTCACCAGCGTCGGGGCAGCGGCATTTGGACCGCTGCCGCCGGTCGAGGTGAACACGTTGGTGTCTTCACGCAGCGGAGCCGAACCGAAGAAGTTGTTGCGGTTCTGATTGTAATGGCCCGACACAGCGATGAAGTCGCCGTTGCTGCCGATCGGCTGATAGACCTTCGCGTTATACTGCTGCTTGGCGATCTTGCCGTAATTGTTGAACACGACGTTGTTCGTCGCGCTGCTGCCCGCAATCCAGGCCTTGGTGCCCCACGGCGTGAAGACGCCCGTGTTGACCATGCCGAAAACGCGGAAGAAGCTGTAGTCGCCGACTGATCCGACCATGCGCGCGCCGAACGTGTCAGAGGGCATCAGGCTGCGATAGTTGACGGTCGAACCGGTCGCGGCGGCGGTCGGCGAGTCGACGTCGGTGGTGCCGAGATTGACGTTGACCTGCTCGATCAGCTCGGGGTCCAACTGCTGGTTGGAATAGATTGCATAGTTGCCGGTGTCGTTCAGCGGTATGCCGTCGAAGGTCTGGCTGATGCGGGTCGAATCAAAGCCACGAATCGTCAGCGTACCACCCGCCGATCCGAAGGGATCGTTGTTCTGGAAGCTGACGCCCGGCAGGTTGTTGATGATCTCATTGACGCTCTGGCCCGGCGTCTGACGGCTGATGAACTGCTGGGTCAGGACCGCCTTGTTGCGGGTGGTGTCGACCGTCTTCACGCCGCCTACGCTGTCGTTGCGGCTGCCGGTGACGACGACGTCCTCAGCATCGACCGAGCCCGTCGACTGCGCGGCGGCCGCCGCAGGAATGGCGAGCGCGACGATGGCCGCGCCCAGGAAAAGCGAATTACGCATAGATAAAAGGTCCCCTTTTCGCGCGAAGCGGCGCGGTCCGGCCGTGTTTTCCGGCTCGGTTGAGCGTGCCCCTGACTGACGAACATTGCCGTTATGTGACAAAGTTCACGCTTACGACAGGGGGGGGATCACTCAATTGCCGGGCGTTGCAGTTTGGCAACGGTAATGGGAGCGATCACAGCGACATCGCATTCGGATCGCGGCAATTTTCCGGTTTGCCAGGTTCCGGCGGCGCGGTCGGTGGCGACACGCAAGGACCGATAAGGGCGCTCGACCGTCGTTGCGAAGGTGACGCCGCCGTCATGATTCGGCGGCGGCGTCGCGCAGGGTCAGCTGGATGCGACCAAGTCGTTCCAGGCGGCTTCGTCGATCACCCGGATGCCCAGGTCCTGCGCCTTTTTCAGCTTCGATCCGGCGCCCGGCCCGGCGATGACCAGGTCGGTCTTGGCCGAGACCGATCCCGAGACGCGCGCGCCCAGCGCCTCCGCCTGCGCCTTGGCCTCGTCGCGCGACAGGCTTTCGAGCGTGCCGGTGAAGACCAGCGTCTTGCCGGTGACCTCCGACTCGCGGGTCTGGTGAACGGTGTCGGCGGGCGTCACCTCGCCCAGCAGGTCGTCGACGACCGCGCGGTTATGCTCCTCGGCGAAGAAGTCGAGCAGCGCATCGGCGACTTCGGGGCCGATCTGGGGCGTGTCGATCGCGGCGACGATGGCGCGCTGGCGGCGCAGCTCGAACTTGCGGTCGGGCTCGCCCAGCGCGGGCACCGTCTCGGCGCGGACCTGAAGCGCGGCGTCGATCATCGCGCGGAAGCCCGCCATCGACACGAAACGCCGTGCCAGATCGCGCGCGGTGATCTCGCCGACATGGCGGATGCCCAGCGCGAAGAGGAAACGGTCGAGCGATATGTCGCGCCGCGCGTCGATCGCCGCCAGCAGCTTGTCGACCACCAGTTCGGACATGCGCTCGCGCGCGACCAGCGCCTCGCGGTGCCGGTGCAGCCGGAAGATGTCGGCGGGCGAGGCGATCAGGCCGTCGCGGAAGAACTCCTCGACGCGGACCAGGCCCAGCCCGGTGATGTCGAAGGCATGGCGCGACACGAAATGGATCAGGCGTTCGACGCGCTGCGCCGGGCAGATCAGCCCGCCGGTGCAGCGGATGACGACCTCGCCCTCCTCGCGAGTCGCCAGACTGCCGCATTCGGGGCAGTGATCGGGGAAGACGAAGGGCTCGCGGGCCACGTCGCGGGTCAGGTTCTCGACGATCTGCGGGATGACGTCGCCCGCGCGTTGCAGGACGACTCGGTCGCCGGGGCGCACCCCCAGCCGTTCGATCTCGTCGGCATTGTGCAGCGTCGCATTGGTCACCACCACGCCGCCGACCGTCACCGGCTCCAGCCGCGCGACCGGGGTCAGCGCGCCGGTGCGGCCGACCTGGATGTCGATCCGCTCCAGCGTGGTCTGCGCGCGCTCGGCGGGGAATTTGTGCGCGATCGCCCAGCGGGGGGTGCGCCCGACGATGCCGAGCCGCGCCTGCCAGTCGAGCCGGTCGACCTTATAGACCACGCCATCGATATCGAAGGGCAGGTCGGCGCGCTGCGCCTCGATCGTGCGATAGATGGCCAGCGCGGCGGCGGCATCGGGCACGCGGGCAAAGGCGTCGGCGATGGGAAAGCCCCAGCCGCGCCAGGTCTCGACCATGTCGAACTGGCTGTCGACCGCGACCTCGCTCGCCTCGCCCCAGCCATGGGCCAGGAAGCGCAAGGGTCGGCCCGCCGTGATCGCGGGGTTCTTCTGGCGCAGCGAACCGGCGGCGGCGTTGCGCGGATTGGCGAACTGGCGCGCCTCCTTGCCCGTCTCGGCCGCCTCCTGCGCCAGCTTGGCGTTGAGCGCGGCGAAATCGGCCTTGCTCATATAGACTTCGCCGCGCACCTCGAACACGCCCGGCGCGGGAATGGTCTGGGGTATGTCGGCGATGGTGCGGACATTCTCGGTCACGTCCTCGCCGATCGCGCCGTCGCCGCGGGTCAGTGCCTGGACCAGCCGTCCGTCGACATAGCGCAGCGAACAGGACAGGCCGTCGATCTTGGGCTCGGCGGTCAGCGTGACGTGCTCGTCCTCGGGCAGCTTCAGATAGCGGCGGACGCGGCCGACAAACTCCTCGACCTCCTCGTCGGTGAAGGCATTGTCGAGGCTGGTCATCGGCCGGGCATGCGCGACCTTGGCCAGATGCGCGGCGGGGGCGGCTCCGACCTGGACGCTGGGCGAGTCGCTGCGGACCAGATGGGGGAAGGCCGCCTCGATCGCGGCGTTGCGGCGGACCAGCGCGTCATAGTCGGCGTCCGAAATATCGGGCGCGTCCTCGGTGTGATAGAGGCGGTTATGATGCGCGATTTCGCGGGCGAGCGCCTCCAGATCGGCGGCGGCTTCGAGATCGGTTTGCGGCAGGGCGGGGAGGGCAGTCACGCCGCCGTGCTAGTCCACCCCCCGCCGGGGGATCAAGACCGAGATGACGTCAGTCCGGGGTCGCGGGGAACGGGCGTATCCCGGGGATGGCGCTATGCCTCGTCATAGCCATGGGCGATCAGCCATGACCGGCCCTGTTCCAGATGGATGCCGACCATCGGCAGGTCGAGTCGATCCGCCAGCGCCAGGCAGGAACGCATTCCCGCCACCAATGCCGTCATATCGTTTGCACTGGGCGGAGCGGGCGTCAAAGGCAAAGGGACAGGCATGCGATGAGTCCGTTCAAGGCGTGCGCAAGGATCGAACGCATCGCCTTCATAACTGATCGACATCAAATATAAAATCGAATTGGCGTCGCCCTACAGCGTTTCGAGCAGTCGGTCGGCCTGGGCGCGGGCTTCGTCGGTGATCGTCGCGCCCGACAGCATCCGGGCAATCTCCTCGCGCCGTTCCGCTTCGCTCAGGGCGCGGACCCCGGTGCGGGTGACGGTGCCGTCATGGCTCTTGGCGATCAGCAGATGCGCCGCGCCGCGCGCCGCCACCTGCGGGCTGTGGGTCACGACCAGCAACTGGGTCCGCCGCGCCAGCCGGTGCAGCCGGTCGCCGATCGCGGAGGCGACCGCGCCGCCGACGCCGCGATCGATCTCGTCGAAGATCATCGTCGTCGCGCCGCCTTCCTCGGCCAGCGCGACCTTCAGCGCCAGGATGAAGCGCGACAATTCGCCGCCGCTGGCGATCTTCATCAGCGGGGCGAAGGGCGCGCCGGGGTTGGTCGAGATCTCGAACTCGACCCGGTCCTTGCCCGCTGCCGACCAGCCGGACGGCTCGACGGTGGCGACCACGGTGCGGAACCGCGCGGCGTCCAGTTTGAGCGGGGCGAGTTCGCTCTTCACCGCCTGATCCAGCCGTTCGGCGGCGGCGGTGCGTGCCTTGGAAATCTGGGCCGCGGCCTTGTCATAGGACGCGCGCGCGGTCGCGACGGCGGCCTCCAGCCGACCGATCCCCTCTTCGCCCGCATCCAGCCGCTCCAGCCGCCCGCGCAGCTGCTCGGTCAGTTCGGCCAGGTCGTCGGGCTGGACCCGGTGTTTGCGCGCCATACCGCGCAGTTCGAACAGCCGGGCCTCGTCCTCCTCCAGCGCGCGGGGATCATAGGCGAGTTCGCGATGCGCATCGGCCAGCCGCTCCTCGGCCAGCGACGCCTCGATCACCGCGCGGTCGATGGCGGCCAGCGCCTCGGCCAGCGCGGGGTGATCCTCGCCGATCCGCTCCAGCACGCGGGCCGCCTGGCGAAGTCCCGCCAGCGCGCCGTCGGAGCCCTGCAAATGGTCCTCGATCGCGGACAATTCGCCCGCGATCTTTTCCGAACGCTGCATGGTGCGCCGCCGGTCGGCCAGCGATTCCTCCTCGCCCGGTTCGGGGGCAAGCTTGGTGAGTTCGGCGACCGCATGTTCCAGCCATTCGCGGTCGCGCGCCGCCGTCTCGATCTCCTCGCGCGCGGTGGCCAGCGCGGTCTCCGCCTCGCGCAGCTTCGTCCAGGCGGCGGCGACCGCGCCGGTGTCGATCCGCCCGAAACTGTCGAGCATCATCCGGTGGCCGCGCGGGTTCAGCAGTCCGCGATCGTCATGCTGGCCGTGGATCTCGACCAGGAAGGGCGCGATCTCGCGCAGCAGCGCGGCGGAGGCGGGCTGGCTGTTGACGAAGCCCCGGCTGCCGCCATCGGCCTTGACCTGACGGCGGACGATCAGCGGTTCGCCCGGCTCGACCGCGATGCCCGCATCGTCGAGGATCGTGGCGAGGCGGCTGTCGGGGGCGGGGGGCTCGAAGCTGGCGGTGACGATCGCCTGGCCCGCGCCATGGCGGACAAGGCCGCTGTCGCCGCGCCCGCCAAGGGCCAGGCCCAGCGCGTCGAGCAGGATGGATTTGCCGGCGCCCGTCTCGCCCGTCAGGACGCCCAGGCCTTGGCCGAAATCGAGGTCGAGCGCCTCGATCAGCACGACATCACGGATGGACAGCGCGGTCAGCATGGGGCGCGATATAAAGCCAAATGCCGCGCGATGTTATCCCCCCTGCGCGAAAATGATCCCGATTTGTTCGGGTGGGGCGCGATACATGGCCTTCCTTCCCTGCAAGAGAAGGGGACCAGCGAAGCTGGCGAAGGGGTGTCGCCCTGTCGAGCGCGCGACACCCCTCCCGTCAGGCCCGCGACCTGCCACCTCCCCTTGCAGGGGAGGAAAAGGGGCTTAGCCGGTCGGCGAGCTGTTGTTGCCCGTCGGGGTCGGGCGGCCCGGTGCGGCGGCGCTGGGGGTGGCGTTGCCCGCGCTGCCCGGCAGGGTGACATTGACCGAACCCGGCGTGCCCTGCGGCACCACGGGCTGGCCCGGCTGGATCGGCGGGATCGTCTCGACCGGATATTCGCGCATCAGCTTGTAGGCGCGGTTATACCAGTCGCTGCCCGGATAATTGGCGCCAAGCACCGCGGCGGCGCGTTCCGCCTCGGGACGCACGCCCAGCGCCAGATAGGTCTCGGTCAGCCGCAGCAGCGCCTCGGGCGTGTGGCTGGTCGTCTGGTACTTGTCGACCACGGTGCGGAAGCGCATCGACGCGGCCAGCCACTGGTGGCGGTCCTCGTAGAAGCGGCCGATCTCCATTTCCTTGCCCGCCAGGTGATCGTTGACCAGATCGACCTTCAGCCGCGCATCGGCGGCGTAGCGCGAATTGGGATAGCGGCGCATCAGCTCGCCCAGCGCGTCGAGCGCCTGGCGGGTGATCTTCTGGTCGCGGGTGACGTCCTGGATCTGCTCGTAATAGCCGAGCGCGATCAGATAATAGGCATAGGGCGCGTCGCGATTGCCGGGATGGACCGAGATGAAACGCTGCGCCGACTGGATCGACTGGGTATAGTCGCGGCCCAGATAATAGCTGAACGCGCTCATCAGCTGCGCGCGGCGGGCCCAGATCGAATAGGGGTGCTGACGCTCCACCTCGTCGAACAGCAGCGCGGCCTCCTTGTAGCGGCCCTGATCCAGCCGGTTCTTGGCGGCGGTATAGAGCGTGCCGACGTCGCGCGCGACATAAGGCAGGTCGGTGCGGGTACGGTTGCGGGCGCAACCCGCGATCGGAAGGGCCAGAGCGGCGATGAGCGCCAGCGACAGCGCACGGGAACGGGGGTTACGCATCGCGCATGTCCTTAGCGCAGCCGGACGGCGGGGAACAGTCCTTCCGCACATGCGTCTGCGACGGATGCGAAACGACGCGGCTTGCCATCGACATATGGGTCGCGGCATGGGCGGGACAGGGCGGAACGGCCCATGGCGCCGACGGTTTTCCCGTCGCCCGATCGGAAGGAAGATAGACCCATGCCCGCCACGCTGCTCCATACCCACCGCGTCGAAAAGCCCTGGGGCCGCCATACCCTGTATCCCGGCTTCGAGGATGCGCCCGCCGACGGCGCGCCGATCGGCGAGGTCTGGTTCCAGGCGCCGGGCGACACTTCGCCCGACCTGCTCATCAAATATCTGTTCACCAGCGAGAAGCTGTCGGTCCAGGTCCATCCCGACGACGAACAGGCCCATGCCCGTGGCCTGCCGCGCGGCAAGGACGAATGCTGGACGATCCTGACCGCCGAGCCCGATTCGACCATCGCGCTGGGCCCCAAGGCGCCGATGACCAAGGAACAGCTGCGCGCCGACGCCCGCGACGGCTCGGTCGAGGCCGATCTCGACTGGGTGCCGGTCAAGGAGGGCGATTTCTATTACGCGCCCTCGGGCACCATCCATGCGATCGGCGCCGGGCTGACCGTGATCGAGGTGCAGCAGAATAGCGAGACCACCTACCGCCTCTACGACTATGGCAGCGACCGCGAGCTGCATCTGGAGGACGGGGTCGATGTCGCGCATCTGACCCCCTATAAGCCGATCGTCTCGCCGGGGCCGGCGGGCGAGGGGCGCGATATCCTGGTCGAAGGGCCGAAATTCGTGCTGGAGCGCTGGGCGGCGGGCGAGCACGCCGTGGCGCTGCCCGAGGGGCGGACGGCCTGGCTGATCCCGATCACCGGATCGGGCGAAGTCGCGGGCGTCGCGTTCCGGGCGGGCCAGTGCCTGACCGTCACCGGCGCCGAGACGGTGACGCTGTCGGGCGACGGCGATGCGCTGTTCGCTTATGCGGGGACGCAGCGGCTGTAAGCCGGAGGTTCCGGACGGAAAAGCGCCCCTCCCGCCTTATGGCCGGAGGGGCGTTTTCGTATCAGAACAGGCCCGGCACGTCGCGCTGCGCGACCGAGGGGCGTTCGGGCTGGAGCAGCTTGCGCGCGCCGCCCGACAGCGATTGCGCCGTCGCGGTCGAGGCGCTGATCGGAGTGCAGGTCTTGCCCTGGAGGAAGTCC
Source organism: Sphingomonas sp. SORGH_AS_0789 (assembly GCF_031453055.1). Classification (NCBI taxonomy): domain Bacteria; kingdom Pseudomonadati; phylum Pseudomonadota; class Alphaproteobacteria; order Sphingomonadales; family Sphingomonadaceae; genus Sphingomonas; species Sphingomonas sp. SORGH_AS_0789. The sequence continues at coordinate 2,135,460 of NZ_JAVIYV010000001.1, forward strand.
AGCGCGGCGCGGGTCGAGGCTTCCTGCGGGTCGCCCATCTTGCGGGTCAGGTCGTCGCCCGCCTTGCAACTGGCGGGCACGACACTGGCCAGGCCGTTATAATAGCCGCCCTGCTGATTGGCGTTCTGGATCGAGATGGCGATGACGCGCAGCCGGTCGTCGCACTCGCTCTTGTCGAGCGCGATCTGCCCCACCGGCTTGCCATAGGTGTTGGCGCCGATCAGCCCGCTATTGGACCCCATATAGGGCAGGGTGCGGTTCACCACCAATTCGCTGGCCGAGGCGGTGCCGCCCGTGCCGATGAAGGCGAGCCGGGTCGGCACGATCGATTCGGCCTGGGGCGCGAAATAGGTGGTGGTGTTGTTCGACGCCTTGCTGGCGCGGAAGGCGGTATAGCCCATCACGTCCGACGTCTGGCGATTGCCGCCGAGCAGATTGTTGAACAGGTCGGCAATGGTGATCGCACCGCCGCCATTATAGCGCAGGTCGACGACGACCTGGGTGATGCCCTGCTGCTTGAAGGTGGCGAAGGCGGCGCGCAGCTGCGGATCGGCGGTGCTGATGAAGGTGCGCAGATTGATATAGCCGTAACGCTGGCCGTTCTCGACGATGACCTGGGTGCCGTAATTGGGCGACACCGGCTGGAGCGTGAAGGCCGACTTGGTCAGCGTGACGGTGCGGACATTGCCCGACGTGTCGGCGACCTGGAGCACGCGGGTCGTGCCCGCCGTATCGGGTCCGAGTGCGTTGGACAGGCCGTTGTTCGGATCGGCGCGAACGATGTCGGCGATCGACTGGATATTGGCGGTCGTGGTGCCGATGCCGCGAATCTCGGTCCCGCGATCGATACCGGCGGCCAGCGCGGCGCCGCTTTCGAACGATTCGGCGACCATCAGCCTGGTCTGCGAGGCGTCGGCGGTCAGGCGGAAGCCGAAGCCCGCATCCGCACCCGAATTATAATAGGCATCTTCCTCCTTGATGGAGGTAATGTAGGTGAAATAGCGATCCTTGCGCTGCGCCCGTGCGGTCGCGGTCAGCGCGTCGATATAGTCGCTGACGGTGGAATAGGGGGTCGGGTCGAGGCTGGCGGGCAGCGTCTCGGGGAAGAGATACCATTCGTTCATCTGCGCCGCGACCCAGTTCTGCCGGTTGCGCAGCGAGCAGCCGTTCGTCGCGGTGCCGCCCCCCGAGCCGCCCCCGCCCGAAGGGGTGATCGTGTTCGACCCGCCATCGCCGCCACAGCCCGCCAGCGTCGCGGCCAGGGCCAGCATCGTGCCCAAACGTCCGAATCGCGTCATGAAATGTCCCACCCTGTTGGTCTGGACTGGATAGCCCATGGCCATAACTGTGTCAGGAACGATCTGTCGCGTTGATGAACAATTCTTAACTGTGGCGAGTCAGGATGGGTATTTGATCGTGCAAGATGATCGCATGTGCATCATCTTTCGCGGCCATGGTTTTTGCCACCACCCGTTTCCGGGCTAGGATGGAGCGTCGCGCATCGTGGGCGCGCCGACCGGAGTTGAAGGATTGATGCTGAACGTCCTGACCCTGTCGAGCCTGTTTCCCGATGCCACGCGCCCCAATTTCGGCATTTTCGTCGAGCGGCAGACGGCGGCGCTGGCGCAGCGGCCTGGCGTTTCGGTGCGCGTGGTCGCGCCGATCGGCTTGCCGGTCTGGCCGCTGGCGCGCGCCGCCCGGTTCCGGGCGCAGGCCGCGCTGCCGGTGGCGGAGACATGGCATGGGCTGTCGGTCGCGCGGCCGCGCTTCGTGACGCTGCCGGGCACGGGCGGGCGGTTCCATGTCGCCGCGCTGGTCCGGGCGCTGTGCCCGCTGCTCGACCGGCTGTGGGAGGAGCAGCGGTTCGACGTGATCGATGCCTCCTTCTTCTTTCCCGATGGCCCGGCGGCGGTGGCGCTGGGGCGCCGCTATGGCGTGCCGGTCTCGATCAAGGCGCGCGGCGCGGACATCCATCATTGGGGGCGGGCCCCGGCCACCCGCCATCAGGTTGCCAGGGCGGCGGCGCGGGCGGACGGGCTGTTGGCGGTGAGCGATGCGATGGCCGACGACGTCGCCGCGCTCGGCGTGGCGCGACAACGGATACGGGTCCACCATACCGGCGTCGACCAGGCGATCTTCCAGCCGATCGACCGGTCCGCCGCCAAGCAGGCGCTGGGAATCCGGGGGCCGCTGGTCGTCTCGCTCGGCGCGCTGATCCCGCGCAAGGGGCATCATGTGGTGATCGATGCGGTCGCCCGGCTGCCCGGCGTCGAGCTGTTGATCGTGGGAGAGGGACCGGAGCGTGACGCGCTCGCCGCGCAGGTCGCACGGCTGGGCATGAGCGAGCGGGTGCAGCTGGTCGGCGGCATCCCGCACCAGGCGCTGCCGCCGCTGCTGGGGGCGGCCAATGTGATGGCGCTGGCCTCGGCCTCCGAGGGCCTTGCCAATGCCTGGGTCGAGTCGCTTGCCTGCGGGACGCCCATCGTCATCACGCCGGCGGGCGGGGCGGGCGATGTGGTGACCAGCCGCACGGCGGGGCGAATCACCGCGCCCGAGGCCGAAGCCTTTGCGGATGCGATCCGCGATGTGCTGGAGCAGGCGCCCGATCCCTGGACGGTGCGCGCGGCGGTGCGCGACTTCACCTGGGCGGCCAATGCCGCGGCGCTTCATTCGCATCTGGCGGGGCTGGTCGCGCGCCGCCAGGCGGCCGGTCAGGCGTCGAGCGGGTAGAGCGCGGCGACGATCTTGCGCCCCTCGGAGCGCAGCACGCCCCAGGCACGGGCGGCGGCACGGCTGTCCATCGCCTCGACACCCAGTCCGCGCGCCTCCAGCGCCTCGATCAGCGCACGCGGCGCCCGGCGCAGCGTCGCACCGGTGCCAAGCAGCAGGAATTCCGGCGCCTCGTCGATCAGCGACGCCACCGCCTGTGCATCCAGCGCCTCGAAGGGCGGCGGGCTCCACGGCTCATGCCAGTCGGGCGAGAGCAGCAGCGCGGGGTAGGCGATCTCCCCGACCCGGAAGCCCGTGGCGGCAAAGCCACGGACGATCGGGCCGGGGGCGGTCGGATCGCGGGTGATGCGGATCGAGTCGCTCATGCGCCCGGCTTACCCCTCTCGCGGGGTGATGCGCTCGGCGTCGGCGATGCTGCGCTTGTCGGTCGTGCCGGGCTTTTCGCGGTTCGGCTCGGCGCGCAGCCCCAGCGTGATGAGAAGCGAGGACGAGACGTAGATCGACGAATAGGTGCCGACCACGATGCCCAGGATCATCGCCGCGGTGAAGCCGCGCAGCACATGGCCGCCCAGCAGCAGCAGCGCGATCAGCGCCAGCAGGATCGTGACCGAGGTCATGACCGTGCGCGGCAGCGTCTCGTTCACCGACAGGTTGATGATCTCGCGCATGTCCATCTTGCGATAGCGGCGCATATTCTCGCGGATACGGTCGTCGATCACGATCTTGTCGTTGATCGAATAGCCGATGATGGTCAGGAACGCTGCGATGATCGTCAGGTCCAGCTCGAACTGGGTGATCGCGAAGAAGCCCAGCGTGACGAGAAGGTCGTGGACGATGGCGACGATGGTCGACACGCCGAACTGCCATTCGAAGCGGAAGATGGCGAACAGGCCGATGCCCAGGATCGCCAGGACGACCGCCAGCACGCCGTGCTTGATCAGCTCGCCCGACACCTTGCCCGACACCGTGTCGTAACGGCTGAAGGTCGCACCGGGGAATTGCTGGCCTAGCGCGGTCTCGACCTTGCGGACGACGGCGTTGGTCGCGCCTTCGTCGTTGGAGGCCGGGGCGGGCAGGCGGATGCTGATGGTCCGGCCGTCGCCGACCGTCTGGATATTGGCTTCGCCGACGCCCAGCCCGTCGATGACCGAACGTACCCGGTCGGCCGAGGGCGGGGTGGGGAATTTCTCCTCGATCATCAGGCCGCCGACAAAGTCGACGCCCAGATTGAGACCCTTGGCGAACGTTACGCCGACCGCCAGCAGGGTGAGCGCGAGCGTCAGCCCGAACGCCCAGCCGCGCAGGCGGACGAAGTCGATGTTCGTGTTGTCGGGGACGAGTTTCAGGAGGCGCATGATCTGTTCTCCTGCCTCAAATATTGATGGTCTTGGGCTTTTCGCGGCGCAACCACAGCGCCACGAGCATCCGCGTGAAGGTAACGGCGGTGAACACGCTGGTCACGATGCCGATCAGCAGCACGACCGCGAAGCCCTTGACCGGGCCCGAGCCCAGCACGAGCATGATGACGCCCGAAATGGCGTGGGTCACGTTCGCCTCGAAGATGGTGCGGCTGGCTTCCTTATAGCCCAGCTCGACCGACTGGATGACGCTTCGCCCGCGCCTGCGTTCCTCGCGGATACGCTCGTTGATCAGCACGTTGGCGTCGACCGCGGTGCCGATGGTCAGGATGAAGCCCGCGATACCCGGCAGGGTCAGCGTCGCGTTCAGCATCGCCATGACCGCCAGGATGACCAGCACGTTGATGACGACCGCGATGTTCGCATAGATGCCGAACCGGCCATAGGTGACGGTCATGAAGACGATGACGGCGACCGCCGCGATCGCCGAGGCCAGGATGCCCGCGCGGATCGAATCGGCGCCCAGGTCCGGGCCGACGGTGCGTTCCTCGACGACCTTCAGGTCGATCGGCAGCTTGCCCGAACGCAGCGAGATCGCCAGCTGGTTGGCGGTGTCGACGGTGAAATTGCCCATGATCTGGGCGCGACCGCCCAGGATCGGTTCGTTGATATTGGGGGCCGAAAGCACCTGGCCGTCCAGGATGATGGCGAAGGGCTTGCCGGTATTTTCCTGCGTGATCCGCGCGAACTTGCGACCGCCCTGCGCGTCGAAGGTGATCGCCACCTGCGGCGCGTTGGTCTGCTGGTCGAAGGTCTGCTGCGCGTCGATCAGCTGGTCGCCCGAGATGATGACCGGCCGCTTGACCGCGATCACCGGCGCGCCCAGCGGATTGCCCGGATAGGGCAGGACCTGGCTGCCGGCGGGGGCGTTGCCCTTGACCACCTCGGCCGGGTTGGCGGTCGTGTCGACCAGCTTGAACTCCAGCTTGGCGGTCTTGCCGATCAGGTCCTTAAGCTGTTGCGGATCCTGAAGACCCGGCACCTGCACGACGATGCGGTTCGAGCCCTGCTGAAGGATGGTGGGCTCCTTGGTGCCCAGCGCGTCGATACGGCGACGCACGACCTCGGTCGCGGTCTTCATCGCGGTGTCGACCGCCTGGGTCAGGCCCGCCTGGGTCGGCTTCAGCACGAAGCGCGAGGTGTCGACGACCTGGATGTCCCATTCGCGCTGGCCGGTCATGCCCGCCCCGCCGCCGGTGATCGACAGCAGTCGCTCACGCGCCGCATCGACCTGGGTCGGATCGCGCAGCATGAAGCTGAGCTGTCCGCCGCGGACCGAGATGTCGCCGATCTCGATGCGCGGATTGCCGCGCCGCATCTCCGCCGCCACCTGGTCGCGCATCGTCTCCAGCCGCGAATTGGCCAGGTCGGCGGTGTCCGCTTCCAGCAGCAGATAGCTGCCGCCCGCCAGATCGAGGCCCTTGTTCACGCGCGGGTGCGGAATCGAACCCCAGGTGTTGGTGACGCTCTCGGGCAGAAAGCTCGGGATCGCCAGCAGGCACAGGGCCGCCAGCAGCGCGACGATGGAAGCGACCTTCCAGCGGGGGAAATCCAGCATCGGGTCAGTCGTTCGCGGGCTTGGCGTTCGGATTGACCACGTCGGTCAACGTCGCCTTGACCACCCGGACGCGGACGTTCGGCGCGATCTCGACCTCGACCAGCTGGTCCTCGACGCGGGTCACCTTGCCGACGATGCCGCCCGCCGTGGTGACCTGATCGCCCTTCTTGACCCCCTCGATCGAGGCTTGCAGCGTCTTCATGCGGCGCTGTTGCGGGCGGATCATCAGGAAATAGAAGACCACGAAGACGAGGAGCAGCGGCGCCAGGCTGAGGAACGAGGCGGCGCCGCTCGATGCGGTGGCCCCGGTGGCGGCAGCCATCGCGGCGACTGGGGCGGTGAAGGGAATGAACATTCGGACCCGTCTATGCTGAATGGGCACGGGCACCCGCCGACCGCGAACGATCGACCAGCCCCCATGTCGGATAGCCTGCCCGCTACCATCGCAGGCGAACAGGCGCAATGGAGCGCCGGATGTGGGGTGCGCACTATCTTCACATCAAGGCTTGCATCCTTCGGAAAACCCGCCTAGAGGCCGCCGCTCGGTCGGGGCGTAGCGCAGCCTGGTAGCGCATCACACTGGGGGTGTGGGGGTCGCAGGTTCGAATCCTGTCGCCCCGACCAATCTTCTTCCAACATTGGCGGATGGCGGCGGAGCGGGCGAAAGCCCGCTCTTTCGTTATGGCGTATTTGTTGCGGGGCTAAGGCTGGGTTTAGCGCCACCGAGCGCCGAACTAGCTCGGGCTGAATGTCCGCCTATTGTGGTTAGCCGTCATCATTCAATCGACGGTTTACTAGCCATCTAACCCCCAGCCCAATTGGCAACGCTACTAACGCGGTAGGGAGGATGCCTTCGAGCCAAAAGCTGGGATGGCACTGCACGTTCGGCATACAGTCACCTAAGCTCGCAACCAGCGTAGCGAGCATGAAGACCGGGATGCCGAAAAGCGCTGCGAGGGCGCAACCCCATCGACCCCCGCGAGTGCTTCCACCTTTGTAGCGACTGTCGCTCATCAGCGCAGTATACACGACCCGAGAATGTCCGCTCTCGAGACATTAGTGGACACGCGGTGCTGGGAGAGCGGTGGAGGCTCCGCTGCCTTTTGCAAGGCCCCAGCTTTCCCCTCGCCGAGTCTTATCCACCGGCCCGGCTGAGAGAACGCTCAGCTTAGATCCCTGACGGCATGTCCGCTACTGGCTGGGCGTTAGCGGACGACCTGCTCGATAGCATTTGCCCAATCATCCGGCGTTGCCGGGTCGTTGTGGACGATCGACAAAAGCTGGGCAATGTCATCAGATGACCGCAGGCCTCGCTCCCAGTAAGCCTCAAGATAAACGCACATCGCCCTGAAAGCGGTTTGTTCGTCCAACAGGCGCGGCTGGTGTTCAAGCGACATTACCGCACGATGACAGATCGCAAAGCCATGCTCAATGTCTGCAAGTGGGCGGAAACTGCCGCCCTACCGCACCGTCATGCCCGCCGCCGCGATCTGCGACAGCAGATTCGCCCGCACCGCATCCGATACCGGCGGCAATGGCCGCGCCGCCTTGCCGTGGCGCAGGCGTTCGCGGTCCTTCTCGTCCGGCTCCACCCGCCGCACCCGTACTGCCGCCTTGCCGACCGCGCGCAGGCCGAGCTGTTCGGCGGCGCCGCGCGACAGGTCGATGATCCGCGACGATCCCGCGAACGGTCCGCGATCATTGACTCGCACGATGATCCGCCGCCCCGTGTCCAGCGCCGTCACCTCGACATAGCTGGGCAGGGGCAGGGTGGTATGCGCGGCCGTCGCCCAGCCGGGGCGGAAACGCTCGCCATTCGCGGTGCGCTTGCCCGATTCGCTGCCATACCAGCTGGCATAGCCCAGCATGTCATAGGTCGCGTCCTCGGCGGGCACATAGGTGACGCCGCGCACCGTATAGGGCTTGCCGATCCGCACCGGATAATCGCTGACCGGCCGGTAATTCCCGCCCGAACATGCCGCGACCAGGCACGCCGCCGCCGGCGCCCAGCGGCGCCATCTTCTCACATCCACCATGTGATCCGGATTAAGCCGGGCGTCCGGCCCGATAAAGCGGTTTGCGCCTCCACCCGCCGCAGACTATCCCGGTGCCGACCGGCAACGGCTTTCAGCCAGACCGCCGGTCAATCGCGCCGGTGCCCCTCGGGGCTTGAAACGGGAATGGGGTGAAGATCCCCAGCTGTCCCTGCAACTGTAAGCGGTGAGCGAGCGACGCCGGTCCCTGCGACAGGGGACAGCCACTGGAGCCATCCGGGAAGGCCGTGTCGCGTGCGCTTCGACCCGCAAGCCAGGAGACCTGCCAGTGCGAGTCGCTCTTGCCGCGATCCAGGGGATGGTCACCGGCTGGATATATTGTATCATGCGAGCGACGCCCATCGGCCGAGACGAATCGGCCATCCCGCCCGGCGTGCGTCCGTGGGGTGGGATGGCGACCGCGACAGCGGAGTTCGGCCCTTGTCGCAATGACGCCGGGGGTATCACCCATGTCCTACCATCATGCCGGAGCGCCGCGCGCCCGGTTGCCGCTAAAGAAGCGCGTCGCGCTGCTCATGGGCGCGCTGGTCTTCGTCAATATCGCCGTCTGGGGCTGGGCGCTCAGCGTCTTCGCGGGCAACAGCCTGATGCTCGGCACCGCGCTGCTCGCTTATAGCCTGGGGCTGCGCCATGCGGTCGATGCCGACCACATCGCCGCGATCGACAATGTCACCCGCAAGCTGATGCAGGACGGCCAGCGACCCATCGCGGTCGGGCTGTGGTTCGCGATCGGCCATTCCGCCATCGTCCTGATCGCGGCGACCACGGTCGCGCTGGCCGCCAGCACCCTGTCCGATTTCGAGGCGTTCGGGCAGAGCGGCGGGACGATCGCCACCATCGTCTCGGCGAGTTTCCTGTTCGCCATCGCGATCATGAACCTGATCATCCTGCGCGATGTCTGGACCCGGTTCCGCCGGGTCGCACGCGGCGAGCCGATGGCGGAGGCGGACGCCGCCATGATGTTTTCGGGGCAGGGGCCGTTGTCGCGCCTCTTCCGTCCGCTGTTCCGGTTGATCCGCCGCAGCTGGCATATGGCGCCGCTCGGCTTCCTGTTCGGGCTGGGTTTCGACACCGCGACCGAGGTCGCCATTCTCGGCCTGTCGGGTGCGCATGCGGCGGACGGCGTGTCGCTGGCGACGATCCTGGTCTTTCCCGTGCTGTTCGCGGTGGGCATGGCGCTGATCGACACCGCCGACGGGCTGGTGATGCTGGGCGCGTATGAATGGGCGTTCGTCCATCCGCTTCGCAAGCTCTATTACAACATGACGATCACCCTGGTGTCGGCGCTGGTCGCGCTGGTGATCGGCGGTATCCAGGCGACCGCGCTGCTCGCCGAGCGGTTCGGCTGGACCGCGGGGCCGTTCCGCTATGCGGGGGCGCTGTCGGAGCATTTCAACGTGCTGGGCTTCGCCATTGTCGGGTTGTTCGTGATCTGCTGGGGCGCGAGTTTCCTCCTCTATCGCTGGCGCGGGTTCGCCGCGATGGAGGCGCGAATTGCCAAGCCCGGCGCGGCGGGATAAATGCCGCGCGTCGGGACTGAAAAGTCTCGAAGATCGCGCCGGTGCCCCTTGGGGCTTTGAAACGGGAATGGGGTGCAAATCCCCGGCTGTCCCTGCAACTGTAAGCGGCGAGCGAGCGATGCTGGTGCCCCATCGGAGGCACGGCCACTGGAGCGATCCGGGAAGGCGCATCCCTTCGCTTTGACCCGCGAGCCAGGAGACCTGCCGGCGTCATGGTCGCTCTTGCCTAGACCCAGGGGGTGGTCGGGGCACGGTTCTCCGTCGGGGAGCGACGAAGCCATGCGGCCGGGGCCGCATCGGTCGCCGACACGCGGGGCGGACGCATTCGACTGCGCCCGTCCGTCACCGCTCCGGCGATCGGTCCCGTGTCCGCGCTCGCTCGTCCGGCGCGTCGGAGAAACAGCATGCGTGACCTCAGCAAGGTCCCCGTCACCATCGTCACCGGCTTTCTGGGCGCCGGAAAGACCACGCTCATCAGCCACCTGATCCGCCATGCGGGCGGTCGCCGCCTGGCGGTCGTCGTCAACGAATTCGGCACTTTGGGCGTCGATGGCGACATCCTGCAAAGCTGCGCCATCCCCGACTGCCCGGCGGAGAATATCGTCGAGCTGGCCAATGGCTGCATCTGCTGCACCGTCGCCGACGACTTCATCCCGACGGTCGAAAAGCTGCTGGCGATGGAGCCGCGCCCCGATCACATCCTGATTGAGACCTCCGGTCTGGCGCTCCCCAAGCCGCTGTTGAAGGCGTTCGACTGGCCCGCCATCCGCTCGCGCATCACCGTCGACGGCGTGGTGGCACTGGCCGATGCGGAGGCCGTCGCGGCGGGTCGCTTCGCCCCCGATCTGGACGCGGTGGAGGCGCAGCGCGCCGCCGACCCCAGCCTGGACCATGAAACCCCGCTGTCCGAGGTGTTCGAGGATCAGCTGGCGTGCGCCGACCTCGTCCTCTTGACCAAGGCCGATCTGGCCGGGGCGGAGGGTGTCGCCAAGGCGCGCGCGATCATCGCCGCCGAGGCTCCGCGCCCGCTGCCCATGGTCGAGGCGGTCGACGGCATCGTCTCCGCCGAGATCGTGCTGGGCCTGGAAGCCGCCGCCGAGGACGACATCGCCGCGCGCCCCTCGCACCATGACGGCGCGGACGATCACGAGCATGACGATTTCGACAGTATCTCTGTCATGCTGGGCGAGGTGGAGAGCCCCGAGGCGATCGCCGCGCGCATCGTCACGCTCGCCGAGCAGCAGGATATCCTGCGCGTAAAGGGTTATGCGGCGGTCGCGGGCAAGCCGATGCGGCTGCTGGTCCAGGCGGTCGGCCGCCGGGTGCGCACCAGCTACGACCGTCCCTGGGGGGCGGGCGAGCCGCGCGGCACCCGGCTGGTCGTCATCGCCGAGCATGACCGGATCGACCGCGCCGCGATCGAGGGCGTGCTGAAGGGCTAACGCGCGTGCATCTCGTCTTTCGCGAGAGCCATGGGCTGGAGGAACAAGCGGTTCCGCAGGATCTGGGGCAGCGCCCCGGTGACGTGGTGGTGCTGTCCTTTTCCGACAGCGACCTGAGCGCCTTTGCGGCGGGCTGGCGGGCAGGGGGATTCCCTTGGTCGCTGCGGCTCGCCAATCTGGGGGCTCTGGCCCATCCGCTGTCGGTCGATACCTATGTCGAGCAGACGCTGGCGCACGCGAAGGCGATCCTGATCCGGCTGATCGGCGGGGCGGCCTATTGGGAATACGGCCTGCGCGAAGTCGAGCGGCTGGCGCGCGAGCGCGGCATCGCGCTGGCGGTGCTGGCGGCGGACGGGCGCGAGGACCGGCGGTTGATGGCGGCGTCCACCGTCGATCAGGCGGTGGTGCGGCGGCTGACGGCGCTGTGCGATGCGGGGGGGGCGGAGGCGGCTGCTGCCGCTCTGGAGGCGCTTGCGGCAGTTGTATCGCCCGTGGCCCTTGCCCCTCCCCAACCCCTCCCCCTGCCGGGAGAGGGGCTTTTAGGCGGAACACCCGCCCCAGGCACGCCCCTCCCGCAGGCGAGTTGTGGGTCGGCCATGCCCGCGGCATGGCCTGAACGATGCGGGGCATCGTTCACCCGCAACTGGGATGGGGGAGGGCCCTCTCCGCAATTGGCATCCGTCGGAGGCTGGTCCCCGAACGGCATAGCCTGCCCAGCCGCAACCCTGCTCACCGCAACCCGTCCCCGCGTCCTGATCGTCTTCTACCGCGCCTATTTCGCCGCCGCCGACCTCGAGCCGATCGCCGCCCTCTATGTCGCCCTGACCGAACGCGGCTTCGACCCTGTGGCGCTGTTCGTCCCCTCGCTGAAGGCCGAAGGCGCAGGCTCGTGGATCGCGCGCTGGGTGAAGACGCTCGCCCCCGCCGCGATCGTCAACGCCACCGCCTTCTCCGCACGGGTCGAGGACGACACCACGCCGCTAGACGGGGCGGGCGTGCCGGTGTTCCAGGTGGCGCTCGCGACCAGCGACCGCGAGGGCTGGGCGGGTTCGGCGCGGGGCCTGTCGCCCGCCGACCTCGCCATGCACGTCGTCCTGCCCGAGATCGACGGACGGCTGTTCGCGGGGGTCATCAGCTTCAAGCAACCCGGCGAGCGCGACCCCGATTTCGACATCGCCCTGCGTCTCCACCGCGCCGAGCCCGCGCGGATCGCCGCCGTGGCGGACAAGGTCGCAGGCTGGGCGAGGCTGGCGACGACCCCGGCGGCGGAGCGGCGGCTCGCGATCCTGCTGTCCACCTATCCGGGCAAGGACTGGCAGGCGGCGCATGCGGTCGGGCTGGACGGTTTCGCCTCGGCGCAAGCGATCCTCGGCGATCTGCGCGAGGCCGGTTATGATGTGGAAGCCCCGTCGGATTTGCCCGCCGCGTTGCTCGCAAACCGTATCGCATGGCCGGTGGCGGCATATCACGACGCACTTTCCACATTGCCCGAAGCGTTGCGCGCCGATCTGATCGAAAGCTGGGGCGCGGTCGAGCAGGACCCGCTGGTCGAGGGCGCCGCCTTCCATTTCCCCGCGCTGGCGCTGGGCAAGGCGACCGTCGCGCTCCAGCCCGAGCGCGGCCGACCGAGTGCGCGGGGCGAGGATTATCACGACCTGTCGCGCTGTCCGCGTCACGCCTATGTTGCCTTCTACCTCTGGCTCCGCGCGCAAGCGATTGACGCGCTGGTCCATGTCGGCGCGCATGGCACGCTGGAGTGGCTGCCCGGCAAGGCGGTCGCGCTGTCGGACGCCTGTTGGCCCGAGGCGTTGGCCCGTGACTGGCCGGTCCTCTATCCCTTCATCGTCAACGATCCGGGCGAGGCGGCGCAGGCCAAGCGACGCCTGGGTGCGGTGACGATCGGGCATGTCCCGCCGGCGCTGGTTCAGGCGCAGACGGGCGCGGGGCTCGGGCGGCTGGAGGCGCTGCTGGACGAGTACGCCAATGCCGATGGCCTCGACCCGGCGCGCCGCGACCGGCTGCGCGGCCTGATCGCCGAAGAGGCGGACAGCGTCGGGCTGGGCGAGACGCTGGGGCTGGCGGGGGCGGAGGACCAGCTCGCCCGGATCGACGCCTTTGTCTGCGACGTGAAGGACAGCCAGTTCGGCGAGGGGCTCCATGTCTTCGGGCGCGGCGAACAGGGCGCGGCCGAGCGGGCCGGGCTGCTGGCGGGGCTGGACGGACGACGGGTGGCGGCGGGGCCATCGGGTTCGCCTTACCGGGGCCGCGCCGATGTGTTGCCGACGGGTCGCAACCTCTACGCCATCGATCCCCGCGCGGTGCCGAGCCGCGCCGCGCAGGCGCAAGGGGTCAAGCTCGCCGAGGAACTGATCCGGCGGCACATGCAGGAAGAGGGCGATCACCTGCGCACCCTGATCGTAGATCTCTGGGGATCGGCGACGATGCGAACCGCGGGCGAGGAATTCGCCATGGCGCTCCATCTGATCGGGGTCGAGCCGGTCTGGGACCACCGTTCCGAACGGGTGACGGGGTTCGAGGTGATGCCGCTGATGCGTTTCGACCGGCCGCGCGTCGATGTGACGCTGCGCGTGTCGGGGCTGTTTCGCGACGCCTTCCCGCATCTGGTCGCCTTGTTCGGGCAGGCGGTGCGGGCTCTCGGTCAGCGTGACGAAGAGCCCGAATGGAACCCCTATGTCGGGCAGGCGGCGCCGCGCGTCTATGGCCCCGCGCCGGGCCGATACGGCATCGGCCTGGACCCGGAGGCGGGCTATGACGAGGCCGCGCGGATCGCGGCGGGGGAAAGCTGGCTTGCCGCCTCGGCCACCGCGCTCGACGACGGCGACCGTCGCGATGCGGAGGGGATCGCCGCGCGGGTGGCGGGGGCGCAGGCCTTTGTCCATGTCCATGACCTGCCCGAAAGCGATCTGCTGCTCGCCGCCGATTATGCCGCGCATCAGGCGGGATTCGCGGCGGCGCGGGCGGCCTTGGGAGAGGGGGCGGCGTCGCTCTATCATCTCGACACGCGCGATCCGGCCAGCCCCAGGGCGCGGACGCTGGCCGAGGAGATCGCCCGCACCGTCCATGCCCGCGCCGCCCATCCGCGCTGGGTGGCGGGGATGATGGCGCATGGCTTTCGCGGCGCGGCGGAGATCGCGGCGACGCTCGACCATCTGGGCAGCTTCGCGCATCTGGCGGACATGGTCCCAGCGTCACTGATCGATCTGTACTGGGACGCGACGCTCGCCCGCGACGAGGTGCGCGACTTCATGGCGCAGGCGAACCCGCAGGCGCTGGCGGCGATGGAGGTGCGGTTCGCGGCGCTTCATGCGGCGGGGCTGTGGCGGACGCGGCGCAACTCGGTGCTGGCGATGCTGGACGGCGCGGCATGAGCGGGTTCGTGGTCAAGGGCTGGTGCCCCGATGCGTGGCGGCCGATGATGGCGGGCGACGGCCTGCTGGTCCGGGTCCGCCCGCCGCTCGCCCGGCTGGCGGCGCATCAGGTCGAGGGGTTGTGCGAGGCCGCAAACGCCCACGGCAATGGCCAGATCGACCTGACCGCTCGCGCGAACCTGCAACTGCGCGGCGCGACTGAGCGGAGCTGGCCCCCGATGGTCGAGGCGCTCCGCGCGCTGGGGCTGGTCGATCCCGATCCGGTGCGCGAGGCGCGGGGCGCGATCCTGATCAATCCCGACTGGCGCGAGGGCGACGATTCGTACGGCATCGCGACCGAGTTGCGCGCGCGGCTGACCGACTTGCCCGATCTGCCGAGCAAGATCGGCTTTGCGATCGATGCGGGGCCGACCCCGATGCTGATGGAAGCGCCCGCCGATTTCCGGATCGAGCGGGGGGCGGATGGGGGCTTGCTGCTGCGCGCCGATGGCCGGGCGGCGGGCATGCGCGTTACGCGCCGGACCGCCGCCGATGCGCTGATCCGGCTGGCGCACTGGTTCGTCGAGAGCGAAGGCGTCGCCGCCGGACGGATGGCGCGCCACGCGGCCGATCTGCCCGACTGGGCGAGCGGCGATGCGGTGCCGGGCGCGGGCGGCTCGCCGATGCGGCCCGGCACTCATCCGATCGGTGCGGTCTATGGATTGCCGTTCGGCCGGATCGGGGCATCGGCGCTGGCCGCCTTTGTCCGCAGCCAGGGCTGTGCCGTCCGGCTGACCCCGTGGCGGCTGCTGATCGCGGAGGGCCTCGTTCCCCTACCGGCCGCCGGCATGGTGCTGGACGATGCGCCGATCCTGCATGTCGACGCCTGTGTCGGCGCGCCAGCCTGTCCCCAGGCGAGCGTCGAAACCCGCGATCTGGCCGCCCGCCTCGCGCCGTTGATCGAGGGGCGTCTGCACGTCTCGGGTTGCGCGAAGGGCTGCGCGCGGGCACGGGCGGCGGACTGGGTGCTGACCGGGCGCGAGGGGGCTTTCGATCTGGCCCGCCACGCCCGCGCCGGGGCGGCACCGCTTCACACCGGATTGTCGCCCGAGCGGGCGGTCGCGCTTCTCGGAGCCTGTTGATGCCCTATCGTTACGAAACCGATGGCGCGGCGATCTATCGCCAGTCCTTCGCCATCATCCGCGCCGAGGCGGAGCTCGCCCGCTTCGATGCGGAGGAGGAGCCGGTCGCGGTCCGCATGATCCATGCCGCCGGGCTGGTCGAACTCGCCCCGTCGATCCACTTCTCGCGCGGCTTCGCGACGGCGGGGCGGCAGGCGCTGGCGGCGGGCGCGGCGATCCTGTGCGATGCGCATATGGTCAGCGAGGGGGTCACGCGCGCGCGGCTGCCCGCCGACAATCCGGTGATCTGCACCTTGCGCGATCCGTCGGTGCCCGCCCTGGCCAAGGAGATGGGCACGACCCGCTCCGCCGCCGCGCTGGAGCTGTGGCGGCCGCATCTGGCGGGCGCGCTGGTGGCGATCGGCAACGCGCCGACCGCGCTCTTTCACCTGCTGACCATGCTGGAGGACCCCGACTGTCCGCGCCCGGCGGCGATCATCGGCTGTCCGGTCGGCTTTGTCGGCGCGATGGAGTCGAAGGACGCGCTGTGGGAGGCGATGCCCGTCCCTTGCGCCATCGTGAAGGGCCGCCCGGGCGGCAGTGCGATCACCGTCGCGGCAATCAACGCGCTGGCGAGCCGCGCCGAATGACGACGGGCACGATCCACGGTGTCGGCCTAGGCCCCGGCGCGGCGGACCTGATGAGCGTCCGCGCCGACCGGCTGGTGCGCGGGGCCCGGCACGTCGCCTATTTCCGCAAGGCCGGGCGGCGCGGCCATGCGCGCACCATCGTCGAGGGCATGTTGCGGGACGACGTGGTCGAATATCCGATGGACTATCCGGTCACGACCGAGATCGTCTTCACCGACCCGCGCTACAATGAATGCCTGTCCGCCTTCTATGCGACCTGCACCGCGCATATCCTGTCGCTGGTGCAGCGCGGCGAGGATGTGGTGGTGCTGTGCGAGGGCGATCCCTTCTTCTACGGCTCGTTCATGCACCTGCACAGCCGGCTGCGGCCCCATGCCCCCGTCGCGGTGGTACCGGGCATCACCGGCATGTCGGGCGCCTGGACCGCCAGCGGCGCGCCGATCACCTGGGGCGACGATGTGCTGACCGTCGCGATGGCGACTCTTCCCGAGCCGGAACTGACCCGCCGCATCGCCGAGACCGATGCGCTGGTGGTGATGAAGATCGGCCGCCATCTGCCCAAGCTGCGCCGCGCCATCGCGGCGGCGGGGCGGTCGGACCAGGCGTGGTTGATCGAACATGCCGCCCAGGCGGGCGAGCGCGTGCGGCGGCTGGCGGAGGTGGAGGACGCGCCCGCGCCCTATTTCTCGATCGCGCTGATCCATGGGCAGGGGCGGCGGCCATGAGCGGCTGGCTGATCGTCGCGGGGCTGGGGCCGGGGGCGGACGCCATGGTCACGCCCGAGGTGTCGGCGGCGCTGGCGGAGGCGACCGATGTGGTCGGCTATATCCCCTATGTCGCGCGCGTGCCCGAACGCCCCGGCCTGACCCGCCATGCCAGCGACAATCGGGTCGAGCGTGACCGCGCGCTCCATGCGCTGGAAATGGCGGAGGCGCGCGCGCGGGTGGTCGTGGTCTCTTCGGGCGATCCGGGCGTCTTCGCCATGGCGGCGGCGATCTTCGAGCGGGTGGAGGAGGACCCGGCGCGGTGGCACGACCTGGACATCCGCGTCCTGCCCGGCATCACCGCGATGCTGGCGGCCAGCGCGCGGGCGGGCGCGCCGCTGGGGCATGACTTCTGCGCGATCAACCTGTCCGACAACCTCAAGCCGCAGGCGTTGATCGAGCGGCGGCTGCGGCTGGCGGCGGAGGCGGATTTTGCCATCGCGCTTTACAATCCCCGGTCCAAGGCGCGGCCCGATGCGCTGGACGCAGCCTTTGCGCTGCTCCGCGAGACGTGCGGCGACGACCGTCCGGTGCTGTTCGCGCGTGCCGTCTCGACCGCGCAGGAGCATCTGCGCATCGTGCCCTTGCCCCAGGCGCGGGGCGAGATGGCGGACATGCGCACCGTCGTCATCATCGGGTCCAGCCGCACGCGGATGATCCCGCATGCGGGACGGCCGATCCTCTACACCCCCCGGACGACGCCGTGATCGAGCCAGTCGAGCACCGCCGCGACGCTCTCCACCTGCGGTCGGACGGGGATGAAGGGGCGGTCGATCATCACGACCGGCAGCCCGAGCTCGCGCGCCGCCTCCAGCTTGGCCCGCGCGCCCGCGCCGCCCGCATTCTTGGCGACGATCGTCTGGATGCGATGCGCGCGCAGCAAGGCCCGTTCGCCCGCCAGCGTGAAGGGACCGCGATCCACGACCAGATGATGGCGCGGCAGGACGGAGACCTCGGCGGCATCGACGAAGCGCAGCAGGTAGAAATGCTGCGCAGCATCGGCGAAGTCCCCAATGGTCTGGCGACCGAGCGCGAGGAAGATTCGTGCCGCCTCGCTGCCCAGCGCCGCCACGGCTTCCGCCGTATCGGTGACGCGAATCCAGCGGTCGCCAGGGCCGGCTTCCCAGGCGGGTCGGGTCAATGCGAGCAGCTTCACGCCCGCCAATTCGGCCGCCGCGATCGCGTTGGCGCTGATGCGCGCGGCGAAGGGATGGGTGGCGTCGACCAGATGCGTCACGCCCTCGCGGGTCATATGATCGGCCAGCCCCTCGATGCCGCCAAAGCCGCCGACCCGCGTCGGGATCGCCTGCGCACGCGGATGGTCGGTGCGGCCCGCATAGCTCAGCACCGCGCGCTCGCCACGCTGCGCCAGCGCGGTGGCCAGCGCGCTCGCCTCGGTCGTGCCGCCGAGCAGAAGGATATGGCGCATGGCTGACTCCGGACCCTGGCTGACGATCGTCGGGATCGGCGAGGATGGCTGGGACGGCCTGACCGCCCCCGCGCGCGCCGCGATCGAATCGGCCGATAGCGTGATGGGCGCGGCCCGTCACCTGTCGCTGCTGCCCGAGCGCGGCGCGGCGCGGCGCATCGTGTGGCCGGTACCGTTCGCGGACGGGGTGCCGATGCTCCTCGACCGGCGGGGGGAGCGGGTGGTGATGCTCGCCTCAGGCGATCCCTTCTGGTTCGGCGCGGGGTCGGTAGTGACCCGCCATCTGGAGCCGGGCGAGTGGATCGCCCATCCCGCCCCCTCGACCCTGTCGCTGGCCGCCGCGCGGCTGGGCTGGCCGGTCGAGACGATCCGGAGCGTCGGGCTGCACGCCCGCCCCATCGAGACGCTGCGCCCGCATCTGGCGCCGGGGCGGCGGGTGCTGGCGCTGATGCGCGACGGGGCGGCGGTGCCGGGGCTCGCGGCCTGGCTGGTCGACCAGGGTTTCGGCGACAGTGTGTTGACCGTGCTGGAGGCGCTGGGCGGTCCGCGCGAGCGGGTGCGGCGGACGACGGCGGCGGCGCTCGACGGGACCGACATCGCGCACCCGGTGGCGGTGGCGATCGAGCCTGCGGGAGACGGCCGCACCCTGCCTTGCGCGAGCGGGCTGGACGATGACTGGTTCGCGCATGACGGACAGATCACCAAGCGCCCCGTCCGTGCGCTTGCACTATCGGCGCTGGCTCCGCGTGCCGGTGAGCTATTGTGGGATATTGGCGCCGGTTCGGGGTCGGTCGCGATCGAATGGCTGCTGAGCGACCCGACGACCCGCGCCATCGGTTTCGAGCGCGATCCCGACCGGCTGGCCCGCGCCCGCGACAATGCGCTGCGGCTGGGCGTCGAGCGGCTCGAACTGGTCGAGGGGGATGCGCTCGACCGGCTCACCGACCAGCCGCATCCCGATGCGGTCTTCGTCGGCGGCGGCCTGTCGCGGCCGCTGGTCGAGGCCTTGCGCATCCTGCCCCGGTGCCGCCTGGTGGCGCATGCGGTGACGCTGGAGACGGAGGCTTTGCTGGCCGAGTGCCATGCCCGTTTCGCGGGCGAGCTGTTGCGGATCGAGCTGGCCCAGGCGCGACCGCTGGGGACGAAGCGCGGCTGGAAGGCCAGCTATCCCATCGTCCAGTGGCGGGTCGCATGGTGATCGCCGGGTTCGGATGCCGGGCGGGGGCGACCCCCGATTCCTTCCGCAGCGCGCTGGCGGCGGCGGGGATACGTCCCGATGCGCTGGCCGTGCCCGCCGACCGCGCAGCCGTCATCGCCGATTTTGCCGAAGGGCAGGGCCTGTCCGTCCGTCCGATCGACGCGGCCCTGCTGGACGGCCTGGATACGCCGACCCGCTCGACCGTCAGCCTCGCTCGTCGCAGCGTCGGCAGCGTGGCCGAGGCGGTCGCGCTCGCCGCCGCTGGGCCGGGCGCGCGGATCGTCGTGCCCCGCCTGATTTCCTCCGACCGCATGGCGACCTGCGCCATCGCCCAAGGACCCGATCAATGACCGTTCACTTCATCGGTGCCGGACCCGGCGCCCCCGATCTGCTGACCCTGCGGGGGCGCGACCTGATCGCGGCCTGCCCGGTATGCCTCTATGCCGGATCGCTGGTGCCCGAAGCGGTGCTGGCGCATTGCCCGCCGGGCGCGAGGATCGTGAACACCGCGCCGATGACGCTCGACGAGATCATGGCCGAGATTTCCGACGCGCATCGCAAAGGCCAGGATGTCGCCCGGCTCCATTCGGGCGACCTGTCGGTCTGGTCGGCGATGGGCGAGCAGGTGCGGCGGTTGCGCGAACTGGGCATCCCGGTGTCGGTCACGCCCGGCGTACCGTCCTTCGCGGCGGCGGCGGCGGTGCTGGAAAGCGAGCTGACCCTCCCCGGCATCGCCCAGTCGGTGATCCTGACCCGCACCCCCGGCCGCGCCAGCGCCATGCCCGAAGGGGAGTCGTTATCTGCTTTCGCCGCGACGGGGTCGACGCTCGCCATCCATCTGTCGATCCATAACCTTGCGAAAGTGGTCGCGGATCTGACCCCGCATTACGGCGCGGACTGCCCCGTCGCGATCGTCTGGCGCGCCAGCTGGCCCGAGCAGCGGATCGTTCGCGCGACGCTGTCCACCATCGAGGCGGCGGCCGCCGACGGCCCCGAGCGGACCGCGCTGATCCTGGTCGGGCGTGTCCTCGACCAGAGCGATTTCGCCGAGAGCCGGTTATACGCTGAGGGCTATGACCGTCGCTATCGCCCCGGGAACACGATCGAATGACGCCAGGATTGATGATCGCCGCGCCCGCTTCGGGCACCGGCAAGACGACGGTGATGCTGGGCCTGCTCCGCGCGTTTCGCGATGCGGGGGTGGCGGTGCAGCCGTTCAAGAGCGGCCCCGACTATATCGACCCCGCCTTCCACCGCGCGGCGTGCGGGCGGGCGTCGTTCAACCTCGACGGCTGGGCGATGCCCGCGCCGCTGCTCGATACGCTGGGGCAACGTGGGGCGGATGCCGAACTGGTGCTGGCGGAGGGCTCGATGGGGCTGTTCGACGGCGTCGCCAGACCCGGCGCGACCGGCATGGGCAGCAGCGCGGAGACGGCGCGGCGGATGGGCTGGCCGGTGGTGCTGGTCATCGACGTGTCGGGACAGGCGCAGTCGGCGGCGGCGACCGCGCTCGGCTTTGCGCGCTATGATCCCGACCTGCGGGTGGCCGGCGTGATCCTGAACCGCGTGGCGAGCCCGCGTCACGAGCGGCTGGCGAAGCTGGGGTTCGAGGAGATCGGCCTGCCGGTCTTCGGCGCGCTTCCCCGGCGCGGCGATCTGGTGCTACCCGAGCGGCATCTGGGGCTGGTGCAGGCGGTCGAGCATCCCGAACTCGACCGGCTGATCGGCGACTATGCGACGTTCCTGGCGGCGCATGTCGACTTGGAAGCGATCCGCGCGGCGGCCTATGCCAAGACCGCGCCCGTCATCGACGCGGTCCTGCCGCCACCCCCGGCGCAGCGGATCGCGCTGGCGCAGGATGCGGCCTTTTCCTTCGTCTATCCGCATATGCTGGCGGGCTGGCGCGCGGGCGGGGCGGAGATATTGCCTTTCTCGCCGCTCGCCGACGAGGCACCCGATGCGTCGGCCGATTTGGTCTGGCTGCCCGGCGGTTACCCTGAGCTTCATGCCGGGCGGCTGGCGGCGGCGGAGACTTTCCGCGCCGGACTGGCCGACCATGCCCGGACCAGGCCGGTCCATGGCGAGTGCGGCGGCTATATGGCGCTGGGCGAGGCGCTGATCGATGCCGAGGGCGTCAGCCACCGGATGGCGGGGCTGCTCGGCCTCGTGACCAGCTATGCCAAGCGCAAGATGCATCTGGGTTACCGCCGTGCGACGCTGCTGGGCGAGGTGGCGGGGATGCCCGAGGGCGCGGTATTGGGCGGGCATGAATTCCATTACTCGACCGTCCTCGAACAACCCGACGCGCCGCTTGCGCATGTCGTCGATGCGCAGGGCGAGGCGGTGCCCGAAACCGGATCGCGGCGGGGCGCGGTGACCGGCACCTTCTTCCATCTGGTGGCGCGTTGGTGGTGAGGGGGGTGGTGAGCGGCTTCGTCCATCTGGTCGGCGCGGGGCCGGGCGATCCCGAATTGCTGACGCTCAAGGCGGCGCGATGTCTGGCGCAGGCCGATGTCGTGCTGTTCGACGATCTGGCCGCCGGACCCATGCTGACCCATGCGCGGCCCGGAGCCGAACTGATTGCGGTGGGCAAGCGGGCGGGCCGCGCCTCGCCCAAACAGGCGGAGATCGACCGGCTGCTGGTCGATCACGCCCTGGCGGGCAAGCGGGTGGTGCGGCTGAAATCGGGCGATCCCGGCATTTTCGGGCGGCTGGAGGAAGAGATGGTCGCGCTGAAGGCGGCCGGTATCGGCTTCGAGATCGTCCCCGGCGTCAGCGCGGCAAGCGCGGCGGCGGCGGCGGCCGCCATTCCGCTGACCCGGCGGGCCGAGGCGCGGCGGGTGCAGTTCGTGACCGGCCATGACGTGACCGGCGCGCTGCCCGCCGACCGCAACATGGCGGCGCTGGCCGATGCGAGCGCGACGACGGTGGTGTTCATGCCCAAGCGGACCTTCCCCGCGCTGGCCGATGCGCTGATCGCGCATGGCCTGCCGCACGAAACGCCCGCGCTGATGGCCGAGCATGTCGGCTGTCCCGACCAGCGGCTGACCCGCTCGACCGTGGGCGGCCTGGCCGCGCGACTGGCGGAGGGCGTGTCGGACAAGGCGGCGCTGATCCTCTATGGCCCGTTGATGGAGGATCTGTGATCCATCTCGACCTGATCGGCATCGGCACGGGCAATCCCGACCACCTGACCCGCGCCGCCGAGGCCGCGATGCGCGCCGCCGACCTGATCCTGCTGCCGCGTAAAGGCGACAAGATCGAGCTGATCGACCTGCGCCGCGACATCTGCGCGCAGGTGCTGGTGGGGGCGGAGGTGCGGGTGGTCGAGTTCGACCTGCCGGTGCGCGCGGCGGAGGGTGCCTATCTCGATACGGTCGAGCATTGGCATGACGCGATCGCCGAATGCTGGGCGGCGGAGATTTCCGCGCATCTGCCGGATGGCGGGCGGGTGGCGCTGCTCGTCTGGGGCGACCCCTCGCTCTATGACAGCACGATCCGAATCGCCCGGCGGCTGGCGGCGGTGGAGCGGGTGACGGTGGTGCCGGGGATCACCAGCCTCCAGGCGCTGTGCGCGGCGCATGCCATCCCGTTCAACGCGGTCGGCGCGCCGGTGATGGTGACGACCGGGCGACGCTTGCGCGAAACTGGCTGGCCGCAAGGGGCGGACAGCGTCGCGGTGATGCTGGACGGCGGATGCGCCTTCACGACGCTCGACCAGCCGGATGTCGCGATCTGGTGGGGGGCGTATCTGGGCATGGCGCAGCAAGCGATCGAGTCCGGGCGGCTGGCGGACGTCGCCGAGCGGATCGTCGCGCGCCGGGCGGCGCTGCGGCGCGTGCATGGCTGGATCATGGATGTGTACCTGCTGCGGCGGGGCGGGGATCTGGTGGGGGAGGGGTTTTGACGATGTCCCTCAACTCGCCGCTAGCCGCTCCCCTCCCGCAGGCGGGAGGGGATGGGGGAGGGCAGCGCCCCAAATTGTGTCGCGCGTGGCCGGGCCCCCACCCCAAACCCCTCCCCCCTTCCGGGAGGAGGGGCTTAAAACGGATTGCCTCGCCGCAAGCTTCTGCCGGGCGGAGGGGGTCAGAACTCGATCCCCTTTTGCGCCTTCACGCCCTGTTCGCGGAAGGGATGCTTCACCTGCGTCATGTCGGTCACCAGGTCGGCCGCCGCGATCAGCGCCTCGGGCGCGTTGCGGCCCGTGATGACGACATGGGTCATCGCGCCCTTTGTCGCCAGCACCTCCAGCACCTCGTCGACCGGCAGATAGTCATAGCGCAACACGATGTTCAGCTCGTCCGCGACGATCAGGTCATAGGCCGGGTCGGCGATCATCCGCTTCACCTCGTCCCAGGCGGTGCGCGCGGTGGCGATGTCGCGGGTGCGGTCCTGGGTGTTCCAGGTGAAGCCCTCGCCCATCGCGTGGAAGTCCACCTCGGGAAAGCGCGCCAGCACCGCCGCCTCACCGGTGGTCATCGCGCCCTTGACGAACTGGACCATGCCGACGCGCATCCCGTGGCCGACCGCGCGGATCACCATGCCCAGCGCGGCGGTCGTCTTGCCCTTGCCCTTGCCGGTATGGACGATGACCAGCCCCTTTTCGACGTCGCGCGCGGCGACCATCCTGTCCTGCGCGACCTTCTTCTTGGCCATGCGCTCGGCATGTTCGGCGTCGGTTCGCATCATTTCTCTCCTGAAAGACGAAGGGGCAGCCCGGCGACCACCAGGTCGGTCGCGTCGCAGATCCGCGCCAGCCGCTGGTTCAGCGACCCTTGCGCATCGCGGAAGCGGCGGGCCAGCGCATTGTCGGGGACGATGCCGAAGCCGACCTCGTTGCTGACCAGCACGACGGGGCCGGGCGCGTCCGCGATGGCGGCGACCAGCGCATCCCCCGCCGCCGTCAGATCGGCCTCGCCCAGCAGCAGGTTGGTCAGCCACAAGGTCAGGCAGTCGACCAGCAGCACCCGGTCGGCACGGCCATGCGCGGCCATGGCCTCGGGCAGCGCGAGTGGCGCCTCCACGGTCGTCCAGCGCGCATCGCGGTCGGCCTGGTGCCGCGCGATCCGGTCGCGCATCTCCGCGTCCCAGGCCTGTGCCGTCGCGATGAAGCAGCCGGTCGGCGTCATCGCCTCGGCCAGCGACTGGGCATGGCGGCTCTTGCCCGATCGGGCACCGCCGAGGACGAGGATAGTGCGGGGCGTGCGCATGCCCGTCCGCATCGCGGGAGCCGGGCTGTGACGCAAGCGGAAATGGCCGCGCTGACCTATCATGGCGGCCGGATCGATGCGGCCAGGGCGCTGTTCCCGAACGCGCCTGCGCCGTGGCTGGACCTGTCGACCGGCATCAATCCGGTTCCCTGGACGCCGCCCGAGGGGCTGGACGTCGATGCGGGGCCCTTGCCCGATCGCGGCGCGCTCGCACGACTGGAGGCATTGGCAGCGGCACATTTCGGGGTCGCGGCCGAGCGCGTCGCGGCGGTGCCGGGCAGCGAGATGGTGTTGCGGCTGCTGCCCCTGCTCGGGATGCCCCAGCCGATCGTGGCGCTTCGCCCCAGCTATGGCACGCACGGCGCGATCGCCACGACGCGAGTCGATCACGGCGCGCTGGAAAACTGGGCGGGGCAGTCGGGCAGCCTGTTGCTCGCCAATCCCAACAACCCCGATGGGGTGGTTCATACAGGCGAGAAGCTGTCCCGGCTGGCCGAGGCGCAGGCGCGCGCGGGCGGCTGGCTGATCCTGGACGAAGCCTTTGCCGATGCGATGCCGGATCCCGGTTTCACCGGCGGCGAGCGGGTGGTGGTGCTGCGCTCGTTCGGCAAGTTCTTCGGGCTGGCGGGCGTGCGGCTGGGCTTCGTGATCGCCGCGCCCGCGCTGCTGTCGCGGCTTCGCGACCTGCTGGGCGACTGGCCGGTGTCGAGCCATGCGATGGTCTGGGGCGGCGCGGCCTATGCCGATCGCGCGTGGATCGCGGCGACCCGCCTTGCGCTGGTCGAACGCGCGGCGGCGCTCGATGCCGTGCTGGCGCGGCATGGGCTGGTCGCGAAGGGGTCGTGTCCGCTGTTCCGCATGGTCGAGACACCCGATGCGGGGTCTGTTTTCCACCGACTGGCGGCGGCGGGGATTCTCGTCCGTCCCTTTGCCGACGCGCCCGAGCGGTTGCGTTTCGGCGTGCCCGCCTCGGTCGCGGAGCTTGCGCGGCTGGACAAGGTGTTGAGTCATGGCTGATCCGATCGCGCTGGTGGCGCTGGCGCTCGATGCCGCGATCGGCTGGCCCGATCGGCTCTATGCCCGGGTTGGGCATCCGGTGGGTGGCTTTGCCCGGTTCCTCCATATCTGCGAACGGCATGGCAACCGGCCCGACCGGTCTGAGGCGACCCGTCGGGCGCTGGGGGTCGCGACGATCCTGGCGCTGATCGCGCTGACCGGCGCGGCGGCATGGTGGCTGGACCGGGAATCGCACCTGTTGTTCGGACGCTGGGGCTGGATCGTCAGTGCCGTCCTCGCCTGGCCCGCCTTGGCGCAGCGCAGCCTCTATCTTCATGTCCGCCCGGTCGCCGACGCACTGATGCGCGGCGACCTGCCCGCCGCTCGCTCGGCGGTCGCGCGGGTTGTGGGGCGCGATACCCAAAGGCTGGATCAGGCGGGCGTGTCGCGCGCCGCGATCGAGACGCTGGCGGAGAGCTTCTGCGACGGCATCGTCGCGCCGCTCTTCTGGCTGTTGCTGCTCGGCCTGCCGGGCGTCTGGGTCTATAAGGCGATCAACACCGCCGACAGCATGATCGGGCACAAGGAGCCGCGCTGGCGCGCCTTTGGCTGGGCGGCGGCACGGATCGATGACGGCGCGAACTGGATACCAGCGCGGATCGCCGGGGTGCTGGTCTGTGTGGCGGGCGCGGGCGGCTGGGCGGTGATGAAGCGCGATGCGCGCGTCCATGCCTCGCCCAATGCGGGCTGGCCCGAGGCGGCGATGGCGGGGGCACTGGGCGTCGCGCTGGCGGGGCCGGTGAGCTATGACGGGGTGACCCAGATCAAGCCCTGGATCGGGCGCGGCGGCCGCAGCGCGACGCCCGCCGATATCGTGACGGGCTTGCAGATCTATGCCCGCGCCTGCCTGTTGCTGTGGATCGTCGCGGGGGGTGTCGCATGGCTGGCGTGATGATCCAGGGCACCGGGTCGGATGTCGGCAAGTCGGTGCTGGTGGCGGGGCTGTGCCGGGTCTTCGCCAATCGCGGGCTGACCGTCCGCCCGTTCAAGCCGCAGAATATGAGCAACAATGCCGCCGCCACGCCGCAAGGTGGCGAGATCGGCCGGGCGCAGGCGACCCAGGCGATGGCGGCGCGGGTCGAACCGCATGTCGACATGAACCCGGTGCTGCTCAAGCCGCAGGGCGATCGCACCTCGCAACTGATCGTGCGCGGACAGGTGCGCGGGATGCTGCCCGCGTCGAAGTGGCGCGAGGGGCGGATCGGGCTGCTGCCCGAAGTGGTGGAATGCTATCGCCGGTTGGAGGCGGAATGCGACCTCGTCATCGTCGAGGGCGCGGGCTCGCCCGCAGAGGTCAATCTGCGCAGCGGCGATATCGCCAATATGGGCTTTGCGCGCGCGGCGAACGTTCCGGTGGTGCTGGCCGGAGACATTGACCGGGGCGGGGTGATCGCGTCGCTGGTCGGCACCAGGGCGGTGATCGACCCGGCCGATGCCGCGATGATCCGGGGCTTTCTGGTCAACAAGTTTCGCGGCGACCCGGCGCTGTTCGCCGATGGCATGGCGGTGATCGCCGGGCATACCGGCTGGCATTCGCTGGGGCTGATCCCCTGGCTGGCGGACGCGCGCCGCCTGCCGAGCGAGGATGCGGTGGCGCTGGAGCGGCCCGCCGCCGGGGCCGGGGGGCGGGTGGTCATCGCCTGTCCGATCACCCCGCGCATCGCCAATTTCGACGATCTCGATCCGCTGCGCCTCGAACCCCAGGTCGATCTGGTCATGGTCCGCCCCGGCCAGCCCATTCCCGATGCCGCGATGATCGTGCTGGCGGGATCGAAGACGACCATCGCCGACCTGGCCTTCGTCCGCGCGCAGGGGTGGGATATCGACATCGCCGCGCACCGTCGGCGCGGGCGGCCGGTGCTGGGCCTGTGCGGCGGCTATCAGATGCTCGGGCGGCGGGTCGCCGATCCCGATGGCGTCGAGGGCCCGGCGGGCAGCGTCGCGGGGCTGGGGCTGCTGGATGTCGAAACGGTGCTGACCGGCGAAAAGACGGTGCGGCCGGTAACGGGCGAGGCGCTGGGCGCGGCCTTTTCCGGTTATGAGATTCACCTTGGCCGGACTGAAGGGCCGGATGCCGCGCGTCCGGTCGGGCACCTCGCCGATGGCCGGGCGGAGGGTGCGATGAGCGCCGACGGGCTGGTCGCGGGCAGCTATGTCCATGGCCTGCTGGGCGAGGCGGGGCAGCGCGCGGCGTGGCTGGCGCGGATCGGCGTGGCGGGGGCGGGCCCCGATCACCGCGCCGATGTGGACGCCGCGCTCGACGCCATCGCCGCCGTGCTGGAGGCGCATGTCGATTGCGACACGCTGTTGCGGATCGCTCAGGACGCCAGATAGAGGAGGGCGGCGATCAGCAGGCCGGTCTCGGTCAGCTCGATCCCGGCGCCGTGCACATCGCCGGTCACGCCGCCCAGCCTTCGCCGGAACCAGAACGACAGCGGCAGGATCAGCAGCGGCGTGACGGCGATGGGCGGACAGGCCAGACCCAATAGGACCGCCGCCAGCAGCCAGGCGATCATGTCGAACGGCCGCACCGCGCGCGCCACCATCGCCCCCAGCCCGCCGGGGCGCAACGGCGGCAGGACGCGCGCCCAGACCAGCGGCCCGACCCGCGCCGCCGCCGGGATCAGCGCGAGCATCGGCCAGGCGCGGGCGGGCATGGCGTGGAGCAGCACCAGCTTGGCGAGAAGCTGCATGACGAGCGCCACGACGCCGAAGCTGCCGATCTGCGGCTCGGCCATCACCGCCAGCAGCCGCGACCGGTCGCCATGCGCCGCGCCCAGCCCATCGGCCAGGTCCGCCAGCCCGTCGAGATGCAGCGCCCCCGTCACCCAGACCCAGGCCGCCAGCCCCGCCAGCGCCCCCGCCCAGGGATCGATATGCTGGCCGAGCCACGCCGCCCCCGCGACGATCGCCCCGACGACCAGCCCGGCGACCGGATAGAGCCGGATCGCCGCCGCGAAATCCGCCTCGTCCGCCTCGACGCGCGGCATGGGCAGGCGGGTCAGGAAACCGAGCGCGAGGATCAGCGCTTTCATGCCGTGACCAGACCCGTCACCTGCGCCACGCGGGGGCGGCCGTCCCACACCTCCAGCGTCAACAGGCTGGCATAGGGCAGCGCAAAGGCCCAGACGGCGCGGCGGTCGAACCCGCACAGAATATGCAGCGCCGCGCGCATCGCGCCGCCATGGGTGACGACCAGCGTCGGTTCGGGCGGCAGCTCGGTGATCGCCGCCGCGACGCGCGCGACCAGATCGGACCAGCGCTCCCCGCCCGGCGGAGGGGCGGCATCGGGATCGTCCCAGAACCGGCCGAGCGCGGTCCGGTCGATCGCTTCGGGCGCCAGCCCGTCCCAGTCGCCGAAATCCAGTTCGCGCCAGCGGGGATCGACCGTGGCGGGCCCGATCGCCTCGGCACAGGCGCGCGCGCGCGACAGGTTCGAGCTGATCCGCCGGGTCACGGCCAGATCGCGTCCCCGTGCGGCGCAGGCGGCGATGCCCTCGACCGTCGCCGGACTGTCGGTCCGCCCCAGCATCCGCCCCGCCGCCTCGGGCTCGCCATGCCGAAGCAGATGCAGGCGAAACGCGCTCACGCGCTCGCCACGCCCGCCTCGGCAAAGGTCGCCATGCCGTCATGCGCCGCCAGCGCCGCGCGGATGACCTGGACCGCCACCGCCGCGCCACTCGCTTCACCCAGCCGCATGTTCAGCGACAGGATCGGCGCAAGGTCCAGCCGGTCGAGCAGCCGGACATGGCCGGGCTCCGCCGAGCAATGGCCCGCCAGGCAATGGGCGGTGATCGCGGGATTGACCAGCGCCAGCGGCGCGATCGCGGCGGTGCCGATGAAGCCGTCCAGCACCACGGGCACGCCGCGGGTGCGTGCCGTCAGGATCGCCCCCGCCATCGCCGCGATCTCCCGCCCGCCCAGACGGCGCAGCAGCTCGAACGCGCTGGTCAGATGCTCGTGGTGCAGCGCCAGCCCCTCGGCCACCACCGTCGCCTTGCGCGACAGGCCGCGTGCATCCACCCCGGTGCCGGGACCGACCCAGTCGGCGGGATCGCCCCCGAAACTGGCGGCGGCCAGCGCGGCGGCGGGGGTGGTGTTGCCGATCCCCATCTCGCCCAGCACCAGCAGGTCGGCATCGCCGACCGCCGCCGCCCCCGCCGACAGCGCGGCCAGGCATTCCGCCTCGCTCATCGCCGGGCCGGTGGTGAAGTCGACCGTCGGCCGGTCGAGGTCGAGCGGCACGACCGACAGCTCCAGCCCGGCGGCGGCGGCCAGCGCGTTGATCGCGGCGCCCCCGGCGGCGAAATTGGCGACCATCTGTGCGGTCACCTCCGCCGGAAAGGCGCTGACTCCGCGCGCGACCACGCCGTGATTGCCCGCGAAGATCACCGCGCGCCCACGATCGATCCGGGGCCGTTCGCGTCCCTGCCATCCGGCCAGGAAGATCGCGATGTCCTCCAGCCGTCCGAGCGAGCCCGGCGGCTTGGTCAGCTGCCCCTGCCGCCGCGCGGCGGCGTCGCGCGCGCCGGTGTCCGGCGCGGGCAACACGGCCAGGGTCGTCTCGAAGCTGGCGATGGTCGGGAAAGCGGTCATTCGACGATGAATCCCTCGGGCGGCGTGCGGGTCAGGAAATGGCCCTTCACCCCTTGCGGCCATTGCTTGTACGGCACCTGTCCCCAGTCGCTGTCGGCGTAGGCGCGCGCATAGTCCAGGATCGCGCGTGCGGCCTCTTCGTCGGGGGCGAATTTGCCCATCACATAGCCGACCTTGCCGGGGCAGCGAAGATGGACCGTGCAGAAGGACTGGCAGGCAAAGAGGCAGGGCATCTCCTCGACCGCCACGTCCGCATAGGCCGGGTCGGAGGCTTTCACCGCGTGCAACGCCTCGACCAGCAGCGCGCCGCCGCGCCGCCCTTCGGCGTCCTCGCGCGCGTCGTCGGACAGGCGACAGGTGTTGCAGGCGACCACGGCGGGGCCGTTCGCGGCGGGTTTCAGCATGAACAGGGCTCGGTCATCGGGGCATGTCTCCACAAAGGCGCTGTCGTCGCGCGAGGGGATAGCCCCGTCCGCCCGGTACACCCTGACCGGCCGAAAGACGACTGCGACGGGCAGGTCTCCTGGCTCGCGGGTCGGTGCCTGTCCGCCGCCTTCTCGGGGGCGAACCCCAATGGCGTGATGGCGGATGGCTCGCCGCTTACAGTTGCAGGGGCAGCCGGGGCGTTGCACCCCATTCCCTTTTCATCCCCGAGGGGAACCTGTCGCGGGCGGAGCGATAGGCGCGGGGAGGGCGGGAGGCAACACCGCTATTCCCTTCCCAACTCCCGCCGTCCGCCCCGGCGGAGGCCGGGGCCCAGTTGCCGTGTCGCTCGTGGGGCGCCCGATGGAACGCCGAAACTGGACCCCGGCCTTCGCCGGGGTGGTGCTATTGTGGCTGAGGGAAGGGTGCTATTCCTCCCCGCGCAAGGCCTTCAGGAAAAAGGCATATTGCCGCCGCATCGCATAGGCCACCGGGCCGGTGCTGCGCCCGGCCGTATGCTCGCCGCCGGGGATGACCAGCAGGTCGAAATCCTTGTCCGCCTTGATCAGCGCATCGACCACCTGGGTCGTGCTGGCGGGATCGACATTGGAGTCCTGTTCGCCGACGACCAGCATCAGCTTGCCCCGCAACTGGTGCGCATGGACCACGCCCGAGGCGTCCAGATAGCTCTGGTCGACCGGATAGCCGAGCCATTGTTCGTTCCAGTCGATCTTGTCCATGCGGTTGTCGAAACACCCGGCATAGGCGACCCCGGCCTTGTAGAAATCGGGGTGGAACAGCAGCGCGTTCAGCGTGCTCTGCCCGCCCGCCGAGCCGCCATAGATGCCGACGCGGGAAAGATCGACGGCGGGGTCCTTCGCCGCCAGCGCCTTCATCCAGGCGATCCGGTCGGGGAAACCGCTATCGGCCAGGTTCTTCCACGCGACGTCGTGAAAGGCCTTGGAACGGTTGGCGGTGCCCATGCCGTCGATCATCACGACGATGAAGCCCAGATCGGCGAGCTGCTGCATCCCCATGACCTTGTCGCCGCCCGAAAAGCCGCCGAACGGCCAGAAGGCCTTGGGCACGAAGCTGTCATGCGGCCCGGCATAGATGTTCTCGATCACCGGATAGCGTTTGGCCGGGTCGTAATCGCGCGGGCGGACGACCAGGCCGTAGATATCGGTCCGGCCGTCGCGGCCCTTGGCGGTGAAGCGCTCCGGCGGGCGGAACCCGGCGGCGGTCAGCGCGGTGATGTCGCCCTTTTCCAGCGTCTGGATCAGGCGGCCGTCGCGCGCGTCGTGCAGTTCCATCGTCTCCGGCAGGTCGGTGCGCGAATAGACGTCGACATAGGTCGTCATGTCGGGGGAGAAGCGGACTTCGTGCGTCGCATTCTCCTGGGTCAGCCGGGTCAGGTTGCGGCCGTCGAAATCGACCCGGAACCATTGCTTGTAATAAGGGTCTTCGCCGGGCACGAAGCCGCTCGCGGAGAACCAGATCTGCCGCTTCTCGTCATCGACCTTGGCGATGTCGCGGACGATCCATTGGCCCTTGGTGATCTGCCGAACGATCCGGCCGGTCGTGCCGTCGATCATATAGAGATGCCGCCAGCCGTCCCGTTCCGACGCCCAGAGGATCTCGCGGCCCATATCCTTCACATCGTGCGACCAGATGCGGTCGCGAAAGACGAAGGTCTTCGCGGTTTCGGTCACGGCGGCATGCGCCTTGCCGGTGTCGGCATCGACCGCGATGATCTTCGTCTCGCCAAAGCCGCGCTTCAGATCGTCGAAGGCGAAGCTCTTGCCATCGGCCCGCCAGGCCGGGGCCGACAGGGTATAGGCATTTGCGAACAGCGACGGGTCGATCTCGGTCCGCCTGCCGTCGGCGACGCGGAACAGGACGGGCGCTTCCTGATCCACCGCGTCGCCGGGCTTGGGATAGAGTTGCTGGACGACCTCTGGCTGGACCTTGCCCGGCGGGGCGGCGAGGACGCGGGTGACCATGCGGGGATAGCCGGGGCGGACCCGCTGGAGCGCGATATGCTGGCCGTCCGGGCTCCAGGCGATCGTCTCGGGATCGTAGAAATTGGCGGGGCTGCCGTCCTGGGACCGCCACAATTCCTTGCCGCCCCCGGCCTCGCGCACGACCAGATTGTCGTCGAGGACCAGCGCCTCCCGCCTGCCGTCGGGCGAGAGGCGGGGATGGTTGTCGGCGGGCACGCGCAGGTCGCGCACCACGCCGAAGCCGCGCGGGCGGCCGGGGTTTTCCGGCGGGACGACGGTGCAGGCGGGCCGGGCGAGGACGCAGCGATAGGTGACGCTGTCCTCATAGCCGATGCTGAAGGTGATCGCCGAACGATCGGGCGTATAGGCGAAATGATCGAAGGGCAGGCGGAGCGGTGCAATCGACTTGCCCATGACCCTGGCCAATGCGGGGGCGAGCGCGGCGGCGTCGAAGGCGGGGGCCTTGGCGCGGCTGGTCGCGTCCACATCGACGAAGGCGAAGCCGCCCGCCACCGTCTTGCGATAATGGAAATGCCGTCCGTCCGCGTCCCACGCGGCGGGGGAGGCGATGTCGCGGGTCAGCCATTGCCATTGCTCGCGAAGGGCCAGCGAGCTGGCGATACGGTCGGGCACGCCCTGCGCGGCGACCGGACCGGCGGCGAGCAACAGCGAAAGCGTCAGCAGGGTCTTCAACGGGCCGCTCCGATGGTGAAGCTGTAGGTCAGGGGCTGGAGCGGAATGCGGTACGGCATGTGCGCCCGGCCATCGAGGCTCCAGCCGGTGTCCCCGCCGACCCCGACCTGCGCGGCGTCGATCAGCAGCGTGCCGTCGCCATGCGGGCGGATGTCCGAGCTGTGCGCCTGGGACGGCGGCTTCATCGCCAAGTCGGCATAGGGGAAGGGCAGGGCGTTGACCGAAAGCGGCTGCGCCCCCGTCACACGGAGCCCGACGCCGGTGCCGGTGAGTTGCAGCCAGCGCACATCGGTCTTGTTGCCGCTCTCCTGCGGCCGGGCATAGTCGTGATACTGGTCGGCCAGCGCCCCGCTCCAGCGGGCGATCATCGCGCCGGTCTTGCGGTCGGCATAGCTTTCCCACGGGCCGCGCCCGAACCAGCTGAGCTGGGTGAATTGCTGCCCCGGCGTCGCGAAGGCGAGGCCGACGCGCAAGGGATCGGGCAGCGTCGCGCGCAGCGGCGTGAAGCGGACGGTCGCCGTCGCATTGCCGTCCGGCGCCATGGTCCAGCGGGTCTGCATCTTGATCGATCCGACGCCCATGTCGTGATCCACGACGATGGCATCGCCCTCGCGCCGGATCGCGTCGAGGCGGCGATGCTCGGAGAAATATTGCCACATCGCATGGCTCTTGGGCACGCCCGCGCCCACGTCATTGTCGGTCGGCGCGCGGGTGAAATCGGGGGTGCCGCCGGTCAGCAGCGTCTTGCCGCCCCGCGCATAACGGCGGACGAGCCCGGTCGTCCGGTCGATCTCCAGCAC
Source organism: Sphingomonas sp. SORGH_AS_0789 (assembly GCF_031453055.1). NCBI lineage: Bacteria > Pseudomonadati > Pseudomonadota > Alphaproteobacteria > Sphingomonadales > Sphingomonadaceae > Sphingomonas > Sphingomonas sp. SORGH_AS_0789. The sequence continues at coordinate 2,169,493 of NZ_JAVIYV010000001.1, forward strand.
GGCATCGCCCGCCGCCAGCGTCATCGCATCGGCGCTTTCCTGCGGCGCGACCGACCCGGCGGGTATGGCGGCGAAGACCGGGCCGGTCAGCGCGAACTGGTCCCAGCCGACGACATGGCCCGCAGGCAGCGGCGGGATCGCCCCCGCCCTGGTCCGGGCGCGCAGGATCAGCGAACGCTCGGCCGAGGCATCCCTGGGCGCGGGCAGGGCGAAGGACAGGGGCGCACTGGCCCCCGCCGCCACGGACGGGGTGGCGATGCTGCCGCGGGCCGTCTCGACGCCATTCTCCAGCACCGTCCAGTCCAGCGTGAAGCGCGACAGGTCGATATGGTCGTGGCGGTTGACCACCTGCCACCCGCCGTCCTTGTGGGTGAAGCTGATCGGCGACTGGACATGCGCCATCTCGTAATATTCGGGGTCGGGGGTCCGGTCCGACTGGATCACGCCATCGCCGACCGGGCTGTCGTCGCCGTGCAGCCCGGCATCCTTGGGATCGGGATCATAGTCCAGACCCTGGCCCCAATAGGGGCGGCCGTCCTTGTCGTGTCGGATCATCGTCTGGTCGACCCAGTCCCAGACGAAGCCGCCCTGGAGCTTGGGATATTTGCGGAATACGTCCCAATAGCCCTGGAAGTCGCCCAGGCTGTTGCCCATCGCATGGGCATATTCGCACAGGATCAGCGGCTGGGTGAATTCGGGGCGCTGGGCATAGTCGGCCAGCTTCTCGACATCGTCGTACATGGGCGCGAAGATGTCGACATAGGCATTGGTCGGATGCCGCCAGCCGCTCATGCTGTAACCCAGGAAGTTGATCAGCCGGGTCTTGTCGTGTTGGCGGATCCATTTCGCCGCCGCCTCGAAATTGGGGCCGACGCCGCTTTCATTGCCCAGCGACCAGAAGATGATCGAGGGGTGGTTGCGATCGCGCTCGACCATCCGCTGCACCCGGTCGAGATGCGCCGCCGCCCATTCGGGCTTGTGGCCCAGGTTCAGCGTCGGATCGCCCTTTTCCTGGGTGAGGCTCAAGTAACCGTGGCTCTCGATATCGGCCTCGTCCATCACGTACAGGCCATATTCGTCGGCCAGGTCGTACCAGCGCGGGTCGTTGGGATAGTGCGAGGTGCGGACCGCGTTGATATTGGCGGCCTTCATCAGCTCGATATCCTTGCGCATCGTCTCTTCGGACACGACGCGGAAGGTGTGCGGGTCATGCTCGTGCCGGTTGACGCCGCGGATCATGATCCGCTTGCCGTTGACCCGCACCTCGCCGCCCGCGACCTCGACGGTGCGGAAGCCGATGTGGCGGCTGGTCGCCTCAATCAGCTTGCCCTTCGAGTCGAGCAGTTCGACCAGCAGCGTGTAGAGATTGGGGTCCTCGGCGCTCCACGTCTTCACCGCCGGAACCTCGGCGACGATCGTCGCGGTCGTGCCGGTCGGCGTCGCGGTCCGGGTCAGCACGACCCGCTTGCCGTCGAGCAGCGTGGCGCGCACCGAGGTCGCCTGCGCCGCGCCCGCCAGGTCGATCGCGGCCGACAGCGTCCCGTCGCGATAGTCATGGGTCAGCCCGGCGTCGATCGCCAGATCGCGGATATGCGTCTGCGGCGCGGCATAGAGGGTGATCGAGCGTTCGATCCCGTTGACCCGCCAGAAATCCTGATCCTCGAGGTAGCTGCCGTCCGAATGACGGTAGAGTTCGATCGCGATGGTGTTCCGGCCCGGCCGGGCAGCGCGGCTGATGTCGAATTCGGCCGGGAGCTTGGAATCCTCCGAATAGCCGATCTTCTGGCCGTTGACCCAGAGATAATAGGCCGCCCCCGCCGCGCCGATGTTGAGGAGCAGGCGGCGTCCGGCGAAATGCGCCGGAACGGTGAAGTCGCGGCGATAGGACGCGACCTCGTTCAGCCGGTGCTCGATAAGGGGTTCGTTGCGCGGAAAGGGATAGCCGCTGCCGACGAAGACCGGACGGCTCAGCCCCTGCGCCTGGAGGATGCCGGGGACCGCCACGTCGTGCCAGCTCGATACGTCGCGCGCCGGGTCCTCGAAGCCGATCGGGCGCGCCTCGGGATTGGGCGACATGTGGACCTTCCACGTCCCGTCGAGCGACAGGTGATAGCGCGACCGGGCGACATCGCCCGCCAGCGCCGCCGACCGCGTCTCGAACCCGGCGAAACTGCTGTGCATCGGCTCCGCGCCGATCCGGTCGATCGCGGGATTCTCCCAATCGGGGCGGGGCGGGACGGGTTGGACGGGTTGGGGAGCCGGGGTTTGCGCCAGCGCGCTGCTCGCCATCATGGCCGACAGGCTTGCCCACAGGGCCAGTCGCTTCGTCGCCATATCCCATCCTTCTCCTCTGAAACCACGCCATGCTAGATTATACGGAATACAATTTAAAGGCATGGTCGTCGGATTTAACGCTTGCCATCCATGATACAAGATATCATTAGCCGCCGCCGGGGGGCGAATGGGAAAGGCCCGGATGATGACCGAACGCAACGATGGCGATGAAGCGGCGCTGGCCGCCATGCCGGAAGGAGCGCCGCATCATCGCGGCGGCTGGGGCGTGGACCGTCTGGCCATCTCGGCATCGACCCTGTGCCTGATCCATTGCCTGTTCCTGCCCGTGCTGGCCGCCTTTCTGCCTGCGCTCGCCCAGTGGACCGATACCGGCGAGGCGTTCCATCTCGTCATGCTGGCCATCGCGGTCCCGTTGAGCAGCTTCGCACTGATCCGGGGATGGCGGCAGCATCGCGTGGTCGGCCCGCTGCTGGCCGGCGCGAGCGGTCTGCTCCTGCTGATGTTCGGGGTGATGCTCGACCATATGCTGATCGGCACGATCCTGACCGTCGGTGGCGGTATCACGCTGGCGCTGGCGCATATCGCCAATCTCCATGCCACCAACATGCGGTTGCTGACCGCGCTGTAACCCGATTTCTTCAACCCGAGCCGTGAGTGGGGGACGCCGTGTCCAAATCGAAGTTCGTCGCATCCTGTCTGGTCCTGGCCCTGATGGGCACCGCCGCGCTGGCCGAAGTGCGCGAGGGGGACGAGCCGCCGCACTATCTGCCCGCGGGCGGGTTCGACCTGCTCGCGATCCTGCCGCCCGCGCCCAGGCCGGACGATGCGCGTGGCAAGGCCGACCGGGCGATCTTCCGCCAGACGCGCAAGCTGGTCGGCACGCCGCGCTGGGCGCTGGCGACCAACGACGTGAAGCTGGACGATGCGGACATGGCGCATGACTTCTCCTGCGCGCTGGGCATCGCGCTGACCCCGCAGAACGCCCCGGTGACGATCCGGCTGATCGACGCGGTCGGCTCCGACACCGCGCGCGCGACGGGGATCGCCAAGCGTTATTACAAACGGCAGCGCCCCTATCTGATCGACCGGGGTCCGGTCTGCCAGCCCGCATCCGAGCTCAAGGGCAGCTATGACTATCCCTCGGGCCACACCACGGCGGGATGGACCTGGGCGATGCTGCTGGCCGAGATCGCGCCCGACCGCGCGACGCCGATCCTGGCGCGCGGGCGGGCCTTTGGCGAAAGCCGGATCGTCTGCGGCGCGCACAATGCCAGCGCGGTCGAGGGCGGACGGCTGTCCGCCACCGTGACGCTGACCGCGCTGTCGCAGAGCCCCGCCTTCCAGCATGACCTGGCCGCCGCGCGGGCCGAGATCGACGCGCTGCGCCGGAACCCGGCGACGCCGCGCCCGGACGCGGCCGCCTGTCGGCAGGAGGCGGCGCTGGTCGCGCAACCGATCTTCTGACCCGTAACCCGTTTCATGACGGAACTGTCATCCGCCGCACCTGTTCGGGTGGGGCGGGCGGCTTTTCGGCAAGGAACGGGATTATGGACAAGATTTCGGCATCGCGGCGCGATGTGCTGGGCGGAGCGGCGGCGGCCGTCGCGGCCCCTGCGGTCGCGGCGCAGGCCACCGGCCCCGCCACCACGCCGGTCAACACCGTGCAGGACCCGGTCAACCGTTACCCCAGGCCGCCCTTTCCCCGCCAACCCCAGGCCTGGCCCGGCCTTGCCAGCAAGATGCAGCCGCTGCCCGATCATGGCGAGAAGAGCTATCGCGGCTCGGGGCGGCTGTCGGGGCGCAAGGCGCTGATCACCGGCGGCGATTCGGGGATCGGGCGCGCCGCCGCCATCGCCTATGCGCGCGAAGGCGCCGATGTCGCGATCAACTATCTGCCCGCCGAGGAATCGGACGCGCGCGAGGTCATCGCGCTGATCCGGGCCGAGGGGCGCAATGGCGTGGCCATCCCCGGCGACATTCGCGATCCCGCCTTTTGCCGCAAGCTGGTCGCCAATGCGGTGCGCGAGCTGGGCGGGCTGGACATATTGGTCAACAATGCCGGGCGCCAGCAATCGGTCGAGGACCTCGCCGATCTGGACGAGGCGGCGTTCGACTGGACGATGAAGACCAATATCTATGCGCCCTTCTGGATCACCAAGGCGGCGCTGCCGCATCTGAAGCCTGGATCGGCGATCATCATCACCGCCTCGGTCCAGGCCTTCCAGCCCTCGGGCAATCTGTTCGACTATGCCCAGACCAAGGCGGCCAATGTCGCCTTCGCCAAGTCGCTGGCCAAGCAGCTCGGCCCCAAGGGCATCCGGGTGAACGCGGTCGCGCCGGGTCCGTTCTGGACCCCGCTCCAGCCCTCGGGCGGGCAGCCGACCGACAAGGTGGCGAGCTTTGGCGAGGATACGCCGCTGGGCCGACCGGGCCAGCCCGCCGAGCTGGCGGCGACCTATGTGACGCTGGCCGCGCCCGAACAAAGCTATGCCACGGGGCAGGTGTTTGGCGCCTCGGGCGGCACCGGCGTGGGCTGAACCGTCCCGTTCCCGCCAGGCTTTTTGCAGCCTCGCTCTTGACCGCGACGCGCGGTTTCGCGCAGGCGCGCACATCTTAGCGAATAAGAGTCTGGCGGGAGAATGGAATGACCGAGGCACAGGATCGGATCGTCGCGGGGGTCGAGCTTGGCGGTACGAAATCGATTGTACTGATCGGGCGCGGACGGGACATTCTGGTATCCGAACGGTTGCCGACGACCACGCCCGCCGTCACGCTGGCCGCGCTGCGCCAGCGTCTGGCCGAATGGCGCGACGAATATCGGCCCGAGGCGCTGGGCATCGGCAGCTTCGGCCCGATCGCGTTGGACAAGACCGGCATGGACTATGGCCATATGCTCGCCACCCCCAAGCCGGGCTGGGCGGGGGCGGACGTGGCGGGCGCGCTGGCCGAGGGCTTTGGCGATCGCGTCGCGATCCATACCGACGTGACCGGCGCGGCGCTGGCCGAGGGGCAGTGGGGCGCGGCGCGTGGCCTGTCCGACCATGTCTATGTCACCATCGGCACCGGCGTCGGCATGGGCATCATCGTCAACGGCCAGCCGGTGTCGGGCCGGATGCACCCCGAGGCGGGCCATGTCCGCGTCCGCCGGGTGCCGGGCGACACCTTTGCGGGCTCGTGTCCGTTCCACGGCGACTGCCTGGAAGGGCTGGTGGCGGGTCCCGCCATCGCCGCGCGCACGGGCAAGCCCGCCCAGGAGCTGGCGGCGGACGATCCCGCCTGGGGCTTCGTCGCCGATGCGCTGGCGGAGAGCTTTGCCGGGCTGTTCCTGACGCTGGCCTGCGGGCGGATCGTGATCGGCGGCGGCGTGGGCGTGGGCCAGCCGCACCTGCTCGACATGGTGCGGGCCGCCACGGTCGAGAAGCTGTCGGGCTATCTGCCCTTCGTCGATGCCGCACAGGTCGCCAACCGGATCGTCCATGCGCAGCTGGGCGACCAGGCGGGGCCGCTGGGCACGCTGGCCCTGGCGCGCAGCGTCCTGCCCCAGGCGTAAAATCCCTGTCCTACAGCGAACCGATATGGTTCTTTCCTTCCTGTCATGGGAGGGCGATATGGGACAGGGGAACAAGACGGCGGGGGTCGATGCGCTGATCGCACAGGTGATCGCGCGCGAGGGCGATTACAGCGATCACCCCGCCGACCGGGGCGGCGCGACGCGGTTCGGCATCACCGAGACGGTCGCGCGCGCCGACGGCTATACCGGGCCGATGCGCCGCCTGCCGCTGGCGCGGGCGGAGGCGATCTATCGGCGGCTCTATTGGACCGCGCCGGGGCTCGACCGGGTGGGCGCGCTGGCCCCGACGCTGGCCGAGGAGCTGTTCGACACCGGCGTCAACATGGGGCCGGGGGTGGCGGCCGGGTTCCTGCAACGCGCGCTGACCGCCCTGAACCGCGGCGGGCGCGACTATCCCGACCTGGTGCCCGATGGGCGGATCGGCCCCGCCACGCTGGCCGCGCTGGCGGCGTTCCTGCGCCATCGCGGGGCGGCGGGCGAGACCGTGCTGCTGAAGGCGGTCGAGGCGTTGCAGGGCGAACGCTATCTGACGCTCGCCGAACGGCGGCCCGCCAATGAGGCGTTCCTGTACGGCTGGCTCGCGGACCGGCTGTCGTGACCGGCGGCGACGGCATCGACGATGCGGCGGGGGAGGGCGGCGATGCCTGGACCCGCCGGGCGCGGCCGACCTTCCTCTATGTCATGTACGCGCTGCTGCTGTGGAGCATCCCGATGGGGCTGCTCGCCGGTCTGCGGCCCGGCATGGCGGCGGCGATGATCCGGGGCATGGCGCAATATCTCGCCGCCATACCCGAGCCGCTCTATGCGCTCTTCGGCACCGGCTATCTGGGCTATACGGTGGCGCGCGAATGGGGAAAGCGGCGATGACGGCTCAATAGAAGCGCGCCAGCGTCAGCGAGCGGTCCTGCCCGTCGCAGGTGCGCAGGCGGACGACGGTGCCGGGCTTGCCGACCGTCCAGCGGGCGAGCGGGCTGTCGACATAATCCTTGGGGATCGGCTGTCCGTCGATGGCGCAGATGGTGTCGCCGTCGCGCCAGCCGGTCTTCGCCGCCGGGCCGCCGCGCATGACGTGCAGCACGCGCAGCCGGTCGCCCGCCACGCCCATCAACAGCCCCGCCGTCGAGCGCAGCATGGGCTTGTCCGCATCGGGGCCGGGCGACAGGATCATCCGCCCCGCGCCGGGATCGAGCAGGACGCGGTAACGCTGGAGAAAGCCCGACCCGATCCGTCCTGCCGCGCCGACCGATTCGCTGAACCCCTGCGCGGGCTCGATCCGCACCTCGACCTCATGCGCGGTGAGCGTGCCCAGCCGGACCGTGGGGACGATCGCCAGATCGTTGATGCTGGCCCCCGCCAGCCCGAAGCCGATCGCGGTCGTCGTCGGCAGCGTGGACAGCCGCGCCGCGCGCCATCCCGCCTGGGTCACGGTCAGCGATGATCCGTCCCCCGTATCCACGATCACTGGCGACAGCTTGGCCGCCCCCAGGCCGACCGCGCTTTCATAGACGCGCCGCTCGGTCGAGACGGTCAGCGGCGCCGTCGCCCCGGTAAAGGGCATCCGGCCCGAGGGGATCAGGCGGAAGCGCTTGGCACCATAGTCGATGTCGAGCGCATGGGCGGCCAGCAGGTCGCGCCCGACCAGCAGGTCGACCGGCGTCGCATCCCCGGTCGCCAGCGCGGGCAGCGGCGCGACCACGACGCCGCCGCCCCTGCGGGTCAGACCGCCCAGCGCCAGGGTGCGCGTCGGCATCCATCCGACCGCCACCGCGCCGCCGATCGCGCTGGCCTCTCCGCCGGGGCGCACTTTGGCCTTGGCGGCGACGGGTGAACTCTTGGACAACAGGGTGAAGCTGACCCCGGTGTCGAGGATCGCCGAGACACGCTGCCCGTCGATCGTCATGGCGAAGCGGATCTGGTTGCCGGGGGTCAGCTGAAAGGGGATCCAGCGTTGCTCGGCATCGGGGGCCAGGGTCTGGACCCCCGGATCGCGCGCGGCGGCGGCGACGATATCGTCCGCCCCGGCACCGGGCGTGGCGGGCCTGGAAGCCTGATCGGCACGGGGGACCGCCATCGCGGCGGCCAGCAGGAACGGGACGGGGAGCAGATAGAAGAGGCGAGGCATCGTGCCCCAACGCCTAGCCCAGCCCGAAGCTGCGCGCGCGGGAAATCGCGTGCGCCCGGTGTTAGGTCGGATCGCCATTCACGATTGCGTCTTCTCCTCTCCCCTGGACAGGGGAGAGGGTTAGCGAAGCTTGCCAGCCTGCTGGCTAGCGCAGCTTGGGTGAGGGGTTGAGCGAGCCCAAAGGCTCGCGCGCTCGCCAAGCGAGCGCCACCCCTCACCCAGCTCCGACTAAGCCTTTGCTTTCGCAAAGGCCAAGTCTGCGCAACCCTCTCCCCTCTGCGAGGGGCGAGGGACAGAAAGGCATCGCTGAATGTCGCTCGACGTTAGAGGCATGCCTCCAGCAGCGCCTCGTCAAAACCGTACTGCTTGGCCTTTTCCAGCGTATAGGGGCGCAGGCCCGCCGAGCGGAACTCGCCGATGATCTTGCCGTCGGTGCCCTCGTCCAGATAGGCGAAGGCGAACAGCTCCTGGGTCACGATCACCGGGCCTTCCATGCCGATCACCTCGGTGATGTTGGTCACGCGGCGGCTGCCGTCGCGCAGGCGCTTGACCTGGATGACCAGATCGACCGAGTCGGCGATCTGGCGGCTGATCGCGTCCTTGGGCACCTTGATGTCCGACATCATCACCATATTCTCCATGCGGGCCAGCGCCTCGCGCGGGGAATTGGAGTGGAGCGTGCACATCGACCCGTCATGGCCGGTATTCATCGCGGCCAGCATGTCGAAACATTCGCTCCCGCGGATTTCGCCCAGGATGATCCGGTCGGGCCGCATGCGCAGCGCGTTCTTCACCAGGTCGCGAATCGAGATCTCGCCCTGGCCCTCCAGATTGGCGGGACGCGTCTCCAGCGGCAGCCAGTGCGGCTGTTGCAGGCGAAGCTCGGCGGCGTCCTCGATGGTCAGCACGCGCTCGCCGGGGTCGATCATCTTGGACAAGGCGTTGAGCATCGTCGTCTTGCCCGATCCGGTGCCGCCCGAAATGACGATGTTGAACCGGCATGCGCCCGCGATCTTCAACAGGGTCGCCATGTCCTGGCTCATCGATCCGCCCGCCGCCATCATGTCGATGGTGATCGGCTTGGCGGAGAATTTGCGGATCGAGATGGCGGTGCCGCGCAGGGACAGCGGCGGCACGATGACGTTGACGCGGCTGCCGTCCTTCAGGCGGGCATCGGCCAGCGGCGTGGTCTGGTCGACGCGGCGGCCGACCGAGTTGACGATGCGCTGCGCGACCTGGAACAGATGCTCCTCGTCGCGAAAGCGGATGGGGGCGAGCTCCAGCCGACCCTTGCGCTCGACATAGGTCTGCTCGGGGCCGTTGACCATGATGTCGGTGATGTCGGCATCGGCCAGCAATTCCTCGAGCGGCCCCAGGCCGAGCAGTTCGTCGACCAGCACCTTTTCCAGCGCGAATTGTTCGCGCCGGTTGAGCGTCAGCTTCAGCTCGGCCAGCACCTCGCCGATGATCGGGCGGAATTCCTCGGCCAGCTCGTCCTTGCCCAGCGTCGCGGCGGCCTCGGGATCGACGCGTTCGAGCAGGCGGGGGAGCACCTGTTCCTTGATCCGGTGGATCGACGCCTCGAAGCCCTCGCCGCGCGCGGCGGTGCCGTCGACCGGGGCGGCCTGGCGTTCGGCCAGCCGCTGCATCGCATCGGCGGCGGTGGCGGGTGCGGCGCGGGGGCCCTCGGCAAAGGGGGGCGGGGACAGCGGCTGCCCGGCGGCCGCCGAATCGCCATCTGCGCGGGCGGCCGGGCCGGGGCCGTGCATCGGCCGCGCGACGCCGAAGGCGGGACGGCCCGCTTGCCCGCTTCCCAGACCGTGACGGCGACCGAACGCACTCATCCCGCAATTCCCCATGACATGGCGGGCAGGGGTAAATGGCAAGATTTACCATAAGCCTAACCGATCCCGGTTGCGGGGCATGGAAATGGCGGGATATGGCGCGCAGGACATGTTGAGCCGGTTCGTCCTCGCCCGTTTCCTGCCGCTGATGCTGGCCGTGCTGGGACTGATGCCCGTCGCCGCCGGGGCGGACGACATCGCCGCGACCGCGCGCGGGGTGGTGCGAGTCGTCACCATCGCGATGGTCGACGACCAGGTGGCGGGGTTCGGCCATGGCTCGGGCTTTGCGGTCGCACCCAACCGGATCGTCACCAACGCGCATGTCGTCGAACTCGCCGAGCGCTATCCCGACAATGTCGTGATCGGCGTCGTGCCGTCCGAGGGCAGCAAATCCTATCAGGGCCGGGTCATCGCCTATGACGCGCACCGCGACCTGGCGCTGATCGAGGTCAGCGAGGCCAAGCTGCCGACCGTGGCGCTGTTCACCGGCCCGGTGACCGAGGGGGATCAGGTCATCGCGCTCGGCTATCCAGGCAATGTCGACCTGGCGACCGCGCAGTCGGCCGCCGACTATATCCGCCCGCTGTCGCCCGTCCGGTCGCAGGGTGTCGCCTCGGGCCGCCGCGCGCTGACCGGGATCGAGGTGCTGCTCCACACCGCCAGCATCGCGCGCGGCAATTCGGGCGGTCCGCTGCTCGACCCTTGCGGGCGGGTGATCGGGGTGAACTCGGCGCTGACGCGCGCGGACGACGGCGATTCGACCTTCGGCTTCGCGATCGCCGATACCGAGCTGATGGCATTCCTCCGCGCCGCCAAGCAGCCTTATACCGCGGTCGGCATGCCCTGCACCTCGATCGAGGAGCGGCTGCGCGAGGACAGCGCGGCGGATGCGCGCGCGATCGCCGATGCCGCCGCCGCCCGTCGCGAGGCCGCCAACACCGCCGCGATCCGTCGCGAGGCGGCGCTGGCCACCGCCCGCGCCCAGGCCGAGCGGTCGCGGGAGAATGTCATGGCGGTCGCCGCGCTGCTGCTGGTCGGCGGCGCGCTGGGCATCGGCGCGGCGGGGCTGCTCGAATCGCGCGGTCGGCGGCGGCCCGCCATCTGGACCGTGTCGGCAGGCGGGGCCGCGATCGTCGCGGCAGTGGTCGTGTTCCTGCTGCGCCCCTCCGGCGAGATCGCGCTGCCGCCCGAAATGACGACGACGCCCAGCGCGTCGCCGCCGGGCAAGGCGCTGGGCGCGCTGATCTGCACCCTGGAGCCCGATCACAGCCGAATCACCATATCCTCCACCGCCGAGGCGCGGCTGGACTGGGGCGCGGACGGCTGCGCCGACCGCAACGTCCAGTTCCTGGAAGGCGAGGGCGGCTGGCAGCGTATCCTGGTCCCCGATGACGAGCAGACGGTGACCGTCGCGCGCTTCGATCCCGTCACGCGCCGCTATACCCAGACCCGCTATCTGCTGCCCGCCGCGACGATGGAGGCGATCCGCAAGCTGCGCCAGCCCGCCACCCCGCACGCCTGCACCCGCGACGATGCGGCGCTCCAGCGGCTGCAGAGCGAACAGGCGCAGATCCGCCAGCAACTGCCGCCGCTTCCCAACGAGAAGCTGGTCTATAGCTGCCGCTCGACCTGACAAAGTCCGGGGGCAAGGCCCTATGGGGCTTGCCTCGATCCCCCCTTGCGGTGAGAAGGGGCCTTGGCTGAAGCGGCTTGGGAGGGCCGGGGATGATCCTGGGGGGAATGCGCGCGCGTCGCTGGATGGCGGCGGCGCTGATGATGGTCTGCACGGCGTTTCTGGGCAGTCCGGCACAGGCCGAATGGCGCGAGGCGCGCGCCCGGCATTTCGTCATCTATGGCAACATGTCCGAGGACGCGATCCGCGCGATGGCGACGCGGCTGGAGCAGTTCGACGGCGTGCTGCGCTATTTCTACCATCTGCCCGAGGTCGACGGGCAGGAGAGCAACCCCGTCACCGTCTATGCCGTGGCCAATGTGGCGGCGATCCGGCGGCTGTACGGCAAGGACGGCGATCATGTCGCCGGCTTCTACCAGCCGCGCGCCTCGGGCTCGGTGGCGTTCACCCCGATCCGGGGCGATGGCGACGGCCCCAATGCGCTCCAGCCGCAGATCGTGCTGTTCCACGAATATGGCCATCATTTCCTGTTCGGCAATTCGACCGTCGCCTATCCCGCCTGGTTCTCGGAGGGCTTTTCCGAGTTCGCCAGCACGGCGCGGTTCGATCGCGACGGGGTGATGGTCGGCGTCGCGGCGCAGCACCGCGCCTATGGCCTGCTCGACAGCAGCAAGCTGCCGATCGAGACGCTGTTCGATTCGTCGCGCCGCAAGCTGGGGCCCGCCGAGCTGGATCAGGTCTATGGTCGCGGCTGGCTGCTGACCCATTTGCTGATGTTCGACCCGGCCCAGAAGGCGAAGTTCAACCGCTATCTGACGTTGCTCAACACCGGCACGCCCAGTATCGCGGCGGGCGACCAGGCCTATGGCTCGCTCAAGCAGCTCGACCGGGAGCTGGAGAGCTATCTGCGCAAGAGCCGGATACCGGGGATGCTGATCCCCTATGACCGGCTGCCCAAGCCGCAGGTCGCGGTGCGCGTGCTGAGCCCCGGCGAACAGGCGCTGATCGAGCTGCGGATGCGGTCGGATCGCGGCGTCGACCAGACCAGCGCGCGGCAGGTCTATGACCGCGCCGCATCGCTCGCGGCCTCCTATCCGCAGGATGCGATGGCGCAGGGCTGGTTCGCCGAAATGGCCTATGACGCGGGCGAGGATGCGGCGGCCGAGGCGGCGGCGGACCGCGCGCTGGCGGTCGACGCCAAGTCGCAACAGGCGCTGCTCTACAAGGGGCTGATCCATCTGCGCCGCGCCCAGGCCGAACATAGCAAGGATCCGAAGCGCTGGGGGGAGGCGCGCAGCTGGATCGTCCGCGCCAATCGCGCCGATCCCAATGCCGCCGAGCCGCTGGCGATATTCTATCGCAGCTTCGTGATGGCGGGCGAAAAGCCGCGCGAGTCCGCCGTTCTCGGGCTGGAGCGTGCCTTCCAGCTGGTGCCGCAGGACAAGGGGCTGCGCTTCACGCTGGCGGCGCATGAGATCGGCGCCAACCATATCGATACGGCGAAGGGCCTGCTGCGCCCGCTCGCCTTCGACCCGCATATGCCGCCCGACAATCCGGCGGCGCAACTGCTGACGCTGCTCGACGCGGGCAATAGCGATGCGGTGCGCAAGGCGCTGGGCGCCATGTCGGGGCAATCGCCCGGCGAATAGGCCTTAGCCGCCGGTCCGCCATGCGCCCGCGACCGCTGCGATGAAGGCGGTGCGCCGCGCGGGTTCGGCGAGCAGCGGGTCGGGCGGGGTGGCGGCGGCGACGGCGCTGGCGAGGCGATCACGGGTCGCCCCCTCCGCCGGGCGGATCGTGGCGGAGGGGAGGGATTGGCACAGGCCCGCCGCGTCCCCCTCAAAGGCGATCCGCGCCACCCCGCGCGGCGTGACCGCTACGAGCAGCGCGCCCAGCGGGGAATCGACCACCGCCCATTCGATCGTCACGCCCTCGCCGCCGCGCCGCCACTGGCCGGGCGCCATGCCCAGCCGCTGTTCGCTGTCGGCATAGAATCGGCTCGGCCCGGCATAGCCCGCCTCATACACGGCGTGCGTCACGCTCGATCCGCTCGCCAGCGCCCTCGCGGCGCGGTCGGTGCGCAACGCGCGGGCATAGGCGGCGGGCGTCACCCCGGTCGCGCGCCGGAACAGCCGGTGGAAATGATGCGGCGCATAGCCGACCCGCGCCGCCAGGTCGTTCAGCGCGGGGGTGCCCTCCATGGCCTCGATTATGGCGACCGCCTCGGCCACCGCCTGCCTGTCGCGCGCGACGTCGTCGGGCAGGCAGCGCAGGCACGCGCGATAGCCCGCCGCCCGCGCCGAGGCGCTATCGGCGTGGAAGCGGACGTGTTCGCGCCGGGGTCGCCGCGCGGCGCAGCTGGGGCGGCAATAGATGCCGGTGGTCTGGACCGCGACGACGAACTGCCCGTCCGCCCGCCGGTCCCTGCGGCAAAAGGCATCCCAGGCGGCATCCGCATCGAAAAGGCGTGGCAAGTCAGTCATTTCAACGGCTTCCGACGATCCCCGGCCTGGGGACGGGGGCATGATAGCAGCGCCGCTGTGGCATACATCCCACGGCTTGCGCCCAAAGCCGTTAAACTTGCGTCACCATCCTGTCACAAGATGCGCCACGCAGCTTGCATCCCAAGGTTCCCGATGCTAACCGCCCGCCAACCCATCGGAGGCGCGTTTTTCGCGCCCCGTTCCCCATGGGGCCAACCCGTTCGTTGTTCGAGGAATTCGCATCCGTGGAGATGTCCGGCGGTACTATAAGCGGCACAGGCGGCATCCAGGCGAGCCTGGGTGGACGTTATGCGCTCGCGCTGTTCGAAACGGCCGTTGAGGGCCGTTCGATCGACACGATCGAGGCGAGCCTCGTGACCCTTCGCGATGCGCTGGCCGCCGACAAGGATCTGGCCGCGCTGACCAAGAGCCCGGTCGTGGCGCGCGGGGCCGCCGTCAAGGCGATCCTGGCGGTCGCCGACACGCTCGGCCTCGACGGCGTGACCAAGAATTTCCTCGGCGTGCTCGCCGAGAATCGGCGCCTCTCGGCGCTGCCGCAGATCATCCGCGCGTACCGCCAGCTGGCCAGCCGCCATCGCGGCGAGGTCGCCGCCGAGGTGACGAGCGCCCACCCGCTGACCGAGGACCAGGTCGCAGCGCTCAAGCAGCAGCTGCGCACCCGCGTCGGCCGTGAGGTTTCGGTCGACCTGTCTGTCGATCCGGACCTGCTCGGCGGGCTTGTCGTCCGCATCGGTTCCCAGATGATCGATAGCTCGATCCGCACCCGTTTGAATGCGCTCGCCAGCGCGATGAAAGGCTGACGTTCCATGGATATCCGCGCCGCAGAAATCTCCAAGGTCATCAAGGACCAGATCGCCAATTTCGGCACCGAGGCCCAGGTCAGCGAGACCGGCCAGGTGTTGAGCGTCGGTGACGGCATCGCGCGCATCTACGGCCTCGACAATGTCCAGGCGGGCGAGATGGTCGAGTTCGCCAATGGCGTGCAGGGCATGGCCCTGAACCTCGAGGCCGACAATGTCGGCGTCGTGATCTTCGGCTCGGACGCCGAGATCAAGGAAGGCGACACCGTCAAGCGTACCGGCACCATCGTCGACGTGCCGGTCGGCCGTGGCCTGCTGGGTCGCGTCGTGGACGGCCTGGGCAACCCGATCGACGGCAAGGGCCCGATCGAGGCGACCGAGCGCCGCCGCGTCGAGGTGAAGGCGCCGGGCATCATCCCGCGCAAGGGCGTGCATGAGCCGGTCCAGACCGGCCTCAAGGCGATCGACGCGCTCGTCCCCGTCGGCCGTGGCCAGCGCGAGCTGATCATCGGCGACCGCCAGACCGGCAAGTCGGCCGTCGCGATCGACGCCTTCATCAACCAGAAGACGGTAAACGCGGGCACCGACGAGTCGAAGAAGCTCTACTGCATCTACGTCGCCGTGGGTCAGAAGCGCTCGACCGTGGCGCAGCTGGTCAAGACGCTCGAAGAGAATGGCGCGATGGAGTACTCCATCGTCGTCGCCGCGACCGCGTCGGAGCCCGCGCCGCTTCAGTTCCTCGCGCCCTACACCGGCACCGCGATGGGCGAATATTTCCGCGACAATGCGATGCACGCGCTGATCGTGTTCGACGATCTGTCGAAGCAGGCCGTTGCATACCGTCAGATGTCGCTGCTGCTGCGCCGTCCGCCGGGCCGTGAAGCGTACCCTGGCGACGTCTTCTATCTGCACAGCCGTCTGCTCGAGCGTGCGGCCAAGATGAACGACGCCAACGGCGCTGGCTCGCTGACCGCGCTCCCGATCATCGAGACCCAGGCGGGCGACGTGTCGGCCTACATCCCGACCAACGTGATCTCGATCACCGACGGCCAGATCTTCCTCGAAACCGACCTGTTCTTCGCAGGCATCCGCCCGGCGATCAACGTCGGCCTGTCGGTCAGCCGCGTCGGCTCGGCCGCGCAGACCAAGGCGATGAAGAAGGTGTCGGGCTCGATCAAGCTGGAGCTGGCCCAGTATCGCGAAATGGCCGCCTTCGCGCAGTTCGGCTCGGACCTCGACGCCTCGACGCAGAAGCTGCTCAACCGCGGTGCGCGCCTGACCGAGCTGCTCAAGCAGCCGCAGTTCAACCCGCTGCCCTTCGAGGAGCAGACGGCGTCGATCTTCGCGGGCACCAACGGTTACATCGACAACGTGCCGGTGGCGCAGGTCGTCCGCTACGAAGCGGCGATGCTCGCTTATCTGCGCAACGATCATGCCGATGTGCTGGCGATGATCCGCGACACCAAGGATCTGGGCGACGAGGCCAAGGGCAAGCTCAAGGCCGCGCTCGACCAGTTCGCGAAGATCTTCGCGTAAGACGGCATGTAAGCCCTCTCCCCTCCGGGGAGAGGGTTGGGTGAGGGGCGCCACACAGGCCGTCTCATCCGTGGCAGCCCCTCACCCCGGCCCTCTCCCCAGTGGGGAGAGGGAGAAGAAGGACTAAGATGGCGTCCCTCAAGGCCCTCAAAATCCGGATCAACTCGGTCAAGTCGACCCAGAAGATCACCAAGGCGATGAAGATGGTCGCCGCCGCCAAGCTGCGCCGGGCGCAGGACGCGGCGCAGAACGGCCGTCCCTATGCCGAGCGGCTGGAAACGGTGATGGCCGGCATGGCCGCGCGCGTGGGCGGCGTCGGTGCGTCGCCGCTGCTGGCGGGCACCGGCAAGGACGATGTCCAGCTGCTGGTCGTCGCGACCTCCGAGCGTGGCCTGGCGGGTGCGTTCAACACCAACATCGTCCGCGCCGCGCGCCGCAAGGCCGAAGAGCTGACCGCGCAGGGCAAGACGGTGAAGTTCTATATCGCGGGCAAGAAGGGGCGCGTGCTGAAGCGCTTCTTCCCCAACGCGATCCTCGCCGATCACGACATGAGCGCGATCAAGGCGCCCAAGTTCGACGACGCGCGCGTCATCGCCGACGATCTGATCGCCCGCTTCGAGCGCGGCGAGTTCGACGTGGCGCACCTGTTCTATTCCAAGTTCGTCTCGGCGCTGGTGCAGGACCCGGTCGCCCAGCAGCTGATCCCGGTGCCGATGCCCGCAGCCACCAAGGCCGAAACCTCGGTCGAGGCGGTCGCCGAGTTCGAGCCGAGCGAGGAGGACATCCTCGACGCGCTGCTGCCGCGCAACGTCGCGGTGCAGATCTTCCGCGCGCTGCTGGAGAACCAGGCCGGTTTCTATGGGTCGCAGATGAACGCGATGGACAATGCCACGCGCAATGCGGGCGACATGATCCGCCGCCTGTCGATCCAGTATAACCGCACGCGTCAGGCCGCGATCACCACCGAGCTGGTCGAAATCATCTCGGGCGCCGAGGCGCTCTGATGAAGGCTGCGCTCCTTCTGGGCCTGACGGTCGCTCTGGCCGGATGCGGCCAGGCGTCCGATCAGCCGAAGGACGCACCCCGCGCGACGCCGACGCCGCTCGTGACGGGCGGCTGGGCGACCGTGTTTGGCAATGCGCCGGAGACGGTCAGCCTGCTCGACCGGATGGGCTTTCGCATGACTGGCTATGCGCCCGTCCAGGGCCAGTATCGCGCGGTCGCGCAAGCCACGCCGATGGCCGATCCGTCGGTGACGCCGGTCAACATGGCCAATCTGATCGTCGAGGGCGATGCGAAGATGCTGAAAACGCTTCGCTTCACGCTCGATCTCGTCAATCTCGACTCCAGCCCGTTCGCCAAGACCCAGTTCATCCGCTGGGTGACCAAGCCGATGGAACAGCTGGGTCTGGACGGCAAGGATGCGGTTGCGGCCGCGATCCAGACCGAAAGCGCCACCACCGGCCACCTGACCGGCGCCGATTACCATGTTACCCGTGACAAGATCGACGGTGGCCGCCGTCTGGTCGTGACCTTTACCCGCCCCGAAGCTATGTCGGGCTCTACCGAACCAAGGAAGCAATGATGGCAACCGCCGCTGAGGACATCCGGCCGACCACGGCCACCAACAATGTCGGCACGATCGCCCAGGTCATCGGCGCGGTCGTCGACGTTCACTTCCCCGATCACCTGCCCGCGATCCTGTCGGCGCTGGAGACGGACAACAACGGGACCCGCCTGGTGCTCGAAGTTGCGCAGCATCTGGGCGAGAACACCGTCCGCACGATCGCGATGGACACGACCGAGGGCCTGACCCGCGGGCAGAGCGTGACCGACACCGGCAACCAGATCCAGGTTCCCGTCGGCCCCGCGACGCTCGGCCGCATCCTGAACGTCGTCGGCGAGCCGATCGACGAGCGCGGGCCCGTCGCCACCGATCTGCGCGCGCCGATCCACGCCAAGGCGCCCGAGTTCGTCGAGCAGTCGACCGAGAGCGCGATCCTGGTCACCGGCATCAAGGTCATCGACCTGCTCGCGCCTTATGCGAAGGGCGGCAAGATCGGCCTGTTCGGTGGTGCGGGCGTCGGCAAGACGGTTCTGATTCAGGAACTGATCAACAACATCGCCAAGGGCCATGGCGGCACCTCGGTCTTCGCGGGCGTTGGTGAGCGGACCCGCGAGGGCAACGACCTGTATCACGAATTCCTCGACGCGGGCGTCATCGCCAAGGATGCCGAGGGCAACGCGATCAGCGAGGGCTCGAAGGTCGCGCTGGTTTATGGCCAGATGAACGAGCCGCCGGGCGCCCGTGCCCGCGTCGCGCTGTCGGGCCTCGCCATCGCGGAATATTTCCGCGACCAGGAAGGCCAGGACGTGCTGTTCTTCGTCGACAACATCTTCCGCTTCACCCAGGCGGGTGCGGAAGTGTCGGCGCTGCTCGGCCGTATTCCCTCGGCCGTGGGCTATCAGCCGACCCTGTCGACCGACATGGGCGCGCTGCAGGAGCGCATCACCTCGACCAACAAGGGCTCGATCACTTCGGTGCAGGCCGTGTACGTGCCCGCCGACGACTTGACCGATCCGGCGCCGGCCACCTCGTTCGCCCACCTCGACGCGACGACCGTGCTCAACCGCGCCATCTCGGAGCTGGGCATCTACCCGGCCGTCGACCCGCTCGACTCGACCAGCCGCGTGCTGGAGCCGCGCATCGTCGGTCAGGAGCATTATGAGACGGCGCGTGCGGTCCAGTCGCTGCTCCAGCGCTACAAGGCGCTGCAGGACATCATCGCGATCCTGGGCATGGACGAGCTGTCCGAAGAGGACAAGCTGACCGTCCAGCGCGCCCGCAAGATCCAGCGCTTCCTGTCGCAGCCCTTCCACGTCGCGGAAGTCTTCACCGGCATCTCGGGCAAGTTCGTCCAGATCGAAGACACGATCCGTTCGTTCAAGGCGGTGGTCGACGGCGAGTACGACCATCTGCCGGAAGCGGCCTTCTACATGGTCGGCGGCATCGACGAAGCCGTCGCCAAGGCCGAGAAGCTGGCTCAGGAAGCCTGATGACAGGGGGGACGGCCCGGTCCGTCCCCCTCTTTCCTCTCCCCGGCGGGGAGAGCGATGCGAGATACTAGACCATGCTGCACTTCGAACTCGTCACGCCCGAAAAGCTCCTCCGCTCGGAGGAGGTGCATATGGTGGTCGTTCCCGGCACCGAGGGCGATTTCGGCGTGCTGGAGGGCCATGCGCCCTTTATGTCGACCATCCGCGACGGCGCGATCCAGGTGTACCGCACCGACAAGGGCGAGCCGGAATCGATCCAGATCCGCGGCGGCTTCGCCGAGGTGGGGCCCAAGGGCCTGACCGTGCTGGCGGAGCATGCGGGGTAAGGCTTTTTCCCTACCGGGGTTTTGAAACGGTCGTGGCGGAAGCTGCGGCCGTTTTCGTTTGTGGTGAGGGGCAGGGCGTGGCCTTCGACTTCGCTCAGGCTGAACGGCGGTTGGGAATGGCCGCCTTACCCCCCGCTCCGTTCAGCCTGAGCGAAGTCGAAGGCCAAGGGAAACCACCTCCACAGACCGTAAGCCCCTCCCGCAGGCGGGAGGGGTTTGGGGAGGGCATGGGTTCTCGCAGAGACCATCGCTCGCGGCTTTCCCTCCCCCATCCCCTCCCGCCTGCGGGAGGGGCGTGCCTGGGGCGGACGACCTGCTCGCCCCCAGAGCGCTCACAAAAAGCTGTACGGGTCCACATCCACCGCGACGCGCACCTTGGCGGACCATTCCACCCCGCCCAGCCATTCGCGGATCACATCCTGCACCGCCAGCGCCCGCCGGGCATGGACCAGCAAGCGGAACCGATGCCGCCCGCGCAGCATCGCCAGCGGGGCGGGGGCGGGGCCGAAGACGTGCATGCCCTCGACCTTGGGGGCGGCGCGGGCGATCATGGCGGCGGTCGACTGGGCCGCGCCCTGATCCTCGGACGAGATGATGATCGCGGCATAGCGGCCGAAGGGCGGGGCATCGGCATCGCGCCGCGCCTCGGTTTCCGCCGCGTAAAAGGCTTCGGCATCGCCCGTTACCAGCGCCTGCATCACCTGGGCCTTGGGGCTGTGCGTCTGGATGAAGACATGGCCCGGCTTGGCGCCGCGTCCCGCGCGACCCGATACCTGGCGGATCTGCTGGAAGGTGCGTTCCGCCGCGCGCAGGTCGCCGCCGTCCAGCCCCAGATCGGCGTCGATCACCCCCACCAGGGTCAGATTGGGGAAGTGATAGCCCTTGGTAATCAACTGCGTGCCGACGACGATGTCGATATCGCCCGCCTCCATCCGCCCGACAAACTCCGCCGCCTTGGCGGGGGACCAGATGGTGTCGGAGGTGACGACCGCGATCTTGGCCTCGGGGAACAGCGCGGTCGCCTCGTCCGCGATCCGCTCGACGCCGGGGCCGCAGGCGACCAGCGAATCCTCGCCGCCGCATTCGGGACAGGCGCGGGGAGTGGGCATGACATGGCCGCAATGATGGCAGGCGAGTCGCCGGACCAGCCGGTGCTCGACCATCCAGGCGGTGCAGTTGGGGCACTGGAACCGATGCCCGCAGGTTCGGCACAGGGTCAGCGGGGCATAGCCGCGCCGGTTGAGATAGAGCAGCGACTGTTCGCGCTTTTCCAGCACCTGCTTCATCGCGGCGACCAACTTGGGCGCGATCCAGCGGCCGCGCTCGGGCGGGTCCTGGATCAGGTCGATCGCCTCGATCGTCGGCATCTGCGCTGGGCCGAAGCGGCCGGGTAGCTTGACCTCGGTATAGCGGCCCAGCGCGACCTGTTGCCGGGTCTCGATGGCGGGGGTGGCGGAGGCGAGGATGACCGGGCACGGCTCGAACAGGCCGCGCATCACCGCCACGTCGCGGGCGTGATAATGGACGCCGTCTTCCTGCTTGAAGCTGGTCTCATGCGCCTCGTCGACGACGATCAGGCCGAGATTGGCATAGGGCAGGAACAGCGCCGAGCGCGCGCCCACCGTCACCATCCCCTGGCCGCTGGCGATCGCCCGCCAGGCGCGCCGACGCTGCGAGGAGCGCAGGCCGGAGTGCCACGCCACCGGCTCGCAGCCGAAGCGGTCGTGGAAACGCTTGAGGAACGGCTCGGTCAGCGCGATTTCGGGCAGGAGGACCAGCACCTGCCGTCCCTCGGCCACCGCCTGCGCGACCGCCTCGAAATAGACCTCGGTCTTGCCCGATCCCGTGACGCCGTCGAGCAGCACCGGCTGGAAGCTCCGCGCCGCCACGCCCGCGACCAATATGTCCGCCGCCGCGCGCTGGTCGTCGGACAGGGTCGGGCGGTGATGATCGGGATCGGGAAGGGGGAAGGGGCTGTCGATATCGACCTCCACCCCCTCGATCGCGCCGTTCTTGACGAGGCCCCGGATCACCGCGTCGGACACGTCCGCCATCGTCGCCAGTTCCCGGATCAGGCCCTGTCGGTCGCCGATCCGCTCCAGCGCCTGCGCGCGCTGCGGGGTCAGGCGGTCGGGGACATGGCCGGTGACGCGATATTCGGTGACGGTCCGCGCCCCCTCCAGCGCGGAGGTGGAGGACAGCGCCATCCGCACCACCGCGGCGGGTGGGGCGAGATAATAATCCGCCGTCCATTCGATCAACCGGCGCAACGGCGTCGGCAATGGCGGGGCATCGGCCACGCCGAGCAGCGGACGCAGGCGATTGTCGCCGACTTCGGCGTCCGAGGGCATCCGCTCGGGCTCCCACACCACGCCCAGCAGCTGGCGGGGCCCGAGCGGCGCGATGACGATCGATCCCGGCTCGACCGCCATGCCCTGGGGAACGCGGTAATCGAGCGGGCCGAGGGCGGAATTCAGGACGAGGACGCGGGCGCGCGAGGACATGGACCCGCTATATGGGGTTGGCCGGGCCCGAGGAAAGGGCCGAGCGCGTCAGCCCGCCTGTCGCCGATCGTCCTGCCGCCGATCCCCCTGGCGCCGGTCGTTCTGCCGCCTGTCGCCGCGCCGCCGTTCGCCGACCCGCTCGCGCTTGGCGCCGTACAGGCGGCTGTCGGCGTGATGCATGAAATCGCGCGTCGTCGCGCATCCTGGCGGCAGCGTCGTGAGGCAGACCGTGCCCGAACAATGCATGGTCAGGCCCTCGGCGGTGACGGCGATGATCAGCAGCGCCTCGATCCGCGTCCGGATCCGCTCGGGATCGGCGAGGAGCGCGGGGTCCTGGACGATCACGCCGAATTCGTCACCGCCCAGCCGCGCGACGAAACAGCCGTCCAGCCAGTCGCTGCGCAGCCGCTGGCCGACGACGCGCAGGACCTCGTCCCCGGCGGGGTGGCCGAGCGTGTCGTTGACGAGCTTGAACCCGTCGAGATCGATCAGCACCAGCCCGAGCGGCGTGTCGTTCGCCGACGCCTCGGCGATCGCGGTTTCCAGCGCGCGGTCGAACGCGGCGCGGTTGGCCAGCAGGGTCAGCGCATCGGTATCGGCGTTGCGGCGAAGCTGGGTCTCCAGCACGTGCCGCTCGGTCACGTCCTGGAACATGCCCACCACCCCGCTCGGGCGACCGCCCAGCATCTCGCGCTCGCCCATCACGCGGACCCGGCGACGCCGCCCCAGCGCGGTGATGAAGTCCAGTTCGATGTCGAACGACTCGCCGGTCCGAATGGTCTGCTCGATGGTCGAGCGCAGCTGATCGCGCGACTGGGGCGGGTAATAGGACAGGCCCTGTTCGACCGTGAACGTCTTGCCCGGCGGCAGTTCGTGGATTCGGTACACCCCCTCGGACCAGGTGGCGTGTCCGTCCGCCAGATCGATCCGCCACGATCCGATCAACGCCAGCCGCTCGACCTGGCGCACGGTATGTTCCTTGGCGCGCAGGTCCTCGGCCTGACGATCGCTCAACTCGGCCATGGCGGTGGCGCGGCGGGCGATGGCGCGCGCGGCGATCAACGCCTCGGCCAGCCTGGCGAGATGGCGCAGCGTCCGCTCCCCCGCCGCGCTCAGCGAGCGAGGGCTGGCGTCCATGACGCAGAGCGAACCGATCGCCTGGGGCGTGCCGTCCAGGTCGGGAACGCGGATCGGCATCCCCGCATAGAAACGGGTCGCCGCCTCGCCGGTGACGAAGGGATTGGCCGCGAAGCGCGGATCGCGCGTCAGGTCGGGCACCATCATCAGGTCGGCGGCCTCGATCGTGTGGTCGCAAAAGGCGACCTTGCGCGGCATCTCGCTGGGCAGCGGGCCGACCGCCGACTTGATCCAGAAACGGTCGCGATCCGCCAGGGTCAGCGCCGCGACCGGACAGCCGAGCATATCGGCGGCCAGCGAGACCAGCGCATCGAACTCGGCCTCCGGCTCGCTGTCGAGCAGCGCATGAGCCTGGACGGCGGCCATGCGGCGCTCTTCGCGGGAGGGCATGGGCAGGGGATCGACCTTCATGACAGACATTCATAAAAGCAAGTCTTGTCAAAATCTTAAAAATAGATCGGGAAGCGGAGCCTTTATTTGCTCCGAAGCCGTGGGCATCGCCGGGCGGGACGCCGGCGGGCCGGGCGCAGGATGACGTATTTTTCACGTTATGGTCACCCCGGGGTATCCCGTCAGCCTGTAGCCCTGCGGTCACAGAGTTCGAAGAGCTCGGCGCCCGACACTCCCGGGGGTGCCGTCGGGGCCGGCGGAGAGCGCGCTTTCCGCCGGCCTTTCACTGGCATCGCTTATCCGGGCGGCGCGATCGACCGGCGACGGTCGTCCTTGTCGCGGCACCGATCCTGATTGACAGAAAGTCGTCCGATGCCGGAGCAGACGAGCCGATGAGTCGCAAAATCCTGATCGTCGAAGACGATGCTTCCACCGCCGCCTATGTCGCCAAGGGACTGGCCGAGGCGGGCTATGCCGTCGAACAATGCGGGGACGGGCGCGACGGCCTGTTCCTGGCGAGCGAGGGCATATTCGACCTGATCATCGCCGACCGGATGCTGCCCCGCCTGGACGGGCTGGCGATGGTCAGCGCGATCCGCGCGGCGGGAATCTCGACGCCGGTGCTGATCCTGTCGGCGCTCGCCACGGTCGACGACCGGGTCGACGGGCTGAAGGCCGGGGCCGATGACTATCTGTGCAAGCCCTTCTCCTTCGCCGAGCTGTCGGCGCGGATCGAGGCGCTGGTCCGCCGGTCGGACCGCACCGCGTCCGAGCCGACGCGCACCAAGCTGAGCGTCGGCGACCTGGAGATCGACCTGCTGGCGCGCACCGTCACCCGCGCGGGCAAGATCATCCCGGTCGGCGCGCGCGAGTTCAACCTCCTCGAATTCCTCGCCCGCCATGCCGGGCAGGTCGTCACCCGCACGATGATGCTGGAGAAGATCTGGAACTATCATTTCGACCCCGGCTCCAACGTGGTCGACGTCCATATCGGGCGGCTGCGGCGCAAGCTGGAGGAAGGCTTCGGCACCCCGATCCTGCATACGGTGCGCGGCGCGGGCTATCGGCTGGCCGTGGAGGGGTGAAGCTGCGCCTGACGATATCGGCGCGGATCGCGCTGCTGTCGGTCGTCCTGGCGCTGTTGTCCAACCTCGTGCTGGTCGGTTTCATCTGGAAACAGACCAGCGCCGATGCGGTCGCCGCGCTCCATCGCGAGATCGTCGAGCAGGCGGATGCGCTTCGTGCCGTCTGGCGGACGGGTGCGCTCCCAGCGCTGGCCGATGCGATCACCCATGCGCGCGAGCCGGGCGACGTCACGCTGGTCCTGGCCATCTACGACAGCCGGGGGCACCGGATGGCGGGCTATGCGCCGCGCCATCTGGCGGTGCCGCTGGCGGATACGCCGTTCCGCATCGCCATGCTGGGGGGCGAGGGCGTCTGGGCCTCGCGCGAGGCGGGTTATACGCTGCATCCGATCGGCGACGACTGGTTGCTGGTCGGGCGTCCGCTCGACCTGATCGAGGCGCAGCAGATCGCGATCGAGCGGGCGCTGGCGCTGGCGGTCTTCCTGTCGCTGATGCTGGGGGTCGGCACCGGGCTGGTGCTGGCGCATTATGTCGCGGGGCGGCTCAACACCATCGTCGCGGTGATCGACGCGGCGGGCGAGGGCGACCTGACCCGGCGCGTGTCGCTGGTCCGCGCCGACAGCGACGAGGGCGACGCCTTCGACCGGCTGGCCGAGCGGTTGAACGCGATGCTGGGCAAGATCGAGCAGCTGATGGCCGAGCTGCGCGTCGTCACCGACAGCCTGGCGCATGATCTCCGCTCGCCGCTCGCCCGGTTGCGGACCAAGACCGAGCAGGCGGTGCTGATCGCCGATCCGCACCAGCGCGAGGCGGCGCTTGGCGGGTTGCTGGTCGAAACCGATCTCATCATGCGCATGCTGACCATGGTGATCGAGATCAGCCGGTCCGAATCGGTGACGCGCGACCGGTTCACGCTGGTCGCCCCCGCCGATCTGGTCGAGGAGATTGGCGAGCTCTATGCGCCGGTCGCCGAGGATGCCGGACTGCGCTTCCTGATCGAGGTCGAGGATCGCCCCGCGCCTTTGCCGTTGCACCGTGAATTGATGAGCCAGGCCCTGTCCAACCTGATCGACAATGCGCTGAAACATGGCGCATCGGGGGCACAGGTCACGCTGCGCCTGTCGCGCGGGCTGGAGGGGATCGTCTTTCAGGTCGAGGATCGCGGGCCGGGCATCGCCGCGGCGGACCGGGCGCAGGCGCTGAAGCGATTCGGGCGGCTCGATACCGCACGCACCACGCCGGGGGCGGGGCTGGGCATGGCGCTGATCGAGGCGGTCGCCCGGCTGCATGGCGGGCGGTTTGAGCTGGCGGACAATGCGCCGGGGCTGATTGCGCGGCTGGTGATTCCGTAACGACGCTTTTCTCCCCTTTCAGGGGAGGCATTGCAGGCACTTGCCCGCTGGCCTCAGCGCTTTACATCCCGCGGCATGGACTCTCTTTCCTTCTTCGGCCTTGCCGCCGTCTCCTTCACCTTGGTCTGCTATGCGAAGGAATCGGGCGCGCATTGGTGGACGCTGGGCTTCGTGTTGGGATGCCTGGCGGGGTCGGCCTATGGCTTTTTGCAGGGGGCCTGGCCGTTCGGCGTGGTCGAGCTGGTCTGGGCCGTCGTGTCCTTTCGCCGATGGTTGGAATTGCGACGGATTCGGGAACCGATCGCTTGACAGTGGGTTTCGCGGGCCCTAACTGACCATCCTTCCACCACCCCCGGTTTCACGACGCGCGATCTGCGTGCGTCGCGCTTCCGCGTGGCGGAACCATCGCGATGAGATGGAGCATGTGCGGCCATGCCATGCTTCGTGGAGCTAGGAGAATAAATTTCATGGCACGTATTGCGGGTGTCAACCTCCCGACCAACAAGCGCGTATTGATCGCGCTGACCTATATCCATGGCATCGGTCCGGCCAAGGCGAAGGAAATCACCGCCAAGCTGAACATCGCCGCCGACCGTCGCGTCCAGGACCTTTCGGACCAGGAAGTGCTCCAGATCCGTGAGACGATCGACTCCGATCACACCGTGGAAGGCGATCTGCGTCGCGAGACCGCGATGAACATCAAGCGCCTGATGGACCTGGCCTGCTATCGCGGCCTGCGTCACCGCAAGGGCCTGCCAGTCCGCGGCCAGCGCACGCACACCAACGCGCGCACCCGCAAGGGCAAGGCGAAGCCGATCGCGGGCAAGAAGAAGTAATTCGTCCGGGGGACGAATTACTCCGCCGGAGGCAGGCTTGTGGCTGACCGCCCGCCGCTCTCCGCATCAGGATATCAGGTCAGGATTATCATCTAATGGCACGTGAACCGCAGCGCATTCGCCGTCGCGAGCGCAAGAACATCACCGCCGGCGTCGCGCACGTGAACGCCAGCTTCAACAACACCATGATCACCATCACCGACGCGCAGGGCAATGCCATTTCGTGGTCGTCGGCGGGCATGATGGGCTTCAAGGGCTCGCGCAAGTCGACCCCGTATGCGGCGCAGGTCGCGGCGGAAGACGCGGGCAAGAAGGCCGCCGAGCATGGCGTGCGCACCCTGGAAGTCGAAGTGAAGGGCCCCGGTTCGGGCCGCGAGTCGGCGCTGCGCGCGCTGCAGGCGGTCGGTTTCCAGATCACCTCGATCCGCGACGTCACCTCGATCCCGCACAACGGCGTGCGGCCTTCCAAGCGTCGCCGCGTCTGATGCTTCCCATGGCCGGCTGACGAGTCGGCCATGCCTCTCTCCACGGCTGGAACCGTCCCCGTTCCGGCCCATAACTCAGGGGAACCACGTGTCTGTCAACGCAAAGAACTGGCAGGAACTCAAGAAGCCCAACGCGCTCGAGAAAAAGGGTGGCGATGGCAAGCGGAAGGCGACGTTCGTTGCCGAACCGCTGGAGCGTGGCTTCGGCCTGACGCTGGGCAACGCGCTGCGCCGCGTGCTCCTGTCGTCGCTCCAGGGCGCGGCGGTCACCTCGATCAAGATCGAA
The DNA here is from genome assembly GCF_031453055.1 of Sphingomonas sp. SORGH_AS_0789. NCBI lineage: Bacteria > Pseudomonadati > Pseudomonadota > Alphaproteobacteria > Sphingomonadales > Sphingomonadaceae > Sphingomonas > Sphingomonas sp. SORGH_AS_0789. The sequence goes on from NZ_JAVIYV010000001.1 coordinate 2,197,256, forward strand.
AACGTGCTGCACGAGTTCTCGTCGCTGGCCGGTGTGCGTGAAGACGTCACCGACATCGTCCTGAACGTGAAGCAGCTCGCGATCCGCATGCAGGGCGAAGGCCCCAAGCGGCTCCAGCTGTCCGCGACCGGCCCCGCCACCGTCAAGGCCGGCGACATCGCCGTATCGGGCGATATCGAGGTCATGAACAAGGACCTGGTGATCTGCCATCTCGACGAAGGTGCGACGCTCAACATGGAGCTGACCGCCGATATCGGGAAGGGCTATGTCCCCGCCGCGTCCAACCGTCCGGCCGATGCGCCGATCGGTCTGATCCCGGTCGATGCGCTCTACTCGCCGGTTCGCCAGGTGTCGTACAAGGTCGACCCGACCCGCGTCGGTCAGGACCTGGACTATGACAAGCTGACGCTCTCGGTCGAGACCGACGGCACCGTGACCCCGGAAGACGCCGTGGCCTATGCCGCGCGCATCCTTCAGGACCAGCTGGCGCTGTTCGTGCACTTCGACGACTCGGCGCTCACCCGCGCGGCCCCCGTGGGCCAGGCGGCGCTCCCGGTCGCCGGTGGCGAGCCGCAGAGCGACGCGCAGCAGATCAACCGTTACCTTCTCAAGAAGGTCGACGAGCTGGAACTGTCGGTGCGTTCGGCGAACTGCCTCAAGAACGACAACATCATCTATATCGGCGATCTGGTCGGCAAGACCGAAGCCGAGATGCTGCGCACTCCGAATTTCGGCCGCAAGTCGCTGAACGAGATCAAGGAAGTGCTGTCGTCCATGGGTCTGCGCCTGGGCATGGAAATCCCCGGCTGGCCGCCCGAGAATATCGAGGAAATGGCCAAGAAGCTGGAACAGGAGATCATGGGCTGAGCCGCACGCGGATAGCATCGCTATCCGCGAGACGGCGAAAGTCCGGCCGGCGGGTCGCCCACGGGCGACCCGTTCGACGTCAGGATCGCGGCTTCGCCGTGATTCGGTCGGGCCGCTCCACCAGCTTCGCTGGCCCCCTCCCCAGGCCAGCTTGGGGAGGATTGGAATAGGCGAAGGTGACGGCCTCAACGGTCACCAGGTCTGGGGTACCGTGACACGGCCCCTTAACGAACGAAGGAACTACCCATGCGTCATCGCGTCGGCGGCCGTAAGCTGCAGCGTACCTCGGCTCATCGTACCGCGCTCTTCCGCAACATGTCGGCCGCGCTCATCAAGCACGAGCAGATCACCACCACCGTCGCCAAGGCGAAGGAACTGCGTCCCTATGTCGAAAAGCTGGTGACGCTGGCCAAGAAGGGCGGTCTCTCGAACCGTCGTCTGGCCCATGCCCGCCTGCTCGACGACGCGCAGCTGGTGAAGCTGTTCGACGTTCTGGCGTCGCGCTATGCGGACCGCAACGGTGGCTATACCCGCATCATCAAGGCCGGCATCCGCGCGTCGGACGCCTCGCCGATGGCGATCATCGAGTTCGTCGACCGCGACGTCTCGGCGAAGGGCCAGGATTCGGGTCCGGTCATGACCGAGGAAGATTTCGACGAAGCCGCGTAATTTCCGCGCGTCTTTCGAGACACCTTCGAGAGAGGGCCGTGCCAGCGATGGCGCGGCCCTTTTTCGTATCCGCCGTTTCAAGCATGTTCAGCCAGGCGAAAGCCGGGATGTATAACGTTACGGGCGCGAATCGAGGGAGGCTGGGAATGCGTTTCATGGCGGTCGGGTGGATTCTGGCGGGTCTGGCGCTTCCCCTGCCGCTCGCGGCGCAGAACGGGGCGTCTTCGCCCACCACGTCGCCGCAGGTCGTGCCGGTCGCGCCGTTCATTCCCACCGATCGCGAACGGCAATGGCAGACCCCGCAACAGCGCAAGCAGGCGGACGCCATCGCCGGGGGCTTCGTCGCGGGCGCGCTGCTCACGACGGCGGTAGCGCTGACCGCGGGCAAGAATCTGACGCCCCATAGCGATTCGGGTGCGATCGATGTCTCCCGTCCGGTTCGTGCCGCCGAGGCGCCATCTCCCTATCGCGCGGAAACCGACGACGAGGCGGCGGTCCATGCCTGCGCCCAGGCGGCGGAAGGCGAGGGGCGGCGCAGCTTCGCGCTGGCGCAGGTCGGGCAGGTCCGCTCGGCCCATCCGCTGGGCAATGGTTATGACGTGCAGGGCGATGTGTTGCTGCGCACCAGTTACCGCGAGGCGGGCGAGAGCCGCGCCTTCCGCTGCCGCGTCGATGCGCAAGCGGTGCGGATGATCGCGATCGACGGGATTCAAACCCTCCCGACCCGGTAGCATTTTCCAGAAGACATCGCTATCGGACCGCCATGGAGCACCCCGACAGCATCCTCATCGTCGATTTCGGCAGCCAGGTCACCCAGCTCATCGCGCGCCGCGTGCGCGAGGCGGGGGTCTATAGCGAGATCGTTCCCTTCCAATCGGCCGAAGCGGCGTTCGCGCGGATCAAGCCCGCCGCGGTCATCCTGTCCGGCGGCCCGGCCTCCGTGGTGGACGAGAATTCCCCGCGCATCCCGCAGGCGATCCTCGACAGCGGCCTGCCGATGCTCGGCATCTGCTATGGCCAGCAGGCGCTGACCCAGCAGCTGGGCGGCAAGGTCGAGAAGGGCGACAGCGGCGAGTTCGGCGAGGCGTTCATCACCGTCGAGGGCGATTGCGCGCTGTTCGACGGCGTCTGGAACACCGGCGAGCGGCACCAGGTGTGGATGAGCCATGGCGACAAGGTCACGGCTTTGGCGCCGGGCTTCCGCGTCGTCGCGACCAGCCCCGGCGCGCCCTATGCGATCATCGCCAATGACGAGCGCCGCATCTTCGCGATGCAGTTCCACCCCGAAGTCGTCCACACCCCCGACGGCGCCAAGCTGATCGGCAATTTCGTCCGTCACGTAGCCGGGCTTTCGGGCGACTGGACGATGGCCGAGTTCCGCGCCTCCAAGATCGCCGAGATCCGCGAGCAGGTCGGCAGCGGCCGGGTGATCTGCGGTCTGTCGGGCGGGGTCGACTCGTCGGTCGCCGCGCTGCTGATCCACGAGGCGATCGGCGACCAGCTGACCTGCGTCTTCGTCGATGGCGGCATCCTGCGCCAGGGCGAGGCCGAGCAGGTCGTCAGCCTGTTCCGGGGCCATTACAACATCCCGCTCGTCCATGTGGATGCGCAGGACCTGTTCATGAACGGCCTGGCGGGCGTCACCGACCCCGAGGCCAAGCGCAAGTTCATCGGCAAGACCTTCATCGACGTGTTCGAGGCGGAGGCCAAGAAGATCGGCGGCGCCGAATTCCTCGCGCAGGGCACGCTCTACCCCGACGTGATCGAGAGCGTCAGCTTCACCGGCGGCCCGTCGGTCACGATCAAGAGCCACCACAATGTCGGCGGCTTGCCTGAGCGCATGAACATGAAGCTGGTCGAGCCGCTTCGCGAACTGTTCAAGGACGAGGTCCGCGTGCTGGGTCGCGAACTGGGGCTGCCCGACGTGTTCGTCGGCCGCCACCCGTTCCCCGGACCGGGCCTCGCCATCCGCATCCCCGGCGAGGTGACGCGCGAGCGTTGCGACATCCTGCGCAAGGCGGATGCGATCTATCTCGAGGAAATCCGCAACGCCGGGCTGTACGACGCCATCTGGCAGGCCTTTGCGGTCCTGCTGCCGGTGCGGTCGGTCGGCGTGATGGGCGACGGGCGGACCTACGACTCGGTGCTGGCGCTGCGTGCGGTGACCTCGGTCGACGGCATGACCGCGCAGGCCTTCGACTTCCCCGGCGACTTCCTGCCGCGCGTGACGACCCGGATCATCAACGAGGTCAAGGGCATCAACCGCGTCGTCTATGACTATACCAGCAAGCCGCCTGGCACGATCGAGTGGGAGTGACACGGCCCCGCGACCCTGCCGGACAGGGTCGCGGCAATGCCGACTGACATGTCATGCAGCGCCTCGGCGAAAGCCGGGGCGTTTTGTTGTCTGCCATGAGGGGAGGGGGGATGTCCTTCTTCATTGTCCTTGGGCCGCAGCGCTAAGGACAATGGCAGATATCCACGTGGACCGTTTTCAACCCGTGGACCTACCTATCGCCCATTTTTCCACCCTCTGGACCGATCCGTCAACCGCACTAGGTTGCAGGCGCCCTGGCCAACGTCAGGCCGGCGGTTTTGGAAGGAGCGATCGCCGCTCTTCGGGGAACAGCGGGACAACGGACTGCAATTCCTTCGAGAAGCTCTGACGCAGATGGCCTGAAAAAAGCCACCCGACCTTCTCGCCTTGAGAGAGCGGCTCCATCACCTGCTGTATGCCGACTTGGTGCATGACCTGGATGGCCACCTCAAACTCGTTTGCCGAGCAGACGACATATTGGTGGTCCGTGATGATCGATCGGTCGATCTTTCGACGGTCGAGTTCGGCAAGAACGAGGGTGTTCAGATCGCCGTGGGTGGTGTGGGTGAACAGGTTCCAGTTGTCCATGGTCACGAGAACCGGATGAACTGGTTTCCCGTTCGGCTTCCAATGTGGATATTGGCCTGCAAGGGCGTCGGACAGCGTTGCGTAGATCTGGCCGATCGCCTTCGCGAGCTTGGCGAGCTGCGTGGTCACCGCGGCGTCGGGCGCGAGGTATTCCTTGGCCGCGCGGCCCACCTTCAGCAGTTTGGTCTCAACGAAGAGCGATGCGGTATCGTCGACGACGATGAAGTCGACGGCGTCCTTCGGCTGCTTCTTCGATCCATAGGGTTGCTCCGGCAGGACTGAGAAACGCCCCTTGTTAGCCCGGTCCAATGCTTCGCCGATGTAGGCCTGATAGGCTGGACCCATGTGGGCACTGAGCACGTCGACGTCGTGGCCGGCGACATCGAAATAGAGGCCGTCGGTCATGCGGCGTGCGAGGAGGCCCGGGATCGGACAGATGATTCTTCCGCTATCCTCGATCCGAATGAGCGGATGTAGCCACAGTGGATTGAAGGCGTAGGCCCAGTCCCCGTTCAGTGATCGCGCATCGTGGGCGCTCTTGCGGATGGTGGCTAGATCGACGGTCAGGTTCTCGATGACCGGTCGGGGATTGAAGCCCAGCATGGGAACGACGTTCTCGCACCAGTCGGCGGTCATGGCGAAATGTTCGATGTACGTGGCAAGTGCTGCGAAGCCGGATAGAGCGACCTGCTCTGCGGATAGGCCGTAGACGGTCCGGACGACGTCGTTCATCGCGTTGCTCCGGTAGATTTTTCTGGTCCGGATGAGGTCGTTGTGGCTGACGCCTTGCTGCCAATGGAACTGACGATGGGCGATGCGGGTCATCTCGGACATGACGTTGTGCTCGTCGATGGTCGAGCCTTCCTCCTCTGCCCGCTTGAGAAGATTCAGCGCTTTTGCGACCTGACCCCATTCGGTGATCGGCCTTCCTACTCGGGGTTCGCAATGGAGGATGACCTCACGTGCAAGCGTGTCGAGTTCCCAGAGGAAGAAGCCCAGCGCCAGATTGCTCCTGAGTCCATTCGGGTTGGCGCCAGCGAGATACCGGGGCAGATCCATCCCGAATTCGAGATGGTTGCTCAAGTACCAGATCGCCTGGAGAAAGGAGACCGTGTTGTACGGTCGAAGGTAGTTCCGGAGCGGCTTGATGAATTCCATCGTCAATACCTAATGTTGACGGTGGAGTGATGCCATGGTGCGAGCCGCGTTTCGCCTAGGGGCGGCGGCTTGGCTGATGATTGCGACCAGTCCGATGTTGTGCAAATTTTCACAGTCCGAACTCCGCCTCGGCTGCGACGCGGCAGAAGCCAGCCAAGCCATGCCTTTCGATACCGGAGCGCACGGCATCTGCATACGCGATCTGGGTCGCGACACCGCGCCTGGCGGCAAGCTCGGCCGACGAGATGCTGCGGCGAGCCATGGCGACGACGTCGACGACGGCGAGCGCCTTTTCACGTCCACCTTTTCTGGTCGGGACGTCTGCGAAAAGTTCGGTCACCTGTTTCGAGGCGATGTTGAGCACTTCCATTGCATCCGCTTTCGACATCATGGTGGCGGGCGCCAGACGTTGCGACGTGGGGGCACTGTAAATCAGCGATGCGACGCGGCGTGCGTCCTTGACGTGAATGCGGATGCGGTCGGCGAACCGGCCCGGGACGTCATCGACGGAGTATGCGATGTCACCGTTGAGGAACGCTTGCAGGGCCGGCCCCCACGGCTTGAAGCGACCGCCGACAGCCTTCATCGCCTGCGCAATACGGATGGACTCATCCTTCGGGATAGACGACCGATGGGCCAAGAGGTCCGCGGTCAGCCGCGCGAACGACTCCTGGGTCGTCTGGTGGACGGCATAGCGCATGAAGTGAGAGGGATGCTCCAGCACGTCGATAAGCCGCATCTCGGCAAGCTGCGAGACGCCGTCGTGGGAGATGCCGAGGTCGTAGCTCACGCTGTCGAACCCCTTTCGTCCGGAAACCTCGCGCCTGATTCGATGAACTTCCGCGCGGTCGAACAGCAGCTCGCACCGTTCCGCGCGGAGTGCAGGAATGGTAGCGAGTCCCTTGCCGCGGCGGAGTTCGGCAAGCTGCTGGGTCCCGAGCCCCAGAAGCCGGGCGGCATCCTTGATGCCGATGGTTCGCGCTTCGATGACCGGACCGCTTGGACCAGCGAGATCCAGGCTACTGCGCACTTCGGCGATCAAGGCGCTCAGGGCGGCTGAGCCGCTGGCGTTGGACTTGCGAAGGAAGCGCGTCGTGCGGCCGCCGTTTCCATCGCCATGCCTTTTGGAGCGCGCCTCCATGCGGCAGCAGATCAGGTCGATGAAGCGTTGAGGCCAGCCCTCCATCAGACTCCAGGCTTGAGTGGTCGCCTTGCAGACGCGCTCCGGGTCCATCAGATGCAACCGCTGTATGTCACGGCTCAGACCCGGGTCGACGACCGGGACTAGGGCCACGAGCAGATCGGCGGCGAGTTGCCCGTCGTCGATGGACAGCCTGCCTGGAAGGCGTTCGAGCGCCGCCGAGCGTCGATCCTCGTCGAAGAGGTCTGCCACAGGCTGCAGAGCAGCCAACAGCTCCGGCGCTACGGTCGTACTCTGGCTGCGGCGGAGATCGGCCATGCAATGCTCGCAGTGGGCGATGCCGGAAGTGATGATCCAGCCGACGCGACCGCCCTCGCAGATGGGGTTCTGGCAGCGGTCGAGCAGCATCTGGCCCGTCTCGGTGCAGACCGGGAGCAGGCGCAGGTCCCATAGCGCACGGTGATAAGCGCCATCGGGGCGCTGCAGTGCGGCCGGGGCGTAGCGGCGGATGCCGCTTTCGACGAGGAAAGTCGGCAAGGCGAGGCCGTTGAACAACCGATGGCCGCCACCGCCAGCATTGTCCGCGAGATACGGGCGTGAGCGGGAACTGAGTTCGGCCACCTCCACACCCATGAAATTGGCCAGGGAGATGAGCCGCTCGGGCTCGACAGCCGACGCGGACGGCCTGTGTCCGAACTCCAGGCCGGCCACGCTGGTAACCTCGATCATCCGTTCATGCCAGTTGTCGGATGCGAAGCGCGCGACCCCGCCGTTGAAGGACTCCCCGTCGCGCAACAAGAACGGGGGTCTGACCTGGGTGGCGGGGAGGAGGCCGCTCATGCGGCCTTCTCCTGCGCAAACGGTTGCCCGCCATCGTCGTCGGAACCATCCTCTTTCCGATCGGCATCATCTTGCGTCTGGTCTACGCCGTCGTCATCCTTGGCGTTTTCCCCTGTGGCCGTGGTCACGTCACCCTTCGACTTCACGAACGGGTTGTAATTGATGTGCCCATTGCCGATCGCCCAGTCGCTGACCGCGTCCCGGAGGTCTGCACGGGTGATCGTATCCACGCCTTCCCGGGTGATGCCGAGGACGGCGGTCTCGATGATTCGGGCGAACCGGCCGATGAGGCCGCCGGCGGACTCGAGCAGTAGCTGAGCGATGACCGGGGTTCCCAGGCCGGCCTTTTGGGTGAGGATGTCGGCGTCGACGAGCGCCTGGTCGTAGGCGTCGGCGAAGGCCATGAAGTCCACCTCGTCGCGTGACCAGACCAGCTTGGGGATGTGGACGGGTGAGTCGAGGCGGTTGCGCAGGTCCGGACAGGACTTGAATACATTTGCCGCATTCGTCTTGCCGAGGAAGGCGCAGGCGCAGTCGCCGCCCTTGGAGTCGTCACCGTCCATGATGTCGAGGATCTTGCCGGCGATGATCGGGCTGATGGTTGGACGGCGGCTCGCGCGTTGGAACTCGTCGAAGATGATCAGCGACACGCCGCAGTCGCGGATCGCCTGGCGTGCTCGCTCCCAGCGCTTGTCGGGCGTCAGGGCGTTGGGCCTCGGCTGGTCGAGCGCGGTCAGGATGTCGGTCGCGAGCGAGCCGACAGTTCCGTCGGTGTCCAGCTTGACGTAGGCGACCGGGATCGTGCCGGGGCGATGCTCTTCGCGTTCGAAAACCTCCCTGACGTAGCGCAGGGCGCCCGAACTCTTGCCCGAGAAGCTGTCGGCGAGCAGCTTCAAGCCGGGCTGGGGAAGTCCTGCCTCGCGCAGTTCATCGGCACTGCACAGCGCCTCGTCGAGTGCAGCGGCGAGCTCCTGTTGCGGCCCGTAGGGGATGGGCAGGCCGCGCAGCAGGAGGCGGCGCTCCGCGATCAGCTTGCCGAGGCGGCGACGTTCGACCGCATCGGAGTTGGAGCCGACGACGGGTGCCGACGCGGTTTCGACGATGTGCTGCAGGTCGTGATCGGGATCGTCGCGAAAGTTCTCGATATCGTCGCTGCTGCTGTGAGTCTGGTTGCTCATGGGGTACTCTCCTTCAAAAGACCCCGCCCGCGGCCCGCAGGCGGGGCTTTGGCTCAGCGATTGATGTTACGGCGGCGGCGGCTGACGTGGCCGTCGGTGCCCGTAGCGGCGTCCGGCTCCTGGTCGATGCGCGGTTCGACCTTGCGCGGCTGGCCGGCATCGCGGCGGTCGCCCTTCCCCGTCCTTTCGCGCTTCTCCGGCGTGTCTGGACGCGGGGCCCGAATTTCGAGGTCCAGTGCGGTCATCGCCGACACGTCGTGGCTGATGAAATCGTCCGTCGTGGCCGACTTCGCAAAGTCGGTGTCGAGGTGAACGATGTTGCCGGTGATCTGGCGCAGACGTGGGATCTCGTAGAGGCGGGCAACGGTGTCGCGTTCGCGGCTGGCGGCTCGGGGGGCAATAGCCCGGATGGCGGTGATGCGGCGCGCCCGCGCTTCGAGGCGCTCAGCCTCGGTATTGAACCCCTTGGGCGCTTCCTCGCCCTCGAGTTCCGACAGGCGGCTCAGGCCGACCCGCTCGGCATCGTCAGCCGCTCCGTCCACCGCCTTGCGACGGCGACCGCGCGGCTTGGCGGTTTCCTCCGGTTCGGCGGTCGCTTCCGCCTTGGCGAGTTCGAGAAGCTCGCGGTGGAACCACAGCGGCATGCCGTCGCTGTACGTCTCGTCCTCGCAGCGCAGCTCGACGTAGCTTAGCGTGGTCTTGTCCCAGACGTGGATGACCGCGATGTTCTCGGGGTCGAACTTGACCTTCGTGTGGATGGCGGCGTCGACCCGGGCCTGTCGACGCGGTTCGAAGCGCAGGCAGTTGTCGATGAGACGCTTCACACCCTCCTGATCGTAGTAGCGCAGCCCGCCGAAGATGCGCACGCCGCTCTTGCTGACGGTCACGTTCTGCCTGGTCTCCATCGTCTCGAGGCGCCAACGCCAGACGTCCGCCATGACGTCGATGCCGTGGCGGTTGGCCGACTTCTGGAAGACGAGCGCGGGCTGCAGGTTGTTGAGGCCGTCGTGGAGGTCGGTGTGGTAGTCGGCGATCGCCTTGTTCGCGATCGCCTCGATCTCGTTCATCGTGGCGACGGCGAGATCCTCGGCGTCGTGCTCCGAGCGCCGGGTATAGGCGATCGGCATGGTCGCGCCTGGCAGATGCTCCAGCATGAGACGTGGGATGGTGCCCATGGCGCGCTCGCCGATGGCTCGGTAGCGGGGCGCCTTGATCGGACAGAAACGGACCGAGAAGGATCCGGAGCGGGCGGCGTCCTCAAGCCCGTGGCCAGTGAATTCGGCCGCATTGTCGAGGATCAGCTCGTTCGGCTTGCCGCAGATTCGGACGAGGATCGGATAGCGCGCGGCGTCCTGGGGAGGCGGGCGCTTGGGCAGGTTCATGCGGCGCAGGCACTCTGCTACCGTCCAATAGCTGGGAGGGCGGAAGGTGATCACCCATGCGAGGATCGCGCGGCTGTGCACGTCGACCGCGAGGGTGAGGTACGGGCGACCCGCGACGATGTCGCGTTCGGGATCGACCACCACGAACGCATCGAGCGGGGTGTGGTCGATGATGACCTTCTCGAGGATGCGACTGGCGGTGAGCGGTTTGCCGCCGCCACGCATCTTCGACTCCACGAAGAGCTTGCCATCGCGTTCCGTCACCGTGTCTGAACCTTCCAGCGCGATGCAGTCGCGGCGGAATGTGGAGTAGCTGAAGCGAAGGTGCGGACTGATTGGCCTGGGGTAGTCCGCGCTCTTTCCTTCGTTGACCTCGACCAGCTCGGTGACCGCGGCTGCGTACGCCGTCTTCATGCAGCCCTTGGTCCCGACGCAGAGCAGCGCGTGCTTCATTCGAATCTCGCGCACCACATCGCGATCGAGCGAACGGCGCGGCGTGCGCCCAGCCATGCGAACCAGGAGACGGTGGTCACGGGCACCCGGCTTCCCCTTCGATCGCCAGTGCTTGATCGTCGCAGGCGGGGCGTGGGCGCCGAACTCGTCGATCAGCTCCTGCGTCCAGAGCGTCTTGAGACCCTCCGTCATCGCCTTGATGCCGTTGGGAACGCCCGCCTCGTCGAGCACCTCGACCTGCTTGATGACCCAGCGGATCCTTGGATCGAACTCCTCGAGGTCGGACATGTCCCATTCGGCGCGGGTCATCAGCGCCTCGGCCGCGATCATGCTTGGCGGAAATTTTACCTCGACCCGTCCGTCGATCGTCAGCCGATCGTAGTCGGCGGGGGCCGGAAGAACCGTGCCGCCGTTGCCATCGGGGATGAGAAACGGCTGGCCGGTATGGCAATCCGTGATCGTGAGACGGCCCGGGATGTGTTCGATCGGGGGACGGTGCGGCCGACCATCGATTTCGATGATCGTGCCGACGGGGAAGTTGTAGGGGGGCAGGGGCTGCTGGTTCACACGTCTTCTCCAGGTATGGAGGGCGTGCGTCGGCGTCCCGCCGACCGCAGGCACGCGATCCGGTTGAACCGGGCCTGCGAACCCGGACGGGGACGCCGGAGTGGCGGCCCGATTTCTCAGGTTCGACGCCGCCTTGATGGGGCGGCTGCTACGACTAGCTCATGTGGCAGCCGACGATTGCGCTGGTGCACACGTCCGTCATGACCACGACGACCGGTCGGGTGCTCTGCCCAAGCACTTCGAGATGGATCAGGTTGGATCGAACGGAACAGAGGCTAGCACCACGGGTACCGCAGTGCTGGCGAAGATCCGTACGGACGTGACGGTGCGACGACGCGGCGACGGGCAATGCGGGTCGGCGGCTAAGAGCCCTCGTTCCGGCGCGGGCATTTCGCTGGTTGGACGTGAGGGACTTGGCGGGCGTGTTCATCGGGAGATTCCTTCGGGGCTGGGGCTGGGGCTGGGGTTGGGGCTGGAGCCGGTGCGGGAGCGGATGTCGTACGTGCCCGGATCGTCAGTGGAGGCGGACGGGGGTGCGATTGCTGAGCATGTCGGTCAGATCGATTTCGACACGGCGGCGGACGACGAGGCCCTGCAGGATCGCCGCGCCCCGGGCAGGGCAGTCGCGGTCGATGGCATTGGCGAGCTCGCCGTATGTGGATTCCGGACCGTTGCCGAGCGCAAACGCTTCGAAGCGGCGCATGTGCTCGGGCGGAATGGTGACGAAGCGGCGCGAGGCGAACAGTTCCAGGTTGTTGCGATGAAAACGGTTCTGGATGATCTCGTCCGCCATCACGATGCGGTGACGGATGCCGATGCGACGCAGAACCTCATGGGCGCCCGCCATCTTCAGGCGGTAGCCGGGCTTCTCGAGCTGGCGTTCGCTGCTCTTGATCTCCCAGATCTCGTCGGGACCATCGAACCGGCTGATCCACAGGTCGGCGTACCATTCGAACCAGTGGTCCCCGAGCGGAAAGCTGAGAAGGCAGGGCTCGGTCTGCGCCCATTCCACCGTGAAGTCGCACTCGGCGGCGAGGAGAGCGAACCGCTGGGTGCTGCCCTCCCAGTGCTGCAGGCGCCGACGCTTGAAACTGGGCCACCAGCCATTCTCGTGGGTGCGGTTGCCGCTGAAGGTGCGCAGCGAGCCGCCATCGGCCTCCTTGATCATTTCCGCCATGGATGAAAGGCGCTCGTCGCCGTGCGGCATTTCCGCCACCGGCATGAGCCGGGTGCGGTCGGCCACGAAGGCGGCATCGTAAAGGCGGGCATTCAGGTCCAGGCCGGCGAGTACCTGCTGCGATAGCGGGATGCGGACCTGGCTCGGCTTGAGCTTGTGGATGCCGGCGGGGTGGGCGGCTTCCCTCGGCTTGATCCTCATTGGTCGCCGCCCAGCGCGATGCCGACGGAAGCGAGGGGCCTATCGCCGGGACCCCAGCCGCAGGACAGATTGAACTCCTTCGCGCCGCAGACGAAGGGGAAGTTGATGCGCTCCTCGACGATCATCTCCTCGATGTCGCGGACCTGAAGCGCACGGCACGCCGAGCGTTCGCCGAGTTCTAACCATTCCCGGATGATCAAAACGTCGGCCTGCGCGCCGCCGGTCGAGGGAAGGAGTTCCTCCACCTGGCAGAGGTCGCCGTCAGCCGCGAAGACGTCGCCGTCGATGATCTTCCGGGCGGCGGGGCTGACAGGCGTCTCGGCCGGCCAACGTCTAATGCGGCTGAGCTCTCCGGTCTTACGTTCGATGCGCGGTCCGGGTCCGTCGGGCGAACGCCGGCGGACGGCAACGCGCCGATATGAGTGGCTGATCGGCCGCGGGGCGCGCTTGGCGGCCGACTTCCCGAAGACCGCCTTCACTTACGGGTCCTTCCAGTCATGAAGCGCACACGAGTTGCGTCGCGGCAATGACGGCGGCGCCAAGTCAGCGCGCGCTCCATCCGGGGGAAGTCGCAATCCAGCAGGACGAAGAGCGAGTCGTAGGCGAGGGGGGAATCGTAGCGCGGGTTCGGGGGCGGCGCGGGTGGCTCGGGGGTGAGATCGAGGCGCTCCGTCGTCTTGTCGTCTTCATCGGCGTTCATAAGTGTGTGTCCAAACAGTGATCGACACAGCGTATTTAGGTAACCGTCCCGGCTCGGTCAATCCTTATTTGTACACAACGAATCTTGTTTGGATAGATGGACATGTGGGGTTTGCTGCCCTAGAACGCAACCATGGCCGCCCCGATCGATTCGCCTGACCTTGAAGTGACGTCGTCGAAGGGGGCGATGCGTCGGCTGCGGCAGTTCCTCGGCAACCCACTGCCAGCGGAAGAGGCGGTGCTATGGGCCGAACTTTCCGAGCGTCAGCGAGCGAAGGCGCTGCAGCGCATGGCCGCCCTGACGCGGTGGAACAGGAAGAAGGCGCCGCACGATGCGGTGCTTGCCGCCGCGAACGCCGGACTGAAGCACACCTCCAGGTTCTACGAGATGGCCAAGGCATGGGGTGACGCTCCATCCCTCAAAGTCCTTGGCGTGCTCGCTACCGCTCCCCGGACTCGCAAAAGCAAGCACGAGGACCTGCTCTCGGAACAAGCCCGCGAACTGGTCGACGCCTATCCGGGCGAGAGCGTGCGTCAGCTCGCGCTGAAGCTGGCCGAGACGCCGGGACTGGGGAAAAAGCCCCCGACCTATAACACTCTGCGCCGCTACGTGGACGACGAGTTGCGCAGACGCAGTCGGAAGGCGCGACCGGGCAAGTACGTCGGGTTCGACTGCTGCGCCTGCTCGATGCAGCGGATGGATGGATCGGAATACGCGCTGTTCGCGATCGTCGATCAGGAGAGCCAGCTCGTGCTCGGCGCGGCGTTGGGCGATCCGGCGCACAGCCGACGCGGATACGCAGATGCCGCTTCGGACGCGCTCAGGCGAATACGCCGATCGCCTCTTGCCGGGGTGGCCTGGCTCGAGCGAGTGGAGGGTTTCCAACTCGTCGTCGGCGTCGATGGCGACCGGTGGAACGACGTCAAGGCGGAGGTGGCGGCCGCTGGGGTCAATGCTCCGATCGAGCCGTCGACGCGCCGACAGCGCTTTGGTCGCTACCTCAAACCGGCCATCGGTTCTCGACTCGGCCGCATCGCGCTTTCGCCGAACCGCACGCAGGAGTTGGGGGGCGGGGTAGGGGATGTAACGCCATCGAAGCCAACCACCGACGACGTGACCCGGCTGGCATTGGAGGTCGAGGCTCACAATGCGCCGCTCGTCGACCAACTCGAGCGCGTCGATGGATCGGAACCGCCCGCCGACCTGATCGCCCTTCTGCAGCACCTTGCGCCGAATTAGCGTCGGAGTGGTTGCGGGTTGCCATCCTTCGGCGCTATTTCAGCCGACCCAGGTTGCCGCCGGCGCCTGCCGCGCCGCGTTGTGGCGGAGCAGGAGGTCGGCGACGACGTCACGCGCGTCCTTCGCCGTAAGCGGCTGGTCCTTGGTGTTCCGCAGGACCTCGGCCGGATCGACCGCGCGGGCGGGCTGGTAGACGATGCGCATCTGGCCGAAGCCACGGCCGAGCGCCCGTGCGAGTTCGCGCCGACCGTTGTGCGAGAGCAGGCGGGTCACGCGCGCGCCCGCAAGTTCGAAGGGGTCGGCGAGGGCGTTCTCGACCCTGATCTCGGCATCGCGCGCCACTTCGAGGACCGCGGCCGCCATGCGGGCAGGCACCTGTTCGTCCGTCCCCATCGAAGCCGCGATGATGGCACCTGTCGACGGCCGGACGGCCAGGACGAGTTCGGGATAGGACATCGCGCCGTCGGACGCGGCGATCGGTAGCCTGATCCAGCAGCGGGAGACGAGGACCACGTCGTCGGCCGTCTTGACGACGCGGTCTCTTCGCGCATCCATGACCATGTTCCAGATCGTGCTTCGGGACGGCGCGTTGAGCCCTTGCTCGGCAAGC
This sequence comes from Sphingomonas sp. SORGH_AS_0789, assembly GCF_031453055.1. Classification (NCBI taxonomy): domain Bacteria; kingdom Pseudomonadati; phylum Pseudomonadota; class Alphaproteobacteria; order Sphingomonadales; family Sphingomonadaceae; genus Sphingomonas; species Sphingomonas sp. SORGH_AS_0789. The sequence goes on from NZ_JAVIYV010000001.1 coordinate 2,212,343, forward strand.
GCGTCGTTCACGGCCGCAACGGTCTGGTTCAAGGTCAGGGCGGCGTCCAGGCCCGCGACCACGTGACGCGCTGCACGCTTGACCTCGGCTGCGAGGTGCCGGGGCCCGGTCCTGCGCTCCTTACCCTTGGTGAATCCCGAGCCGGATATGGCGGAGGGTCGACGATATTCCTTCCAGGCGCGGACGAGTGCGAGAAACTGGCCGACGCTAAGGTCGAGGCGATCGGCGTGGCTCTTCCGGTCGGCATCGTTCGGCTTCGCGATGCCGATGAAGTCCTTGATGACGCCTATCCGACGACGGACCTCCGCGCGACGCAGGGGGTCGACGCCCGACATGTCGAGCTCTTCCATTTTTCGATCCTTTCTTTTGATTTGCCCCGCGAAGGGAGGGCGGTGCTGGAGAGGCAGAGCCTTGCCCACGCACGTCGGGTTCCGACGGTCGGCCGCCGGGGAGCGCATCGCGGGGGCGCGATGCTTCAGGTGTGGCTAGGGTCGATCGTCTTTCGAAGAGCGTGCCGCCCGACTGGCTGCATATGCCGCCGCCCTGGGTGCCCAACCTCGTCGGGCCGACGCTTGAGATCCGACGTCACGCGGAGCCGAGCCCGCTTGAACCCGTAGAGAATGATGCAAGGAATGCGTGCCATGTCCCGGGTACAAGGAGACACGGCATGGGCGCGTACCGCATAGACAGGAACCTCACCATCACGCGGGTCGAAGGCGCGCCGACGGAGATCATCGGCGGTCATCAGGAATGGGACTGCGTCGCCTACGACGCCGATAACGACATCTGGTGCAACGACAGGGGTCTTTTCGAGGACGATCCGGTGGTGGCGTGGATCGGCGAAGCTCGGCGCGTTCCGCTGCCCGCCTTCATTCTCGGGCGATACGACGGCGGGTACGGCGACCCGCATCTCGCGATCGAAGAAGTACGGTTCGGGGAAGTCGGCAATTCCGGCGCCTGGCTGCCATTCCGTTGAAGACGGTCCTCCGGTCACCTCGACTCGAACGTCCGGTAACGTGCCATTGGGCTGAGATCGGCGGTGACGGCGCGCGCCACGTGCATCGAGGCGACCGGAAGGCCATCGTCGGGCTCCGACCCATGAGGTCTACGTCCGACGCTCGGTTCGTTCGACTCTAGTACCTTGCCCGCTGCCTCGCGCAGAGGTTGGCCGGCGGGTACACGCCACCGGCCGCCCGGCAAGGCGAGCCTCGACGGTTCGGAAAGCAATCGCGCCTATGCCTAGTATGCGCAGGATAGACGATGATCGCCTATCGCATCGATACCGATTTCAGCATCGAGCTGGCCATCGAACCACTCTTCCCGGCACTTCAGGACATCGGGGCGGTCCTGCTCAGTGGCGTGCGCGGCTTTTTTGCGCGTGATCCGATGCCGGACGAAGAACCGCCACAGCGTGCCGATCCCAATTGGAGTGCAGCGCTCGGCTAGCAGCACCTGCAACTCGGTAAGCGTGATGTCGTCCTTCGCCTCGATCGCATCCAGAATGAAGGCTGCGTGTGCGTCGATCCTAGCCGCTCGACGGTCGCCACCCAATACGACAAAACTGCCGAATCTTACATCGGCTTCGTCAGCCTCGCTTCAGTCCTGCTCTGGCTGCCCTTTGTCCACGACGCCTAATATAACTCGGTGAAATGTGGCACCCACCACCGGTGTTACACTGTGATGGGTGCCATCAATTATCAATTCACTAATTCCCGCTTGGACCGGTGGGCGAATGCGAATGCCGCAGATGCAATGCCGAAAATTGCTAAGAAAACAGCTACTTCGGCATAATTTATCTGTCCAATGCCATATGTTGAATAGAGAACCGCGCTAACGAACCCAATCGCGAACCCGGCGACACAACCACTCAACCATTTCTGCATATCGATCACCGATTCTGGAACTTGAGATTGCCAGCCTTCACGAGATCCTCGACGATATCAGGAATCCCGTTGTTATCGGCATCCGTGCCGGTAACAGTTGTACCCTTGGGGAGGGTCACCTTCGAGTTTGTGCCTTCGCCTGGGATCGTTTTGAACGGAATATTGGGAATGTTGCCCGTGGTCAGCACGGCTGGAGCATTGAATACAATGGTCGACGATCCGTTACGGCGGCCGGTCACCACAATATCATCGCGGAAATCGGCGTACTGATTCGGGTCGTCTTTTTTGTCAGCACTTGAAAGCCCCCCGGAAACGAAGTCATACTCGTCCAAGGTCAGTTCGCGAACGCCATCCTGAAACATAATAATCTCCCGCTTATGCAACGCATTCCGCAAGAAACCATTTTGGTGCCTTGCCGAGTGCAGGCACTCCATATTAGCCTAATATTACACATTTATGGGTCACTATGTCATTTTTCCACGAGCAGCTAATATTGGATCGAACAGCCATTGTAGCAACGTTCTTCGCTCTGCAACAACGCTCGCCGTTATGGTCATCCCGGTCTGCAACGGAGCTATTTTCCCATATGCGCGAACAGCTTGCTGATCGAGTCGAACAAAAACTCGATAAGACGGAAGTTCGAATTTCACCGGGGACATATACTCCTGAGGCATTACCGGAGCGCGGCTGATTTGCTCCACCTTGCCGGTCAAAGCACCGTACCGTTGAAAAGGAAACGCGTCGACAAAGACTCTCACGGTCTGCCCTCGACTTATAAAACCGGAAGATCGGGTGGGCATAAGCAACTCAATGCCTAGCCTTCCGATCGGTGCGATCGACACCACTGGTAGATTACCTTTAACCGCCTCGCCCACACGCATATTGACCGCAGCTACCACTCCGTTAACGGGCGCGCGAAGCATACTCCCGGATTTCTCAGATATATTCATGTCCGTCGTTCGAAGGTTGGCCAGCGACGCCCGCAATTGTGATTGCTCAACTGCTGCTTGTGACAGGGCATTCTTCTGAGCCGTGCGAAGGATCACCAACTGCGCTTTCTGCTCTCGTATTTGCTGGTTGACCGCAGATAACGACTGCCTACCCGAAAGAATGGACTGGCGGCGCTTATCCTGTTCGAACTTCGATATGAATCCTTTTCTTACGATATCTTCTGCATCATCAAACTGCTTTTGCAGCAATTGAACTTGAGTAGACTGAAGATCGCGCTGCTCGGCCAGGGACGTCAGAGCGAGTTGCGCAACCCAAATCTGCTCCTGAGCCTTCGCCGCTTCCCGCTCCCCACGCTCCCTTGCGGCGATAATTTGCGCATCCGTCTCGGCAATGACAGAGGCGATCTGCTGGTGCCCCTGGCGGCTGAACGAGCCGCTTGATCCATATGTTTCGGTCGCGATCGCTCCCAACGACTGCCCTTTGCGAACATAATCACCTACGCGAATATCGAGCGCTTGAAGGAGCCCGCCAGGCTGTGCGTAGATCTCCGCCAAACCCTTCTCGGGAACCACCCAGCCGAGTGCCGTTTCCTTGCGTTCAAATTTGGCGATAGACGTGGCAGCGATCGCACCAACCGCAAGAGATACCAAACCAGTGGTCACAAGGCGCAAACTCGTCGGCTGGTGAACTGTGATATCACCAATCAAACCGCGTCGCTGCCCTTTAATCGCCTCAGACCGAAAAAGTGTCATCGGATGGTAGTCCAAATATCGTTTAGGACCTTTATGCCAAGGCCTCATCGATAGGACAATATAAATGCTGGTTTCGCCTGACGGGCAGATTATCAAAAGAAATCATAGCAAAATCAGTCTCATCTTACAATCCGAGGCTGCCGAATGCGGGCTTGCATGTCTTGCAATGATTGCCGGCGCGTATGGACATGAGGTTTCACTTGCAGAGTTGCGCCGCCGTTACTCAATCTCTTCCAAAGGCATGAATCTACGTGGGATTTTGAACGTCGCTGCTGCTATGGAGCTGACCGGTCGACCTCTTCGGGTGGAAGTTTCAAAGCTCGCCAGCCTCAAAGGGCCTGTTATATTACATTGGAACTTCAACCACTTCGTTGTATTGGCCAATCAGCGCCGGGGCAAAATGCTGATCTATGATCCCGCGACTGGCTCGCGCTGGGTAGATAGCGCAGAATTCGGCTCTTCGTTCACGGGTATTGCCATCGAATTTACACCATCGTCAAATTTTGAGCGCCGTAAAAAACCCGAAGTCGTACGCCTGTCAGATCTCGCCAGTAGAATGCGGGGTTTCACATCCTCGATTGTGCAGATGTTTTTTCTAGCCGCGCTAATGCAGTTATTTGCACTTGCGACCCCGCTGCTGAGTCAATTGGTGGTTGATGAAGCGATCACGAAAGGCGACGCCGATCTTCTAGGCGTTTTGGCCATAGGCATGATCCTGCTGCTGATTACGACAAATGTTATAAAATTGACACAAGGCTTCATCGGCCTTTACATTTTTACCCAAATAGCATTTCAGGCAAAGACGAACCTGCTGCGGCATGCAATGCGCCTCCCTGTATCATGGTTTGAAAAGCGACACATCGGAGACGTCATTTCAAGATTCTCGTCGCTATCACCCATTCAGTCATTCGCATTGAACACCATACCATCGGCGATGCTCGATATTTTAATTGCTATAGTTTCCCTCGCAATGATGACCATTTATTCTTTTGAGCTTGCCGCCTTGGAGTTATCCTGTGTCGCCATCTACCTTCTCGTCCGGCTGGGAACATTTGGTCATGTCAAACGGCTAACGACTCAAGGAATCCATATCAGCTCGAATGTTGAGACTATTTTCCTGGAAACAATAAGGGGCGCAAAGACGCTGAAGCTTTTTGGGAAAGAGAATGAGCGCATCACAATATGGCAGAACGAACAAGCAAAGCTGATCAACAATAGCGCCGCGCTGTCAAAGTTTGGTCTTTGGGGCGGCAGCGGGGTATCGCTCTTAATCGGATTTCAACAGATAATCATTTGGTTCATTGGTGCAAAATTTGTTATAGAAGGTAAGTTGACACTTGGAATGCTGTTTGCGTTTCAGGCCTATGGAGCACAATTCGGGAGTTCTGCGAATTCGATTGTTGCGCATTTCTTTTCATTTAGAACTTTGGAGATTCATCTAGAAAGACTTGCAGACGTTATCCATACCGAAGAGGAGCCAGGGCTTGACGTTCAGTTGATGGCCGATGTTCGGTCGCCAGCCGTCATCACCTTACATGACGTGAGCTTTCGTTATGCCGACCATGAGCCCGATGTAATAAAGGGTGTATCACTGGATATCCATAAAGGGGACTTTATCTGCTTAAAGGGACCGTCAGGCCACGGCAAATCTACAATTGTTAAGCTGCTTCTTGGCTTCGAGCATCCCCACAGCGGTGAAATCAAAGTCGATGGCATTCCGCTCCGTCAGTATGGTGTGTCCCGATACCGATCCATGGTCGGTGCCGTCCTTCAAGATGATCAGCTTTTTTCTGGAACATTGTCAGAAAACATATCCTTCTTTGATATTTCGGGGAGCGATGATCGCATTCAGCAAGCAGCCAAGGACGCCTGTATTCACGATGAGATCATGAAGTTTCCAATGGGTTATCAGACATTCACAGGAGACTTGGGAACGAATCTTTCAGCTGGTCAGCGGCAAAGGATTCTTCTGGCACGCGCGCTCTATCGAGAACCAGAGATCCTATTTCTAGACGAAGGTACCGCCAATCTAGACCCCGTGTCGGAAACCGCCGTAATGGATGTTGTCCGGTCATTACCCATCACCCGTGTTGTGGTCGCTCACCGAGAGGGCGCTACTCTTGGCGCGTCTAGGACGATATGGGTTGAAAACGGGGCGATCGTTGAGCAAGCGTAAGCGTGGCCAGTATACCGCCTTGTTATTGAGCGCGGCTCTTCTGGTAAGCCAGTTTGCCGGCGTGGCGGCGGATGGCGATGGCCGCGACGGCGCGGCGGGTGAAGCGTTCGTCGAAGTCGTCGGCGTTGTACGGGCCGCCATGCCATTCGCGTAAGCGGTCGTGTTCCTCGTGGCCGGGGTCGGCCATGGCGTCGAGGAACATCTCGAACCCAGGCAAGCCGCCGACGTCCTCGGGCGGACAGCGCCGTTCCCCGTCGATGAAGCGCGGATATTTGACGTCGGGTTCGCCGGGGCCGACGGTTTCGACGGTGATGGTGTGCCGCCAGTCGTCACCCATGTCATAGGTATAGACGAGTTCCGCCACGCCCCGGTCGATGAGCGTCGCGAGCTTCACGTTCCTGGCTGCGGTCATGCCGCTCTCCGGCCACATCGGGTCGGGGATGCCGTAGCGCCGGTCGCCGGCCTCGAAATGCCACAGGTGGCAATCCTCCCAGCCCATTGCGGCCTGAACGATGTCGTGAAGCATCTTGAGGCTGGCGGTGACCGGCACGTCGACCCGGCGCCAGATGGCGGGCTCGATGTCGTCGAGGACGATGTGCAGGCGGGCGATGGTCTCGGCGCTCATGCCGCCAGTCTGGCAGGTTCGAGGGACCAGTTCCACGGCATGAGTTCGTCCCATCGGCTGGCAGGCCAGTCGCCGGCGACCTTGGCGATGACGTCGGCGATATAGGCGTGCGGGTCGACGCCGTTTGCCTTGCACGTCTGGATAACGGTGTAGATGGTCGCGGCCCGCTCGCCACCTGCGCGCGAGCCGGCGAACAGCCAGTTTCGGCGTCCGACCGCGACACCGCGCAGCGCACGCTCGGCGATGTTGTTGTCGATCTCGAGGCGGCCATCGCCCAGGAAGCGCAACAGCGCCGGCCAGCGCTTGGTGCCATAGGCGATGGCCCGGGCCATGTCGGACTTCGGTGACAGACGACGCAGGGCCGCGTCGAGCACCGCGCGCAGTTCATCGACCAGCGGCCGGCTTTTCTCCTGCCGGGTTCGGTGCCGCACGTCGGGCGGCTGGCCGCGGACCTCGGCCTCGACAGCGTAAAGGGTGCCGATGCGTTCGAGGATGTCGGTGGTCAGTGGCGTGGGCGACCGCTCGTGGAGGTCGAAGACCTTGCGCCGGGAATGCGCCCAGCAGGCAACCTCGGTCACGCCCCTGCGGTAGAGCCCGTCATAGCCGGCATAGGCATCGGCCTGGAGGAAACCGCGAAACCCCGCGAGATGCGCCATCGGGTGTGCGGCAGTACGGTCGGGCGTGAAGCGATACCAGGTCGCACGTGGTGCCGTGCCGCCGGATGCCCGGTCATCGGCCGCGTAGACCCATAGCCGCCCGGTCGCGGTCTTGCCCCGACCGGGGTCGAGCACCGGCACCGGTGTGTCGTCGGCATGGATCTTGTCGGCCTTGAGGACTTCGTCGCGGATACGGCTGACGATGGGGTCGAGGAGCACTGCGGCCTGTCCGGTCCAGCCCGCCAGCGTCGAGCGGTCGATGTCGAGCCTTGCGCCGCCATCATCTCGGCCTGGCGGTACAGCGGCAGGTGGTGGTCGAACTTGGAGACGACGACGTGCGCCAGCGTGGCGAAGGTCGCCTTGCCGCGTACCACGGCGGTGACCGGCGCCGGCGCCTGGACGATCTTGTCGCATACCCGGCAGCTGTATTTTGGGCGGACGTTGCGCACGACCCGCCAACGGACTGGCACGATGTCGAGCATCTCGTGCGCGTCCGCCCCGAGCGGCCGCAACGCACCGCCGCAGTCCGGACAGGTGCAGGCGCCCGACAGCGGCTCGTGGACGACCTCCTCGCGCGGCAGATTTCCGGGCAGGCTGCGAACGGGCACCGGTCGTGCCACTACGCCGCTGTCGGCCCCCTCGGGTACAGGCGCATCACGCTCCGTTTCCAATTCCTCCAGCGCCAGTTCGAGTTGCTCGATCTCGCGGCCGAGCTTCTCGGACGACGCGCCGAACTGCATCCGTCGCAGCCGCGCGATCTGTCCGCGCAGGGTGTCGATGAGCAGGTCGCGGGCGGCGAGTGCGGCATTGGCCCGGGCGAGCGAGGCCTCCAGCGCGGCGATCCGCGCGACGGCATCAGCAGGGGAAACGGGCGCTTCCGACACCCTGTTCCCATAGCAGATTGCATGTCGGCGAGCGAGGGAAAGTGGCGAAAAACCGCCGTTCCTACCCCGCCAGCGTCGGGGTGAACGTCCGCTCGGGCCGACGCCAGTCGATGCCCTCCAGCAGCATAGACAATTGTGCCGGCGTCAGCGTCACCGTACCGGTCGCGGTCACCGGCCAGACGAAGCGACCCCGGTCGAGGCGCTTCGAGAACAGGCAAAGTCCCTGGCCATCGAACCACAGCAGCTTGACCAGATGCCCCCGCTTGCCGCGAAACGCGAACAAGGCACCCGAATGCGGGTTCTGCGCCAGCACCTGCTGCACCAGCACCGCCAGGCCATCGAACCCCTTGCGCATGTCGGTCACACCGCACGCCAGGAACACCCGCGTCGGCAGCGGCACTGGCTCCGGGCTCACCGCAGCACCGACAACACCCGTGCCAGCGCGCCCGCATCCACGTGTCCGTCGACGCTCACCCGCACGCCACCCGGCAGCTCGATCTGGATAAGCCCCGATGAACATGGCGCCGGCTCCGGTGCTGGAGGGGGCGACTCCGCCACCTGTACCGCGGCGAACACCGGCAACGACGGCACGACCCCCGCCAGCTTGCCCTCGCGCAACTGCTTGCGCCACGTATAGATCAGGCTACTCGACACCTCGCGACGAGCGATGACATCGCAGACCCGAACCCCCGGCCGGAACGCCTCCGCCAGGATCTCCAGCTTCTCCGCGTCCGACCACCGCCGTCGACCCGACACCCGGCCGACCACCTCTATCCGACCAGTCATACGAGTGCTCGTATAACTGGTCGCAGAACCTGCAACTTCCCGCACCGCCCGCGCCCTCGTCAAAGGCGGAAAGCATCCCCGCTACCGGCGCTACAGCAAGGCGGCCTGCTGAACACGCTTACGTTTGCGGCGCAGTTCGCCTCGTAGCATTGTGGTGTTGAATGAGAACCGGAGAGGCGGAATACGTCGCCACCTCGTTCCGCCATCCTTCGGCATGAGATCCGTCTTCAGACTAACCGCCTGCTTCTTATTTATGCATCCGCGCGCTCGCTCGTCGGGTCAAAAAAACGGTCAGAGCCTGACCAGCACCTTCTCCTTGGCCCAGCCTTCGGCGGCGCGGCGGTCGCGCTCCACACCGCGCTGACGCGATCGATTGGACAGGCCGAAGACGTCCGCTTTTCGCACGAGCATCCTACGTTCGTCCCGTATGATCACGTTCTGGCGCTTCAGATCGACCATTACCGTATCAGTCACGACGGGGAACGGGCTCCGTCGGTCTTCAAGGCGGAAGAGCGAGACCTGCCTGCGCACCGGATCCAGCCTTGCGACATGGTCCTGCCCGAGTTCGCCGACGAAGAATACGGCACACCCGTGATAGCAGCGAAGCACGCCCTCGAGCTGCTCCACCCTGTCGCCATCGATGACCAGACGCCCATCCTCGTCCAGCGCGCCGAGTCCCTTCTCGGCCGACTTGACCATCGCTTCGGCCGTCCGCGACGGGTCTGCCAGCGCGTGCAGATATTCGAGTGCCTGCTCGGCGAACTGCTGCTGACTGCCGAAGTGGTGACGGATGTCGCGCACGATCGACGCACTTGGTCGACTTGCCGAACGTGTGCGATTGAGCACGTTCAGCGCTTGATGAACGAGCAGATCCTCGCGCCGCCCCACGGCGGCGGAACGGAAGGCTACCTCGTCGATCACGTCCTTCGCGGCGTCGGTTGCGCGGGACAGGCTCACTCTCTCCTGCGCAAGGCGGTTGTGAACTCCCGATGGAAGCTCGTCGGCATGGGGCATGCGTCCGCGATCGATCGCGAATGCCGTGATCGCCTCGAGTGGAGCCTGAATTCGCTCGATGAGGGGGACGGTCGACTGCGAAGCGCGCGGCCGCGCGCTCGCGTAAGCCGCCGTCGAGGCGCGTCGACCTCTTCGACGCTCGAGCAGGAACTCCTGCTCGTCCTCAGGCTTGCGGAAGGCGACGAAGATCCCTGGCGCCAGCGCTACCGGCTCGCTGCCCGTCGCATGCGCGACGATCCTTCGCAGCTCGTCCTGCTGGTAGTATTTCTGGAACGTGCCCCGGGACGTGAGATAGCCGTCGCGGAAGGGCTTCAGGCCATCGACCGGGACCGCGCCCACTATCATGACCGAAACGACGAGGGCGCGACCCGCGAGTGTCCAGGCGCGCTCCAGCGCCGTCGATCGCTCGCGCTCGTCCTCGATGACGTTCAGGACGAAGCCCAGGTTGACGATGTCAGCCTGCATGATCGCAGCGTCAGGCGCGAAGTGAGGATCCCATCCCGATGCCTCGACGCCTGCGGCGGTAAGACCGCGAAGGTCGTCGCCCTGACCGCAACCATAGTCGAAGACGCTGACGCCAGGCCGGATGACGCCTGTCCGCACGAGCAAAGACATGGGCTGGGAGAGATGATGGCGCACCATGGCGGTGCGATGACGGGCCACGGCTGGCCCATCAGCAATCCCGTGCGATGTCATGGCCAGCCCTCCACGTGGAGGCCGAGAATGTCGAGGCGCGATGCCCATTGACGCCGTGTCCCGATGCGATGCGCATCCATGAACGCCGATGCGGCGACCAGGCTCGACGTGAGCTCCGCCCATTGGGCGCGCAGCGGATGGTCGTCGGCGACCAGCAGTTCTTTCCTGTGAAGTATCGGCGGGTTGATCCGATGCGTATAGTCGGTCTCGGCTGCCGTGGCGGATCCTTCGGCAAGGACCCAGGACCGGGCCAGCGCCGGGAAGGGATCGCGATCGAAGTCGCGGTAGAGAAGCAGGCCGATGCGGTGGGCCTCGATGCGAGCCACGTTCCAGTCGCCGTCATATAGAGCTTGGGCACGAAAGACGGCGACTTGTTTGCTTCCGTCGAGAAGGTGCAGCGCCGACCGGTGCACGTAGACGGCTCCGCGCACCGACTTGCCGACTCCCAACGGTCAGGCCTTCGTCGTCCCGAGGGCCACGGCGGACGCCTCCTCGGGGTCAAGGTAAGGGGCCTGCGCGTAGATCAGGCCGCCAGGCTGATTGGCCAGGCGGGCGATCATGTGGCCGTGACCAAGCAGACCTTCGGCTCCTCCCTCGTCGAGGATGATCTGCGAGTTCACCCTGTTCGACACCTTCAGGGCTATTTTGTTGTTCATGTTCGCCTTGATCAGACCGGGCAGAGCATCCTTGTCAGGTCGCTGGGTAATCAGGAACAGGTGGATGCCGGCCGCACGCGCCTTGCCGCTGAGACGTACCACGTATTCGGAGACGGCGTCGCGATACTGTCCGTCCGCCTTGTCCGCCATCCAGTCGGCAAGTTCGTCATGGAAGAAATAGATGCGCGGCAGCCTATGCTGCTCGTCGACCTTGGCATTGTATGCGTCGAGGTTGGGCGATTTGGATGGGGCTAGGACCTCGGCGTACCGTCGCTCCATCTCTCCCACGAGATCCCTGAGGGCGATGATCGCCTCTTCCGCGGTCACGATAATCGGTCCGTCGAGATGAGGCACCTGTTCGATCCAGCCGTAGTCAATCCCGGCCTTGGGATCGACCAGTCGGATGCGTGCCGCAGTCGGCGAGTTTGTCGCGCAAATGTCGAGGAGGAGGTTGGCGGTGAAGACGCCTTTGCCGCCCCCCGTCTCACCCGCGATGAGCGTGTGCGGTCCGTGTTGCGGCTGACCCGCGAAGGGGCCGCCCAGGTTCAGGTACAGGATTTCACCCGTATCCTCCCGCTCGCCCAATACGAAGCTGGTGTTCCGGAACGGCGCCGTTGCAGGGAGTGCCCGGCGCTTCCAGACGTCGAGGGTTGGAAGAGTGATGCGGTCATCGCGCGCGACCATAACCACCACCTCGCCCTTGGCTGGCCGCACCGCGACGATTTCGAGACCATGCGAGGTGAGCAGCGTCGAAGTCCGCTTCTGTACGAGATCGGTCGTCATCTCGTCGCTTCCGCGAAAGCGGATCAATGCGGAATTCGGCGTCAGACGTGACCCGACCACTTCGGTCGTAAGGCCATACCCCTTCAGCGCCGTCTTCAGTCTTCTTTCCGTCGCCTGCAGCCATTCCTGACCCGCAATTTCCGCCGGGGGTATCGGGCGCTCCGCAAGTAGCTTTGCGACGCCGCTGCGGAACGCTCCGTTCAGAACGACATTGCCGGCGGGCTGCGATGCAGGTTCGCCACTCGCTGCGTCGTTGGAGTAGGTTAGGATTTCCTCCGGCAGGATGTCCGGAGACGGTAGCTCTGCCCCCGTCGATGGTGCGGCTGCCAGCGTCGACAGGACCATGTCGTCGTCAATTTCGACCGATCCCTGTTGGGAGTCGGCGGGTGAGCTTCCGGCCGCCGTGGACGAAGAAGTGGGCGGCGGACCGTAAGACGTCCGATCATCGCCTTCGTCGCCGTCTGGCGCAGAGGGCGGACCCTGCGGCGACGGAGGACTCGGCAGCGGAGGGGAACCGCCGCCGCCGCGTACGTCCTCCAGAAGCGAAGCGATGGCCGGTCGATTGAAGAACATCTGTAAGAAGCCGTCGTCCATGACGGGAGGATCGACGGGACCATCCTCGTCGTGCACGAAGACTAGGGATGCTCCTGTCACCTCAATCTCGACGTCAAGCGCCCGTATCTGCGCGATCCGTTCGAGCAGCCGATCCCCGTCCTCGCGTTCCTCGAAGCTGCCGTGCTCGACGAGCAGGTCGGCGAGCTGCGCAGCGTGAGCTGCCGCATTCAGCCGGTCCGCGCCGTTGCCATAGCGGGCACGCAGGCGATTCATGGACGACTCGGTCTGCTGACGCGACTTGCTTCGGGCTGGGATCAGGCCGTCGGCGCTGACGTACTTCGATTCGACGACCGTCAGCGTAACGACGTCTCTGCCATCGACCTCGCGCGAGCTGACGAGAAGCAGGTCCGCGACCGGATCGCTCAGCAGATGCCCGAAGCGCGTCTTGAAGTCGTCGAGGAAGAACCAGGCAAGCATCTGCCCGTGCTCGCCGACCGAGCTCCGGATCAGCTGCTCGCTGAGGCTGAGGCCGATAAGCTCCAGTGCCGCCGTGTCCCGGTTGGCCGCCCGAAGCACGATCTGGCCCGACAGATCCGCCGCACGATCGATCAGAGTTCTGGCGAGATCGATCTCGTCGTGCGGTACGCGAGCCGTGACGTCCGCGAGCATCTCGGCAAGCCGCTTCGACAGCGATCGCCTGTGAGCGCAGGTCGACACGACGAGGTTGTGACGCACCTCCTCGATCGGCACCGAACGGATGACGCTGATTCCATTCTGCCGGAACAGCCTGCGGTCCGCGATGGTGTCGAACGTGACGACCCAATCGGCGATATCGTGTGCGCGGCGAATTATCTTGGCGTTCTCGTCGTGATCGAACGATATCTCACGCACGGGCTCCCAGTGGTCGCTCCGACCGGGGTCGTCCGTCTCCCTCGATGCAAGCTCCATCGCCAGATCGAGATAGCGCTGGACGCATTCGGGGCGTGTCGGCGATGCCAGAAGCATGCGCGTCCGGTTCTCCCCTGCTCCGTGCACCAGGCGGCGGGACGGCGCCGCACGGGTCGACAGATCGACGTCCGGCCACCCGGCGCGGGTGGCGCAGCGTCGCCAGTGGGTTCCCGCGTTTCGAGCGAACACGTCCTGGAGGAAGGCGATGTCGAGGGGCTTGTTGTCGTGCTCCGACGTGGCGAGCTGCTCGACGTCCCCGATGCCGACGCGCAGGTTCGACAGAAACTCCTTGGTGAGGTCGGCGCCGCCGCTTGAGTCGAGCTCGCGTCCGATCGAGACGTTCTGCTCGGCGTACAATTGCCGTAATCTCTTGCGGTCGTCGCTGGCGATAATGAGGTCGCAGCGCAACCGCGTGTCCTCGTCTACCCGGCGCGCGAGGCGCTCCGCGACAGCCGAGGGAAGGTCACGGCTCTCGGAATTGTACAGCACCACCGAGAAGTTGGCTGCGTTGTGGGGGTGGAGATCGAGATGCTCTGACAGCACCTTCATCAGGTTGTCTGCAGCCTGCTTCGTATGCGCGCCCTGCTCCTCGCCTGCCGTTCCGGGGGCTGCAGCGGGTTCGACGTACGAATAGTCGGCTAGGAACTGATTCTCCGTCATCGCCACGAAGACGCTCTCGCCAGTCTGCAGCACGGCGAAGTCGCTGAACCAGCTGCGCTGCAGGTCGGCCTCCGCCCGCAGGACGAAGGAGCGCAGGCCCTTATCGTCGAGACCCGACGCCACCGTATCGAGGCTGTCCTTCAGCATGCGCGCGCGAAGGCCGATCTCGGCGAGGCGGAAGGGGGCTAGCGGCGTGACGATGGCGCCCGGGGAATTGCGCGACAGCGCGATCCCGATCGTCATGACAGGCGTCCAGAGTACGCGCTTGCACGCGTCCCTGTATGCATGCGTACGCAGGGCGTGGAGAAGCTGCCCGTATCGCCGCGCCTGCTCGATCACGGCGTCTTCCATCGCGCCCTTGCCGCCGATGAACGCCTTTACGGCTTCGCCATAGCTTTCGGAGAACGCCGCGTATGATGTCTCGATGGCCGAGCGGCCGGATGGCGAGACGATGTTCTTCGCGCACAGGTCCGCAAGCCCACTGGTGAAGTTTGCTCCCATGTCGGACGTCGGATCGTTCGGATCGAACAGCTGCCCTCCGTCGGTCGCGTTGACGTCGCTGATGGTCTCCCGGTCGGCGAGCTTCAGCGAGGCAGGCCCCGACACGGTGTCCTTGGCGGTCCGCGAGAACCGGCCGCAGAGCAGCTGGACCTTTCCTGTATCCGGCGGTGCGACCGCACGAAGGTGGTCGGGAAAGTTGACCCCGAGACCGCGTACGGTCGGGGTCCAGATCATCTGCGTCTTGACCGCATGGTCCAGCTTCGTCGGGTCGACGGCGCCGTCCGGCAGGAAGTCGCCCTTGCCGAGCAGGTAGACCTCGAATCGGAACTCGGCGTCCTTACCCTGGTGATCGCTGACCGCGTCGATCTCGCCCGCCCAGTCGCGCGTCCAGCAGATGCCGCAGTCGATCCTTATGAAGTCCGGAGTAATCCCGTCGAGCCCCCGGTAGCGGTCGCGAAGCGTGACGGATGCCTCCAGAACGTGCTGACGCCAGAAATCGAGCTCGTTCGCCTTATCAAGGCGGAACAGGACGATCCTATCCGCCATGTCCACGGCGGCCGTTGACAGGAGTTCGTATGTCGAGCGCAGCAGCCCGACCTCAAGATCCGCGTGGGCGCGCACCTCGCGGAAGATGAATTGCTCCCAGCGTCTCGCGAGCTTGCGGTCCTTCTCCAGCCGCGTGCGGTGGCGGCCGTACAGGGCCGTCTCCGCCGCGTCGGCCGGGCGACTCTCGTCCAGGCGCTCCAGGATGTCGCGGTCGACCGCACTTAGCGAGCCTGTGGCCTCACGATCGACATAGTCCATCGTGGCCTGACCCAGGCGCGCCTCCTTGTTCGTCTTGCGGGTCTTAATCACCTTCTGGATCGTCGACCACTTCAGGGTGACGAAACCCTCCTGGCTTTCCGTCCAGACTCCGGGCTCAATGTCGCCATCATCCAGAAGCGCCTGGAACTTCGCAGCGTCGTCGGGCTGGATTTCGCTTTCCTGTATGAGCTTGTCCAACCGCGACTGCAGCACCGGGCGTTCGAGGGGCGATCCCTTGTCGTTCCTGAGGTAGGCGACGTCTGATACTCGATTGTAGAGTTCGCTCAGCTGGGTCGCCCAGGACTCCGGAGAAGTGAGTCGCCCGCGGTCACCTGGCGGCGCGAAGCTCGGAGCCTCGGGCGGCATACGCAGCACCGTCAGCGCCCGATTGAGCGCCTTATGGGATGCCTGCTTGTCTACCCCGTCGTCGAGCTCGAGCATGAACTTCGCGAACGTCGCGACGCCCGTCGGGATGTCGGTGCGTAGCAGCCCCCTGATGGCGCGGTGGAGATAGTCCTGATGCCGCGGTTCCAGAGACCTCAGGTGAAGGCTGGCATCGAACCACGCGTCCACGTCCGCCTTCAGGTGGTCGGGAGAGATGCGATAGATGGTGGCCGCAGTCTCGCCCAATCGGTTAAGCGCCTCGTTGCCGACCGCCGACACCACCGCACGGTCGGAGTCGGTCCGCTCGACGTTGCGCCAGTGGGTGAGCGGCTCGTCCGAGATCCATTCCTTGCGGACGGTTCCACTCACCAGATCGGGATGGATGGCAATTCGAGCTGCAGGTTCCAGCGCGTGGATCGCCTCGAGGATTCGGCGGATTTGGTCCTTATCAAAGTCGAACACCGCGAACAGGACTGGTTCGTCGGGACTTGCGAGCAGCGCCCGCCGCACGCGCTGCGCCGCCACCTTCGCGACGAGGATCGCGTCGTCACGCGCCTCAAGGATGGTTGGAGACGACGACTGAATCTCGTCGGTGGTAGCGGGGGCGTGTGCGCTCTGCGTGGTCATCTACTTGCCGTCGGCCTGATGGTATGGATTGCGCACAAAGGCGCAGTCGTCGGAAAGGCGCTCGAGGAAGCCGAGCATGCGCAGGCGTTCCTCGAAGACCCGCTGGTTCACGCGGAGTTGTTCGAACGGGGCGTCGGTGCCGAGTTCGCGCTGGCCGATGGCAGGTCCGATGACCAGTCGGTAGCGCGCCCAGATCGTCTCGAGGTAGCGCTCCAGTTCGACAGGCGCCGTCACGTTGGCCAGGACGAGCGCTTCCAGGAAGCCGTTGTTCGCGGCGTACCATCGTCCCTGTCCGACCCTGCTCACTGCGAGCCCGATTCGCTCCGCCTGAACCCCGAGCATCTGCCCGAGGTGGTTCGCGTGCTTGGCGAGGGCCTCCTCGCGAAGCTCCTCGATCATGCGTGTGGGATCGGTCGTCTTCTGGTCGACCTTGAACGACAGTACCTCCGACAGCAGCTGCTTCCGCCTGGCCGTCGGATCGCCTGCTGCCCCGGCCTGCTGCCATGGATCGCTGGCCGCGAAGTCGTCGACGGTCTTCGAGATCGCCAGCCGTGAGAGCTCCCGGTGCAGCTGGAAGCGCTCTCGGGACACCCGTCGCAGGCCGCCCGCGCTGGTCATGGCCATGTCGACGGGCATCGGCTGATCCTGGCGTCGGCCGAGCACCTCGGCGGAGCGCTCGACTATATAGCGCGCCACATGGAGGCCGGTGACGCGCATCAGAGGTTCGGCGAGCTGATCGTCCGGCAGCTGCTCGAGGCTCAGAATGGCCGCCCAGTCCTCGGCGAGTCGATCGTAGACGAAGTGGTGCGGGAGCGGGAGATAGCCCACCCTGTACTGGATCGCGTCCACCTCCTCGGTCGGCTCGCTCGGCTTCTGAAGCAGCTTCGCAACCCGGTTCCATCGCCCCGTGTCGACGAGCAGCCTCCTCCTGACCAGTTCCTCTACGCGCTCCGCAAGGCTGCTGCGGTTCAGCATCAGGAAGACGATCTCGCCGCCACGCGCGAAGAACTTGCGATCGCTGGTGACCTTGCCCGTCTTCTTGCTGATGCCGTAGTCGGCAGTCAGCATGTCAGTTCCGCCTGGTATCAGGTGCCGCGAGGTGGCGCGGCGACCGCGCTCTGGTTCGACTACCGCGGCTCGCAGCAGATCGACCGCGTCGTGGAAGGACGAGAACTTGTCGAAGCGCTCGCGAAGATGAGCGACTTCCGCTGGGCTACGTTTGCCGCGCCACTTCTCCCACTTGGCCTCGTCAGACAGCGTGTCGCCGTCGGCGGCGATCCTGTCGAGGACGGGATCTTGGAAGAGGAGACTGCGCAGGTCCGCACGCATTGGCACGTCGTACGAGAACTTCTCGTGCTTGCCAGACAATGGCAGGAATATGCTTCCCTTGTTCTTGTCGCTGGCCCGCGCAGCCATGATGGCGATCGTCTCGAGCAGGAGAAGCCAAGGTGACTGATCGTTGATGAGGCGATGCCCCCAGATCATCTGCTCGATGTTTACGCCCCACGAGTCACGCTGAGCCGTTTCGGGGACGTCGAGTGCACCCTCGACCTTGAAATGAGCAATATCGGTCATGCGGCACCGAGGGGCAGCGGGGCGAGCGCCAGCCGACCATTCGAAGGAAGACGCACCAGGGTGACCTCGGTGGGTTCCGGCGGGAGCAGACCCTCCTTAGCCAGCCGGGCGACGGAGCGGAGACGGAACTGCCGCAGCTCCTCGAAGCACTGGCGGGAGAAGCTGGAGGGGAGACTGCCGTTCCGAATCCGCACGAGGTACTCGAACAGGAGGGGAGTTAGGTCGATCGCGGTGAGTTCGTTGCCATCGCGCCGTATCACCATGCGGGGACGTTCATTCGTCCCCTTGGCATCGAAGTCGACGCTGAGCCTCTCCTGCGGCGAAGCCCCGAGCCTGATCGGCGCCGCCGTGTCGAGGACTCTGCCTTGCCGGCTCTGTGTGTAGCCTGCAGGCCCAGTCAGCCAGAGCTTGTCGTCGTCGTCGGCCATTAGCCCGGTGTAGACCCTGTTCAGACCTGTGATCAGGTGACGCTGCATGCGCCCCGTGTCGGCACCGCTGGCAAGACCGTCAGCGAACCGCAGATAGTCGCCGCCGCCCGTAAAGATCGTCAGGAGCCACGGGTTCAAGCGTTCGTCTCCTTCCGGCAGCACGAAGAAGAGCCGCCTGCGCTGGTCGGCCAGCGCATCGTGCAGCACGGCCATGTCCACTTCCGCGGGCGCAGCACGATATCGGGTCCGGTGCGTCGCAAGCAGCACGTCGCCATGATGTCCGTCGGCCGCCATAAATTCAACGAAGGCTTGGGCGGGTTCCATCTCGATCATCAGCTCGTCAAACGCGTTGAGGGTTTCGCGTCCGAGCCCAAAGCTATCGAATACGGTGAACGCCCTAAACTGCTGGCGGGTGGCCGCATCGAAATTCAGACCGAGAAGATTACGGAAGGGGTTTACCCGCCTCGCCGTCTCGCCACCGGGCGCAAGGTGGTGCGCATCGGTGCAGCGGATGAGGCCTGCCGCGCCGCTATCACCCAGTAGGATGTTGGAACACAGCAGCAGCAGTTGGCGGACGGGTAGATGGGTGTCGTTTAGAGCCGCCAGGCGGATCAGCTTACCCAGACGAACACGC
Source organism: Sphingomonas sp. SORGH_AS_0789 (assembly GCF_031453055.1). Lineage (NCBI taxonomy): Bacteria > Pseudomonadati > Pseudomonadota > Alphaproteobacteria > Sphingomonadales > Sphingomonadaceae > Sphingomonas > Sphingomonas sp. SORGH_AS_0789. The sequence goes on from NZ_JAVIYV010000001.1 coordinate 2,231,321, forward strand.
AGACCTGGATCCGAGGAGTCGGCGAGCACTGCAAGGTTCCGCCGGATCGGACACGTCGAGTTTTCGTACAGTGTACATCCCGAGCACCGCTCCCAGTCCGGATGCTCCACAATGGCCCTGACGACCTCGTCGAACAGCAGGTCATGAGGCTGCCTGCTGAGATTGAATAGACGGAGCGCCAGGCCGGGGGAGTCCGGCCGTTCCCGGACGAGCATGGTCCGAATGGCCTCGTCCAGCTGATCGCCCTGCGGATGTAGATGGGCGAACTGCCTTACAAAAGCGACAAGCTGTCCGTCATTGGACGCAATCAGCAGGGGAATGTTGGAAGTGCCGAACACGGACGCCGCGAAGACCTTGTAGATTTCAGCCTTCTCGTCGTCGACCAGTTCGGCGAGATCCTTGACGACCCTAACCGTTCCACCGGTTGGCAGAGAGACATCGAGCACCTTCGCGGTACCCCACTCGCTCATATCTGCCCCAACCTTCTCGAGAGCGGAGCGGCAAGTGTAGGTCTTCCCGTCTCCGGCCGTTCCTGTCAGGACGATGCTCGGCGGAGAAGCCGATTGCCAGGCCGTTAGCACCTCTTCCACTCGAGGTGCGGTCACGGTGATGGGCTGAACGTTCTTGCGCTTCGCCGTGCGCTGCACGTGCTCGTCGAACTGCGCGTTCGACGAGGGGAGCGGCCCGTAGGAGCGCAGGAAGTCGACCAGTGGGTTCTGCTTCAGCTCGAGCGTCACAGGTGGCACACGGCGCAGCCGTCCTCCGCCTTCGCCGACACGGCCCGTCTCGGCATTCGTTCGACGTCGTCCAAGGATCGGCCATCTACCCAGGTGTACTTGCGGCCCCGCTTCATGCCTTCATAGGCCTTGGCCTTCTGATACAGTTCGGGATGGCGTTCCTTCAGGCCCTGCCATTCCCCGATCTGCTGGTAGAAGCAGAAGTAGCAGCCCGACCGACTGCGCCATTCGTAGTACTCGGGCAGGCCAAGGCCGGCGCTGTCGAGGATCCGGTTCACCTCGGCGATGTCGATCGCATCGTCGCGATACGGGTATACCGGTGTGATGTTTGGCTGTTCCGAAATCACGACCGGCTTCGCACCGGCGGTGCCGCTGCCGAGATACCCCGAGCGGTTCTCGTCCGCCCGGATGCCGATGTACGAATACGCTCGGTCGGTGCCGACGAAGCGCTCGAACGGCGCAATCTTCATGATGCGGGTGCACCAGCGCGCGCGCGGGCTTGGGAGGAAGCCCGCGAAATGCTCGTAAAGGGCGATGTCGAACGCCGTGCGCCCCGGCTTTTCGGCGATGTCGAACAGATCCATCGCAGACACCCGATGGATCTTCCCGTCCAGAACGTGTTCGAGCCGATCGAGATAGTCGTAGGTCTCGGGTAGCTCTACTCCGGTGTCGGAAAAGACGTACTCAAACCGAACATCCGGATTGCGCTCCTTCAGGTATACTGCAAGCGCAGACGAATCCTTGCCCCCAGAGACAGGCACGATATGCCGTGCTTCTGTATCACGTACGGCATCGTCTACACTTGCGACGTTCATTTCCTGCTCCCAGCAGCCACGCGGCTCTTTGAACCCTTGTCGTCACCTCCGTCGATTCTGACAAGTAGTTCATTCAGCTCGCGGACTTTTGCTTCCACAATGGGGCGAAGCCCAGCGGCTGGCCTCTCGACATCGAGCGCCGCGGCCTCAATGCGTGCCCGCGCTTCCCGCAGCGCCGCTCGGAACTGTGATGAGGTACGGTCATCCCATTTATCCAGGCTGCGCTGCAGCAGTATTGAGCTCAGCGCATTCGCCAGCGATTTTGGCGAGAAGCGCCCCTCCGCGGTCTCCACTGCTTTGCGCAGCACAGAGCGATCGACAATTTTCAGATCGCCGCGGCGTTCTAGCGTCGCGACGTCGAAACAGTCCGCCCAAGTCTTCACGGTTAGAACCGGCTCGCCCGCCTCAGAGCCTGTTCGGAACCCCTCTTGAAGAAGTGCTACCGCCTCGTCGGCGAATGCCTCCCGCAAGTGGTCGATCTCGTTTCTCGCCCGCTCCACACGAGCGATGACGTCAGGTCCGATCTTCTTCGCCCCGAAGGCGGCCGGGATGTGCTGAATCAGCATGTCGACGGGATCGGCAGGTGCCGTCGACACGCGCAGCAGCGCGCGCGCCACATCGGTCAGCCGATTCGAGCGGCGCGTGCCGTCCGATACGGTGGCAAGCCACTTCTGCACCGCGTCCTGAGCCGCCCGGATCAGCTCCGCATGCGGCGCTGGGCGCTCGTGCACCAGTACGTAGCAGAGGGCGGAGAGATACTCGCGCAGCGCATCGGTCGGCTCCTCGACGCGCATCGTCACGCCCTCGGGATAGGTGACCATCGCGTCGAAGCCGAAACCCATGATGTCCGGAACGTACGTGCCGTCGCGGTATATCGCGACGGAGCGGGCGAAGTGGCTGTATCCTGCCGCCACGAGGATCGGCATGACGGCGCGGGGGACGCCGGTGGTGACGTCCTCGAGATCCGCGACCAGCTCCGACATGCCCCGGTAGCAGCCCGGCTTGGTGGGCACACGAAAGAACTCCATGATCTGCATCCAGACCTCGCGCAGACCCGGATCCTTGATCTCCATCGGGTCTGCGAACCGGGTTGCCCCCGCCGGGCGCAGACCCGTGTTCTCGATCACGGTGCGGTATATCGAACCCTCGGCGCTTCGGTCGCCATCCTCGTACCCGAGGCGTTCGCGATCCCCGCGCTCTAGGATGGCTTGTACGACGCGCACCCGCGCCGTCTGCATGGTGCGCGATGCGGTGGCCCGCATCAGCTGCTCGTTGGCTATCCGGGGCGTCTGGCTGTACCATCCGCCGAGCAGCCGCGAGGCCGCCATCGTGCCCGGCTTTTCCTCGGTGACGTCGAGCACCTTACCGTCCGCAATCCACGTCGATGCCAGACCGCGGGGATCAAGAAGACCGCGGAGCAGGACCGCCAGCTGGCCGAAGGCGACCGACTGGAGCTCGTCGATCTCCGTCACGACCATCGGATCGGAAGCGATGAACTCCTCGTCCTGGCGGAGGGCCTCGATAGCGACGAGCTCACGCGCCGCGCTTTCGAGTTCGAGCGGTCGGTCGGGCACGACGACAATGGTGCGCCCCGGACGCTGGCGCTTCGCTTCGTCGACTGCCTCCTCGATCGCCCTCCGATCCTCGGCGACGACGTAGGCGATGGCGCCGGCCTCAGTCGGGACGGACAGACCTTGACGCAGCTCGTTCGGCGAGACGTACCGGCCTGCGAGGAACCGGTTAACGCCGAATTCTGCGTTGTGGCCGGGTGCGCGCAGATGCGGTGCTGGGAAGCGCTGCTCCAAGAAGGTGCGGATGTCGAAGTCGGCGGAGCGGCGTTCGCGTTCTTCCCGTACCCGGTGCGCGACGTCGATGTCGGCTCCGTGCCATACGGCGACGTCGTCGTTGTGCCGCCGCCATAGTAGTAGACGCGCCGCCATGAGGTCGTCGATCGCTTCCGTCACCTGCGCGGCGGGCATCGTGCCGTCGCCGACGGCAAGCTCTAGGACGGCGCGCGGCAGCCGCCGCCGCTCGCCGCTAGCCCCCAGCTGAAGAAGGCACGCTGCTGCCAGGATCTCCCGCTGGATGGGTTCGCGGGCACGGGACCGAGCGCTCTCGGTTTCTATCCAACGACGATAGGTTCCGCCAATGCCGACGTCCGTCCGCATCGCGTCGGAAAAGGCCTCATAGACGGCCTCGATGCCAACCGTCTCGGCGAGGTTCATCTCGCGCAGGAAAGAGAACAGACTTCTTTCGTTCTGGCCGACCCGGGCGACGAGGGTGGGAAGGACCTGAAGCGCGCCCGCCGTCAGCGGTCGCGCCGTCTCCAGTATCTCGCGGGCGGTTGCGACGTCGTCGACGCCGTCGAACCACCGTGCGGCGATTACGGCCGCGACCGTCTCGTCGGCAACAGCGGCGACCGGCACATCCTCCGGTCGCAAGCCTTCCACGACCGAACCCACCAGCCGGTAGAATTCCTGACTGTCCTCGACCATGCGGATGGACCGGAACCGGCCTTCCACTTTGCGCCACTCGGTGCGAGAGGTTTCGTTCAGCCTGGTCGCGTACGCCAGCAGGTTCTGGTGGAGCAGAAGCGTCAGGCTCATCGTTGGCGCGGAAGCACGCGACACCCGTTCTGCCAGCCGCTGCAGCAGATCGAGCTCGCTGGACCGTCCCTCGGCGACAAGCCCTTCCAAATGGCGCCCGAACTCGTCCCAAACGATCGCGACATGATCCCAGCTGCCCTCGCGCATGGCCTTGCTGAAGCCCTCCACGGACTTTGGCGCATGGCTCATGCCGAGCTGAGTCGCGATCTCTGCCAGCGGCTCGGACACCAGGCCGGAGAGAACGACGACGGCACCGCACGAGGCCGATCGCGAACGCCCGACGACGGCGTTCGCTAGGTTCGCGTCGAGGTCACTGATGCGTGCCGCTATCGCCTCAACTACGGGACGGCCGCTCGCGTCGTTCCTGACTTGAAGCGCGCCGACGCCTGCGGCAAGGCTCTTGCCGCTGCCGTACGGCGCTATCACCATGGTGGCGGAACCGGGCGTGACGACCGCCTCGACGATGGGCAGCGCTCGCCGAGTAGGCCGGTAGTGGGCGAAACGCTCGGGGTGGGCGAGATCCTCGACGAGGTTGAGCGAGCGGAAGAAGTCGGCGTCGATCACGAGGCGGCTCCCCCTACGCGGCGGTAGAAGTCACCAAGCCATTCGGTGACACTGCGCGACGGCACCTCGAGCCGACGCTCACCCGCCGACGTGTCGACGGTCACGCCGCGGAAGGCCTTGCCCCCGACCCTGCCGGTCATTTCCTCGACGAAGTCTAGACCAGCGCACAGGATTCTGCCCGGACCACGGCGCAAGGTCGCGAGTTCGCGCAGGCTCAGCGCGTCCTTCTCAGTCTCTTCGGACAGCAGAGACACGCAGGCGAGGAATACCTCGGGCGGCACGCCAATCGGGGCACGGCTCCGCTCGAAGCGCGCTACCGCCTCATGTCTGATCACGAGGCCTAGTTCCCGCAGCGGACAGGCTCCGACGTCGTCCGGGTCGACGGTGTCGACGCCAGGCCGCGACGCGTAGGCACTGAGAAGACAAGATACGTCCTTGGTCGCCATCGCCTGGCTGGCGGGACGCAGCGCCTTGGCCTTTGTATGCTGAACGAACGAGTCGGTACAGCCGATGCGATCGAATATCCGCTCGGAATAGTCGTTGAAGAACCAGGACCAGACCGTCCCCTCCCGGCGCGCAAGGGCGAGGTGCAGGAACCACCACGTTCCGGGAAGCTCGCAGTAGGGGTCGTTTGCGGAAATTAGCTTCGCCATCCCGGTCGCACTCTTGCCCGCACGCTTGGCGTCGTCGCCCGGAACATCCGAAAGCCCCATAGCGGATAGCCAGAACGCGAGGGATTCGACCATCTTCGAGCCGAGCCCAAGACTATCCGCGACGTCCGTCGAGGGCGCGAAGGTGCCCTCACGGGCCATCTGCGACAGCCCCTTGGGCAGCCAGCCGTACCGAACGGGAAAAGTGACGTGACCGCCGTATTGGAAGCGGACGGACGGCTGGTTCACAGGCCGCCCCTCAGGCGGGTCGCTGCGGCGACAATTATCTGCACGGCGTGGTCGATCTCTTCCAGGGTGTTGAGTGGTGATACGGAGAAGCGGACGCTGGAGAAGGCGTCCGCCTCCGACAGCCCCATCGCGGTCAGGACGTGAGAGGGTTCCGGACGTCGACTGGAGCAGGCCGACCCCTGCGACGCAAGTATGCCCTCTGCATCAAGGTTGGCCACCAGCGCCATGCCGTCGACCCCGACGAACCGGATGTTCGAGGCGTTGGGCAGTCGAGGTGACGCCACCCCGTTCACCACTGTCCAGGGCAGCAGGGTACGGATACCGGACTCAAGCCTGTCCCGCAGCATCGACATCATTGCGACGTCCTCGTCTAAGGTACTGCCCCTCTGCTCGCAGGCCGCCGCGAGGCCGGCCAGCAGCGGCACGCTCTGGGTGCCCGCTCGACGGCCATGCTCCTGGTCACCACCGACGATCAGGGGAGCATACTCGATCTCGGCGTCGGCACTCACGATGGCGCCCGTACCAGCGGGGGCGTGCAGCTTGTGGCCCGACAGGGTGATCACGTCGGGCCCATGCCCACGACCAAGTACGGTTCGGATCTTGCCGAACGACTGAGCCGCATCGGCGTGGTAGATCGCGCCGTACCGGCGGGCAAGGTCGGCGATGGCAGCAACAGGCTGGATGACCCCGGTTTCGCTGTTCGCGGTCTGGATGGAGATCAGGCTCCGATCGGGACTGCCCTGCAGACCCACCTCGAGTTCGCCGAGGTCTATGACACCATCCGCATCGACACGCACGAAGCGAACCTCGGTAAACTCGACGGCGAGACGCAGGGCGACCTTCAGGACGGAGGCGTGCTCGACTGTGGATACGAATAGAGTCTGAGCTGTATGGCCGACCATACCGCGAAGCACCGTGTTATTGGCCTCGGTGCAGCCCGACGTGAAGACAACGCCGTCCTCGAAAGCGCCTTCGAGCAGGGCGACGACGGAGTCGCGGGTCCGCTCGACGATACCGCGCGCGAGATCGCCAGCGAGATGGCCGCTGGACGGATTGCCGGCGCCGTTAGTCATAGCTTCGACGACGGCAGAAAGAACCGCCGCCGTGGGAGCGGCGTTCGCGTTGGCGTCCAGATTGACGACAGTATGATCGCCGCCGGGCGCGAAAGAAACAGGGCTACACGACGTTTCTGCCAATGTTGCCATGCACTTCCTCCTTTCCTTTCAGGGTCATCGAACGGCTATAGGAGGATTGCTGAATCCGGGCAAAGCGATTGACCGCCGATTAGGAGGTTACGTCCTTGACCGATGCGATCGCCCCCCCCCCGTGAGGGCATCTGACAGTCCCACCGCAGGAACATAATTCGAACATCCACACTGGCGCAAGGTGCGATCTCGAGCATTGATGAATGCGCCTCGTCACGCAGGCATCGGGCAGGAACTGGAGCAAGCGATCAATCACGAGGTGGCAGTTGATCTTGGAACCACGTCGGGGCACTGATGAAAGCCTAGAGAAAGGCGCGATGATGCGTGCGAAGACTGTTCTGTTCGGGCTGATTGGCATCACGCTTATCGCCCCTTTTGCGGCTACTCGAGCGTACGCACAACGAGTGTCGGCAATCCCCCTCGAGACCATGAGTTTCGAAGAGATGGCGGCGGCACGGGCAGCCGGTAGTGGCTGCACCTGGCTTGGGGGCAAGGGGCTCACGCGGCGGGTCGCGATGAAGGAGGACCGAGGGGCTGTAAAGCGTGACGGCAGGATCGTCATGTTGCGTCCTGCCGCCGACGCCAGCGAGGTGTTCCCGTATACCTTTCATCATTGGGTCGGCGGGGGCATGGACATTTTGATAAAGAACAGTGGGAAAGAGGCTGGGAGGGGGCCAGAGCACGTCGAAACCTTGGCGACGCTGACGTTGACCGAAGAAGGACGCAGCCGGTCTTGGCGAGGCCGACTCAATTGCGGTTCATAACGCTTTTTTGTAACTGCTACAGCACGCTATTAGCCATGCTATCATATAGCTGAAAAAGTCTCGCTGCCGCCGCCTAGGTGCGATAAGTGAGGTGGCCCCTTAACCTGGATGCAGTCGCTTTTTCTCGTCAGCCGCGGAGGGGGCTCGTCTGGGTGGTTCGGGATGAGCGGACGACGGATTTCGTTTCCCATGTAGCAAAAGGGGCGTTTCTATCGAAACGCCCCTCACTAGTTCAGTATTTTGAAAGGGTTTTAGCAGCCGCCGCCGCCATCCCCGAACCGATAAGACGCATGGATCATGATGGCCTCCTGCTGATTGTCGTCAGACACGAACGTAGACATGGAAACTCCTAACATCAAGTATCTCCCTTTTTTTGCGCCATCCATGTTGGCCATAAAGCGCCGAGCTTTTTGAGGGTGCTTGCCGCCACGGTATCGCATTTCTCCTCAGCCATTGTCGGTGCGAGAGCGGGCGGCGTAAAACTGATCGGGTCGGAAGTGACTTCCTCACCATCGTCTTCCCGGGTTCGCCACCAGAAAACGGCGCTGTTGTGCTTGAGGAGTGGACCTTCAAGACGCCAGGTTCTCGAAATCTCAGAGGGTACGCGAGGCTGCTCGACGAGACTCGCGCTGCTAAGCGGGCGAACCCCGAAACGCATGTCGTCCAGGACCGTCAAAGACAGCGTGACCCCATCGACCGTTGGGTAGAACGAGCCCCATACCTCGTTGTCCGAAAGTTCTTTAACGCACCGTACGCTGATGATGACGGGCAGGGTCTGATCGGGTCCAAGTGTCCGCGTCCAAGCGTACTCAAGATCATCGTCGCCAGGTTGAACGGCATCAGATATCTGGCCGCTGTTTAGCGTTTCATCTCCTATCCGCACGAAATGTGCGCCAGTAACGTGGCGTGTGCCTACACCATGTCGAAGCGGCACGACATATCTTACCCTGACGTCCTGATCCGTCGAAGAAACATTCCTAAAAGAGTAGCTCGAGGTCATTTCCAGAATTACGAATCTTTGCAGCGCGTCTTCTGGTCGGTGAGGTAGGATCGTGGTCGCTTCATCCTCCGTAAGCGCACGAAGTCGATAGTCGAGTTTCATGCCTTCTCTTACGATTTTTTGCTCAAGATTGGTTTCGACGACGGCTTTTACAAACTCGCGACGATGCCGCAGCCCATACAGAGCGAACACGGCGTCGTTGGCTACGTCAGCACGCAGCTTCATAGCTCGCTCGTTGTCTCGTTCCTTCGCTTGCTTCTCCAGCATAACGCCGATGATGGCCGCTACTAGGAATGCCACCCCCAGTTCCTTGAGGAGCAATGTAAGAAGGCCGACGAACCCAAGGCCATGCCCACCGACTTCATGTGCCGCCGCCGCCTCCGTTCCCATCAGCGAATGCCAACCCCGAACTATCGCCTCAAGAAGCATGGGTAGCCATACCTCAACAGCGAAGCCGAAAAGCATTAATAAGACACCAATGCCAAACGCGATCAAAATATGCCTATCGCTCAGCAATCCGAACTTCTTTTCCCCCTTAGACGACAATGAAGTATTCCCCTGATTTTTTTGTCACGTCTGACGTCATAATATTGTGACGGGAATTTGGAAGATTGCAATTGGCTAATTGAGAAAAACTAGCATTTTGCAAAGCGGGCTGGCGAGTCAAGGGATCGATATCGCTTGGCATACAGGTCGCCATAGGGCGTCTATGGTTAACTAACCATAGGTCGTAAAATTACATGGCCATCGAAAAATGGGTGGTCTATGTTGCCCGATGCACGGGAAGCGGTTCCCGGGCCGGGGCGTGGAAACCCTGAAATTGGAGGTCGGTCGAAAGACCAATGACGGTCGAAGAGCTCTTCGGCCGGGTGGCGGTGACGTATGTCCAGACCACCCGGTTAAAGGTTTCCGCGCCTGTTCCAATTCAGGTTTCCAACACCCGGCTCAGGGGGCCGGCATCCCGTTCCACGGGATGCCGCCGACTGAGGTGGCGTCCTTCACTTCGGAGGCGACGATGATTGGGAATCAAGCCGGATACATGAAGACGCTGGTCAGGACGGCCATCACGACGGGTTCAACGCTGACCAAAGGGGTCTGAGCGTGCCGGTCCAGACCGTACCGTTCGTCCCGATCTTCATACTCGGCGGCATCTTTTTGATCGCTCCAGGCATGATCGTGACGCTCTTCACCAATTCTGATCCGCTCGGCTTCGCTGTCGTGATGGCGACCGCCATTGCCGCGCTTATCCGCCCGACAGCGTCCTGGATGCTGTTCGCCGTACTGTGCTCGATGCGCACCGTGCCGTTCATCGTCGCCACGCTGACGGCCGTCGCGATGAAGATCGGCTTGGCGAAGCACGGCCTGCCTTACCTGATAGCGTATATCGTCATCGGCGGCGTGGCGCAGCTGCGCATCCGCTCGCTGCGGCGATCGGGCGAAATCGACATCTGAAAAGGAAGCATCATGAAGCATGTGATGGCGCTTGTCCTCATGGCGGCGCAGCCGGTGGTGGCCGGTCAGATCGGCGTGGACGCCGCCGCGACACAGACTGCCAAAGGAACTCCCGCCACCTTCGACCTTGCTGGCTTCCGGCTCGGAATGACCGAGGCGGACGTCGAAAGGGTAATGAGGGAACGCGGATTGATCGTGAAGCGGCGGACGCGGACCGACACGTTCGAGGACCGCGTCCGCAAGGCTGTCAATCTTTGGGGCGGGCGGCTACCGCTGAAGGGCGGCAGCGTCTTGGACAGCGCCGAATTCGACGACGGCAAGGGCGGGAAGGTGATGATCGGCACGTTCGTCTGGCCGGATGGCGCGCATGTGCGCAGCGTCGCATATCTGCCGCCAGCGGGAACGGATCCCGCAGCCTGGCGCACATTGCTGGTCGGCAAGTACGGCATGCCATCCAAAGATAGCGACGACATCGATGGCGAGGGGCTGCACGCGCGGTGGTGCGGTCGAACCGCCTGTCTGGGGCAAGGTGGCGTGTTCCGGCTGGCTGCCGACGTAGGATCGCAGGGCGGCCAGATCACACTGGCGCAGCCAGAGGGGACATCGAGCAGGATGACGGCACTGATCGAGCAGGAGGCGTCGAGACGTGGTACGGGCGGCAGGCCGGCCCTGTAGGGCAAATGCGACGTAGAGCGACCAAGCAACATCTCTGGTCATTTCCGTCGGCCGACGCGATCTTCCATATTCAGATGACGATTGCGACAGCCTGTATGGCGGTGATGCACTGCATCATCAGCCATACAGGCGCGACCACGATTATCGCACGTCCTGGGTTTCCGAACAGCCATCAACAACGACCGCGCTTGTCGTAGTTGATTGCATCTAGCGGCCTGACGCCACGTGGCCATTTGCGAGGCATGCCTCGTCCAGCGCCGCCGCTAAATTACCTCTCGTGTCTTCAGCTCCCCCACAGGCGCCAACTACAAGGAACCGTGCAAGGTCGCGGATAGCGGTCGGAAGCACTTTGTAGGTCACGATCCTACCCGACCGGTTGGCGAGCACGGCACCTGCGCGGGCGAGGATCGCAAGATGGGTCGACATCGTGTTTGGAGGTGTATCCATAAGCCGTGCAAGTTCACCGACCGGCAGCCCATCCGCTCCATGCTCCGCCAGCGTGAGAAAGACCGCCATTCTCGTGGGTTGAGCTAAGGCGCTCATCAACTGGATGGCAGAAATTTGGTCCATATCTCTAGATTAATAGACGTTTTGCGCTTCGCAAGGGGCCCTGACTCAGGAAGCGGTTAAAAAGAAATTTACCAGTAAAATAACCTCAACATATCCAGACTTATTGACATATAAATCGGTGTCACCAATCTTAACCGCGTTCCCGAACAGATCGCACAGCGACGGGAACGTGATCAGAATTCGGGGGACATGGAGATGACCATGCATGCAACCGTAATGTCGAAGGTGCCGAGCACCGTGGTGCCGGTTCCGCAGTTTAGTTTCGAAGATCCGCTGGATGACGATATGCCCGGCGACGAGACCGTCGTCACGACGCGTCGAGCCCTCTGCCGCGTCGTGACGGTTGCCGCTGAGGCTGGTGCCCGCTTCCAGCGGGAGGCAAACCCGATCGATCCAGTGGGATGGATGCTCGCGCCTCGCCGTATCTTTGATGGGGCTCCGGCGATCGAGGCGTGCCTCGACCGGGAACAATTCGTCCGCGCGATCGTCCTGCACGGCCTTTCGCTCGGGGTGGACGCCGATCCCGCCATGCTCGACCGGCTCGTAGCCCCCGATGGTGACGGCGACACTCCGCATCTCTCGCGGCCGAGGCGCGGTCGCAGCGGAAGGCACAGACTGGCGGCGAGGCCATCGCTCTACTGCGCGACGATCGCCTGGGAGGGAAACGGCGTCGTACTGCAGGCCTTTCACGCTTCGGTGGCGCGTCACCCGGCCGAGGTCGTGCAGCGCCTGCGCGCTAGATTCGGCGAGGATGTGATCGACCTGGCGGAGATTCGTGAAGGTTTTCACCCCTATTTGCCGCTAGCCATCGCTCTCGTGCCGGGCGCGGTCGCCGAACTGCTGCGTTCGGTAGAGCTGGCGAGCGACGAGCCGCGATACGCTTCCTTCTCGTACGACACCGAACAGCGCCTCGAAGCCTGAGGTTCGCGTAACCGCCGGGCACGGCCCGGCATGATCACCGGAGAACGACATGGAAAAGCTGGCATCGGCCAGCCGCATCGATGCGGCTGGCGACGAGAAGACGCGCGTCCTGCACAGGCTCGACGTGCGCGAAGGCCCCACCGGCGATGGGGACGATCATGACACCGCCATCGGCGTCGCGGTCGACGTGGAGACGACGGGCACCGTTGTCCACCTAGGCGCGGTCGTCGAACTAGCGATCCGCCCGTTCCGTTTCGATGCCGATGGCGTCATTACCGACATCGGCCCCATTTCCTCGTGGACGGAGGATCCGGGCCACCCGCTGACGCCGGAGACGGTCGCGATCACCGGGCTGACTGACGACGACGTCGCCGGTCGGCGGATCGACGATGCCGAGGCGACGCGCATGCTCCGCACGGCGTCATGCGTCGTGGCGCACCACGCCGCATTCGACCGCCCCTATGTCGAACGTCGTCTGCCGGACGTACGCGGACTAGACTGGGCCTGCTCCTTCCAACAGGTCGACTGGCGCGGGAGAGGCTTCGATGGCCGGGCCCTCGGCTACCTGCTCCAGCAGGCCGGATACTTTTTCCGGCCCCATCGGGCCGCCACGGACGTCGACGCCCTCGTCCAGCTGCTCCGTCACCGCGCGGACGATGGCACGACCGTGCTCGCGGAACTGCTCGGTCGTATGAGGGCACCCAGCTGGATGGTGTACGCCGACGGGGCCAGCTTTGACGCCAAGGATGCACTGAAGGCGCGGGGCTATAGGTGGGATCCGGAGCGCCGGACGTGGTGGACCGAGGTCGCGGATGACGCGCGCACGGCGGAAGAATTCTGGCTGGCGACGAACGTCTACGCCGCGGGGCACGGTGCCAGAGCCATGGCGCCCCGCTTCGAGATGGTCACGGCCGCGGACCGCTTCCTGTGAGCGCCTTCGTCAGTGCCGATAGGCGCGCGCTTCATCTCGACCGTCAGCGAAGGACCATCCGCAGGCTGCGCAGGTGCTGTGGGCGGGCGGCCAGGGACGATCCGATAGGCGTAGGCGCCGAAGGGCGGCGCTGCCCCTCGACCAACTGATCGATCGAACCACAGCAGGAAAGGTGAAAGTCATGGCCACGAAGAAGAGCAGGTCGACGGCCGTCGCGGTGCAGAAGCCGCTGCCGCTCGCGAAGGTAGGGAAGGGCGCATTGGCGGATGCGGTCGGGTCGGGCGTCGATCTGGCCAAGGTGTCGGGGACGGGCGGCGAGTTCGTCAGCCAGGACGGCGTGGTCCGCATCACCGGCCGCGCCTATGCGACGAGCGGTGACGTGGTGCCGGAAGCCGAGATCTTCTATGCGAAGCGGGAGATGCCGCGCTCTCATGGTCCATGGCTCGGCGAGGCAGACAAGGTCTCGTGGGTCGACGAGGCGACCGGCCTGGAGTGCATCATGATGCGCGAGCATCCCGAGGGCTACCTGAGCGGCTTCGTCGGGGTGCCGTCCACCCATCCTCTCTTCGGCTGGGACCATGACGCGGTGCCGGCGAGTCTCGGGATCGAGGTGCACGGTGGCCTGACCTACTCGCGCATCTGCGACGACGGTCCCAATCCGCGCCGACGCCTGATCACCGAATACCGCCGTATCTGCCACGTCGTCGTCGGCAAGGTGCCGCTGCAGCATGCGACCGATCATCGTGCCGGCCAGGGGCAGTGGTGGTTCGGCTTCGATTGTAATCACATCTTCGACGTCGTGCCGAGCCGCGTGGGTGATCGCCAGAGCCTGATCGGCGCCGGGATCGATGCAAGGTACCGCGACGACGGATATGTCGTGCGGGAAATCCGCAATCTCGCGGCGCAGCTCGCCGCGATCCGTGACGGTTGCCCGGTTCCGGCTCGCGACGGGCCGTCGCTCCCGCCCATCGGCCTCGAGCCGAGTGTCGGATGATGGCGACAGCTAGGGAGCGGCATCGGCCGGGCGAGCTGCCGTGGGGCTGGTGGCTGCGAGCTAACGGCGCTCATTTCGAGGACGAGGATGGCCGCAAGTGGACGTCGGTGCGCGATGCCTTTTGGCGGGGCGAGTTGGGTCTTCCCGACACGTACGCCTTACGGGAGCAGCTCGAGTTCCTCCTCCGAGTCCTGCTGTCCGTCGATATGGCAGAATGTGGTGAAAACGAACGCCGATTTGATCTCTTCCGCGGCAATCCGGTTTTCCGGACTTTCTATATGTGCTGGCTTGGTACCGTCGGTCTGCTGCAGCGCGGGTCGACGGACGATCTTAGTCCCGAGGGCCGGTCGGTGCTCATGATGCTGATCGCGACCCGCGATCTGGAGTGGGAGGATCTGCCCATCGCGGACGTCATGGCGGCAGTGGTAGCGGCCGTCCGCGATCCATCCGATCAGGACCGGGAGCAGGCCCTGCAGGATTTCGAGCGCGCGGTTGGCTTGCGGCGCCACGTCTTCGCGCGCGAGGCGGTGGGGCAATCGCATGCGATCACCCTGACCTCAATGGCGAACGAAAGTCCCGCCAGGATGCCGGTCAGGCGGGTGACTTGGTCGCTGGCGTTCGATGACCAGAGCGTGCGCGACGACCTGTTCGCCTGGATCGCGGCCAGGGTCGATCATTGGGACCACTGGGGGCGCATGGCCTATCGGCGGGGCGGCAATGCGTTCACGCAGCACCTGCTTGGGCTGATCGTAGCATCTAGGTCATCGCAGACATAGGCGATGCTCGGGCCAGCCGGCGAGATAGCATCAATGCGCTGGTGGCACGTCATGGGTTCCGTCCCGACATCCGAAGCCTTGCTGATCGGTCATCCTGTCCGATCAGCAAGGCTTCTCGCTATGTTCATCAGTGCTGTCGCTGGGAGCGCCGCGCGTGAGATGTGCTGCTGCGGTAGACTCGTCGACTCCGTAGAGTCGCATCCACCAGTCGATCACGTCTCCGCCGGTACCGCATGAAAAACAATAAAAGCGCCCGTTGTAGACGTAGAGGCCACGAGTCGGATCTGGGTGGAAAGGGCATGACCCCCGCCGCCCTGCCTGCGTCGTCTCCAATTCGACCGTTTGCGCCACCAACTGCACCAAGGGGCTTTGCGCTCGGGCTAATTGCCGATGGTCAGAAAGGTGCGACATGACGGTATGATCGTCGATCGCTGGCCTTCGTCAAGTGGTCATCCTCGTACAAAAGGTTCGGGGATGTTCGGCCTTTCGAGTGTCTAGGCAACAACGCGATATCGCGTAGAGCGTCACGACCTATTTGCGTCTTATGTGCAACGCTGGCTAGCGCCTCGCGGTCGGGAGATTTGAACCAAAAGTCCATCCTCCAAGGAAATGGACAGGGGAGTGGCGCGCCCGGAGGGATTCGAACCCCCGACCGAGGAGGTAGAAGCTCCTTGCTCTATCCAACTGAGCTACGGACGCGCGGATGGCGGTGTCCCTAGCGTGGTTTGACCGCCAAGGGAATGGCGATAAACAACGGTCCGCACGGCTTTGAGGGGATCGTAATGAGCGGGGAACGGATGGTCGCGGGCCGCGATCTGGAGCGGTCGGCCTTTCGCTGGTTCGACTTCGTCATGGCGGCGTTCGTCACCATCCTGCTGCTGTCCAATGTCATCGGCGCGGGCAAGGTGGCGGTCATCACCCTGCCGCTGGTCGGGCAGTGGCCGTTCGGCGCGGGCATCCTGTTCTTTCCGCTCAGCTATGTCATCGGCGACGTGCTGACCGAGGTTTACGGCTATGCCCGCGCGCGGCGGGTGATCTGGGCGGGCACGGCGGCGGTGCTGTTCATGGCGTTCATGAGCTGGATCGTCGTCGCGCTGCCCCCGGCGCCCAGCTGGAGCAACCAGGCCGCTTATGAGGTTATCTTCGGCCAGGTGCCACGCATCGTGCTGGCCAGCGTCTGCGCCTTCTGGGCGGGCGAGTTCGTCAATGCATATGTCATGGCGCGGATGAAGCTGTGGACCGGCGGGAGGCACCTCTGGTCGCGGACGATCGGCTCGACGCTGGTGGGGCAGGGGGTGGACAGCCTGATCTTCTATCCGCTGGCCTTCTGGGGCGCGCAGGGGTGGACCACGCATCTGGTGGTGGTCGTGCTGTTCACCCAATGGGCGCTGAAGGTGGGCTGGGAGGTGCTGCTGACCCCCGTGACCTATCTGATCGTCGGCGGGCTGAAGCGCGCCGAGGGGGTGGATGTGTTCGACGAGGGGACCGACTTCACGCCGTTCCGGGCACGGGTTTGAATTGGGTTCACGCGAAGCCGCGATGACGCGAAGGGTTTTAGAGATTGGGTTCACGCGGAGGCGCGGAGACGCGGAGGTGATGTAGCCGGCGATAGCCGCCAATCTCTGCCATCGACATGCGTTAGAAGGTATAACGCCCGCAACGAGGCCAAACACCTCTGCGTTCTCCGCGCCTCCGCGCGAACCCAATATTCTTCGCGCCATCGCGGCTTCGCGCGAACAAAAAAAAGGGGAAGCGAGTCGCCCCGCTCCCCCTTTGTCAGATGTAGTCCCGTGGCCTTCGACTTCGCTCAGGCTGAACGGGGGAGGGGCGGTTAGGCCCCCACCATCTCCAGCAGGCCCTCGAACAGGCGTCGGCCATGGTCGCCGCCATGGGCGGCTTCGATGCGGCGCTCGGGGTGGGGCATCATGCCCAGCACGTTGCGCTTCTCGTTCAGCACGCCCGCGATGGACCGCGCCGAGCCGTTGACGTCCTCGGCATAGCGGAAGGCCACGCGGCCTTCGCCTTCGAGGCGGTCGAGCGTGTCGGTATCGGCGAAGTAATTGCCGTCATGATGCGCGACCGGGATACGGATCGTCTCGCCCTGCTGGTACAGCCGGGTGAAGGCGCTGTCGGTGTTGGCCACCTCCAGATCGACGTCGCGGCAGACGAAGTTGAGCGAGCGATTGCGCATCAGTGCGCCCGGTAGCAGCCCGGTTTCGGCCAGCACCTGGAAGCCGTTGCACACGCCGAACACCGGCGTGCCCTTGTTCGCCGACTCCACGACCGCGCGCATGATCGGCGAGCGGGCCGCGATCGCGCCGCAGCGCAGGTAATCGCCGTAAGAGAAGCCGCCCGGCACGCCGATCAGCCCCAGCCCCTCAGGGAGCTCGCTGTCGCCGTGCCAGACCATGGCCGGCTTGACGCCCGTCACCGCCTCCAGCGCGACGGCGAGGTCGCGGTCGCAGTTCGAGCCCGGAAAGACGATTACGGCGGTCTTCATCAGGCGCGCTCCACCCGGTAATTCTCGATCACGGTGTTGGCGAGGAGCTGGCGGCACATCTCGTCGATCTGCGCGTCGGTGGTCGCGTCGGCGACCTCCAGCTCGATCAGCTTGCCCGCGCGGACGTCGTTCACGCCCGCAAAGCCCAGGCTTTCCAGCGCGTGGTGGATCGCCTTGCCCTGCGGGTCGAGCACGCCGGGCTTCAGGGTGACGAAAATCTTCAGCTTCATTACTTACCCCGGCTCTTGCGGTGTTCTTCGAGGTCGAGGACGGCGGTGTCGCCCCCCTCGGGCAGCAGGCCCAGACGGCGTGCCACTTCCTGATAGGCTTCCACCTCGCCGCCCAGGTCGCGACGGAAGCGATCCTTGTCCAGCTTTTCGTTGGTGGTCATGTCCCACAGGCGGCAGCCATCGGGGCTGATCTCGTCCGCCAGGATGATCCGACCGAAGTCATTGTCCCAGATGCGGCCGAATTCCAGCTTGAAGTCGACCAGGCGGATGCCGATCGCGGCGAACATGCCCGACAGGAAGTCGTTCACGCGGATCGCCAGGTCGGCGATGTCGTGCATCTCTTCCTGGCTGGCCCAGCCGAAGCAGGCGATATGCTCGTCGGTGACCATCGGGTCGCCCAGCGCATCGTCCTTGTAATAATATTCGATGATCGTGCGGGGCAGCTTCACGCCCTCCTCGATGCCCAGGCGCTTGGATAGCGAGCCCGCCGCGACGTTGCGGACCACGACCTCGATCGGCACGATCTCGACCTGGCGGATCAACTGCTCGCGCATGTTCAGGCGGCGGATGAAGTGGGTCGGCACGCCGATATGGTCGAGCATGGTGAAGACATGCTCGGAGATACGGTTGTTGAGCACGCCCTTGCCGTTGATCGTGCCCTTCTTCTGGGCATTGAACGCGGTGGCGTCGTCCTTGAAATACTGGATCAGCGTGCCGGGCTCGGGGCCCTCGTACAGGATCTTGGCCTTGCCTTCGTAGATTTGGCGGCGGCGAGCCATGCGGCGGTCCCCTGAAATGAGTACAGCCCCGGTGCCCCACATGCTGAGGCCCGAGGCGGGATGGCGCGGCCTATAATCGAAGGTGCGGGCGGGCGCAATGGAGGCGTGCGGCCTTGCAGTGCGGACAGGCTCCTTCCGTCGTGCAAGCAACGAAAGGCGTGTGGAAGATGAAGATCACGTAATGTCCCGGCCATGATGGACATGATTTTCACGGTATATGAAAAAATGGTAAGGTGGAAAGTATAGGAAACCGATCATCCAAGTCATGGGTTCTGTCGATGCTTGCAAAGGAGGAAGTCATGAACAAGCTGATGATCGGTGTTGTTGGTGGGGCTCTGATGCTGACGGCGGGTGCTGCCGTGGCGCGGCCGATGCACATGGCGCAGGCGCCGCTGGTCTATGAACAGGCGCGTGTTCCGCTGGCCAATGGCATGGAGGCTATCGCGGTGGTCAAGAACGGCAGGACGGAGCGGACCGTCGCCTGTCGCGATACCGCCGACGTCCTCGCCACCTTCCGCCCCGAGGCCATCGCCTTCGCGCCCGGCCATAATGCCAAGGGCAAGGCCGTGACCGACGCGGAAGTCGCCGGGGTCGAGACCTTCACCCCCGTCGCGTTCCAGAACTGCACGGTCGCGGCGGGCAACCACTTCACCCAGGACGTCAACCAGGCGCAGGCGAACCACGCCTGATCCGGATTGTCGCAAGGCAGGCGGGCGCGGCGCTCCCAACGTGCCCGCCTTGCCCCCCGGCGATCTGTTCTCTTTTTGATCCGCCCGATTGCCCCTGCGCGCATCGCTTGCTAGAAGCGGCGCTCCCATGGCGATCGATCTCCGCGACAATCCCCCCGTCGGCATCCTGGATGCCCCCTTCGACAGCGCGCTGTCCGAACGGTATCTGGTCTATGCGCTGTCCACGATCACGGCGCGCTCGCTGCCCGATGTGCGCGATGGCCTGAAGCCGGTGCATCGCCGGTTGCTGTGGGCGATGCGGCTGCTCAAGCTCGACCCGGCGGCGGGCTACAAGAAATGCGCGCGCGTCGTCGGCGACGTGATAGGTAAATATCATCCGCATGGCGACCAGTCGGTCTATGACGCGATGGTCCGTCTCGCCCAGGATTTCGCGCTTCGCTATCCGCTGGTCGACGGGCAGGGCAATTTCGGCAATATCGACGGCGATAACGCCGCCGCCTATCGTTATACCGAGGCAAGGCTGACCCAGGTCGCGATCGACCTGATGGATGGGCTGGACGAGGATGCCGTCGCCTATCGCCCGACCTATAATGGCGAGGAGCAGGAGCCCGAGCTGTTCCCCGGCCTGTTCCCCAATCTGCTGGCCAATGGCGCGAGCGGGATCGCGGTCGGCATGGCGACCAGCATCCCGCCGCACAATGCCGCCGAGCTGCTGGAAGCCGCGATCCTGCTGGTCGATCGGCCCGATGCCGATGACGATGCGATCCTGGCGCTGGTCAAGGGGCCCGATTTCCCGACCGGCGGCATCGTCGTCGATGCGCCCGCGATCCTGCGCGAAAGCTACACCACCGGGCGGGGCGGCTTCCGCGTCCGCGCGCGCTGGGAGATCGAGCGCGAGAAGGGCGGCGGCTGGCAGATCGTCGTCAGCGAAATCCCCTACGGTGTCGCCAAGGGCAAGCTGATCGAGCAGATCGCGACGCTCATCAACGACAAGAAGCTGCCGATCCTGGCCGATGTCCGCGACGAATCGGATGCGCAGGTCCGCATCGTGCTGGAGCCGCGCGCGCGCACCGTCGATCCGCAGGTGCTGATGGACGGGTTGTTCCGTTTCTCCGACCTGGAGACGCGGATCAGCCTGAACCTCAACGTGCTGGACAAGGACCGCACCCCGCGCGTCATGTCCCTGCGCGAGGCGCTGGCGGCCTGGGTCGAGCATCAGTTCGTCGTGCTGCGGCGCCGTTCCGAGCATCGGCTCGGCAAGATCGCCGACCGGATCGAGCTGCTCGACGGCTATCTGGTCGCCTATCTCAACCTTGACCGGGTGATCGAGATCATCCGCACCGAGGACGAGCCCAAGGCCGTGATGATCGCGGAATTCCGCCTGACCGACCGTCAGGCCGAGGCGATCCTCAACATGCGCCTCCGTTCGCTGCGGCGGCTGGAGGAGTTCGAGATTCGCGGCGAGCGCGACAAGCTCGACAAGGAGCGCGAGCAGCTCACCCTGCTGCTCGGCTCCGAACAGCGCCAGCGGACGCGGATGAAGAAGGACCTGGGCCGGATACGCGACCGCTATGGTCCCGAAACCGCGCTGGGTGCGCGCCGCACGCTGATCGAGGAAGCCGCGCCGACCCGCGACATCCCGCTGGAGGCGATGATCGAGCGCGAGCCGATCACCGTCATCCTGTCGCAGCGCGGCTGGATTCGCGCGATGAAGGGACATGTCGACCTGGCCTCGGCGGATACCGCCAAGTTCAAGGAAGGCGACGGCCCCGCCTTCGCCTTCCATGCGCAGACCACCGACAAGCTGTTGCTGGCGGCGGCGAACGGGCGGTTCTTCACCCTGGCCGCCGACAAGCTGCCCGGCGGGCGCGGGTTCGGCGAGCCGGTGCGCGCGATGATCGATCTGGACGGATCGATCGGCATCGTCGGCTTCCTGCCCGCCGCGCGCGCGGCCAAGCTGCTGGTCGCGGCCTCGGACGGGCGCGGCTTCGTCGTGCCGACCGCCGATACCATCGCCGAGACGCGAAAAGGCAAGACGGTGCTGACGCCGCGCGCCGGAGCGGCGCTGAAGGTCGTGCGTCCGGTGGGGGCGGATGATGATTATGTCGCGGCGATCGGCGACAATCGCAAATTGCTGGTCTTCCCGCTGACCGAGTTCGTCGAACTGTCGCGCGGCACCGGGGTTCAGCTGCAACGTTATCGCGACGGCGGCCTGTCCGACGCGACGACCTTCGTCTTCAAGGACGGGTTGAGCTGGCCGATGGGCGGCGAGACGGGGCGCGTGCGGACCGAGGCCGATCTGTCCGCCTGGCGGACCGCGCGCGGGGCGGCGGGGCGGATGCCGCCGACCGGCTTCCCCCGCGATAATCGTTTCGATTGACCGTCCCCGATCGACCGCGTGTTTCCGATTATGGCGGACTGAACCGTTTACGGCGTCAATTTCGCTGAAATTTTAGGGGGTTTTAACGATCGGCCGATAAATGGTCGGTAGATGGCTTCGACCGCTTATCCAATCCCGCGACCCTTGCCGCGCCCAATCGCGACTCTGACGTCGTGCGCGGTCGAGATCATGGCGATCCCGGCGGCGGAAATCGCGATGCGCGCGGATGGGCCCGGCATCGTCACGGTCAACGCCCCCTATCGCCGTGCCGGTCTGACCGAGGCGCGGTCCGATGCGCTGATCATGGCCGAGGTGACGAAGCGAATCGGCGATCTCCAGAGCCTGGGCGGCAAGTCGATCGAATTCCCGCTGGCGCTCGGCGAGGCCATCGACTGCCGGTATTTTCAGGTCACGCTCGCCCGCTCGGCGGAGGAACGTGCGGACCAATATGTCCTCATGCTGGTCGACCAGACCGCCCAGCATCATACCGAGCGCAGCCTGCGGCGCGAGATGACGACCGACAGCCTGACCGGACTGCCCAATCGTCAGGGATTCGGCGACCTGATCGAGGCGATGATGGCGACCGGCCATTCGCATGCGGTGCTGGTCATCGATCTCAACCGCTTCGGTCGGCTGAACGCCTGTATGGGCTCGCTGGTCGGCGACGAGCTGCTGATCACCGTCGCACGCCGGTTGAAGGGGGCGCTGCGGTCGCGCGATTCGATCGGGCGGATCGGCGGCAATGAATTCGGCATCCTGATGATGATCGACGAGAGCGAGGACGAGGCGCATGTCCTGGCCGACCGGATCGACCGCGCGCTGCGCTCGCCCTTCCGGCTGACCGATTACGAGGTGAATGTCGAGGCGTCGGTGGGCATCGCCTTCAACGCCGAAGACGATGGCGACGGCGATGCCGAGGAGCTGATCCGCCACGCCCAGTTCGCGGTGAAACGCGCCAAGGCGGCGGGTCGGACCGAGGTCTATCACCCCCAGGCCTTCACCATCGCGCGCGCCCAGTTCGCGATGGAGACCTCGCTGCGCCGCGCGATCGAGCGCGAGGAGCTGCATCTCGCCTATCAGCCGATCTGCGATCTCTCAACGGGCCGCATGGTCTCGTTCGAGGCGCTGGCGCGGTGGCGCGATGCCGAGGGGTGCGATCATTCCCCGGTCGACTTCATCCCGGTCGCCGAGGAATCGGGGCTGATCGTGCCGCTCGGCCGCTGGGCGGTGCAGCAGGCGACGATGCAACTGGCCGAGTGGGACCGCATCGCGGGCGGCTCGTGCGGGATGCGGATGTCGGTCAACGTCTCGGCGATCCAGCTTCAGCGCGATGCCATTCCGGCGGTGATCGACGGCGCGCTGGGCAAGGCCGGGATTGCGGGCGACCGGCTGACGCTGGAGCTGACCGAAAGCGCGATCGTCGGCGATCCCGACGGCGTGACCATGATCATGGAAGGGTTGAAGGAACTCGGCACGACGGTGGCGATGGACGATTTCGGCACCGGCTATTCCAATCTCGCCTATCTCCAGAAACTGCCCATCGACATTCTCAAGATCGACCGCAGCTTCGTGAACGGCATGCTGGCCGACCGCGACAAGATCGCCATCGTCCGCGCGATCATGGGTCTGGCGCAGGCGCTGGGCATGAAGACCACCGCCGAGGGGATCGAGACGATCGAACTCGGTCAGACGCTGGCCGCACTGGGCTGCACCTATGGTCAGGGCTATCTGTACGCCAAGCCGCTCGATCCCGAGGCGGCCTGGGCGATGATCGCGGCTCAGGCCTGAGCCACCGCCGCATCGGCCAGCGCGGCGACCCGGTCCGCGTCCGGAAAGCCCTCCGCGATCCACCGGGTTTCCACCTGACGCAGCAGCCGTGCCACATCGGGGCCCTTGCGCACGCCGCGCTCGACCAGCGCCCCGCCGGTCAGCGGCAGGGCAGGGGGCGTCCAATCGCGGATCGCCGCCACCGATTCGCCCGCCAGCAGCAGCCGGTCGACCGCGCCGGTCGTGCCCACCCGGTATGCCAGCGCATGGGGCCCCTCATCGCCCGGCCCGGCGGTCGCGGCGATCAGGCGCTTGCGGTCGAGGTTGGACAGCTTCAGCCGCGCGCCCACCGGCTCGGCGGCTTCGGGGGGCAGCAGCGCGGCGAGGCGGCGGATCGGATCGGGGGCGATCCCCGCCGCCGCTTCCGCCTGGGCGAGGCGGGCCAGCCGGTCGGCCCCGGCGCGATCGATCTCGGGGATGACCGCGCGGAAGATGCCTTGTTCGACCATCAGCGCGACCACCGGCACCGCGCGCGCCGCCACCAGCAGCTTCAGCAATTCGGCCGCGATCCGCTCGCGCGACAGCGCCATCAGGTCGTTGGCGCGCTGCGTACAGGCGTCCAGCCCGGCCTGGTCGATCGCCTGGCCGAAGCGCGCATGAAAGCGGAAGAAGCGCAGGATGCGGAGATGATCCTCGGCGATGCGCTGCAACGGATCGCCGATGAAGCGGACCCGCCCCGCCTTCAGATCGTCCAGCCCGCCGAAATAGTCGAACAGTTCGGCCGTCACCGGATCGGCATAGAGCGCGTTCATCGTGAAGTCGCGCCGCGCCGCATCCTCGCGCCAGTCGTCGGTAAAGGCGACGACGGCGTGGCGGCCATCGGTCGACACGTCGCGGCGCAGCGTCGTGACCTCGACCGGGCCATCGGGCAGGACGGCGGTGATCGTGCCATGCGCGATGCCGGTCGGCACCGGCTTGAACCCCGCCTCGCGCACGCGCGCGATGACCGTCTCGGGCGACAGCGGGGTGGCGAGGTCGATGTCCGCCACCGCCTGGCCCAGCAGCGAATCGCGCACCGCGCCGCCGACGAACCGCGCCTCCAGCCGCTCGGCCAGCGCGATCAGGTCGGTTCGGTCGGTCCAGGGGGCGGTCGCAGCCGTCATGCCGCCCATTGCAGCCGCCGCGACAGGTTGACGATCATCGCGGCTGTCGCGCCCCAGATGCGCCGGTCGTTCCATAAAATCTCGTAAAAATGACGGGTTTGCCCGCGCCAGGGTGCGCTGACCCGGCGGTGATGGGCGGGATCGAGGACATAGGCGAGCGGCACCTCGAACAGGTTCGCCACCTCCGCCTCGGATGGATACAGGGTCAGGTCGGGCGGGATGACTCCCAGCACCGGCGTCACCTCGAACCCGGTGACGGTGCGATAGCGGTCGGCGAGCCCGACCACCGTCACCGCGTGCGGCGACAGGCCGATTTCCTCCTCCGCCTCGCGCAGCGCGGTGGCGACCAGATCGACGTCCCCCGGATCGGCGCGGCCGCCCGGAAAGGCGATTTGCCCGGCATGGTTGCGCAGATGCTCGGTCCGCTGGGTCAGGACGAGGCCCGGCTCGACGCGATCGGTGACGGGCACCAGCACCGCCGCGGCGGTGGGTGTCGCGGCGGTTTCGGGCAGGATGTCCCCGTCGCCGGTCAACAGGTCGGCAACGGGTATCCGCGCCATCGCCTGTGCCAGCCTTTCGGCCAGCGTCATGCGTCGGTCGCGGGCGCGATGGGAAAGAAGGCGCCGTCGCTCCACAGTCCCGGCGGCGTGTCACCCCCCGCCAGCGCCCGTTCGGCCAGTTCGTAATAGACCGTCCGCGCGATCAGCGCCTCCAGCCCGTCGCGGACATGCAGATAGGGGCGGGGGCCATCCTCGCCCTCGGCGAAGCGCAGGCCGTGCGCAGGGCCCGCCGCGACGAGGTCTCCGGTGTTGAGCTGGAAGGTCAGCCGCGCTTCGCGACCCTCGCCCTGCGCCTTGAGCGTCACCGCGACGAAGGGCGCATCCTCGACCGCGATGTCGAGCTTTTCGACCGGCGTGACCAGGACGTGGCGGCCATCGGCTTCGCGGCGCAGGATGGTCGAGAACAGCCGGACCATGGCGGGGCGGCCGATCGGGCTGCCCTGATGATACCAGGTGCCGTCGCGGGCGATCCGCATCTCGCTGTCGCCGCAATGGGTGGGATTCCATTGCGAGACGGGGGGCAGCTTCTGCGCCTCCATCGCGCGCACGATCTCGGCGAGGCTGAGCGAGGACAGATCGGGGGGCGGCGCCATGGGCATGATCGTTCTGAGTTAGGGGCGCAGGGAGCGCAGGTAAAGCCCGGCCTCAGCCCGCAGCGCCCAGCATGCCGGGACAAGCCGGCACATCGGGGCCGCGCGCCAGCAGCCGGTGCCGCTCGACCGGGCCGGGCAATCGCCAGTCCGCCGTCCGGTCGGCGGTGAAGCCGAAGAAGCGGCCATAATATTCCGGGTCGCCGATCAGCATCAACGCGCGGTCCAGCCCCTGTTCGGCGGCGGCCGCGAGCATGTGCGTCAGCAGGCGACGTCCCAGGCCGTCCCGCTGATGATCGGGGGCGACCGCGACCGGGCCGACCATCACCATGGGATGCACCCCGCCCGCATCGTCGGCAAGCGCGACCGGCCAGCACTGGATCGAACCCAGCAGCGCGCCGTCCTCGTCCAGCGCGGCAAAGCAGAGCGAGGCGATCGCCGCGACGGTCCCACGCACCTTATAGGCGGTCCGCGCCTGGCGCCCCGGCGGAAAGGCGCGGTCGAGCAGCGCCTCCACGGCGGCGGGATCGACCCTGTCGAGCGGAACAAGGGCAGTCGTCTCGGTCACAACGGGTGGGGTCCGATCGCGGCAGAAGGAGAGGGGAGAATGCGCGCGCCCTTAATCCGCTCCTCGACGGATGCAAAGCCCTGCGGCTCCGCGCCGCTACTTCCCTTGCGCGCGGGCTCTGCTAGAGCCCTGGCATGGAAGACCGTCTCCAGCTCGAAGTCCACGACCTCGAAGTCCAGGTGCTGACCGGCATCTACTCCGAGGAAACGCATCTGCCGCAACCGCTGCGCATCTCGCTGACCGTCGATCTCGACTGTCCCGCCCATTATGCGCCCGACACGCCGCTGGGCGAATCAAAGAATTATCTCGATCTGAAACATGCCGCGACGCAGTTGCCCGAAGGTGTGCATTTCACGCTGATCGAGGGGGTTGCGGACCATATCTGCGACACGCTGTTCCTTCAGGACAAGCGGGTTCGGCGCGTGAAGGTGAAGATCGTGAAGCTGGCCATCGCCGAGGATGGCGAGGCGATCGGCATCACGCTGGTCCGCCACCGTCGCTGATCGGGGCATGGTCGCGCGGCGAATCGACGTGGCGCCGGGGGACGATGTCGCGGCGCTCGTCGCGGCGAATCCCGGCTGCGACCTGATCCTGGTGCTGCGCCCCGGACGCGATCCCGTGGTGCAGGCGATGGTGGAGGCGGCAATCGGGCCGCTCGCGGTCGCCGCCGCTCCGGATGCGCGGGTCAACGCCGTGATTTGCCGGGATACCGCGTCCGATCAGGCGGTCGCGGCGGCGGTCGCCTATCTCGCCGCCGCGCACGCCGTCACGGGTCAGTTGCTGACGCTGGGCAACTGACGCTCGCGGACGCAGGGGCCGAGCTTCTGGATGACGAAGCGATAATCCTCCTGCGCCGCCTGGGCATCCTGCGGCGAGAGCGAGGCGGTGCTGCGATCGGGCAGCGATTCGGGCAGCGCGCAGGCCAGCCGGTACCAGAGCAGCGTATCGCGCGCGGGCGGGGCCGCCGATTCGTCGACGATCTCGCTCAGCGCCACGGCATAGCGGCGTTCCTCGCCCGGACGCCGCAGGACCGACAACGACACCGGGCGATTATTGGCGGTGGTGAGGAAGATCTGCGTCTCGCCCTCGCCGGGCAGGCTGCCCGCCACGTAAAAGGCATTGCCGACGCCGGTGATGACCGGCGGCGCGTCCGGCGACAGCGCATCGCGCGCGATGGTCCGGCTGCGCTGCTCGGTATCGGGCGTCCAGGGCAGCTGCGCATCGGGCGCGACCAGCTGGAGCTGGTCGGGGGCATTGGGCACCCGCCGTGCATAGATCAGCACGCGCATCTTCTTCAGCCGCGGCGCGCGGCCCCGCGCATCCGTCGCCGCATCGTAGAGATAGCCGACACGCGCCGGCAGGCCGCCCGATCCGCGGATCAGCGTGCCGACATCGGCCTCGACATAGAAACGCTGCCGGCCGGGGGCGACACCCACGGCCTCTGCGCCCTTGATCGCGGCCGCCGAGCGGATCGTCACGTCGGCGATCACCGGGGCCGACAGGACCAGGTCGGCGAGGTCGGCATAGCCGGGCCCTGTTTGCGCTACCATCGGATCGCCCGCGCGCACCGACGGCGCGGTCGCCACTTGCGCCCCGACCGGGCCTGCAAACGATAGCATCGCGACCGCGATGGTGGTAGCATGGAGGGCGTGGGAGAGGGGTTTCATCGCTTCGCGCTACTCCTTCGTGTATTAACGGTACAGAAATAATTTTGTCATGGCGTGCTTGTACGTTTATTACGTCCGACAAACTGATTGCACCGCGCCAGCCGTGACGATAGGGTCCGAGGCTCTGCCGCATGCGTGAGCGCATGGCAGGAGTTTCCCACGTCCCCACGCTACGGCGAGGCGAAACTGGCAGACTGAGGAGTTTCGTTGCTGAATGGCCTATACTGACCAGAAGATGTCCGGGGGCAAGGTGGTCGCGATCGTTATCGTCGTGCTCATCCATGCTGCCCTGGGCTACGCCTTCGTCACGGGACTGGCATACCAGTACGTGAAGAAGGCGACCGAAAAGCTCGACACGTTCAACGTGGAGGAGCCGCCGCCCCCGCCACCGCCGGATGAACCGCCGCCCCCGCCGCCGGAGCAGCCCAACCTGCCTCCGCCGCCGACCACGGTGGTGACGCCGCCGCCGATCGTCAACGTGCCCTCGCCGGCGCCGACGATCTCGACGACGAGCATCATCCCGCTCAGCCAGCCGACCGCACCGCCGGCCCCGCCTGCGCCGCCGGCTCCGCCCGCGCCGCCGCCTGCGCCGACGGTCTCGAAGGCTGCCGGTCTGCGCGGTAACCCGGGCCAGTATTTCGGTCCCGACGCCTATCCGCCCTCGGCCCAGCGCGAAGGCGCGGAAGGCCGCGTGTCGGCCAAGCTGTCGATCGGCACCGATGGGCGCGTCACCGACTGCACGATCCTGTCGGGCAGCGGCAACCGGGCCCTTGACGATGCCACCTGCCGCATCTCCAAGGCGCGCGTGCGTTTCACGCCCGCCCAGGACGCGGCCGGCAACCCCGTCGCATCGTCGTACACGCTTAACATCCGTTGGCAGCTGCCACAGGAATAACGGCTAAAAGCCGATCACACCCAACGCTTTAGTCAGAGGACCTAACCAATCATGCTCACCACCATCCTCGCCGCGGGCGGCGCTGCGGCCGGTGCCGAAAATCCGTACGGCCTCGGCCAGGCTCTGAAAGAGGGCGGCCTCATCTCGCAGTCGGTGTTCACCATCCTCTGCCTGATGTCGATCGTGTCGTTCTACATCCTGTTCTCGAAGCTGTTCGAGCAGCAGAAGATCATCAACCAGGCGAAGCGCGTTCGTCAGGGCTTCTGGTCGTCGAACTCGCTGCGCGAAGGTTCGGCCAAGCTCGAGAAGAACTCGGCCTACAAGCAGATCGTCGACGACGGTCTGGCCGCTCAGGACCAGCATTCGAAGCTGACCGATCCGGTCGAAGCGCATGACTGGCTGCACGGCTCGCTGGCGCGTTCGGAAGCCGCGATCAACTCGAAGCTGGGCGGCGGTCTCGCCTTCCTGGCGACCGTCGGTGCGACCGCGCCGTTCATCGGTCTGTTCGGTACGGTTATCGGCATCTATCGCGCGCTCATCAAGATCGGCTCGTCGGGCCAGGCGTCGATCGACGCGGTCGCCGGTCCGGTCGGTGAAGCGCTCATCATGACCGCGCTGGGTCTCGTCGTCGCCGTTCCGGCGGTGCTCGCCTTCAACTGGCTGCAGCGTCGTAACAAGGGCATCGCGGAAGACCTGTCGTCCTTCTCGAACGACGTGCTGGGCTTCCTGGCCTCGAACGGTGCGGTTCGTCCGGCCGTTGCCGGTGCCAAGCCGACCGCCGTCAAGGCGACCCCGGCGACGACCACGGCCGGTCAGGCCGGTGGCGTTCAGACGCGCGCCTGAGCCTAAGGGGGCGGGGACCGGCCGTTCGCGGCACGGCCCCGCCACCCCCCGTCGACCCGGCTCCGGGACGGCGAAAGAATGCATGGATAGGATAGCTCTCTCATGGCGATGAGCGTTGGCGGGGACTCCGCCGAGAAACCGATGTCGGAGATCAACACGACGCCCCTCGTGGACGTCATGCTGGTTCTCCTCATCATCTTCCTGATCGCGGTTCCGGTCGTGATTCAGACCGTTCCGCTCAAGCTGCCGAGCGTCCGCTTCGATCCGACGACGACGAAGCCGGAAAACGTCTCGCTTTCGGTGACCAGCGAAAATGGTCAGTGCAAGGTGTATTGGGGCCTCAGCCCCGTGACCTCGACCGAGCTGCGTGACAAGGCGGTTCAGAAGCTGAAGGCCGAGATCGAGCGGCTCGGGCCGAACATAACGCCCGATCAGCTGCCCGAGGCGCATATTCGCGGCGACGTGAATACGCCGTATCGGTGCATTGGCGGCACCATCTACACGATGCAGCAGGCCGGTTTCGCCCGTGTCGGCTTCATCTCCGAGCCGCCCCCCGGCGGCAACCCCCGCGCCTGATTGGCCGGGCGGACAGAATAGGAGTTAGCACGCCATGGCAATGAGCGCCGGATCCGATGATGGCGAGCCGATGATGGACATGAACACGACGCCGTTGATCGACGTCATGCTCGTGCTCCTCATCATGTTCATCATCACCATCCCGATCCAGACTCACGCGGTGAAGGTCGACCTGCCGGTCAACTCGAAGAACAACACGCCCGTCGTGAACAGCGAGAAGAACAAGGTCGGCATCGACGCCGCCGGTACGGTGACCTGGAACGGCACGCCGGTCGACGAGGTGACGCTGCGTCAGTATCTCGACCAGACGGCGGCCATGAACCCCGAGCCGGAACTGCACTTCCAGCCGGCCCCCGACGCCAAATATGTCAAGGTCGACGAGATCCTGGCAGTCATCAAGCGTTCGGCGGTCAGCAAGCTCGGCTTCATCGGCAACGAGCAGTATCGCAACGACTTCTGATCGAAGCGATCCCGTTCTTGACGGACCAGGGCGGCCTCTTCGGAGGCCGCCTTTTTTATGCCTGGGGTACACAGGGGGTGAGAGGCGGGGTGTGAGCGTGATCGAGTGCGGAGGGCGTCGGGCTGGTGCCGGAGACCGGCGGGGGCAAGGGCCCCATGATCACACTGGGCTATCCTGCGATGATCGGCCTTAGGCGAAGGCGGCCATCACTTGTTGTCTTCGGGAAGAATTTCCCCCGACACGTCGGAAATCCGGTTTCGCGCGGCCATCGGCAACGCCTTCGACCCTTGCGGCGGTTTCACATAAATGACAACATGCCGTCATAAAAGTGAAACATGGAGAAGGGCGATGCGTGGCATGTCTTTGGCTCTGATCGTGGCGGCGGCGGGTATGGCAGCCCCGGCCATCGCCCAGGATCGCTGGCCGCAAAGGACGGGCTATCAGGAGATCGCCGCCGGGAAGCTGGTAGCAGCGGAGCGGACCCTGCTCCAGGAGCGCCGGGCCAGCCCCGACAGCCCGGAACTGATGCTCAACCTCGCCGCGGTCTATGCCCAAACCGGACGCGCGTCCGAGGCGCGATCGCTCTATGCGGCGGTCCTGCAGGAAAAGCCGATTGCCATGGACATGCCTTCGGGCGCGGTGATTTCCTCGCACCGCGTCGCGGAGACGGGCCTTCGCCAACTGAACCGGACATTTGCTTCGCGCTGACGCGAGAAGGGGTAGGTCGGGTTCGAATCTGTCCTGGCGTCGAGCGCCGGGTGAGACGATCGCGCGGAGTTCGAGGGCCATGCCTGAACCCGGCCGTCGACCTCACTCGGCCGAACGGGGCGGGGCAGCATCTCCGATAGTGGGGTTTGACGCGCTCTGTCGCCCCGCGCCTGGATTCCTATCCAACGACGATGTGTAGGACCGATCGCCATTCAGCGATGCCTCTCTCCCTCGCCCCTCGCAGAGGGGAGAGGGGCGCGCAGACTTGGTCTTTGCGAAAGCAAAGGCTTAGTCGGAGCTGGGTGAGGGGTTGGCGCTCGCGAAGCGAGCGCGCGAGCCTACAGGCTCGCTGTACCCCTCACCCAAGCTGCGCTAGCCAGCAGGCTGGCAAGCTTCGCTAACCCTCTCCCCTGGCCAGGGGAGAGGGAAGAAGGGGCGATCCTGAATGTCGATTGGCCTTAATATTGCTGGATAGGCGGCGTCCGCCATCATCCCCGCGATTTGCACCGTCGTCCTGCCCTTGGCGGGGTTCCTCCGCCAGAGGCGGCCCGTTGCCTAAGGGGGCCCACGCCGGCAGAGGCTGGAGTCCAGTCAGGCGATGATCGGGGCAACTTACAATCCCCCAATGGGATCGTCGCTCTCGCTGAATGGTCCTGAAGGGAGTTTCGCCGGGGAATACCGGCAGCGAAGTAACAGGCCGATGGCGCGACGGAGAATGTCCCAGCCAACAGTCCGTAGCCGGGGCTCGCGATCCGGTCTTGCGACAGGGGAGCGCGTCGTGCGTCGCCATAGGGCTCGCGTTCGCGCGCGACGGAGGGTAGTCGGCGCGGAAGAGGCTTGTCTGCTGCCACCGACCGTGATCGAACAGCGGAATGTGCAATCTTTACAGCATCAAGGTGGACCCCCGAACCTATTTCGATGCGCTGGGCGCGGCGGACGACGCGGCCAATGCGGTGGCGGTGGAGAAGGATTACGCCGCTCCCGGCAAGCCCGCTTATGTCGTCCGCCTGGAAGAGGGCCGGCGGGTGCTGAGCGCGATGCGCTGGGGTTTCCCAACCCGCAAGCCGCGCAAGCGGCCCGCGCGCGAGGGGGAGTTGCCCTTCCTCTACGACTGGTGGACCAATGCCCGCAACATGCAGAGCGGCATGTGGAAGCCCTGGATGGCGAAGGCCGAACATCGCTGTCTCGTGCCCTTCACCCGCTTCTCCGAGCCCAAGGCCGCTGCCGATCGCCAGGGGCCGGGCGACACCCATTGGTGGTTCACCGTCGAGGATCAGGCGGTGCCGTGCTTCGCCGGGCTGTGGAAGCTCGACCGGGATCATGACCGGGTCTATGCCTTTTGCACGACCGAGCCCAATCCGCTGGTCGCGCCCAAGCATCCCAAGGCGATGCCAGTCATCCTGTCGGCCGAAGATCAGGAACGCTGGCTGACCGCGCCGGTCGATGAGGCTCTGGCCATGCTGACCGCCTATCCTTCGCAATTGATGCGGGTCGCCTGACCATGGCCCGCAACCGCTATTATGACGGTCCGCCGAGCGACCATTTCGATGGCACGCGCTTCTTCAATCCGGGCCAAGCGAGCACCGATCGGGGACTGCGGGCGATCCTGCGCTGGAAGCTGGCGGGCGCTGCCGCCAAATGGCCGGTGACGGTGCCGGTCACCCCGGCGATGCCACGGCCGCGCGTCGATGGCCTGTCCGTCACCATGGTCGGCCATGCCGCGATGCTGATCCAGGCGGCGGGGGTGAACATCCTCACCGATCCGGTCTGGTCTGAGCGTGCCAGCCCCTTCCGTCGCGTGGGGCCCAAGCGTGTCACCGCGCCGGGAATCCCGTTTGAGTCCCTCCCGCCGATCGATGTCGTGCTGCTGAGCCATGCCCATTACGACCATCTCGACATCGCGACGCTGCGTCGCCTTCACGCCGTACACGATCCCCTGATGGCGATGCCGCTGGGCAATGATGCGGTCGTCCGCGCCGCGGTGCCGGGCGCGCGGTGCGTGACCGGCGACTGGTGGGATCGGATCGACCTCGGCAACGGCGTCGCGACGACGCTGACGCCCGCCAACCACTGGTCCAATCGCTGGCCGAGCGACACGCGGATGACATTGTGGAGCGGCCATTATCTGGAGACGCGCGCGGGCACGATCTGGTTCGTGGGCGACACCGGCTATGGCGACGGGGCCATCTTCGGTCAGGTGCGCGAGCGGCTGGGAGCGCCCGACGTCGCTCTCATCCCGATCGGCGCCTATGAACCGCGATGGTTCATGGCCGCGCAGCATGTCGACCCGGCCGACGCGGTGCGGATCTTCACCGATGTCGGCGCTGGGCGGGCGCTCGGCATCCATTGGGGCACGTTCCAGCTCACCGACGAAGCCCGCGACGCGCCGGTCGAGGAACTGGCGGCGGCCCTCGACGCCGCACGCATCCCCCGCGATCGCTTCGTCGCGGCCGAGCCGGGCGGCGTCTACCATTTCGGCCGGACCCTGGGGACATCGCGCTGAACGAACATGAGCCCCTTCCCAAAGGGGAGGGGCAATCTCGTGTCAGCGCAGGATGATGTCGGCGCCGTGCTTGTGCTCGCGAATCTCCGCCTCGGTCAGCCCGTTGATCTCGTGCGGGAAGATCAGCCAGTCATTGGTCTGGTGCACGAAGAAATCGGGCTTCAGGTCGGTCACGTTGCGCGAGGGTTTGTAATAGACGGTCGCGACCTTCACCTCGTCCGGGATGTTGTTCCGGCACCGCTCCTTCAGTTCCTTAAGGACCGCGCGGATCGAGCGCCCCGAATCGAACACGTCGTCGATCAGGAGCAGCCGATCCTCGGGGTTGAGCACATCGACCAGATAGCCGAGGCCATAGATGCGGACCTGCGGGTCCTGCTGGTCGATTCCCGTGTAGGAGGTGGTGCGGATCGCGATGTGATCGCTCTGGAC
This sequence comes from Sphingomonas sp. SORGH_AS_0789, assembly GCF_031453055.1. Classification (NCBI taxonomy): domain Bacteria; kingdom Pseudomonadati; phylum Pseudomonadota; class Alphaproteobacteria; order Sphingomonadales; family Sphingomonadaceae; genus Sphingomonas; species Sphingomonas sp. SORGH_AS_0789. Next base: position 2,265,537 of record NZ_JAVIYV010000001.1, read on the forward strand.
GCCGCGATATTCGAGCAGTTCCTGGACGGCGATGCCCACCGGCGCACCGCCGCGCCAGATGCCGACGATATGGGTCGGACGAAATCCGGAATCGAACACCAGATTGGCCAGGCGGAACGAGTCCTCGAGCAGGCGATCGGCGGACAGATAGACTTTGGTGACCACGAAACTTCCATCATCCTTGTTGGGCCGACCGGGTCTATTCCTGCCCGAAGCCGGCGCTCGTCTTCTACCCCCTGGCGTCGCCAGGGCAACCGTCGCCGCTTATCCGTAACGCTGCGCGAAAGTGTCGAGCCGCGCGAGATGCGCCGCGATCGCGGCATCGTCCAGAAACGATCCGAGGAAGCTGTTGCGCGCCAGCGTCACCAGATCGGCGCGGGACAAGGCCCGGGCCCGGGCGACCGCCTTGTAATTGTCGCCGACATAGCCGCCGAAATAGGCGGGATCGTCCGAATTGATCGTCGCCCGCAGGCCCAGGCGCAGCATCCGGTCGATGGGATGGTCCGCCATGTCCCTGACCACGCACAGCTTGTGGTTGGACAGCGGGCAGACGGTCAGCGTCATCGCCTCCCGCGCGAGGCGGGCGGTCAATAGCGGGTCCTCCAGCGCGCGATTGCCATGGTCGAGCCGGTCGATCCCGAGCAGATCGAGCGCCTCATGGACATAGGCGGGCGCCCCTTCCTCCCCCGCATGCGCCACGCGCTTGAGGCCCGCATCCCCGGCGGCGGCGAACACGCGGGCGAATTTGGATGGTGGATGGCCGACCTCGGACGAATCGAGCCCGACGCCATCGATGCGGTCGAGCCATTTCCCGGCCTGGTCGAATGTCGCGAAGGCGGCCTCCTCGTCCAGATGGCGCAGGAAGCACAGGATCAGCTTCGACGTCAGGCCATGGCGTTCCTTCGCCGCGGCCATCCCGGCCAGCAGCCCCTCCATCACCACGTCGAACGGGATGCCGCGATCGGTATGCGTCTGCGGATCGAAGAAGATTTCGGCATGGACCACGCCATCGGCTGCCGCGCGGTCGAAATAGGCGACCGCCAGATCGTGAAAATCCTCCGCCGTCCGCAGCACGTCGGCGCCCGCATAATAGAGGTCGAGGAAATCCTGCAGATTGGAAAAGGCATAGGCCGCCCGAACCTCCTCCACCGAGCGGAACGGGATGGAAACCCGGTTACGGCGGGCGAGGTCGAACATCAGCTCGGGTTCGAGGCTGCCTTCGATATGCAGATGCAGTTCGGCCTTGGGCAGCGCGGTGATGAAGTCGTCGTCGGTCATGCGGGCAGGCTCCATCGGCCGGGATTGGCGGGCGCGGGCGTCATCATGCGCAATCGTGCACACAGGCGATAGCCCGGACGCGCGATTTCCAATGCCGTTCGCGAGTGAACGGCATGGCGGGCCGGGAGCGATGCCTTTTCTCGATCGCTCCGTTCCAGAATCGGCGCTGGTGGCGGCCGCTTCGATATCGATACGATGACCGTCATCACCTCATGGACAGACGGAGATCCAAGCCCATGCAATCGGCGACACGGAAGTTGCCCCTGGCAGGCCAGGACATGTCCGATCCGTCCGTCGCGCCCGCGATCGACCGGGCCGGGGACGGCGTCGACGCGGTGCTGCCCGCGCGGCGGCTGGTTCCGCTGGCCTGTCAGCATGTGCTGGTCATGTATGCCGGGGCGGTGGCGGTGCCGCTGGTCGTCGGCCGCGCGCTGGGCCTGCCCCCTGCGGAGTTGGGCATGCTGATCAGCGCGGATCTGGTCGCCTGCGGGTTCGCCACGCTGATCCAAACGCTGGGCCTGCCGCTGGTGGGGATACGCCTGCCGATCGTGATGGGCGTGACCTTCGCCTCGATCAGCCCGATGCTGGCGATGATCGCCACCGGCAAGGCCGATGGCACGCCGCCCGCCATGGTCCTGCAGGGCATTTACGGGGCGGTGATCGTCGCCGGGCTGTTTGGTTTCCTGATCGCGCCGTTCGTCGGCCGGGTGTCGCGGCTGTTCCCGCCCGCCGTGACCGGAACGGTGATCCTGTCGATCGGGCTCAGCCTGATGCGGGTCGGCATCAACTGGACGGCGGGCGGACAGCCGACCGATCCCGGCTATGGCGCACCCGCGCATCTGCTGCTGGCGCTGCTGACGCTGGCCATCGTGCTCTGCCTGATGCGCTTCGGTCGCGGCCTGTTGCGAAGCGGTGCGGTGCTGGCGGGGACGGTGGTCGGTACGATCATCGCGGGCGCGACCGGCCAGGTCGATCTGACCCAGGTTCGCGAGGCGCCGTGGTTCGCGCTGGTGCGCCCCTTTCAGTTCGGCTTGCCGACCTTCGACCTGCCCGCGTCGATCGCGATGTGTCTGGTCATGATGACGGTGATGATCGAATCCTTCGGCATGTTCATGGCGGCGGGGCAGATGGTCGGTCGGCCGATCGACCGGCGCCAGATGGTGCGGGGCCTGCGCGGCGATGCGGCCGGTACGCTGCTGGGCGGCATCTTCAACACCTTTCCCTATACCTCCTTCGCGCAGAATATCGGGTTGCTGAGCATCACCGGCGTCCGTTCGCGCTTTGTATGCGCGGGGGCGGGGGTGATCCTGTTGACGCTGGGCGTCTGTCCGAAGCTGGCGGCGCTGGTCGCGGCGGTGCCCTTGCCGGTGCTGGGCGGGGCGGCGCTGGTCATGTTCGGGATGATCGCCGCGACGGGCATCCGCATCCTGGGATCGGTCGAGCTGACCTTCGAGCGGCTGGTGACGATCGCTGTGTCGATCGCCGTCGGGCTGATCCCGGTCCTGTCCGACCGCTTCTTCCAGGCGATGCCGACCGCGCTTGCCCCGCTGCTGCATTCGGGGATCGTGCTGGCATCGATCAGCGCGGTCGGGCTGAACGCCTTTTTCGGCAACCGGACGAGCGGCGACGGCGCGGTGGCCTGACCGCGCCGCGTTGGGGCGGCGGCGCATCAGCGCGGCGGGGTCGTGGCGTAGCGATCCCAATGGGACAGCAATTCCTCCACCACCCGGTTGCCGACCCGGTAGAGGCTCTCGACCGACGCGTTCAGCCCGGCATAGCCCTCATTCTCGCGCAGCAGATAGTCGGCGGCTGTCACCCCCGGCGGCGGCATGGTATAGTTGCTGCCCGCGCGCAGCACGAGGACGCGGTCCTTGTCGACCCGGCCGATCTTCGAGAGATAGGCGATCGCCTGGAGCGTGCCGGTTTCCTCCATCGCGCTAGTGACGAAATTGCCCTTGCCCTGGGTGAAATAACGGGTGTGATCATTGGCCCAGCGATTGAGCAGCGCGCCGTGCCAGAAGGTCATCGCGGAAAACTGGTCGCCGATCAGGACGAAGGGCGGCTTTTGCGCATTGGGATGGTCGGTATAGCGGGCCCGTTCGCGCGCGATCCCCGGATCGTCGGGCAGCGGCACGTCGCGCGTCAGACGATAGGCCCATTCGGTCAGGCCGGGGTTCAGCGCGAACACCTCTCCGCCATCGGGCCGGGGCGGGGCGGGGTCGTTGGGCCCCTTGCGGTCGATCGGGAAATAGCCGCTCTTCCAATCGGCGGGTATCTCGCGCGCGTCGATCTCATGCGCCAGATCGCCGTCGACGCTGTAGCGCGCCCAGGCCGCCGAGCCGATCGAGGCGTCCTCGGGGTCGATCCCGGCGATCCCGGCAACCAGCCAATAGGCACGTGACAGGTCGAGCCGCGTGTCGAGGCCCAGCGCGGTGATCGCGGCGGCCGATCGCACCGAGCCGACGCCGGTGACGACCCCCAATATCTGCGTGTCTGGGTTGTAATAAAGGTCGTGATAGCCGTGCGGGAAGGGGATGCGCTGGCGCAGATCGCGCCGCGTCTTCCACAGCTGGAACTCGCCCGCGACATCGCCTTCGTCCTTGCCGATCTCGAACATGGTGACGACGACCATCCGCACCGGCAGGGGGCGGGGGCAGGGGGCGGCGATGGCGCATAGCGATGGCGGCGTGGCGGGTTGTGGAGCGGGTTGCGGGGCGGGGGCCATGGCGGCGAGCAGCAGCCCGGTGACGAGAGGGTTCATGATCGATACTCCGGCGGGACGGGGACGCGAACGGGCGGCTCGCATCCCCGTGCGCCCATTCAGAATTTATAGACGGCGGAGGCCAGGAAACTGCGCGGACGCTCGGGCAGGACGATGGTGCTGCCGAACAATTCGGTGAAGTTGGCGCGGAAATAGCGCGCATTGGTCGCATTCTTGACGACCAGGCGGAACAGCCACGGGCCGGTCTGGTACGAGGTCGACAGATCGACCAGCGTATAGCCGGGCAGCCGTACCGCCTGCGACTGGCCGGAAAAGACCGAGTCGACCTTCACCACGCTGCCGCTGACCGACAGGCCGTTGTCGAAGCCATAGGTGGCGGTGGCGGAATAGAGGTTGGCGGGAATGCCCGCGCGCCGCGCCTGATTGCGGTTGGTGATCGGCACCAGGCCGATCGGCTGGCCCCCCAGATACAGCGTCGGGTTGGTGACGTTGACCAGATCCTCGATGCCGAAGAAGCTGAAGAGCGAACCCGCTTGCAGGCCGGTCAGGTTGACGACCTCGGTATGGGTATAGGCACCGGTAACGAGCAGATGCCGGTCGACCGCCCAGCGGGCTTCGGCCTCGACCCCCTTGGTCTCGACCGCCTGGTTGACGGTGATCGACTGGATGTTGAAGTCGGTCCGGTTCTGTTTGTAGACCGAGAGCGCCGCATAGAGCCGCTCGTTCAGCCAGCTTCCCTTGATGCCGCCTTCGTACAGGCGCGAGGTCGACATGAAGCCCGATGCCGCCGCCTCGGGCAGCACCTCGGCGCCCTGGCCGACGACGATGGTCGCCTGCTGCGACGCGGTCGCATAGGGGATCAGGCCGAAGGGCAGCTTGTACGACGCGCTGGCGGTCCACGACCAGCCATCGTCGCTGCCCTTGGCCGAAACGCGGGTCGGCACCCGGTCCATGACGGTCGGATCATAGCGCGACGCGGCGTCCACCTTGTCGTACCGCCCGCCCAGCAGCAGATCGAGCCCGAAGTCGAAATCCAGGTCGACCAGCGCGGCCAGGCCAAAGTCGGTGGTGTGGCCGAAGACCCGGTCGGTATAGCCGCAATTGCACTCGTTCGCGAGCAGGCGGTTCGACGCGGGCGTATAGCTTTGCGTCAGGTCGACACGGCTGAAATATTCATAATCGAAATCGTCGCCATAGTCGAAATTGACATAGCGGACCGATGGCGAGAACTGACCGGAGAATCTGCCGATGTCCGTCTTGATCGACTTGGCGATGACGATCTTGTCCTCGATCACATAGGATTTGACGCGCTGCGAGAAGCCGTAATCATTGTTGTTGATGTTCTGGGTATGGTCGAAGAACAGTTGGTTCCTGACGGTCAGGTCGTCGGGGCCGTCGAAGGTGATGTCGTAATAGAGCGTGGTCTGCTTGTTCTCCAGCTTGTCGTTCGGCCCGGTCAGCACGTTGCGGCGGCTGAGCGTCGTCGTGCCGGTGTTGACCAGGTTCAACTGCGGATAGGTCTGGGTGAAACAGGCATTGGTGAAGCCGGTGGCGAACGCGCTGAACGTGCTGTTGGGGCAGGTATAATTGCCGAAGATCGACAGGCCGCCGGGGATGGATGCGTTGATCTCGCCCTGCGAAATCTGGCCGTCGCCATTGGTGTCGAGCGGCTTGGCGGTGCCGGTGATATAGGTGCCGTTATCGACCAGTTTCTGCGTCAGGCGGTTCCAGCCGCCATTCTGCTGGCCCTTGAAATTTTGATACTGGCCGCCGAACTCGATCTTGATCTGGTCGGTCAGCTGATGGTCGAACGCGCCCTGCAGGATGGTCTGCCGGGTCGACATGTTGCGGTAATAGCTGCCCGAATCCTCGACCTCGGCATAGAGGCTATAGCCCAGATCGGCGCCCGCCAGGTGGAGCGGACCGCGCACCTCGGCGCGCAGATTGTTCCGGTCCCAGCTGCCGCCCGTATAGCTCACCTCGCCGGTCGGACCGCTCAACAGCGCGCCGCCCGCGACCCGCGCCGATTTGGGCACGAAGTTCAGATAGCCGCCGGTCTTGGACGGGCCATAGATGGGCGAGGCCGGGCCGCGCACGATGTCGATGCGGTCGGCCGCCGCGATCGGCGTCGGATAATTGCCCGCATTGTCGAGCCGGCGGACGCCGCGAAAATAGGTCTCGCCGGGCGTGCCGCGAATGTCGAGCGCGCCGCCCACCCCGAAAAAGGAGTTGGTGAAGGTGCCGGGCGATTGCGCGACCAGATCATAGATGTCGGTGATGCCGAACCGCTCGATCTGTTCGTCGCTGATCGTCGAGGCGGAGCGCGGCGTTTCGACCAGCGTCTTGTCGAACCCGAAGACCGAGCCGACATCCTTGACCGGCAGCGCGTCGAGCGATCCGGTGACGACGATTTCCGCTCCGTCCTGTGCGGCGGGCTGGGGCGGGGTGGCCGTCGTCGCCTGCTGGGCGAGGGCGGGCGTGGTCATCGCGGTCCCGCACAGCAGCGACAGGAGCAAAGCGATCCCGGTGCGGCGCCCTCGCCCGGGCGCGCGCGAAATGGTCGATAGCGAGCAAGCAAGCGTCATCAGTGTCAGCCCCCCATGTGACGCCCGGCCCATTCCCCTGGGCCGGTCCGTCGCTGTTTGTCCCTGATCTCTCCCCCGTGATCGCGGCGGCGTATGGCCATCGTCGTCACGCCGGTCCGTATTGCGCGGCAATCGCACGGTGGCCGCGTCATCATACCGACCCGGCAGTTGACGTACGGGCCGGGATCATTGCATTCAAACGCAATGATGACGACGATCCGTTGCATAAATTAGAGCATGCCCGCCCTATCGCGCTTCATCCGATATTTCATGGCAGTCGGGCGGCTGGGCTCGATCCGGCGCGCCGCCGACGAGCTGGCCGTGTCGGCCTCGGCGATCGACCGGCAGATACTCAATGCCGAGGCGCGGCTGGGGGTTCAGTTGTTCGAACGGCTGTCCACCGGCCTGCGGCTGACGGCGGCGGGCGAAGTGATGATGGCGGCGGGCGGACGCTGGCAGAAGCAGCTCGGGGACACGCTGGCCCAGATCGAGGATTTGCGCGGGCTGAAGCGCGGCCATGTCGACATCGCGGTCATCGACGCGCTGTCCAAGGGCTATATGCCCGCCGCGATCCATGCGATCCAGCAAAGCCATCCCGGTATCACCATGGGGGTGCATGTGCTGGGCAACGAGCAGGTGCGGCGCGCGATCGCCGCCAATGACGTCGATTTCGGCATCCTGTTCGACCCGCAATCCTATCAGGATCTGACGGTCCGCGCCTTTGTCGACGTGGTGCTGGGCATCGTCTCGCCGCCGGGGCATCGGCTGGCGGGGCAGCCGGAGATTCGCTTTTCCGATTGCGACGGCGAATCGGTGATCCTGCCGGCCGCGCCGCTAGCCGTGCACCAGCAGGTCGCGGTGCTGGAGGCGACGTCGGGCGTCACGCTCAACCGTCGGGTGACGTCGGACAATATCCAGATGATCGCGTCGCTGATCGAGCAGGGCGACAGCGTCGGCATCCTGACCTCGCTGGACGTATCGACCGAGGTGCGCACCGGATCGCTGGCGTTCACGCGCATCGCGGACAAGGTGCTGCGCCCGATGACGCTGGCCCTGTGCACCGCAACCGCGCGCACGCCCTCCTATGCCGCCGCGATGGTGCTGCGCGAGATCGAGGCGGGTTTCACCCAGTTCGCCTATCAGCCCCCCGCGGCCTGAGGCCGGGTCGGACGGGCCAGCAGCCGCAGCATCAGCGCCTCCAGCCGGGCGGGATCGATGGCGCGGATCACCTCCGCGCGCTGTTCGCCGATCCCCGGCTGATAGCCCGGGCTCCACGACAGCATATCGCCGTAACCCGGCCCGAACTGCGTATCGTAATCGACAAAGGCGGTGTCGCGCGTGGTGACGATCCTCGGGTCGAGCCAGACCGCGGCGGCGATCTCGTCCCACATCGGAAAGCCGGGTTCGAGCGACCCGATCCAGTCTGCCATGGCGGGCGGCGACACCGCGCGCAGCCGCGCGATCAGCGCGGGCGTCAGTTCGGTCGCGGTGGACGGGTCGGCGGGGACGACGGTGATGTGCCGCCACGGGCTGCGCGACACGATGCTCGCCGCCTCGGGATCGAAGCGCGCATTGAACTCGCGGCGCGGCGAATGGACGAATTCGCGCGCAAACTGGCTGGCCGACACGCCGTCCCTTACCTGACGGGGATTGAGGCTGCCGCCCATATAGACCAGCTCCTTGGCCAGACCCGCAAAGGCGGGATCGAGCCGCTGCGCCAGCGCCAAATTGGTCAGCGGTCCCATCGCGATGATCGTCACCTGTCCGGGATGCTCGTGCACCATGCGGAGCAGGAAATTGGCGGCGATCTCGGGCGAGGGGCGGGTGGTCGGATTGCCGCCGGGCAGCGCGACCGGATCGTCGGCGCGGTGATAGGGCGGGGTGCTCTGTTTCGTCGGCTCGACCCATTGGCGCATCCAGGCGCCCTTCCAGGTCAGCTTGCCGTACAGCGCCTCCCAGCGTTCGGTCAGAACCTCCGAATTGACCAGCGGATAGGTCGCGCCTTGCGCCACGGGCACGCTCCGGCCCATCCGCTCGACGCCCTTGAGCGCCAGGGCGGTGGCGCGGTTGGCCCAGACATTGCCCGTGACGGTGGTGATGCCCAGCACCTCGACATCGGGCGCGTCGAGCAGCATGACATGGCCCAGCCCGAAGCCTTCGTCGTCGATGACGACCAGGCGGCGGTTCTCCTGCGCCTGCGCGGGCATTGTCGCCGCGAGCAGCGCCATTAAACATCCAAGAAGCTGCAACCCCAGCTTGCGCATCAGCCGATCCCCCGATCCCAGCCGCATTCGCCCATCACATAGGTACGCCGCACGGTGCGGTCGTCGCCCAGCACCTGCATCGCGAACAGCCGCGCGGCCAGGTCCGCGCCTGCGGTCCGCCGCGCGAGCAGCGGCGTGGCGGCTTCGTCCAGCACGACGAAATCGGCCTCCTGTCCGGGCAGCAGTGCCCCGACCCGGTCGCCGATGTTGAGCAGCGCCGCGCTGCCCGCCGTCGCCAGATAGAGCGCACGGAACGGATCGAGTCGCAACTCGCGTGCGAGCGCCGCCTGATAAGCGACCCCGGCGGTGTGGAGCATCGAGAAGGATGTGCCCGCGCCGATATCGCTGCCCAGACCCAGCCGCAGCTTGTGGGCATCGGCCTGCCCGAAATCGAAGAAGCCCGATCCCAGGAAGAGGTTGGAGGTCGGGCAGACCGCGATCCCCGCTCCGGTTTCCGCGAGCCGCGCGCAGCTTCGGTCGGACAGATGGATGCCATGCGCGAATACCGATCGCGGACCGACCAGCCCGAACCGGTCATAGACATCGAGATAGTCGTGCGCGTGCGGGAAACGCTCCGCGACGGCGGCGCATTCGTGGCGGTTCTCGGCCAGATGGGTGTGCAGCAGCACATCGGGGTTCGCGTCGAGCAGCGCGGCGGCCTGCACGAGCTGTTCGTCGGACGAGGTCAGCGCGAAACGCGGCGTCACCGCATAGCCCAGCCGTCCGCTCCCGCGCCATCGGCGGATCAGCGCCTCGCTATCCGCACGGGCGCTCTCGGGCGTGTCGCGCAGGCCCTCAGGGCCCAAATCCATCAGCACCTTGCCCGACAGGATCCGCATCCGCCGGTCGAGCGCCGCCTGGAACAGCGCGTCGACCGATCCGGGGTGGACGGTCGGGAAGACCAGCGCGCTGGTCGTGCCATGGCGGAGCAGCTCGGTCAGGAAGGCATCGGCGACGGCGGCGGCATGGGCCGGGTCGGCAAAGGCTTTTTCGGCCGGGAAGATATGGCGTTCCAGCCAGTCGAGCAGCTGTTCGCCATGCGAGGCGATGCGGTCCATCTGGGGATAATGGACATGCGCGTCGACAAAGCCGGGGACGACGATGCCGGACAGCCGCTCGACGGCGACGCCGTCGAACTGCGGCGCCAGCGTCGCATAATCGCCGCGCGCCACGACCAGCCCGTCCTCGACCGCGAGCAGCCCGTCGGGCTCATGCCGGATCGCGGTCGGATCGTCGCGGGGATCGGCACCGATCGACAGCAATTCGGCGCGGAAAAGGCGTAGGGTCATGGTCACTCGGCAATAACGGGGTGGGGGGCGGGCTCGCGGCCCAGCGCCAGAAGCTGGGCCAGGACCGACAGCGCGATCACCTCGGGTTCCTTGCCGGTGATCGCCGCCAGCCCGATCGGGCAGGTTAGTCGGGCGCGGGCTTCGTCCGGCACGTCGTCACGGGTCAGCCGGGCGAGGAAGCGGGCGCGCTTGGTCGCCGATCCGATCAGCCCGACAAAGGCCAGCGGCGGGCGCGTCAAGGCGGCGCGGGTCAGCTGGTAATCGAGCCCATGGTCATGGGTCAGGATCAGCACCGCCGCCTCGGCGGGCGCGTCGGCCAGACAGGCGGGCAGGCGGTCCTCGTCGACGATCGTCACGCCCTTCAGCTCCTGCATCGTCGCGCGGCTGTCGAACCAGGCGAGCCGCAGCGGCAGGCCGATCGCCTGACGCGCGATGGCCTGGCCGACATGACCCGCACCGAACAGATAGAGCGGCCGATGCCACTGGCCGAGCCGTTCGGCCCAGCATGCGCCCGCGCCGGGGCGTTCGCCGCGCGAGGGCAGGGCGACGATTGCCGCCGCCGGATCGACGGTGCGCGTGATGCCCGACGGGTGCAGCAGGGTGGTCAGCGTCGCGCCGAGGGTCGCCGTCTCGATCCAGCCCAGCGCATCGGGGTCGATCCGCTCGATCAACAGCCGGACGCGCCCGCCGCAGCATTGGCCGAGCAGCGGCCCGAGCGGATAATCCTGTATCCGCCAGGTGCCGGGTGGGTGGGCCAGGATCGCGCGGGCCTGTTCGATCGCCCGATGCTCCAGCGCGCCGCCGCCGATCGTGTCGAACGCGGCGGCATCCGTCACCACCATCCGCGTGCCCGCTCCGCGCGGCGCGGACCCCTCGGTCGCCAGCACCGTGACCAGCGCGATCCGCTCGCCGGGCGTGGCGTCGCGCAGCCTGGTCATCCACAGCGCGTTCATGCGCGGTGGGCGGCGATCGCGCGCAGGATCGCCTCGGGCGTGGCGGGCGCGTTCAGCGGCGGAAAGCCGCGCCGTTCGGGCGCGGTGGCGGCCACCGCCTCGCCCAGCGCGGACAGCACGCACTGGGCCAGCATGAACGGCGGCTCGCCGACCGCCTTCGAGCGGTTGATTGTCGGCTCGACATTCTCCCCGTCCCACAGCGCGACCCGGAAACGATGCGGGCGGTCGGCGGCGGTCGGGATCTTGTAGGTGGCGGGCGAATGGGTCAGCAAGCGGCCATCCTCGGCGAAGACCAGTTCCTCGGTGGTCAGCCAGCCCTGGCCCTGGAGGAACCCGCCCTCGATCTGGCCAAGGTCGATCGCCGGATTGAGCGACCGGCCGACATCGTGGAGGATATCGACCGCCAGGACGCGGTGTTCGCCGGTCAGCGTGTCCACCACCACCTCTGCGCATGCCGCGCCATAGGCGAAATAGTAAAAGGGGCGCCCGCGATGCGCCGCTCGGTCATAGGCGATGTCCGGCGTCGCATAGAATCCGGTCGAGGACAGCGACACCCGCGCCAGATGCGCCTTGCGGCACAGCGTGTCGAAGGGGATCGTCTCCGCCCCCGCAACGACCCCGGCCGGGGTGAAGCGCACCGCCTCCACCGCACAGCCGCCGATCGACGCCGCCACGCCCGCCAGCCGCTCGCGGATGGTGCGCGCCGCCTCGAACGCCGCCATGCCGTTCAAATCGGCCCCCGACGAAGCGGCGGTGGCAGAGGTGTTGGGCACCTTGTCGGTGCGCGTCGCGGTGATGCGCACCTTTGTCACCGGCACGGCGAAGACGTCCGCCACGACCTGCGCGACCTTGATGTACAGGCCCTGGCCCATTTCGGTGCCGCCATGGTTCAGCTGGATGCTGCCATCGGCATAGACATGCACCAGCGCGCCCGCCTGGTTGAGATGGGTGGTGGTGAAGCTGATCCCGAACTTCACCGGGGTCAGCGCAATGCCTTTCTTGAGGATGGTGTGGCGGGCGTTGAATTCGCGGATAGCGGCGCGGCGTGCGTCATAGTCGCTGTCGCCGCGCAACCGGGCGATCAGCGGGGGCGCGATATTGTCGGCGATCGTCATGCCATAGGGCGTCACGTCGCGCCCCGGCCCGTAGAGATTGGCGATGCGCACCTCGAGCGGATCGCGGCCGAGCGCGGCGGCGACCGCATCGATCACCCGCTCGATCGCCAGCATGCCTTGCGGCCCGCCGAAACCGCGAAAGGCGGTGGCGGAGACGGTGTGGGTCTTCAGCCGTTCGGAGACGATCTCGATCGCGGGCAACCAATAGCAATTGTCCGCATGGAACATGGCGCGGTCGTTGATCGCGGGGGACAGATCGACCGTCGCCCCGCACCGCGACGCCAGCCGCAGCACCAGTCCGACGATCCGGCCATCGTCGTCGAAACCGACATCATAGGCGATCTCGAAATCATGGCGCTTGCCGGTCAGCACCATGTCGTCGTCGCGGTCGCAGCAGAATTTGGCGGGGCGACCCGTCTTGGCGGCGACCAAAGCAGCGGCGGCGGCGAAGAGAGCCGCCTGCGTCTCCTTGCCGCCGAACGCGCCGCCCATGCGACGCACCTCGACCGTGACGTCCGCCGACGTCACGCCCAGCAGGTCGGCGACCAGATGCTGGACCTCGCTGGGATGCTGGGTCGAGCTGGTGATATGGATCTGCCCGTCCTCGCCGGGACGCGCGAGTGCGACCTGCCCCTCCAGATAGAAATGGTCCTGCCCGCCCATCGCGAACCCGCCGGACCGGCGATGCGGGGCGTTTTCCAGGGCGGCGGCGGCATCGCCGCGCGCCATGCGCTGGGTCGGCTCGATCAGCGAGGCGGCGGCGCGGGCGTCCGCGATCGACAGCAGCGCGGGGCGGGGGGCATAGTCGATCCTCCCCAGCCGCGCCGCCCGCCGCGCCGCACCCCGGCTGGTCGCCGCGACCAGAAAGACCGGCTGGCCGCGATACAGGACTTCCCCGTCCGCGAGCAGCCGGTCGTCATGCGCGACCGGGCTGACGTCATTATGCCCTGGAATGTCGGCCGCAGTGAAGACCGCCACGACGCCCGGTGCGGCGCGGACTGCCGACAGGTCGAGCGCGACGATTTCGGCATGCGTCTCGCCCGACTGGCCGAAGGCGAGGTGGAGCAGATCGGCGGGCTCCGGCTCGTCATCGACATAGCGCGCCCCGCCGGTGACATGCAGGACCGCGCTGTCATGCGGCAGCGAGGGCTTGAGGATCGGCTCGGCGGCGGGGGTCGTAACGGGATCGGCCATCAGACCGCCTCCCGGACCGAAACCGGCTCGCCCTGTTCGCGGTGCCACAGCCGCCACAGCAGATTGCCCGCCGCTTCGTGGCGATAGGCCGCGCTGCCGCGCACATCGGTCAGCGGCGCGAAATCCTCGCGCAGCGCGGCGACGGCGCGGGCGATCGTCGCTTGCGAAAAGGATGCGCCGGCCAGCGCCGCCTCGCACGCCGGGGCACGGCGCGGCGTCGCCGCCATTCCGCCGAACGCAACCCGCGCCTCGGCGATGACGCCGTCGCGCAGCGTCAGCGCGAAGGCGCCGCACACCGCGGATATGTCGCTGTCGAAGCGGCGCGACAGCTTGGCGATATGGACGATCGCATCGGGGGCGGGGCGGGGAATATGGATGCGTTCGATAAACTCGCCGGGCGCCCGGTCCTGGCGGCCATAGCCGAGGAAATAATCCTCAAGGGCCAGCGTCCGACGCCGGTTCCCGCGACGCAGCGTCAGCACTGCCCCCAGCGCGATCAGCGCGGGCGGTCCGTCGCCGATCGGCGAGCCATTGGCGATGTTGCCGCCGATCGTGCCCGCATTGCGCACCTGCAATCCGCCGATCCGCCGCACCAGCTCGCCCAGATCGGAATGCAGCCGCCCGAGCGCGTCATGCGCCTCGGCATAGCGCACCGCCGCGCCCAGCGTGACCCCGGCGGCGTCCTCCATGACGGTGCGCAGTTCGGGCACGTCGCCGATGAAGACCGGCGTGTCGATGTCGCGCAGTCCCTTCGTCACCCACAACCCGACATCGGTGGCCCCGGCGATCAGCCGCGCATCGGGATGGTCGAGCAGCAACGCGGCGAGGTCGTCGGCCGATCGCGGTGCGAACCAGTTCGTTTCTGTCGGCGCTGAGGCGGTCCGAAGGTCGCGCAGCGTAGCGGCCAGTCGTGCATCATCGCGGTCGATCCGGGGCGCGTCCTCGGCGGCGGCGAGGATCGGGCCATAGCCGGTGCACCGGCACAGATTGCCTGCGATCACGTCGGCGACCGGCAGCGCGTGCCCCGCCGCGCCCACCGCGCGGCCATAGAGCGACATGACGAAACCCGGCGTGCAGAAGCCGCATTGCGAACTGCCGTTGCGCGCCATGCACGACTGGAGCGGGGTCAGCGTCTCGCCGCGCGACAGGCTTTCGACCGTCAGCACCGCCTTGCCGTCGATCATCGGCAGGAACAGGATGCAGGCATTGACCGCGCGCCACGCGATGCCCTCTCCGTCCGGCTCGCCGACCAACACCGTGCAGGCACCGCAATCCCCCTCGGCGCAACCCTCCTTGGTGCCGGTGCGGCGCAGGCGATAGCGGAGATGGTCGAGCAGCGTCGCGGTCGGCTCGGCGTCGGCGACCTCCACCACGGCATCGTCGAGAAGGAAGCGGATCGTCATCGCCTCACGCCGCTCCCATCCAGACGAAGCGCGCGACGAACAGGGCGGCGAGCAGGAACAGGAACCAGTCGGCCCGCGTCGCCTGTCCCCGTGCCGCCTTCAATATGGCATGCGCGGTGATGCCGAAGGCCAGGCCATTGGCGATCGAGAAGGTCAGCGGGATCATCGCGACGGTCAGGAAAGCCGGGATCGCCGCCAGCGGATCGTCCCATTTCACCTCGGCCAGCGGCAACAGCATCAGCCCGCCGACGACGATCAGCGCGGGCGCGGTGGCGGCCAGCGGCACCAGCTGCGCATAGGGCGCGACGAACATCATCAGCAGGAACAACAGGCCGGTGACGATGGCGGTCAGCCCGGTGCGCCCGCCCGCCTGCACCCCCGCCGCGCTCTCGACATAGCTGGTGACGGTGCTGGTGCCCGCCACCGCGCCGACCATGGTCGCCACCGCATCGGTCAGGAGGATGCGGTTCAGTCCGGGAATACGACCCGCCGCGTCGATCAGCCCGGCGCGCTTGGTCACCGCGACCAGCGTGCCGATATTGTCGAACAGGTCGACGAACAGGAACACGAACAATATCTCGAACAGGCCCAGCCCGTGCCGCCCGCCTGCCCCGAACACGCCGGGCAGGTCGATGCGGAACGCGGTCTCGGTCAGCATGGTCAGGCTATAGGGTTCGGGCTTCACCGTGACCTGGCCGGTCATCCAGGCGACGGCGGTGGTGACGACGATCCCGATCAGCATCGCGCCGCGCACGTTCCAGATGCTCAGCATCGCGATCAGCAACAGCCCCAGCAGCGCGAGCGCCGCGCCCGGCTCGGTCAACGGGCCCAGCGTTACCAGCGTCGCGGGACTGGCGACGACGATCCCGGCATTCCTCAGCCCGATGAAACCGATGAATAGCCCGATCCCGCCCGCCACCGCCGCGAACAGATGCGACGGAATCACCGAGACGATCAGCTGTCGCACCCCGGTCAGCGTCAGGATCAGGAAGCAGACGCCCGAGATCAGCACGCATCCCAGCGCGACCGGCCAGGGGATGCCCATCTGCTGGACGACGGTGAAACTGAAATAGGCGTTCAGGCCCATGCCCGGCGCCAGCGCCAGCGGCACATTGGCGACCATCCCCATCAGGATCGAGGCGAAGGCCGCGGCGAAGCAGGTGGCGGCGGCGACCGCCGCGACCGGCATCCCCGCCTGTCCCAGGATCGCGGGGTTCACCAGCACGATATAGGCCATGGTCAGGAACGTGGTGGTTCCCGCCAGCACCTCCGTCCGCAGCGAAGTGCCGCGCTCGCGCAACAGGAAACGGCGTTCCAGCGCGGTCGATGCCGGTCCTTCCGTCGCTGCCCTATCTGTCATTGCGTCCCCCGAAATCCGCCTCACGGGCGTCATGCCACTCGGCGCCCGACCGATCTACATCAATGAACGGGATAGATCGTTGCAAAAATGAGTGCACCCCTTGGTACGCCCCGCGCGCGGTTTAAGGCAACGCGACGTGCCGGATATTGCGATGGGCGGAGCGGAATCCGCTCCCTAGACAGGCGGGCATCATCAAGGGGGATAGCGAATGAACGCCCGTTGCAATGACGGTCGCAGGGGCAGGCGCGGGCGCGCCGGTGCGACCTGCGCGATGCTGGTGCTGGCGGCGGCGATGCTCGGCGGGGCGGCCGCGCCGACATCGCCCGAGGCGCGGACCGCTGCCTATCTGGACCGTATCGCGGACAGCCCGCCACGGCTGCGCATGTTCCTGCAAGTCATGCCCAAGGGCGGCGACCTGCATAATCACGCGGGCGGCGCGGTCTATGCCGAGGATATGCTGCAATGGGCGGCGGCGGAGGGACTGTGCCTGTCGACCGATCCCGTCGGCGTGGCGCCCGCACCCTGCGACGCGCCCGGCCGGGTCGCGGCGGCCGATCTGGTCCGCAACTATCCGCGCTATGCCGCCTTTGTCGACGCCTTCTCCACGCGCGGCTTCGAAGCGGGGACCGGCGATCCGCGCATATCCGGCTATGACCGTTTCTTTGCGACCTTCGGTGCCTTCTGGCCGATCGCCGCACGGCATGGCGGTAAGGTGCTCGCTCTGGCGCGCGAGCAGGCCGCCGCCGACGGCGTGTCCTATGCCGAGTTGAGCACCGGTTCGGCCGCGACGCAGCCCTTGCTGGCCAAGGTCGGGGAAGGCGATGTGGGCGATCTGGCCGCGCTCTATGCCAGGATCGCGCCCGAACTGCCCCGCGCGGTGCAGGCGACGCGGGCGGAATATGACGCTTATGAGGCGGAGATGGCATCGATCGACGGTTGCGCCACGGCCACCCCGAAGCCCGCCTGCGCCACGGAAATCCGGTATCAATATGCCGCCATCCGCACCCGGCCGCCGGTGCAGGTCTTCGCCGAACTCGCGCTGGGATTTGCGCTGGCGCAGGGCGATCCGCGCTTCGTGGCGGTCAATATCGTCGCGCCCGAACATGATCCGGTCGCGCTGCGCGACTATGCGCTGCACATGCGGATGCTGCGCTTCCTGAAGGCGCGCTATCCCGCCGTTCCGCTGTCGCTGCACGCGGGCGAACTGACCTTGGGGCTGGTCCCCCCGCGCGACCTGGCCTTCCATATCCGGGACGCGGTGGAGGTCGCGGGGGCGCGCCGGATCGGCCATGGTGTCGACATTGCCTATGAAACCGACGCCCGCACCTTGCTCGCCCGCATGGCGCGCGACCGGGTGGCGGTGGAGATCAACCTGACCAGCAACGCGGTGATCCTGGGCGTGAAGGGGCGCGACCATCCGCTGTCGCTCTATCGCCAGGCGGGCGTGCCGGTGGTCCTGTCGACCGACGACGAGGGCGTCTCGCGCAGCGACATGACCAACGAATATCTTCGCGGAGTGACCGAGCAGAAGCTGCGCTACCCCGACCTCAAGCAGATGGCGCGCGATTCGCTGCACTATTCCTTCCTGCCGGGGGACAGCCTGTGGCGCGACCGCGCGGGCGGGGCCCGTGTCGCGGCCTGCGATCGCCTCGATACCCCCGCGTGCCGCGCCTTTACCGCGACCCATGCCAAGGCGCGGCTGGAGGCACGGCTCGAACGCGATTTCGACAGGTTCGAGCGGCAGAGCTTCGACTGACCCGCCCAAAGGGTGAGCGAAAAATGCGCGCGCTCGAGGCGGAATATTGCGCTTCTGCCGCCCCATTTGTCGACGCTAACACAGCCCTCGAAAGCGGGCGGCGCCGCGCGACATCATCCGGCGGACGGTTGAGGAACGGTGCCCGGCCCATGCGAAATCAGGTGCGGGGGCAAATGATGAACTGGACGAAATGGTCGCTGCTGCTGTCCTGCGCGACGCTGCTGACCGATCCGTGCGCGGCGCAGGTCGCCACGCCGGCGACGCCGGCGGATGCGGCGCAGGAGGAATATCTGCCCGACATCGTCGTCACCGCCGAAAAGCGCGAGGCGGGGTTGCAGCAGGTGCCGCAGGCGATCACCGCGCTGACCGGCGATGCGCTGGTCGCGAACAACATCAACAGCTTCCAGGATCTGAGCGCGCTGGCCCCCGGCCTGACCGTCGGCAATGCCGAAGGGGAGCGCACGACGCTGTCCATTCGCGGCGTCGGGCAGGAGGCGAACCAGAATGACGTCGCCGCGCCGTCCGTCTCCTATCACCAGGACGGCGTCTATATCGTGTCGCCCTTCGCGCTGGGCGGCAACTTCCTGGATGTGGGGCGGGTCGAGGTGCTGCGCGGGCCGCAGGGGACGCTGTTCGGCCAGAACTCGACCGGCGGCGCGATCAATCTGGTCACGGTCGCGCCCGCGCTCGACCGGACCGAGGGCTATGTCGATGCGGCCTATGGATCGTTCGACTATCGCAACCTGCGATCGGCGGTGAACCTGCCCATCGGATCGACGATGGCGGTGCGCGCGACGGGAAGCTGGCTGAAGCAGGACGGCACCACGACGAACATCCGGCTGGGGCAGAAGCTGGACCAGCGCAACGACGCCGCCTGGCGGTTCCAGCTGCTGTGGAAACCCGTCGACAATTTCCATATCGACCTGACCGCGCAGCAATTCCGCAGCGACACCAACGGGCCCGCGCGCTTCGGTCTGCTCGACCCGACCCCGCGCCGCGACGCGGACGGCCACCGGCAACTGGCGCAGGACTCGCCGTCGCACCTGTTCCTGCGCTCGCAACTGTACAGCCTGGTCGCGACCTGGGACCTGCCGGGCTTCACCGTCAAATATCTGGGCAGCCACCAGCGCGAGGATGTCCGCAAATATCGCGACAACGACTTTTCCGACGTGGCGCTGGTAGGGCCGCTGGCCGTCGAGCGCAGCTTCTACGAGCGGCAGGACCAGGCGCATCGCTCCTATACCTCCGAGCTGAACCTCGTGTCGCGCACGCCCTTGTTCGGCAGCGTCGACTGGGTGCTCGGCGCCTTCTGGTTCCAGCAGAAGATCGAGGCGCATTCGTTCGAGCGGGTGGATCGCAACCGCAACGGGGTGCTCGATCCGTTCAACGCGGTCGCGAATAACGGCCTGCCGCCCGCCGGGGACATCGGTTTCCAGAGCGATTTCTTCCCCGAGCGCCGCTCCTTCTCCTTTTACGGACAGGCGACATGGCATGCGACCGACCGGCTGCGGATGACCGGCGGGCTGCGCTATACCGACGACCGGGCGACCAACCGCAACTATAATTTCTTCACCCTGTCGACCGGCCGACCGACCGCGCTGATCACGTCGCAGGGGACGGCGGTGACGGGGCGCGCGGCGGTGGAGTTCGACCTGGGCCGCAATCGCATGGCCTATGCCTCCTATACGCGCGGGTTCAAGCCGGGCGGCAACAACCTGACCTATGGCATTGCCGACGTAGCCGAGGATCTGGTGTTCCGCACCTTCCGCCCGGAACGCATCGACGCCTATGAGCTGGGGTTGAAGGCCGACTTCCTCGACGGGCGGCTGCGCACCAATCTGGCCGGGTTCGGCTATGACTATGTCGACCTGCAATATATGACCAGCGACCCGCGCAACCGGTCGAGCGGCGTGGCCAATATCCCGCGCAGCCGCATCCTGGGTGCGGAGGCGGAAGTGACCTTCGCACCCAGCCGCGACCTGCGGTTCAACACCGGCCTGACCCTGCTCGACAGCAAGGTCAGCGGCCATGCCCGCGCGCTGGACAGCGTGAATGCCACGGCGGCGGAGCGCAATCTGGTGGTCAACCAGCGGCTCAGCATCTTCGCGCCCGCCGTGACGCTGGCCCGCGCGGCGGTCATCGGCGATCTGTACGGCAACCAACTCGCCAAGACGCCCGCGTTCAGCGCCACGGCGGGCGTGAACTGGGACCATCAGTTCGGCGACGGGCTGCGCGGCTATGCGTCCGGGTTGTTCATCCGGCGCGGGGCGATGCAGGCGCGCGTGTTCAACAATCCCGCGATCGACCGCATCCCCGGTTACAATCAGGTCAACCTGACCGGCGGCGTCCGGTTCGGCGGCGGCTGGGACATCAGCCTGAGCGCGCAGAACCTGTTCGACACCGACGGCATCAGCACGCGCTTCACCGACGTGTTCGGCGTCAACGCCACCTTCGACCAGCTGATCCCGCCGCGCACCGTCATCGGCCGCGTGCGGTACAGCTTCTGACCGCGCGCCGAGCGATGGGGAGACGATAGCATGACGCAGCCGACGGAGGCCGAACGCAACGCCGCCATGCTTCAGGCCGAACGCCTGGGGCTGGCCCTTCCGGCAGCGGCGCTGGACGGCGTCACCGCCAACCAGCAATTGCTGGCGCGGCATCATGCCGTCGTGCGCGAAGCTCTGGCGGAGGATGCGGAATGAGCGCGGTGCCCGAAACCGCCTGCGCCATCGCGGCCGAGGTTCGCGAGGGGCGGCTATCGGCCCGGCAGGTCGCGATCGACACGCTCGACCGTATCGCGCGGCACGATGGTCTGAAGGCGGCCACGCGGTTGTTGCGCGAGCGGGCGCTGGCCGATGCGGCGCGGGTCGACGCGGCGGTCGCCGCCGGGCGCGATCCCGGCCCGCTCGCAGGCGTGCCCTTCGCGGTCAAGGACCTGTTCGACGTCGCCGGGGAGACGACGACGGCGGGTGCCCGGCAACGCGCGCATGCCCCGGCGGCGGCTCGTGATGCCGAGGTCGTCGCGCGGCTGTGCGCGGCGGGGGCGGTGCTGGTCGCGACGGCCAATATGGACGAGTTCGCCTATGGCTTCTCCACCGAGAACGCCCATTACGGCACCACCCGCAACCCGCACGATCCCGATCGGCTGGCGGGTGGCTCGTCGGGCGGGTCGGCGGCGCTGGTCGGTGCGGGGCTGGTCCCGCTGGCGCTGGGATCGGATACCAACGGATCGATCCGCGTGCCCGCCAGCCTGTGCGGGATATTCGGGTTGCGGCCGAGCTTCGGCGCGCTGTCGATCGAGGGTGTCTATCCCTTTGTCGAGCGGCTCGACACGGTCGGGTGCTTCGCCCGCTCGCCCGAGGATATGGCGCTGGCCCATGCGGTGATGCTCGGCGAGGCGGTGTCGCGGTTCGAGGGCGGGCCGGTGCGTGTCGCGGCGCTGGGCGGATGGTTCGCCGGGCGAGCCGATGCCGCCGTGCTTGCCGGGATCGATCGGATCGCCGCGCATCTGGAGGCGGGGCCGCCGGTCGTGCTGCGCTATGCCGCCGCCGCGCGGTCGGCCGGTTTCCTGCTGACCGGGGCCGAGGGTGGCCATCGCCATCTGCCCGCGCTGCGCCGTGACGCGATGGCGTTCGATCCGGCAACGCGCGACCGGCTGATCGCGGGCGCGCTCCAGCCGGTGGCCGCCGTCCGCGATGCCGAGGCGGTCGCCGCGCGCTTCATGGCCGAGGTCGCCGAGGCGCTGGCCGGGCATGACCTGCTCTTGGCCCCCGCGACGCCGATGCCCGCGCCCCGGATCGATGCGACGACGATCGTCATCGACGGCCAGACGCTGTCCGCGCGCGCCGATCTGGGCCTGCACACCCAGCCGCTGAGCCTGGCAGGCGTGCCGATCCTCTCGGTGCCGCTGGCCCAGGCCGAGGGGGTGCTGCCGATCGGCGTGCAGTTGATCGCCGCGCCGGGGCGTGAGGCGTTGTTGTTCGAGACGGCGGCGGCGCTGGTCGCGGCGGGGCTGGTGGCCTGTCCGCCCGTTCCTCATCTGGCGGAGGCGGCATGATGCGCGCGACCCCCCGTTCCTTGCGCGGCATGGTCAGCGCCCCCCACCATCTGGCGGCCCAGGCCGGGCGCGACGTGCTGGCCGAGGGCGGCAGCGCGGTCGAGGCGGCGGTGGCGACGGCCGCCTGCCTCGCCGTTGTCTATCCGCACATGACCGGGATCGGCGGCGACGGCTTCTGGCTGGTCGCCGAGCCGGACGGCCGGACCTGGGCGATCGACGGCTGCGGCGCGGCCGCGATGGCGGCGGACCGCGCGCTGTACCGCGACCATGCGACCATTCCGTGGCGCGGACCCTTGGCGGCGAACACGGTGGCGGGGACCGTCGCGGGGTGGCAGGCGGCCTTGGCGCAGAGCGGTGCTACCCTGCCGCTCGACCGGCTGCTGCGCGATGCCATCGATCACGCCCGGAGTGGCGTGGTCGTCACGGCGGGCGGAGCGCAGGTCGCCGCCGCCGCGTCGCCCGCGCTGCGCGACCTGTCCGGTGCCTATGCGTCCGTCTTTGAGCCCGAAGGCCGTCCGCTGGCCGAGGGGGACCTGCTCCGCCAGCCCGCGCTGGCGGCGACGCTGGAACGATTGGCGGGGGAAGGGCTGGACGGCTTTTATAGCGGCGCGCTGGCACAGCTAATCGCCGACGACCTCGCCCAGCTCGGGAGTCCGCTTGCGGCGGCCGATCTCGCCGCCTTCGACGCGCTGGCCGTCGCGCCGCTGGAGGTGGCGATCACCGGGGCGCGCGTGTTCAACCTGCCGCCGCCGACGCAAGGAGTGGCGTCGCTGCTGATCCTGGCGCTGTTCGACCGGCTGCGCGCAGGTGAGGCCGACGGGTTCGACCATGTCCACCGGCTGGTCGAGGCGACGAAGCAGGCGTTCCGCTGGCGCGACGCGCATGTCGGCGATCCGGCGACGATGACGCAGGATGCGCAGGCGTTGCTGCGCGATACCGCCGCGCTGGACCGCATGGCGGGGGCTATCGACCCCCGACCGCGCCGCGCCATGGCCGCATCCCCCGGCGCTGGGCGACACCACCTGGTTCGGCGCGGCCGACGCGCGCGGACAGGTCGTCAGCTGTATCCAGAGCACCTATTTCGAGTTCGGATCGGGCATCGTCCTGCCCCGGACCGGCATCGTGTGGCAGAATCGGGGATGCTCCTTCGCGCTCGACGGTGACGGCCCCAACCGGCTGCGACCCGGAGCGCGGCCCTTCCACACGCTGAACCCGGCGCTGGCGCGGTTCGACGATGGCCGGGTCATGGCTTATGGCACGATGGGCGGCGAGGGACAGCCGCAGACCCAGGCGGCGATCTTTACCCGCCATGCGCTGTTCGGCCAGCCCCTGCAGGCGGCGGTGGACGCCCCGCGCTGGCTGCTCGGGCGGACCTGGGGCGACCAGAGCACCACGCTGAAGATCGAGGCGGGGTTCGATCCGGCCTTGTACGACCAACTGGCGGCGGCGGGCCATGCGGTCGAGCGCGTGCCCGGCCGGTCGTCGATGATGGGCCATGCCGGAGCGATCCTGCGCCATCCCGGCGGGATGATCGAGGGCGCGGCCGATCCGCGCAGCGACGGGATGGTGGCGACATGGTGACGACGACCGCATCCGGCGCGCGCGCGGTGGTGCGCTGTCTCGAGCTGTCGCGGGCGCCCTATAGCGACCGGGCGGACCGGCTGTTTCGCGGCTGGCTGACCCCTGCCTATCGCGCGACGATCGAACGCGTCGGGGCATGGATGGAGGCGGCGGGCATGACGGTCCGCCATGACGCCGCCGTCAACCTGATCGGCCGTTATGAGGGCACGCGCCCGGACGCGCCCGCTTTGGTGATCGGCAGCCATCTCGACAGCGTGCGCGACGCGGGGGCCTATGACGGGCCGCTGGGCGTGATGCTGGGCATCGAATGCGTCGCCGCGCTTCATGCCGAGGGGCGCAGGCTGCCCTTCGCGATCGAGGTGATCGGCTTCGGCGACGAAGAGGGATCGCGCTTCCCCGCCGCGATGCTGGGCAGCCGCGCGGTGGCGGGCACGCTGACGCCCGGCGCGGCCGACATGGCCGATGCGGCGGGGATCAGCGTCGATACCGCACTGCGTGAGTTCGGCAGCCAGGCCGCCGCGCTCGCCACCGCGCGCCGCGCGTCGGGCTCTATGGTCGCCTATCTCGAGGCGCATATCGAACAGGGGCCGGTGCTGGAGGCCGAGGGGCTGGCGCTGGGCGTCGTGACCGGCATCGCCGCGCAACTCCGCCTTGAGGTCACGGTGAACGGCGTGGCAGGCCATGCCGGAACCGTCACCATGCCCCTGCGCCGCGACGCGCTGGCCGCTGCCGCGCGGATGGTGTCGGCGGTCGAGGATATCGCGGTCGCCGCCGCGTCCGATCTGGTCGCGACGGTCGGCCGGATCGAGGTCGCGCCGGGGGCGGCGAACGTGATCGCGGGCGAGGTGCGCTTCACCGTCGACATTCGGGCGGGCGCGACCGACCGCCGCGACCGCGCCGCCGCCGCGATCGGTGCGGCGATGGAGGCCATCGCGCGCGATCGGGGCGTGCGCCTCACCGTCGCGACGGTCCACGACCTGCCGCCATGCCCGTGCGATCCCCGCCTCATGGATCTGCTCGACGCGGCGGTCGTCGCCACCGGGCAGGTTTCGCGTCGGCTGATGTCGGGCGCGGGGCATGACGCGATGGCGATGGTCGCGCTGGGGCCGGTCGCGATGCTGTTCCTGCGCTGTGCCGGGGGGATCAGCCACAACCCGGCCGAACATGTCGACCCGGCCGATGCCGATGCCGCCTTTGCCGCAATGCGCGGCTTTATCGACCGATTGGGAGGAAATTGTCGTGACGCCTGACCTTTTCGGCGAGATCGATCCGCCGCAGCGGCTGCTGATGGGGCCGGGGCCGGTCAACGCCCATCCGCGCGTGCTGCGCGCAATGAGTGCGGACCTGCTCGGCCAGTTCGATCCGGAGATGACCGGCTATATGAACCAGGTCATGGCGCTGTACCGTCCGGTGTTCGGGACCGAGAACCACTGGACCTTCCTGGTCGACGGCACCGCGCGCGCGGCGATCGAGGCGTCTCTGGTGTCGCTGCTCGCACCGGGGGACCGGCTGCTGGTCGTCGATTTCGGCCGCTTCGGACTGTTGTTGCAGGAGATTGGCGAGCGGATCGGCGCGCAGGTCGAGCGGCTGTCGGTCCCCTGGGGGCAGACGGTGCCGCTCGACGCCATCGCAGACGCGATCGAGCGGACCGCGCCAATGGTCGTCGCCTGCGTCCATGGCGACACCTCGACCACCATGGCGCAGCCGCTCGACGGGGTGGGGGCGCTGGCACAAGCGGCGGGCGCGTATCTCTATGTCGATGCGACCGCGACGATCGGCGGGATGGAGATCGCCGCCGACCGCTGGGGGGCGGACATCGTCACCGGCGGCTTGCAGAAATGCCTGGGCGGTCCGTCGGGATCGGCCCCGATCACCGTCTCGCCCCGCGCCGCCGAGCGCATCCTGGGGCGTCGCCATGTCGAAAAGGGCATTCGCCGCGACGACATTGTCGATGCGGGCGGGGTGCGGATCGGCACCAACTATTTCGACCTCGCCATGATCATGGACTATTGGTCGGAGAAGCGGCTGAACCATCATACCGAAGCGACGACGATGCTCTACGGCGCGCGCGAATGCGCCCGCGTGGCGCTGGGCGAGGGGCTGGAGGCACGGTTCGCGCGCCATGCGGCGGCGGGCCGGGCGGTGGTGGCCGGGGCCCGCGCGCTGGGGCTGGAGGTGTTCGGCGACGATCGCTTCCGCATGACCAACGTGACCGGCGTCCTGATCCCGCCCGGCGTTGACGGCGAGCGGGTGCGCGCCCGGATGCGCGAGGATTTCGAGATCGAGATCGGCACCGCCTTCGGCCCGCTCCAGGGCAAGGTCTGGCGGATCGGCGCGATGGGCTACAATGCCATGAAGCATAAGGTGCTGCTGACGCTCGCCGCGCTGGAGGCGGTGTTGCGGGCGGAGGGGATGGCATTGCCCTCCGGCGCCGGGGTCGATGCCGCGCTCGAAAGCTATACCGCATGACCGCGCTGCGCGATCTGGTCGGCTATGGCGCATCGCCGCCCGATCCCCGCTGGCCCGGCGGCGCGCGCGTCGCGGTGCAGTTCGTCGTCAATGTCGAGGAAGGCGCGGAGAACAGCGTCCTGAACGGCGATGCCGGGTCGGAGGCGTTCCTGTCGGAGATGGTCGGCGCGGCCAGCCATCCCGCCCGCGCCATGGCGATGGAAAGCCTGTACGAATATGGCGCGCGCGCCGGTTTCTGGCGGCTGCACCGGCTGTTCGCCGAGCGGCAGGTGCCGGTGACAGCCTTCGCGGTGGCGACCGCCATGGCCGCCAATCCGGCGACGGTCGACGCGATGCTGGCCGCCGACTGGGAGATCGCCAGCCACGGCTATCGCTGGATCGACTATCAATATGTCCCGCCCGAGGTGGAGCGCGCGCATATCGCCGAGGCGATCGCGCTGCACACCCGGCTGACCGGCACGCGCCCGCTGGGCTGGTATCAGGGGCGAACCTCGCCCGCGACCGCCGCGCTGGTCGCCGCTGAGGGCGGGTTCGTCTATGACGCCGACAGCTATGCCGACGACCTGCCCTATTGGGATCGTCGCCATGCCGATGCGAATGGCGGGCGGGCGCAGCTGATCGTGCCCTATACGCTCGACGCCAATGACATGAAGTTCGTCGCCTATAACGGCTTTGCCGATGGCGAACCCTTTTTCCGCTATCTGCGCGACACGTTCGAGCAGTTGCGGGCCGAGGGCGGGCGGATGATGTCGGTGGGCCTGCATGGGCGCATCGTCGGGCGGCCCGGCCGCGCGGCGGCGCTGGCCCGCTTCGTCGATCATGTGATCGCCAGCGGCGACGCGTGGATCGCGCGCCGCATCGATATCGCGCGACACTGGCAACAGGTGCACCCGGCATGACGCCCGAGATGATGATCGACGATCCGCAGGTGGTGGCCGAGGTCATGGCCGCCTTCACCGCTTATGAAGCCGCGCTGATGGCCGATGACGTGCCCGCGATGGACCGGCTGTTCCACGATCATCCGACCACGATCCGCTATGGCGTGGGCGAGGTGCTGTACGGCGCGGAGGCCATTCGCGCCTTTCGCCAGGGTCGGGGCGGTTCGCCGCAGCGTCGGCTCGGAACGGTCGCCATCCATGCCTTTGGCCGCGACCATGCCACCGCCAACGCCGAATTCTTCCGCGAAGGCGATGCCCGGCGCGGGCGGCAGAGCCAGACCTGGGTGCGCTTTCCCGATGGGTGGAAAGTCGTCGCCGCGCATGTCTCGATCGAGGGGGCGGGATCATGACCGATAGCGATTTCAATGCCATGTCCAGCGAGGCTTTCGTCGCGCGCTATGCGAGCGTGGTCGAGCATTCGCCCTGGGTGGTCGAACGCGCGGCGGCGCGGCGCCCCTTTGCCGATCTGGCGGAGGGGATCGTGGCGGTGCTTGCCGACGCCACGCCCGAGGAACGGCTGTCGGTGATCCGCGCCCATCCCGAACTGGCGGGGCGCGCGGCGATCGCGGGCACGCTGACCGAGGAGTCGCGCAGCGAGCAGGCCTCGGCTGGGCTGGACCGCATGACCAGGCAGGAGTTCGAGCGCTTCCATGCGCTGAACGCGGCCTATGGCGAGCGGTTCGGCTTCCCCTTCGTCATCTGTGTCCGGCGGACCGACCGGGCGGGCATATTGCGCGCCATGGCCGAGCGGCTGGCCAACGACCGCGAGGCCGAGGTCGAAACCGCGCTGACCGAGATCGGCCATATCGTCCGCCTGCGACTGGAGACCCTGGCATGACCCAACCCATCGGCCTGGCCGCCCTGGCCCAGCAGGTCGCGACCGATCTCGAACGCCTGGCGCATGGCGGCCCCGCCTGGACGGTGCCGCAGCCCATGGCGGAGGGCCATGTCTATGACGTCATCATCGTCGGCGGCGGGCAGAGCGGGCTGGGCGCGGCGTTCGGATTGTTGCGCGAGCGCGTGTCGGACATCCTCGTCCTCGACGAAAACCCGGCGGGTTATGAGGGGCCGTGGGATACCTATGCGCGGATGATGACGCTACGCACGCCCAAGCATCTGACCGCGATCGACCTGGGCATCCCCTCGCTGACCTTTCGCGCCTTTTGGGAGGCGCAGCATGGCGTGGAAGGATGGGAGGCGCTGGACAAAATCCCGCGCCGCGACTGGATGGCCTATCTGCGCTGGTATCGCGCCGTCCTGAACCTGCCGGTGCGCAACGAGGCGCGGGTGACGCTGATCGAGCCGCTGGGCGGGCGGTTCCGCGTCCACCTTGCCGACGGTGCGCCGCTGCTCGCGCGCAAGGTCGTGCTGGCGACCGGCATCCAGGGGGGCGGCAACTGGCACGTGCCCGAACTGGTGCGCGATCGGCTGCCCGCGACCCGCTATGCCCATACGTCCGCTTCGATCGACTATGCGGGTCTGGCCGGAAAGCGCATCGCGTTGCTGGGGGCGGGGGCCTCGGCGTTTGACAATGCCCATGCCGCGTTGTCCGCCGGGGTGGCCGAGGCGCATGTCTTCGTCCGCCGCCCGGAACTGCCGCGCGTCAATCCGATCCGGCATATGGAGCGCAGCGGGATCATCGGCCGTTTCCCCGCGCTGGACGATGCCGCCAAATACCGGATGATGGTCGCCTTTTTCGACCGCAGCCAGCCGCCGACCAACGACACGTTCGATCGCGCGTCGGCGCTACCCGGCTTTCACCTGCATCTCGGTACGCCGTGGCTGGACGTGGCGGACACCGGCGATGCGGTCGCGGTCACCACCCCGCGCGGGACCGAGACGTTCGACTTCCTCGTCCTGTCGACCGGGCTGGTCACCGATCCGGCGCTGCGTCCCGAACTGGCGCTGGTCGCCGACGGCATCGCGCGCTGGTCCGACCGCTATCGCCCGGCGGAGGCGTCGCATCCGCTGATCGATGCGCATCCCTATCTGGGGCCGCAATTCCAGCTGTTGCCGCGCACGCCCGACGATGCGGCGGCGCTGCACGGGCTGTTCGCGTTCAACTATTCGGGGCTCATCAGCCTTGGCCTGTCGGCGTCCGCGCTGTCGGGACTGCGCCACGCCTTGCCCCGGCTGGTGGCGGGGGTGGCCGACCAGCTGTTCCTCGACGACCGCGATGCGATGATCGCCGCCTATCTCGACTATGACGAGCCCGAATTCATCGGGGCATGGCCGCGCACGGGGGCGGTGGCATGAGCATGACCCTGTCCACCCATGTCCTGGACACCGCGCATGGCCGGCCGGCGGCGGGCATCGCCGTCACGCTGCTCGACGGCGACGGAATGCGGTTGTTCGATGGCGTGACCAATGCCGATGGGCGCTGTCCCGCGCTGGCCGCCGTGCCGGTCTCGCCGGGGCGTCATGCATTGTGCTTCGCGGTCGCCGACTATTTCCGCGCCGCCGGGGTGGAACTGCCGAATCCACCCTTTCTCGACCGGGTGACGATCGATTTCGGCATCGCGCCGGAGGGGGGGCATTATCACGTGCCGCTGCTCGTCTCGCCCTACAGCTATTCCACCTATCGGGGCAGTTGATCCCGTTCCTTCCCGCCGGAGTGCCCCGATGATCCGTCGCCTGCTCGCCACGATCGAGCCCTATGTCCTGATGCTGCTGGCGACCGTGCTGATCGCCACGCTGCTGCCGCCGCGCGGTGTCGGCGTGCGCGTCTTCGACCTCGCCGCCGATACCGCGATCGTCGCGCTGTTCTTCGTCCATGGTGCGAAACTGTCGCGCAGCGCCCTGCTGGCGGGGGCGCGGCACTGGCGGTTGCATGCGGCGATCCTGGCGACCAGCTTCGTGCTGTTCCCGCTGCTGGGGCTCGCCATCGCGGGCAGCGGCCTGCCGTCGCCCAGCCTCGCCACCGGCCTGTTGTTCCTGACCCTGCTGCCCTCGACCGTGCAATCCTCGATCGCCTTCACCGCGATCGCGCGCGGCAATGTCGCGGCGGCGGTGTGCAGCGCCTCGCTGTCCAACCTGCTGGGCATCGCCGTCACGCCCGCGCTGGCCGCCCTGCTGCTTCCGGGCACCGGGGGCGTCGAGCTGTCGTTCGACAGCGTGCGGGCGATCGTCCTGCAATTGCTGGTGCCGTTCGCGGCGGGGCATATGCTGCGCCCCTGGATCGGCGCGTGGATCGCGGCGCGCAAGCGGATGGTGACGACGCTCGATCGCGGATCGATCCTGCTGGTCGTCTATACCGCCTTCGGTGCGGCGGTGAGCCAGGGGCTGTGGTCGCAGGTCGGCGCGCTGGAGCTGGCGGAACTCGTCGGATGGTGCGCGCTGCTGCTGACGGTGGTGCTGGTGCTGACCGGCGTGATGGCGCGGGCGATGAAGCTGGCGCCCGAGGACGCGGTCGTGATGCGCTTCTGCGGGTCGAAGAAGAGCCTGGCGACGGGCGTGCCGATGGCGGGCGTGCTGTTTCCGCCCGCGCAGGTCGGCGTCGTCCTGCTGCCGGTCATGGTATTCCACCAGTTGCAGCTGATCGCCTGCGCCTTCCTCGCGCGGCGGCTGGCGGACGCGGTGGAGGCGGAGCCCGCCATGCCGGGCGCGGTGGCGTCGGGATAAGTCGGCTATTCGCCCAGCCGGGCGAACTCCTCCTTCAGCATGTCGACAAAGGTGCTGAGATAGATGGGCAGTACCCGGCCGCGTTGAAGCAGCATCGACACGCTGGCCGGGCGGACGATCCCCTCGGCCAGCGGAACCCAGCAGAGTTCGCCCGCCGCCAGCTCGCGCTCCAGCCCGATGCGCGAGAGGAAGGCGATGCCGACCCCGGCGCGCACCAGATTCTTGAGCGTATCGATCCGCTCGACCGTGGCGACTCGCTTGAGCGGCACGTCGCTCATGTCGAACAGATCGTGCAGCACGCTCTGCTTCAGCCAGTCGTCATGCGGCGTCACCACCGCATGGGGAACGCAGTCGGACAGGGTCACTCGGTCGAGCAGGGAAAGGGGATGGCCCGGCGGGGTGATGACGCCGATCGGCGTCTGGACATGCGCCACCGTCGCGGTGCGCGCGGTGCCCGTCAGGTCGAAGGCGCAGATGACATCCGCTTCCTTGGACAGCAATTCCGCCTTCACCCGGTGATTGTCGCCCGCCAGCAGCGAGAATTCGATCAGCGGGAAGCGTTCCTTGTAGCGGACGATGGTGCGCGGCACGAGGTCGTCGGCCAGGCTCTCGGCGGCGGCGATCCGGATATGGCCGCGCTCGCCGCCGCGCAGCCGCAGCATCTCGTGGCGCAGCGCGACGCTTTCGCGCTTCCACCGGCGGATATAGGCCAGCAACGCCTCGCCCGCCGCGGTGGGGCGTATCCCGCGCGGCATGCGGACAAACAGCTGCACGTCCAGCTCCTCTTCGAGCTGCAACAGCTGCCGGTTGACCGCCGAGGATGCGATGTTGAGCGATTCCGCCGCCTTGCGGATCGAGCCGTGGCGGATCGCCTGATCGAAATAGATCAACCCGGTCTTGATGAGGGCCATCATCGTCCTCGTGTCGCCATCCGGGCCGCAACCGACGGTCGAGGCCCGCGAGCTTTGGGGGCGTTACGGTTGCCCGGTCACAGCCGGGGCAGGGTGACGCCGCGCTGGCCCATATATTTGCCCGCGCGGTCGGCATAGCTGGTCTCGCAGGGCTCGTTGCCCTTCAGGAACAGGAACTGGCAGGCGCCTTCATTGGCATAGATTTTCGCAGGCAGCGGCGTGGTGTTGGAAAATTCCAGCGTCACATGCCCCTCCCAACCCGGCTCCAGCGGCGTGACGTTCACGATAATACCGCAGCGCGCATAGGTCGACTTGCCCAGACAGATCACCAGCACGTCGCGCGGCACCCGGAAATATTCGACCGTCCGCGCCAGCGCGAAGCTGTTGGGCGGGATGATGCACACATCGGTCTTGCGATCGACGAAGCTGTTCGACGCGAAGTCCTTGGGGTCGACCACCGCACTGTCGACATTGGTGAAGATCTTGAACTCGTCCGCCACCCGCGCGTCATAGCCATAGGAGGACAGGCCATAGCTGATACAGCCGTCGCGGCGCTGGTTCTCGACAAAGGGCTCGATCATCCCTTGGGTCTGCGCGGCTTCGCGAATCCAGCGGTCGGACAGGATCGACATCTTCATTCCCCTTAAGCGTTGCCGCTCATTGCCGGATCGCCCGGACAGGGCAAGCGCCGAAACGCAAAATGGGGCTTGCGGTTGACGTTGCGTCAAGCGGTAGGCTGCTCCGCATGACGAAGATGCTGGATATTGCCGAGATCGCGAAGGCCACGGGGCTCAGCAGCCGGGCGTTGCGCTTTTACGAGGCGCGGGGGCTGATCCGGCCGCTGCGCAGCGAGGGCGGGCGGCGCATCTTCGGTGCAGGGGAACTCGAGCGGCTGCATGCGATCGTCGCGCTGAAACGGGCCGGGTTCACGCTGGCGGCGATCGGGCGGATGCTCGACCGGCCCGACGCGCGGCTGGGACCGATGGTCGCGGCACAACTGGCGGTGGTCGAGGCGCAAGCCGCCGTGCTGGCCGATACGGCGACCCTGCTTCATTCCATCCAGTCCCGCATCGATGCCGGCGAGCGCATCGACGTCGCGACGCTCTGCTCGCTGATTCGAAAGGGAAACAGCATGACGACGACCCAATGGAAGGCCGTGGTCGACCAGCATTTCACCAAGGAGGAACAGGCCCATTGGGCCGAGCGGATGACCACGCTTGCCCCCGATTTCGATCAGGATGCCTATCAGGCGCAATGGGCCGATCTGGGCCAGCGGATCGCCGCCGCATTGCCGCTCGACCCCGGTTCGGAGGCGGCGCAGGCTTTTGTGCGCGAATGGTTCGCGCTGCTGGCGCCGTTCCGCGCGGTGGCCTCGCCGGAGATGTGGGCGGGCGCGACGCGGCTGCATGAGAACCGGGCGGCGTGGGATGGGCAGGCCGATCCGGGCTTTTCGGCCGATGTGTGGCAGTTCATCCAGGCGGCCGCTGCCGCGATGCGGGTGCGGGGCGAAGAGCCGGGCAACTGAGGCGAAGTGTTCGCGCGGAGGCGAAGATAAGGGGGCATCCGCTCATGGCGATGAGGCAGGCAGGGCTGGAACGTCTTCTCTGCGCCTCTGCGCGAACACATCTTCGTGTCTTCGCGGCGTCGCGCGAAATTCAGCCGATCCCCAGATCCGCCGGACCAAAGGCATCCGGCAGCAATTCGGACAGCCGATAGCTGCGCACCGCATCGCCTTCCGCCGCGCCGCAATGGACGGGCAGGTCGCGGCCGCCCATCTGGGCGGCCTCGTTGATGACCTGCCGACACCGGCCGCAGGGGCCGACCGGGGCGGTGCCGGTGGGCTCGCCGTTCGCGTCCATCGCGCCGCCGATCACGCCGACCGCGACGATCTCGCGCAGTCGCCCGGCGGCCGAGGCGGTGGCGATCGCGACCGTCTCGGCGCAGAGCGACAGGCCATAGCTGGCATTCTCGAAGTTCGCGCCGGTGATGACCGACCCGTCCTCCATCAACAAGGCGGCGCCCACCGCGAACCGGCTATAGGGCGCATGGGCGTGGCGCGCGGCGGCGCGGGCGGCGGCGATCAGGCGCTCGGCGGTCGGATCGATCTGGCTCATGGTGTGACGACGTCCCAGTTGACGGGGCCTTCCACCCCCTCGACCCGGCGGAAATCGCTCGCGCGCCACATCCGCCAGGGGCGGGCGGCATAATCGGGTTTGAACATATTGCCGACCGCCCAGATCGGGCGATCGAACGCGGTCGTGATGCTGTATTCGGACTCGAACGGCTTGGCGACGCGCAGCATCACCGGCTTGCGCGTATGCGTCTCGACCATCGTCACGAACCGGGTCAGGTCGGCGACCAGCGTCGCGCGATCGGGCCGCGCGGTGCAATCGTCGTGAAAGGACAGGTCGATCGCGGCGGGCAGCGCATCCCCGGCGCGCGGCACGAAGATGTTGAAGGCATCCGCCTGCGCCGCGGCGGGCTGGCACAGCGAGTAGATATGGATCGCCCCGCGCCGCAGCCCGGCCTCGGGCAGCGCGGCCCAGTTCGCCTCGAACGCGGGATCGCGGCGGTCCGCGCCCGAGGTGGCGACGATATAGGCAAAGTCGGCGCCGCCCGCGCGCAGCGTCCGCCACTCCACCGGCGGGGGATTCTCGGCCAGGTCGATGCCCTGCAACGCATAATGGTCGGCCGAGGGGCGCCAATGCGTCGCCCAGTGCCAGCCGCCCATGCCCGCCGCACCGAGCGCGAGCAGCCCGGCGCCGATTTTCCAGAGAATCGCCATCAGTTGCGGATATGCAGGACGCACAGCAGTGTGAAGAGGCGGCGTGCGGTATCGAAGTCCACCTCGATCTTGCCGGTCAGCCTGTCCTTCAGCATTTCGGCGGCGTCGTTATGGATGCCGCGCCGGGCCATATCGATCGTCTCGATCTGTTGCGGCGTGGCGGCGCGGATCGCCTGGTAATAGCTGTCGCAGATCGCGAAATAGTCCTTGATCGGCCGCCGGAACCGGCCGAGCGCCAGCACCAGCGTCTCGATATGCGTGCCGTCCTCGCGGTACATATGGATGCCCAGGCGCCCTTCCTCGGACTCCAGCTTGATCCGATAGGGCCCGGCATAGCCGTCCGCCTGCGGCCGTTGCGGCGCGAAATAATTTTCCTCGATCAGGTCGAAGATCGCGATCCGCCGCTCCTGCTCGACATCGGCCGACCGCCAGCCGAGGCTGCGTTCGTCGAGATCGATGGATATGATCCGCGGATCGGCCATCCGGCAGGGATAGTCGCGAAGCGCGTGCGCCGCAAATCCCCCGCTGATCGACGCAATGCGTTTTCATCCGGCGCCACTCCGCGCTAACGCCGAAGAAATGGCCACCCTCGCATTTCCGAACACCGCTGCCGCCGCCGAGCCGCAGCAGCTCCCCCGCAATATCGAGGCGGAGGCCGCGCTGCTGGGCGCGATGATGATCGACAACCGGCTGGCCGACGATCTGGTCGACCGGCTGGACCCGGACCATTTCTTCGAGCCGGTCCATGGCCGCGTCTTCGCCGCGATCAAGAATCTGCGCGCCACCGACATGCTGGCGACCCCCGTCACGCTGCGCCCGATGTTCGAGGCGGACGAGGGGATGAAGGCGCTGGGCGGCCCGGCCTATCTCGCCCAGCTGACCGGATCGGGCGCGGGGCTGATCGGCGCGCGGCAGTTCGCGACGCAGATCTATGACCTGGCCATGCTGCGCGCGCTGGTGACGGTGGGGCGGACGCTGGTCGACCGGGCAATGGATACCTCGGAGGAGGTGAACCCTCGCGCGCAGATCGAGCTGGCCGAGAACGAGCTGTTCAAGGTCGCGGCGGACGGCGGCTCCGAAAATGCGGTGAAGAGCTTCGCCCAGGCCACCACCATGGCGGTCAAGAATGCCGAGCGCGCGCTGAACTCCGGCGGCCATGTCTCGGGCATCACCACCGGCCTGGACTCGGTCAATGCCAAGATCGGCGGTATGCACCGCTCCGACTTGATGATCCTGGCGGGCCGTCCGGGCATGGGCAAGACCTCGCTCGCCACCAACATCGCGTTCAACGCCGCGCGGCGCTGGATGCGCGACATGCAGGACGGCATCCCGCCGTCCGAGTCGGTCGGTGCCAAGGTCGCGTTCTTCAGCCTCGAAATGTCCGCCGACCAGCTGGCGACGCGTATCCTGGCCGAACAGTCGGGGATCAGCTCCGAGGCGCTGCGCATGGGCAAGATCAGCCGCAACGAGTTCGCGCAGCTGGCCGCCGCCGCCGCCGAACTGGAGCAGCTGCCGCTGTTCATCGACGATACCGGCGGCCTGTCCATCTCCGCGCTGCACACCCGCGTCCGACGGTTGCAGCGGCGGCACAATAACGAGATCGGGCTGGTCGTGGTCGACTATCTCCAGCTGCTGACCGGCTCGGGCAAGTCGTCTGAGGGCAACCGCGTGCAGGAAATCTCGGAGATTTCGCGCGGGCTCAAGACGCTGGCCAAGGACATGAACGTGCCGGTGCTGGCCCTGTCGCAGCTGTCCCGCGCGGTCGAGCAGCGCGAGGACAAGCGGCCGATGCTGTCCGACCTTCGCGAATCGGGCTCGATCGAGCAGGACGCCGACATGGTCTGGTTCGTGTTCCGCGAAGACTATTACATGATGCAGCGCGAGCCCAAGCGCCCGATGGAAGGCGATGACGGCAAGGTCTTCGAGGACCACGCGAAATGGGCGACCGAGGTGGAACGGGTCTACGGCCTGGCCGAACTGATCGTCGCGAAACAGCGTCACGGTGCGACCGGCAAGGTGGTGATGAAGTTCGACCCGACGATCACGCGGTTCACCGACTTCGCGGGGTATTGATTCCAACCTCCGTTCAGCCTGAGCGAAGTCGAAGGCCACGCAAAGCCCTGACCGCATGGTCCGGGGCGTGCACTTCGACTTCGCTCAGTGCGAGCGGATGTTGGGATTGCTTTCGCGTAACACCGGCGCAGGGAAGAGTGGCCAAGGGATCGAAGTCCCTCAGGCCGACCGAGCGGCCTCCACCGGCCGGTGGAGGCCGCATTCTACCTTGTCGAACCCGCGCCATCTCCCCGCACGCGGGTCTTCGCCGGGCTTGACCTTGCTGGTGCAGGGCGCGCAGCCGATCGAAAGATAGCCCTGTGCCTCCAGTGGATGGCGCGGCAGGTCGTGTTCGGCGAAATAGCCGTCCAGCGCCGCCTTGTCCCAATCCGCCAGCGGGTTGAGCTTCAACCGGCCATCCTCGACCTCGAACCGGGGCAGGGCGTGGCGGGTGCCCGCCTGGAAGCCCTTGCGACCCGAAATCCAGGCCTCGAACGGGGCGAGGCCGCGCGCCAGCGGCTCGACCTTGCGCAGGTCGCAGCAGCCATCGGGGTCATAGCCATGGCGGATGCCCTCCGGGTCTTTCGCCGCCAGCAGCGCCAGGTCGGGCTGGATGACGCGCACGTCGAGCAGGCCCAGCCGCGCGACTAGCGTGTCGCGATACGCCAGCGTCTCGGGAAACATCTTCAGCGTGTCGGTGAAGACCACCGGCGTCGCGGGATCGGCCTGCGCCACCATGTGGAGCAGCACGGCGGACTCGGTGCCGAAGGACGACACCGCCGCGATCTGTCCGCGCAGCTCGCCGGTCAGCAGGGTGCGCAGCATCTCGGGCGCAGCCACGCCCGCGAAGCGCGCTTCATAAGCCGCAGCGTCCTCCGCCGTGTAAGCCGGCCGAACGTCGATCCGGTCGAGCGACCGCTCAGCCATGGCGCCGCTTCCACACCGGCACGCGGGTGTCGGCGGCCTTTTGATAGGGTTGCGGATAAAGGGCGAGCAGTTTCGTCAGCGTCGCCGCATCGACCGGCTTTTCGGGCGCGAAGCTGTCGAAGCCGCAGCGGCGCATATGCGGGATCTGGTCGACCAGCACATCGCCCGCCGCGCGGAGTTCGCCCTCGAACCCTGCCTCGCGCAGAATCCGCGCCGCCGAATAGCCACGCCCGTCGCGGAAGGTCGGGAAACTGATCTCGACCAAAGCGATCTGCCCCAGATGCGGGAGAAGGGCACGGGCATCGTCGCCCGCCTCCAGCCGGACGGCGGTGGCGTTGGTCTGGCCCAGGAACGCGTCCAGCGTCACCGCCGGTTCGTCATGCGCTACATCGTCGCGAAAGCGCAGCAGCGTCTCGCCCGCATCGGTGTTCACGGTGATCGGATCAACCATAAATGGCTTCCTTGAACGGCTGCATGCCGACGCGGCGATAGGTGTCGAGGAAGCGTTCACCGCCCTCGCGAAGCTGGACGTAACGGTCGGTCACGCGCTCGATCGCATCGACGACACCGTCCTCGTCGAAACCGGGGCCGGTGATCTTGCCGAGCGACACGTCCTCCGCGCCCGACCCGCCGAGCAGCAGCTGATAGTTTTCGGTGCCCTTCTTGTCGACGCCCAGGATGCCGATATGCCCGGCGTGATGGTGGCCGCAGGCGTTGATGCAGCCCGAGATCTTCAGCTTCAACTCGCCCAGCTCGCGCTGCCGCCCGGCGAAACGCTCGCCGATCTTCTGCGCCAGCGGGATCGAGCGGGCATTGGCCAGGCTGCAATAATCCAGGCCGGGGCAGGCGATGATGTCCGAGATCAGGTCGAGATTGGCCTCGGCCAGCCCGGCATCGCGAAGCGCGGTCCAGATGGCGTGCAGGTCGGCCTTGCGGACATGCGGCAGGACGATGTTCTGGGCATGGGTGACGCGCAGTTCGTCATGGCCGTAACGCTCGGCCAAGTCGGCCATCAGGTCGATCTGGTCGGCGGAGGCGTCGCCGGGAATCCCGCCGATCGGCTTCAGGCTGATCGTGACGATGGCATGGCCGGGCTGCTTGTGGCGTGCGACATTCTGGTCGAGCCAGACCGCGAAGTCGGGATCGGACCGGTCCACGCTATCGGGCGCGTCGCTGGCAAAGTCCGGTCCGGCGAACATCGCGGTGATCCGCGCCAGTTCGGCCACGGGCGGGTCGATGCCCAGCTCGCGGATCGCGGCGAATTCCGCCTCCACCTGGTCGCGATAGGCGTCGACGCCGATCTCGTGCAGAAGGATCTTGATCCGCGCCTTGTAGATATTGTCGCGACGGCCATAGCGGTTATAGACCCGCAGGCACGCCTCCAGATAGCTCATCAGATGGTCGGCGGTGATGAAGTCCTTCACCTCATGCGCGATCATCGGAGTGCGGCCCATGCCGCCGCCGACGAAGATCTTCGCGCCCAGCACGCCGTCGCGCTCCAGGAGCTGGATGCCGATATCGTGCAGCCGCATCGCCGCGCGATCCTCGTCCGCGGCGATCACCGCGATCTTGAACTTGCGCGGCAGATAGGTGAATTCGGGGTGGAAGGTCGACCATTGCCGCAGCAATTCGGCCCAGGGGCGCGGATCGGTGACTTCATCGGCGGCCGCGCCCGCAAACTGGTCGGACGAGATGTTGCGGATGCAGTTGCCCGACGTCTGGATGGCATGCATCTGCACGGTCGCCAGCTCGGCCAGGATGTCGGGCGCGTCGGCCAGCTTGATCCAGTTATACTGGATGTTCTGCCGCGTGGTGAAATGGCCGTAGCCGCGATCATATTTGCGCGCGATATGGCCCAGCATCCGCATCTGGCGGCTGTCCAGCGTGCCATAGGGCACCGCGACGCGCAGCATATAGGCGTGAAGCTGAAGATAGAGCCCGTTCATCAGCCGCAGCGGCTTGAACTGATCCTCGGTCAGCGCGCCCGACAGGCGGCGTTCCACCTGGTCGCGAAACTCCTCGACACGGGCATCGACGA
Source organism: Sphingomonas sp. SORGH_AS_0789 (assembly GCF_031453055.1). Lineage (NCBI taxonomy): Bacteria > Pseudomonadati > Pseudomonadota > Alphaproteobacteria > Sphingomonadales > Sphingomonadaceae > Sphingomonas > Sphingomonas sp. SORGH_AS_0789. Next base: position 2,304,835 of record NZ_JAVIYV010000001.1, read on the forward strand.
TGCTCTGGTCATATTCGTCGTAACGATACATGCGCTATTCTCTCAAATGATCCAGGCGCCGGCATCGGCATCGGCGGGCTTCAGCGTCAGGTCGGGGCGCACCGTGGGGCCGAGCGCGCGGATACGGTCCTTGATATGCGCGGGACGGGGGCCTTGCCCGGTCGCCTCGGCGTCGATCAGATAGGGGACGTTGACCCGGCGCGCACCTTCCTCGGCGCGCAGGATCGCCTCGCCGGATGCGCCGACATCGACCGCATCCTCGATATGGCGCGACCAGTCGCGCCCTGTCCACCAGACGACATCGCCGGTCGCCAGATCATTGCCCGTCAACAGCTTCATGCGCTCATTCCTTCCGCCACGCGGGCCCAACGCGCCAGCTTGTCCTCGGCATCCGACAATTCGACCACCTCGCCCACGACGATGATCGCCGGGCTCTGAACCTTTTCGCGATCCACCATCGGGCCGAGATCGGCGAGCAGGGTACGAATCGCGCGGTGGCCCTCCAGCGTGCCGCGCTCCAGCACCGCGACCGGCATGTCGGGGGCGACGCCGTCCGCCATCAGCTTGTCGGCGATGCCGTTGGCGGTCGCGACGCCCATATAGATGACGAGCGTCCGGCCCTGGCCCGCCAGCCCCGACCAGTCCTGATCGGTCAGCCCCTTGCACTGGCCCGCGACGAAGGACACCGCCGAGGCATGATCGCGGTGCGTCAGCGGCAGCATCGCCTCCGCCGCGCAGCCGAGCGCGGCCGAGACACCGGGAATCACCTCGACGCGCAGGCCGGCGGCGCGCACCGCCTCCACCTCTTCGCCGCCGCGGCCGAAGATGAAGGGGTCGCCGCCCTTCAGCCGGACGACGATCGCGCCGGTCTTGACGTGCGCGACGATCAGCGCGTTGATCGCGTCCTGCGACAGGGTGTGCCGCGCGCGCCGCTTGGCCACCGAAATGCGCTGTGCCGTGCCGGGCGCGATGTCGAGCACGCGCGGATCGATCAGCCCGTCATGCACGACGACATCGGCCTGTTTCAGCGCCTCGACCGCGCGAACCGTCAGCAGGCCCGGATCGCCGGGGCCTGCACCGACAAGGATCACGCGTCCACGCGCGGCGGGATCGAGGAGACTAGCCATGATGCCCATGTGCGCCCGCTCCGCGCCTGCCACAACCGAGCGATGCTTGGGACAGGGGTAGATCAGCTTGGGTGCCGCCCAGGGAGGGATCGGACCGATAGTATATTATATTTGTGATTCGCATTTGGATGTGCTTTGGTGGACAAAAGTAGAAGAAGCTGATGGGGGGAGTGGCAATGAAGACATCATATTGCTCCAGAATGGGGATTGGCGCATCCTTGATTGCGCTGGCGTGGACGGGGGTTGCGTCGGCGCAAACGACTCAGGCGGGTGACGACGACAAGGCGAAGACCGAGGCCTCCGTCGTCACGGGTGTGGCGGCATCGACCGACAGGATCGACGCCAAGCAGGAAAAGGTCGATCTCGGCGACGTGATCGTCACGGGCACGCGCATCGTGCGGCCGAACATGGAAAGCAATGCGCCGATCACCACGATCGACGCCACCTATCTGAAGGAGCGGGGGCTCGCCCGCGTCGAGGACGCGCTGGCGCAACTGCCGCAGGTCACGCCGATGCTGGGACTTCAGGGCCAGAGCTGGGACTCCGGCGCGGCGCCGGTCGGCCTGCGCAGTCTGGGGGCGGGCCGTACCCTGACGCTGCTCAACGGGCAGCGGATGGACAATGACGTCAATATCGTCCCCGGCGCGCTGATCGAGCGGATCGACATCATGACCGGCGGCGCATCGGCGGTCTATGGTTCGGACGCGATCGCGGGTGTCGTCAACTTCATCGTGAAGCGCAAGTTCAACGGCATCGCCTTCGATGGCGAGGTCAGCGGCTTCAACCACAACAACAACAATCCGTTGCTGGCCAAGGTGGCGCAGGAAGCGGGCTACACCTATCCGCGCGGCAGCTATCTGGGCGGCGGCAATTACTATGCGTCGCTGGCGGCCGGGCATTCGTTCCTGGACGACAAGGTCAATCTCAGCGCCTTCGCCACCTACAAGCGCGCCGACCCGATCCAGTACCGCAATCTGGACACGACCAACTGTCCGCTGCTGATGTTCGACCCGAACAAGGTGGAGGCAGGCAACACCAAGTGGACGTGCAACGGCACGACCTACAATCCGTACAGCTATTTCGGGATCAACAACCAGGACCTCACCAACGCACGCGATGGTTCGCGTAGCTTCCGCGCCTATGACGTGCAGGACGAGCAGCGCATCCAGCGTGTCGACGCGGTCCAGCGTCGCAACGAGCAGGTCAATGTCGGCGGCTTCCTGACCGCCGACCTGCCGGCGGGCATGCGGCTGAACGGCAGCTTCCTGTATAGCAGCATCGTCGAGCGTGGCGCCAATTCGATCGATGGCGGCATCTGGACGCCCAGCGCCCGCGTCAACTGCGACAATCCCTTCCTGGGGCAGCAGCAGGCCCAGGTGATCTGCGGCGCGGCGGCGGGCACGACGGCGCTCAGCGATCCGATTGCGGTGTCGCTGTTCCGGCCGGGCATGATCCAGAACTTCCGCAACACCACGGCCGATTGGCGCGGATCGTTGAATCTGTCGGGCATGATCGTCGACAAGATCCGCTTCGAGCTCAGCTATCAGCAGACCCGCAACATCATGCGGGGCTATGCGGACCATCTGCCGGCAGCGGACCAGGAAACCCGTATGGGGCGCGGTCTTCAGGTCCGTAACGTCAACGGCGTTCCGACCTGTCTGTCCAAGATCGACGGAAGCGATCCGACCTGCCAGCCGGTCGATGCCTTCTCGGTCAACTCGCCGGTCAGCGACGCGGTCTATAATTATCTGACCACCGATGGCAGCCGCCGCCAGCAGAACGATCTGCAGGTCATCAACGCCATCGTGTCGGGCACGCTGGAGGATTACGGGATCAAAAGCCCGTTTGCCGAAAGCGGCGTCGGCTTTGCGATCACCGGCGAATATCGCAAATATCGCAACCAGTCGAAGGGGATGGGCGCCTGGTCGAACTTCACGACGTTTGACGGCCGGACCAGCGTGAAGGAACTGGGCGGCGAAATCGATATCCCGCTGATCGAGAACAAGCCCTTCTTCAAGGAACTCAGCGTCAATGGCGGCTATCGGATTTCCGATTACGACGTCTATCAGTCGCTGGTGCATAGCTGGAAGGCGGAGGCGAGCTGGGCCCCCGTGGACGGCATCCGCTTCCGGGGCAGCTATAACCGCGCGGTGCGGGTCGGCGTGCTCCCGCGGCTGGAAGGCGAGAATCGCTATCCCAATTCGCTGATGCTCGACCTGTGCGCCCCGCCCCGTGCGTCCAGCGGCGCCAACACTGTCCAGCGTTACACCTTCGATCAGTGCTCGATCGGCATGACACGAGCACAATATGACGCGCTGACCAGCTATACGGGATGCAATTCACAGGGCTATTGCCCGACGACCCTGGTCAATGGCGGCAATCCCGGGCTGCAACCCGAACGTTCGCGCAGCAAGACGCTGGGCGTGGTGCTGCAACCGCGCGGCATCCCCGGTCTGTCCGCCACCGTCGACTGGTATGACATCGATATCCGTGGCGCCTTCGAATGGACGCGGATCGGTATGGCTTTCGACCAATGTTACAACAACAAGGTCGAGTTCTTCTGCCAGTTCTACAAGCGTGACCCGCAGTCCGGGCAGCTGCTCGTCGCCGATGCGCGGTACAACAACTCCGGCTATACCAAGACGCGGGGTATCGACTTCGGGGCCAACTATGCGCTCGATCCGAAACGTCTGGGGATTGCCGACAACATCGGCACCTTCGGCCTGAACTTCAACGGAACGCTGACTACCAAATATGAGCGGCAGTTCGCACCGGGCAACACACCCTGGTCGTGCCTGGGCTATTTCGGCTTCGCCTGCGTTGATCCGATGCCGCGCTGGCGCCATGTCGCCGGAGTGAATTGGCAGTTGCCATGGATCAAGGGCGGCGTCGGGTTCACCTGGCGCTATGTGGGGGGCACCAGCAATGCGAAGCTCTCGAAGAACTCGGTGCTGGCTGCCAAGGCGGGTGAGACCTATCCGCTGGTCCAGCGGATTCCGGCCTATAGCTATTTCGACTTCAACACCAATGTCACGCTGGTGAAGGGGATCGACGTACGCTTCAACGTCCAGAACATCTTCGACAAGGATCCGCCGCTGATCGGCGATGCCGCGACGGCTTCGAGCGGATCGTACTTCAACACCTTCCCGGCCTATTACACGGTACGGGGACGGACCCTGCGGGTCGGCATTTCCGCCCGCTTCTGATCGGGGATGGCCCGGAACCCTGGTTCCGGGCCATTTTCCTGTTCAGCGAAGACCGACCGGGATCGCGGCGGTGATATGGTCGGTCTCGGCGCTGGCGACCGGATAGGCGCAATAGTCGGCGGCGTAATAGGCGCTGGGGCGGTGATTGCCCGACCAGCCGATGCCCCCGAACGGCGCGCTCGACGCCGCGCCGTTGGTCGGGCGGTTCCAGTTGACGATCCCGGCGCGGATGCCGGTCCAGAATTGTTCGTACCGCTCGCGCGAGGGCGAAATCAGCGAGGCGGACAGGCCGTAGCGGGTGGCGTTGGCCTGTTCGATCGCCTGCCCGAAATCCTGCGCGCGCGAAACCTGCAGGATCGGGCCGAACAGCTCGTCATCGGGCCGCTCCGTCGCATCGGTCACGTCGAGGATCGCGGGGGTCAGCAGCGGCAGGCCGGGGGTAAGACGCGCCAGCGGGCGGACGACCGCCGCGCCGCTCGCGATCAACTCGTCGGCCCGTGCGAGAAGATGATCGGCCGCCGCATTGTCGATCACCGGCCCCATGAAGGGTGCCGGGTCATCATGCGGCGCGCCGACGATCAGTCGGTCGGTCAGCCGGGTTAGCGCCGCCATCACCGGATCGTAAAGCCGATCCTCGACGATCAGCCGCCGCCCCGCCGTGCAGCGCTGTCCAGCGGTGGTGAAGGCCGACTGGACGATCAGCGCGGCGGCGGCATCCGGGTCGGGATCGTCCCAGACAAGGATCGGGTTGTTGCCGCCCATCTCCAGCGCGAGGATCTTTTCCGGCCGCTCGGCGAACTGGCGGTTGAGCGCGATGCCGGTGCGCGCCGATCCGGTGAAGAGCAGCCCGTCGATACCCTCATGCCCCGCCAGCGCCCGCCCCTGGTCGGGTCCGCCGACCAGCAGCCGCACGACCCCGTCCGGCACGCCCGCCGCATGATAGCATTCGACCAGGAACGCCCCCGTCGCGGGCGTCTTTTCGGAGGGTTTGAACACCACCGCATTCCCGGCGAGGAGCGCGGGGACGATATGGCCATTGGGCAGGTGCGCCGGGAAATTATACGGCCCCAGCACCGCCAGCACCCCGTGCGGCCGGTGGCGCAGCGCCATGCGCCCGCCGCCCGGCTGGTCGGTGAAGCGCTCGCCCGCACGCTCGGCCTGCGCGGTGATCGAGATGGCGACCTTGGCGACCACGGTGTCGACCTCGGTCGTGGCCTCCCACAGCGGCTTACCGGTTTCGCGCGCGATCAGCTCGGCAAAGGCTGCGGCGCGCTCCCGCACCAGCTCGGCAAAGCGGCGGAGCGTGGCGATCCGCTCCGCCAGCGGGGTGGCCGCCCAGCCCGGCCATCCGGCACGCGCGGCGGCGACTTCGTGCGTGGCATCCCCGATCGGCAATTGGGCGATCAGCGCGCCGGTGGCGGGCTCATGGGTCGACAGGAACTGGGTCATGGCGGCGAGGCTAGGCCGTGCCGGGACCCCCGGCAAGCGCCGCGCCCATCGCGCGAATCCGCTCCACCTTGTCGTAGAGCGGCGTCCAGTCGTCCCGCTCGGCGATGGGCGCCCAGATCGCCTCGACCTCGTCGATCAGCATCGATTCGGGCGAGCCCTGCCAATAGGCGTGATCGCGGGCGCGTCGCGGCGCATAGGGCTCGATCAGGTCGCGGAGTGCGTCCCACGTCTCGTCATAATGATCGGGCACCGACCCGCCGAACAGGTCGAAATAGGTCCGGTCGATCGAGGCCTGGCTGGTGCGCAGCGCGCGCTCGAACGTCTGGATCAGCGCGCGGTCCTCGGTGGCCTCGCGCGGGGTGACGCCCAGCCGCCAGAGGATCGCCGCGACGATCGCCGTCTGATAGGTGGTGGCAAAGCCGTCGAGCGCCGCGATCAGCGGCTCGCTCTCGGCGATCAGGCGCAGGCTGGAGGCGAGCTGCATTACGTCCCATTGGATCGCCTCGGGCTGACGGCCCAGCGCATAGAGGCCGCTCTGGTCGAAATAGGCGGCGGTGAATTCGGGGTCCCAGACCGGGGCGAACCGCCATGGACCATAGTCGAAGCTCTCGCCCGTGACGTTGATATTGTCCGAATTCAGCACGCCATGGACGAAACCGGCGGCCATGTAGCGCGCGGCCAGGGTCGCGGTCCGCTCCGCCACCCACGTCAGCAGCCGGACGGGATCATCCGAATCCTCGCCATAGAAGTGACGCAGGGCATAGGCGACCAGCCGCTTCATCCCGGCCTCGTCGCGCTCGAAGGCGAGCCGCTGGAAACTGCCGATGCGGATATGGCCATGGCTCATCCGCACCATCACCGCCGAGCGGGTGGGGGAGGGTTCGTCGCCCCGGTGCAGCGCCTCGCCGGTCTCGATCAGCGACAGCGTGCGCGAGGTGGGGACGTTCAGCGCCTCCAGCATCTCGGTCGCCAGGATTTCGCGCACCCCGCCCTTCAGCGTCAGGCGACCATCGCCGAACCGGCTGTACGGCGTCTGCCCCGACCCCTTGGTGCCGAGTTCGAGCAGCCGGCCATCGGTCGCGGTCATCTGCGCGAAGGTGAAGCCGCGCCCGTCGCCCAGGTCGGAATTATACTGGCGGAACTGGTGCCCGTGATAACGCAGCGCGACCGGGCCGGGCAGCGTGTCGGGCAGCGGCTGGAACCGGCCGAGATGCGCGATCCATTCGTCGTCGGTCAGCGTGTCCAGCCCGATCTCCGCCGCCGCCCTGTCGTTGCGGAAGCGCAGGATGGTCTGCGGAAAGTCGGCGGGCGCCACCGGATCGGCGAGGATGTCGGCGATCCCGGTCAGGGCGCGGGCGGGGCGATAGGCTTGCGGGGAAACGGGCATGCCGCGATATGGAGGCGGCACCGGAGGACCTTCAAGCATGACGGCCTATGAGAATCGTTATTGGTGGTCGAAAGACGGGCTGCGGCTCCACGCACGGGACTATCCGGGGTCGGACGCGCTGCCCCCCGTCATCTGCCTGCCCGGCCTGACCCGCAACGCGCGCGATTTCGAAGGGCTGGCCGAGGCGCTGGCGGGCCGCGCGCGGGTGATCGCGGTCAGTTTCCGGGGGCGGGGCGAGAGCGCCTATGCCAAGGACCCGATGAGCTATGTGCCGCTCACCTATGTCCAGGATGTCGAGGCGATGCTGGACGAACTGGGCATCGGCCGGTTCGTCGCGGTCGGCACCTCGCTGGGTGGGATCGTGACCATGGTGCTGGCGGCGACCGCGCGCGGGCGGCTGGCGGGCGCGGTGCTCAACGATATCGGGCCGGAGATCGAGGCGGCGGGACTGGCGCGCATTCGCGGCTATGTCGGCAGGGGGCAGAGCTTCCCGACCTGGCTCCACGCCGCGCGCTGCGTCCAGGAAACCAATGAGGACATCTATCCCGGCTGGGGCGTCGAGGACTGGCTGGCCATGGCCAAGCGCACCCACCGCCTGACCAGTGCGGGGCGGATCGTCCTCGATTATGACCTGAAGATCGCCGAGCCGTTCCGCGTGCCCAATACCGAGGGCGGACCCGATATGTGGGCCGCGCTCGACGCGTTGAACGGCGTGCCGACGCTAGTCGTGCGCGGCGAGCGGTCGGACATATTGAGCGCGGGCGTGGCGGCGCGCATGGCGGCGCGCCTGTCGCCGTCCGAGCTGGTGACGGTGCCGGGCGTTGGCCACACGCCGCTGCTGACCGAGCCGGAGGCGCTTGCGGGGATCGGCCGGTTGCTCGACCGGGTGGCGGGTTAGGGGGGCGCTTTCAAAACCCGGCAGCACCATCCCGGCGAAGGCCGGGATCCAGTTGGGTAAGCACTGCTGATCCGATCCCGTCGTGCCGCAACTGGACCCCGGCCTTCGCCGGGGTGGTGCATGGTCGGGGCAGGGACTGACGATCGCGACGACGCTTGGTTGTTCGGGAAAAGACGAGTGCTGGGCGGCGCGAGTGGTTTTCAACTTTCCCGATGCCCGCTAATCCGGCGGGCATGGCCCGTTCGCTCCACATCCTCCACCTGCATTCCTCTTTCTCGCTGGGCGGCAAGGAGGCGCGGGCGGTCGCGCTGATGAATGCGTTCGGCGATGCCGCGAAGCACACCATCGTCTCGGGGCTGCCCGACGAACTCGGCGCGCGCGATGCGATCGCCAGGGGGATCCGCTACGAGATCGCGCAGGATGCGCCGCCGCTGACCGGCAAGCCCTCGGTCAAGCGTTACGAGGCGATCGCGGCCTATATGCGCCGCTTCGATCTGGTGCTGACCTATAATTGGGGGGCGATCGACGGGGTGATGGCGCGCCGCGTCTATGCCAAGGGCGCGCCGCCGCTGGTCCATCACGAGGACGGGTTCAACGCCGACGAGGCGCGCGGGTTGAAGCTGGAGCGCAACATCTATCGCCGCATCGCCCTGTCGGCGGCGGATGCGCTGGCGGTGCCCAGCCATGTGCTGGAGGGGATTGCGCGCACCACCTGGAAACAGCCCGCCGAGCGGGTGCATCGCATCCCCAACGGCATCAACACCGCGCTCTATGCCCGCGACCCCGAGCCCAAGGCGATCCCCGGCTTCGTCCGCCAGCCCAAGGAGGTGGTCGTCGGCGCGCTGGCGGGCCTGCGCGTCGTCAAGAACCTGCCGATGCTGGTCCGCGCGATGGGCGGCATCGCCGGGCGCTTCCGGCTGGTGATCGTGGGCGAGGGGCCGGAGCGCGCGACCATCCAGCAGGCCGCCGCCGCGATGGGCATCGCCGACCGGCTGGTCATGCCGGGCTTTCTCGACCGCCCCTATCGCTTCATCCGGCATTTCGACATCGTCGCTTTGTCCTCGCTGTCCGAACAGGCGCCGATCTCGGTGCTGGAGGGGATGGCGGCGGGCCTGCCCATCGCCTCGCTGCCGGTGGGCGACGTGGCGTCGATGGTGTCGGAGGCCAATCAGCCGTTCATCACCGACCATCCCAACGAGGTGCGCCTGCGCGACGTGATCCAGGCGCTGATCCTCAATCCCGATCACCGCGCGGCGGCGGGCGCGGCCAACCAGGCGCGGGCGCGGGCCGAATTCGACGAAAGCCTGATGGTCGCGCGCTACAAGGCCCTGTACGAAAAGGTGCTGGGCCGACCGGGCGCGCTCGGCTGATCCGCCATGGAGCGTCGTACCGGGCCGTGCCGTTAATTCCCGCTCGCTAAGCGATCCTAACACGCTATATGAGGCCCTTTAGGACAGACAAGGTAACGACGTGTTCAAAGGCTTGAGCCCCATCCTGTACAACGGCCGCGAGGTATGGCCGCTGATCGAAGGCGGGAAGGGCGTCGCCGCCACCAACCACGCCTCGGCGGGGGCCTGGGCTGCGGCTGGCGGCGTCGGCACCGTCTCGGCGGTCAATGCCGACAGCTATGATGCCGATGGCAAGATCATTCCCCAGATCTACCGCGCGCTGACCCGGCGCGAGCGGCACGAGGAACTGATCGAATATGCCATCGAGGGCGCGGTCCAGCAGGTGAAGCGCGCCTGGGACATTGCCGGTGGCAAGGGCGCGATCAACATCAACGTGCTGTGGGAAATGGGCGGCGCGCAGCGGGTGCTGGAAGGCGTGCTGGCACGCACCAAGGGCCTGGTCGCGGGCGTCACCTGCGGCGCCGGCATGCCCTATAAGCTGTCCGAGATCGCGGCGCATCACCAGGTCAGCTATCTGCCGATCGTCTCCTCGGGCCGCGCCTTCCGCGCGCTGTGGAAGCGGGCCTATTCCAAGGCGTCGGAGTGGCTGGCGGCGGTGGTCTATGAGGATCCCTGGCTGGCGGGCGGCCATAACGGCCTGTCCAACGCCGAAGACCCGTTGCAGCCCCAGGACCCCTATCCGCGCGTGAAGGCGCTGCGCGATACGATGCGCGAGGGCGGGATTTCGGACGAGGTGCCGATCGTGATGGCGGGCGGCGTCTGGTACCTGCGCGACTGGAACGACTGGATCGACAATCCCGAGCTCGGCAAGATCGCCTTCCAGTTCGGCACGCGGCCCTTGCTGACCCAGGAAAGCCCGATTCCCGAAGAGTGGAAGCAGCGGCTGATGACGATCGAGCAGGGCGATGTCCTTCTCCATCGCTTCTCGCCGACCGGCTTTTATTCCAGCGCGGTGCGCAATCCCTTCCTGCGCAACCTGGAGGCCCGCTCGGACCGCCAGATCGCCTTCTCGACCCAGGAAGCGGGCGACCATGTCTTCCAGCTCGACGTGGGCGTGAAGGGCAAGAATTTCTGGGTGACCAAGGGCGACCTGCTGCGCGCGCGCGAGTGGTTCGGCAGCGGCTTCACCATGGCGCTGAAGACCCCCGACAATACGCTGGTCTTCGTGACGCCCGAGGAAGCCAAGGAAATCCGCAAGGATCAGGCCGACTGCATGGGTTGCCTGTCGCAATGCCTGTTCTCCAGCTGGGCCGACAGCGAAACCAACTCGACCGGCCGCCTGGCCGATCCGCGCAGCTTCTGCATCCAGAAGACGTTGCAGGAGATCGCGCATGGCGGCGATGTCGAGCAGAACCTGATGTTCGCGGGCCACGCGGCCTATAACTTCAAGCGCGATCCCTTCTACTCCAACGGATTCGTGCCGACCGTGAAGCAGCTGGTCGACCGCATCCTGACCGGCGACTGATCGCCGTCATGACGCCGGAGCTTCGCGCGACATTGCAAGGTGTCGCGCGGGCGATGGCGGTGTTTCCCGAAGGCTGGTGGATCATCGGCAGCGCGGCGGTCCTGCTGCACGGGGTCGAGGCCGGGCGGGTGAACGATATCGATCTGCTGATCGATATGTCGCTGGCCGAGGCGGTGCTGGAGCGGCTGGGCATCACGCCGCTGACCCTGCCGCCCGATCCGCAGTTTCGTTCGGCCGTTTTCGCACGGTCCGAGGCCTGGCCCGTTCCGGTCGAGGTGATGGCGGGATTTCAGGTCAAGGCCGGGGGGCGCTGGCGGCGGGTGGCGCCGCTTTCCCGGCATCGGGTCACGGTCGACGATGGCGTGCTGTTCCTACCCGATCGGGACGAACTTCTGTCGCTGTTCCATCTCTTCGGGCGGTCCAAGGACGCCCCGCGCATCGCGGCGCTCAAGCGGGCGGGAGCTAGGCCGAGCCCGGCCTCTCCCGCCCGATAGGATCAGTCGGCGACGGTGCCGACCACCGCGCCCGCCGTGCCGCCAACGGCCGCGCCCTTTTCCACGCTACCCCCGGTCGCCGCCGCGACCCCTGCGCCCCCGGCACCGCCGATCGCGGCCCCCTTCAGCGTCGAACAGGCCGACATGGAGAAGGCGGTCGCGGCAAGGGTCAGACCAATAGCCAGCTTTTTCATGGGGGTAGCTCCTGTTGTGATGACAGGAGGGGAATGCGGCGGCCCGATGACGGTTCCGCGCCGCAACATTTTGACATGGATGGCAAGAGGCTGACGCCGCCGGTCCGAATGGGTACGGGTGAAGGACATGAGCCGCATCGGAGCAATCGATCTCGTGGGAGGCTCACCGGAATCGAACAGATCGGCGCGATATGCCGTCATGCCTTTCTGTCCCTCGCCCCTCGCAGAGGGGAGAGGGTTGCGCAGACTTGGTCTTTGCGAAAGCAAAGGCTTAGTCGGAGCTGGGTGAGGGGTGAGCGCGCAGCGCGCGGGCCGAAGGCTCGCTCGACCCCTCACCCAAGCTGCGCTAACCAGCTCCGCTATCCCTCCCTGTCCAGGGGAGAGGGGGGAGGCCCGAGGCCTACAGCCACCCCTCCAGCACCTGATCGGGCGGGCGGTGGCCGTCGGCCCAGCTGCGGATATTGGCGATGACCCGATCGCCCGATGCCATGCGGCCCTCCAGCGTCGCCGAGCCCATATGCGGGGTCAGCACGACATTGGGCAATGCCAGCAGCCGTGGGTTGATCTCGGGCTCGTGCCGCCACACGTCCAGCCCCGCGCCCGCCAGCCGCCCGGCCTCCAGCGCGTCGACCAGCGCGTCCTCGTCGACGATGCCGCCCCGGCTGGCGTTGATGAGATAGACATGGCTGCGCATCAGGCCGATCCGGCGGCGGTCGATCAGGTCGTGGCTGTCGGCGTTGAGCGGCGTATGGATCGACACGATATCGACCGCGCCCAGCATCGTGTCGAGGTCGCCATACCAGCTCGCGCCCAGCTCCGCTTCGATGCTGGCGGGCAGGCGGCGGCGGTTGTGATAGTGGATCGACAGGCCGAAGGCCCGCGCGCGCCGCGCCACCGCCTGCCCGATCCGGCCCATGCCGACGATGCCCAGCGCCTTGCCGCCGATCCGGTGGCCCAGCATCCCGCCGGGACTCCAGCCCTTCCACGCGCCCGAGCGGACCAGCTTTTCCCCTTCGGGCAGGCGACGCGGCACCGACAGGATCAGCGCCATCGTCATGTCGGCCGTGTCCTCGGTCAGGACGCCCGGCGTGTTGGTGACGATGATGCCGCGCGTGCGGGCGGCCTTCAGGTCGATATGGTTCACGCCCGCGCCGAAATTGGCGATCAGCTTCAATCGGGGCCCGGCGCGCGCGATGAGGTCGGCATCGATCGCGTCGGTGACGGTCGGGACCAGCACGTCGCAATCCGCCACCGCCTCGGTCAGTTTCGCGCGGTCCCACTTCTCGTCGCTGCGGTTGAGGCGCGTGTCGAACAGCGCGGCCATCCGGTCCATGATCGGATCGGGCAGTTCGCGGGTGACGACCACCCTGGGGTTCAGGCAGCGGCGCGGATCGACCATGGCCAAGGGATTGGGCCAAGCCCGCCGGTCCGTCAACCGGCGATCCCGCGCCAGCCGTCCCTCGCCACCCGTGCGAACACGGTTGAAGCGCCCCCCCGCCTCGGCGTAGAGCCGGGGGCGGGGGCGAATTGAAGGAATTATGATGCGCAGGTCCATGTTCGGACTGGCTTTGATGGCGGTGTTCCTGTCCGCCGGACCGATCGCCCCGGCGGCGATCGCCGCGCCCGAAAAACGCGCCATGCCCTATTATGGCTCGATCGGCGCGTCGCTGGCGCGGATGCGGACCGGCCCGGCGCGCGCCTATCCCGCCAGCTGGACCTATCGCCGCCCCGATTTGCCGGTGAAGGTCGTCGCCGCGTTCAAGGAATGGCGCAAGGTGCAGGACCCCGACGGCACCGAGGGGTGGATGCTGGCGGTCCTGCTGCGCAACACCCGCACCGCGATCGTGCGCGGCGCCGAGCCGTTGCCGATGCGGTCGGCCCCCAATGAGACCGCCAAGACGCTGTGGCGCGCCGCGCCGGGCGTGGTCGGGCGGATCAGCGAGTGCAATGGCGGCTGGTGTCGGCTGGACGTGAAGGGGCAGGCGGGGTTCGTACCGGTGGGGTCGATCTGGGGCGTCGAGCCGGGGGAGGTCGTTCCTTAGGGGGGAGGGGCGGAGGGGGCGGTCTCTGCGAGGCACCTTGCCCTCCCCCATCCCCTCCCGCTTGCGGGAGGGGAGAGGCTTGGGGATGGCGCTGGACCCCGATCGCCGCGTGCCGTTTTCGGGACGCTGTGAAGGATTCGTTCGTTCGCTGCCAGGCACGCCCCTCCCGCAAGCGGGAGGGGATGGGGGAGGGCAGGCCGCAGGCGATGGTCTCAGTGAGACTCCTGCCCTTCTTCTCTTCCGCCCGCGATAGCGAGGCGAAAGCAGCCCTATATCAACTCCACCGCCATCGCGGTCGCCTCGCCGCCACCGATGCACAATGACGCGACACCCCGCCGCGCACCCTGGGTTTCGAGCGCCGAAAGCAGCGTCGCCAGCACCCGCGCGCCGCTGGCGCCGATCGGATGGCCCAACGCACAGGCGCCGCCATGGACGTTCAGCCGGTCGTGCGACAAACCCATGTCGTGCATCGGGATCATCGCAACGGCGGCAAAGGCCTCGTTGACCTCGTAGAGATCGGCATCGCCCGTCGACCAGCCCGCGCGTTCCAGCGCCTTGCGCATCGCAAAGACCGGCGCGGTGGTGAAGCGGGCGGGGGCATGGGCATGGGCGGCCTGCGCCACGACCCGCGCGATCGGGGTCAGGCCCAGCCGCTCCGCGACGCTCGCCCGCGTCATGACCAGCGCCGCCGCGCCGTCCGAGATGGACGAGGCATTGGCCGCCGTGATCGTCCCGTCCTTGGAGAAAGCGGGCTTGAGCGTCGGGATCTTGGCGGCATCGCCCTTGGCGGGCTGTTCGTCGCTCGCGACCTGTTCCTCGCCCTTGCGGGTCTTGACCGTGACCGGCACGATCTCGCGGTCGAACGCGCCCGAAGCCTGCGCCGCCTTGGCGCGTTCCAGCGAGGCGATGGCGAAATCATCCTGCGCCGCCCGCGTGAACTGATAATCCTGTGCGGCCTCCTCGGCGAAATGCCCCATCAGCCGCCCGCGCTCATAGGCGTCCTCCAGCCCGTCGAGGAACATATGGTCGTAGAGCGTGTCATGCCCGATCCGCGCGCCGCCCCGATGCTTGTGGCTGAGATAGGGCGCGTTCGTCATGCTCTCCATGCCCCCCGCGACGATCAGATCGGCCGAGCCCGCCGCCAGCGCCTCGGCCGCCATGATCGCGGCCTGCATCCCCGATCCGCACATCTTGTTGACCGTCGTCGCCTCGACCTGCTCGCCCAGTCCCGCGAAGATCGCCGCCTGCCGCGCGGGCGCCTGGCCGAGCCCGGCGGGGAGGACGCAGCCCATATGGATGCGCTCGATCGCCGAGGGATCGACGCCGGCACGCTCGACCGCGCCCTTGACGGCGGCGGCGCCCAGTTGCGTCGCGGACAGGCCCGACAGGCTGCCCTGGAACGACCCTATGGGGGTGCGGGCATAGGACAGGATGACGATGGAATCCGTCATGGCGGCATGCTCTCCGTGATCTGTAGTTTTGCTGCGGCCTTACGCCTTTTGCCCGTGGCGCGCAAAGGGGCGGGCGGTTAGGGGCGGGGGCATGACGTTCGGGGCGGCATCGGGACTTTGGGCCGGTATCTATGGGCTGGCGGGAGCGATCGCCGGGTCGTTCGTCGCGGCGCTGGTGCTGCGCTGGCTGGACGACCGGTCGGTGCTGCGCGGGCGATCGGCCTGTGACGGCTGCGGCGCGCCGCTGCGTCCCTGGGAACTGGTGCCGATCCTGAGCGCGCTGGCGCTGCGGGGACGCTGCGCCCGGTGCGGGACGCGGATCGATCCGGTCCATTTCCGGATCGAATCGTTGGCCGCGCTGATCGGTGCGGCGGCGGGGTGGGTGGCCGGGCCGGATGGCTGGACCGGCGCGCTGTTCGGCTGGTCGCTGCTGGCGCTGGGCGCGCTCGATGCGATGGCGCTGTGGCTGCCCGACCGGTTGACCGCCTGGCTGGCGGGCGCGGGGCTGCTGACCGGCGCGCTGGGTCTTGCGCCGTCGCTGGGGGACCGGATCGTCGGCGGGCTGGCGGGGTTCGGGACGCTCTGGGCCATCGCCGCCTCGTATCGTCGCTGGCGGGGGCGTGAGGGGATGGGGGGCGGCGACCCCAAGCTGATGGGTGCGATCGGGCTGTGGCTGGGCTGGCGGATGCTGCCCGCCCTGCTGCTGGCGGCATGCGTGATCGGGCTGGGCCATGTCGCGTTTCGCCGCCTGTCGGGCAAGCGGATCGCCGGGGACGATATGGTGCCGCTGGGGCTGTTGCTGGCCATCGCCGCTTACCCGAGCTGGCTGTTGATGATAGCATCGGCGCCATGATGTCGCCGCTCCTCGCCCTGGCGCTGATCCAAGCGCCGCCAGCCGCTCCGCCGGTGCTCGGCACCCTGCCGCGCCAGCAACTGCCCGAACGGGGATGCGCCGCCTATCTGTGGACGGTGCAGGATCAGCGGCTGGTCGCCATGGCGGAGCCCGCCCGGCTGCGCATCCTGGTCGACGGGACTGTCCGCGACCTGCCTGCCGCCGAGGGAAGCGGGGCGGGGACGCTGGGGTTCGCCGACAGCACCCGCTTTGCCGGGGGCGGATGGACCGCCACCCTGTCGATGACCATCGCGCAGCGCGAAACGCTTCAGGACGGGGCGATCGTCTCCGACGCGACGCTGCGGATCGGGCGCGACGGACAGGATGAGATCGCCGTGCCGGTCGGCGGGCTGGTGGGATGTACGCCCGCCGCGCGGTGAGAAGTGAACTGTAGGGGGAACTCCAACTGACCTTCTGGCGTTGACGGGATAGTGGGGGATCGATCCGAATTACGGAAGGCCCTGTCGGATAAAGGGGCTTTGAACGGCGTGGCGGGACGGATCGGCAGACATACCTGGCTTGCGTTCGCGCTGATCGCTCCACCGCTTTCCCTTCCCGCTCAGGCACAATTGTCCAAGCCCGGCACCGCGCCCGCCCAGGGCCCCAGCCTGTCCGACGCACAGCGCCAGGGTGGCGACCATGCGACCGCCGGCGATCCGCAGGGCAATGCCCCGATCGTTCCCGATGCCGAGTTCAACGCCGCGCTGCCCCCCTTGAGCGGCGACATCAACGCACCGCTGGAATCCATGTCCTCGATGACCAAGGGCCAGCCCAAGGTCGAGGCGATCCCCGTGCCGCAGAGCGCGCCGCCGCTGCCTGCTGCGCGGACGGCCCAGCCGCTGGCCACCGGCGACACCATCGGCCCGATCGCGCCCGAGGATCCGCAGCTGGCGCAACCGCTGACCCCGCTGACCGGCTTCGACTCCACCCCGCTCCAGACCGCCGCCGACATCAAGGGGACGCGCGCCCCCGAAATCCGGTACGACATGGACGTGCGCGGGCTGGCCGAGTTGAAGCTGGAGGACGAGTTCCGCGGCCTGTCCGCGCTGCGCGAAGGCAAGGGCAAGGCGGCGAACGCGACCCAGGTCGCCGCCCGCGCGCGCGAGGACGAACAGCTGGCGATCCGGCTGATGAAGTCGCTCGGCTATTATGACGCGACCGCCGTCTCGACGCTGCAACGCGAAGCGGCGGGCGATGGCGAGGGAGAGGCGCAGGCGGGCCGGTTGAAGGTCGTGCTGACCGCGACGCCGGGGCGGCTCTATCGCCTGTCGTCGATCACGGTGAAGGCCGATCCCACGGTCCCGCCCGACCTGATCCGATCCAACCTGCCGCTCAAGGTCGGCGAGCCGATCGAGGCGGCGCGGATCCAGGGCGCGGAGGCCAATGTCAGCCTGGTCCTGCCGCAGCGCGGCTATCCCTTCGTCAAGGTCGGCGACCGCGACATATTGCTGGAGGATCAGGGGCCCGAGCCGGTGGGCGCCTATACGTTGCCGGTCGATACGGGGCCGCGATCCGCGTTCGGCAAGCTGACCACGGTCGGCGACCGGGTGTTCGATCTCGACCATCTGAACGTCTTCCCGCGCTTCGACGAAGGCCAGCTCTATGACTCGCGGCTGACCGACGATCTGCGCAACGCGCTGGTCGCGACGGGTCTGTTCAACGGCATCGCGGTCGAGCCCAAGCGGACCGGGCGGATGAACCCCGACGGGACCGAGCAGATCGACCTGCAGGTCACCCAGACCAAGGGGCCCGCGCGCACCCTGTCGGGCGAGGGCGGCTATTCGACCGGGCAGGGCGTCCGGTTGCAGGGCAGCTTCACCAACCGCAACGCCTTCAAGCCCGAAGGGGCGCTCATCGCCTCGGTCATCGCGGGCACGCAGGAACAGGGGCTGAGCGGCACCTTCCGCCGTTCCAATGCCGGGCGGCGCGACCGGACCTTCCAGGTCATCGGATCGGCCAGCCACCAGAATTACGACGCCTTCGACGCGTTCATCGGCACGGTGGCGTTCCGCTGGAGCTATGACTCGACGCCCATCTGGCAGAAGAAATTCACCTATGCCTATGGCGGCGAGCTGACCGGCACCAACGAAAGCGTCTATGACTTCGCCCGCGGCGAGCGGCGGCGCGCAACCTATGGCATCGCGGCCATCCCGGCGCAGGCGGTGTTCGACCAGTCCAACGACCTGCTCAACCCGACGCGCGGCTATCGCCTGAAACTGAACCTCAGCCCCGAAACCTCGGTGCGCGGCGCGGTGCGGCCCTATGTCCGGACGATGGTCGAGGGGACCTTCTACTATCCCTTCAACGACAGCCTGGTGCTGGCGGGACGGGCGCGGGCGGGCGCGATCTTCGGGATCGAGCGCGACGATCTGGCCCCGTCGCGGCGCTATTATGGCGGCGGCGGCGGCTCGGTGCGCGGCTATGGCTTCCAGCGGCTCGGGCCGTTCGATCCGCAGGGCAATCCGGTCGGCGGGCGCAGCCTGAACGAATTCTCGCTGGAGGCGCGCTATCGCTTCGGCAATTTCGGCATCGTGCCGTTCGTCGATGCGGGCAACAGTTATGAAAGCACCTTGCCGACGGGCAAGGACCTGCGCTTCGGCGCGGGCATAGGCGGGCGCTTCTACACCAATTTCGGGCCGTTGCGCGTCGATGTCGCGACCCCGCTGAACCCGCGTCCGGGCGACGGCAAGGTCGCGCTGTATATCTCGATCGGACAGGCCTTCTGATGGCGGACGAACAGACCATAGTGCCTGAGCCCGCGACCGAAACCGTCGTCGTGCGCCGCCCGCTCTGGCAGCGTGTGCTGAAATGGATCGGCTTCACGATCCTGGGCCTGATCCTGCTGGTCGGGGCGATCCTGCTGGGCATCAACACCGATCCCGGCCGCCGCTTCGTCGCGGATCAGCTGGGCGGCTATACCACCGCCTCGGGCCTGAACATCCGGGTCGGACGGATCGAGGGGTCGCTCTATGGCCGGATGAACCTGATCGACCTGCGGGTCAGCGATCCCAAGGGCGTGTTCCTGTCCAGCCCGAAGCTGGCGGTCGACTGGCGCCCCTTTGCCTATACGCGCAACCATGTCGATGTCCGCTCGCTGAGCGCCGATCTGGTCACGCTGGCGCGCAAGCCCGAGCTGAAGCCGACGCCCAGCGACCCCAATGCGCCGTTGCTTCCCGATCTCGACATCGATGTGAACCGCCTGACCATCAAGCGCTTCGTGCTCGGTGCGCCGGTGACCGGACAGCGTCATATCCTGGCGATCGACGGCAAGGTGCATATCGCCGACCGCCGCGCGCAGGTGACGGCCAGCGCCGATGCGCTGCGCGGACCCGGCATCGCGGGTGGCGACCGGCTGCGGCTGGTGCTCGACGCGGTGCCCGATGCCGACCGGCTGGCGGTCGACGTCAAGCTGACCGCGCCGACCGGCGGCGTGGTCGCGTCGATCGCGGGGCTGAAGGCGCCGCTGACTTTGTCGGTCGACGGGCGTGGCGGCTGGAAGGCCTGGCAGGGCCGCGCCATCGCGACGTTGGGCGGCGGCGAGCTGGCCAATCTGAACGCCACCGCGCGCGACGGGCATATCGAGGTGCGCGGCGTGACGCGACCCGGCCTGTATCTGGAAGGACCGGTCGAACGGCTGACCGCGCCCGCGCTCCAGGTCGCGATCGACACCACGCTGAACGAACGCCGCGCCGACACGCGGATGAAGCTGCGCTCCTCGGCGCTGCTGGTCGATGCGGGCGGTCTGCTCGATCTGGCGAACAGCCAGTTCGGCAATTTCGCGGTCGACGCCAAGCTGCTGACGCCGGGAGCCATCGCGCCCAACCTGACGGGGCGCGACGTGCTGGCCCGCGTGGTGCTGAACGGCGCGTTCGCGACGCCGACGGTGGATTACAAGGTCCGCGCGGCGGCGCTCGGTTTCGGCGAGACCTCGGTCCAGAACCTCTATGCCGAGGGGCTGGCCAAGGTGAATGCCGACCGCATCCTGGTGCCGGTCAAGGCGCGGGCGAAGCGGATCGCGGGGCTGAACGCGGCGGTCGGCGGGCTGACCAACAATGTCGCGATCGAGGGCGATTTCGCGATCGCCATGCCCAACATCCTGTCGGACAATCTGCGCATCCGCTCCGACAATATCGACGCGACGGCGGTCGTCGTCGCGAACCTGTCGACCGGGCGCTATACCGGCGCGCTGAAGGGCCGGGTGAACAATTACCGGGTTGAGAGCATCGGCATCATCAACCTGACCACCGACGCCAATCTGGTGGCGACACCCGGCGGGTTCGGGATGAAGGGCCGCGTGGTCGCGCGCACCTCGCAGATTTTCAACGAGGGCGCGCGCAACTTCCTGGGCGGCAACGCCGTCGTCCGCGCCGATGTCGAGTATAGCCCGCAGGGGATCGTGACCTTCAGCCGCCTGAGGCTGGCCGCACCGCAATTCCGCGTGACGCGGGGCAGCGGTCGCTACAATCCCGCAAACGGCGCGCTGGCGGTGGAGGCGGATGCCTATTCCAACCAATATGGCCCGCTGACCGCGCGCGTGACGGGGTCGCAGACCAACCCGGTCATCGTGCTGCGCGCGGCCAAGCCGGGCGTCGGCGTGGGGCTGGCCAATCTCCAGGCGCGGATCGTCGGGCGGAACGGCGCCTATGCGGTCAACGCCAGCGGCGACACCAATTACGGCCCCTTCACCGCCAATGTGCTGGTCAGCACCGGGCGGCAGCTGGCGATCGACATTCGCAGCCTGGTCTTCGCCGGGATCAACGCCACCGGCCGCGTCGTCCAGACGGCGGCGGGACCGTTCGCGGGCGCGTTGCAGTTCGCCGGGCAGGGGATCAGCGGCCGCGTCCAGCTGGCCGATCAGGGCGGCAACCAGCGCGCCGACATCGCCGCGCGCGCCTATAACGCCCGCGTGCCGGGCATGGTCGACTTCACCATCGGCCGCGCCATCGTCAACGCCAGCATCGTCATGCTGCCCAAGGCGCCGCAGATCGTCGCCGACACGCAGCTGGCCGACACCCGTTATGGCGAGGTCGTCATCCAGTCGGCCCGCGCCAAGGTGAACTACACCAGCGGGCGCGGTACGGCGCAGGCGGTGCTGACCGGATCGTCGAGCATTCCGTTCAACGTCGCGCTCAATGCGCGGCTGGCGCCCGACGACTATCTGGTGGCGGCCAAGGGGCAGGCCAACGGCATCGGCTTCCGGACCACCAATCCGGCGCGCATCCGTCAGGAGCAGGGGACTTGGCGTCTGGCGCCGACCCGGATCAATTTCGATCAGGGATCGGTGCTGATGGCGGGTTCCTATGGCAAGGGGCTGAACGTCCAGACGCGGCTGGACAAGCTCCAGCTTTCGATCCTCGACGCCTTCATCCCCAATCTGGGGATTTCGGGTCAGGCGAGCGGCGCGCTGGATTTCACCCAGGCGCAGGGCAGCAGCTTCCCCGCGGCCGAGGCGCGGCTGACCATCAACAACTTCCGGCGCACCGGCCTGTCGGCGGTGTCGGAGGCGGTGGACATCGTCTTTGCCGGACGGCTCGTGTCCGATGGCGGCGAGGCGCGCGCGCTGATCCGGCGCGGGCAGATTGTCGTCGGCCGGATGGTCGCGAACCTGCGTCCGCTGCCGCCGGGCAATGGCGGCTGGGTCAACCGGCTGATGCAGGCGCCGCTGTCCGGGGGCCTGCGCTATAACGGCCCGTCCTCGGTGCTGTTCTCCTTCGCGGCGCTGCCCAACCAGCAGTTGAGCGGACCGATCGCGATCGCCGCCGATTTCGGCGGGCGGGTGTCGGCGCCGCAGCTCAACGGCCTGATCCGCGCGGACAACCTGACCTATGACAATGAGGCGTACGGCACGCGGCTGAACAACATGCAGCTGGCGGGACGCTTCAACAACGACCGCCTGGAGATCACCCGGATGCAGGCCAAGGCGGGTGAGGGCAGCATCCAGGCGCAGGGCACCATCGGGCTGGCGGCGGACAGCGGCTATCCCATCGATCTGCGCGCCAGGCTGGACAATGCGCGGCTGGCCGACAGCGATGCGCTGGCCGCGACGACCAGCGGCACGATCCGGCTGACCCATGGTCGCGACGGCGGACTGATCCAGGGCGACCTGACCGTGCCCAATGCGCGCTATCAGATCATCCGCCAGGGCCAGGCCGAGGTGCCCGAGCTGACCGGCGTGCGCCGTCGCAGCGAGATCCGCACCCCGCGTCCGACCGACCGGCCCGCGCCCACCCCGCCGCCGGGGCTGTTCCGCCTCGACCTGCGGGTGCATGCCGACAACCAGTTGTTCGTCTCGGGCATGGGGCTGGAATCGGAGTGGGAGATGGACCTGCGCATCGGCGGCACCAGCGCGGCGCCGACGATCAATGGCGGGCTCGACCTGGTGCGCGGCACGTACAGCTTCGCCGGCAAGCGGTTCGAGGTGAATCGCGGCACGATCCGCTTCCGCGGCGGCGCGCTGACCGATCCGGACATCAATATCCAGGCGACGACGACCACCGACGGCATCACCGCGGTCATCAACGTCACCGGCACCGGCCAGCGTCCGCAGATCAGCTTCACCTCGACGCCAACCCTGCCGCAGGACGAGGTGCTCAGCCGGTTGCTGTTCGGCACCAACCCCGAGAATCTGTCCGCGACCGAGGCGATCCAGCTGGCCGCCGCGCTCAATTCGCTGCGCGGATCGGGCGGCGGCGGGCTCAATCCGCTGGGCAAGCTGCGCTCGGCGGTCGGCTTCGACCGGCTGCGCGTGCTGGGCGCCGACGAGGCGACCGGCCGGGGGACCAGCCTGGCGGCGGGCAAATATCTGACCGACAATATCTATGTCGAGATCGTGACCGATGCGCGCGGCTTCACCGCCACCCAGTTGCAGATCGCGCTGACCCGCACGCTCAGCCTGTTGACCCAGACCGGCTCGTTCGGCGGATCGGCGGCCAGCCTGCGCTATTCGCGCGATTTCTGATCGATGGCGAAACCCCGCCGGGCGGTCCCGGCGGGGTTTCATCGAAGTGAAACATCCGGCAGGATGGGGCCATGACCCCGGACCGCCTTGCCGCCGATGCGACCGCCATCCTCGCCGATCTGATCGCGATCGACACCACCTCGCGCGAGTCCAATCTGGACCTGATCGCCTATGTCGAGCGGCATCTGGCGGGGTTCGGGGCGACCGGGCGGCGGGTCTTCAACGACGAGGGGACCAAGGCCAATCTCTATGCCAGCATCGGCCCGGCGGTGCCGGGCGGCGTCGTCCTGTCGGGGCATAGCGATGTGGTGCCGGTCGACGGCCAGCCCTGGACCAGCGACCCGTGGCGGCTGACCCGGCGCGGCGACCGGCTGTTCGGGCGTGGCACCTGCGACATGAAGGGATTTCTGGCGCTGTCGCTGGCGATCGCGCCGCATGTCGCCAAGGGGCGGATGGTCCGCCCGCTGCACCTGGCGATTTCCTATGACGAGGAGGTCGGCTGCCTCGGTGCGCCGTCGATGATCGCCGAGATCGCGCGCGAGCTTCCCGCGCCGGCGGCGGTGGTGGTGGGGGAGCCGACCGAGATGGTGGTGGTCAGCGGCCACAAGGGCATCGCGACCTGGACCGTGACCGTCACCGGGCATGAGGCGCATTCCAGCCTGATCCATCTGGGCGCGTCGGCCAACATGGTCGCGGTGCGGCTGATGCAGGAGCTGGCCGATCTGGCCGACCGGCTGGCGGGCGAGGGCGATCCGCACGGCCCCTTCTGTCCGCACCATGCCACGCTGACGATCGGACAGATGGCGGGCGGCACGGCGGTCAACATCCTGGCGCGCGAATGCCGGTTCGCCTTCGATCTGCGGACACTGCCGGGGCAGGACCCGGAGGCGTTGCTCGCGCCCTTCTTCGCGGCCTGCGCCGACGCCGATGCCGCGCTTCGCGCCCGTTTCCCCGAGGCCGGGGTGTGTATCGAGCGGCGCTCGCGCACGCCGTCCTTCGCGCCCGAGGCGGACGGAGCGGCCGAACGGCTGGCGCGGCGATGGGCGGGGGACAATGGTCCGGCCCGCGCGGTGCCCTATGCCGCGGAGGCGGGGCAGTTTCAGGGGGCGGGATTTTCGACCGTGATCTGCGGACCGGGCTCGATCGCGCAGGCGCATCAGCCGGACGAATATATCGAGGTTGCGCAGATGGAGCGCGGTGCCGCCTTC
This sequence comes from Sphingomonas sp. SORGH_AS_0789, assembly GCF_031453055.1. NCBI lineage: Bacteria > Pseudomonadati > Pseudomonadota > Alphaproteobacteria > Sphingomonadales > Sphingomonadaceae > Sphingomonas > Sphingomonas sp. SORGH_AS_0789. The sequence continues at coordinate 2,329,015 of NZ_JAVIYV010000001.1, forward strand.
ATGCTGCGGCTGGCGGACGATCTGCTGGGCTAGACCGGCCGATATGCGCCCTGAAGCGAGCGGATGCCGCGCATCCGACCCGCTTCAGGGGCGGATATGATTACCAGGGGCGAATCTGTTCGCCGTAGATCAGCGCGAGAATGAAGTTCAGCATGGGTACCTCCCTGAGAGCGCCCCTTTTGTTGGCGCGACGCCATGGTTAATACGCTGTTAACCATGGCGCAATGGCATTGCGACGAATTGCCAAGCGATTGAGATCCCCACGCAAAGGCGGTTAACCCCTTGTTTAAGGATCGCCCCTAGACCCAGGGGCGTGAGTAAAGGATTGTCCCGAACCCCACCCGGTGACGCTATGTGCCTCACCCCCGACGGCCATCCGGCGGACGATCGCGATTCGCCCTGGCAGTTCCTGGTCCTGATCGGCCTGAGCAACTTCAACGCGCTGCGCCGTCGCCTGGGGCGGGCGGGAAGCGCCACGCTGATCGAGGCGATCGCAGACCGAATCGCCCGGTGCATTCCCGATGCCGTCGCCCGCCCGTCCGGCCCCTCGCAGGTCGAGGTCATGCTGCACGCCGCCGATCGCGTCGGGCTGGATGCCTATCTGGCGACCTTGAGCGAGGTGCTGGTCCACCCCTTCGCGCTGGGCGACGCGTCCTGCCGCATCAAGCCCATGCTGGGCGTCGCGGCCGCGCGGATGCCGCATGACGACGATATCCGCCTGCTGGAAGAGGCCGAACAGGCGCTCGCCGAATCGCAGGTCGAGGGGCGGACCGTCATCCGCGACATGGCGACGCGGACCGACCGGCTCGACCGGCTCACGCTGGCACAGGAGCTGAGCGAGGCGATCGAGCAGGATGCGCTGTTCATCGAATATCAGCCCAAGGTCCATGTCCGCCAGCAGCGCGTGTCGAGCCTGGAGGCGCTGCTGCGCTGGCGTCACGGCACGCACGGCCTGATCTCGCCGGTCGAGTTCATTCCGGTGGCCGAGGAGTCGCGGATCATCGCGCCGCTGACCCTGTGGGTGCTGCGCCGGGTCATCGCCGACCAGCGGCGTCTGGCGACGCTGGGCCATGCGCAGCGCATCTTCATCAACATCTCGGGCATGTTGCTGGGCGACCAGGATTTCGTGCGCGAGGCCTGTGCGATCGTCATCGACAGCGGCGCCAGCATCGGGTTCGAGATCACCGAAACCTCGGTCATCCGCGATCCCGACAGCGCGATCGCCAATCTCCGCGCGTTCGCCGCCATGGGCATCGCGGTCGCGATCGACGATTATGGCGCGGGCCTGTCCTCGCTATCCTATCTCAAGCAGCTGCCGGCCTGCGAGCTGAAGATCGACAAGCTGTTCATCACCCAGCTGACCAGTTCGCACCGCGATCCCCTGATCGTCCGCTCGACCATCGACCTGGCGCATGCGCTGGAGATGGAGGTGGTCGCTGAAGGGGTGGAGACGCCCGCGACACTCGCGCTGCTCAGCGTGATGGGATGCGACATGGTGCAGGGTTATCTGATGAGCCGCCCGATCGCGCTCGACGCGCTGATTCCGTTCCTCGACGCCCAGGCGCATCAGGCGACGGTGGCGCCGTCGCCGCCCATGCCCTTTGCCCGGCTCGCTACCCGTGCGCGTGCTTAGGGTTCTGCTGGTCGCCGCGGCCCTTCTGGTGGCGGTGGTCGAGGCGAAGGGGCAGGGGGCGGCGGTCGCGCCATGGCCGCCCGGCTTCGCCCATGCGATCGACGCGGCCAGGGCCGAGATGCTGCGCGACCCGGCCCAGGCCATGGACCAGGCCGAGCGCGCGCGGGACCAGGCGCAGGCCATGGCGCAGGGCGATCGCCGCCTGGTCGCGCTGGCGACGGCGGACTGGCTGCGCGGCGAGAGCATGATCCGGCTGGGGCGCGGCCAGGACGCCTATCCGATCATCGCACATGCGCTGACGACCGCGCGGCGGCTGGCGCCGCGATCCGATCTGTTCGGCAATCTCATTTTGTCCAGGGGCGGGCTGGACCGCGACCGGGGCGATATCGCCGACGCGCTCAAAGCCTATCAGGTCGCGCACCGGGTCTTCCAATATCTGGACGACACGCGCGGACAGGCCCGAGCGCTCGTCCAGATTGCGGGCCTGTACAGCGACGGCAAAGACTTGACCTCGGCGCTGCGCTATCTGGAGCAGGCGCGGACCGCCTATCGCGGCGACGATGCGCTGCGGCTGGCGATCCTCAACAACCGCGCGCTGACGCTGGTCGAGCTGACGCGGTTCGACGATGCGCTGGCGCAGCTGCGCGAGGCACGTCGTCTGGCCGAGGCGATGCACAGCCCCGGCCTCCAGGCGCTGATCTGGCGCAACATCGCCCGCGCCCGGCTGGAGGCGGGACGGATTGCCGAGGGGCAGGCGGCGCTCGCCAGCGCGGCCAGGGCCGATCCGCAGGCCGGCGAGGAGGATCGGCGCGCGCTGGACAGCATCGCGGCGCAGGCGGCGTTCCAGCGCGGCGATCTGGCGGGGGCGACCCGGCTGATCGACCGGAGCTTTGCGGGTGTCGATCCGAGCGGGACGCCGATGACGCAGCGCGACGCGCATCGGAGCGCCTATCGCATCTATGCCGCCGCCGGGCGGACCGCCGATGCGCTGCGCCATCTCCAGGCGCTCAAACGCATCGATGACGAGGCGACGCGGCTGGCGACCTCGACCAGCCTGGCGCTGATGGGCGCGCGGTTCGACTTCGCCAATCAGGAACTGCGGATCGCGCGGATGAAGGCCGCCGACCTGCAACGCAACATCGCCTTCGAGCGGGAGCAGTTGCGGACCGAGCGGCTGATCCTGATCGGGTCGGTCGCCGGGATCGTCGTCGTGCTCGCGCTGCTCGGCATCTGGCTGGTCACGCTGGGGCGCAGCCGCAACCGTATCCGCGCGGCGCATGGCGATCTGGCGATCACCAACGACCGGCTGGAAAAGGCGCTGGCGGTCAAGACCGAGTTCCTGGCGACCACCAGCCATGAGATCCGCACGCCGCTGAACGGCATATTGGGGATGACGCAGGTCATGCTGGCCGACCGGGCGCTGGCGCGCGACCAGCGCGAGCGGGTCGAGGTGATGCATGGCGCCGGGCTGACCATGCGCGCGCTGGTCGACGACCTGCTGGATGTCGCCAAGATCGAACATGGCGGCCTGACGCTGGAAAAGGCACCGTTCGATCTGGTCGCGACGATCCGCGACGCCTCGCGACTATGGGAGGATCAGGCGGCGGCCAAGGGGCTGGGCTTCGCGCTCGATTTGGCGGACTGTCCGCACAGGGTGGAGGGGGATTCTGCGCGGATTCGCCAGATCGTCTTCAACCTCCTGTCCAACGCGTTGAAGTTCACCCCGTCCGGCCGCGTCGACCTGACGGCGCGGCGCAGCGGGCAGGGTGTCGAGGTGCAGGTCCGCGATACCGGGATCGGCATCGCGGCGGACACGCTGGAGGATATATTCGAGGCGTTTCGCCAGGCCGATGCAAGCACGACGCGCCAGTTCGGCGGCACCGGGCTGGGGCTCGCCATCTGTCGGCGGCTGGCGCGCGCGATGGGTGGCGACGTGACCGTCGAGAGCGAGCCGGGGCGCGGCACCCGCTTCACCCTGACCCTGCCGCTGACCGAGCTGGCGGCGGTGCCGCAGGAGGAGGGCGAACGCCCGCATCTGCTGCTCGTCGACCGCAACCCCATTCGCCGCGCCATGTTGGCCAAGCTGTCCGCATCGCAGGCCGCCATCGTCTTTGCCGCCGACGTCGCGGAGGCGGTGGTCCGGCTGGGCGAGGGGGGCATCACCCATGTCCTGATCGACGACAGCGCGATCGACAGGGACGGCGTGGCCGCCGCGATCGCCGCGATCCGGGGCGCTGCTCCGGCGAACCTCCCGCTTCATCTCTTGTGGCCGAAAACGGAGTCGTTGGCAGGGAACGATTTTACCGAACGCGACTTAATCAGGGTTATCGCCAAACCGATCTCCGGGGGAGAGGTGATGCGCATGTTGTTCGGCACCTCATCGCAAACCGCTCCGTCGCCTCTTGTAACGCAAGCGGCATGATCGTTAGGGCGGACCCCATGACCTTGAGCATCAACGCATTCGGGCTCGACGTGGCAAAAGGACGCGGATGAACGTTCTTTTCATCGAGGATGACCGCATGAACCGCCGGGTCGTGCGCGACATGCTGGACGTCGCGGGCGCAACCATGGCCGAGGCCGAGAGCGCGGAAATCGGCCTGGAGATGATCGACCGCGATACCTATCACATGATCCTGATCGATCTGCGGATGCCCGGCATGGATGGCATCACCGCGATCCGCCACATCCGCGCGCGCGGCGACGACAAGGCGGAACTGCCGATCATCGTCGTCACCGCCGACAGCGGCGTCGACCTGCGCGAACGTTGCATGACGGCGGGCGCGGACGATGTGATCGTCAAGCCCGTCGCGATGGACCAGCTGTTCGAGGCGATCGGCCGCATCCTGGCGGGCGATCGCGGCGGGGCCATGATCTCCTAACGCCGATCAACATTCAGCGATGCCTCTCCTTCCCTCGCCCCTCGCAGAGGGGAGAGGGTTGCGCAGACTTGGCCTTTGCGAAAGCAAAGGCTTAGTCGGAGCTGGGTGAGGGGTGTATGCGCGCAGCGCGCGAGCCTTTGGGCTCGCTCAACCCCTCACCCAAGCTGCGCTAGCCAGCAGGCTGGCAAGCTTCGCTAACCCTCTCCCCTGTCCAGGGGAGAGGGGAAGAAAATGTCGATCCGACCTGGCTTATTCGGCCGAGGGCTTGGCCTTCAGCGCGTCGGCCAGCGAAGCGGTCGCGCTGCCCCGCTTGGCGGGTACGGGCTGCGACGGATCGGGGGCCCAGCCGGTCAGGAAGATCAGGCTGAACTGCTCGCTGGTCCGGCCGTCCTCGTCGGCCATGTCGGCAAAGGCGGCGGCGGCGGAGGCCAGGGCGGTCCGCCCGATCGGTCGCCGCTCGGCCAGCAGGTTGCTTGCCGCCATGCCGCGCAGATCGCCCAGTAGCCGCCCGAAATCGCGGTAGCGCACCTCCAGCGTCTCGATATCCGCGACCGGCAAGGTGAACCCGGCGCGCATCAGCAGATCGCCCGCCGAGCGGACATCGACCTGCGGGTGGAGCCGCGCCACCGGCCGCTCCGCCTCCGCCACGCGCAGCGCCGCGCGAAGCCGGGGCAGCGAGCCGCCGCCGACAAAGGCCCCCAGGAACAGCCCGTCGGGGCGCAGCACCCGCCGGATCAGCGTCAGCACGCCGGGCAGGTCGTCGATCTGGTCGAGCACGCCCGCGCTGACCACCAGGTCGAAGCTGCGATCGGCGAAGGGTAGCCGGTCCTCGTCCGCCTGCACGCCCCCCGCCGCGCGGGCAAAGGCGAAACCGGGGTCCAGCCGCGCCACATGCGCGCCCGGCGGAACGGGAAAGCCGCCGTCGAAACAGCCCAGGTCCAGAACGTCGCGGAACGGCCGCGTCACCGCATCCAACCGCTCCGCCAGCCCGTCGAGCATCGCGGCGCGCAGAAAGTCGTGCGCGGCATAATCGGGCTGGGCGCGGTCGCGGCGGTGGCGGCGGGCGCTACGGTCGAAGATGGTGGTGGGGGTCACGGTCGCGCTTGTGCGCGCTCAACCGATCGGGGACAAGTCGGATCATGGGGCGGGGGACATGACGCGGCCGGGATTTGCGGCGGGGCGGGCGGCGTACAGGCTGGTCGGCTCGTTGATCCGCCTCGTCGCCGATTGGGCCTTGCCGCCGCGCTGTCCCGGCTGCGGCGAGCCGGTCGAAGTGGATCATCGCTTCTGCGCGGGCTGCTGGGGGCAGCTCCGCTTTCTGGATGACATGGGATGCGCGAGCTGCGGACTGCCTATCGTCCCGGAAGGGGGGCGGGAGGCGCGCTGTGCGACGTGCCTCGACTCGCCGCCGGTCCATGCGGGAATCCATGCGGCGGTCGCCTATGGCCCGATCGCCCGCGAATTGCCGATCCGGCTGAAGCATGGCGGGCGGATCGGCGTGGCCGAGACGATGGCCGGGCCGATGGCGCGGCGGATGCCGGAAGGGGCCGAGCTGCTGGTGCCGGTGCCGCTGCATCGCTGGCGACTGTGGCGGCGCGGCTTCAACCAGGCGGTGTTGATCGGCGCCAGCCTGTCGCGGCGGACGGGCGTGCCGATGCTGCGCGACGGGCTGGTGCGGGTCAGGGCGACCCCGTTGCTGCGCGGCCTGTCGCCCCGGCAGCGGCGGGCGGCGATGACCTCGGCCTTTCGCGTGCCTGATCCGGCGCGGGTCGCGGGGCGGCGGGTGGTGCTGGTCGACGATGTCTATACCACCGGCGCGACGACGGGGGCGTGCGTCCGCGCGCTGCTGGCGGCGGGGGCGGCTTCGGTGGCGATCCTGTGCTGGGCGCGGGTGGTCGAGGGGGCGGACGATTGACAATAGGGCCCGCGCGCCACACCTGAGGGGGATGGCAAAGGTCGAAATCTACACCAAGGCGTTCTGCCCCTATTGCACCCGGGCCAAGGCGCTGCTCGCCTCCAAGGGCGTCGAGCCCCAGGAATATGACATCACCATGGGCGGCCCGCAGCGCGCCGAGATGATCGAGCGCGCAGGCGGGCGGACCACCGTGCCGCAGGTCTTCATCGACGGCCAGCATATCGGCGGATCGGACGATCTGGCCGCGCTCGACAAGCGGGGAGGGCTCGACCCGCTGCTGTCGGCATGACCGACATCGCCGTCCTGCAGATGACGGCGGGGATCGACCCCGCCGCCAATGCGGCCGTGCTGGAACAGGCGATCGCCGAGGCGGCGGCGCGCGGCTGCGCCATGGTGTTCACCCCCGAAATGTCCGGGCTGATCGACCGCGATCGTGCGCGGGCGGCCGAGCATCTGGTGGTCGAGGCGGACGATCCGGTGCTGGCGCGTGTCCGGGCGGCGGCGGCCGAGCATGGGCTTTGGGTCCATCTGGGTTCGCTGGCGGTGCGCGGGGCGGACGGGCGGCTCGCCAATCGCGGCTATGTCATCGACGATGCGGGCGCGATCCGGGCCCGCTATGACAAGATGCATCTGTTCGACGTCGACCTGCCGAGCGGCGAGAGCTGGCGCGAATCCGCCTCCTACGCGCCCGGCGAGCAGGCGGTGGTGGTCGACACGCCGGTCGGGCGGCTGGGCCTCGCCATCTGCTACGACCTGCGCTTCCCCGCGCTGTTCGCCGCGCTGACCGAGGCGGGGGCGACGATCCTGTCGGTGCCCGCCGCCTTCACCCGGCCGACCGGCGCGGCGCACTGGCATGTGCTGTTGCGCGCGCGGGCGATCGAGGCGGGCGTGCATCTGGTCGCCGCCGCGCAGACCGGCGAGCATCAGGACGGCCGCGCGACCTATGGCCATTCGCTGGTCGTCGGGCCCTGGGGCGAGGTGCTGCTCGACATGGGCGAGGCGGCGGGGCTGGGCGTGGCCGCGATCGACCCCGCGCAGGTGGAGGCGGTGCGCGAGCGGCTGCCCGCCATCCGCCATCGTCGCGCCATTCCGCCGGTGGCCGGGGCATGATCGTCTTCGACCTGCGCTGCGGCCAGGCGCATGTGTTCGAGGCGTGGTTCGCCTCGTCCGGCGCCTATGCCGAACAGCGCGAGAGCGGGCGGATCGAATGCCCGATATGCGGCGACCGCGACATCGAAAAGGCGGTGATGGCGCCGCAGATCGCGGCCAAGGGCAATAGCCGCCCCGACGCCCCGTCGCCCGAGGCGATCAAGGCCGCGCTCCGCCATCTGGCGGGAGAGCAGGCCAGGATGCTGGAGAAATCGACCTGGGTCGGCACCGCCTTTGCCGACCGGGCCCGTGCGATGCATGACGGCGAGGCGCCCGTCACCCAGATCCATGGCCAGGCCAGCCTCGCCGAGGCCAAGGCGCTGGTCGAGGAGGGCGTGCCCGTCGCGCCCTTGCCCTTTCCGGTGGTGCCGCCCAAGCTGACCAACTGACCGGCGCGCATGGGGGGGCGGCAAACGCTCTGGACCGGACCCCGCGTCCCCTGTATCACCGCGCCCGCATGGGGCCCCGTAGCTCAGCAGGATAGAGCATCAGATTCCTAATCTGAGGGCCACTGGTTCGAATCCAGTCGGGGTCACCATGCCATATTTTCCAAGGCTTTGGCGATTCCTGCCGGGCGTGGAAAAGAGCCGCAACCGGTGGCTGCGGCTCCGCTGTCCGGCCAGGCGACCGGCTTATTTCTGCTTCTTGGCCTTCTTGGCATAATGATGGTGCGCCAGCGCGCAGCCCGCCGCTGCCCCGGCGACGCCATGCCCTTTTCCGACCATATGGCCCGCGACACCGCCCGCCACCGCGCCGCGGATACAGCCCTTGGCATAGACCGGGCTGGCGAGCAGCGTGGCACCGGCAAGGGCGATTAGAGCGATCCGCATGACATCCTCCTGGGTTATTCGATCGCCTTCCAAGTATCGGGACCGATCGCCTGTTCCATGACAAATATGTCAGGGCGACGCCGGGGACATGGCGGGGAACATCGCGGCGGCTTGATCGATCGGGGATCGGTGGAGAATGGACCCGATATGACCGAACCCTTGAACGCGGCCGCGCATGTCATTCAACTGGCGCTGACGCCGATCTTTCTGCTGACCGCCGTGGGATCGTTGCTCAACGTGTTCGCCACCCGGCTGGGGCGGATCAGTGACCGGATCCAGGCGCTCAAGCGCGACGGACGGGCGAAGAGCTTCGAGATGCGCCGGTTGCGCCTGCGCTCGAAGATCCTCGACATCGCGGTGACGATGACGGCGGCAGCCGGTGCGATGACCTGTTGCTCGGCGATCACGCTGTTCCTGGGGACGTTGCGCGAATCGGGTCATGCCTCCCTGCTGTTCTTCTTCTTCGGCGGGGGCCTGCTGTTCGCGGTGGCGGGGCTCGCCTGTTTCGTCGGTGAAATCACGATCGCCGGACGGGCCCTGCGCGACGAGAACGACAGCCAGTGACCGACGTTCGGGAGTGCCGCGCGAGCGATCACGCCGTCCGCCCGATCGCCTCGCCCGCACGGATCGCCTGTCCCTCCGTCAGCATGTCGAGCAATCGCATGCCCCGAGGCAGGAACAGGATGATGGTCGAGCCATGCTCGAACCAGCCCATCTCCTCGCCCTTGCCGATCCGGGCGGTGCAGGCGCGGCGGCCGGGGCCATGCTCGCGCAGGGTGCGTTCGGTGTCGAGGCAATGGAGCCGGATGCTCGCCACCAGGATCGCCGCGACCGGCACGATCAGCAGCGGCTGGCCCGATACCAGGGTCCGCGCCTCGATCACCGCGCGTTCGTTGCGACAAAAGAGCCGCTCGATCCGCTTGAGCGCGATCGGATTGACGTTCCAGCAATCGCCCGAGAGATAGGTCACGCCCTCGACCGCAATGTCGGTCGGCGCGTGGAAACGGTGATACATGCCCGCCGTCAGCCGCAGCGTGACGAACGATCCGTTGCGGAACCGCTCGACCAGTTCGGGGTCGGGGATCAGGTCGCCCAGGCGATAGGGAAAGCCCTTTACCTGATAGAGTCGATCGTCCGCGATTTCGCCATGCGCGCCGACCAGCGCGTCGCAGGGGGATGCGACCGTGTCGGGATCGCCGTCGAACGGGCGGGCGCCGTCGCGCAAGGAACGGACGAAGCCGTCGCGCAACGACCGGAACCGCGTCGTCCGCGCGTCCGACAGGTCCACGCCCGCGAAGAATTTCCACAGGGCCAGGCAGGGCCGGGCGATCAGCGGATGCTCGATCCGTGCGATTCGGCCGACCAGCTTGGTCGCGAACCGGCGCGGCAGGCGGTTGGTGACGAGGAAATTGATGTCCTCGTTCAAAAAGAACCGCATGATGGGTCCGCGCATTGTCATGCCTCCGTCATGGGCACGCGGTCAAAGGCCGCATGAACCCGATTCTCACTGGCCTGATGGCCGTCTCCGCCGGTGCGGTCGCCCTGACGAAAGGGCATCGCCGCCTGACCCTGTCGCGCGCCAAGCATCCGGGGCTGGGCGGTCACGTCCGCATGGCCAAGCGGATCGCGGGGCAGATCCCGTTCTACAGCTATGGCGAGGACCGCTTCTTCCGGGTCGATGGCGCCCCAGACGCGGTGGCCGGGCAACGGCGCGCAGGCTTCGAGCGGCTGGGCGCCTTGTTCGCGCAACGTTATGCGCAGACGCTGGCGCTGACCCGCGAGACGCGGCCCGGCCTGTCCGACCTGCAATTCACCGGCGCGTACCGCGTGCCGTTCCAGTTTCGCGAGAAGGTCCGCACGACGCTGGCGACCGGGGCCTTCTACCAGCGGTCGGAGGGGCCGATCCTGGTCGATCTGGACGGTAACAGGCTGATCGACCTGACCGGCTCCTACGGGGTTAATCTGTTCGGCAACGACTTTTACAAGCGGACCATGGCGGAAGGGGCGGCGACCGTCGCCGATCTGGGCGGGGTGCTGGGGTCGTTCCACCCGGTCGTCGCCGACAATGTCCGTCGGCTGACAGTCCTGACGGGGATGGACGAGGTGTCCTTCCATATGTCGGGGACCGAGGCGGTGATGCAGGCGGTGCGGCTGGCGCGCTATCACACCCGCCGTCCGCGCCTGGTGCGGTTCGCCGGGGCCTATCATGGCTGGTGGGGCGAGGTTCAGCCCGGCATCGGCAACCCCGTGCCCGCCGACCGCACGCTGACGCTGGCCGATATGTCCGAGCGGACGCTGAAGGTCCTCGCCACGCGCAAGGACATTGCCTGCGTGCTGGTCAATCCGCTCCAGGCGATGCACCCCAATGGCTCGGCGCCGTCCGACGGGCAGCTGGTCGATGGCGGGCGCAAGGCGGGGGCCGACATGGCCGCCTATCGCGACTGGCTGCACCGGCTGGCGGATGTGTGCCGGGCGAACGGCATCGTCCTGATCTTCGACGAGGTGTTCATGGGCTTCCGCCTGGCCAAAGGCGGGATGCCCGAATATTTCGGGGTGAAGCCCGACCTGATCACCTATGGCAAGACGCTGGGCGGTGGCTTGCCGGTCGGCGTGCTGTGCGGGCCTGCGCATCTGATGAAGCGGTGGCGCGAGGATCGCCCGGTCGACATCTGCTTCGCGCGCGGCACGTTCAATTCGCATCCCATGGTGATGGGGGCGATGAACGCCTTCCTGCGGCGGCTGGAAACGCCCGAGGTGGCCGCGCTCTATGACGGGCTGGACGAGCGGTGGAATGCGCGGGCCGCGATGTTCAACGCAGCGATGGCCGCGGCGGGGCTGCCCCTGTCGGTCGCGCATGTCCAGACGATCTGGACCATCCTCTATTCGGTCGCCTCGCCCTATAACTGGATGCTGCAATATTATCTCCGGGCGGAAGGGCTGGCGTTGAGCTGGGTCGGGACCGGGCGGCTGATCTTCAGCCTGGACATCGACGACACCCTGTTCGCCGAGATTTGCGACCGCTTCGTTGCAGCGGGACAACAGATGCGTGACGATGGCTGGTGGTGGACCTCGCCCGAGGCGCCGAAGGAGTTGAAGGCGGCGAACAAGGCGATCCGGCGGCGGATTTTGAAGGAGTCGCTGGCGGTGCGGTTGGGGCGGGGAAGGTAAAGCCCCCCACTTCTTAAGCCCCTCCCGCAGGCGGGAGGGGTTTGGGGAGGGCAGGGCCGCAAGCGATGGTCTCTGTGAGACACCTTGCCCTCCCCCATCCCCTCCCGCTTGCGGGAGGGGAGCGGCCAGACAAGAGGCCGGAATATAAAAGGGGCGGCGGTCCTTTCCGAACCGCCGCCCTGTCCGTCAAACCGAAGCCGCGCGTTACGCCGCCTTCAGATCCTCGAAATCATCGACATCGTGATGATCCATCCGCTCGCCTTTCATCAGGCGGCGGGGGGCGCTCTTGTACATCTTGAAGTCGTTGAACGGGTCGGTGACGATCTTGGTCGCCCAGACGAGGCCGGTCTCCAGGTCGCGCTTCGCCCAGAGCTGAAGGACGCGCACCACGATCGCGCTGACGCCCAGGCCCAGCCAGCCGATGCCGACATGGCGCAGATAGCCCATGAAGCCGTCCGGATAGTCGAGCGTCCCGAACAGGGTCGGCTGGACCAGCAGCACCAGCGGGATCGCGCCCCAGATGCCCATCAGCACATATTTGCGGACGAGGTTGTAGCCGACCTTGATCTCTTCCTTATGCTCGTGCGTCGCCTTGTTCACATGGTCATAGCCTTTGGGCTCGAAGAAGAAGTGCCCGGCCTGGCGGCTGGTCATCGCCACGCCCCAGGCGAGCAGGCTCGCCACCGCCGGATCGATGAACAGCAGCACATAGGCGGTCAGGAAGGTGCAGGCGCTGACGAAGTGCAGGCTCTGATTGACCAGGCTGTGATGATAATAGCGATGATCGTCCCACCGCTGTTCGGCGAGCTGCGCGCGAAAACCAGTCATTGGACATGTCCTTAAGCGGAAGGCTGGCGCTTGGCGAAGCGGACCAGCGAGAAATGGCCGAGCGGGGGCAGGGGGCGGCTTTCGACCAGTTCGACATCGCCGCGCGTCGCCGCCCAGTCGGTATAGCGTTCGAACGGGAAGTCGGTGCGGAAGCCCAACCGGCTGGTGATCGGCATCAGCGTCTTCTCGATCGTGCCGCGAAGCCCGTCGCCCGCCCCCACCCGCGTCGTAATGACGATCTCGCCACCGGGGCGGCAGATGCGCGCGAACTCGTCCAGCGCCTTTTCCGGGTTCGGCACGGCGGTGATGACATATTGCGCGACCACCACGTCGAAGCTGTTGTCGGCGAATTGCAGCGCTTCGGCATCGCCGTAAGCGATCTGCTCGACATGGCTCAGCCCGCCGCGCGCCACCCGTTCGCGCGCCTTGTCGAGCATCGGCTCGGACAGGTCGACGCCGACGATGCGGTTGTCGCGCGAATATTGGGGCAGCGATATGCCGGTGCCCACGCCCACCTCGATGATCCGGCCGCCGATGCGTTCGGCCGCGACGATCGCGGCGGAGCGGCCCTTTTTGAAGACGGGGCCGAAGACCAGATCATAGACAGGCGACCAGCGATCATAGGCCTTGGTGACGCTGGCGGTACTCATCTGCGTTGCCATCGAAGGGGCATCCCGTTGAACGACGATGCGGCCCCTGTTCGCAGCAGGCGGTGACAATTTGACGACAAGTCGCGAGTCTTTTGCGACGATTTCGCAGATCGGAAACCGAAGTGTCACATGGGTGGAATGAATATGTCGTAATGCGGTGCTAGAGGTTATTCTGAGATATGCTGTTCCCGGCGAAGTTCATGGCCGGGCAATGCTTTGTCTGTTCGCGAAAGGTCTTCGTTGGCGGAGAAATATCTGCCGGCTTGGGTGGCGAATCGTCGGGATTACGCGGCCCGGCGGGTGGCGCGGGCGGGCTGTGCCCAGGCTGTCGCGTGCAGGGCGCTGCCATGGTCGAACCGGCCGACCGTATCGGCCATGCCCGTCGCTTCCTGCGCGAGTTCGCGGGCGGCGGCGGTCGCTTCCTCGACCATCGCGGCATTTTGCTGGGTCATCGAATCCATGTCGTTGATCGCCAGGTTGATCTGCGAGAAGCCGGTCGCCTGCTGCTGCGCCGAATTGGCGATGTCGGCGATCAGTCCGCTCATCTCGCGGACCTGCGCGGCGATCCGGTCGAGCGCGGTCCCGGCGGCATGGACATGCTCGACGCCCGCGCGGACCTGTTCGGCGGAGGCGCCGATGCGGCTCTTGACGTCCTTGGCGGCGTCGGCGGAGCGCTGCGCCAGCGCGCGCACCTCGCTGGCGACGACGGCAAAGCCCTTGCCCGCGTCACCGGCACGCGCCGCCTCGACCCCCGCATTCAGCGCGAGCAGATTGGTCTGGAAGGCGATGCCGTCGATGACCGCGATGATCTCCGAAATCTCGGTGGAGGTCCGCTCGATCCCGCCCATCGCATCGATCGCGCGGCGGACGACGGCGCTGCTCTCGGCGGCGTTGGTCTGGGCCGCCGTGGCGACGTCGGCGGCGCGGGCGCCGCTGACCGCCGATTGCTGCGCGGTCGTGTTGATCTGATGCACGGCGGCGGCGGTTTCCTCGATCGAGGCGGCCTGCTGCTCGGTTCGCATCGACAGGTCGTCGGCCGCCTTGCGGATCTCCCCCGCCCCGGCGAGCACGCGCTGCGAGGCGGCATCGATATCGCCGATCGACCGGCGCAGCATCGCGGCGGTGTCGTTGAAGCTGTTGCGTAGCGGTTCATAGTCGCTGCGAAAGGGCGTATCGATGCTGTAGGTCAGATCGCCCGAGGAAATGGTGGCGAGGCCGGTGCGCAGCGCATCGACGACCTGGCTGGTCTCGTCGAGATCCTGGATGATGACCAGCAGGTCGTCGGGCTTCACCACCGGCGCGGGCAGCAGCATGACCATGAAGCGGCGAAGCTGGCCGTTCGGACTGGTGTTCATCCACTCGAAACGGGCCAAGCCGTCGCGCAGCGCCTGTTGGACGCGTTCCTGGATATGGATCGCGGTCGGCCGCCCGTCGCCCTGGGTGGGGGCGGAGAAGACCAGCGGGTCCTGTCCGATCACGTCGGCGCGGGGACGCTCATAGATGCGCTCGGCGGCGGCGTTGCAGGCGATGAAGCGACCTTCGGACAGCAGCATGATGGCATCGGGGGATCGATCGAACAGGGCGATGGCGACGCGATCGTTCAAATTCGTATTTTCGCGATGAAACCACTTCATCCTGTCGCCTTCCATCCAATCCTGACGGTCGGCTTAGGATGATTCGCTTAACATAGCTTTAGGAAGACAGGGATTTTTCCGGCGGGTCCGCAGGGGCTTTTCCCGCCGGGGGGCAGGGGATAAGCCGTCGCCTCCTCTTGTCCGGACTGTCGCCCATGCGTCGCGTGCCTGCCCTGATCCTTTGTCCGCTGGCGCTGGTCGCCTGCCAGCCGTCCGGCTCCGATGGCCGAACCGATGCGGTGGATGCGGCGGAAAGCCGGGAGCGCGCGCGCCAGGAAAAGGCGGCGCGCGAGATGGTCGCGCAGACCGAAGATCAAGTGCGGGTCAAGATGCTGGAACAGCGGATCGCAACGCTGGAGGCGCAGGTCGCGGCGTTGCAGGGGGATCGCAAGCTGCTGGATGCGCAACTGGTCGAGCAGCGGCTGAACCAGATCGAACTGGAGCGTGTCGGGGCGGAGGCGGCGCCGGGCAATGTGCCCGCACCGACGGCGGCACCCGTATCGCCACCCGCAAGGGGAGCGGCCAGAGCCGCCGGATCGGCCATGTCCCGGCCCGCGACACCCCGGCCGACGCCGTCTGCGACACCGCCCGCGCGCAAGCCGCTGGTCCTAGACCTGCGATAGCTGGCACGCGGGCGGCGCGAGTGGGATTCCCCGGCGCGGTGGCCGGGGGCCCGGATAAGAAGCTTACTTCTTCAGGTGCGCCGAGATGAACTTGTTCATCTCGAACATGGTGCACTTGTCCTTGCCGAACACCTTCTTCAGCTTGTCGTCGGCCAGGATTTCCCGCTTGTTCTCGGGGTTCTGCAGGTTGTTGGCCTTGATGTAATCCCACACCTTGCTGATGACCTGGCTGCGCGGCAGCTTATCGTTGCCGACGATCGCGCCCAGTTCCTCGGACGGCTGGACCGGCGCGTGGATGCCGGTGCCCGTGGTTGCGGTGGCCATGATATTCCTTCCCTTAATCCTTCAGCATCCCAGCCGCTTGGCGGGACGCGCGTGAATCACGCCTTCTTCAGCGCGTCCGCCTTGTGCGCCGCCTTTCCGCCATTGTCACTCTCTACTATGTATTGCGGCTCGTCCTTCGATGCGCGGACGGTATGACCCTTGATGCTCGTATCGCTGGTCTGCTTCTTCACGACCTTGCCCTCGGCGGTGCCGCCATGGCTGTTCCACTCGACATGGTCGCCCTTCTTGAATTCGGTCATCGTCGCTCTCCCGGTTTGTGCAGGCCCATCAATCCGCCGGGGCGTTCGTTGGTTGCACATGCGGGCGCATCGGGGCATCAGGACGCCATCTGAGGAGACTGGAACACATGAAGACCCGCGCCGCCGTCGCCTTCGAAGCGAAGAAGCCGCTCGAAATCGTCGAACTCGATCTGGAAGGACCCAAGGTCGGTGAGGTCCTGGTCGAGATCATGGCGACCGGCATCTGCCACACCGACGCCTATACGCTGGACGGCCTGGACAGCGAGGGGATCTTCCCCAGCGTGCTGGGCCATGAAGGCTGCGGCATCGTGCGCGAGGTGGGCGCGGGCGTGACCAGCGTCGTGCCGGGCGACCATGTCATCCCGCTCTACACCCCCGAATGCCGCCAGTGTAAGTCGTGCCTGTCGGGCAAGACCAACCTGTGCACCGCGATCCGCGCGACGCAAGGCAAGGGGCTGATGCCCGACGGCACGACCCGGTTCAGCTATAAGGGCCAGCCGATCTTCCATTATATGGGCTGCTCGACCTTTTCGAACTTCACCGTCCTGCCCGAAATCGCGGTCGCCAAGATCCGCGAGGACGCGCCGTTCGACACCAGCTGCTATATCGGCTGCGGCGTGACGACGGGCGTGGGCGCGGTGGTCAACACCGCCAAGGTCCAGCCGGGCGAGAATATCGTCGTCTTCGGTCTGGGCGGCATCGGCCTGAACGTCATCCAGGGCGCCAAGCTGGCGGGCGCGGGCCGGATCATCGGCGTCGACATCAATCCCGACCGCGAGGAATGGGGCCGCCGCTTCGGCATGACCCACTTCCTCAATTCCAAGGGCCTATCGCGCGAGGAGACGATCGCGAAGATCCTGGAGCTGACCGATGGCGGCGCGGATTACAGCTTCGACGCGACCGGCAATACCGAGGTGATGCGCACCGCGCTGGAGGCGTGCCATCGCGGCTGGGGTACCTCGATCATCATCGGCGTGGCCGAGGCGGGCAAGGAGATCAGCACCCGGCCGTTCCAGCTGGTGACGGGCCGCAACTGGCGCGGCACCGCGTTCGGCGGCGCGCGCGGGCGGACCGACACGCCCAAGATCGTCGACTGGTATATGAACGGCAAGATCGAGATCGATCCGATGATCACCCACCGGCTGACGCTGGAGGAGATCAACAAGGGCTTCGACTTGATGCACAAGGGCGAAAGCATCCGCAGCGTGGTGATCTTCTGATGTTCAGCCATGTCGTGCTGGGCGCGAACGATATCGCCGAGGCCAAGCGCTTCTATGACGCGATCCTGGGCGTGCTCGGCGCGCCCGAGGGGGTGATCGATCCCTGGGGACGGCTGGTCTACAGCCACGAAGGCTCGCGCTTCCTGCTCACCCGGCCGCTGAACGGCGAGCCTGCGACCCATGCCAATGGCGGGACGCTGGGCTTCGCGGCAAAGTCGATCGAGCAGGCGGACGCCTGGCATGCCGCCGGGCTGGCGCATGGCGGCACCGCGATCGAGGACCCGCCCGGCTATCGCTATCCGCCGGTCGGCAAGATCTATCTGGCGTATTTGCGCGATCCGACCGGCAACAAGCTGTGCGCGCGCTATCTGGTGCTCGCCGCCTGACGGTCCCAAGGGGGGAATGGACATGTACACCCATATCATGGTCGGATCGAACGACATCGCGCGGTCCAAGACCTTCTATGACGCGCTGTTCACCGCGCTGGGCGGCCAGCCGGGTCGGCAGGCGCCAGATGCCGAGCGTGTCCTGTATCTGCACAATGGTGCGGTGTTCATCGTGACCCGGCCGATCGACGGCCAGCCCGCCACCTATGCCAATGGCGGCACGATCGGGCTGGGCGCGGTCGATCCGGCGCAGGTCGAGGCGGCACATGCCGCCGGGACCGCGCATGGCGGCACCGCGATCGAGGGGCCCCTGGGCGAGCGGGATACCGGGCTGGGCAAGGCCTATCTGGGCTATCTGCGCGATCCGGACGGCAACAAGCTCTGTCTCGGCTGTCGCCTGCCCGCCGCATGAGCGACGCCGACTATATCCTGACGCTGGCGTGCCAGGACCGGGTCGGCATCGTCGCCGCCGTGTCGGGCGCGCTGGCGGGGATTGACGGGTTCATCCTCGACAGCCAGCAATATGCCGATCTGGAGACGGGGCGCTTCTTCCTGCGCATCGTCTTCACCGGCCAGGGGGCGCGTTTTCCCGCCTCGGTCGAGGGGGTGAGGGCGGCGCTGAACGAACCGGCGGCGCGATTCGGCTTCGACTGGCATGTCGCGCCCGCCAGCGAACGCCCCCGCATGCTGATCGCGGTGTCGAAGGGCTCGCACTGCCTGAACGACCTGCTCCATCGCTGGCGGACCAACACGCTGCCGGTCGAGATCGTCGGCGTGGTGTCCAACCATGACAGCCTTCGCCCGCTGGTCGAGTGGCATGGCCTGCCCTGGCATCACCTGCCGGTCAGCAACGCCAACCGCGCCGAGCAGGAGGCGGCGATGCTCGCCCTGATGGACGAGACCCGCGCCGATTATCTCGTCCTCGCCCGTTATATGCAGGTGCTGGGCGAGCGGCTGGTCGCGGCGCTGCCGGGGCGGTGCATCAATATCCATCACAGCTTCCTGCCCGGCTTCAAGGGCGCGCAGCCCTATCACCGCGCCCATGCGCGCGGCGTGAAGCTGATCGGCGCGACCGCGCATTTCGTGACGGCGGACCTCGACGAGGGGCCGATCATCGAACAGGCGGTCGAACGCGTCGACCACCGCGCCAGCGTCGACGACCTGATCCGCATCGGCCGCGATATCGAGGCGCAGGTGCTGGCCCGCGCGGTCGCCTGGGTGGGCGAGCGGCGCGTTTTCCTCAATGACAACCGGACGGTGGTGTTCCGATGACGATCGAGACGATTTCGACCTCCAAGGCGTATGGCGGCGTGCAGGGCGTCTATGCCCATGACAGCGCGGTGACGGGCACGCGCATGACCTTCTCGGTCTTCGTGCCGGAGCATGAGGAAGGGGAGAAACTGCCCGTCCTCTGGTATCTGTCGGGCCTGACCTGCACCCATGCCAATGTCACCGACAAGGGCGAGTTTCGGGGGCCATGCGCGGAGCATCGGGTGATCTTCATCGCCCCCGACACCTCGCCGCGCGGCGAGGGCGTGGCGAATGACGACGCCTATGACATGGGGCAGGGCGCGGGCTTCTATGTCGATGCGACGCAGGAGCCCTGGGCGAAGCACTTCAAGATGCGGAGCTATATCGAACAGGAACTGCCCGCGCTGATCGCCGCGCATTTTTCCGTCGCCGATATGGGGGCGCAAGCCATTACCGGCCATTCGATGGGCGGCCACGGCGCGCTGACCATCGGCCTTCGCAACCCCGATCGCTTCCGCAGCGTCTCGGCCTTCGCGCCGATCGTCGCGCCGGGCCAGGTGCCATGGGGCGAGAAGGCGCTGGGCGGTTATCTGGGCCCCGATCGTGCGGCATGGCGACAGGCCGACGCGGTCGCGCTGATCGAGGACGGCGCGCGGCTGCCCGACCTGCTGGTCGATCAGGGCGATGCCGACCAGTTCCTGACCGAGCAGTTGCGCCCCGAATTGCTGGCGGAGGCATGCGAGAAGGCGGGAATCGCGCTAACCCTGCGGATGCAGCCGGGTTACGACCATAGCTACAACTTCATCTCCACCTTCATGGGCGACCATGTCGCCTGGGCGGCGGAGCGGTTGCGCGGGTAATCCCCCAACCGCCGTTCAGCCTGAGCGAAGTCGAAGGCCAAGGGAATCCGCTTAGGTTCAGTCGTTGTCGCGTGGCCTTCGACTTCGCTCAGGCTGAACGGGTGTGGGGGATCGCAGGGCACCGCCGCGAGTTTTGCACCCCGACAATCGATCCGCTATCGCACCGGCTTTGACGTGAAGGACATGATATGAGCTGCGCGCATGGCGACCCGGAGGATGGCGACCTGATCGGAGAGGACGGCAAGGTCGTCGTGCCCGATCATGTGGCGCAGGCCATCCGCACGCTGATCGCCTGGGCGGGCGACGACCCTGCGCGGGAAGGCTTGGTCGATACGCCGAAGCGCGTGGCGCGGGCATGGCGCGAATATTGTGCGGGCTATGGCGATGACCCGGCCGTCCACCTGTCGCGGGTGTTCGAGGAGGTCGGCGGCTATGACGAGATCGTGCTGCTGAAGGACATCCCCTTCCAGTCGCACTGCGAGCATCACATGGCGCCGATCATCGGCCGCGCGCATATCGCCTATCTGCCGCGCAACCATGTCGTCGGCATCTCCAAGCTCGCCCGCGTGCTGCACGGCTTCGCGCGCCGGTTGCAGGTGCAGGAGCGGCTGACCGCCGAGGTCGCCGACTGCATCTGGCAGAACCTGAAGCCGCTGGGCGTCGCGGTGGTGATCGAGGCGACCCATGCCTGCATGACCGCGCGCGGGGTGCGCACGCCGGGCGTGTCGATGGTGACCAGCCGGATGATGGGCGTGTTCCGCGACGACGACCGCAGCCGCAAGGAAGTGCTGTCGCTGATGGGCCTGGGCGGATGACGACCCGCACCGTCCTGGTGACCGGCGCGGCCAAGCGGCTGGGCGCGGCGATCGCGCGGCGGCTGGTCGCGGACGGACATCGGGTGGTGGTGCATTATAACGGCTCGGCGGACGCGGCGAAGGCGCTGGCGGCGGAGCTGGACGCGCCGGTCGTGCAGGGCGACCTTGCCGAGCTGGACGGGATCGACGCGCTGTTCGCCCGTGCCCGCATGGCGGCGGGCGGGCCGATCGACGGGCTGGTCAATTCGGCGTCGGCCTTCGTCTTCGATCGCCCGCCGGAGGTGGATGCCGCGCTGATGGCCAGGCTTTATGCGATCAACGCCGCCGCTCCGGCCTTGCTGGCCTCTGCCCTGGCGCGGCAGGACGATGTGGCGGACGGCGCGGTGGTCGATATCCTCGACCAGAAGCTCGCCAATCCGAACCCCGATTTCTTCGCCTATAGCTGCGCCAAGTTCGCGCTGGCGGGGGCGAACACGATGCTGGCGCAGGCGCTCGGCCCCCGCATCGCGGTCAATGCGGTTGCGCCGGGGCTCACGCTGCAAAGCGGCGACCAGTCGGATGCGGAATTCGCCGCGGCGGCCAGCAAGAACCTGCTCGGTCGCCTGATCGGCGCGGCGGCGGTGGCGGAGGCGGTGTCCTTCCTGCTGACCGCCAGGGGGATTGCGGGCCAGACACTCTATGTCGATTGCGGCCAGCGTTTCTGCCGCCGCGACGGCGACGTGATGTTCGAGGGGCGGCGATGAGCGCGACCTATACGATCCTGCTCGACGATCTGCGGGTCGCGATGCGCCTGGGCATCCATCCGCACGAGGCCGAGCCCCAGCCGGTCACCCTGTCGGTCGCGATGACCGTCACCTATCCCGCCGCCCCCAGCGCCGACCGGATCGAGGAGGTGCTGGACTATGATTTCCTGCGCGAGTCGATCCTGGCGATGGCAGGGGGGCCGGGCTTTGCGCTTCAGGAAAGCCTGTGCGAGGCGGTGGCGGCGCTGTGCCTCGCCGACCGGCGGGTGGTGAAGGTCCGGGTGCGGTCGATGAAGACCGGCATCTATCCCGATGCGCGGGTGGGATGCGAGATCGAGCGGACGCGCTGATCGCCGGGGCCTTGGTGTCACGGATTTATCACCGAACTGTCATCAATCTGTTGCGGAACCGGCGGTCGCTGGCCTAAGCCGCCGCCGCATCAGCGGGTGCCGCAGGCATCGCGGCGAACAGGGCGGAATCAGCACGGTGAGCATGTCGAAACCCCATCGGGCCCGGTACCGGGTCGCCGTCGCGATGATGCTGGCGGCCTGTCCGGTGCCCGCCGCCGCGCAGACGGTGCAGGAATTGCAGCGCCAGATCGACGAGCTGAAGGCGCAGATCAAGGCGCTGACCGCCGCGCAGCGGGGCGAGGCCGCGGCCGTCCCGGTGTCGGCCGCGCCGTCCCCCCAGCCATCGCCGCCCCCCGCGCCGCAGATCGCCGCCGTGCCGCCCGCCGCGTCGGCACCGGCGACCAGCGCCCCGGCTCCGCGCATCGCGATCGCCAAACCGCCATCGGCGCGCGCGCCCTGGTATGAGCGGTTGCGCCTGCGCGGCTATACCCAGTTGCGCTATAACGGCATTCTCGACGAGAAGGATGCGCCCTCCGACGCCGGATCGCGGCTGCGTTCGGTGCATGACAGTTCGATCAACGAGGATGGCGGGTTCCTCCTGCGCCGCGTCCGGCTAGTCCTGCAAGGCGACATCACCGAGCGGTTGCAGCTCTATTTCCAGCATGACTTCGGTACGGCGGTGAACAACCAGTCGAGCACCGAGCGGCGCGAGAATTTCGGGCAGCTGCGCGATGTCTATGTCGACTGGTTCCTCGACCCCGAACGGCGGCTGCGGCTGCGCTTCGGCCAGTCGAAGGTGCCGTTCGGCTGGGAAAATCTGCAATCCTCGTCCAATCGGCTGACGCTGGACCGGTCGGATGCGATCAACAGCGGCGTGCCCGGCGAGCGCGATGTCGGCATCAACGCCTATTACACCCCCGATGCGGTGCAGGCGATCTGGGACCGGCTGTCGAAGAAGAAGCAGAAGCTGTTCGGCAATTACGGCGCGTTCGGGCTGGCGGTCTATAACGGCCAGGGCACCAACCGGCCGGAGCGCAACGACCGGCTGATGAAGGTCGCGATGGCGACCTGGCCCTTCGCGCTCGACGGGCTGGGGCCGTTGTTCCGGGGGCAGGTGCTGGAGATCGGCGGATCGGCGATGTTCAACCGCTATCGCCCCGAATTGCGCAGCGGCGGGATCAGCCCGATCAGCTATCGCGACGACCGGGTCGGCGTCCATGCCATCCTCTATCCGCAACCCTTCGGCATCCAGACCGAATGGATGACCGGCCATGGCCCGCAATATGACCTGGGGCTTCGCGCGGTGCGGAGCAGCCCGCTGGGCGGCGGCTATGTCCAGCTGATGATGGACGCGGGCAAGACCCCGATCGGCCGCATGATCCCCTATGCCCGGTGGCAACATTATCGCGGCGGGTGGAAGGCCAATGTCGATGCGCCGCGTCTGGAAACCGACGAGTGGGAGCTGGGCGCCGAGATCCAGCTGGTCGAGGCGCTGGAGCTGACGCTGGCCTATGCGCGGATGGAGCGGCGCGAGGCCGATGCCCGGCGCACCGGCCGCGCGACCGGCGACCTGATCCGCACCCAGCTGCAATTCACCTATTGAGGATCAGTCCCCGCCGCCGGAACTGTTGAAGTCGATCCGGATGCGGACCCATTCGCCGACCATCACCTTGCCCCCGATGCGCGGCGCGCGGACGCGGAACTGCCACGCCGCCTCGCGCATCGCGCGGGCCAGGCCCAGTCCGCGCGGCGATTCGCCCAGGATCTGGCAATTCTCGACCCGATAGTCGGGGATCGTCCGGCACGCGATCAACGCCCAGCTGTTCGGCGGCGGCGCGCTGTGCAGATAGCCGTTCAGCTCGGCATTGCTCGGGCGATGGGGATACCATTCGGCATTGTAGAGCCGCTGGCCGCCCGGCCCCTCGCCGGGGCCATAGGCCGATGCGCTGTCCTGGCCGCGATCGTCGCCGTTGCTCGATCCCACGCCATTGCCCGCCCCCTTGGGCATGGCGGAAATGTCGCCCGCCGCGAACAGCGACTTGTCGCCCCATTGCCACGGCGTCGGCGCGGAGGTGTCGGCGGGCTTCTCGGTCGGCGGATTGGGGGTGTCGGGTTGCTTGGGGGTGACGGGGGCCTTGGAGCCGCCCGCCGCCGCGGGCTTGCGCGTGGCGATGCGCGTCTCGGGCACCGGCGCACCCGCCTCCCGGTCCGACGGGGTGACGGAAAAGGTGCTGAGCGAGGAGGATGGCTCGGGCGCGATCAGCCTGGGCGCCAGGTGGAACAGCAACCAGGCGAGCAGCAGGTGCGCCAGCACCGTCAGCGTGATCGAGGCCCCCCGCTCGCGCAGGGTCTCGCGATACCGTTCGGGCAGCCGGGTCAGCACCGCCATGTCGGGGGCCTTACGCCGTAAGAGCCGAGACCGCCCCGCTCTCCACGAACGTCATGGGGAAGAGCGGGGCGGGGACCATGGGCGTCAGGCCCGGTTGGCGGCGGACAGCACCGCGCGGACGCTGGCGGTGGCGATGTCGGTGTCCAGCCCGACGCCGAAGACGGTCCGGCCATCGGCGGTCCGCGCCTCGACATAGGCGGCGGCCTGCGCATCGGCGCCGTGGCCGATCGCATGCTCATTATAGTCGACGACCTCGAGCGCGGGGCCGGTGGTGTCGGCCAGCGCCGCGATCACGCTGGAGATCAGGCCGTTGCCGCGCCCCGAAATCGACTTCTCCTCGCCGTCCACCTGGACGCGACCGACGAAGATGCGCTGCCCGGCCGAGCCGCTCTCCTCATAGTCGCGCAGGACGAAGCGGTCGTCGCCGCGCGGCAGATAGGTCGCCTCGAACCCGCCCCAGATGTCGGCGGCGTTGAGTTCGCGGCTGGTCGCATCGGCCATGGCCTGGACATGGCGGCTGAAATCCGCCTGGAGCCGCTTGGGCAGCTTCAGCCCCTTGTCCTGCTCGATCACCCAGGCCACGCCGCCCTTGCCCGATTGCGAATTGACGCGGATGACCGCTTCGTAAGAGCGGCCCAGATCGGCGGGGTCGATGGGGAGGTACGGGACCTCCCACAGATTGTCATTGCGCGCGGCTTGCGCGGAAAAGCCCTTCTTGATCGCGTCCTGATGGCTGCCCGAAAAGGCGGTGAAGACCAGGTCGCCCGCATAGGGGGTGCGCGGATGGACGGGCAGGTTGGTGCAATATTGCACCGTGTTCACCACCTCGTCGATGTCCGACAGGTTCAGCCCCGGATCGACGCCCTGCGTGTACATGTTGAGCGCGACGGTCACGAGGTCGCAATTGCCGGTCCGCTCGCCATTGCCCAGCAGGCAACCCTCGACCCGGTCCGCACCCGCCATCACGCCCAGTTCGGCGGCCGCGACGCCGGTGCCGCGGTCGTTATGCGTATGGAGCGAGATGACCACCGACTCGCGGTTGGGGATGTTGCGCCCAAACCATTCGATCTGGTCGGCATAGACGTTCGGCGTCGCGCATTCGACCGTGGCGGGCAGGTTCAGGATCAGCGGATGGTCGGGCGTCGGCTTCAGCACGTCCATGACGGCGGCACAGACCTCGACCGAGAAATCCAGCTCGGCGGTCGAGAAGGTTTCAGGGCTGTATTCGAAGAACCAGTCGGTGTCCGGGCGCTTGGCCGCCTCGTCGCGCAGGATCTTGGCACCCTCGACCGCGATCTGGCGCACCTCGTCGCGGGTCATGCCGAACACGATCTTGCGCCAGGCCGGGCTGACCGCGTTGTAAAGATGGACGATCGCGGTGCGCGCGCCCTCCAGGCTCTCGAAGCTACGCTCGATCAGGTCGCGGCGCGACTGGGTGAGGACCTGGATCGTCACATCCTCGGGGATGCGATCATTCTTGATCAGGCCCGAGATGAAGTCGAACTCGGTCGCGCCCGCGCTGGGGAAGCCGACCTCGATCTCCTTCAGTCCGACCTTGACCAGCAGGTCGAACATCCGCGTCTTCTTCTCGGCGTCCATCGGGTCGATCAGCGCCTGGTTGCCGTCGCGCAGATCGGTCGACAGCCAGCGCGGCGCGCGCGTGATCGTGCGGTTCGGCCATTGCCGGTCGGGCAGGGCGATTGCGGGGAAGGGGCGGTATTTGGTCGAAGGGTCGCGCAACATGATCGGGTCTTCCAGCATTCTCGGCCGCGTCTGGCCAGAGGCACGGCGGGGACAGGCTTATCGGTTCATTCAGCCCTTAGGGAAGTCGCGCATGGCCACGCCGATCCTCCCCTAAGGGCGGATAAGTCGAAGCGAACGAAGCGGCAGCACGGCGATCATGATGAAGCGGTTCATGCCGCGTCACGGCGGGCTTGTCCATATCCCGCCGCACCGCGTGAACGCTTTGTTAAAGCCGGGCGCGGCATCGACGGCCGGAATACCGGCGCCGCCGGGAAGAGGGGGCCGGGAAGAGGGGCCGGGAAGAGGGGGACCGCGATGTTGCGCCAGCTCGTCTATATCAGCAGCGTGAAGGGCCCGGCGGCGGCAATCGATCCCGAGGCGATCCTGCAGGCGTCGCGCCGCAACAATGCGCGGGCGGGGGTGACGGGGCTGCTCTATTATGACGGTCGGCGTTTCCTCCAGGCGCTGGAGGGCGAGGCGGCGGCGGTGGAGCGGGTCTATCGCCATATCGCGGCGGATTCGCGTCACCATGCCCTGGTGATCCTGTCCGACCGGACGGTGGACGCCCGCGAGTTCGGCGACTGGGCGATGGGCTATGCGACCAAGGGCGAGGACAAGGCCAGGCTGGTCGCGCGCATCGCGGGCATGGCGGCGACGGCATCGCCCGAGATCCGGGCCACGTTCGAGAGTTTCGCGGGGTTGAAGCGTCTGTTCTGATCCTGCCCCGACCGCCCGGTCTCGGGCGGCCGGAACCGGACGGCAATGGATTACTGCGCGGTGAAGGCCGCGTTGATCACCAGGTCCACATCGTCACCCACGACCGGCACATAGGCGCCGACGCCGAAGTCCGAACGCTTGATCTTGGCGGTCGCGCGGAAGCCGATGTTGAGCTTCTTGGACATCGGATTGGTGCCCGCACCGAAGAAGGTGGCGTTCAGCGTGACCGGCTTGGTCTGGTCCTTGATGGTCAGGTTGCCGGTGATGACCGCCTTGGTGCCCATGACCTTCACGCCCGTCGAGACGAAGCGCGCGGTCGGATAGGTGGCGGCGTCGAAGAAGTCCTTCGACTTCAGGTGATTGGCGAAGGGGGCGGCGGTGACCGACAGATTGTCGATCTTGAAGGTCACATCGACCTTGGCGGCCTGCGGCTTGGCCGGGTCGAGGGTCAGCGTGCCTTCGGACGCGCCGAACTGCCCCTCGAGCATCGAGAAGCCCATATGGTTGAGCGACCAGGTGACCTGGGTATGCGCGGGGTCGACGGCATAGGTGCCCGCGACGACGCGCGAGGCGACCGGCGCGCCGGGCGTGCCCGCCGGAGCGGTCTGGGCAATGGCCGGGGCGGCGAGGACGAGCGCCAGGGCGGCGGGAAGGACGAAACGCATGGGTGGGTACTCCCTGTTGAACGGCGGCCTTTGTGGGCCGTGCGGTTAACGCACGTCAAAGGCCAAGGTCGCAACGATGCGTTTCCGGGGGTGGGTCTCTGCGAGGCCCCTTGCCCTCCCCCATCCCCTCCCGCTTGCGGGAGGGGAGAGGTTTGGGGCAGTCGTTTTGCTTTTGTCGCAAACTGCGGGCTAGCCGAAGCGCTTGCGGCTTCCGCTTGGCGCACCCCTCCCGCAAGCGGGGGGGGATGGGGGAGGGCAAAGGTGTCTCACCGAGCCCACCCCCCGACAAAAAATCAGTTCTTCGCCTTGTCCACCAGCTTGTTCGCGCCGATCCACGGCATCATCGCGCGCAGTTCGCTGCCGACCTGTTCGATCTGGTGGCGCTTGGCGGCGATGCGGCTGGCCTTCAGTTCGGGCTGGCCGGCGCGGTTGTCGAGGACGAAGTCCTTCACGAAGCGGCCCGACTGGATGTCGGCCAGGACGCGCTTCATTTCCTTCTTGGTCTCTTCGGTGATGATGCGCGGGCCGGTCTTGATGTCGCCATACTCGGCGGTGTTCGAGATCGAGTAGCGCATGTTGGCGATGCCGCCTTCATACATCAGGTCGACGATCAGCTTCAGCTCGTGAAGGCACTCGAAATAGGCCATTTCGGGGGCATAACCCGCCTCGACCAGCGTCTCGAAGCCCGCCTGGACCAGCGCGGTCGCGCCGCCGCACAGCACGGCCTGCTCGCCGAACAGGTCGGTCTCGCACTCTTCGCGGAAGTTGGTCTCGATGATGCCCGAGCGACCGCCACCGACGCCCGAGGCGTAAGCGAGCGCCACGTCATGCGCATTGCCGCTGGCATCCTGATGGATCGCGATCAGGCAGGGCACGCCGCCGCCGCGCACATATTCGCTGCGCACGGTGTGGCCGGGGCCCTTGGGCGCGATCATGATGACGTCGATGTCCGCAGGCGGCTCGATCAGGCCGAAATGCACGTTCAGGCCGTGCGCGAAGGCGAGCGCGGCGCCGGGCTTCATCTTGCCCTTGATATCGGCGTCATAGATCGCGGCCTGATGCTCGTCGGGGGCCAGGATCATCAGGATGTCGGCCCAGGCGGCCGCTTCCTGGTTCGACAGGACCTTGAAGCCCGCCGCTTCCGCCTTGGCGGCCGAGGCCGAACCGGGGCGCAGCGCGATCGCGACATTCTTGACGCCCGAATCGCGCAGGTTCTGCGCATGGGCATGGCCCTGCGAGCCGTAGCCCAGAATGGCGATGTTCTTTTCGGAGATCAGGTTCAGATCGGCGTCGCGATCATAATAGACACGCATTGGTTTCTTCCCTTTCGATGAGGTCCGTCATGCCAGCGCAGGCTGGCATCTCTTGCGGTCAGGGCCAGTGCCCGGCCAGGAGACCCCAGCCTTCGCTGGGGTGACGATGGTGGTTGTGATGATGCTTTAGGCCGCGTCCTTGCCCCGCGAAATGGCGGCGATGCCGGTGCGGGCGACCTCGACCAGGCCGACTTCGCCCATCAGCTCGACGAACTTGTCGATCTTGGCGATGGTGCCGGTCACCTCGAACACGAAGCTGCCGATCGTCGCATCGACCACGCGGGCGCGATAGACTTCGGCCAGGCGCAGCGCCTCGATCCGGCGTTCGCCGGTGCCCGCCACCTTCACCAGCGCCAGCTCGCGCTCGACATGGTCACCCTGCACGGTCAGGTCGGCGACCTTGTGGACGGGGACCAGCCGGTCGAGCTGGGCGATGATCTGCTCCATCACCGGCGGCGAGGCGCTGGTGACGATGGTGATGCGGCTGACGGCCTTGTCGGCGGTGATCTCCGACACGGTCAGGCTTTCGATATTATAGCCGCGCGCGGTGAACAGCCCGGCGATCCGCGCCAGAATGCCCGGTTCGTTGTCGACGATCACCGCCAGCGTGTGGCGTTCCACCTTCTCGGTCTTGATGTGCATATTCAATTCCTCCCCGGAACGGGGAGGGGGACCATGCGGAGCATGGTGGAGGGGGCTCTCCACTCATGCTGTCCTGCGCGGCGATCCCCCTCCACCGTGCCGCTTCGCGTCACGGTCCCCCTCCCCGTGCCGGGGAGGAGCTTGAAGGTCAGACCAGCGCCTTGGCTTCGTCGTCCATGGTGCCCGATACCTCATTGGCCTGCAGGATCATGTCGGTATGGGCCGCGCCGCTCGGGATCATCGGGAAGCAGTTGGCGAGCTTGGCGACGCGGCAGTCGACGATCACCGGCCCGTCATGGTCCAGCATCGCGGCGATGCCGTCCTCCAGCTGGTCGCGGTGCTCGATGAGGATGCCCTTCCAGCCATAGGCTTCACCCAGCTTCACGAAGTCGGGCAGCGAGTCCGAATAGCTTTCGGCATAGCGGCTCTCATAGGTCAGTTCCTGCCACTGGCGGACCATGCCCATATATTCGTTGTTCAGGATGAAGATCTTGACCGGCAGGCGATATTGCGTCGCCGTCGCCAGTTCCTGGATGTTCATCTGGATCGAGGCTTCACCGGCGATGTCGATGACGAGCGCCCCCGGATTGCCGAGCTGCGCCCCGATCGCGGCGGGCAGGCCGTAACCCATGGTGCCCAGCCCTCCGCTCGTCAGCCACTTATTGGGCTTTTCGAAGCCGAAATGCTGCGCGGCCCACATCTGGTGCTGGCCGACCTCGGTGGTGATGATCGGCTGGCGGGCCTGGGTCGCTTCGTACAGCGCACGGATCGCGCGCTGCGGCATGATCGCGTCGCCATTCTCCGGGAAGGAGAGACAGCCGACCGCACGCCAGCCCGCGATGCGGCGCTGCCATTCGGTGGTGTCGGGCTTGGGATGCTGGCGCGACTTCCAGATGCGCACCGCATCCTCCAGCGCGTGGCCGACATCGGCGATGATCGCCAGGTCGACGCGGACATTCTTGTTCACGCTCGACCGGTCGATATCGACATGGACCTTGCGGCTGTTCGGGCTGAACGCGTCCAGTCGGCCGGTGACGCGGTCGTCGAACCGGCTGCCCAGCGCGACCACCAGATCGGCCTGGTTCATCGCCATATTGGCTTCGTAAGTGCCGTGCATGCCCAGCATGCCCAGCCATTGCGGGTCGCTCGCCGGGAAGGCCCCCAGACCCATCAGGGTCGAGGTGACGGGCGCGCCGGTGATGCGGGCCAGTTCACGCAGCAGCTGCGACGCGGCCGGACCCGAATTGATGATGCCGCCGCCAGTATAGAGAATGGGACGCTCGGCCGCGGCCAGCATGTCGACCAGCTGCTCGATCTGGCTCTGGTCGGCCTTCACTTGCGGGCGATAGGTCTTGTGACGGATCGGACCCGGCTTCTGATAGCGGGCGGTGGCGACCTGCACGTCCTTGGGGATGTCGATCACGACCGGGCCGGGGCGGCCCGAGGTCGCGATGTGGAATGCCTCGTGCACCACCTCGCCCAGACGCGCGGGGTCCTTCACCAGATAGTTGTGCTTGGAGCAGTGACGCGTGATGCCGACCGTGTCGGCTTCCTGGAACGCGTCGGTGCCGATCAGCGCGGTCGGCACCTGGCCGGTGATGACCACCATCGGGATCGAATCGAGCAGCGCGTCGGTGATGCCGGTGACCGCATTGGTCGCACCGGGGCCCGAGGTGACGAGCACCACGCCGGGCTTGCCGGTCGAGCGGGCATAGCCCTCCGCCGCGTGCGTCGCCGCCTGTTCGTGGCGGACCAGAATGTGGCGGATGCGCCCCCCGTTCTTCGCATGTCGGAACATAGCGTCATAGATCGGCAGCACCGCACCACCCGGATAGCCGAAGACGACCTCCACGCCGAGATCGCACAGCGCCTCGACCAGGATATCGGCTCCGCTTTTCTCGGTCATCGTCTTCGTCCTTCTGCGTCCGTGCCCACTGACGGGGCTTGTCGGGAAAGGCGCGGCTACAAGTTTAAAAAGTGCGCGTCAACCGTCAACGGCGCAATAAAGTTTCTATTATGTTGCGACGCACATCGGCGTCAGGGTCCGGAATCACGGTCCAGTCGGGCCCCGGCTGGTGGCGGAACCAGGTAAATTGCCTTTTGGCATAACGCCTTGTCGCCAGCGCTCCGGCTGCCTCCGCCTCGGCGCGGGTCATGCGGCCTTCGAGGAGCGCGGCGGCCTCCGGCACGCCGATCGCACGCCGGATCGGGGCGTCGGCGGGCAGGTCGGGACGGGCGAGAAGCGCGGCGGCCTCGTCCAGCCCCTCGTCCAGCATTTCCCCGAAGCGTCGGTCGATGCGGGCGTTCAGCCAGTCTCGGTCGGGCAGCAGGATGACGGCGGACAGCGCGATCCGATCGCCGATGCCGCCTTCCTTATGCGCCTGCCATGCGTGTAGCGGACGGCCGGTCGAACGCACCACCTCCAGCGCGCGGGCGACGCGGGTGGTGTCTGCCGCATTGAGCCGGGCGGCGGCGGTCGGGTCCTCGCGGGACAGGGCCGCATGGGCCTCGGCGACGGGCAGCGCGCGAACCTCGGCGCGGATGGCGGGGTCGATCTCCGGCACCGGCGCGATGCCGTCGAGCAGCGTGCGCATATAAAGGCCGGTGCCGCCGACCAGGATCGGCAGCGACCCCGCCGCCACGCTGTCCGCGATCGCCGCGCGCGCCTCCGCCGCCCAGCGTGCCGCCGAATAGCCGGTGTCCGCGCCGTCGACATGGCCGAACAGCCGGTGCGGTGCCTGCGCCACCTCTTCGGGGGAGGGGCGGGCGGTCAGGATGGAGAGGTCGCGGTACACCTGCGCCGAATCGGCATTGATGATGGTGCCGCCGGTCGCCTTGGCCAGATCGAGCGCCAATGCGGACTTGCCGCTCGCGGTCGGCCCTGCGATGAGCGCGACCTTTGGACGGTCAGAGGAGTTCGCCATGTTCATCGCCACGCTGATAGCAGCCGAATCGATCGCCGAGCGCGATATTTCGGAGGCTGTGGTGCAGGTGACGTCGCGATGCGCGGTCGCCGACTGGAACTGGATCGACCAAGGCCGCGCGGCCGATATTTGCTTCGCCGAGGACCCCGACTTTGCGGCGGGCGTGCTGCATGGCCGGTTTGACCGGACCGATGTCATCATCCAGCCCGCCGCGAACCGCCAGAAGCGGCTGCTGGTCGCCGACATGGACTCCACCATGATCACGGTCGAATGCATCGACGAACTGGCCGACTATGCCGGGATCAAGGAGCAGGTCGCCGAAGTGACCGAGCGGGCGATGCGCGGCGAACTCGACTTCGCCGCCGCGCTGGACGCACGGGTCGCGCTGCTCGAAGGGCTGGACGAGCGGGTCATCGAGCAATGCCTGGCCGAGCGGGTGACGCTGATGGCGGGTGCCCGCGCGCTGGTCCGCACGATGAAGGCGCGGGGCGGCCATGCGATCCTGGTGTCGGGCGGCTTCACCCGCTTCGCCGAGCCGGTCGCGGCCGAGATCGGTTTCGACCGCGCCATCGCCAATTACCTCGAGATCGCGAACGGCAAGCTGACCGGCACGGTGCGCAAGCCGATCGTCGGCTCGGACACCAAGGAAAAGACGCTGCTCGCCGCGCTCGACGAACTGGGCATTGGCGCGGCGGAGAGCATGGCAGTGGGCGACGGGGCCAACGACCTGGCGATGATCCGTCGCGCCGGGCTGGGCGTCGCCTATCGTGCCAAGCCGATCGTCGCGGGCGCGGCGGCGGCGCGGGTCGATCATAACGACCTGACCGCGCTTCTCTATGCGCAGGGCATTCCGCGTTCGGAATGGGTGGTCGGTTAAGGACCATGATGCCCTTCCTTCCCGGGATAGGGGAGGAAGGGGCGTCGTTTACGGGACGACCACCACGCAGGGCTGGCCCGAGCGGGTGCAGGCGGCCTGGGCTGCGTTGCGATCGGCATAGCCGCCCGCCTGCAAGCGGATGACCCCGCCCGCGCTGACATAATGCGGCTGTGCGCCCGCCAGTCGCCCGCGCACCCGCTGCCATAGCCCCTCGGCATTGCCCCGGTCGCGGAAAGCGCCCAGCTGGATACGCCACGCGCCGCCCCCGGCCGCGCGGGGAGGCGTAGGCTTGGCGGCATGCGGCGCGGCGGTGCGCGTCGACGCCATGGGCTTGGGCCGGTCGACCGGGGCGGCGGCCACCTCGCGGGCCGGTGGCGTCGTGCTCGGCGAGGTGCCGGGTGCCGGATAGCTGGCCCCGTAACCGGAAGCCGCGGATCGCGACGGGGGGACCGGCACCGGCTGCACTGCCGGGCGCGGTTGTGCGGCGGTGCGGACCGGGCCGTCGGCGGTCTTGCCCGGCGTCGCTTCGCTTCCCACCGTCACCCGCTTCGGCCCGGTGGTTTCGGGGGCGGGCAGGGCCGCCAGCCGGGCGCGATATTGCTGGGCCAGCTCGACGCCGTGCTGGCGGTCGGGCGGGGTGATATACTGGTCCATCTGTGCCAGCGTCTGCGAAGCGGCTTGCAGCCCCGCCTGCGACGCCAGCGTCATCAGCGCATAGGCGCGCGGATAGTCGCGCGTCACTCCGTCGCCGTTGAACAGCATCGTGCCCAGCACCAGCTGCGCGCGCGGCTCGCCCCGTGCGACCGACTTTTCGAGCCAGGGCAGCGCCTCGGCCTTCTTGCCCGACTGGAACAGCGCCAGGCCATAATTGTCGGCGGCCTGGGCATGCCCCTGCGCGGCGGCCTTGCGGAACCAGCTTTCGGCCAGCGCGGGGTCGAGCGGTACGCCGCGCCCCAGCTTATAGGCCTGGGCCAGGTTGAACTGCGCATCGGCGTCGCCCGCGATGGCGGGGCCGCGCCACTCCTCCACCGCCTTGCGATAATCGCCCTGCGCCCAGGCATCGACGCCCGCCTTCACATCGGCCAGCGCAGGCGTGGCGAGGAGGCAGGTGGCAAGCGTGGCCAGCGCCGCGCCGACGACCGGGAACCTGCGCATCATCCTTCTTCCCCCAATAGCTGTCGCGTCCGTCATGCCCCGAGGCGGGGCGCGGGTAAAGCGTTCCTCAAGGCTTAACCGTTCCTTAGCGCGTCACCGGATAGCGTCGGCCCCGATCGGGGAAACGGATAACGCCATGGGCGCGGCGGCGTGCCCGGAGCCCGCGACCCCATGGCTTTTGGCTGGTGACGATGATGACCACGATCCGCACTCTCATGGCCTGCAGCATCGGCGCGCTGATGATCGGCGGCGGCCTGACCGGCTGTACGTCGGCGGATCGCCGCACGGCGCGGCTGGCCGACGGGGCGGGGCATGGCGGCGAGGCGCAGGCGACCGCCGCGCTTGCCGACCGGACGCGCCGCGTGCTGGCGCAGCGGGACGGCGAGGGGGCGGTGGCGCTGGCCGAACGGCTGGTCGCGGCCGACCCGCATCAGGCGGGCTATCGTGCGCTGCTGGGGCAAAGCTATCTCCAGGCGGGGCGCTTCGCCTCGGCGCGACAGGCCTTTACCGACGCATTGCAACTGGACCCGAAGGACGGGCGCGCCGCGCTCAACTTGTCGCTGGCGATGATCGTCGGGGGCAATGGCGCGGGCGCGCGCGCCATGCTGGAGCGCCATGCGGCGATGATCCCCGCCACCGATCTGGGGCTGGCCGTGGCGCTGGCCGGATCGCCCGGCGACGGCATACGCATCCTGACCGCCGCCGCGCGCGAACCCGGCGCGTCGGTCAAGACCCGGCAGAATCTGGCGCTGGCGCTGGCCTTGGCGGGGCAATGGGACATGGCGCGCATGGCCGCCTTGGCCGATATGGCGCCCGCCGATGTCGAGGCACGGATGCGCGAATGGGCCGATTTCGTCGCCACGACCAGCCCGGCGGATCAGGTGTCCGCGCTGCTCGGCATCCGCCCGGCGGTGGATAGCGGCCAGCCGCTGGCGCTGGCGCTCAACGCCGCACCCTCGGCGGCGGTGGTGGAGGACATGGTGCAGGCGCTGCCCCGCCCGGCCGACACCGACGCGCCGGTCGCGATGGCCGCCAAGGGAGAGGACCTCCCGCCGCCCGGCCCGCTGGTCGAACAGGCCGCCATCATCGATGCCGAGCCGACCCCGTACAAGCGCGCGACCCGCATGGCGGCGGCGCTCGTCACCACGCCGGCGCTGCTCCGCCGGGCCGAGGAACGCCGCGTCGCCGCGCCCAAGGGCGAGTGGAACGTCCAGATCGGCGCCTTTGGCCGTGAGGACGGGGCGCAGCGTGCCTGGGCTCTGCTGACCCGGCAATTTGCGGGGCTTTCCGACTATGCGCCGCAGAGCGGCACGATCCGGCATTCGGGGGGCGAGCTGCACCGCCTGTCGGTCGGGGGGCTCAGCCGGGACCAGGCGGATGCGCTGTGCGGGCGCTATCGCCGGACCGGGGGCGCCTGCTTCGTGCGCCGCCAGGCCGACGACCGGATGGCGCATTGGGCACGGCCGGGGATCGGCCTGGCCTCGCTATAGGGCCGATCGATCGTCCGGGCGGGCGGCGTCCGACAGGGCTCAGTCCAACAGGCCGACGGCGGCATCCGCCCATATCGTGAGGACCAACAGGGTCGAGCCGAGGACGATCAAGGCCCGGATGGGGGCCTGCGCGGGCAGGCGTGCCGCTACTTCGCACGCGACGCCGATCGTCCCCATCAGGACCGCCGCCATCAGGAAGTCGGCCGCATCCCATTTCACCTCGCCGGTGAAGCGCATCGCGACGGCGGGGGCGAGGACGATAAGGGCCAGCATCGACCAGAGCGGGACCCGCCAGTGGCGGATAGGGCGCGCGCGGGACAGATCAAGCAGCGGCATAAGGATCCTTTCGCCCGGCAGGATAGACCGCCCGCGCACGACGCGCCAGTCGGCGCGCCCGGACTCGGATCAGACGGCTTCGCCGGCGGCGCGCCCGCTCGCCCAGGCCCATTGGAAGTTGTAGCCGCCCAGCCAGCCGGTGACGTCGACCGCCTCGCCGACGAAATACAGCCCCGGCACCGCCTTCGCCTCCATGGTGCGCGAGGACAGCCCGGCGGTCGACACGCCGCCGACCGTCACCTCGGCCTTGGCATAGCCCTCGCTGCCATTGGGGTGGAACGGCCAGTCGGCCAGTCGGGCGGCGGCGGCGGACAGCGCCTTGTCGGTCGCCGCGCCCAGCTCGCCCGGCAGCGCGAGGCGCTCGGCCAGCGTCTCGGCCAGCCGGTCGGGCAGATGCTGGCCCAACAGGCGGCGGGGCGAGGTGCGCGGGGCGGCGCGCTTGGCGGCGAGCAGCCAGTCGGCCGCGCAATCAGGCAGGAAGTCGATCCCGATCGCCTCGCCATGCCGCCAATAGGAGGAGATTTGCAGAATCGCCGGACCCGACAGCCCGCGATGGGTGAACAGCGCGGCCTCGCGGAAGCGGGTCTTGCCCGACCGTGCGACGACCTCCGCCGCGACGCCTGAGAGCGAGCGGAACAGCGTCTCGTCGCCGCCCAGCGTCAACGGCACGAGCGCGGGGCGCGGTTCGACCACCTTCATCCCGAACTGGCGCGCCAGATCATAGGCATAGCCGGTCGCGCCCATCTTGGGGATGCTGGGCCCGCCGGTCGCGACGATCAGGCGGGGGGCGGTATACACCCGGCCGCCCCGCGTCACCCGGAATTGCGTCCCGTCATGCGCGACCGCCTCGACCGGCTGGCCTAAAGCGATGTCGACCATGCCGCCCGACCGCGCCGCCCGGTCGGCTTCGTCGAGCAGCATCGCGACGATCTGCCGCGCCGACCCGTCGCAGAAGAGCTGGCCCAGCGTCTTTTCATGCCAGGCGATGCCATGCGCCTCGACCAGTTCCAAGAAATCGGCCGGGGTGTAGCGTCCGAGCGCCGATTTGGCGAAATGCGGGTTCGCCGACAGGAAACGGTCGGGCACGGTGTCGATATTGGTGAAGTTGCACCGCCCGCCGCCGGAGATCAGGATCTTCTTGCCCGGCGCGTCGGCATGGTCGAGGACCAGCACCCGCCGCCCCCGCTGCCCGGCGGTCGCCGCCGCCATCAGGCCCGCCGCGCCCGCGCCCAGGATGATCACGTCATGATGTTGCATGGCGGCGCTTTAGGGGGATTTGGCGGGGCGGGATAGGGGCAGGGCCTCGTCTTGGCGTTCCTCTCCCGCAGGCGATGGTCTCTGTGAGACTCCTGGCCCTCCCCCGACCCCTCCCGCAGGCGGGAGGGGAGAGTCAGGCGCTTGCCACGTTCAGAATTTCCACCGCATCGGCCTTGCCCCCGAACGCGACGGTTTCCCCTTCCATCGCGCCCATCAGCGCGCGGGCCAGCGGCGCGGCATAGGCGATGCGGTCATGGGCGGGGTCGGCTTCGTCATGGCCGACGATGGTCAGCGTCTTCTTCTGCCCGTTGAGGCGGATCGTCACCACGCTGCCGATCCCGATCTCGTCCTCCGCCGGGGCGGGGGCCAGTTCCAGGGTCGCGGCGCGGGTGTTCCAGTAGCGCAGCTCGCGCTGGAGCCGGGTCCGCTCCTCCTCGTCCGATGCGGCGGCGAGCGCGGCCTCGACCTCGGTCACCTTGGCACGGGTCAGCTCGGCCCCGCGCGGCGTGACCAGATTGGGGCCGGGCGGGATCGGCAGCTCGAACTTGGGTTCGAGATGCTCCTCATCGGATTCGCGGCGAAAGGCGACACTCATCGGGGATCAACGCATCGGGTCATGGCGCGGCTCCATGGCGGGGCGATCGGTTCGCCGCAAGCCCGGTTGAGTTTTCCGGCAATGCGTGTATAGGGCCTCGCTTTCACGGAACGCAAACATTCACCCGTGCCGCATGGGTGTATCCGCCAACCGAGAGGGATGGGTCCCTTGGTTCGGCGGTACGCGCTCCTTTTTCGTTGGAGTCCCCATGCCTTTCTCTGCCCTGCCCACGGTCCTTTCGACCGCTCTTTCCGCGCGTGGTTATGCCGCGCCCACGCCCGTCCAGGCCGCCGTCATCGAGGCGGACGCCGCCGGTCGCGACCTGATCGTCTCCGCCCAGACCGGGTCGGGCAAGACCGTCGCCTTCGGCCTGGCCATGGCGAACGACCTGCTGGTCGATGGCGAGAACCTGCCCCATGCCGGTGCGCCGATGGCGCTGGTCATCGCGCCGACCCGCGAACTGGCGCTGCAGGTCAGCCGCGAGCTGGAATGGCTCTATGCCGGTGCGCGGGCGCGCATCGCCACCTGCGTCGGCGGCATGGATGCCTCGCGCGAGCGGCGGGCGCTGAACCACGGCGCGCATATCGTCGTCGGCACGCCCGGCCGTCTGCGCGACCATCTGGAGCGCGGCGCGCTCGACCTGTCGTCGCTCAAGGCGGTGGTGCTCGACGAGGCGGACGAGATGCTCGACATGGGCTTCCGCGAGGATCTGGAGCAGATCCTCGACGGCACGCCGTCCGAGCGTCGCACGCTGCTGTTCTCGGCCACCATGCCGCGCCCGATCGTCCAGCTCGCCAAGCGCTATCAGAACAACGCCAAGCGGATCGAGACGATCAGCGAGGAAAAGGGCCATAGCGACATCGAATATCAGGCGGTGACGGTCGCGCCCGCCGATATCGAGGCGGCGGTGGTCAACCTGCTGCGCCTGCACGAGGCCGAGGTCGCGATCCTGTTCTGCGCCACGCGCGACAATGTCCGCCACCTGCATTCCAGCCTGGTCGAGCGCGGTTTCTCGGCGGTCGCGCTGTCGGGCGAGCATTCGCAGAACGAGCGCAACCATGCGCTCCAGGCCCTGCGCGACGGTCGCGCCCGTGTCTGCGTCGCGACCGACGTGGCCGCGCGCGGCATCGACCTTCCCGGCCTGACGCTGGTGATCCATGTCGAGATCCCCCGCGATGCCGAGGCGCTTCAGCACCGTTCGGGCCGCACCGGCCGCGCGGGCCGCAAGGGCACCGCGATCCTGATCGTCCCCTATCCGCGCCGTCGCCGGGTCGAGGGCATGCTGCGCGGTGCGCGGATCGACGCCCAGTGGCGGCGTGCGCCGACGCTGGAGGAAATCCGGGCGCAGGACCGCGAGCGCCTGCTGACCGCGCTGCTCGCGCCGGTCGAGGTGGACGAGGCCGATCGCGAACTGGCGACCCGCCTGCTCGCCGAGAAGTCGGCCGAGGACATCGCCGCCGCGCTGGTCCGCGCGCACCGCGCCGCGCTGCCCCAGGCCGAGGAACTGATCGAGGGCGATGCGCCCGCCCCGCGCGAGCGTCGCGAAGGCTTTGACGACACCGTCTGGTTCCGGATGAGCGTCGGGCGCAGCCAGAATGCCGATCCGCGCTGGCTCCTCCCGCTGATCTGCCGTCGCGGGCACATCACTCGCAACGAGATCGGCGCGATCCGCATCCAGCCCAGCGAGACGCTGTTCGAGATCCCGGCCGCGCTGGCGTCGCGCTTCGTCGCCGCGCTGAAGCGGACCGAGGCGGATCATGCAGAGGACGATATCGCGATCGAGCAGGCCGACGGCCCGCCCGCCGGTGGTTCGGGTCATGGCGGTCCGCGTCGCGGTCCGGGCGGCAACCGTCCGATGGGCGGCCGTCCCGCTGGCGGCCCCGGCGGCCCGCGCCGCTACTCGCCGCGCCCCACCCAGGGCGGCCCGCGCGGTCCCCGTCGCGGCTAAGCCAGGTACGGTTCAACAAAAAGCCCTCCCCGAGACGTCTCGGGGAGGGCTTTTTTGTTCAACGTCGCCCCAGCGCAGGCTGGGGCCTTTCTCGGCTTTCGGGAAAGATTCGCCAGAGGCCCCAGCCTGCGCTGGGGCGACGGGCCTCGCGAAGTTCAGAGGATTTCCCGACCCGCCTTCCACAGCCGCTGCGCGCGGCCCTGGACGGGGAAGCCGTCGAACGGCGTATTGCCCGCCGATGCGAAGGCGTCGCCCGAAACCATCCACGGCGTTTCCGCATCGAACAGCATCAGGTCGGCGGGCTTGCCCGGCTCCAGCGTGCCGGTGTCGAGGCCCAGCACTCTGGCCGGATTGGCGGCCAGCAGCGCGAACAGCCGGGGCAGGGTGATCCGCTCGTCGCGCACCAGCATCAGCGCCAGCGGCAACAGCGTCTCCGCCCCCGCCATGCCTGCCTCGGCATCGACGAAGGGCAGGCGCTTCGCCTCCGGGCCATGCGGGTCGTGGCCCGATCCGATCACATCGACCGTCCCGTCCGCGACCGCCGCCAGCGCCGCCTGCCGGTCGCTCTCGTCGCGCAAGGGGGGCGAGAGGCGGGCGAAGGTGCGGAAATCGGTGATCGCGATGTCCGACAGGTGGAG
Organism: Sphingomonas sp. SORGH_AS_0789; assembly: GCF_031453055.1. Lineage (NCBI taxonomy): Bacteria > Pseudomonadati > Pseudomonadota > Alphaproteobacteria > Sphingomonadales > Sphingomonadaceae > Sphingomonas > Sphingomonas sp. SORGH_AS_0789. The sequence continues at coordinate 2,369,222 of NZ_JAVIYV010000001.1, forward strand.
ATGCGCGGGCGTGATCCCGCACGTCACCTTCACGCCCCGCCGCTTGGCCGCACGGATCAGGTCGAAGCCCGCTGCCGTCGTCACCTGCCGGATGTGCAGCTTGGCCCCGGTTTCCTCCGCGAGCATCAGGTCGCGCGCGATGGCGAGCGACTCGGCGATGGCGGGGGCGGAGGGGAGGCCCAGGCGGCTCGCCGTCTCGCCCTCGGTCGCGACCGCGTCGGCGGTCAGGCCGCCATCCTCGGCATGGGCGATGACGGTCAGGCCCAGATCGCCCGCATAGGCGAGCACCCGGTGCATCACGCCCGAATCGGCGATCCAGCCGCGCCCGGTGCCGACCGCCTTCGCACCCGCCGAGACGCACACCGCCATCTCGGCCAGATCGGTGCCCGCCAGCGAGCGGGTCGCCGCCGCGATGGGGTGGATCCACAGGTCCGGCCGCCCGATCAGCGCGGCACGCTGCACCACGCCGGGATCATCGAGCACAGGCGACTGGTCGGGCATCAGGCCGATGCGCACGATCCCGCCCGCGCGGAAGGCGGCATTGTCGACCTTGAACACGCCCAGATCGACGATGCCGGGGGCGAGCATCTTGCCCCCGCAGTCGATCACGGTCGCGCCCTCGGGCGCGTTTCCGGTGCCGGTGATGACGCCGTCCTCGACCAGCAAAGCCTGGCCCCGGGTCTCGCCGCCGACCGGGCAGACCAGCACGGCGTTGGTGAAGGCGGTGACGCTCATGCCCAGCCCTCCAGCTTGCGGGCTCGGCGGGTCAGTACGTCCAGGCACGCCATACGCACCGCGACGCCCATCGCTACCTGCTCGGTGATCGCCGATTGCGGACCGTCCGCCACCTCCGAGTCGATCTCAACGCCCCGGTTCATCGGGCCGGGGTGCATGACCAGCGCACCGGGCTTGGCGCGCTTGAGGCGTTCAGGCGTAAGGCCGTAGCGCAGGCGATATTCGCGGGTGGAGGGGATATAGCCGCCCGCCATCCGCTCGTTCTGGACGCGCAGCATCATGACCACATCGGCGTCCTCGATGGCTTCGTCGAAATCGGTGAAGGGGGTGACGAACATGCGTTCGATCCCCTTGGGCATCAGCGTGGAGGGCGCGCAGACCCGCACCTCGGCCGCCAGCGCGGTCAGGGCAAGGATGTCCGAACGCGCGACCCGGCTGTGCAATATGTCGCCGCAGATCACGACCTTCTGCCCCGCGACGCTGCCGCGACGGCGACGGATGGTCAGCATGTCGAGCAGCGCCTGCGTCGGATGCTCGTGCCGCCCGTCGCCCGCGTTCAGCACCGGGCAGTCGACCTTGTCGGCGATCAGGCGGACCGCGCCGCTCGCCATGTGGCGGATCACGATGACGTCGGCGCGCATCGCATTCAGCGTCATCGCCGTGTCGATCAGCGTCTCGCCCTTCTTCACGCTCGACTGCGCGGCGTGCATGTTGACCACGTCCGCGCCCAGGCGCTTCCCGGCAATCTCGAAGGACAGCAACGTCCGGGTCGAGTTCTCGAAAAAGGCGTTGATCTGGGTGAGGCCCGCCAGCCTGGTGTCGGGCGTGTCGGTCGCGCCGCGATCGAGCCAATGTTCCGCCTCGTCGAGCAGGAACATGATCTCATGCGGTTGAAGGCCGTCGATTCCGGTCAGATGCCGGTGCGGGAAAACGGCGCCACCCTGAATGAGCGTGCCGGGGCGATGATCCGAGGTCTGCATTAAAGCCGCCGGGTAGCGAGCGGCGGCGCGATGGGCAAGTAAATCCTCCCCGTTTCGGATAATCGGGGAAGCGTTGCTGGGTTGCCCGCCCCTCCACCACGCTCTTCGAGCGCGGTCCCCCTCCCCATCGGTGATGGGGAGGATTGTGTTTCTCAAATCCTCCCCAAGCTTGGCTTGGGGAGGGGGACCGCCGGGCGTTAGCCCGGTGGTGGAGGGGCAGGTGATCAGAACGCGCCCGACAGGGTGATAAAGCCCATGCGCGGCGGCTGGGCATAGCTGTTCCAGGTCCTGGACGCGGCACCCACGACCAGTTCGTAGATGCCCTTGCGGTTGGTGACGTTGGTGACGTTGACCGACAGCTTCAGGTCCTTGACCCCGAACCCGTTGATCTGCGGCAGGGTGTAGCTGGCCTGGAGGTTGACCAGATAGCGTCCGCCAATCGACTGGTCGTTGGTATAGGTGGCAAAGCGCGGGCCGACATAATCGCCGATCGCCTGGATCTCGAACGGGCCGTCATTGATCGACACGACCGTCTTGTTCAGCCACTTGGCGGTGTTGGGGACATATTTGCCCGCGGTCAGGACGGTGCTGGTGCCGCTGACGTAATTGTCGCGATATTTCGAGCTGTTGTACGACAGCGCGTTGTAGATCGACAGATGCGGGCCGAAGCGCAAGGTCGCCGCCGCATCCACGCCATTGGTCTGCACCCGGCCGACATTCTGCAGGATCGACACGCCGCCGATGACCGAGGCGATGACCGGCGTCGCGCTGATCTGGAGCAGGCGATTGTCGAAATCGACATGATAGGCGCTGACCTGTCCCTCGATCGCGGTCAGCGGCCCCAGGTCGAGTGCGTGGCGCGACCGCAGGCCCGCCTCATAGGTCCAGGAGGTTTCGGGTGAGGTGTTCGCCTTGATCTGCTCGAACGCCTGCTGGCTGCCCACCGCGAAGGGCGACAGGCCCGCCGCGACCGAGGCCTGGAACTGGCGGACATTCTTCTGGATATGGCCGAACAACTGGTCGTTGGCCGAGACGTCCCAGATCGCGCCGATCGCGGGCAGGAACCACTTCTTGGTGTTCAGCCGTCCCTCGGGATAGCCGGTCGAGGTGCCGGGCAGCGCGCCGGGCAGCGGCTGGGTCGGCACGCGGCCATCGGCGAATTGCAGGCTGGACTTGAAACCCGCCTCGACCGTCACCGTAGGGGTGACGTGCCAGCGATCCTGCACATGCGTCTGGATCAGGTCGTACTTCGTGATCGCGGCATATTGGGTCAGGCGGCGCTTGGCGGGATCGGCCCATTCATAGGGCGAGGGCGGGTTGTCGATGGGGGCCGCATACCAGCGGCGGAAGATGGTGTTGCGGTTATGCTCATACCATCCGCCCAGCTCGATCTCGTGATCGCCCGCATGGATGGCCAGCGTCGAGATGCCGCCCTTGCGGTCGATGCCATATTCGGTGGTGCGCAGCGCATAGCCCGATCCGCCGAAGACCTGTTTCAGATCCTGCCCCGGATAATAGATGCGGAACAGGCCCGGCAGGCCCGCCGCGGCGATCGGGCCGGTGATCTGCCCCTGGCCTTCGTCATGATGATAATAGACCTGGTTGGTCCAGGTCACGGCATCGCCGAAGCGATGTTCGTACTTGATATAGCCCAGATAGTCGGTGCGCTGCGCATCGCCGAAATAGTTCATGTAATTATTGGGGTTGTTCGACGGCGGCGCGCCATTGGCATCGACATAGGCGAGCGCGGCCTGCCAGTTCGGATCGAGCAACGAGCGGTAATAGGGCTCGATCCCGCCCGCATTGTGCGCGACCGAATCCTGATTGGGCTCGGCCTTGTCCGAAATGTCGAAATAGCCGGTCAGCGTGCCGTTCTCGCCCTTGTGGACGAACTTGGCATTGCCCTGCCATCCGCCCTGACGCGCATCGAATTCCCAGGCGCGGGCCTTTTGCCGGACGACTGAGATATAGCCGCTATTGGTGCCGCCCAGCCCCTCGACCTCGCCGCTGTCGATGCGCAGGAAGGTCCGGCTGGCGTCATAGCTGCCCAGCGTCTGCGCGAAGCGGACGCCCATCGTCGCGGCCGGGTCGCTCGAATAGGTCTCGATCCCGCCGCCCAAGTTGCTGGCCGAGGCGGTGCCCAGGTCGGCGGCACCGGCGGTCAGGCGGACGCGCGCGACATTCTCGCTGATGACCGCACGCTGCGGCGTCAGGCCGTTGTAATTGCCATAGGACTGGTCGCCCAGCGGCACGCCGTCCATGGTGAAGCCGAGCTGGTTCTGGTTGAAGCCGTGCACGAACAGCGAGATATTCTGCTCGTTATTGCCCCAGGGATCGGCCGTCTCGAACTGCACGCCGGGCAGCGTCTGGATCGCCTTGACCGGGTTGGCGCCGGGCAGCGCCTTCTGGATCTCCGCCGCGCCCAGCTCGACCGAGGAGCGGGTGGTGCGGGTCGCGGTCACGACGATCTGGTCGCCATTGGTCGCGGCCTCGGGCGACGCCGTATCGGGCTGCTGCTGTGCCCGGGCGGGCATGGCGATGACGGCGGCGCCGATCATCAGCATCGAACGGGACAGAGTGGAAAAACGCTGCACGGCTGGGCCCCCCAAAGGCTTCGTAGGAAGCGGCGCAGCTAGGGGGCTTGAGTGACGGGTCGGCGACTGGTTAGAGACCGATCTATGACATTTAACCGAGGAGCGGTCGTTTTGCGGTCAGTCGAACTCCATACTTTCTTTCCTCCCCTGCAAGGGGAGGGGGACCATCCGAAGGATGGTGGAGGGGTGTAACCGGTCGTGAATGCGGTCCAACCCCTCCAGCCGGGACACCCCTCCGTCAGGCCTGCGGCCTGCCACCTCCCCTTGCAGGGGAGGAATAGAAAAATGTCGATGGGCTGGAGGTGGTTACGCCATGACCAAGGCGTCGATCGCCGCCTGAAGGATGTGCGCGGCGGCGAGATTGTCGATCCGCTCCGCCCGCTTGGCGCGGCTCATATCCTGCTCGATCATCGTGCGTTCGACCGCCACCGTCGACCAGCGTTCGTCCCACAGCAATATGGGGCCCAGATCGGCGCAGTTGCGGGCAAAGGCACGGGTCGATTGCGAGCGCGGGCTCTCGCTGCCGTCGAGATTGAGCGGCAGGCCGATGACCAGCCCCTGCACACCCTGTTGCGCGATCATCGCGATCAGCTGTTCCTTGTCCTTGGTGAACTTGGTCCGGCGGATCAGCGTGGCGGGGCTGGCGAAGCTCCACCCGGCATCGCATAGCGCGGTGCCCACGGTCTTGGTGCCGACGTCCAGCCCGATCAGCCGCCCGCCCGAGGGCAGGGCGTTGCGGAATTCGGTACGGTCGGTGGTGATCAGGCTCATCGAAAGGCTTTCAAACGGCGCTCCGCATCGGCGCGGACATTCGCCCAGAACAGGCTATAGTCATAGACATGGTAGTTGTTGCCCGGCAGCACATAGGGGCCGACATTCGGCCCCTCGCCGATGGTCAGGATGCCGCGCCCCTCGCACTTGGCGGGAACCTTGCCCGCCGCGATCGCGGCCGTCTTCAGGTCGGCGGACGGATAGAGCGTGCCCAGATTGGCGGTCGCGGGCGCCGCGACGTCCGGCGTGCCGGTCAGCGGATTGGTGCACAGCATCGCCGTGTCCTTGCGCGGTGCCCCGGTATAGCCGTTGGTCATGTCGAAGACGTCGAGGATCAGCGACGGATCGGCGGGCTCGCCAAAGCTCTGCCAGCTTAGGATGCAGCCGGTCTGGTCGGCCCGCTCGCAGGCGGGCAGCCCCATGGCGGGCAGGTCGGCGGTCATCGAGATCGGCCAGCCCACGACATAGGCCGCGACGATCCGCCGCTTGAGCGCGGGGTTCTTCGCCACCCGGTCGGTCAGCAGGCGCGACAGGTGCAGCGCGCCCTGGCTATGCCCCGCCAGGATCAGCGGACGGTTGGGATCGACCTGCGCCAGAAAGGCGGTGAAGGCGGCATCCACGTCCCGGTACGCCAGGTCGAGCGCGCGCTCGGCATCCTGAACGCTGGTTAAAAAGGCCCCGAAGGTCGCCTGCCGATAGCGGGGCGCCCAGATGTCGCCCGCCGCGTTGAACGCGCTGGCCTGTCCGCGCAGGAACAGTTCGGCACGCGCATTCGTGTCCGCATCGTCGATCGGCGCATTCCAGTGCGACTTGTTGATGTACGAGGTGGGGTGGATGAAGAAGATGGCGGCCCCGGTGCCGGGCTTGCCGGGCGTGTAGCCCGCCGGAACCCACAGGGCGGGATTGCCGGGGATGTCGGGCCGCGCCAGCCACAGGACCTTGCGCTCATACAGGTCGGCCGGGGGCGCTGCCTGGGCCTTGAACGACTCGGACGGCACCGTCGACCAGCGGAGCAGCTGGTTGCCGAACAGGCGATAGGCAAAGGCGGCGGCGATCGTCAGCATGATGAGTGCCGCCACCACATACAGGAATTTGCGCGCCAAATCCTCACTCCATTGTGCGTTGCAGCAAAATTGGGCGGCCCGCAATTGCTATCCATGACGCCTGACTTGCCCCCGTTGCAATCGCCGAGACGGCAAAAGCGTTGCGCGAAGCCGCGCGGCGATGCTAGCCGCAAATCCATGTCCGTAGATACCGCAACCGTGAAGAAGATCGCGAGCCTCGCCCGCATCGCGATCACCGAGGAGGACGCGACGCGCCTCGCCCCCGAGCTTGGGAATATCCTGGGCTGGATCGAGCAACTGGGCGAGGTCGACACCCAAGGGGTCGAGCCGATGACCGCGGTGATCCCGAACCAGCTTCGCCTGCGCGACGACGTCGTCAATGACGGCGGCATCCGCGACCTCCTCATGCAGAATGCGCCGCAGGCCGAACATGGCTTCTTCACGGTGCCCAAGGTGATCGAATAATGACTGATCTCACCACACTCGGCATCGCCGCCATCCGCGACGGCGTGCGCGACGGCCAGTTCAAGGCGCGCGAGGTCGCCGAGGCCTTCAACGCCAAGGTCGCGGGCGCGCGCGCGCTCAACGCCTTCCTGGTCGAAACCCCCGATCACGCGCTCGCCGCCGCCGATGCGGCGGACGCGGCGCGCGCGGCGGGCGAGACGCTCAAGCCGCTGGCGGGCGTGCCGATCGGCATGAAGGACCTGTTCGCGACCAAGGGCGTCGCGACCACCGCCGCCAGCAAGATCCTGGAAGGCTTCGTGCCGCCTTATGAGTCCACCGTTTCGCAGAATCTGTGGAATGCGGGCGCAGGCATGCTCGGCAAGCTGAACCTCGACCAGTTCGCCATGGGCTCGTCCAACGAGACCAGCGCCTTCGGCAACGTCATCTCGCCCTGGCGTCGCCCCAACGACACCGCCGCGCTCGCCCCCGGCGGGTCGTCGGGCGGTTCGTCGACGGCGGTGTCGGCGGGCCTGGCACCGGGTGCGACCGGCACCGACACCGGCGGCTCGATCCGCCAGCCCGCTGCCTTCACCGGCATTTCGGGCATCAAGCCGACCTATGGCCGCTGCTCGCGCTGGGGCACGATCGCCTTTGCCTCCTCGCTCGACCAGGCGGGGCCGATGGCGCGCGACGTGCGCGACTGCGCGATCATGCTGGAGGCGATGGCGGGCTTCGACGCCAAGGATGCGACCTCGCTGAAGCTGGACGTGCCGAATTGGGAAGCCGCGCTGTCGGCGGACCTCAAGGGCAAGAAGGTCGGCGTGCCCAAGGAATACCGCGTCGACGGCATGCCCGCCGAGATCGAGGCGCTGTGGCAGCAGGGCATCGACTGGCTGCGTGATGCAGGTGCCGAGATCGTCGAGGTCTCGCTGCCGCACACCAAATACGCGCTGCCCGCTTACTACATCATCGCGCCGGCCGAGGCGTCGTCCAACCTCGCCCGCTATGACGGCGTGCGCTACGGCCTGCGCGACCTGCCCGAAGGGGCGGGGTTGCAGGACATGTACGCCGCGACGCGCGCCGCCGGGTTCGGCGACGAGGTGAAGCGTCGCATCCTGATCGGCACCTATGTGCTGTCGGCGGGCTTCTACGACGCCTATTACACCCAGGCGCAGAAGGTCCGCACGCTGATCGCGCGCGATTTCGAGCGGGCGTTTGAGCAATGCGACGTGCTCCTCACCCCGACCGCGCCCTCGGCGGCGTTCGCGCTGGGCGAGAAGCAGGCCGATCCGCTGGCCATGTATCTCAACGACGTGTTCACGGTGCCCGCCTCGCTGGCCGGGCTGCCCGCCATGTCGGTGCCGGGCGGTCTGGACAAGGACGGGCTGCCGCTCGGCCTCCAGATCATCGGCAAGCCGCTGGACGAGCAGGGCGTGCTGAACGCCGGGCTCGCCATCGAACAGCGCGCGGGCTTCACCGCCCGTCCGCAGGCCTGGTGGTAAGCGACCGCGCCTTCACGGCCCGCAACATCGCGGTGTTGCGGGAAGCACAGGGCGCCCTGAACGTCGCGTTCGGGGCGATCCTCAGCGCCTATGTCGGCGTGTCGCTCAGCCATATGGAAAGCCAGCCCTTCGACCATCACACGCTGGCGCGGTTCTTCCTGGGCGTGGCGGGGTTCATCCTGTGCCTGTGCGTGGGCAATAGCGTGATCCTGCGCGGCGAGGTGCGGCTGGGCATCCTGTTCCTGCTGCTGGGGGCGGGCGCGGCCTATATCGGGTTGCGGGAGGCGCGGCATCTCGGTTTCGAGACGTCGGTCCTGCGCATCCTGTCGACCTGCTGGATCGTCGCCCTGCTGGGCAGCAACGCCGTCCTGACGGCGATCAACTATCTTCATCATCGAGATCGAACATGAGCGAATATCGCATCCAGGGCGCGACGGGGGAATGGGAGGTCGTGATCGGCCTGGAAGTCCATGCCCAGGTCACCTCCAACGCCAAGCTGTTCTCCGGCGCGGCGACCGCGTTCGGCGCGGAGCCCAACACCCAGGTCTCGCTGGTCGATGCCGCGATGCCCGGCATGCTGCCCGTGCCCAATATGGAGTGCATCCGCCAGGCGGTGCGCACCGGCATGGCGATCGACGCGCAGATCAACAAATGGTCGCGCTTCGACCGGAAGAACTATTTCTACGCCGATCTGCCGCAGGGCTATCAGATCAGCCAGCTCTACCACCCGCTGGTGGGCGAGGGTGCGATCGAGATCAGCCTGGATGAGAAGAACCCCGACGGCCCGACCAAGTCGATCGGCGTCGAGCGCATCCATGTCGAGCAGGATGCGGGCAAGCTGATGCACGACCAGCATCCGACGCGGTCGTATGTCGACCTCAACCGTTCGGGCGTGGCGCTGATGGAGATCGTCAGCCGCCCCGACATGCGTTCGCCCGCCGAAGCAGGGGCTTATCTGCGCAAGCTGCGCGCCATTCTCCGCTATGTCGGGTCGTGCGACGGCAATATGGAAGAAGGCTCGATGCGCGCCGACGTGAACGTGTCTGTGCGCAAGCCCGGCGACGAGTTCGGCACGCGGACCGAGACGAAGAACGTCAACTCGGTCCGCTTCGTCATGGCCGCGATCGAGTATGAGGCCAAGCGGCAGGTCGCGGTGCTGGAGGATGGCGGCAAGATCGTCCAGGAAACGCGCCTCTTCAACGTCGAGAGCGGCACGACGCGTTCGATGCGGTCGAAGGAAGATGCGCATGATTACCGCTACTTCCCCGATCCCGACCTGCTGCCGCTGGAGCTGACCGACGCGTTCGTCGAGGAATGCCGCGCCAGCCTGCCCGAACTGCCCGACGCCAAGCGTCGCCGTTACGAGGCGCTGGGCCTGACCCCGTATAATGCGGGCGTGCTGACCGCCGAGGTCGAGACGGCGCGCTGGTTCGATGGCCTGCTGGAGGCGCTGGAAGGCACGAGCGCCAAGCCCGCACAGGCGGCCAACTGGGTCGCGGCCGAACTGTTCGGCGCGCTCAACCGGCTGGGCAAGGACATCACCGAAAGCCCGGTCAGCCCCGCCCAGGCGGCCGAACTGTTGGCGCTGGTCGCCGACGGCACGCTGTCGGGCAGCCTGTCCAAGCAGGTGTTCGAGATCATGCTGGAGACGGGTGACGGCCCCTCGAAGATCGTCGAGGAGCGTGGCCTCAAGCAGACCAGCGACACCGGCGCGATCGAGGCGGTGATCGCCGAGGTTCTGGAGAAGAACCCCAACCAGCTGGGCCAGTATCGCGGGGGGAAGGAGGCGCTGTTCGGATTCTTCGTCGGTCAGACGATGAAGGCGATGGGCGGCAAGGCCAACCCGGCGGTGGTCAACGACCTGCTCAAGAAGGCGCTGGCGGGGTGATGTAGTGCCCCCCCTTCCCGCAAGCGGGAGGGGGCCGGGGGAGGGCCTGGTGTCTCTCAGGGGGCATCGCCTGTGGCTTTCCCTCCCCCATCCCCTCCCGCTTGCGGGAGGGGCGTGCCTTTGGCGAGCGACATGCGCTGTCGTGAGCTTCGAATCTAGCGAACGGCCTTCGATAATCTTCTCGCCTTGCCGCCAGCTTCTCCCCTCCCGCAGGCGGGAGGGGCTGGGGGGGGCAAGGGTGTCTCACCGAGACCGGCGCCCTGCTATTGCGCGTCCAGATCCTGGTTCCGCACGACACCGCCGGTCCCGCCGACGCCGTCATGCTCGCCGCTGCTGGTGAACGTCACCGGCTCCTCGCCACCCTCACCACGCTTGACCGCGTCGGACCGCGCCTCGACCGCCTGCTCGATATCGCTGCGCTCGTCCTCGCGCGGCGGGCTGTCGGGGTTGTTCTCCGGCGCCTCGGCGGGCGGGCTGTCGGGATGGTTTTCGGGGTTGGTCGCCATCGTCTTCCTCAAATCTGCGGGGGCTGCTGCGTGCCGGGATCGCCGGGGCCGGTGCCGGGGGCGGGCTGGTCGATATCGGGGCCGGGCGGCACGATTTCGGGCGGGGGCGCGTCGGGCTGCGCGGGCTGGGTCGGCTGCGGGCTTTCGGGCGGGGGCTGGGTGGCCATTCTCGCTCTCCAATTCGGACTGGGGAGGGGATAAACGCATCGCGACCGCACATGTTGCCTGTTGTCCCTTGCCGAAGCCGCCCATGGTGATATAGACGCGCGCCCATCGGCGGTGTCCTCGTGCGGGCGTGGCGGAACTGGTAGACGCGCTGGATTTAGGTTCCAGTATCGTAAGATGTGGGGGTTCGAGTCCCTTCGCCCGCACCAGTCCCCGGTCAAAACGGGGCGACAGCCACACGGAATTTCTCCAGATTGAAGGCCTTTAGATGCAGACTGTCGAGACGCTGAACGAGGGGCTGAAGCGCGCCTACACGCTCACCATCACCGCCCAGGATATCGAGGGCAAGGTCGATGCCGAACTGAAGCGCATCGCTCCGCAGATGAAGATGCCCGGCTTCCGCCCCGGCAAGGTGCCCGCCAACCTCGTCCGCAAGATGCACGGCCCGGCGCTCCTCCAGGACGCGCTGAACACCGCGCTGCAGGAAGGCGTGCAGTCGCTGATCGTCGAGCAGGGCCTGCGCCCCGCGATGCAGCCGCAGGTCGAGCTGGTCGGTGAGTATGAGCAGGGCAAGGATGCCACGCTGAACGTCACGCTCGAGGTTCTGCCGACCGTTCCGACCCCCGCGATCGACGCGCTGAAGCTGGAGCGTCTGACCGTGGCCGTCGCCGACGAGGCGGTGGACGAGCAACTCCAGAAGTTCGCCGACCAGCAGAAGCGCTGGGACGATGCGGGCGACAAGGCTGCGGCCGAGGGTGACCAGGTCACCGTCGACTTCGTCGGCAAGACCGCCGACGGCGTCGCCTTCGAGGGCGGCTCGGGCGAGGACATGGCGGTCGAGATCGGCGCGGGTCGTCTGATCCCCGGTTTCGAGGACCAGCTGGTCGGCGTGAAGGCCGGTGAAGAGAAGCAGATCTCGGTCACCTTCCCCGAGGACTATCCCGCCAAGGACCTGGCCGGTCAGCCCGCGACCTTCGACCTGACGATCAAGTCGGTGAAGACCGCCGGCGAAGCCAAGATCGACGATGAGATGGCGAAGAATCTGGGCCTCGAGAGCCTGGAGCAGCTGCGCGGCCTGCTGAAGGGGCAGATCGAGCAGGAGCATAACGGCCTGACCCGCACCTACATGAAGCGCAAGCTGCTCGACCAGCTGGCCGATGGTCACGACTTCGAAGTGCCGCCGTCGATGGTCGAGGCCGAGTTCTCGCAGATCTGGGCGCAGCTCGAGCATGAAGCGACCCATGAGGAAGACCCCGAGGCCGCCAAGGCCGAGATGGAGAAGGAGCGCGACGACTATCGCAAGATCGCCGAGCGCCGCGTCCGTTTGGGCCTGCTCCTCTCGGAGATCGGCCAGGCCAATGGCGTCGAAGTGACCGCGCAGGAGATGAACCGCCTGATCGCGCAGGCCGCGCAGCAGTACGGCCCCGAGGATCGCCAGCGCTTCATCCAGTATATCCAGCAGGAGCCGATGGCCGCCGCCCAGCTGCGCGCCCCGCTCTATGAGGACAAGGTCGTCGACTTCCTGTTCGGCAAGGCCGAGATCACCGACCGCGAAACCACGCGCGAGGAACTGGAAGCCGCGATCGAGAGCGAGGACGGTTTCGCGACCGGCACGCACGTCCACAATCATGACCACGACCATGATCATGACCATGACCATGACCACGGGGCCAAGAAGTCGAAGGTGAAGGCCAAGAAGGCCGACGTGACCGAGGACGCCGCCGCCGAGGAAGGCGCCGAGGACGCGCCGAAGAAGGCGACCCGCGCCAAGAAGGCCGCTCCGGCCGAAGGCGAGGCGGATGCCGCCGAGGCGACCGAGGAAGCCCCGGCCAAGAAGCCGCGCGCCAAGAAGGCCGCTGCTCCGGCGGAAGGCGAGGCCGAGGCCGAAGCGCCCGCCAAGAAGCCGCGTGCCAAGAAGGCCGCGCCGACCGAGTAAGGACGGCATCGGACTTCGGTTCGTGAACGAACGGGGAAGGGCGGTCGCGCAAGCGGTCGCCCTTCCTGCGTGAAGGCCATCTGTTCCTCCCCTTGCAGGGGTGTACGGGCTGTCCCGCCCGGCCGCGTTGGCGCATAGGGGCTGTGGGTAGTGACGGGGGGCCGGATCGCCCGCCTTTTGACGAGGATAGGTTGTGAACGAACCCCGGATCGCGGTGCTGCTGCCCTGCTATAACGAAGAGGCCGCGATCGCGCAGACCATTGCGGGCTTCCGCGCCGCGCTGCCCTTGGCGACCATCTATGTCTATGACAATAACAGCCGGGATCGCACCGTGGAGGTGGCGCGCGCCGCCGGGGCGGTGGTCCGGTCGGAGCGGATCCAGGGCAAGGGCGCGGTCGTGCGGCGGATGTTCGCCGATATCGACGCGGATATCTATGTCATGGCGGACGGCGATGCGACTTATGACGCGGCCTCCGCGCCGGGGCTGGTCGCGCGCATGGTCGAGGAGCAGCTCGACATGGTGGTCGGCCAGCGTGTGAGCGAGGCCGAACTCGCCTATCGGCGCGGGCACCGCTTCGGCAATGCGATGCTGACCGGGATGCTGGCGCGGCTGTTCGGGCGCAGCTTCTCCGACATTCTGTCGGGCTACCGCGTCTTCTCGCGGCGCTTCGTCAAGAGCTTCCCCGTCCTGTCGGTCGGCTTCGAGATCGAGACCGAGATCAGCGTCCATGCACTCGAACTCAAAATGCCCTGTGCCGAGGTGGCGACCCCCTATTTCGCGCGGCCCGAGGGGTCGGCATCGAAGCTGAGCACCTATTCGGACGGCTGGCGCATCCTGCGCACCATCATCAAGCTGTACCGGATCGAGCGGCCGCTCTGGTTCTTCGGCGCGATCGCCGCGCTGTTCGCGGCGGCGGCCATCCTGCTCGCGGTGCCGTTGATCCTGACCTATCTCGACACGCATCAGGTGCCACGCTTCCCGACCGCGATCCTGTCGACCGGGCTGATGCTGCTGGCGGCGCTGAACGTCTTTACCGGGCTGATCCTCGATACCGTGGTGCGCGGGCGGCAGGAGGTGCGGCGGCTGGCCTATCTGGCGCAGCCCGCCCCCGGCTCGGCGGGCTGAGCGGGCAGGGCGAGCGCGAACAGCGCAAAGCCGCTGGCGATCGTCCAGACCAGCGTCCGCTCCATGAACCAGACATGGATCATGGTATGCTGCCAGAACAGGATGAGCATGGCGGCGATGGCGCCATTGGACAGCAGGAGCGCGACCACCCGCGCGCGCATCGCCGGGTCGGGACGGGCGAGCAGCCGCCGCGCGCCCCACATGCCCGCCACCAGCGCGATCAGCACGACCGCGCCCGCCATCAGCGGCATTCCCGCCGCCAGCCCGTCAATGCCCTTGGCCAGCTGGCGCGCCATATGGACGATGCCCAGATCGGACGTCTCGCCATGCGAGGCGTCGAGGCCCAGCCGGACCTGAAGCTGCCCCGCATCCGCGCGTAGCGCCCGGACGCCGAACACCTGCGCGACCAGCGCGATCTTCAGCGCCGCCATCGTCGCGATCGCGCCCAGATAGGCCGCCAGCGGCGCGACGGGCAGGGGAGCGGAGGCGCGTTCCTCGCCCGGCCTGGCGGCAAAGGCCAGGCCGCCGATCACCGCCGCCAGCCCCAGCGGAATGCCGCCGGTCAGGAACTCGAAGGTCAGGGTCAGCGCGCCGAACAGTCCGGCACTCAGCATCGCCATCCGCGCCCCGATCCCGCGCCCCGTGCCCAGCGCCGCCAGCATCAGCAGATAGCCGATCAGCACGATGTCCGCCGGACCATGGCCCAGCGACTGGCCATAGCTTTCCAGCCCGAACCCGCGTGCGAAGGCGAGGAAGACGATCAGCCAGAACAGCCCCTCCGCCCGCCGCCGTCCCCGTGCCAAGGCGAGCAGCCCGATGACGATCCCCGCCAGCACCAGCAATGTCGACAGGCCATGATAGATCCCCCGGATCGCCGCCACCGACAGCCGGCGCAGCAGCAGCCGGGCGAGCAGCGTGTGACCATGGATATAGCGGTGATAATAGCTGGTCGTGCCCGTCCGCTCGCCCGCCAGGAAGCCGCGCAGGCTGCTGCACTGGGTCCGGGGTTCGATGGGCGGCGTGACCAGCGGGCTGACGGTCAGCGCCGTCGCACTGGCGCGCTGGTCGAGCGCGAGGCGAAGGATCAGGCAGTCATTATATTGATGCCATCCGATCGCGGTATCACCCTTCAGATAGTCGCGGTCCTGCAACGCACCCTCGGCAAAGGCCTGTCGGACATGCGCGCGTGCTGCGGGCAGATCGAGTCCGATCGCGGCGTGATTGGCCAGCAGGAACAGCAGGAACAGGACCGCGCCGATAACCGCCCCGCTCACCGCGCCGAGAAGCAGCGCACGTGGTCGCATGACGCGAAGCGCCGTGGTCAGGGCCGGAGACGGCGTTCGTGCCAACGTCATGATTTTGCCGGATACCGCCTCTCGCGTCCTTGCGCACCGGTGTAGCGTGCGCGCGCGTAAAAAAGGGTAAACGCTGCATCGCGGCATGCGGGGCGGTCGCCGGGGCTTGAATATGCGCTGGCATCACGCGACATAGGGGCTCTTCTGGGCATAAGAGAGATATCCATGCACAATCCGTTCGAGACCGGCGATTTCGCGAGCCCGCTGGCACAGGCCGGCGTCGGGCTGCGGCAGACGCAGGCCGGTCTGGTTCCGATCGTCATCGAACAGTCGAACCGCGGCGAACGGTCGTTCGATATTTTCAGCCGCCTGCTGCGCGAGCGCATCATCTTCGTCACCGGCGGTGTCGAGGACGGGATGGCGTCGCTGATCTGCGCGCAGCTGCTGTTCCTCGAGTCGGAAAATCCGAAGAAGGACATCTTCATGTACATCAACTCGCCGGGCGGTGTCGTCACGGCGGGCATGGCGATCCATGACACGATGCAGTATATCCGGCCGCGCGTCGGCACGCTGTGCATCGGCCAGGCCGCCTCGATGGGCAGCTTCCTGCTGTCGGCGGGTGAGCCGGGCATGCGCGTAGCGACCACGAACAGCCGCATCATGATCCACCAGCCTTCGGGCGGGGCGCAGGGCATGGCCGCGGACATCGAGATCCAGGCGCGCGAAATCCTGCGCATGCGGCATTTCCTGAACTCGCTGTATGCCAAGTATACGGGCAAGCCGCTGGAGGAGATCGAGCGTGCGATGGACCGCGACAAGTTCATGGGCGCCGAGGAGGCCAAGGAATTCGGCCTGATCGACCAGGTGTTCGACAAGCGTCCGGTCCCGGCCGACGACGCGACGTCCGCGTAAGACGGGTCGTTCCGCGTGAACGGTTTATTTCGATTGTGACTTTATCGGGGTGCGGTACGATGCGCACCCCGGCAACGGTAGCGCACCGTTTGATGGGTGCGAGAGGTGATTGATGGACAAGGTGAGCGGTGGCAACTCGAAAAGCACCCTCTATTGCTCGTTCTGCGGCAAGTCGCAGCACGAGGTGCGCAAGCTGATCGCGGGGCCGACCGTCTTCATTTGCGACGAGTGCGTGGAGCTGTGCAACGACATCATCCGTGAGGAGACCAAGTCCGCTTTGGTGTCCAAGAAGGATGGTGGCGTGCCGACGCCGCAGGAAATCTGCAACGTGCTCGACGATTATGTCATCGGGCAGAAGCAGGCCAAGCGCGTCCTGTCGGTCGCGGTGCACAACCACTATAAGCGCCTGAACCACGGCGCGAAGGGCGCCGACGTCGAACTCGCCAAGTCGAACATCCTGCTCGTCGGCCCGACCGGCTGCGGCAAGACGCTGCTCGCGCAGACGCTGGCGCGCATCCTCGACGTGCCGTTCACCATGGCGGACGCGACGACGCTGACCGAGGCGGGCTATGTCGGCGAGGATGTCGAGAACATCATCCTCAAGCTGCTCCAGGCGTCGGATTACAATGTCGAGCGGGCGCAGCGCGGCATCGTGTACATCGACGAGATCGACAAGATCAGCCGCAAGGCCGAGAATCCCTCGATCACCCGCGACGTGTCGGGCGAGGGCGTCCAGCAGGCGCTGCTCAAGCTGATGGAAGGCACGACCGCCAGCGTTCCGCCCCAGGGCGGCCGCAAGCATCCGCAGCAGGAGTTCCTGCAGGTCGACACGACGAACATCCTGTTCATCTGCGGCGGCGCGTTCGCGGGTCTGGAAAAGATCATCGGCGACCGCCTGCAGGGCAAGTCGATCGGCTTTGGCGCCTATGTCGCGGCCCCCGAGGAGAAGCGGACCGGCGAATATCTGCGTCAGACCGAGCCCGAGGATCTGCTGAAGTTCGGCCTGATCCCCGAATTCGTCGGCCGTCTGCCGGTCATCGCGACGCTGGAGGACCTCGACATCGCGGCGCTGGTCAAGATCCTGTCCGAGCCGAAGAACGCGCTGGTGAAGCAGTATCAGAAGCTGTTCGAGATGGAGAATGTCGAACTCGACTTCACCGACGAGGCGCTGACCACGGTCGCCAAGAAGGCGATCGAGCGCAAGACGGGTGCTCGCGGGCTTCGCTCGATCCTGGAGGGCATCCTGCTCGACACCATGTTCGACCTGCCCGGCATGGACGGCGTCGACGAGGTGATGGTCGACAAGGACGTGGTCGAGGGCCGCAAGGAACCGATCCGCGTCTATGCCGAAAAGTCCAAGCAGAAGGACGGCGCGGCGGCCTGAACGCCGGCCCTGTGACCGGTGCGAGAAAGCGGGCGCTTCCGAAAGGAGGCGCCCGTTTTTCATGAGGATCATGCGATGGCCGTGATGCGCGATGCGGTGGACGGGGACCGGGTGGCGGTGGCGCGGATGCTGGGCCGCGCCTTCGCCGACGATCCGGCCATGTCCTATATCTTTCCCGATGCCGCCGACCGGGCGAAGCGCCTGCCTCGCCTGTTCGCGTTGCTGTTCGACAGCGATGCGGTCGGGATGCGGCTGGTGAGCCAGGCGGTGGATGCGGGCAGCTTCTGGCGACCGCCCGGACAGGCGCAGGTGCCGACCATGGCTTTTGTCCGGCGGCTGATCCCGGTGCTGCACGCGCTGGGGGCGGCGCTGCCCCGCGCGATGCGGCTGGGCGATGCGGTGGAAGCGCATTTCCCGGCCGAGCCCTTCTGGTATCTGCACATTGCGGGCGTCGATCCGGCGCGGCAGGGGCGGGGGCTGGGCGGTGCGTCGATCCGGGCGGGACTGGCCAGATGCGACGCGGACGGCGTGCCAGCCTATCTGGAGACCGCGACCGAGGGCAATGTCGGGCTCTACACGCGGCTGGGGTTCGAACTGATCGGGCCGTGGTCGGTCCCCAAAGGCGGCCCGCGCTTCTGGTCGATGATGCGGCCGGTCGGGGGAAAGTGAAACCCGTCGCCTGAAGGGGTGGCCCCGCTATGCCAGCCATGTCGTCCCGCTGTGGGTGGACGATAGCGGGCGGCGCGATCGGCACTTGGTTGCGATCTCGCAATGAATCCCGCCCCGATCGGGAGCCAACAGGGTGGTTGGCGCATTGGCATGACAGGAATGTCATCATGCCATGACGAGGAGACCCGACCAGCCATGAGCGAACCCGATGCCATCGTCTCCCCCGGACAGAAGCGCGCGCTGCTCCAGCGTCTGTTGATGCCCTGGTGGACCCTGGTGTTCCCGTTGCTGGGCCTGCTCGCCATCGCGGTCTCGCTCTACAAGATGGGGACGGTGGGGGTGGTCGTCGCGGCGATCATCCTGGTCGGCTGCGTGCTGTCGGCGGTGCATCAGGCCGAAGTCGTCGCGCACCGGGTCGGCGAGCCGTTCGGTACGCTCGTCCTGGCGGTCGCGGTGACGGTGATCGAGGTGTCGCTGATCGTCAGCCTGATGCTGTCCGATGCCGGCGATGCCTCCAGCCTGGCGCGCGATACCGTGTTCGCGGCGATCATGATCATCCTCAACGGCATTGTCGGCCTTTGCCTGCTGGCGGGGGGCGTGCAGCATGGCGAGCAGCGCTTCTCGCTGCGCGGGGCCAGTTCGTCGCTGAACGTGCTGAGCGCGATGGTCGTGTTGTCGCTGGTCCTGCCCAATTACGTCTCGTCCGCGCCGGGGCCGACCTATGCGACCTCGCAGCTGGTCTTCGTCGCGATCGTCAGCGTCATCCTGTACGGGACTTTCGTGATGGTGCAGACGGTGCGGCACCGCGACTATTTCCTCCCCGCGCACGAGGACATGCCCGCCGACGCCCATGCCGAGCCGCCGACCAATGCGGCCGCCTGGGCCGCGCTGGGGATGCTGCTGGTCGCGCTGGTCGGGGTGGTGCTGCTCGCCAAGGGGCTGTCGGGGATCGTCGAGGCGGCGATCCTGAACGCCGGGCTGCCGCTCGCCATCGTCGGCGTGGTCATCGCGGCGCTGGTCCTCGCGCCCGAAAGCCTGGCGGCGTACCGGGCGGCCAAGCGGAACCGGTTGCAGACCAGCCTCAACCTCGCGCTCGGGTCGGCGCTGGCGACGATCGGGCTGACCATTCCGGCGGTGGCGATCGTCTCGCTGATGCTCGGCCTGCCGCTCGCGCTGGGGATCGGGGCCAAGCAGATGATCCTGCTGGTGCTGTCGCTGTTCACCATCACGCTGACGCTGGGCAATGGCCGGACCACCGTGCTGGGCGGTGCGGTGCATCTGGTGATCTTCGCGGCCTATCTGTTCGTGACGGTGGTGCCGTGATTCTGAGCGCCACCCTCCGTTCAGCCTGAGCGAAGTCGAAGGCCAAGGGAATCCGGTCGGACCGGACACGCCTGGAACCCCGTTCGGCCCGTGGCCTTCGACTTCGCTCAGGCTGAACGGAGCGGGTGTTTAGTTCGGCTTCTTCTTCGCCGCCTGTTCCGCCTTCCACGCGCGGAACTGCTCGATCGCGACCGAGCGTTTCAGCACCTTCGCCCAGGGGTCGACCACGACGTGTGCGTCTTCGGGAAGGGTCAAGGTGCCCGTGCCGTCCGTCATCGGCAGCGTCTCGACCCTGTCACCCACCTGCACATCGACCGGCATCGGGAAGGGCCCGCCGCCCGGCACCTTCCATGTCAGCGTCAGCCGGTTGCCCGCCCGCGTCTCGACGATCTCGGGCAGCGCCGCCTGGCGCAGATAGACGTTGAAGAACCAGCCATAATCCTTGCCCGTCACCTGCCGGACAAAGCCCTCATACTCCCTGGTCGAGCCATAACGCGGCGTGAAATTCCCCGGCTTGGGATCGGTGCGGCCATAGACGGCAAGTCGTGTCACGTCCCAAAAGGCCTTGTCGCCGATCAGGTTGCGCAGGGTGTGGAGCATCCACGACCCCTTCATATAGATATCGAGGCCGGGGCCGCCCTTGGCGTCCTCATAGACGTCCTGCTCGGTCATGCTGCGATCATGGACGATGGGCGACTTGTTCGCGATCTGGCCGCGCTGCGCATCCATCATGACCGCATAGCGCGCCTCGCCCTCGCGCCAGCGGCCATAGCTGGGCTGCATATAGCTGCCATAGCCTTCGTGCAGCCAGAAATCGTCCCAGTCGACATTGGTCAGCTGGTTGCCGAACCATTCATGGCTGAACTCATGCTGGAACAGCCAGTCAAACCCCTCGGGCGCCTTGGCATATTCATTGCCGTAGGCGTTGATCGTCTGGTGCTCCATGCCCTTGTGCGGGGTTTCGACCACGCCGAGCTTCTCGTCGCCAAAGGGGAAGGGGCCGACCGTCGATTCGAAGAAATCCAGCGTCGGCGCGAATTCGGCGAACAGGCCTTCGGCCTTCTGCTTCTCGCCGGGCAGATACCAATAGAACATCGGGATCGTGTTGCCGAAGCGGCTCTTGTAGCGGCCCTGCACCACCTCATAGGGTCCGACGTTCAGCGCGATGGCATAGGTGTTGGGATGCTTGGTCCGCCAGTTCCAGCGGGTGCGCCCGTCGGCCAGCGTGTCGACGCCCAGCAGCACGCCGTTGGACGGTGCCTTCAACCCCTTGGGCACGGTGATGTGCAGCGTGACGACGCCCGGCTCGCCCATCGGATAGTCGAGGCAGGGCCAGAACAGGTCGCAGCCATAGCCCTGCGTCGTCGTCGCGAACCAGGGCTGCCCGTCGGGCGTCTTGGCCCAGACCACGCCGGTATCCCAGGGCGCCCGCACCGCGACATGCGGCGTGCCGCCATAGGTGATCCTGGCGCTGACCTTTTGTCCGGCGCGAAGCGGGCGGGGCAGGGTGACGACCAGCTGTCCTTCCGGATTGGACCATGCGGCGGGCTTGAGCGGCTTGCCGTCGATCGCGATCGCCTTGACCGGCAGATTGCGGTCGAGATCGATCACCAGCCGCGCTAGCGGCGACTTTGCGGTAAAGTCCAGCACCGCAATGCCGTTCAATTCCCGTGTGTCCGGCAGAATCTCGAACGACAGGTCGGCGCTGTCGAACCGCATGGCCCGTTGCTCGGGCGGGCGAACGCCGCCCGACACCATGGTCTGCGCGGTCAGCGGCGGCTCGCCCTTGCCGGGTAAGCCCTTGGGGCTCTGGGCAAAGGTGGCGGCAGCCCCACAGAGCAGAGAGGAGGCGAACAGCGCAGCAACGACATTCCGTATACGATTCATGCGGCATGGTGTCGCGCAACGCCGACGGCTTGGCAAGCCATCGATCGATCCACTGATCGCACCGACGATTGATGGAACGGCAACCCTCCCCATATAGTGTGATGAAGAGGCCCCGGTCGGGGCCGACCGGAGTTTGCATGAACCAGTCCTATCCCGTCCTTCCGCTGCGTGACATCGTCGTATTCCCGCACATGATCGTCCCCCTGTTCGTCGGTCGCGACAAATCGGTCGCGGCGCTCGAGGCGGCGATGGCGGCGGACAAGGAGATTTTCCTGGTCGCCCAGCTCGATCCCGCCGAGGACGATCCGGCGCGCGAGGATCTGTATGAGATCGGCGTCACCGCCACCGTCCTGCAACTGCTCAAGCTTCCCGACGGCACCGTCCGCGTGCTGGTCGAGGGCAAGGTGCGCGGCCGCCTGGCCGAGCTGGACGAATCGGGCGCCTTCCTGACCGCGACGATCGACGCGACCCCGGTCGAGGCCGACGAGGCCGCGCTGGAGGAGCAGGACCATGACATGAAGGCGCAGATCGCCGCCCTCATGCGCTCGGTGGTCGACCAGTTCGAGAATTACGCCAAGCTCAACCGCAAGCTGCCCGCCGAGACCGCGGTGCAGCTGGCCGAGATCGAGGATGCCTCGCAACTGGCCGATGCGGTCGCCGCCAACATCTCGGTCAAGGTCGCCGACAAGCAGGCGCTCTTGGTGGAGACCGATCCGGCCAAGCGGCTTGAGATGGCCTATGCGCTGATGGAAGGCGAGCTCGGCGTTCTTCAGGTCGAGAAGAAGATCAAGAGCCGCGTCAAGCGCCAGATGGAGAAGACGCAGCGCGAATATTATCTCAACGAGCAGCTCAAGGCGATCCAGCGCGAGCTGGGCAATGAGAGCGAGGATGGAGACGGCGACGAGATCGCCGAGCTGACCCAGAAGATCGCGACGCTCAAGCTGTCGAAGGAAGCGCGGACCAAGGCGACCGCCGAGCTGAAGAAGCTGAAGACCATGGCGCCGATGAGCGCCGAGGCGACCGTCGTGCGCAACTATCTCGACGTGCTGCTGGGCCTGCCCTGGGGCAAGAAGTCCAAGGTCAAGAAGGACATTGCGGCGGCGCAGGCGATCCTCGACCAGGATCATTATGCGCTGGAGAAGGTGAAGGACCGGATCGTCGAATATCTCGGCGTGCAGGCGCGCACCAACAAGCTGAAGGGGCCGATCCTGTGCCTCGTCGGCCCGCCGGGCGTCGGCAAGACCTCGCTGGGCCAGTCGATCGCCAAGGCCTGCGGGCGCGAGTTCATCCGCCAGTCGCTGGGCGGCGTACGCGACGAGGCCGAGATTCGCGGCCACCGCCGCACCTATATCGGCTCGCTGCCGGGCAAGATCGTGACCAACCTGAAAAAGGCCGGCACGTCCAACCCGCTGTTCCTGCTCGACGAGATCGACAAGCTGGGCCAGGATTTCCGCGGCGACCCCGCCTCGGCGCTGCTGGAGGTGCTCGACCCCGAACAGAATGCCAAGTTCAACGATCACTATCTGGAGATCGACATCGATCTGTCGGACGTGATGTTCGTGTGCACCGCGAACACGCTGAACCTGCCGCAGCCTTTGCTCGACCGCATGGAGATCATCCGGCTGGAAGGCTATACCGAGGACGAGAAGGTCGAGATCGCCGAGCGCCATCTGGTCGCCAAGCAGGTCGAGACGCACGGGCTGAAGGACGGCGAGTTCACGCTGACGCAAGACGGCCTGCGTGCGCTGATCCAGCGTTACACCCGCGAGGCGGGGGTTCGCACGCTGGAGCGTGAGATCGCGCGTCTCGCCCGCAAGGCGCTGCGCCAGATCCTGGAGGGCAAGGCGACCTCGGTGACGATCACGCCCGAAAACCTCCACGAGTTCGCGGGCGTGCAAAAGTATCGCCACGGCCTGTCCGAACAGGAGGACCAGATCGGTGCGGTCACGGGCCTCGCCTGGACCGAGGTGGGCGGCGAGTTGCTGACCATCGAATCGGTGACCGTGCCGGGCAAGGGGCAGGTGAAGACCACCGGCAAGCTGGGCGATGTGATGAAGGAATCGGTCCAGGCCGCCTTCAGCTTCGTCCAGGCGCGCAGCCCCAGCTTCGGGATCAAGCCGTCGCTGTTCCACCGCAAGGACATCCATATCCACCTGCCCGAGGGCGCGGTGCCCAAGGATGGCCCGTCGGCGGGTATCGGCTTGGTCACCTCGATCGTCTCGACGCTGACGGGGATCGCGGTGCGCAAGGATGTGGCGATGACCGGCGAGGTCACGCTGCGCGGCCGCGTGCTGCCGATCGGCGGCCTGAAGGAAAAGCTGCTCGCGGCGCTGCGGGGCGGGATCACCACCGTCCTCATCCCGCAGGAGAATGAGAAGGATCTGGCCGACATCCCGGCCAATATCCGCGAGGGCCTGAAGATCGTGCCGGTCGCGCATGTCGACGAGGTGCTGCGCCTGGCGTTGGTCGGGCCGCTGGAGGCGATCGACTGGACCGATGCGGACGAGTTGGCGGCGCTGCCGCCCGCGCCGATCCCGGCGGTCGGGGGCGAACGCCACCACTGATCGTCGCATCGCAAGGGCCGTCCGTCGAAGGAGGGGCGGCCCTTGTCATCGTCCTGACACGGGCTTCTGTTTGCGCGATCCTTCGCTTTTGCGGGATACGGGGGTTTGACAGCGCCGCCGGGTCCGGCATTATCGGCACTTTGATATTCGGGCGTCAGCAGTTAGGCTCGTTTTAATATCGGGATCATAGGGGGTTATGGAATGAACAAGCAGGAGCTGATCGCCACCGTCGCCGACTCCTCGGGGCTGGCGCGCGGGGATGCGGTCAAGGCCGTGGATGCCGTGTTCGAATCGATTACTGCCGCCCTGAAGAAGGGGGACGAGGTTCGCTTGGTCGGTTTCGGCACCTTTTCGGTGTCCAAGCGCAAGGCGTCGACCGGCCGCAACCCCCGTACTGGCGAGCCGATGACGATCAAGGCGTCGTCGCAGCCCAAGTTCAAGCCGGGCAAGCTGCTCAAGGACTCGGTGAACTGATTTTCTCGATTTTGGGGCTGGACAGGCGGTTCGCCGCCGCCTAAAGGCGCCTCTCCCGGTTACCGGGCGCGTAGCTCAGCGGTAGAGCACACCCTTCACACGGGTGGGGTCACAGGTTCAATCCCTGTCGCGCCCACCATGCAAATGGCAATGGCCGCCCGTCTCTTCCCCGTCGGAAGATGATCGGGCGGCCATTTTGCATTGGCGGAAACGCCGCGCGCGATCCTGTCGGCAACGGCTTCGACATCGCGCCTCGATCATGACGACATTGCCGCGCGCCCATGCCAGCCCCTCCCCTTCAGGGGAGGGGTTGGGGTGGGGCGTCGCCACGAACCGGACACTTGCGAAGACGCCCCACACCGGGGCTGTCATCCGAGGGCGGCAATCCCCCCTGTCATCCTCACCAGAGAACAGAAAATATCACCGCATCGTAAGATGATGCCGACGACGGTCGATGATTACCCCCAAACATTATGAATATTCCAGCCGCTCGCATGGCTATGTCGGCAAGGCTCCGACAATTAACGGCGATTTAGTGGCTTTGCCCTATGCTTTCCGGCGAAGGAGATTGCCATGCAGCCGGGGTATCGCCGCTCTCACACCGAATATGCCGTCTTTCCCATGGCCATGGCGTTTCAGCCGATCATGGACGTCTCGACCGGCCGACCCATGGCCTATGAGGCACTGGTGCGGGGCAGCAAGGGGGAAAGCGCGGCGAGCATCCTGGCCAGGGTGACGCCGGACACGCTCTATGCCTTCGACCAGCAATGCCGGGTGACCGCGATCGAGGGGGCGGTGGCCGCCGGGCTGCTCGACGGCGATGCGCGGCTGGCGATCAACTTCCTGCCGGCCACGGTCTATTGCCCGATCGCCTGTCTGGAGCCCACGCTGGAGACCGCGCGGCGGCTGAACCTGCCCCCCGAGCGGTTGATCTTCGAGTTTTCGGAGCGCGCCGATCCGGGCGACGGTGCGGCGTTGAAGACGATCCTCGATACCTATTCGCATATGGGCTTCGGCACCGCGATCGACGATTTCGGCGCGGGGC
The DNA here is from genome assembly GCF_031453055.1 of Sphingomonas sp. SORGH_AS_0789. Taxonomy (NCBI): domain Bacteria; kingdom Pseudomonadati; phylum Pseudomonadota; class Alphaproteobacteria; order Sphingomonadales; family Sphingomonadaceae; genus Sphingomonas; species Sphingomonas sp. SORGH_AS_0789. Next base: position 2,394,486 of record NZ_JAVIYV010000001.1, read on the forward strand.
AGGCCGGGCTGACGCTGCTGGGGCAGGTCAGGACCGATTATATCAAGCTCGACATGGCGCTGATCCGCGGGATCGACGAGGCGATGCCGCGCCGCATGATCGTGGAAGGGGTCATCCGCATCGCCGACAAGATGGGCATGGCCGTCATGGCCGAGGGGGTCGAGACGCTCGGCGAATATGACACGCTGCGCCGCCTGGGCGTCCGCTATATGCAGGGCTATCTGTTCGCGCGGCCCGGCTTCCGGTGCCTGCCGCCGGGCACGGTCCCCGAGGAACCGTCCTGGGCGGCGATGGGCTGAGCCGTCCCCGTCAGCGGGGCTCGCCTTCGCCCGCCAGATAGCCGGCCAGCGGGTCGATCATCTCCTTGGGGATGCGTCGCGCGATAACGGGCATGGTCGCATGACTCTTGCGCGCATCGACGACATTCTTGTCGCCCTGCCAGTGGCGGAGCCGCGCGGCGATATAGCTCGCGCGTTGTCCGGCGATCACCGGATAGGGCTTGCCGGGCGCGTGGCAGCTGGCACAGGCGGGCAATTGCCGCTCGGGCAGGCCCTGCGTCACGATCCGCGCCGCAGCCGCATCGCCGGAAGGACGACCGCCAAGCCCCGGCATGGCGGCGAAACGGCGCGCGGCGGCCTGCATCGCGGCGGGGTCCATCCGCATCGCGACCTGCTGCATCACCGCGCTCGACCGAGTGCCGTTCGCATAGCCCTGAAGCGCGGCGAGGAGATAGGCGGGGTTCTGTCCGCCCAGGATCGGAATGTCGCGGCTCCCGCGCCCGCGACCGTCGGTGCCGTGGCAGCCGGTGCAATTGTCCGGATCGACTGCCAGCGACGCCTCGGCGACCAGCGCGCGATACTGGGCCGGGGTCATGTCGGGCAGGCGGCGGACAAAGGCAACCATCCGCCGCACCTCGTCCGGCCGATCCTGCACCGCCCAGGCGGGCATGCCGGTATATTTGACGCCGTGCTGCAGGATCCAGAAGAGCTGCCTGTCGGTCCATTCGCGGGCATTGACCGCCAGATCGGGGGCGGGCGGGGTGGCCGCCTGCATCACGGGGGCGGGCTTCTGGCCGGGGGCCCCGTGGCAGACCGCGCAGGCATTGGCGAAATGCCCAGCGGCGCTGACCAGCCCGCTGGCGTCGGCGGGGTCCTTGGGCGAGGAGAAGGCCGCATGGGTGCGCACCGAGTTGCGCATCGCCCAGTGCAGGAACCAGTCGGTGATCGCCCAGTGCCCGCTCGACGCGGCCAGGTTCATGACTCCCGACCAGGCAAAGGCCATGCCCAGCGCGAACAGGCCGATCAGCGTCGCGACGACGCGTTTCCAGGTGATGCGGATCGTCATGCGTGCGCCTCCTGCCGGACCTGAAGCAAGCGACCGAGCATCGCGAGACCCCCGCACAGATAGGCGATGCCGCCGACCAGCAGCATGATGACGCCCGCCAGCTGCTGATCCTCCAGCGCGCCCGCGCCGTGATGGCTGTAGAGCGGGCGCGGGGCGAGGCCGATCAGCACGCCGAGCAAGGTCATGTGCATCGAGGTGACGAGCAGCGCGGCCACCCCGCTCGCGCGGTGACGCGGCGCCAGAACGGCGGACCAGAGCCAGAGGCCCGCGATCAGGAAACTCGCCTGCTCGACCGCCAGCCAGACCGGCTGGTGATCCGCCAGCCGCCGGAGTGCAGGCACATGCCAGCCCCAGACCACCACCGCCTCGACCAGCGCGGCGACCATCGGGCTGGCGAGACGCGGCCAGCGCTCGGCGGGGTCGAGCGCATGGCCCTGAAGCCCCAGCGCGACGAGCGGCGCGGCGATCGCCACCGCGATCATGTGCGCGGCCATATGCCCGGTCATGCCCAGCGGGCTGAGCATCCAGCCCAGCGGCAGCAGCGCGAGGCCCGCGATCAGCATGCCGCGCCTCACCGGCAATCCCCCAGCATGAGGACCGGCAACGCGGTGAAGACGACCGCGATGAAGCTCAACCCGGCCAATAGCAGCGTCGAATAGGCCAGGAAGCGCAGCCGGTCGATGTCGGTCCCCTCATTGTGCGGCGGGGGATCGCCCGGTGTGCGCGACTGCTGCCACGCGATCAGCCCCGAGGCGACGATGATCACCAGTGCGACCGCCGTGGCGATGGCGAAGACGGTGGGGAACAGCGCCCATTCGCCGATCTTGGCGCAGGAGACGGCCGCCCAGAGATAGGAGAGCAGGAAATGCACCGCCCAGACGGTTGGCGGCACGATCAGCGTCCATAGCGTGACGCGCAGCCGATGCGCGCGCTTCAGCCAGCGCCTCACAGCCCCGTCTCCGGAAATAGCCCGACCGTCAGATAGGTGACGATCGCGGTCAGCGCGAAGAAATGCGCATAGACGGTGATGTTGCGGATGTCGGCGTCATGGGTGGGCGTCATCCGGCCCGCCAGGCTGCGCGCCAGCGTATAGAGCTGCATGACGACCATGACGGCGGCGTGGACGACGGTCCAGACGACCAGCACCCAGACGATCGCCGGATAGACATTGGCCTCGGGGTCGAGCCCGCTCAGGCTGGCGAGCCCGGCGAACAGGCTGGCCCCCGCCGCGCCCGCGCCGACCAGCAGCATCAGGCGCGCCGCCGCGACGCCGCCCCGCGCATGGACCTCTCGCGCCGCCAGCGTCGCTGCCCAACTGCCCAGCGACAGTCCCAGCGCCAGCATCGGCCCGCCGACCCCCGGCCCATCGAACCCGGCGCCGAAATCGGGGTGGATCGTCCAGTAGAAATAATAGCCGAAAACGAGGCCCGAAAAGGCGGTCGCATCCGCCATCATCGTGATGAACATCGCCCACCATCCCGGCGCGGCGGGCCCCGAGATATAGAGCGGCATGCGCATGCCGTGACCGATCGGCTTTTCGGGCTTTTCGGGAATCTCGGCGGTATCCCACAGCCACCAGACGATCGCCGCCAGCGTCACCACCCCAAACAGCGCGGCGAGCACATACAGGTGATAGGTGGTCAGGATGAACACCGCGCCGAGCGCCACGGCGGTCGCCATCGGCTTGACGCTGGGCGTGCCCAGCCGGATCACCGATACGGGCTTGGCATCGAGGACCGAGGTGATGATCGTCTCGCGGCGGCCTTCCTCGGCATCGGGCAGGAAGAAGCGGCCCTCATCGACCTTGGCGACGAAATCCTTCTGGTCCCAGATCGGATAGCGGCTCTCGATCAGCGGGACCGATCGGATGCCCCAATCCTCGTCATCCGGATGCGCCAGCCATTCCAGCGTGCCCGCATTCCACGGATTGCGCGGTGCCTTGGCGCGGGTCGGCGAAAGAGCCAGGTCAATGACCAGCACGAGAACGCCCGTCGCGAACAGATAGGAGCCCGCCGTCGAGGCGAGGTTGAGCCAGCCGATATTGAGCTCGGCCGGATAGGTGAAGACCCGGCGCGGCATCCCCTCCAGCCCCGACAGGTGCATCGGGAAGAAGGTCAGGTTGACCCCGACGAACATGATCCAGAAGGCGGTGCGCCCCAGCCGGTCGGACAGTTTCTTGCCGGTGATCAGCGGCCAGTAATAATAAAGCCCGCCGAACAGCGGCAGCAGCGTGCCGCCGATCAGCACATAATGCAGGTGCGCGACGACGAAATAGGTGTCATGCGCCTGCCAGTCGAACGGCGCGACTGCGACCATCACCCCGGTCAGCCCGCCGATGACGAAGATGGCAAGGCTGCCGCTCGCATAGAGGAGCGGCGTCGACCATTTGACCTTGCCCGCCCAGAGCGTGGCGATGAAGGCGAAGATCTGCACGCCGGTCGGGATGGCCACCGCCTCGGACGCGGCGGAGAAGAAGGCCAGGCTGATCTTGGGCAGGCCGGTCGCGAACATGTGGTGGACCCACAGGCCGAACGACAGGAAGGCGGTGCCGACCGCCGCCAGCACGATCCATGGATAGCCGAGCAGATGCCGCTGCGCGAAGGTCGGGATCATCATCGCGAACAGCGCGATGGACGGCAGGAAGACGATATAGACTTCCGGATGGCCGAAGATCCAAAACAGATGCTGCCACAGCAGCGGATCGCCCCCGCGCGCGGCGTCGAAGAAGGGCCAGTCGAGCAGCCGCTCCATCTCGAACAACAGGTCGCCCGCGATCAGCGGGGGGAAGGCGAACAGGATCATCACCGCCACGACCAGGATGTACCAAGCGTAAAGCGGCATCAGGTTCAGCCGCATCCCCGGCGGGCGGCATTTCAGCACGCCGACGATCAGTTCGACCGCGGCGGCGACCGACGACACCTCGATGAAGGACAGGCCCAGCATCCAGATGTCCGCGCCCAGCCCCGACAGGTCGGTGCGGGTGGTCAGCGGCGGATACATGAACCAGCCGCCATCGGGCGCGGCGTTGAAGAAGATGGAGCCGGAAACGAAGACGCCGCCGATCAGGAAGCTCCAATAGCCAAAGGCCGACAGGCGCGGAAAGGGCAGGTCGCGCGCGCCGAGCAGCTGGGGCAGCAGGATGATCGACACCGCCTCGAACATCGGCACGGCGAACAGGAACATCATCACCGAGCCGTGCAGCGTGAACAGCTGGTTGAAGGTGTTCGCCGAGACAAGGTCGTTGTCGGGCACCGCCAGCTGGGTGCGCATGATCAGCGCCAGCACCCCGGCGAACAGCATGAAGCCGAACGCGGTCAGCGTGTACCAGACGCCGACCCGGTTGTTGTTGGTGTCGGTCCAGCGCAGGAACAGGCCGCTCGGCGGCTTCCATACCGCGCGAAGCCTCTCCTCCTGCGCGGCGCGGAGGGCGGGATCGTCCTGGGCGTGGAGACTCATTTCAGGCCTTGCAGATAGCGGGTGAGGGCCATGGCCTGATCCTGCGACAGTTGCGGGAAGGACGGCATACGGACGCCCGGCTTGGTCTTTTCGGGGTGGCGGATGAAGCCGGCGACATTGGCGGGGGTCATCGGCAGGATGCCCGCCGCCAGCGTCCGGCGCGATCCGAAATGGGTGAGGTCGGGGCCGATCCGCGTCCGCGCGGTCACGCCCGCGATCGTGTGACAGCCGCCACAGCCATTGGCGGCGAACAGCCGCGCACCCTCGCCATCGCTTGCCACCGCCGGGCGGCGCTGCCCGGCCAGCCAGGCGTCGAACGCGGCGGGGGGCATGGCGATGACGTCGAACGCCATCAGCGCATGGGACAGGCCGCAGAATTCGGCGCACTGCCCGCGATAGCGCCCCGGCTTGTCCGCGCGGACGACCAGCGTGTTGGTGCGGCCGGGGATCATGTCCATCTTGCCCGCCAGCCCCGGAATCCAGAAGCTATGCACCACATCGCCCGCGCCCAGGCGGAAGGCGACGGTGCGGCCGGTGGGAATGCGGATCTCGTTGGCGCTCTCGACCGGGGTCCCGGCGGCGGGGCGATAGGTGACGCGCCACCAGAATTGCTCGCCATCGACCGCGATCTGCAGGTCGGCGGGCGCGACCGGGCGCGGCCGCATATAGGGAAGCGAATAGGCGAGTAGCCCCAGCAGGACGATCGTCGGGATGATCCCGCCCAGCCACAGCACGATCCGCATCCCGCCCCGATGGCTGATCGCCCCCTCGGGCGCGCGGACGGCATGGCGCATCAACAGCGCGACCGCCGCCGCGATCACCACCGCGCCGACCAGCATGATGATGAAAAGATGGCGAATATCGACCGCATCCGCGCCGAACGGGGCCAGGGTCGACTGATGCGCGTTGCACCCGGCCAGCAGGCTGGCCGCCGCAATCGTTCCGATGATGCTAGTCCCCCGCATCCCGCCCGAACGCTTCGGTCGCGAAACGGTTCATGCGATCTTCATCTAAGCGTCATTTTTCCGGCGCGTTGCGACGCGCGACCTCGCTCGCCAGCACGGTGGCGAAGCCCAGCCAGGCGGCCAGCGGCAGCACGCTGGCGGCGGCTGGGCGGTCGATCTTCCACGCGGTGGCGGCCAGCGTGGCGGTGCCCAGGGTCATCGCCCCTGCCGCGACCGCGCTGGGACCGGGGCGGCGGGCCCGGAAGAACAGCTCGGTCCAGCCGCCGATCATCGCGCTGTTGCCCAGCCACAGCGCCACCGCCGCATTGCGACGTGGCGAGGCGGGCGCGCGCAGCAGGCGATAGCCGCCCACGCCCGCCAGCGTCTCCAGCACCGGCCAGACCGCGCCGAACAGCTTGTCGGGCGGGGTGAAGCCGGGCTTGTCGAGCCGGGCATACCAGCGGCGGATGCCTGGATGCGACCGGTCGGGGGCGTTGCGCCGCCCGACCAGCGCGCTCAGCCCCAGCACGGCGGCGGCCGCGCCGCCCGCGATCAGCGGCGACAATCCGGTGGAGCGGGTGGCGTTCATCATCGTCTCTCCGAAACTCATGCGATCGGAGCGACAACGAGCAGGCGCCCCCGCCGTTCAGCGGACCCGCGAATTTACGCCCGCGCCATTCCCCGCCGCATCGCCACCGCGATGCGGTCCAGCAATGCGACGACCAGCAACGACAGGCCGAACAGCGGCAGGACGACGCCCGCGACGACCAAAGCGACGACCAGCCCGCGAACCCGCGCCCCCGACAGTCGCGGCGGCGCGCCCAGCCGTCCCGCCGGACGCCGCTTCCACCACATCGCGACCCCGCTGATCGTCAACCCCCAGATGGCGAGGCATGGGATCAGCATGAGTAACTGGTTCGCCAGCCCGAAATACTGGCCCATGTGCAACTGCACCCCGGACTCCACCGCACGGCCGACAATGCCATATTGGGCATAGCGGACCTCCGGCCCGATCGGGCGGAACGTGTATCGGTCGACGTATAGCGTCTTCTGCCCCTCCGGCCGGCCGGGATAGGTGAAGACGGTATAGACGCCGCGCGGCCCCTTGGGCAGGAACAGGCGATAGCTGCCCGACCAGCCATGCGCCGCCAGGATCGCCGTCACCTGGTCGGTCCCCCGGATCACCGCCGGATCGCGCGTCGTGCCGGGGGTGGCGGGGCTGTGATCGGCATGGTCGCCCGACATGGCGGCCATGCCCGACTGCGGCATCGGGGCATCCTCCAGGGTCCAGGGTGCCTCGCCCAGCGCCGCCTTCATCGGGATGCTCCGGGGGATGTTGTACTGGCGGAAGGAGGGCGGATAGCCGATCCCCGCCGCCGCGCTGACCCGGTGGAGCAGCGGGCCGCTGATCCCCGCCCAGGGCAGGCCGGTGACGATCAGGAAGCCGATCAGCGCCACGCTCCACAGGCCCAGGGGCGCATGGAGCTCGCGCCAGAAACGCCGTCCGCGCCCCGACAGGCGCGGATAGAGCGTGCCCGCCGCGCGCCAGCCCCCGCGCGGCCACCACAGGATCATTCCCGTCACCAGCAGGACCAGCGCCCAGCTGACCGCCAGCTCGACCAGCCGCTCGCCCGCCACGCCCATCAGCATCGACCGGTGCATGGCGTCGGCCCAGCCGACCAGGGTGCGGTCATAGACCACGCTGCCCAGCACGCGCCCGGTGCCGGGATCGACCGCGACGCGCAGTGGCTCGCCATGGTCGGGCGTCACGAACACGACCGCGGCGCGATCGGCGGTGTCGGGCATGTCGACCCGCGAGGCGGAGCCGGGATGCGCCGCCAGCGCCGCCGCGATCATCCGCGACATCGGGACGTCGCCGCGATGCGGCGCGACGAACCGCAGCCCGGGGTAGAGCGCGTCGTTCAACGCACCGTTGAACAGATAGATGGCGCCCGTCGCGCTGAGCATCAGCAGGACGGGCGCGACCAGCAATCCCGCCCAGAAATGCCATCGCCAGATGGTGCGGTGAAAGGCGGCGTGCGACGCGGGGTGGGCGGAGGGGGCGCCGGACGGGAACCGGTCCGGCTGCGGGGACGATATCAGCATGAAGGCGCTTTCGACCGGCCCGTATCGGCATGACCGATAACGGGACGAGGATCGGAAAGGGGCATCGCGCGTGCGACACCCGACGAAACGCGGTCAGCTTTGTGCGGGGGGTCCCCGAAGCGGCGGGCGGAGATGGAGCGGCGCGGCCGGGCGCGATATGGCTGGCGCGAACAGCCCCGTCGCCATGACGAAGGCGATGGACGCGGCCAGCAGGACCGGATCGACCGCCGCCAGCCCGGCCGTGGACAGTCCCGAAAAGGCGCAGGGCAGGTCGGCCCCATGCTCGCGCCCGTGATGGTCGTGCGAACCATGGGCGGGGGCGGTCGCGGCGGACAGGCCGTGGCCGTGGCCATGCGTCATCGGCGGGGCGGCCTGGGCGGGCGGAGCGGCGCTGCCCGAACACAGGGTGATCGCCATATGGCCCCCGACATCGCCGATCATATAGCCGGTCGGCACGATCAGCCTGAGCAGCAACGCCGCCGCGCACAGCAGCACGGCCCCATGGCGTTGCGCGAGCAGGCTTCGGATCGCCGTCACCCCACCGGCCTAACCGCCCCGGTCCGGCCTGTCACCCGGACAGATCGACTTTGACGCGCGACCGGGGCCCCTGACGACGGGTCATGGGGAAAAGGCTAACGATTTCTGAAGACTGTTGCTTCTATACCGTATTATGGCACCCGGCGACGCATCGTTAGACAATGGCATGATGGCGCAATCATCTTTGGAATTCCTACGCGGCCTGTCGGGCCAGGTGGTGGAGGAGATCACCGCCTTCCACTGGGGCGCGACGTCGCTCGGCGCGCCGGACACATGGCCGGTCGCGCTGCGATGCCAGCTGGCGACGATGCTCGCCTGTCCGGTGCCGATGTATCTGGTCTGGGGGCCGGACCTGATCTCCTTCTACAACGACGCCTATCGTCCGATCCTGGGCTATCGCGCGGCGACGGCGATGGGCATGCCGTTCCGCATCCTGTGGGGCAGCATCTGGGACGACATCTCGCCGCTGGTCGACAAGGCGCTGTCGGGCGGGGTCGCGCAGGTCACCGACATGCGGCTCGACCTGGCGCGCGAGGGGCGGCCCGAGGAAAGCTACTGGACCTTTTCCTATTCGCCGGTCTTCGACGATGACGGCGGGATTGCGGGCATGGTCTGCGTTACGGGCGAGACGACTGCGCGGGTGCTGGCCGAACGGCGGCAGCGCGAGGCGGACGAGCGGCTGGACCTGGCGCTGAGTTCGGGCGCGCATGTCGGCCTGTGGGACTGGGACGTGTGCAACGACTCGGTCCGCTCCGATGCGCGCTTCGCGGCGATGTACGGGGTCGATCCGGCGGCGGCCGAGCGGGGCATGCCGATCGCCGAGTTCTTCCAGGGCATCCACCCCGACGATCGGGAGCGCGTCCAGGCCGAGGTCGGCGCCGCGATGGCGGAAACCGGCATCGGACGGGAGGGGCGCTTCGTCTCCGAATATCGGCTAGTCGAGGCCGATGGCACGGTCCATTGGGTGTCGGCGCAAGGCCGCTGCATTCCCGACGCGACGGGGCGCTGCGTCCGCTTTCCGGGGGTCAGCTTCGACATCACCCAGCGGATCCGCGTCGAGCACCAGCTGCGCGAGAGCGAGGCCCGCGCCCGACAGAATGCCGAGCGGGTGCAGCTGGCGCTGGAGGCCGGGGCGATCATCGGCACCTGGTTCTGGGACCTGCCGACCGACCGTTTCACCGTGGACGAGCCGTTCGCGCGCACCTTCGGGCTGGACCCCGCGCTTGGCCATGACGGGCTGAGCCTGGCGCAGGTGGTGGAGACGGTCCACCCGGACGACCGCGCGGGGCTGGCCGAGGCGATCGACGAGGCGATCGCGCGGGGCGGCGCCTATGCGCATCAATATCGCGTGCGGCGGCGCGACGGCCATTATCACTGGCTGGAGGCGAATGGGCGGGTCGATCATGCGCCCGACGGCACGCCGCTGCACTTCCCCGGCGTGCTGATCGATGTCGGCAGTCGCCGGGCGCTGGAGGCGGAACGCGACTGCGCGATCGCCGAACTGCGCGCGCTGACCGACCAGCTCGAACAGCGCGTGGCCGACCGCACCGCCGAGCTGATGCGCGCCGAGGAGGCGCTGCGCCAGTCGCAGAAGATGGAGGCGGTGGGACAGCTGACCGGCGGGCTGGCGCATGATTTCAACAATCTGCTCGCCGGTATCTCGGGCTCGCTCGAACTGATGGCGTTGCGGCTGTCGCAGGGGCGCATCGCCGATGTCGACCGTTACATGGACGCGGCGCAGGGTGCGGCGCGACGGGCGGCGGCGCTGACCCACCGGCTGCTCGCCTTTTCGCGGCGCCAGACGCTCGCCCCGCGCGCGACCGATATCGCCGCGCTGGTCGGCGGCATGACCGACCTGATCCAGCGCACGGTCGGCCCGGCCATCACGCTGGAGACGCGCGGCGCGGACGATCTGTGGACCGTGCTGGTCGATGCGCCGCAGCTCGAAAATGCGCTGCTGAACCTATGTATCAACGCGCGTGACGCCATGCCCGAGGGCGGGCGGATCACGATCGAGATGGTCAACCGGCACCTCGCCGATGACAATGCACGCTTTGGCGATATACCCGAGGGCGACTATCTGGTGCTGTGCGTCACCGATACCGGGACCGGCATGACCCCCGACGTCATCGAAAAGGCGTTCGACCCCTTCTTCACCACCAAGCCGCTGGGGCAGGGGACCGGTCTGGGGCTGAGCATGATCTATGGTTTCGCCCAACAGTCGGGCGGCCAGGTCCGCATCCAGTCGACGCCGGGCGAGGGGACGACCGTCCACCTCTATCTGCCGCGCCATGACGGGCTGGTCGAGACGGAGCAGTCCGGCCCCGCCGCCGCGCGCGAAAGCGCAAGCGGCGCGGGCGAGACGGTGCTGATCGTCGACGACGAGGCGACCGTGCGGCTGATGATCGCCGATGTGCTGCGCGACATGGGCTATCGGGTGATCGAGGCGGGCGACAGCGCCGCCGGGCTCGCCCTGCTGCGCTCGGATCGGCGGATCGACTTGCTCGTCACCGATGTCGGGCTGCCTGGCGGCATGAACGGGCGTCAGATGGCCGAGGCGGGACGGGAACTCCGCCGCGATCTGAATATCATGTTCATCACCGGCTATGCGGAGAGCGCGGTGCTGAACAGCGGGCACCTGGCGCCGGGGATGCAACTGCTCACCAAGCCCTTCACGGTGGATGCGCTGGTCACGGGCATCCAGGCGGCGATGGGCGCGGGCGCGCGACGATACGATCCCCACGCGTCGTGATCCGCCGCGACGGCACCCGGTCGTGCCCCCGACCGGGCTTGCGCATCATCCCCGAAATCGTGATGGAAAGCGGCGCGTAACGGGAGATATGGGCATGGCGATCGAACTCATCTGCCTGGATGCGGACGACACGCTCTGGCACAATATGCGGCATTTCGCCGAGACCGAGGAGGCGCTGGTCGGCCTGCTTGCCCCCTTTGCCGAGGCGCGGGTGGCGCGCGCGACGCTGGAGGCGTGCGAGGGGCGCAATCTGCGGCTCTATGGCTATGGCGCGAAGGGCTTCACCCTGTCGATGATCGAGACGGCGGTGGAGCTGGCCGGGCCGACCCTGCCGACCGAGCTGGTCGCACGGCTGCTGGAGGCGGGGCGGCGGTTGCTCGCGCATCCGGTCGAACTGCTCGACGGCATCGCCGAGACGATGGCGGCGCTGGCCGAGCGGGGGCGGCTGGTGCTGGTGACCAAGGGCGACCTGCTGCATCAGGAAGCCAAGCTGGCGGCCTCCGGGCTGGGGGCGCATTTTGCCGATGTCGCGATCGTCAGCGACAAGACGCCCGACACCTTCGCGCGCATCTTCGATCGCCACGGCGTCGCTCCGGAGGCGGCAGTGATGGCGGGGGATTCGATGCGCTCGGACATCCTGCCCGCGCTGAAGGCCGGGGCCTGGGCGGCCTATATCCCCCAGCCGCTGGCCTGGAGCCATGAAGCGGGGGAGGTGCCGCAGGATCATCCGCGCTTCCGGCAACTCGACCGGCTGGGCGACCTGCCCCGCTGGATCGATACGATCAGCTGAAAGAACTTCAGCCCGGATCGCTTTCCTCGCCGACAATGGCCCCTTGCGAAACATCGGGGCCGTCATGCGCGAAGCCGTTGCGATGGATGCGGACCCCGGCGGTCGTCACCGGCACCTTGAGCGCGGGCGCCATCTCGGGGCCATCATCGGCGACGAGGCGCGAGGGATCGCCCCGGTGGATGGTCACGCCGTTGACCGCCTCGGGCGCGACGGCGGCGATGCTGTCGGCCATGGCCGGGGCGGCGGCGCGGACCGGGATGGCGGGCTCGACCCCGGCATAGCCCTGTCGGAAGGACAGGTCGCGTTCCAGCGCGCCGCGCCAGCGATAGAAGATATGGCTGCCCACCTCGCCGATCCGGTTCAGGCTGGAGGCCCACCAGGGCAGGACGTAATTGGCGTGGTAGAAGGTCGCCGCGCCGACCGGCGCATAGACGAGCCCCGCCAGTGCACCCTGCGCCACCGCCGCCGCGCGGGCCCAGGCGTTGGGGTCGCGCGGCTGGTTCATCGATCCGTCGCAGGTGAAGCTGAACTGGCACCCGGTCGAGCGATCCGAACCCTGATAGACGACGCCGCAAATGCTCTTGGGAAAGGCGCGGTCGCGCACGCGGTTCAGCACCACCTGTGCCACCGCGCGCTGGCCGTCGACCGGCTCGGAGCGCGCCTCATAATAGATGGCGGCGGTCAGGCATTCGGCGGCACGCGCCGCGTCTCGCGCGGTGCGGGCGATGCCGTTGAAGGCGGGAGCGGCGGCCATCTCGATCGGCGTGCCCGGCGCCAGCGTCTCGGGCAGGTCGATCTCGGGCACGTCGAGCGCGAGCTGGCGCAGCAGCGTCCGCGTGGTCGGCGGCGGCACGTCCAGCGTCAGATGCGGACGGGCCCGGCGCACCGGCGTGCACGAGGTGGCGATCGCCAATGTCGCGATCAACATCAGCCAGCGCCGCATGACATCCGCTTTCCAACCCGCCCGTTCATGGACGCCGCTCTAGGCGGACAGGGTTAGAAAGCGGTTAAGTCACCGGAAACGGACGCGTCTGTTCGCCGTCAGAAGCGCGCGCCCGCCTCCAGGCCATAAAAGCGCGGCTCGCCCGCGATATAGGTGGGCGCGTCGAACATGCCGCCGGTATTCCCGGCATCGATCAGATAGCGCTTGTCGGTCAGGTTGCGCGCGAAGCCCCCGACATGGAACCGGCCCCGGTCGCCGAATTCCAGCCCGGCGCGCAGATTGACCAGCGTATAGCCCCCCTGCGAAATCGCCGCGCTGTTGGGCAGCTCGAAGAACACCTTGGAGCGATAGGTCGCGCTGGGCGTCGCATAGAAGGTCGCCGACGCGCCGACGGGAATGCGCAGGCTCGCCCCGCCCGAGGCGGTCATATCGGGCTGGAGCCGGAAGCGGTTGCCCGCGAACACGCCATTGGCCGGATCGTCGGCTATGCCGCCATCGATATAGGCGAAGGTCGCGAACAGGTTCAGCCAGCGATGGACCGCCAGATGGCCCTCCAGCTCGACCCCGATATTGTTCGCCGAGCCCGCGCTGCGCGTGACGGTCAGCCCGTTTTCGAAGACGGAGACCTGAAAGCCCTTGTAACGCTGGTAGAAGACCGAGGCGGCGCCGGAGAAGGGGCCGACCCGGCCCTTGATGCCGCCCTCGTAATTCCAGACGCTTTCCTCGGGCACGATCTGCAACCGGGGCACCGCGCCCGAATTGGCGACGCTGAGCGGCACGACGCGCTGCGCATCGAGCTGGACCACCGGCGAGCGGCGACCCTTGCTGATCGTCGCATAGAGGTTCACCCCGCCGCCCAGCCGATAGAGCGCGTTGAAGCGCGGCAGGATCGCGGCATAGCTGCGCTGCGCGGTGAAGACCTGTCCCTTGGTGTTGGCCGCGCCGAGCAGGCTGGTGAAGATGCCCGCGCCCGCCAGCAACCGGCTGTCGGGCATGACCGAGCTATAGGCCGAACGCCGATCCTCGATCAGCACGCGCGCACCCGCGGTCAGCTCCAGCGCCGGGGTGGGCATCCAGCTGGCGTCGCCGAACACCGAATAGCTGTTGTTGCGCCCGTCATTGGCGAAGCTGGCGCTATAGGGCAGCACGGTCGCGGCCCCGCGCGACAGGATCGCGGTGGCGCGCGTCGCCGGGATGGTGCCGTTGGCCGCGACGCAGGCGGTGCCGGTCGGCAGTCCGGCGGCGTTCAGCATCTGGCGGATGGGGGCGAAGTCGCGCGCGACCGAACAGGCCAGATAGGTGCCTTCCTCGGTCGAGAAGGGCACCCGCTGCTGCCCGTTTTCGAAGAAGGCGTTCCAGCCGAACGAGGCGCGCGCCTTGGCTCCCTCGAAGGCGAAGCGGCCCTCATGGCTCCACTGGTCGCCGCGTGCATCCTCGCCGAACTCCAGATACCAGGCGGGGCCGCCATCCGCGTCGAAGATTTCGAGCGCGTCGAACCGGCGATAGCCGTTGACCGTGGTGAAGGTGATGCCCGGCGCGACATCGACCGCGACGGTCAGGTTGGCGTCATAGACGTTGCGCGTCAGCCCCAGCTTGCGCGCGCCCAGCACTTCCGCGGAGAAGGGCGAACCCGACAGCTCGGCATAGCCATAATCCCCCGTTTGTCCGCCGGTGGGGGCGAAGACCCGGCTCTTGAACGCGGTGCCGGGATTGCGCTGTCCGTCATAGGTCAGGATCAGGTCGGCGGTCAGCGAGCTGTTGGGCGTCCAGCGCAGCGATCCGCGCAGGCCGCGCTGATCCTGTCCGTTCAGGTTGTCCTGGTCGACGCGGCCCTGATTCTGGTTGGGGATTTTCGGGTCCCCGGCGATGTTACGGACATAGCCGTCGCGATATTTATAGGCGAAGGCGATGCGCCCCGCGAGCACGTCGTTGCCCGCATTCAGGAAGCCCGACACCTGGGTTCGGTCGAAATTGCCATAGGAGGCGACGATCCCGCTTTCGGTCCCCGCATGGGGGCGCGCCGAGATGATGCTGATCGCGCCGACCGCGGCGGCGGTGCCGAACAGCGTCGCCTGCGGTCCCTTGGCGACCTCGATCCGTTCGATATCGTACAGGTCCTGATAGGCGCCCTGCTTCCGGCTGGTGTCGATGCCGTTGTAATAGACGGTGACGCGCGCGCCCTGCTGAGCCGAGCCGGAGTCCGACGTGATGCCCCGGATCACGAAGCCGGGGCTGTTCGCGCTCTGCTCCTGGATCTGGAGGCCGGGGATATATTGCGCGACCTCGGACAGCGAATTGACGCCCAGATCGGCCATGCGCGCGCCGGTGACGGCGGTGACGGTCAGCGGCACGTCCGCGATCCGCTGCTCGCGCTTCTGCGCGGTGACGATGACGTCGGCCTTGTCGCCCGCATCGCGTGGATCGCCTTGCGGCTGGATCATCGCCTGCGCCCCCGCCGGTGCGATGAGGGCCGTCTGCGACAGGCCGAGCAGGATTGTGGCCACCGTCAGGCGGCCTGTGGTCGAATGCATTTTTCCCCCCGAAGGACTTTGTTTCGGGCTTCGTAGTTAGCAGGGATTACCAGTCGGTGTCCGGCTTGTTTCAAATCCGTGACGGCGTTCCACATGTGTCGCCAAACCGTCATCCGCACGCCATCCCCCTGTCGTGGGCGGGGATTAGCCGTGCCGTCCGAAAGGACTGACACGATGACGATCATGAACCGACGCCGCGCGATGGCGCTGATGGGAAGCGGGGCCGCGCTGGCCATGCCTGCCGGAATGGCGCAGGCCGCGACCGGCGCGGTGCGTTTCGACCACGGCGTCGCGAGCGGCGATCCGGCCCCCGACGGCGCGATCCTGTGGACCCGCGCCACCCCGGCGGAGGGCGATGCGGCGCGGGACGTGGCGCTGACCTGGCATGTCGCGCCGATCGGCGGCCATGATGCGGTGGGCCTGCGCACGGGCCGCGTCTCGGCCCGCGCCGCGCGCGACCACACCGCCAAGGTCGAGGTGACCGGCCTCCAGCCCGGCCGCGACTATCGCTACTGGTTCGAGGCGGCGGGCCTGCGCTCGCCCGAGGGGCGTTTCCGCACCCTGCCGCGCGGGGCCGTCGAGGATGTCGTGCTGGCGGTGGTGTCGTGCCAGCTTTATCCCGGCGGTTTCTTCAACGCCTATGACGCGATCGCGAAGACCGAGCGGCTCGACGCGGTGCTGCACCTGGGCGACTATATCTATGAATATGGCGCGGACGGCTATGGCACGGATCGCGGGCTCAAACTCAACCGCCTGCCCGAACCCGCGCACGAGATCGTGACGCTCGCCGATTACCGCCAGCGTCATGCCCAGGTGAAGCGCGACCCCGACATGCAGGCCGCGCATGCCCGCGCCGCCTTCATCTGCGTGTGGGACGATCACGAGGTCGCGAATGACGACTGGATCGGCGGCGCGGAGAACCACCAGCCCGCGACCGAAGGCGACTGGGGCAAGCGCAAGGCGGCGGCGATGCAGGCTTATTTCGAATGGATGCCGATCCGCGATCCCCGGCCCGGCAAGCCCTGGGAGGCGATCAACCGCAGCTTCGACTTCGGCGATCTGGCGACGCTGGTGATGGTCGAGACGCGGCTGCTCGCCCGGTCGAAGCAGGTCCATGCCAAGGGTGCCGCGCCCGAGCCGGACGAATATGCTGCCATGATGGCCGAGCGGGCCCGGCCCGACCGCGAGCTGCTGGGTGCGAGCCAGCTGGCCTGGATCGAACGGACGCTGACCCGCTCGGTCAGGGCGGGCACGCCGTGGCAGGTGATCGGCAACCAGGTGGTGATGGCGCGGATCGACGGCCCCGATCTGGAGAAGCAGATGGGCCCGGCGGGCTATGCCAGGCTGACCGAACGCCTGTCCGAAACCGAGCATCGCAATCTGGCCAAGGCGCAGGCCGGGTATCGCGCGGGCCTGCCGCTCAACTTCGACAGCTGGGACGGGTATCCGGCGGCGCGCGAGCGGCTCTATGCCGCCTTTCGCCGCGCGGGCAGTCGGCCGGTCGTCCTGTCGGGCGACAGCCATGCGGCCTGGGCGAACGACCTGTACGATGCGAACGGCACGCTGGTCGCGGCCGAATTCGCGGGCACCTCGATCACCAGCCCGTCCTGGGGCGACATGATGCCCGGCATCGGTCGCGAGATCGCGGCGGCCAATCCGAAGGTCGTCCGCTTCTGCGACCAGAAGGACAAGGGCTGGCTGCATCTGACGCTGACCCGCGACAGCGCGACGGCGCGCTACATGACCGTGTCGACCGTCATGGCCAAGCCCTATGCGCCGGGCTGTGCGGCGATCTGGCGGACGCGGACCGGCGCCGCCGTGCCGATCGAGCCGCTGCCGGTCTGAGCGGCGGCGCGCCCCTCCTCCGTCGTTACCGCCGGGCGGCGGGGGAGGGGCCGCCGTGTACCGCCGCCAGCACGGTGGCGACCAGCTTTGCGTCATCATGGTCCAGATAATGGTCGCCGGGCAGGCCGATCACCCTGGCCGGACCGCCCTTCAGCAAGGGGCACAGGCTGTCCTTTTCCTTCAGCCCGTAGATGCAGGTGAGCGGGGCCCAGTCGATCGTGCGGGCGGTGGTGATGGCATAGCTGTCTGGCTTGCCCATATAGGCGATCCCGGTCGGGTCGGAGCGGAAGAAGGCGGTCTGCCCCGGCACCACCAGCACGATCGCCGCCACCCGCGCGCGCAGATCGGGGGGCAGGTGCGCCAGCCCGGTCTGGAGCATATCCGCGCCATAGGATTGCCCCACCAGCACCAGTCGCCGGTCGCCCGCCTCCGCCACGGCGCGGCGGACCGCGTCGGCGATGATCGCATCGACCTGTTCGCGCGTCCGGTGAATCCGGAACAGCACCGGTGAGTTGATGCCGATGACCTCGATCCCCGCTGCGCTCAGGCCGCGCGCCACCACGCCCCCCATGCCATAGCGCAGCCCCATGTCGCCCGAGAGGGACAGGACCAGGATCGGCTGTGCCCGCCCTTGCGCCGGAAAGCGCGTGACCGGGTCACGTGCAAAATAATTGCCTGAATAGAGCAGGATGGCGATGCCGCCGACGAGCAATGCCGCAACCCCGGCAAGGATACGCCCGCGATGGCGGCCAAGACGTGAAAGTAGAACGGACATAACCTTTCCTAAAGGGTCGGGCAGCTACTTGCCATGCATCGATGTGTCGGGGCGCGGCCGTCACATGAAAAATCTGTAATATCGCGATCACCCGCTCTATGCGCGACGTCTGCCATCGGCGGGGGGATGGAAACATGCGGGCGGCATAGGGGCACCCGCATCATATGGTAACGAACCGGGGACCGACGCAGTGACCAAGCCGATCTTCTTTGACCCGACGGGCCGTCGGGGCGCGTGGGCGCGGCGTGCGGTGGCCGTCCTGATCCTGTCGGTGATCGTCGCCGCGATCGCCTTTGCCACCACGCTGGTCGCGGTGCCCAATTCGGGCGTGCTGCCACTGCCCTTCGCGCGGCGCCAGGCGATGACGCTGGAGCCGACCGCGCAGCTGAAGGGGCGGCGCGGCGCATGGTTGCCGCGCCGGTCGGTGGCGCAGGGGCATAGCCCGCTGACCATCGCCTTCTACACGCCCGGCAATGACTCGGCGCTGGCGTCGCTCCATGCGCATATGGGGCAGATCGACTGGCTGGTGCCCAGCCTGATGAACGTCGCGGGCGCCAAGGGCGAACTGACGATCAGCAACGATCCCAAGCTTGCCACCCTGTTGTCCCGCGCCGCCCGGCCGCCCCGGCTGTTGCCGATGGTCCAGAACCTGACCGCCGACGAATGGGACGGCACGACGATCGCGCGGATCATCGCCAGCCCGGCGGCGTCCGAAAAGCTGGCGACCCGGCTCGGCCAGTCGGTGACGGCCAATCGCCAGTCGGGCCTGGTCATCGACTTCGAGAACCTGCCCGCCAGCGCCATGGCGGGCTATCCCCGGCTGCTCCAGCGGATCAAGGCGCATCTGCCCAAGGGCGCGGTGCTGGCCGTCACCGTCCCCGCCGAGGACGAGGCGTGGCAGTTGCAGCGGCTGGCGCGCGTCGTCGACCGCATCATCCTGATGGCCTATGACCAGCATTGGCAGACCGGCACCCCCGGCCCGATCGCCGCGCAGCCCTGGTTCCTGCAATCCTCCGAAAAGGCGCTGCGCGAGGTCGGCCGCGACAAGCTGATCGTTGCGCTCGGCAGCTATGCCTATGACTGGCCCGCCAAGGGCCCGGCGGAATCCAAGTCGATCGAGGAAGCCTGGCTGATAGCACATGACAGCCAGGCGAAGGTCAGCTTCGACCCGGCCAGCGGCAATGCCGGTTTCGCCTATGACGAGAATGGCGAGCATCACACCGTCTGGATGCTCGACGCCGCGACCAGCTGGAACCAGCTCCAGGCGCTGAAGCGTCTCGGCATCGACGACATCGCCTTCTGGCAGCTGGGGTCGGAAGATCCCGGTCTGTGGGCGGATTTCGCCGCGTTCCGCAGCACCGCGCGCGGGGTCATCCCGCGGCTGGGCGCGGTCGCCTCGCCGCTGAACGTCGATGTCGAGGGGACGGGCGAGATCCTGCGCATCACCGCGCAGCCGACCGAGGGGCAGCGCGACCTGCGCTATGACAAGGATGGGGTGATCCGCAACGAGGTCTATCGCACCTATCCGACCCCCTATGTCGTCCAGCGCGCCGGTGCGCTGCCCAAGACGGTCGCGCTGACCTTCGATGACGGCCCCGATGCCGAATGGACGCCCAAGATCCTGGACGTGCTGGAGCGCGAGCATGTTCCCGCCACCTTCTTCGTCATCGGCGAGAATGCGTTGCAGCATCCCCAGCTGCTCCGCCGCATCGTCGCAGGCGGCAGCGAGCTGGGCAATCACAGCTATACCCATCCCAACATGGCGACGACGGGCGCGCGCACGATCAAGCTGGAGCTGAATGCGACCAAGCGGCTGATCCAGGCCTATACCGGCCGCTCGACCACGCTGTTCCGCGCACCCTATTTCGGCGACGCCGAGCCGACGACGGCCGACGAGATCGACCCGGCGCTGGTCGCGCAGAATCTGGGCTATACGGTCGTCGGGCTGCACGTCGACCCCAATGACTGGCAGCGTCCGGGCACCGACCAGATCGTCCAGCAGACGATCGACCAGGTGCACGGCGCGACGGCCGACAATTCGGCCAATGTCATCCTGCTGCACGATGGCGGCGGCGACCGCGAGCAGACGGTCGAGGCATTGCCGCGCATCATCGATACGCTGCGCGCACAGGGCTATCGCTTCGTGGCCGCCTCGCAGCTGGTCGGGGTCAGCCGCGACCAGGCGATGCCGGTGGTCGATGGCAAGGACCTGCTGGCGGTGCGCACCGACGTCGCGATCTTCGTGGTGCTGGCCTTCCTGTCCGCATCGCTCGCCTGGCTGTTCTATCTGGCGATCGCGCTGGGCATCGCACGCGCGGTGGTGATGGCGGGGCTCGCCTGGTTCCAGGGGCGCAAGTCCAAGCCGGTGCCGCCGGAATACACCCCCAGCGTCTCGGTCATCATCCCGGCCTTCAACGAGGAGCGGGTGATCGCCCAGTCGGTGACCCGCGTGCTGGCCAGCGACTATCCCGGATTGCAGGTGATCGTGGTCGATGACGGGTCGAAGGACGGGACCAGCGCGGTGGTGGGCGCGGCGTTCGCCGATGAGCCGCGCGTCCGGCTGCTGACCCTGCCCAATGGCGGCAAGGCGGCGGCGCTCAACCGTGCGCTTCAGGACGCGGCGGGCGAGGTGGTGATCGCGCTCGACGCTGATACCCAGTTCGAGCCGGACACCATCGCCAAGCTCGCCCGCTGGTTCGCCGACCCGAAGCTGGGCGCGGTGGCGGGCGATGCGCGGGTCGGCAACCGGGTGAACCTCGTCACCCGCTGGCAGGCGGTCGAATATATCACCGCGCAGAATCTGGAACGCCGCGCGCTGGCCGGGTTCGATGCGATGACGGTGGTGCCCGGCGCGGTGGGGGCGTGGCGGCGTGCCGCGCTCGATGCGGTGGGCGGCTATCCCGAGAATACGCTGGCCGAGGATCAGGACCTGACCATCGCGATCCAGCGGGCGGGCTGGCGCGTCACCTATGATCCGCGCGCCGTCGCCTGGACCGAGGCGCCCGAGAGCTTCAAGGCGCTGGCCAAGCAGCGCTATCGCTGGGCGTTCGGCACGCTGCAATGCCTGTGGAAGCATCGCCGCGTGATCCGCACCGGCCGGCCCGCCGGGCTCGCGCGGGTGGGTCTGCCCCAGGCCTGGCTGTTCCAGATCATCTTCGCCGCGATCTCGCCGCTGATCGACCTGGCGCTGATCCTGTCGATCGTCGGCACGGCGGTGCGGGTGGCGCAGCATGGCTGGGCGCAGACCAGCACCGACGTGTTCCAGATGGCGGCCTATTGGACGGCGTTCACCGCGATCGACGTGCTGTGCGGATGGCTGGCCTATCGGCTGGACGGCAACCGGGTGCGCTACCCCGCGCATCTGCTGGTCGCGCAGCGGCTGGTCTATCGCCAGATCATGTACTGGGTCGTGCTCCGCGCGATCAGCTCGGCGATCGGCGGGTGGATCGTCGGCTGGGGCAAGCTGGAGCGGACGGGGAATGTCGGGGCGTAAAGCCCCTGACGACCACCGTTCGTGCTGAGCGAAGTCGAAGCACAGGCCACGCCGTTTGCCGTCGAGCGTGGCCTTCGACTTCGCTCAGGCTGAACGGAGGTGGTCGTTCAGGCGGAACGGGCGTCGGGCGCGAGCGTCATCCGGACCCGCAACCCCGGCGCATGATCCTCCAGCGCCAGCGTCCCGCCATGCAGATGCGCCACCGCGCTGGCGAGTGACAGGCCCAGCCCCGCGCCGCTCTCGCTGCGCGCCGCGTCCAGCCGACCGAAGCGCTTCAGCGCCTCGTCACGCCGCTCGGGCGGGATGCCGGGGCCGTCATCGGCGACGATCAGGACCGGGCCGGACTCGACCCGCACCGTCACCGCGCCTGACCCGTATTTCAGCGCATTGTCGACCAGATTGGCCAGCGCCTGGCCCAGCAGCTCGCGGTGGACCAGCGCCACCAGCCGGTCGGGCGCCTCGGCCTGGATCGTCATGCCGCGATCCTCGGCCAGCGGCTCGAACATATCGGCGACGTCGCGCGCCATGGCGGCGAGATCGGCCTCGACAAAGGCGTCGCGGCCCAGCCCCGCCTCGGCCCGGCTGATGCGCAGCGCGGTGTCGAGCATCGCGAGCAGCCGGTCGCCTTCCTCCAGCGCGCGCCCGACCGACACCCTGGCGCTTTCGTCCTGGGTCTCGGCCAGCGCGCGTTCCAGCGTGGCACGCAACCGGGTCAGCGGCGAGCGCAGGTCGTGCGCCAGTCCGTCGGTCGCGATCTTGAGTTCGGTCATCAGCAGCGCGATCCGGTCGAGCATCGCATTGACCGCCCCCGCCAGCGCGTCGAAGGCGTCGTCGCCGCCCTTGGTGACGACCCGCCGCGACAGCTCGCCCGCCGCCACCGCATGCGCGGTCGCCACCGTATCCTCCAGCCGCCGCTCGATCATCCGCGCCGCGATCCAGGCGGCGAGCGCGGCCAGCACGATCGCCGCCGCCATGCCGACCGCCATCGCCTCCTCCATCGCGCGGGCGACGCGCAGCTCGCTTTCGACGACATGCCCCGCCAGCATCCGCGATCCATCGGGCAGGCGGGTGGCGAGCACGCGCATCCGTTCGGGCTGCGAATGGCCGATGCGGAAGATCTCGATCGTCGCGGCGCCGGGGGTGGGGACGTTGGGCGGCCATTCGGCGATATTGCCGGTGACGAAGCGGCCGCGCGCATCGGTCAGCAGGATGACCGACAGGGGAACCCGGTCGGTGGTCAGCCGCCGCGCGACCGCCGCGCGCACCGCCGCCTGTCCGCCGCTGCGCCACATGCCCGCCAGTTCGTCGCTCAGGTCGCTGGCGGCGTCCTCGGCCTGGTCGGCGATCTCGCCGCGGGTCAGGTGGCGCACGGTCGCCACCATCGCGCCCGCGCCGACCAGCTGGAGCGCAAAGACCAGCAGCGCGAAGCGCAGCGTGGTCGAACGGAAGACGCCCGAGGCTATTTCTCGACCCCCAGCTTATAGCCAGACCCGCGCACCGTATGCAGTAGCGGCCGGGCAAAGCCCTCGTCGATCTTCTTGCGCAACCGGCTGATGTGCACGTCGGTGACGTTGGTGTTGGGATCGAAATGGAAATCCCACACCCCCTCCAGCAACATGGTGCGGGTCACGACCTGGTCGACATGCTGGAGCAGATATTCGAGCAGCCGATATTCGCGCGGCTGAAGCTCGATCGGCTTGCCCGCGCGCCGGACGCGGTGGGCGAGCAGGTCCATCTCCAGGTCGTCGCACACCAGCTTGGTCTGCGGCGCGTTGCCGGTGGTGCCGCCGCGCCGGATCAGCAGCCGGATGCGCGCCAGCAGTTCGGCGAAGACGAAGGGCTTGGTCAGATAATCGTCCGAGCCCGAGGTCAGCCCGGCGACCCGGTCCTCGGGCGAGGACATGGCGGACAGGATCAGGACCGGCGACTCGATCCCGGCGGCGCGGATCGCGGCCAGCACCGCCATACCGTCCATGCCGGGCAGCATCCGGTCCAGCACGACGCAGTCATAGGTGCCGTCGGTCGCATGGAACAGGCCGTCGCGGCCATTGGCCGCATGGTCGACCAGGTATCCCTCTTCACGCAACCCGTTGGCGATGTAATCCGCCGTCGAGCGATCATCTTCGATCAACAAAATCCTGTTGGCCACGCAGTCCTCCCGATCCGGTCCTTAGCAGCGTGATCGTGTGGAGGCCATGGTCGCGCATGATACGCAGCCGGAGCGGGGATTCGGGATTGCGAAGCGCCTCGTCGCGCAGCAGCGAGAAGGAGGTGGCGGGGCGACCGTCGACCGCCACCACCGTATCGCCGACGTGCAGCGGCAGATTGTCGATCGTGCCGGGGTCGCCGTCCAGGTCGCTGCGCAGGCTGGTGACGACCAGGCCCGGTCGGTCGTCGCCCATCGGGACGAAGGTCGCGCCATAAAGCGTCGTGCCCGTCCGCATGCCCGCGCGAAGCGGCAAGTGCCCGACGAGCAGCGCCATCGCGCCAGCGCCCAGCAGCGCGACGGCCGCCGCGCCCCAGCCGACGATCCGCAACCCCTTCACGACGCCCGTCCGGCCGGGACGCGCCGATCCAGGGCCGCAAGCAGGGCGGCATGGGCGGAGGCAGGGCGGGCGAGGCGTTTCACACCTGTCCTTCTATCGATCGCGACCTGAGGGGAGGGTGGGCGAGACGTGACGCTTCTGTCATCAAATCGCTTGTATCCACATGACACACTTGTCAGGTGGCCGAAAGGTGACAGGGGCAGGGACGGTCCTATGGCCATGGCGGGTCGCTGCGTCGTGCAGGGGTGTGGGCGGGCGATGGGTGGGTGTGCGTAGAGGATGAAAGGTTTGCGGCCATGACGGGCCATAAGGCGGCGGGCGGCGATCTATCCCGTCTCGTCACGTCACGTTCGCCGGGGGGCGGCGCATGACGGAAGGGGCGGGGGACATGGGATGGCTCGACCGGGCGCTTGGCTATGCCAAGGCACGGCGCGGCTATCTCGCGGTTGCGGCGGTGGTGCTGCTCGTCGCGCTGGGGCTGTCGGCGCTGCATCATCTGACCCGCCAGATCCGGCTGGCCGATGTCCGCGCGGCTTTCTACGCGATCGACCCGCACCAGATCATGCTGTCGGCGGCGCTGACCGTCGCCAGCTATATCGCCTTGACCTTTTACGACGTGATCGCGCTGCGCGTGATCGGGCGGCCGCTGCGCTGGCGGACGGCGGCGATGGCGTCCTTCACCAGCTATACGCTCAGCCACAATCTGGGGCTGGCGCTGCTGACCGGCGGGTCGGCGCGCTACCGCGTCTATGCCGCCGCCGGGCTGGACGGTCCCGACATCGCGCGCGTCATCGCGATCGCCAGCGCGACCTTCTGGTTCGGGGTGTTCAGCGTCACCGGGCTGGGACTGGTATTCCATGAAGGGCCGGTCACGCTCGACGCGCTGGTGCTGGGGCAGAGCGCGGTCCGCTGGGTCGGCGCGGCGGTGGTGGCGGGGGCGCTGGCGCTGATCCTGCTCTGCGCATTGCGGCCGGGCAAGCGGGTCGGCTGGCGCGCCTGGAGCGTGCCGCTGCCCACGACGGGGCAGGCGCTGGCGCAGATCGGCATCGCCTCGCTCGACCTGCTTTGCGCCAGCGCGGCGCTGTTCGTCCTGTTGCCGGGCGCGTCGCCCGAGCTGCTGCCCGCCTTCGTGCTCGCCTATGCGCTGGCGATCATCGTCGCATTGGTCAGCCATGTGCCTGGCGGGATCGGTGTGTTCGAGGCGGTGGTGCTGGCGACGGTGCCGGTCGACCGGACCGAGCTGTTCGCCGCGCTGATCGCCTATCGCGTCCTCTATTATCTGTTGCCGCTGGGCCTGGGCATTGCGCTGCTCGCCTGGGACGAGGCGCGGCGGCGGCCGATCAAGGCGTTGCGCGACATTCGCCGCGTCCTGCTGGGCGTGGCCCCGACGTTGCTCAGCGCGGCCTGTTTCGGCGGCGGGGCGATCCTGCTGCTGTCGGGATCATTGCCCGCCATTCCGCAGCGCGTCCATCACCTCGTCCATATCCTGCCGCTGCCCTTTATCGAGGCGTCGCATTTCGCCGCCAGCCTGGTCGGCACCGGGCTGCTGCTGCTGGCGCCGGGGCTGTACCGGCGGCTGGACGGGGCGAGCCTGGCGGCGCGTGCGCTGCTGGTCGCGGGCGCGGTCTTCTCGCTGGCCAAGGGGATCGATTACGAGGAGGCGGCGGTCTGCCTCTCCATCGCGCTGCTGCTGCAGATGAGCCGCCGCGCCTTTTACCGGCGCACCTCGCTGGTCGCGCGGCCGCTGTCACCCGCCTGGCTGTTCAGCGTCGCGGTGGTGATCGTCGGGACGGGGTGGATCGGCTTCTTCGCCTATAAGCATGTCGATTATCAGGAATCGCTGTGGTGGCGGTTCGCGCTGTCCGACGATGCCTCGCGTTTCCTGCGCGCGGCGCTGGGCGTTGCGGTGATGCTGGCGGGGGCGGGGTTGTGGCGGCTGTTCCTCGCCGCGCCGCCGGGGGAGACCGACCACCCCGCGATGGACCGGGTGCTGGCGGTCGTCGGGCAGGCCGAGCGGACCGACGCCGCCCTCGCGCTGCTCGGCGACAAGCGCTTCCTGTTCTCGCCCGAGGACGACGCCTTCGTGATGTATCAGGTGCGTGGGACCAGCTGGATCGCGATGGGCGATCCGGTCGGGCCGCGCGCCGCCTGGGCCGACCTGCTGTGGCAGCTGCGGACGATGGCCGACGCCGCGCAAGGCCGGCTGATGCTCTATCAGATCACCCCCGACGCGCTGGAGATCGCGATCGAGATGGGCCTCCAGATCATCAAATATGGCGAGGAGGCGCTGATCGACCTGGGCGGCTTTGCCCTGGAGGGCGGGCGGATGCGCGGGCTTCGCCAGACGCTGAACCGCTTCCGCACGCGCGAGAATGCCAGCTTCACGATCCTGCCCGCCGCCGAGGTGCCGGCGATCCTGCCCGAACTGCGCGCGGTGTCCGACGACTGGCTGATGGCCAAGGGGCATGGCGAGAAGGGGTTCAGCCTGGGCCGCTTCGACCCCGCCTATCTGGCGATGACCGATTGCGCGCTGGTGCGGGTGGAGGGGCGGATCGTCGCCTTCGCCAATCTGTGGAAGGCGGGGGATCGCCGTGAGCTGTCGGTCGACC
The DNA here is from genome assembly GCF_031453055.1 of Sphingomonas sp. SORGH_AS_0789. Taxonomy (NCBI): domain Bacteria; kingdom Pseudomonadati; phylum Pseudomonadota; class Alphaproteobacteria; order Sphingomonadales; family Sphingomonadaceae; genus Sphingomonas; species Sphingomonas sp. SORGH_AS_0789. The sequence goes on from NZ_JAVIYV010000001.1 coordinate 2,421,157, forward strand.
TGATGCGCCATGTCGAGGACGCACCGGGCGGGGTGATGGACTATCTGTTCGTCGAGCTGATGCTGTGGGGCCAGGCGCAGGGCTATGGCCGCTTCGCGCTGGGCCTGGCGCCGCTATCCGGGGTCGGCGGGCGGCGGATGGCCCCGACCTGGGCCAAGCTGGCCTCGCTGGTGTTCCGGCATGGCGAGCGTTTCTACGGCTTTCGCGGCCTTCGCGCCTATAAGGAGAAGTTCCAGCCGGAATGGGCGCCGCGCTATATCGCGGGCCCGCGCGGGCTGGGGCTGGTCAAGGCGCTGCGCGACCTGAACGCGCTGATCGCCGATGGGGGCGAGCAAGGCTGAATTGCTCCCCCGTAAGGGGAGGGGTGTCGCCGTCTCGATAGTGGGACACCCCTCCGTCGCGCTGCGCGCGCCACCTCCCCTGACAGGGGAGGTGGGTTATGCCTTGAACAGCGACGGGGCCTTTTCCACCCGCGTCTTTCCGGCGGCGTCCGTCACCGCATAGGTAAAGCCCGGCAACAGGCAGAAGGCGCCGATCCGTCCCGCCGTGTCCATCGCCAGGAAGCCGACCTGCACCCCCTTGATCGCATCGCCGCGCAGGGCGGCGATATGCCGGGCGGCTTCCTCGCAGGCCGCCTGCGGGCTCAGCCCATGGCGCATCGAGGCGACGACGCGCGCGGTGCCGACGGTGCGGGTGACTTCCTCGCCCAGACCCGTGGAGGTCGCGCCGCCGATCCCGCGCTCGACATAGAGGCCCGAGCCGACCTGCGGCGAATCGCCCACGCGCCCGCGCATCTTGAACGCCATGCCAGAGGTCGTGCAGGCGCCCGCCATCCGTCCGCTCGCATCGCGCGCCAGCATCCCGATCGTGTCATGGTCCAGCGCGCCGCCCGGCGTGCCGGGGCGGCCCGCGCCGTAAGTGCCGGTCTCGCTATTGGCGACGGGCTTGTAGTTTTGCGTCTTCAGCCATTCGTGCCACGCCTTCTCCGCCTCGGGCGTCAGCAGGTTGGTGCGCGGGAAGCCCCGGTCGCGCGCGAAGCGCGTCGCGCCCTCGCCGACCAGGAAGGTGTGCGGCGTATGCTCCATCACCGCGCGCGCGACCGAGATGGCGTGGACCGTATCCTCCAGCGCGGCGACCGCGCCGACGCCGCCCGCATCGTCCATGATGACCGCATCGAGCGTGACATGGCCGTCACGGTCCGGATAGCCGCCATAGCCAACCGAATGGTTGTTCGGATCGGCCTCGGGCACTTTCACCCCCGCCTCGACCATGTCGATCAGCGATCCGCCCGCCCGCCCGGCGGCAAAGGCCGCGTCATTGGCCGGTGCGCCGAAATCCCAGGTCGACACGATCGTCGCGCGCGGCCCGGCGGCCTGCGCAAAGGCGCGGGCGGGCGCGGCGGCCAGTCCCGTACCGATCCCCGCCAGCGTGGCGATCCCACCCAGAAAACCCCGTCGACCTTCTTTCATCACGCGTGCTCCCCCCGCCCGCGATCGCCGGGCGTTTCGTCGCCCGATTGTGCGCGGCCCCGCGCGGAGCCGCAAGCCTGCAAACCGATATAACACCAATTGCCCGCCCCGGCGTGACCGTCGCGATCACCCGCTCGGCGAGTCGGCGGCGTGCGGCCGTCCGGAGCCGCCGGGGAATATGGCGCCGCCGTCATGCAAAGGTTTCAAATCGTTAATAATTGTGTCTTTCCGGTTACAGTTCCAGGCCAATGCCATCCTTGGGGGTATAAAGGTATGGTTTAGGTATTGACCAAATTCCTCAAAATGTTTGTCTTTCTCCCGCGCCCGACAAAATCAGCCTTGGGCCTTAGGGGAGACGTATGAGAATCCAGCAGTCCGCATCATGGTTGGCCCTCTCGGCCGCGTCGATGATGCTCGCCGCGCCCGCCATCGCGCAGCAGACCGGAACCTCCGGTGCCCAGGCGGACGCGCCGCAGACCGGCGCCGACCAGAATCCGGGCGATCTGAGCGCGAATGCCGCCGCCACCCGCTCGGCCGCGATCACCGGCACCCCGCAGGCCAGCCCGGGCGGCGGCGACGTCGTCGTGACCGGCACGCGCATCACCCGTCCCAACCTCGCCTCCGCCGCGCCGATCACCTCGGTCACGCGCCAGGACATCCAGGCCCAGGCCGCGGTCAATGTCGAGGACGTGCTCAACCGTCTGCCGCAGGTCGCGCCCGACAGCCAGCAGACCTATAACGACTCCGACGGTCGCCAGCGCATCAAGCTGCGCACCCTGGGCTTCGAGCGCACGCTGGTCCTGATCGACGGCAAGCGGCTGGGCACCCAGAACGGCCAGGACGTCGGCATCATCCCGACCTCGCTGTTGCAGCGCGTCGACGTGCTGACCGGCGGCGCCTCGTCGGTCTATGGCTCGGACGCGGTCGCGGGCGTCGTCAACTTCGTCCTGCGCAAGGATTTCGAGGGCGTTCAGCTCGACGCCAACTATAATTTCTTCAACCATTACAACAAGGACACGATCGTGTCGCCGCTGGCGCGCGCCGCCGGTTTCGGCAGCGCACGGGGCCTGACCAATGACGGCGGCCGCGCCGACCTGACGCTGACGGCGGGCACCAAGCTGTTCGACGACAAGCTGCACGTCAGCGGCTTCGTCAACTATCGCCAGACCAACGAGATCGCGCTGACCTCGCGCTCGAACGCGGGCTGCTATCTCACCCAGTTGCAGCTCAACGGCCCGCTGTCGTGCGGCCTGACGCCCAGCAGCTCGACCAGCGGCCTCATCACGCCCCAGTCGGGCCCGAATGCGGGCGCGCAATATGTCAACAATCCGGACGGAACGCGCACCTTCGTGCCGTTCGGCGCGGGGCAGGGCAATGCGTCCAACTATTTCAGCGGCTATGCCTATCAGCGCCCCTCGGAGCGCGTGAATGCGGGCGGCTTCGCCACGCTGGACCTGGCGCCGGAAGCCGAGCTCTATGCCTCGGGCATCTGGTTCCGCGACAAGTCGTACACCAACTATCCGACGATCGCGAGCGGCACCGTCAACGTCAACTGCAACAACCCCTATCTGTCGGGGACGCAGGCGACCGCGATCGGATGCGCCACCGGCGTGACCAGCGTGCCCGTCACGCTCGCCTATCGCCTGGGCGAGAATAACGACCGGCCCGACACCTTCATCAACACCGGCGTCCGCCTGACCGGCGGCGTCCGCGGCAAGGTGGGCGATGCCTGGACCTATGATGTCGGCGGCGTCTATGCCCGCAACCATCAGGACTATACGCCCAGCTTCCGCGTTCCCGGCACGCTGCAGAATGCGGTGAATGTCGGCGGCACGGCGGCCAACCCGGTCTGCGCCAGCGGGGCGGCGGGCTGCGTGCCCTTCGACATCTTCAGCGCGGGCAACAACAACCCGGCGCTGATCAACTATCTGTTCGGCACCGGCACGTCGGAAACCACGGGCACGCTGTACGACGTCCAGGCCAATGTCACCGGCGACCTCGGCAAGTACGGCATCACCTCGCCCTTCGCCGAACAGGGTCTGGCGATCGCGCTGGGCACCGAATATCGCAAGGACACGCTGACGTCGCGCGCCGACAGCGCCTATCGCGCCGCGCTGGGCGGCACCGACACGAACCTCAGCCAGGATGTGGTCGAGGCCAATATCGAGGTCCAGGCCCCGCTGATCGAGCACAAGCCCTTTGCCGAGCTGGTGCAGGTCAATGGCGGCTACCGCGTCTCGAAGTACAGCAGCAATCCCAAGGCGTTCAACACCTGGAAGATCGAGGGCGTCTATGCCCCGGTCAGCGACCTGACCTTCCGCGCCTCGTTCAACAAGGCGCAGCGCGCGCCGACCGTGGTCGAGATCCGCCAAGCGAGCAATGTCGAGTTCGTGGGCGGCGGATCGGGCACCTTCACCGACTTCTGCGCCCCGACCGTGACCACCGGCGCCAATGGCGTCACCTATGGCGCGCCGATCGCATCGCGTGAGGTCTGCCGCGCCACCGGCCTGTCGGACGCGCTGTACGGCAGCCGCGACCTGTTGTGCAGCAACGGCACCACGCCCAACGGCAGCAGCGCCTGCGCGGTGCGTTCGGGCGGCTTCACCGCCGATCCGGAAACCGCCTATACCCAGACCTATGGCCTGGTCGTGAAGCCGCGCTTCATCAAGGGGCTGGTCTTCTCGGTCGATCGCTATCGCATCAAGATCGACAACTCGCTCGGCTATAACGACTACAGCTATTACACCGATGGCTGTCTGCGTTCGGGCGGCGATCAGTTCTTCTGCCAGGGCATCGTCCGCAACGCGACCACCGGTCAGCTGTTCAACGGCGGCTATATCCGCCAGGGCACGACCAACTATTACACCTCGATCGCGCAGGGCTGGGACTTCCAGGCGCAATATGCGCTGACGCTGGAATCGATCGGCCGCCTGGACTTCGGCTTCAACGGCTCGCTGACCACCGCCGCCGGTGGCCAGGACTCGCCGCTCCAGCCCGAGCGCAACTGTGCGGGCTATTACGGCAATGGTTGCGGCCAGCTGATCCCGAAGTGGAGCCATGGCCTGCGCACGACCTACACCACGGTCGACAAGAAGTTCAGCGCATCGCTCAACTGGCGCTATGTCGGTTCGCTGACCAACGCCAACAATTCGGGTGACTCGGCGATCGGCGGCACGCCGGATCGTGTGCTGACCAACTATTACCGCGTCGCGCCGCAGAATTATTTCGACCTGGCGCTCAACTTCGCGATCGCCAAGCAGTTCTCGCTGCGCCTGATCGCGAACAACCTGTTCGACAAGTCCGCGCCGATCGTGCCGGATTCGTACAATATCAGCCTGGCGCGGACCAACACCATCCCGCAGCGTTACGACACGCTGGGCCGCAACATCGCGATCGGGACGACGATCAACTTCTGATCCACGCCCCCGGCGGAGTGCCCCGGCACTCCGCCGATCCTCGAACGGAAAAGGCCGGTCGTCCCTGCGGACGACCGGCCTTTCCTTTATCCCGTCCCCTCGGCTCAGGCTGAACCGAGGTTCGGTTTACTCCACGAAATCCTCAACCTCGCGCCGCTTGCCGCGCATGAAGGCGTCGGCGACGTGGCGCAGCGGGGCGATGTCGACGTCCGAGCGGCCGCCCTTCACCAGTTCGGCGAAGCGGGCATAGAGCCCCGGATATTCGCCGTGCAGCCCCTCTTCGCGATGCGGGGTCGAACCGTCGGGCAGGGTCAGCACCGCGCCGCCCTCGGCGAGCCTGAGCGTGCCGTCGGTCGTCTCGACGACGATGTCCCAGCTTTGATGCCCCTCCTGCCGCCAGTCCAGGTCGAGCGTGACCGGCGTGCCGTCGGTCGTGCGAAACGCCACGTCGGCGGCGATCGGCGCGTCGCGATTGGCGGGGAAGTCCAGCGTCGCGCGTTCGATGAAGAAGGGCTGGGGCATGATGTGCGTCGCGATCGACAGCGCGTTGATACCCGGATCGAACACGCCGAAGCCGCCCGCTTCCCAGATCCAGGCCTGGCCCGGATGCCATTGCCGCACATCCTCGCGCCAGGTGATCGCCGCCGACGTGACCTTGCGGGCGGACAGCCATTCGCGCGCGGGCTCGACCCCCAGCGCGTAGCGGGAATGCCAGCTGGCGAACAGCGTCACGCCCGCCTTGGCCGCCAGCTCCTCCAGCACCGCCACCTCGGCCAGCGTCGCGCCCGGCGGCTTTTCGAGGAAGACGTGCCAGTTATTCTCCAGCGCGGCGGCGGCGATGGCGTGGCGGACCTGCGGCGGGGTGCACAGCGCCACCGCATCGACCGTCACGTCGCTTTGCGCGAGTTCCGCGATGTCATGGAAATGCGGCACGCCATCGACCCCGTTGGGCGAGCGGCTGACGGTGGCGACCAGTTCGAAGGCCGGATTGCCCGCAATGGCGGGGACATGCTGGTCATGGGCGATCTTGCCCATGCCGACCAGCGCGAGGCGGATCGTGTCGGTCATCGGTATCAGCGTGCCTTTTCGACATAAGCGCGCGCCGACACGGCGACATCCGCCGCCGGCTTGCCCGCGCGATAGAGGTTGGAGCCCAGGCCGAAGCCGTCCGCGCCATGCGCGCGCCATTCGGCCATGTTGTCGGGCGTGATCCCGCCGACCGCCAGCACCGCGACCTCGCGCGGCAGGACGGCGCGCTGTGCCTTCAGGAAGGTGGGCGAAGCGCCCTCGGCGGGAAACAGCTTCAGCCCGTGCGCACCGGCCTTCAGGGCGGCAAAGGCCTCGGACGGGGTGAAATAGCCGGGCAGCGAGATCAGCCCTTCCGCCACGCTGTGCGCGATGACCTGGGTGTCGGTGTTGGGCGAGACGATCAGCGTGCCGCCCGCCGCCTTCACCCGGTCGACCTGCTCGGTGGTCAGCACGGTGCCCGCGCCCACGATCGCCTTGTCTCCGACATGCGCCGCGATGGCGGCGATGCTGTCATAGGGCTGGGGCGAATTCAGCGGCACCTCGATCAGCGTGAAGCCCGCCTCCACCAGCGCGTCGGCGACGGGGATCGCCTCGTCGGGGGTCAGGCCGCGCAGGATCGCGACGAGCGGGCAGGCGGCAAAGGCGGCGGCGAACCGTGCGGCGGGGTCGGTCATGACAAATGCTCCCGAATGGCGTGAAGTCCGGCGAGGAAACCGGCATGGCTGTCGAGCGCGACGACGGTGCCGCCCCGCGCCGCGATCCCGATGGTGTAGAGGTCGGCGAGCAGGCCGCTGGACAACAGGTGGACGGTGCGCCCCGCCATGTCCGGCACCGCGCCGATGTCGCAGCCGATCAGCAGTCCGCTGGCATAGGCAGCCGCGTCCTCGGCCGCGATCCGGCCGAGCAGGACCGAGGCGCGCACCCCGAACAGCGCCGCCGTCAGGTCGCATGCGCCGAAGCCGCGCGCCAGGCCGTCGCGAAAGGCGGGGCCGTCCGCCACGGGCCCATCGAGCATCCCTGCCAATATGCCATGCCCCTTGACCAGCGCGAACAGCTCGCCGGTCATGGTGGTGGCGAAGTCGGTGATCCGGCCGCCTGTGGTGTGCACCCATTTGTTGTGCGTCCCCGGCTGCGCGAACAGCGCGTCGGCGGGGGCGAGCCCGGCGGCGATCGCGCCCAGCACCTGCACCTCCTCGCCCCGCATCACATCGGCGCGGGTCGCGGTCAGCAGCGAGATGCCGGGGACGATGGTGACGTCCTGATCGGCGATGCGGGTCGCCGCACCGGCCAGCATCGCCAGATCCGCCGGGGCGGGGACATAGGCCGCCTCGCGCCAGCCGCGCGTCGACCCGACCATCCCCGCCGCGACGATCGGCAGCTTGCCGAACCGCGTACGGATCGCGGCGATCTCATCGGGATAGGCATCCGGCTGCATCGACAACACGCCGCGATCGTCGCGCACCGTGTCCAGCATCGTGCCGTCATCGGCCAGGATATAGAGGCGGCGGTTGGTGGTGCCCCAGTCGATCGCGATATAGGCGGGCGTCACGTCTGATGGCACGGTGGGCACGGCCTCTCCTTATCTTGTCGCGCGATTTGTAGGACAATAAAATGCCCGGCGCAAGCTGGTCGGCGGGGGATGACGTGCGTCCCGCGCCCGCCTACATTCGGGATATGTACCAATTCGATATCGCCGCCGGATCCAAGGCGGAGCTTTACCGCGACCTCCATGCCGCGCTCGACGCGCTGACCGCCGGAGAGGCGGATGCGGTCGCCAACATGGCCAATGCCTCGGCGCTGATCTGGCAATATCTGCCCGATCTCAACTGGGCCGGTTTCTACCGCATGGTGGGTGGCGAGCTGGTGCTCGGCCCGTTTCAGGGCAAGGCGGCGTGCATCCGCATCCCGGTGGGCAAGGGCGTGTGCGGTGCCGCGGTCGCGACCCGCGAGACACAGCGGGTGGACGATGTCCATGCCTTTCCGGGCCATATCGCCTGCGACGCGGCCAGCCGGTCGGAACTGGTCGTCCCGGTCCTGCATGACGGCCGAGTGATCGGTGTCCTCGATCTCGACAGCCCCGAGCCCAGCCGTTTCGATGCCGAGGATCAGGCGGGGTGCGAGGCGCTGGTGACGCTGCTCGCGCCGCGACTGGCGGCGGCGGCCGACTGACCCGGCTGATCCGATTCGGGACGCGGGGCGGCGCTATCGGCGATGGTGGCGCGCTGGTATCAAAGCGTGTTTCGGCAAAGGCGTTTAGGGGACGTCCTTCGCATTGATACAGGGGAATTTTACGCCATGCGCACCACCTCGCCTCTGATCGCCCTTACGCTGGCCCTGGCGCTCGGCGCGCCGGTCGCGGCGCAGGGGCCCGGCCGGGCCGGGGCCAGCTATCCGCGTCCTGGCCTCGACGCCGCGTCCGGGCCGGTGGCGGCCCCGATCGTCTCGACCAGCACGGTCGGCGTGCCGTCGGGCCGCCCGGATCGCTGGGGCAGCAAGGTCGGCGGACGCTGGTGGGGCGGGGCCAATGCGCCGGGCGGCTGGCCCGCCTATCGTCGCCCGGTGCGCGGGATGGTCGTGCCGGGCTATTGGAACAGCCCGCGTTTCGGCGTGTCCGATTGGGCGGTCTATCGCCTGCCGCAGCCGCCGGTCGGTTATCGCTGGACGCGCTATTATGACGACGCGGTCTTGATCGATCCGCGCGGGGCGGTCTATGACAGCGTCTATGACGTGGATTGGGACGGAGCGGGGCGGGCGGGCCATGCCGGTGGCTATCCGCCGCCCCCGCCGGTCCGGCGCGACGACGGGCTGGGCGGCGCGGCGATCGGCGCGGTCGCCGGGGGTGTCGCGGGCAATCTGGTGGCGGGGCGCGGCGACCGGCTGGGCGGGACGCTGATCGGCGCGGGCGTCGGCGCGGTGGCGGGCTATGCCATCGACCGGGCGGAGGATCGGCGGCGGCGGATGCCGCCGGGCCATGACGATTACGGCGCGCCGGATTATGGCTATCCGGGCGACTATCCGCCCCCGCCGCCCCCGCCGCCGCCGGCCATGGGACGGCGCATCGTGACGCGGGACGGGACCACCGTGACCACCACGACGACCGTCGGCACGCTCGCCGAAGGCCAGCCAGCTTATTATGATAGCGGCTATTATTATCCCGCTCCCACAGTGACAACGATTGTGGTACAGGGGGCGCCTGTTACCACGACAACGACGACCACCACGACCGAGTTCGTGCGCCAGGCACCGCGCCGGGCGCGGATACGGAGCAAGCTGGTCCGTCGCTGAAGCCTTCCCCCAGGGGGGGATTATCGACCCGAGAGACGCCGGGTCGATGATCGGGATGCCGCTCCGTCTACTCCCACGGGGCGGCATCCCAACTGATGGACCGGGATGCGGCGGCGTCAGCGCCCGCCGAAGGTGACCAGGCTTTCCGATCCGTCCGCCGCCACCGCCGACACGCCGACGAAGTGATCGTCGACCGGGGTCTGGGTCAGCACGGCCTTCGTCTCGGTCACGTCGCGCGACTGGCTCCACTGGCCCGTGTCGTTGCGCCGCCAGTGGACGCGATAGCGGACCGCGCCCGGCACCGGGGCCCATTCCACCTGCGTATCGCGCGACAGCGCCCCGCTGATCGTCACCTTGTCGGGCGCGGGCGGCGCGGCGGCCAGCCGGGCCAGCGTGGCGATGTTGATCGCCGTCACCTTGGCCAGATAGGGAAAGTCCATCTTGTCGATGGTGTCGCCGAACGCGACATTGCCTTCCTTGCGCAGATCCTGGTGCTGCGCGTCCCAATCCTCGTTGGCGACCGAGAAGCGGACGGCGGGATAGCCGAGCTTCAGGAACGGCTCATGGTCGCCGCCGCGCCCGAACCGGTCGGGCCGCCGGTCGAGGAACACATCGAGTCCGCCCAGCTTGTCCGCCACGCCGTCGATCGCCTTGGCGAGCGCGCGGCTGGGGCCGTCATCCTCGCCGCCATTGCCGCGCCGCTGGATCTGCTGGGGCAGGTCTTCGGACGCGCGAATCCCCTCGGAGAAGACGCGGACCCAGCGCGCCTCGCGCACGCCGCCCTGGCCGATGGTGTTGCCGACGATGTCGTTGTTCAGCATCGCCGAGACGCGCCAGTTCCGCTGTTTGGCGGTATCGGCGAGCAGGGTGGCACCCCACAGCCCCTGTTCCTCGCCTGAAAAGACCGCATAGACGATGGTCGCGTCATAATGCTGCTTCGACAGGATGCGCGCCGCCTCCAGCACCAGCGCCACGCCCGAGGCGTCGTCATTGGCCCCCGGCGCGTCGGAGGTCGCGTCCATGACGTCGGTGACGCGGCTGTCGATATGTGCGCCGACGATGACCACGCGGTTCGGGTCGCGCCCGCGCTGGATGCCCAGCACATCCTCGACCATCACGCCGTTCGGCGCGCGCGGGCCGGTGAAGCGGCGGTTGATCCGTTCGACGGTGATGCAGCCGTCACAGCCTTGCCCGATCGCCTCGAACTGTCGCGCGGCCCAGTCGCGCGCGGCACCGATCCCGCGCTTGGGGTCGGTGGTGGTCGACAGGGTGTGGCGCGTGCCGAAGCCGACCAGCGTTTCGACATCGGCCTTCAATCGGGCGGGCGAGGGGGTGGCCGCGGCGGACGCGGCGGCGGCGAGCAGAAGCGGAAGGATCATCGCGCCAGACTGGCGGAGAGGCGAATGCGAGGCAAGTGGTGGATTTCCCGAGGGATAGCCGCCCGGATGCCCGACGCGACACCGCCCCGGGCGGTATGGACCGGGGCGGCTTGGGCGTCGGTCCCTCCTTCCCGAAGCGGGAAGGAGGGGAAGCGGTCCTACGCGACCGGCTTTTCCGCCATCTGCTCGGCCTGGGCGCAGCTGTCCGGCCGGGCGGGGCCGAGGACCGGCTCCTCGCCCATGGGTTCGTTGCGGAAGACCGAGAATTCGGCGCGCCCGTCCAGGCTCGGCCCCTGCGTCCAGCGCCCCTCGGGATAGGTGCCGTCGACCGAAGTGACGAAGAAGTCGTAATTATGCTCCTGATTTTCCTTCGCCTGCGGGAAGGAATTCGGAATGGGGAGCGCATCCTTGCCGCCCAGTTCTTCGATCACCGCCAGCCATTGTTCCTGATGCATGGTGTCGCGGGCGATCAGGAAATGGAGCATGTCCTTCATCCCCTGGTCGTGCGCGGCGTGATAGAGGCGGGTCGCCAGCACGCGGCCGGTGCTTTCCGCCGCGACATTGCAATACATGTCGGCGGCGATGTTCCCGCTGGCATAGATATGGCTCATGTCGAACGGCACCCCGTCCGAATCCGACGGATGCGCCGCCAGGCCGGTCGACAGGATATGCTTGTGGAGCGTGCCCTCGATCGCGTGACGGGGATTCTCGCCGCCCATCACCGCGCCGACGATGCTGTCCGCCGCACCTTCCTCCTGAAGCGAGGCGGGCGCCTTGTCGAGATTGAGCGCGACCGCCGTCGCCAGCATCTCGATATGGCCGATCTCCTCGGTCGCGGTGTTCAGCAGCATGTCGCGATATTTCGGGCTGGGCGCGCGATTGCCCCAGGCCTGGAAGAAATATTGCATGCAGACGCGGATCTCACCCTCCACGCCGCCGATCGCCTGTTGCAGCATCCGGGCGAAGAGGGGATCGGGACTGTCGACCCGGACGGGATATTGCAGGCGCTTGTCGTGATAATACATGGTCGGCCTCGCTTGGTTCGGGGGTGTCGGATCAGTGGCTGGCGGTGTCGCCTGCGGCGCGGCGTTCGAGATAGCGGCGGGTCAACGCGGCATTGTTGTCGTCGACCCAGGCCGCCATCGCGAGTTCCTCGTTCAGCGACTGGGTGAGCAGCGGCGCGGCGCTGCCGAAGCCACCGGCATCGGCGATGGTCAGCAGCGATTTGTAGCTGGCCGCCTCGAAATTCTCGAAGGCGAAGTTGGCGAAGCTGTTCTTCAGGATTTCGTCGGGCGCGAAGGTGTGGCCCAGCGCCGCCATGTTGCCCGAGAAGGACAGCGCGGCGTCCTTCAGCACCGAACGGCTCTCGTTGAACCCGTCGAGTATGTCTTCCAGCCGGACGATCTGTTGCTCGGTTTCGCCCCGGTGCATCCGCAGCCGGTCGGCGACGTCGGGATAGTTGGACAGGTGGTCGAGCTGCCGGTCGATCAGCGCCAGCGCCTGATGCTCGACGGCATGGGCGTTCTTCAGTCCGGCGACGAAGACCGCCGCGACGACGTCATTGGGGAGGGTAGCCATGGATCATCGCTCCTTCGTTTCGGGATCAGAGGAAGGGGGTGCCGCCGGTGACGGGGATGGTCGCGCCGCTGATGTAGCTGGCCTCGCCGCTCGCCAGCAGGACATAGGGCGGGGCCAGTTCGGCGGGCTGCGCGGCGCGGCCCATCGGGGTCTGCTGGCCGAAGCTCTTCACCGCCTCGGGCGGCATGGTGGAGGGGATCAGCGGGGTCCAGACCGGCCCCGGCGCCACCGCATTCACGCGGATGTTGCGCTCGGCGAGCATCTGGGCCAGCCCGGCGGTGAAATTGTGGATCGCGCCCTTGGTCGTCGCATAGGCGAGCAGTTGCTGGTTGGGCTTGTCCGCGTTGATCGAAGTCGTGTTGATGATCGACGCGCCCTCGCCCATGTGCGGCAAGGCGGCCTTCACCAGATAGAACATCGCATGGATGTTGGTGGCGAAGGTCACCTCCCATTCCTCGTCGCTGATGTCCTCGACCGCCTGGAAGCTGGCCTGGTGCGCGGCGTTGTTGACCAGGATGTCGACCCGGCCGAAGGTCTGGACCGCGCGCTCGACGATGGTGCGGCAATGGGCGGGATCGCTGACATCGCCGGGGATCAGCAGCGCCTTGCGGCCAGCCTGCTCGACCAGCCGCTGGGTCTCGGCCGCGTCCTCATCCTCCGACAGATAGGAGATGACCACATCGGCGCCCTCGCGGGCAAAGGCGATGGCGACCGCGCGGCCGATGCCGCTGTCCGCGCCGGTGATGATTGCTTTCTTGTCGGTCAGCTTGCCATGGCCGACATAGCTGTGTTCGCCATGATCGGGACGGGGGGTCATCGCCTCCGTCTCGCCGGGCATGTCCTGCTGTTGTTCGGGCTGGGGTGGGGTGGGGCGTTCGTTCATGGACCGTCTCTCCTTGTCCGATCCAATAGACGGGGCGGAGAGGCGTTCCGGAAAAAACCATTATCCTAAAACGTGTTAATCGGTATTTTTGAGTTCCGTTATACCGTCGTGCAAAGCGCTCGGTCCATCCGATGCCGCCGCCTCGGCCAGCCGGGCCAGGATCTCGCGCTCCAGTGCGTCCAGCGCGTCGGCATAGCTGTGCGAGTCCGTCGCGATGCTGGTCATCGGAAAGCCATGGCCGCGCGCCGCCGCGCGGAACGCCACCCCGGTCGCATCGCCGCGCGCCAGGATGATCGCGGCGCTGTCCCCCCAGTGGCCGATCGCGTCGAGCAGCGGCGCGGCGGTCGCGTCGAGCGGGGCGGGGGGCGCGGCGATCTTGCTCAGCCCCTGGCGCAGCCGGTCGAAATCCACCGCCCCTCGCGCCGCACGCAGCCATTCGCGCGGGTCCATCAGCTTGCGGGCATAATGGCGGCGGATCGCGGCGGCGGGGGGCAGCGCGTCGGGTTCGTCCGACAGCCAGGGGTTGGACAGCAGCACCGCGTCCAACCCGGCCTCGCGCCCGTGGAGCGCGAGCGCGGCGGCGGCGTCGCAATTGCCGAAGCCGATGATCCGCGCGCACCCGCTCGCCTCGGCAAAGGCGTGGACGGCGGCGGCGATGTCGGGGCCGCTCGACTCCCAGCCGCGATTGACCCCCTCGCTGTCGCCGACCCCGCGCCGGTCGAAGCGGAACACCGGATAGCCCTTTGCCGCGATCCGCGCCGCCAGCATCGCCTGGCCGCGATGCGCGCCCATGCGCGGCTCGTTGCCGCCCGACACGATCAGCAGGCCGGTGTCGAGGGCGCCCTCGTCCAGCGTGCCGACCAGCATCGCAGCCTCGCAGGGGAAGGAGATCAGCCTTCGCATGATGCGATCCAGTGCGCGATATCCTCGGCCAGCGTCGCGGCGAGTTCGGGGTCTTCCTGCGGCTCGGCGCGGCGCCAGGGGGGCACCGCGTCGATGGTGCGGTCGGCGGGGGCGCGGTCATGGCCGAGGCGCACGACACGGCGGGGCACGCCGGGCTGGTCATAGGGCTCGGCCCCCGCCAGCCCGGCCAGGAAGTGCGGCGAGACCCGGTTGCCCGCGATCCGTACCGGGGACTCCGCGCCGAACAGGCCATGCTCGTCGCCGCGCAGCCCCGCCGCGGCGCGCAGGCGGATCACGTCGCGCAGCACCGCCTCGCCGGTCATCGGCGCCAGGTGCCAGCGCCCCGACAACAGCGCAAAGCCGTCGATCAGCGTCCCCGCCCGGATCGACACGCCGTAACAGCGCCGGTTGCCCAGCGCCTCGGCGGCGGCCTGATGCGCGTCGCGCCATTGCATGATGCTGGCCTGTTCGGTGTCGATCAGGCTCTCGCCTGTCCCCGGCCAGTCGGGCAGCGCGCCGCCGATGCCGTGATCGGCCAGCCGCCGCAGCATCGCCACCGCCAGCGCCCGCGTCCGGTTCGCCTCTTCCCAGAAAGGGAGCGCGACCAGCACGACCGGCCCTTGCGCGGGGCCGAAGCGCAATATCGCCTCGCGCCCGCCGGGCCAGTCATAATAGTCGATCAAGCGGGCGCCTTGGCGCTGGCGAAGGCGACCAGCTGGCCGAAGGTCTCCAGCATTTCGCCGTCCACCTCGTCATCCTCGATCAGGATGCCCAGGCGATCCTCCAGCTCGGTCAGCACGCCCGCCACCGCCATCGAGTCCAGTTCGGGCAGCGCGCCGAACAGCGGCGTCTCGGCGGTGAAACCGGCCACGCGCTCATGCGACAGCCCCAGCACATCGGCCAGCACGCCGCGCACCGTCGCGTCCACATCCCCGTTCGCCTGGAGTCCCAATCCCTGTCGCCCTGTTGTTGGTATCGCCCCCAGCGTTAGTCCGGGAGGGCGCGTTGGGCAACGGCTTTGGGTTTTGGGGGCTTTGGCGATTTGGGCGGGGGGCGGGAGTCCCAGGCCCTCCCCCAACCCCTCCCGCTTGCGGGAGGGGAGAAAAAGGGCGGGAGCGCTCGATTCAAAAGCCCTCTCGGGGGCAGGGGGAGGGCCGCCATATCGCCAACCGTCCGCCACAAGGCTCCACACCCGCTCGGCTCGACTTTCCACCACCCCCGGCTGTAGATGACACGCATGCCTCCCGAACCCGTCGCCCTGCCCATCGACCATGTCCTGCGCGGGGCGCCCGACGCGCCCGCCCTGCTGGAACGCGACGCCGCCTTGACCTTCGCCGAGGTGGAGGCGACGGTCGCGCGGCTGGCGGGATGGCTGGCGGCACAGGGTTTCGCTCCCGGCGCGCGGGTCGCGACATGGTTGCCCAAGACGCGCGTCGCCGCGCTGATGCCGCTCGCCGCGCCGCGTGCGGGGCTGGTCCATGTGCCGGTCAATCCGCTGCTCAAGCGGGCGCAGGTCGCGCATATCCTGGCGGATAGCGGGGCCGCGATGCTGCTGACCCACGCCCCGCGCGCCGCCACGCTGGAGGAAGGCGACATACCCCCCGGCGTCCTGGTCGCGACCGAGGCGGGGGAGGGCGATGTGCTGCCCCGGTCCTCCGCCGATCCGGAGGCGCTGGCCGCGATCCTCTATACCTCCGGCTCGACGGGGCGGCCCAAGGGGGTGATGCTGAGCCACGCCAATCTGTGGTTCGGGGCGATCGCCGTCGCCGACTATCTGCGGCTGACCCCGCAGGACCGGGTGCTCGGCGTCCTGCCGTTCAGTTTCGACTATGGGCAGAACCAGCTCCTTTCGACCTGGGCGGCCGGAGGGGCGGTGGCGCCGCTCGACTATCTGACCCCGCGCGATGTGGTGAAGGCGGTGGCGCGGCACGGCGCGACGGTGCTGGCGGGGGTGCCGCCGCTCTGGACGCAACTGCTGGGGATCGACTGGCCCGAGGAGGCGGTCGCGCCGATCCGGCGGCTGACCAATTCGGGCGGCGCGCTGACCCCGCGACTGGTTCGGGGATTGCGCGAGCGGTTTCCCCAGGCAAACCTCTACGCCATGTACGGCCTGACCGAAGCGTTCCGCTCCACCTATCTCGACCCGGCGCTGATCGACGCGAATCCCGATGCGATCGGGCGCGCGATTCCCTTTGCCGAAGTGATGGTGCTGCGTCCCGACGGAACCCGCGCCGCGCCGGGCGAGCCGGGCGAGCTGGTCCATGCCGGGCCGCTGGTCGCGCAGGGCTATTGGCGCGATGCGGAGCGGACCGCGCAGCGTTTCCGCTCCGCGCCGGGCTGGCCCCGCGCGGTCTGGTCGGGGGATACGGTCGTGGAGGGGGCGGACGGCCTGCTCCGCTTCGTCGGGCGCGATGACGAGATGATCAAGGTCGCGGGCAACCGGATCAGCCCGCAGGAGGTCGAGGAAGCCGCGCTGGCGGGTGGCGAGGCGCGCGAGGCGGTGGCGATCGGCGTCGCGGACGAGGCGCAGGGACAGGCGATCGTGCTGGTCCTGGCGGGCGATCCCGCGAACGAACCCGCGCTGCGCGCGCGCCTGAAGCGCGACCTGCCCAATTTTATGCAGCCCGCGCGCATCGAATGGCGCGAGGAACTGCCCCGCAACGCCAATGGCAAGCTGGACCGCGCCGCCCTGCGTCGCACGATCGCCGACAAGGATATGACGTCATGAAGCCGATGGGGCCGATCCCCCCCGAATATGCGGGCCAGCGGGGGATGCTGACGATCGCCGGGCGCCCCGCGCCGGACTGGCTGGCGGAGCGGGACGGCCCGGTGTTCGTCTATGACCCCGCCATCGTCGCGGCACGGGTCGCGCGGTTCCGGGCCGCCTTTCCCGCGATCGACCTTCATTATGCGATCAAGGCCAATCCGTTCCCGCCGCTGCTCGCCGCGATGGCGGAGCTGGTCGACGGCTTCGACGTCGCCTCGGCGGGCGAATTGGCGAAGGTCGAGCGGCTGGGGCGTCCGGTCAGCTTTGCCGGGCCGGGCAAGCGCGATGCCGAGCTGTCCGCCGCGCTGACCGTCGGGGTGACGATCAATCTGGAATCCGAAGGCGAGGCGACCCGCGCGCTCGCCATCGCCGAACGGCTGGGCGTGCGGCCCCGTCTGGCGGTGCGGGTCAATCCGGATGTCGAGCTGCGCGGCTCGGGGATGAAGATGGGCGGGCGGCCGTCGCCTTTCGGGATCGACGCGGTGCGGGTGCCCGCGCTGGTCCGCCATCTGGTCGCGGCGGGTGCGGACTGGCGCGGCTTCCATATCTATGCGGGCAGCCAGGCGCTCGATCCGCAGGCGATCATCGATACCCAGGCGGCCACCATCGCGCTCGCCGCGCGGCTGGCGGAGGAGGCGGGGCAGGCGCCGCCGCTGGTCAATCTGGGCGGCGGCTTCGGCGTGCCCTATTTCGCGGGCGATACCGCGCTCGACATCGAGCGGGTGGGGGCCGCGCTGGAGACGGCGGTGGCGGCGCGCCCCGCTATCCTGCGCGACAGCCGGTTCGCGATCGAGCTGGGGCGCTGGCTGGTGGCGGAGGCCGGGGTCTATCTGGCGCGCGTGGTCGATCGCAAGGAGAGCGGGGGCGAGACCTTCCTGATCCTCGATGGCGGCCTCAACCACCAGCTCGCGGCCAGCGGCAATTTCGGCACCGTCGTCCGGCGCAACTATCCGCTGGCGCTGGCGCATGCGATGGGCGGCGAGGCGACCGAGACGGTGTCGGTGGTCGGGCCGCTCTGCACCCCGCTCGACCGGCTGGGTGATCGGATCGCCCTGCCGCGCGGCGATGTCGGGGATGTCGTCGCCGTCTTCCTGGCCGGGGCCTATGGCGCCACCGCCAGTCCATGTGCCTTTTTGGGACATGGTCCTGCGGCCGAGCTATTGCCGAGGGATCACAGCGACTAACGCTCTGTTCACCTCTTCATGGCATAGCGACGCTGCGCAATTTGCCCTTTGTTCCGGCCGGAATAATAGGGTTCAGGAGACTCCTTCGATGGCATCGTTCGCCCGTCCCCTCTTGCTCGCAGGCCTGGCGGCCTCGACGCTGACCGCCTGTTCGACCGGGCGGCCGGACCCCGAATTGCCCTCGGCGGGCTATGTCGCGCGCAAGGAGCAGCCGGGCGAGGAATATGTCATCGGCCCGCTCGACCAGCTCAACATCTTCGTCTGGCGCAATCCCGACCTGTCGACCAAGGTCCAGGTTCGTCCCGACGGCCGTATCACCACGCCGCTGGTCAACGACATGCCCGCCGTCGGCAAGACGCCCGCGATGCTGGCCGACGACATGAAGAAGGCGCTGTCGGAATATGTCTCCAACCCGATCGTGTCGGTGATCGTCGAGAATTTCTCCGGCACCTATAGCCAGCAGGTGCGGATCGTCGGCGCGACCGAAAAGCCCGCCGCCATCCCCTACCGCGCCAACATGACGCTGCTCGATGCGATGATCGCGGTGGGCGGGCTGAACCAATATGCGGCCGGTAACAAGGCCAAGCTGGTGCGCACCGACCGCGAGACCGGCAAGCAGCGCGAATATGCGCTTCAGATCAACGACCTGCTTCGCAAGGGCGATTCGAAGGCGAATGTCCGGCTGGAGCCCGGCGACGTCATCATCATCCCCGAGTCGATGTTCTAAGGTCGGCCTTTCGCATGTCGAGCATTCAGGACGAAATCCGCATAGCGATCCATGCGATCTGGACCCGGCGCTGGCTGGCGCTGGGCGTCGCATGGGCGGTGTGCATCGCGGGCTGGCTGTTCGTCTCGCAAATCCCCAGCCGGTATGAATCGCGCGCGCGCATCGCGGTGCAGAATGCGCAGATCCTGCCCGACGGCATCGCCTCGACCCAGGCCAGCCAGATGGATTCGGTCGATCAGGTGCGCCAGACGCTGATCTCGGCGATCAACCTGCAAAAGGTGGTGCGCGGCACCGACCTGGCCAGCACCGTGTCGAGCGACGCCGACGTCGCCGCGCGGGTCTCGGCGCTGGCCCAGTCGATCAAGATCGAGAACCAGCAGGACACGATCTTCCAGCTGACCGTCACCCAGTCCAGCCCCAAGCTGGCGCAGCAGGTGGCGCAGAAGCTGATCGACATCTTCGTCGAATCCAATCTGGTCGGCGATCGCAACAACACGAACCAGAGCCTGGCCTTTCTCGACAAGCAGCTGGACGACCGCCAGAAACAGCTCCAGATCGCCGAGGCCAAGCGCGCCCAGTATCAGAACCAGTTTCTGGGCGGCCTGCCGGGCAGCGGATCGGTCGCCGACCGGATCGGGCTGGCGCGCTCGCAAATGGCGCAGGTGGACAGCGACATGGCCGCCGCCCAGTCGAGCGTCGCGGCGGTGCAGGGGCAGCTGGCGGGCACGCCACGCACGGTGGGCGAGGGCGGCGGGGTCGCCGGCCCTGCACGCGCGCGGCTGGCGACGCTTCAGGGCCAGCTCGCCGATGCCAGGGCGCGCGGCTATACCGACAGCCATCCGGACGTGATCGCGCTGAAGAACCAGCTGGCGGTCGCGCAGGCCGCCGCGCGGGCCGAGCCGCCGGGCGGCGGGGCGGGCGGGCAGCCCAATCCGCTCTACATGTCGCTCCAGTCGATGGCCGCCGAGAAGCAGGCGCAACTCGCCAGCCTGAAGATGCGCAAGAGCCAGTTGCAGAACGACCTCGACCGGCTGAACGCCAGCCTGTCGACCGATCCCGAGGCGGCGGCGCAGCAGGGGGCGATCGACCGCGACTATCAGGTGCTGAAGGACAGTTACGACCAGTTGCTGCGCCAGCGCGAGCAGGTCGCGCTGCGCGGGCAGGCGCAGAACCAGACCGACTCGATGCGTTTCTCGGTGATCGACCCGCCCACCTATCCGCGCACGCCGACCGCGCCCAATCGCCTGTTGCTGCTGACCGGCGTGTTCCTGGCCGCGCTGGGACTGGGGATCGGGACCGCCTTTGCCCTGTCCAAGCTGCGCCAGACCTTCACCACGCCGCATTCGCTGCAACGCGCGATGGGCCTGCCGGTGATCGGCGCGATCGGCGAGGTCGTCACGCGCGCGCAGGCCGAGGTGCGGGCCAAGCGGATGAAATTGTTCCTCGGCGGGACGGCGGCGCTGGGCGCGGCCTATGGGATGGTGGTCGCGATCGAGCTATTGCAGCGGGGTATGGCGGCATGACCAAGCCCTTGAAACCGAACCGGCCCCGGCGGGAGCCTTCGCTCCTCGAACGCGCGGCGAATGTCTATGACTTCCAGTCCTTTGTCCGCGCGCCCGTCATGCCCGAGGGCGAGCAGGGCGAAGACGCCACGCCTGTCGCGCCGCACGAGGCGGACCGGACGCCGCCCGCCATGGTCGCGCCCGACAGCGCGCCCGATCCCGAATTTCCCGCCAGCCTGAGCGGCATTCCGGCCGAGTTCCTGGCGCAGCCGGGCGACGAGGAATTCCTGGCGAGCGAATATAATCCCGGCTTCAGCGATGTCGCGATGGTCGACCGCGCGATGCTGGCCGAGAACGGCATGATCGTCCCCGGCGCGCCGGTCGGGCCGCTGGCCGAGGAGTTCCGGCTGGTCAAGCGCCAGCTGATCATCACCAGCCGCCGCCTGGTCGAGACGGGCGATGCCGACAAGGCGCGCACCGTCCTGATCTGTTCGGCGCGGCCGCAGGACGGCAAGACCTTCTGCGCGGTCAATCTGGCGCTGTCGCTGGCCGCCGAGCGCGATACCGAGGTGCTGCTGGTCGATGCCGATGTCGCGAAGCCCGACGTGCTCGACCGGCTGGGGCTGGCCGAGGGGCCGGGGCTGCTCGACGCGCTCGACGATGGCGCGATCGATGTCGAGGATCTGGTGATCCGGACCGACGTCCCGCATCTGTCCGTGCTGCCCTGCGGCACGCGCAGCGCCAGCGACACCGAATTGCTCGCCTCGGCGCGGACCCGGACGGTGTTGCAGCGGCTGTTGTCGGCCAATCCGCGCCGCCTGGTCATCTTCGACTCGCCGCCCGCGCTGGCCGCCTCGTCCGCCTCGGTGCTGGCGATGCTGGCGGGGCAGGTGATGATGGTCGTCCGCGCCGACCGCACGCCCGAGAGCGAGGTCGCGGGCGCGATCGCGCTGCTCGACGCGTGCGAGCATATCCAGCTGGTGCTCAACAGTGTCGCCTTCGTGCCGGGCAGCCGCCGGTTCGGCTATTATGGCGGATATGGCAAGGACGACGCCCGGTGACGGCGGCGCGGCCGGTCCTGATCGCTTCGGCGCTGGCTCTGGCGGCCTGGCCGTCGGCGCTGGCGGCGCAGGGGCAGGGCATGGCCACGCCCCCCTCCACGTCCGCGCCGGGCAGCGCAGCCCCCGGCGTCGCGCCCGCGCCCGCGGGCGGCACCGCATCGCGTGTCCGCATCGCCCCCTATATCGAGGTCGGGCAGCTGCTGAGCGCCGATCTGAACGGCGGCGATGTGGTGACCTTCACCAGCCTGGCGGCGGGCGTGAATGCGCAGGTGAGCACCCCGCGCGCGCAGGCGCAGCTCAGCTATCGCTACGAACATCGGTTCAGCTGGAACGATCGCTATGCCGACAATGACATCCATAGCGGGCTGGCGCGCGGCGCCTATCGGCTGACGCGCGACCTGACCCTGGACGGCGGCGCGCTCGCCACGCGGACGCGCTCGGACATTCGCGGCGCCGCGCCGGGCGTGCTGGTCGGCGATACCGGCAATATCTCGCAGCTCTATTCGGCCTATATCGGTCCGGTCCTGACCACCCACGCAGGGCCGGTGCAGATCGGCGCCAATTACCGGCTGGGCTATACCCGCGTCGACACGCCGGGCTTTGGCGGCATCGCGCCGGGCCAGCCGCGCCTCGACTATTTCAGCGACAGCTGGAACCAGCTGGCGACGGTCAGCGCCAATGTCCGCCCCGGCGCGGTCCTGCCGGTCGGGCTGTCGCTCAACGCCTCCTATGAGCGCGACGATGCCGGGCAGCTGGCGCAGCGTTACGAGGGCTGGTTCGTGCGCGGCGACGTGCTGAAACCCATTTCTCCCTATGTCGCGCTGACCGCCGGGGTCGGCTATGAGCGGATCGAGAGTAGCCAGCGCGACGCGGCGGTCGACGCCGCCGGACGCCCGCTGGTCGACAGCCGGGGCCGCTTCGTCACCGCGCCCATCGGCCCGCGCCGCATCGCCTACCGCACCGACGGCGTCTATTATGATGCGGGCGTGATCTGGCGCCCCGATCGCCGTACCTCGGTGGAGGGGCATGTCGGCGAGCGTTACGGCTCGCTCAGCGTGACCGGCGTCGCGCGCTATCAGGCGTCGCGCAACGTCGTCATGCAGGTCGCAGTCTATGACGGCATCCAGACCTTCGGGCGGCAGTTGCGCGATGGCCTGTCCAACCTGCCGACCAATTTCGTCGAGACGCGCGATGCCTTTGGGCAGCAGTTCAACGGATGCGTGTTCTCGACCAGCGGCACGACGCCGGGCGGGTGCCTGAACGATGCGCTGCAATCGGTGCAGACCTCGCTCTACCGCGCGCGCGGACTGGATGCGATGGTGTCGATGACGCGCGGCCGCTCGACCCTGGGTCTGGGGCTGGGCTATACCAATCGCCGCCTCTTCGCGCCGCAGAACGCGCCGGGCATCGTCGTCTATGGCACCGAGGACGAAAGCTGGTACGCGCAGATTTTCTTCGGCCATGCGCTCGGCCCGAATTCGGGGCTTAACGTTAACGGCTTCGTTAACTATTATGCCAGTAAGTTGGCGGGGGCCGAGGACGTGGTGTCGCTGGGATCGACCGCCAGCTATTACCGCAACTTCGGTCGGCTCGGAACAACCGCGTCGGTGGGATTGTATCACTTCACGGTCGGGGACCTGTCCAGCGCGCTGTCGGCGCAGGCCCTGATCGCGGCACGATACCAGTTCTGACCGGCCGAAAGGCACGATGATGTACGAGACGCATTTTGGTCTGGGCGAGCGCCCGTTTCAGCTGACGCCGGACCCGCGTTTCTGGTTCGAGACGGCGACTCACGGCAAGGCGATGGCCTATCTCGGCTATGGCCTGGCGCAGGGCGAGGGCTTCATCGTCATCACCGGCGATGTCGGCGCGGGCAAGACCACGCTGGTCGGCCATCTTGTCGAGACGCTCGACCCGCGCCGCCTGCGCGTCATCCATATCGTGTCGACCGCGATCGAGCCGAACGACCTGCTCCGCACCGTCGCCGGACAGCTGGGCGTCGACAGCCTGGGCCTGTCCAAGGCGGGACTGCTGGCCGCGATCGAGCGCGCGCTGAACGGCGTCGCGCGCGAGGGGCGTCGCATCCTGCTGATCGTCGACGAGGCGCAGGCGCTGCCGCTCGCCTCGCTCGAGGAACTGCGCATGCTGTCCAATTTTCAGGCGGGGGGGCATGCGCTGCTCCAGATCCTGCTGGTCGGACAGCCCGAATTTCGCGAGCGCCTGCTCGGCTCGGCCGCCATCGAGCAGCTGCGCCAGCGGGTCATCGCCATCCACCATCTCGACCCGATGGAGGCCGACGAGGTTCCCGATTATATCGCGCACCGGCTGGCGGTGGCGGGATGGACCGGCCGCCCCGATTTCGCCGCCGACGCGTTCGACGCGCTGTACGAGGTGTCGGGCGGCGTGCCGCGCCGTCTGAACGTGCTGGCGGGCCGCGTGCTGTTGCAGTCCGCGGTCGAGGGTGTCGAGCTGATCGGCGAGGAAACCGTCAAGAGCGTCGCCGCCGACATGGCCGCCGATATGGGGGGCGATCGGTTCGCGGCCTCGCGCGACGCCGAGATACAACCCGAACCCGCCCCGATCGCACCGCCACAGGCCGCCGCACCCGCCTTCGACCGATCGGTCTTCGGGCTGGGGACGCTGGGCGCCGCAACGCTGAACGGCGCGCAGGCGTCCGCGCCCGCCGCGATGGCCGATCCGATCGTCCGCACCCGGATCATGCCCGACAGCCAGACGGGGCAGGGCGGCAGCCCGCGCATCGTCGCCCCGCCGCCCGCGCCCGAGCCGGTATCGCTGCGCCCGATCCCCGAGCCCAGGCCCGCGCCGGAACCCCAGTCCGCCAAGCCTGCCCCGGCCGCCGCCGCCGATCCGTCGCCGGTCGCGGCGCTGGAGGAACGGATCGCGCGGCTGGAGGCGCGGCTGGAGCAGCAGGAGGCGGCGCTGCGCCGCGTGCTGACGCTGATGGTCGACTGGAGCGATGCCGACGCGCGTGGCGAGCCCCGCCGCGAAGAAAGCCCGACGATCCGCACGGGCGCCTGGGGCCATGCCGCCTGAGCCCGTCGCGGCCCGGCCGCTCCATGGCATGTCGGTCGATGTCGAGGAGTGGTTCCAGGTCGGCGCCTTCGAACGGACGATCGACAAGGCCGACTGGGACCGGCTGGACAGCCGGGTCGAGGCCAATACCGACGCGGTCCTGTCGCTGTTCGCCGAGACGGGGACGCGCGCGACCTTCTTCACGCTGGGCTGGGTCGCGCATCGCCATCCCGGCCTGATCCGCCGCATCGTCGCCGCCGGGCACGAGATGGCCAGCCATGGCTGGGACCATCAGCGCGTCTTCACCATGACCGCCGACCAGTTCCGCGCCGATCTGCTCCGCGCGCGCTCGGCGATCGAGGATGCGGGTGGGCAGGCGGTGACCGGCTATCGCGCGCCCAGCTTCTCGATCGACACCCGCACCCCCTGGGCGCATCCCGTGCTGGCCGAGGCGGGCTATCGTTATTCCTCCAGCGTCGCGCCGCTGCGGCACGACCATTATGGCTGGGCGACCTCGCCGCGCTATGCCTGGCGGCCGCTGGCCGATGCCGATCTGATCGAGCTGCCGGTGACGGTGGCGCAGTTCGGCCAGCGGCGGCTGGCGACCGGCGGCGGCTTCTTCCGGATGCTGCCCGCCAAGCTGACCGACATCGCGATCGGGCAGGTCGAGCGCGACCGGCACGGCGCGATGTTCTATTTCCACCCCTGGGAGATCGATCCCGGCCAGCCGCGCGTCACCGCCGCCCCGCTTCGCTCGCGCATCCGCCATTATTCGCGGCTGGGCGCGATGGAGGGCAAGCTGCGCGCGCTGCTCGGGCGGCATGACTGGGGCCGGGTCGATCAGGTGGCGGCCAGGGAAGCGGCACAACTGGCATGAGCGCGACGGTGCCGATCCTGCGCGTCGCCGATCTGGCGCGCGAAACGGAGCGTGCGCGGATCGATGCGTTCGTGGATGCCGCCGGTGGCACGCCCTTTCATCGCACCGGCTGGCTGCTGGCGGGGGCGGCGGGCTGTGGCCAGAAGGCGCATTGCCTGGTTGCGGAGCGCAGCGGCGATCTGGTCGGCCTGTTGCCGCTTAGCGAGATTCGCTCGCCCTTGTTCGGCGCGGCGATGGTGTCGACGGGCTTCGGCGTCGATGGCGGTGTGCTGGGCGAGGGCGTGGACCTGCTGGCGGAGGCGGCCTGGACGCTCGCCCGCGATCGGGGCATCGAGTCGGTCGAATTGCGCGGAGGGCCGGTGCCGGATGGCTGGACGCCCGACGCCGACAGCTATCTGGGTTTCGTCCGCCCGATCGCCGCCGATGACGAGGCCGAGTTGAAGGCCATCCCGCGCAAGCAGCGGGCCGAGGTACGCAAGGCGCTGGCCAACGAGCTGACCGTCCAGACCGGCGCCGATGCGGCGATGCTGGCCGAGCATTACCGCGTCTATGCCGAATCGGTCCGCAATCTGGGCACTCCGGTGTTTCCGGCGCGGCTGTTCCGCGAGGCGGCGGCGCGGCTGGACGCGGACGTGCTGACCGTGCGCCATCGTGGCCGCGCGGTGGCGAGCGTGCTCAGCCTGTATCATGGCGGCACCGTCTATCCCTATTGGGGCGG
Organism: Sphingomonas sp. SORGH_AS_0789; assembly: GCF_031453055.1. NCBI lineage: Bacteria > Pseudomonadati > Pseudomonadota > Alphaproteobacteria > Sphingomonadales > Sphingomonadaceae > Sphingomonas > Sphingomonas sp. SORGH_AS_0789. The sequence goes on from NZ_JAVIYV010000001.1 coordinate 2,446,968, forward strand.
GGGCACGCAGGCGGCGCGGGGCCTGCGCGCCAACGACCTGATGTATTTCGCGCTGATGCGGCACGCGCGAACGCGCGGTTGCCACCGCTTCGATTTCGGCCGGTCGAAGGTCGGGACCGGCGCGGCGGCGTTCAAGAAGAATTGGGGGTTCGAGGGGCGGCCGCTGGTCTATGCCAGCCGCAGCATCCATGGGCCGCGCGCGATCAATCCGCTCAACCCCAAATATGCCGCGATGATCGCCATCTGGAAACGGATGCCGGTCTGGGCGGCGCGGATCGCGGGGCCCATGATCGCACGGGGGCTGGGGTGAGGGACCTCTTGTTCCTCGCGCACCGCGTGCCCTTTCCCCCCGATCGCGGCGACAAGATCCGCAGCTTCCACATCCTGCGGCATCTGGCGCGCGACTGGCGCATCCATCTCTGCGCCTTTGCCGAAAGCGAGGCCGAGCGCGATCCGCCGCCCGCATTCCGCGACCTGCTGGCGAGTTGCCACCTGATCCCCCGCACCAAGGGGATGCCGCGCGCCGCCGTCGAGGCGCTGGCGACCGGCCGCCCGGTCTCGCTGACCGCCTTTGCCCATCCCGCCATGGCGCGGGCGGTGGCCGGGGTGCGGCAGGGCGGGGTGGCCGCGACCTATGTCTTTTCGGGCCAGATGGCGCAGTATCGCGGGCAAGGGCCGACCGTGATGGACATGGTGGACGTCGACTCGGCCAAGTTCGCCGCGATGGCGGATGGCGCGACCGGCCCCAGAGCCTGGATGCTGGCCCGCGAGGCGCGGCGGCTCTCGGCCTTTGAGCGCCGCGTCGCCCGCGATGCCGATGCGACCCTGTTCGTCAGCGAGGCCGAAGCCGCCTTGTTCCGCAGCCAGGGCGGGGAGGGCCATGTCCTGGCCATCGAGAATGGTATCGACGCGACCGTCCATGCGCCCGGCGCGGTGGCGCCGGTGGTGCGGGACGGCCCGCTGATCGTCTTCACCGGGCAGATGGACTATCGCCCCAATATCGATGCGGTGATCCATTTCGCCCAGACCATCCTGCCGTGCATCCGCGCCGTCCGGCCGGATGCGCGCTTCGCCATTGTCGGCCGCGCGCCCGCCGCGTCGGTGCGACGGCTGGCGGGCGAGGCGGTGATCGTCACCGGCGAAGTGCCCGATACGCGGCCATGGCTGGCGGGGGCGGCGGTCTGCATCGCGCCGCTGATCCTGGCGCGGGGCATCCAGAACAAGGTGCTGGAGGCGATGGCGATGGCCCGCCCCGTCGTCGCGTCGCGCGCCGCCGCCGAGGGGATCGATCATGGCGGCACCATCGCGGTGGCGGCAGACGACCGGGATTTCGCGGCCCGCGTCCTAGCCGCGCTGAACGGCCCCGCCACCAACCCCGCCGCGCGCGCGCGGGTGATGGAGCGTTACGGCTGGGGCGCGCGGCTGGCGCCGCTCGACCGGCTGATGAAGGATATGGTGTCGTGAAGCCGGGACGCTGGGGCTATCATCTGGCGCTGCTCGGCGTGGCGGCTTTGTTCGTCCTGTTCCTCCTGCGCCGCGACGTCGCGCATCTGGTCGAGATCTGGTGGACCAGCACGACCTATGGCCATTGCCTGTTCATCGGCCCGGTCGTCGGCTGGCTGATCTGGCAGCGGCGGCCGGAGCTGAAGCAACTCACCCCGGTCGCCTGGTGGCCGGGATTGCTGCTCGTCGCGGCGGGCGGGTTCCTCTGGCTGCTCGGCGAGTCCGCCACGGTCGCGCTGGTGCGGCAATTGGGGCTGGTCGCGACGCTGGAGGCGCTGGTCGTCACGCTGCTGGGGCCGATGGTCGCGCGCGGGCTGTTGTTCCCGCTGGCCTATGCCTGGTTCCTGGTGCCGTTCGGTGCGGAACTGGAAAAGCCGCTTCAGCAGATCACCGTGGCGATCGTCATGCCGCTGCTCGACTGGAGCGGCATCCCCGCCAGCGCGGACGGGGTGCTGATCCATGCCGGGCGCTACTGGTTCGAGGTGGCGGAGGCGTGTTCGGGGTCCAAATTCGTCCTGGCGATGATCGCCTTTGCGGCGCTGGTCGCCAATCTCTGCTTCCGTTCGCCCTGGCGGCGCGCGGTGTTCCTGATCGTGTCGGTGATCGTGCCGGTGCTCGCCAACGGCATCCGCGCCTGGGGAACGATCTTCGCCGCCGACCTGACCTCGATCGAGGTGGCGGGGGGCGTCGATCACATCATCTTCGGCTGGGTGTTCTTCGCCTTCGTCATGGCGGCGGTGCTGGCGATCGGGTGGCAGTTCTTCGACCGGTCGCCGGACGATCCCGCCTTCGACCCCGCGCGCCTCTCCGCCATTCCGCGCCGCCGCATCGACCCGCTGCTCGCCGCGATCCTGGCGGTGACGATCACCGCGCTCTACCCCAGCTGGAGCGGCTTTGCCGGGTCGCGCGTCGCCACGCTGCCCGCGCATATGGCGCTGCCCGACGTGCCCGGCTGGACCCCCGCGTCGCAGATCAGCGAATGGCGGCCCTATTATCCCGGCGCGCAGGTGCTGCTGCGCACCTATGCCGACGGACAGGGGCATCAGGTCGATCTGGCGGTCGGCATCTTCCCGCAGCAGCGCGAGGGCGGCAAGCTGGGCGCGTTCGGGACGGGCATCCTGCACGAAGCCGATCCCTGGATCCGCGTCGCCGATCTGGCGCCTGTCGCGGGCGGCGATGCGACCCGGCTGATCGAGACGACGCCCGATCGCCGGACGATGCAGCGCGTCGTTGCGAGCTGGTACCGGATCGGCGATACGCTGACCCCGGACATGCGACGGGTGAAGATCGAGACGATGAAGGCCAGACTGCTCGGCCGGCGCCAGGTGGCAGTCGCCGTCCATGTGTCGAGCGAGGGGGATGACCGCCAGGCGATCGCGGCGTTCGTCCAGGCGCTGGGGCCGATCGATCGCTTCGCCGACCGACTGACCGGGCGGCGCTGATCCCATGTGCGGTATCGCCGGTCTGTTCCATCCCGCCACGCCCAAGCCCGTCGATCCCGCCCGGCTGCGCGCGATGATCGGCGCCCAGGCGCATCGCGGGCCGGACGGGCAGGGGCTGTGGACCGCGCCCGGTGTTGGCTTCGCCCATGCGCGGCTGTCGATCATCGATGTCGAGGGCTCGCCCCAGCCGATGGTCGATGGCGAGGTCGCGGTCTGCTTCAACGGCGAAATCTATAATTACCGCGAATTGCGCGAGGAGTTGCGCGCGGGCGGCGCGGTGTTCCGCACCGATGGCGATACCGAGGTGCTGTTGCACGGCTGGCGGCATTGGGGACCGTCGATGCTCGACCGGCTGGTCGGCATGTTCGCCTTTGCGGTGCATGACGCCAGGGCGGGGGCGCTGTTCCTGGCGCGCGACCGCCTGGGGGTGAAGCCACTCCACTGGGCCGAGCTGCCCGATGGCGCGGTCGCCTTCGCCTCGGAGATGAAGGGGGTGCTGGCGCATCCGCTGTTCCGGCGGCGGCCCGATATCCGCGCGGTCGAGGATTATCTGGCGCTGGGCTATGTCCCCGACGATGCCAGCATCATGGGCGGCGTCCACAAGCTGCCCGCCGGGCATTTCCTGCTGATCGAGCGGGGGCGGGGGATACCGTCGCCCCGGCAATGGTGGGACGTCGATTTCTCCGACCGGGAAACCGGATCGGCCGCGCGGATGGGCGAGGAACTGCTTGCGCGGATGCGGGCCGGGGTGACCAGCCGGATGGTCGCGGACGTGCCGCTCGGTGCGTTCCTGTCAGGCGGCGTCGACAGCTCGGGCGTCGTCGGGCTCATGGCGGAGGCGTCCCCGCGCGCGGTGCGCACCTGCACCATCGGTTTCGAGGAGGCGGGGCATGACGAGCGCGGCTATGCCCGCACCGTGGCCCGGCGTTTCGCCACTGACCATGTCGAGCGGGTGGTGCGCGCCGACGACTTCACGCTGATCGACACGCTGGTCGCGCATTTCGACGAGCCCTTTGCCGATGCCTCGGCGCTCGCCACCTATCGGCTGTGCCAGCTGGCGCGCGAGCATGTCACCGTCGCGCTGTCCGGCGACGGCGCGGACGAGGCGATGGCGGGCTATCGCCGCCATGTCTTCCATGCGGGCGAGGAGCGGGTCCGCGGCCTGTTCCCGGCGGACCTGCGCCGCGGGCTGTTCGGGACGCTCGGGCGTTTCTATCCCAAGGCCGATTGGGCCCCACGCCCGCTGCGCGCCAGGACGACGCTGCTGGCGCTGGGGATGGACGGGGCGGAGGCCTATGCGCGGGCGGTGGGCGTCACCAGCCCGGAATGGCGCGCGCGACTGTTTTCGGCGGAGGCGAAGGCGGCGCTGGGCGGCCACCGGGCCGAGGATCGCTATGTCGCGGCGATGCGCGACGCGCCCGCCCGCGACGCCATCGACCGCGCGCAATATGCCGATCTGAAGATCTGGCTGCCCGGCGATATCCTGACCAAGACCGACCGCACCTCGATGGCGGTGGGACTGGAGGCGCGCGAGCCGCTGCTCGACCATCGCCTGGTGGAATATGCCGCCCGCCTGCCCGCCGCGATGCGGGTGCGCGGCGGGCAGGGCAAATGGCTGATGAAGAAGGCGCTGGAGCCCTATCTACCGCGCGACATCCTCTACCGGCCGAAGATGGGCTTCGTCACGCCGATCAGCGCGTGGTTTCGCGGTGCCCTGGCCGACGAGGCGGCGCGGTTGGCGCAATCGGGGCTGCTGCGCGAGACGGGCTGGTTCCAACTGGCCGAACTGGGGCGCATGGCCGCCGACCACCGGGCGGGGCGGGCCGACCATGGCCGGACGCTGTGGCAGATGATGATGCTGGAGCGGAGCCTGCAAAGGCTGTTCTGAGGGGCTATCCCCCATCCGTTCGCACTGGGCGAACGGAGGTTTGGGCATCACGCCCCCAGCGTCTGGTTGATCCAGCGGTCGAACAGATCCGGCCACAGCCGCGCCGGGGCGCCTTCGGGAGCGCCCAGCGCGCCGAAGCCGTGCCCGCCCTTTTCGAAGAAATGCGCCTCGACCGGCACCTTGGCGGCGCGGGCGCAGGTCAGCAGGTCGAGCGACTGGTCGAGCGGGACCAGCCCGTCATCGACCGCATGGACCAGGAACAGCGGCGGCGTGGTCGCATCGATCCGGCGCGGGCTGTCATAGCGCGCCTTGGTGGCGGGATCGGGATGGGGGCCCAGCAGATTGTCGCGCGACCCGGCATGGGTGGTCGGCGTCGACAGGCTGGCGACCGGATAGACCAGCCCCGAAAAGCGCGGACGCGCCGATTGGCGGTCGGCGGCATGGACCGGCGCATAGACCCGGTCGTCATAACCGACGGTCAGCGAACCCGCGAGATGCCCGCCCGCCGAGAAGCCCACGATACCCAGCCGAGCCGGGTCGATGCCGTATCGCGCCGCATTGGCACGGATCAGCCGCATGGCGCGCTGCGCATCCTGGAGCGGGACGTCGGCCTGATGGTCCCAGCCTTCGGAGGGCAGGCGATAGGCGAGTGCGAAGACGGTGATGCCATGCGGGTTGAGCGTCCGCGCGACGTCGATCCCTTCATTCTGGACCGACACGAAGCCATAGCCGCCGCCGGGAATGGTCAGCACGGCGCGACCGTCGGGCCGCTCGGGCCGGAAGACCGCGACGATCGGGGTGGCGATGCCGCGCAGCCACAATTGCTGCTGCCCCGCCGGACCGTTCATCGAAGGGCGGGGGCTGGGCAAAGTCACGCGCGCGCCGGGCGGACGGCCGGGCCAGAGGGGGAAATGCTCGGCGGGCGGCCAGGGCGTCATGCCCGTGGCGGAGGCCGGTGCGGCCTGCGCGGCGGCGCGGGCGGCCAGCGGCACGCTCGCCATGGCTCCGATCACAGAGCGTCGGTCGATCATCCTATCCTCTCCATCCGCGCCGCACGGCGTTATCGGGGCAAACCTGCCGGGAGGGCGCGTGCCGGGCAAGAAAAAAGGGCGGAACCCTGCGGTTCCGCCCTCTTTCTCAATGTCCGTACTTCTTGATCCCCCGACGCCGCAGCTTTTCGCGCTTGCGACGACGGGAATAGGGGATCGCGAATGCTATCGCCGCGAGCAGGATCACGCCGATGATCAGATAGGCAAGCTGCTCACGTTCCAAGAAGTCCAACATCAGTCGAAAATAGCCCCCCAACGACGCTTCGCGCGCTCACGCCAGTGGCCGCGATGATAGGCGTCCGAAGCGAGCAGCGGCATCACCGAACCCGCTTCCGCGAACACCATCTGCTCGAGCGCGGTATCGACCTTGCCCCAGCTCGCTGCTTCCTTGAGCGTCGAGGACGAGCAGGCACCGTCACGAACATCGGCCACCGTGATCTGCACGGCGTATTTGTGCATCTCGACGTCTTCATGGCCCAGGATCTCGGCACAGACAACCGTGTCCTGGATGAAATTCTTCGGCACGCCGCCGCCGATCATCAGCAGGCCGGTGGTGCCTGCCTTGATCTTGATGTCGGTCAGTTCGCGGAAATCGGCGATCGCGTCGAGCACCATGTACGGCTTGCCTTCCTTGGCGCGCTCGACCTGGTGCTTGACCAGACCGAAGCCCGCCGACGAGTCGACAAAGGCCGGGCAGAAGATCGGCACGTCATGCTCATAGGCGAGCTTGACGAGGCTGTTGTCCTTCTTGCCGTGCTCGGCCAGATACTTGCCCATCTCGCGGATGAAGGCGCGGCTCGAATAGGCCTTGGGCTCCAGCGAGTCCGCGATCTTGCCGATCGTGTGGTCGCAGTCCTGAAGCTGCTCTTCGTCGATATAGGTGTCGTAGATGCGGTCGATGTAGAGCGAACGCAGCGTGTTGTCGTCCGGCACCTCCAGCGCCTGGTAATGCTTGTGGCCCAGGCCCTCGAAGAAATCCATGTCGACGATCGACGCGCCGGTCGCGACCACGCCGTCGATCATGTTCGAGCGCAGCAGCTCGGCATAGAGGTCCATGCAGCCGCCGGCCGAGGTCGAACCCGCGATGACGAGGAAGATCGAGCAGTCCTTGTCGGCCAGCATCTGGTTGTAGATGCCGGTCGCGCGCGCCAGGTCGCGGCTGGTGAAGCTCATCTTGCCCATCGAATCGATGATCGGGCGCGCGTCGAACTTGGTGATGTCGATATGCTCGACCACGCTGGAGAGCAGCTCGGCCTTACGGTTGTCGTTGATCGTGTCGGTCATGATGGTTCCATCATCATCGAGAAGCCGTCGTCGTTATTGGGGACGCGGTAACCCGGCTGGCCCGAACCCGCACGAGCGGCGAGTCCGGTATGCGAAGGGGCCTTATCGCGGCGGACACCGCAATGCCACCCCATTCCCCTCCCGCCGAAGCGGAAGGGGATAAAGGAGGTGCTAAAGTCGCCGGGTTACAGCTTGACGACGTTCGCGGGGAGGGCCTGCTCGGCCTCGTCGCGATAGACCGAGAACATCGGCTCGTCGTCGGTCACGACGAACTCGTGACAGGAAAAGCCGTTGAACTGGGTCCGCATCGCCTGGCCGTACGCACCGAGCATCCCGATCTCGAAATAATCGCCGGTATTCGTGTCCGCGGGCAGCGGGAACGGACCCTGCATATAGTCGAGATCGTCGCAGGTCGGGCCCCAGAAGCTGAAGTCCATGTCCCGCGCGTCGGAATCGGGCTCGCGCAGCAGCTGGACGGGGTACTTCCACCCGATATGCGCCGCATCGAAGAGCGCGCCGTAAGCGCCGTCGTTGATGTACAGCTCATTGCCGCGGCGACGCTCGACGCGCACCACGACGGACGAATATTCGGCGCACAGCGCGCGGCCCGGCTCGGCCCAGAGTTCGGCCGAATAGGACACCGGCAGGCTCTCGAACGCGCGGTGGATCGTCTCGAAGAAACGCTCCAGCGGCGGCGGGGTCATGCCCGGATAGGCCGAGGGGAAGCCGCCACCGACATCGATCACGTCGACCGTGACCGCCGCCGCGACGATCGCCGCACGCACCCGCTCCATCGCCGCCGAATAGGCGTCGGGGGTCATGGTCTGGCTGCCGACATGGAAGCAGATACCCAGCGCATCGGCGACCTGGCGGGTCGCGATCAGCAGGTCCTTCGACTCTTCCAGGCTGACGCCGAACTTCGATCCCAGGCTGAGCTTCGCATATTCGGACGACACGCGCATGCGGACGCACAGGGTCAGGTCGGTCGCGCCGTTGGTGGCGCGGACGATCTTCTCCAGCTCTTCCAGGCTGTCGAGCGAATAGGTGCGGACGCCGTGCGTGAAATAGGCCTCGGCGATCGCCTCTTCCGACTTCACCGGATGCATGAAGCAGCAGACGCCCTGGGGAACGACCGACTTCACCATCCGCACTTCCGCGATCGAGGCGGTGTCGAAATGGGTGACGCCATTGTCCCACAGGATCTGGATCAGATCCGGCGACGGATTCGCCTTCACCGCATACATCGGCCGACCCGGAAACTTCTCGACGAAGAATCGGGCGGCGCGCGCAGCGGCGTGCGGGCGAAGCAGCGTGACCGGATCAGCCGGGCGACGCTTGGCGATGTCGATGCCGCGCTCCAGGTTGGAGGGGACGGCGGTCGAGTGGGCAGCTAGCCCCAGCGCGCGATGATTCTGGTGCAACTCAAGGGACCTCCAATTGCCTGACGGCATACGGTGACAAAAAGCTGCCTTGCGGTTGGAAGTCCCATGGGGCAGCGGAGGCGCGAAATAGGGTCCACTTTTTCTAATGTAAAGCGGTAGAAAGCGAGGCGGAGATAAAAAGTGACAATCCTAAGACAGCCGACAAAAGCCGGGGTCCGCGACGCCGCCGAAAAGATCGCGCGGGTGTTGCCGCCATCGCCACTATTCTCGCTTAATATCAACGGGAAAGCGGTGGCCTTCAAGGCCGAATCCTTGCAGCCGATCGGCGCGTTCAAGCTGCGCGGCGCATGGCATCGGTTAACCGCGTTGGACGCCGATTCCAGGGCACGCGGGGTCGTCGCCTTCTCCTCGGGCAATCATGCGCAGGGAATCGCCTGGGCCGCGCGGCGGCTGGGGATCGCCGCGACCATCGTGATGCCCGCCGATGCGCCCGCGTCGAAGCGCGAGGGGACTCTCGCGCTGGGGGCGGAGATCGTCGATTATGATCGCGCGACCGAAAGCCGCGAGAAGATCGCCCGGCGACTGGCCGAGGCGCGCGGCGCGACGCTGGTGCCGAGCTTTGACGATCCCTGGGTGATCGAGGGGCAGGGCTCTGCGGGCGTCGAGGCGGCGGCGCAGATGGCCGCGCTGGGCCTGCCCACGCCCGCGCATGTCGTGACGCCCTGCGGCGGCGGTGGGCTGGCGGCGGGGCTGACGCTGGCGCTGCCCGAAGCGCGGGTGACGGTGGTCGAGCCCGAGGGCTGGGACGATATGCGCCGCTCGCTGGAGGCCGGATGGATCGAGCCGGTGGGCGACAATCCCCCGCCGACCGCCTGCGACTCGCTCCAGACGACGCGCGTGTCGCCGCTGACCTTCGAGGTGCTGGCGCGGCGCGGGGCGGAGGGCGTCGCGGTGTCCGAGGTGGAGGTGGCGGCGGCGCAGCGCTTCGCCGCCGAACGGCTGCGGCTGGTGATCGAGCCGGGCGGCGCGGCGGCGCTGGCGGCCTTGCTGGCGGGCAAGGTGGCGGCGGAGGATGGGATGCTGGTCATCCTGTCGGGCGGCAATGTCGACCGTGCCGCCTATGCCCGCGTGCTGGCCGGATGACGGAGGCCATCGCCCAGGCCGCGCCGGGGATCGCGATGCTGGCGGCCTTTGCCTGTGTGGCCGGCGGGGTGGCGACGATCCGGCGCGGGGATCGGCGCAAGGGCGCACTGATGCTGGTGATGGCGGTGGTGCTGGTCGGCAATGTCCTGATCTGGACGATGTGACACCTGTTCCCCGGCGAAGGCCGGGGCCCAGTTTCTCAAGGGCTGGAGGCGCGCAAAGGCGTCGCGTGGGAGGCAAAAAGCACCCCGCCCTGAATATGCCTCCCACGCACCGCCTGCGCACCTTCGATCGTGAAGGAACTGGGCCCCGGCCTTCGCCGGGGAACGGGGTTCGGTTGCAAGTGACCTGCCGCTCAAACCCCGCTAAAGCCCCCTCATGTTCCGCATCGCTCGCTGGGCCCTGAAGGCCGCGCTCGCCTTTGTGATCGTCAGTGTCGTCTGGGTCGGCATCTATCGCTTCGTGCCGCCGCCCATCACCTTCACCATGCTGGGCGATGTGATCGGCGGGCATGGCGTGACCAAGGACTGGATGCCCTTGTCGGAGATGGACCCCGACATGGCGCGCGCGGCGATCGCGGGCGAGGATGCCCGTTTCTGCTCGCATAACGGATTCGATTTCAAGGCGATGGCCAGCGCCGCCTATCGCAACGCCAAGGGCGGGCGGATCCGCGGCGGCTCGACGATCAGCCAGCAGACCGCCAAGAACGCCTTCCTGTTTCAGAATGGCGGCTATGTCCGCAAGGCGTTCGAGGCCTGGTTCACCTTCCTGATCGAAACGCTGTGGGGCAAGCGGCGGATCATGGAGGTCTATCTCAACATCGCCGAGACCGGGATCGGGACGTACGGAGCCAATGCCGGGGCGATGCGCTATTTCGGCCATGACGCCTCGCATCTGTCGCCGACCGAGGCGGCCCGGATCGCGGCGGTCCTGCCCCTTCCCAAGAAGCGCGCGGCGGTGGCGCCGACCGGGTTCGTGCGCAGGCACGGCAACGTCATCGCGCGCTATGTGGGCGTGGTGCGGCGGCAGGGGCTGGATGCCTGTATCCGGTAACGGGGTGGGGGCTCGGTGAGACACCGTGCCCTCCCCCATCCCCTCCCGCAGGCGGGAGGGGATGGGGGAGGGCGGTCGCCCCACGGGACCACGCTCCGGCAACATCCGCCTCGCAAAAGCCACGATCCTCCACGACGATCGCGGGGATTCCACGGGAAGCCCATGCGATGCCTGCCGTAATCGGACTGATGCTGCTCCAGGCCGTGCCCTCGGCTCTGCCGTTGCCCCGCATCACGCCGCGATCCGAATGTCCCCGGACCCAAGACGAAATCGTGGTATGCGGTCGCCGCGATGCGGCCGAACGCTATCGGATACCGCCGTCCGCGCGCGGACCGTCCGGCGCGGCGGACGAAGGGGGCGCGGGGTTGAGCGGTGCGAATGTCCTGGGTGGTACGGGCCCCTGCGGCATCCATGCCGGACAAAGACGCTGCACGACCGGCGAGGCGGGGCAGGCGGGCTATGGCGGTGGCCGCGATCCGCTGACCCTCGGCCGCAAGGTGCTGACCCGATTGATCGACCCGGATGCGGAGATCGACCCGCCATCGTCGCAACCGACCGGGCGTCGATAGGCCCGGCCGGTCGCGGATCGCTTTACTTGGCGTCGCCCGAAATCGCGTCGCCCGCCTTCTTGGCGGTATCGCCGACGCTCTTGGCGGCCGAGGTGACGGCCGCGTCCCGGCGGTTTTCCGCGCCGCCCCGGCTGAACAGATAGAAGCCGCCGACCAGCACCGCGATCAGCAGCACGATGGCGATCGCCATGCCGCCACCGCCGCCGCTGCGCCGCTCGATCACCGTGGTATGCGGCTGCTGGGTGCCATAGGTTTCGGTAACACGTTCATCGGCCATGACATTCCCTCCTCTTGATTATGGAGGGGGCAACGCCATGACCGCCATACCGTTCCCGAAACGACTGGAAGCGGATCAGAAGGGCAGCTTGAAGCCCGGCGGCAGCGACAGGCCGCTGGTCATCTTGGACATTTCGCTGCCCGAAGCGGCATCCGCCTTGGTCCGCGCGTCGTTGATCGCGGCGGCGAGCAGATCCTCCAGCATGCCCTTTTCCGACGGCTGCATCAGCGAGTCGTCGATGGTGATGCCGATGATCCGGCCCTTGGCCGACGCCTTGACCTTCACCAGCCCGCCGCCCGAGACGCCTTCGACCTCGATATTGTCGAGATTGGCCTGCGCCTTTTCCAGTTCGTTCTGGACGTTCTGGGCCATGGCCAGGATTTCGTCGAGATTCTTCACATCATGCTCCGTTCACACTGCGTTTGCCGGGCCATTCCATCAACTCGGCCTCGGGGAAAGCCTCGCGGGCGGCGCGGACCATGTCCGACTCCCACGCGGCGGTCTTGATCGCTTCCTCGGCGGCGACCTGCTGCTCGTGCAGCGTCGGCTCACCGGGCACATCCTCCAGCGTGACGCGCCAGACCTGGCCCGTCGCCGTCTTCAGCGCCGCGATCAGCTCGCTCAGCGTATCCGCCGCGATCGGTCGCGATCCGCTGAACACCATCTCCGGCGGCGTATAACGCACCAGACGCGCCCCGTGGCGCAACCGCGCGGCAAGCGCCAGCTGCCCCATATCGTCCAGCCGGTCGATCATCGCGACAAAGCTGTCGGGCAGCTTGGGCGGCTCGGGTTCGGCGGGGGGAGGGGGCGGGGCCATGGCGGCGGGCGCGGGTGTGGGCGCGGCCTGTGGCACCGCCGCCGGAGCGCTGGGCGCGGAAACGCCGCCATCGCGAATCTGCCGCGCCAGCTCGCCCGGATCGGGGAGCGTCGAGGCATGGATCGCGCGCAGCAGCGCCATCTCCGCCGCCTCGATGGGCAGGGCGGCGCGGGCGACCTCGTCATGGCCCTTCAGGAACAACTGCCACAGTCGGTGCAGCGCGGGGAAGCTGAGCGACCCCGCCCATTCCTCGCGCGCGGCGCGCTCCTCCAGCGGCTGCGCGGCGTCATGCGGCGTGCCGACCTTGGTCAGGGTGATGCCGTGCACCGTCTCCAGCAGCGAACGCAGCACCGATTGCGGGTCGACGCCATAGTCATATTGCCGCCGCAGCGAGGCGAGCGCCCCCGCGCCGTCGCCGTTCAGCACCAGCCCCAGCAGGTCGCGCACCGCGCCGCGATCCGACAGGCCCAGCATCTCGCGGACCGCCGCCGCGGTGACGCCGCCGCCCTCCAGATCGGCATGGGCGATCGCCTGGTCGAGGATCGACAGGCCGTCGCGCGCCGAGCCTTCTGCCGCGCGCGCGACGAGCATCAGCGCCTCCTCCTCGGCGGTGACGCCCTCCTTTACGCAGATGTCGGCGAAATGCGCCGCCAGCTTGTCCGCCGTGATCCGCCGCAGGTCGAATCGCTGGCAGCGCGACAGGACGGTGATCGGAACCTTGTTCACCTCGGTGGTGGCGAACAGGAACTTCACATGCGCGGGCGGCTCTTCCAGCGTCTTCAACAGCGCGTTGAAGGCGTTCTTGGAGAGCATGTGGACTTCGTCGACGATGTAGATCTTGAAGCGCGCCGAGACGGCGGCATAGCGCGACGCCTCGATGATCTCGCGCACGTCGTCCACGCCGGTATGGCTGGCGGCGTCCATCTCGATCACGTCGATATGGCGGCCTTCCGCGATGGCGCGGCACGGTTCGCACACGCCGCACGGGGAAATCGTCGGGCCGCCACTGCCGTCGGGACCGACGCAGTTCAGCGCCTTGGCGATCAGCCGCGCGGTGGACGTCTTGCCCACCCCGCGCACGCCGGTCATCAGGAACGCATGGGCCAGCCGGTCGCGCTTGATCGCATTGCCCAGCGTCTGGACCATCGCGTCCTGCCCGATCAGCGCGTCGAAGGTCTGCGGCCGGTATTTGCGCGCGAGGACGCGATACGCCTCCGCTTTGGCGGGCTGGGGCGGTTCGCCCAGGTCGAACGAATCAGCCATGCCGGGTCTGGGTGGTCGGGATAGGGGAAAGCATCGCCGACCAACATAGGCGCTCGGGCGCGCCGCGTCAGGTCAAATCGTGTGTTAAGACACATACGCAACCGTCGCCCCAGCGCAGGCTGGGGCCTCTGGCGAGTGCATCGCGCCAACGCGAAAAGGCCCCAGCCTGCGCTGGGGCGACGCTGTGTCGCGCGTTTCCGAAATGCTGGAAAGGTGGGAGCCGGGACGACCCGCAGCGAAATCGTTGCGGCTGCTTCCGTCAGGACCTGACCGGGTTGGCGATGACTACGTCCGCCCGACTCCCGCCGCGCATATGGCGAAACGAAGCCGGGGGATCAAGCCCTTATCCCACCGGCCCCGTTCGTCATGTCAGAGGGTCAGCGGCGAAAGCACTGACGCTGCGGCCCATCCCAGGTGCGGACCCAGCGGCACACGACGCGCGGGCGTCCGTAACCGCGCCAGCCCGGACCCCGATCCCAGCTGTTGCCGCGATGCCAGCCGGGTCCACGGTCCCAGCCCGGACCCCGGTTCCAGCCGGGGCCGCGATCATGCCAGCCCGGCCCACGGTCCCAGCCCGGTCCACGCCCCGGTCCCGGACCCCAGCGGTCGTGCGGCCCATGCGGTGCGGCGGCGGCAGGCGCGGCGGCGGCGATACCCGAAACGGCGATCAGGCCGGCGCCCAAGACAGCAAGAAGTTTCATAACGCTTTACTCCCGGTAGGCCCGCCCTTCGGCGAGCATGGGAGGATATTGCCGAATCGGCGATGATTGCGTGCTGAACCAGTTGGTTATCGCGCGTTCAGGGAAGCCGCGCGGTCAGTCCGTCGAGTTCTGGGGTCAGCAGGATCTGACAGGCCAGGCGGCTGGACCGGGTCGCATCGGGCACCAGGTCGAGCATATCCTCTTCCTCCGCCAAGGGGGGCGCGATCCGGTCGAGATAGGCCGTATCGATCAGGACATGGCAGGTCGCGCACGCCATCTGTCCGCCGCAGGTGCCCTCCATCGGCTGGCCCGCGCGTTGCCCGGCCCGCAGCAGCGTCTCGCCGGGCATGGCCTGGATCGAAACCGCATCCCCCCGGCGGTCGATAAAGGTCAGGCCGATCATGGCCGCTGCGCCCTGGAGGCGGCGTCGAGCCGGGCGATGGCGGCCGTCAGGTCCGCCTCGGTGGTATAGCGTCCGAAACCCAGCCGGATCGAGGATCTGGCCTGCGCATCGCCCAGGCCCAGCGCGCGGAGCACATGGCTGGTCCGCCCCGATCCGCTGGCGCAGGCGCTTCCCGCCGAAAAGGCGATGTCGCGGCAGTCGGACATCAATCGCGCGACATCCAGCCCTTCGCGCCGGACGTTCAGATTGCCGCGATAGCGCCGCTCGGTCGACCCGTTGATCGTCCAGTCCGGCCCCAACTGCGCGATCGCCACCGCCCAGAGCCGCTCGACATGCGCCATGTCCTCTTCGGCACGCGCCGCCATCAGCTTCGCCGCCACGCCGAACCCGGCGCACAAAGCGGGGCTGAGCGTGCCCGAGCGGCCGCCCTCCTGATCGCCGCCATGGAGCAGTGGGGGCAGGGTGATGCCGTCCCTGATCCACAGCGCGCCGATACCCTTGGGCCCATGGATCTTGTGCGCCGACAGCGCGACCAGATCGACGCCGTCGGGAATGGCGATCCGGCCATAGCCCTGCACCGCATCGCACAGCATCCAGGCACCGACGCGACGCGCCTCCTCGGCCAGCGCGGCGATGGGCTGGACGGTGCCGATCTCGTTGTTGACCAGCATCGCGGCGACCAGTCCGGTGCCCGGCGCGACGCCCGATGCGACGCCCGATGCGACGGACGCGGGCGTGACCAGCCCCTCGTCATCGACCGGCAGGATGGTCAGGTCGCGCCCCGTCGCGTGGGCGGTGTCGAGCACGGCGGCATGTTCGATCGCCGTCGTGACGATGCCGCCGCTCGCGCCCTTGATCGCCCAGTTCAGCGCCTCGGTCGCGCCGCTGGTGAACACCACCCGCCCGCCCGGGGGCAGCAGCGCCGCCACCTGATCGCGTGCGACCTCGACGGCGGCGCGCGCCTGTCGCCCGGCGCGGTGGGGGGAATGGGGATTGGCATGGCCCTGCTCCAGCCAGGGGAGCATCGCCTTCAGCGCCTCGGGCGCGAGCGGGGTCGTCGCCTGATAGTCGAGATAGATCATGCGACGCGCGTCCCCCGCGCGATGGCGCGCCAGGCGGTGACGAAGCGGTCGACATGCTCGCGCGTCGTGGAGCGGCCGAAGCTGACCCGCACCACCTCGCGCCCCGCCTCCTCGCTCCAGCCGAGCGCGGACAGGACGTGGCTGGGCTTCAGGCTGCCGCTGGCGCAGGCGCTCCCCGCCGAAACCGAAATATGCGCGAGGTCGAACTGGATCAGCTGCGCGGCCGACGGCTTGCCCGGCATGTGATAGCTGGCGATGGCCGGGTGGCGGTGGCTGGCATCGGCGACCACGATCCCGCCCGAGCGCCGGATCGCATCGTCGCAATAGGCGCGAAGTGCGGTATGATCGGGCTCCGGCTCCGCGAGCGCCGCCGCATAGCCCAGCACGCCGGGCATATTCTCGGTGCCGGGGCGATAGCCGCGCTCCTGCCCGCCGGTCGGGGCCAGCACCGCCAGGTTGCGAACCAGCAGCGCGCCGATGCCGGGCGGCCCGCCGCGCTTGTGCGCCGACAGCGCGACGAGGTCGGCATGGTCGATCACCGCGCGGTCCGCGCCCGCCGGCATCTGCGCGGCGTCGACCAGCAGGATGTGCCCGGCGGCGTGGATCGCCTCGGCCAGTTCGGCGATCGGCTGTCTCACGCCGGTCTCGCTATTGGCCCATTGCACCGTCACGACCGCGCGCGGACCGCTGAGGTCAGGCAGGCGCAGCACGCCGTCCGGCCCGACCGGCATCACCACGGCATCCGGGGCGGCGCGCAGCACCGCGTCATGGTCGATCGCGCCGACGAAGCGCCGCTCCGCCATCGACCGGGTCAGCGCGATCGACAGCGACTCGCTGGCCCCGCTGGTGAACAGGATCTCATGCGACCAGCCCAGCGCCCGCGCGATGGCCGAGCGGGCATCCTCCAGCAGCCTTTTTGCCGCGCGCCCCTCCGCATGGGGGGAGGAGGGGTTGGCCCAGGCCGCGCATCCCTGTGCCAGCGCCGCCCGCGCGGCATCGGTCATCGGGGTGGTGGCGGCATGATCGAGGTAAAGACGGGACAGGGTTCGTTCCCTAGCTGGAATGATCGAACAATTGCGAAAAGGGCCTTTCCGCCTATATAGCGCAACGTTCCCGGCGCTCCACCAGCGCGATCCAGATCGGCGAGTTTTGATGCCCGAAGTCATTTTCCCCGGCCCAGAAGGCCGCCTCGAAGGCCGTTTCGCTCCCGCTCCGCGTCCGCGCGCGCCCGTCGCCATGATCCTGCACCCGCATCCCAATGCGGGCGGCACGATGAACAACCGGATCGTGCAGGAACTGTACAAGACCTTCCAGCGGCGCGGCTTCGCAACCCTGCGCTTCAACTTCCGCGGCGTGGGCAAGAGTCAGGGCACGTTCGACAACGGCATCGGCGAGCTGTCCGACGCGGCCTCGGCGCTCGACTGGGTGCAGAGCTTCCACCCCGAAGCCTCGACCACCTGGATTGCGGGTGTCAGCTTCGGCGCGTGGATTGGGATGCAGCTGCTGATGCGCCGCCCGGAGATTCGCGGCTTCATCTCGGTCGCGCCGCCCGCCAACATGTACGACTTCACCTTCCTGGCGCCGTGCCCCTCCTCGGGCATCATCATCCAGGGCGAGGCCGACGAGGTCGCGACCCCGGCGGCGACCCAGAAGCTGGTCGACAAGCTGCGCACGCAGAAGCACATCACCATCCATCACGACACCATCCCCAAGGCGAACCATTTCTTCGAGCATGAAATGCCCGAGCTGATGGGGTCGGTGGATCGCTATCTCGACATGCGGCTGGATCCGAACTCGCCGATCCGGTGATTGCGTCGGATCGCTGACCGAAAAGGGCCTCGGCGAAAGCCGGGGCCTTTTTCATGGCCGGGGCTCAGTCGGCCAGCGTCCGTTCGACGGCGGCTTGTGCATGCAGCGCGGTCGTGTCGAACACCGGCACGGGGCTGTCCTGCGCGCCTATCAGGAGCATGATCTCGGTACAGCCCAGGATGACGGCCTCGGCTCCGGCCTCGACCAGACGGCGGATGACCGCGCGATAGCGGTCGCGGGACGTATCGAGGATGCGACCCGCGACCAGCTCCTCATAGATGATGCGGTGAACCTCGGCGCGGTCGGCGGCCTCGGGAATGACGACGTCGAGCCCGTGACGCTCCGCCAGCCGCCCCTTGTAGAAATCCTGCTCCATCGTGAAGGCGGTGCCGAGCAACCCGACGGTCCGCAGCCCTGCGGCCTTGATCCGCTCCGCCGTGGGGTCGGCGATATGCACGAGCGGGATCGTCACCGCCGCCTCGATGGCCGGTGCCGTGCGGTGCATGGTGTTGGTGCAGATCAGCAGCAGTTCGGCGCCGCCTGCCTCCAGCGTCCGCGCGGCCTCGGTCATCCGGGCGGTAAGGCCGTCCCAATCGCCCTTGTGCTGAAGCGCCTCGATCTCGGCGAAATTGAACGACCAGAGCAGGCAGGAGGCCGAGGCGGTCGGGCCGAGCCGATCGCGAACCCCTTGATTGATGATGCGATAATATTCGGCCGAGCTTTCCCAGCTCATGCCGCCGATCAACCCTATCGTCCGCATCCTGCCCCCGTCTCGCCAATGCCCGGTTGGTATGATGGGGGAAGCGGACGAAAATGCCTAGGGCCCGACCGAAAGGACGCCCTGTGCGGCTGCCACGCCCGTTTCATAGGCCCCATGCGCGGTCGAGAAATCCTCACGCGAACAGGCTTCGCCCGCGAAAAAGAGGCGACCATCGACCGGCTCGGCCAGTCTGCCCCGCGCATCGGCATGACCGACCCTGGCATGGCTGTAGCTGCCGCCGATCAGCGGCACGCGTCGCCAGCGTGTCGCGTCCAACGGCGTGAAGCGCCGCCGCCAGTCGCTGCCCAACAGGGCCACCAGTTCGTCGATCGCGAAGGCCGCCGCCGCGCCGTCGTCCTCCAGCGCCTCGGCGCAGGGGCCACCGAAGAAGCTCTCGACGATCGGCCAGCCAAAGGGGGATAGCCGGTGGCTGGCGGTGCAGGCGCTATACGGATTGCCGGTCAGATGCGCATGGGCGGGCCAGGGCAGGGGGCCTTCGACCGACAGGAAGACCTTGTCGGCGATCCCGAGCGGCAGCGCGGCGGCGGCCTCCTGCTTGGCGGGGAGGGGCGGGTCGAAGGTCAACTTGCCTTCCGCCAGCACCGTGGTGGGGACGGCGACGATAACATGATCCGCCTCGATCGTACCGGCGGAGGTCTCGATGCGGATGGTCTTGCCGCGATGGTCGATGCGCGTGGCCGTCACGCCGGTCCGCACCGGCACATTCCCCGCATGGTGCACGACGACCGTGCCATAGCCCTCGACCACCGCCCAATTGTCGTCGGTCGCGGCATTCTCATAGGCCGCCCAGTCGTGCAGCGACACCTCGGCCAGCGTGGCGCCATTGGCATAGCCCGAGATCGCGTCGATCATCGGTCGCCAGGGATCGTCATCGCTCACGAAGTCGGACAGCGGACGATCCGGCCCGTCGAGCGCGGCCATCGCCGCATCCTCGAACCGGACATAGGCCTCGTTCGAGGCGCGCTTCTGGTCAGCGGGAAAGCCCAGCTCGTTCCACTGGACCTGCCAGTTGGGCGAGCGGCGATCGATGGTGAAGCCCGCCTGCTCGGCGATGGCGGTCCAGGGATTGCGCCTGGCGGAATGGAGCCAGCCACAGCCATGATCGACCACATGGCCGGTCGGCAGTCGCACGCTCTGCGCCCGCCCGCCCAGCCGGTCCGCCGCCTCGATCAGCAGAACCTCGCGCCCCGCATCGTGCAGCGTCCTGGCCGCCGCGATCCCGGCCGCGCCGCCGCCGATGACGACGGTGCGGCCGGTCATGGTCAGGCCGCCGCCAGCAGCCGCTTCTCACCGGCGATGCGCATCATCGCCTTTTGCAGCTTCTCGAAGGCGCGCACCTCGATCTGGCGGACGCGCTCGCGACTGACGCCGTAAACCTGGCTCAGTTCCTCGAGCGTCTTGGGATCGTCGGTCAGGCGACGCTCGGTCAGGATGTGCTTCTCGCGGTCGTTCAGGTCGTCCATCGCGCTGACCAGCATGTCGTGGCGGACATCCGCCTCCTGCTGCTCGGCGACGACCGAGTCCTGGAGCGGCGCGTCGTCGGCCAGCCAGTCCTGCCACTGGCCCTCGCCATCCTCGCGCATCGAGACGTTGAGCGAGGTGTCGCCCCCCATCGCCATGCGGCGGTTCATGCTGATGACCTCGTCCTCGTTGACGCCCAGATCGGTGGCGATCTTGGTCACGTCTTCGGGCCGCAGGTCGCCATCCTCGAACGCGTCGAGCTTCGACTTCATCCGGCGCAGGTTGAAGAACAGCTTCTTCTGTGCCGCGGTGGTGCCCATCTTCACGAGGCTCCACGAACGCAGGATATATTCCTGGATCGAGGCGCGGATCCACCACATCGCATAGGTGGCGAGGCGGAAGCCGCGATCGGGCTCGAATTTCTTCACGCCCTGCATCAGACCGATATTGCCCTCCGAGATCAGCTCGGAGGTCGGCAGGCCATAGCCGCGATAGCCCATTGCGATCTTGGCCACGAGACGCAGGTGCGAGGTGACGAGCTGCGCCGCCGCCTCGGGGTCGCCATGCTCCTGAAAGCGCTTGGCGAGCATATATTCCTGCTCCGGGGCAAGGATCGGGAATTTCTTGATCTCGGCCAGATAGCGGTTGAGCGACTGCTCCCCGCCGAGCGCAGGAATCGTCGCCGGGACGTTGCTGCCTTTTGCCATGATCCTTATCTCCCTTTCTGGAGCGTCATTCCGTTTCGCCCCGTCGTCGGGCGCGAGGCGGTCTTCTGCTATACGTGAAGCCGACTGAACAGTTCCTGCATGTCCGGCGGCATCGGGCTCTCAAACGCCAAAGCGTGGCCGCTTATGGGATGAATGAAACCCAGATGCGCCGCGTGCAGGGCTTGGCGCCGGAAATCGAGTTCATCGAGCAGGGCTTTTTGAGCACCCTTTGTTCTACCATAAACCGGGTCGCCCAGCAAGGCGTGGCCGAGCGACTGCATATGCACGCGGACCTGATGCGTCCGCCCCGTCTCCAGGCGGCATTCGACCAGCGCGGCGTTGTTGAGCTTTTCGATGGTGCGGTAATGAGTCACGGCGCGCTTGCCGCCCGGCACGATCGCCACCTTCTTGCGGTTCTGCGGGCTGCGCGCGAGGGGCGCGTCCACGCTGCCGTCGGCGGGTCGCGGAATGCCCCCGGTGATCGCGCGGTAGCGGCGGTCGATCGAATGCGCCGCGAACTGCTTGGCCAGCCCCTCATGCGTGCGGTCGGTCTTGGCGGCAACCATCAGGCCCGACGTGTCCTTGTCGATCCGGTGGACGATGCCGGGCCGCGCCACGCCCCCAATCCCCGACAGCGACCCGCCGCAATGATGGAGCAGCGCGTTGACCAGTGTCCCGTCCAGATTGCCCGCCGCCGGATGCACGACCAGCCCGGCGGGCTTGTCGATGACGATCAGATGCTCGTCCTCGTATGCGATGACGAGTGGGATATCCTGCGCCTCGTTATGCGCCGGGGTGGGGGCGGGGACCGCGACCCGGAACTGATCGCCCGCCGCCGCCCGCTTGGCGGGGTCGCGTGCCATCACGCCGTCGCGTGTCACCGCGCCGCTGGCGATCAGCACCTTCAGCCGTTCGCGCGACAAAGTCGGCACCGCATCGGCCAGCGCACGGTCCAACCGCCAGCCATCCGCTGTGGGCGCGATCCGCGCATCGATGATGGAAACCCCCCGGTCCATGGCTTAGTAAATTGGGCATGACCGTAACGATTTCAAGCGATACGCTGGACTTCCTGTTGAAAACCGCCGCCGCTTCGCCCGATCGGGAGGTTTGCGGGCTGCTGCTGGGACAGGGGGATCGCATCGACGGGGTCGTGCCTTGCGCCAATGTCGCGGCCGAGCCCTGGCACCGGTTCGAGATCGATCCGGCCGCGCTGATCGCGGCGCACCGCGCGGCGCGGGGCGGCGGGGCGGCGGTGATCGGCCATTATCACTCGCACCCGACCGGGCTGGCCGAACCGTCGCCGCGCGACGCCGCCGATGCCGCGCCCGACGGCAGCATCTGGCTGATCGCGGGAGGCGGACAGGTCACCGCCTGGCGCGCGGTCGCGGCGGGTGAACGCCATGGCCGCTTCGATCCGCTTGCACTTGCTTGCGCATAGCGAATGCCCACGTCACAAAGGGCCAGTTTGTCGAGGGATTTTTCATGACCGTCAGCCCGGTGGATTTCGCGAGCCTGTTGTGTTCGCGACTGTGCCACGATCTCCTGTCCCCGGTGGGGGCGCTCAATAACGGGCTGGAGCTGCTGGCCGACGAGACCGACCCCGCCATGCGCGAACGCTGCATGGAATTGCTGGCCGACAGCGCGCGCGCCTCGGCCAACAAGCTGAAATTCTTCCGCCTGGCCTTCGGCGCGGGCGGCGGCTTTGCCGAGCGGGTCGACATGGGCGAGGCGAAGGCGGCGATCGAAGGGCTGCTGGTCGACAATCGCCGCACGACGCTCGGCTGGCTGGTGGAACAGCCCAGCCTGCCCAAGCCTGCGGTGCGCATCCTGATGAACCTGACGCTGATCGCGGCCGAGGCGCTGGCGCGCGGCGGCACGATCGACATCGGGGCCGAGGCGGGGCGCGAGGCGATCGAGATCGCGATCCGGATCGAGGGGCCGCGCATCCTGCTCGACCCCGAAATCGGCCGCACGCTGATGGAGGGGCAGGGGACCGAGCCGCTGGGCTCGCGCACCGCGCCCGCGTTCCTGGTCCATACGCTGACCCACGAACATGGTGGCATGACGCTGGTCCATGAGCCCGCGCCCAGCACGATGATCCTGGGGGCGGCCATCCGCGCGGGGTAAACGCCCTTTTAATCTTGTGGCGGCAAGAGGGAGCGGAAAGGACGCGCCCTCGGGGATTTATGGACGATCTGCTGCAGGAATTCATCGCCGAGACGCGCGAGACGCTGGAGGCGCTGTCCGGCGAGATCGTGGCCTGGGAAGCGGCGCCCGCCGACCGGGCGCGGCTCGATGCGATCTTCCGCTTCGTCCATACCGTCAAGGGAAGCTGCGGCTTTCTGGACCTGCCGCGCCTCGCACGGCTGAGCCATGCCGCCGAGGACGTGCTGGCGGCGGCGCGCGACGGCAGCCGGACGCCCGATACCGCGCTGGTCGATGCGGTGCTGGGGATCGTCGACCGGATCGGCGCGGTGGTCGAGGCGATCGCGACGGGGACCGGGCTGGACGATTCGGACGACGACACGCTGATCGCCGCGCTGACCCGGACGGAAACCGCGTCCGTCGCCCCCGTCGCCAAGGTGGCGGTGCCGAGCCGCGCCGCACCGCGCAGCATCCGCCTGAACGTCGACCTGCTCGACCGGATGATGAGCGGCATGTCCGACATGGTGCTGGCGCGCAACGAACTCGCGCGGCGGCTTCGCGACTCCGTGCTCGACCCGCGGGTCGAGGCGGCGCTCGACCGGCTGTCGCTGACCGTCGCCGACATGCGCGACACGGTGACGCGGACGCGGATGCAGAAGGTCGACGGGCTGTTCTCCGCCCTGCCCCGCATGGTCCGCGACACCGCCGCCGAACTGGGCAAGGCGGTGTCGCTACGCATCGAGGGGTCGGATGTCGACCTCGACCGCGAGATGATCGAGATGATGCGCGACCCGCTGGTCCACATCATCCGCAACGCGATCGACCATGGCATCGAAACCCCGGCCGAGCGTCGCCGGCTGGGCAAGCCGGAGACCGGGCAGATTTGCGTCGCCGCGCGCCAGTCGGGCAACCAGATCCTGATCGAGATCGAGGATGACGGCGCCGGGATCGACGTCGCCCGTATCGCCGCCAAGGCGGTGGCGAGCGGCGTCCGAAGCGCGGGCGAGGTGGCCGCGATGACCGCCGCCGACAAGCAGAAGCTGGTCTTCGAGCCGGGCCTGTCCAGCCGCGACACGGTGTCGACCATGTCGGGGCGCGGGGTCGGCATGGACGTGGTCCGCGCCAATATCGAACATGTCGGCGGCCGCGTCGCGCTGGACAACCGGCCGGGCCGGGGGCTGGCGATCACCATCCAGGTGCCGCTGACCCTGTCGATCATGTCGACCATCGTCGTCGCAGTCGGCGACCAGCGTTTCGCCATCGCGCGCCAGTCGATCGAGGAGATCGTCAAGATTCGCGGCGATCAGGTCCGCATCGATCCGGTCGGCGCGGTCGAGGTCGCGACGGTGCGCGGACGGCGCCTGCCGATGCTGCCGCTGGGCCGTTTCCTGGGCGTCGGCCCCGCCGAGCCCATGACGCTGGTCATCATATCGACCCGCGACGGCGACTATGCGCTGGGGGTGGACGATGTGCTGGATACCGAGGAGGTGGTGGTCAAGCCCGCCGCCCCGGCGGTGATGGGCAGCGGCCTTTACGCCGGACAGACGCTGCCCGACAGCGGCCTGCCGATGCTGCTGCTCGACGGCGGCGGGCTGGCGCAGGCGGCCGGGCTCCGTTTCCACCGCGAGGTCATCGCGGCGAGCGAGGACGATGCCGACGCAGCGGCGATCCCGGCGCTGTTGTTCGACGATCTGGATGGCTGCCGCCGCGCGATGCCGCTGGGCGCGATCGATCGGGTCGAAAAGGCCGAGGCGGCGGCGGTCCACCATTCGGGCGGTCGCTTCCGGCTGGTGGTGGGCGAGACGACGATGCCGCTGCACCATGTCGATGCCCGGGCGCTCGACCGCGCGACCGTCGGGGGCGAGATCGAGGTGCTGCGCCTGACCGATGGCGAGGCCGAATGCGCCTATGCGATCGCCGCCGCGCTGGAGATCATCCAGCTGCCCGCCGATATCGCCCCGTCGCCCGGGGACGGCACGGTGCTGGGCGTCGCGGTGTGGCAGGGCGAGCCGATCGAGATCCTCGACCCGCTGGCGCTGTTCGGCGGCACGGCGAGCGGGATGGGCGACCATGGCCCGCTGCTTTGCCTGCTCGACGGCGCGGGGGCGGCCTGGATGGACCGTTTCCTGCGCCCGGTGCTGGAGGCCAATGGCTATCGCTGCGCGGTGCAGGCGGCGGACGACGAGGTTCCCGCGGTCCGCCTGATGATGGAGGACGAGCCCTTGCCCGAGGATGCCTCGGGCGCGCCGGTGGTGCGACTGCGCCGCGAGCGCGATGCGGCGTCCGATGCCCACAGCGTCTATCGCTATGACCGCCCCGCGCTGATCGCGGCGCTGGCCAGCCATGCGCGCCGGGGAGGCCGCTGATGCCGCTGTTCCTGATCGCCCGCATCGCCGACCAAGGCGTGGTGTTCGACGCCGACCAGGTCGATTCGGTGGTCGATATCGGCGAGGTCGTGGCGGTGCCGCGTGCCGAGCCGTCGGTGCGCGGGCTGACCGCGCTGCGCAGCCGCGTCATCACCGTGGTCGACACCCGACTGGCGCTGGGGCTGGAGCCGACCGCCGACCATATCCGCCGCGCCGTCATCACCCGGCAGGACGGCCACTATTACGCCATGCTGGTCGATGCGCTGGACGATATCGAGACGTTCGAGACCCGCCCGATGCCGCATGCGCCGCCGCGCGAGGGGCGCTGGTCGCGCGCGGCGGGCGGCATGGTGGTGCGCGATGGCGAGCCGCTGCTGGTGCTCGACCTGGCCCGGCTGGTCCCGCCGCCCGCGGCGGCGGCCGCCTGAGCCATTAACCCGGCTCTTACTTTCGCAGGGTTAGATGGCCTTCGGGATCCCGCTGGGGTCTTTGCTGTAACAAGGCGTGCCCCATGAAAACCTGTCTCGTCGTCGATGACTCCAAGGTGATCCGCAAGGTCGCCCGACATATATTGGAGACGCTGGACCTTCAGGTGCGCGAGGCGGGCGACGGGCGCGAGGCGCTGGACGCCTGTCTGGAATCGGTGCCCGATGTGGTCCTGCTCGACTGGAACATGCCGGTGATGAGCGGGATGGATTTCCTGCGCGCGCTGCGCGAGGCCAATCTGGACCGGCGGCCGCGCATCGTGTTCTGCACCACCGAAAACGGCATGGCGCATATCCGCGCGGCGATCGATGCCGGGGCGGACGAATATATCATGAAGCCGTTCGACCGCGACACGCTGGAGAGCAAGCTCCAGCTGGTCGGCGTCATCTGAGCCCCGCCGACCGGCCGCCCATGCGCAGCGCCATGGCGTCTTTCCTCCAACCCGATATCGCGCCGCGACCGGCCAGCCGCATCCTGATCGTCGACGATTCGGCGGTCGCGCGCGCGCTGATCGCCGGGCAGATCGCCGGGCATGACCGCTTCGTGCTCGCGGGGCAGTCGACACATGTCGAAGGCGCGCTCGGCTTTCTGGCCCAGAACCGTGTCGACATCATCCTGCTGGATGTCGAGATGCCCGGACAGGACGGCATCTCCGCCCTGCCGCGCATGCTGGCGGCGGGGCGCGGCGCGCGGATCATTATCGTCTCGGCCTCCACGCCCAAGGGCGGCGCGGCGACGGTGCAGGCGCTGGCGCACGGCGCGGCCGACACGCTGGTCAAGCCACTGCCCCAGAGGCTGGCCGAGTTCGGCGAGATCCTGCGGCACAAGCTCGATGCGCTGGCCGGGACCGGGGGCGGAGCCGGGGTGGGGGAGGGCGACGCATCGTCGCCGCCCGCCGCCGCCGCGCCGATCGCCCCGGCATCGGCACGGGGTGCGGCGCTGCCCGAGATGATCGGGATCGGGGCGTCGACCGGGGGCATTCACGCGCTGGCCAAGCTCTTAGAACGGGTGCCCGCCAGCATGTCGGTGCCGATCGTCGTCACCCAGCACCTGCCCGCGTCCTTCATGTCCTATTTCGCCGCGCAGCTGGCGGCGGTGGCGCGGCGGCCCTGCGACATTGCCGAGGATCGGATGCGGTTGCGGCCGGGCCGGATCCTGATCGCGCCGGGCGATGCGCATGTCACCTTTGTCGGGCTGCCCGACGGCGGCGCGTCGATCCGGCTCAAGCATGACCGGGCGAGCAGCGGCTGCCTGCCCTCGGTCGACCCGATGTTCGCCTCGATGGCGGAGCTGTGGGGCAACCGGGCCTGGGGCATCGTGCTGACGGGCATGGGGCGTGACGGGATGGAGGGCGCGCGGATGTTGAAGGCGGCGGGGGGAAGGATCATCGCACAGGATCAGGCCAGTTCGGTCGTCTGGGGCATGCCCGGCGCGGTCGTCCGCCGCCACCTGGCCGATCAGGTCCTGCCGCCCGAGGCGATCGGCGCGATGCTGGCCGCGGGCGCGGCCAAGGCCGCGCAGCCATGATGGCGTCCGTGCCCCATAGCCCCCGCGCGATGCCGATCCGCTCCAACCCCGCTGCCGAGCCCGCCTCCCGCCAGGCGCTGACCGTCCTGGCCGCGCTGCTCGAGGCGCGCACCGGGCAGCAGATCGTCAGCCACCGTTCGACCCGCGTGGACACCGTGTTGCTGCCGCTGATGCGCGAACGGCGGCTGGAGACGCTGGACCAGCTGGTCCTTGCGCTGCTCGACGGGCGCGACCCGCATCTGGCGGGCCGGGTGGTCGATGCGCTGATCAATTGCGAGACGTCCTTCTTCCGCGACCAGCATGTCTTCGACCAGATCGTCGAGATCGTCGCCGAGGTGGAGCGCAGCGGCCGCCGCGCGCGGATCTGGAGCGCGGGATGTTCAACCGGGCAGGAGCCCCTGTCGCTGGCGATGATCTTTGCCGAGCGTCAGCAGGTGAGCGGGACGGCGATGCCCGAGATCGTCGCCACCGATGTCTGCGAGGCGGCGCTCGCCCGGGCGCGCAGCGGCTGCTACACCCAGTTCGAGGTGCAGCGCGGGCTGCCGATCCGGCATCTCGTCCGCTGGTTCGAAGGGCGCCCCAACAATGAGTTCGCCGCGCGGCCCGACCTGCTGCGCCACATCGCCTTTCGCCACATGAACCTGGTGCTCGACCCGCCGCCGGGCGGCGCCTTCGATCTGGTGTTGTGCCGCAACGTCATGCTGTATTTCTCGCCCGACCCCAAGCGGCGGGCCTTCCAGACGCTGGCCGCCGCGATGCGGCCCTCGGGCGGACTGATCCTGGGCGCGGGCGAGACGGTGATCGGCCAGACCGACCTGTTCCAGCTCAATCCGGCCGGGCGCGGCGTTTACGAGAAATGCGATCCCGACGATCCCATAAGGAGCCTATGAAGTCATATCCTTGATGCTCCGATGCCGCTAACAGGGGCGGCCCAGCGGGGTTGTTCCAGGAGGTTGCATGACGATCGTCGATACGCCGTCACCCAATTTCGACGTGCGTCAACTGCCCGTAACGATGATCGTGTTGCACTATACCGGGATGCAGGACGCGGAATCGGCGATCGCCCGGCTGCGCGATCCGGAGGCCAAGGTGTCGTGCCATTATCTGGTGGCCGAGGACGGCACGGTGATGCGCATGGTCGACGAGGACAAGCGCGCCTGGCATGCAGGGCGTTCGCACTGGCGCGCGATCGAGGACGTCAATTCGGCGAGCATCGGGATCGAGATCGTCAATCCCGGCCATGACTGGGGCTATCGGCCCTTTCCCGACGAACAGATCGCGGCGGTGATGGAACTGGTCGCCGACATCCAGCGCCGCCACGGCATCACGCGCGGCAACATCGTCGGTCATTCGGATATCGCGCCCGCCCGCAAGCGCGATCCCGGCGAGCTGTTCCCCTGGGGCGCGCTGGCCCGGCGGCGGCTGGCGCTGCCGCGCCCGACCAAGAACCTGATGGACCCGATGTGGACCGAGGCGGGCTTCTGCCTGGCGCTGGAGCGGTTCGGCTATGACGTGACCGACCGGATGGCGGCGATCATGGCCTTCCAGCGGCGCTTCCGCCCCGAGTTGATCGACGGCGAGATCGATGCGGAGTGCCGGATGATCCTGCTCGCGCTGCTACTCCCCAGGCCGCAGGGGGATGATTGAGTCCCTTGGGCTTCGACTTCGCTCAGCCTGAACGGAGTTAGGCATCAATCCAAAGGGACGTTCAGCCTGAGCGAAGTCGAAGGCCACGCCCCGCCGCCACCCACAAACCCCTTGCCCTCCCGCCCATTCCCGCTACACGCACCCCCAGTCAGAGGGCCGGGCGGCCGCGGCCTCGGGAAACCGGGGGCGAGGAAAGTCCGGGCTCCACGGAACGACGGTGCCGGGTAACGCCCGGCGGGGGTGACCCCAGGGACAGTGCCACAGAGAGCAGACGGCCACGGCTTCGGCCAGGTCAGGGTGAAAGGGTGCGGTAAAAGCGCACCGCGGGTCCGGTAACGGAAACGGCATGGCAAACCCCACCGGGAGCAAGACCGAATAGGGACGGCATGGCGCCTTCGGGTGTCGGGGTGTGTTCCCACCCGCCGTCCGGGTTGGTTGCTTGAGGCGATGTGCAAGCATCGTCCTAGAAGAATGGTCGCCCATCCGGCTTTGCCGGTGGACAGAACCCGGCTTACAGGCCCTCTGGCTGATCCTCGCGAACGGGCCCCGATCAGGAGCCCAGCGTGCGGGAATTGATGATGATATTCTTGCCCTGCGATTTGGCCGTGGGCGTGCCCTTGGCGATCAGGTCGACGACCTGGTCGGGGCGGGGCAGGGCGTTGAACGAGGGATAGCTGCTCGCGCTGGCATCGACATCGTTCAGCCGCACCGTATACGATCTGGTCTTGCGCTTTTCGATCTGGCTCATCAGGTCGGGAAAGACATCGACCGTCCGTCCGGCATCGGCAAGCGCGATCATATAGCCGTCGCTGTCGTTCCCCTCCCGGCGATAGACCCCGAACATGGTCGTGGCGATGCCGTCGCGGCAGAGCGGGGCGGCCGGCGTGACGGGTTCGGCCTTGGGGTTCGCCTTGTCCTTTTCGGCCTGATCCATGACGGCCGCGTTCATCAGGAGGGTGAACAGCGGATTGGAGCTGCTCGACTTTTCCAGCTTGGCCTTGGGCAGATGCGCGAAGTCGGTCTGCGTCGCGCAAACGGCGACCGGCGCCGCCGGGCCCGGATAGGCGGGGGTGGTCGCGATGGCGGGCTTCAGCGCGGCGATCATCTCGTCCATCCTGGCGTCGAGCGCGTTCGCGGTCAGCTTTTCGGCGGTCAGGCGCACGACCAGCAACCATTCGCCGATCGGCATGACCGCCAGAGAGGTGCTGCGATAGGGGCTGCTGAGCAGCGACCAGCTCTGGCGCAACGCCACCGCCGGGCCCGAGCCACTCGGCGCGAAGGCGATCGGATCGGCGCTGGCGGGGGCGCCCTTGTCGAAATTCCGGCGCTCCTCGATCGCGATGCGCGAGCGGTCGAACCATAGCGGCACGCTGGGCACCGCCGGGTGGAACAGGAACAGCGTGGCGAAGACGCTCTTGTCCGGGCTTTCCAGCTTGACCGCGATGTCATGCTCGGTGGTGGTGGCGTCGGTGATCGCGACCCGGTTCAGCCCGGCGACGCTGGACCGGACGATCAGCCGCGTCTGGGCGTGCATCCAGCCCTTGTCGGCCGGAACCACCAGATCGCGCGCCGAAGCCGTCCCCGCCACCATCGCCGCCACCATCGCCGCCGCCAGCGCCGCGCCATACCAGAACCGCATGTCATCCTCCCCCATGGATGACGCGAAGGCTAGGCGTTCCCCGGACCGCGATCAAGCGCGGTCAGACCAGGACCTTGTCCGGTCGCTCCAGCCCGTCGAGATCGGTGTCGGCGTCGATCTCCAGCAGGGTTTTGATATGCCCGTCGCGAATGTCATAGACCCAGCCGTGCAGCCACAGCTCGCGCTTTTCGGCAAAGGCCTTCTGGATGGTGTCCAGCCGGGCGAGATGGCGCAGCTGCTCCATGACATTGACCTCGACCAGCCGGTTGACCTTGGCCGCCTCGTCGGGCTGGGCGTCGATTTCCTCGCGGTGGCGGTGGAGCACGTCGCGCGCATTGCCCAGCCATTGGTCGACCGGCCCCTCGGTGCCGCCCTTCAGCGTTGCCAGCACCCCGCCACAGCCATGATGGCCGCACAGGATGACATGGCGGACCTTCAGCACGTCGACCGCATATTGCACGACCGACAACAGGTTCAGGTCGTCGTCATGGACGAGGTTGGCGATGTTGCGGTGCAGGAACATGCCCCCCGGCGGGGTCATCGTCATCTGCTCGGGCGTCACCCGGCTGTCCGAACAGCCGATCCACAGGAAATCGGGCTTTTGCCCCACGGTCTGCCGCTGGAAGAAGTCGACCTTCTCCTCGAGCAGTTCGGTCGCCCAGGCCTTATTGGCGAGCAGCAGCTGCTTATATTCCCTCATGCGTAGCGCACTCCGGTCGATGGGGCCTTGATCAGCGGCGCGGTCCGCTCGGCGACGTCGCTGCGCACGATCACGGTGATCCCGCGATAATCGGCGCCCTTGATGAAGGCATTGATGATGTCGACATTGTCCAGGTCGACATAGGAGGTCGAGGACAGGTCGATCAGCAGATTGGCGCCGTCCGGCACCTTGGCCAGCGACTTCTGCAGCTCGTACTTATGGATGAAGTACAGGTTGCGCCGCGCGCGGATCAGGCAGTCGCCATCGTCATAGGCATAGGTCAGCGCGGGGCGGAAATTGCGCGCCACGACGAAGACGAAGCCGACGGTCAGGCCGATGAGGATCCCGATCAGCAGGTCGGTGCGCAGGATCGCCAGGATGGTGACGATGAAGGGGATGAACTGGCTCCACCCCTGCTTGTACCGCTCGGTGAACAGCTTGGGCTTGCACAGCTTGTAGCCGGTGGCGATCAGCACGGCGGCGAGCGCGGCCAGCGGGATCAGGTTCAGCACCGCCGGGATCAGCGCGACCGAGATCAGCAGCCAGGTGGCGTGCAGCATGGTCGACAGCTTGCTCTCCGCGCCCGAATCGACATTGGCCGAGGAGCGGACGATGACGGAGGTGACCGGCAGGCCGCCGAGCAGGCCCGAGACGATGTTGCCGCCGCCCTGCGCCATCAGCTCCCAGTTCTTGTCGGTGGTGCGACGGCGCGGATCGAGTTCGTCCACCGCCTTGACGCTGAGCAGCGATTCCAGGCTGGCGACGATCGCCAGCGTGATCGCGGTGGTCCACACCGCGCCCATGCCGATGGCCGAGAAGTCGGGCAGCTGGAACTGGCCGACAAATTCCGATGCGCTGCCGGCGACCGGCACGCGGACCAGATGACTGCCCGCCAGCTGCCATTCGGGCCGCACCGCGCCCAGCATCATGTTGCCGACCACGCCGATCACCACCACGACCAGCGGACCGGGGAGCAGGCGAAGCGGACCCTGTTTGGGCTTGGCATGATCCCACCAGAACAGGAAGGCCAGCGACACCGCGCCGATCAGCACCGCGCCGGGCGCGATGTCGCGGCTGACGCT
Source organism: Sphingomonas sp. SORGH_AS_0789 (assembly GCF_031453055.1). NCBI lineage: Bacteria > Pseudomonadati > Pseudomonadota > Alphaproteobacteria > Sphingomonadales > Sphingomonadaceae > Sphingomonas > Sphingomonas sp. SORGH_AS_0789. The sequence continues at coordinate 2,479,174 of NZ_JAVIYV010000001.1, forward strand.
GGACCAGAGATCGGTGAAGGTATTGCCGCCCGCGCGGCTGGCATATTCGAAGCTGCCCTCGAAATCGCCGTCATAGCCGATCGCATGGGGAATCTGCTTCAGGATCAGGATCAGGCCGATCGCCGCCAGCATGCCCGTAATGACCGAGGAGGGGACGAACTCGGCCAGCACGCCCGACCGCGTGAAGGAAAAGGCGAGCTGGAGGATACCCGCCAGCACCACCGCCAGCAGGAAGACCTGGAAACTGGGCAGCCGCTCGATCGCCTCGAACACGATCACGGTCAGGCCCGCGGCGGGCCCCGCGACCGACAGCGGCGACTTGGAGAGGAAGCCGACGACCAGCCCGCCGACGATCCCGGCGATCATGCCCGCGAAAGGCGGTGCGCCCGAGGCGACGGCGACGCCCAGGCATAGCGGCAGCGCGACGAGCGCCACCACGATCGAGGCCGGCACATCCGCTCTTGCGGTGGCCAGGAAGGAAGGACGCTCGGCCACGATCGCTCCGTGAAATAAGTGGGTGCAGCATATGCCCGATACGGACGTGAACATATGATGACGTCCGTGTCATGAACGAGCCGTGGTCGGACGGTCAAGCATTTCGCGCGGCGATTTTGGCCGTGCATGACGCAAAGCAGCGCGACGATGCTTGCACCGCTGCGCAACTCGCCTAAATCGGCCGGGTGGCGCGATCTTCTACCCGATCCAATGACTGGGGCTTTCCTCGCTGGCGCAGCTATGGCGCGGCGCGGGAGGCCAAGCCCGTGCGCATCTGCGACCGGCATGGCTGTGACCAGCCGGGCAATTGCCCCGCGCCCAAATCGCCCAACAGCCCCGACCGCTGGTATTTCTGCGAGGCGCATGCCGCCGAGTATAATCGCGGCTGGGACTATTTTCAGGGGCTGAGCGCCGAGGAGGCCGCTGCGCGCGAGGCGTCCGAACGGCGGACCAGCGCGGGCTATGCCCAGTCCAAGCATCAGGCCTGGGCCGGGCCGGGCGACGGCACCCGCTCGCGCGACGAGATGCGCGCGCTCGAGGCGCTGGGGCTGGAGGCGGATGCCGAGTTCGACCTGATCCGCGCGACCTGGCGGGGGCTGGCCAAGGCCAACCATCCCGACATCCGGCCCAACGATCCCGACGCGGCGAAGAAATTCCAGCAGGTCCAGGCCGCCTATGAAGTCCTGCGCGCCGCCGAGGAGCGGCGGAGCTGGAAGCCCGAATGATCCGCCGCGCCAAGGCGGATTGGGAAGCGACGGTCCTGATCTGCGGCAAATGCTCGAAAAAGGTCGGCGGCGGCTTCGGCCCCAAGGGCAAGACCCCGCTGGCCAAGGCGCTGCGGCGAGTCTTCGGCAAGGGGCGCAAGGCCTCGGTCGGGGTGATCGAGACCAAATGCCTGGGGCTGTGTCCGAAGAATGCGGTGACGCTGGTCGACGGACGGCGTCCGGGCGAATGGCTGGTGGTGACGCCGGACGAGGATGTCGAGGCGATCGCGGCGCGAGTGGGGCGGGGGGCTTAGGGTTTTAGCGGGGGCTCGGTGAGACCCCTTGCCCTCCCCCATCCCCTCCCGCTTGCGGGAGGGGCGTGCTTCGTGGCTAGCGTCGTCCCCGCTAACAGAAGCTTGGCCCCCTGCAACTAAGCCGAATTGGGCTCCGACCGGAGCCTCTAGCCGCTCCCCTCCCGCAAGCGGGAGGGGATGGGGGAGGGCATGGTGTCTCACCGAGCCCCCACCCGGAAAACCCTCAATACCGCCCCGCCGTCTCCCGGATCAGCGCGATCATGTTCGGAATCCCCTGGGTCCGGTTCGAACTCAGCTGGTTCTTCAGGTCGAACGGCGCCAGCTCGCCCTCGATATCGGTCGCCAGGATGTCGGCGGGCGTCCGGTCCTGCACCGTCTTGAGGACGAGGGCGATGATCCCCTTGGTGATCGCCGCGTTCGAGTCCGCCAGAAAGTGCAGCCCTTCGCCATCGCCCTTGGTCGGATAGACCCAGACCGAGGCCGAGCATCCGCGCACCAGCGTCGCGTCGGTCTTCAACGCCTCGGGCATCGGATCCAGCGCGCGGCCGAGATCGATCAGCAGGCGATAGCGATCGTCGGCGTCGAGGAATTCATATTCGTCGCGGATTTCGGCAAGGTCGGACATGGCAATGTCCGCTACCCGGTGCATGCGCCGACGACAAGCCGGTGGTCGCCGGTCGGTGGTGGGACGAGCAAGGGGAGGGCCATTCCCGCTTGTCCCGCGCCCCTTCTTACAGGTCGACGCCTGCGGCGATGGCTTCCAGCTTGCGGATGCGTTCCTTCAGGTCCGCCATTTCGATCCGCGACGAGGCGGAGCTTGCGGGCGGATAGGGCATGTCATGCGCGCGGTCGAACTCGCGGCTCTTCAGCTGCAACCAGCCGCGCCATCCGGCCAGCCCTGCGGTGACGATCATCGCCAGCCCCGCAAGGCCTGCGGTCGCGATCACGATGTAAAGATTGGTGTCGGTCATGATCCGGGCTCCCTGTCCGTATCAATGGGTGGATTAGCGGTCGCGCAGGCGTTCGATCTCGCGGTCGAGATCGATGCTCTTGTGCTGGTCGGTGATGACGCGTTCCAGAACCTGGATACGCTCCTTCAGCTGCTGGATCTCGCCGCGCAGCGCCTGGGTGTCGCGGGCGCCTTCGCCGCGCAGATGCTCGACGATGTCGAGGCCGGGCGAGCGGCGATGCTTGGACTTGAAGATGCTGGCGATCATGACGATCGCGACGATCATGACGACCATGAACTGTGATCCGGACATGGCGGAAACTCCCCTTTATTCTTTTGTCAGTGTTCGATGCGGACGGGCGTCTCGCCCGGTACGCGCAGGCCGTCTATCTCGTCGCTCAGCGCCAGGCCGCGATCGGTGACGATCCGTTCCAGCACCCGAACCCGCTGTTCCAGCTTCTCGGTCTGGGCCGCATATTGCGCGGCCTTCTCCGCGACCATCGAGGCTTCGGTGGCCAGCCGCTTTTCGCGATAGGCGAACCAGGGCTTCAGGAATACGCCGCCGATGATGGCGACCAGGCCGCAGCTGATGCCCAGGATCGGGATCAGAATGCCGAGGACGGGAACGATGTCCTTCATGATCCGCTCTCCCTCAGCGATCGCGCAGCGCGTCGATTTCGCGCGCGGTCCGCTCGGCGGGGTCGGTGGCGATGCGCTCCAGCACCGCGATCCGCTCCTCGAGGCGCGAGACCTGGCCGACCAGCTTCTGGTTCTCGGCGGTCAGCAGTTCGACCTTGCGTTCGTCGGCCATGCCGGTCTTGCCGACCATGCCGCCCCATTCGCCGTCCAGGCTGTACCCGTGCTTGGCACGGATCCAGGTGGTGACGACCCAACCGATCGTCGACATCGCGATGATCGCCAGGACGAAACCCGGTCCTCCCCAAGACATAATCCATACTCCCATAGGATAGTTGATGTGCAGGCCGGGCTCAGCGCAGGCTGTCGATCTCGTCGGCGAGCTGGCGGTTGCGGCTGGTGTAATGCAGTTCGATATCGGCGAGGCGGCGGTCGATGTCGCGGAACTTCGAGCGGACCTCGGCGGTCGAGCGGCGCGGATTGCTGCGCACGCCCTGCCAGAATTTGGCGTCCTCGTCCGACTGGTACAGGCCCAGCGGCTTGGCGTTCGCCATCCAGGCGATCAGCATATAGGCGATCGGGACCCAGGGCATGCCGACCCCGGTGATGGTCAGCAGGACTGCGGCGACGCGGACCCACATCACATCGACGCCGGTATAGTCGGCGATGCCCGAGCATACGCCCTTGAACTTGGCATTCTGCTTGTCGAGGTAGAAATTGGTGCGGCTGGCGGTCATCTCAATTCCTCCGATCGAGGCTGTAGTCATGCTGGCCGAGGCGGCTTTCGGAGCGCCATTCGGACTGCGACAGGCCGGGTTTGAAGTTGGGATTGTCGGCGGCGACGATCCGCTCGACGGTGTGAAGCCGATCTTCGAGCCGCCGGGCGAGCATGTGAAGCTCGTCGAGCAGCTGCTCGTCCTCATGGGTGATCTTGGGCGCCTGCTTCCACTTGGTGACATAGTGCAGGATCAGCCAAGGCAGCGCGACGAAGAGCGAGCCGAAGAGGATGAAGGGTACAGCGACGTCGTCCATCTCACTCTCCCTTGTTCAGGCGCGCCTTGAGCGCGGCGAGTTCGGCATCGACCCGGTCGGAGGCGCGCAGCTCGGCGATCTCCTCCTCCAGCGTCTTCGGGCTGGCACCCAGGCCCAGCGCTTCCGCTCGGCCCTCGGCCTCGTCCACCTTGCGCTCGAGGATGTCGAAGCGGCTGAACGCGTCGTGCGTCTTGGGGCCGTTCCACATCTCGCGCAGGCGATAGCGGTTGTTGGCGCTTTCCAGACGGGTCTGGACCGCATTCTGCTTGGTCCGCGCCTCGCGCAGCTTGTTCTGCAGCTTGGCGATATCCTCTTCCGACGCGCGCAGCGCGTCGTCGAGCACCTGGACCTCGGCCTTCAGCTGGTCGGCCATGTCGGCGGCCTTCTGGCGCTCGATCAGCGCGGCCTTGGCCAGGTCCTCGCGGTCCTTCGACAGCGCCAGCTCGGCCTTTTCGGTCCAGCTGTCCTGAAGCTGGTCCAGCTTCAGGATGTGGCGGCGGATTTCCTTCTGGTCGGCGATCGTGCGGGCGGCGGAGGCGCGCACCTCGACAAGCGTTTCCTCCATTTCGAGGATGATCATGCGGATCATCTTCGCGGGGTCTTCCGCCTTGTCCAGCAGGTCGGCGAAATTGGCGGCGACGATGTCGCGGGTGCGGGAGAAAATGCCCATCGGATACTCCTTGATGGCGGAATGCGTGATTATGCGATCGGCGCCTCGATCGCTGCAACCGGGGCCGTGGCGGTGGCGACATGCGCGGGGGCGAGGGCGCCCATCAGGCAGGTGGCGCTCATCACGACGGTGCAGGCGATGGCGGCGATCTGGCGGGTGACGTTGGTGGCGAACATGGTGGAAACTCCCTGATATCTTTGTTTCGGTCCGCTCGGTGGCGGGATGCCGGAAGCATTGCAGGGTGCGTGCCAATTTCAAAAATGGCGTAAAATCAACGTTTTGCGAAATAGTTCCGGCGCGGCAACGATTGCGCTCTTGCCAAGGCTTGGGAAATTCCGCCACCTGTTGGGAATGGAGCGAACGAGTCAGGTCATCGGCCAGTCGGGGGCCTTTCTGGATGCGCTGGAACGGGCGAGCCGCGCCGCCGCGCTCGATCGCCCGGTGCTGGTCATCGGCGAGCGCGGGACCGGCAAGGAGCTGGTCGCCGAGCGTCTCCACCGCCTGAGCGGGCGATGGGACCAGCCGCTGGTCGTGATGAACTGCGCCGCGCTGCCTGAGTCGCTGATCGAGGCCGAATTGTTCGGCCATGAGGCGGGCGCCTTCACCGGCGCGACCAAGGCGCGCGCGGGGCGGTTCGAGGAGGCCAATGGCGGGACTTTGTTCCTGGACGAACTGGGCACGCTGTCGATGGCGGCGCAGGACCGGCTGCTGCGCGCGGTCGAATATGGCGAGGTGACGCGGATCGGCTCGTCGCGGCCCTTGCGGGTCGATGTCCGCATCGTCGCTGCGACCAACGAGCATCTGCCTGACAAGGTCGCCGCGCACCAGTTTCGCGCCGACCTGCTCGACCGGCTGTGTTTCGAGGTGGTGACCCTGCCCCCTTTACGCGCGCGCAAGAGCGACATCATGGTGCTGGCCAATCATTTCGGGCGGCGCATGGCGGCCGAGATCGGCTGGAACGACTGGCCGGGCTTTGGCGCGGCGGCGACCGATGCGCTGATGGAGCATCGCTGGCCCGGCAATGTCCGCGAACTGCGCAACGTGGTGGAGCGCGCCGTCTATCGCTGGGACCGCGAGGGGCCGGTGGACGCGATCGAGATCGACCCCTTCCGCTCGCCCTATCGTCCGCAGGGCCAGTCGCCCGCCGCCGCGAAAAGCGAGGGGGCGGGGCAGGGGAGCGCTCCCGTGCCGCCCAATGACGGCGACGAGGTGGCGGCATGCGAGGTCGGCCCGTCCGACTTCAAGTCGCGCGTGGCGCGGTTCGAGCGCGAACTGCTGACCAAGGCGCTGGCCGACAATCGCTTCAACCAGCGGACGACCGCCGAGTCGCTGGGATTGTCCTATGACCAGCTTCGCCATGCGCTTCGTCGCCATGATCTGATCGGAACGGTTGCGTAACTCCGTTCGGGGAGCCATTTGAGACGCCCGGCGTTGCCACAGGCAAACCCCAAAGGAGCATTTACGATGGCTTTCGAACTGCCGCCCCTTCCGTACGACTATGACGCGCTGGAGCCGGTCATCTCCAAGGAGACGATGACCTTCCACCACGACAAGCACCATGCCGCCTATACCAACAAGCTGAACGAGGCGGTTGCGGCGGACTCGTCGCTTCAGGGCAAGTCGATCGAGGACATCCTGGCGACCATCTCGTCGGCCCCGGCGGTCGTCCGCAACAATGGCGGCGGCTTCTGGAACCATGACTTCTTCTGGAAGATCATGACCAAGCCCGGCACGACCCAGCCCTCGGGCAAGCTGGCCGAGGCGATCGAGGCGTTCGGCGGTCTCGACAAGCTGAAGGAAGAGTTCAATACCAAGGGCGCGGGCCAGTTCGGTTCGGGCTGGGCCTGGGTGATCGCGGATGCCGAGGGCAAGCTGAAGGTCACCTCGACCCCCAACCAGGACAACCCCCTGATGGACGTCGTCGCCGACAAGGGCACGCCGATCCTGGGTAACGACGTGTGGGAGCACGCCTATTACCTGACGTACATGAACGACCGTCCGGGCTATCTGAAGGCCTGGTGGGACGTGGTGAACTGGGACGAGGCCGGTCGCCGGTACGAGGCGGCGGTCGCGTAATTTCGCGGCTATCCGGTTCGGATAAAGGAAAGGGCGGCTCCGCGAAGGGCCGCCCTTTTTCTTTCCTGTTCCTCCCCTGCAAGGGGAGGGGGACCAGCGAAGCTGGTGGAGGGGTGTTCCGCTATCGAGAGGGCGACACCCCTCCGTCAGGGCTTCGCCCTGCCACCTCCCCTTCCAGGGGAGGAATTTGCGGTTTCACTCCACCGGCGGTTCGTCGACCTTCGCGGCTTCGGCGTTCAGCCCATGCTTCAACAGCATCGGGATATTCGCGACGGCAAAGCCCAGCGTCAGCGGCATCGCGCCCCACAGCTTGAAGCCGACCCAGAAATCCCAGGTCGAGTTACGCCACACCGCCTCGTTCAGCACCGCCATGAAGGCGAAGAAGATCGCCCAGTTGCGGGTCAGCTTGCGCCACCCTTCCGGCGTCAGTCCCGAATAGACGCTGCCCAGCACCATCTGGATCAGCGGCCGCCCGGTCGCCAGCCCGAAGAACAGCATCGCCGAGAACATCGCATAGACGATGGTCGGCTTCATCTTGATGAAGCGTTCGTCGTGGAAATAGAGGGTCAGACCGCCGAACACGACCACCAGCGCGCCCGACAGCCACAACATCGGCGAGATGCGGCCCAGCTTCACCTTGCTGATGATCATCGACACCACGGTCGCCGCCATGAAGACGCCGGTGGCGACCAATACGCGGGTCAGCGGGCCCAGCGGTGCCAGAAAATTGACCGCGAAGAACAGGACCAGCGGGCCATATTCGATCCCCGCCTTCAGGCCGGCGCTCGCCTCCTTCTCGGGGGCGCTCATTTGCGGCCTCCCTCGATGCCCGCGATGATCCGGCTGACCTCGTTGGCGTCAAAGGGGCGCAGGTCGGTCATGCCCTCGCCGACGCCGATCGCGTGGATGGGCAGGCCGTATTTCTCCGCCGCCGCGACCAGCACGCCGCCGCGCGCGGTGCCGTCCAGCTTGGTCATGACAAGCCCGGTGACGCCCGCCACATCCTTGAACACTTCGATCTGGTTGAGCGCGTTCTGGCCGGTGGTCGCATCGAGGACCAGCAGGATGTCATGCGGCGCCTCGGGGTTCAGGCGGCCGAGCACGCGGCGGATCTTGGACAGCTCGTCCATCAGCTCGCGCTTGTTCTGGAGCCGCCCGGCGGTGTCGACGATCAGCACGTCGATGCCAGTCGCGGTCGCCTGCTTCACCGCCTCATAGACGATGCCCGCCGCGTCGCCGCCCTCCTTGCCCGACACGATCGGCACGCCCACGCGCTCGGCCCAGGTGGCGAGCTGACCGATGGCGGCGGCGCGGAAGGTATCGCCCGCCGCCAGCATCACGCCATAATCCTGCTCCATGAACAGATGCGCGAGCTTGGCGATGGTCGTCGTCTTGCCCGACCCGTTGACACCGATGACCAGGATCACCTGCGGCCGGGGAAAGGCGTCGATCTCCAGCGGGGTGGCGACCTTGGCCAGCGCCTTCTCCACCTCCTCGGCGACGACCAGGCGGATGCCGAGGTCCTCCATGTTCCGCTCGAAGCTGCCATCGGCCAGCCGGTTGCGGATATGGCCCGCCGTTTCGGGGCCGAGATCGGAGGCGATCAGCGCTTCCTCGATCTCGTCCAGCGTCTCCTCGTCGAGCCGTGCGGTGCCGAGGCCGGCGAGATTGCCGACCAGCCGGTCCGAGGTGCGACGGAAACCGCCGAGCAGCTTTTCGTGCCAGGAGGAGGAAGAACTCATGCCAATTGTCCGATCAGATGGGTTTCGGTCGCCGCCGTGACCCGAATGCGGGCGATGCTGCCCGGTTCGGCGGCGGGGGAAAAGTGGATGTCGGCGAAGTCGGGCGCATGGCCGCGCGTGCCCGGCCGCTCGACCAGCACGTCGCGGGTCTGCCCGACCTGGCGCGCCAGCCAGTCGCGGCGGCGGCGCGCGGCGGCTTCGCGCAACCTTGCGGCACGTTCGCGGCGCAGAGGGTGGGGCACCTGCGGCATCCGCGCGGCAGGGGTGCCGTCGCGCGCCGAATAGGGGAAGATATGCGCATGGACGATCCGACAATCGTCGATCAGCGCCAGTGTATCCGCCGCCATCGCCTCGTCCTCGGTCGGGAAGCCCGCGATCAGGTCCGCGCCGATCGCGATGTCGGGCCGCGCGGTCAGCAGCCGCTCGACGATCGCCACCGATTGCGCGCGGCTGTGGCGGCGCTTCATCCGCTTGAGGATCAGGTCGTTGCCCGCCTGGAGCGACAAATGGAGATGCGGCATCACCCGCGCCTCGCCGGTCACCAGCTCGAACAGCCGGTCGTCGATCTCGATCGAATCGAGCGAGGACAGGCGCAGCCGGGGCAGGGCGGGAACATGGGTCAGGATGCGTTCGACCAGCAGGCCCAGGCTGGGCTGGCCGGGCAGGTCATGGCCATAGCTGGTCAGGTCGACCCCGGTCAGCACGACCTCTTGGTGCCCCAGTTCGACCGCGCGCGCGATGCGCTCGATCACCAGCCCGGCGGGGACCGAGCGGCTGGGACCGCGCCCGGTCGGGATGATGCAGAAGGTGCAGGCATGGTCGCAGCCATTCTGAACCTCCACGAACGCCCGCGCATGACCCGCAAAGGCGGCGGCCAGATGCGGCGCGGTCTCGACCACGCGCGACAGGTCGGCGACCAGCATGGGTTCGGCCGAGGCCCAGCTTTCGGGGCGCAGCTTGTCGGCATTGCCCAGCACGCGCGCAACCTCGGGCATGGCGGCGAAGCTGGCGGGGTCGATCTGCGCCGCGCATCCCGTGACCACGATCTGCGCATCGGGCCGCGCCTTGGCCGCGCGGCGGATCGCGGCGCGGGTCTGCTTGACGGCTTCGTTGGTGACGGCGCAGCTGTTGACGACGACCATGTCCCCCCGACCAGCGGCGAGCGCGCGGATCGTTTCGCTTTCGGCGATGTTGAGGCGACAGCCCAGACTGATGATCTCGGGCCCAGGGAGGGACGACATGATGGCCGATCTAGGGATGGATGAGGCACGTGTCCACGCGGAGACGCAGGACATTCTCGACTTCTGGTTCGCTCTGCCGCCCGAGAAGCACTTCGCGAAGGACGACGAACTCGACCGGATCATCACCGAACGCTTCGGGGTCTTGCGCGACCGGGTGCTGGCGACCGAGGCGATCGGCTGGCGCGACGATCCCGACACGCTGCTGGCCGCGATCCTGTTGCTCGACCAGTTTTCGCGCAATCTGCACCGCGGCTCGGCCCAGGCTTTCGCCGCCGATCCGCTGGCGCTCGACCTGTGCCTGACCGCGATCGATGCGGGGTGGGAGGATCGCTACCCGCCCGAACGCCTGGCGTTCGTCTATATGCCGCTGATGCATGCCGAATCGCGCGCAATGCAGGATCTGAGCGTCGCCAAGTTCACCGAGCTGGGGCGCGAGACCAATCTCGCCTTCGCGCGCGATCACCGCGACGTCATCCGGCGCTATGGCCGCTATCCCAGTCGGAACGAGGCGCTCGGCCGGGCGACGACCGAGACGGAGCGCGCCTATCTCAGCCAGCCAGACGCGGGCTGGTAGGGGCGCTGGCGGCGATGCCCGCCAGCAGCCGCTTCTCCGCCAGCAACTGGCGCACCTGCGCCAGATCGAGCGGCGGACCGTAAAGCGGCCCCTGGCCATGCGCGCAGCCGATCTCGCGCAGCCGCTCCTCGGTCCCGGCGTCGCGCAGCCCCTTGGCCGCGATCGGCAGATGGAGGCTGTCGCCCAGCTGGACGATGGCGGTAACGATCGCGCTGCAATCGGGGTCGGCGATCATGTTGCGGATGAAGTCGGGGTCGATCCGCACCCGGTCGAAGGGCAGCGCGCGCAGATGGGCGAGACTGGAATAGCCGCTGCCGAACGCGTCGAGCGCCAGGGCGATACCCTGGTTCTTCAGGCTGAGCACGATCGTCTGGGCCAGCGCCATATTGGCGAACAGCGCATGCTCGGTGATCTCGATCTCCAGCCGATGCGCGGGAAAGCCGCATTCGGTCAGCGTCTTGATGACCTTCTGCGCCAGCCAGGCGTCCTGGAATTGCGAGGCGGCCAGCGGGAAGGACAGGGTCAGCGACGGGTCCCAGTCGCGCGCGCTGGCCATGGCCTGTCGCATCAGCGCCAGCGATACCTCGCCCGACAGGCCGCACGCCTCGGCGACCGGCATGAAGCGGTCGGCCGAGATACAGCCCAGCGTCGGATGATCCCAATGGCCCGACACCTCGAACCCGGTCAGGCGCGCGGTGCCCAGATCGACCTGCGCCTCGAAACGCGGACAGATGTGGTTGTGCGCCAGCGCGATGCGCAGGTCGGCGATGATCGCGTTGCGTTCGGCCATCGCGCTTTCCATCGCGGGGTCGAACCATAGCGGCTTGCCGTCTCCGCGCGTCTTGGCGGCGATCAGCGCGAGATCGGCCTTGCGCACCAGCTGGTCGATCGTCGCCGACATCCCCTCGACCTGCGCCATGGCGATCGCGGCGCGGGGGGCGAGTTCCTGGTCGGTCAGCCGGACGGGCTGGCCCAGGCGGATCGCGAGCCGCTCGGCCAGCCTGTCGATCCGGTCGCGGCCACGCGGCGCGACGGGTATGAGGCAGCCGAAACAGTCGCCCTCGAACCGCGCGACGATCGCCTCGGACGGGGCTTCGTCGCGCAGGACCTTGGCGACATGCTGGAGCAGGGCGTCGCCCGCTTCATGGCCGAAGGAGCCGGCGATGGCGCGGAACCGGTCGATGTCGAGCAGCAGCAGCGCGACTCCGCGCTGGCGCCGATACGCCGTCGCGATCATCCGCTGCCCGGCGTCGTGGAAGAAGGGGCGGTTGGCCAGTCCGGTCAGCGGGTCGTGCTGGTCCGGCACGCTCGTCCGGTTCGGACGCCTGGCGGGCAGGCGCCAATAGACGATGGTCAGCGCGATCGCGGCGGCGAACAGCACGATCTTGGCCGGGGTGTCATGGCCGAGCTCGATCAGCAGGATGGCGATCGCGACCAGCAGCGCGCCACCCGCCACGGCCATGGCGAAGAACCGCGTCGAGGCCATCGGCTTGGCTGTGATGTCGGACGGACCCCGCATGGCGAATGGTTCGCATGTAAGGAGTGTACAACAGGTTAACGCCGCGATGTGGCGGCCATGGCTTGCGCGCCTCTGGCTTTTGCCATAAGGACCCCGCCGAAGTTCCGTCGCGGAACGTGAAAAGAAGCGCCCAAGGGTGCACGCTGGCCGGCGAGGTTTCGCCCGCCGGCGCTTTTGCGTTTGGACGGGCGGCGTTGGTTTTTTGAGCCCCGGTCCCCGGACCGGCGTAATGAGGTGAGGCGATGTTCGACAGCTTGAGCGATCGGCTTGGCGGCGTTTTCGACCGCCTCCGCGGCCGTGGCGCGCTGACCGAGGCGGATGTCCGCACCGCGATGCGCGAGGTTCGCGTCGCGCTGCTCGAAGCCGACGTCGCGCTGCCCGTCGCCCGCGACTTCGTCGACAAGGTGACCGAACAGGCGATCGGCCAGAACGTCTTGCGTTCGATCACGCCGGGCCAGCAGGTCGTCAAGATCGTCCATGACGCGCTGGTCGCGATGCTGGGCGCGGATGCCAGCGAGCTGCTGCTCGACGTGGCGCCGCCCGCCGTCGTGATGATGGTCGGCCTCCAGGGCTCGGGCAAGACGACGACGACCGCCAAGATCGCCAAGCGGCTGTCGAGCGCCAGCCTGTCGGGGCGCGAGCGCAAGAAGGTCCTGATGGCCTCGCTCGACGTCAACCGTCCGGCCGCGCAGGAGCAGCTGGCGACTTTGGGCACCCAGGTCGAGGTCGCGACCCTGCCGATCATCGCCGGGCAGCAGCCCGTCGAGATCGCCCGGCGCGCGATGCAGGCCGCCAAGCTCCAGGGCTATGACGTCCTGATGCTCGACACCGCCGGTCGCCTGCACGTCGACCAGGCGCTGATGGACGAGATGAAGGCGGTGGCGGACATCGCCCGGCCTCAGGAAATCCTGCTCGTCGTCGACTCGCTGACCGGCCAGGACGCCGTGAACGTCGCGACCAGCTTCTCCGAGCAGGTGCCGCTGACCGGCGTGGTGCTGACCCGCATGGATGGCGATGCGCGCGGCGGCGCGGCGCTGTCGATGCGCGCGGTCACGGGCAAGCCCATCAAGTTCGCCGGTGTCGGCGAGAAGATGGACGCGCTGGAAGCCTTCCACCCTGAACGGGTCGCGGGTCGCATTCTCGGCATGGGCGACGTCGTCAGCCTCGTCGAGCGCGCGGCCGAGACGATCCAGCAGGAAGATGCCGAGCGCATGGCCAAGAAGATGGCCAAGGGTCAGTTCGACATGGACGACCTGCGCGGCCAGCTTCAGCAGATGCGCCGCATGGGCGGCCTGGGCGCGCTGGCGGGCATGATGCCCGGCATGAAGAAGGCGCAAGGCGCGCTGGCCGAGGCCGGTGGCGACAAGATCCTGCTCCGCATGGATGCGATCATCACCTCGATGACGCCCAAGGAGCGCACCAAGCCCGAGCTGATCAACGCCAAGCGCAAGATCCGCATCGCCAAGGGTTCGGGCACCACGGTGCAGGACGTGAACAAGCTCCTGAAAATGCATCAGGAAATGTCCACGGCGATGAAGAAGATCAAGAAGATGGGCGGCATCAAGGGCATGATGTCGATGCTGGGCAAGGGCGGCCTGGGCGGCCTGGGCAATGCGTTGGGCGGCCCGCAGATGGGCGAGATGCTCAACAAGGCGGGCAGCAACGGCCTGCCCGGCGGTGGCCTGGGTGGTCTGGGCGGCGGCAAGCTGCCCGACGGAATGCCCAAGCTGCCCCCCGGCTTCGAGAATCTTCTCAAGAAGAAATAACCCCCGCGCCGGACGGAACGCCGGTAATTTTGAACTTTTACTCCAAGGACTGAAATATGGCTCTCAGCATTCGTCTGTCGCGTGGTGGCTCCAAGAAGCGCCCTTACTACCGCATCGTGGTGGCCGACGCCCGTGCGCCGCGCGACGGCAAGTTCATCGAGAAGATCGGCAACTACAACCCGCTCCTCGCCAAGGACAATGAGCAGCGCGTGCAGCTCGACGCCGAGCGCGCCAAGCACTGGCTAGCCAATGGCGCGCAGCCGACCGACCGCGTCGCCCGCTTCCTGGACGCCGCCGGCGTTCGTGAGCGCGCCGCGCGCAACAACCCGAACAAGGCGAAGCCCGGCGAAAAGGCCACCGAGCGCGCCGAAGAGCGTGCCGAGAAGCTGAAGGCCGCTCAGGAAGCCGCCAACGCTCCGGCCGAAACCGCCGAGGCCTAATCGGCCTTGATCCTGGATGGGCACCGGTCGGTCACGATCGGGCCCGTCCCAGGCATCGGAATGCGGGGCCATGCGTTCCCCCAAGCCCATGGCTTAGGAGAAGAGCATGACCCCGCCGACCGAACCCGATCCCCGGACCGCACCCGACGACCATGACGACGCGACCAACCAAGGCGTCTCCGCCCCCGACCCCGCCGAAGGCGGTGACGACACTCCCGACGGGGAAAGCGACTCTCCCAGCGGGTGAGCCGCACGTCACGCTGGCGGTCATCATCGGCGCGCATGGCATTACCGGCGAAGTGCGGTTGAAGGTCTTTGCCGACGACGTGTCGGCCTATCGCTCGTTCAACGGCGGTGCGCTGACGCTGAAATCGGCGCGCGACGGTTCGAACGGCGTGATCGCGCGCTTCGCCGAGGTGACCGACCGCAATGCCGCCGAGGCGCTGCGGGGCACCGAATTGACGGTGCCGCGCTCGGCGCTTCCTCCGCTGGAGGAAGGCGAATATTATCATGCCGACATTATCGGTCTTGCCGCGATCGCCAGCGATGGCGAGGAGCTGGGCCATGTCGCGCTGATCGAGAATTTCGGCGCGGGCGACGTGCTCGAGATCGAACGACCCGATGGCCGCCGCTTCATGGTGCCGATGAAGGTCGAGGCGGTGCCCGAATGGGATCGCGAACGCCTGATCGTGGAACGCGCCTTTATCGCCTGATCGGCTGTTGCCGGTCGAGCATGTTGCGGATCGTCGTGGCCGCGACCCCCGCCTCGCCCATGGCGTGGCTGATCTGATCCAGTCCCTTCACCACATCCCCCGCCGCGAACAGGCCGGGGACCGAGGTGCGCTGATGGTCGTCGACCTCCAGGCACCCGCCGGGGTCCGCCTTCGCGCCCGCTGCGATCGCCAGTTCCGACCGGATACGCGACCCCAGCGCCGGATAGACGCTGTCGAAGCGCATCCGCCCCCTGGCGGTGTCGAGCGCCAGCTGGTCCCCTTCGATCGCCCAGCCGCCGCACGGGCCGTCGACCCGCGCGATCCCCGCATCGTCCAGCGCCTCGGCACAGGCGGGGTCGAGCGCATGCTCGGCCTCCGGGGCGATCAGCGTCACGTCGCGGGTAAAGCCGCGCAGGAACAGCGCCTCGCGCATGCCATGGTCGCCGGTGCCGATCACGCCGACCCGCTTGTCCGTGACCTCATAGCCATCGCAGACGGGGCAATAGCGGAGCAGCCCGCGCTCCAGCGCCGGATCATGGACTTCGGGCAGCAGATGACGGGGCCGGTGATTGACCACGCCGGTCGCCAGCAGGACGCTGCGGCTGTGATAGGTCGCGCCGTCGGTGGTGACGCGAAAGCCCTCGTCCTGCGGCTGGATGCCGGTCACGCGGTGCGGGATGCAATGCGCGCCGTAACGTCGGGCCTGCTCGTACATCCGGGCGAGCAGCGCCTTGCCGCTGATCCCGTCGGGATAGCCCGCATGGTTATGGGTGCATGGGATCATCGCGGCCCGGCTCGATCCGCTGTCGAACAGGCGGATGCGCAGGTGATAGCGCGCGAGATAGATGGCGGCGGTCAGCCCGGCAGGCCCCGCGCCGATGATGATGCAATCGTCCATGGCGCAGCCAAAGCGCCACGCGGCGCAACGTTCCTTGGCGGGGAGGGCGGTTTGATGTATATACGTGGTGTATATACGGAGGCGATATGGGCAAGGATTATCAGGCCAAGGTCTTCCGCTCGGGCAACTCGCTCGCGCTGCGCCTGCCCGCCGCGCTGGGTCTGACCGAGGGGACCGAGATGACGCTGCGCGAAGAACAGGGGCGTTATGTGTTCGAGCCCGTTCAGGCGCCGCGCAAGACGATCGACCTGACGGGGATCGCGGGGTCGATGCCGTGGCTGGAGCCGCTGACGCGCGAGGATTTCGAAATGGAGCCGCGCGAGCTGGACTGGGACGGAAAGCTGCTCGGCCGTGATTGAGCCGCGCTATCTGCTCGACTCCAATATCTGCATCTATGTGCTGCGCGATGCAGGGGGGCGGGCCGCCCAGCATCTGGCGACCTGCGAGCCCGGCAGTGCGGTGGCATCGGCGATCACTTATGCCGAGATCATGCGCGGGCTGGAACGTCATGGCGCGGAGGCGATTGCGGCATTCGATCGCTTTTTCGAGCGTGTCCCGATATTGCCGTTCGACCGGCGTGCCGCATCTGCCTATGCGACGATTCCATTCCGCCGGGGGCGGTTCGATCGATTGATCGGCGCGCATGCCCTGGCGACCGGGCTGACGCTGGTGACCAACAACGAGGCCGACTTCGCCGACATCCCCGGCCTGACCATCGAGAACTGGACGCTGTGACCTTTCGCGCAACGATATTGACACTCTATCCGGAGATGTTTCCGGGACCGCTCGGGGCTTCGCTGGCGGGGCGGGCGCTGCGCGAGGATCGCTGGGCGCTGGAGACGGTGCAGATCCGTGACTTCGCCACCGACAAGCATCGCTCGGTCGACGATACGCCCGCTGGCGGCGGCGCAGGCATGGTGCTGCGCGCCGATGTGCTGGCGGCGGCGGTGGATTCGGTGGCCGACGACCGCCCCGTGCTGGCGATGACGCCGCGCGGGCGTCCGCTGACCCAGCCGCGCGTGCGCGAACTGGCGGCGGGGCCAGGCGTCACCGTGCTGTGCGGCCGGTTCGAGGGGTTCGACGAACGCCTGTTCGAGGCGCGCGGAATCGAACAGGTGTCGATCGGCGACTATATCCTGTCGGGTGGCGAGATGGGCGCGCTGGTGCTGCTCGACGCTTGCGTTCGGCTGCTTCCCGGCGTAATGGGCGCGGCTTCCAGTGGAGTCGAGGAAAGCTTCGAAAGCGGCCTCCTCGAATATCCGCAATATACCCGACCCGCCGAGTGGGAAGGGCGCACGATCCCTGAAGTGCTGCGATCGGGGGATCATGCGAAAATCGCAAAATGGCGTCATGCCAGGGCTTGCGAGGATACACGGTCAAGGCGGCCGGACCTTTGGGAACGTCATGAGGGCGTTCGGGTCGGTCGCCCTCTGGCGCGCGGCGACGATTGAGGAATGAAGTCATGAACGTGATCCAGCAGATCGAAGCTGAGCAGATCGCCAAGTTCAACGAGACGAAGAAGATCCCCGAATTCCGCCCCGGCGACACGCTGAAGGTCGGTGTGAAGGTCGTCGAAGGCGAGCGCACCCGCGTCCAGTTCTATGAGGGCGTCTGCATCGCCCGCGCGAACAAGGGCATGGGCTCGTCGTTCACCGTCCGCAAGATCTCCTTCGGTGAGGGCGTGGAGCGCGTCTTCCCGCTCTACTCGCCGAACGTCGACTCGATCGAAGTGGTTCGTCGCGGCGCCGTGCGTCGTGCGAAGCTCTATTACCTGCGCGGCCGCACCGGCAAGTCGGCGCGTATCGCCGAGCGTCGCGATCCGCGTCCGGCCAAGGGCACCGCTGCCGCCGAGTAATCGGTGCGGCGGACTGCTTGCGGTTCGACAGGAAAGGGCGGTGGCACCCCGGTGCCGCCGCCCTTTTTCTTTGCCTCAAGCCACCGCTCAGCCCGACAAAATACCGCCCTCCGTTCAGCCTGAGCGAAGTCGAAGGCCACGCTTCAACGCTGGTCATATCATGGGGCAGGGGCATCCTTTGGCCTTCGACTACGCTCAGGCTGAACGGGGGGATGGGTAAGGGGCGTTACCCCCCGAAATTATACAGCCACATCTTGGGCTCGCCGGTGGGTCGGGGCGTGCCGTCCAGTCTTTTGGCGGTCATGATCCGCACGGGTTTCAGGATCATCTGCCCCTTCATCGCGTCCAGCCCGCCGCCCGAGGGCTTGGCGAGGATCTTCTTCACCGTATCCATGCCCGCCACGACCCGGCCGAAGGCGGCATAGCCCTGATAGCCGGGACGCGCATCCATGCCCGGCGTGGGGCCGACCGTGATGAAGAAATTGCCGCCCGCCGAGTCCGGCGACTGCCCCCGCGCCATCGAGATGGTGCCGTCGAGATGCTTGATCCCGGTCTTCGCCGTCGTCTCGAGCGGGAAGGGCGGCAGGATGCGCCGCGCATCGGTGCGGATGCCGCCCTGGACGAAGCCCTCCTTCGGGTTCCGCTTGTCGCGCGCGGTGCGGTAGAAGACCGTCCCGTCGAACCGTCCGTCATCGACATAGGCCAGGAAATTCTTCGACGTCGCGGGCGCGTGGCGCGTGTCGAGCGCGACGACGATCGGCCCTTCGGAGGTGTTGATCTGCACCCGAACATAGCCGGGGCGGGGGACATTCTGGTTGGCGGGCGCAGCGGCGATCAGCAGGGCGAGGAGCGGGAGCAGGCATTTCATCCGCCGGGGATTATCGCCCCCGGCCGCGATTGTGGAGCCCAAACCCGTGGGATGCGCCGAATGGCGGTGCCGGTCAGGCGGTCAGATCGCGCGTGAAGAACTGGTTGTGCGGACTGGGCTGGTAGTCCGCAAAGGCCTCGCAGGATCGGAAGCCCGCGTTGCGATACAGCGCGACGGCGGGCTGGTAGGGCGGCGTGGTTCCCGTTTCCAGGCTGATCCGATCATAATCGCGACGCTGCGCCTCCGCGATGATATGGTCGAGCAGCGCACGGCCGATGCCCCGGCCCAGAAAGCCGGGCGCGACCCGCATGGATTTCACCTCGCCATGCCGGGCATCCAGTTGCTTCAGCGCGGCGAAACCGGCCAGCGTGGGGCCGTCCCAGATCGTCCAGAAGGAAATACCGGGATCGGCCAGTGCGGAGGCGTCGAGCGCGAAGGAAAATCCCTCCGCCTCGCCGCGCATGTCGCGCAGGTGATAGGCGAGCAGATCGGCGACATGCGGCGCGGTCGGATCGTCGAGGCGGATATCCATGTCAGTCCCTTGGGTTCGGCGTGCGAGAAGGCTGATGGGGGCAGTCTATCGCGGTCCGGGTGGGGGCGACAGGCGATGGCCCACAAAAAAGCCGCCGACCGGGCGGTCGACGGCTTTTCCGTTTCGTGGCGTCCGACCTTACTGGTCGAGGAAGCTGCGCATCTTGCGGCTGCGGCTGGGGTGCTTCAGCTTGCGGAGCGCCTTGGCCTCGATCTGGCGGATACGCTCGCGCGTGACCGAGAACTGCTGGCCGACTTCCTCCAGCGTGTGGTCGGTGTTCATGCCGATGCCGAAGCGCATGCGCAGCACGCGCTCCTCGCGGGGGGTCAGGCTGGCCAGGACGCGGGTGACCGTTTCCTTCAGATTGGCCTGGATCGCCGCGTCCACCGGAATGACCGCGTTCTTGTCCTCGATGAAGTCGCCCAGGTGCGAATCTTCCTCGTCGCCGATCGGCGTTTCGAGGGAGATCGGCTCCTTGGCGATCTTCATCACCTTGCGCACCTTCTCCAGCGGCATGGAGAGGCGCTCGGCCATCTCTTCCGGAGTCGGCTCGCGGCCCTGCTCGTGCAGGAACTGCCGGCTGGTGCGGACCAGCTTGTTGATCGTCTCGATCATGTGGACCGGGATGCGGATGGTCCGCGCCTGGTCGGCGATCGAGCGGGTGATCGCCTGCCGGATCCACCACGTCGCATAGGTCGAGAACTTGTAGCCGCGGCGATATTCGAACTTATCGACCGCCTTCATCAGGCCGATATTGCCCTCCTGGATCAGATCCAGGAATTGCAGGCCGCGATTGGTGTATTTCTTGGCGATCGAGATGACGAGGCGCAGATTGGCCTCGACCATTTCCTTCTTGGCGATGCGGGCCTCGCGCTCGCCCTTCTGCACCATGTTCACGATGCGGCGGAATTCGGTCAGCGCCATGCCGGTCTGCTGCGAAATCTCGGCGATCTCGCTGCGGATGCGGTCGACGGTGGCGGCTTCGTTGGACGCGAAATTGCCCCATTTCTTGTCGAGCCCGCGCACCGTGTCGAGCCAGTTCTCGTCCAGTTCATGACCCAGATAGCGGTCGAGGAAGTCCTTGCGGTTGACCTTGTGCCGCTCGGCCAGGCGCAGCATCTGGCCGCCCAGCGCGGTCAGGCGGCGGTTGAAGGCATAGAGCTGGTCGACCAGGAATTCGATCTTGGCGTTGTGGAACTGGACGCTCTCGACCTCGGCGGTCAGCTCCTCGCGCAGCTTGTGATACTTGCGCTCGTCCGCCGCCGACAGCTCGCCGCCCAGCGCCATGGCTTCCAGGCGCTGCTGCTGGACCTTCGAGAATTTCTTGTAGATGTTCGTGATGTTGGCGAACTTCTCCAGCGCCTGCGGCTTGAGCGTCTCCTCCATCTGGGCGAGGCTGAGGGTGTTGTCCTCTTCCTCGTCCTCGGCGCGCGGGCCACGGCGTTCGCCGCCCTCGTCATCCTCGTCGATCGAGGGTTCCTCGGGCTCTTCCTCTTCCTTGAACTGCGGACCGGCGTTCTTGGCGCTGATCTCGCCATTGTCGTCCTCGTCCTCCTCGCCCAGATTTTCCGGGCCGGCGTCCTTGGACAGCATGGCGTCGAGATCCAGGATCTCGCGCAGCTGCATTGTGCCTTCGTTCAGCGCGGTCGACCAGTCGATGATCGCGTTGAAGGTGATCGGGCTTTCGCAAAGCCCCAGGATCATCGTGTCGCGACCCGCCTCGATCCGCTTGGCGATGGCGATCTCGCCCTCGCGCGACAGCAGTTCGACCGCGCCCATTTCGCGCAGGTACATGCGGACCGGATCGTCGGTGCGATCGACGGTTTCCTTTTTCTTGGCCTCGGGCTGGGGGCCGGAATCGACGTCGCCATCGCTGGCCTCGGCGTCGTCGGCCTCCTCCTCGGACTCGCCGTCCTCGCCCTGCTCCTCATTCTCGACGATATTGACGCCCATCTCGTTGAGGGCAGCCATGATATCCTCGAGCTGGTCGGAGGACATCTGGTCCTGCGGCAGCGCTTCGTTCAGCTGGTCATAGGTGATGTAGCCGCGCTTCTTGGCGCGCGCGATCAGCTTCTTGATCGACGCTTCGTTCAGGTCGATCAGCGGCGCATCGCCCGTTTCCGTGGTATCGGTCGTATCCGCCGCCATATTCGCCTTCGCCATCAAATGCCCTCGGGTCTCAATGCCCGGCCTCTTTCACGCACGCCGCCGGTTTGGCAAGCGGGTGAGGGGGCCATGCGTAATTTTCCAGTGTGGGCGTGGGTCGCCCAATATGCCCCGGATATGGGGCGCGGGGGTAGCCGTATCAAGCGGCCTCCCCGGCTTGCTTGTCCGCCAGGTCGCGGGCCGCCTCCAGCCAGCGATAAAGCTGGTCCAGCGATTGCGCATGGGCGGCGTGGCACCGCGTCTGTTCGGCGAAGCGATCCTCGGTCATGTCGGCGCGGAACGCCTCGACCGCACGCTCGCGGTTCGCACGCGTCTCGCTTTCCTCCAGCATCACCTCGATGACCTTTTCCAGATCGCGCACGGCGATGGCGGGGTCGGACATCTTGCTGAAGAAGCTGAAGGCGAGGTCGCGGGTATAGTCGCGCGCGTCGATCGGGTGGACGTCGGTGGTCGCCATGATCTGTTCGATCAGGCTCTCCGCCTCGGCGGCGTCCTTGCGCGACAGATGGGGATCGTTGACCGCCGCGTCGAGCAGATGATGCCGCCAGTCGTTGAGATAGCGGTCGCCCATGTCCAGGCGGCTGATCTCGTCCATATAGCGGCACAGGACATGCGGATAGCGCATCAGCCCCAGCAGCACCGCGCGCTTCAGGCTGTATTCGACGCCGCGTCCGACATGGCGATTGGCCTCGGCCACCGCCTGGTGCACCGCCGCCGCATTGACGCGCCGGATGCCGAACACGTCGAAATAGCGCGACATCAAGGCGCGCTTATATTCGTAGGCCAGGTCCTTGTGCGGGATCTGCTGCGCCAGTTCCTCCAGCCGCTGCTTCAGCGCGGCGCGCCCCTCGGGCGTGTCGGTCTGCGCCTGCGCGATCTCGGCCTGCCAGAGCAGGTCGCTGAGCGGCGTGGCGCGGGTGAGCACCGCCTCGAAGCCCGCCGCGCCCTTTTCCTGGACCAGATCGTCGGGGTCCTGCCCTTGCGGCAGGGTGACGAAGGACAGGCTCTTGCCCGGCTGGAGCAGGGGCAGCGCGCGGTGCGCGGCGCGGATCGCGGCCTTCTGCCCGGCGGCATCGCCGTCGAAGCAGAGCGTCGGCACATCGACCATCCGCCACAGGCGCTCCAACTGGTTCTCGGTCAGCGCGGTGCCGAGCGGCGCCACCGCCTCGGCGATCCCCGCCTGGGCCAGCGCGATCAC
The DNA here is from genome assembly GCF_031453055.1 of Sphingomonas sp. SORGH_AS_0789. Taxonomy (NCBI): domain Bacteria; kingdom Pseudomonadati; phylum Pseudomonadota; class Alphaproteobacteria; order Sphingomonadales; family Sphingomonadaceae; genus Sphingomonas; species Sphingomonas sp. SORGH_AS_0789. Next base: position 2,501,562 of record NZ_JAVIYV010000001.1, read on the forward strand.
GTCCATATAGCCCTCGACCACCAGCACGCGGCCGGACTTGCGCACGGCAGGCGCGGCGCGGTCGAGATTGTAGAGCGTGCGCCCCTTGTCGAAGAGGGGGGTGTCGGGCGAGTTGAGATATTTGGGCTCGCCCTCGCCGATGATCCGGCCGCCGAACGCGATCACCCGGCCGCGCGCGTCGCGGATCGGGATCATCAATCGGCCGCGGAACCGGTCATACGGGTCCTTGCCATCGACCTTGATGAGCAGCCCGCACTCGATCAGCGCCGGATCGCCATAATCCTTCAGCGCGGCCTTAAGCTTGCCCCGGCTGTCGGGCGCGAAGCCCAGCCCGAAGGCGCGGGCGGTCTCGGGCGTCACCCGGCGACGGGTCAGCAATTCGCGGGCATCGCCGCCCGACAGGCCACCCAATTGCTCGGAGAACCAGGCGGCGGCGTCCGCCATCGCGTCGTGCAGCCCCTTGGCCCGCTCCGCCTTCTGCGCGGCGCGGCGATCCTGCGCGGGGACTTCGAGCCCGGCCGCCTGCGCCAGTTCCTTGACTGCGTCGATGAAGGGCAGGCCGCGCTGGTCGGTCATCCAGCGAATGGCATCGCCATGCGCCGAACAGCCGAAACAGTGATAAAAGCCCTTGTCGTCGTTGACGTAGAAGCTGGGCGTCTTTTCGTTATGGAAGGGGCAGCAGCCCTTATATTCCCGGCCCGCCTTTTGCAGCTTCACCGTCTTGCCGATCAGCGCCGACAGGCTCGTGCGAGCGCGTAGCTCGTCAAGGAATTGCGGGGTCAGGCTCATGGCGTCCGCGCGATTATAATGAGTAGCCGGAATGGCGTGTTTTGGCAAGGGTTGGGGTGGTGCGGAAGGTCCAGGATTGCCCTCCCCCAACCCCTCCCGCCTGCGGGAGGGGAGTTATTCAGGATTCTCCTCGCGGCTTGCGCTTCCCCTCCCGCAGGCGAGTTTCAGGCCGGTCATGCCCCCGGCATGACCTAAACGATGCGGGGCATCGTTTGCCTGAAACTGGGATCGAGGGGAGGGCGGGGCCGCGAGCGCACGCTCGATGGTTTCGATCACGCCTTCCAGATTGCGCAAAACGTCGTTGTTCCAGAAGCGGAGGACCCGCCAGCCCTGGGTTTCGAGGTAACGGGTGCGGGCTTCGTCGTAAGCGGCGCGTTCGTCATGCTGGCCACCATCGACTTCAACGATCAGTTTTTCCGATCGGGCGGCGAAATCGGTGATATAGGGGCCGACCGGTACCTGCCGGTTGAAACGTACCCCGGCCACTTGGCGGCGGGAGAGCGCCCGCCACAGCCGCCGTTCCGCGTCGGTCGGGTTGAGGCGGAGTTCTCGCGCTTTTTGCGTAGGGCGGCCTTCGCGGAAGGGCCGGGGCCCCTCCCCTCGGTCCCCTCCCGCCTGCGGGAGGGGATGCGCTTTTGGTGGAGGGCATCCCCCTCCACCAGGCGCAACAGGCTCCCCTCCCGCAGGCGGGAGGGGTTGGGGGAGGGGACTACGCTTGCGATTAGGCCGGTCCATCCCCGCGAGCCCTAAATCACGCCAGCGCCGCCTTCACCAGCCCGCTCGCCTTGCTCATATCCAGCACCGCCGCATGCCGCGCCTTCAGTTCAGCCATCACCCGGCCCATGTCCTTCATGCCCGACGCGCCGATCTCCGCCTTGATCGCCTCGATCGCGGCCTTGGTCTCGTCCTCGGTCAGCGTTTGCGGCAGGAAGCGCTCGATCACCGCGACCTCGGCCTTTTCCTGGTCGGCCAGTTCCTGGCGACCGCCCTGTTCGTACATGGCGATCGATTCGCGGCGCTGCTTGACCATCTTCTGGAGGACTTCGATCACGACCATGTCGTCATCGGCGGGCGCGGTGCCGGTGCGGAGTTCGATGTCGCGGTTCTTGATGGCGGCCTGGATCAGGCTGATCGCCGCGCGGCTTTCTTTGTCGCCAGCCTTCATGGCGGCCACCTGCGCGGCCTTGATGTCGTCGCGAATCATGTTTTGTCCGTCTTGTCTGAAAGGCGGAGACGATAGCGCCCCGAACCGATCACGTGAACCGGTTGACGCGACGCCCGTATGGCCCTAGCGGACGCCACTTAGCGACATTGCAGACATTTTAGCAGGAGTGCCCGCCGATCATGGCCGACGCCAAGCCATTCGCCATGCCCGAAAAGCCTGAAGGCGCCACGGGCGTTCTCGTTCTGGCGAACGGAGACGTGTTATGGGGGCGCGGTTTCGGCGTCGAGGGTGATGCCGTCGGAGAGGTGTGCTTCCACACCGCGATGACCGGCTATCAGGAGATCATGACCGATCCGTCCTTCGCCGGGCAGATCATCACCTTCACCTTCCCGCATATCGGCAATGTCGGCGCGAACCCCGACGATATCGAGGCGGACGCGCCGCACGCGCTGGGCATGATCGTCCGCGAGGACCCGACGGCCCCGTCCAACTTCCGCGCGATGGAAAACCTTGCCGGATGGATGGCGCGGCACAACCGCATCGGCCTGGCGGGCATCGACACCCGCGCGCTGACCCGCCGCATCCGTGCAGGCGGCGCGCCCAACGGCGTGATCGCGCATTCGGCTTCGGGCGAGTTCGACATCGCGGCGCTGCTCGAAAAGGCGAAGGCCTGGCCGGGGCTGGAGGGCATGGACCTCGCCAAGGACGTGTCGACCGAGCTGCATTATGGCTGGGGCGAGACGCGCGAAGGCGGGTTGTGGCGGCTGGGCTTCGGCTATGCCGGTTCCGAGGGCGAGGATCGCCCGCACGTCGTCGCGATCGATTATGGCAGCAAGCACAACATCTTCCGCAATCTGGTCCAGGCCGGAGCGAAGGTGTCGGTGGTCCCCGCCACCGCGTCCTATGAGGATGTGATGGCGCTGAACCCGGACGGCATCTTCCTGTCCAACGGCCCCGGCGATCCGGCGGCGACGGGCGAATATACCGTGCCGGTCATCCGCCAGCTGCTCGACACCGGCAAGCCGCTGTTCGGCATCTGCCTGGGCCACCAGCTTCTGGGTCTGGCAGTCGGCGCCAAGACCACGAAAATGCACCAGGGCCATCGCGGCGCGAACCATCCGGTCAAGCGCCTGTCCGACGGTCTGGTCGAGATCACCAGCATGAACCACGGCTTCGCGGTCGAGCGCGAGACGCTGCCCGCCAATGCGCGCGAGACTCATGTGTCGCTGTTCGACGGGTCGAATGCGGGGTTGGAACTGACCGACCGCCCGGCCTTCTCGGTCCAGTATCACCCCGAGGCTTCGCCGGGGCCGCAGGACAGCTTCTATCTGTTCGAGCGGTTCGTGGGGTCGCTTCGGTGAATAGCTTAAGGCTTGTATCCGCTGTTGGCCTATATGGGCTGCTCGGTGGATGCGGGCTTATTTTCGGCAGTCCGATGACAAATGGCGAATTCTCGTTCGCCAAAAGTCGGTGCAAGCTGAACGGTGCCAAACTGGTTGGCGGAAGTTTCCTGACAGGACGCCCGTCGATCATCGAGGCACCGTTTGGCATCAAGCCCGGGGATTGGGACGCAAAGCTAGATTGTGTGGCGCGGCTGTTTGGCGGCGACGGCGTCATCAAAGCTCCTTCAAACAGCTTCGTATTTAGGTTTAAAAACTAATGCCAAAACGCACCGACATCTCCTCCATCCTCGTCATCGGCGCTGGCCCGATCGTCATCGGTCAGGCGTGCGAGTTCGACTATTCGGGCACGCAGGCGATCAAGGCCCTGAAGGAAGAGGGCTATCGCATCGTCCTGGTCAATTCCAACCCGGCGACGATCATGACGGACCCCGAGCTGGCCGACGCGACCTATGTCGAGCCGATCACGCCCGCCGTCGTCGCCAAGATCATCGAGAAGGAGCGCCCCGACGCGGTCCTGCCGACCATGGGCGGGCAGACCGCGCTGAACACTGCGCTGGCGCTGTTCCATGACGGCACGCTGGAGAAGTTCGGCGTCCAGATGATCGGCGCCGATGCCGAGGCGATCGACAAGGCCGAGGACCGTCAGAAGTTCAAGGTCGCGATGGAAAAGATCGGGCTGGAATCGGCCCGCTCGGCGATCGCGCATTCCGAGAAGGAAGCGCTGGAGGGGCTGGAGAAGGTCGGCCTTCCCGCCATCATCCGCCCCAGCTTCACGCTGGGCGGCACCGGCGGCGGCGTTGCCTATAACCGCGAGGAGTTCATCGCGATCGTCCGCGCCGGGCTCGACGCCTCGCCGACGACCGAGGTGCTGATCGAGGAGTCGCTCCTCGGTTGGAAGGAATATGAGATGGAGGTCGTGCGCGATCGCAACGACAATTCCATCATCATCTGCTCGATCGAGAATATCGATCCGATGGGCGTCCATACCGGCGACTCGATCACCGTCGCGCCCGCGCTGACCCTGACCGACAAGGAATATCAGATCATGCGCAACGCCAGCCTGGCGGTGCTGCGTGAGATCGGCGTCGAGACGGGCGGCTCGAACGTGCAGTTCGCGGTCAATCCAAAGGACGGCCGCCTGATCGTCATTGAGATGAACCCGCGCGTGTCGCGTTCCTCGGCGCTGGCGTCGAAGGCGACCGGCTTCCCGATCGCCAAGGTCGCGGCCAAGCTGGCGGTCGGCTATACGCTGGACGAGATCGAGAACGACATCACCGGCGCGACCCCGGCCTCGTTCGAACCGACGATCGACTATGTCGTCACCAAGATCCCGCGCTTCGCCTTCGAGAAGTTCAAGGGCTCGGAGCCCGTCCTCTCCACCGCGATGAAGTCGGTCGGCGAAGTGATGGCGATCGGCCGCAACATCCATGAATCGATGCAGAAGGCGCTGCGTGGTCTGGAGACCGGCCTGAGCGGCTTCAACGATGTCGAGCATCTGGTCGGCGCGCCGCGTGCCGAGATCGAGGCGGCGCTGGCCAAGGCGACCCCGGACCGGCTGCTGGTTGCGGCGCAGGCGCTGCGCGAAGGCTTCACCGTCGCCGAGGTCCATGCAATCGCCAAATACGATCCCTGGTTCCTGGAGCGGATCGCCGAGATCGTCGCGGCCGAGGCCGAGGTCATGCAGAACGGCCTGCCGCAGGATGCGGCCGGTATGCGCCGCCTGAAGGCGATGGGCTTCTCCGACAAGCGGCTCGCCTATCTGGCGCTGCAATCGGCGAATTTGCGCGGCATGGATCGGGGTATCGCGCGCGGTTCGGGCCTGATCCATGAGGTCGTCAAGATGATGACCGGCGGCGTGACCGAGCAGGAGGTGCGCGAGCATCGCCAGAAGCTGGGTGTCCGGCCCGTCTTCAAGCGGATCGACACCTGCGCGGCCGAGTTCGACGCCAAGACGCCGTATATGTACTCGACCTACGAGGCCCCGACCTTCGGCGAGCCCGAGGACGAGGCGGTGCCCAGCCACCGCAAGAAGATCGTCATTCTCGGCGGCGGTCCGAACCGGATCGGTCAGGGGATCGAGTTCGACTATTGCTGCTGCCACGCCTGCTTCGCGCTGGCGGATGCGGGCTATGAGACGATCATGGTCAACTGCAACCCGGAAACGGTCAGCACCGACTATGACACTTCGGACCGGCTGTATTTCGAGCCGCTGACCGCCGAGGACGTGCTCGCCATTCTCGACGTCGAGAAGTCGCGAGGAGAGCTGGTCGGCGTGATCGTGCAGTTCGGCGGCCAGACCCCGCTGAACCTCGCCCGCGCGCTGGAATCGGCCGGTATCCCGATCCTGGGCACCAGCCCCGACGCGATCGACCTGGCCGAGGACCGCGAGCAGTTCGCCGCGCTGGTCGACAAGCTGAAGCTGCTCCAGCCCAAGAACGGCATCGCGCGCAGCCGTGAGGAAGCGCTGATCGTCGCCGAGCGCGTCGGCTATCCGGTGCTGATGCGCCCCAGCTTCGTGCTGGGCGGCCGCGCCATGGAGATTGTCGACGGCCCGCAGCAGCTCGAGGATTATATCCAGACGGCGGTGCAGGTGTCGGGCGACGCCCCGGTCCTGATCGACCAGTATCTGCGCGACGCAATCGAGGTGGACGTGGACGCGATCTGCGACGGCGACCAGGTCGTCGTGGCGGGCGTGCTCCAGCACATCGAGGAAGCGGGCGTCCATTCGGGCGACTCGGCCTGCTCGCTGCCGCCCTACAGCCTGTCGGCTGAGATCATCGCCGAGATCGAGCGCCAGGCCGAGGCGCTGGCGCGCGGCCTGAACGTGCGCGGCCTGATGAACATCCAGTTCGCGGTGAAGGACGGCCAGGTCTATCTGATCGAGGTCAACCCGCGCGCCAGCCGCACCGTGCCCTTCGTCGCCAAGGCGATCGGCACCCCCATCGCCAAGATCGCCGCGCGCGTCATGGCGGGCGAGAAGCTGGCCGACCTGCCGCAGATCGATCGCCACATCGATTATTACGCGGTCAAGGAAGCGGTCTTCCCCTTCGCGCGCTTCCCCGGTGTCGATCCGGTGCTGTCGCCCGAAATGAAGTCGACCGGCGAGGTCATGGGCATCGACCCCGACTTCACCACCGCCTTCGCCAAGTCGCAGCTGGGCGCGGGCACCGTCCTGCCCACCAGCGGCGCGGTCTTCATCAGCCTGAAGGACGGCGACAAGGAACAGATCGTTCCCGCCGCCCGGATGCTGGCGGAGGCGGGCTTCGCGATCGTCGCGACCGGCGGCACCGCCGATTATCTCGACCGCGCAGGGGTCACGGTCGAGAAGATCAACAAGGTGGCGCAGGGACGGCCGCATATCGTCGACCGGATCAAGGACGGCGGCATCACCCTGATCTTCAACACGACCGAGGGGTGGCAGAGCCTGAAGGACTCCAAACCCATCCGCGAAGCCGCGCTGGGGCAGAAGATTCCGTACTTCACCACGGCCCCCGCCAGCATCGAGGCGGCCAAGGCGATTGCGGCGGCTGGCACCCGTGGTCTTGAAGTACGTCCCCTGCAATCCTACTATTCGCGTTCGCACAACTGATCCCGACATGAGAACATGATGTGCTGGCGGACCGCTCTCCCGGTTGGAAGGGCGGTCCGTACCGGGAATGCGTATGGAAGTGGGGACTAGGATTATGGCGACCGTCGAAAAGATGCCGATGCTCCAGGAGGGCTATGACAAGCTCACCCAGGACCTGCGGCGTCTGAAAGAGGAACGGCCGCTGATCGTCGACGCGATCGAGGAAGCGCGTGCACACGGCGACCTGTCCGAAAACGCCGAATATCATGCGGCCAAGGAACGGCAGGGCCAGGTGGAGGCGACGATCGCTGACATCGAGGACAAGCTGAGCCGCGCGCAGATCATCGACCCGAAGGACCTGTCGGGCGACAAGATCGTGTTCGGCGCGACCGTCACGCTGCTCGACGAGGACGACAAGCCGGTCAAGTACCAGATCGTCGGCCAGACCGAGGCGGACGCCAAGACCGGCCGGATCAGCTACAACTCGCCGCTGGGCCGTGCGCTGATCGGGCGCAAGCTGGACGAAGAGGTCGAGGTGACGGTGCCGTCGGGCGACCGCTATTATCTCGTCAGCAAGATCGAATTCATCTGATCCGATGAATTGGGCAGCGGCACGCGCGACGACGGCCATCGCGGTCGTGACGGCGGTCGTGTCGCTGTTGCTGATCGTCACGGGGCTGGTGCCCGACGCGGCGATCGGGGCGGGTTTCATCCCGTTGCGGTTCGAGGGGGCGGCGCTGCCCCCCGATCTGGGCTTTGCGGTGCCGACGCTGCTGACCCCGCTGACCGCCACGCTGATCCATGGCGGTTTCGCGCATATCGCGTTCAACCTCGTCATGCTGGTCTATTGCGGCGCGCAGGCCGAGCGGGCGCTGGGCGCGCGGGGGATCGTCGTCCTCTATGTCGTCGGCGCCTATGCGGCGGCCTTGGCGCAATATTTTCCCGATCCGGGTTCCGCCTCGCCGATGATCGGGGCGAGCGGCGCGATCTCGGCGATCGTCGGCGCCTATGCGCTGCTCTTCGGGCAACGCCGGGCGACCCGTGGGATTGCCGGGCTTTCGGCCGAATTCACCCATGTCCTGTGGCTGGCGGCGGGGTGGATCGGCATCCAGCTGCTGCTGGGCTTTGCGGGCATGGGGATGGGCGCGATCGCGGTGGGCGCGCATATCGGCGGGTTCATCGCCGGGCTGGTCTTCGCGAAGCCGCTGCTGCTGTGGCGCTACCGTAACGCCTGAGCCGGGCCAAATCAGTCTGGTTGTAGTGGATGCGCCATGCACCCAGCCCGCGCATCAGCATCGCTCATAGTGAACGGAGCGGGGGGCTGCGGCCCAACCCCCGATCGGCCTGGGCGAAGTCGAAGGCCATGCCCCCGACCTCGCCCGGCAACCCGGATCAACCCAGCGTCGGCTCGAGCAGGCGGTGCAGGTGCACCACGACGAACTTCATCTCCGCATCGTCCACGGTGCGCTGCGCGGCGGCGCGCCAGGCCTTTTCGGCGCTGGCATAGTCGGGGAACACGCCCACCACTTCCAGCGCGGAGGGATCGACGAAATCGAGGGTCTGCGGATCGCTGACGCGGCCGCCGAACACGAGGTGCAGCTTGCTCATGGTGTCTCCTGATGGGGTTTGCCTGTCCCTAGCGACAAGCGCGGCCGGATTGAAGATGCTGTTTCGCGTCGCAACGCTTTGTCATGTCGAGTGGCGGGGGAAGGTGACAGGGGTGCCCCTGTCATTCTAGAAGTTGGGAATGAGCCAGACCGCCGCGCCCGCTTCGCCCGTCGCCTATGATGTCGTGATCGTCGGCACCGGCCATGCCGGCGCGCAGGCGGCGATCGCACTGCGCCAGGAAGGCTTTGGCGGCACGATCGCGATGATCGGCGAGGAAGCCCATCCCCCCTATGAACGCCCGCCCTTGTCCAAGGAGTATCTGGCCGGGGACAAGCCGTTCGAGCGTATCCTGATCCGCCCCGAACGCTTCTGGGACGAGCGCGCGGTGACGCTGCGGCTGGGCGAGCGGGTGATCGCGGTCGACGCCGAGGCGCGGCTGCTGACGACCGAGGCGGGGGCGATGGTCGAATATGGTTCGCTGATCTGGGCGGCGGGCGGCCATGCGCGGCGGCTGACCTGTGCGGGGCATGACCTGGCGGGGGTGCACGGCGTGCGCAGCCGCGCCGATGTCGACCGCCTGATCGCCGAGCTTCCGGCGGTGCGCGAGGTGGTGGTGATCGGCGGCGGCTATATCGGGCTGGAGGCGGCCGCAGTGCTGACCAAGTTCGGCAAGCAGGTGACGATCGTCGAGGCGCAGGACCGGGTGCTGGCGCGGGTCGCGGGCGAGACGCTGTCGCGCTTCTACGAGGGTGAGCACCGCGCGCATGGCGTCACCGTCCGGCTGAACGAGAGCGTCGCCTGTATCGAAGGCGAGACGGCGGTTTGCGGCGTCAGGCTGGGCGACGGGACGGTGCTGCCCGCGCAGATGGCGATCGTCGGGATCGGCATCGTCCCCTCGGTCGAACCGCTGGTCGCGGCGGGGGCGGCGGGTGACAATGGCGTCACCGTCGATGCGCAGGGGCGGACCAGCCTGCCGCATGTCTTCGCGGTCGGCGACTGCGCGGCGCATGCCAATGCCTTTGCGGGCGGGGCGATGATCCGGCTGGAGTCGGTGCAGAACGCCAACGACCAGGCGACCGTCGTGGCGCGGACGCTGGTCGGGCGCGAGGTCGCCTATCACGCGGTGCCGTGGTTCTGGTCCAACCAATATGATCTGAAACTACAGACGGTCGGGCTGTCCACCGGGCATGACCAGGCCGTGCTGCGCGGCGACCCGGCGACGCGCAGCTTCTCGATCCTGTATCTGCGGGAGGGGCGGGTCGTCGCGCTCGACTGCGTCAACGCGATGCGCGACTTCGTCCAGGGCAAGCCGCTGGTCGTGGACGGCGCGGTGCTGCCCGCCGAGATGCTGGCCGACTCGACCCAGCCGCTCAAGGCCCTCTGGCCCAGGCCCTAGGGCAGATCGCCATTCAGCGATGCCTTTCCTTCCCTCGCCCCTCGCAGAGGGGAGAGGGTTGCGCAGACTTGGCCTTTGCGAAAGCAAAGGCTTAGTCGGAGCTGGGTGAGGGGTGGGCGCTCGCGAAGCGAGCGCAGCGAGCCTTTGGGCTCGCTCAACCCCTCACCCAAGCTGCGCTAGCCAGCAGGCTGGCAAGCTTCGCTAACCCTCTCCCCTGTCCAGGGGAGAGGGGAAGAAGAAGCAATCCCGAATGTCGATCCGCCCTAGCGGCGCGGGCGGTTGCGTGAAAAAAACGTCACATTGATATGTTGTAACGCAACCGACCTTTGGATATGCGCCCCCTCCACGGGAGTAATGTCATGTTCATCCATCGTTTGCCGACGCGGTTCGGCCGCGCATCCTTGTCGTTCGTCGCGCTGATCCTGGCGACCGGCCCCGCCATGGCGCAGACCCGCAAGGATGCGGCGGCGCCGGACGATCATGGCGACATCGTCGTCCTGGGCACCCGGTCGCAGCGCGATTCCACGCTCGGCTCCGACCTGTTGACCCGCCGCATGTCGCAGTCGAGCCGCTCGCTGGAGCGCGACCTGCTGGTCGCCAACGGCACCTATCGCCTGTCCGACGCGCTGGAGCTGTTCAGCGGCATCAGCCAGCAGAATAATCGCGGCGGCTTCATCGACAATTTCGCCATTCGCGGCTTTCTGGGGACGCCGGACGGCGGCGCGGAATATTATATCGACGGCTTCCTTGCCAATCGCGGCCTCGCCCCGCCGCGCGACCCCGCCACCACGGAGCGGATCGAGGTGCTGAAGGGCCCGGCGGGCGCGGTGTTCGGCGATATCGATCCGGCGGGCCGGGTGAATATCGTGTCGAAGACGCCGCGCTTCACCCCGGCGGTCAACGCCACGGTGATGGTGGGATCGTTCAACACGCGCCGCGCCGAGCTGGACGTGACGGGGCCGTTCTCCGACACGCTGGCCGGGCGCATCGTCGTCGCGGGCGAGGATTCGGACGGCTATCGCGACTATACCAACCCGTCGCGCCGCGTCGTCTCGCCCTCGCTCACCTGGCAGCCGCGCGCCGGAACCCGCCTGACCGCGCTGGCCGAATATACGCGCTTCGCCTCGGCCTTCGATCGAGGCGTGCCCGCCATCCGGGGCGACGCGCTGGCCATTCCGTCCAACCGCTATTTCGGCGAGCCCGCCGACGGGCTGCATCATGCCGACAACACCCGGTTGCAACTGACCGGCGAGCATGGGCTGGGCGGCGAATGGTCGATCAATGGCGGGGTGAACTGGCGCTATACAACCTTGCGCGGCTTTTCGAGCGACCAGTCCAGCCTGCGCTCGGACAACCGCACGCTGTGGCGGCAACGGCGCGAGCGGGGCTATGAGGCGACCGACTTCTCCGCCCGGATCGAGCTGGCGGGCCGGTTCGACGCCTGGGGCGTCCATCATCCCAGCATCGGGATCAAGGGCTATACGCTCGACTATCTCGAACTGCTGCGCCGTTTCCGCCCGTCCGCCGCGCGCCCCTATGCCATCGACGTGTATAATCCGGTCTATGGCCAGCCGAGACCGGCGGTCGCCAATTTTACCGACCAGCGCGAGAAGCGGGCGGTCGGGACGTTGTATGCGCAGGACATGTGGGACGTCACCGACCGGCTGACCCTGACCGGGGGTATCCGCTTCGACACCTATCGCCAGAAGCTGCGCCGCAACCTGACCGGGCTGGAAACCGAGGCGACGGGCGACCCGGTCAAGTTCCGCTTTGGCGCGCGCTACCGCGTCACCGACGCGATCGCGGTCCATGGCAATTGGGGCGAGTCCTTCCTGCTCAATTCGGGAACCGGCCGACCGACTGCCGACAATCCGCAGGGGCCGTCCTTCGGCCCCGAAGAGGCCAAGGGGTATGAACTGGGCATCGCAGGGCGCTGGCCCGGCGTGAACGTCGCGGCGACCTTCTTCGATACCGAGAAGCGCAACATCCTGACCAACGATCCGGTCGATCCCAACTTCCTGGCGCCGGTCGGTTCGCTCAAGAGCCGGGGTGTCGAACTGGACGCTTCGCTCGACCTGGCGAAGCGGTGGCAGGTGGTGGCCAACTATGCCTATGTCGACGCCCGCGCCGACGACCGCACCTTCGCCACGCCCGACGTGCTGAACGTCGCCAAGCATTCGGGGACGCTGTTCGTCGTCGGCCGCTATCCGACCGGCTGGGGCACCGACTGGTCGGTGTCGGCGGGGGCGGCCTATGTTGGCGATCGCGCGGGGGCAGTGGACAATAGCGGCCTGCGCCTGCCCGCCTATACCAAGGCCAAGATCGCCGGAGAGATTGGCGTGACGCCCGCGCTGACCGTCCGGGCGGAGGCGGACAATCTGTTCGACGTCCATTATGCGATGAGCTCCTACAGCCCCGTCTGGGTCTATCCGGGGGCACCGCGTACGGTTCGCGTGTCGGCCAGGGTCGCCTTTTAAGACAAGCAGCTTGCGCCCACCCCGCGCCATATGTCAGATTTAATGCAAAGGTTTGCAGGAGAGTCTGATGCGCTGGCGCAACGTCATGGCGGCGGGGGTGGGCATGGTCGCCCTCGCCACCCCGGTATCGGCCCGGGTCACCGCCCCGGCGGGGGCGAGGATGTTCCGCCTCGACGGGGGCGGGGTGACCTATGCCATGGGGGTGGACGAGAAGGGCTATCTCCAGCCGCTCTATTGGGGATCATCGCTGGCGGAGGGCGACCCGCTGGTCTCGGGCGATCCGGTCAAGACCGGCGACCCCATCGTGTTGAAGGCGCCGGGCGAGCTGTCGGGCTTCGACCCGGCGGGTTCGGTCACGCTCCAGGAGTTTCCAGGGCAGGGCGAGGGGCTGGTCAGCGAACCGGGCGTCAAGGCGCTGTTCGCCGATGGCAATCGCGACCTCGTCCTGAAATATCGCAGCCACAAGGCCAGCGGCGAGACGCTGACCGTCGAGCTGGCCGATATCCGCCGCCCCCTGTTCGTGACGCTGACCTATATGATCGATCCCGAGACGGGGATCGTGGCGCGGTCCGCGCGGGTCCGCAACGGCGATACCCGTCCGGTGCGGGTCGACCAGCTGGCGGCGGCGGTCTTCTCGCTGCCGGTGGGGGATGATTACCGGCTTCACTATCTCACCGGCCGCCATGCCGCTGAATGGACGCAGAAGACGGTGCCGGTCGAGGCGGCGGAGACCGTGCTGGAAAGCCGTCGCGGCTCGACCGGCCATGGCAACAATCCCTGGTTCGCGATCGGTCGCGAAGGACTGACCAGCGAGGTCCATGGTCCGGTCTGGTATGGCGCGCTCGCCTGGTCGGGGTCGTTTCGGATCAGCGTGGCGTCGGACAATCTGGGCCGGGTGCGGATCGCGGGCGGTTACAACCCCTATGACTTTTCCTGGACGCTGAAACCGGGCGAGTCGCTGGACACGCCGGTCTTCTATGCGGGCTATTCGGACAAGGGGCTGGGCGGCGCGTCACGGACATTCCATGACTTCGAGATCGCCCACATCCTGCCGCACGGGCGCAAGGCGCGGCTGCGGCCGGTTCTGTACAATAGCTGGGAGGCGACGGCCTTCGACGTGACCGAGGCGGGGCAGATGGCCCTTGCGGAGAAGGCCGCCAGGATCGGCGTCGAGCGTTTCGTGGTCGATGACGGCTGGTTCGGCGCGCGCAACAGCGACAAGGCGGGGCTAGGCGACTGGACGGTCAATCCGGCCAAATTCCCGAACGGGCTGAAGCCGCTGATCGACCGGGTCAAGGGGCTGGGCATGGACTTCGGCCTGTGGGTCGAGCCCGAGATGGTCAATGTCGACAGCGACCTGTACCGCGCGCATCCCGACTGGGTGCTGAACTTTCCCGGTCGCCCGCGGACCGAGGGGCGCAACCAGCTGGTCCTGAACCTCGCGCGGACCGATGTGCGCGATCACCTGCTCGCCGTGCTCGACAGACTGGTCGGCGAGAACGACATCGCTTTCCTCAAATGGGATTATAACCGCAACTGGACCGAGGCGGGCTGGCCCGAGCAGCCCGTCGCCGACCAGCAGCGCGTCTATGTCGACTATGTTCGCAACCTGTATTTCATCCTGTCCGAACTGCGGCGGCGGCATCCGAAGCTGGAGATCGAGGCCTGTTCGGGCGGCGGCGGCCGGGTCGATCTGGGGATGATCGGGCTGACCGACGAGGTCTGGCCTTCGGACAATACCGATCCCGCCGACCGGCTGACCATCCAGGACGGCTTTACCCGCGCCTATCCGGTGGCGGTGATGATGGCCTGGGTCACCGACAGCCCCAATTGGGCGAATACCCGCGTCACCAGCCTCGACTACCGCTTCCTGTCGTCGATGCAGGGCGGGCTGGGGATCGGCGCGAATCTCGACAAATGGGGGGAGGGCGACTTCGCCACCGCGCGCAAATGGGTGGCGGCGTACAAGACGATCCGCGAGACGGTGCAGCGCGGCGCGCTCTATCGGCTGGAGTCCCCGACCGGCGACAATGCGACCGCCGCGACCCTGTATGTCGGGCAGGACCAGCGGCAGGCGGTGCTGTTCCAGATGCTCCACTCGTCGATGTGGCGCGACAATCCCGCCGCGATCCATGCGCAGGGGCTGGACCCGGCGCGGGTCTATCGGGTGCGGATGCTCGACGGTGCCGACCGCCCGGCGGGCGTGCCCGCGCGCGCGTCGGGCGCCTATTGGATGAACCGGGGACTGCGCGCGCCGCTCAAGGGCGACTTCGTCGGCACCGCCTTCGTGTTCGAGGCGGAATGACGAAAAAAGGCGAGGACCCCGATGGTCCTCGCCTCCATTTTCGATCCTGTCAGGCGCGGATCACAGCGCCAGCGGCTGCGCCTTCAGCTTGCGCGCGCGCAGCATGCCCAGGCCCAGGACGGCGAGCGCGAACAGCGCGATCGTGCCGGGTTCGGGAACCGAGGTCGGCTTCAGGAAGGCGATATTGTCGACCTCGAACGAATCGGTCGGCGAGGTGAAGCGCAGGCCGCCGATCTGGCGTCCGGTGCTGGGATCGACCGTATAGGTGACGTAGCGATTATTGTCGCTGCTCGTCCCTGTCTTGAGGAGACCGTTGGCGATGTCGGCGCCGGTGATCGTCGCGATCGTCTTGCCCAGCGTATCGAGGATGTCGAGCGAGTTGAACGAGTCGATCGTGCCCCACAGGAGGCTGACCGCGCCCCAGCCGGTCGAGCCGGTGCCCTTCAGCTCGGCCACCGTGCCGTTGGTCGCGCCGACGGCGAGATAGTTGCCGCTGCCGCCGGACGGCTGGATCGCGCCCTTATAGGCGCCCGTGCTGGTCGAGTCGTTCAGGACCGTGCCGCCGTTCAGCGAGAAGCCCGACGGAATGCCGTTGGTGAAATCGATCACCGTCGTGTCGCGCGCATAGACGGGCGGCACGAGATACGAGGTCGAGCTGACCCCGGCGGATGCAGGAGCCGCCGCGGAAAGGGTGGCGATGGCCGCCATCGCGCCGAGAAGAACCTTTTTCATATCACCATCGTTACAATTTGCTGGCCGAGCCATGCCTAGCCGCGGACAGCTTTTCAAAAGGTTTCGCGAGGCTCCGCTGTGTCAGGCGTTTCGATGTGGAACAGGCGGGTCACCGTGCCAGCGCGCGTTCGGTATCCTCGCGCGCCTGTTCGACCAGCACGATCGTCGCGGCGCGGGCCGCCGCCGCGTCGGATTCGGCGATGGCGGCGAAGAGCTGGCGGTGCTCGGGCATGGAGTCGCGCGGCAGCTTGGCGCTGCGATGCTTGTAGAGCGTCGTCCAGCGGACCGCCGCGCCGATACTGCCCGACAGGCTGATGAGCAGTTCGTTGCCGGTCGCCTCGAGGATGATGTTGTGGAACTGCTGGTCGGCGGCGCGCCCCTGTTCGGTGTGCAGGCCATGCTCGCCCATCGCCTCCAGCGCGGCGCCCATGCGCGACAATTGCCGGGTATCGCGCTTCAGCGCGGCCAGCTCGGCGGCGGCGGGCTCGACGATCAGGCGAAGCTGGAACAGGCTCTGGACGAAGCCCGCGGGCGGTTCGCCCTCGAACATCCAGGCGAGCAGTTCGGGGTCGAGCAGGTTCCACTCCAGCCGCTCGCGCACCCGCGTCCCCGCCTTGGGCTTGCTGACCACCAGCCCCTTGGCCGACAGCATGCGCAGCGCCTCGCGCACGACTGAGCGCGACATGCCGCGCTGCTCGGCGATCTCGACCTCGCCCGGCAGGGTCGATCCGGCGGCGATCCGGCCGGTCACGATGGCGACGCCGATGTCGCGGGCCAGCGCGCTGTGGGCGGGCCCGCGTCGCTTCAATATCGTCACTTGGCTGCTTCCTTCCGGGCCGATGTCCGCGCGCCGATCCCGGCACATGTCTGACTAGTCTATGGGGCGGGGCGATGAAAGGAAAGCGGCGCGGCGCGCGGGGCCCTTGCACGGCAATGATATAATGTACCATAGGCAACCGGACAGTTGCCCTGACGCTTCCGTCGCGGCACGATGGCGCATCAACCGATCCAGAGGGGGATCCGTTTCTTCCATGACCTTCCGCACCTGCCTGCTTGCCGCGAGCGCGCTCGCGATCCTGTCCCCGGCCTCGGCCCAGCAGACCCCCGCCGCCTCCACGCCCGTCCAGGTCGTGACCGACTCCACGGTCAGCGACATTCCCGCCCATTTCACCCCGCCGACCGACGTCGCCGAGCGCGATTACATCAAGCGCGAGGTGATGATCCCGATGCGCGACGGCGTGAAGCTCTACACCGTCATCGTGATACCCAAGGGCGCGGTGAACGCGCCGATCGTGCTGACCCGCACCCCCTATAACGCCGCCGGCCGCGCCAAGCGGTCGGACAGCACCAGGATGATCGAGGCGCTGCCGCTGGCCGACGAGGAGTTCGTCAAGGCGGGCTATATCCGCGTCTATCAGGACATTCGCGGCAAATATGGCTCGGAGGGCGAATATGTCGTGACCCGTCCGGTCATCGGTCCGCTGAACGCGACCAAGGTCGATCACACGACCGACGCCTATGACACGATCGACTGGCTGGTGAACAAGGCGAACCTGCCCCAGTCCAATGGCCGGGTCGGGATGATCGGGTCCTCGTACGAGGGCTTCACCGTCGTCATGGCGCTGCTCCATCCGCACCCCGCGCTGAAGGTCGCCGCGCCGGAAAGCCCGATGATCGACGGCTGGATGGGGGACGACTGGTTCCATTACGGGGCCTTCCGCTTCGCCAATATCGGCTGGATCGGATCGCAGACCGGCTACAAGGGCGAGGGCAAGGCGCCGTCGAGCGGCGGTTACGACGATTACGAGAATTTCCGCCATGGCTCGGCGAACGACTGGGCCAGCAAGTCGGGCTATGACCAGCTGCCCTTCTGGCAGCGGATCGTCCAGCATCCCGCCTATGATTTCTACTGGCAGGGCCAGGCGCTCGACAAGCTGCTGGCCGCCAACCCCTCCAACGTGCCGACCATCTGGGAACAGGGGCTGTGGGACCAGGAGGACATGTACGGCGCGATCACCTCGTGGGAGGCGCTGAAGGCCAAGGGCAAGCTGGGCAACAACTTCCTGGTGATGGGCCCGTGGCGGCACAGCCAGATCAACCGCACCGGCACCAGCCTGGGCCCGTTCCAGTGGAATGGCGACACCGCCAAGCAGTTCCGCGAAAATATGGTCCTGCCGCTGTTCAACCAGTATCTGAAGGACGGCGCGCCCGCCAACCTGCCCAGCGCCGCCATCTACAATACCGGCGAAAACCATTGGGACAGGCTGACCCGCTGGCCGCTGGCCTGTCAGAGCGGATGCGACGCGCCGCTGACCCCGCTCTATCTGGCGGACGACAAGGGGCTCAGTTTCGACAAGCCGGGCAGCGGGGAGGATTCCTATGTCTCCGACCCCGCCAATCCGGTTCCGCATCTGTCGCGCCCGGTCAATTTCAACGATGGCCGCTGGGGCGATTGGCTGGTCAGCGACCAGCGACATGCCGATGGCCGGACCGACGTCGTCACCTATACCGGGCCGGTCCTGACCAAGTCGGTGCGCGTGTCGGGCGCGCCGATCGCCGACCTGTTCGCGCGCACGACCGGGACCGACGGCGACTTCGTGGTGAAGGTCATCGACGTCTTCCCGCCCGAGGATGCGATCGACCCCAAGATGGGCGGCTATGAGCTGCCGATCAGCCTCGACATCTTCCGGGGGCGCTATCGTAACAGCTTCTCCAACCCGACCGCGATCCCGGCGGGCAAGGTGCAGGAATATAAGTTCCGCCTGCCGACCGTGAACCATGTGTTCCAGCCGGGGCACCGGATCATGGTCCAGGTCCAGTCCAGCCTGTTCCCGCTCTACGACCGCAATCCCCAGACCTTCGTGCCCAATATCTTCACGGCCAAGGCAGGCGATTACCGGAAGGCGACGATCACGCTGGAACGCGGCGGTGCCAATCCCAGCCGGGTCTGGCTGCCGGTCGTGCCGCTCGACCAGTCGGCGGCGATGGCGCGCTGATCCGACCAGGGGGCGGGCGGGAGCGGGCGGTGCCGCGTTTCCGCCCGTTCCCGGACGAGGTTTAACCCATCACGGCCACCAAGCCCCTTGGAGGCGGCGGCCGGTAAGGCTATCTGAAAGACGTGGCTCTCTCCCCGTCATCCCGTGCGTCCCTGACCTTGCCCGACGACGCGATCGGATCGGTAACCGCCAATCCGGACGTGGCGCGCCGCTATCTGGCGCTGGTGGCCGCCGCCACCGACCGCCTGATGGCCGCCGACGATCCCGCGGCGATGATCGATGCGCTGTTCGCCCTGATCCGCGACGAGCTGGATCTCGACGTCTATTTCAATTTCCGCCGCGACGATCGCTCCGTCCGGCTGGAGGCGTCGGGCGGCCTGTCGCGCGCGCAACGTACCGAGGCGGCGTCGCTCGACATGACCCAGTCCGCCTGCGGGCAGGCGATGCGCGAGCGCCGGGCGCTGCACCTGACCGACATCCAGGAAAGCGGCGAGGTGCGGACGTCCTTCGTCCGTTCGCTGGGGATCGATGTCTATCTGTGCATGCCGCTGCTCCACGGCGATCAGCTGCTCGGCACGCTGGGCTTCGGTCGGCGCGCGGCCCGGCCGTTCGGCGAGGATGAGCGGCGGCTGCTGACGCTGTTGTGCCATTATGTCGCGCTGGCGCAGCACCGCTTGCGGATCGAGGAGGCGCTGCGGCACGGAATCGAGACGCAGGCGCGGTTGCTCGACGAGCTGAACCACCGGGTCCGCAACGCCTTGCAGGTCGCGATCGGGCTGGTGTCGCACGAGGTCCGCTCGGCCAGCGACACCGCGACCCGCGTCGCCCTGTCGCGCGCCGCCGAGCGGTTGCAGGTGCTGGCGAGCGCGCATCGCCCGCTCTACGCCACCGCCGAGCCGGGGCTGGTCGACCTGGCGGCCCTGTTCGGCGACGTGATCGCGCAGTTGCGCGGCGACGCGGCGGTGGGCGCGGTCGCGGCGGAAGGGCCCGTCCCGGTGCCGATCGAGCGGGCGGTGGCGGCGGCGCTGCTGCTCGACACGCTGCTGGAAGGCGGGGCGGCGGTCCCGCATATCGCGATGCATCCATTTCGGGCGGGCGGGAACGAAATGCTGCGCATTGCGTTTCAGGGGCCCGGATGGGGACGCCATGTCGATCTTGTCGAACGTCATCGACTGGTCGCACGGCTTTGCCATCAGTTGCGCGCGACGCTGACGAACGAGGATGATGGGTGCCTGATCTTGGTCATGCCGCATGACGGTGGCGAATACGGGACTGGTATCCGATAATTCCGCATTCGATGCCGATGGCCTCGACCTGCTGATCATCGAGGACGAGGCGCTGGTCGCGATGCTCGTCGAGGATGCGCTGACCCTGCACGGTCACAATGTCATCGGCATCGCGGATACCGTATCGGCGGCGCTGGAACTGGCCGATGCGCAGCGCCCCGACCTCGTCCTGTGCGACGTCAAGCTGGCCGATGGCGACAGCGGGCTGACCGCCGCGCAGCTGCTGGCCGAGCGTGGCATTCCCAGCATCTTCCTGAGCGGCAATTGCCCGGAACGCGGCGGCCATCCGCTGGTGATCGGCTGCATCGCCAAGCCCTTTCGGCCGGGCAGCCTGGCCGCGGCGGTCCGCGCGGCGCATCGTGCGGCGCAAGGGGAGCGGCCGAGCGATCCGCCGCCCGCGCTGCGATTCTATTCCGAACCGCGCTGAGGACAGCCATCGGAGGGAAAGGGTGGTCGAGGCGACGCGGCGTTCAGTCCTGCGATGGCGACGCGGCGGACGACCCGGCGGGCAGGGCGTCGATCTCTGCCCCGACCGCCAGGTCCAGCTTGTCGAGAATGACGCTCAGTTGCCCCACTTCCTCGTCGGTCAGGCTGTGGAGCGCCAGGCCGGTCAGTTCGCGGCGCAGCGGTTCGGTCTGGCGGATGACCTGACGCCCGCTCTCGGTGATGGCAAGCTGCTTGGCCCGCCGGTCGTCCGGGTCCGGGATTCGGACGAGCAGCCCGTCCCGCTCCATCGTATCCACCGCCTGGGTCACGGTGCGCGGCGCCAGGCTGAAGCATTCGGCGATGTCGGCGGCGCGCACCGGCGCGTTGTTCGCGATGAACAGCAGCATCTTGGTCCGCGCGAGCGATGCGCCCTGCGCCGCCATGCGGCGGTCCAGCAACCGGTGAAGCCGCATATAGATGCGGCCGTAGCGAAGCATGAGAGAGTCACGGTCAACCATATTATGAGGTAACTCAATAAATGGTCTTGCCTTATGCTGCAAGTGCGTCCAAATACACTGCCAAGTTCCATTGATTCCATCGACAGGGGGGCCCGGCATGGCCGATGCTAACCAAGTGAATGAGGGGCAGGGCGCGAACGCCGCCGACACGACCCCCGATGACGACAACAAGGCACCGGCCTCCCCCGCCAAGAAGCGGCGCATCCGTGTCATCCTGCTCGTCGTCGCGGCGGTCGCGGTGATCGGCGGCGTGTTCTGGTATGCGAATTACAAGAGCGTCGGCCAGTATATGCAGTCGACCAACGACGCCTATATCCAGGCGGATGCCGTCACCGTCGCGCCCAAGGTCTCGGGCTATGTCGACAAGGTGTTCGTCGGCGAGAACCAGAACGTCCAGGCGGGCCAGCCGCTGCTCCAGATCGACACGCGCGACTATCGCGCCCAGACCGCGCAGATCGAGGCGCAGATCGGCGTCGCCCAGGCCAATGCGCAGGGCGTCCAGGCGCAGATCCGCGAGCAGCAGGCGGCGATCGACCGCTCCGAGGCCGATCTCCGCGCCGCGCAGAGCGATGCCGCCTTCGCCCAGGCGGAGGTCGTCCGCTACACCCCGCTCGCCGCATCGGGCGCGGAAAGCCGCGAGCGCCTGTCGCAGCTCCAGAACCAGGCGCGTCAGGCCAATGCCAAGGTCGCGGCGGCCAATGCCGCGCTGTCCGCGTCGCGTCGCCGCATCGGCACGCTGAACGCGCAGGTCCAGCAGGCCCGTTCACAGGGCGAGGCCGCCCGGGCGCAGCTCGACGCCGCCGAGGTCAATCTCGGCTCGACGATGATCCGTGCCTCGATCGCGGGTCGTGTCGGCAACAAGACGGTGCGGGTCGGCCAGTTCGTCCAGGCGGGCACGCGCACCATGTCGATCGTGCCGGTCAGCCAGCTTTATATCAGCGCGAACTTCAAGGAGACGCAGCTGGGCCTGATGCGTCCCGGCCAGCCGGTGAAGATCGAGGTCGACGCGCTGCCGGGTGTCGAGATCAAGGGCCATGTCGAAAGCGTGGCACCGGGCACCGGCGCGCAATTCTCGCTGCTGCCGCCGCAGAACGCGACCGGCAACTTCACCAAGATCGTGCAGCGCGTGCCGGTCCGCATCGCGGTCGACGCCGACGATCAGACCCGCGCGCTCATGGTGCCTGGCATGTCGGTCGACGTCACGGTCGACACCCGCTCGGCCAAGGGCGCGCTGAAGCGCATCGCCGAGCAGCAGGACCAGCATAACGAGGCGCGGGAGGGGGCGCAGCGCCGGTGAGCGGCGCCGCCGCCCCGACGGGGGCCAAGGCCGGATCGGCCGCCCAGCGGGGCGGCACACCGGCCAAGGCCGACCTGACCGCCTGGCTCGCCGTCGCGGCGGGCAGCATCGGCGCGCTGATGGCGACGCTCGACATCTCGATCGTCAACTCGGCGCTGCCCACCATCCAGGGCGAGATCGGCGCCAGCGGCACCGAGGGGACGTGGATCGCGACCTCCTATCTGGTCGCCGAGATCATCATCATCCCGCTGTCCGCCTGGCTGGAACGGCTGCTGGGACTTCGCACCTTCCTGCTGATCGCCTCGATCATGTTCACCGGCTTCTCGGTGGTGTGCGGGCTGTCGACCAACCTGACGATGATGATCATCGGGCGCGCGGGGCAGGGGATCACCGGCGGCGCGCTGATCCCGACCGCGCTGACCATCATCGCCACGCGCCTGCCGCGCGAGCAACAGCCGATCGGCACCGCCTTTTTCGGCGTCACCGCCATTCTGGGCCCCGTGATGGGGCCGCTGATCGGCGGCTGGCTGACCGAGAATATCAGCTGGCACTATGCCTTCTTCCTGAACCTGCCGGTCGGTGCGGTGCTCGTCACGCTGCTCCTCGTGGGCCTGCCGCACCAGAAGCCGCATCTGTCCGAGCTGGCCAAGGCCGACTGGCTGGGCATTGCGGGGCTGGCGCTGGGGCTGGGCGGGCTGACGGTCGTGCTGGAAGAGGGGCAGCGCGAGCAATGGTTCGAGTCGCGCGAGATCATCGAGCTGACCATCCTGTCGATTTTCGGCTTCGCGCTGTTGTTCGCGGGCCAGTTCGTCGCCTCGCGGCCGGTCATCCGCCTGAAACTGCTGCTCGACCGCCAGTTCGGCAGCGTGGTCATCATGGGCATCGTGCTGGGCATGGTGCTGTACGGCACCTCCTATGTGATCCCGCAGTTCCTGGCCTCGATCGCCGGATACAACGCGTTCCAGGCGGGCAAGGTCGTGCTGCTCAGCGGCATCCCCAGCCTGTTGATGATGCCCTTCACCCCGATCCTCATCAAGAAGGTCGATATCCGCATCGCGGTGGGGCTGGGGCTGGGCATCATGGCGCTGAGCGCGGGGATCGACACCGTGCTGACCGCGGATTCGACCGGGGGCTCGTTCACCGACTCGCAGCTGTTGCGCGGGGTCGGCACGATCCTGGGCATGTTGTTCCTGAACCAGGCGGCGATCTCGTCGGTGCCGCCGTCGCAGGCCGGGGACGCCGCCGGGCTGTTCAGCGCGGCGCGCAACCTGGGCGGATCGTTCGCGCTCGCCGGGATCGCGACCGTGCAGGACCAGCGCAGCTTCCTGCACCAGCAACGGCTGGAGGAATCGCTGTCGGCCAATTCGCAAGCCGTGCAGGACTGGCTGTCCGGCCTGACCCGCCAGTTCGGCAGCAGCGAGGCGGCCTATCGCATGATCGGCAGCACCATCCAGCAACAGGCGCTGGTGATGACCTATAACGACCTGTTCTTCATCCTGTGCGTCGGCATCCTGATGGTGATGCCGCTTGTCCTGTTCCTTCGTCCGCTGCCCAAGGGCGGCCCCGTGGCGATGCATTGAGGCCCGTGATGCGCAAGCAGCTTTCCCTGATCCCGCTTCTTCTGCTGGGGGCCTGCACCTTCGGGCCGAACTATGCCGGGCCGCCCAAGGCCATCGGCTCCGCCGCGACGCCGCCCGCCGGGTTCGTCCGCGCCGACACCACGCTGGCGACGACCGCGCCCGCGGTCGCCGACTGGTGGACGACGCTGAACGATCCAATGCTGACCTGGCTGGAAGAGCAGGCGCTGGCGTCCAATCCCAATGTCGCCGTCGCCCAGGCGCGGTTGAAGCAGGCGCGTTCGGCGCTGCGGCTGGAGCGCGCCAACCAGGCGCCCAACGCCAATGCCAGCGCGACCTATCTCCACGCCGATCTGCCCACGCTGAACCTGGGTGGCGGGGGAGAGCAGGGCGGCGCGAACGGCAATGCGTCGGGCGGCTCGGGCGGCGGGACGAGCGTCGACTTCTTCAATCTGGGTTTCGACGCCAGCTGGGAGATCGACCTGTTCGGCGGCCGTCGTCGCACCGTGGAGGCCGCGCGCGCCAGCGCGGCGGCGGCGGAGGCCAATGTCGCCGATGCGCAGGTCTCGCTCAGCGCCGATGTCGCCCAGGCCTATATCGGGCTTCGCGACGCGCAGCAGCGGCTGATCCTGGCGCGCGACGCGTCGCGGATGCAGCGCGACACGCTGAACCTGACGCTTCAGCGGTTCAACAACGGTGCCGCCTCGCAGCTGGAGGTCGAGCGGCTGCGTAACCAGGTCGAGAGCACCGATGCGCAGATCCTGCCGCTCTCGGCCTCGGTCGAGACCTATCTCAACGCGCTGGCGATCCTGATCGGCGAGGCGCCCGGCACGCTCGACCAGCGGCTGGGCCAGCCGGGCAAGGTGCCGCTGCCGCCCGCGCAGGTGGCGGTGGGCGATCCGACCGCGCTGCTCCAGCGTCGCCCCGACATCCGCGCCGCCGAGCGCAACCTGGCGGCGCAGACCGCGCGGATCGGCGTGGCGGAGGCGGCGAAATTCCCGCGGCTCAACCTGATGGGGATCATCGGCATCGGCGGCACCTCGCTCGACGCGCTGACCGATCTCGACAATCTGGTGACGCTGGGCGCGCCGATGCTGCAATGGAACGTGCTGAACTTCGGTCGCGCCAATGCCCGTGTCGGTCAGGCCGAGGGCGCGCGCGACGAGGCGGAGGCGCAGTATCGCGGCGTGGTTCTGTCGGCGCTGCGCGATGCCGAGGACGCACTGTCGCGCTTCCGCGCGCGGCGCAACACGGTGGCGACGCTGGCGCGGGCCAAGGCGTCGGCGGATCGCTCGGCGATGCTGATGCAGCAGCGTTACCGCGCGGGCACCGCGACCCTGATCGACACGCTGGATGCCGAGCGCCAGCGCGTGTCCGCTGACCAGTCGCTGTCGCAGGCGGTGGCCGGGCTGACCAACGATTACGTTGCGCTGCAAAAGGCGCTGGGCCTGGGTTGGCGGGCGCCGACAGGGGCCTGATCTTTTCCTCCCCTGCACGGGGAGGGGGACCAGCGAAGCTGGTGGAGGGGGCTCGCCGCCGATGGTGACACCCCTCCGTCAGTCCTTCGGACTGCCACCTCCCCTTGCAGGGGAGGAACGAGGGCCGATTACGCCCCCGCCTTCGCGATCCGTTCGCGCGCCTCGCGTTCGATCGTCTCCAGTTCGTCGACCGTCTGGACCAGCGCGGTCATTTGCTGGCGGAGCTCGCCGATCCGCGCATGGCATCGCTCGGCCAGCGCGCGCATCTGTTCGACATGCTGGGGATCGGCATCGTACAGCCGCAGGAACTCCTCGATCTCGCGCAGCGAGAAGCCCAGCCGCTTGCCGCGCAGGATCAGCTGCATCCGCGCCGTTTCCCGCTTGGAATAGACGCGCGCGGTGCCCACCCGTCGCGGCTCGATCAGCCCGCGATCCTCGTAGAAGCGCAACGTGCGCGTCGTCACCCCCAGGCTGTTGGCGACATCCTGGATGCCGCGCAACTCCTCCGTATCCGTCACTTCGCCTGTTCCCCCACCGGCCGCGCCGCCGCCGCCTTCGCCAATTCTTCCTCGACCAGTTCCTTTTTCGACAATTTGCCGATCAGGGTCTTGGGCAGGCTTTCGCGGATTTCGACTTCGCGGGGAAGCTCGATCTTGCTGACCTTGTCCTGAAGGAACACACGCAGTTCCTCCGGCGTCGCGTGATGATCGGCGGCCAGCTTGACGAAGGCCTTGGGCGACTGGCCGCGATAGGGGTCGGGGATGCCGATCACCACCGCCTCGGCGACGGCGGGATGCTCGTACAGCGCCTCCTCGATCATGCGGGGATAGACGTTATAGCCACCGCACAGGATCACGTCCTTGATCCGGTCGACGATGAACAGATAGCCGTCCTCGTCCAGATAGCCGACATCGCCGGTGCGCAGCGCGCCGTGGATGAAGACCTGTTCGCTCTCGGTGGGCTTGTTCCAATAGCCGGACATGACCTGCGGGCCCCGCGCGCAGATTTCGCCGACCTCGCCCGGCGGCATCAGCCGGTCGGGATTGTCGCGGTCGCGGATCTCGATGATCGTGCCGGGGAAGGGCAGCCCCGCCGATCCGCCCTTGTTCTCCCCCAGGATCGGGTTGCAGGTGATGATAGGCGACGCTTCCGACAAGCCATAGCCCTCGACCAGCTTGCCCCCGGTCGTGGTCTCGAACGCCACGCGCACCTCGGCGGGCAGCGGCGCGCCGCCCGAGATACAGGCCTTGATCGCCGACAGGTCGACCTTGCGCGCCTCGGCCACGCCCGCGATCGCGTTGTAGATGGTGGGGACGGCGGGGAAATAGGTCGGCTTGCTGCGCGCGATGGTCTTGAGCACCTGGTCCAGCTCGAACCGGGGGAGCAGGATCATCTCCGCCCCCACCCGGATCGCGAAGCTGAGCACCGTGGTCAGCGCAAAGACGTGGAACAGGGGCAGGACACCCAAAATGCGTTCCTCGCCGATCATCTCCTCGCCGCCGGTATGGATGACCATCGCATCGGCATTGGCGATCAGATTGGCGTGCGACAGCATCGCCGCCTTGGGGCTGCCGGTGGTGCCGCCGGTATATTGCAGCACCGCCACATCGTCGGGCCTGGCCGATACCGGGGTCAGGGTGCCGCCGCGCTTCATCATTTGGGCGAAGCTCAGATGGCGGGGCGAGGGGCCGGGGGCGGCGATCATCGACCGCTTGAGCAGGCGATAGGCGAGCCCCTTGATGGTCGGCAGCGCGTCGGCCACGGGGCAGGCAATGACGTGGCGCAGGCCCAGCTTCTCGGCGACATGGGAGACGCGGCCGTAAATGTCGGGAATGTCGCAGGTCGCGATGATCTCCGCGCCCGAATCCTCCAGCAAGTGGCACAGCTCGCGCTCAACATAGAGCGGGTTGACGTTGACGACGATGCCCCCCGCCTTCAGCGTCGCGAAATAGAGGACGGGGTAATAGGTGATGTTGGGCAGGCAGAGCGCGACACGGGTGCCCTGCTTCACCCCCAGCGCCTGGAGCCCGGCGGCGGCCTTGTCGACCATCGCGCCCAGTTCGCCATAGCGGGTGATTCGGCCCATGAAGTCGATGGCGGGGCGATCCCCGTGCCGCCGTACCGTGGTCTCGAACATGTCGGTCAGTAGCCGCGGCTCGAAGACCAGGGGGCGTCCCGCCGCCTGACCCGATACACCGCCTGTCGTGGTTTCCCCGATGGCTCCTGCCGTCATCGCGTCGCTCTCCTATATCTTTTTTCGACCATACCCGGTTGTCGATTGCGGTCGAGTTGCTTATTGTCTTGACGTATAGGGTAGGTAACGCACCTTAACGTTAGGCCGCAAGCCCATAAAGAGAGGATTGGATGACCAACATCGTGATCGCAGGCTATGCCCGCTCTCCCTTCACCCAGGCTGGCAAGGGCGCGCTCGCACGGGTTCGGCCCGATGACCTGACCGCGCAGGTGATTCGCGGCCTGATCGAACGGACCGGCGTCGATGCATCGGAGATTGAGGACATCATCCTGGGCTGCGCCTTCCCCGAGGGCGAGCAGGGCATGAACGTCGCGCGGTTGATCGGCCTGCTGGCGGACCTGCCGCTGTCGGTCGGCGGCATGACGGTGAACCGCTTCTGCGGATCGTCCATGTCGGCCATCCATATCGCGATGGGCCAGATTCAGATCGGCGCAGGCGAGGCGTTCATCTGTGCCGGTATCGAATCGATGAGCCGGGTGCCGATGGGCGGTTACAATCCTCTCCCCAACCCCGAACTCGCCGCAGCGCGGCCGGGGGCCTATATGGGCATGGGTCAGACCGCCGAGAATGTCGCGACCAAGTACCAGATCACCCGCGCCGAGCAGGAAAAGTTCGCGGTCGCCAGCCAGAAAAAGGCCGCCGAGGCGCGCGCCGCCGGGCGTCTGGCCGATGAGATCGTGCCGATCCACACCAAGGCGGGCGACGTCACCGAGGATGGCCTGATCCGTCCCGACACGACCGAAGAGGTGCTGTCCGGCCTGAAGCCCGCCTTCGACAAGGAGGGCACCGTCACGGCGGGCACCGCCTCGCCGCTGACCGATGGCGCGGCGGCCGTGCTGGTCACGTCGGAAGAGTTCGCCAATCGCCACGGCCTGAAGATCCTCGCCCGGATCAAGTCGGTCGGGATTTCGGGTTGCGAGCCCGAGACGATGGGCCTGGGTCCGATCGGCTCGTCCAAGAAGGCGCTGGAGCGCGCGGGCATATCGGCGGGCGATCTCGACGTGGTCGAAATCAACGAGGCCTTTGCCAGCCAGGCGATCGCCTGCATCCGCGACCTCGGCCTGAAGGACGAGACGATCAACAAGGACGGCGGCGCGATCGCGATCGGTCATCCGCTGGGTGCGACCGGTGCGCGCATCGTCGGCAAGGCGGCGGCGTTGCTGGCGCGCGATGGCGGCCAGTACGCGCTCGCCACCCAGTGCATCGGCGGCGGGCAGGGCATCGCGACCGTTTTGGAGCGTGCATGATGGCTGACACGATCAACAAGGTTTGCGTGATCGGCGCAGGGGTGATGGGGGCTGGCATTGCGGCACAGGTCGCCAATGCCGGTGTGCCCGTCCTGCTGCTCGACATCGTGCCCAAGGACGGCGTCGACCGCGACGCCATTGCCAAGGGCGCGGTCGCCAAGATGCTCAAGACAGAGCCCGCGCCCTTCATGTCCCCCGCCGCCGCCAGGCTGGTGGAAACCGGCAATATCGAGGATCATCTCGACAAGGTTGCCGAGTGCGACTGGATCGTCGAGGCGGTGGTCGAGCGGCTGGACATCAAGCAGGCGCTCTATGCCAAGCTGGAGACGCTGAAGCGCCCCGGCACGGCGGTGTCGTCCAACACCTCGACCATCCCGCTCGGCCATCTGGTCGAGGGGCGGTCGGAGCAGTTCAAGCGCGACTTCCTCATCACCCATTTCTTCAATCCGCCGCGCTATATGCGGCTGATCGAGATCGTCACCTCCGAGCATACCGATGCCGGTGTCGCGAGCAAGGTCGAGCAGTTCGTCGATCACCGCATGGGCAAGCGGATCGTCCGCGCCAAGGACACGCCAGGCTTCATCGCCAACCGCATCGGCACCTATTGGCTGGCCATCGCGATCAATGCGGCGATGGACCAGGGGCTGACCGTCGAGGAGGCGGACCAGATTGGTGGCCGTCCGATGGGCGTGCCCAAGACCGGCATTTTCGGGCTGATCGATCTGGTCGGCATCGACCTGATGCCACTGCTCGCCAAGTCGTTGTCCTCGACGCTGCCGGAGGGCGATGCCTATTTCGACACGATCCGTCCGCTGCCGCTGGTCGACAGGATGATCGCGGAGGGCTTTACTGGCCGCAAGGGCAAGGGCGGCTTCTATCGCCTCGACCGCAAGCCCGACGGCACCAAGGCCAAGCAGGCGATCGACCTGAAAACCGGCGAATATCGCGCGGAAAAGAAGCCGGAACGTCTGCCGAGCCGCGCCGAAAAGGACCTGGCCGCGCTGGTCGCGACGCCGGGCAAGGTCGGCGATTATGCCTGGGCGATCCTGGGGCCCGTCCTGTCCTATGCCGCCGGTCTGGTCGGCGAAGCGGCGGATGACGTGGTCGCGATCGAT
The DNA here is from genome assembly GCF_031453055.1 of Sphingomonas sp. SORGH_AS_0789. Taxonomy (NCBI): domain Bacteria; kingdom Pseudomonadati; phylum Pseudomonadota; class Alphaproteobacteria; order Sphingomonadales; family Sphingomonadaceae; genus Sphingomonas; species Sphingomonas sp. SORGH_AS_0789. The sequence continues at coordinate 2,531,199 of NZ_JAVIYV010000001.1, forward strand.
GACGCGATGAAGCTGGGCTATAACTGGAAATTCGGTCCCTTCGAGCTGATCGACCGCCTGGGGCCGGGCAAGCTGGCCGAGCGGCTGCGCGCCGAGGGCAAGCCGGTGCCCGCGCTGCTGGAGACGGCGGGCGACCGCCCCTTCTACCGCGTGGTCGATGGCAAGCGGCAATATCTGACGCTCGGCGGCGACTATGCCGATGTCGTCCGCGCCGAGGGCGTGCTGCTGCTCGAGGACATCAAGCTGCGCTCCGAACCGCTGCTCAAGAACGGTTCGGCGGCGGCCTGGGATGTCGGCGACGGCGTCGTCGTGTTCGAGTTCACCGGCAAGATGAACGCGCTCGACGAGCAGGTACTGTCGCTCCTGCAAAAGGCCATCGCGCTGGTGAAGAGCCAGTATAAGGCGCTGGTCATCTATAATGAGGGCAGCAACTTCTCGGCCGGAGCCAATCTCGGCCTCGCCATGTTCGCGGTGAACATCGCGGCCTGGGGGGAAGTCGACAAGCTGGTCGTCGCGGGGCAGCAGGCCTACAAGGCGCTGAAATATGCACCTTTCCCGGTGGTCGCCGCGCCGGCGGGCATGGCGCTGGGCGGCGGGTGCGAGATCCTGCTCCACGCCGATGCGATCCAGGCGCATGCCGAAAGCTATATCGGCCTGGTCGAGACCGGCGTCGGTCTGGTCCCCGGCTGGGGCGGCAATGGCGAGCTGATCGACCGCCTCGCCAAGTCGCCGAAGATGCCGAAAGGTCCCATGCCCGCCGTCATGAAGGCGTTCGAGACGATCTCGACCGCGCAGGTGTCGCGCTCGGCGGCGCTCGCCAAGGACCTCGGTTATCTCCGCAAGGACGATGGCATCACCATGAACCGCGACCGCCTGTTGGCCGATGCCAAGAGCAAGGCGCTGTCGCTGGTCGAAGGCTATCAGCCGCCCGAAAAGCCGGTCTTCCGCCTGCCCGGTGCGGCGGGACGGGTCGCGTTCAGCGGCGCGGTCGCCGACTTCGCCAAGAAGGGCGTCGCCACGCCGTATGACGTGGTGGTGGCAGGCCGTCTGGCGAACATCGTTACCGGCGGTGAGGCCGACATCATCGACGAGGTGAGCGAGGATCAGCTGCTCAAGCTGGAACGCGCCGCCTTCATGGAAAGCGTCAAGGATGCGCGGACCCAGGCGCGGGTCGAGCATATGCTCGAAACCGGCAAGCCGCTGCGCAATTGATCGGGAGAGGATAATCCCATGCAAGTCTATAACGCGCCGCTGCGCGACATGCGCTTCGTCCTCCACGAGCTGTTCCAGGAGGACGAGTTCGGCCCCGTCGCGGGGCAGGACGAATTCGGCCCCGAGCTGTACGACGCCATCCTCGAGGAAGCGGCGCGCGTCACGCAGGAGGTCCTGCTGCCGCTCAACGCCACCGGCGACATCGAGGGCTGCAAGCTGGAGAATGGCGTCGTCCGCACGCCCGCCGGTTTCAAGGACGCCTATAGCCAGTTCTGCGAGGGCGGTTGGGCCGCGCTCGCCTCGCCGGTCGAATATGGCGGCCAGGGGCTGCCCGAGGCGGTGAACAAGCTGGTCGAGGAGATGATCTGCGCGACCAACCTGTCGTTCAGCCTCTATCCCGGCCTGACGCACGGCGCGACCACCGCGCTGATGGGCCATGGCTCGGAGGATCTGAAGAGCTTCTATCTGCCCAAGATGATCTCGGGCGAATGGTCGGGCACCATGTGCTTGACCGAGGCGCATTGCGGCACCGATCTCGGTCTGCTCCGCACCCGTGCCGAGCCGCAAGGTGATGGGTCGTACCGGCTGACCGGCGGCAAGATCTTCATCTCGGCGGGCGACCATGATCTGACCGACAATGTCATCCACCTCGTCCTTGCGCGCACGCCCGATGCGCCCAAGGGGGTGAAGGGGATCAGCCTGTTCCTGGTGCCCAAATATCTGCCCAAGGATGACGGCTCGGTCGGCCCGGCCAACGGCGTCAGCGCTGCAGCGATCGAGCACAAGATGGGCCTGAAGGCGTCGGCCACCTGCCAGCTGGAGTTCAACGACTCCAAGGGCTGGGTCGTGGGCGAGCTGAACAAGGGCCTGGCCGCCATGTTCACCATGATGAACACCGAGCGCGTCTCGGTCGGCATCCAGGGCCTCGGCATCAACGAGATCGCCTATCAGTCGGCCGTCGCCTATGCGAAGGACCGGTTGCAGGGCCGCGCGCTGGGCGGGGCCAAGCGCCCCGACCTGCCCGCCGACCCGATCATCGTCCACCCGGACGTGCGGCGGATGCTGATGACGATGCGCGCCTATGCCGAGGGCTGCCGCGCGCTGGGCCAATGGGCGGCACGCGCGCTGGATGCCGAGGCGAATGCGATCGATCCTGCCGACCAGTCGCGCGCGGCGGACTTCGTCGCGCTGATGACCCCGGTCGTGAAGGCGCTGTTCACCGACCTAGCCTTCGACGCGGCGAACATGGCGGTGCAGGTCCATGGCGGCCACGGCTATATCCGCGACCATGGCATCGAGCAGTTCGTCCGCGACGCCCGCATCGCCCAGATCTATGAGGGCACCAACGGCGTCCAGGCGCTCGACCTCGTCGGCCGCAAGATGCCCGCGCATATGGGCCGCTATATGCGCCCCTTCTTCCATGCGGTGTCCGAACAGGTCGAGGCGCTGGTCAAGTCCGAGGACAAGGCGATCGCCGGCTGGGCGGCGGGGATGCAGCAGGCGTTCGGCGCGCTCCAGCTCAGCACCGGCATGATCGCGCAAAAGGGGATGAAGGACCCCGAGGAAGCCGGTGCCGCCGCGACCGACTATCTGCGCCTGCTCGGCCTGGTCGGCATGGGGCATTGCTTCCTGAAGTCGGCGCGGATCGCGACCGCGAAACTGGCCGAAGGCAGCGACGAGGCGGGCTTCTACAACGCCAAGCTCGCCACCGCCGGTTTCTTCTTCGATCGCATCCTGCCGCAGGCGACGGCGGCGTTCCTGGCGATCAAGTCGGGCAAGCGCTCGACCATGGCGCTGGAGCTGGAGGCGTTTTGATGGTCATGATGCTGGCGGGCCTTGATTGCGGCCCGTCGGCATTATACGCATAGGGCATTATCCTATGCGTCATATGATGAACGTATACGGAAATCTGGGCGACCGTGAAAAGGCGGCGTCCCGCCCGGATCATCGGGCATGGAGAGGAGAAGAGGCATGTTGTTGAGCCTGACAGCCATGGCGCTGGCCGCCGCCGGTGCGAACGCCGATACGGTGATCGGCCGTTGGCAGACCCAGACGCGCGGTGGTGTGGTCGAGATCCAGAAATGCGGAACGTCGGTCTGCGGCCGCGTCCTGACCTCGGAAAAGCTGCGCACCAACCCGGCGCTGACCGATCAGAACAACCGCGATCCCAAGCTGCGCAATCGCCCGTTGAAGAACCTGCTGATCCTGCAGGGCTTTTCACAGGACGGCGCGGCCTGGAGCGGCGGCATCATCTACAATGCCGAGGATGGCAAAACCTATAGCGCAAAGCTGACGCCCGAGGGGCCGGATACGCTGAAGGTGCGCGGCTGCGTCTTCGTGCCGCTGTGCAAGACGCAGACCTGGACCCGCATCCGCTGATCCGCCACGTCGCCATCCAACACAAGATTCGGGGAATAAGATCATGACCAAGCGCTTCAGGGCTCCGCTTCTGGCCTCTGCCATCCTGTCGTCCTCCTTCGCCTTTGCGGGCGCGGCGCACGGCCAGGCCTTTTATCTTCAGGAACAGTCGACGCGGGGGCAGGGCCGCGCCTTTTCGGGCGAGGGCGCCGATACCGGGGCCTCGTCGCTGTGGTGGAACCCCGCCTCCATCGCGGGGATGGAGCGCGGCGAGGCGGTGCTCGGCGCCTCGGCGATCATCCCCAAGGGCGATGTGGTCGATACCGGCACGCTGATCCGTCGGCCGGGCCAGACGACCTTCCAGCCGGTCGGCGGCAACCGGGTGTCGAGCGATCCGATCAATCGCGGCGTCGTGCCCTCGGGCGCGGTCGCCATCCCGCTGAACGACCGGGTGGCGGTCGGCCTGGCCGTCACCTCGCCCTATAGCTTCACGACCGAATATGACGGCAACAGCTGGGCGCGGTACAGCGCGCTCAAGACCGAGCTGCGGACCATCGACATCCAGCCTTCGGTGGGCATCGCGCTGCTCGACTGGCTGCGCGTCGGCGGCGCGCTGAACGTCGAATATACCAAGGCCGAACTGGGCAATGCGCTGCCCAACCTGTCGTCGCAGCTGGCGGACGGATATCAGCGGCTGAAGGGCGATGGCTGGGACCTGGGCTGGACCGCGGGTGTCCAGCTGCACAATGACTGGGCGACGGTCGGCATCAGCTACAAGTCGAACATCAAGCACAAGCTGAAGGGCAGCCTGGAAGTGGGCGGCCTGCTCGGCCCCCTCGCCGGGCAGAACCGGACGGTCGACGGCGCGACGGCGGAATTCTATACCCCTGCGCAGATCATCGTCTCGGGCCGTTTCCGCACCACCGACAAGCTGACGCTGAACGCGCAGGTCGTGCGCTTCACCTGGGCTGATTTCGACGCGATCCGGCTGGGCGCGCCGATCAACACCGCGATCCCCGAAAATTACCGCAACAGCTGGTCGCTGGCGGGTGGCTTCGACTATGCGGCCAATGACCGCCTGACGGTGCGTGCCGGTGTGCAGCGGGGTATCACCCCGACGCAGGACGGCAATCGCGACGCGCGCGTGCCCGACGCCAATCGCTGGAACTACTCGATCGGCGGGTCGTACAAGCTGACCCCGCGCTTCACGCTGGACGCGGCGGGCAGCTATATCGACTTCGCCAACGCGACCATCGACCGCCGGACCGCCGCCTATGCGGGCACGGCGGTGCAGACGCCGATCCTGACCTCGGGCCAAGTGCAGAATGCGCGTGCGTTCGTGGCGTCGATCGGCGGCCGCTTCAGCTTCTGATTGAGAGAGTGGTTATGAAGATCGTCGTGCCCGTGAAGCGGGTGTTGGATTATAACGTGAAGCCGCGTGTGAAGGCGGACGGGACGGGCGTCGATCTGGCGAACGTGAAGATGTCGATGAACCCGTTCGACGAGATCGCGGTGGAAGAGGCGATCCGGCTGAAGGAGAAGGGGGCGGCGACCGAAGTGGTCGTCGTCTCGATCGGCGAGCCCAAGGCGGCGGACACGCTGCGCACCGCGCTTGCCATGGGGGCGGACCGCGCGATCCTGATCACCGCCGACCAGGCACCCGAGCCGCTGGGCGTCGCCAAGCTGCTGGCGAAGGTGGTCGAGGAGGAACAGCCCGGCCTCGTGATCCTGGGCAAGCAGGCGATCGACGGCGACAACAACCAGACCGGCCAGATGCTGGCCGGGTTGCTCGGCTGGGCACAGGGGACGTTCGCGTCGAAGGTCGAGATCGAGGGACAGAGCGCCAACGTCACTCGCGAGGTCGATGGCGGTCTGGAGACGGTGGCGCTGACCCTGCCCGCGATCGTCACGACCGACCTGCGCCTGAACGAGCCGCGCTATGCGTCGCTCCCCAACATCATGAAGGCCAAGTCCAAGCCGATGGCGACCAAGACCGCCGCCGATTACGGCGTCGACATCGCGCCTCGACTGACGATCACCCATGTCGCCGAACCCGGCAAGCGCCAGGCGGGCGTCAAGGTCGGCTCGGTCGACGAACTGGTCGAGAAACTGAAAGCACTGGGAGTGGCCAAGTGAAGACGCTGGTATGGGTCGAGCATGACGGCGGGGCCGTCAAGGATGCCACGCTGGCAACCGTCACGGCGGCGGCCAAGCTGGGCGAGGTGCACCTGATCGTCGCCGGGCAGGGCGTCGACGGCGTGGCGCAGGCCGCCGCGAAGATCGCGGGCGTCGGCAAGGTCCATGTCGCCGACGATGCGGCCTATGCGAACGCGCTCGCCGAAAACGTCGCGCCGCTGATCGCCGAGCTGATGGGGCATCACGACGCCTTCCTCGCGCCCTCGACCACCACCGGCAAGAACATCGCGCCGCGCGTCGCAGCCCTCATCGACGTGATGCAGATTTCGGACATCCTGTCGGTCGAGGGGCCGGACAGCTTCACCCGGCCCATCTATGCGGGCAACGCCATCGCGACCGTCAAGACGACCGACGCCAAGCTGGTCCTGACCGTCCGCACCACCGCCTTCGAAAAGGCGGCGGCCGAGGGTGGTTCGGGCACTATCGAGGCGGTCGGCTCGACCGGCGATGCGGCCAAGTCCCGCTTCGTCGGCGCGGAGAAGGCCGAGAATGCCCGGCCGGAACTCACCAGCGCCAAGATCATCGTCTCGGGCGGCCGCGCGCTGGGCTCGGAGGAGCAGTTCCACGCGCTGATCGATCCGCTCGCCGACAAGCTGGGTGCCGCCGTCGGGGCATCCCGTGCGGCGGTCGATGCGGGCTATGCCCCCAACGACTATCAGGTCGGCCAGACCGGCAAGATCGTGGCACCCGAAGTCTATGTCGCGGTCGGCATCTCGGGCGCGATCCAGCATCTGGCGGGGATGAAGGACTCCAAGGTCATCGTCGCGATCAACAAGGACGAGGATGCGCCGATCTTCCAGGTCGCCGATATCGGCCTGGTCGGCGATCTGTTCACCGTTGTGCCGGAACTGACCGACAAGGTGTGAGGGCAGGCGCATCCCGGTATCGGCCGGGATGCGCCGTTACCGGCGGGGGCGGGAAATCATCCCCAATATCGTTGATTTATGTGAGGAATTCGCAGGAAATCCCGTTGCCTGCTTGTTCCCGCCACGCCGGTCCGGTTAGCGTTAGCAGATGAATGAGAATATGATGGGAGGAAGCGAGCGGCGCGTGCGCACGATCGCGGATCTGGCGCAGCTGGCGGGGGTGTCGCCGGGCACCGTGTCGCGCGCGCTGGCCGGCAAGGCGCTGGTCAACGAAGAGACGCGGCGGCGCATCCAGTCGCTGGCCGACGAGCATGGCTTTCGCCCCAACCAGATGGCCAGCCGGTTGCGCACCCGCCGGACCGGGGTGATCGGGATCGTCGTGCCGCTGGGGCATGAGCGTCGCCAGCATCTGTCCGACCCGTTCTTCATGACCATGCTGGGCTATCTGGCCGATGCGCTGACCGAGAGCGGCTATGACGTGATGCTCTCGCGCATCATCCCCGATGCCGAGGACTGGCTGGACCGGGTGGTCGATTCGGGAATGGTCGACGGCGTTCTGCTGATCGGCCAGTCCAACCAGTATGACGCGATCGAGCGGGTGGCGCGGCGCTATCGTCCGCTGGTCGCCTGGGGCGTGACGCTGCCCGATCAGGTGCATGTCGCGGTCGGCACCGACAATCGCGCGGGCGGGCGGCTGGTCGGCGAACGGCTGATCGCGCGCGGATGCCGTCGCATCGCCTTTCTGGGCGATGCCAGCGCGCCCGAAATCCGCCAGCGCCATGACGGCGTGGCCGAGGCGATCGCGGCAGCGGGAGTGGATGCTCAGCTGATCCAGCTTGCCACGCATCTCGCCTCGGACCTGATGGAGCGGGAGATTGCGGCGCATATCGACGCGTTGCTGGAACAGGGCGGCGGCACCATGCCCATCGACGGCATTGCCGCGGCCTCCGACATGATCGCGATGACGGCGGTGCGCGTGCTGACCGACCGCGCGATCACCGTGCCCGACGCGTTGCCGGTGATCGGCTATGACGACCTGCCGCTATCGGCGCAGGCGGTGCCGCGCATCACCACCATCCGCCAGGATGTCGCGACCGGCGCGCAGGCGATGGTCGACGCGCTGTTCGCGCGGATCGCGGGCCAGGAAGCCGGATCGGTGATCCTGACCCCCGAACTGATCGCCCGCGACTCCGCCTGACCGGGCTCAGTCGCGCGCGATCGTCACCCGGTCTCCGTCAAAGGCCAGGCGGAACCACGGCGCGGCGGTGCCCCCGAAACGCTGGCGACGCAGCGCCGGGTCGGCACCGGCATCGCGGCCCTCCAGCCCCCAATAGTCGACGAAGCTGATGACATCGCCTTCGCCGGTCACCCACCAGCAATAGGCCTGGGTCGGCTCCTCGACCGGATTGCCCGCGACCAGGCCGGTGCCGTTGACCGGCCGCCACGGCCCGTCGAACCGCTCCGCGACCATCGCATAGAGCCCGGTCGGCGCGCCCAGGCCGGGGGCGAAGCGCTTGGCCTGCGTCGACCAGAAGCAGTAATAATGGCCGTCGCGCAGGATGATGTGCGGCCGCTCCAGCTCGCTGTTGACGCCCAGCGATTCGATCAGCGGCGGCTGGATCGTCCAGCGGTCGCCCTGGCGCTTGGCCACGCCGACCACGCCGTCGATATCCTGTTTCACCCAGCCCGCCGATCCGACGAACAGCAGATACTCCGCCCCGTCCGCCGGATCGCGGAAATAGCCGGGATCGCGAAAGCCCTTGATGCCGCCATTTTCGGGCTCGGCCTGGTTGGCGACGATATAGTGATGCCCGTCCGCCGCGACGCTCTCGACCGGCGTGCTCCATCCCTCGGTGCGCCCTTCCTCGGGCAGGAAGCGGCCGACCGTCTCGAACAATCGCTGCTCGAAGGTGCGCGGACCGCCGCGCCGTCCCGAGGCGGTGAAATACATGGTGAGCGTCGTGTCGTCCTCACCCAGCACCGCCGAGCCCGACCATTCGCGGCTGCCCGGCGTGAAGCCGTCGGGGAAGGTCACGCCGTGATCGCGCCAGCCGTCCGCGCCGTGGCTGGTCAGCCGGATGCGCGCTTCGTCATGGCGCATCTCGGGATCCTCGAAGCGCGGCGTGGCGAGGAAGAACCACCAGCTCCGCCCGCCAAGAAGGGCGGTCCGACCATCGGCATAGGCGATCTGCCACATGTCCCACAGGTCGTGGTCGGGCAGGATCGGCACGACATCGGCGGCGGTGAAGACGGGCAGGCGGGCATCGTCTTGCGCGGCGATCCCGGCCAGCGCCTCGGCCGACCAATGGGCGGGGGTGATCGTCATAATACCTCGGAGCAGAAAGGGGGGAGGGGGATCAGGCTTGCGGCACCGCGCCCAGGGGCAGGCCGTCCCGCCCCCGCGCACGCACCGTGAACACGGAGACGGCGGCCAGCAGCATCAGCACACCGCACAGGGTCAGCACATTGCGCGGATCGCCGCCCAGCCAGTCCTGGTAGAACAGGGGCAGGGTCACGCCGAAGATCAGCATCGGAATGACGATCATCATGTTGAAGATGCCCATATAGACGCCCGTCCGCTCGGGCGGGATCGAGCCCGCCAGGATGACGTACGGGTTGCCCATCATGCTGGCCCAGCCCAGCCCGATGCCGATGGCGGGCAGGAACAGCATCGCCTTGCTGGTGACATGGGGCATCGCGATCATGCCGATGCCGGTGATGACCAGGCACAGCGCATGGAGCGGCGCCGCCCCCCAGCGCTTGGCCAGCGGCACCATCGCAAAGGCCGCGACGAAGGCGACGCCGTTATAGAAGGCCGCGACCTCGCCGTTGGTCAGCACGGCGGCATGGAAACCCGAGGACGTCGCATCGGCGGTGCCATAGACCGAGCGGCCGATCGCATAGATGACATAGTTCCAATAGGCCATCATCGCATACCATTGGAACAGGCTCATCAGCGCCAGCTTGCGCATCGGCATCGGCATGGCGCGGATCGCGTCGCCGATCTCCTTGAGCACCGGCCCGATCCCCTTGGGCGCGGCGGCGATGCGCGCGCGCTCCGCCTCGCTCGTCGGCAATTCGGGCACGCGTCGGATCGACCAGACGATGGTGATGAAGGACAGCGCCGCGCCGATCATGAAGACCACGCGCGCCGTATAGGGGATATTGTGCCCGTCCACCCAATCGGGGTTCATCCCCGCCCAGACCAGGATCGAGGGGGTGAGGAAGGCGAGCATCTGCGCCAGGCCGGTAAAGGCGCTCTGGGTCAGAAAGCCGATATTATGCTGCGACCCGTCCAGCCGATCGGAGACATAGGCGCGATAGGGCTCCATGGTGATGTTGTTGCCCGCGTCGAGGATCCAGAGCAGCGACACCGCCATCAGCAACGACGAGCTGAGCGGCATGAAGAACAGCCCCAGCGCGCACAGCACCGCGCCGACCAGGAAATAGGGGGTGCGGCGGCCCCAGCGGCTGTCGGTCCGGTCGCTCATCGCGCCGATCAGCGGCTGGATCAGCAGGCCCGTCATCGGCCCGGCCATCTGCAACAGCGGAATCTGCGCCTCCGACGCGCCCAGATAGCTGTAGATCGGCGCCATATTGCCCTGTTGCAGCCCGAAGCTGAACTGAAGGCCCAGAAAGCCCAGATTCATCTCCAGGATGCGGACCAGCGAAAGGCGGGGTTTGATCGGGGCCATGGTTCCGGCGGCGGGGGTGGACGGGGTCATCGAGATCCTCTCGCACGCGGGGATGGGCCATGGTCTATCGCTGGCTTGCCGCGTCGCTCCAGATCATGCCGCGCCGCGCAAGGGATTGCAACAAACGATTGCATGAACGGCTGCGCATGTTTCGCTCCCAAAGTGGCACGGCCTGCGACCGATCAGGGCGTCTTCTTTGCCCGATCGGCCGCGCGCCCGCTCCGCGCGGAAGGCCTCACCGCCCGCCGGGCGGCAGGTTCGTCTCCAGATAGCGGGTCATCAGCGAATAGAGGTGGATGCTGGTATTCTCGCCCTCATAGATACCGTGGCTGCGGTCGGGATAGGCCATCATCGAGAAGGGCTTGTTGAAGTGGATCAGGCGATCCACCAGCTGGTCCTGGTTCTGATAATGGACATTGTCGTCCAGCGTGCCGTGGATCAGCAGCAGATTGCCCTTCAGCCGGTCGGCGAAGGTGATCGGCGAACCATTTTTATAGCCGTCCACATTGTCCTGCGGTAGCCCCATGTAACGCTCCTGATAGATGGTGTCATAGAGCGTCATGTCGGTCGGCCCGGCCACCGCGATGCCGGTCTTGTAGAGGTCGGGATAGCGGAACAGCGCGTTCTGCGTCATCGCGCCGCCGCCGCTCCAGCCCCAGATGCCGATCCGGTGGGGATCGATATAGGGTCGCGTCGCCAGCATCGTCTTCACGCCCGCCGCATAATCGGCGGAGGCGAGGATGCCGACCTGGCGATAGATGCTCTTGCGCCAGTCGCGCCCGCGCGGGGTCGCGGTGCCGCGCGGATCGAGGCTGGCGACCAGATAGCCCTTTTGCGCCAGCATCCGGTGCCACAGACTCTGCGCCCCCGCCCAGCGATCCGCGACCGTCTGGCCCCAGGGTTCGCCATAGACGAAGTACAGGATCGGATAGCGCTTGGCGGGATCGAAGCCCGGCGGCTTGATCAGCCAGCCGTCGAGCTGCGTGCCGCCGCCGATATCGACGCGGAAGAATTCGGTGGCGGGCAGGCCGCTGTCCCGGACGACCTTGGCCAGCGGCGCGTTGGCGGCGAGCGTGCGCAGCGGCTGCTGGCGCGTCATGTCGAGCATGTCGGTCACCGGCGGCGCATCGAAGCGGGACACGGTGTGCAGCGCCCAATGCTCGCCCGGCGCGATGTCGTAGCTGTGCGTACCCGGCTGACCGGCAGGGGTCAGCCGCTCGACCTTCGGACTGCCCGACAAGGTGGTGCGATAGAGGTAACGCTGGGTCGGATTGTCGGGCGAGGCGATGAACCAGGCATAGCCCGCCTTCTCGTCGACATTGAGCAGCTCGACCACGTCGAACTGGCCCGGCGTGCGCAGGCTCGCGCGGCCGCTGGCCCGGTCGATGGTGTAGAGATGCCGCCACCCGTCGCGTTCGGACAGCCAGGTGAAGCGGCGCCCGCCGTTCAGCCATTCGGGCGCGACATTGGCCTCGACCCAGGCGGCGTCCTTCTCGGTCATCACCGGCCGGACCGAGCCCGTCGCCGGATCGCCGAGCAGCACCTTGTACGTGTTCTGAAGCCGGTTCGACTGCTGGATGAAGACCGCGTCCGATCCACCCGCCCAGCTCATCTGCGGCACGTAGTTCTGGCGCGGGTCGCCATCGAGCTTGAACCAGCGGGTCTTGCCGTCCGCCACATCGACCGCCGCCACCGTCACCGCCGAATTGGTCGTGCCCGCCTTGGGATATTGCAGCGGAATGACCTGCGAATATTGGCCGCCGGTATTCTTGATCATGTCGAACGTGCCGACGCCGCGCGTGTCGAAACGGAAAAAGGCGATCCGCCTGGAATCCGGGCTCCAGTCGAAGGCGCGGTGGACCGAGAATTCCTCCTCATAGACCCAGTCGGCCAGGCCGTTGACGATATAGTCGTCGCCGTCCTTCGTCAGCGCCAGCGCCGCGCCACCCTCGACAGGCTCGACATACAGGTTGTTCTTGTGGACATAGGCGATGCGGCGGCTGTCGGGCGAGATGCTGGCATAGAGGGTGGTCGAGGCGGGCAGGTTGCCGCCGACCCGGTGCAGCTTGCGCGTCGTCCGGTCGAACAGCCAGTAATCGGCCAGCGCATTGGTCCTACGGAAACGCTGGCCGTTGGTCTGGATCAGCAGCCAGCGGTTGTCGGGCGACCATTGATAGCTGTCGATGTCGAGCGGCGTGGTCGCGCCCGGCGGGACCAGATCGGTCGCGGGCACCACGACCGTCCGCGCGCCATCGGCGATCGTGTAGCGCACGATGTCCTGCCCGCCCTTGGGGCCCGCCTCCAGCGCGAGATAGCTTTCGCCGTCCTTGCCCCAGCGGCTTTCCCGCACCGATTGCGTGCGGACCGCGCCGGGCCCGAAAATGGTTTCGACCGACAGCGATGGGGCAGCGGGCGTCGTCGCGGTCTGCGCCGCGACGGGCAGGGAAAGGGCCAGCGGGGAAAGGGAAACCAAAAGCCCGGAAATTCGCCAGCACGACCGCATCGACCCGCCCTATATTCGCTTGCAAAGCGCATAGCGTAACGGTGCTGGCCAAAATCGTATACAGAAATCTGCGTGGCGATCGCGGCCGATGCGATTACAGACGGTGGCGGTTCGCGACGAGGAAAGGAACAGCCGGATCATGACATCGGGGATCGACCATGTCGCGATCATCGGCGGCGGCTTTGCGGGCACGCTGCTGGCGATCAATCTGGTGCGCCATGGGGGGCCGCGCGCCACGCTGATCGAGCGGCGGGCGAACCAGCTGGCGCGCGGCGTCGCCTATAGCGCGGCGCATGCCGAACATCTGCTGAACGTCCGCGCGGGCAATATGAGCGCGCTGCGCGACGATCCCGATCACTTCGTCCGCTGGCTGGTCGCGCGCGGGGCGGGGGATGCGACGACCTTCGTGCCGCGCCGGGTCTATGGCGACTATCTGCGCGACCTGCTGATGGAGACGATCGCGGCGGACCCCGCGCGGCTGACATTGGCGAGCGGCGAGGTAACCGCGCTGGAGCGGGCGGGGCAGGGCTATCGGCTCGACCTGGCGGAGGGCGGTTCGCTCGGCGCCGACGCGGTGGTGCTGGCGCTGGGCAATCTGCCGCCGCATACGCCGCCGGGGATCGATCCGGCCGTGCTGGCCCAGGGCTGCTATCGCGAGGACCCCTGGGCGGGCGACATTGCCGAGGGGCTGGGCGCGGACGACCGGGTGTTGCTGGTCGGCAGCGGGCTGACCGCGATCGATGCGGCGTTGCTGCTGGACGCGAGCGGCTTTGGCGGGCGCATCGTCGCCATCTCGCGCCGGGGGCTGGCGCCGCGCCGTCACGCGGAGACCCCGCCGGTCGCGCCGCTTCGTGAACGCCCCGCCGCCAGCCTGTCGGCGCTGGTCCGGCATGTCCGCTGCGCCGCCGCCGAACAGGGCTGGCGCGGCGCAGTGGATGCGTTGCGGCCGGTGACGCAGATGATGTGGGGCGCCGCCGATGGCGCGACGCGCGCGCGCTTCCTGCGGCATGTCCGCCCCTATTGGGACGTGCACCGCCACCGGCTCGCCCCCTCGGTCGCCGACCGGGTCGATGCGCTGGTCGCGGCGGGGCGCCTGTCGATCGCGGGCGGCAAGCTGGTGCGGGTCGAGCCGGACGGCGCGGGGGCGATGGTCCATTGGCGACCACGCGGGGCGGAGGCGGTGGAGACGCTCCGCGTGGCGCGGATCGTCAACTGTACCGGGCCGCAGGGCGACCTGCTCCGCTCGCGCGAACCGCTGATCCGGCAGTTGCTGGCGGGCGGCATGATCCGGCCGGATGCGCTGCGGATCGGGCTGGAGGTCGATGCGCAGAGCCATGTCGTCGCGGCCGATAGCGGGGTCGACGACCGGCTCTATTGCATCGGCCCGATGACGCGTGGCGGCTTGTGGGAAGTCGTGGCGGTCCCCGACCTGCGCCAGCAGAATTGGGAACTCGCCCGTCGGCTCGCCCATGCGCAATGGGTGGGCGGCGAGGGGCTTTGACGCTTTCCCTCCGATAAGCCGCGTCGTTACGCGGTCGCCCCGATGCGCTTCAGCCAGTCGGCATGGCTGGGCATCGATTCCGCCATCTGTCCGATCGCGTCGGCCAGCTTGCCGACGAACGCGCGGCTCTGTGCGGGGTCGCCATAGCTGAGCAGCGGGTCGCGGCCCTCGGGAATGTTGAACTGGCCGAGATGCACCGCCGCCCAGCTCGCCGGGCCGAACAGGTCCATGTCGCGCGCGACCAGCCGCCCGCTCTCGCGGAAATGCCCGATCTTCATCGCCAGCGTGTCGGGGATCGGCATGGCCGCGCAGTCGCGCCATAGCGGCGTATCGGTCCGCTGCGTCAGCTTATAGTGCAGGATGATGAAGTCGCGGATCCGCTCATATTCGGTGATTGCGACGCGGTTATATTCCTCGATCGCGGCGGGGGCGAAGGCGCGGGTCGGGAAATAGGCGAGCAGCTTGGCGATGCCCGCCTGGATCAGGTGGATGCTGGTCGATTCGAGCGGCTCCATGAACCCGCTCGACAGGCCGATGGCGACGACGTTGCGGTTCCAGAATTGCTTGCGCCGCCCCGTCGTGAAGCGCAGCGGTCGCGGATCGCCCAGCGGTTCGCCGTCCAGGTTCGCCATCAGCGTCGCCGCCGCCTCGTCGTCCGAGACATGGCGGCTGCAATAGACATAGCCGTTGCCGGTGCGATGCTGGAGCGGGATGCGCCATTGCCACCCGGCGGCGCGCGCGGTCGAGCGGGTATAGGGCGTCAGGCCGTCGCCGCCGGTCACGCACGGCACCGCCACCGCGCGGTCGCAGGGCAGCCAGTGCGTCCAGTCTTCATAGCCGGTGGCGAGCGCCTCCTCGATCAGCAGCCCGCGAAAGCCCGAGCAGTCGACAAACAGGTCCGCCGCCAGCACGCGCCCATCCTCCAGCGTGACCGAGGCAACATGACCGCGCATGCCCTCCAGCGCATGGCCCGCGATCCGCCCTTCGATACGCACCACGCCGCGTGCCTCGGCATAGCGGCGCAGATAGCGGGCATAGAGCCCGGCATCGAAATGATAGGCATAGTCGAAGGTCGAGGCGACGCTGCGCGGGTCGGCCATCGGCGCGGCGAACCGGCCGCGTCTGGCCGCGCCCCACGCCATCGACAGTTCGTCGAACGGCACCGTCGCCCCCTGGGGCCCGCCCGCCGCCAGCCAATGCTGATGCACCGCGACTAGATCGAAGGATTTGCCGTGCGTGCCGAAGGGGTGGAAATAGCGATGCCCCTCCCGACCCCAGCCGACGAACTCGATCCCCAGCTTGAAGCTGCCCTTCGTCTCGCGCAGGAACTCCGCCTCGTCGATGCCCAGCGTCTGGTTGAACAGCCGGATCGGGGGGATCGTCGCCTCGCCGACCCCGACCGTGCCGATCGCATCCGATTCGACCAGCGTGATGGTCAGCCCGCGCGGCATCGCATGCGCCAGCGCGGCGGCGGTCATCCACCCGGCGGTGCCGCCCCCGACGATCAGGACCGACCGGATCGCCTCGGCGGGGCTGTCGCTCATCATGCCATCCTCTCCCTTTTGCCGCGCCATATCATGCAAAGGTTTGCGATCCCACCGTCTCGATGCCGGGCCAAGCACTGTGTTTTTCCGATCACAGTTAACGGATTTTTATGCAATGGTTTGCAAAGTCAGGCTTGCAAACGATTGCTCATGTGATAGCCAGTCTCCACGACATCCCGGCCACCGGGGCGAATCAGGAGAGGGTGAATGACGACGGGCGTTCTGCGGTCTTGCGGATCGATGGCGGCTCTGGCGATGGCACTGGCCAGCGCACCGGCCTTTGCACAGGCGACGAGCACGCCGGCGGCTCCGGCCGCGCCGGCTCCCCAGGCGGGCAGCATCCCCGATGCGGGCGTGTCGAGCGAGGACATCGTCGTCACCGCCACCAGCGGCGAGCGTTCGCGCTTCCGCAGCTCGATCTCGGTGTCGCAGGTCAGCCAGGAGGCGATCCAGAATTTCACGCCGCGCTCGACCGCCGAGATCCTGCGCAACATCCCCGGCCTTCAGCCCAGCGACACCGCGGGTCCGGGCGGCAACGCCAATATCGGTGTGCGCGGCATTCCGGTGTCGACCGGCGGTTCGGAATATGTCTCGCTCCAGGAAGACGGCCTGCCCGACGTCTTGTTCGGCGACATCAACTTCGGCAACAACGACTATTGGCTGCGCTTCGACCAGAATGTGAAGACGGTCGAGGCGGTGCGCGGCGGTTCGGCCTCGACCTTCGCCAGCCAGGCGCCGGGCGCGGTCATCAACTTCATCAGCAAGACCGGCGAGACCAAGGGCGGCCAGATCGCCTATTCCAACGGCCTGGGCTTCCGTGAACACCGCGTCGACTTCGACTATGGCGGCCCGATCGACGACAATACGCGCTTCCACATCGGCGGCTATGCGCGCAACGGCGGCGGCTACACCAACGAGAATTTCAACATCCTGCGCGGTTACCAGATCAAGGCGAACATCACGCGCGATCTGGCCGACAATCGCGGCTTCATCCGTCTGTATTTCAAGCGGCTGGACGAGCAGGCGCCGACCAACACCACCACGCCGACGCTGGCGACGCTGGACGGCAACCGCGTGACCGGCTTCACCCCGCTGCCCAATTTCGACGGGCGTTCGGGTTCGGCCTATACGATCTACAACCGCAACTTCCAGTATCTGGACTATGACAATGGCGGCGTGAAGTCGGCCGAGGTGCAGGGCATCCATCCGCGCGTCACCGGCATCAGCGGCCAGATCCATTACGACTTCAACGACAATATCTCGCTCGACGACACGATGCGCTATCAGTGGATCAGCGGGAACTTCACGACCCAGTTCATCAACGTCCAGACCCGGACCGGCAGCGGCGGGCTGATCGGATCGACCGTCAACGGCCAGACCGTCGGGTCGATCCGCTATGCGGCGGGTCCGAAGACCGGCCAGCTGTTCACGGGTTCGTACATCAACAACAATCCGAACATCAACGTGTTCATGAAGAACATGGATAACTTCGCCAACAACCTGACCCTGAACGGCAAGTTCCAGGTCGGGCCGGGCAAGGCGCGGCTGACCGCCGGTCTGTTCGTGATGCGCCAGAACATCGTCCAGGACTGGCACGTCAACCGCCAGTATAGCGAGCTGAACGGCGAGAATGCCGCGCCGCTCGACCTGTTCTCGACCACCGGCACGCAGCTGACCGCCGCAGGCCAGGCCGGGTTCAACGACAATTGGGGCAGCTGCTGCGCCCGCCG
Source organism: Sphingomonas sp. SORGH_AS_0789 (assembly GCF_031453055.1). Taxonomy (NCBI): domain Bacteria; kingdom Pseudomonadati; phylum Pseudomonadota; class Alphaproteobacteria; order Sphingomonadales; family Sphingomonadaceae; genus Sphingomonas; species Sphingomonas sp. SORGH_AS_0789. Next base: position 2,548,804 of record NZ_JAVIYV010000001.1, read on the forward strand.
CGTCGACCTGACCTATACCGATGTCGCGCCCTTCCTGCAGGCGGGCTATGAGGTCGGCGGGCTGAACCTCGACGCCTCGATCCGCTATGACAGCGTGCATGGCGAAGGCACCGCGCAGGGCGGTATCGCGGGCCCCAACACCCGCGTCTCGGATGCGCTGGGCTCGGCGGTGATCTCGTCGCTGGTGCTGAACCCGACCGCCGAGAAGATCAACTATACCGATGGCTATGTCAGCTGGTCGGTCGGCGCGCTCTATGCGTTCAACAGCAAGACCAGCGTCTTCGCCCGCGCCAGCCGGGGCGGCCGCTTCAACGCCGATCGCCGTGTCCTGTCGGGCAATTTCAACGCCGACGGCTCGCTGAACAGCCAGGGGCAGGCGACCTCGGTCAACTATCTCAACCAGCAGGAAATCGGCCTGAAGCAGCGCGGCGGCATCTTCGGCGCGTCCTATTCGGTCGAGATCACCGGCTTCCGCTCGACGCTGACCGAGAACAATTACGACTTCACCCGGATCAACAACCCCGCACCGAACAACAATCCGAACATCTCCAACGGCTATCGCTCGCTGGGTATCGAGTTCAGCAGCCGGGTGAGCTATGGCAATTTCCATCTGGCCGCCGATGCGACCTATGCGAATTCCAAGATCACCAGCAGCGCGACGCCGTCGCTGGTCGGCAAGAAGCCCGGGGGCCTGCCCGACTTCCTGTTCGTCGTGTCGCCCTCCTATGACGCCGGTCCGATCGCCTTCGGCGTCAGCGTGAACGGCCAGACCAGCACCAAGTCGGACGACTTCAACCTGTACACGATCAAGGGTTCGACCTTCGTCAACGGCTTCGTGACGGTGCGCCCGACCGAGCGGCTGGAACTGGGCCTGAACGTCAACAACCTGTTCGACAAGCTGGGCTTCCGTGGCGGCGGCGGGCTGTTCCCGATCCTGTCCTCGACGCAGGGCGTGTTCAACAATACCGCGCTGTACGGGCGCACGGTGACGGGGTCGATCCGCTATCGTTTCTGACAAAGACTCTCCCTGGGGCGGGTGCCACTTGGCATCCGCCCCGCTTTTCGTTCAGGAGGCTGGCCATGACCGATCTGGCTCCACCCGCCCGCACCCTGAAGGACATCGCCCGGCTGGCAGGCGTGTCGCCCGGTACCGTCAGCCGCGCGCTGGCGGGCAAGAGCGTGGTCAATGCCGAGACGCGGCAGCGGATCGAGGCGCTGGCCGCCGAGCATAATTTCCAGATCAACCAGATGGCCCGTCGCCTGCGCGCGCAACGGACCGGCGTTGTCGGGGTCGCCATCCCGCTGGGTCACGAGCGGCGGCAAAGGCTGTCCGACCCCTTCTTCATGACGCTGCTCGGCCATCTCGCCGACGAACTCGCGGCGCGCGACCATGACGTGATGCTGTCGCGGATCATCCCCGACGACGACGACTGGCTGTCGCGTATCGCCCGGTCGGGCATGGTCGACGGCGTGCTGCTGATCGGCCAGTCGGACCAGCTGGCGGTGATCGAGGCGGTGGCCGCGACCTATCGCCCGCTGGTCGTCTGGGGCAGCAGCCTGCCCGGCCAGCGGCATTGCGCGGTCGGGGTCGACAACCGGCTGGGCGGCCGAATGGCGGGCGAGCATCTGCTGGCCGCCGGGCGGCGTCGCATCGCCTTCATGGGCGAGGTCCGCACGCTGGAGCTGGAACAGCGCCATGCCGGGCTGTGCGATGCGCTGGCCGGGGCGGGGCTGGAGCCGCCGCTGCAATTCGACGTGGCGCTCGCGCCCGAGCTGATGCCCGACCAGATCGCCGCCAATCTGGCGCGGCTGCGCGAACGGGGGCAGACGGTCGACGGCATCGTCTGCGCCTCGGACATGATCGCGATGGCGACGATGGCGGAACTGGTGTCGTCCGGCCTGAGCGTGCCGGGCGATGTCGCGGTGACGGGGTTCGATGATCTTCCGCTGGCCGAACGCGCCATTCCGCGCCTGACGACCATCCATCAGGACCTGCGCGCCGGGGCCGAGGCGATGGTCGCCGCGCTGTTCGCACGGATGGAGGGGCGGGACGTCCCCGGCGTCGAAATGCCGCCGCGCCTGGTCGTCCGCGATTCCGCCTGACCCGAAAAAAGGTGCGGTCCGCTGGGAGATCGGACCGCACCGTCAGGATGGGAGTACGCTTATGGGAAGGGACCGGCGCGGCCAGGGTTGCGCCCCGCTCCCTTCATGTCAGGCCAGCGTCAGGCCGACATCGACATTGCCCCGCGTGGCATTGGAGTAGGGGCAAATCTGGTGAGCGGCCTCGACCAGCTTCTCGGCCTGGGCGCGGTCGAGGCCGGGCAGGGCGATGGTCAGGTCGGTGGTGATGCCGAAACCGCCCGCCGCGCGCGGCCCGATCCCGACCTTGGCGGACACCGACACATCGTCGGGCACCTTCACCTTCAGCTGCTGTCCGGCGACCTTCAGCGCACCGATGAAGCAGGCCGAATAGCCCGCCGCGAACAACTGCTCGGGATTGGTGCCGTCGCCGCCGGCACCGCCCAGTTCCCTGGGGGTCGACAGCTTCACGTCGAGCGTGCCGTCCTGCGTCCGGGCATGGCCGTCGCGACCGCCGGTGGCGCTGGCCTGGGTTTCGTATTTCACGTCGATCGTCACGGTTGGTCTCCGATGGTTCGATAATCGTTATCGCGATACATATATGGCGTCACAGTTCGGGCTTGTCCAGCGCTTCTTTTATCGCGATATGTATTTCCTGCTCACACGGGAGATGGCGGATGTCGGCGCCTTGGCCGCTCGACGAACAACTGTGCTTCGCGCTTTATGCGGCCAACATGGCGATCCAGCGGACCTACAAGCCGCTGCTCGACCAGCTGGGGCTGACCTATCCGCAATATCTGGCGCTGCATGTGCTGTGGGAGGAGGACGGTCGCACGATCGGCGCGATCGCCCAGCGGCTGGCGCTGGAATCCAGCACCGTCACCCCGCTGGTCAAGCGGCTGGAGGCGGCTGGGCTGGTGGCGCGCGAGCGCGATCCGCAGGACGAGCGCCAGGTCCGCGTCCGCCTGACCTCCGGCGGGCAGGATCTGCGCGACCGATGCGGATGCCTGGGCGAGGAACTGATCGCGCGGGCGGGAATGCCGGTCGACGATCTGCGCGCGCTTCAGGCCGAGGTTCAGACGCTCCGCCGCGCGCTGGAGGCACGCGACGCGGGCGAGGCTTGATCCCCTACGATCCTGCGCCGCGCGAAGGGCGCGCCCGTCAGCTGGCTGCCCCCAGCGTGAAGACCACGCCCGGCGCATCCCGCAGGATCAGCGACAGCGATCCGTCCTTCAGCACCGGCACCGCCAGCCGCGCCGAGGTATAGCCCGCCGGGACGCTGATCGCGCCCGCCATGTCGGGCGTCGTCGCCACCCGGTCGATCAGGAACAGGTCGCGTCCCTCCAGCTGGCATCCCTCCGCCTGGCATCGCACCGTATCGATCTGCGGCAGGCGGACCAGCGTCGCCAGCGGCACCCAGTCGCCCTTGATGCCGCCGCGCACCAGCCGGAAACGCAGCGGCCCGGCCGCCGCCGGACCCAGCCGCGCCGGATCGAGTGTCGCGACCGCGATGTCGGGCGAGGACAGGCGGACGTCGTGCCCGCCCTCCAGCGTGACGCTGGCGCTGCCGTCCGCCGTCGCCACCTCGATCGCGTCGCCGGGGGTCAGCCGCGACCCCTCGACCGCGCGGATCGAGAAGGTCAGGCGCGCGGTGTCGGGCAACACCGTCTCGTCCCGCGTCGCGAGCGGCAGCCCGTGCGTGCCGTCCCTGGGGCTGAGGCTGCGCGCGGCGAGCGTGGCCGCCGGGCGCGGCGGCGCGGCGGTGATCGGCACCGACAGGGTGCGGCCGTCGTTCAGGCGGATCCGCGCGCTCGTCCCCTCCGCCGCGCGCCCGTCGGCGGCGGTGGCGATCAGCCGGTCGGTATCGCCGTCGCGGGTCAGGCCGTCGGGCGACAGGCGAACGTCACCGATCTCGACCCCGGCAATCTCGTCCAGCCGCTGGCCGGTCAGCGTGACGAAACGGTCCCCCTTGGCCAGGGTCACCGTGTCGATACGGCTGGCGGGCGAAAAGGCCCGGAGCGCAACGGTGCGGGGCGTGGCGGCGCCCACCTGCTGGATGTCCAGCGTGACGTCACCGGCGCGCGCACCCTTCATCGGCAGGGTGACGGTGATCGTGTCGGCGCCGCGCAGGGTGAAGGCGACCGGCTGCGCCGCGCCGCCGCTGCGCATGGTGACGCCGGTGACGCAGGCGGCGGCCGATCCGGTCAGCTCGACCGCATTGTCGCGCCCGACGACCAGGCTCTGCCCCGCATCGCTGGCGCGCCAGTCGCCGCCATCGGGGAATTGCAGCGTGAAGGACGGCCCCTCGAAGGGATCGAAACCCCAGTCGCCATGCAGCCGCGCCGTCACCTTGCCCGACAGGCCCCCCTGCGGCAGCGGCTCGGCCAGGACATAGCCGCCGCGATCGGCACGCGCACGCACGGGCAGGTCGAAGCGCTTGCCGTTCGCCATGGTCAGCGACACCGCCATGTTGCGCGCAAATCCGGTCGAATAGATCAGCGGCGCACCCTCGACCGGCAGGACCAGCCCCGGCCGCGCCCCGCAGAGCGGCTGCTCCCCCGTCACGCGCAGCCGCGGCGGGCTGCCCGCGTCGATGGCGGGCATGGCGGCGACCAGCACCGATTTGGGCTTGGCGAAGGACGGCGCGGCGTTGAGCAGCAGCGACAGCCGGTCGCCGTCGCGCGTCGCCAGAGTCGGCAGATAGCCGAACTGCGGATTGCCGAACGCGCCGAACACGCGGGCGATGTCGCGGATTACGCCGATATAGGGGCTGTAATAGCCCAGCCCGGCCTCGCGCGTGTAGCTGAGCTGCAACGCGAGGTCGGTCGGCGCACCGACCAGCGTGTCGGTCATCGAGCTGCTGTGAATGTCCGCCAGCACCAGCGAGTCGCGGTTTTCGAGCAGACAGGCCGCCTGCAACTCGATCACCCGGGCCAGGCAGTCGGGGTTCAGCTTGATCGCCAGGCTGTTGGACAGCGCGGGCGCCAGGGTCCGCAGGAATTCGGGGTGGCTGTTCTCCTGCGCCCGGATCGCCGCGACGAAGGCGTTGAGCCGCGATCGGTCGAGCGAGGCCTGGTTGAGGTCCTGCACCGCGCGGACGAACTCGCCCGGCCGGTCGCGCACCGCATCGACGATGGTGCCCGACGCGCCGCCGGTCTCGGGCACCAGGAACAGCGCCATCTGCCGCGCGCCCTTGGGCACGGTCAGGGTCAGGCGGCGATCCTTGTCCTTGGCCTTCCACGTCTCGGCCGAATCGACCCAGTTCTTGGGCGGGGGATTGGTCGCGCCGCTCAGGAACGCCGAGAACAGGATATAGTGCGCGCGCTGGTCGCCCGGCAGGTCGGCCTCGATCGCCAGCTTGTCGCCGGTCGCCAGGTTGGGCACCTCGGCGATGGGCAGGGTCCGGCCGCCGCGCGTGACCGTGATGCGCAGGCCGGGGCCGGGCAGGTCGAAGGGGGCCGGGTCGGCGGCGCAGACGGTGGCGGTGCCCAGACCGGCGGCGGCCAGCGTCAGCGCCAGGATGCGACGGGAAAAGCGGGGGCGGGGGGCGGGGAGCATGGCCGGGACTAATGCCCGTTCCGCCGCCCCGATCAAGCCGTTCGCGGCAGATGACATGCGCGTGTCATCTGCCGCGATGGCAAGGGGTCAGCCCTCGGCCTTCAGCTTGTCCGCCGTCCGCAGCTCGAAATCGCTGGCGTCGTGCCGTTCGCGCAGCTGTTCGGACGGCTCGCCGAAGGTCCGGTTGACCATCCGGCCGCGCTTGACCGCCGGTCGCTCGGCCAGCTCGCGCGCCCAGCGCTGGACATGGGTATAGTCCTGCACCTGCAGGAACTCGGCGGCATTGTAGAGGCTGCCCAGCACGACCTGCCCATACCAGGGCCAGATCGCCATGTCGGCGATGCTGTAGGCGTCGCCCGCGACATAGGCATTGTCCGCAAGCTGACGGTTCAGCACGTCGAGCTGGCGCTTGGCCTCCATCGCATAGCGGTTGATCGCATATTCGATCTTCACCGGCGCATAGGCATAGAAATGGCCGAAGCCCCCGCCCAGGAACGGCGCGCTGCCCATCTGCCAGAACAGCCAGGACATGACCCGCGCCTTGGCCGCTGGATCGGTCGGCAGGAAGGCGCCGAAACTCTCGGCCAGATGGGTCAGGATCGCGCCCGATTCGAAGATGGCAAGCGGCTCGGCGCCGCGCCGGTCGACGAGCGCGGGGATCTTGGAATTGGGATTGATGCCGACAAAGCCGCTGCCGAACTGGTCGCCGTCCGCGATGCTGATCAGCCAGGCGTCATATTCGGCCTGCGAATATCCGGCCGCCAGCAGCTCTTCGAGCAGGATGGTGACCTTCACCCCGTTGGGCGTGCCCATCGAATAGAGCTGGAGCGGGTGACGGCCGACCGGCAGCTCCTTGTCGTGCGTCGCCCCGGCGATGGGCCGGTTGATCGAGGCGAACTGGCCGCCATTCTCCTTGTCCCAGGTCCAGATGGCGGGCGGGCTATAGGCGTCGTCACTCATGCGCGTCATGCTCCCTTTGCAGGTCCGGCGCGGCAGATGGGGGGGGGCGGGGTTAAAACAACTGCCGCGTGACGTTTATTTCGGCAGGAGAACGAGCCGATCGCGGCGGACGTACAGCAGTTCGTGCCGCCCTTCGCGCGGGACCGCCATCACCTGTCTATAATCGCGGGCCAGCGCCTCGGCGATCAGCGCATTCGTCGCGGCGTTCCACGGCGAGAAGGGGTCGTCCAGCGTCACGATCGCGGGCGGGCGGCGGCGCAGGATGCGCGCCACCTCGGCCGTCTCGTCGATCCCGATCGCGCCGCGCTCGGCTTCATAGGCCAGCGAGGAGGGGAAGGCATAGGCGGTCGGCACGCATCCGCCCGACAGGTGATAGAGGCTGGAATCGCCCGCAAAGACATAGGGGCATTCGCGCCCGTCGACCGCCGCCATCGCGCGTGCCATGCGGCGGATGCCGTCGCCTTCGGACGGATCGTTGGTCGCGGCGTGCAGGGCGAACAGCCCCGCGCCGATGACGAACACCGCGATCAGCGGCTTGCGACCTATCGCGAAGGCCGGGGCGGCGGCAAGGCAGAGCGGGGCGATCAGCGGCAGCGCATAATGGTCGAAGAACGCCCCGATCATCGCGAAGGCGACGAGCGCGAAGCCCAGCCATATCCGGGTCAGCGTCAGCCCGACCGGCCCCGGCCCCTTGCGCCACGCCAGCACCGCACAGGCGATCAGCGGCAGCAACTGCCCGCCGATCCCCGCCAGCCGCCCGACGATCTTGGCGGCGGGATAGCCCCGGCGCAGCGTGATCGAGGTGAAATTGGCGAACCAGAAGGCATCGAACGAGGCCGTGCCGTTCAGCCGGAAATGCAGCACGACCAGCGCGGTCGGCAACAGCCCCATCGCCATCCAAAGCAAAGCCGCCATCAGGACGGGCACCAGACCGGCCCGCGCGCGCCACAGATACCAGAGATGCGCCAGGCCGAAAAAGGCACCCTCGACCAGCGGGGTATATTTGATCTGGATGGCGATCCCGGCCAGCAGGCAGGCGATCACCCCGCTGACCATGATCGCGCCGACCGCCCGACGCTCGGCCAGGCGCGGCAGGTCCAGCGTCAGGACCGCCGCCGCCGTCATGGCGAGATTGTAGAAGACCGGCGACTGGCCGCTCCCGCCGCTGAGCAGCGGCAGCCAGAGGATATAGGCCGCCCCCGCCGCCAGCCCGGCGGGCCAGGCCAGCGCCATCCGCCGCGCCGCCAGCCAGATCAGCCAGCCGGTCGCCGCGACGCAGGCGGTGCCGACCAGCTGATAGGCGAGGAACCCGTCGCCGGGCAGCAGGCGGAACCCCGCGAACAGCAGGAACAGCCCCGGCGGCTTGCGATCCCACAGGTCGATATAGAGCCGCGCCCCATGGAGGATGCGGTCGCCCACCAGCAGATAATATTGCTCGTCGACATGCGCGACCGGATTGCCGAAATCGCGGGCGCGGACCAGCACCGCAAAGACCAGCAGCGCGAGCGCGGCGCCGAGCGGCCGGTTCAGGAAGGCCGCGATGCCGGTCGCGTGGGGCGTGGCGGCGGGGCGGGGAAAGGAAGGCGTCATCAGGGGCTTGTCCGGGCAGGCGGGCATGGCCCGACCGGGCCGTTGCACCGCCGCCGCATGTCACCGATCGAGGCGCGCGCGCAAAGGAAATCGTGACGGTTCCCATCCGGATCAAAAATTTATGTTGGGCCATGTCCGGATGGCGGGCCCCGGCATCGTCCTAAGCCATGGAGCAACCAGGCGTCGGTCCGAAACGGTCGATCCGGTTGCGACGGGGGTGGGTTCGAATTTCTTGAGTGGGGTGGGTTGATGCTGCTCGATGCGGAAGGCGCGGCCTGGCGGAACGCCAGGGCCCGGGCCGATGCGGGGATGGTCGAGGACAGGGTGGCCTATACGGCGCCCTGCTGGACCATCGTCGTTCCCTTCTTCAACGAAGAGGCCGTTCTGGCCGCGACGCTGGAGAGTCTGGCGGCGCAGACGGTCCGGTTCCGGCTGGTCCTGGTCGACAACGGGTCGGTCGATGCCAGCGCGCGGATCGCGACCGAGACGTGCGAGCGGCTGGAGCTGGATCATGTCCTGCTGCATCAGGCGATGCCGGGCAAGATCAACGCGTTGCGCATGGGGCTGGACCATGTCCATACCCGTTTCGTCGCGACCTGCGATGCCGATACCTGGTATCCGGCGCATTATGTGGCGGAGGCGCAGCGGCTGCTGGAGCGGCCGGGCTGCGTCGTGGCGGGGGCCTATTTCATCGCGCCGGGCGACGGTGAGGCGGAGCGTCGGCGCGAGTCCGCCAATATCCGGCTCGCCGCGCGGATGCTGCCGCGTCAATGCCATGCGGGCGGCGCGGGCCAGGCTTTCCGGACCGAGGCGCTGAAGGCGGCGGGCGGGTTCGATCCGCGCCGCTGGAACTATGTGCTGGAGGATCACGAGGTCATCCACCGCGTCCTGCGCCACGGCACGATGCGCTATGCCGATGCGCTGTGGTGCGTCCCCTCCGACCGCGAGCGGGACCGGGAATCGATCCGCTGGACGCTGGTCGAACGGCTGGTCTACAGTGCGGCGGCGCCGGTTGCGGGGGACTGGTTCTTCTATGACTTCCTCGCCCGGCGGCTGAAGGCGCGGGCGCTGACCACCGAGCGGATGCGCGAGCGCGCCTATCAGCATCTGGCAGGAGTGGTGGGTGAACCAGCTTATTCTGTGCGCTGACGATTTCGCCTTTTCCACCGAAGACAGTCTGGTCATCGCCGAGCTGCTCCGCACGGGCAAGCTGAACGCCACGAGCTGCATGACCGTCCGGCCCAACTGGATGGCGGACAGCGCGATGCTGCACGACGTGCCCGACACGGCGCAGATCGGGTTGCATCTGGTGCTGACCGAGGAAGCACCGATCCACCCCAATGGCTTCACGCAAGGCGGGGTGATGCCGGGGATCGATCCGCTGACCCGGCTGGCGGCGCGCGGCAGGCTGGACCTTGCTGAAATCGCGCGCGAGGTCGAGGCGCAGTTCGATCGGTTCGAGACGGCGATGGGCCGCCCGCCCGCCTTTGTCGACGGGCATCAGCATTCGCACGCGCTGCCCGGCATTCGCCCCATCGTGCTGGCCACCGCCCGCCGCCGTGCGCCCCAGGCCTGGGTGCGGACCTGCGAGGATCGGGTCGCCGCTCTGCTCGGGCGGCCATGGCGCGGCAAGGCGATCGGCAGCGCCTATCACTCGCGCGGGCTGCGGCGCGCGGCCGAGGCGGAAGGGCTGCGCTGCAATCGCGGCTTTGCGGGGCATTACGGCTTTGACGGCCGCTTTGCCGAGGCGCTGCCGCGTTTTCTCAACAAGGCGGGGACGCAGCACCTGGTGATGTGTCATCCGGGGGCGGGCAAGCGGGCGGGCGATACGATCGCGGCGGCGCGGCGCGACGAGGCGGATGTCTTGCGTGCGGTTTCGGTTTCGGACATGGCAAGGGAGCATGGGCTGGCCTTCGCGGCCTGATATGAGGGTGTCCGGTTGGGTAGCGAGGCTTTGGAAAGCCAATTCCTGGAGGCGCGGCCCCTGCTGCGTCGCCTGTTGGCCGCCCGGCTCGGCTCGGTCGAGGAGGCCGAGGATGCCCTTCAGGACCTCTGGCTGCGGGTCGCGGCGCTGGAGGATGTCGAGATCGTCCAGCCGATTCCCTTCTTCTGCCGGATGGCGATCAACCTGGCGACCGACCGGCGGATCGCGGTCACACGGCGCGGATCGCGCGACGGCGCCTGGGAGGAGGTCCAGCCCCAGTCGGACGAATATGCCGATCCCGAACGGATCGTCGGCGCGCGCGACGAACTGGCGCGGGCGCATGCCTTGATCGCGGCCATGCCCGACCGGATGCGCGAGGCCTTCACCCTGTTCCGCTTCGAGGAGCAGCCCCAGCGCGTCATCGCCGAGCGGATGGGGGTGACGATCAGCGCGGTCGAGAAGCTGCTGCGGCGGGCCTATCATTATTTGCAGGAAAATCGTGAGGGCGGGGGTGCGGATCGGTCGGTCCGGTGTCGTCAACACGGTGAAGGGAGCAGGGGGGCGTGACGCGGGACGAACAGGCGATCGATTGGCACATCCGGCAGCGCACGATGGACGCGGCCGATTGGGAAACCTTTGCCCAATGGCTGGAGGAAAGCCCGGCCAATGCGCGCGCCTATGACGCGGTGGCGATGGCGGACCATGTGCTGACCGCGCCCGCCATGGCCGAGCCGGTCGCGCCCCTGCCCGCGCCGGTCCTACCCGCGCCGGTCCTGCCCGAGCCGGTCGCGGAGATCGGATATGCACCGGCGGCCGCCAACGACAATGGCGGCTGGGGGCGCTGGTGGCTGATGGGCGGCGTCGCGGCGGCGGTCGCGCTGGTCGCGGGGCCGATGCTGATGACCGCGCGGCCCGATATCCGGATCGAGCAGACCGCGCCGGGCGAGCATCGCAGCATCGCGCTGAACGACGGAACGACGGTGGAGATGGCGGGGGGATCGCGTCTTCGCTTCGACCGGAACGATCCGCGCGTCGCGACGCTGGAAACCGGACAGGCGCTGTTCCGGGTCCGCCACGATCCGTCGGCCCCCTTCGAGCTGCGTTCGGGCGACGTCACGATCCAGGATGTCGGGACCGTCTTCGATGTCCGCCGCACGGGGGCGCGGCTGGACGTGTCGGTTGCCGAGGGCGCGGTGTCGCTGGCGCCGAAGGGCCAGCGGATCGCACTGGCGGCCGGGCAGGGGGCCAGCCTGGACGAAGCCGCGCATAGCCTGCGCCTGACGCGGGTCGATCCGGCCCAGGTCGGCGACTGGCGCGGCGGTACATTCGATTTCGATCGCGAGTCGGTGGGGGCGATTGCCGGACGATTGCAATCGGCCTATGGCGTGCGCATCGCGGTGGAGGGGCCCCTGAGCGATCGCAACGTCACCGGGGTGATCCGGATGACGGGCGATGCCGATCGGGATGTTCCGCGGCTTGCGAAGCTGATCGGAGCGGAGTGGCGCCAAAGCGGTGGGAATTGGATTTTGCGGGCGTCGGAGGGGAATCGCTGACCATGGCCTGATGGCCTTGGTAGCCCTTGCCATGCCCTCCGCCGCCCGCGCGCAGCCGCAGGACTATGGCGACGCGGCGACCGCCCCGCGCCGGATCGTGCTGGCCCCCGCGACGCTGGATTTCGCGCTGCGCGAACTGGCGCGACAGGCCGGGATCACGATCGTCGCGACCGATGACCGGCTGAACCGCGTCCGCACCTCGACGCTCCATCTCACCGCCACCCCCGCCCGCGCGCTCGACCGGCTGTTGCGGGGCACCGGCTATCGCGCGGTGGCGATCGATTCGACCAGTTTCCGGGTCGTCGGGGCGCCGCGCACCGCCCGACCGACGAAGATCGCGCATCCCAAAACCGTCCCTCCGCCCGCGACCAACGGGCAGGACATCATCGTCACCGCCAGCAAACAGGGCACGGCGCTGGCCCGCTATCCGGGCAGCGTCTCGGTGGTCGGGCGCGGTGTCACCCTGCCCGCGGGCTCGATCAACCTCAGCGACGTGGCGGCGCAGACCCCGATCCTCCAGACGACCGCACTGGGGCCGGGGCGCAACAAGCTGTTCATCCGGGGCATCGCCGACAGCAGCTTCAACGGCGCGACCGAGTCGACCGCCAGCCTGTATCTGGACGATGTCCAGATCGCCTTTGCCGGGCCCGATCCGGGACTGAAACTCTATGACATCGGCTCGGTCGAGGTGGCCGAGGGGCCGCAAGGCGCGCTGCACGGCTCGGGGGCGATCGGCGGCATCATCCGGCTGACCTCCAACCCGGTGTCGCTCGATCGCGACGGCGGGCATGTCGAGATCGGCGGTGCCCTGACCACGCATGGCGCACCCAGTGCCGATATGGCGCTGGTCGCCAATCTGGTGGCGATCCCGCAGACGCTGGGACTGCGTGTCGTCGGCTATCGCGGGGTGACGGGCGGCTATATCGACAATAGCCGCACGAAACGGACCGACATCAACCGGGTGCTGACCAATGGCGGCCGCGCGACGCTGCGCCTGGCCCCCGGCGATGGCTGGCGGGTGGAACTGGGCGGCGGCGCCCAGTCGATCGTCGCGCGCGACGCGCAATATGTGACGCACGAGGACTCGCTGGTCACGCGTGCCGCGATTCCGCAACCGTCCTGGAGCGATATGAGCTTCGGCCGTATCCTCCTGTCGAAGGATTGGGCGAGCGGGCTGCAATTCGTCTCCGCCACCGGGCTGGTGGACGGCGCGTCGTTCGAGAATTTCGACGCCAGCGCGGTGGGGGCGGTCGAATCCTATCAGTTGTCGAGCGACAAGGCGCTGTTCTCGCACGAAAGCCGTTTGTCGCGGCGCCTGCCCGGCGGGGGATCCTGGGTGCTCGGCATCAACCTGGTGTCGGATCAGTCGGTCATGGGGCGCTCGCTGACCATTCGCCAGGGCGTGCGGCCGGTGATCGGCGTGACCAACGTCACCCGCAGCGGCGCGATCTTCGGCGAGGCGACGCATCCGGTGACCCGGGCGCTCTGGGTGACGCTGGGCGGGCGCGTCACCCTTGCGCGGGTCGATGGCGAGCCGTCGATCACGCCGCGCAGCGGCCAATATGTCCGGGGGCGGTCGACCGCGCGGGTCGATCCGACCCTGGGCTTCACCTGGCAGCCGGGCGGCGACTGGACCCTGTTCGGCCGCTATCAGTCGGGTTTCCGCACCGGCGGTCTGGCCGTGGCGGCGGGGGTCGGGCGGGTCGCCAATTTCGACCCCGATTCGATCGCGATGGTCGAGCTGGGCCTGCGCCATCTGCGACGCGGCGATACCGGCCTGTCCGCCTCGGTCAGTGTGTCGCGCGCCAATTGGCGATCGATCCAGGCCGATCTGCTGGGGCGCGGCGGCCAGCCCGCGACCAGCAATATCGGCGATGCACGGGTCGACGCGCTGGAGGGCTGGGCCGACTGGGTGCCGCAGCAGGACTGGCATATCAACGCCGCCCTGTTCCTGACCGACAACCGGGTGACGGGATCGACCGCGATGCTCAGCCGGGCGCGCAACCGGCGGCTGCCGGAAACGCCCAGCATATCGGCGCGGCTGGGGGTGATCCGCGACCTGCGGGTGGCGCCGGAGCTGACGCTGTCGGCGCGGGTCGATGCGGCCTTTGTCGGCCCCTCCGTGCTGGGGGTGGGCGACATGCTCGACGTGCGGCAGGGGGGATATGGCGTCGTCGATGCCGGGCTGACCGCGCGCCATGGTCGCTATGCGCTGGCGCTGACGGTCGACAATCTGCTCGACGAGCGCGGCAACCGCTTCGCCTTTGGCAACCCGATCCTGCTCGGGCGGCACAATGTCTCGACCCCGGTCAGGCCGCGGACGATGGGGTTGCGCCTGAGCGCCGATTTCTGATCGCCTCGCGGCCATAGCGGGCAAAGCCTGCGAGGATATGGCGCAGGCGAAAGGCGTGGAAATGCCGGATCTGCGGAACGGGCCCGGCGAACCGCGTCGCCAGGTTGCGCAGGTCGTCGCGGATCGTGCGGGCGATCCGGGCATCCCGCCACAGATGTTTGGCATACAGCGCCCCGTCGCCATAGCCATAGCCCGCCAGCAGCGCGACCACCTCGTGCGCGGCTTTCCGGCCGTGATGATGGTCCACGACGAAACCGGGATCGTACAGCACCGGAATATCCCGCCCCAGCGCGCGGAACAGGAAATCGGTATCCTCGGCCGCGCGAAAGGGGGCGCCCGCGCCGAACCGCTCGTCGAATGCGCCGACCTTTTGCCGGACGTCGGCGGTGAAGGCCAGGTTGGCGCCCATCACGAAGCCGCCGGGAAAGACATCGCGGCCCGCGATCATCGGATGATCCTCCAGCTTGACCGTGACCGGCAGGTCGGACGGGTCGCCCAGCAGGATACGCCCGCCGATGATGACCGGGCCGGGATGGCGCGCAAAGGCGTCGGCCAGCCGCCGGAAATAGTCGGCATGAAGCACGCAGTCGTCATCGGTCATCGCGATGATCCGCCCCCGCGCCGCCGCCATCGCGACGTTGCGCGCGCCCGCGCGAGCCCCGCGCGGGGTTCGACCAGCAGTCGGACCGCAAAAGCCTGTTCGGCGGCCCAGTGGCGGACCATCGCGGCGCTGTCGTCGGTCGACCCGTTGTCGACCACGATCACCTCCAGCCGCGTGGACCCCGCTGCCCTCGCGATCGAGGCGAGCGTGGCGGACAGGCTGTCGCGGCGATTGCGCGTGCAGATCAGCAGGCTGACGTCGATCATGCCGTTATCGCCGCACCGATCAGCGCCATCGCCTCGTCCGGGGTGGCGGCCTGACGAACCAGCGGCGAACCATGGGTCCATGCGCCGATATAGGCGGCGACCTTGCCATAGTCATTGTCGAGCACGACATGCGGCAGCCCGAGGAGCAGCGCCAGGATATGACCGTGCAGCCGGTCGGTGACGACCTGTTCCCCGCGCGACAACAGACGGAGCCCGCGCTCCACCCGCGCCCACGCCCGTGCGGTGAAGTCGGCCTCGGTCGGGGGCGTCTCGTCCAGCCAGTCCAGCGCCACCGCATCCGGGCTTTGCCGCAACAGCCGGTCGTCCCGCGCGGCGCGTTCGGCATCGGTCCGCAACAGCATCAGGCTATGGCAGTCGGGCGCGCGGGGGGCGCGGCAGCGGTCCGAGCCCGAAGGCGGAGTCGGGGGACAAGGCGACCGGACAATCGAAATGCCGCCGCGCCAGTTCCAGGCTGGCGGTATCGCGGACATGAAGGTGGAAGTCGCCATGCCCGGCGACCAGCGCGGCGAAACGGTCGCGATGGGCGGGATCGCGGAAATGGATCGACTGGGGCAGCTGGACGATGCGGCGATCGGGGAAATCGCGGATCAGGCTTTCGCGGAAATGCTGATGGTGCGGCCAGATATCGCCCAGATTGCCGCCGCCATGGATCAGGATCGGCCCGACCGGGCAGGCCGCGACGAAGGCGGCCGCATCGAAATCGTCCCCAGCGCGACCTATAGGCCGGATCGCCCGCGCCGACCGCATGGAGCAGAGCGATCTCGCCCAGCCAGATCGCGCTGTCGCCGACATTGGGATGGTCGGGAAAGTCGACCAGCGCATAGGGCTCGCCGGGCGCGATATGGTGGCGGTACAGGTCGCGCAACGCCGCCTGCTGCCGGGCGATGACATCCTCGCTCATGCGGCCCGCGTCACGCGCGCGGCGGCGCAGACCTCCGCATAGAGCGCCTCGCATCGGTCGAGCCAGCGGTCGCGGGCGAAATGGGTCTCGACCCGGTGGCGGGCGACCGTGCGGGGAATGGCCCTGGCCGTGTCGATCGCGTGGGCGAGCGCCTCTACATCGCCTGCCTGGGCCAGGCACCCCGCCTCGCCGACGACTTCGGCCGCCGCGCCTTCGTCAAAGGCGGCGACGGGCAGGCCGCAGGCCATGGCCTCGATGGCGACCAGGCCGAAGGGCTCGTCCCAACAGGGGGTGAAGAGGAAGACCGAGGCACGCCCGATTTCCCGCGCCAGCGCGGAGCCGTCGAGATGCCCGCCATAGCGGATGCCGTCGCCGAGCAGGGGCTCGACCGCCGCCCCCCAATAGTCCGGGTCTTCGATGGCGCCGAACAGGGTGAGGGCGATGCCCGCCTTGCGCGCGGCGAGCGCGGCCAGGTGCGGGCCCTTATTGGGGGTGATCCGGCCGCACCACACCGCCTCGCCATTGCCCTGCGCCACGAAGGGCCAGGCGGCGGGGTCGATGGCGTTGTGCAGGACCGAGGCTTCGGGCGGTGCCCCCTGCGGCCACCAGGCGGCGAGCTGGCGCGCCGAAGTGACGGTCAGCCTGTGGGTCGGGCCTGGGCTGGCGGTGACGAAATAATGGAGCGCGTCATAGGGCGGCACGTGCAGCGAGGTGACGGTCGGCGTCGCGGCGGTGCGGCGCGGCTCCAGCGGGAAGCGGTGAAGGCTGTTATTGTGCACCACGTCGAACCCGCCGCGCGCGATCCGGTCGCAGGCGGCGGCGTAACCGGCATCGACATGCGCGATCAACTCGGGCTTGCCGCGATGCTCGGCCCAGGGGAACACCGCCTCGTAATGGACGGGCAGCACCGGATCGAGCGTGAAGCGCGGGTCGCTGTCGCCGCTGGCGAACAGCACCACCTCATGCCCGCGTGCCACCAGCCCCTCCGCCAGATACCAGCCATGCGCCTCCATGCCGCCGAGGAAGGGCTGGCGGATCGGCTGGCGGACATGGGCGAGCAGCGCGATCCTCATGCCGCGACGCGGGACCCGGCGGCGCGCTCCTCCAGCAGGCGGATGACGCTGGCGGTATTGGCATAGGGTTGGTGGCTCTGCTGCCCGGTCAGGGCGAGGTCGTCCTTGTCGGGACGGCGCAGGATGCGGATCGGGCGGCCGGGCGTGTCATCGATCAGCCCCATCAGGCGAAAGGCGTGCAGCCAGTGCCCCATGGTGCGATAGCCCCATTTCGCCTCGAACAGCTCGGCATTGCGCACCACGCTGTCGATATGGTGGACGGGCGGCATGTGGTGCGGATGATATTGGTGATAGGCGAGCCCGCCCTTGATCCAGGCGATCGGGACGCCCGCCTTGTCCACCACCTTGCCGAAATCGGTGTCCTCGCCGCCATAGCCCGCATAGCGTTCGTCGAAGCCGCCGGTTGCGAGGAAGGTCGCGCGGCGCATCGCGAAGTTGAGTGACCAGAAGCACCGATAATCGGCGCAGCGCTCGATCCCCTCGGGCGGCGGCCCTCGCCGGTCGGAGTGGCGGACGGCGACCGTCGCGAAGTCCTCATAGCGCCATTCGCCCTGCGTCGCGCCGCCGGGCAGATACATCACCTCGCCCATCAACAGCCCGTCCATCTCATCGAGACAGCGGTCGTAATCGGCCAGCAGCTCGGGCGTCGGGATGCAGTCCATATCGAGGAAGACGATCTTGTCGCCGACGCATGCCTTGGCCGCCGCGTTGCGCGCGGAGGCGAGCGGCAGGTGCGGACCCGACACCATCATCTGGCGAATGGGAAAGGGCGCATCCGGTAAGTCATAGGGCGCGTCCTGAATGACCGCGACGATCAGTTCGGCGGGCATGGTCGTCTGGCGGCTGAGGCCCAGGACGACATTGCGGAGATGATCGGGGCGGCCCCCGGCAAGCGTGACGACCGAGATCATGAATGAGCTCCGCTGGGGGTGGGGGTGGTAAGGGAGAGGTCGACCGGCCATAGCCGCGCGGCAAGCGCCTCCAGCCAGTCGGCGGCGTCCTGGGCGGGCGTATCGGCGATCATCGCGCGCTGGAGCGCGGGGCGGTGGGTGGCGCGCGTCTCGGCCAGCGCCGCGGTCCAGGCCTGCGCCGAGGAGGGCAGATGCGGGCGGACACATGCCGCCCCCGCCGCCGCCAGCGCCTCGGCCTTGCGATGCTGCTCGTCGAAATAGCGCCATTCGGGAATGGCGAGCCAGGGGCGGGCGGCGGCCAGGATCTGCTGGCAGGTGGTGTTGCCGGTCGAGGCGATGACGAGATCGGCGGCGGCGACATGGTCGGCCGGATTGTCGACCCAGCCGCGATGCTCAATATTGCCGGGCTCGGTCGCGTGCCAGTCGCGCACGACCGGGCCGATGGTGATCCAGCGCGCGCCCGGACGGCTGCGCGCGCCGACGCCCAGCGGGGCCTGCGCGAAACCGCCGCCGCCGCCGCCGGAGAGGACGAGGATGACCTCTTCCTCCGCGCCGACGCCGATCCGCTGGCGCGCCAGTTCGCGCTCGGGCACGCGGGTGTCGACGCCCAGCCCGCCCGCGAAACAGGTCTTGGACAGCATCGCATCGTCCCATTCGGGCTGAGCCAGCGCCTCGTCGAACGCCGCGAGCAGCCCGGCCGCGCCGTCATAGGCCGCGCGGTGCCCGGCATCGCCCCGGTCGCCATGCTGGAGGATCTTCACATGCGGCACCGAGCAGATGCGCGACAGCTGCGCGATCTCCGCCGACACGTCGCAGATCATCAGCGCGGGGGCGGCGCGGTCGAACCAGCCCGCGATCACCGCCATGGCATGGCGGATTCCCGGCCAGCCGAGCGGCGCGCAATGCAGCGTCTCGGGCGTCGGGACCGAGTCCATCGTCCCCGCCTCGGCCCCCGTCGGCTCGAATAGCGAGGGGATGACGATCAGCTCGACCTGCGGGGGGAGCGGCGGGAAGATGTCGTCGCGCGCGCAGAAGATGGTGACCGGGCGTTCGGGCGGCAGCGCGTTCAGGATGGCGGCGCAGCGTTCGGCATGGCCGCGCCCCTGATGATGGACGAAATAACCGAAGGGCCGCATCATGCCGCGCTCGCGCGCATCAGCATCGGCGCGGTCAGACCCAGCCGCTCCAGCCCTTCCAGCACGCCATTGGCATGATGCCCGGCGACGCGCAGCAGCCCGTCGCGCGGGGCCAGCCCGTCCAGCTCGTCGCTGGCATTGCCGACGACGATGGCATGGCCACACGCCTCCAGCATGTCGACATCGTTGCCGCTGTCGCCCGCCGCGATGCAGGCGCCGACCGGCAGGTCCAGTCGCCGTGCATAGGCCGCGACCGCCGCCGCCTTGCCGCCCAGCGGCGCCAGCACGTCGATCAGCCGTCCGTGCGAATAGACGACCTTGGCGGCCAGCCCCTGTTCGGACAGGACGGCGCGGACCCGCGCGGCATCCTCGGCGGTGCCGAAGAAGCTGATCTTGTGCGGCCCCGCCGTGTCGCGCGGTTGCGGGCGCAGGCGCAGCGGCTTGAGCGCACTCGCCACCGCCTTGCGGTTCCACCCCTCGTCCAGCCGCGCGGCATAGACCGGGCATTCCTGCCACCCGCGCTGGCCCTTCAGCATGATGCGGGTGCCGACATCGGTGATGAAGGCGTCGGGTTCGGGCAGGCCCCATTGCGACAGAATCATCCGCGCCATCGCGAAGGAGCGGCCCGTCGCGACGACGAAGGGCAGGTCGCTGCCCTGTCGCCACTGGGCAAAGCCGTGCGCTCCCGCCGGGCAGCCGGTCAGCGTGTGATCGATATCGCTGGCGAGCAGCCCCGGCGCGCGCGGCAGGCGGGCATAGAGCGCGACCGACTCCGCCGCATAACGGCCCCAGTCGTAACGCGCCGCGCCCTCGCGGCCCGCGCGGCTCATCGCGGCATGACGTTCGGGAGAGGCGATGATCGACAGGCAGGTTTCCGCGATGGCCGCCTCGTCGCGCGGATCGACCAGCAGGCCATGGCCCAGATGGGCGACGATCTCGCTGGGGCCGCCATGCCGGGTCGCGACCACCGGCACGCCGGCGGCGGCGGCCTCGATCAGGGTCAGCCCAAAGGGTTCGTGCAGCGCGGGATTGACGAAGACCCCTCCTTGCGCGGCGCGGTCGTACAGCGCGGCGACGTCATGTCCGTCATGCGCAGGCGGCAGCGCGACATGGCCGCGCAAGCCGGGCGCCTCGACCAGCGCCTGCAACTCCGCGAGGACGGCGCGTTCCTCGGCCGAGCCGGGGCCGTCATGCTGTCCGGCCAGGATGACCAGATTGGCCGCGCGCTGGAGCTTGGGAGAGGCGGCATAGGCGCGGGCCAGCGCGGCGAGGTTCTTCTTGGCGACCGGCCGGGCGATGGCGAGCACGATCGGCTTGGCCGGATCGTCGAGCCACTGGTCCAGCCGCGCGGCCAGCGACGGCTGCGACGATGGCCGCGGGTCGCGGCTGGGCACGCCGGGCGGGATGCAGTGGATGCGCCCCGAGACGGGCGTGTCATAGGCATGGACCTGCCGATCGGCTTCGTCGCGGGTCGACACGATGATCGCATCCGCTTGGGCGATCGCGGTCCGCTCGGCGGCGATACGGGCATCGAGCGCGGGGCAGGAGCCCTGATGCATTTGCTTGTCGATGCCCAGCGCGTGCGGCGTATAGACGAAGGGAATGGCGAAGCGGCGCCGCGCCTCGGCCGCGACGGCGGCGGCGTCGGAGAAATGCGCGTGGATGACGTCGGGAAGCCGGGGCAGCCGCGCCAGATGCGCGCAGAACGCCTCGGTAAAGGCGGACAGGTCCTCGGCCAGCGCTTCCTTTTCCAGATAACCGCGATTGGCGGTCGCGATCCGGTCTATGGTCAGGCGGGGCGACAGGCGTTCGCTCGACAGGCCATGCTCGACGGCCAGACCTTCGCCCTCGAACAGCCGGGTGACGATCGAAACTTGATGCGTGTCAATATTGTCGGCCTGCGCGGCGGCGGAATCAAGAATATAGGCAATATGGCCGCCCGTATCGGCGGTGATACCATAATGGACAGGTGGCGATTTCAGGCACCCGCCAAGCGCCAGATGAACAATGATCAAGCTCGCCCCTTTCGTTATAGAGGGACAACGTCGGATATTTTGTTTGGCTCCCAGAACGATGATGGAAACATAAGCTAATTTTCACGAGGCGATGCGGCCCGTCGCCCATCTTGATATATATCTATATTACGGTCGTCAGCTGAGCGGTGGCTGGCCATTGGAGGCGCTCAGGCCGCCATCCACGGGCAGGTTGATGCCGGTGATGAACCGGGCATCCTCGCTGGCCAGAAAGGCGATGGCCCCGGCGATATCGTCGGGCTCGGCCCCCCGGCCCATCGGAATGCGCGCCTCGAACCTGGCGATCAGCTCGGGCTGTTCCTTCATCCCCTCGGTCAGCGCGGTGTAGGTCAGCGACGGATTGACCGCATTGACGCGCACGCCGTTCGCCGCCTCGTCCATCGCCAGCGCGCGGGTGAAGTTGGTGACCGCCCCCTTGGCGGCACAATAGAAGCTGTGGTTCCAGTCGCCGCCCAGACCGGAGACGGAGGACATGTTGATGATGCACCCCTTCGCCGCGCGCAAGGGCGCGATCGCGGCGCGCGCCATCTGGACGACGCCGTACAGGTCGGTCTCGATGACTTTGGTGAAGGCCGAGAAATCGCCCTCGTCGAGCTTGCCGAGATGATCGATCCCGGCGTTGCTGACCAAGACGTCGACACGCCCGAACCGCTCGATCGCCAGCGCGACCAGCGCCTCGCAATCGGCCATTCTGGACACGTCGGTCTGCCGCGTCGCGACGGTCGCGGGGGCGAGCGCCTCGGCCAGCGTCGCCAGGCCGTCCTGGTCCGTATCGCCGAGGACGAGGGTCGCACCCTCTTGCGCGAAGCGGCGCGCGGCGCCTTCGCCGATGCCCGAGGCCGCGCCGGTGACGATCACGATCTTGCCATCGAAACGGGCCATGGCTGCATCTCCTGTCCTGTGCTCAGGCCCGGCTCAACCGCCCGGACCCCGCACTGTTCCGCATGACGGGACAGGAGGACGCCCCGCCGCGCCGGACGGTCCGGCTGCGGCGGGGCGGAGGGGGGCTCAGCGCTTGGTGAAGGCGCCGATCCCCGCAATCGCCAGATTGGCGGCGGGCTTGGACATTTCGGCAAAGCTCAGCCGCAGATAGCGGACCGGCCGGACGCTGGTGAAGGGCAGGCGCTGGGTGGAAAGCGCATAGGCGATGTTGGAGAATTCGCCCGAGCCCGCCGGGGTCCAGTTCTTGCCGTCGACGCTCGTCTCCGCGACATAGCCGCGCGGCGGGGCGGCATCGACCATCACCTGGCGCGACGGCGTCAGGCTGAAGCCCGCCACATCGCGGACCTGGCCCATGTCGACGGTGACGCTGGCGGGCTTGCCCGGCGTCGGCGCGGGCTGGACCCAGATGGTCTTGGCGTCATTGTCGAGCAGCTTCTCCGCACCCGGCGCACTCGCCGAGACGATCGTCCAGTCGGTGGTCGCCAGCACCGTGGGATCGCTCGACACGATGGCGGGGACGGGGACCGGCGCGACGCTCCGGAACAGCGACACCTCGCTGATCGCCGGGCAGACCGGCGCGTCGACGATGCGCAGGCGGACCCGCTTGGCGGTGATCGGGGTGGGCAGGCGGATGATCCGCTGCGCGCTGATGCACTCATGCTCGGCAAGCTGCTGCCACTGGCCGTTCACCTCGGCATCGACCGCGAAGCGCGTGACCCGCACGCCGAGCGGCAGATATTCGCGGATGCGGATCAGGTCGAAGCTGCGGCCGGGCGGCAGGTCGAGCGTCAGGCTGGGGGTGGTCACGCCATCGGGGGCCGACCAATAGGTGTCGCGGTCGCCGTCGAGGACGCGGGCCGCCTCGAACCCCTTGCCGCGAACATGGCTGGCGCTCGCCACCGCCCCTTGCGCGAGGTCGGTCGCGAAGCTGGCGCGGATCGCATCGCCGAAGCTCTTCAGGATCTTGACGTCCTGATCGGGAATGCGGCCACGCCGGTCGGGCGGCAGGTTCAGGTTCATATTGGTGCCGCGCGCGACCGAGGTGTCGAAATAGCCGACGAGATTCTCAGGCGACCGGACCTTGGAGTCCTCGTCGGCGTGATAGAACCAGCCGGGCCGGATCGAGGTGTTGGTCTCGGCCGGCCACCACAGCGCGCCGCCGCGCACGCCCGAATTGCCCTCCGACTGGACGTAAGGGTGGTTGGGCATGGTCGGCCAGCAGGGATCGCCCGCAATGCCGTCCTCATTGCCGACCCAGCGAATGTCCGCGCCCAGCGGGTCGAAGGTGCACGCCATGGGCTGATATTGATGGACCAGCGCGATGATCGAGGGCCAGTTGTAATATTTGGGCGCATCGATCTGCCGCGTCTCGCGCGCGCCGCCATAATAGCCGTCGCCGCCATTCGCGCCGTCGAACCAGAATTCGAACAGCTCGCCATAACCGGTGCAGAGCTCGACCACCTGCTTGCGATAATAGTCGATATAGGCGGGGGTGCCATAATCGGCGCGGTTGCGGTCCCAGGGCGAGAGATAGATGCCGAACGCGATCCCGCCGCGCTTGCACGCATCCGACATCTCGCGGACGATATCACCCTTGCCGTCCTTATAGGGCGAGTTGCGGATGCAATGCTCGGTCAGCCTGGTCGGCCACAGGCAGAAGCCGTCATGATGCTTCGCGGTCAGGATGATGCCCTTGAGGTTCCCCGCCTTGGCCGCCGCGACGATCTGGTCCGCGCTGAAGTCGGACGGGTTGAACATCTTGGGGTCTTCATCGCCGTAACCCCATTCCTTGTCGGTGAAGGTGTTCATGGCGAAGTGGACGAAGGCATATTGCTCGCGCTGATGCCAGCGCCACTGGCGCGCCGAGGGGACCGCGCCGTAAGGGGCGGGGGCACCGGCCCGCGCCTTGGCAAAAGCGGGCGTGGCGGACGCGACCAGGCCGGAGGCAAGGACGGCGCGGCGGGAGAAATCGATCATCTTCAACGTATCTCCGGGAGGGATCAGGCGGGCTTGTGGTCGAAGGACGGCGGCCGGTCCTTCGGATCGCGGCCGAAGGCGCGGTTCGGCCGCGCGCCCATGGTGAAGGACAGGGTGCCGCCCTTCGACAGGGTGGCATGGTCGATCCAGCTCTTCGTCCAGGGGCGGCCGTTCCAGGTCACCGACTGGACATAAGGCGTGTCGGGGCGATTGCCCTTCGCCTCGACGGTCAGCGTCCTGGTCCCGCCCAGCGACAGCCGCACCCGCTCGAACAGCGGACTGCCCAGGACATAGGCGCCGCTGACCGGATCGACCGGGTAGAAGCCGAGCGCCGAGAACAGGAACCACGCGCTCATCTGGCCGCAATCGTCATTGCCGATGATGCCGTCGGGCGCGTTCTTGTACATCTCGGTCAGCAGGCGGCGAACCATCGCCTGCGTCTTCCACGGCGCGCCGACATAGGCATAAAGATAGGCCGCGTGCTGGTCGGGCTCGTTGCCATGGGCATATTGGCCGACCAGACCCGAAATATCGGGCGGCGCGTTCTTGGGCAGGGTCGAGGGCGCGTTGAACAGGCCGTCCAGCTTGGCCTCGAACTTCGCGTCCCCGCCCATGTGGCGGATCAGGCCGTACACGTCATGCTGGTTCAGGAACGTCGCCTGCCAGCCATTGGCCTCGGTATAGTCGCGCCACCAGGGCTTGGGCATGTGGCCGAGCTGGATCGGGTCGTAATCCTTCCACCAGCTGCCGTCGTTGAAGCGCGGTCGGGCAAAACCGATCGAGCTATCGATGACGTTGCGCCAGTTGCCCGAACGCTTGAGCAGCCGCTGGGCCTCGGCGGTCTTGCCCGCGTGCCGCGCGATATGCGACGCGGCCCAGTCGTCATAGGCATATTCCTGCGTCCGGCTGACGCTTTCCCACCAGATGTCGGCGGGGACATAGCCCTTGGCGTCGTACAGGTCGCGGCCCTTGCTATTGTCCATGTCGGGCGCCGAGAAATCGAAGCTGCGCTTGGCGATGCCGGGCCAGGCGGCGGCATAGTCGGCGGGAATGCCCTTCACCATCGCCTCGGCCATAATCGGCGTGCCGTGCCAGCCGATCATGATCCCCGTCTCCTTGCCCTGGAGCGTCCAGACCGGCGGGCCATAGGCGCTCTGCTGGGTCTGGCGGATGACGTCGTCGATCAGCTTCTTGGCCTGGGCGGGCTGGGTCAGGATCAGCCAGGGGTGCAGCGCGCGGTACGTGTCCCAGGTGGAGTAGGTGCTGTAGGCGGACTGCCCGGCGGGCAGGGTATGGACCTGTCCGTCCAGCCCGACATAGCGGCCGTCCACGTCGGAGAAGAGCGTGGGCGCGATCAGCGTGTGGTAATTGGCGGAGGCCATGATGACCTGCTGGTCGCTGGTGCCGCCTTCGACATGGATGCCGGAATTCTTCTCCCACCAGCGCGCCACGGCGGCCTTGCGGGTGCGCTCGAAATCCCAGTGGTTGGCCTCGGCCGCCAGGTTCGCCTTGGCGCCGGCCACATCGACCGCCGAGATGCCGCACCGGATGAGGAGCGGCGCATCCCCCAGCTCGTCGAAGAACAAGGCGGCCTTCAGGCGGTTGCCCTTGACGGCGGTGCCGTTCGCGGGCGCGTCGCCATCGCCGTAAAGCTGGATGCGGCTGGGCTTCTTCGACAACTGCATCGCAAAGAAGATGCGCCGCCCCTTGGCCCAGCGGAACACGCGGCGCGTGCCGGTGATCGTGCCGTCGGGCTCGACGGTGATCTCGGCATCGGTGATCAGCGGCTTCTCGTCGCTCTTGTCGAGGACGAGGTGCGACAGGTCGACCAGGACATGGCCCGGCCCCTTGGGATAGGTATAGCGGTGCCAGCCGGTCCGCTCCGTCACGGTCAGCTCGGCGAGCACGCCGGACTCCAGCTTCACGCGGTAATAACCGGCTTGCGCCTGTTCGTCCGAATAACGCTGGCGATAGCCCGCATCGGGGTCCGACAGCGGCCCCGGCACCAGCTTCAGCTCGCCGCGCGTCGGCACGACCAGCACGTCCAGCATGTCGCCGATCCCGGTGCCCGACAAATGGGTGTGGCTGAACCCCATGATCGAGCTGTCGCCATGGTGATAACCAGAGCAGGTGTCCCAACGCTCGACATCGGTGTCGGGGCTCAGCTGCACCATGCCGAAGGGCAGGACCGCACCCGGATAGGTATGGCCGTCGCCGCCCGTCCCGATGAACAGGTTCGGCAGAACGGGCGGGGTGTCGACGCGGGCGGCCAGCGTATCGAGCGGCAAGGTGGCGAGCGCGGTCCCGGCGAGGAGCGAGCGGCGGGTCAAAATCATGCGAACGTCTCCCGCAAAACTTCGGGCCGGGTGGCCGCGACATGGACGATCAGCTCGCCGAACAGGCCATTGGCCCAGGCGAACCAGTCGCGCGTGAACTTGGTGGGATCGTTGATATCGACCCCCTCGTGAATGAAGCCGGTATGGCCGTGCGACCGGCGGATCATCGCCAGGCTGTCGCGCAGCAAGGCCGGATCGGTCGAGGTCAGCGCACGGGTGATGACCGACATCGGCCAGACCTGGCCCGGCCCGGTATGCGGGCCGCCGATGCCGCTGATCGCGGAGCCCTCGAAATACCAGGGATTGTCCGTGCTCCAGCAGGCCGCGAGCGTCCGTTGCCACAGCGGATCGGCCGGATCGACGCAGCCGAGATAGGCGAGGCCCGAGAGCGAGGGGACATTGGCATCGTCCATGAAGACGGCATTGCCGTAACCATCGACCTCATAGGCCCAGACCCGCTGCCCGTTGGGCAGCGTCATGGTGCCATGCTGCCGGAGCGCAGCCTCGACCTCGGCGGCCAGCATGGTCGCATCCTGTGCCAGTGCGGGCTCGCCGACCGCGTTCGATAGCGCGGCGAGTTCGCGCAGCGTCGTCATCGCGAACAGATTGGCGGGCACGAACTGTTCGTACAGGCACGCATCGTCCGAAGGGCGGAAGCCCGAATGGATCATGCCGTTGGGACGGGTCGGCAGGCCATAGCCGCGATAGAGCGTCTCGGTCGGCTCGGGCGCGGAGCGGCGGAAGCGATAGGGGCCCAGGCCGTCTTTGCGCTGCTGTTCGCGAAAGGTCTTCACGATCGACCGCGCCGAGGCTTTCCATTCCGCATCGAACGGCACGGTGTCGCCCGTCTCGCGCCAATAGCCATATGCCAGCCGGATCGCGTAGCAGAGCGAGTCGATCTCCCACTTCCGCTCGGCGACGCCGGGCTTCATCTCGGTATCGTCCTTCAGCGCCCAGCTGAGGTTCGTCCTGGCGTTCGGGTCCTGCATGAAGGCATTGGCATAGGGGTCGATCAGGATCGACCGCGCCTGCCGCCCGATCAGCCCGCGGAACAGCCGCCCGAGCGCGGGATCGCGCTTCACCAGATGCAGATAGGGCCGCAGCTGCGCCGCCGAATCCCGCAGCCACAGGCAGGGAATGTCGCCGGTGATGACGAAGGCGTCCGGCTTGCCGTTCACCTCGCCCAGCGACAGCACGGTGGTGTCGAGCGTGTTGGGATAGCAGTTCCCGAACATCCAGCGGAGCTCGGGATCGGCGATCATCTTCGAGATGCGGGTGATCTCCGCCTCGACCGCCTTCGATACGAAGCGGCGCTCGGCGACCGGGGGACGCTTGCTGACGAAGCCGGGCGCGGCGGCGAAAGCAGGGGCGGCGGCGGAGGTGGCGGCAAGGGCGGCCGCCCCCGCGATCAGTTCGCGACGGTTCGGGGTCATTTCGGCAGGTCCTGCGCCGCGCCGGTCACGGTGAACTGGGTCCACTGGCCCGCGCCGTCCCCCGGCTGACCGCCGCCGATATAGAGCTTGTACGTGCCCGGCAGGATGCGGCGGCTGCCGTCGCGCCACACCTGGCTCATCAGGCGCGGGTCGATGGTGAAGCGCGCCGTCCCCGCCTGGCCGGGCTTGAGCGGTATGCGGGTGAAGCCGACCAGTTGCCGCTGGAGCACGGGATCGGTCAGGACGAGCTTCTCGTCGGTGGCGGGCGGGACGAGATAGGCCTGCGCCACCTCTTCGCCGCTGCGCTGGCCGACATTGCGCAGCTGCACCGCGACCTCGACCGGCTGGCCCGCCGCGACGCTGGCGGTGACGGTCGGCTGGCCATAGTCGAACCGGGTATAGCTCAGGCCATGGCCGAAGCCCCAGGCGGGGGTGCCGGTGAAGTAGCGATAGGTCCGCTCCTTCATCCCGTAATCGGCAAAGGCGGGCAGGTCGGCCGTTGAGCGATAGACGGTGACCGGCAGGCGGCCCGACGGGTTCACGTCGCCCGCCAGGATCTCGGCCAGCGCGGTGCCGCCCTCGGTGCCCGGATAGAAGGCCGCCAGCGTGGCGGCGGGCTTGATGTCGCCCAGCGAGACGGCCGACCCCGAGACGATGACCGCGACGACGGGCTTGCCGGTCGCCTGGAGCGCGGCGAGCAGGTTGCGCTGCGGCTCGGGCAGGACGATCTCGGTGCGGTCGCCGCCCGCAAAGCCGGGGACCGAGACGCCCAGCGCCTCGCCCTCCAGATCGGGCGACAGGCCAATGACCGCGACCAGCACGTCGGCGGTCCCGGCGACCTTCAGCGCCTCCGCCTGAAGCGCCTCGGCGGGGGGCAGCCATTGCAGGCGGAAGCCCTCGTCGCCGCCCTTATGGTCGATCTCGACCCGGATGCGCCGGGGCGCGGTGCCGTCGATCATGGTCTCCAGGCCCTTGGCCCCGATCACGCCGTCGATGACCAGCCGGTCGTCGATCCACAGCTTGACCGGATCATGCGGCGGGCAGGCGTGCCAGCAGGCGGGGCCGTTGAGCTGGAGCTTGTACTGGCCCGGCCCCGGCGGGGTCAGCGTGCCGGTCCAGCGGCGGCGGAAGGGGGCCGTCTTGGTATAGTTGAAGTCGATGCGGGAATCCTGACCGGCGGTGCTCCACTGGCCGTTCGCACCCATCGTCTCCACGGCCAGACCCGGCTTGCCGTTCGCCGACAAGGCGGTCTCGGGCACGTTGACGAACGCCCCCTCGGCCAGCACCGATCCTTGCGCATAGCGGATGTCGCGGCCGAACTTGCGGCGGATTCCCTCCAGCGGCGTCACCGGATCGATCGCCGACCCGTGATAATTGCCCTCCAGCACGCCCAGATCGTCGGCATTGGCCCCGAACACCGCCAGCCGCTTGCCCTTGAGCGGCAGCAGGTTGCCCGGATTGTCGAGCAGGATGATGCCCTTGCGCGCCGTCTCCAGCGCCAGCGCGCGGTGCGCGGGGGTGCCGAGCTGGCTGGGCTTGATCGCGTTCCAGGGCGAATCGACCGTCAGCATCCGCCGCACTGCCAGCGCGCGGGCAAGCGCGGTGTCGATCTCGCTTTCGGTGATCAGCCCGCGCTTCACCGCCTCGGGCAGCGCGCGATAGGTGTTGCCGCAATTCAGGTCGGTCCCTGCGCGCAGCGCCGCCGCCGCCGCCGCGGGCGCGTCGGGCTGGGCATGGTGGAACATCCAGATATTGCCGACCGCGTCGCAGTCCGACACGACGAGCCCGTTGAAGCCCCAGTCGGTGCGCAGCCGCTGGGTCAGCAGCATCGGATTGGCGCAGACCGGGGTGCCGTGGATCGCATTATAGGCGCACATCAGCGACAGCGCCTTGCCCTCCGTCACCGTCGCGCGGAAGGCGGGGAGGTAGGTCGCCTCCAGATCGCGCGGGGACACCATCACGTCGAAGCTGTCGCGTCCGCCCTCGGGGCCCGAATGGACCGCGAGATGCTTGACCGTCGCGATGACCTTGGGATGCTTCAGGTCGGGGCCCTGGAGTCCGCGCACGAAGGCGATGCCGATCCGGCTGGTGAGGAACGGGTCCTCGCCATAGGTTTCCTGGCCCCGGCCCCAGCGCGGATCGCGGAAGATGTTGATGTTGGGCGACCAGATGGTCAGCCCTTCGAACAGGCCGCGATCGGCGTTCAGCGGCTTGGTGTTGAACTTGGCGCGCGCCTCGACCGCGACGACATCGCCGACCTTCTGGATCAGTGCGGGGTCCCAGGTGGCGGCCATGCCCATCGCCTGCGGGAAGACGGTCGCCGGACCGTTGCGCGCGATGCCGTGCAGCCCCTCGCTCCACCAGTCGAAGGCGGGCAGGCCGAGCGCGGGTTCGGCCGGGGCCTCGTTGACCAGCTGCGCCGCCTTGCGTTCGACGGACAGCGACTGCGCGGCGGGAGGAAGGGCGGGGGCTGGGGCGGCGGCCTGACCGGCGGCAGCGAGGAGGAGGAACGGGATCACTGGGCGTCCTTCGGACCGAGGGTATAGATATTCAGCTCGCGCGCCAGGGTGGCCGCGTCCGCGTCGCTCTGGATGGTGAGCGTGATGCTCTCGCCGGGCAACAGGTCGAAGCCATCGTCGGACGGCTCGGCGGCGGTGGTGCCGAAATTGACCTGTACCTGCCGCGCGAGATGGCGCGCGGTCAGCGTCAGCTGCTTGCCCGCCCAGCGTGCGGTAATGCCCGGCGCCGGATAGGCCATGTCGCGCGGCACCTTCCGCTCGACGATCTGGCGCGCGATCACCCTGTCCCCGTCGAACAGTTCGGCGACGGCATAGCTGCTCTCGGGCGCGGCACCGGCGAAGATCGTCGCATCGGGGATCGTCGCGACATCGCTGGCCGAGGCGGGGGCCATGGTCACGCTGCCCGATTGCGAGCCCAGCTTGCGGCCATCCATGCCATAGCCGGTGACGCGCCAGCCGAGCGGCTTGGGCGCCGTGGCGTCGGACACCAGCGCGATCCGGGTCGCGCCGGGCTTGGTCTCCGCCACGATGGTCTGCGGCGCGAAGAAGCGGCGCGCCTCGTGCTGGAGCATCTTGTCATGCCCGGTCCAGTCGATGCTCGACCAGCTGATCGCGGGCCAGCTGTCGTTGAGCTGCCAGTAGAGCGAACCCAGCGTCACCGGACGGCAGGCCCGATGATGCCGCGCCGCCAAGCCGATGGCGCGCGCCTGCATCGCCTGGGACAGGTAGACCAGATCGGCGAAATCGCGCGGGTCGCGCAGATTCTGCTTGAGGTAGAAGGTGATGCGGTCATTGCCTTCGCCCGCCAGGAACTTCTGGTGCGCCTTCATCACCGGGCTGTCGATGCGGAAGTCCGCCGGGTCGGCGAAGGTCGCGATGGTCGACAGGTCGGGGAAGGCCTGGAAGCCATATTCCGACATGAAGCGCGGGCAGCTGTCGGTGTAACGCTCGACCGGCTTGGAGCCCGACCAGACGTCCCAGAAATGGCGGTCGCCGTCCTTGTCGGTGTCGGTCGGTCCCTCATAATCGGTCGAGGGCGAGCCGGGCCAATAGGGGATGCCGGGCGAATTCCTGATGACGGCATCGCGCAGCACGCGGTCGAACAGCACCGCCATGCCGGTGCCGATCCGCTCCTGCTCGTCGGGGCCGACCGCCTTCTTGAACGCCTTGCGATCCGACCAGTTTTCCCAGCCCGACAGCACCTCGTTATTGCCCGCCCAGATGACGAGCGAGGGGTGCGACTGGAGCCGGGCGACCTGTTCCTCGGCCTCGATGCGGACATTTTCGCGGAACTTGGCGTCGGGGGGCGTCACGCTGCCGCCGAACATGAAATCCTGCCAGACCATCAGGCCCAGCGCGTCGGCGGCGTCATAGAAGCTGTCTTCGGGATAATAGCCGCCGCCCCAGATGCGGACCATGTTCATGTTCGCCTTGACCGCCTTTTCCAGCATCTGGCGCTCGGTTGCGGCGGCGACGCGCGCGGGGAAGGCGTCGAAGGGGATGACGTTGCTGCCCTTGGCGAAGATGACGTTGCCGTTGATCTTCAGGCCGAAGCTGCCGTCCTTCCGGACCAGCTCGACGGTGCGCAGCCCGGTGCGCTTCTCGACTGCATCGGCCCCCGTCAGCGTGGCATTGACGGTATAGAGCGGATGCGCGCCGAAGCCGATCGGCTGCCAGCGTTGCGGCCGGGCGATCGAGACGGGGACGACCACGTCATTCTCGCCCGGCTGGAGTGCCACGTCGCGGCGGACGCGGATGCGGCGGCCGTCGGAGCCGGTGACGGTCACGTCCATCCGGCCGGTCTGCGCGCGGTCGGCCACCACCGAGGCGCGGGCGAGGATGCGCGCCTCGGCATCGGTCAGCGCTTCCTGCTCGATGCGGAGATTGTCGATCCGCGCGGCGTCCCACGCCTCCAGCCGGACCGAGCGCCAGATGCCCACATCGACGATGCGCGGCGCCCAGTCCCAGCCATATTGATATTTGGGTTTACGGATATAGGGCGAGGTCTGCTTGCCCTTGGGCTCGTCGCCATAGGGGGAGTCATATTCGCCGGGCAGCGGATTCTTCTCGGCCAGCACCATCGGCTGGAGCGTCCTGATCGGCGAGGCGAAGCTGACCACCACCTCGTTCGCGCCCGCCTTCAGCAGCGGCTTGGCATCCGCCCGCCAGCGGCGATGCGCATTGTCGGCGGACAGGAGCGGCTGGCCGTTGACCGTGACGGTCGCGAAGGTGTCGAGCCCGTCGAACACCAGGTCCAGATGGTCGCGGCGCAGCATCTCGGGCGTGACGTCCAGCGTGGTGCGATATTGCCAGCCGGTCAGGCCCGCCCACTGGATGGGGGCCTCGTTCGCGCCCTTATAGGGATCGGGCACGATCTTTGCGGCGATCAGGTCCTGCTGCACGCTGCCCGGCACGGTGGCGGCCAGCCAGTCCGCCGCCTGCGGATGCGCACGCGCGGCGTCGGCGTCTTTGGGATCGATCCGCACCTGCCAGCGGTCGAGCGTCGCCACCGTCTTGGGCGCGGCGAGCGCGGGGAAGGGCAAGGCGAGCGCGGCCAGGATCAGGCCGAGACGATGTTTCAAGACGATTTCCCCGGAAGCTGCATCGGTGCGCGGACGAAGCCCCGCACGGCAAAGGACATGGAACCAAAAGGCCGGACCCGGCCTGACCGGCGGCGGGCACGCGCGACGGCGGCGGACATGGTCCCCGCTCGCATCAGGCTCTTTCTTGCCATCCGTCACCCCCGCAATCCACCGGCTTGTCGCGTGCCGGTATTCTCATGGTATGTTTTGGTATCATGGCAAGGCGGGAAGGGGGCGTCCACCCATTTTCTGGGGGGATCGCGAACCGGGCGGCGATGCAACCGATTGACGGGTCAATGCGCCATGCCGAGCGCCAGCAATGCGACGATCCAGATCAGCAGAACGGCCGCCGCCATCACCCCGACGACCAGCGTCATCACCAGCCCCGCCAGCGGGCCCAGGCCATAGGCGCCGCGAATCTGGAGGAAGAGATGCACGGGAAAGGCGAGCATCAGCAATCCCAGGCCGGGCAGATGCGCCAGCTTCGTCCAGAGGATCATGGCGACCATCAGCAGGCTGACGAAACTGAGCGAATAGGTGACGAAGACGGCATGGTCGAACATCGCCAGCCCACGCTTCCACAGGAAGAACAGGCGCATGAACGGCATCGACAGCAGGATCAGCGCCCAGGAGAATTTATAGCCGTTCGCCTCCATCTTGAAGAGGAGGAATTCGGGATCGCGAACCGCATGGGCGATCTTTTCGTCGAGCGATTTCCAGCCGGTGATGACCTGGGCCTCCTGCGCGCCATGGCCCGACGCGGCCCCACCCCCGCCCAGCGCCATGGCGGTGAATTCCAGATCATGCTGCCGTTTGACCAGGGTCGCGCGCTCGCCGTCGAGCGCCGCGGTATCGCGTTTCGCGGCGACGGCGTCGACGCGCTGCCGGTCGATCGCCGCGATGCGACGCTCGGTCGTGGCGACCTCGGCGCGGAGCTCGGTCGCGGCCTCCTGCGTGCCGGGGGCGTGGAAGGTCGCGAACCCGCCCAGCACTGAATAGGCGATGTAGAGCAGGAAGACGCTGAACAGATACAGCGCCAACGGCGACAGGAAGCGACGGCGCTCGCCCGCGATATAGCGGCGGGTCAGCTCGCCGGGCCGGGTGACGAGCTTGGCCATGGTGCGCCACACCTGTCCCTCGATATGAAGGACGCCGTGGCTGAAGTCGTGCCACCAGGCGCCCAGCGTCCGGTGGATATGCGCCGACTGGCCGCAGTCATGGCAGTAAGGACCGACCAGGCTTGCCCCGCAATTCAGGCACTTGTTCGCGACGTCTGCGTGCATTCCACCCCCTGTCGGTGCCGGACCCCGCCGACGAGACACGATAATTCGCCGCCCCGCGCAAGGGCAAAGATGCCCGGCCGAGCGGCCTCAGCCCTGCGTCGACAGGCGCGTGTCGATCAGGTCCAGCTCGCGACCCAGACGCTGCGCGGTTTCCGACCCGATGGCGCGCGCGTTGAGCAGCTCGAACACCACCCGCCGCTCGGCGCGGATCGCCGCCAGCCGCATCCGCCGCTCGACATCCTCCAGGCGGCGGGCGTCGGGATCGTCGTCGCCCTCCAGCGTGTCGATCCGGCTGCGATAGCCGTCCATCAGGCGCGAGGCGATCTCGACATATTGGTCGGCATCCTCGCGCCCCTCGGCCATTTCGTGCTGGAAGCGTTCCAGCTCGGCGATCGCGGCCTTGGCGGCGGCGACGCGGGTGCGGTCGAGTTCGCTGATCCCGTCCTCGCTGGGCAGCGCCAGCCCGCGGAGCAGCAGTGGCAGGGTCAGGCTAGCGATCACCAGCGTGCAGAGGATGACCCCGCATGCCAGGAAGATCACCAGGTCGCGCGCCGGAAAGGGCGTGCCGTCGTTCAGCGTCAGCGGCAGGGTCAGCGCACCCGCCAGGGTGATCGCCCCGCGCGCGCCCGCGACCGACATGGCGGTGATGACCCGGCGCGGCGGGCTGGTCCGGTTGGGCAGATGCCGCTCGCGGAACAGCGTCAGGCGCAGCGCGACCCAGGTCCACAGGAAACGCAGCCCCGCCAGCCCGGTGACGATCGCGACGACGTAAAGCCCCAGCCACCAGGGGCTGAGATGGCCGGTCAGCATCACCGTGTCGCGCGCGCCCGCAAAGACCTGGGGCAGCTGCTCGCCGAGCAGCACGAAGATGATGCCGTTCAGCGTGAATTGCAGCATGTCCCACACCGCCTGACGCCGGATGCGCGTCGCGGCCTTGGCGCCCGAGGAGACGTTGGTGAACGACATGGCGATGCCCGCCGCCGCCGCCGCCAGCACGCCCGAACTCTCGACATGCTCGGCGACCATATAGGCGGCGAAGGGGATCAGCAGGCTGACCAGGATGTTCGAGCCGCTATCGTCGCCGAACCGCCGCGCGAAGACCCCCTTGGCGGTGACTGTGCCCCAGGCGATGGCGACGCCCAGCCCGACGCCCGACACCGCCATCCAGGCGAAGGTCAGCCCGGCATGGGCGAGCGAGAAGGTGCCGGTCAGCGCGGCGGCAACCGCAAAGCGCAGGCAGACCAGGCCCGAGGCGTCGTTGAGCAGCGACTCCCCCTCCAATATGTGCATCATCCGCTTGGGGATCGGCGCCTTTTGCGCGATCGCCGACACCGCGATCGGATCGGTCGGCGACACGACGGCGGCGAGCGCGAAGGCCACCGCATAGGGCACGGCCGGGATCATCCAGTGGATGAACAGCCCCATCCCCAGCACCGTCAGGAACACCAGCCCCAAGGCCAGCCCCAGCACCGCGCCCGCATCGCGAAACAGCTCGTCCTTCGGAATGCGCCAGCCATCGAGGAAGAGCAGCGGCGGCACGAACAGCAGGAAGAATATCTCGGGATCGAGCTCGACCCGGATCTGCGCGATCCCGCCGATCACCGCGCCCAGCGCGATCTGGACCAGCGGGCGCGGCAGCGCGGAAGGCAGGATGCGCGAGACGACGCCGCTGATGACGACGGCGAGGAGAAGGAACAGGCTGAGCGTGACGACGTCCAATCGGGGACCTTTCGGGTGCAGCGGTTGGAGCGGCCGATGCGCGCCGAATGACGGACCGACCGAAGGATCAGCGATCGGCGGCCGATGGCCATGCCGAATCGCGCGAGCGGCGACCATGACATGGCGGGCAAGGCCGGTTCAACCCGTTAAACGGGGATGTCGGCCTTATCCATGTGCGAGACCCGTCCGGAGAAGTCGGACGATCAGGCTGCCTCGCGCATCGTGCGGTCGATCCGTGCCAGCGCCGCCAGGAACTGCTCGGCGCTGCGCCGCCAGGAAAATTCCTGGCCGAATGCCGCACAGCTCGTCCGCTCGAGCGACAGCGCCTGCCCGATCGCCCGCTCCAGCGCCTCGTCCATCACCCCGACCTCGGGGCTCAACACGTCGAGCGGCCCCTGTACCGGCAGGGCGGCGACCGGCGTGCCGCAGGCCAGCGCCTCGATCATGACCAGCCCGAAGGTATCGGTGCGGCTGGGGAAGACGAACACATCCGCCGCGCGGTAGATCGCCGCCAGAT
Source organism: Sphingomonas sp. SORGH_AS_0789 (assembly GCF_031453055.1). Taxonomy (NCBI): domain Bacteria; kingdom Pseudomonadati; phylum Pseudomonadota; class Alphaproteobacteria; order Sphingomonadales; family Sphingomonadaceae; genus Sphingomonas; species Sphingomonas sp. SORGH_AS_0789. Next base: position 2,585,071 of record NZ_JAVIYV010000001.1, read on the forward strand.
CCTCGCCGAATTTCGCGCCCAGGAAATGGACATCGGGATATTGGGCGGCCAGCGCGGCGCGCGCCGGGCCGTCGCCGACCACGACCCTGGTCCCCGGCACGTCGGTCGCGAGGAAGGCGGCGATATTCTTCTCGACCGCGACCCGCCCGGCATAGAGCTGCACCGGGCCGGGCAGACCTGCGACAAAGGCATCGCGCGGGCCATCCGGCCGGAACAAGGCGGTATCGACCCCGCGCCCCCAGTGGCGGCTCTGGGGCAGGTCATGCGCGGCCAGCGTCGCGGCCACGCTGGGCGTCGAGGCGAGGATCGCGGTCGAGGGCGCGTGGAACCAGCGGACATAGCGCCAGACGAATTCGGGATCGATCGCCCGCACCCGCGCCGCGACATAATCGGGGAACTGGGTGTGATAGGCGGTGGTGAAGGGCAGCCCCTGCGCCAGCGCCCAGCGCCGCGCCAGCAGGCCCAGCGGCCCCTCGGTCGCGATATGGATGGCATCGGGCAGGAACTGGCCCAGCGTCCGCCCGACCACGCCGGGGCCCGGCAGCGCCAGCCGGATTTCGGGATAGGTCGGGCAGGGGACCGAGACATAGCGATCGGGCGAGACGATGCACAGCTCATGCCCCATCGCGCGCAGTTCGGCGGCGACCGATTGCAGGGTGCGGACCACACCGTTGACCTGCGGGCTCCAGGCGTCGGTGACGATCGCGATGCGCATTCGGTGCGTCCTTCCCCGGTCAGGCGGCGATGGCGGCGGCGACCGGCTGGTTGCGCCGCGCCTCCATCTCGTCGCCCCAGTGCAGGATCTCCATCGTGCCGTCGAAATGCTCGACCAGCGCGGTGCAGCCCTCCACCCAATCGCCGTCATTATAATAGGTGACGCCGTTGATGTCGCGGATCTCGGCGGTGTGGATATGGCCGCAAACCACGCCATCGACCCCGCGCGCCCCCGCCGCATGGGCGACGACTTCCTCGAAATGCGAGATGAAGGCGACGGCGTTCTTCACCTTGGCCTTGGCGTGCTTGGACAGCGACCAATAGGGGCGCTTCATCCACCGCCGGACGATGTTCACCCAGCGATTGACCTCCATCAGCGCGGTATAGGCGAAGTCGCCGACATGGGCGAGCCAGCGATGCGCCAGCGTGATCGCGTCGAACTCGTCGCCGTGCAGCACCAGCAGGCGGCGACCGTCCGCCGTTTCGTGGATCGCCTTGCGGCAGATGGCGATGCCGCCGAAATCCATGCCGGTGAACTGGCGGAAAATCTCGTCGTGATTACCGGGGATATAGACGACACGGGTGCCGCGCTTGGCGCGCTTCAGCAGCCGCCACACTACGTCGTTGTGCGCGGCGGGCCAGTAGAATTTCTTCTTCAGCCGCCAGCCGTCGATCATGTCGCCGACCAGATACATGGTCTCGCTGTCGACATGGTCCAGAAAGTCGATCAGCATTTCCGCGTTGCAGCCGCGCGTGCCGAGATGGACGTCCGAAATCCAGATCGTGCGATAGCGGCGGCGCGCCTGGCCTTCGGGTTCGGGGGTTGCCGGCGCGCGGGGGATGAAGTCGAGAATGGCGGCGTCTTCGTGCAGCGAGCCATCGATCGGAATGCTGGTCATCGGCATCGGCGTTCCCCCACGCTAGGCGTTGGGAATGTCATGCCCGTCATCTGTGACGTGCGCGTCGCAGATCGGTGACAGGCGCGCAGCATTTTGATGACTCGTTAAAGTCACCGATCGCGAAAAAGCCCGCCGATCCTGGATCGACGGGCCTTTCCGTATCGCAAAGACGGAGGCGACTTTTTTAGAAGCGCACCGCCACCGACGCCGCATAGGTCCGGCCGTTCTTGTAGAAGGCGGTCGGACGGTCGCGGGTCGCGTTATACTGGTAATAGGTCTCGTCGAGCAGGTTCTGCGCATTGACGGTCAGCGTGATCTCCTTGGTCAGGTTCACACCCGCCGAGAAGTCGAGCTGGCTGTACGGCGCCACCATTTCGCGCGAGTTCAGGCGGCCGATCGTGCGGAAGTAGCTCGAACGATAATTGTAGCTGAGCCGCGCCTGGAAGATCCCGCTCTCGAAATAGGGGATCACGTTGACGGTGTGCCGCGACAGATAGGGCAGGTTGAGCGACGCGCCGGTCGAGTCGACCGACGAGGTCGAGCTGTCCTGGTACGAATAGTTCGCCTGGATGCCGAAGCCGCCCCAGATTTCGGTCTGACCCGACACCAGCGCGCCGTTGACCTTCGCCTTGCCGCCGTTGATCGGCTGGTTGACGCTATAGGTCGTCAGCCGGTTCTGCAGCGAGTTGAAGAACACCGCATTGGTGCGCGTGTTGATGATGTAGTTCGAGATGTCGCGACGGAAGAGTTCGACCGCGATCAGCGAGCCGGCACGCGGATACCATTCCGCGGTCAGTTCGTAGTTGGTCGACTCGTACGGCTTCAGGTTCGGATTGCCGCCGCCGCCATCGAGCGTGACGTCGTTGAGCGAGGTCGCCGCCGCCAGGTCCTGATAGCGCGGACGTGAGATCACCTGCGCGACCGAACCGCGAACCAGGAATTCGGGGGTGATCGAATAGGCGACGTTCACGCTGGGCAGGAACTTCAGGTAATCGGTGGTCGTGCTGGTGGGCACCGGCACCGGATTGACCGTGTTGGACAGCGTCAGCGCATAGTTGGACTTGTCACGCGTATAGACCAGACGGCCACCGATATTGCCGCGCAGGCCGCCCTGTTCGAAATTGGCCTGGACATAGGAGGCGATGACCGTCTCGCGCACCTTGGTCGAGGCGCCGACCTTGTTGACCAGCGGGCTGTTGATCGACTTTGCGAGGATGTCGATCACGGCCTGGTCGGGCAGGTTCAGATATTTGGTGGCATTGCCCATGCCGCCGCTGCCGTCGAACACGCCATCGGGCGTGACGAGCGTGGTGACGCCCAGCTGGTCCACGGTCTGCGAGCTGGTCTTGTAGGTGTTGATGCCGCGCGCATCGACGCGATTGACGTGATCGGTCACGCGGCTGCCCAGCAGGATCTGCGTGAACGGGCCGAAATTGACCGGGATGGTCGCGTCATAGCCGCCGAAGATGTCGCGGTCGGTCGTGACGCTGTAATCCAGGCCACCGATCTGCGCCCCGTTCAGCTGCTGGCCGTTGATGACGACCGGGCGGCCCTCGATCTGGGCCGGATTGTTGTTCGGGTTGGTGAAGTAATTCGCCGGGTTGGTCAGGTCGCCCGTGAAGTTCACCGTCGCCGAGGTGGGCGTGAAGGCATAGTTGAACGGCAGCTTGGTCTGCACGTTGAACAGATATTCGGGGTTGCGCCCGCCGGTCGCCTTCGACCAGCCGCCCGCGAAGTTGATCTTCGTGCCGTCATCGCCTTCCCAGTCGGCGAAGAAGTTGAGGTTGTCGGTCTTCAGCTTGGTCTTGCGGACCAGCGTGTCGAGCTGGGCCGACTGGTTCGGCGCGGCGGCGAAGCTGGCCGAGTTGACGACGCCGTTGCTGACATTGGCGGTCTGCAGCACGCTGCCGGTCCAGGCGACCGGGATGGTGTACATCGACTGGCTGTAATTGTTGTAGTTGCCGTCGATGTGCAGCCCGTTCAGGGTCAGCGTCAGATTGTCGGCCGGGCGATACTGCACGGTGCCCGACACGCTGGCGCGCTCGCGGGTCTGCTGGAAATAGGCATAGTTGATGCCGAAGGGGGCGACCGCCTTGATCAGGTCTTCCTTCGACCCGCCGGTGACGGCGGCGTTCGGGTTCAGCAGGATGCCCTGGCCCGACGCGTCGCGACGCACGCTGCCGTCGCTGTTCTTCTGGAAGAAGTCCGCGCCGCTCTGATAGCCGAAGAACTCGACGCCCGCGCGGGTCAGGTTCTGCTTGTCATAGGTGGCGGCGACCAGGAAGCCGAAATTATTGGCTTCGTTGTGCCAGCTGTACAGGCCCGATCCGCGGATATTACCCTTTTCGGAACGGTCGTTATAGGTGTAGCCGCCCGAGGCGAAGACCGAATTGGCCGCCAGGTCGAGCGGACGGCGGGTGCGCACGATCACCGTGCCGCCCAGGCTGCCCTCTTCGATGCGGGGTTCGGGCGACTTGTAGACTTCGAGCCGGTCGACCAGTTCGGGGGCGAGCAGCGAATAGTTGAAGGTGCGGCTGGACGGATCGTTGTCGTTGCCACCCCAGTCGGCCGAGGCGAGCGCATGGCCGTCGAGCAGCATGCGGTTGAGCGCGGGATCGGTGCCCAGGATGGCGACCTTCTCACCCTCGCCGAAGCGGCGGTCGATGCTGACGCCCGGAATGTGCGACAGCGATTCCGCGACGTTGCGGTCGGGGAACTTGCCCACGTCCTCGGCGGTGATCACGTCGACGACGGCGTTGGCCTCGCGCTTGACGTTGATGGCGTTGCGAAGGCTCTGGCGGATGCCGGTGACCACGACGTCGCCATCGGTATCCGACTGGTCACTTCCGACCGCGGTCTGAGTCGGTGCCTGATTCGTGGTCTGTGCGAATGCGGTGCCCTGAAGTCCGGCGAGCGCGGTCGCCGTCAGGATCATGCTGCGAAAGCTCAACATGTTCAAATCCCCCCAAAAATTCCTCGCGCCATCCCGCGAATTCTGCCTGTTTCCGTCGCAGGGAGATGAATGGCGTCCTCCCTTGAAAGCATTTTTTATACTATATGCTTGACGACCAACGTGTAACCAAACTGACATTGGTCCGTAAACGGAAAAAATCAGGCCGATCCCGTCATGGGACCATTGGGCTGGCACATCGTGGGACATGCTGCTTAAATGGCAGGGTTCCGGTCGTTCCTGGGGAGGAGGACTGGCTATGGCTATCATGACGAGGGGATGCCCATGACGGCGATGCCGCGACCGCTTCTGGAAATCTGTGTCGATGACGCCGACGGCGTCGCGGCGGCCGTGGCGGGGGGCGCGGATCGGATCGAATTGTGTGGCGCACTGGGACTGGGCGGGCTGACCCCCTCGGCGGCGCTGGTCGCGCAGGCGGTGCGGTCGGGGGTGCCGGTCCATGCGATGGTCCGTCCGCGTGAGGGCGATTTCCGTTACGACGCCGACGAGGTCGCGATGGCGGCCGACGAGATCCGGCGGATGATCGCCATGGGGGTCGCGGGTGTCGTGGTCGGGGCGATGGCCGACGACCGGTCGCTCGACCTGGACGTGCTGGCGGCCTGGCGGGACGCGGCGGACGGCGTGGCGATCGTGCTGCACCGCGCCGTCGATCTCGTCGCCGATCCGGTCGCGGCGGTCCATGCAGTCGCGGCCATTGGCTATGACCATATCCTGACCTCGGGCGGCGAAGCGACCGCCCAGGCCGGGGCCGAGACGATCGCGGCGATGGTCGCGGCGGCGGATGGGCGGTTGGCGATCATCGCCGGATCGGGCGTTTCGGCCGACAATGCCGCCGCCCTGATCGCGCGGACCGGCGTCGACGCGGTCCATGCCTCGGCGAGCGTCCGGCAGGATTGGGGGGACCCGCGGATTGCCGCCATGGGTTTCGGGGGCGGCGACCGGCGCCGGACCAGCCCCGAAAAGATCGCGGCGTTGCGGCAGGCTATCGGAAGGAAATAACATCCAATGTATGCCAAATATAATACCTATTGCCCACATGGTCCTGCTGCGATAAGCCTTTGTGCGAAGCGGGGCGCGGCATGAGCGACGTCCGGGCAAAGGGGGATGGCGCGGCCATGACATTCTCGGCGCAGGTCGGCTCCTTCCGAAAGGGGAACCCCGCGCCATTGTACCTTCAGCTCCAGCAGCTGCTGCGCGACGCCATCACCAGCAACGTCCTGGCCGAGGACGACGCGATCCCCGCCGAGCGCGATCTGGCGATCGAATATGACGTGTCGCGGATCACGGTGCGCAAGGCGATCGGCGGCCTGGTCGAAGAGGGGTTGCTGACCCGCCGGCGTGGTGCCGGGACCTTCGTCGCGGGCCGGGTGGAGAAGAGCTTCTCCAAGCTGTCCTCCTTCTCCGAGGACATGATCGCGCGCGGCCGCACGCCGAGCAGCCAGTGGGTCAGCCGCGCACCGGGCACGGTGACGCCCGAGGAGGCGCTGTCGCTGGGCCTGTCGCCGGGCGCGCCGGTCTATCGGTTCCAGCGGGTCCGCTTTGCCGACGAGGTGCCGATGGCGATCGAGGTTTCGACCATCGCCGGTTTCGCGCTCCCCTCGGTCGAGGCGGTCGACCGGTCGCTCTATGCGGCGCTGGAGCGGACCGGCAACCGGCCGATCCGCGCGCTCCAGCGGCTGCGCGCGGTGCCGTTCGGGGCGGACCATGCCAAGATGCTGGATGTCGATCCGGGCCATGCGGGCCTGTTGATCGAGCGCCGCGGATTTCTACGCGATGGACGGGCGGTGGAATATACCCAGTCCTTCTATCGCGGCGATGCCTATGATTTCGTCGCGGAGTTAACCGATGTCTGATGTGATGACCGCCGGTAGTGCGGGGACCAGCACCCTGATGGGAGCGGAAGCGGGGGAGGCGCCGCAGGCGATCGCCCGGCTGCTCGCGCGCAATGCGCCGACCGTCAAGGCGCTGGCCGAACGGCTGCGTGCCGCCCCGCCGCCGGTGATCGTCACGATCGCCCGTGGATCGTCGGATCACGCCGCGACCTACGGCAAATATATCCTGGAGACCAAGACCGGCGTGCCGGTGTCGTCGGCGGCGCCCTCGGTCGCGTCGATCTTCGAGACGCCGATGAAGGTGCAGGGCGCACTGGTCATCGCCATTTCGCAGTCGGGGCGCAGCCCGGACCTGCTGGCGACGGTCGAGGCGTATCGCGCGGGCGGCGCGCATATCGTCGCGCTGGTCAATGACGAGGAATCGCCGCTGGCGACCGGCGCCGACACCTTCCTGCCGCTGTCGGCCGGTCCCGAAAAGGCCGTCGCCGCCACCAAGTCCTGCCTGACCGCGCTGGCGGGTCTGGCGCAGCTGGCCGCCGCCTGGGCGGGCGACGAGACGCTGGAAGCGGCGCTCGCCGAGCTGCCCGGTCAGGTCGAGCAGGCGCTGGGGCTCGACTGGTCCCCTGCGGTCGAGGGCCTGCGTGAACTCAGCCAGATGTTCGTGCTGGGTCGCGGCTATGGCTACGGCGTGGCGCAGGAAGCCGCGCTGAAGCTCAAGGAAACCTGCTCGATCCAGGCCGAGCCGTTCAGCGCCGCCGAGGTTCGCCACGGCCCGATGCGCATCGTCGAGCCCGGCTATTCGGTGCTGGGCTTCGCCACCTCGGACGTGGCGGGCGAGGATGTGAAGGCGGTCGCCGACCAGTTCGAGGCGCGCGGTGCAAAGCCGTTCGTCGCGGGGCAGGGCGGTGCGCTCCCCATGGTCGCCGGCCACCCCGCGCTGGAGCCGATTTCGATGCTCGCCAGCTTCTACCGCATGGTCGAGGCGCTGGCGCTCGCCCGTGGCATGGACCCTGACTCGCCGCCGCATCTGCAGAAAGTGACCCGCACGCTATGACCCGCTTCCGTTTCGTCAACGGCCATGTCGCGACCTCCGGCGGCGTCCTGCCGGGTGCGGAGATCGTCGTGGACGGCGACCGCATCGCGTCGATCGGCGCGGTCGAGGGTTCGGACGACACGATCGACCTGAACGGCGGCTGGGTCGTCCCCGGCTATATCGACACCCAGGTCAATGGCGGCGGCGGCGTGCTGTTCAACGACCGGCTGGACGTGGACGGCATCGCGACCATGGCGGCGGCGCACGCCGTCTATGGCACCACCGCGATGCTGCCGACCTTGGTCAGCGAAACCCCCGACAAGATCGCCCGCGCGCTCGACGCGATCGACGAGGCGATCGAGGCGAAGGTGCCGGGCGTCATCGGCATCCATGTCGAAGGGCCGGTGCTCAACCCGGCGCGCAAGGGCATCCACGATCCGACGCGGTTCCGCGATCTGGACGAGGAGATGATCGCCGTCCTGACCCGCCCGCGCCGTGGCAAGGTCATGCTGACCATCGCGCCCGAGCGGGTGCCGGTCGACACGATCCGCCGTCTGGTCGAAGCGGGCGTGCTGGTCAGCGCCGGGCACACCGAGGCCAGCTATGAGCAGGCGATCGCGGCGTTCGATGTCGGGCTGTCCGGCATCACCCACCTCTATAACGCGATGCCCGCCATGCAGCAGCGCGTGCCGGGGCTGGCGGGCGCGACGCTCGACGATCCGCGCCCCTATTCGGGGCTGATCATCGACGGCTTCCACGTCTCCGCGCCGATGCTGCGGCTGGCGCTGAAGGCGCGGCCGTTCGACAAGCTGATGCTGGTCACGGACGCCATGTCGTCGGTCGGCGCGGTCGAGAAGGACTTCGTCCTGCACGGCCGTCATATCGACGTGTCGGGCGGCAAGTGCACCTATACCGACGGCACGCTGGCGGGATCGGATCTCGACATGGGCTCGGCGGTCGCCAATGCGGTCGAGCAGCTGCGGATCACCGTCGACCAGGCCGCCGCGATGGCGGCGACCAACCCGGCGGCGTTCCTGGGCCTGTCGGACGAGCGTGGTGCGCTCGGCATCGGCCTGCGTGCCGACTGGGTGGTGCTCGACGCCGCGCTCAAGCCCGTCGATACGCGGATCGCCGCATGACGGTCGCGCGCCGCGACCTTCTGCTGGGCAGCGCGGTGGTGGGGCTGGCGGGCGGTATTCCGTCCGCCCCGCTCTTCGCCGCCGATCGCCGCCCGGCGGACGGCGCGGGCGCGCTTCCCATGCCCGCCCCGGTGGACCGGCTGCCGCCCGCGCTGCCGGTGCAGGATGCGGGCCGGGTCCTGATGGATCGCGGCTGGCTGTTCCACGAGGGCGATGTCGAGCCCGCGCGGCTCGATACGCACAATGCGACCTATCTGTCGGTCAAGGCGGGCAATGCGCGCGGCGCGGCGGCGGTCGATTATGACGACAGCGACTGGCAGGCGGTCGACCTGCCGCACGACTGGGCCTCGTTCCAGCCCTTCGTGGAAACCGCCAATGTCGCGCAAGGCTATCGCCCGCGCGGGATCGGCTGGTATCGGCGCAGCTTCCGGCTGGACCCGGCCCTGCGCGGGCGGCGGATCGAGCTGGAATTCGGCGGGATCGCGACCTTTGCGACCATCTGGGTCAATGGCAGCATCGTCTCGCACAATTTCTCCGGCTATAACGCCGTCCGCATCGACCTGACCCCGTTCGCGCGGTTCGGCGACGAGGCCAATGTCGTGGCCGTCCGCGTCGACGCCGATGCGATGGAGGGTTGGTGGTATGAAGGCGCGGGCCTTTATCGCCATGTCTGGCTGGGCGACTATGCGCCCGTGTCGATCGCGACCGACGGCGTCCATTGCGACCCGCGCAAGCGCGACGGCGGCTGGCATGTCCCCGTCGCGGTGACGCTGGCCAGCATTGTCGAAACCGACAGTCCCGTGACGGTCGATGCGCGGCTGCTCGATCCGCAGGGCAAGGTGGTGGCGCAGGGCCAGGCCCAGGCGACCGTGCCGTCGCTGGACGAAGGGCGCGCCGCGCTCGACCTGTCGGTGGCCGATCCGGTGCTCTGGTCGGTCGAGCGGCCGACGCTGTACACGGTCGAGGTGCGGTTGCTGCGCGACGGACAGGTGGCGGACGAACGCCGCGTGCCGATCGGGTTCCGCACGATCCGCTTCGACGCGAACCGGGGCTTCTTCCTCAACGACCGGCCTGTCAAGCTGAAGGGCGTCTGCCTGCATCAGGATCATGCGGGCGTGGGCACCGCACTTCCCGACGCGCTGATCGGCTGGCGGCTGGAGCGGCTGAAGGCGATGGGGTGCAACGCGGTGCGTTCCAGCCACAATGCGCCCACGCCCGAGCTGCTCGACTGGTGCGACCGGCTGGGCCTGCTGGTCATGAACGAGAACCGGCAGTTCAATCCGGCGCCCGAATATCGCGCGCAGCTGGAATGGCTGGTCCGGCGCGACCGCAACCATCCCTCGGTCATCCTGTGGTCGGTCTTCAACGAGGAACCGATGCAGGGCACCCCGGCCGGGGTCGAGATGGTCAAGCGCATGGCGCATTGGGTGCGCGCGCTGGACGACAGCCGCCCGGTGACGGCGGCGATGAACGGGGCCTTTTTCGATCCCGTCAACGTCGCGCAGGTCGTCGATGTGACCGGCTTCAACTATTATCAGGGCGATTACGACCGCTATCACCAGCTGAACTCGGCCAAGCCGATGACCAGTTCGGAGGATACCAGCGCGTTCATGACGCGCGGCGCGTTCGAGAGCGATCCGGCGCGCCACATCGCGTCGAGCTACGATATCGAGGCGGCGAGCTGGGGCGACACCCATCGTGGCGCCTGGAAGAAGATCGCCGATCGCCCCTTCGTCGCGGGCGGATTCGTGTGGACCGGCTTCGACTATCATGGCGAGCCGACGCCCTATGAATGGCCGACCATCGCCAGCTTCTTCGGCATCCTGGACCTTTGCGGCTTTCCCAAGACCGCGTTCGATATCCACCGCGCCGCCTGGGTCGATGACGCGCCGGTCGTGGCGATCGCACCGCACTGGAGCTGGCCGGGACGCGAGGGCAAGCCGACCAAGGTCATGGTCCTGTCGAACGCCGAGCGCGTCGTCCTTCGCCTGAACGGCAAGACGGTGGGTGAGGGCGCGGTCGACCGGCTGATGGGCAATGAATGGACCATCCCCTATGCGCCGGGCCGGATCGAGGCGATCGCCTATCGCGGCGGGCGCGAGGTCGCGCGCGCCGCGCATGAGACGGTCGGCGTGCCGGTGGCGCTGCGCCTGACGCCCGCGCGCACCGTGATGGCGGGCGATACCGAGGATGCGCAGGCGATCACCATCGATGCGATCGACGCGCATGGGCGTCATGTCCCGACCGCCAATCTGATGACCCGCTTCACGATCGACGGGGGTGCGATCATCGGCGTCGGCAATGGCGATCCCAACAGCCATGAGCCCGAAAAGGGCGATCGGCGCTCGCTGTTCAACGGGCTGGCCCAGATGATCGTGCGGCCCGACACCGGGCGCGGGCGGATCACCATCCGCGCGACGGCGGACGGGCTGAGGCCCGCCACCCTGCGGCTCGACCGGCTGGGCGTGGCGCCGCGCGCGCAGGTGCCGGTGCTGGCGGGGGACATGGACGTGCGCGACTGGCGGCGTTCGCCCCGGCTGGAGGCCAGGCCTTCGCCCGACCTCGCGCCCGCCGCCAGCGACAATAACGGCTGGGCCTTTGTCCGGGCGGGAACGCCGACCCCGGCGGAGGGGGCGGGGTGGCGCGTCTATCGCACCGTCCTCACGCCTCGCCGGGCCGTCGCGGCGCGCGGCGGCACGTTGAGCTTCGCCTCGGTGGGCGGCATGGCCAGCCTGTGGGTCGACGGACGGCTGGTCGCCGAGAAGCGCGATCCCCGGCCGGGCCCGCTGACCGCCGTGCTGCCGGCCGGGTCGGGCAAGCGGACGATCGCGCTGATCGTCGCGGGACTGGGCAATATCGAAAGCGGTCTGCTGGGCCGGGTGACGATCCGTCCACGCTGATGCGGGGGACGGGCGATCGTCGCGGGGGAAGGAATGCAGTTTGGCAAAGAGTGACGTGCGATGAGTGACCTGACCATTTTTGCCCCGCTGGCGGGTTGGGTGATGCCGCTGGCGCAGGTGCCCGATCCGGTTTTCGCCGAGAAGATGCTGGGCGACGGCATCGCCATCGATCCGGTGAACGACGCGCTCTGCGCCCCGTGCGACGCCACGGTGCTGACCGTGCACGAGGCCGGGCATGCGGTGACGCTGCGCAGCATCGAGGGCTTCGAGTTGATCTGCCATATCGGCATCGACACCGTGTCGCTGGGCGGCCAGGGTCTGACCCCGCAGGTGCAGGCGGGTGCCAAGGTGCTGGCGGGTCAGCCGCTGATCCGCTTTGACCTCGATTATCTCGTCCGCCACGCACCCGCCGTGGTGACGCCGGTCATCGTCGCGGACGCCACCCGCTACGGAGTCGAGCCGATCGCCACCGGGCTGGTCGCGGTCGGCGATCCGCTGCTGCGCGTCGTGCCGCTCGCCGGTGAGGCCCTGGTCGCCGAGGAGAGCGGGGAGACGCTGATCGAGGAGATGACGGTCGCGCTGTCGCACGGCCTCCACGCCCGTCCCGCCGCCCGGCTGGTCGAGGCGGTCCGGCGGCACGAGGCGCGCGTGACCCTGTCGCATGGCGAGCGCAGCGCCTCGGCGCTGAGCGCGGTCGGCCTGCTGGGGCTGGGGCTGGGTCATGGCACGACGGTACGGATCGAGGCGAACGGTCCGCAGGCCGCCGCCGCGCTGGCCGAGGTCGTCGCCTTTCTGAGCGACGCGACGCCCGAGGAAACCCCGGTCGAGGCGCCCGAACCCGCACGCGGCGAAGGACCGGGCCTGGGCGGCGTGCCCGCCGCGCCCGGCCTGGCGGTCGGACCGATCCACCGGCTGACCCGCGCGGCGATTCCGGTCGAGACCGTCGCGGCAAGCGCCGAGGAAGAGCGCGCCAGGCTGACCGATGCGCTGGCACGGGTCCGCGAAGGGCTGGTGCTGGCGGCTGCGGCCGGTGGCGCGCGGGGCGGCGTGATGGCGGCGCATGGCGCGATGCTGGCCGATCCCACGCTGACCGAAGCGGCGCTGGCCGGGGTCGCGCGCGGCCTGAGCGCGGGCGTCGCCTGGCAGGAGGCGATTGCCGAGCAGGTCAAGGTGCTGGTGTCGAGCGGCGACCGCCGCATCGCCGAGCGCGCCGACGATCTGCGCGATCTGGAACGTCATGTCTTGGCGGCGCTGGCCGGGCTGCCGATCGAGGGGCCGAGCGTTCCCGCCGGGGCGATCCTGGTCGCCGAGGACCTGTTGCCCAGCCAGGTGGCGGCGCTGGATGCGGGCGTCGTCGCGGGGATCGCGCTGGTCAAGGGCGGTCCGACCTCGCACGCCGCGATCCTGGCGGCGGGCATGGGCCTGCCCATGGCGGTGGCGTTCGGCGATCCGCTTGCCGCGCTGGAGGATGGCCGGGTGATCGTGCTCGATGCCGATCGCGGGCTGATCGATCCCGAACCCGATGCCGACGCGCAGGGCCAGGCCCGCGACACCATCGCGCGCCGCAAGGCCGAGATGGAGGCGGCACGCGCCGCCCAGGGGCCGTGCCGCATGGCGGACGGCACCCGGATCGAGATGTTCGCCAATCTGGGCTCGGTCGCCGATGCCGAGGCGGCGGTGGCCGAAGGGGCGGAGGGCTGCGGCCTGCTGCGCACCGAATTCCTGTTCCTGGAACGCGCGACCGCGCCGACCCGCGACGAACAGGCCCGCGATTACCAAGCGATCGCCGATGCGCTGGGCGACCGGCCGATGATCGTCCGACTGCTCGATGTCGGCGGCGACAAGCCCGCACCCTATATGGACCTGCCCGTCGAGGAGAATCCGGCGCTGGGCCTGCGCGGCATTCGCGTGTCGCTGGCCGATCCGCAGCTTCTGGAGGATCAGGTCGGTGCGATCCTGGCGGTGCGCCAGCCCTGCCGGATCATGGCGCCGATGGTCGCCAGCCTGGCCGAGCTGGAGGCGGTCCGCGCCGTCGTCGAACGCCAGGGCGGCAAGGCCGAGGTCGGCGTCATGATCGAGACGCCCGCCGCCGCCATTTCCGCCGATATCCTCGCGCGCAAGGCCGACTTCTTCTCGATCGGCACCAACGACCTGACCCAATATACCCTGGCGATGGATCGCGGCAACGCGGCGGTGGCGGCGGGGGTCGACGGGCTTCATCCGGCCGTGCTGCGGCTGATCGGCACCACCTGCGAAGGCGCGGCCAGGCACGACACGCCGGTCGGCGTCTGCGGCTCGCTGGCCGCCGATCGTCTGGCCGTGCCGATCCTGCTGGGGCTGGGCGTCACCGAATTGTCGGTGCCCCCCGCGCGGGTCGCCGCGATCAAGGCGCTGGTCGGCAAGCTGGACATGGTCCGCTGCCGCGCCGCCGCGCTTCAGGCGACCGCCTTGCCCTCGGCCGCGGCGGTTCGCGCGCATATCACCACCATGCTTCAGGAGATCGGCGCATGAGCTCGCCCATGGCCTCGCTTCAGTCGCTCGGGCGGGCGCTGATGTTGCCCATCGCGGTCCTGCCGGTGGCGGGGCTGCTGCTCCGCCTGGGCCAGCCGGACATGCTGAACATCGCCTTCATGGCGAATGCGGGCAATGCGATCTTCGACAATCTGGGGCTGCTCTTCGCGGTCGGCGTCGCCACCGCCTTTGCCCGCGACGGCAATGGCGCGGCGGCGCTGGCGGGGATCACCTGCTATCTCGTCACGATCAAGGGGGCCGAGACGCTGGTCGTCCCGCCCGCCGGGACCGGCGCGGGGCTGGCCAAGGACATCGCGGCCACCGTCGAGGCGGCCTGGCGGACCAAGTCGGTCCATCGTTTCGACGTGCCGGTGGGGATCGTCGCCGGGTTGATCGGCGGCAGCTTCTACAACCGTTTTGCGACGATCAAGATGCCGGAATATCTGGCCTTTTTCGGTGGGCGTCGGTTCGTCCCGATCATTTCGGGCATTGTCGGCCTGGGGCTGGCGGCGCTTCTGGGCGTGGCGTTCGGGCCGGTCAATACGGGCATCGATGCGATGAGCCAGGGTATCGTCCAGGCGGGCGGGCTGGGGCTGTTCGCGTTCGGCGTGCTGAACCGGCTGCTCGTCGTCACCGGGCTGCACCATATCCTGAACACCGTCGCCTATTTCGTGGTCGGCGACTATCAGGGCAAGACCGGCGATCTGACCCGCTTCTTCGCGGGCGATCCGACGGCGGGCGCGTTCATGAGCGGGTTCTTCCCGGTGATGATGTTCGGCCTGCCCGCCGCCTGTCTCGCCATGTATCACGAGGCGCTGCCCGAGCGGAAGAAGGCGGTCGGCGGCATGTTGTTCAGCCTGGCGCTGATGTCATTCCTGACCGGCGTGACCGAGCCGATCGAGTTCAGCTTCATGTTCCTGGCGCCGGTCCTCTATGCCTTCCACGCGATCCTGACCGGCGTGTCGGAGGCGCTGATGAACGCGCTGGGCGTGCGGCTGGGCTATACCTTCTCGGCGGGCCTGTTCGACTATGTCATCAATTTCGGCAAGGCGACCAAGCCGCTGATGCTGATCCCGGTCGGCGCGGTCTATGCGCTGCTCTATTACGCGGTCTTCCGCTTTGCGATCCGCCGCTGGAACCTCCAGACGCCGGGCCGCGAGGCCGAGCCGATGGTCGAGAGCGGCGAGGCGGCGGGCGATCAGCCGGTGGTCGAGGGCGGGCGCGGCGCGTCCTTCGTCGCGGCGATGGGCGGCGGCGCCAATCTCAGCGAGGTGGCGGCCTGCACCACCCGGCTCCGGCTGGTCGTCAACGACCCCGCACGGGTCGATGAGCCCGCGCTGAAGCGGCTGGGTGCGCGCGGCATCCTGCGCCCCTCCGCCAATGGCGTTCAGGTGGTGCTGGGTCCGGTCGCGGACACGGTTGCGATGGAGATGCGTGCGGCCATCCAGGCGGGCCATGGCCAGCCGGTCGCGGCACCGGTCGCGGTTGCGCCGGTCGCCGTCGCGCCGACCCCCGCCGCCCCGGCGGTGGCCCCTGTGGCGAGCCTGCCCGACGCGCTGCTCGGCCTGTTGGGCGGGGCGGGCAATGTCCGTGCGGCCAGCCATCATGCGGGACGGTGGCGTGTCGAGCTGGCCGATCCGGCGCTCGTGGCATCGGCCCCGGTCGCGCCGGTGCGGGCCATTGCCCATGTCCATGGGAATGTCGTCCACCTTCTGGTCGACTGACGGGAAGGTGAAACGGTCGTTAATGATATTGCTGCGGGCTGACCAAAGGATGTAGATGCGAACACTCTGATGTCATGGCGAATCTATCGGATCTTTCCGGCAGATTGCGGTGGAGAGTGTGTTTGGTTACGTTAACAGAGGGCAGCTTGGACGATAAGCGGCTCTACCGCGCCCCCGCGCTCGAAAAGGGGCTCGACATTCTGGAGCTGCTGGCGGCCGAGGAACATCCGCTGACCATGAGCGGGATCGTCAACCGGCTGGGCCGGTCGACGGGCGAGCTGTTCCGCATGATCCAGGTGCTGGAGCATCGCGGCTATGTGTCGCAGGGGCCGGACGGCTATGTCATGACCTCGCGGCTGTTCCATCTGGGGTTGAAGCGTCCGCCGGTGCGCAGCCTGATGGAACAGTCGCTTCCCGAAATGCGGCTGCTCGCCGATACGATCGGCCAGTCCTGCTATCTCTCCGTTCCGTCGGGCGCGGCATCCTCGGTCATCGCGCGAATGGAGGCGTGTACGGCCGTCGGCTTCTCGGTTCGCGTCGGCTATCGGCGGCCCCTCTACGACACCCCGTCGGGCGTCCTCCTCTATGCCATGCAGCCCGAACAGACCCGGCGCGAATGGGAGGGGCTGTTCGACCCGCCGCTGTCGGAAGAGGCACGCGCCCGGCTGGTGGCGCAGGCGGATGCGGTGCGCGAACAGGGTTTCACCCGGGTCGACAGCCCCGATCTGGTCGGCATGGTCGAACTGGCGGCCCCGATCATGCGCGGCGATCAGGCCATGGCCGTCCTGGCGGTCCCGTTCATCCGCATCACCGACGCGCCCGTCGACGAGGCCGCCGCGCTGAATCATCTGCGCGCGACCGCCGACCGCATCACGAATCAGCTGATCGGCAACGACGCGCGCATCTGAGCCGCGCGTGGGTCCCCTTCCGCGTATCTCCGCGTGCAAAGCCGCTTGTCGCGACCGGGCCCGGCGGCGATAGAGCCGGTGCCCGATTGAACAAAAGCATGGAGCCGGGCTTTACCGGGCTGCGGAGCTTGTCGGTCGGCCGCGTACAGGGGGAATAGGTGCTGCTGAAATATTATAAGGGATCGTTCCTCTTCACCGCGATCTGTCTGGCGATCGCGGCCTGGCTGGGCTTTGAGAGCACGGGCACGCTGGCGGGGACGCTGGGCATATTGTGGATCGTGCTGGTGCTCGGCGTGCTGGAGGTGTCGCTGTCGTTCGACAATGCGGTGGTCAATGCCACCGTGCTGCGCGACATGGACGACAAATGGCGGCGGCGTTTCCTGACCTGGGGTATCCTGATCGCGGTGTTCGGGATGCGGATCGTCTTCCCGCTCGCCATCGTCGCGATCGCCGCGCATATGGGGCCGATCGAGGCGGTGAAGCTCGCCGCGGGCGATCCGGTCCGCTACGAACAGATCATCACCTCGGCCCATGTCGGGATTTCGGGGTTCGGCGGCAGCTTCCTGGCGATGGTCGGGCTGAACTTCTTCCTCGACGACGAGAAGGAGGACCATTGGCTCCCCGCGATCGAACGGCCGCTGGCGGCGCTGCGCGACATTTCGGGGCTGGCGATGGGGATCGTGCTGCTCGCGCTCTATGTCATCGGTCGGTTCATTCCCGCCGAGGAGGCGATGACCTTCCTGACCGCCGGGATCTTCGGCCTGCTGACCTATATCGCGGTCCATGCGGTCGGCGTGCTGCTGGAGGGCGATGGCGATGCGGCGACGGGCGCGGCGGCCAAGTCGGGCTTTGCCGCCTTCCTGTATCTGGAAGTGCTGGACGCCAGCTTCTCATTCGACGGGGTGATCGGCGCCTTCGCCTTGTCGAACAATCTGTTCATCATCGCGCTGGGCCTGGGGATCGGGGCGATGTTCGTCCGGTCGATGACGATCATGCTGGTCGATCACGGCACGCTGACCCAGTATCGCTATCTGGAGCATGGCGCCTTCTATGCGATCCTGGCGCTGGCGGCGATCATGCTGTTGTCGGTGCGGTTCCATATTCCGGAGACGATCACCGGCCTGATCGGCGCGACCGTCATCGGCCTGTCCTTCTGGGCGTCGGTGCGCAGCAACCGCAAGCATCCCGAACAGGCATTGGCCTCCGCCGATCCGGTCAAGGGCACCGGACGCTCGCCCGGTCACTGATCGCGCGCCATCGTCGCGCAGGGGAACCGTTTCGCATCGCGAAGGATTTCCCCTGCGAACGGTTGGAGCGAGGGATCACGGCATGGCGGCAACTGCGATCGATGCCTTGCATCTGGACAAGGCCACGGCCGGCCGTCCTCCCCTGACCGGCCTGTTCCTGAAGGAGCGCGGGCGCGACGTGATGACGGCGGACGACGTCGCCGCGTTGGAGTCCACGATCGACGAGGTGGTCGACCTGCCCGCGCGCCGGATCGTCATCCGCCGGGACGAGCGGGTCCGGCACAGTAGCCTGCTGCTCGAAGGGGTGATGTGCCGGTATATGGACGACCGGCACGGCAACCGACAGATCGTCGCCTTTCACGTGCCGGGCGATTTCGTCGATCTCCATGGCTTCGCGATGCGCTATCTCGACCATGAGGTGGCGACGCTGACCCGCGCCAAGGTGGCGCTGGCAGGCCATGACCGGCTGGACGAGATCGTCTTGCATCGACCGCGCCTGACGCGGCTCCTATGGTTCTCGACGCTGCTCGACGCGGCGATGCACCGCGAATGGGTATTCCGGCTCGGCCGATTGGAGGCGGACGGGCGCGTCGCGCATCTGTTCTGCGAGCTTCATGCGCGGCTCGCCATGGTCGATCTGGTGCGCGACGGGACGTTCCGCTTTCCGGTGACGCAGATCGATCTGGCCGAGGCGGCGGGGGTCACGCCGGTGCATCTGAACCGCGTGCTGCGGTCGCTGCGCGAGCGCGGGCTGATGACCTTTCGCAGCGGGGAGGTGCGGATGCTCGACATCGACGCGCTGGCGGCGCTGGCCGATTTCGATCCGGGCTATCTCTATGGCGGCGGCCCCAACATGATGGGCAAGGACATATGAGCGCATCCCCCGGCCATTCCGGAATCCGATCCGATGCCGGACGGGCGACCGCAGAGGAGGGGCTGGTCATGCTCGATGGCCCCGATGGTGTCGCGGTCACGATGACGGCCGGAGCCGCGCGCCGGACGGGCGAGGCGCTGATCGCCGCTGCCGGGGTGGCGGAGGAGCAGAATCGGCGGCAAGGGTGATCCCGCGCGAAGGGATCGGGACTTTACCCCTTTGTTCAGGCGCTTATGGTGATGACTTCCGTGTCATGTCCGGGAGTTCCCATTGCGTCACCTGTCCCTCGCCTTTGTCCTGTCCACGCTGATGAGCCAAACCGCCATGGCTGCTCCCCCGCAGGCGGCGCAGGCGCCCGCCACCAATCCGCTGCTTTCCCCCTGGACCGGCCCCTATGGCGGCGTGCCGCCCTGGGACAAGGTGAAGCCCGAGCTGTTCCCCGCCGCGTTCGAGGCCGCGCTGGCCGAGCGCAGGCAGGAGTATGACCGGATCGCCAACGATCCCGCCAAGCCGAGCTTCGCCAATACCTTCGTGCCGATGCAGAATGCCGGACAGACGCTGAACCGCGTGATGACGCTGTTCGGGGTGATGACGGGCAATATGAACAATCCGGCCTATCAGGCGCTGGACCGCGAATGGTCGCCCAAACTGTCCAAGGCGTCGGACGAGATCACCTTCAACCCCAAGCTGTTCGCGCGGATCGAGGCGATCTACCGGACACGCGACACGAGCGGACTCGACGCGCAGCAGAAGCGGCTGGTCACGCGCACCTATGACAGCTTCGTGCGGCAGGGGGCCAAGCTCACCCCGGCGCAGAAGGCCGAACTGTCCGCCTTCAACCAGAATCTGGCGATCAATTTCAGCGAGTTCTCGCAGCGGCTGCTGGCGGACGAAGGCACTGCGATCATCGTCACCGACGAGGCGCGCCTTGCGGGCCTGCCCGACAGCGTGAAGGCGGTCGCCAAGGCGGCGGCGGCCGAGCGCGGGCAGCAGGGCTGGGCGATCGTCAACACCCGCTCGGCGGTCGATCCGGTGCTGACCTTCGCCACCGACCGGGCGCTGCGCGAGCAGGTGTGGCGCGCCTTCACCAAGCGCGGCGACAATGGCGACATCAACGATACCAAGGCGACGATCGCGCGTATCGTCCGCCTCCGCGCAAACCGTGCGCACCTGCTGGGCTTCAAGACGCATGCCGACTGGCGGATGCAGGACACGATGGCCAAGACCCCGGCCGCCGCGATGGACCTGATGATGCGCGTCTGGCCCGCCGCCAAGGCGCGCGTCGCCGAAGAGGTCCGCGACATGCAGGCCATTGCGGATAAGGAGGGCGCGAAGATCACGATCGAGCCCTGGGACTATCGCTTCTATCAGGAGAAGGTCCGCAAGAGCCGCTACGATCTCGATCAGGCCGAGCTGAAGCCCTATTTCGAGCTGAACAACATCATCCAGGGTTCGCTCTATGCCGCGAACCGGCTCTACGGGCTGGAGTTCAAGGAGATCACCGGCACGGTGCCCGTCTTCGAGCCGAACATGCGTGTCTGGCACGTCACGCGGAACGGCAAGGAGGTCGGCCTGTTCTACCGCGACGATTTCGCGCGGACCGGCAAGCGTTCGGGCGCCTGGGCCAACACCTATCGCGGCCAGCGCAATCTGCCGCCGGTGCAGAATGTCCTGTCGTCCAACAACAACAACTTCGCCAAGGGCGCGCCCGGCGAGCCGGTCCTCATCAGCCTGGACGATGCCGAGACGCTGTTCCACGAATTCGGCCACGCGATCCACGCGATGCTCCAGAACGTCACCTATCCGGGGCTGGCGGGTACGCCGCGCGACTTCGTGGAATATCCCAGCCAGGTGAACGAGCATTGGCTGCTGACCCGCGACGTGCTCGACAAATATGCCCGCCACTACAAGACCGGCCAGCCCATGCCGCAGGCGCTGCTCGACAAGATCAAGGCGTCGGAGACCTTCAACCAGGGCTTTGCGACGACCGAATATCTGTCCTCGGCGATCGTCGACATGAAGCTGCACACCGTGCCCGACGGGATCGTCGATCCGGCGGTGTTCGAGGCGGCGACCCTGAAGGAGATCGGCATGCCGAAGGAGCTGGTGATGCGGCACCGCTTGCCGCAGTTTAATCACCTGTTCTCGTCGGACAGCTATTCGGCCGGTTACTATAGCTATCTCTGGTCGGAGACGATGGACGCCGACACCTTCGCCGCGTTCGAGGAAGCGGGGAGCCCGTGGGACAAGGCAACGGCGGATCGCTTCGCGCGCATCCTGCTGTCGACGGGGAATGAAACCGACCGCGCCGAGGCCTATCGCGCGTTCCGGGGCCGCGACCCGGATGTGAATGCGCTGCTCAAGCAGCGGGGTTTCCCGACGAAGTAACGACCTAATCCTCCCCATCGTCAGATGGGGAGGCGGACCGCGCCCGAAGGGCGTGGTGGAGGGGCATGGCCGGTCCGTCCGCCCCTCCACCATCGCTGACGCGATGGTCCCCCTCCCCAAGCGAGCTTGGGGAGGATTGGGCTTACAGCGCCTTCAACCGGATCGCCTGGCCGCCGCCAGGGGCCAGCGACAGCCTCAGCGTGTCGCCCTTCTTCACCCGCCGGGTTTCGAACGCGATCGCGTGCCGCGCCTCGGTCGCATAGGTCGCGCCGGGGCCGTCCTTATAGACCTGCGCCTCATAGGACTTGTCCGGATCAAGGAAGTCGAGCGTCACGGTCAGCTCACGCGCATTCTCGTCGGTGATCGATCCGACATACCAGTCGCGGCTCTTACGGTCGCGCCGCGCGAAGGTGACGTAATCGCCGACCTCGCCGTTCAGCACGCGGCTGTCTTCCCAGTCCACCGGCACGTCCGCGATGAAGCGGAACGCCTGCGGATACCTGGCATAATTCTCCGGCGTGTCGGCCGCCATCTGCACCGGCGAGTAGAGCACGACATACAGCGCCAGTTGCTTGGCGATGGTCGACTGGATCGGGCTGTTGTCGCTGCCCGTCAGGCTCAGCACGCCGGGCGTGAAGTCCATCGGCCCTTCGAGCATCCGGGTGAAGGCCAGGTTCGCCTCATGCTCGGGCGGGTTCTTGCCGGGCCAGGCATTATATTCCATGCCCCGCGAGCCCTCGCGCGCCAGCCAGTTGGGATAGGTGCGGCGCAGGCCGGTGTCCTTGACCGGTTCGTGGGCATCGATCGACACCTTATACTTGGCGGCGGCCTGAAGAACGCGGAGATGGTGGTTCACCATCCACTGGCCCTCATGCCATTCGCGGCTGACCGAGCCGTCCGGGTTCATCCGCTCGATCTGCCCGGCATCGGCGACATAGCCGGTCTTGACGACATGCTCGCCATGATCGGCGGCGAATTTGAAGGCGGGGTCGAACTGGCTCTCATAATGGCTGACCGCGCCGCCGGTCTCGTGATGGCCGATCAGCGAGACGCCCTTGGATTTCGCATATTTCGCCAGCGCGTCCGCGTCGAAATCCTCCGCCGGGGTCGCGAACTGCATCGCCGAGCCATTGCCCGCCCAGTCGCCGTCCCAGCCGATATTCCACCCCTCGACCAGTACGCCGGGGATGCCGTATTTCGATGCGAAGTCGATATAGGTCTTCACATTGGCGGTCGTCGCGCCGTGGCGCGGGCCCCGTGCCCAGCTCCATTCGCCCTTGATCATCTTCCACCAGACGCCGACGAACTTGCCCGGCTTCACCCAGGATACGTCGCCCAGCCTGTTGGGCTCGTTCAGGTTGAGCATCAGGTGGCTCATATAGAGGCCGCCCGCATCGGGTGCGATCAGGAAGGTGCGCCACGGCGTCGTCCACGCGCCCGTCTTCACCACCTTGGGGGCGCCCGAGCCGGGGGTCAGGACCGCCTTGAAGCCGTTCCCCTCGGTCTTCATCAGCCCCATGCTGGCATAGTCGACCAGCGCCGCCTCATGGATGGCGATATGCGTGCCGTCGTCCAGCTTCATGGTGATCGGCGTCGCCGCCGTGCCGACCGCGCCGATGGCCGTGCGGTTGTAGAGATATTCCTCGCGGTTCCACAGGAAAGCGGGCTTCCACCAGGCGGTGCCGCCCTGCGCGATGTTGAACTCGGTCAGCTCCTCGGCGATGTTCGCCTTGGGCAAAGTCTGCTGCTCGGGAAATTCGTAGCGGAAGCCGACACCGTCGTCCTGCACCCGGAACACCACGTCATAGCGGCGATGGAGCGCGCTCGATTCCATCAGGCGGACGCGCATCTCGCGGTGATTGTCGCGGATGGTGCGCCATTCGCCCCAGGGCTGGGTCCAGCTGGTGTCGGACTTGGCATGGGTGACGGCCTCGATCTTCAGCCCCCGCTCGATCTTGGGCGCGTCGGTGAACATCATCCCCAGCCGCGAGGGGGCGACGATCGCCTTGCCGCCCCTGGCGATCATATAGACCGCACGCCCGTCATTGTCGGTCGACACCTGCACGGTGATTTGCCCGTTCGGCGAGGTTTCGATCGCGTCGGGCTGTCCGGCGGGCTTGGCGAATTTGAACGTCTCGTTCACCGCCGGATCGGCGGGGCCGTTCTGGGCCGAGGCGGTACTGGCGATCAGGGCTCCTGCGAGAATGGGCCCGATGGCAATGGTCGTCTTCATGCAGTCATCTCCCGGATCGCCGCCCCGAACGCACCCAGGCGTTCATCGGTGGCGTTATTGATCTGGACCAGCACCCGCCCGCCCCGTGGCAGGGCGGCGGGAAGCTGGACAGGGGTGTCGCCCAGATTGAACAGGCAGAGCAGGTGCTGGTCGCCCTCGCGCCGCTCGAAGGCGAGCAGCTGGTCGTCGGCGTGCAACAGCGTCAGGTCGCCGACCGCCAGCGCAGGCGTATCGGCGCGCAAGCGGACGAGGCGGCGGGTGAGGTTCAGCAGCGAGTCCGGATCGCCGTCCTGTCGGTTGACCGCCAGTGCGGCATGATCGGGGCCGACCGGAAGCCAGGGCTCGGCATCCGAGAAGCCGCCGTTGATCGTGTTGCTGCTCCACGGCATCGGCGTGCGCACCCCGTCGCGCGACAGGGTCAGCGGCCAATTGGCGATGGCTTCCGGGTCGACCAGCCGCTCGAAGGGGACATCCACCTGGGTCAGCCCCAGTTCCTCGCCCTGATAGACAAAGGCATTGCCGCGCAGGGACAGGAGCAACAGCATCTTCATCCGCGCGAACGCGTCGCGATGTTCCGGCGTGGTCCAGCGCGACACGGCGCGCGGCGCGTCATGATTCTCGAACGCCCAGCTCGGCCAGCCCACCCCCGGCTCTGCGGGCCATTTCGCGACCGCCTCGGCGACGAGGCGCGGAGTCAGCCGGTCGGCATAGAGGAAGTCGAAGCCATAGGCGGTGTTCAGCCGGTTATCCCCGGCGGTGAACAGCTTCATCTCGCGGTCGGCCTCGTCGCCGCCGACCTCGGCCACGGTGAAGCGGTCGCCATAGCCGTCCAGCGTGGTGCGGATCCGCTCCAGGAAGGGCACGATATCGGCATGGCTCTGATTGTAGAGCTTCAGCTGGAAGTCGAACGGCCGGGTCCGCGTCTTGCCCGTGTCGGGCGCGGGCGGGTTATCGCGCAGGGTCGGCTCGTGCATCATGAAGTTGATCGCATCCAGCCGGAAGCCGTCCACGCCCCGATCCAGCCAGAAACGCGCGGTCGCCAGCAATTCGGCCTGCACGTCCGGATGGTGGACGTGAAGCTGCGGCTGTTCCTTCAGGAAATTGTGCAGATAATATTGCCCGCGCCGCGCGTCCCAGGTCCAGGCGGGGCCGCCGAACACCGACTGCCAGTTGGACGGCGGCGAGCCGTCGGGCTTGGGATCGGCCCAGACATACCAGTCCGCGCGGGGATTGGTGCGGCTGGACCGGCTTTCGGTGAACCAGGGGTGCTCGTCCGAGGTGTGGCTGTACACCTGGTCGATGACGACCTTCAGTCCCAGTTCGTGCGCGCGGGCGACCAGCGCGTCGAAATCGCGAAGCGTCCCGAAGATCGGATCGACGTCGCGATAATCGGCGACGTCATAGCCGAAATCCTTCATCGGCGAGGTGAAGAAGGGCGACAGCCAGATCGCATCGACGCCCAGGCTGGCGACATGGTCCAGCAGGGCGGTGATGCCGGGCAGGTCGCCGATGCCGTCGCCATTGCTGTCGGCAAAGCTGCGGGGGTAGATCTGATAGATCACCGCGCCCTTCCACCAGGGGCGCGAGGCAGTGCGGGCAGTCTCGGTCATCAACGGGTCTCCGCCGCGCAGACGGCATAGCCGAAGGCGGGCAAGTCAAACATCAGGCTGCCGGGCGCGGCGGCAGCCGGGGCACAGGTGCCAACCATGGTCGCGAAACGTTGCGATGCCGTTTCGACCTGCACGGCCTGGGCGATGGGCTTGGCCGAGGTGTTGAAGGCGATCACATATTCGCGCCCCGTATCGGGGTCGAAGCGCGAGACGGCGAACAGCCCCGGCGCATCGCCGCGCGCGCGGATCACCTGCCGCCCGCGCGTGAGGGCGGGATTGGCGACGCGCAGCCGGGCGAGCGTCGCGATCTCCCGATAGAGCGGGTGGGAGGGGACGAAGCTGTCGGTCGCGGTCGTCTTCGTCGTGCCGACCAGCCGGTTGTCGTTATAGCTGGCGACCTTGCTTGCGAACATGTCCTCGCGCGCGTCCTGGTCGTTGCCGTCGCCCGCGAAACCCTGTTCGTCGCCCGAATAGATGGTCGGCACCCCGCGCAGGGTCAGCAGCATGGCATGGCCCAGTTCGACCCGCTTCAGGACTTCCTCGCCCGAAGCATTGGGGTTTGCGACCCGAACGTCGCGCGCGAAGCGGCCATGATCGTGATTGCCGAGGAAGGTCGGCAATATGTCCGCCGTCGCCTCGCCCTTGGCATAGAGCACATCGCCCTCGAACAGATTGGACAATATGCGGGTCGGCTTGTTCTCCGCGACCGTCTGGATCACCGCGTTCATGAAGGCGAAGTCGAGGATCGCCGGATAGTCGGCGATCCTGGTCCAGCGCGCGAGCGTGCCCGGCTCCATCCCCGCCGTGACCTCGCCGAAGATGTGGAAGTTCGGGATGCCCTTGGCCTTGGCCCGCGCCAGCATGGCGGGGACGAAGCGGCGCCAGAATTCGGGGTTCACATGCTTGGCGGTGTCGATGCGGAAACCGTCGATCCCGAACCGGTCGATCCAGCCTCCGTAAATGTCGATCATCCCCGCAATGACGCGCGGATTCTCGGTGTAGAGATCGTCCAGCCCCGAGAAATCGCCCGTCGTCGAACTCTCGTCCTCAAAGGTCGAGTTGCCGCGATTGTGATAATAGATCGGATCGTTGAGCCAGGCGGGGGTCTTGGCGTTTTTCTCGCCTGCCGGGACATAGGGCGTATAGGCGTAAGCGGGATCGGTCAGATGCGCGAAGTTCGCTGCGGTCTGCACCTCGTCGCCCAGAAAGCCCGGATTGATCGGCTGGCCGTTCACCCCGCCGCGCCGCTGATACGGCCAGGTCGCGCGGTCGCGATAGGGGCAGGGGGAGCCCTCGGCGCATTCGCGATACTGGATCACGTCGGCGGTGTGGTTGACGATGATGTCCATGTAGACCTTCATCCCCCGGCCATGCGCGGCGGCGATGAAGGCGTGCAGGTCCGCCTCGCTGCCCAGATGCGGATCGACGGTCGTGAAGTCGGTGATCCAGTAACCGTGATAGCCCGCGCTCTCCTGGCCCCTGGCACCTTGCACGGCCTTGTTCTTGAAGATCGGCCCCAGCCAGATCGCGGTCGCGCCCAGCCCCTGGATATAGTCGAGCCGCCGGGCCAGCCCCTTCAGGTCGCCGCCATGGTAGAA
This sequence comes from Sphingomonas sp. SORGH_AS_0789, assembly GCF_031453055.1. Taxonomy (NCBI): domain Bacteria; kingdom Pseudomonadati; phylum Pseudomonadota; class Alphaproteobacteria; order Sphingomonadales; family Sphingomonadaceae; genus Sphingomonas; species Sphingomonas sp. SORGH_AS_0789. Next base: position 2,611,652 of record NZ_JAVIYV010000001.1, read on the forward strand.
TCCCTTGTGGGTCGGATCGAAGCCGGTGGTCAGCGGCCCACCCTTCAGCCCGCCGCGATCATTGGCGGTGTCGCCATTCTCGAACCGGTCGGGCAGGACGAAATAGATCACCTCGTCCTGGGGCAGGCGCTGGCGATAATCCTGTGCGGCCAGCGGCGTGGCGGTGGCGAGCAAGGCGAGCAGCAGCGTCTTCATGGGCAGACCTTTGGAACGGGCGCGGCGCAATGCGCGGCGAGGAAGGCGTCGTGCGTCGGCAGCCGGGCGGCCACCTGCGCGGCATGACGCCGGGTGAGGGTGAGGAGATCGTCCAGTTCGTCCGCCGAGAGCCCATCCGCCAGCGCATGATGGCCGGAGGGCAGGATGCCCTGACCGATCAGGACCTGGATCCAGGCGGGTTCGGCAAATAGCTCTTCGCCGTCGCGCAGCACGCGGCCGCTGGCGCGGAACAGGGCGATGCGGGCGGCCAGGCCGTCGGGCAAGGGCACCGCGCGCCGCTCGGTCCAGAAGGGGTCGGGCCGGGCATTGGCGTGGTAATGGAGGATCAGGAAGTCGCGGATGCCCCGCCATTCGACTTCGGTCAGGCGATTATAGGCGTCGATCTCGACCGGCTGGAGCGTCGGCCCCGGCCAGAACTCCAGCAGCCGGGCGATGCCCGATTGGATCAGGTGGATGCTGGTCGATTCCAGCGGCTCCAGAAACCCCGCTGCCAGGCCGAGCGCGACGCAATTGCCCACCCAGGCGCGCCGCCGCCGTCCGCTGGTGAAGGCCAGCAGGCGCGGCTCCCCCACCGCCTCGCCACGGAGCGCCGAGAGCAGCCGGTCGGCCGCCTCGTCGTCCGAGAGATGGCGACTGTCATAGACCAGCCCGTTGCCGGTCCGGTGCTGAAGCGGAATGCGCCAGCGCCAGCCCGCGCCATGCGCGATGGCGCGGGTATAAGGGGGCAGGGGGCTGGTCCGCTCGCCCGCTACCGCCAGCGCGCGGTTGCAGGGGAGCAGTTCGGACCAGTCATCAAAGGGCTCGGCCAGCGTCTCGCCGATCAGCAGCGCGCGAAAGCCGGTACAGTCGATGAACAGGTCGCCCGCCTCGCGCTGGCCATCCTCCAGCACGACATGATCGATCCGCCCGCCGGTATCGCGCGCGACCGAGCCGATCCTGCCCTCGATCCGCACCACGCCCGCCGCCTCGGCATGACGGCGGAGCAGCGCGGCATAGAGGCTGGCGTCGAAATGATAGGCCCAGGCCAGGCCGCTCGGGAGGTCGGGGCGGCCGGGATCGGGGGCGAAGCGGCCCGCCATCGCGGCCTGGGCACTGGCCATATGCCCCCAGAGCGAGGCCGGATTGGCCCCGCCGCCGCCACGCAGCCAGTAATGGTGAAAGGGCACCAGCCCCAGCGCGCGCCCGATGCTGCCGAACGCATGGAGATAGCCGCTGTCCGCACCCGACCATCTCTCGAACCGGATGCCCAGCTTGAAGCTGCCTTGGGTGGCGCGAAGGAATTGGGCTTCGTCCAGGCCCAGCATCTGGTTGAACAGGCGGATGCCGGGAATGGTCGCCTCGCCGACCCCGACCGTGCCGATCGCCTCGGACTCAATCAGGGTGATGCGGGAGGAGGCGGGCAGGAACCGCGCCAGCGCCGCCGCCGCCATCCATCCGGCGGTGCCGCCGCCGACGATCACCACCCGCTGCGTGACGGGGGCGGGCGCGATGGGGGCTGTCGAAGGGGCGGCGTCCATGCGGCGTCTCACGATACCCCGCGCCAGCCGAACAGCGGCGCGGGGCGGGGGGCATCAGAAGCGATAGGTAAACCCGGCGAAGAACCGGCGACCATAGCTTTGATAGTCGATCACCTGATCGCGCTGTCCGCCATTGGTGGTGACGAACGGCGTGTCGGTCAGGTTCTGGCCCTGCAGGAACAGCGACAGTCCCTTGAACGTCCCCTCCTGGAAATCATAGCCGATCTGCCCGTCGACGATCGTCTCGTCGATGGCGCGGCGGCGGACGCGGTTGGCGCCGAAGCCCGACAGCTCACCCACGAAGGTCGAGCGGTAGCGCACCGACCCGCGGATGTTCAGGCCCCATTTCTCGAAAAAGGCGGTGCCGTTCGCCACCCAGCGCGAATAGCCGGGAATATCCTCGGGCTCGCCGCCGGGCGTCGGGACGATCTCGGTCTTGGTGTACGACCCGCCGCCCGTCAGGCCGAAACCGTCGAGGAAACCGACCACCTGGCCGAGCGGGAGCGTGCCCGCCAGCTCGACGCCATAGATGGTCCCGCCCGAGCCGTTGATCGGCCGGGTGATGCGGCCCAGCGTCGGTGTGCCGACCGGCACGGCTGCGGGCAGGGGCAGGCCCGCATAATCATAGGGCTGCTCAAGATTGTAAACGAAGCTCTTAAGATCCTTGTAGAAGCCCTGCGCCGCCAGATAGCCGCGCGTGCCGAAATACTTCTCCACCGTGACGTCGAACGAATTGGCGCGGATCGGGCGGAGATAGGGATTGCCGCCATTGCCGGAGATGATCCCCTGCGCCGCGTCGAAGCCATAGGACAGGGCGACGCGCATATCGTCGAAGCGCGGCCGCATCATCTGGCGCGCGGCGGCGACGCGGAACACCCAGTCGCTGGGCAGGCGCAGCGACAGGTTGGCGCTGGGCAGGATGTCCCAGTAGTCGTCGCCCTGGACGATGCTGGTATAGCCCGATCCGTTATAGATCAGCCCGCGCGACTTCTGCTCGGTGCCCACCGCCTGCACGCCGATATTGCCGGTCAGTTCCGCCGCGCCGATCTGCGCGCGCAGATCGGTCTGCAGATAGGCCGTCATCAGATGCTCGGTCGTGGTGTACGCCTTGGCGGGCACGTCCGGGCTGGTATTGGGGGTCAGCGTATAGACCCCGCCCGCCAGCAGCGCACGTGGATCATAGCTGAGCATCGGCCCCAGCCCCAGATAGGTCAGGTCGGTCGGTGTCTGGCGATATTGCTGGGGCAGCGGCGCGATGGTCGCCCCGTTCGGCAGCGTGACGAAGGATTCGTTGGGCGCCAGCGATTTGCTGTGGTCGGTATAGTTCAGGCCGAAGCGGATGGCGTGAACGATCGGCGTCTCGACCTCGCGCTCGATCTCGACGCGGTATTGCTTGATCTGGTCGGTGATCTTGCGGTCGTTGAAATAGCCCGCCTGCCGCGTCGTGCCGCCCCAGCCCAGCGGATCGGTCAGCTGGATCAGATTGGGGTCGGAATAGTTCAGCGTCGGCTTGAACACCGTGCCGGTGCGCCCGGTGGTGAAGCCGATCGTATCGGTTGCGCCATTGCCCTGGCCGTATCCGGTGCCGCTATAGGTTTCCAGCGTCACCTCGTCGCGATCGGTGCGCGAATAGCTGAGGTCGATGAACGCGCTCCAGCCGTCATCGCCCTTATACTTGCCGTTATAGCCGAACGAATAGAGCTTGGCCTTGCGCTGGAACGAGTCGTTGCGGACCACGCCCTCGACATTGTTGAACGTGCCCGAGGTGACGAGGCCGTTATTGACCACCGCATTGGTCAGCGTCGTACCGCTGCCCCAGGCCAGCGGCAGCTCGATACCGCGCTTGATCTGATCGTCGTTGAAGTCGGAATAGAAGCCGTCGAGCGTGCTGGTGAAGGTGTCGCTCATTTTCCACTGGAGCGTGCCCGAAAGGCCCAGCCGCTTCAGCGTGGTCGAGGTGACATAGGATTTGGAGCCGCCGATGACATTGGCCGAGGTGCCGTTCACCGTGACCGGTGCATAGCCCCAGGCATTGCCTTCCTGGATCTGGTACGGCTCGTTCAGATAGCTGGCGGACAGCGCCACGCCGATCGTGTCGTCGGCGAACTGGTCGACATAGGTGGCCGAGGCGCGATAGCCGAAGTCCTTCGATCCGGCATTCAGCTTGCCGATATCGGCATAGGTGCCGCGCGCGCCAACCGAAAAGACGCGCTTGCCATAGTCGAGCGGGCGGATGGTCTTCAGGTCGACCGTGCCCGACAGGCCCTGGCCGATCAGCCCGGCATTGGCGGTCTTGTAGATCAGGACCTGGTTGACCACCTCGGCGGGGTACTGGTCATATTCGACCGCGCGATTGTCGCCGGTCGAGGTCTGCTCGCGGCCGTTGAGCAGGGTGGTCGAGAAATCGGGTGCGAAGCCGCGGATCGAGATGGCGTTGGAGCGGCCGTTGACCCGCTGCGACGTGACGCCGGGCAGGCGGGCGATGGATTCCGCGATCGAGGCGTCGGGCAGCTTGCCGATATCCTCCGCCGAGACGGACTCGACGACGAGGTCGCGGTTCTTCTTCTCGGCGACGGCATTTTCCAGCGCGGCGCGAAAGCCGGTGACGACGATATCGCCCGAACCCACACCATCCTGCGTCTGCGGATCGGCGGCGGCTCCGTCATTGGGGGTGGCGGCGGTGGTGCTGGCGGCCGGATCGACGGGGGTGGTCGCGACCTGCGCGAACACCGGTGCGGCGATGACCATGGCCAAAGTGCTGACGCCGAGCTTCAGGAACGAGCGCGCGGCATCGGCCGGCGCCACAGGGCGAACCGTCATGAAAATCCCCTCCAGGAAACCCCGTCTCTGTTCGACGAACGGGTATGGTTGTTACAGCCTCCATGAAATCGATGGCGCAAAATGCCAACAAAGCCGCATACGTATTCAATGCGGCCAGATCGGCCTGTTGCATTATTACGACAGGGTTGCTGCTTAACCGATGTGCGCAATGCCGGTATGCAGCAGGGAGAGGAGGAACCGCGCGTCTTGGTCGGCCAGAGAAAGCCCACATCGTTCGACATCGCGCAACTGGCGGGGGTGTCGCAGCCGACCGTCAGCCGGGCCCTGCGCGGCAGTCCTTCGGTGAGCGCAGCCACGCGCGCCCGGATCGAGGCGATCGCCAAGACGCTGAACTATACCGTCGACCGGGCCGCCTCCAATCTGCGCAGCGGGCAGACGCGGACGCTGGCGCTGTTGCTGTTTCGCGATCCCTCGCCGGGCCGCACGCTGATCAATCCCTTTTTTCTCGGTATGTTGGGCTCGATCATGGAGAGCTGTGCCGAGGTCGGTTACGACCTGCTGGTCTCGTTCCAGAATGTCGAGAACAACTGGCAGGCCGATTATGAGGACAGCCACCGCGCCGACGGGCTGATCCTGCTGGGTTATGGCGACTATGCCGATTATCGCGAGCAGCTGGACCAGCTGGTGGCGCGCGGCACCCATTTCGTGCGCTGGGGATCGGTGACGCCGGACCAGCCGGGGTTGACCATCGGATGCGACAATCATGCGGGTGCGCTGGCCGCGACCCGGCATCTGGTCGCGCAAGGCCGACGGCGTATCGCCTTTCTGGGCGACGCGACCGACCATTATCCCGAATTCCACGACCGCTATCGCGGCTATCGCGACGCGCTGGCCGAGGCGGACCTGCCTTGCGATCCCGCGCTTCAGGTCGGCGCGATCTCCAGCGAGGAGGAGGGCGAGCGCGCGGCGCGGGCGCTGCTGGCGCGGGGGCGGACGTTCGACGGGATCATGGCGGCCAGCGACCTGATCGCGCTCGCCGCGATGCGCGTGCTGGCGGAGGCGGGGATGCGCGTGCCCGCCGATGTGTCGGTGGTCGGCTTCGACGATATTCCCGCCGCCAGCTTTGCGCACCCGCCGCTGACCACCGTGTTGCAGGACGCCTCCGCCGCCGGGCGATTGCTGGTCCGCGCGCTGCTGGCGGAGATTGCGGGCAAGCCGCGTGTCACCGCGCTGCTGCCCGCGACGTTGGTCGTTCGCGGATCGAGCATCCGGCCATAAAAACAAATAAAACAGATGATTGGGACAGGATATGGAGAAGCCGCGTCAGGGCTTTTGGGGCTTGTGGAACACCTCGTTCGGCTTTTTCGGCATCCAGATCGGCTTTGCCCTGCAAAATGCCAATGTCAGCCGCATTTTCCAGTCGCTGGGCACCGCCGAGAAGGATCTGGCGTTTCTGTGGATCGCGGCTCCGCTGACCGGGCTGCTCGTCCAGCCGGTGATCGGTCATTATAGCGACCGGACCTGGGGGCGTTTCGGGCGGCGGCGGCCCTATTTCCTGGCGGGGGCGGTGCTGGCGACGCTGGCGCTGGTGGCCATGCCCAATGCCGGTGGGCTGGTCGCGGCGGCGATGCTGCTATGGCTGCTCGACGCGTCGCTCAACGTCTCGATGGAGCCGTTCCGCGCCTTTGTCGGCGACATGCTGCCCGGTCGGCAGCGAACGGCGGGCTATGCCTTCCAGACCGGGTTCATCGGCGCGGGCGCGGTGCTGGGATCGCTGGCACCGATGGTGCTGACCGATGTCTTTCACGTCGCCAATGTCGCCGGACCGGGCGAGGTGCCTCCCTCGGTGCGCTATGGTTTTTATATTGGCGCGGCGGCGCTGTTCGTCGCGGTGATGTGGACGGTCCTGACCACGCGCGAATATTCGCCCGAACAGATCGCCGCCTTTGCCGATGACGATGCGCAACAGGCCAGCCATGGCGATGCCCCGCCGTCGCGCGCCATGGGGGCGGCGCCGCTCTGGATCGCGGCCGGGCTGGCGATCGTCGCAGGCGTCGGCGGGCTGGGGCTCGACAAGCCGGTCTATCTGCTGGGCGGCGGGCTGGTCGCCTTCGGCCTGGCGAAGATCGTCAGCGCCGCGCTGGTGCGCAGCGGGCGCGGCGGCAACGCGCTCAGCCAGATCCTCGCCGATCTCGGCGCGATGCCCGTGACGATGAAGCGGCTGGCGCTGGTCCAGTTCTTCACCTGGTCGGCGCTGTTCATCATGTGGATCTATACCACCCCGATCGTCGCCGACCGGGTGTTCCATACCAGCGACCCGAGCAGCGCGGCGTTCAACGAGGGCGCGAACTGGGTCGGGGTGCTCTTTGCGGTCTATAGCGGGGTGGCGACGCTCTGGGCCTTTGTCCTGCCCCGGCTGGCGCGGGCGATCGGGCGGCGCAACACGCATGTCCTGGGGTTGCTGTGCGGCGCGGCGGGGTTCGCCTCGTTCCTGGTGATCCGCGACGCCTGGTGGCTGCTCGGCGCGATGGTGCTGGTGGGGATCGCCTGGGCGTCGATCCTGACCATGCCCTATGCGATCCTGTCGGCGGCGCTTCCGGCCGAAAAACTGGGTATCTACATGGGGTTGTTCAATATCTTTATCGTGCTGCCACAGCTGATCGTGTCGTCGGTGATGGGCGCGGTGGTCGGGCATTTCTTTCCCGGCAACCTGGTCTGGGCGATGGCGATCGCGGCGGGGGTCATGGTGCTGGCGGCGGCGGCGATGCTGCGGGTGGCGCGCGACGCCTGATCAGCGGGGCAGGGTGATCGTCGCCGCCAGCCCGCCCTCGGGCCGGTTGGCCAGGCGGATATCGCCCCCCGCCTCGCGCACGATCGACCGCGCCAGCGCCAGCCCCAGCCCGATCCCGCCGGTATCGCGGTTGCGCGAATGCTCCAGCCGGATGAAGGGGTCGAACACCGTCTCCAACTGGTCGACGGCGATGCCGGGGCCGCGATCGGCGACGATGATCGCGATCCGGTCGGGCAGCGCGTCGATGCGGACATCGGCGGAGTGACCATATTTGACCGCATTCTCGATCAGGTTGCGCACCGCGCGCCGCATCAGCGAGGGCCGCAGCTTCAGCCGAAGCCGCCCGCGCTCCTCGAAGCTGACATCCTGCCCCAGATCATGGAAATCGGCGACCACGGCATCGACCAGCGCGTTCAGGTCGACATCGGTTTCCGCCTCGCTGGGCCGCCCGACGCGCGCGAGCGAGAGGATGTCCTCCAGCGTCTTGTTCATCTCGGCGATGGTATCGGCCATGCGCAGCCGGTCCTGTTCGTCCTCGACCGACTCGATCCGCACGCGCAGCGCGGCCAGCGGGGTACGCAGGTCGTGGCCGATCGCGCCGAGCATCCGGTCCTTCTCCTCCAGCATCGCGCCGATCCGCAGGCGAAGGGCGTTGAACGCGGCGATCAGCGCGGACACGTCCAGCGGGCCCTGTTCGGGCATGGGCTCGCCCTTCTCACGCGGATCGAAGCCCTCTGCGGCACGGGTCAGGTCGCGCAAGGGGCGCGAGATGCGACGCCCGATCCACAGCACGGGAAGCAGGATGACGCCGTAGAGGATCAGCGTCTGCGCGATCAGCCGCCAGACCAGGAACAGGCCATCATGCGGCCAGAAGGATCGCGTGACCAACCAGCCGCCGCCCTTGCGCTCGACCGCGATCAGCAATTCCTCGGCGGGGATGCGGCGACGGTCGCCCCGGCGGCGGGGCCAGTCGAAATCCTCCGGGTTGAAGGGGCGCACGCCGGTCACCACCCGAACGACGGGATGGCCGGTCTCGGCAAGCCCGTCGCGGATCAGCGCCTCGACCTCCTTCACGCGCGGCAGGTCGGGGCGGATCGGATTGTTCGCCGAGGCCCGCACCCGCCCGCGATCGGGGGGAAGCGGCTTGCCGCTGGCGGCGCGCTCGATGGCGTCGTTCAGTCGCGCGATGGCGGGGCCGGAGGTCTGTTCGAGCTGGAGGCTGCGCCGCTCGCGCAGGAGCAGCGTGAAGCTGATCGCCTGCGCCACGAACAGCGCGATGGCGAGCAGCAGCGCCATCTGCCCCGCCAGCCGACGCGGCCAGAGCCGGACGGTCATCGGTGGGCGGTCACAGGCGGGTGACTTCGGCGGCCAGCGTATAGCCGCCGCCCCAGACCGTCTTGATGATCTCGGGCGATTTGGGATCGGTCTCGATCTTGCGGCGCAGGCGGCTGACCTGATTGTCGATCGCGCGGTCGAAGGCGGCGGCCTCGCGCCCTTGCGTAAGGTCGAGCAGCTGGTCGCGGGTCAGCACCTGGCGCGGGCGGCTGACCAGCGCGAGGAGGAGGTTGTATTCGCCGGTCGACAGCATCACCGACACGCCCTCGCGATCGACCAGCGACCGCTCGCCTGATTTCAGCACCCAGCCCGCAAAGGCATAGGAGCCGCTGTCGGGCGCATGCAGCCGCGCGCCACCGGACTGGGTCCGGCGCAGCACGACCTTGGCGCGGGTCGCCAGTTCGCGCGGGGAGAAGGGCTTCACGACATAGTCGTCCGCGCCCATCTCCAGCCCGACGATGCGGTCGGTTTCCTCGGCACGCGCGGTCAGCAGGATGACCGGCACCTCGCTGGTTGCGGCGATATGGCGGCAGAGCGACAGGCCGTCCTCGCCGGGCATCATGACGTCGAGGATGACGAGATCGATCGCATAGGCGGCCAGCCGCGTCCGGGCCGAGGCGGCATCGCCCGCCTGGGTCACGCGGAAACCCTGTTTGGTCAGATAGACGGCCAGCGGCTCGCGGATCGAACGCTCGTCGTCGACGAGCAGCAAATGCGGCGTATCGGACATGATCTCTGGGTCTAGCATGGCGGGCGCGGCTCGCAAGCGGGGCGGCCGTTGGGAGAATCGGTCGCCCCGCCTGACGGCTCAGTGGTCCTGCGGTGCAGGCTGAGGGGGAGGGGGCAGGTCGCCCATACGGTCATGGCCGAAGCGGCGGCCGCCGAAACGGGGCGCGGCGGCGCGTTCCGTCGCGTCGATCCTGCCGTCGTGATTGGTGTCCAGCCGGTCGAACATGGCGAGCGCGCGCGCCCGGAACGCATCGGCGGTGATCGGTCCCGGTGCGGGCCGACCGGGGCGCTCGCCCTTGGGGCGCTCACCATGGGGGCGGGGCCCTTCGGGGCGGCGCTGCTGCCATTCGGCGCGACGCCGGGCGTGATAGGCCTGCATTTCCTCGGGCGTGACGGTGCCGTCATGATCGGCATCCATGTCGGCGAAGCGCCGGTCGGCGTCGGCGATGGCGGCGGCGCGGGTGATATTGCCGTTCGCGTCGGGGCGCGCCCCCATCATGCCGCTGGGCGGGGGAGGGGGCATGTCGCCTTGGGCATAGGCGGCGGTGCTGCCGAGCAGCGCGGCGAGGGAAAGGCCGATCAGGGTCTTTCGCATGGAGGAAGCATTCCTTCTGGACGGAAGGGCCATTCCCTCCGGTCATGCCCCCTTGTCGCGCCGTCCTGTCACCGGATCATGTCGCGCCGCCCGGCATATTGTCGCAAAATGTGCGGGGAGGGCGGGGCGTCAGTCCAGCAGCCGGTCGTCGAACAGGCCGTAGAGGATGGTCGAGGCATAGAGTGCGATCGCATGCGGCCGCTCCATGGTGCTGGCCCATTTGCGCATGTCGAAGGCGGCGTTCTGGAGCGCCATCAACGCCTGTGCGGCGATCAGCGCATCGACTGGGCGCATCGAGCCCTCGGCCACCCCGTCCATGATCGTCCCCGCATAGCGGCGGGCGATCCGGTTGGACCGTTCGACCATCGCGGCGCGCTCATCCCCCGCCAAGCTGGACAGCGCCGAGGTGCGCAGCAGCGGCCCGCGCTCGGCGAACTGGATGTCGAGCAGCGTGGCTATCGCGCTCGACAGCCGGTGCCAATGGCTGCCCCCCGCCGCATCGGCCAGTTGCTGCGCGCCGGTGATCGTGTCGAAGCTGCGGCGATAACAGGCGGCGACCAGATCGTCCTTGGCGTCGAGATGGTGGTAGAAGCTGCCCTTGGTCACGTTCAGCTCGGACGCGATCCGCTGCACGCTGGCGCCGCGATAGCCGAGCTGATTGATCAGGCGCGTCGCCGCCAGCAGGAACGCCTCGCGCCCCGGCTCCGACGCGCTGGCCCGGTGCTGTTCCAGGTCGAGCAGGGTGGGGTGCCAGGCCGATCCCCGTGCCGCGACGCCATGGGTCAGCACGTCGAGCAGCCGCGCCTCGACCCGGTCATACTGGTCGGGTTCGTACCGGCCCAGCCATACGGGCAGCCAGAAGGTGTTTTCGAGCAGGACATGCGCCCGCGCGCCGTACAGATCGGTATGCGCGCGGCTGGCGGGCGTACCCCACAGGCTGCGCGTGGCGCGGAAGACCTTCTGCCACCCGGCCATCAACCGGCCGCGAATGGGCTCCTCCATCGCGCGCAGGTCCGACAGCACGGCGAAGGGCGTTTCCTCCCCCCGCTCGATCCGCGCCAGCCGGGCCATGTTGATCGAGACATAGCGCGCGACCCGCGCCTGCGGCGTCGGCTCCTCGGCGGCGGTCGCCAGCATCTCCAGCAGCCGCTCGAGCGTGTTCTCGAACGCGGCGGCGGCCAGTTCCTCCTTGCGGCGGAAATAATAGGTGACGCTGGTGGTGTTCAGCCCGACCCGGCGCGCGACATCGGCGAAGGTCATGCCCTTGGCCGACTGTTCGTTGATCGCCTGCGCCGCCGCCGCCAGGATGGCGTCGCGCTTCTGGCGATAGCGTTCGGTATTCAGCCCTTCGCCGACGGGCATCGCGGTCATCGCGTCGAGTTCCTCATGGTCGTGTAACGGGGTCGTGTAACGGCCGATTAGAAGAAAAAGTGTCGCCGGTCATCGCCCTTCTTGCTGTTTCGCGGGGCAGGTGGGGCAGGGACGGCGGCGTTTCCAAAGATCGGGTATGTCCGGCGGGCCTTCAGTCGCGCAGCCGGATCAGCCCCTCCTGCGCGACGCTGGCGACCAGTCGGCCCTCCGCGGTGAAGATGCGCCCCCGGTTGAACCCGCGCGCATGGCCCGCCCAGGGGCTGTCGGTGGTGTAGAGCAGCCACTGGTCGGCGCGGAACGGCTCGTGCAGCCACAGCGCGTGGTCCAGGCTGGCGGTCTGCATATTGTCGATCAGCCAGTTCACCCCGTGCGGCAGCGTCGAGGTGCCGAGCAGCGCGAAGTCGCTGGCATAGGCCAGCACCGCGCGGTGCAGCGTCGGATCGTCGCCGATCGGCGCCACCAGCCGGAACCAGATCGCCTGGGTCGGCTCGCGCGGTTCGGGCTGGAGCAACTGGCGCGGATCGACCGGGCGCAGCTCGATCGGACGCGGTCGGCTGAGAAAGGCGCGGATCGGTGCGGGAACCCGGTCGCCCAGCGAGGCCAGCAGATCCCGTTCGGATGCCAGACTGTCCGGCATCGGGACATCGGGCATCGCGTCCTGATGGTGCAGCCCGTCCTCGGGCGTCTGGAACGAGCAGGCGAGGTTGAGGATCGGCTTGCCCTTCTGCATCGCGATCACGCGCCGCGTCGCGAAGCTGCGCCCCTCGAAATCCCGCTCGACCCGGTAGATGATCGGATAGCGTTCGTCGCCTGCGCGCATGAAATAGGCGTGGAGCGAATGCGCCGCGCGCGGGGCGTCGGTCGAGCGTTGCGCGGCCTGGAGCGCCTGCGCGATCACCTGTCCGCCAAAGACCCGGCCTTCGCCGCCCGGTCGGCGGGCACCGCGATACAGATCGGTGTCGATCTCCTCGACGTCGAGCAGGGCGACCAGCCCCCTGGCAAGCGCTTCGGGCGAGGGGGCGGAGGGCTTGGCATGGTCCATCCGCCCTTGATGGATTCCGCTAACGTAAACGTCAATGGAGCGGCGGGTAAAAGATACTATCGCGCCCTTGGGGTGCCCGCTACACAGTCCGCGTCGACGAGAAGATCGGGAGATGGCGATGGAAGTCTTGAACGAAGATGGCGCCTCGGAGCGTGCCGAGCTGCACTTCCTGGCCGCGTTGACCGATGAATTGATGCGGCACCTGATGGATGCGGGTGTGTTGAACCGCACCCAGCTCCAGTCGATCGAGAATGCGGTCGCGGAGCGGACGGGCGGGATTCCCCGCGCCTGGTGACGGCACCGCCGCCCTCCGCTGGCGGCAGGGCGCGCACCCATGCGCGACGCATGACACAAACGTCATGAAACGGCGCGGTTAGCGGCTTTTCAGCTTGGGGAAAGCCGCTAACGTGACCGGATGAGTGACGCGCAAGATGACGAGGTCGGCTTGGGTCGGCCGGTCGGTGATTCGATCCTGGGGGTGCCGGTCGGCATGGGGCAGCGCGATGCGGTGCGGATCGCGATGCGCCGCGACCGGCTGCTCGCCGGGCTGACCCTGACGGCGGGGGCGGGCTTCATCCTGGCGCTGCCGTTCGCGCTGAAGGAAGGGGCGGAGTTCTTCCTGCCGCTGACCACCGCGCTGGTCATCGCGATCGCGCTGGTGCCGATCCTGGAGTGGCTGGAGCGGCGTCGCGTGCCGTCGCCGCTCGCCGCGTTGCTGTGCGTTCTGCTGTTCCTGATCGTCGCCAATATCGCGCTGGCGGCGATCGTGGTGCCCGCGACCGACTTTTTCCGCCTGCTGCCCAGCCGGATCGGGCGGATCCAGGACAATCTGGCGCCGTTGCTCGATCTCTATTCCAGTCTCGAACGCTATGTGAACAAGGCGTTGCGGCAGGTCGCCACGACCCCGATCCGCCAGGCGCAGACGGCGGCCGTCTCGCCGCCCAGCTCGATCCTGGAACTGGCGGCGACCTCCGCGCCGGGGCTGATCGTCCAGTTCCTCTTCGGCGTCCTCGTCGTCTTCTTCGTCCTGTCGGGCTGGACCCGGATGCGGCGCGAGACGATTCGCGGGCGGACGAGCTTCGACGGCGCGATGGCGACCGCGCGGGTGATCCAGGACGTGGTCGACGACGTGTCGGCCTATCTGGGCACCATCACCATCATCAACCTGGCGCTGGGCGGTGCGGTGGCGGGGGCGCTGTCGCTGTTCGGCATGCCCTATCCGCTGATGTGGGGCGGTATCGTCGCGCTGCTGAACTATATCCCCTATTTCGGGCCGGTGATCGGCGCGCTGCTGCTGGCGGTGGGCGGGCTGATGACGTTCAGCGACATCTGGGTCGCGCTGGCGCCCCCCGCCATCATGTACGGCATGCATCTGGTGGAGGCGAACTTGATCACCCCGCTGATCGTCGGGCACCGCCTGACCATCAGTCCGATCCTGATCCTCGTCTCGCTCAGCTTCTGGGGATGGGTGTGGGGGACGCTGGGCGCGCTGCTGGCGGTGCCGCTGCTCATCATCCTCCAGACCGTGCTCAAGGCGGCGGGCAAGCCCGACATTGCGGGCTTCCTGTTCGAGCATGGAACGCTCACCCATCTCGACCGCGACAGCGACCCGGCGGACGTTCCGCAAGAAAAATGAAATGATGCGTTGACAGGTCGGGAACGCTCGCCTAGTTGGCGCGCCTCGACGCTTTCAGCGGGTGTAGCTCAGTTGGTTAGAGCGCCGGCCTGTCACGCCGGAGGTCGCGGGTTCGAGCCCCGTCACTCGCGCCACTCTCCTCGGAGAATGGCTGAAAATATCGAAATCCCCTCTAGGGGCCGATGCCGATTTCGGTTGGCATCCCATGGCTTTCAAGCGGGTGTAGCTCAGTTGGTTAGAGCGCCGGCCTGTCACGCCGGAGGTCGCGGGTTCGAGCCCCGTCACTCGCGCCATCCTTCGGGATGGCGCTTTTGTTTTCAGCATAGACATTGCCGGTTTGGTTGTGATCGCAGGGCATGCGCTTCGACTTCGCTCAGCGTGAACGGGCGCTGGTCTTCGTGGCCGATGGCTCCCCGGAAAACCCGCCTCCTGCGCCCATCCCTCCGTTCCGCCTGAGCGAACGGTGTTGGGGAGCGAGGATGCGGTGGCAGGTGCAGGAGGCAGGGCCGGTTCCGCGGCGCCCCCTCAGCTCCGTCCACCCTCCATCCAGCGAAGCAGCGGCTTCATCGGCGTGATCCATGCGATCCCCGCGACGACATAGAAAAGCAGCTGCAACACCCAATGCCACCGTCCGACCACGCCGGACAGGCTGGCGACCAGCATCGCCCAGACGATGATGATCGCGACGATCAGCAGCATTCCTGCGGGTTTGCGCCAGCTGGGGGTCATGGGACGATCCATTCCGATTCGGTGGCGATGGCGTGGAGCGGCACGTCCCAGCTGTCGGGCGTCAGTTCCCCGATCTCCTGCACGCTCCAGGCGATGCCGACCCGCCAGGCGTCGGGATGGGCCGCGAAGGCGCGGTCATAATGCCCGGCCCCCTGTCCCAGCCGATTGCCGCGCCGGTCGAAGCCGACCAGCGGCGTCAGGATGATGTCGGGGGCGCATTCGGGGGCGTCGGGGGAGGGCTGGTGAAGCCCGAAGGCGCCGATGGCCAGATTTTGCCCCTGCGACCACCGCAGGAAGCGGATCGGGCTCGCCCGGTCCACCACATGCGGCAGGGCGATCGTTGCGCCCGCGTGCAGCGCCGCCTCGACCCACAAGGCCGGATCGGCCTCCGACCCCAGCGGGCGATAGGCCGCGACGATCTGTCCGGGCAGCAGCCGGTCGAGAAAAAGGCGTGCCACCGGCAGCAGGCCGGGGCCATGCGCGTCGCGGACGCCGCGCATCCGGGCGCGCAGGGCACGTTTGTCGGTCATGTCAGAAGAAAGCGGGTGGCGGGACCGCCATGGCCGTTTGCCGTAATATCCACCGACGCCCAATACGTCAGGTGGGGACCATGTACGTCGGACCAGGGTCCGGGCAGGGACAGCCCCCTTGGATGAAGAATAGCCTCAGGGATTATCGTGGCTCGTACCGGGCAGAGCCCGCCGCCGACCCATGTAGGCGAGGACTCCGCGTTACTCAAGGGCGGCCGTTCCCGGATCGCCCTTCTTCGTCCAGCGCATCGGCCAGCCCCTCCAGCCGCTCGGCGATCCGCGCGAGCGCGGCCTCGCTGACCGCGGCTCCGGCGGGCGGGCGCCGCTCGGCCTCCTCCAGCGCGTCGGCCAGCATCAGCGAGACGAAGAGCAGCGCCCGTTCGCCATTATGTCCGCCCGAGGCACGCAGCGCGGCCGACCAGCGCTGGTCGAGCATCTGGCCCAGCATCCGGACGCGCGCCTCGCCGCCGTCCTGGCAATAGACGGTGTGCGGACGGTCGCCGACCAGGATCGTCACCTCGGCCATCAGGCGGCGCTCCCCCGGCTGATCACGTCGTCCAGCGCGGTGACCGCGTCGGCCATGCGCGCCTTGAGCGCGGCATGACGGCGGGCGAGCGCGTCTTCCTTGGCCGCGCGGGTGCGGATCGCCTGTTCGATACGGGCGATCGCGCGGTCGATCCGCTCGACGGAGGAGAGGACATCGTCGACAATGGGTTCGGGCATGAATGCGGCTTAGCAGGATGGCTCCATGCGGCAACCCGGAATTGGATCGTCCGGGGCCGAGGGGCGGTTGACAGCGGCCCGATCGGCCCCGAAAGGCGAGCGCGAACGGTGGAATTCGGCGGCACGGGCCGCTACATCCCCCACCGAACCCGGGGCCGGGCGTCCAGCCATCGGCCCGACGTGAAAGACAGGAGATTGCCGGCATGACGGTCAAGGTTGCAATCAATGGCTTCGGCCGCATCGGCCGCCTGGTCGCGCGCGCCATTCTCGAGCGGGGCGGCGACGCGCTGGAACTCGTCGCGATCAACGATCTGGCCGATGCCAAGTCGAACGCCTGGCTGTTCAGCCGCGACAGCGTCCATGGCCGCTATCCGGGCGAGGTGTCGGCCGACGGCAACGACATCGTGATCGACGGCAAGCGCATCCGCGTCACCGCCGAGCGCGATCCGGCGAACCTGCCGCACAAGGAACTGGGCGTCGACCTGGTCCTGGAGTGCACCGGCTTCTTCACCGACAAGGCGTCGTGCGAGAAGCACATCGCGGCGGGCGCCAAAAAGGTGCTGATCTCGGCCCCCGGCAAGAATGTCGACCTGACCGTCGTGTACGGCGTCAACCATGACAAGCTGACCGCCGAGCACACCATCGTCTCGAACGCTTCGTGCACCACCAACTGCCTGGCGCCGGTCGCCAAGGTGCTGAACGACGCGATCGGGATCGAGCGTGGCCTGATGACCACGGTCCACGCCTATACCAACGACCAGAAGATCCTCGACCAGATCCACCCCGATCTGCGTCGCGCCCGCGCCGCCGCCATGTCGATGATCCCGACCACGACGGGCGCCGCCCGCGCGGTGGGCGAGGTTCTGCCGGAACTGAAGGGCAAGCTGGACGGCTCGGCCATCCGCGTGCCGGTGCCCGACGTCAGCCTGGTCGACCTGACCTTCACCCCGGCGCGCGACACGACCAAGGAAGAGGTCAACGCGATCCTGAAGGCGGCGTCGGAAGACGGTCCGCTGAAGGGCGTGCTGGTCTTCTCGGACGAGCCGCTGGTGTCGATCGACCTGATGCACTCGCCGCAGTCCTCGACCGTCGACAGCCTGGAAACGGCGGTGATCGACGGCAAGCTGGTGCGCGTCGTGTCGTGGTACGACAATGAATGGGGCTTCTCGAACCGCATGGTCGACACCGCGACCGCGATGGCGAAGTTCCTCTGATGACGACGGGGCGGGCGATGACCGGGCATCTGGCCGGCATCGCCCGCCATGCCGTACCCAAGGGGCCGATGGAGGTGATCGACACCGCCATCGTCACCCCGGCGGGCGGCGTCGAAGGCGATTGTCGCGGGCGGATCAAGCCCGGTGGGCGCGGGCGGCGTCAGGTGACGCTGATCGAGCGGGCCGACTGGGACGCCGCACTGGCCGAGATCGACCGTAACATCCCCTGGCAGGAGCGCCGCGCGAACCTGTTGGTCGAGGATTTCGACCTTCCCCAAATTCCGGGCACCCGGTTGCGTATCGGGCCCGTCCTTCTGGAAATCACCATGGAATGCGATCCGTGCCACCGCATGGACGCGATCGCCGACGGATTGCAGACGGCCCTCAAGCCCGACTGGCGCGGTGGCGTATGCACCCGCGTGATCGAGGGTGGCACGATCCGCATCGGCGATAACATCAGGATCGAGGAATCATGACCAAGGCCTTCAAGACGCTCGACGATATGGGCGATGTCCAGGGCAAGCGCGTGCTGGTCCGCGAGGATCTGAACGTGCCGATGGCCGATGGCCGCGTGACCGACGACACCCGCCTGCGCGCGACGATCGCGACCGTGACCGAACTGGCCGACAAGGGCGCGATCGTCCTGGTCCTTGCTCATTTCGGCCGCCCCAAGGGGCAGCGTAATCCCGACTATTCGCTGGCGATGCTGACCCAGCCCTATAGCGACGTGCTGGGCCGTCCAGTCCGCTTCATCGACGATGTCGCGGGCGAGGCGGCGGAGGCGGCGGTCGCGACGCTGAACCCCGGCGATATCGCGATCCTGGAGAACACGCGTTTCCATGCCGGCGAGGAGAAGAACGACCCCGAACTGGCGGCGCAGATCGCCAGGCTGGGCGACTTCTACGTCAACGACGCCTTTTCGGCGGCGCACCGCGCCCACGTCTCGACCGAGGGTCTGGCGCGCCAGCTTCCGGCGTTCGCGGGACGCGCGATGGAGGCCGAACTCGACGCACTGGAAAAGGCGCTGGGCAATCCGCAGCACCCAGTCGCGGCAGTGGTCGGCGGAGCCAAGGTCTCGACCAAGCTCGCCGTGCTCAAGCATCTGGTCGGCAAGGTCGATCACCTCATCATCGGCGGCGGCATGGCCAACACCTTCCTCGCCGCGCGCGGGGTCGATGTGGGCAAGTCGCTGTGCGAGCATGACCTGACCGGCACCGCCGAGGAGATCCTTGACGCCGCCGACAAGGCGGGCTGCACCGTCCACCTGCCCTATGACGTGGTGGTCGCCAAGGAGTTCAAGCCGAACCCCGCGACGCGCACCGTCAACGTGCACGAGGTCGCCGCCGACGAGATGATCCTCGACCTTGGCCCCAATGCGGTCGAGGCGCTGGGCGATGTGCTCAAGAACTGCCGCACGCTCGTCTGGAACGGCCCGCTCGGCGCGTTCGAGACGCCGCCCTTCGACATGGCGACCGTCGCACTCGCCAAGACGGCGGCGGCGCTGACCCAGGATGGCAGCCTCGTCTCGGTCGCGGGCGGTGGCGACACCGTCGCCGCGCTCAACCAGGCGGGCGTGGGGACGCAGTTCAGCTTCGTCTCGACTGCGGGCGGCGCGTTCCTGGAATGGATGGAAGGCCAGGACCTGCCCGGCGTCGCCGCGCTGATCGCGTAACCGCAATCCTCCCCTGCAAGGGGAGGTGGCAGGCCGAAGGCCTGACGGAGGGGTGTCACCATCGGCGAGGGTGGAATTTCCCGATGAGCGGGGACACCCCTCCACCAGCTTCGCTGGACCTCCTCCCCTTGCAGGGGAAGAGGATTAAGGGGCTACGACCCCGTCGCCGCTGGCGACGGGGTTTCCTTTAGAAGCGGCACCAGCAACTGGTTGAGGTCGCTCAGTTCGAACGCGGCGGCCTTGGCGTAGCGGACCCGCCCGCTGCGATCGATGATGTAATTGGTCGGCACCGCGCCCAGCGTGGCATAGGGCCCCTTGATCCGCCGCGCCGATGGCATCGTCATCGCGGCGAACAACGGCTTCAGCCTGTAGAGCGGCAGCGAATCCTCGGTTGCGATCGCAAAGACCTTCAGGCCATGCTGCGCCTGGATGCGATAATATTGGTCGAGCAGCGGCAGTTCCGCCCGACACGGCCCACACCATGTCGCCCAGAAATTCAGCACGACCACCTGTCCTCGCAAATCCGCCAGCCGGACATGGCTGCCGTCGATCAGCGTCAGGTCGAAATCGGGCGCCATGTCGCCGACCTTGGGCGTGGACCTGGCGAGGGTCGGGGACGCAACGGGCGTCACGGCCAGCATCGCGGCCCCTGCGAAGCGCAACCATTTCATCCCGAGACTCCCCCCATCTGCCCCGCATCAGAATGATCGCGCACACTTTATGCCGTCAAGGGCGCTTGATCCGACTTGGCGGACTTGCTACGTTGAACGTGTTAAACGAAGGAATGGCGATGCTCGGCGTTCGTCTCGACACCGAATTGGAAGAGCGGCTGGCGGCCGTCGCGCGGACGCAGGGCCGCAGCAAGAGTGACATCGCGCGCGAGGCGGTCCGGCGCTATGTCGACCTGCATGACGAGGCCTATCGCCGCGAGGCCCGTCGCCAGTCGACTCGCGCGTCGAAGCGCGACACGCCGGAGGATTTCGCCTTCTGGAACGCACTGGCGCAGGAGGCGGAGGCGTGAAGATCTCGCACGCCGCCATCGTGCTCGCGACGACGGGCGAGGGGGGCGACCACCGCCCGTTCCTGGTCGTCCAGTCCGACCTTTACAACGAGACGCACAATACGATCACCGTCTGTCCGATGACCTCGGTCGTCGGCGGCGAGGCGCTGTTTCGCGTCGCCTTTTCCCCGCGCGAACATACCGGCCTGACCGTCGAGTGCGAGGTGCAGGTGGACAAGATCCTGTCCATCCCGCGCAATCATATCGTCAAAGTGCTCGGCCATGCTTCGCCCACCCGGATGGAGCAGGTCGACCAGGCGCTGCGCCGCTGGTTGATGCTCTGACCCGTTCCCCGAACCCAATCCGGAGAGAATCGATGACCCCGATCGTGAAGGCCATTCTCGACAAGTACGAAGCCACGCCGGCGGCTGTGAAGGCCAATCTGGCGCGTATCCTGATGCAGGGGCGGCTGGGGGGCACTGGCAAGCTCATCATCCTGCCGGTCGATCAGGGGTTCGAACACGGGCCCGCGCGCAGCTTCGCGATCAACCCGCCCGCCTATGACCCGCATTACCATTTCCAGCTGGCGATCGATGCCGGGCTGTCCGCCTATGCCGCGCCGCTGGGGATGCTGGAGGCCGGGGCGGACACGTTCGCGGGCCAGATCCCGACCATCCTGAAGATCAACAGCTCGAACAGCTGGGGCACCTCGATCACGCAGGCCGTGACGGGCAGCGTGCAGGACGCGGTGCGGCTGGGCTGTGCGGCGATCGGCTTCACCATCTATCCCGGCTCGGACGGCATTTTCGACGCGATGGACCAGATCGCGATCCTGACGGCCGAAGCGCGCGAGGCGGGGCTCGCCACCGTGATCTGGAGCTATCCGCGCGGCGGCAAGCTGACCAAGGACGGCGAACTGGCGCTCGACGTCGGTGCCTATGCGGCGCACATGGCCGCGCAGCTCGGCGCGCATATCATCAAGGTGAAGCTGCCCACCGACCATATCGAGCAGGCCGAGGCCAAGTCCGCCTATGAGGGCACCGACTGGTCCCACCAGGCCGACCGGGTGCGCCACGTCGTCCAGTCCAGCTTTGCGGGCCGTCGCATCGTCGTCTTCTCGGGCGGCGCGGCCAAGGGGGCGGACGCCGTCTATCAGGATGCGCGCGACATTCGCGACGGCGGCGGCAACGGCTCGATCATCGGCCGCAACACCTTCCAGCGTCCGCGCGACGAGGCGCTCGCGATGCTCGACAAGCTGGTCGCGATCTACAAGAACGAGGAATAAGTTCTTGGCAGGCTTGGGCGTTCCGGTTGGGGAACCGGGACGCCCATTCCACCATGCGCCGCCCCCAGGTGACGGACGCCGCGTCACGCGCTAGGGGGACAGGCATGACGCTTGAAGACGATCCCCTCGGCCCGCTCGATCCCGAATTCGCCAGCGCCTTCGTGCGCGACATGCGGCGGCCGCCGTGCCAGCTCTACCTCATCTCGCCGCTCGACGTCGCCGGGACGTTCCCCGACCGTCTGGCGCGCGCGCTCGACGCCGGGCCGGTCGCGGCATTCCAGTTCCGCGTGAAGGACATGGACCAGCACGCCGCCGCCAAGCTCGCCGAGCCGCTCCAGCGTATCTGCGCGGATCGCGAGGTGGCCTTCATCGTCAATGACAGCATCAGCCTGGCCAAGCGGCTCGGCGCGGATGGCGTCCATCTGGGGCAGGAGGATGGCGATGCGCGCGAGGCGCGCGACGTGCTGGGCCCGACGGTGCAGATCGGTGTGACCTGTCACGACAGCCGCCACCTGGCGATGGAAGCGGGCGAGGCGGGCGCGGACTATGTCGCGTTCGGCGCCTTCTACCCGACCACGACCAAGGAAACCAAGCACCAGGCCGAGCCGGTCGTCCTGTCCTGGTGGTCGACGCTGTTCGAGCTGCCCTGCGTCGCGATCGGCGGGATCACCCCGGCCAATGCCGCGCCGCTGGTCCGGGCGGGGGCCGATTTCCTCGCCGTGTCGGGCGCGGTGTGGAACGGCGACGAGGCTGCCGCGGTGAAGGCCTTTGCCGAGGTGCTGAAATAATATCGCCGCTCCGCCCCCACCCTCTGGCGGGGGCGAAGGGTGGTGGAGAACCCTCCCATCCGTTGCGTTTCGGAAACAAGCGCCCCTCCTCGCGTTTGCTTGGGGATGGGCGGCCGGATGCGAAGGAGGGGGCATGAAGCAGAGCGGGGGCAGGGGGCCGTTATCGCGCTTCGGCTGGGTGATGCTGGCGCTGATCGTGATCGGCGTCGGCGGCTTCCTGTCGATGCTGTCCTTCGGGCCGGGCCGGGTGGTGGTGCCCGAGGTCGCGGCCCCCGCCCGCCAGGCGGTGGCGGGCAGTTCGGCGGCGCTGGCCATGCCGATCGCGCATTATCCGCTGGGCTCGCTGCATCATGACTGGGGCGATCCGCGCGAAGGCGGCAAGCGCAAGCATGAGGGGATCGACCTGATCGCCCCCGCCGGAACCCCGGTCGTCGCGGCGCTGGCCGGCACGATCGAAAAGCTGTTCGACAGCGATCGCGGCGGGCATACCCTTTATATCCGCTCGCGCGACGGCCGCTGGAGCCTCTATTACGCGCACCTCCGGGGCTATGCGCCGGGCATCGCGGAGGGTGCGCCGGTCCGCCAGGGGCAGGTGGTCGGCTATGTCGGCGACAGCGGCAATGCCGGGGCGGGTAACATCCATCTCCATTTCGCGATCAGCTGGATGCGCGCCGGGGACGGCTGGTGGCAGGGCGAGCCGGTCGATCCCTATCCGCTGCTTGCCGGAAAGACCGCTTCGAGCTAAGGCAGGCCACACGGACTGCCGTCCGGCGCCACGCCCCGGCATCCTTTGCTCTTTCCAGCAGGTTGAAGACCCATGAAGATCAGCGGCGTGGACATTCGTCCCGGCAACATCATCGAGTATGAAGGCGGCATCTGGCGCGCCGTGAAGATTCAGCACACCCAGCCCGGCAAGGGCGGTGCGTATATGCAGGTCGAGATGAAGAACCTCATCGACGGCCGCAAGACGAACGTCCGCTTCCGCTCCGCCGAGACGGTCGAGCGCGTCCGCCTCGACACCAAGGACTTCCAGTTCCTGTTCGCCGAGGGTGACGACCTGACCTTCATGGACAAGGAAAGCTATGAGCAGATCACGCTGCCGCGCGACCTGCTGGGCGACGCCGCCGCGTTCCTTCAGGACGGCATGGACGTCGTGATGGAACTGCACGAGGAAAAGCCGATCTCGGTCCAGCTTCCCGACCAGATCGAAGCCACCATCGTCGAGGCCGACGCGGTGGTGAAGGGGCAGACCGCCTCCTCGTCGTACAAGCCCGCCATCCTCGACAATGGCGTCCGCGTGATGGTGCCGCCGCACATCGCCAGCGGCACGCGCATCGTGGTCGACGTGTACGAACAGACCTACGTCCGCCGCGCGGACTAATCGGTATCGGCGGATGACCGGCGCGACAGACGCGCGACCCCGTCATCCGCCGTCCCGGCCCGTCGTTCGCGGCGGGCCTTTTCACTTCCAGCGCCCGAGATGCAGAGGCGCGACCGAAAGGACGATCATGGCCTCGCACTCCGGGCTTCTCACCATCATGGAACGCGCCGCGCGCAAGGCCGCGCCGCGTCTTCGTCGCGACTTCAACGAGGTCCAGCACCTCCAGGTCAGCCGCAAGGGGCCCGCCGACTTCGTGTCGATGGCCGACAAGCGCGCCGAGGAAACCGTCTTCGAGGAACTGAAGAAGGCGCGTCCCGACTGGAACTTCCTCATGGAGGAGGGCGGTGAGATCAAGGGCGATCCGTCCAAGCCGCGCTTCATCATCGATCCGCTCGACGGCACCTCGAACTTCCTGCACGGCATCCCGCACTTCGCCATCTCGATCGCGGTCGAGGAGCCGCTGGCGAACGGCAAGCGCGAGGTGACGACCGGCCTGATCTATCAGCCGCTGACCGATGAGAGCTTCTGGGCCGAAAAGGGCCGGGGCGCCTGGTTGCAGGACGGCCGCCTGCGCGTGTCGTCGCGCCGCGACCTGTCGGAGGCGCTGATCGCCACCGGCATCCCGTTCCTGGGGCATGGCGATTTCGTCCAGTGGAGCCGCATTTTCGGTGCGATCGCGCCGCAGGTCGCCGGTATCCGCCGCTTCGGCTCGGCCGCGCTCGACCTCGCCTGGGTTGCCGCCGGCCGTTACGACGGTTTCTGGGAGTCGGGCCTGAAGCCCTGGGATGCGGCGGCGGGCATGCTGCTGGTGCGAGAAGCGGGCGGTTTCGTCAGCGACTTCCGCGGTTCGGACAAGTCGCTCGAGCGCGGCGAGTATCTGGCGGCCAATGAGGGCCTGCATTCCAAGCTGCACAAGCTGCTGGCCAACGCGCTGCGTTAAGAATTTGGTGGGATTTGAACGCGAGGGGTCATGCCTCTTGCGTTCAACCCACTGAATTACCATCTGAAAATTCGAGGATGAGGGCGGGTGAGGGCGTTCACTTGCGATTCATTCTCATGCCTCCGCTGGCTTGCTCCGGCCGACCCATCGGCCTAAAGCCAATCGCATCCAGTTCCGCATCTGCGAGAGAAAAACTTGGTCGATCTGTCGCAATATCTGCCGATCCTCCTGTTCCTGGGCGTTGCCCTGGTTCTGTCGACGGCCTTCGTGTTTCTGCCGATGCTCGTGGCGCGCCTGACGGGTGCCCATAAGCCCAACGAGCAGAAGCTGTCCGAATATGAATGCGGCTTCCCCGCGTTCGAAGACCCGCGCAGCCAGTTCGACGTGCGTTTCTATCTCGTCGCGATCCTGTTCATCGTCTTCGATCTGGAAGCGGCGTTTCTGTACCCCTGGGCGGTCAGCGTGTTCAGCCTCGGCTGGACCGCCTGGTTTTCGATGATGATCTTCATCGGCGAGCTCGCGCTGGGTCTCGTCTATGCGTGGAAGAAGGGAGCGTTGGATTGGGAGTAAATCTTCACTCCGGTCCGGTTGAGTTCAAGCCGCAGGCCCATGGCGGACCCGCCCATGATGGCCAGGCCGTCATTCAGCCCGATCAGGGCTTTTTCGACGGGCTGAACGGCGAGCTGACCGACAAGGGCTTCCTAGTCACCTCGACCGAGGAGCTGTTCCAGTGGGCGCGCACCGGCTCGCTCTGGTGGATGACCTTCGGTCTGGCGTGCTGCGCGGTGGAGATGATCCACGTGAACATGCCGCGTTACGATCTGGAGCGCTTCGGTGCCGCGCCGCGCGCGTCGCCGCGCCAGTCGGACGTGATGATCGTGGCGGGCACGCTGTGCAACAAGATGGCCCCGGCGCTGCGTCGTGTGTACGACCAGATGTCGAACCCGAAATACGTCATCTCGATGGGCAGCTGCGCTAATGGCGGCGGCTATTATCATTACAGCTATTCGGTGGTGCGCGGCTGTGACCGGATCGTGCCCGTGGACATCTATGTCCCCGGCTGCCCGCCGACCGCCGAGGCGCTGCTGTACGGCGTAATGCAGTTGCAGCGGAAGATCCGCCGTGCCGGGAGCATCGAACGGTGAGGGCGCCTGCTCCCCGTTTCGCCTCGAACGATGGCGTGATCGATGCGGCCCGTGCTGCTCTCGGGCCGTGGTTGCTCGATGCGCGCGATCATGTCGGCGAAGTTGCGCTGGTCGTGGACCGTGCGAACCTCGTCCCGGCGATGACTGCGCTGCGCGACACCAAGGGGCTGGAATATCAGCAGCTCATGGAGATCGCGGGCGTCGACTATCCGGAACGCGACGAGCGTTTCGAGGTGGTCTATTGCCTGTTGTCGCTGACCCGCAACCACCGCCTGCATGTCCATGTCTCGACCGACGAGGACAAGCCGGTGCCGTCGGTGACGGGCCTGTGGCCCGTCGCGGGCTGGCTGGAGCGTGAGGTCTATGACCTGTATGGCGTGCTGTTCTCGGGCAATAGCGACCTGCGTCGTATCCTGACCGATTACGGCTTCCGCGGCCATCCGCTGCGCAAGGACTTCCCGCTGACCGGCTATACCGAGCTGCGTTACTCGGAAGAAGAGAAGCGCGTCGTCTATGAGCCGGTGAAGCTGGCGCAGGACTTCCGCAACTTCGACTTCCAGAGTCCGTGGGAAGGCGCTGAATATGTGCTTCCCGGCGACGAGAAGGGCGCGCAGCCCGAAGGCAAGGGCGCGCAGACCCCGGCCAGCGCCGATGCGGTCAAGAAGGCCGGTGCCGAGCCGGACAAGACCGCCGCGCCGCGTGCCGCCGATGTGAAGACTACCGAAAGCCCCAAGCAGACGGGCGCGGGCGAACCGCATCCGGGCAACAAGGCCGAGGGCAAGCCCCAGGATCCGGACGTCGTGCCGGGCAAGGGTGGAGGACAGAATCAGTGAGCGACTACGTCGACGAACTGCTCCACAAGACCGACGCCGTCGACCCGACCACGGGTGACGTGTCGATCCAGAACTATACGATCAACTTCGGCCCGCAGCATCCGGCGGCGCACGGCGTGCTTCGCCTCGTCATGGAGCTGGACGGCGAGATCGTCGAGCGGGTCGATCCGCATGTCGGTCTGCTGCATCGCGGCACCGAGAAGCTGATCGAATACAAGACCTATTCGCAGGCGCTGCCGTACTTCGATCGCCTCGATTACTGCTCGCCGATGTGCATGGAGCACAGCTATGTGCTCGCGGTCGAGAAGCTGCTCGATCTGGAAGTGCCGCTGCGCGCGCAATATCTGCGGACGTTCTTCGCCGAACTGACGCGCATCTCGAACCACATGCTCAACATTGGCAGCCACGTCATGGACGTCGGCGCGATGACGCCGAACCTGTGGCTGTTCGAAATTCGCGAAGACTGCATGAACTTCTATGAGCGGGCCTCGGGCGCGCGCATGCACGCGAATTACTTCCGCGTCGGCGGCGTCCATCAGGACGTGCCGCTCAAGCTGCTGACCGACATCGCCGACTGGCTCGACACCCGTCTGCCGCGCCTGTTCGAGGATGCGATCGGCCTGGTCGCCAACAACCGCATCTTCAAGCAGCGCAACGTCGACATCGCGGTGGTCAACCGCGAGGACGCGATCAAGTGGGGCTTCTCCGGCCCGATGATCCGCGGCTCGGGCATTCCGTGGGATCTGCGCAAGTCGCAGCCCTATGATGCCTATGACAAGGTCGACTTCGACGTGCCGGTCGGCACCAGCGGCGACTGCTATGATCGGTTCATGGTGCGCGTCGAGGAAGTGCGCCAGTCGGCCCGGATCATGAAGCAGTGCCTGGCGCAGATGCCCGAAGGCCCCGTGCTGGCCAGCGATCGCAAGGTCGCACCGCCCAAGCGCGGTGAGATGAAGCGCTCGATGGAAGCGCTGATCCACCACTTCAAGCTCTATACCGAAGGGTATCACGTCCCCGCCGGTGAGGTGTATGTCGCGACCGAAAGCCCCAAGGGCGAGTTCGGCGTGTATCTCGTCTCCGATGGATCGAACAAACCCTATCGCTGCAAGATCCGGCCGACCGCGTTCAGCCATCTCCAGGCCATGGAATTCATGTCCAAGGGGCATATGCTGGCCGACACGACCGCGATCCTGGGCGCGATGGACATCGTGTTCGGGGAGTGCGACCGTTGAGCGGAATCGACACCGCCCGGCGCGTCGCGATCGCCCGCGAGATGATCGCGCATTACAATGCGCAGGACGCCGACGCCTATGTCGCGCTGATGACCGAGGATGCCTGCGAAGCGGGTTATCGCGGTGCCGTCCTGCGCGACGGGCGCGAGGGCGTGCGTTCGGGGCTGAAGGCGATGTTCGCGCAGTTCCCGCAGAACCGCGCCGAGATCGTCGCCGACCAGGCGTTCGGCGAGACCGTGCTGCTGCATGAAAAGGTCGAACGCGCGCCGGGTGGCGAGGCGTTCGAGGTCATGTCCATCTATTCCTTCGAGAACGACAAGGTGTCGCGCGTGGAGTTCATTCGCTAATGGCCGACGCAGCCATCATTCCCGACGAGTCCGAAGTCCGCGCCCGCTGGGGCAATTTCGCCTGGACGGACGAGAACCAGAAGAAGGCGAACGAGATCCTCGCGCGCTATCCCAAGGGTCGCGAACAGTCCTGCTCGATCCCGTTCCTCGATCTGGCGCAGCGCCAGGTGGGGGCGGAGACGCAGACGCAGGGCTGGTTGCCCGTGCCGGTGATCGAGTTCGTCGCGCGCCAGCTGGGCGTCGCCTATATGCGCATCTATGAGGTCGCGACCTTCTACACGATGTTCAACCTGGCGCCGGTCGGCCGCTATCACGTCCAGGTGTGCGGCACGACGCCGTGCATG
The DNA here is from genome assembly GCF_031453055.1 of Sphingomonas sp. SORGH_AS_0789. Classification (NCBI taxonomy): domain Bacteria; kingdom Pseudomonadati; phylum Pseudomonadota; class Alphaproteobacteria; order Sphingomonadales; family Sphingomonadaceae; genus Sphingomonas; species Sphingomonas sp. SORGH_AS_0789. Next base: position 2,639,828 of record NZ_JAVIYV010000001.1, read on the forward strand.
CTGCGCGGGTCGGACGACGTGCTGGCGGCATGCAAGAACAAGGGGCTGATCAAGGGCAAGACCACGCCCGACGGCCTGTTCACGCTGACCGAGGTCGAGTGCATGGGCAATTGCGCCTCCGCGCCGATGGTCCAGATCAACGACGACAATTACGAGGATCTGGATTACGACCGCACGGTCACGATCCTGGAAGCGCTGGCACGCGGCGAGAGCCCCAAGACCGGCACGCAGGAGCCGGGTCGCCACACGGTCGAGCCGATCGGCGGTCCGACCACGCTGACCGCCATGGTCGGCGACAATCACGACTATCGCGGGGAGTGGGGCGCATAATGCTCGCTGACAAGGACCGCATTTTCACCAATCTCTACGGCTACCAGCCGTGGAACGTCGACGCGGCGATGAAGCGCGGCGATTGGGACAATACCAAGGCGCTGCTGGAGCTGGGCCAGGACAAGATCATCGACGTCATCAAGGCGTCGGGTCTGCGCGGGCGCGGCGGTGCGGGCTTCCCGACCGGCATGAAGTGGAGCTTCATGCCCAAGGAACCGCGTCCCGACCGGCCGAGCTTCCTGGTCATCAACGCCGACGAGTCCGAGCCGGGTTCGTGCAAGGACCGCGAGATCATCCGCCACGATCCGCACAAGCTGATCGAGGGTGCGCTGGTCGCGGGCTTCGCGATGCGCGCGCGGGCGGCCTATATCTATATTCGCGGCGAATATATCCGCGAGGCCGAGACGCTGTTCGCGGCAGTCGCCGAGGCCTATGACCGGGGTTTCCTGGGCAAGAATGCCTGTGGCTCGGGTTACGACTTCGACGTCTTCGTCCATCGCGGCGCCGGCGCATACATCTGCGGCGAAGAGACCGCGATGATCGAAAGCCTGGAGGGCAAGAAGGGCCAGCCGCGCCTGAAGCCGCCTTTCCCGGCGGGGGCGGGCCTCTATGGCTGCCCGACGACGGTCAACAATGTCGAGTCGATCGCGGTCGCGCCGACGATCCTGCGGCGCGGCGCCGAGTGGTTCTCCTCCTTCGGGCGCGAGAACAACAAGGGCACCAAGCTCTTCCAGATCTCCGGCCATGTCGACCGACCCTGCGTGGTCGAGGAAAGCATGTCGATCACGTTTCGCGAACTGATCGAGCGGCATTGCGGCGGCATTCGCGGCGGCTGGGACAATCTGCTCGCGGTGATCCCGGGCGGCTCGTCGGTGCCGCTGGTGCCCGCCGCCGAGATCATGGACGCGCCGATGGACTTCGACGGCCTGAAGGCGGTCGGATCGGGTCTCGGCACGGCGGCCGTGATCGTGATGGACAAGTCGACCGACATCGTCCGCGCGATCAGCCGTCTGTCCTATTTCTACAAGCATGAGAGCTGCGGCCAGTGCACGCCGTGCCGTGAAGGCACCGGCTGGATGTGGCGCGTGATGGAGCGGATGCGCACCGGCGATGCCGATGTCTCCGAGATCGACACGCTGTTCCAGGTGACGAAGCAGGTCGAAGGCCACACCATCTGCGCGCTCGGCGACGCGGCGGCCTGGCCGATCCAGGGCCTGATCCGCCACTTCCGCCCGGAGATGGAACGCCGCATTCGCGAACGCAAAGGCGAGACGGGCGGCAACGCCCCGATGATGGAAGCTGCCGAATAATGCCTAAGGTCAAAGTCGACGGCGTCGAGATCGAGGTGCCCCAGGGCGCCACCGTGCTGCAGGCCTGCGAGCTTGCGGGCAAGGAAATCCCGCGCTTCTGCTATCATGAGCGGCTGTCCATCGCGGGCAATTGCCGCATGTGCCTGGTCGAGGTGAAGCCTGGGCCTCCCAAGCCGCAGGCGTCGTGCGCGCTTCCGGCGGCGGAGAATCAGGAGATTTTCACCACCACCCCGATGGTGAAGGCCGCGCGCGAAGGCGTGATGGAATTCCTGCTGATCAACCACCCGCTGGACTGCCCGATCTGCGATCAGGGCGGCGAGTGCGACTTGCAGGACCAGTCCATGGCCTATGGCAAGGGCCATAGCCGCTATGACGAGAATAAGCGGGCCGTCACCGAGAAGTACATGGGTCCGATCGTCAAGACGGTCATGACCCGCTGCATCCAGTGCACCCGCTGCGTCCGCTTCGCCGAAGAGGTCGCGGGCGTGGAGGAAATCGGCGCGATCTATCGCGGCGAGAATATGCAGATCACCTCGTACCTCGAACAGGCCGTGTCGAGCGAGCTGTCGGGCAATGTCGTCGACCTGTGCCCGGTGGGCGCGCTGACGTCCAAGCCCTATGCGTTCGAGGCGCGTCCCTGGGAGCTGAAGAAGACGCTCGCCATCGACGTGATGGACGCCGTCGGCACCAATATCCGCCTCGACAGCCGGGGTCGTCAGGTGCTGCGCTGCGTGCCGCGCATCAATGACGAAGTGAACGAGGAGTGGGCGAGCGACAAGACGCGTCACGCGATTGACGGCTTGGTCCGTCGTCGTCTCGACCGTCCGTTCATCCGCCGCGACGGCAAGCTGGTGCCCGCGACCTGGGACGAGGCCTTTGCCGCGATCCGTGACGTGAACGCCGGTTCGAGCGTCGCCGCGATCGCCGGTGATCTGGTCGATTGCGAGACGATGTTCGCCGCCAAGGCGCTGCTGGCCAAGATGGGTTCGAGCCTGCTCGAAGGCCGTCAGACCGGCATGGATTACGACACGTCGAGCCTGGCCGCGGTCAACTTCAACACGACCATCGCGGGCGTCGAGCGCGCCGATGCGATCCTGCTGATCGGCACCAATCTGCGCTGGGAAGCGCCGCTGGTGAACACCCGTATCCGCAAGGCGATCAAGAAGGGCGCCAAGGTCTTCGCGATCGGCCCCGAAACCGACCTGACCTACAAGGTCGAGTGGCTGGGTGCCGACCTGTCGGTGCTGGGCAATCTGCCTGAGGCGGTTACCGAGCTGTTCGGCAAGGCCGCGCGTCCGATGGTCATCCTCGGTGGCGGTGCGATCAAGGGCGCGCATGGCGCGAGCCTGAAGCTGGTCGAACAGTTCAATCTGGTGCGGACGCTGGAAGACGGTTCGGCCTGGAACGGCTATAATGTCGTCCACATGGCGGCCGCGCGCATGGGCGGGCTGATGCTCGGCTATGCGCAGAAGGGCGGTATCGCCGACGTGGTCGCGGCCGCGCCGAAGCTCGCCTTCTTCCTGGGCGCCGACGAGGTCGACTTCGCCAAGTTCGGCAGCAGCTTCAAGGTGTTCGTCGGCCATCATGGCGACAAGGGTGCGCATCACGCCGATGTCATCCTGCCGGGCGCGACCTATGCCGAGAAGTCGGGCACCTGGGTCAACCTCGAAGGCCGGGTGCAGCGTGGCGAGCGGGCGGTGTTCGCACCGGGCGACGCGCGCGACGACTGGACGATCTTCCGCGCGCTGTCCGAGGTTCTGGGCCAGACCCTGAAGTTCGACACGCTGGACGAACTCCGCGCCGCCATGGCCGCCGAGGTTCCCGCGCTGGGCCAGGTCGGTCTCGTCACCTTCGACTGGGCAGCACCGTCGCTGAACGCGACCGCGAGCGGAACGATCGAGGGTTATCCGATCAAGGACTTCTACCTCACCAACGCGATCTGCCGCGCCAGCCCGACGATGCAGCGCTGCTCGGCCGAACTGGTCCATGGTGAGAGCTATGCGGAGGCAGCGGAGTGACCGCGTTTTTCAACACGACGCTCGGCCTTCCTTATGGCTGGGCCTGGACGATCGCGACCCTGGTCGGGATTCTGGCGATCGCGCTGCCGCTGATGCTGGCGGTCGCGATGGTCATCTATGTCGACCGCAAAATCTGGGCGGCGATGGCGCTGCGCCGTGGTCCGAACGTGGTCGGCCCCTTCGGTCTGCTCCAGTCCTTCGCCGACGGTCTGAAGGTCTTCCTTCAGGAAACCATCGTTCCGGCCGCCGCCAATCGCGGGCTGTTCCTGCTGGCGCCGATCATCACCTTCACGGTCGCGCTGATCGTCTGGGCGGTGGTGCCGTTCCAGCCGGGCGTGGTCGTCGCCAACATCAATGTCGGCCTGCTCTATGTCCTCGCCGCCTCGTCGCTGGGCGTGTACGGCGTGATCCTGTCGGGTTGGGCATCGAACTCGAAATATCCCTTCTACTCGGCGCTTCGTGCGGCCGCGCAGATGGTGTCCTATGAAGTCGCGATCGGCTTCATCCTGATTTCGGTCGTGATGTGGTCGGGCAGCTTCAACCTGACCGACATCGTCGAGGCGCAGAAGAGCGTGCTGGGAATTCCGGTCAACGGCTTCTTCCTCAACCCGCTGCTGTTCCCGATGGCGGTGATGTTCTTCATCTCGGCGCTGGCCGAGACGCAGCGCGCGCCGTTCGACCTGACCGAAGCGGAGTCGGAGCTCGTCGCGGGTTACCAGACCGAGTATAGCTCGATGTCGTTCGCGCTGTTCTGGCTGGGTGAGTATGCCAACGTCATCCTGATGTGCGCGCTGAACGCGATCCTGTTCTGGGGTGGCTATCTGCCGCCGCTCGACTGGGCGCCGCTTTATGCCGTGCCGGGGATCGTTTGGCTGCTCTTGAAGATGTGCTTCTTCTTCTTCGTCTTTTCGTGGGTGAAGGCGACCGTACCGCGCTATCGGTACGACCAGCTGATGCGGCTGGGCTGGAAGGTGTTCCTGCCGGTGTCGCTGTTCTGGGTATTCTTGGTGTCTGGCGTGCTGATGTATGCGCGCGTGGGAGTTCCGGCATGAGCGTCGCTCAGTACGTCAAGGCTTTTACGCTGTGGGAGTTCGTGAAGGGGCATGCGCTGACCCTTCGCTACTTCTTCAAGCCGAAGGCGACGATCAACTATCCGTTCGAGAAGAACCCCATCTCTCCGCGCTTCCGGGGCGAGCACGCGCTGCGTCGCTATCCCAATGGCGAGGAGCGGTGCATCGCGTGCAAGCTGTGCGAGGCGATCTGCCCCGCCCAGGCGATCACGATCGAGGCGGAACCCCGCGACGACGGCAGCCGCCGCACGACGCGCTACGACATCGACATGACCAAGTGCATCTATTGCGGGCTGTGCCAGGAGGCTTGCCCGGTCGATGCGATCGTCGAGGGTCCGAACTTCGAATTTTCGACCGAGACCCGCGAAGAGCTGATCTACGACAAGTCGAAGTTGCTCGATAACGGTGACCGCTGGGAAAGCGCGATCGCGGCGAACCTTGCCGCCGATGCGCCGTACCGTTAAAGCCCGCGACCATCGGTTCGGGGCGGACAGAAAAGGGGCCTGACAGGCAGTGATACAGGCTATCGCCTTCTATATTTTCGCGACCGTGGTGATCGTGTCCGCAGGGCTCACGATCGCGTCGCGCAATCCGGTGCACTCGGTCATGTGGCTGATCCTGGCGTTCTTCAACGCCGCGGGCCTCATGGTGCTGTGCGGGGCCGAGTTCATCGCGATGCTGCTCGTCATCGTCTATGTGGGCGCGGTCGCGGTGTTGTTCCTCTTCGTCGTCATGATGCTCGATATCGAGGTCGCGGCGATGCGGGCGGGCTTTGCGCGCTATCTGCCGCTGGGCCTGGCACTCGCCGTCGCCCTGCTGGCCGAGGTCATCATCGCCTTCCAGGCTTGGAGCGTCGGCGGCGTTCAGCTGGCGGCCCGTGCGGCCCCGATCGCGCCCGAGGTGTCCAACATCCAGGCGATCGGCAACCTGCTGTACACGCGCTACCTGTTCATCTTCGAGGGTGCGGGCCTCGTCCTGCTCGTCGCGATGATCGGCGCGATCGTCCTCACGCATCGCAAGCGCGGCGGCGTCCGTCCGCAGAACATCGCCAAGCAGAATGCGCGTCAGCCGCATGAGGCGATCCGCAACATCAATCAGCCCATCGGGCAGGGGGTGGAACTGTGACGATCGGTCTCGTCCATTATCTGGTCGTCGCAGCGATCCTGTTCACCATGGGGGTGCTGGGTATCTTCCTGAACCGGAAGAACCTGATCGTCATCCTCATGGCGATCGAGCTCATCCTGCTCGCCGTGAACCTGAACCTCGTCGCCTTCTCGGCCGCGCTTCAGGATCTGGTGGGGCAGGTCTTCGCCATGTTCGTGCTGACCGTGGCTGCCGGTGAATCGGCGATCGGTCTGGCGATCCTGGTCATCTATTTCCGTGGCCGCGGCACCATCGCGGTCGACGACGTCAACCGGATGAAGGGGTAATCGGGTTGATCCTCGCTATCGTCTTCCTGCCGTTGCTGGCCGCCGCCATTGCGGGGTTCGGCAACAAGGCCATCGGGAACGTGCCCGCCAAGGTCGTCACGACCGGCGCGCTGTTCATTTCCTGTGCGCTGTCCTGGCCGATCTTCATCGGCTATCTGTCGGGCGCCAATGTCGCGACCGTCACGCCGGTGCTCCACTGGATCACCAGCGGCGACATGTCGGTCGACTGGGCGTTGCGCGTCGACTCGCTGACCGCGATCATGCTGGTGGTCATCACCAGCGTCTCGGCGCTGGTCCACCTTTATAGCTGGGGCTATATGAGCGAGGAGCCGGATCAGCCGCGCTTCTTCGCCTATCTCTGCCTCTTCACCTTCGCGATGCTGATGCTCGTGACGGCGGACAATCTGGTCCAGATGTTCTTCGGCTGGGAAGGCGTGGGTCTCGCGTCCTACCTGCTGATCGGCTTCTGGTTCCGCAAGCCTTCGGCCAATGCGGCCGCGATCAAGGCGTTCGTCGTCAACCGCGTCGGTGACCTGGGCTTCATGCTCGGCATCTTCGGTACCTTCCTGGTGTTCGGCACCGTCTCGATCCCGGCGATCCTGGCCGCCGCGCCTGGCATGGCAGGCTCGACCATCGGCTTCCTGGGCTATCGGTTCGACACGATGACCGTGCTCTGCCTGCTGCTGTTCGTCGGCGCGATGGGCAAGTCGGCGCAGCTGGGTCTCCACACCTGGCTGCCGGACGCGATGGAAGGCCCGACCCCGGTGTCCGCGCTGATCCACGCGGCGACCATGGTGACCGCGGGCGTGTTCATGGTGTGCCGCCTGTCGCCGATGTTCGAGACGTCGCCGACCGCGCTGGGCGTGATCACCGTGATCGGTGCCTGCACCTGCTTCTTCGCCGCGACCGTCGGCACGGTGCAGACCGACATCAAGCGCGTCATCGCCTATTCGACCTGTTCGCAGCTGGGCTATATGTTCTTCGCGGCGGGTGTCGGCGCGTATGGCGCGGCGATGTTCCACCTGTTCACGCACGCCTTCTTCAAGGCGCTGCTGTTCCTGGGTGCGGGCTCGGTCATCCATGCGATGCACCATGAGCAGGACATGCGTTATTATGGCGGTCTGCGTCGGCACATCCCGCTCACCTTCTGGGCGATGATGATGGGCACGCTGGCGATCACCGGCGTCGGTATCCCGGCTCTGTTCGGCAATCCGATGGCGTTCGGCTTCGCGGGCTTCCACTCGAAGGACGCGATCATCGAAGTCGCCTATGCGGGTGGCTCTGGCTTCGCCTTCTGGGCGGGCGTGATCGCCGCGCTGCTGACCAGCTTCTATTCGTGGCGCCTGATGTTCCTGACCTTCTGGGGCAAGCCGCGCTGGGCCGGGTCGGAGCATATCCAGCACGCGCTGCACGACGCGCATGGCCACGGTCATGACGATCATGCGCACGGAGCGGCTCATGATGCGCACCACAATGACGCGCATTCGGAAGATGCCGGTCACGAGCCGCACGTCCACAGCGCGGGCCATACCGACATGCCCGAGGGGACCGGCGGCTATCACCCGCATGAAAGCCCGCTGGTCATGCTGATCCCGCTGATCGTCCTGTCGATCGGCGCGATCGCGGCGGGCTTCGTCTTCCACGGCTGGTTCATCGAGCCGGAGGCGGGCGAGACCTATTGGAAGGGCGCGATCGCCTTCAACGAGCACCTGATGCATTCGATGCACGGCGTGCCGGTGTGGGTGAAGCTGTCGGCGACGGTGGTGATGCTGCTCGGTCTGCTGACCGCGTATCTGACCTATATCCGTGCGCCGGAATTCCCGGCCAAGTTCGCGGACCAGTTCCGCATCCTGTACCGCTTCCTCCTCAACAAATGGTATTTCGACGAGATCTACCATTTCCTCTTCGTGCGCCCCGCTTTCGCGATCGGCCGGTTCCTGTGGCACCGTGGCGACGAGAAGACGATCGACCGGTTCGGCCCCAACGGCGTTGCCTGGCTTATCCAGCAAGGCAGCAAGGGTGCGGCGCGCTTCCAGACGGGATACCTCTACAGCTATGCGTTCGTCATGTTGATCGGCCTGACCGCGGCCGTCACCTGGGCCATTTTGGGTTGATCGCGTGATGCAGGGCTTCCCGATCCTCTCCGTCATGCTGGCGGTCCCGGCTGTTGCCGCGATCGCCTGCCTCTTCCTCAACGCGCAGGGCGCGCGGATGCTGGCGCTGGCCGCCACGCTGGTCGACTTCGTCCTGGGCATCGTGCTCTGGACGCAGTTCGACGTGGGCGGCGCGCAGTGGCAGTTTGTCGAACATGCTCCCGGCATCTTCGGCCCGTTCGGCTGGTCGCTCGGCATCGACGGCTTCGCGCTGCTGCTGATCATGCTCAGCGTATTCCTGATGCCGATCTGCATCGGCGCCAGCTGGCGCTCGATCGACAAGCGCGTTCCCGAATATATGGGCCTGTTCCTGTTCACCGAAGTGCTGATGATCGGCACCTTCGCGGCACAGGACCTGTTCCTCTTCTACGTCTTCTTCGAAGCCGGCCTGATCCCGATGTATCTGATCATCGGCATCTGGGGCGGGGCGAACCGCATCTACGCGTCGTACAAGTTCTTCCTGTACACGCTGCTCGGCTCGCTGCTGATGTTCGTCGCGATGCTCTACATGGCGCGCACGGCGGGCACGACCTCGATCCCGGCGCTGCTGGCCTATGATTTCCCGGCCTCGGTCCAGACGTGGTTGTGGATCGCCTTCTTCGCCTCGTTCGCGGTCAAGATGCCGATGTGGCCGGTCCACACCTGGCTTCCCGACGCGCACGTCCAGGCGCCGACGGCGGGTTCGGTCATCCTGGCGGGCGTCCTGCTGAAGCTGGGTGGCTATGGCTTCCTGCGCTTCCTGCTGCCGATGTTCCCGGAGGCGAGCGGACAGCTGACCTGGCTGATCTTCGCGCTGTCGGCGGTGGCGGTGATCTACGCCTCGCTGGTCGCGCTGGTGCAGTCCGACATTGAAGAAGCTGATCGCCTATTCGTCGGTTGCGCACATGGCGATCGTGACCATCGGCCTCTATGCCTTCAATCAGCAGGGCATCGAAGGCGCGATGATCATGATGCTCAGCCATGGTCTGGTGTCGGGCGCGCTGTTCCTGTGCGTCGGTGTCATCTATGACCGGCTGCACACCCGTGAGATCGCGCGCTATGGCGGGCTGTCGATCAACATGCCGAAATACGCCGTGTTCTTCCTGTTCTTCACCATGGCGTCGATCGGTCTGCCGGGCACCAGCGGCTTCGTCGCCGAGTTCCTGTCGCTGATGGGCACCTATCAGGTGTCGACCTGGACCGCGCTGCTCTGCACCACGGGCATCATCCTGGGTGCGGCGTATATGCTCTATCTCTACCGGCGGATCGCTTATGGCGAGATCAAGTCGGACGAGGTGGCGGCGATGCCCGACATGTCGGCCCGTGAACTCTGGCTGCTGGCCCCGATCGCGGCGGTGACTTTGTGGATGGGTGTCTATCCGGAAAGCTTCCTGGCGCCGATGCGCAAGGACGTGACGATCCTGCTCCAGCGGATCGACCGCGCGAACCCCGGTTCGGACAGCCGCCCCACCGCCGGTAACCCGGCGCTGGCCACCACCCATGCCCCTGAGCACCAAGCTGCGCACGGGGAGGCGCACTGATGAGCTATTCGTTGAACCTCTTGATGGTCCTGCCCGAGCTGGTGCTGACCCTCGGCGCGATCGCGCTGATGCTCGTCGCCGCCTGGGGCGGAACCGCCTCGACGCGGGGGATCTCCATTGCGGCGGTGTTCGTGCTGGCGGGGGCGATGGTCGCGCTCGCCGGTCCGGCGACCACGGGTGGGCTGGCCTTTGGCGGCCTGTACCGGGCGGATGCCTTTGCCGGTTTCGCCAAGGTCCTGATCTATCTGGCGACCGCGGTGGCGATCATTATGGCGCCGCGCTTCTTCGCCCGCTCGCCGGGTGAGGATCTGCGTCCCGAATATCCGATCCTCATGCTGCTCTCGTCGGTCGGCATGGGTATGATGGTGTCGGCGGGCAATCTGCTGACGCTCTATGTCGGTCTCGAACTACAGAGCCTGTCGGCCTATGTGCTGGCCAGCTTCATGCGGCGCGATGGCCGCTCGGCCGAAGCGGGCCTGAAATATTTCGTGCTGGGCGCGCTGGCGTCGGGCATCCTGCTCTACGGCATTTCGCTGGTCTATGGCTTCACCGGCTCGACCGACTTCGCGCAGATCGCGGGCGCCTATGGTCGTGACGCGGCGATGGGCACGCGCTCGCTGGGGCTGATGTTCGGCCTGGTGTTCGTGTTTGCGGGCCTCGCGTTCAAGATGTCGGCGGTGCCGTTCCACATGTGGACCCCGGACGTCTATGAGGGCGCGCCGACCCCGGTGACCGCCTTCTTCGCCTCCGCGCCCAAGGTCGCGGCGATGGCGCTGGCGATCCGCGTCGCGGTCGAGGCCATGGGCTCGGCGGTGCAGCAGTGGCAGCAGATCGTGACCTTCGCCGCGCTGGCGTCGATCATCCTGGGTGCGGTCGCGGCGATCGGGCAGACCAACATCAAGCGGCTGCTCGCCTATTCGTCGATCAACAATGTCGGCTTCGCGCTGATCGGTCTGGCGGCCGGCACGGCGCAGGGCGTTGCGGCGGTGCTGACCTATCTGACCATCTACGTCATCATGACGCTGGGTGCGTTCCTGATCGTCATCCGCATGCGCGACGAGCAGGGCAATCCGATGGAGTCGATCGCCAGCCTGTCGGGGCTGTCCCGCACGCGTCCGGCGCTCGCCTGGGCGATGGCCTTCTTCATGTTCTCGGTCGCGGGCATCCCGCCGCTGCTCGGCTTCTATGCCAAGTTCGCGGTGTTCAACGCGGCGGTCGCGGCGGGGCTGTTCCCGCTGGCGGTGATCGGTGTCGTCGCCTCGGTGATCGGTGCCTATTATTATCTCCGCATCGTCAAGACGATGTTCTTCGACGAGCCCGTAGGGGCCTGGGACAATAGCGATGCGCAGCCGATCGAGAACGGCCTGATCGCGCTGTCGGCGCTGTTCGTTTCGCCGGTCGGCTATCTGCTGATCCCGGTGCTGGGCGCCTGGTCGCTCGCGGCGGCGCGGGCTCTGTTCTGAGCCGAGTGCTGCACGTCCCGGAAACGGGATCGACCAATGCCGATCTTCGCCAGCTTGCGGAAGCGGGCGGCGAAGACGGTCTTTGGCTCCGCGCCGACCGCCAGACAGCGGGGCGCGGACGCCAGGGGCGGGATTGGTCCTCGCCCATCGGCAATTATTACGGATCGACGCTGGTGCGGTTGCAGCCGGGCGATCCGAGCCCCGCGACGCTGGCGCTGGTCGCTGCGGTGGCGATCGAAGAGGCGGTGCGATCCTGCCTCCCCGCGATCGAAGACCGGCTTCGCCTCAAATGGCCCAACGACCTGCTGATCGACGGCGCCAAGCTGTCCGGCATATTGCTGGAGCGGGTGGGGGACGCGGTCATCATCGGCATCGGCATCAACCTGGCCTCCGCGCCCGACCTGCCCCACCGGGCGACGACGTCGCTTGCGGCACAGGGCGTGGCGGTCAGCGTGGCGGCGATGCAGGACCGGCTGTCCCAGGCCATGGCCTGCTGGGTCGAGGCGTGGCGGACCTGGGGTCTGTCCGCGGTGACCGCGCGCTGGGAGTCGCGGGCGCATCCGCGTGGCACGCCCTTGAATGCCCGCTTGCCCGACGGACAGAGCCTAGACGGCGTCTTCGACGGACTGGCGGGGGACGGGGCTTTACGGCTCGGCTTGGCGGATGGCTCGGTGCATGTCATCCATGCCGGTGACATTTTCCTGATCTGAAGGACCCCCATGCTGCTTGCGATCGATGCCGGGAACACGAATGTGGTCTTCGCGCTGCTCGAAGGGCGGACGATCAAGGGCCGCTGGCGGATCGCGACCGATCCGCGTCGGACCGGCGACGAATATGCGGTCTGGATCAACCAGTTGCTCGCACTGGAAGGCTATGCGCGCGAGGATGTGACCGGAGTCATCATCGCGACTGTGGTGCCGCGCGCGCTTCACAATCTGGAAGTGCTGGCGCAGAAATATTTCAAGGTCGACCCGCTGATCGCCGGTCGCGGCGCCGCCGAATGGGGCATCGAAATCGACGTCAACGAGCCCGCCTCGCTGGGCGCGGACCGCGCGGTGAACACCATTGCCGCGCATGCGCTCTATCCCGGCGATCTGATCACCATCGATTTCGGCACCGCGACGACCTTCGACATCAGCGACTATCAGGGCGCCTATAAGGGCGGGATCATCGCGCCGGGCATCAACCTGTCGCTCGACGCGCTCGTCACCGCCGCCGCCAAGTTGCCGCGTATCGCGATCGAGGCGCCGGAAAGCCGCAATGTCATCGGCCGCAACACGGTCGACCAGATGCATATCGGCATCTTCTGGGGCTATGTCGCGATGATCGAGGGGCTGGTCGCGCGATTGAAGGCGCAGGTCGGGCGGCCGGTCAAGGTGCTCGCGACCGGCGGTCTCGCCACGCTGCTGAGCCCGCATACCGACGTATTCGATCATATCGAACCCGATCTGACCATTCAGGGGCTGGCGATCCTGTGGGAACGCGCCCATATTCGGTAACGAGAGTTTCGGATCGTGCAGCCCGCGAGATGCCGCAGGGCGCATGGCCCGTGAAGAGATGACCGCGCCCTGACCGGCGCACCCCTATCGCCCGGACCCGCTTTCAGCGGGGTGGGCGCTCATTGTCAGGAAGTGAATGACTCCCAAGAAAGAATTGCTGTTCTGCGCGCTCGGTGGCTCGGGCGAAATCGGCATGAACGTGAACCTGTACGGCACCGAAGGCAAATGGGTGATGGTCGATTGCGGCATCACCTTCGCCGATCCGGCCTATCCCGGCATCGACGTGATCCTGCCCGACCTGTCCTTCATCGAGGATCGGCTGGACGATCTGGTCGGCATCGTGCTGACCCATGGGCATGAAGACCATATCGGCGCGCTGCCCTATCTGGCCGAGGATCTGGGCGTGCCGATCTACGCCACCGCCTTCACCGCCGGGCTGGTGCGTGGCAAGCTGGAGGAAGAGGGCAGCGCCAGCCGCGTCAAGCTGCGCGTGATGGAGGCGGGCAAGGCGTTCGAGGTCGGCCCGTTCGACTTCACCTTCGTTCCGCTGTCGCACTCGATCCCAGAGGCCAACGCGCTGCTGATCGAAACCGCTGTCGGCCGGGTGTTCCACACCGGCGACTGGAAGATCGACCCCACCCCGGTGATCGGCAAGCCCGCCAGCCCGGCGCAGCTGTCGTCGATCGGCGACCGAGGTGTCGACATCCTGGTCTGCGATTCGACCAACGCCTTCAACACCGAAGCCTCGGGCTCGGAAGCCAGCGTCCGTCCCGGCATCGCCGAGACGGTCGCCAAGGCCAAGGGCCGGGTGGTCGTGACGACCTTCGCGTCCAACGCCGCGCGCTTGGTGACGCTGGGCGAGGTGGCCAAGGAGACCGGGCGCAAGCTGTGCGTCACCGGCCGCTCGCTCGACCGGATCCTGAAGGTCGGCAAGGCCTGTGGCTACTTCAAGGGTTTCCCCGAAACGGTCGATCCCGAAACGGCGATGCGGCTTCCCAAGGACCGCGTGCTGATCGTCGCGACCGGCGGTCAGGGCGAGCCGCGCGCCGCGCTGTCGCGCATTGCCGAGGGCAGCCATACGATCCGCCTCGACACGGGCGATACGGTGATCTTCTCCGCGCGCCAGATTCCGGGCAACGAGACCGCAGTCGGTCGTATCCAGAACATTCTGGCGGGCAAGGGCGTCCGCATGGTCACCGAGCGCCAGGCGCATGTCCATGTGTCGGGCCATCCCGGCCAGCCCGAACTGGCCCAGATGTACAAGTGGCTGCGCCCCCGCACGCTGATGCCGGTGCATGGCGAGATGCGGCACATGATGGAACATGCCCGCTTCGCGACGACCCAGGGCGTGCCGCAGACGCTGGTCCAGTCGGACGGCGACATCGTCCGCCTGCTACCGGGCAATGCAACCAAGATCGGCAACGCGCCGGTCGGCCGTCTGGTGCTGGACGGCGACGTGATCCTGCCTTCGGACGGGTCGACGATGAACGAGCGCCGCAAGCTGGCGATCAACGGCCAGATCTCGGTCGGCGTCGCGGTCGCCAAGGGGCGGCTGGTCGGCAGTCCGCAGGTGCGGGTGCAGGGCGTGCCCGTCGAGGACGAGCGCGATGCCTTCATCGCCGAAGCGGTGGCGGCCGCCGCCAAGGCGGTGGACGGCCCGCGCCGCGCCACCGACAAGCTGCGCGAGGATATCCGCCTGTCGGTGCGCCGGGTCGCGACCCGCTGGACCGGCAAGAAGCCGATCGTCGACGTCCTCCTGATCGAGGGCTGATGCCATGCACTGGACGTCGGCGCTTGCGATCTACGTCCTGTTCTGGTTCCTGGCGGTGTTCCTGGTCCTGCCCTTCGGGGTCAGGACCGCGCATGAGGCCGGGGAGGCGCACATCCCCGGCACCGTCGAAAGCGCCCCGCACGTCTTTGCGGTCGGCCGCTTCCTACGGCGCACGACGATCACCGCGACGGTGATGTTCGCGCTCTTCTATCTCAATTACGTCTATGGCTGGATTACCGCCGACATGCTCGATTGGAGCGGGATGAGCCGGGGCGTCTGAGCCTGGTTTGACCGGTGGCCGTGGCGATGCGTGGCCTTCGACTTTGCTCAGGCTGAACGGAGGTCGGGATAGGACGCGGGGCCGTGTTTGCACCTCCGTTCGCACGGAGCGAAGTGGAAGTGCACGCGGTCAGGCTATGCGCCCGTTCCCGCCTACCGCAACCGCTCGATCGCCTGGGCCAGCGCGACATAGAGCTTGCCCATATCCGACGACAGCAAGGTCACGCCCAGCGGCGATCCGTCCCGCTGGGCCAGCACGCCGCGCAGCATCGCCTCGAAATCGTGGATGTAGCGGTTCACATGCTCGCGGAACTTCAGATCGTCGTCATACAGCTCGGCGATATCGCGCGCCTGATGCGAGTCGAGGATGCGCACCGCACGCCGGGTGAAGACGCCGCGATCTCCCTTCAGATAGGCCGCCCAGGCGCTGTCGGTGACCTCGGGGGCATAGATTTTGGCGATGTCGATCGACGCCGAATTGAGCGATTCGACCAGC
The DNA here is from genome assembly GCF_031453055.1 of Sphingomonas sp. SORGH_AS_0789. Lineage (NCBI taxonomy): Bacteria > Pseudomonadati > Pseudomonadota > Alphaproteobacteria > Sphingomonadales > Sphingomonadaceae > Sphingomonas > Sphingomonas sp. SORGH_AS_0789. Next base: position 2,655,167 of record NZ_JAVIYV010000001.1, read on the forward strand.
AGCGACGCGCGACGGGCGAAGCTGTCGCGGTCGGCCTCTTCCCGCTCGGTGCGGGCCTCCTCGATCCGGTTTTCGACCAGGGCCGTCTTCTCGGCGATCTGCTCGGCCTGGCGGGCCAGCCTTTCGGTGGCGCGGGTGGCGGCCTCGACCGCGCCCTGCGTCGCCTCGACGATGGCGTGGACCTGACGCTCGACGGTGTCGCCGGTCGCGCGGCGCATCGCCTCGGCACTGGCGATCTCCAGCGCATGGGCGGCCTGGGGAATGACTTCGGCCAGCGTCTCGCGGGCGCTTTCCGCCGCGGTCGCCGCCGTCTCGCGTACGCGCAGCAGCGCATCGACCAGCTTGGGCGCGGCCTCGTCGGCGAAGCGGTGCGAGCGGTCGATCGTCTCGTCGACCATCATGCCCAGCGCATCGGCCTTGGCCCGGCCGGTCGAGAGCGTCTCGATCAGCGAACCCGACAGCGTTTCCAGCGTCTGGCGCTGCTCGGCGATGACGTCGGCAATGGCGGCGATCGCCTCATGCGTGCTTTCGGCCGCCGCGACCAGCGCGAGCAGCTCGGGCTTGGTCTCGACCACGACCTCATGGCTGGCGTGCATCCGCTGGTCGAGCCGGCCCAGCGCCTCGGGCAGCGTCTCGTCGATCTCGCGCGCGGCGGCGTCGAGCGCGATCAGCAGCGTTTCGGTGGTGGCGATGACGCGGTTGGCCATCGTCTCACCCGCCTCCAGCGCGCCGGTCATCGCGTCCGCCGATCCGCCGAGCGCGCTGATCGAGGCGGCCAGCATCTGCGATTTTTCGGTGCCCTGGGTGTGGAGCACGGCCATGCGCGCCTCCACCCGGTCGAGCTGCGCGTCCAGCGCGTCGATCATCGCCTCGCCCGCGATCCGCTGTCCCTCCAATTCGGCGGTCAGGCGGGCAATGGCCTGGTCGACGCTTCCCACCCGCTCGGCCAGCGCGTCGGCGCTGTCGCGCGCGGCGCTTTCGAGCGCGGCCTGATTGGCCCCGACCATCGCCAGCATCGCGTCACCCTGTGCGGCGATGCCCTTGCGCGACTGGTCGATCGCCTCGGCGGTGCGGTCGAGCAGCGCGTCGATCGTCGTCGCGACGCTGGCCGTCACCGTTTCCAGATGCGCGCTGGCGGTCCGGCTGGTCGCCTCCATCTGTTCGATATGGGTCGCCAGACGCTGCGCCGCGCCGCTGGCGATGGTGTCCGCATCCTGCCCCCGGCGGCCCAGCGCGACCAGTTGCGCATCGAGCGCGGCGGCATGGCTCTCGGCCGATCGCGCCGCCTCGGCCATCCGGTCGCCCGCTTCGCCGACCTCGTCGACGGCGCGGGGCAGCGCGTCGAGCAGGTGCGCGAGCGAGGCCTGGCTGGTCCCGGCGACATCGCTCAGCACGCGGCCATGCGCCTCGACCATCTGGATATCGTCGGACAGATCGCGCGCGATCGCGTTGAACCGGGTTTCGGCGGCCTGCGCCATTTCGCCCAGCGCGATCGCCTGCGCCGACAATTCGGATCGATTGGCCTCCAATGCGCGCCCGATCATCCCGACCGCACGCTCCAGTGCCATCGCCTCGCGGCGCATGTCATGCGCGGTCATCGCGAAACGGCGCTGTTCGGCAGAGCTGCTGCGCTGGGCGAGCAGCCACAGGATCGCGATCAGCATCGGCCCGGCCAGCGCCAGCGTGACGAACGAGGCAAGCCCCTCGGCCGACGGGGCGTTCGCGCCCAGCAGTCCCCAGGCCAGCATGCCGCCGAACCACAGCACCGACGCCCCGATCGCCAGGATCATCGGCCAGCGCGGCGCGGGTTCCTCGGGCGGGGGCAGGGGGCCGTCGTCCAGCCACGGGCTGGCAGGCGGCGCCGCCACGGGCTCGGCAAAGACCGGATCATAGCGCCCGTCATGGCTTTCCACGTCGGCGATATCCGGCCTGTCCTGACGCTCCGCGCGCATATCCACGATCATCCGAGCCCCCGTGTCACAATGGGTCGGTTTATCACGTTTGCCGACGGCAGAAAGTCATTTGCGCTGTTCCGTGTCGTGGGCAATCCGGGTAAGCGGCCATGAATGACCTATGAACACGGAACAATCGATTCCGCGCTGGCGGCGGTGGCCGGTGATGAGCCTGCGGTGATCCAGGATTTGCGCCGGGCCTTTGTCGACGGCGTGAACCACGCGGTGGAAACGCTGCACGCGGCAGAGGGCGGGCAGGGGTGGCGCGAGGCGGCGCTTCGCCTGAAGGGGCTGGCGGCCAGCGTCAATGCGCTGCCGCTGATGACGCTGGCCGCGCAGGCGGCGACGCGCGATGCGCCCGACGCCGAACTGCTCGTCCGGATCGGCGAGGTCGTCGCGCGGCTCTGACGCCCGCGCCGATCCGTTCATCGGCGCTCGGGGCTGGCATGGGCCGCGCCAAGCGCCTAACAGCGGGCAATGTTATCCGGCCTTTTATTCGCGATTGACGATGCCGACGACCGTCCCGGACGGTTGACGGCCACCTTGCCGTTCGCGGGCGTGACCCTGATCGAGTATCAGGCGCGGCTGCTGATCGCGGCGGGGGCGGCGCAGATCATCATCGTCGTCGCGCGCCTGACCCCCGAACTGCTCGGCGCGATCGCCCGAATCGCACAGCGTGGCGTGGTGGTCGACACGGTGCGCAGCGCGGTCGAGGCGGCGGAAAAGCTGCATCCGCTCTCGCGCCTGGTCGTGCTGGCGGACGGGCTGATCACCACCGAGGACACGATCGCGCATGTCCTGCGCGACACCGGCCACGATGCGTTGATGGTCGTGCCGGAGGCGGGGGCCGAACCGGGGCTGGAGCGGGTCGGCAGCCAGATGGCCTGGGCGGGGGTCGCGCGGCTCGACCCGCGTCGCGTCGCCGAGGTGGCCGCGCTGCCCCGCGACTATGATCTGCAATCGACTCTGCTCCGCCTCGCCGCGCAGGCGCGGGCGACGCATATCCTGCTGCCCGCCGATGCGGAGAAGGCCGGGCACGGCATCGTCCACCGCGCCGAGACGCTCGACGCGCGGGGGCGGGCGGTCGTCGCGCGGCTGGTGTCGGGGCGGCGGAGCTGGTTCGATCGCTATATCCTGGCGCCGATCGCCCGGCTGGCGCTGCCCCGGCTGGTCGAACGCTCGGTGCCCGCCCATGTCGCGGGCGGGGTCGGTGGCGGCGCCGGGCTGCTCGGGCTGATCCTGATCCTGACGGGCTTTCCGGGGCTTGGCCTGTTCCTCGCGATGATCGGCACGCTGGGGCTGGGGCTGGGCGAGACGCTGGCGGGGTTGCGCGACGAACAGGGGGCGGCGCGCGCGCTGTCGGCCGCGATCGCGGTGCTGACGGCGCTCGCCATCATGGCGCTGGGGTGGCAGCATTACCGAGCCTGGGCCGACGATCTGGGGCTGGCCATGGCGCTGGTGCTGGTCGTCCTCGGCATCCTGGCGGAGCGCGCCGCGCTCTATCGTTTCCGCCGCCGCTGGTGGGCGAGCCCGCCCGCCTATCTGCTGGTGATCCTGCCCGCCACGCTGCTCGGCATCGGCCTGTGGGGGCTGGTGCTGGCCAGCATCTATGCGATTGCGACCCTGGCGTCCGCAATCGAGACATTACGCGCGCAAGTTTAGTGTCGCATTAACATCAAACGGGTTAGCGGTTCGGAATGGCGGTCGACCCGGACCCTTATCATGCCGTGCATTGGCAGGGCGCGCGATTGTCCGCGCGGGTCGCCTCGGCGCGCGCGCGCGATACGCGGCGGCGGCGGGCGGCGCTGGTCGACCTGGGGCTGGATGACGATGGTCGGTTGAGCGAACGCATCCGGCTGACCGTGATCGCGCGGCTGCACGATCTGGTCGAGGGGGTGGCGCGCGACCTGCGGCACCAGGCGGCGCTGTACATGGAGGGCGAGGTCGCGTGGCGCAGCCCCGTGGCCGCCACCGTCGAGCGGCTGCGCCGGGCCGGACTGCTGGCCGATCCCGAACTGGTGACCGAGCTCGTCGCGCAACTGCGCCAGCGGCTCTTGGCCGACGCCCTGCCGAGCGAGGCGCTGGCGAGCGACGGCACGAGCCTGCTCGTACGGCTGGCCGAGGCACCCGACCCCAATGTCTCCGACGCCGCGCGGGCGGTGCTGCTGGCCGAGGGGGCGAGCCGGGCGGCGGGGCAGGGAAGCGTCGCGCCCTGCCTGCCCGAAGCGCTTCACCGCCAGCTGGTCTGGACCGTGGCCGCCGCGCTGCGCGATGGTGACGACCCCACGCTCGACCGCGCGCTGACGCTGGCGGCGGATCATCTGTTGGCGGCACAGGCGGGTGAGATTCGGCCGGACGTGGCCGCGCGTCGGCTGGCGGCGGCGATCGATGCGCGGGCGGGGGAATTGCCCGATCTGCTGGTCGAGAGCCTGTCCGACCGGCAGCTGGGCCTGTTCATCGCCTTTCTCGCCCGCGGAACCGGCATCGACGATGCCGATATGCGCGACATCGTGCTGGAGCCGGAGGGGGATCGCCTCTGGCTGGTACTGCGCGCGCTCGACATGAACCGAGCGACGCTCGGCCGGATCGGGCTGGCGCTGAGCGAGGCGGATGGCGCCCGCGATATCGAGGGGTTCGCCGACGCGCTGGACGCGATCATGACGGTGACGGCCGAGGATGCCAGGCGTGCGCTCGCGCCGCTGACCCTGCCGCGCGGGTTTCGCGATGCGATCGACCGGCTGGACGGGGCTGTCCGCCGGTGAGCGCGATGAGCGGCCCCGGCGAATCGATGGTGGCGCGCGCCATTCTGGACGGCAGCGACCGTATCCTGTCGGCCGACCCGCCGATCGAGCTGCTGCACATCCGCGCGGGCGGCGACTCGTCCGACCGGCTGGCGGTGGCGCCGATCGCGCGGATCGCCCGACTCGCACGGCGGCTGGGCGTCGCGGTGTCGCGCCGGGTCGTCGTCGCCGATGACGAGGGCGATCTGGACCTCTGGGTCCAGGCCCGGCCCGAGACGGGGCAGATTCGCCTGAGCGTCAGCGGCTGGCGCGACCGGGCGGCGTGGAAGCCGCGCGCGACGCCCCCCGATTATGCGACGGCGGGTGCCGACTTCCGCTGGGAAACCGACGCCGCGTTGCGTCTGACATTCCTTTCGCCCGAAGCCGCTTTGCATCATGGCATCGATGCCGCCGCGCTGCTGGGGCGTCCGCTCAGCGCGCTGTTCGCCTTCGATACCGGCGAGGCGGGGCTGCTCAACGAGGCGGCCCCGCTCGACGGACGGGGCGCGCGGCTGGTGCCGACCGATGCGGCGGTCCGGCTGTCGGCGGCGGTGCGCCATGACGGGATGGGCGGCATAGCGGGGCTGATCGGCGCGACCTATCTGGTCGATCCGGAGGGTGGGGAGGTGGATCCGGCCGCCATGCTGGGCGATCCGCCGCTGACCGAGAGCTTCACCGCCGGGCTGGACCGAGCGCTGCGCACGCCGCTCGCGCGCATCGTCGCCAATGCCGACAGCATCGCCGCACGGGCGGACGGCCCGATCGCGGCCGATTATGCCGAATATGCCAGCGACATCGCGCATGCCGGTCGGCATCTGCTCGGGCTGGTCGACAATCTGGTCGAGTTGCAGGCGGTCGAGCAGCCTGATTTCACGCTGCCCGCCACGCCGATGGACCTGGCCGACGTCGCCCGCCGGGCGGCCGGGCTGCTCGCGGTTCGCGCCGATGCGGCGGGGGTCCGGGTGCGCCGCCCCGATCCGGCGGAGGCCATGCCCGCGACCGGCGATTTCGGCCGTTCGCTCCAGATCCTGATCAACCTGATCGGCAACGCGCTGCGCTATTCGCCGGAAGGCGGCGAGGTGGTCATCGGCGTCACGCGCGAGGAGGAATGGGCGCTGGTCCGCGTCACCGACCAGGGCAAGGGGATCGCCCCCGAGGATCAGCGGCGCATCTTCGAGAAGTTCGAGCGGGTCGATCCGTCCGAGCCCGGCGGCAATGGCCTGGGCCTCTATATCGCCCGCCGTCTGGCGCGCGCGATGGGGGGCGACCTGAGCGTCGAGAGCGTGCCGGGCGAGGGCGCGACCTTCACCTTCGGGCTGCGCGCCCAATAAAAAGGGCTCCCGAAGGAGCCCTTTCCCTGTCGTCGCTATCCGTTCAGCGCCGCAGCCGGGGCAGCCTTCGCGCGATCAGGATCATCAGCAATCCCACCACCGCGACAAACGCCCCGCGATCGGCCCACTGGCCCTGGCCGAGCATGAAGCTCTGTTCGGGCCAGTGGATATAGCCCAGCCCCTGACCGATCCATAACAGCCCGGTCAGCGTCAGCATGACACCGATGGCGATCAGGATCGGCCGGAACCGGTTCATGGCTTAGCGCTGCTCGACCGGAACGTACGAACGCTGCGTCGGGCCGGTGTACAGCTGACGCGGGCGGCCGATCTTCTGGTCGGGATCGGTGATCATCTCGTTCCACTGCGCGACCCAGCCGACGGTGCGGGCGAGCGCGAACAGAACGGTGAACATCTCGGTCGGGAAGCCGATCGCCGACAGGATCACGCCCGAATAGAAGTCGACATTCGGGAACAGCTTCTTCTCGACGAAATAATCGTCGCTCAGCGCGATCTCTTCGAGGCGGAGCGCCGTCTCGAACAGCGGATCGTTGACCTTCAGCGCGTCGAACACTTCGCGCACGGTCTTCTGCATCACGGTCGCGCGCGGGTCGTAATTCTTGTACACGCGGTGACCGAAGCCCATCAGGCGGAACGGATCATTCTTGTCCTTGGCGCGCGCGATGAACTCGGGGATGCGATCGGGCGTGCCGATCTCGCGCAGCATGTTGAGCGCGGCTTCGTTCGCGCCGCCATGCGCCGGGCCCCACAGACACGCGATGCCCGCCGCGATGCACGCGAACGGATTGGCGCCCGACGAACCGGCCAGACGAACGGTCGAGGTCGAGGCGTTCTGCTCGTGATCGGCGTGCAGGATGAAGATGCGGTCCATCGCCTTTTCGACGGCCGGGTTCACCTCATATGGCTCGGCGGGGACGCCGAAGGTCATGCGCAGGAAGTTGCCGGTGTAGGACAGCGAGTTGTCCGGGTACAGGAAGGGCTGGCCCACGCTGTACTTGTACGCCATCGCCGCGATCGTCGGAATCTTGGCGATCAGGCGGTGCGAGGCGATGGTGCGCTGCACCGGGTCATGGATGTCGGTCGAATCGTGATAGAAGGCCGACAGCGCGCCGACCACGCCGCACATGATCGCCATCGGGTGCGCGTCGCGGCGGAAGCCACGGAAGAACGCCGCCAGCTGCTCATGCACCATGGTGTGGCGCGTGATGGTGTTGGTGAAGCCCGACAGCTCGTCCTGGTTCGGCAGTTCGCCGTTCAGCAGCAGATAGGCGACTTCCATGAAGCTGCTATTCTCGGCCAGCTCGCCGATCGGATAGCCGCGATGGAGCAGCACGCCCTCGTCGCCGTCGATATAGGTCAGCTCCGACCGGCACGAGGCGGTCGAGGTGAAGCCGGGGTCATAGGTGAACGCGCCGGTCTGCGCATAGAGCTTGCGGATATCGACCACGTCCGGGCCGATCGAACCCGACATGACCGGATAGTCGAACTCTTTGCCTGCGATGTTGAATTTCGCGGTGTCGCTCATGCTCAATTATCCTTCCTATCTGCGGTCATCTGGTCCGCGATCCGACCCAGGCTTTCCTCACGGCCCAACAGGCTGAGCACGTCGAAGATCCCCGGTGACGTCTTGCGTCCGGTCAAGGCAGCGCGGAGCGGCTGGGCGACCTGGCCGAGCTTGACGCCCTCTGCCTCGGCCACCTTGCGTACCGCGTCTTCCAAAAGCTCCGTATCCCAGTTGTGCACCGCGTCAAGCGCGGTGTGTACGGAAAAGAGAATGTGCCGTGCCTTTTCATCGAGAAGACCGGCGGCGGCATCATCCATGGTCAACGGACGGGTCGCGAAAAGGAACCGCGCGCCATCGGCCAATTCGTTCAGATTGGCGGCGCGCGGCTTCAGCGAGGGCATCGCGGCGGTCAGCAGCGCGACGTCCTCCACGCCCATGCGGCCCGCGGTCAGCGCGGCGAGGCGCGCGTCGTCGGCTTCGCGGATATAATGGCCGTTGAGATTTTCCAGCTTCTTCAGGTCGAAGCGCGACGGCGCCTTGCCCACGGCGGCGAGGTCGAACCACTTCACCGCTTCGTCCCGCGCGATGATCTCGGCATCGCCATGACCCCAGCCCAGGCGCAGCAGATAATTGTCGAGCGCTTCCGGAAGGATGCCCATCTCGTCGCGATACGCCTCGATCCCGACCGCGCCGTGACGCTTGGACAGCTTGGCGCCGTCCGATCCGTGGATCAGCGGGATATGCGCATAGATCGGCTCGGCCCAGCCCATCGCCTTGTAGATGGGCAGCTGGCGGAAGGCGTTGTTGAGGTGATCGTCGCCGCGGATCACATGGGTCACGCCCATGTCATGGTCGTCGACCACCACCGCCAGCATATAGGTCGGCGTGCCGTCCGAACGGAGCAGGACCAGATCGTCCAGCTCGGCATTCTGCACGGTGACGCTGCCCTGCACCCGGTCCTCGATCGTGACCGAGCCCTCGCGCGGGGCGCGGAGGCGGACGACGAAGGGCTGGCCCTCGGGCGCGGTCGCGGGATCGGCGTCGCGCCAGGGCGAGCGGATGCGCAAAGGCTGCTTGGCGGCCTGCGCGGCCTCACGCTGCGCGGCGATCTCGTCCTGCGTCATGTAGCAGCGATAGGCATGGCCCTTGGCCATCATCTCGCGCGCCACCTCGGCATGGCGGTCGGCGCGGGCGAACTGGAACACCGCCTCGCCGTCCCAGTCCAGGCCCAGCCACCGCATGCCGTCCAGGATCGCGTCGATCGCGGGCTGGGTCGAACGGGCGCGGTCGGTATCCTCGATGCGCAGCAGGAACTTGCCGCCATTCGCCTTGGCGAACAGCCAGTTGAACAGCGCGGTGCGCGCGCCGCCGATATGGAGGAAGCCGGTCGGCGAGGGCGCGAAGCGGGTGACCACTTCGCCTGCGGCCGACCCGGTGGCGATATCATCTGTTGCGCTCAACCGCGCATACTCCCAATCATGAATTTCGATGGCCTATTCAGCCGCCGCAGCCCCTAGCATCAAGCGCGGCCCTCGCCAAATGCCGCGCGGGACGGCGTTGGAACTTTGGGCGGAACGCGAGCGGACGCAGCTGGCGCTGTGGATGCCGGTGGCCTGGGGGCTGGGCATCGCCTTGTGGTTCGTCCTGCCCGATCCGCGCGGCTGGGCGGCGTTGATCTGTGTGGCGGGCGGGGTCGGGCTGGCGGCGTTCACCCTGTCCGGGGGCGGCCGCGTGACGCGCGCTATCGGCATGGCTGCGCTGCTGGTCGGCGGCGGCGCGGCACTGGCCTGGGCGCGGGCCGAGTCGGTGGCGGCGCCGGTCCTGGCCCGCCCGGTGCTGGCGACCATGACGGGCGCGGTGGAGGGCGTCGACCGGCTGGCGGCGCGCGGGCTGATGCGGCTGATGTTGCGACCGTCGAAGGCCAGCGACGGGCGCGGACGGGCGATCATGCTGCCGCCCCATGTCCGGGTATCGCTGCCCATCGAGGATGTTCCGACCGGTCTGGGGCGCGGGGCGATCGTCCGCCTGCGCGCGCGACTCATGCCGCCTGCCGGACCGATCGCGCGCGGCGGCCATGACTTTGCCCGTGCCGCCTGGTTCCAGGGGATCGGCGCGACGGGGCGTGGCTTCGCGCCGGTCGAGGTCCTGCGGCCATCGAGCCGGGGAGAGGGGCTTCGCCAGCGGCTGTCATCCCATATTTCCGCGCGGATCGAGGGGAGTGCGGGCGGTATCGCAGCCGCGCTCGCAACCGGCGATGTCGGCGGCATCGGCGAGGCGGATGCCGAGGCGATGCGCCGGGCGGGGCTCGCGCATCTCCTGTCGGTCAGCGGGCTGCACATCACGGCGGTGGTCGGGATCGTCATGGTCCTGACGATCCGGCTGCTCGCGCTCTGGCCATGGCTGGCGCTGCGCGTGCGATTGCCGCTGGTCGGGGCGCTGGCGGGCGCGGTCGCGGCGATCGGCTATACCGCGCTGACGGGGGCGGAGGTGCCGACGATCCGCTCCTGTGTCGCCGCCATGCTGGTGCTGGCGGCGCTGGCGCTGGGACGCGAGGCGATGACGCTGCGGCTGGTCGCGGCGGGGGCGTTCATCGTGCTGCTCTTCCGGCCCGAGGCCCTGATGGGGGCGAGCTTCCAGCTGTCCTTCGCGGCGATCACCGCCATCGTCGCGCTGCACGAACATCCCGCGATGCGGCGCTGGTTCGGCCCGCATCCCGACTGGCGCTGGTCGGCGGCGCGGCAGCTGGGGGCGTTGCTCGTCACCGGGCTGGTGGTCGAGGCGGCGCTGATGCCGATCGCCATCTATCATTTCCACAAGGCGGGGCTGTACGGTGCCTTCGCCAATATCGTCGCCATTCCCTGGACGACCTTTGTCGCGATGCCGCTGGAGATGCTGGCGCTGCTGCTCGATCCCGTGGGGCTGGGCGCGCCCTTCTGGTGGCTGCTCGGCCATGCGCTGGGGGCGCTGCTTTGGCTGGCGCGGCAGGTGGCGGCGATGCCGGGGGCGGTGATGGCGCTGCCGGTCGCGCCGGACGGGGCTTTCGCCGTGACGATCCTTGGCGGACTCTGGGTGGCGCTGTGGCGGACGCGGTGGCGATGGCTGGGCGTGCCGGGCGTGGCCATCGGCGTGATCGCCATGCTGGCCGCGCCCTTGCCCGACCTGATCGTGACCGGCGACGGCCGCCATGCCGCGATCCGCACCGGCGGCGGCATGGCGCTGTTGCGGGAGCGGGCGGGGGATTATGTCCGGAATGCGCTATCCGAAATCGGCGGCAGCGACGATGCACCGCTCGCGCTGGTCGACCAGGCGGAGGCGCGGTGCGGCGCCGATATCTGCCTGACCCGGATCGTGCGGGACGGGCGCGTCTGGCGGGTGGCGGCGACGCGGAGCGGCTATGCGGTGCCCTGGGCCAGCCTGATCGCGCTGTGCGACCGCGTCGACATCATGATCGCCGACCGGCGGCTGCCCGAGGCGTGTCGCCCGCGCTGGCTGAAACTCGATGCCCCCGCCTTGCGCCGCAGCGGCGGCGTGACGATCCGGCTGTCGGGACCCGTGGCCGAAACCGCGCGGATGCCGGGGGACCGGCACCCCTGGATCGTGGCGAGCGAGGCGCGTGGCCGCTGACCCGCTCGCCCTCTTATCAATCGTAGCGGCGCAGAATGCCCGACAGCTTGCCCTGCACCCGCACCTGGGCGGGGGCGTAACGCTGAGGATCATAGGCGCGGTTGGCGGGGTCGAGCCGGATCATCGAGCCTTCGCGCCGGAAATATTTCAGCGTCGCCTCCGCCTCGTCGATCAGCGCGACGACGATCTGGCCGTCGCGGGCGATGTCGGTGCGGCGGATCAGCGCATAGTCGCCGTCGAGGATACCCGCCTCGACCATCGAATCGCCCGACACCTCCAGCGCATAATGCTCGCCCGTGCCGAGCAGGGCGGCGGGGACGGCCAAGGTCGAGCTGCCCTCGAACGCCTCGATCGGGACACCCGCGGCGATGCGGCCGTGCAGGGGGATCTCGACCACGTCATTGGCGGGCTCGGCGACCGGCTTCGCGGCGGGCGGACGCGCATCGGCCGTGCTGGCGGCGGCGGCCACCGGCTTTTCCGGCCGATCGGGCATCCGCAGCACCTCCAGCGCGCGGGCGCGATTGGGCAGTCGGCGGATGAAGTTGCGTTCCTCCAGCGCGGAGATCAGGCGATGGACGCCCGACTTGGACTTGAGGTCCAGCGCCTCCTTCATCTCCTCAAAGGAGGGCGAGACGCCGGTTTCCCGCAAACGGTCGTTGATGAAGCAGACAAGCTCATGCTGCTTTGCGGTGAGCATCGCGATCCTCCGTCCAGAACAGACGTGGAACTTATATGGAACGGAAAGGCTTGCGTCAAGCGAGCATCAGGATTTCCGCCGAGTCGCCCGCACGGGCCGGGGGCGCGTGCGGCGGGCGGATCACCAGGCATGTCGAACGCGCCAGGGTCAGCAGCATCGAGCTGTCCTGGATGGCCGCCGCATGGATGCGCCCGTCGATCATCGCGGCGCGCAGATAGTCGATGCGCGGACCGTTGGCGGGCAGATCCTCACCCAGAATGGCGGGGATCGCGCTGGGGAAGGGATCGCCTGCGCCCGCCATATGCGCGACCAGCGGCTTGACGAAGAGGATCGCGGTCACGAAGGCCGACACCGGATTGCCGGGCAGGCCCAGCACGACCATGTCGTTCAGCCGCCCCGCCATCATCGGCTTGCCGGGGCGAAGCGCGATCCGCCAGAAATCGATGCTGCCGCCCGCCGCCTTCAGCGCGGGCTGGACCAGATCATGATCCCCCACCGATGCGCCGCCGGTCGTGACCAGCAGATCGGCCGCGACCCCGGCAAAGGCGTCGCGCAGCCGTTCCAGATTGTCGGGCAATATGCCCAGGTCGATGATCTCGACGGGCAGGTCGGCGAGCAAAGCGGCCAGCATCACGCCGTTCGACTCCGGCAGGGCGTCGGCATCCCCCTGTCCGGGGGGCACGAGTTCGTCGCCGGTCGCGGCGATCGCGATCCGGACGCGCGGGCGGACGGGCAGGGTGCCATGGCCGCCGGTCGCCGCCACCGCGATCCGCGCGGGCGTCAGCCGCTGCCCCGCGGCGATCAGCCGGTCGCCTTGCGAAAAATCAAGCCCGCGCCGCCGCACATTGCGTCCACGATGTGCCGGGCCTTCGCCGGTCAGGGTCAGCGTCCGGTCCTCGCGCCCCGCCTCTTCCTGGACCAGCACCGTGTCGGTGCCCGGTGGCAGCGCGGCGCCGGTGAAGATGCGCGTCGACTGTCCGGCCTCGACCTTCTCCGGAAAGGGGCGTCCGGCGGCGCTTTCGCCGATCACCGTCCAGGGCCCCGGCATGTCGTCGAAGCGGATCGCATAGCCATCCATCGCCGACAGGTCGCGCGACGGCTGGGTCCGCTGCGCCAGCACGTCGCGCGCCGCCCAGCGCCCGGCGGCGTCGCGCAGAGCGAGCTCGATGACGGGCCGGTCGGGGGCGAGGGCGAGCAGGCGCTGTTGGGCTTCGGCAACGGGTAGAAGAATGGCGGTCACTCCTGTTGGCGACAAGACGCGTCGTCGGCGCTGGCGTTCCCGCAGGCGGGCCGGTCAGGCGTGCCAGTCACCCGACTTGCCGCCGGTCTTGGACAACAGGCGAATATCGCCGATCGTCATGCGCTTATCGAGCGCCTTGGCCATGTCATAGACGGTCAGCAGCGTGACCGACACGGCGGCCAGTGCTTCCATCTCCACCCCGGTCTGGCCCGCCGTCGCGGCGGTCGCGGTCGCGGTTACGCCTTCGGCATCCAGCGTCAGTTCGATCTCGACCTTGCTGAGCGGAAGCGGGTGGCAGAGCGGGATCAGGTCGCTGGTCTTCTTGGCGGCCATGATCCCGGCGACCCGCGCGACGGCGAGCACGTCACCCTTCTGGACGCTGCCCGCTGCGATCGCGGCGGCGGCCTCGGCCGACATGGTGATCCGCCCCTGCGCCACCGCCTGCCGGGCCGTCACCGACTTGCCCCCGACATCGACCATCCGCGCCGACCCGGTCTCGTCCAGATGGGTGAGGCCGGTCATCCGATCAGTTCGCGGGTCGCCGCCTCGACATCCTGCTGGCGCATCAGCGCTTCGCCGATCAGGAAGCAGTGAATGCCATGCTCGGCCATCGCGTCGAGATCGGCGCGTGTCGTCAGCCCGCTCTCGGCGACGAAGGTGCAACCCTGCGGGGCGCGGCCGACCAGTTCGTAGGTCCGCTGAAAATCGACCGAGAAGTCCCTGAGATCGCGGTTGTTCACCCCGATCAGCCGCGACTTCAGCCGGGCGGCGCGCTCCATCTCGGCGGCGTCGTGCACCTCGACCAGCGCGTCCATGCCGCATTCGATCGCGGCCGCCTCGATCTCCTGCATCTGGCCGTCGTCCAGCGCGGCGACGATGATCAGGATCGCGTCGGCCCCCAGCGCGCGGGCCTCATGCACCTGCCAGGGATCGACCATGAAGTCCTTGCGCAGCACTGGGATCGACACCGCCGCGCGCGCTTGCTCCAGAAACAGGTCGGCCCCCTGGAACCAGCGCTCGTCGGTCAGCACCGACAGGCACGCCGCGCCCCCGGCCTCATAGGCGCGGGCATGGGCGGGGGGATCGAAATCGGCGCGGATCAGGCCCTTGGAGGGGCTGGCCTTCTTCACCTCGGCGATGAGCGCATGGCCGGTCTTGGCGTCGAGCGCGGCGCGAAAGCCGCGCGGGGCGGACACCGTGTCGATCTTGGCATCGAGATCGGACAGCGACATCGTCGCCTTGCGCGCGGCGACATCGGCGCGCTTGGTTTCCAGGATGCGGTCGAGCATCGTCATCGGTAAGCAATCCATCGATCGAGAAGCGCCGCAGCCTCGCCGGTATCGATCGCGCGGGCAGCGGCCACGGCCCCCTGGGCCAGATCGGCGCTATGCCCCGCGACCAGCAAGGCGGCGGCGGCGTTGAGGAGAACCGCGTCGCGATACGCGCCCGGCTCTCCGGCGAGAAGGCGGCGAAGCGCCTCGGCATTGTGCCGGGCGTCGCCGCCGCGAATAGCGGTGATGGGATGGCGGGGCAGCCCCGCATCCTCGGGCGTGATCGTCGCGGGCGCGGCGACATCGCCGACCGACACCGCGATGCTGGGCCCGGCGCCCGACAGTTCGTCCAGCCCTTCCTCACCCGACACGACCAGCGCCGCCGTCGCGCCCAGCTGATCCAGCGCCTCGGCATAGACCGATGCATAATCGGGCCGCGCGATGCCGATCAGCTGGCGGCCGACATGCGCGGGATTGGCGAGCGGGCCCATCAGGTTGAAGATCGTCCGCCGCCCGATCCGCCGCCGGATCGGGGTGATCCGCGCCATGGCGGGGTGGTGGTTGGCGGCGAAGAGGAAGGCGATGCCGATGTCGCCCAGGCTGGCCTGCGCCACCTGTCCGGCGCGCTCCATGTCGAGGCCCAGCACCTCCAGCGTGTCCGCCGCGCCCGCCTTGGACGAGGCGGCGCGGTTGCCATGCTTGGCGACCGGCACGCCGAGCGCCGCGACGACCAGCGACACGGCGGTCGAGACGTTGAGCGTGTGATGCCCGTCGCCGCCGGTGCCGCAGACGTCGATCGTGCCCGGCGGCGCCGTGATGGGGATCAGCCGCTCGCGCATCGCCCGCGCGGCCTCGGCGATCTCGATCGAGGTCTCGCCCCGCTCGGCCAAGTCGGTCAGGAAGGTCGCTGTCGCCTCGTCGCCCGCGCGACCGTCGAGAATGTCGGCAAAGGCCGCATAGGCCGTCTCGCGCGACAGCGGGCTGACGGGATCGGGCAGCAGCGCGATCGTGGTCACGCGGGCGTCTCGACCGGCGGACGCAGCCGCTCGGGCAGGTCGTGCGCCACGCCCGCTTCGCGCAGGAAGTTGGCGAGCATCGCATGGCCATATTCGGTGGCGATGCTTTCCGGGTGGAACTGGACGCCGTGAATGGGCAGCGTGGCGTGGCGGAACCCCATCACCGTGCCATCCTCGGCACGCGCATTCACCACCAGGCTGTCGGGCACGTCGTTGACGATCAGCGAGTGGTATCGCGTCGCGGTGAAAGGCGAGGGCAGGCCCCGGAACAGCCCGGTGCCGTCATGATGCACGGGCGAGGTCTTGCCGTGCATCAGCCCGCCGCGCTGGACCAGCCCGCCGAAATGCTGGCCGATCGCCTGATGGCCCAGGCACACGCCCAGCAGCGGACGGCCCGCATCGGCGGCGGCGGCGACCAGGTCCAGGCTGACGCCCGCTTCGGTCGGGGTGCAGGGCCCCGGGGAGATGAGAAAGGCTTGCGCCCCCGACGAGAGCGCTTGGCCCGCCGAGATCGCGTCGTTGCGGACCACCTCCACCTCGCTGCCCAATTCCTGAAGATAATGGACGAGGTTCCAGGTGAAGCTGTCGTAATTGTCGACGACCAGGATCATGATCCCGCCATAGCCGATCGCACGGATGGTGCAACGCCCGCCGCGCCGCACCGGGCGGTCGGAGGTGCGAAATTGTCGGGCCGCGCGACACATGGCCCTAAATTTGCCGGAATTCGGCCGTGGGGAGAGGCCGTTCAGCGTGGAGCCATGCGCGGCGTTCGACGTTGTCGTCTCAAAGGAGTTTCGTCGCCATGGTTCGTGCCGCCCTGATCGCCGCCCTGCTGTTGACCCCCGGCGCGGCGCTTGCCCAGCAAGCGGGGCAGGATGCGCAGGCCGCCTCCGGCCAACCGCCCAAGCGGGTGCGCCAGGTGACGCTGACCGGCGACCAGAAATGTCCGCCCAGCACGTCCGAAGAGGTGGTGGTCTGCGGTCGCGTCGACGAGCCCTACCGCATTCCCAAGGCGTTGCGCGACGACAAGCCGATTCCCGCGCAGAACCAGAGCTGGGTCAACCGTGCCGCGACGATCGATCAGGTCGGCCGGGTCGCGGGCGGCATCCCCGACACCTGCTCGCCGGTCGGCACGGGCGGGCAGAGCGGGTGCAGCATGACCTGGAACCGCCAATATTCCGAGGAACGCCGCGCCCGCCGCGCCGAAGCGACCCCGCCGTCCGCCGACGGGCAGTGAGGGCTTTGGCTTAGGGTCGATCGACGTTCAGCGATGCCTTCCTTCCCTCGCCCCTCGCAGAGGGGAGAGGGGAGAGGGGAGAGGGTTGCGCAGACTTGGTCTTTGCGAAAGCAAAGACTTAGTCGGAGCTGGGTGAGGGGTGCGCTAGCCATCAGGCTGGCAAGCTTCGCTTCCCCTCTCCCCTTTCCAGGGGAGAGGGGAAGAAGAAGTGATCCTGAATATCGATCCGCCCCAGTCCCCTCGCGTTTGCGGCGATACTGGTTCCGCTTCCCCGTCGGGCGACCCGGCCCTGATCCGCCCTACTGCCCGAAATCCCCGTCGCCCGCCCGCGCGACCGCATCGCGTGCGGCGGCGAGCATCGCGCCCGCCTTGGCCTCGCATTCGCGCTGTTCATAGGCCGGGTCGCTGTCGGCGACGATGCCCGCGCCCGCCTGGACATGGATGGTGCCGTCCTTGACCACCGCAGTCCGCAGCACGATGCACGAGTCCATCGATCCGTCGGGCGAGAAATAGCCGACGCCGCCCGCATAGGCGCCGCGCTGTTCGGGTTCCAGCTCGGCGATGATCTGGCAGGCGCGGACCTTGGGGGCGCCGCTGACCGTGCCCGCCGGGAAGCCCGCGAACAGCGCGTCGAGCGCGTCCTTGTCGTCGCCCAGCCGTCCGACGACGTTGGACACGATGTGCATCACATGGCTGTAGAATTCGACCGTATAGCTGTCGGTCACACGGACGCTGCCCGCCGCCGAGGCGCGGCCGACATCGTTGCGGCCCAGGTCGAGCAGCATCAGATGCTCGGCGCGTTCCTTGGGATCGGCGAGCAGGCTGTCGCGGTTGGCGGCATCCTCGGCCCCCGTCCGTCCACGCGGGCGGGTGCCCGCGATCGGGCGGATCGTGACCTCGCCCGCGCGGACCCGGACGAGGATCTCGGGGCTCGACCCGATCAGCGAAAAGCCTGGCAGGTCGAGATGATAAAGGAAGGGCGAGGGGTTGATCCGCCGCAGGCTGCGATACAGTTCGAAGGGCGGCAGCGCGAAGGGCGCCGAGAAACGCTGCGCCAGCACCACCTGAAATATGTCGCCCGCGACGATATAGTCCTTCGCCCGCGCCACCATCTCCGCATAGCGGCCAGCGGACAGGGCGGGGGCATAGCTGGGCTCGGGCAGGTCGGCACGGACCGGCGGCGGCAAGCGCGTCGAGGCCAGCCGCGCGGCGGTGGCGTCGAGCCGCTCCTGCGCCTCGGCCAGCGCGCGTTCGGGATCGCGGACATTCTCGGGCCAGACCGGCGCGACGAGATAGAGCGCGTCGGCAAGCCGGTCGAACACCAGGATGACGGTCGGCCGCACGAAGATCATGTCGGGCAGGCCGAGCGGATCGACCGGGGGCTTGGGCAGCGCCTCGACCAGCCCCACCGTCTCATAGCCAAAATAGCCGACCAGGCAGGCGAGCGCGGGCGGCAGCCCCTCGGGCACGTCGGCGCGGCATTCGGCGGCCAGCGTGCGCAGCGCGGCGAGCGTCGGCGCGGCACAGGGCTCGAACGCGTCGCGGTCGGTCGCCCATTGGCGGTTGATCGCGGCATCATGCCCGTCGGCGCGGAAGACGAGATCGGGGGCCAGCCCGATCAGGCTGTAGCGCCCGCGCGTCGCGCCGCCCTCGACCGATTCGAGCAGGAAGTCGCCGCGTCCGGGCTCGATCAGTTTCAGCGCGGCGGCGACCGGCGTCTCGGTGTCGGCGATCTGCCGCCGCCACACCAGCGCGGGCCGCCCCGCCTTCAGCTGGGCGAGCGCGGCGTCATCGGCGTGGGGCTCAGTTGCCGCCATTGTTCAGCAGCTCCGAGCGGACCTTGGCGATCGCCTTGGGGTCGGTCTTGACGCCCAGCGTGTCGCGGACGGCGCGGGCAAATTGCGAGACATATTCGCGGCCGACCAGGCGGCCAATGTCCCCGCGCGCGGCGCGGATCGCGGCCTCGTTGCCGGTCGCATTGCCCGCCTCGATCTTCGTCACGCGCAGGATGTACCAGCCTTCGTTCTGCGGTGCCTCCAGCGTGCGCGCCTTGTTCTGCGGCATCGAGAACAGCAGCGCGAGCGGGGCGGCGGCGGGGGTGTTCTGCGCGGCGGCGAGGTCGCGGCGCGACGCGGCGATCGGGCGGACCGGCGGCACGGCCAGCCCGGTTTCCTTCAGCGCCTGCGCCATCGGCATGCCCTTGCTCACCTTGGCGAGCACGGCATTGGCCAGCTTGCGCGCGGCGGCGCGGGCGCGGTCGGCGTTCAGATCGGCCAGCACCTGCGCGCGGACCTGCGCCAGCGGACGGGGGGCGGAGCGCTGGATCTGGCCGACGCCGACGATGGCGAAGCCGCCGTCCTGGCCGACCGGAACCAGCTGCGGCGCGTCGCCCTCCTCGGCGGTGAAGGCGGCGGTGATCATCGCGCGCTGTTCGGGCGTCGGCTGGAAGGCGGGCGCGTCGGGCGCCGCGCCCTGCGCGGTGACGGCGGGGGTGGTCTGCGCCTGAAGCTTGCGGTCGGCGACCACTTCCTCGAAGGTCGCGTTGCCCGACAGCGAATCCTCGATCGCGTTGCGCATCTCGCCCAGCGCGGCGGCCTGCTTCTGCTTGGTCAGCTCCGCGACGATCTCGGGACGGACCTGCGCCAGCGTCTTGCCCGGCACCTGGGTCACGCCGTCGACACGGGCGACGACGAAGCCGAGGCTGCCGCGCACCGGGCCCACGACCGTCCCCTTGGCGGCGGCGAACACCGCATCGGCGACCGGCGCGGAGGCGCGCGCGGCATAGGCCGCCTTGTCCAGGCCCTTCTGCACCGAAGCCTCGAGCCCGGCGGCGCGCGCCGCATCGGCCAGGCTGGTGCCGCCCTTCGCCTTGGCGGCCAGCGCGTTCGCGCCCGCCTGATCGGCGACGATCACCTGCGTCACGTCGCGCTTTTCGGCGGCGGCGTAGCGCGACTGGTTGCTCTGATAATAGCGGGCGATCTCCGCCTCGCTGGGGGTCGCCTTGGCCGCGATGGCGGCCGGGGTGACCAGCGCATAGCGGACGACGCGACGCTCGGGCAGTGTGTAGCGCTGGACGTTGCGCGTGTAGAAGGCCTGGATGTCGGCGTCGCTGGGCGCGGGGCCGGTGGGCACCAGACGGGTCGGGATGAAGCCGACCTCACCGCCGCGCTTTTCGAGCAGCAGCGAGGCATAGGGCAGCGCCATCTGCATCGCCATCTGGGTCGCGCCGATGGTGGGCACGGTCAACTGCTGCGCGAACAGGGTGCGCTCCAGGTCGGTGCGGACCTGCGCGTCGGTCATCTTCCGCTGGGCCAGAAGCTGCTGGTAAAGCGCCGGATCGAACTGGCCATTGGGGCCACGAAAGGCCGGGATCGAGGCGATCTGCCCGTCGATCAGGCGGCGCGAGACGACCATGCCCTGGTCCTTGCCGAACTGTTCGAGCGACAGGCCGGTGATCTCGCGCTGGAGCACGCCTTCGAACCCGCCCGCCGCCATGAACTGCGCCATGTCGAAGGTCGGCTGTTCCTGGCGATAGGCGGCGACCTCGTTCTGCGCGGCGGTGCGCAGGTCGTTGGCGGTGATCTTCGCATCGCCGACCTTGGCGACCGACGAGCCGGTCAGCCCGCCCGCCATGCCCGAGATGTTGGACACGTCGCCCGCGGCGAACGCGATCGCGATCACGCCCAGCACGATGAAGGTCACGACGACGCCGGCCTTGGAATTGATGATCCGGCGGAAGAAGCTGAGCATGGACGACCGATCGGCAAAGGATAAAAACGGATGTGCTTTAGGGGCCCGTCGCGCCCGCATCAAGCTTGCGCGGATCGCATGATCCGCTATCGGTGTTGAACACGTATAACAGTCGACAGATGAGGAGCCCGGTTATGGCACGGCGCAAAATGGTGGCTGGCAACTGGAAGATGAACGGTTCGCGCGCCGCCCTGGCCGAGCTGGACGCGATCGCGGCGGCGGCGCTGGCGGCTCCGAATGTCGATGTCGCGATGGCGGTGCCCTTCACGCTGATCGCCGCGGCGGCGGAGCGGGTGCCCGATCTGGCGATCGGCGCGGAGGATGTGCACGAACGCGATTCGGGGGCGCATACCGGCTGCGTCTCGGCCGGAATGGTGCGCGAGGCGGGCGCGCGCTTCACGATCGTCGGCCATTCCGAGCGCCGCGCCGACCAGGGCGAGACGAGCCAGGACGCCTGGGCCAAGGCGGCGGCGGCGCATCGCAACGGCCTGAAGGTCATATTGTGCTGCGGCGAGACCGAGGCGGAGCGCAATGCGGGCCGCGCCGAGCGGGTGGTGCAGGCACAGATCGAGAAGTCGGTGCCCGACAATGCCGATGGCAGCTGGTTCACCCTGGCTTATGAACCGCGCTGGGCGATCGGGACCGGGCGGACGCCGACCGTCGAGGAGATCGCGACGATCCATTCGATCGCGCGCGCCAAGCTGCGCATGCTGATCGGCGATGCGGCGGATGACGTGCCCATCCTGTATGGCGGCTCGGTGATCGGCGAGAATGCCGCGGCCCTGTTGTCGGTCGAGAATGTCGACGGCGCGCTGGTCGGCGGGGCCAGCCTGACCGCCGAGAAGTTCGTGCCGATCATCGAGGCGGCGGCGGGGTTGTGATTGGGGCTGGGGTTGGCCCGTGCGCTTCGACTTCGCTCAGCGTGAACGGCTGTCGGGATTGATCCCCAAGCTCCGTTCAGCCTGAGCGTAGTCGAAGGCCACGCCCGACCGCCGATCAACCCCCCGAATAGCGCCCCTTCAACATCCGATACGCCGCGCGCAGGGCATAGGCGTCACCCCCCTTGGGGCGTCCCGGCTTGCCCGAAGGCCGCCACGCGAACACGTCGAGATGCGCCCAGGCCGTATGTCGGGGCACGAAGCGTCGCAGGAACAGCGCCGCCGTGATCGCCCCCGCAAAGCCGCCATCGGGTGCGTTGACCATGTCGGCGATGTCGGACTTGAGCATATCGTCATAGCCGTCCCAGAGCGGCATCCGCCACACGGGATCGTCCTCCGCCACGCCCGCCGCCAGCAGCTCGGCCGCCAGCGCCTCGTCATCGGTGAACAGCGGCGGCAGGTCGGGGCCCAGCGCCACGCGCGCCGCGCCGGTCAGCGTGGCGAAGTCGAGGATCAGCTCCGGCTTCTCCTCGCCCGCGCGGGTCAGCGCGTCGCCCAGGATCAGGCGGCCCTCGGCGTCGGTATTGGTGTTCTCGACGGTCAGGCCCTTGCGGGTCTTCAGCACGTCACCGGGGCGGAAGGACGCACCCGACACCGCATTCTCCACCGCCGGGATCAGCAGGTGCAGCCGGACCGGCAGCTTGGCCGCCATGACAAGGCCGGCCAGCGCCAGCGCGTGCGCCGCGCCGCCCATATCCTTCTTCATCAGCCGCATGCCCGCCGACGGCTTGATGTCGAGCCCGCCGGTGTCGAAGCACACGCCCTTGCCGACGATCGCGATGCGCGGATGGGCGGGGTTTCCCCAGGCCAGCTCGATCAGGCGCGGCGCCCGGTCGCGCGTCGCGGCCTGCCCGACCGCATGGATCATCGGATAGTCGCGGGCGAGCGTCTCGCCCGCCGTGACGGTGACGGTGGCGCCATGGGCCTGGGCCAGCGCCTCGGCCTGCGCCTCCAGCTCGGCGGGCCCCAGATCGCCCGCACCCGTGTTGACCAGATCGCGGACCAGCGCGGTCGCGGCGGCGATGCGGAGCATCTCGTCCCGGTGCGCGACGTCGCGGGTCAGCAGGACGCGGGGTCCCGCATCCTCCGCCTTGCGATAGCGGGTGAAACGATATTGGCCGAGCAGCCAGCCCAGCGCATTGGCCCCGACTTCCACGCCGTCCAGGCGATAGCTGCCCTCGGGCAGCGTCTCGGCGAGCTTTGCCAGCGCCCAGGGCGCGGCGGGATCGGCGACGCCCGCGACCACCGCGATGCCGTCATCCTGCGGCACGAGGATATGGCTGTTGGGCTTGGCGGAGAAGCGCTGCGCCGCCGCCAGCGCGCGGGTCGCGGCGGGCTGGCGGCCCAGCCAGCCGTCAAAGCCGTCGGCGGTCAGCAGCGTGATCGCATGGGCGCTCTGGCCGCGATCGGGTTGGAGCAGGGGGGCAAAGTCGGTCATTCGGCAGGACTCACGAGAAACTGTTCGATCTTTCCGGTCGCACCCGGCTCGGCATAGGTGCTGATGCGCAGCGTGCGGTTCGGATAGGTCACGCGGTAGGAACGGTTGACGAACCCGCCGCGCAGCCGGGTTTTGCCCGTCTGTTCGATCGTCTTCGGCGCGCCGAGCGGCGACAGGCTCGACCGATAGTCGGCGATGGTCGCGGGGGTGAAATAATAGGCCGCATCCTCGGTCAGCAGCGATCGGTCGAGGCGCCCCGCCTGAAGCTGGGCGTAGACCCGGCGGATGCGGTCGAGCGCGGCGGCATCCCCGGCATCGGCCTTGGGCGCGGGCAGGACGATGTCGGATATGCCTTTGGCGATCCGCCCCTGCGCATCGGCGAACCAGGCATTGACCGCGACCACCACGGCGGCCTTGTCGTCCGGATAGACGATATTCTCGGTCAGGAAGCCGACCGCTTCGCCGCTATGCTCGACCACGCGGCGTCCATCGGCGGTGCCGACCGCGACGCCCAGCCCGTAATTGGTGTTCGATCCATCGGCCAGCTTGACCGGCGTCTCCTGCTCGGCCCAGTCCTTCGCGGGCAGCAGCGTGCGGTTCATCCGCGCCACATCCCATTTCGCCAGGTCGCGCGGCGCCATGGACAGCTCGCCTGCCGCATAGAGCCAGCCGGGGGCCGCGGGCGTCTCGACCCGGACGGGACCGAGCGCATGGCGGAGATAGCCCTGGGGGAAGCCCGGCCCGACCGCCTTGTCCTGATCCACCGCGCGGATGCCCAGCGGGCGGAAGACGCGCGCCTGGAGGAAGTCGAGCAGCGGCTGGCCCGATACCTTCTCGACGATCAGGCCCGCGACGACATAGCCGGTGTTGGAATATTGCCACTGGGTGCTGGGCGCGAAGTCCAGCGGCGCCTTGGCCCAGCGGTCGACGATCCCCTGCGGCGTGGTCGGGGTCGCCATCGCCTTGAAGCTGTAATCCTGCGGCCAGTAATCGCGCAGGCCCGATGTATGGCTGAGCAACTGGCGGATGGTGATTGTGTCGCCGCCGCTGATGCCGGGGATATATTTTGCGACGGTGTCGTCCAGCGACAGCTTGCCTTCGTCCGCCAGCAACTGGATCGCGGTGGCGGTGAACTGCTTGGACACAGAGGCGATCTGATAGGGGAGCGCCGGATCGGCAGGGCCGCGCTGCCCCTCGAACTGCTTGCCATAAGCCTTGGCGAGCACGATTTTGCCGCCGCGCACCACCGCGATCGAGGCGGAGGGAACGCCGGTATCGGCCAGTGTCCTGGTTACCAGCGCATCGATCTTCTGGGTTTCGGCCGGGGTCAGGGCTTGTGCGGCGAGCGGAGCGGGGGCGAGCAGCGCGACGGCCGCCAGCAGGGTCGGGTATCTCATGCGCCCCAAGGAAGCAGGTTTGTGGGGGCGGTGCAACGGGAGCGTTCGGGGATGAGGGTGGAGGGGGGTGGGCGAGGGTGAGGGGCGTGGGCTTCGACTTCGCTCAGCCTGAACGGATGTGGGGATATGGAGCCTTGCTCCAGCCTGAAAGGGTGGCGGGAAATGGGGACGCTCCCGTTCAGTCTGAGCGACGGTGGGAAAAGGGGCTCCCCTCCGTTCAGCCTGAGCGAAGTCGAAGGCCACGGGAAAACCTCTCGACGTCGCACGATGCAAAAGGCCCGGTAAAAAAACGCCCCAATCCCCCAAAGGCCGGGGTCCCGTTGCGAAGCCCCGCGTTGGTAGAAGGCATGGCGCGCCCCGGCCTCCGTCGGGGTGGTGTAGACAAAAGGGCAGGCACATGACCACCGAACTGACCATCCTCGGCTGGTCGATCATCCTGTTCTTCGTCCATCTCACGCTGCAATCGCAATTGGCGACGCTGGACCGGGGCATCGGCTGGAATGCGGGGCCGCGCGACGGGACTCCGGCGCCGCTGGGGCCGCTTGCCGGGCGGGCGGAGCGTGCTTCGGCCAATTATCGTGAGACCTGGCCCGTCTTCATCGCGCTGGCGCTGGGGTTGGCCTTGACCGGGCCGGAGCGGCGGGATGGCGGCGACCGGCGCGTGGGTCTGGTTCCTCGCGCGGGTCGCCTATGTGCCGCTCTATCTGTTCGGCGTCCGGTACGTCCGGTCGCTGGCCTATCTGGTGTCGATGGCCGGGCTGGTGATGATGCTTATTCGCTTCCTGTGACGGGGACGCCATATAGGTCGTGCTCGTCGGCATCCTCGATCTCGACCGCCACGATGTCGCCGACCGACAAATGCCCGGCATCGCGCAGGAAGACCTCTCCGTCGATCTCGGGCGCGTCGGCCTGGGACCGGCCGGTCGCGCCGCCTTCCTCATCCACCGCGTCGATGATGACGGGCAGGGTGCGACCGACTTTGGCGGCCAGCTTGGCGGCGGAGATGGCGGCGGTCTTTTCCATGATCCGCGCGTAACGCTCTTCCTTCACCTCCTCGGGGACGTGATCGGGCAGCGCGTTGGCGGCCGCGCCCTCGACGGGCTCGAAACGGAAGGCGCCGACCCGGTCGAGCTGCGCCTCGTCCAGCCAGTCGAGCAGATATTCGAAATCCTCCTCCGTCTCGCCGGGGAAGCCGACGACGAAGGTCGAGCGGATCGCGATATCGGGGCAGATGTCGCGCCACTGGTGGATGCGCTGGAGCACCTTGGCGTCGTTGCCGGGGCGCTTCATGCGGCGGAGCACCGACGGGGCGGCATGCTGGAAGGGAATGTCCAGATAGGGCAGCACCAGCCCTTCCGCCATCAGCGGGATCACCTGATCCACATGCGGATAGGGATAGACATAGTGCAGCCGCACCCAGGGCGCGATCTTGCCCAGTTCGCGGGCGAGATCGGTCATGTGCGGCACGACCTCCTGCCCCTTCCACATCCGGGGCTCCTTCCGGATGTCGATGCCATAGGCCGAGGTGTCCTGGCTGATGACCAGCAGCTCGCGCGTGCCCGCCGCGACCAGCTTTTCCGCCTCGCGCAGGATGGCGTCGGGGCGGCGGCTGACCAGGTCGCCGCGAAGCGACGGGATGATGCAGAAGCTGCACCGGTGGTTGCAGCCCTCCGAAATCTTCAGATAGCTGTAATGGCGCGGGGTCAGCTTCAGCCCGGCGTCGGGGATCAGGTCGATATAGGGCGACAGGTTGGCGGGCGCGGCGGCGTGGACGGCCTCCACCACCTGCTCATATTCATGCGCGCCGGTGATCGCGAGCACGTCGGGGAAGCGGGTGCGGATCGCCTCGGCCTCCTTGCCCATGCACCCGGTCACGATGACGCGGCCATTTTCCTTGATGGCCTCGCCGATCGCCTCCAGGCTTTCCTCCTTGGCGGAGTCGAGAAAGCCGCAGGTGTTGACCAGCACGACGTCGGCGCCCGCATAGTCGGGCGACATCTGATAGCCGTCTGCGCGGAGCTGGGTCAGGATGCGTTCGCTGTCGACCAGATTCTTGGGACAGCCGAGCGAGACCATGCCGACACGCGGCGGAGTGGGGAGTTTGGTTGCCATGGGATACGCGCGCACATAGTCCAAATCGTCGCGCTTTTCCAGATGCGCTTGCGCCATGTGGTCGACACGTCCGCGCGATCCCGGCATGAGGGATGCAAATTCACAAGGGTTAAGCGTGATGCTGGCGATCGGATTGATGTCGGGAACCTCGCTCGACGGGGTGGATGCCGCGCTGATCGAGACGGACGGCGAGGCGCAGCGGCGCGCGATCGCCTTTCGCAGCGAACCCTATTCGGATGCCGCGCGCACCGAACTGGCGGAGGCCACCGCCATGGCGCTGACCTTCGACCGCCCGCGCGCCAGCCCGCCGATCGTCGCGGCGAGCGAGTTGATCGTGCGCACCCATGCGATGGTCGTCCAGAAGCTGCTGCGCGATGCCGGGATCGGTGCGGATGCGGTCGATGTCATCGGCTTTCACGGCCAGACGGTCGCGCATCGCCCCGATCGCGGCTGGACCTGGCAGATCGGCGACGGACAGGCGCTGGCGGATGCGACCGGGATCGTCACCGTCTCCGACTTCCGCTCGGCCGATGTCGCGGCGGGCGGGCAGGGGGCGCCGCTGATCCCCGTCTATCACGCCGCGCTGGCGGCCGGGCTGGAGAAGCCGGTGGCAATCCTCAATCTGGGCGGGGTGGCCAACGTCACCTGGATCGGCGACGACGGCGCGCTCGTCGCCTTCGACACCGGCCCGGCCAATGGCCTGATCGACAGCTGGATGGAGGCCGAGACCGGGCAGCGTTACGACGCCGATGGCGCGCTGGCGGGCAGCGGACGGGTGGAGCCGACCGTGCTCGACACGATGATGGACAATGGCTGGTTCGACCTCGCCCCGCCCAAGTCGCTCGACCGCAACGACTTCACCATCCAGCCCGCGCGGGGGCTGTCGGCGGCGGACGGCGCGGCGACGCTGACCGCCTTCACCGCGCAGACGGTGGCACGCGCGCTCGACCATCTGCCCGCGCGGCCCCGGCGCCTGCTGGTCGCGGGCGGCGGGCGGCACAATGCCACGATGCTGGCGATGATCGCCGCCGCGACGGGGCTGACCCCCGAGCCGAGCGATGCGCTCGGCTGGAACGGCGACGCGATGGAGGCGGAGGGCTTCGCCTATATGGCGGTGCGTCGGCTGAACGAGCGGCCGATCAGCTTTCCCGGCACGACCGGCGTGCCGCAGCCGATGACCGGGGGCGTGATCCACCGCCCCGCCGGGGGATAGTTCAGGCGATCGGGCATGACCGTCGTCCCGGCGAGTCCCGCTCCGGCCTTGGGGCGGAGCTACATTCAGCGACGCCTTTCCTTCCCTCGCCCCTCACAGAGGGGAGAGGGTTGCGCAGACTTGGTCTTTGCGAAGAGCAAAGGCTTAGTCGGAGCTGGGTGAGGGGTGAGCGCTCGCTTGGCGAGCGCGCGAGCCTTTAGGCTCGCTCAACCCCTCACCCAAGCTGCGCTAGCCAGCAGGCTGGCAAGCTTCGCTAACCCTCTCCCCTGTCCAGGGGAGAGGGGAAAAGAAGCATCCTGAATGGCGACCGGCCCTAGCGTTGGGGCTTCAGGGGTTTGTCGGCCTTGACCGGCACCGGACAGCCGTCGATCTCGCGGACCACGGAATATTGCGGGTCGGCATCGGGCATCTCGTTCAGCTTGTGCAGGCCAACGCTCGGCGTCTTGCGGCTGACCCGCCTTTCCTTCGGTGCGCAGCGTTCGGGCAACTGGCCCAGCGTCGGGGTGACGGGCCACGCCTCATCGGCGGCGGACAGGGCGAGCAAGGCGAGCAGCGACAGCATCGGCATCCTCCCAGATGACGGGCGTCAGCCTATCATGACGCGCCGTTACCGACAATCAGCGTGCGACATAGGCGTCGATCAGCGCGCCGACATAATCGGGCTTGGCGCCGGTCAGTTCGGGCGCGGTGCGGCCATTGCCATAGATGAAGCCGTAGATGGGATAGGTCGTGCTGCCCAGGCCGTCCGAGTCGCGGAACCAGACCTTCACCACGCTCCAGTCATTGGCGGGCGATACGTCGAACAGCGTGACGTCCTGCTCGGCATGGCCGCGTTCGCCATTCTGGATCGACCAGTTGGCATGGGTCAGCATCAGCACCCGGTCCTCGACCACGCGGCTGACCACCGCGACATGGCCGAGCGGCAGACGGCTGGTCTTTTCGAAGACGACGACCGCACCGACCCGCGGGGCGTGGCCGCGTGGATATTTCCCCGCCGCCTGCGACCACCATGTCCAGGCATCGCCATAAAGCGAGATGCCCGAGGCCTGTCGCGCGAAGGGGACGCACTGGCCGACATAATCCAGCAGCGAGCGCGCGTCCGAGGGGATGGCGACCGTCAGCGCACAGAGTGAGAGAGTTGCCTTGGACACCACGCCTTTCATCTCTGTCACGGTAACAAGCCTCGCTTAATCGTGAACTGTACAAGATGGTTAATGCGGCCTTAGGGCGATCAGCCGAGCGTTCGCCGCGACCGATCGAGGCTTTGCGGCCGCCACGGGGCTATCCGCGCCGCGCGCTGGCCCGCGCCTCCAGGATGTTCCACAGGCCGCGATGCTGGACGAACAGCTGGGTCGCACCAAACCCGCGCGCACGCGCCAGGCCGATGGCGGTATCGTCTTCGGGATCGTCCAGGATCGGATCGGGCATCGTGCCGGGTAGCGAGGCCAGCCCGAACCGCCGCGCCGCCTGGTCGAGCACCTGCCGGATCGCGCGCCAGTCGAGGATCAGCGCGGACACCGCGCCGGTCGCGCAGCCGCGCCGGTCCGAATTGGCCAGCATTTCCAGCGTGTGGCGCAACTGGGTCAGCGCCGCATCGGTCTGTGCCTGCCCCGGCGTCGAGGGCAGCGGCCCCGCCGCCGACGTCAGATGCGCCAGATAGGCGCGTTCATGGGCAAAGGCGGTGGACGACTGGATCAGCCAGGGCAAGGTGTCGATCTGGATGCCGCGCGCCATCGCGTAATCGATCATGCAGGGGTGATTGCCATGCACCGCGCAGACCGCATGGACCGCGTCGGTCAGGTCGTGGAGCAACGCCTGCGGCAGCAATAGCGCCTGGACATGCGGGTGCCCGGCGCTGCCCAGGCGCGCCATGATCGCCCCGATATCGCCGCTTCGGTCATTCTGTATGTCAAAGGCCGTCGAGCTTGCCATGTCCATTCCGAAAAAGACCGGGGGCCACGCGCGGATAGGATGCGCCTTCCGACCCCGGAGCTTCGGCCTAATCCAAATTCGTTAACGGCCGGTTTACGAATAATGGAAAGCATTGCGATCCGCGGAAAATCGCGGGGAGCGGGACGCGCCGATCGCCGCCGATCCGGCATGGTGTCGATCCGGCTTTACGGAACGCGGTCTCGTCGCGATAACGCCCGGCGACGCGCCGGGGGCGCCCCCGGTGGCAATGAGGCTTGGAGTGGTATGAATGCGCAAATGGGTGCTGGGTCTGGCGCTGGCGTCGGTCGGGGCGTCGATCGCGATGGGATTGGGGGCGCCCGCCATGGCGGCTGAACCGGAAAAGCAGGGCGAACTGACCCTGGCGCGCGTGTTCGGCAGTCCCGACCTGTCGGGGTCGCAGCCGCGCGGGTTGCGCCTGTCGCCCGACGGCACGCTGCTGACCTCGCTGCGCCCGCGCGCCGACGAGCGCGAGCGGCTGGACCTCTGGGCGCGCGACACCCGCACCGGCGCGGAACGCATGCTGGTCGACTCCAAGAAGGTCGGCTCGGGCGCCGAACTGTCCGAGGCCGAGAAGATGCAGCGCGAACGCGCGCGCATCGGCGGGTCAAAGGGCATCGTCGCCTATGACTGGGCGCCCGACGGCAAGTCGATCCTGGTGCCGCTGGACGGCGACCTGTATCTCGCCGGGCTGGACGGGCAGGTCCGTCGTCTGACCAATACGCCGGGCGGCGAGCTGAACCCGATCGTCAGCCCCAAGGGCGGCTATGTCAGCTTCGTGCGCGACCAGAATTTGTGGGCCATGCCGCTCACTGGGGGCGAGGCGCGGGCCTTGACCAAGGAAGGCGGCGGCACCGTCCATTTCGGCGAAGCGGAGTTCGTCGCGCAGGAGGAAATGCACCGCTTCACCGGCTATTGGTGGAGCCCCGACGAGCGCTACATCGCCGTCGAGCGGTTCGACGATGCGCCGGTCAAGGTCGCGGTCCGCGCCGCCATCGGTGCGGCGGGCACCAAGGTCTATGAACAGCGCTATCCGGCGGCGGGCACGCCCAATGCGCTGGTCGACCTCTATGTCATGAAGGCGGACGGATCGGGCCGGGTGAAGGTCGATCTGGGCACCAACCCCGACATCTATCTGGCGCGCGTCGACTGGACGCCGGACGGCAAGACCCTGCTGGTCCAGCGCGAGAGCCGCGACCAGAAGACGCTCGACATGCTGCGCGTCGACCCGGTGACCGGCAAGTCGACCATCCTCTTCACCGAGCGTTCGGGCCAGCGCAGCTGGCTGAACCTGTCCGATGCCTATCGCCCGATGAAGGACGGCAGCCTGATCTGGCGGTCGGAGCGCGACGGCTATGGCCATCTCTATCACTTCGCGAACGGTCAGTGGACGCAGCTGACCAAGGGCCCCTGGGTCGTCACCAATCTGGTCGGCGTCGACGAGGCCAAGGGGCGGCTGTACTTCACCGGGCTGAAGGACGATGTGCTCGAACAGCATCTCTATGCCGTCGACATCGCGCATCCGGGCGTCGTCACCCGCCTGACCGAGCGCGGCTATACCAACAGCGCCACGATGGATTCGTCGGCCAGCCGCTTCATCGTCTCGCGCTCCAGCCCGAGCCAGCCGACCCAGGTCTATCTGGCCGACACCACGGGCAAGCGGCTGAGCTGGATCAACGAGAATGCGATTGTCGCGGGCCATCCCTATGCGCCCTATCTCGCCAGCCACCGCGAGACGCAGTTCGGCACGATCAAGGCCGATGACGGCACCACGCTCTATTGGGAGATGATCACGCCAAAGCTGGAGCCGGGCAAGAAATATCCCGTCTTCTTCCAGCATTATGGCGGGCCCGGCACCGGCCAGCAGGTCACGCGCGGCTGGCAGGGCGCGCTGCCGCAATATCTGGTCGATCAGGGCTGGATCTTCTTCCAGATCGACAATCGCGGCTCGTATAATCGCGGCAAGGCGTTCGAGGATGCCATCTATCACGCGATGGGCACGGTTGAGGTCGCCGACCAGCTTGCGGGTGCGAACTATTTGAAGAGCCTGCCCTTTGTCGATCCGGCCCGGATCGCGACCTATGGCTGGTCGTATGGCGGCTATATGTCGATCAAGATGCTGGAGAAGACGCCGGGCGTCTATGCCGCCGCCGTGTCGGGCGCGCCGGTGACCGACTGGCAGCTTTACGACACCCATTATACCGAGCGTTATCTGGGCGACCCGCGCACCGATCCGAAGAGTTATGCGACGTCGCAGGCGATCACGGATGCCGCGAAGATCCGCGATCCGTTGATGCTGATCCACGGCATGGCCGACGACAATGTCTTCCTCGACAACGCGACCGCGTTTGCCGCCGAAATGCAGAAGACCGACACGCCGTTCGAGATGATGCTCTATCCGGGCCAGACCCACCGCGTCGGCGGGCCGGGCATTTCCGAGCATCTGTGGCACACGATCCTGAACTTCCTGGATCGGACGGTGAAGGACAAGCCGGCGGAGAAATAAAGCCGTCATTCCTCCCCTGTAAGGGGAGGTGGCAGTCCGCAGGACTGACGGAGGGGTGTCCATGCGGATGGTGACACCCCTCCACCACCGCTTCGCGGCGGTCCCCCTCCCCTTGCAGGGGAGGAATTAGGGTGGCGACCATGGCATTCCTGAAGACCTTCCACCTCTGGCCCTTCCTCGACACGCTGGTCAGCTATCTGACCGCCTTCGTGCTGGGCACGGTGATCGGGGCCGAGCGGCAATATCGCCAGCGGACCGCAGGTCTGCGCACCAATGCGCTGGTCGCGATCGGCGCGGCGGCGTTTGTCGATCTGGGCCAGCGGCTGGGCGGCAATGTCGAGTCGATCCGCATCATCGCCTATGTCGTGTCCGGGATCGGCTTCCTGGGCGCGGGCGTCATCATGAAGGAGGGGATGAACGTCCGCGGGCTCAATACGGCCGCGACCCTGTGGTGCTCGGCGGCGGTGGGCTCGATCGCGGGCAGCGACATGGTGGCCGAGGCGGTGCTGTTGACCGGCATCGTCCTGCTCGCCAACACCGCGCTGCGCCCGCTGGTCGATGCGATCAACCGCATCCCCGTCGAAGGGCGGCATGTCGAGGCGACCTATTCGGTCAGCCTGACCACCAGCGCCGCGCAGGCCGGGCCGGTCGGCGACCTGTTGGTCGAACATCTGGAGGGCGCGGGCCTGCCGGTCGGCGAACTGGATAGCGAGGAGCGCGGAGAGGATCAGGTGACCGTCACCGCGATCCTGACCAGCACCATCGTCGAGGCGGGCGAACTCGACCGGATCACCGACCATTTCCAGAGCGTCCACGGCATCGCCCACGCGACCTGGGCGGCGAGTACGCATGACTAAACTCCCCTCCCGCAGGCGGGAGGGGTTGGGGGAGGGGCGTGCCGCACGCGCCGGTCTCGGTGAGACTCCGGACCCTCCCCCGGGCCCCCTCCCGCTTGCGGGAGGGGAGGCGGCCTAAACCCCCGCTTGCCTTTCCCAAACGCGCACTATTCGTAAAGTCGGTGGACGTATCCGCGCAATGACGCTACCGGCTCAGGCTTCCGAGTGGAGGGTTTAATGGGTTATCGCGTGGTGGTCGCCGGGGCGACGGGCAATGTCGGCCGGGAAATGATCAACATTCTGGCGGAGCGGGAATTCCCGATCGACGAGCTGGCGGTCGTCGCCTCGTCGCGCAGCCAGGGCGACCAGATCGAATATGGTGAGACCGGCAAGATGCTCACCATCAAGAATATCGAGCATTTCGATCCCACCGGCTGGGACATGGCGCTGTTCGCGATCGGGTCGGACGCGACCAAAGTCTATGCTCCCAAATTCGCCGCCGCGGGCTGCATCGTGATCGACAATTCGTCGCTCTATCGCATGGACCCGGACGTGCCGCTGATCGTGCCGGAAGTGAACCCGGATGCGATCGACGGCTATACCGCCAAGAACATCATCGCCAACCCGAACTGCTCGACCGCGCAGATGGTCGTCGCGCTCAAGCCGCTGCACGACAAGGCGACGATCAAGCGCGTCGTCGTCGCGACCTATCAGTCGGTGTCGGGCGCGGGCAAGGCGGGCATGGACGAGCTGTTCGAGCAGAGCCGCAACATCTTCGTCGGCGACCCAGCCGAGCCAAAGAAGTTCACCAAGCAGATCGCCTTCAACGTGATCCCGCACATCGACAGCTTCCTGGAGGACGGCTCCACCAAGGAAGAGTGGAAGATGGTCGCCGAGACCAAGAAGATCCTGGACCCCAAGGTCAAGGTGACGGCGACCTGCGTCCGCGTGCCGGTGTTCGTCGGTCATTCCGAGGCGCTGAACATCGAGTTCGAGGACGAAATCTCGGCACAGGAAGCGCAGAACATCCTGCGCGAGGCGCCCGGCGTCATGCTGATCGACAAGCGCGAGGACGGCGGATACGTCACCCCGATCGAATGCGTCGGCGACTATGCGACCTTCATCAGCCGCGTGCGGGAGGACTCGACGGTCGATAACGGCCTGTCGCTGTGGTGCGTGTCGGACAATCTGCGGAAAGGCGCCGCGCTGAACGCGGTGCAGATCGCCGAACTGCTCGGCCGTCGCCACCTGAAGAAGGGGTAAGTCTCGATCCTCCCTGGAACGGGGAGGGGACCATCGCGAAGCGATGGTGGAGGGGGCTCTCCGACGGGGCAGTCCTATGGGGAAGCCCCCCTCCGTCAGCGCTGCGCGCCGCCACCTCCCCGTATCGGGGAGGATAAGGGGTTCACCGCCCCATATACAGCCCCGGCCGGTGCCAGGCGAAGAGGATCAGGCTGATCGCCGCCGCGCTGATCGCCGACCAGATCAGTTGGGTGCCCGTCACCACCGGGATGGCGAGGCTGAGGATCACGACGTCGAGCGCGACCTGGGTCAGCCCCATATTCCATCCGTGCTTGCGATAGAGCCAGATGGTGATGACACCGGTGCCGCCGACCCCCGCCTGGTGCCGGGCGAGCGACAATATGCCCATGCCGATCACCGTACCGCCGACCAGCGCGGCAAAGGCCGGGTGGACCGCATCGACATGCACCGACACCCGCGTGATCGCCGAGGCGATGCCGATCCCGACATTGACCAGCACCGTCTTCACCGCGAACCGCGCGCCCATCACCTTGTGCGCGAACAGGAAGAACGGGATATTGACCAGCGTGAACAGCACGCCTGCGGGCAACGGGATCAGATAGGACAGCAGCAGCGCGACGCCCGCGATCCCGCCGGTCACCAGCCCCGCCGCTTTCAGGAACACCAGCCCCACGATCAGCAGCGTGCAGCCGATGAAGATGGCATAGGCGTCTTCGAGCAGGCTGTGCGGCCGCCCGATCGGGCTGGGCGGCAGGGTCTCGGCGGCGGGAGCGGTGGTTGCGGTCATCAAGCGTCCGGTTATGGGTCCGGCATCCGCTCCATCGGCCCGCTTCTGGCGGCAGGCATGGGGCCTTTTAGCGCAACTGCTTAGCCAAGCCAAATGGCGGGCGGCGGGCCCGCGCCATCATCCGCCCGAAGGGTACAAATTATTGGGGGTGGCGACACGCCCCGCGCGGGCATAGGGCGCGCCGATGACCATGAAGGAGCGCCACGGCCTCGCGGCCCTGACCGACAAGGAGAAGCAGACGCTGCGCCTGATCGTCCGGGGGCATGACGCCAAATCGGTCGCGCAGACGCTCGACCTGTCGGTCCATACCATCAACGAACGGCTGCGCGACGCGCGGCGCAAATTGTCGGTGTCGAGCAGCCGGGAGGCGGCGCGGATGCTCCTCGATGCGGAAGGGGGCTTGGTCGTCCCGCTACCCCCCGAAAAGTCGGGGGACATGACGATCGGGGAGGACCGCCCGGCCGTGACGGAGGATCAGGCCATGGCGCCGATCGACCGCGTGGGACGCGGCGGACGCCGTTTCCCGATCCTCATAGGAGCCTTGCTCATGACCCTTGCCCTCGGCCTGATGGCCCTTGTCGGCCTGCCCCATATGCTCGCGACGTCGCCGCAGGATGCCCCGGTCGCCTCCGCCGCGCACGACCCGGCGGTGGTCGACGCCGCGCAGCGCTTCCTGGCGCTGGTCGATCAGGGACGCTGGGCGGACAGCTACCGCGCGACCGGCTTGGCCTTTCGCAGGATCAATAGCGAGGCGGCATGGGCGGCGGCCTCCGAAAAAATGCGCGCGCAGATGGGGGCGATGGTCTCGCGGTCGTTCCTCTCGCAGGAGAATCTGCCCGCGCCGCCCGATGGCTATGAGGTGGTGAAATTCCGCGCGCGCTATTCCAGATCGGGCGATGTCATCGAGACGGTCACGCTCGAGCATCAGGCGGGGGCGTGGCGGATCGTCGGCATCACGGTCGGCTGAGCCACGGTCTTTCCGCCGTCGGAGACGGGCCCGTTCGCGGCATTCCGGCCGCAAACGGGTCCACTTCCCGCGCGATCTATATTAGGGCGATCCGGTAGCCCCGCTTTCCTACCGGAGATTTGACCCTTGGCCGCAACCGCCCCCGAAACCCGCTTCTTCGACAGCTTCGACGGGACACCAATCGCGTGGCGCGAAATGGGGGAGGGGCGGGCGCTCGTCCTGATCCATGGCTATTTCTCCGACGCGAACACCAACTGGATCCGCTATGGCCACGCCGCCGCCATCGCGGCCAGGGGCTACCGGGTCATCATGCCCGATCTGCGCGCGCATGGCGAAAGCGGCAAGCCGCATGACCCGGCCGCCTATCCGAAGGACGCGCTGACCCGCGACGGCCATGCGCTGGTCGAGCATCTCGGGCTGACCGATTACGACCTGGGCGGCTATTCGCTGGGCGCGCGGACGGTCAGCCGGATGCTCGCGACCGGGGCGGAGCCGGGCAAGGCGATCTTTGCGGGCATGGGGCTGGAGGGGTTGCTCCATACCGGGCGACGGGTCGATCATTTCACCAACATCCTGACGCGTCTGGGCGAGCATAAGCGCGGTTCGCCCGAATGGATGGCGGAGGCGTTCCTGAAGACCACCGGCGGCGATCCGGTCGCGCTGCTGCATATCCTGAACACCTTCGCCGACACGCCGCTATCGGCGATCGAGGGGTTCGACCTGCCCGCTCTGGTCGTCGCGGGCGTGGAGGATTTCGACAATGGCGCGGCGGTCGATCTGGCCGACGCCCTGCCGCGCGGCCGCTATGTCGAGATTCCGGGCAATCACATGAGTTCGGTGACCAAGCCCGAACTGGGGGAGGCCATCGCCCGGTTCCTGACCGCTTGACGGCAGCGGGCAAAGCCGCGCAACTGCGCGTCATCGGCTCCGCTTCGAGAGCAATGTGATGATTTCAGGGGGAAAATGATGCTTCGCTCCGCCGTTTCCGGCACCGTGCTCGCCTTCGCGCTGGCGGGGGGCGCCCAGGCCCAAACCGCCCCGCAGCCGGCCGCGACCCAGCCCCCCGCCACCGTCGCGGGGGCCGATGCCTTCGTCGCGGAGGCCGAGAAGACGCTGGCCGACAAGTCGGTCGGGGCACAGCAGATCGCCTGGGTCAACGCGACCTATATCACCGACGACACCGACGCGCTGGCCGCCGCCTCGGGCGCGGAGATGACCGATCTCGCGGTCCGCTACGGCCTGGGCGCGGCGCGCTATCAGGCGCTGCCCGGCCTGTCCTATGACACCAAGCGCAAGCTGGACCTGCTGCGCGGCGGCATCACGCTGCCCGCGCCCACCACGCCCGGCGCGGCGGCGCAGCTGTCGATGCTGACCACGCGCATGTCCTCGGCCTATGGCAAGGGCAAGGGGCTGCGGAACGGCCAGCCGATCAACGGATCGGATATCGAGGCCGCGATGGGCAGCGAGCGCGATCCCGCCAAGCTGAAGGAAATGTGGGTCAGCTGGCACGACAATGTCGGCGCCCCCATGCGGCCTGACTATGCGCAGATGACCGCGCTCGCCAACCAGGGCGCCAGGGAGCTGGGCTATGTCGATGCCGGATCGCTGTGGCGGTCCGGCTATGACATGCCGCCGGAACAGTTCGCGCAGCTGACCGACAGGATCTGGGGCGAGCTGGAGCCGCTGTACCAGGCGCTGCACACCTATGTCCGGTGGAAGCTGAACGAGAAATATGGCGATGCCGTCCAGTCGAAGACCGGCCCGATCCGCGCCGACCTGCTCGGCAATATGTGGGCGCAGGAATGGGGCAATATCTATGACCTCGTCGCGCCCAAGGGGGCGGGCGATGTCGGATACGACACCGGCGAGCTGCTGAAGGCCAAGGGCTATGACCCGATCCGGATGGTGAAGGCGGGCGAGGGCTTCTACTCCTCGCTGGGCTTCGCACCCCTGCCGCAAAGCTTCTGGCAGCGTTCGCAGATCGTGAAGCCCGCCGACCGCGAGGTGATCTGCCATGCCTCGGCCTGGGATGTCGACAACAAGGACGATATCCGGATCAAGA
The DNA here is from genome assembly GCF_031453055.1 of Sphingomonas sp. SORGH_AS_0789. NCBI lineage: Bacteria > Pseudomonadati > Pseudomonadota > Alphaproteobacteria > Sphingomonadales > Sphingomonadaceae > Sphingomonas > Sphingomonas sp. SORGH_AS_0789. The sequence goes on from NZ_JAVIYV010000001.1 coordinate 2,693,056, forward strand.
TGTGCACGAAGGTCAATGCCGACGACTTCGTGACCATCCATCACGAACTCGGCCATAATTACTACCAGCGCGCCTATAAGGACCAGCCCTTCCTCTACAAGAACGGCGCCAATGACGGCTTCCACGAGGCGATCGGCGATACCGTCGCGCTGTCGATCACACCCGATTATCTGGTGAAGATCGGCCTGCTCGACCCCGCCAAGGTGCCGAGCGCCGACAAGGATATCGGCCTGTTGCTGCGCCAGGCGATGGACAAGGTGGCGTTCCTGCCCTTCGGCCTGCTGATCGACAAGTGGCGCTGGGGCGTGTTCTCGGGCCAGATCCCGGCGGGGCAATATCAGGCGGGCTGGGACGCGCTGCGCCTGAAGTACCAGGGCGTGGTGCCGCCGGTCGCGCGCGACGAGACGAAGTTCGATCCGGGGGCGAAGTATCATATCCCGGCGGGGGTGCCCTATGCGCGCTATTTCCTGGCGCGGGTGCTCCAGTTCCAGTTCTACAAGGCGGCGTGCGACCAGGCCGGGTGGAAGGGGCCGCTCCACCGCTGTTCCTTCTATGGCAACAAGAAGGTCGGCGAGAAGCTGAACGCGATGCTGGCCATGGGGCAATCCAAGCCCTGGCCGGACGCGCTTCAGGTGTTCACCGGCAGCCGCGAGATGTCGGGCAAGGCACTGGTCGAATATTTCGCGCCGTTGAAGACGTGGCTGGATCAGCAGAACAAGGGCAAGCCGCAGGGTTGGTGATGTTGCGAGGGGGCGGCTGGCGTTGTCGGCCCCTCCACCACTCGCTCTCGCGAGCGGTCCCCCTCCCCAAGCACAGCTTGGGGAGGAATGAAGCGGCACCCCAAATCCTCCCCATCTTTGATGGGGAGGGGGACCGCCGCGAAGCGGTGGTGGAGGGGCGCTTAACCCAGCGCCCGTTCAGGCTGAGCGAAGTCGAAGCCCACGCCCGACCATAGGCCAAGGAGACGGGCCTTCCCGTGGCCTTCGACTGCGCTCAGGCTGAACGGAGGTCGGGGATCAGTCCTTCTTGCCGTCTTCGCCTTCGCCCTTGTCCCGCTTCGGCGTACTCCCCCGCAGCGACAGCAGCGCCGCGGTCAGTCCGGCCGCCGCGGCGAGGCTCCCCAAAATCGACGCCACCCCCCATTTGCCGCCGACCCGGTCGAGCCCATGCTTGCCCAGCGCCGGTGCCGGTGCGGGCTTGATGGGAGCAGGCTTGCGCGGCGGCGACTTGCGCGGTGTGGTCCGCTTGGTCGATCGCGGCTTGGGCGGTGCCTTGGGCTTGGCGGCGGGTTGGGGGGCCTTGGCGGCCTCATCCTCTACCGCGACGGGCTCGGCCTCTTCGCGCGGCTTGTCCTCGACCGGCTTGGGCGCGGGACGTTTCCGGGACGCGGCGGTGCCCGCCGTCTTGGGCGCGGCGCGGCGGCGGGGCGGGCGTGGCTTGTTGGTGTCCGGTGTATCGACCATCGACATTCCCCCTGTTTCGGTCCGTCTGCGTAACGCTTCGCCCCGCCGCCGGTTGCCGGTCAGCGGAAGGGCGGCTCGTTGAACGCGCGCAGCTTGCGGCTGTGCAGCTTGTTGCCCTCGCGGCGGAGCTGTTCGCACGTCTCGATGCCGATCCGCATATGCTCGCTGATCGCGCGCTCATAGAAGCGGTTGGCCTGGCCCGGCAGCTTCAGCTCGCCGTGCAGCGGCTTGTCCGACACGCAGAGCAGCGTCCCATAGGGCACGCGAAAGCGATAGCCCTGCGCCGCGATCGTCGCGGACTCCATGTCGATGCCGACCGCGCGGCTGAGCGAGAAGCGCAGCGCCGACTTGGAATAGCGCAATTCCCAGTTGCGATCGTCGGTGGTGACGATCGTGCCGGTGCGCAGCCGACGCTTGAGGTCGTCACCCGACTGGCCGGACACGATCTCGGCCGCCCTGGCCAGCGCAACCTGCACCTCGGCGATGGCGGGAACGGGAATTTCGGGCGGCAGCACATCGTCCAGCACATGGTCGTCGCGCAGATAAGCGTGCGCCAGCACATAGTCGCCGATCCGCTGGCTGGGACGAAGCCCGCCGCAATGGCCGATCATCAGCCACGCCTCGGGCCGCATGACCGCCAGATGGTCGCAGATCGTCTTGGCGTTGGACGGGCCGACGCCGATATTGACCAGGGTGATGCCGGTGCCGTCCTTGGCGACCAGGTGATAGGCGGGCATCTGGTGCCGCCGCCACGCGCTGTCGGTGACGATCTTGTCGACATCCTCGGGCCGCTCGATCACCACGCCGCCCGCGCCCGACAGGGCGGTGAAGCGCGACCCCTCGCCCAGCTGCGAGGCGCCCCAACGGACGAACTCGTCGACATAGCGGTGATAGTTGGTGAACAGCACGAAACGCTGGCAATGTTCGGGCGGCGTGCCGGTATAATGGCGCAGCCGGGCGAGCGAGAAGTCGGTGCGAAGCCCGTCGAACAGCGCCAGCGGCCGGTTGCCGTCGGCGGTCATCCACAGCCCGTCGGCGATCTCGTCGCCGATATGGGCCAGCTCGGTCGCGGGGAAGAAGCGCGCCAGCTCGGCCGCCGACACCGTGTCCAGGCTCAACGCGTGGCCGGGATCGAGCACATAGGGGAAGGGGATTTCCTGCCGCCCCGCCACCGCCTCGACGGTGACGTCGTAATCCTCGATCAGCAGGGTCAGCTGCTCGACCAGATAGTCCTTGAACAGGGCGGGCTTGGTGACGCTGATCCGATAGTCGCCGGGCGATACCAGCCGTCCGAAGGAACGCATCGGGGTCGGGCGTCCGACGTCGCCGCGAAAGACCAGGCGGATTTCGGGATAGGCGAAACAGCCATGCGCCCGGTCGTCGAGCGAGGGCACGGTGCCGTCGCGAAGATAGGCGGTCAGCGCGTCCTTCAGCCGCGTGACGGAGGCGGTGTAGAGGCGGTCGAGTTCCTCGACGATCTGTACGGCATTGGTCATGCAACAGGAGCTAGGCCCTGTCGCGGAAGCTGACAAGCGGGTGTGTCGCGGAAGCTGGCAAGCGGGTGCGGACGATGCCGTGGCCGTCCGCACCCGCCCCGTCGGGTCAGGCGCCCTGCGTCGAATTCTCGTCGTCGCTGGCGGTGCGCAGCTTGGCCGCGCCGAACGCCGCCCCGGCCACCGCCGCCGCGACGCCCGCCGCGATTCCGGCGGCGGCATAGGGGTGGCTCTTCACCGTGTCACCGGCGGCCTTGGCCGCGCCCTGCGCCTTTTCGGCGAGGCTCTTGGCCTCGGCCTGCTTTTCGGGGGGGACATAGGTGGTCATGCCATGGTTCCTCTTGTCTGTTGATCCTCGCGTGCAAAACGCATGGGGACTTGGGGCTGTTCCGCGAGCGATCCAAATCCCCGCGCCGTCCGCTCGGTCAGAGCTGGCTGAGGAGGTACTCGGCCGAGCTGACCTTGAACTCGCCCGGCGCCTCGACGAACAGCTGTTCGACCACGCCGTCATTGACCAGCATGGTGTAGCGCTGGCTGCGCAGGCCCATGCCGAACTTGGTGCCGTCCAGCGTCAGGTCGACCGCTTTGGCGAAATCGCCATTGCCGTCGGCCAGCATCGTGACGCCGCCCGCGCCCTGCACCTGGCCCCAGGCCTTCATGACGAAGGCGTCGTTGACCGAGGTGCAGGCGATCTCGTCCACGCCCTTGGCCTTCAGCGCATCGGCCTGGGCGATGAAGCCGGGCAGGTGCTGCGCCGAACAGGTGGGGGTGAAGGCGCCCGGCACCGCGAACAGCGCGACGCGGCGACCGGCGAAGTAATCGGCGGCGTTCACCTGCTCGGGGCCCTCGGGCGTCACCTTGACCAGCGTGGCGGCGGGGAGGCGGTCTCCGACCTTGATCGTCATCGTTGCAATCCTTGGGGCATCGCGGCCCGGCACCATGCCGGGTGTCGGGGCCGTCCATGCCGCCAAGCCGCCCCGCATTTCAAGCATGGCGAGGCGAAGCGGTGATCCCTATAGTCGGGATGTGCATCAACTGACCTATCTCTCCGGCCAATTCCTGCTGGCCATGCCCGGCATGACCGATCCCCATTTTGATCATGCGATCATCGCGATGTGTGCGCATGACGAAGGCGGCGCGCTGGGCATCGGCGTCGGCGCGACGATCGACGGCATCGGCTTCCACGCGCTGCTCGACCAGTTCGGCATCGCGCCCGGCGACGCACCCGACGCGCCGGTCCATTATGGCGGCCCGGTCGAGCCCCGGCGCGGCTTCGTACTGCACAGCCATGACTGGCAGGGGCAGGACAGCGTCGATGTCGGCGGCCGCTGGGTCCTGTCGAGCACGGTCGACGTGCTGCGCGCCATCGCCGAGGGGCGGGGGCCGGAACGTTGGATCGTCGCGCTCGGCTATGCCGGATGGGATGCGGGCCAGCTGGAGGGCGAGCTGCGCGAGCCGGGATGCTGGTTCAATGTCGGCGGCGAGCCGCGTATCCTCTATGATGTCGGCGCGGGCGGGCGGTGGCAGGCGGCGTTCGGCGCGGCCGGGGTCGATCCGCGCCAGCTGGTGACCGGCGGCGGCACGGCCTGAGCCCGCGTTCCCGCCGGTATCGGCCCGCATCCGATACCCGCTCAACGATATAAAGATATCTTTATATTTGATCCCTAAGGCGATCGCCGCTAAGGCGTCGGCCGTGCCGATCGGCGTTTCCCACGTCTTGGTCGGCCCCATTTTGCACGGAGTTTCGTCGTGTCCACGACTGCTGCCACCAAGAACGATTACGTCATCAAGGATATCGGCCTGGCCGATTTCGGCCGCGCCGAGATCAAGATCGCCGAGACCGAGATGCCCGGCCTGATGGCCCTGCGCGAGGAATTCGGCGCGGCGCAGCCGCTCAAGGGCGCGCGCATCACCGGCTCGCTGCACATGACGATCCAGACCGCCGTGCTGATCGAGACGCTGACCGCGCTGGGCGCCGATGTGCGCTGGGCGACCTGCAACATCTTCTCGACCCAGGACCATGCCGCCGCCGCGATCGCCGCTGCGGGCATCCCCGTCTTCGCCGTGAAGGGCGAGACGCTGGCCGAATATTGGGACTATGTCGGCGACATCTTCGACTGGGACAAGAATGGTGACGGCACCACCGCCAACATCATCCTGGACGATGGCGGCGACGCGACCATGTTCGCGCTGTGGGGCGCCAAGCTGGAAGCCGGCCAGACCTTCGGCGAGCCGGAGAACGAGGAAGAGGTCGAGTTCCAGCGTTCGGTCAAGGCGTTCATCGCCAAGAAGCCGGGCTATCTGACCCAGACCGTCAAGAACCTGAAGGGCGTGTCGGAAGAGACGACCACCGGCGTTCACCGCCTGTACGAGATCGCGAAGAAGGGCGAGCTGCCCTTCCCGGCGATCAACGTCAACGACTCGGTCACCAAGTCGAAGTTCGACAACCTCTATGGCTGCAAGGAATCGCTGGTCGACGCGATCCGTCGCGCCACCGACGTCATGCTGGCGGGCAAGGTCGCCGCGGTCGCCGGTTTCGGCGACGTGGGCAAGGGCTCGGCCCAGTCGCTCCGCAATGGCGGCGCGCGCGTGCTCGTGACCGAGATCGACCCGATCTGCGCGCTGCAGGCGGCGATGGAGGGCTTCGAGGTCGTGACCATGGATGAGGCCGTGAAGCGCGCCGACATCTTCGTCACCGCGACCGGCAATGCCGACGTCATCACCGCCGATCACATGAAGGCGATGAAGCCCATGTCGATCGTCTGCAACATCGGCCACTTCGACTCCGAGATCCAGATCGCGGCGCTGTCGAACTACAAGTGGACCGAAGTGAAGCCCGGCACCGACCTGGTCGAGTTCCCGGACGGCAAGCAGATCATCGTGCTGGCCAAGGGCCGCCTGGTGAACCTGGGCTGCGCGACCGGCCACCCGTCCTTCGTGATGTCGGCCTCGTTCACCAACCAGACGCTCGCCCAGATCGAGCTGTGGACCAAGGGCGAGAACTACAAGAACGAAGTGTACGTTCTCCCGAAGCACCTCGACGAGAAGGTCGCCGCGCTCCACCTCGAAAAGCTGGGCGTCCAGCTGTCGAAGCTGAGCGAGAAGCAGGCCGCCTATATCGGCGTGCCGGTCGAGGGTCCGTTCAAGCCGGATCATTACCGCTACTGATCCCGCTCGGCTCCGGCCGATGGGAAGGGAAGGGGGCTGCCCGGCCGGGCGGCCCCCTTTTTCGCGCGGGACACGCGGCGCTCTTCTTCATTGTGGCGCATCGCTGGCGGATCGGGTTAGAGGAGTAGGGATGCGCAGCCTTGCCCCGGACCTTGTCGGATGATCGCGATCAGCAGCGTCGAGGCGGCTCTGCTGGGGGCGGCGGCGTGCGCCGTCATCGTCACGGGCATGGCCCTGATGTTCCTGGGGCTGCGCGCCCGCAAGGAAGCCTCGGCGGTGCGGCTGGAGCGCGACCGGCTGGATGCGCTGCTGCGCGCCGGGCCGGCGCAGGCGATGCTGGTGCGCAGCGACGGGCGGATCGACATGCCCCGGCGCCTGGCCGACTGGCTGGGCCTGCCCGACGTCGCGCGCTTCCCCGAGGAACTGGGGGACGAGGTCTGCGGCCTGACCCCCGACGACAGCGCCGCGCTGGGCATCGACCTGATCGCCGCGCAGAAGACCGGCAAGCGCTTCCGTCGGATCATCCGGCCGCAGGGGTCGCCCAGGACGCTGTTGTTCGACGGCGCGCGCGCGCCGCAGGACCAGGGTGCGGGCGGCGCGGTGGTCGTCTGGGTCTTCGACATGACCGATGCGCAGGACGAGATTGCGCGGCTGGATGCCGAGACCAAGCGGTTGGGCAATGCCTTCCAGGCGCTGACCGGGCTGATCGAGGCGGCGCCGCTGCCCATGTGGTATCGCGGCGACGATTTGCGGCTCGCCATGGTCAACACCGCCTATGTCGAGGCGGTCGAGGGGCGCGATGCCGCCGATGTGGTCGGGCGCGGGCTGGAACTGGTCGAGGGATCGGGGCGCGGCGGCCCGCTGGCGGGGGCGGCGGCGGCGCGCGACCAGGGACGACCGCACGAACAGGTGCTGCCCGCGACGATCGACGGCGCGCGGCGCGCGCTGCACATCTTCGACGTGCCTTTGCCGACCGGGGGCATTGCGGGCTTTGCGGTCGATATCGAGGATTTGGAACAGTCGCGCGCGGGCGCCAAGCGCTTTGCCGAGGCGCAGCGGGCGATGCTCGACCGGCTGTCGGCGGCGGTCGCGCATTTCGGGCCCGACCGGGGCCTCGTCTTCTGCAACCAGCCGTTCCGCCGGATGTTCGCGATGCGCGCCGAATGGCTGGCCGACCATCCCGAATTCGACCGCGTCCTGGAGCGGATGCGCGAAGCCAGTCGAAGTCCCGAGGTCCGCGACTTCCCCGGCTGGAAGGCCGAGCGCGCCGCCTGGTTCCGCCAGGCGGGGGGCGGCATCGAGGAGCAATGGCATCTGCCCGGCGGCACCCATTTGCGCGTCGTCGCCCAGCCGCTGCCCGATGGCGGCCTGCTGCTGATCTTCGAGGACCGGACCGAGGAGGTGCAGCTGGCCTCGGCGCGCGACACGCTGTTGCGCGTGCGCACCGCGACCTTCGACAATCTGTTCGAGGCGCTGGGCGTCTTCGCCGCCGATGGCCGGTTGCAACTGTGGAACAACCGCTTCCGCGCGCTCTGGGGGCTGGAGGAGGAATTCCTGTCCAGCCATCCGCGTGTCGATGCCTTTGTCGACCGGGTCGCCGGGCGGCTGGCGACCCCCAGCCGGTCCGAACTGATCGTCGAGCTGGTCCGGTCCGCAACGCTGGAGCGGCAGCAGCGCAGCGGGCGCGTCGCCTTTGCCGATGGGCGGCATTTCGAATTTGCGGGCGTGCCGTTGCCCGACGGCAACGCGCTGTTCACGCTGCTCGACATCACCGACAGCCGACGCGCCGAACAGGCCGCGCGCGACCGGGCCGATGCGCTGGAGGCGGCGGACAAGGTCAAGACCGCCTTCGTCGCCAATATGAGCTATGAGCTGCGCACCCCGCTGACCTCGATCAGCGGTTTTGCCGAGATGCTGCATGGCGGCTTTGCCGGGCCGCTGCCCGATACCGCGATCAGCTATATCGAGGCGATCCTCGAATCGACCGAGCGGCTGGGGCTGCTGGTTGACGATGTGCTCGACCTGACCCGCGACCAGGTGGATGCCGACATCGCGCGCGAGGATGTGCAACTGGGCCGCGTCGCGCGTGCGGCGGCAGACACGATCCGCCCGGTCGCGGGGCGGCGCAAGCTGGACTTCGCGGTCGAGATCCACCGCTCGCTCGGCCGGATCACCGGCGACCGCCGCCGCCTGCAGGAGACGATCGAGCATCTGCTGCGCCATGCGGTCGAGCAGACGCCCGAGGGCGGGCGCATCCTGCTCCATGCCGATGGCGATTCGGCGCGCGCGCGGATCGTGGTGTCCGACGACGGCCAGGGCATGGACGAACAATCGGTCGCCCATGCCTTTGACCGCTTCGCCGAGCCGGGGATCAAGGCCACCGGCGAGCGCGCGCTGGGGCTGGGCCTGCCGCTCGCCAAGCAGTTCGTCGAGGCGCATGGCGGCACCATCAGCCTGTTGTCCGAACCGGGGCAGGGGACGCTGGTCACGGTGGAACTGCCGCGAAGGGTGGCCGACAAGACCCCGACCGCAAAGGAAAAGCCATGACGATCCGGCTGGCCGATGCCGCCGCCACCGAGGATTTCGGCCGCCGCCTGGCCGCACATCTCCGCCCCGGCGACGTGGTGACGCTGACCGGCACGCTGGGCGCGGGCAAGACCAGCCTGGCGCGCGGGCTGCTGGCGGCGCTCGGCCTGCCCGGCGAGGCGCCGAGCCCGAGCTTCGCGATCGTCCAGCCCTATGCCCCGCCCGAGACGGCCTTCCCCGTGCTGCATGTCGATCTCTACCGGCTCGACGGGCCGGAGCAGCTGGAGGAACTGGGGCTGGACGAGGCGTTGTGGGACTCGGCGCTGGTCGTCGAATGGCCCGACCGCGCGGGCCCCGATGCCTGGCCGCAGGCGTTGGCGCTGACGCTGGAGATGGATCCGGATGGCGGACGTGTCTTGACAGCCAGGGTCCCCTCGGGCTGGGAAGCGCGATGGCCGATATGACCCCGCCGGCGGACGCCGCCGCCTTTCTTGCAAGCGTCGGATGGGAGGGGGCGGTGGTCGCGCCGCTCGCCGGTGACGCCTCGTTCCGCCGTTATTTTCGCGTCACGCGCGCTGGCCACAGCGCCGTCCTGATGGACGCGCCGCCGCCGCATGAGGACCCGCGCCCCTTCATCGCGATCGCGCGCTGGCTGGTCGGCCGGGGCTTTGCCGCGCCCGCGATCCTGGGCGCGGACGAGGTGCGCGGGCTGGTCCTGATCGAGGATTTCGGCGACGACCGGATGCGCGAGGCGATCGAGGCCGATCCCGACGCGACGGCGAAGCTCTATAGCGATGCGGTCGACCTGCTCGCCGCGCTGCGCGGCCACGCGCCCGAGGGGCTGGCCCCCTATGACGCCGCCGTCCTCCACCGCGAGGCGGCGCTGTTCCCCGAATGGTACACGCCCACGGTCGGCCTGGAGGTCGATGTCGAGGGCTATCGCGCCGCCTGGGACCAAGTGTTCGCCCATGCCATCGCCGACAATCCCGTCACCGTGCTGCGCGACTATCATGTCGAGAATCTGATGCTGGTCGGGCCGATGCGGACGCTGGGGCTGCTCGACTTTCAGGACGCGCTGGCGGGGCATGCCGCCTATGACCTCGTCTCGCTGCTTCAGGACGCGCGGCGCGATGTCGAGCCGTCGATCGAGCAGGCGATGCTGGAACGCTATCTGGCCGCGACGGGCGAGGGGGATGCGTTCCTGAACGCCTATCATGTGCTGGGCGCGCAGCGGAACGCCAAGATCCTGGGCATCTTCACCCGCCTGTGGAAGCGCGACGGCAAGCCGCGTTACGCCGCGCTCTGCCCGCGCGTCTGGGCCTATCTGGAACGCGACCTGTCGCAGCCGGTGCTGGCGCCGGTCGCGGCCTGGTTCGACGACAATGTGCCGCCCGAGTTGCGCGGCGATCCCCATGTCCTTGCATCGCGGGGCGACGGCGAATGACCCGACAGCTTTCCATTCGGCCCACCCCGGCGGGCCGCGTGCCGCGCACCGCGATGGTGATGGCGGCGGGGATCGGCAAGCGGATGCGCCCGCTGACCGCGACCCGGCCCAAGCCCTTGGTGTCGGTGGCGGGCAAGCCGCTGATCGATCACGTCTTCGACCGGCTGGTCGCGGCGGGGGTCGAGCGGGCGGTGGTCAATGTCCATTACCTGGCGGACCAGTTGGAGGCGCATCTGCGCGACCGGTTCCCGGAGATCGAGATCGTCATCTCGGACGAGCGCGACCAGTTGCTGGAAACCGGCGGCGGGCTGGTCAAGGCGCGGCCGCTGCTGGGCGACGCGCCGGTGCTGGTGGTCAACAGCGACAATCTGTGGGTCGACGGGCCGGTCGACGCGATCCGCCTGCTGGCATCGCGCTGGGACGAGGCCGCGATGGACGCGCTGTTGCTGATGGTGCCGCTGGCGCGCGCGCACAATCATCAGGGGCAGGGGGATTTCCATCTGGGGGCCGATGGCCGGATCACCGGGCGGCGCAGGCCCGGCCGAGTCGCGCCCTTCTCCTATACCGGGCTCCAGATCCTGCACCCCCGGATCATCGCCGATGCGCCCGAGGGGGCCTTTTCGACCAACCTGTTCTGGGACCGCGCGATCGCGGCCGGGCGCGCCTATGGCCAGGTGCATCAGGGGCTGTGGTTCGATGTCGGCACGCCGCGCGCCATTCCGCAGACGGAACTGATCCTCGCGGATGGCTGAGCCGCGCCGCCCGAGGCTGCACACGATCCCGGCGCATCGCGGGTTCGCCGATACGCTGGTCGCGGGGCTGATGCGGCGCACCGGCGGCGATCCGCTGACGCTGGCGCAGGGCATGATCCTGCTGCCGACCAATCGCGGCGTCCGCGCGGTGACCGAGGCGTTCGTGCGCGCCAGCGGCGGCGGCCTGATCCTGCCGCGCATGGTGGCGCTGGGCGATCCCGAACTGGGCGAGGCGGCGGGCTCCGCGCTCGATCCGGCGGATGCCGAGGCGCCCCCGCCGCCCGCCATCGCACCCTCCGCGCGCCGGATGATCCTCGCGCGGCTGGTCGAGCAGGAACGCCAGCGCGCCGGTCAGCCGGTGACGGCGGCCGAGGCGGTGCGGCTGGCGGGCGATCTGGCGCGCACGCTGGACCAGATGCTGGTCGAGGAGGTCGACCCGGCCAAACTTGCCGCGCTCGACCTGGGTCCCGAACTGACCGAGCATTGGCAATCGGCGCTGGCGACCTTTTCGGTGGTGCTCGACCGCTGGCCTGCGGTGCTGGCGAAGATGGGGCGGATCGATGCGGCCAAGCGGCGGACGCTGCTGCTCGACCGGATCACCGCGCGCTGGGCCGAGGCGCAGCCCGCCGGGTTCGTCTGTGCGGCGGGCGTCACCGATACCGCGCCTGCCGTCGCACGGCTCCTGCGCTGCGTGTCCGAGATGCCGGGGGGATCGGTGGTGTTCGCCGGGCTGGACCTGACCATGCCCGACGAGGAATGGGATGCGCTCGGCCCCCACAAGCCCGACCCCGATACCGGCCGCACCCGGCGATCGATCGAGACGCATCCGCAATATGCGCTGAAGCTGCTGCTCGACCGGATGAGCGTCGGGCGGGGCGAGGTGACGGTGTGGCGCGGCGGCGGCGATTACGACGCGGGGCCGGTGCGCGGCCGCGCCATCGCCAATGCCATGGCCCCGGCGGACTTTACCGGCAAGTGGACCGAGATGCCCGCCGAGGACCGACGACTGTCGGGCGTGTCGACCATCGAGCTCGCCACCCCCGCCGAGGAAGCCCAGGCGATCGCACTGGCGCTGCGCGAGGCGATCGAGGAGCCGGGTCGCACGGCGGCGCTCGTCACCCCCGATCGCGCGCTGGCGCGGCGGGTGGCGGCGCATTGTCGGCGGTGGAACATCCTGATCGACGATACGGCGGGGCGGCCCTTGTCGATCCTGCTGCCGGGGACGTTCCTGCTCCAGCTGGCCGAGGCGGCGGCGCAGCATTTCGCGCCCCTGCCGCTGCTGGCGCTGCTCAAGCATCCGCTGATCCGTGGCGAGATGGACCGGGTGGCGTGGCTGGACGGCGTGCGTGCGCTCGACCGGGCGCTCCGGGGGCCGCGTCCGGCGCCGGGGCTGGATGGGATCGCCGCGCATGTCGCCGACAAGCCGACCGCCGCCGCCTTCTGGAGCCAGGCCGCACCGATGCTGGAGGCGGTCGGGCGGACCTTTGGCGACGGGCCGCAGGGCCTGCGCACCCTGCTCGCTTGTCTGCGCGAATGCGGGCAGAGTCTGTGCGGCGACGCGCTGTGGACCGGGCCGCAGGGGCGCGCGGCGGCGGAATTCCTGGCGGGCTATGAGGAACAGGCCGATCATGGCCCCGCGCGCGCCGATCCCGCCGAACTGCCGGGCCTGCTGCGCAGCCTGTTCGACGAGATCGCGGTGCGCGCCATCCCGCGCGAGGGGCAGCATCCGCGCCTCGCCATCTATGGCCCGATCGAGGCGCGCCTCCAGACCGCCGACCTGATGATCGCGGGCGGGCTGAACGAAGGCGTCTGGCCGGGGCGGCCCGCGCCCGATCCGTGGCTGGCGCCGCGCATCCGCTCGCTGCTGGGGCTGGTGGGTCTGGAGCAGCGGATCGGCATCGCCGCGCATGACCTGGCGCAAGCGATGGGCGCGCCGCGCGCGATCCTGACCCGTGCGCGCCGCGACGCCAGCGGACCGACGCTCGCCTCGCGCTTCTGGCTGCGGCTTCAGGCGATGGCGGGCGATCGGTTCGAGGCGCATCCGACCCTCGCGCGCTGGGCGGAACGGCTCGACCGGCCCGACGACTATACCCCCGCGGATCGCCCCGCGCCCAAGCCGCCCGCCGCGCTGCGCCCCACGACCATTTCGGTGACCGAGGTCGACCGGCTGAAGGCCGATCCTTACGCCTTTTACGCGCGCCGGGTGCTCCGCCTGTCGCCGCTCGACCCGGTCGATGCCGATCCCAGCGCGGCGTGGCGCGGCACCGCCGTCCACGACATCCTGGAGATGTGGTGGAAGGAGGACGCCTGCGACGTCTCGGCGCTCCGCCCGCGTGCGCTGGCGATGCTGCGCGACCAGCGGACCCATCCGATGATGCGCGCGCTGTGGCAGCCGCGTCTGATCGAGGCGATCGACTGGATCGCCGCCGAGGTCGCCGCCAAGGCCGCCGAGGGCCGTCATGTCCTGAGCGCGGAAGGCAAGGGCGAGGCCAAGCTGGCGGGCGTCACCCTGACCGGACGGTTCGACCGGATCGACAAGGCGGCGGACGGCGCGCTGGTGGTGATCGACTATAAGACCGGCAAGCCGCCCTCCACCACGGCGGTGCGCGAGGGGTTCAGCCTGCAACTCGGGCTGCTCGGCCTGATCGCCGAGCGTGGCGGGTTCGAGGGCGTGTCGGGCAAGGCGGGCGGTTTCGAATATTGGTCGCTGGGGCGCGGGCGCGAGGGGCTGGGCTATATCGCCACTCCGGTCGATCCCGACGGCAAGCGCGAGCGGATCCGCACCGACGAGTTCGTTGCCATCGCGGCGTCGAATTTCGCCGAGGCGGCCGGGCAATGGCTGACCGGGGATGCGCCGTTCACCGCCAAGCTGGTGCCCGAATATGCGCCTTATGCAGAGTATGACCAGCTGATGCGGCGGGATGAATGGTATGGCCGTGATCGGTGAAGCGTCGGTGGTAGCGGGAGAGGGACTTGGACCCCGACATCTGCTGGCCAGATCCCCGGACTGGGGCGATCGTGGTCGCGTGGCCTTCGACTGCGCTCAGGCTGAACGGAGCGAGAGGGATCGTCGCCCTATATCCTATCTTACGTTCGCACTGGAGCGAAGTCGAAGTGCAAGGGATGGCCTCAACTCTGGGCAAAACTGTTTCTCCGTCCGCGAACCGGCAAGGCAAGTTCGCATGAGCGCGCGGCCCATGGCGAACCTGCCCCCGCTGAAGGGCGACCAGGCCGCCGCCAGCGACCCCGCCGCGCATGTCTGGCTGTCCGCATCGGCCGGCACCGGCAAGACCCAGGTGCTGGCCGCGCGCGTGTTCCGCCTGTTGCTGCGCGGCGTCGCGCCCGAGGCGATCCTGTGCCTGACCTTCACCAAGGCGGGCGCGGCCGAGATGGCGCAGCGGATCAACGGCCGCCTCGCCGCCTGGGTACGGATGCCCGAGACCGAGCTGTTCGCCGATCTGAAGGCGCTGGGCGAAACCGCGACCCCCGACTTGCGCGAGCGGGCGCGGACGCTGTTCGCGCGCGTGCTCGACGCACCGGGCGGCGGCCTGCGTATCCAGACGATCCACGGCTTTTGCCAGGGGCTGCTGGCGGCCTTTCCGGTCGAGGCGGGCCTCGCCCCCGGTTTCCGCCCGTTGGAGGCGCGCGAAGAGGCGGTGCTGGCGCGCGAGGCGCTGGCGCGGATGCTGGAGACCGCCGAGCGCGAAGGCCGGGTCGGCCCGGTCGAGACGGTCGGCGCGCTGTCGCTGCGGCTGGGTGAGGGCGGGGCGGAGGCGTTCCTTGCGGCCTGCGCACGCGCGCCCGGTGCGCTGGAGGCGCTGCCCACCGGCATCCAGCCCTGGCTGCGCCGTGCGCTCGACCTGCCTTCGGGCGATATCGACGAGGCTATCGCGGACGGTGTCGAGGATATCGACGAGGATGCCGTCATCCGGCTGGCGGGCGCGAACCGCGCCTGGGGCACCGCGACCGGCGAGAAGGCGGCGGCGGCGATGGAGCGCTGGATCGGCAGCGATCGGGCGGGGCGGGTCGCGCTGCTCGAGGAACTGATGGGCACGGTCTTCACCGCCAAGGGCGAGCCGCGCAAGGCCTCCAAGAAGCTGACTGATGCCGATCCCGATTATGAGGATATGGCGCGCGAACTGGGCGAGGCGTGCCGTCACCTGCTGGGCCTCGCCGCCCGCGCGCGTCATGCCGACCTGCTCGCCGATGCGCTGACCGTGGGGCGCGACTATGCGCGGGCCTATACATTGTCCAAGCGGGCGATCGGCGCGGTCGATTTCGACGACCTGATCCGCACCACCGTCGATCTGCTGGAGCGGCCGGGCATCGGCGAATGGGTCCGCTACAAGCTCGACCAGGTGACCGAGCATGTGCTGATCGACGAGGCGCAGGACACCAATGCGCACCAGTGGCGGATCGTCCGCGCGCTGGCCGACGAGTTCTTCGTCGGGCGTGGCCTTTATGCGCCCTCGACGCGGACGCTGTTCACCGTCGGCGACCATAAACAGGCGATCTTCGGTTTCCAGGGGACCGACCCGATCAACTTCCAGGCGGCCGAGCTGCATTTCTCGCGGCGTGCGGACGAGGTGGCGGGCGATGACGACTGGCCCGAGGACGAACGCGGCTTGCCGTTCAACCAGCTGTCGCTGACCCACAGCTTCCGCTCGACCACGCCGATCCTCGAGTTCGTCGATGCGGCGATCGAGGCGTTGGGCGAACCCGGCATGGGGATGGGGCATGAGGTCGAGCGCCACGCCAGCGAGGTGAAGGGCCCCGGTCGCATCACCCTGTGGCCGCCGGTCGCGGCGGGGGGCAGCGACGAGGACGAGGAAGGCTGGATCGACGATGCGGTGCGCAAGGTCGCCACCGACATCGCGCGCGCCGTGCGCGGCTGGCTGGACGATGGCGTGATGCTGGAGAGCAAGGGCCGCCGCCTGGAGCCGCAGGACATCATGATCCTGGTCAAGCGGCGCGGCGACCTCGCCTCGCTGATCGTCGCGCGCCTCTATGCCGAGGGGGTGCCGGTGGCGGGCGTCGACCGGCTGCGGCTGAACGCGCCGCTGGCGGTTCAGGACCTGCTGGCGGCGGTGCGCTTCGTGTTGCAGCCCGAGGACGATCTGTCGCTGGCCGCGCTGCTGGTGTCGCCGCTGATCGGCTGGTCGCAGGAGCGGCTGATGGCGGCGGGGCACCGGGCGCGCGGCGCGCTATGGGCGCATCTGACCCGGACGCTGCCCGCCGAGGACTTGGCGCCGCTTCGCCAGATGCTGGCGCGCGCAGACGTGTCGACGCCCTATCAGTTCCTCGAGGAATTGCTGTCGGGGCCGCTCGACGGTCGGCGCAAGCTGATCCGCCGGTTGGGGACCGAGGCGCGCGACCCGATCGAGGAGCTGCTGGGCGCCGCGCTGACCTTCGAGAGTACGACGACGCCCTCGCTGCAACGCTTCCTCGACTGGTTCGACCGGGGCGATGTCGAGATCGTGCGCGACCCCTCCGCGCCGCTGGACGCGGTGCGGGTGATGACCGCGCATGGGTCCAAGGGGTTGCAGGCGCCGCTGGTGATCCTCGCCGATGCCACCGCCGACCCGACTGCAAGCCCGCGTTCGATCCTGCGCTGGACGCCCGAGCCGGGGGCGCAGCCCATCCCCGTCTTTCCGCCGCGCGCCGAGGAACGCGGCGGGCCGCTCGACGCGGTGGCCGCCGAGATCGCCGCGCGCGAACTGGCCGAGCATTGGCGGCTCTTCTACGTCGCGGCGACGCGGGCGGAGGAGCAGCTGGTGGTGGCGGGCGCGCTGGGCAAGCGCGCGGCGGGCGTGCCGCCGATGCACAGCTGGTACGCGACCTGTGCCCGCGCCATGACCGCGCTGGGCGTGCCGGAGGTCGAGCCGGGCGACGGCCAATCGCGCGTCTTCCTGGGCCGCAGGCCGCAGGAGCCGGTCGCGCCGCGCCCCGGTGCGGTCGTCGCGGCCCGGCGCGAAGACGTCGCGCTGCCCGACTGGGTTCACCGGCCCGCGCCGCAGGAGTCGCGCCCGCCGCGCCCGCTCGCGCCGTCGCAACTGGGCGAGGATATGGTGGCCGATCCGCCACCCACCCCCGCGATGCGCGCGGCGGCGGAGCGCGGGCGGCTGATCCACTGCCTGCTCGAACGCCTGCCCCCGGTCGCGCCGGATGCGCGGCGCGGCGCGGCGGAGCGCTGGCTCGCGCAGGCCGCCGGGGTCGAGGATGCGGGCCTGCGCGCCGATGTGACGCAGGCGGTGTTCGCGATCCTGGACGATCCGGCCTATGCGCCGCTGTTCGGGCCGGGATCGCTGGCGGAGGCGCCGATCGCCGCGACGCTGGCCAATGGCCTGGTCGTGTCGGGGCGGGTCGACCGGCTGCTGATCGACGGCGACGAGGTCCGGCTGATCGATTACAAGACCGGGCGGCGCGCGCCGGGGGGCATCGACGACGTGCCGGCGTTCCATCTGGCGCAGATGGCGGGCTATGCCGCCGCGTTGGAAGTGATCTTTCCCGGCAAGCGCGTGTCGGTGGCGCTGCTCTATACGGCGGGGCCCCGGCTCGTCCCGGTGCCCGACACGCTGCTCGCCGCGCACAAGCCCGGCTATCGCGACCGGGAGCAAAGCTTGCCGCTCGGTGGTTGAGCCACCGAGGCCCGCGCCCTAGATGGGTGACAATTCAAGGAGTGTAGTGAACATGGCAACCAAGCAGATCACCGACGCCAGCTTCGAGGCGGACGTCCTGAACTCCGACAAGCCGGTGCTGGTCGATTTCTGGGCCGAATGGTGCGGACCGTGCAAGATGATCGGCCCGTCGCTGGAGGAACTGTCCGAGGAACTGGGCGAGCAGGTGACGATCGCCAAGCTGAACATCGACGACAATCCCGACGCCCCCGGCCGTTATGGCGTGCGCGGTATTCCGACGATGATCCTGTTCAAGGGCGGTGCCGCCGCCGCGACCAAGGTCGGCGCCGAGCCCAAGGGCCGGATCAAGGCCTGGCTCGAAGGCGCGCTGTAAGCAATCCATAGCGCCCACTGAACGGGCATGGGACGGTCTCTGCGAGGCCCCATGCCCTCCCCAAACCCCTCCCGCCTGCGGGAGGGGCTTTTTTGTCCGGCACTGCTCGAAAAGGCACGCCCCTCCCGCAAGCGGGAGGGGATGGGGGAGGGCCAGAGGTCTCACCGAGACTGAAGCTCGCGGCCTTCCCCTCCCCAAACCCCTCCGCCTGCGGGGGGGCTTTTTTTATGTCCAGCGCGGCTCGAAAAGGCACTCCCCTCCCGTAAACGGGAGGGGATGGGGGAGGGCATGGGGTCTCACCGAGACCATCGCCCGCCGCCGATCAACTCAGCGGGATCATCACCACATCGCGAAACGGCGCGCGGTCCTGCAACGCCGCATACCAGCGCTCCAGATTGGGCCGCGAGGGCCGCTCGACCGGCAGCTGGAACCACGTATTCGCATAGGCCGCGACGGGAATATCCCCGATGCCGAACGCAGACCCCGACAGCCAGTCCTGCCGCCCCAGCACATCGTCCAGGATCGCCGACAGCCCCGCCGCTCGCGCCACGCTCCGTTCGATCAGCGCCATGTCGCGCGCCTCGGGGGCGGTGCGTATCATCTGGAAGAAGATCGGCCGGATCGCATCGGCCCAGGTGAAGCCCCAGTCCATCCACCGCTCGACCGAGGCCCGCGCTTGCGGATCGACCGGATAGAAAGCCTCGCCGCCATGGTTGGCCGCCAGATAGCGCAGGATGCTGTTCGACTCCCACAGGACGAAGCCGTCATCCTCGATCGTCGGGATCAGAGCGTTGGGATTGAGCGCCCGGTACGCCTGATCCATGCCGAATGGCCCGCCGACATCGCGCCGGTCATAGGCCAGCGCCATTTCCTCGGCCAGCCAGACCACCTTCTTGACGTTGTGCGAGTTGATCCGGCCCCAGATGGTCAGCATGGGCGTCAGCTCCGATAATCGGCGTTGATCGAGATATAGCCGTGCGTCAGATCGCAGGTCCAAACCGTTGCCGCGCCGTCGCCCAGGCCCAGGTCGACGCCGACCGCAATCTCCTGTCCCTTCAGATGCGCGGCGACCGGGGCCTCGTCATAGCCCTCGACCGCCAGGCCCTCGCGCGCGACCAGCGTCTCGCCGAAGCGGATCGACAGCTTGTCGCGCTCGGCCGGTTCGCCTGCCTTGCCGACCGCCATGACGACGCGGCCCCAATTCGCGTCCTCGCCCGCGATCGCGGTCTTGACCAGCGGTGAGTTGGCGATCGACATCGCGATGCGGTGCGCCGAACGGTCGCTCTCGGCGCCCTCGACCCGGATCTCGATCAGCTTGCTCGCGCCCTCGCCGTCACGCACGACCAGCAGCGCGAGCTGGTGGCACAGATCGGCCAGCGCCGCGCGGAAGGCATCCGCGCCGTCGCTGTCGTCATCGGCCAGCGGCGCATTGCCTGCCTTGCCCGTGGCGAAGGCCAGCACCGTGTCGCTGGTCGAGGTGTCGCCATCGACCGTGATGCACGAAAAGCTGCGGCCATTGGCGGCGTTCAGCGCGCGTTGCAGGAATTCGGGTTCGACCGCGGCGTCGGTGAAGATGAAGCCCAGCATCGTCGCCATGTCGGGCGCGATCATGCCCGATCCCTTGATGATCCCCGCCAGCGTCACCGTGCGGCCATCGACCATGGCGGTGGTCGTCGCGCCCTTGGCGAAGGTGTCGGTGGTCATGATCGTCGCGGCGGCGTCCTCCCACCCGCAGGGCGCGGCGGTGAAGGCGGCGTCCAGGCCCGCCTCGGCCTTGTCGATGGGCAGCGGCACGCCGATCACGCCGGTCGAGGCGATGAACACGTCCGAGGGCTGGCACTCCATCGCGGCGGCGGTGCGCGCGGCGATCGCCTCGACGGCGGCGCGGCCCCGATGGCCGGTAAAGGCGTTGGAATTGCCCGCATTGACGACCAGCGCGCGGGCCTGGCCCAGCACCAGCGCCTTGCGGCACCATTCGACTTCCGGGCTGGGGCATTTGCTGGTGGTCAGCACGCCCGCCACACTGGTCCCCTCGGGCAGCGTCACGAAGGTCAGGTCGCAGCGATCCCAATTCTTGTACCGCGCGCGGGCGACGCGCAGCGTCACGCCGTCGATCGCGGGCAGGGCGGGGAAGGGCTGGGCGAGGGGCGAGGTGGCGGTGCTCATGGGGGCCAGCTACATAACCGAGCGGGGGTCAGGGGCAAGCGCTTCCATCGGCTTGACCCGGATCGGGGCGGCGGCTTTGATGGCGATCGTCGGGATCGGGGGGACGGGCGATATGTGGGGTGCAGGGCGCGGGCTGCGAAACGGCGTGCTGGCGCTGGTCGGCGTGCTTGCCATAGTGTTGTTCGTCCTGACGTCGTTCTCGATCGAATGGGCTTATGAACGCAGCCGGCAAGGCGGTCTGGGGAGCTTACCCCGCGATCTTCCGGTTCCGGCCGTCCCGCCGCGCATCCTGGGCAATCCGGCCGCCGCTTTCGGACCCGATTCCTATCCCGATGAGGCGATGCGTCAGGGGTGGGAGGGGCGTTCGAGCCTTGCGGTCCTGGTCGATCCGGACGGGCGCCCGACCCGATGCGAGGTTCTGGAGAGCAGCGGTCATGCGGTCCTCGACGAAGCGACCTGCACCATGGTCGTGGGCCATGTCCGGTTTCGACCCGCCCGTGATGAGAAGGGGCAGGCGGTGCTCGGCATCTATCGCGGTTTCAATGTCCGCTGGGAGCTGCCGCGCCTGCCGACGGACGCGCGATGACTGTCAAGGCTTGCCGGACCATGCAACGGATGGACGCGCCGCGCGTATCTGCCTAAGACAAGCCTCGCATGAACCTGCTTCTGCTCCTTTCCGCCCTTTTGTCCGCGCTGACCGGCGTGGGTGCGAGCGCGCGTGGGCAGGAGGCGCGGGGTGTCGTGGCCGAATGCAGCATCGTGGCGGCCGCCAAGCAGGCCGCCGTCGCGCGCGCCGCGACCCGGCCGGTGCAGGCGCTGGCCACGCTGGTCGTCAGTGCTCAGCCGCTTGCGCTGTTCCGGGCGACCGCGCCGCGGCCGGTCGCCGCGATCTTCATGGGCCGTCGGCGCGAATAGCCCCGGCGTCGGCTCCGGCCGACCCCCTTCCTTGCCATTGCAGTCGCGCGCGCCCGGCCTTCCGTTGGCGGCGCGCCCATCTCACGATATTTCAGTCAGGAAATCGCTTATGTTCGGCGGCCTCGCCAAGTCCCTGTTCGGTTCGTCCAACGACCGCTACGTCAAGTCGCTCAAGCCGACCCTCGCCAAGATCGCGGCGTTCGAGCCCGAAATGGAGGCGATGTCCGACGCGCAGCTCGCCGCGCAGACGGTGAAGTTCCGCGAGCAGCTCGATCAGGGCGCGACGCTCGACAGCCTGCTGCCCGAGGCGTTCGCGACCGTGCGCGAGGCGGCGAAGCGCGTGCTGGGCCAGCGTCACTATGACGTGCAGATGATCGGCGGCATCGTACTGCATCGCGGCGAGATCGCCGAAATGCGCACGGGCGAGGGCAAGACGCTGGTCGCCACGCTCGCCACCTATCTGAACGCGCTGCCCGGCAAGGGCGTGCACGTCGTCACCGTCAACGATTACCTCGCCAGCCGCGACGCCGCGACGATGGGCCGCGTCTACAACTTCCTCGGCCTGACCACCGGGACCATCATCCCGAACCTAGACGACGGCCAGCGCCGCGCGGCCTATGACGCCGACATCACCTATGGCACGAACAACGAGTTCGGCTTCGACTATCTGCGCGACAATATGAAGTATGAGCGCTCGTCGATGGTGCAGCGCCCCTTCAACTACGCGATCGTCGACGAGGTCGACTCGATCCTGATCGACGAGGCGCGCACCCCGCTGATCATCTCGGGCCCGACCGACGACAAGTCCGAGCTGTATATCGGCGTCGATGCGATCGTGAAGCAGCTGACGGCCGACGATTACGAGAAGGACGAGAAGCAGAAGTCGATCATCCTGACCGAGGACGGCACCGAGCGCGCCGAGCGCCTGCTGGAGGCGGCCGGGCTGCTCCAGGGTGAGAATCTCTACGATTTCGAGAATACCCAGGTCGTCCACCATCTGAATCAGGCGCTGCGCGCGAACATGATGTTCAAGCGCGACACCGATTACATCGTGAAGGACGGCAAGGTCGTCATCATCGACGAGTTCACCGGCCGCATGATGGACGGGCGCCGCTGGTCGGAGGGGCTTCACCAGGCGGTCGAGGCCAAGGAGGGCGTCAATATCGAGCCCGAGAACCAGACCATGGCCTCGATCACCTTCCAGAATTACTTCCGCATGTACCCGAAGATTTCGGGCATGACCGGCACCGCCGCGACCGAAGCGGGCGAATTCTACGACATCTACAAGATCAACGTCGTCACCATCCCGACGAACCTGCCGATCGCGCGCGTCGACGAGGAGGACGAGTTCTACAAGAACACCCAGGACAAGTTCCTGGCGATCGCCAAGAAGATTCGCGACCACGCCGCCAAGGGCCAGCCGGTACTGGTCGGCACCGTCTCGATCGAGAAGTCCGAACTGCTCAGCGAGTTCCTCGTGCAGGAGGGCGTGCCTCACAAGGTGCTGAACGCCCGCTATCACGAGATGGAGGCGCATATCGTGGCGCAGGCGGGTCGTCTGGGCGCCGTCACCATCGCGACCAACATGGCGGGTCGCGGCACCGACATCCAGCTGGGCGGCAACCTCGAATTCCGGATGCTCGACGAGCATCCCGATCTGGTCGAGGGCACGCCGGACTATGACGCCGCCGCGACCCGCATCCGCGCCGAGATCGCCGAGGAGAAGCAGAAGGTGCTGGAGGCGGGCGGCCTGTTCGTGCTCGGCACCGAGCGGCATGAGAGCCGCCGCATCGACAACCAGCTGCGCGGCCGTTCGGGTCGCCAGGGCGATCCGGGCCTGTCGCGCTTCTATCTCAGCCTGGACGACGATCTGCTGCGCATCTTCGGCCCCGACACGCTGTTCGCCAAGATGATGCGCAGCAATATCGAGGATGGCGAGGCGATCGGCAGCAAGTGGCTGTCCAAGGCGATCGAGACCGCGCAGAAGAAGGTCGAGGCGCGCAACTACGACATCCGCAAGCAGGTCGTCGAATATGACGACGTGATGAACGACCAGCGCAAGGTCATCTATGAGCAGCGCGCCGACATCATGGATGCCGAGACGGTGGGCGAGGTCGTCGCCGACATGCGCGCCGAGACGGTGAACGCGATCGTCGGCACCGCCTGCCCGCCCAACAGCTATCCCGAGCAGTGGGACGTCGCGGGCATGAAGCAGCAGCTCAAGGACCTGCTCAACATGGAGCCGCCGATCGACGCCTGGCTGGCCGAGGAAGCGATCGACCCCGAAATCGTGCTGGAGCGCGTGACCGCAGAGGCGGACGCGATGGTCGAGGCCAAGGCCAAGGAGCTGGAGCCCGAGACCTGGACCAGTGTCGAGAAGTCGATCCTGCTCCAGAATCTCGACCATCACTGGAAGGAGCATCTGGCGACGCTCGACGCGCTGCGCCAGGTCGTCCACCTGCGCGCCTATGCGCAGAAGACGCCGATCAACGAATATAAGCACGAGGCGTTTTCGCTGTTCCAGCGGATGCTCGACAATATCCGCGAGGATGTGACGCGCACCATCGCCTATGCCCAGTTCCAGATCCAAGCGCCGCCCGAACTCCCCGAGCTGCCCGACTTTATCACCTCGCACTTCGATCCGTTCACCGGCGAGGACAATAGCAACGACTGGGACGCCGCCGCGCGCGGCCTGCTCCAGCCGCAAATGCCGCCGATGCAGATCCCGCAGCCCGAGGGCATGGACCTGGGCACCGACCCGGCCCAGTGGGAAGGCCGCGTGAACCGCAACGCGCCGTGCCCCTGCGGTTCGGGCCTGAAGTACAAGCATTGCCACGGCGCGGTGACGGTCTGATCCGTCCTCCCGCCGAATGAAAAGAGGGGCGGTGGGCTTCGGCCTGCCGCCTTTTTCATGCCTCGTCACCCTAGGGCCGATCGACATTCAGCGACGCCTTTCCATCCCTCGCCCCTCGCAGAGGGGAGAGGGTTGCGCAGACTTGGCCTTTGCGAGAGCAAAGGCTTAGTCGGAGCTGGGTGAGGGGTGGGCGCTCGCTTGGCGAGCGCGCGAACCTTCGGGCTCGCTCAACTGCACTAGCCAGCTTCGCTAACCCTCTTCCCTGTCCAGGGGAGAGGGCAAAAAGAAGCAATACTGAATGTCGATCCGCCCCCGCGCAGGCTGGGGCCTGCTTCGATCGAAACCCGCATTCGCCGGGCTGGCGGGCGGGTGTCCCCGAGGCACAAAAAAGGGCGGCCGCCCGGCAGGCAGCCGCCCCATTTTGGTCGCGATCGGCCCGTTTTACTTGGGCATCACCACCGTCGGCCCGATCGTGTTGACGATCGCGCGCGCATCGAAGGCGCGCAGATTGTCGCGCGGGATCGGCCCCTTGCGCATCACGACCTCGGCGGTCGCCTCGTAGCGGTCGATCGTGTTGATATCCATGTTGTTGCCGAAGAAGGGATCACCCCAGAACGGGTCCCAGCTGCGCCAACCGAAGCCGCGGCCATAATAGCGCCACGACGGACCCCACCAGCCGCCGCCCCAGCCGCCAAAGCCCGGCCCGAACGCGCCGGGGGTCGAATAGGTGCGCGACCGCAGCTGCGTGTCGCGGTCGGCCATCACGAAATAGTCATAGCCATTGGCCAGCGTCAGCTCGGCGGCGCGGAACAGCAGATAACGCTCCACCGTGTCGCGCGACGTCACCGTGTTGCCGGCGAAGCTGACGATGAAGCGGCCGGGTTCCAGCTGCTGATCGGAATAGCCGGTGCGGTAGAAGCCCGTTCCCGTCGCCGGGCGGTAAGTGGTTTCGGTCGCGCATCCCGCGACCATCAGGGTGCTGGCGCCGATCAGCGCGAGCGCGATCTTCCGACCGAATTGCATGGACACTTCTTCCTTTCCTTGCCGCACGGCCGGGCCGGACGGCAACAGCCCTGTAGCTGGAATCGGTTTACCCTATCCCGGCAGAACGGTCGATGAACGGTTTGGCTCCCGCGATGAATTGTGCGTCACAGACCGGCAATATGGATGGCGATTTGCCGACGATGGGGCGCGCGGCGATGTTCGAACAGATAAATGCCCTGCCACGTCCCCAGCGCCAGCTGCCCGCCGATCAGCGGCACCGACAGATGCACCCCGGTCAGGATGGCGCGCAGGTGCGCGGGCATGTCGTCGGGTCCTTCGTCGTCATGGGCATAGGCATGCCGGTCCTCGGGCGCGATGCGCGCGAAATAGGCGAGGATGTCGGTCCGGACCTCCGGCGCGGCATTCTCCTGGATGATGAGCGAGGCCGAGGTGTGGCGGCAGAACAGGGTCAGCAGCCCTTCGTCCATGGCCTGCTCGCGAACCCAGGCGGTGACGCTCCGCGTGATGTCGGTGAGGCCCTGGCCATGGGTGTCGACGGTCAATATCGTGGTGGCTTGGCGCATCCATCCTCAATGCCCCAGCGTGCGGATCGATGCCAGCCTCCGCCCGGGACGGGCCGAATTGAACGGGTGACGTTGATGTGCGTTGTGCGGGCTCGAGGATAAGGAGACCTGCCGTGAAAGCCATGCTCGCCGCTCTGGCCGTCGTTACCGTTGCCGCCCCCATCGCCGCCACGCCCGCCGTCGCGCAGGAACGCGATTATCGCTGGCATGGCGACCGCGACGACTGGGATGCGTCGCGCGACTATCGTCGCGGCAATCACCGCGAACGGCGCCTGACCCGGGACGACCAGATCTTCCGGGGTCGCGATGGCCGCACCTATTGCAAGCGCAATGACGGCACCACCGGGCTGGTCATCGGCGCGGTCGGCGGCGGCGTGCTGGGCAATGTCATCGGCGGCGGCACGCTGGGCACGCTGCTCGGCGCGGGCGGCGGCGCGCTGCTCGGGCGGTCGATCGATCGCGGCAAGGTCCGTTGCCGCTGATCGATGCGGTGGCGGCGGCCATGACGGTCGCCGCCACCGCATTCGCGCCGATGCGCTCGCGGTAGCGCTAGCCAAGACCGGCCCTGCTGGCCCATGATGGCCGCAGGGAGGGAATTCATGGCTTTCGATCTGAGATATACGACGGCGCTCGCGGCGGTTCTGTTGGCCAGCGGGTGCAATCGGTCCAAGGCGGACGACAATTGGACCGCCGATAACGACACCGCCATCTGCACCGATGCGCAGGGCACGCGCCTTCCCGACGATCGATGCCGCCAGCACCGTGTGGGCGGCGGGGGCGGGGCCTTCTGGTATTTTCTGGGCCGCGGCCGCTCCATTCCCTATTATGGCGAGCGCGCGACGGGCGGCAGCTTCCGCGCTGCGCCCGGCGGCCGCTATGTGAGGGCCCCGGCGGGCAGCGCGATGACCCGTGCGGCGGCGGTCAGTCGTGGCGGGTTCGGATCCTCGGCCAGCCATTTCGGCAGCATCCACGCATGATCCGCCAGAGCCTGACGCCACGCCCCGACTGGCAGGCCAAGGTCGAGGCGCTCGGCCTGATCTGGCACGAGGGCAGGGAGCGCCCTTATTGGGACGAGAGCGCCTGCTACCGCTTCACCCGCGCGCAGGTCGACCGGATCGAGGCGGCGACGACCGAACTCTATCGGCTGTTCCTGGCGGCGGGCGAGGCGGTGGTCAGCGAGCCCGCCTTGCTCTCGCGCTTCGGCATTCCGCCGGTGTTCCACGATCCGATCCGCGAAGCCTGGGACGCCGAGCCGCCGGGGCTGAACTTCGGCCGGTTCGACCTGGGCTTCGACGGGCAGGACGCCCCCAAATTGTTCGAGTTCAACTGCGACACGCCGACCTCGCTGCTGGAGGCGGCGGTGGTGCAATGGGCGTGGAAGGAGGAATGCTTCCCCCGGCTGGACCAGTTCAACAGCCTGCACGAGGCGCTGGTCGCGCGCTGGGCGGAGATCGCCCCCGATCTGCCCGCCACGCTGCACGTCGCCCATGTCGCCGATCTGGCGGGCGAGGACGCGATCACGGCGGCCTATCTGCGCGATACCGCCGAGGCGGCGGGAATTACGACCGTGCCGATCCTGATGGAGCGGATCGGCTGGCACCATGACGACCATTGTTTTGTCGACGAAGGCGACATGCGGATCGAGGCGCTGTTCAAGCTCTATCCGTGGGAATGGCTGGTCCATGAGGACTTCGCGCCGCATCTGCTCGACAATCTGGCGCGCGGCGACACGCTATGGATCGAACCGATCTGGAAGATGATCTGGTCGAACAAGGCGATCCTGCCGGTGCTATGGGACCTGTTTCCGGGCCATCCCAACCTGCTGCCCGCCAGCTTCACGATCCCCGACGGCGATGCGGTGGCCAAGCCGCTCCTGTCGCGCGAAGGCGCCAATGTCTCGATCCGCCGCGCGGGCGACATCATCGCCGAGACGAAGGGCGAATATGGCGAGGAGGGCTATGTGTACCAGTCGCTCTATCGCCTGCCGGAGACGGCGCCGGTATGTTTTCCGGTTCTTGGCAGCTGGGTGGTCGACGGCGCGGCGGTCGGGATGGGTATCCGCGAGGACGGGCTGATCACCTCGAACACGGCGCGGTTCGTTCCGCATGTGATCGACGGCTGATCCGTCATGCTGGCGCTGTCTGGGGAAAGACAGCGCCGGTGGCTCCCTGAGTAGGATTCGAACCTACGGCCGCTCGATTAACAGTCGAGAGCTCTACCGCTGAGCTATCAGGGAATGTTCCGGCGCTGTGGAGGGGTCCTATAAAGGGCTCGAAAAAAGCCGCAACCCCTTTTTTGACGGTATCGCGTAAGCCCCGCCGTCAAAGCTGTGGATAAAATGCGGGTCAGGCGACGAACTGCTCCCCCCGTCGCCCGTCAGGCGACGAACTGCTCCATCGTGATGCGATCATCGAGGGCGTGTTCGGGATCGAACATCAGCGTCAACTCGCGCGAGCGGTCCATGCAGATATCGACCTGCGCCACGTCGCGCACCTCGCGCTGGTCGGCCACCGCCGAGACGGGGCGTTTGCCGGGATCGAGCACGCGGATCGAGATGCGCGCCTTGTCGGGCAGGATCGCTCCGCGCCAGCGCCGGGGACGGAAAGGGCTGATCGGGGTCAGCGCGATCAGCGCGGAGCCGAGCGGCAGGATCGGCCCTTGCGCCGAGAAATTATAGGCGGTCGACCCCGCCGGAGTGGCGGCCAAGATGCCGTCGCACGCCAGTTCGGGCAGGACGATGCGCCCATTGACCATGACCTCCAGCTTGGCGGTCTGGCGCGTCTCGCGCAGCAGCGACACCTCGTTGATCGCGGGCAGCGTGTGGACCCGGCCGTCGATCCCGGTCGCGGTCATCTTCAGCGGGGTGACGCGGAACGGCTTGGCGCGGGACAGCCGGTCCTCCAGCCCATAGCCGCGCCACTCGTTCATCAGGAAGCCGACTGTGCCCAGGTTCATGCCGAACACCGGCACCGGGCCACGCCGCCGCTCGAGCATCCGGTGCAGCGTCTGGAGCATGAAGCCGTCGCCGCCGAGCGCGATGACATAATCGGCTTCGTCGAAATCGACCCAGTCGGCGCTGTTCTGCAGGTCGGCGACCGCGGCCTGCGCCGGGGCGGTGGGCGAGGCGACCAGCGCCCGCCGGACGGGAGTCGTCATCCGCCGGTCACGCTCATATGACGCGACACCGCCGGGGCCGATCCCGCCTCGATCCGGAAATCGTGCCGCGCGGGCTTGGCCGCCAGACCCGCATCGATCGCCTCGTCCAGCGCGCGCAGCCCGCCCTCGCGCAGGGCCGCCTTCAAATCCACCTGATCCTCATGGCCCAGACACATATACAGCTTGCCCTCGGTCGTCAGCCTCACCCGGTTGCAACCGTCGCAAAAATTGGCGGTGAGCGGGGAGATGAGGCCCAGCCGCGTGCCGGTGCCCTCGACCTGCCAATATCGTGCGGGGCCCCCGGTCCGATGCCCGGCGCGCACGAGCGGGAATTGCGAGGACAGCCGGTCGAATATCTCGATCAGCGGCAGGAAGCGGTCGACCCGATCCTCGTCGATTGCGCCGAGCGGCATCGTCTCGATCAAGGACAGGTCGAGGCCCTCGGCCACGCACCAGGCGAGCATCGCCCCGATCTCGTCGTCGTTCAGCCCCTTGAGCGCGACCATGTTGATCTTGACCGACAGGCCGGCGTCGCGCGCGGACAGGATGCCATGGATCACCTGCGCGACGTCGCCGTGCCGGGTGATGTAGCGGAACCGTTCGGGATCGCGGCTGTCCAGGCTGACATTGATTCGCCGCACGCCCGCATCGACCAGCGCCCCGGCATGATCCGCCAGCCGGGTGCCGTTGGTGGTCATGGTCAGTTCGTCCAGGCCCTGCCCGACATGGCTGCCCAGCCGCCGGACCAGATCGGCGACGTCGCGCCGGACCAGCGGCTCGCCGCCCGACAGGCGGATCCGGGTCACGCCGCGCGCGATGAACCGCTCGGCGATGATCGCGATTTCGTCCAGGGTCAGCAGCTTGGCACGCGGCAGGAAGGTCATCTGCTCGGCCATGCAGTAGCGGCAACGCAGGTCGCACCGGTCGGTGACCGAAATCCGCAGATAGCGGATGGTTCGGCCATGCTGGTCGACAAGGGACCCACGCGAGGACCCACCGGGTGAGGCGGAGGCGCAACCCATGGTCATATCGCTAGACCCATGACGGGACGTCGACAAGACGGATAGGCGTTGGTGATGCCGATGCCGGGGGATAGGATGCGTTCATGACGCAGGATGAATTCGGATTTAACGCCCACATGGGGGGAACGGCGGTCTTTGCGCTTTCGTTCCACCCCGGCGACCCGGCATCCGGCAAAGCCGTGCCCACGCTGGACGAGGCGGTGATCCGCGCGGGCTGGGCGATCTGGTCGATGGCGCCGCGCGACGGTGATCCGCCCGGCGGCGACACGCTGATCGGGTCCTTCCTGACGAGCGAGGCGCGCATCGCGCTGATCGATGCGCGGTGGAACGGGGATGCGGGACTTCGCGCGGCGCAGGCGCTTGGCGCGGTGGTCGCGGCGACGGGGGCGGCGATGCTGGTCGCGGTTCCCGATGGCGACGGCATGACGCTGGACGCCTTTCTGGCTGCGGGGGCGACCCATATGCTGACGCCGGGGGCCGACGACGCGATGATCCGCGCCGCGCTGAAGATGGCGGATCGGCACGCGCGGCGCACGCTCGACGTGCGGCGGCGGCGAAGCCATGCCGATGGCGAGGTGGGGGAGATCCATCGCTGGATCGCCGACACCATCGGTCGCGGTCATCCTTGCGTCGCGATCGTCATATCGCTGTCGCGGCTGGACCTGGTCAATGCCGCGCATGGGCGTCCGGCGGGCAACATGCTGTTGCGCGGGGTGGAGGCGCGAATCCAGGCGGCGGCGGCCGAGGCATTTGGCGACGGGGCGATCGTCGCGCGGTCGGGCGGCGCCGAGTTCGTCATGGCGGGGATCGCGCCACCGGGCGAGGGGCGCGCCATCGCCGAGACGCTGGAGGCGCTGCTCGCGCTGCCGTTCCAGGCGGGGGCGGTGCCGATCCGGCTGGGCGTGCGGCTGGGCCTGGCCGAGCATCGCCCCGGCGAGGACCCCGGCATGCTGCTGACCCGCGCGGGCGAGGCGTTGCGCAAGGCGCGGGCGAGCGACGGGGCGATGCTGCGCTTTGCCCATCCGGGCGATGCCGCGCCGCTCGACGTGCTGGGCGCCGATCTGCACCATGCCATCGAGCGGGGAGAGATCGACATCGTCTTCCAGCCGCAGGTCGCGATCGCCACCGGACGGATCACCGGCGTCGAGGCCCTGGCGCGCTGGCGGCATCCGACGCTGGGGCCGCTGGGGGCCGATCCCCTGTTCGCGGCGGCCGAGCGCGCCGATCTGGGGCTGGCGCTGTCCGACCATATCCAGCAGATCGCGTTGCAGCGCGCGGCATGCTGGCCCACGCCGCTGGCCAAGCTGCGCCTGTCGATCAACATCACCGCTGCCGATGTCGGCCGCTCGGGCTTTGCCCGGCTGTTCCTCGATCGGGTGGCGGCAAGCGGCTTTCCGCTCGACCGGCTGACCGTGGAGATCACCGAGACGGGGCTGATCAGCGAACTCGACCGTGCGGCGGTCGTGCTCGACACGCTGCGCGCGGCGGGCGTCCGGGTGGCGATCGACGATTTCGGGACCGGCTATTCCAGCCTCGCCTATCTGACCAGCCTGCCGATCGACTATCTGAAGCTCGACCGCGCGCTGGTGGCCGAGGTCGACGGATCGCAGCGCGACCGGGTGGTGGTGCGCGGGGTGATCGGGATCGCGACGCAACTGGGCATGGGCATCATCGCCGAGGGGGTCGAGACGCATGAGCAGGCGCAGTTGCTCGGCCGTCTGGGCTGCGAGACCTATCAGGGTTTCCTGCGCGCCGCGCCGCTCGATGGGCCCGATCTGCTCGCGATGGTCGAGGAGGAGATGGAATGCGCGAAGTGATGGTGATGGCGGCGGTCGCGCTGGCCCCGATGGCCGCCCATGCGGCGGCCCCCGCCGTCGATCCGGCGGAAGCGGCGATCCGCGCGACGATGGTGGCGAGCGCGGCGGGATGGAATGCGGGCGATCTGGACCGCTTCATGGCGATCTATGCTCCCGATGCGGTTTTCGTCGGCAGCAAGGGGCTGATCCGCGGAAAGGCCGCGATCGCCGACAACTACCGGAAGAGCTTCGCAGCCGGGGGCAACAGCCGAGGACAGCTGCGCTTCGCCTTTCTCGAATGCAAGCGGATCGGCGAGCGGCGCATCCTGTTCGCGCGCTGGATGCTGACGGGCGGTGCCAAGGACGAGAGCGGGATGACCACCCTGGTCTTCGAGCACCGCTCCGATGGCTGGAAGATCGTCGCCGATCACAGCAGCTAGGCACATGCTGTCGCCCCAGCGCAGGCTGGGGCCTCTCGCGATCGTCGGACCTCGTCGAGAAAGGCCCCAGCCTGCGCTGGGGCGACGGTATCTACCCCGCCGCCTTCGCCAATCCCTTGGACAGTTGCAGCGCGCCGTGCAGCCGAGCCTTGGCGTCGGGCCAGGCGCGGTTGAGGACCAGCTTGCCGTCGGGGCGCAGCTTGGCGAGGTCGCCCAGCCGCTCGACATAGGCGAACAGACCGTCGACATTGGGCGGACGGTTGTCGTGGAAGCTGATCAGCACTCCGCGCGGGCCGACGTCCATCTTGGCGATGCAGGCCGTCTTGGCGTTCAGCTTGATCTTGATGACCTGGATCAGATTGTCGGTCGCCTCGGGCAGCGGGCCGAAGCGGTCGATCATCTCGGCGGCGAATTCCTCGACTTCCCTGTGCTTTTCCAGGTCGTTGAGGCGGCGATACAGCCCCATGCGCAGGTCGAGATCGGGGACATAGTCCTCGGGGATCAGGATCGGTGCATCGACGGTGATCTGGGGCGAGAAGTCGCGCTTCTTCTCGAACGCGCCACCCGCCTTGGCCTCCAGGATCGCCTCTTCCAGCATCGACTGATAGAGTTCGTAACCGACCTCCTTGATATGCCCCGACTGTTCGTCGCCGAGCAGGTTGCCCGCCCCGCGAATGTCGAGGTCGTGGCTGGCCAGCTGGAAGCCGGCGCCCAGCGAATCCAGGTCGGACAGCACCTTCAACCTTTTCTCCGCCGCCTCGGTCATCATCCGCTCGGGCGGCGTCACCATATAGGCATAGGCGCGCGTCTTCGACCGGCCGACGCGCCCGCGCAGCTGGTAGAGCTGGGCGAGGCCGAAGCGGTCGGCGCGGTTGACGATCATCGTGTTGGCGGAAGGAATGTCGATGCCGCTTTCGATGATGGTGGTCGAAACCAGCACCTCGAACTTGCGGTCGTAGAAGGCCGACATGCGCTCCTCGACCTCGGTCGGCGACATCTGGCCGTGCGCGACGACATAGCGGACCTCGGGCACCTCCTTGCGGAGGTACTCTTCGATATCCGGCAGGTCGGCGACGCGCGGGGTGACGAGGAAGCTCTGCCCGCCGCGATAATGTTCGCGCAGCAGTGCCTCGCGCAGCACCACCGGGTCCCAGGGCATGACATAGGTGCGCACCGCGAGGCGGTCGACCGGCGGCGTCTGGATCACCGAGAGCTCGCGCAGGCCCGACATCGCCATTTGCAGCGTGCGCGGGATCGGCGTGGCGGTCAGCGTCAGCATATGGACATCTGCCTTCAGCGCCTTCAGCCGCTCCTTGTGCGTCACGCCGAACCGCTGTTCCTCGTCGACGATGACGAGGCCGAGCCGCTTGAACTCGACATTCTTCGCCAGCAGCGCATGGGTGCCGACGACGATGTCGATATCGCCCGACGCCGCGCCGTCCTTGACCTTCTTGGCCTCGGTCGCGGTGACCAGGCGGGAGAGGCGGCCGATCTTGATCGGGAAGCCCTCGAACCGAGCCACGAAATTGTTGTAATGCTGGCGCGCGAGCAGCGTGGTCGGGCAGACCACCGCCACCTGCATCCCCGCCATCGCCGCGACGAAGGCGGCACGCAGCGCGACCTCGGTCTTGCCGAAGCCGACATCGCCGACGATCAGCCGGTCCATCGGCTTGCCCGCGGTCAGGTCGCCCAGCACATCGTCGATCGCCCGGTCCTGATCGTCGGTCTCCTCATAGGGGAAACGGTCGACGAACGCCGGATAGCCCGCGCTGTCGGGCTCGGCCACTTCGCCGGGGCGCAGCGCGCGTTCGGCGGCGGTGGCGATCAGTTCACCCGCGATCTCGCGGATGCGCTCCTTCATCTTCGACTTACGCCGCTGCCACGCCTCGCCGCCGAGGCGGTCGAGCGTCGCGCCGTCCTCGCCCGAGCCGTAACGGGTCAGGACTTCGAGATTTTCGACCGGCACGTACAGCTTGTCGCCGCCCGCATAGGAGAGCGCGACGCAGTCGTGCGGGCTCTTGCCGACGGGGATCGAGGTCAGCCCCTCATAGCGGCCGATGCCGTGATCCGAGTGCACCACCAGATCGCCGGGCGAGAGGGTCGCCAGTTCCGCCAGGAAGGCGTCGGCCGACTTGCGCCTTTTTTGCCGCCGGACCAGCCGGTCGCCCAGCATGTCCTGCTCGGTCAGCACCGCAATGCCCGGCGCGGTAAAGCCATGGTCGAGCGGCAGGACGACGAGCGCCACGCCGAAGCTCTTCGCCGTATCGGCGATGCCCAGCGCTTCCTGCCAGCTCTCGGCGGCCTTGGCGCCCTTCAGGCCATGATCCTTCAACAGGCTGCCGAGCCGTTCGCGCGCGCCATTGGAATAGCTGGCGAGGACGGGCTTGCGGCCTTCCTTGCGCAGCGCCTCGACATGATCGACCACCGCCTCATAGATATTGGCATGGGCCGCGCGTTCGGGGGCGAAGTCGCGCGCGCCGTCCACCTCGAAATCGAGCACGGTGGCGCTTTCGGGCTCGTGGAAGGGCGAGACGAGGTGCGCGGTCGCCGCCTCCAGCCCCGCCTCCCATTCCTTGTCCGTCAGGTAGAGCGCTTTGGCGGGCAGGGGTCGGAAGCTGCCCGGCTGCGCGGCTTCCGCGCGTTTGCGGTTCTCGTAATAGTCGGCGATCGCGTCGAACCGGCCGCTCGCCGCCGCTGCGACGCCATTGTCGCGCACGACGACCGCGCCGTCGCCGAGATGGTCGAACAGCGTCGACAGCTTCTCCTCGAACAGCGGCAGCCAATGCTCCATCCCCGCCATGCGCCGCCCCTCGGACACCGCCTGATAGAGCGGATCGCCGGTTGCGGTCGCGCCGAAGGTTTCGCGGTAGCGGGTACGGAAGCGCTTGATCGATTCCTCGTCGAGCAAGGCTTCCGACGCGGGGAGCAGGGTGAAACCCTCGATCCGCCCCGTGGTCCGCTGGTCGGCGGGGTCGAAGGTGCGGACGCTCTCGATCTCGTCGCCGAAGAAATCGAGCCGCAGCGCCTGTTCCTCGCCGCTGGGGAACAGGTCGACCAGCCCGCCGCGCACCGCGAACTCGCCCTGGTCGTGCACCGTCTCGGTGCGGACATAGCCGTTTGCCTGGAGGAGCGTCGCTAGTTTCTCCAGCCCGATCCGCTCACCGGGCGCGAGGCGGGCGACCAGTTGCCGGATGCGGAACGGCGTCAATACGCGCTGGGTCGCGGCATTGGCGGTGGTCAGCACCAGCTGCGGCGTCTTCGGCTTGGCCTGGAGCCGGTGCAGCCCCGCGATCCGCTCCGCCATGACCCGCAAGGTCGGCGAGGCACGGTCATAGGGCAGGCAGTCCCAAGCCGGGATCTGCAAGATTTCCAGCTCGGGCGCGAAATAGGGCGCGGTCGAGGCTAGCTCGCGCATCTGCGCTTCGTCGGCGCAGATGAATACCGCGCGGGTCGTCGCGGCGCGCGACAGGTCGGCCAGCAGCACCGGCAGGAACCCCGCCGGAACGCCCGACAGGGTCAGCGGGCTCTTGGCGGTCAGGATCGTCTTGATATCGGGCATGGGGTTCCGAAGCTGGGAAAAGCAAAGGGCCAAACGCGTGTCGCGGGAAATTTCCCCTTCATCCGTCATCCCGGCGAAGGCCGGGATCTCGTACGGCAAGGGAAGAACAGCCGCCAAAGGCCCCAGCCTGCGCTGGGGCGACGATGTTACCGGGCGATCGGCACGAAATTCAGCGCGCGCATCCGCTGCATCACCGGGCCGTCCCATTGCGGGGGACAGGCTTGCGTGCCGATGGCCCAGGCCATGATGTCGACATCTTGTTCCTCCAGCAGCGCCTCGAACCAGTCGAGCTCTTCGAGGCTGAGCGTCTCATGATGCGCGTCGAAGAAGCCGCCGATCATCAGATCGGCTTCCTTGGTGCCGCGATGCCATGCGCGGAAGCGAAGGCGCTTGATACGGGTTTCGTGGTCCATGGGATTCCGATCCAACGAGAATAGGCTCCGCACGCTCTGGCGGCGCGCGAAGCAGAGGCTATACAGACCCATCTAGTCATGCGTCCCGATATCCTCAATCCGCTGTTCGCCGAGGTCACGTCGCTGAAAGGCGTCGGGCCCGGCCTCGCCAAGCCGCTCGAACGCCTGCGCATCGCGCGCGTGGTCGATGTCGCCTTTCATTTGCCGACCGGGCATATCGACCGCTTTCCCCGCGACGAACTGATGGTGTCGGACGCGGGGCGGGTGATCGCCATCCCGCTGATCGTGAAGGAGCACCGGGTTTCCTCCTCTCCGCGTGGGCCGACGCGGGTGCGCGCCGAGGATGCGCGCGGCAACAGCGTCGCGCTCGTCTATTTCGGCGGCAATTCGGGCTGGGTGAAGAAACTGCTTCCCATCGGCGAGACCAAGGTCGTGTCGGGGCGGCTCGACCTGTACGGCCAGGATTTGCAGATCGTCCATCCCGACCTGGGCGACAGCGCCGAGGGGTTTCGCGAGCGCGAGGCGATCTATCCGCTGTCGGAGGGGATCACCTCCCGACGGCTGGGCGCGCTGGCGGCGCAGGCGGTGGAGCGTTCGCCCGACCTGCCCGAATGGATCGAGCCGGGGCTGAAGGCGCAGCGCGGCTGGCCCGACTGGAGGGAGGCGCTTGCCCGCATCCATGCAGACCCCGCCGATGCGAAGGCGCGCGAGCGGCTGGGTTATGACGAGGTGTTCGCCAACCAACTGGCGATGACCTTGGTTCGCGCCGACACCCGCAAGCGGCGCGGTCGGGCGCTGAACGGCGACGGGCGGCTGCGGGACATACTCAAGCTGCCCTATACGCTGACCGGCGCGCAGAGCCGGACGGTGCGCGAGATCGAGGGCGATCTCGCGCAGGATGCGCCGATGCTGCGGCTGCTCCAGGGCGATGTGGGCGCGGGCAAGACGCTGGTCGCGGCGATGGCGATGCTGATCGCGGTCGAGGCGGGGGCGCAAGCAGCGATGCTGGCCCCGACCGAAATCCTCGCGCGCCAGCATTATGAGACGCTCCGCAAGACGCTCGCCGGGCTGCCGGTCGAGATCGCGGTGCTCACGGGCCGCGACAAGGGCAAGGCGCGCGAGGCCACACTGATGGCGCTGGCGGCGGGAGAGATCGACATCCTGGTCGGCACCCACGCCATATTCCAGGAAACGGTGACGTACCGCGACCTCGCGCTGGTCGTGGTGGACGAACAGCATCGCTTCGGCGTGGCGCAGCGGATGATGCTGTCCGCCAAGGGCAAGGCGCCGCCGCATCTGCTGGCGATGACCGCGACGCCGATCCCGCGCACGCTGACGCTGGCCAATTATGGCGAAATGGATGTCAGCCGCCTGGACGAGATGCCGCCGGGTCGCCAGCCGATCGAGACGCGCGTGGTGTCCGAGGACCGGCTGGACGAGGTGGTCAACGCGCTCGGCCGGCATCTGTCCGATGGCGGTCAGGCCTATTGGGTCTGCCCGCTGGTCGAGGAAAGCGAGAAGTCCGACCTCGCCGCCGCCGAGATGCGCGCCGAGAGCCTGCGCGCGCGGTTCGGCGAGCGGGTCGGCCTCGTCCATGGCAAGATGAAGCCCGCCAAGAAGGACGCCGTGATGGAAGCGTTCGCGGGCGGGCGGCTGGGCGTGCTGGTCGCGACGACGGTGATCGAGGTGGGGGTGGACGTGCCCAACGCCACGCTGATCGTGATCGAACATGCCGACCGCTTCGGCCTGGCCCAGCTGCACCAGCTGCGCGGGCGCGTCGGGCGGGGCGGGGGGCTGTCGCGCTGTCTGTTGCTGCGCGGTTCGCATCTGTCGGAGACGTCGCGGGCGCGGCTCGCGTTGATGCGCGAGACCAATGACGGCTTCCGCATCGCCGAGGAGGATCTGCGGCTGCGCGGGGCGGGCGAACTGCTCGGCACGCGGCAATCGGGGGAAATGGCGTTCCGGCTCGCGACGCCGGAGAATATGGCCGACCTGATGCAATGCGCGCAGGACGATGCGCGGCTGCTGATCGACCGCGACGGCGGGTTGGAGGCGCCGCGCGGCCAGGCGGCGCGGACCGCGCTCTATCTGTTCGAGCGGGATGCGGGCGTGGCGCTGTTGCGCTCGGGCTGAACGAAGCGGCTTGGCTGGCGTTGAGCGCGGATGGCTGCTGTCTTTCCGCTCGTCCTGGTCCTGATCGCCGGTATCGGTCTGGCGATCCAGCCGCCGACCAATGCCGAACTCGCCAAGGTGTCGGGGTCGGTGGTGCTGGCGGCGCTGACCTCGTTCCTGATCGGGACGGTGGTGCTGGCGGTCGCCTGGGCGGTAATGGATCGGACCAGTCCGGCGGCGCTGAAGGGGGCGCCTGGCTGGGCCTGGCTGGGCGGCTTCTATGGCGCGGGGTTCGTGGCGGTGCTGGCCTATGCCGCGCCGAGGCTTGGGATTTCGGTGGCGTTGACGGCGGCGATCGCCAGCCAGCTCGTCGCCGCGCTGATCGTCGACCATTTCGGGCTGTTCGGGGTGCGGGTGGAGCCGGTGACTTTGGGGAAGGTCATCGGTGTTGCGCTGGTGATTGCGGGGGCGGTGGTGGTCCGGCGGGGGTGAGGGGGCCCGTACCCCGGCGGAGGCCGGGGTCCAGTTGCCAGGCGTTGGAAGGAAGGTGCCTCCCACGCATTGTTATCCCGCTTCTTCGGCGACGTAGAAACTGGGCCCCGGCCTCCGCCGGGGAACAGGTTGTTGAGGGGTTTAGGACCTCAACCCCCGTTCAGCCTGAGCGAAGTCGAAGGCCAAAGGAATCACCCCGCCGTCAGCAGCCCATGGTTCTTCTTGCCCGACGACAGCTTCACCGGCTCGCCGCCGACCGCGATGACGGCATTCTCGTCCGCCACCTTCTCGCCATCGATACGCGCGCCGCCGCCCGCGATCAGGCGGCGTGCCTCGCCCTTGGACTTGGCGAAGCCCAGGCCGATCAGCGCATCGACGATGGTGATCGATCCGCCCGCGACCGCAAAGCTCGGCAAAGCCGCACCCGCCGCGCCTTCCTCGAAGGTCCGCCGCGCCGTCTCCGCCGCTTCGTCCGCCGCCGCGCGGCCCCGGCACATGGCGGTGGCTTCGTTGGCGAGGATCTTCTTGGCCTCGTTGATCTCCGCACCTTCCAGCTTTTCCAACCGTGCGATCTCGTCCAGCGGCAGGTCGGTGAACAGGCGCAGGAAGCGGCCCACGTCACGGTCGTCGGTGTTGCGCCAGAACTGCCAGTAATCGAAGTGCGGCAGCTGGTCTTCGTGCAGCCAGACCGCCCCGGCCATGGTCTTGCCCATCTTGCCGCCATCCGCCGTGGTGATCAGCGGGGTGGTCACGCCGAACACCTCGGTCCCGTCCATGCGGCGGGCGAGTTCAATGCCGTTGACGATATTGCCCCACTGGTCCGACCCGCCCATTTGGAGACGGCAGCCATGACGCTGCGCCAGTTCGCGGAAGTCATAGGCCTGGAGGATCATATAGTTGAATTCGAGGAAGCTGAGCGACTGTTCGCGGTCGAGCCGCAGCTTCACCGAGTCGAACGACAGCATCCGGTTGACCGAGAAATGCTGCCCCACTTCGCGCAGGAAGGGGATGTACTCCAGCTTGTCGAGCCAGTCGGCATTGTCGACCATCACCGCATCGGTCGGCCCGTCACCGAAGGTCAGGAAGCGTTCGAAGATGCGCTTGATCGAGGCGACATTGTCCTTGATCCCGTCCTCGCCGAGCAGCTTGCGCGCCTCGTCCTTAAAGCTGGGATCGCCGATCTTGCCGGTGCCGCCGCCCATCAGCACGATCGGCTTGTGCCCGGTCTGCTGCATCCGGCGCAGGAGCATGATCTGCACCAGGCTGCCGACATGCAGCGACGGCGCGGTGGGGTCGAAGCCGATATAGCCGGGCACCACCTCCGACGCCGCCAGCTTGTCCAGCGCGGCGGCATCGGTCATCTGGTGGACGTAACCCCGTTCATCCAGGGTGCGAAGCAGATCGGACGTGTATGCCATAGGGCTGGCTCGTTACACCGCCGATCCGCATTCGTCACCCTCCGACGAAGGGCTTAGCGACAGAGCGTCCGGCCATTCTGGCGGACATAGCGGCAGGGGCGATAACCGCGACCGTTGTAATCGGTATAGTCGCCCTGCGAGCGCGGATCGACATAGCCGGGGGTGCGGCGGGCCCGGTCCATCTCGCGCTGGACGCGCGCCTCGCGACGGCCGCGCCAGTCGTCGCCCCGCCATCCGCGATCATCGCGCCAGCCACGGCGTTCGCCGCGCCGGTCGTCCCGCCAGTCCCGCCGATCGTCGCGGCGCCACTCGGCGCGGTCGCGGTCGCGATCCCGGCGCGGCCCGTCATCGCGCCAGGACTGGGCCTGCGCGCTGGAGAGCGGCAGCGCGGTCGTGGTCGCGACACCCGCCACCGACAGGCCTATCATGGCCAGCATCCGGAACATCTTCTTCATACGCCAACTCCCGGGGGCACCGGCCCCATGTCGTTTTCAACCTATGACAGGTCGTGGCGTTCCGAATCCTGAACCGGCCGTTAGGCAGCGTTCAGGATTCGGATAAGAGGGGTCAGCGTCCGGGCAATTGGCTCAGCGGGTCGACCGGGGTGCGCCCGCGCCGCAGTTCGAAATGCAACTCGGGCCGTTCGGCAAAGCCGCTCTGCCCCGACAGCGCCAGTGTCTGCCCGCGCTTCACGCTCTGCCCGCGCTGGACGAGCAGCTTGGAGGCATGGCCATAGACGCTGGTCCAGCCGCCGCCATGCTTGACGATGACCAGCCCGCCCAGCGCGGCGATACCGTCACCGACATAGGCGACCACGCCGTCCGCCGTCGCCTTGATCGGCGTGCCGGCGGGCACCGCGATCTTGATCCCGTCATTGCGCTCGCCGCTGGGCCCCGCGCCGAAGCGTTTGACGACGCGGCCCTCGACCGGCCAGGAGAAGCCCGAGCTGAGCCGCGCGGGCGCGGCCACCACGGCGGTCGGCGGCAGGACACGGCGCGGCGTCGGGCTGGGCCGGGCGGGGGCCTGGTTGCTCGCCAGCGCGGGCTCGCCGCCGGTCAGGATGTCGTCGACGTCCAGGGTAAAGGCAGCGGCGCGCTCGGCCGCGCTGCTGAGCGGCGCGCTGACCGGATTGCCGGGGATCAGGATGCGCTGCCCGGCGCGCAGGACATAGGGCTCGGCAAAGGCATTGGCCTCGACGATCCGCGACCAGGGCACGCCGTAAGCGCGCGCGATCGCGATGCCGCTCTCGCCGGGGCGGACCAAGTGGAAGCGCCCGGCGGGGATGATCAGCTTCTGGCCGGTGCGGATCACATAGGGCGGGGGCAGGCCGTTGGCGCGCGCGATCGCCTCGGTCCCCGCGCCGGTCCGGTCGCCCACGACGCGCAGCGTATCGCCCGGCTTGACGATATAGGTCGACCCCTCGATCACCTGCGCATCGGGCGTGACTGGATGGAGTTCCCAGCTGGGACGCGGGGCAGGCGGCGAGGGCGCGTGCGCCTGCACCGGGGTCGGCACGGGCTGGACCGGCGTTGACGCGACGGGTGGGCGAACGGCCGGGCGGACCGGCACCGATCGCCGGATCGGCGGCCGCGTGCCGGTCGCATGGGTCGGCACGGCCGCGGTCGGGCGGACCGGAACAGGCTGGCGCGGCGGCAGCTGGCGAACCTCGACGGAAGGGGGCTGGGCTGCTGGCAGCGCGGTGGGCTGGGCGACGGGTGTGGCGGGGCCGACCGGCGGCTCCATGTTCGGGATGCAGCCCGACAGTAACAGGC
The DNA here is from genome assembly GCF_031453055.1 of Sphingomonas sp. SORGH_AS_0789. Taxonomy (NCBI): domain Bacteria; kingdom Pseudomonadati; phylum Pseudomonadota; class Alphaproteobacteria; order Sphingomonadales; family Sphingomonadaceae; genus Sphingomonas; species Sphingomonas sp. SORGH_AS_0789. Next base: position 2,734,596 of record NZ_JAVIYV010000001.1, read on the forward strand.
CGATTCCGACCACACCCCCCGATAGTCTCAAACTCCGATCCACGCCCCGTTCCCCCCCAGGCACTGTGTCAGCGATATGCCGCGTCGAGCATAGCAAGCGATGTTTGATGCGTCAGATCAAGATGAAGCGGCGTGACCGCGATATGATCGTCCGCGATCGCGTCGAGATCGGTATCGTCCCCCGGCTGGTGCGGCAGGCGGCCCAGCGCCAGCCAGTAATAGTCATAGCCGCGCGGATCGCTGCGCCGCTCCAGCCTGGCGCGGCCATAGTCGCGCAGGCCCTGGCGGGCGGCGCGGATGCCCTTCACCGCCTCGGGCGCGACCGGCGGGAAATTGACGTTGACCAGCGTGCGCGGCCCGAAATCACGGGACAGCAGCGGCCGGAGCACCCGCTCGCCCCACGCCTCGGCGGTGGCGAAGGACACCGCATCGCCCGTGCCCTGATGCGGATAGCGCTGGCTGAGCGCGATCGAGCGGATACCCGCCAGCGCGCCCTCCATCGCGGCGGCGACCGTCCCGGAATAGAGCACGTCCTCGCCCAGATTGGCGCCGCGATTGACCCCCGACAGGATCAGGTCGGGCTTGTGATCGGCCATCACCTCGCCCAGCGCCATCAGCACCGAGTCGGTGGGCGTCCCCGTCACCGCGAAACGCCGCTCGCCGAACTGGCGCAGCCGCATCGGCCGGGTCAGGGTCAGCGAGCGGCTGGTCCCCGACTGGTCCTCGGCGGGCGCGACGATCCAGACATCGTCGGACAAGGTCGCCGCGATCCGCTCCAGCGCGGCGAGCCCCGGCGCGTGATAGCCGTCGTCGTTGGTCAGCAGGATGCGCATCAGCGCGGCTCCAGCACCGCCTGTCCGCCGAGATAGGGGCGAAGCGCCTCGGGAACCACCACCGAGCCGTCGGCCTGCTGGTAATTCTCGATCACCGCGACCAGCGTCCGGCCGACCGCCAGCCCCGATCCGTTGAGCGTATGGACGAAGCGCGTGCCCTTGCCCTCGGTCGGGCGATAGCGCGCCATCATCCGCCGCGCCTGGAAATCGGTGCAGGTCGAGCAGGACGAAATCTCGCGATACCGCGCCTGTCCGGGCAGCCAGACCTCCAGGTCATAGGTGCGCGCCGCCGAGAAGCCCATGTCCCCGGTGCACAGCAGCATCCGACGATAGGGCAGGCCCAGCGCCTCCAGCACGCCCTCGGCCGCCGCCGTCATCCGCTCATGCTCGGCATCCGACTGGTCGGGGGTGGTGATCGACACCATCTCGACCTTATCGAACTGGTGCTGGCGGATCAGCCCGCGCGTGTCGCGCCCCGCCGCCCCCGCTTCCGAGCGGAAGCACGGGGTCAGCGCGGTGAAGCGCAGCGGCAGCTCCGCTTCGCTCAGGATCGCCTCGCGCACGATATTGGTCAGCGACACCTCGGCGGTGGGGATCAGCCAGCGGCCGTCGGTGGTGCGGAACAGGTCCTCGGCGAACTTGGGCAGCTGGCCGGTGCCGAACGCCGCCTCGTCGCGGACCAGCAGCGGCGGCTGCACCAGCTCGAAGCCGTGCTGCTCGGTCATCCGGTCGAGCATGAACTGGCCGAGCGCGCGCGACAGCCGCGCCATGGGACCGCGCAGCAGCGTGAAGCGTGCGCCCGACAGCGCCACGCCGGTCTCGAAATCCATGCCCAGCGCGGGCGCGATCGCGTCATGCTCGCGCGCCTCGAAGGCGAAGCTGGTGGGCTCGCCCTTCTGGTGGACCAGCGCATTGTCATTCTCGTCAGCGCCCTGCGGCACGTCGGCGGCGGGCAGGTTGGGGATGGCGGCGAGCGCGGTGTTCAGCTCCGCCTCGACGGCGCGTTCCTGCTCCTCCAGCTCGGGCAGCTTCGCCTTCAGCGCCGCGACCTCGTCCATCAGCGCCTGGGCCCGCGCCTCGTCGCGCGCCGCCTTGGCCTGGCCGATCTGCTTGGACAGGTCGTTGCGGCGGGTCTGCGCGGCTTGCGCCTCGGCGATGATCGCGCGGCGGCGCTCGTCGATCGCGATCAGCGAGTCGGCCAGGGGGGCGGCGCCCCGCTTGGCGAGTGCGGCGTCAAAGGCGGCGGGGTCGGCCCCGATCAGGCGAATGTCGTGCATGGGGCGGAGGCTATGGCCCCGGCTCCGCCGTCACGCAACCCGTGGCGACGCGTCCGCGTTAACCTTGCTGCGCAATCAAGGAGAGACGCGATGCAGGTGCCGCATAACAGTTTCGTACTGGTCGTCGATGGTCGCAAGAGCCTGTTCTTCCGCAACGAGGGGGATGCCGAATATCCCAATCTGAAGGTCGAGCATGCCGTGGAGCATCCCAACCCCGCCGATCGCGACCAGAAGACCGACCGCGCGGGCTCGGCCTCCTCGACCCAGAGCGGCCCCGGCGCGCCCGCCATCGCGCAGGGCGGATCGAACCAGGCCGGTGGCGGGGGACAGGGCGCGCAGTTTGCCGCCTCGCGCGGGTCGATGGGCGAAACCGACTATCACCAGCAGGAGGAGGATCGCTTCGCGGCGGAGACCGCCGACATGCTGAAGCGCCGCGCGCTGGCCAATGAGTTCGAATCGCTGATCGTGGTCGCGCCGCCCAAGACGCTGGGCGAGTTGCGCAAACATTATCACAAGGAAGTCAGCGACCGTCTGGTCGGCGAACTGGCCAAGGACCTGACCGGCCATCCGGTGCCGGAGATCGAGGCCGCGCTGCAAAAGGCGTAACCGACCGTCCCCGGCGGCGGCGCGGCTCAGCCCGCCCTGGCGGCCAGCCGTCGCCGGATGACCAGCGCCGCCGCCGCGCTGCCGAAGAGCAGGATCATTGGCGGCGCGGGCACCGGCGTATAGGGCGGCTTGCCGTTGCCCGACGACGACGCGCTGCTGGCCGACGAGGCACTGGAGGCGGACGATGCGCTCGAGGCCGAGGAGGCGGAGCTGGCCGACGAACCGTTCGAGGACCAGCCGTTGCTGCTCGACGCATAGCCCCCGGACGATGCCGACGAGGCGGAGGATGCCGAGGACGCGCTCGACGCGCTCGACGTCGATGAACTGACATTGCCCGACGAGGAACTGGTCGACGAGACGTTGCCGCTCGACGACGTGCTGGACACGTTGCCCGACGACGAGGTGCTGGAGACATTCCCGGACGAGGACGTGCTGGACACATTCCCGGACGACGAGGTGCTGCTGACCCCGCCGGTGGAGGTGGACGAGGAGGACCCGCCCGAGCCACCCGAACCGCCCGAGGCCGAGGAGGTGGAGCTCGACCCGCCGCTGCTGGTCGACGAGATCACGATGTTGCCGCTCGATCCGCCGCCGCCAAAGCCCCCGCCAAAGCCGAAGCCGCCGCCCCAACCGCCGCCGCCGCCCCAGCCGCCGATCACCGCCGGGACATAGCCGCCGCCGGACGTGACCGCCGGACCGGCATCGGGCAGGGGGATGGGGATTGGCGGCGCCTGGGTCGTGACGGTCACGATGGTCGGCGGCGGCGTGGTGGTGGTGACGGTGCGGCGGGTGACGATGCGACGCGGCGGCGCCTTGGGCCGGCGATGGACGATCCGCTTCTTCACCTTGGTCTGTTTGACCAGCGGCGGCCGCTTGGGACTTTCGACCATGTGGACGGCACCGCCGCCGATCACTGCGCCACCGGCGGCACATGCCGTCAGCTTCGCCAAGGCCATTCGCACTGACATCCACAATTCCTCAAACGGCACAATATGGCGGCATCCGGTTCTCCCGACCGTCCGCACGGCTTTTGCACCCTATCCTGTCATCATAGTGACCAACAAAGACTTAAGCTCCAAGCCTCTTATGCCCAGCTACGTTCAGTTATGGGATTCGCGGGCATGTCATGCAGCAGGTTCCCGGCGGTCGGTTGGCGCGCGCGCAGCCGTCCGATCGCCCTGTCGCATCGCGCCCGTATTTTCGATGTTCGGGTCTGGAAAATCCTTTGCAATCGATGGTTTCGTGCATCTCGCGTTAAGTTTGCAACTTTATTATATAAATTCGAACTTCGATGAAATGCCGGTCGCTTGCGGCAGACGGTGGCACCGACTATAGGCGCTCTCGACCATCAGGGGGCGGCCCCGGGGACGCGGTGCGGGGTGTCGCACCGACGGGCCCTTTGGGAGAGTGGTATGGCGACGGTGTTTAATCACGTGACGGACTCCACAGGCCCGGATGTGGCCAACGATCTCGACGAAAACTATCGTCCCAGCGCGGACGAGCCGTTCATGAGCCTGAAGCAACAGGCCTATTTCCGGCGCAAGCTGATCGATTGGAAGGAATCGATCCAGCGCGAGGCGCAGGGAACCCTGTCGCAGCTTCAGGTGGATTCGCTGCGGGAACCCGATCTGACCGATCGCGCATCGAGCGAAACCGACTGGTCGATCGAGCTTCGCACCCGCGATCGCCAGCGCAAGCTGATCTCCAAGATCGACGCCGCGCTGCGTCGGATCGACGAGGGCGAATATGGCTATTGCGAAGTGACCGGCGAGCCGATCAGCCTGGGCCGCCTGGAAGCGCGGCCCATCGCGACCATGACGGTCGAGGCGCAGGAACGGCATGAGCGCAACGAAAAGGTCTCGCGCGACGATTGAGGCGTGATGGCGGCTCCGGCTTCGCTTGCGAAAGTTGGGGCCGTTCGGGCGCGGTGGGCGCGGGCGCATCCAGCCGGTTTTTCGCATTAACGGCTTGGCAATCGGCATGCGGTTATCGCATGACGGCGCGAGAGACATACGGGCGCCACGGGCATCGACAGGGACGCGATGGCCGTACGCCTGACAGCAGGGCTGACATGGCGGAAGACGAACTGGACGAAGGCCACCGCAACGGACGTCGCGATAGCCTGTTGCTGATGGCGGCGATGACGCTGGGCGACGATCCGGCGACGCGCGAAGTCCGGGTGCGCAACATCTCCGAGGGCGGCTTGATGGCCGAACTGCCGGTCGCGGTGGAGATCGGCACGCCGATCCAGTTCGACCTGCGCGGTATCGGCCTGGTCGCGGGGCGGGTCGCCTGGTGTACCCAGGGGCGGGTCGGGGTAGCTTTCGACCGGCCGATCGATCCGAAGCTGGTCCGCAAGCCGGTGGGCGGCGGCACCTCGACGCCGGAATATGCCAAGCCCAACATGGCCGGGCGGACGCGACCCTTTACCTATTGAGCGTTGGGTGACGGGCGGTGGCGGGAAGCCTCCGGGCGTCGGGCTCGACGATGATCGCCATGGCCTATCGTGACGGCGCGGTCGGTGCGCCGAAAGGGCCGCGGCGGGTCGGCATGACCCGCGCGGCCGGTCAGGGTTACAGGCCTTGTATCTCTTCCTTCAGCCTCAGCTTCTGTTTCTTGAGATCCGCCAGGATCATCGCGTCGGGCACGGGGCGTTGCGTCTCGGCACTGATTCGCCGGTCCAGCGTCGCGTGCTTGGTCTCCAGGGCCGTTTGATGCGCCGTATGCATAGGGCTTCAACCTCCTGATCCATTGCTTTGGGGCAGGAAGTAAAACACCAAAATGCGCGTCTGTCCCCCCTCAATTTTGTCAGAATCGACCAAGCGAGCCGATCCGTGCGACGATGCGAAGGCCTCTCGCGCGCATCGCCCGGCCTTGCTAGAGGTGGGGCGGATCGACGCGCAACCCTGCGTCGGTCGCGTCGAAAAGGGGGCAGGATGGACGTCACGCTGGCACGCGCGCGCATCGACATGTTGCGTGTCGAGCATCGCGATCTCGACGATGCGATTTCGGCCCTGTTGCAATCCGCCACCCCCGACCAGTTGCAGATCGCGCGCCTGAAGAAGCGCAAGCTGCGGCTGCGCGACGAGCTGGCCGAACTGGAGGATCGCCTGATCCCCGACATCATCGCCTGACCGCATCGTAACGGGACAAGGGGCCGGGTTGCCGGGGCTTGTCCGATCCTTGGCGGTCGTGCGAGCGATGGCGCCATGCTTTGCGCGGCTTTCCGGTCCCAGTTTCAGTCACGGCTGATCGACAGCCTCTATGCCGAGGCGATGCTGCTGGCCGAATCGGCGCGCGGCTATTTCGACGAGGCGGGGCGCGACGAACGCGGCACACTCGACCCGATCGCGCGCGTCGCCTTTTCCTGCGAGTCGCTCAAGGTGACGACACGGATGATGCACGTCATCGCCTGGGTCCTGACCCAGCGCGCGGTCGAGGCGGGGGAGATCAGCTGGGCGCAAGCGCGCGAGCCCGTCCGGCGGCTGGGCGCGTCGCCCGAGTCGGAGGATGCGGTCGTGGCCAGCCTGCCGACTCGCGCGCGGATGCTGATCCATGCCAGCCTCGACCTCCACCGGCGGCTGGACCGGCTCGACCAGATGGCGGACGAAGAGCCTCCCTCGACCAGCCCGGTCGGCGCCCTGCATGCCCGGCTGGACCTTGCCTTCTAGGCGGACCGACATTCAGGATTGCTTCTTCTCCCCCTCTCCCCTCTCCTCTGTCCAGGGGAGAGGGGGAGAAGGGGGCATGAATATGAATATCGATGGCGGTCAGGCGGAACCGCCTAGCAGTCTCTCGCGAGCGGCATCATATTCGCGGCGAAGCTGCGCGATCCGATCGGCGGCGGGGACGATCGCATCGACCGCGCCGATCCCCTGGCCCGCGCCCCATATGTCGCGCCAGGCTTTGGCGGCCTGTCCGCCGCCGAAGTCCATATGCGCCGCATCGCCGTCCGGCAGATGGTCGGGGTCCAGCCCCGCCGCGACGATCGAGGCGCGCAGATAATTGCCATGGACCCCGGTAAAAAGGCTCGAATAGACGATGTCGCGCGCATGGCCGTCGACCACCGCCTGCTTATAGGCCTGCGCCGCCCGCGCCTCGACCGTCGCGATGAAGGGCGAGCCGATATAGGCAAAGTCCGCGCCCATCGCCTGCGCCGCCAGCACCGCGTCGCCGGTGGCGATCGCCCCCGCCAGCGCCAGCGGGCCGCCGAACCATTGCCGGATTTCCTGGACCAGCGCGAAGGGGGACAGGCGCCCCGCATGGCCGCCTGCGCCGGCTGCCACCGCGATCAGCCCGGTCGCGCCCTTTTCGATCGCCTTTCGCGCGAAACGGTCGTCGATCACATCGTGCAGCGTGATCCCGCCCCAGGCCGATACGCCCGCATTCACATCTTCGCGCGCGCCCAGCGAAGTGATGACGATCGGCACCTTCCACTTGGCGCACACCGCCAAATCCTCCTCCAGCCGGATGTTGGAGCGGTGGACGATCTGGTTCACCGCAAAGGGGGCTGCGGGGCGATCGGGATGGTCGCGGTCATGCGCGGCCAGCGCCTCGGTGATCTGGTGCAGCCATTCGTCGAGCTGGCTGGCGGGGCGTGCGTTCAGCGCGGGAAAGGAGCCGACGATCCCCGCCTTGCACTGGGCGATCACCAGATCCGGATGGGATATGATGAACAGCGGCGACCCGATCACGGGCAGAGCTAGGCGACTCAGGGCAGGGGGCAGGGGGGAGCGAGACTGGGTCATGGCTTGACGATAACGTAAGCGTAAAGGCTGTCCAGTGCTCCCGCATCCCGGCCCATGAGACTATGTGACATGAGCGTCATTTGCTTTGCGCGGGTGAGCGCGTAGAGATTTGCCGATCCCTATGGAAAGGCCTTGATCGTAATGAAGTCTGCCCTCTCGGCGCTGCTTGCCCTGACCGTTTCCACCCCGGCGCTGGCGGCGGGCCAGCTGCCGCAAACGGTGGCACCCGTGCTGTACGACATCTCGATCCGTCCCGATGCCAAGGCGATGCGCTTCTCGGGCGAGGAGACGGTCGATGTCGATGTCCGCCAGGCCACCGCGACCATCGTCCTCAACGCCGCCGAGCTGACCATCACCCGCGCCACCTTCGACGGCAAGCCGGTGCCCTTCGCGCTCGACAAGGATGCGCAGACGCTCACCCTGACGCTGCCGCAGGCGGCGAGCACGGGGCGGCACAAGGTCGGCTTCGCCTGGACCGGCACGATCAACCGCTCGGCCAACGGGTTGTTCGCGATCGACTATACCAATGCCGACGGCACGCCCGACCGGATGCTGGCGACCCAGTTCGAGGCCCCCGACGCGCGCCGCTTCGCGCCGATGTGGGACGAGCCCGCCTTCAAGGCGAAGTTCCGCCTGACCGCCACCGCACCCAAGGGGCAGCGCGCGATCAGCAACATGCCCGCCTCCTCGATCACGCCGCAGGCCGATGGCAGCCAGCTCTATCGCTTCGACGAGACGCCGGTGATGTCGAGCTATCTGCTCTATTTCGGATCGGGCAATCTCGACCGCAAGACGGTGGATGCGAACGGCGTCCAGATCGGCGTCGTCAGCCGCAAGGGCGTGGTCGACCAGGGCGATTATTCGCTCGCCTCGGCGTCGAAGCTGCTCGCTTATTATAACGATTATTTCGGCACGCCCTATCCGCTGCCCAAGATGGACATGATCGCGGGGCCGGGGTCCAGCCAGTTCTTCGGCGCGATGGAGAATTGGGGCGCGATCTTCTATTTCGAGAATGAGCTGCTCTTCGACCCCAAGGTCATGACCGAGAGCAATCGCCAGCGCATCCACACCGTCGTCGCGCATGAAATGGCGCATCAGTGGTTCGGCGATCTGGTCACCCCGCGCTGGTGGGACGATCTGTGGCTGAACGAGGGCTTTGCCTCGTGGATGGAAGGCAAGGCGTCCAACGACCTGAACCCCAGCTGGAAGGCCGCCGCCGCCAGCATCGCGGGCGAGCGCGAGTCGGCGATGGGCATCGACGCGACCAGCGCCACCCATCCGATCATCCGCAAGGTCGAGACGGTCGACCAGATCGGCGAGGCGTTCGACAGCATCACCTATCTCAAGGGGCAGGCGGTGATCGGGATGCTCGAATCGACGCTGGGCGCCGACACGTTCCGCAAGGGCATCCGCGCCTATATGGCCAAGTACAAATATCAGAACACGGTGACCGAACAGCTGTGGGAGGAACTGTCCAAGGCGTCGGGCACCAATGTCGCGACCATCGCGCACGACTTCACCTTGCAGGGCGGCGTACCGTTGGTCACGCTGTCGGGCGCGCGCTGCGAGGGCGGCAAGACGGTGGCGATGCTGGCGCAGGGACGGTTCGGCCTGGACGAAGCATCCAAGGCGCCGCAGACCTGGCATGTGCCCATCCGCATCGCCACGATCGGCGGCGGTGAGACCAGCGCCATCATCACCGGCGCGACGCCGACTCCGGTCAGCGTCGGCGGGTGCGGGACGCTGGTCCTGAACCGGGGCAAGGGCTCCTATACCCGCGTGATGTACGACGATGCGGGCCATGCCGCGATCGTGCGCGACTATGCCAAGCTGGCGCTGGAGGATCGCCTCGGCACGCTGGGCGACGATTATGCGCTGGCGGCGGGCGGCTATCAGAGCCTGGGTCGCTGGTTCGACCTGATGGCGCAGGTGTCGCCCGAAGCCAGCCCGCTGGAATGGCAGACGGTGGCGGGCGAGCTGTCGCGTCTCGACGGGCTGTATGAGGGCACGCCGCTCGAAAAGCCGCTGCGCGCGAAGATCGCGGCTCTCTTGTCGCCGGTGCTGGCGCGGATCGGGTTCGAGGCCAAGCCCGATGAGGGCGCGCTCGTCTCCAACCTGCGCGAGACGCTGATCGGGCGGCTGGGGACCAGCGGCGACGCGATGGTCGCGGCACGCGCACGCGGCTATGTCGGGGCGCTCGCCAAGGATCCCAACGCGATCCCGGCGGCGATCCGCCAGCCGATCCTGGCGACCTATGCCACCCGCGCCACCCCGGCCGAGTGGGACCGGCTGTACGAACTGGCCAAGGCCGAGCGCAATCCCGTGGTCAAGAACCGCTATGTCTCGCTGCTGGGCTATGCCGAGGACGAGAGCGCGGCGCGCCGGGCACTGAGCGTCCTGAAGAACGACACCTTCACCCCGCCGCAGCGCGCGGCGTTGCTCCGTTCGATCGCGGGGGCGCATCCCGACATGGCGTTCGACTGGGCGGCGGCGAACAAGCCGCTGGTCGACAGCTTCCTGGAAGAGAGCAACCGTGCGACCTTCATCGTCGGCCTGGGCGCCGGGTCGAACGATCCCGCCATGCCCGGCAAGATCGAGGCCTGGGCCGCCGCCAACCTGCCCGAAGGATCGCGCGGCGGTGCCAAGCGCGCCATATCGTCCATCGCGGTGCGCAAGGCGGTTGCCGACCGTCTGAAGCCCGCGGTCGAGGCCTGGCTGGCACGCTGATCCCGATCCTTTTCTTCCCCTCTCCCCTGGACAGGGGAGAGGGTTAGCGAAGCTTGCCAGCCTGCTGGCTAGCGCAGCTTGGGTGAGGGGTTGAGCGAGCCCAAAGGCTCGCGCGCTCGCTTCGCGAGCGCCCACCCCTCACCCAGCTCCGACTAAGCCTTTGCTTTCGCAAAGGCCAAGTCTGCGCAACCCTCTCCCCTCTGCGAGGGGCGAGGGAAGGAAGGGCATCGCTGAATGTCGATCGACCCTGGGGAGCAAGCCGTCTGGCAGGGGAGGGGCGGGACCCGCGCAACCCGCTTGCCTTGAACGACGAAACACGAAACGATGACTTATCCGTCATTCATTCGTGAGCGCTTCGTGATCCGCAACAGCCTTGCCCTTTTCCTCGCCGCCACCGCCCTGACCGCGCCGCTTGCCGCGCAGGAAGAGGGAGAGAAGAAATCCTCGCACGAAGCGGCGGCCAAGGCCGAGGTCGAGGCTGCCTGGGCCCGCGCGCCGCTCGACGAAGCCGAGGTCCGCCACCGCGACAGCGTGACCCTGGGCGGCCGCACCTATCCCTATGTCGCCTCGGCGGGCACGCTGACTGTCCGCGATATCGAGGGCAAGCCGACCGCCTCGATGTTCTACACCGCCTATACGCTGGAGGGGGTGAAGCCCGGCACCAAGCGGCCGATCACCTTCCTCTATAATGGCGGGCCGGGTTCGCCCTCCTTCTGGCTGCGCATGGGCTCGTTCGCGCCGATCCGCATCCGCACCACCAGCCCGGAATTCGTCCGGCCCGCGCCCTATGATGTCGGGCCCAATCCGGACTCGCTGCTCGACAAGACCGACCTCGTCTTCCTCGATGCGATCGGATCGGGCTATTCGCGGCCGCTGGGCGATATGAAGCCCGCGCAATTCTACGGCGTGGACGAGGATGTCGACGTCTTCGCCAAGGCGATCCAGCGCTACGTCACCAAATATGGCCGCTGGATGAGCCCCAAATTCCTGCTCGGCGAAAGCTATGGCACGCTGCGCTCGGGCGCGCTGGCCTATGAGCTTCAGGAGCGGGGCATGGCGCTGAACGGCGTTATCCTGCTCAGTTCGATCATGAATTACGGCTATCGCCAGCCGGGGCTGGACCAAGTCTATCTCAACTACCTGCCCAGCTACGCCGCGACCGCCTGGTATCACAACCGCCTGCCCGACCGCCCCGCCGATGTGGCGACCGTGGTGGCGCAGGCGCGCGCCTTTGCGGTGGGGCCGTACATGTCCGCACTGGCCAAGGGGCAGAGCATCTCGCCCCAGGAGCGCGACCAGATCGCCGAGCAGATGAGCCGCTTGATCGGCCTGTCGCCCGACTTCATTAAGCGCGCGAACCTGCGCATCGACCTGCCGCGCTTCCAGAAGGAATTGCTGCGCGGTTCGGCGCGGACGGTGGGGCGGTTCGACTCGCGCTACCTCGGCATCGACACCGACGCGGCGGGCGAACGGCCGGAGGCGGACGCCTCTTCGGATGCGATTTCAGGCGCTTATATCGCGTCCTTCCAGGATTATCTGCAATCCACGCTCGGCTACAAGACCGAGCTGCCCTATCGCCTGTCGGCGCGCGATGCGGCGGGCTGGACCTGGAACTGGAAGCACAAGGCGCCCGACGGGTCGCAGAACAACCCCAACACCGCGATCGACCTGGCCGCCGCGATGCGGGCGAACCCGTATCTGAAGGTGCTCTCGATGAACGGCTATTACGACATGGCGACGCCGTTCTTCGGCACCGAGAACGACCTGGGCCATATGATGCTGGAGCCCGCGCAGCAGGCGAACCTGCGCTTCACCTACTATCCGGCGGGGCACATGACCTATCTGAACCCCGATGCGCTGCGAAGCATGAAGGCCGATCTGGCCGGCTGGTATGACGAAGCGGTGAGTGACGCCAGGTCGTCGACCCCGCCGGTGCCGCCTTCGGGGCAGGGGGCGCGGTGAGATACACCGATATCTAACTGAAGACCGCTGAGGATGCGAATGCGAAAACTGGGCCAGATTGCCATAGGTTTTGCGCTCATGCTCGGCGGTTGTTCCTATGGCTATGATGTGATGGCTCTATCCGGTTCCGGCGGCGTCCAGTTCGCCATAGCGCCAGGAAGTCGCCATTCGCCTTCCTGCGTTCGCCTGATCGAGGTCTATGCCATGGGCGAGTCAATGCCTGTCTGGCGTGATAGCGTGGTCTACGACGATGATTGCGCCAACATGTTCCCGGTCGCGTATGGCGCGGCGCTGCAAGGTCGCCACGAACCAGAATGGCCTGTTATTCGGGCGAAGCCTTTGCGTCCGGGCATCGTGTATGAAGTTCACACGACTACAGGGGCAACGGGCTACGGCGGTGGCCGCTTCCGGATCAGACCGGACGGTAGCATCGAAAATGTTGCGCCCGTCACCGAGAGTACACGCGGCGGATAGCAGCTGCCAATTGCTGGCAAGCTCAGACATCTATAGCGCTTGATAAATATGGAAAATGGTGGACGCACTTGGGCTCGAACCAAGGACCCGCTGATTAAGAGTCAGCTGCTCTACCAACTGAGCTATGCGTCCGATGCCGGCCTGCGGCATGGCGGGGAAGCGATGTCCCCGTCTGGTGGCGCGCTGTTAGCCGAGCTTTTTCGACCTGCCAAGAGGGTTTTTGACATTTTTCTTGCGACAGCGAAATGACGGCGAAACGGCCCGGCCCGCCGCAGCGTGCCGGGCCGGATGCGTCAGGCGATATGGACCGCCTTGGTGATCATGTGGTTGGCGATGCCCTCGGGACCGTCCTCGGAGCCATAGCCGCTTTCCTTGACCCCGCCGAACGGCGCGTCGCCCCAGCTGAGCCGCACGGTGTTGATCGCGACCATGCCCGCCTCGATCTCGTCGCCCAGCTGGTTCTGGCGACGACCATTCTCGGTGAAGCAATAGGCGCCCAGGCCGAAGGGCAGGCGGTTCGCCTCGGCAATGGCGTCCTCGGTGGTGGCGAAGGGGCGGATCAGCGCGATCGGGCCGAACGGCTCCTCGTTCATCGCCTTGGCGTCCAGCGACACATCGGCCAGCACGGTCGGCGCGAAGAAGAAGCCGTCACCGCCCTTCGCCTCGCCGCCGGTCAGCATCCGCGCGCCCGAGCGCACCGCATCCTCGATCATCGCGCCGATCGCCTCGGGACGGCGGGGATTGGCCATCGGGCCCATCTGGGTGTCGCTCGACAGGCCGTCACCGATCTTCAGTGTGGCGGCGCGCTCGGCAAAGCCCTTGGCGAAACGCTCGTAAATGCCCTCCTGGACATGGAAGCGGGTGGGCGCGACGCAGACCTGGCCCGCATTGCGGAACTTGTGCGTGACGAGCGTGTCGAGCGTCTTGTCGAGGTCGCAATCGTCGAAGACCAGCACGGGGCCATGCCCGCCCAGCTCCATGGTCGACTTCATCACCGTGTCGGCGGCCAGCTTCAACAGGTGCTTGCCGACCGGCACCGATCCGGTGAAGCTGAGCTTGCGGGTGACGGGCGAGGCGAGCAGGTGGCGCGACACCGCGTCGGGCACGCCGAAGACCAACTGCGCGACGTCGCCGGGAAGACCCGCATCCTGGAAGCAGCGCATGATCGCGATCGCGCTGGCGGGGGTCTCCTCGCTGGGCTTCAGGATGACCGAGCAGCCCGCCGCGATGGCGGGCGAGATCTTGCGCACCGGGTTCATGACCGGGAAGTTCCAGGCGCAGAAGGCCGCGACCGGCCCGACCGGCTGGTGCAGCACCAGCGAGCGGGTGCCGGTGGGGCGGGGCAGGACGCGGCCATAGATGCGCACCGCCTCGCCCGCATGGAATTCCAGCAGCGCGGCGGTGGCGGCCACCTCGCCGCGCGCCTCGACGATCGGCTTGCCTTCCTCCAGCGTGGCGAGGCGGGCGAGATCCTCGGCACGCTCGCGGACCAGCGCGGCGGTGCGCAGCAGGACGGCGGCGCGCTCCTGCGGCGCGGTCTTGCGCCACGTCTCGAAACCGCGCGCGGCGGCTTCCAGCGCACGGTCCATGTCCGCCTTGGTCGCCAGCGGCAGGTCGCCCAGCGGCTGGCCGGTGGCGGGGTTCAGCACCGCCTGCGTCTCGCGCCCGTCCGCGCCCAGCCATTCGCCCGCGATATACAGGCCGGTCTTCACGTCGAAATCAGTCGCGGTCATGCGCGTCCTTTCCAGGGAATAAGGGGATGATGCGGGCGGGAGATCGGCCCTGTCCGCGCCCGATGCAAGGGCGAAGGAGGCCGGACCGGGCTTCTGTCGGGATCGAGGGAGCAAAAGCAGGGCTTTGTGCGTCCCAAGCTTTCCGGCATTTCCTATCGGGGGGATCGAGATAGGTTACGCACCGAAACGAAAGGGACGGGTCCAGATGCGAGCACCATTTTCGGCAAGCCTTGCCGCGTTGATGATCGGGGCGATCGGCCTGTCCGGCTGTTCGGGGGGCGGCAGCGGCGGCGGGAAGGGCTCGGTCGAGCTGCTGAACGTCAGCTATGACCCGACGCGCGAGCTGTACAAGGACGTCAACGCCGCCTTCGCCAAACAATGGCAGGCCAAGACCGGCCAGGCCGTCTCGTTCCGGATGAGCCATGGCGGATCGGGCAAGCAGTCGCGCTCGGTGATCGACGGGCTGTCGGCGGACGTGGTGACGCTGGCGCTGGCCTATGACATCGACGCGATCGCCGAGCGGGCCAAGCTGCTTCCGGCAGATTGGCAGGCCCGCCTGCCGGACAATAGCGCGCCCTATACCTCGACCATCGTGTTCCTGGTCCGCAAGGGCAATCCCAAGGGCATTCGCGACTGGGCCGATCTGGTGAAGCCGGGCGTCCAGGTCATCACCCCCAGCCCCAAGACCAGCGGCGGCGCGCGGTGGAATTTCCTGGCCGCCTGGGCCTATGGCAAGAAGGCGGGCGGCTCGGAGGCGGCGGCGCAGCGCTATGTCGCGGACCTCTACGCCCATGTGCCGGTGCTGGATTCGGGCGCACGCGGCGCGACTACGACCTTTGTCGAACGCGGGCTGGGCGATGTGCTGATCGCGTGGGAGAATGAGGCGCTTCTGTCGGAGAAGGAGCTGGGCGCGGGCAAGTTCGACATCGTCGTCCCCTCCATCTCGATCCTGGCCGAGCCGCCGGTCGCGGTGGTCGACGCCAATGCCAAGGCGCATGGCACCGAGAAGGTCGCGACCGAATATCTCAAATTCCTCTACACGCCCGAAGGGCAGGAGATCGTCGCGCGCAACTTCTACCGCCCGCGCGACCAGGCGGTGCTGGCGAAATATGCGGCGGTGTTTCCCAAGCTGGACATGGTCACGATCCGCGACTTCGGCGGCTGGGGCGCGGCGCAGAAGCGCTTCTTCGCCGATGGCGGGGTGTTCGACGCCATCTATGCCGGCGGCAGGAAGCGCTGATCCGGATGCGGGCTTCGACGCGCCGATCCGCCTTGCCGGGCTTCGGCTTGACGATGGGGATGACCCTGTTCTGGCTGGGGCTGGTGGTCCTGTTGCCGCTGTCCGCGCTGGTCATACGCGCGGCGGGCATGGGCTGGGACGGCTTTGCCGCGGTCGGTCTGTCGCCGCGCGCGCTGGCCGCCTATCGGCTCAGCTTCGGCGCGGCGCTGGCGGCGGCGGCGGTCAATGCGGTGTTCGGGCTGCTGATCGCCTGGATCCTCGTCCGCTATGAATTTCCCGGCAAGAAGCTGATCGATGCCGCGGTCGACCTGCCCTTCGCGCTGCCGACGGCGGTGGCGGGCATCGCGCTGGTTTCGCTTTATGCGGACAATGGCTGGATCGGGTCGCTGCTCGCGCCGCTGGGGGTCAAGGTCGCCTATACGCCGCTGGGCGTCACCATTGCCTTGGTTTTCATTGGCTTGCCGTTCATTGTTCGCTCGGTGCAGCCGGTGCTCGCCGATCTGGGGCGCGATGTCGAGGAGGCGGCCGCCACGCTCGGCGCGACGCGGGCGCAGACCTTTCGCCGGATCATCCTGCCCGCCATCGCGCCCGCGCTGCTGACCGGCTTCGCGCTCGCCTTTGCGCGCGGGGTCGGCGAATATGGCTCGATCATCTTCATCGCGGGCAACATGCCCTTCAAATCGGAGATCGCGCCGCTGTTGATCATCACCCAGCTGGAGCAATTCGACTATGACGGCGCGACCGCCATTGCGTGCGTGATGCTGGTGCTGTCCTTCGCGATGCTGTTGTTCGTCAATCTGCTCCAGGCGTGGCGCGCCAAGCGGGGGACGCGATGAGCGGTTCCAACCCCACCACCGTCGAAAGCCCGGTGGCGCGCTGGGCGCTGATCGGCACCGGCTTCGCCTTTCTGGCGCTGTTCCTGTTCCTGCCGCTCGTCATGGTGTTCGCGGGTGGTCTGGCCAAGGGATGGCAGGTCTTCGTCGCGGCCATCGCGGACCCCGACGCGCTCGCCGCGATCCGCCTGACGCTGCTGGTCGCGGCCATTGCGGTGCCGGTCAACGCGGTGTTCGGCGTGGCGGCCTCCTGGGCGATCGCCAAGTTCGACTTTCGCGGGAAAAGCCTGCTCATATCCCTGATAGACCTGCCTTTTTCGGTGTCGCCGGTGGTGTCGGGCCTGATCTTCGTGCTGCTGTTCGGGGCGCAAGGCTGGCTGGGGCCGTGGCTGACCGAGCATGGCGTCCGCATCATCTTCGCGGTGCCCGGCATCGTGCTGGCGACCGTCTTCGTCACCTTTCCCTTCGTCGCGCGCGAGTTGATCCCGCTGATGGCCGAACAGGGCCGCGACGACGAGGAGGCGGCGCGGTCGCTGGGGGCGAGCGGGTGGCAGACCTTCTGGCATGTCACGCTGCCCAATATCCGTTGGGGGCTGCTCTACGGCGTGCTCCTGTGCAATGCCCGCGCGATGGGCGAGTTCGGCGCGGTGTCGGTCGTGTCGGGGCATATCCGGGGGCTGACCAACACCATGCCGCTGCATGTCGAGATCCTGTACAATGAATATGACTTTGTCGGCGCGTTCGCGGTGGCGTCTCTGCTCGCCTCGCTCGCGCTGGTGACCTTGGGAGTGAAGACCGTGCTGGAATGGCGTTTCGGCATCCACCGGGCGGGAGCCGCGCATTGAGCATCGTCGTCGAGAATATTTCCCGTCGCTTCGGCGGCTTCACCGCGCTCGACCGCGTGTCGCTGGAGACGCGGGCGGGCGAGTTCCTGGCGCTGCTCGGCCCCTCCGGATCGGGCAAGACGACGCTGCTGCGGACAATTGCGGGGCTGGACTTCGCCGATGAGGGGCATGTGCTGTTCGACGGACATGACATGACGGACACGCCCGCGGCCGAGCGTCGGATCGGCTTCGTGTTCCAGAATTACGCGCTGTTCCGCCACATGACGGTCGCCCAGAACATCGCCTTCGGTCTGACCGTGCGGAAACGGCGGGGCCGTCCGGCCAAGGCGGCGATCGCGGCCAAGGTCGCCGAACTGCTCGCCCTGATCCAGCTGCCCGATGTCGGCGACCGCTATCCCGCGCAGCTGTCGGGCGGGCAGCGGCAGCGCGTGGCCCTGGCCCGTGCGCTGGCGATCGAGCCGCGCCTGCTATTGCTCGACGAGCCGTTCGGCGCGCTCGACGCCCAGGTCCGCAAGGACCTGCGCGGCTGGCTGCGGCGCATCCATGACGAGACGGGGCTGACCTCGATCTTCGTGACGCACGATCAGGAAGAGGCGCTGGAACTGGCCGACCGGATCGTCGTGATGCGCGGCGGGGTGATCGAACAGGTCGGCACCCCGCATGAGGTGCAGGCCGAACCGGCCACCGCCTTCGTGTCGTCCTTCATCGGCGAGACCAACTGCCTGCCCGTCACCCGGTCGAACGGTTCGGCGATGGTGGGGCAGGGGCAGACGGTGCTGCCCGACACCGGCCAGGGGCAGGGAGCGGGCGAGCTTCATGTCCGGCCGCATGATGTCGAACTGGTCGAACCGGGCGCTCCCGATGCGCTGGCCGTCACGGTGGAGACGAGCCGTCCGATCGGCCGGTCGCGTCGGATCACCGCCACGATGGCGGGGCTGGCCGAGCCGTTGACCTTCGACCTGCCCGTCGACGCCAGCGACGCGACGGGCGATGTGCTGAACCTGCGCCCGACCCGCTATCGGATATTCGCAAAGACCTGATCGCCGTTCCCACGGACCATTTCGCCATCGCAACCGTTTGGCCATTTGCCAGTCTGGCAGGGCGTGGGCATGAGATGGTCGTGGACGCAGGCAGACGGGGAGATCGGGTTTGAAGGTCGGACAGGAGTGCTGGCGGATCGAGCAGGCCGAGCGCATGGCGGTCATCATCGATGCGGAGAAATATTTCCGGATGGCCCGCCGCGCGATGCTCGGCGCCCGCAAGCAGATCCTGCTGATCGGATGGGACTTCGACGCGCGCATCGTCCTCGATCACGACGAGGCCCCCAACGAATCCGTCGGCGACTTCATCTATTCGCTGGTCGAGCGGAACCCCGAGCTGGAAATCTTCCTGCTCCGCTGGGACACCGGCGCGATCAAGTCGCTGTTCCGGGGGCGGACATTCTTCACGGTGATGAAGTGGATGGCGCACAAGCGGATCCATACCAAGCTGGACGGCCATCACCCGATCGCGGCCTCGCACCACCAGAAGATCGTCATCATCGACGACAAGCTCGCCTTTTGCGGCGGGATCGACATGACCAGCGACCGTTGGGACACGCGCGAGCACCGTGACGATGATCCCGGTCGCAAGCGGCCCGGCGGCCAGCCCTACAAGCCCTGGCACGACGCGATCAGCGCGGTGGAGGGGCCGGTGACGCATGCGCTGGGCGAGCTGTTCCGCGAACGCTGGCATGCGGCGGGCGGCAAGCGCATGGCCCCCGCCTCGCCGGGTGAAAGCTGCTGGCCCGAGGGGCTGGAGGCGGACTTCCTAGACCAGCCGGTCGCCATCGCGCGTACCATGCCCGAGATGGACGATCAGACGCCGGTGCACGAGAATGAGGCGCTGTTCCTGGCGCAGATCGCGCGGGCGGAGCGCTATGTCTATATCGAGAGCCAGTATTTCGCGTCGCGCCGCGTCGCCGAGGCGATCGCGCGGCGGCTGGACGAAGAGAATGGCCCCGAATTCGTCATCGTCAATCCGCTGACCGCGCAAGGCTGGCTGGAGCCGATCGCGATGGACACGGCGCGCGCACGGCTGGTCGAGGCGCTCAGGCGGCGCGACCGGCACGGGCGTTTCCGCATCTATCATCCGTTCACGGCGGGGGGCGAGCCGATCTATTGCCATGCCAAGATCCTGATCGCCGACGACCGGGTGTTCCGGCTGGGTTCGTCCAATCTCAACAACCGTTCGATGCGGCTGGACACCGAATGCGACCTAGCGATCGCAGTCGAGCCCGACAGCGCGGCGGGACGGCGGATCGGGGCGATCCGCGACGACCTGCTCGCCGAGCATCTGGGCACCAGCCCCGCCGAGGTGCAGGCGGCGGTGCAACGGACCGGCACGCTGATCGCGGCGGTCGAGGCGCTGCGCGGAGCCGAGGGGCGGACGTTGCGCGCCTATGAGGTGCCCGACCTGTCGAGCGTCGAGGAATGGCTGGCCGACAACGAGGTCCTCGATCCCGAAAGCCCCGACGAGATGTTCGAGGCGCTCAGCAGCCGCAAGGGGCTGTTCCGGCGGTGGCGGCGGCGCTGATGGGTGAGATCGTCAACTTCCGTCAGGCGCGCAAGGCCCGCGACCGGCGGCAGGCCGAACAGCAGGCGACGGAAAACCGCGCGCGCTTCGGCCGGACCAAGGCCGAGAAACAGCGGGATGCGGCGGAGCAGGAGCGCCTTCGCCGCGAGCTGGACGGGGCGAAGCGGGAAGAGGATGGGGAGGGGGCGTAGGGCCCGCCGATGACGGTCGGCCCAGCTTTTGCAGGGCCGACGATGGCGTTCAGCGCGGCGTGGCGAACCAGATGGTGTGGGTCGCGCCCTTGCCGTTCTCGCGCGCGCGCACCTTCACCTCGTCGACGATGAAGCCCGCGCGCGACAGCCGCCGGGTGAACACCGGATCGGGCGCGGCGGACCAGATGGCGAGCACGCCGCCGGGGCGCAGCGCGACGCGGGCCTCGTCCAGTCCACGAAGCGAATAGAGCCCGTCATTGTCCGGCCGGGTCAGCCCGTCTGGGCCGTTGTCGACGTCGAGCAGGATCGCGTCATAAGCCCCGCGCCCCGCATAGATCGCATTGCCGACATCGCCCATCGCCAGGGTCACGCGGGGATCGTCCAGGCATCCGGCGGTCAGTTCGGCCATCGGCCCGCGCGCCCATTCGATGATGCCGGGCACCAGCTCGGCCACCGTGATCCGCGCATCGCGCCCCAGCTTGGCCAGGACGGCGCGCAGGGTGAAGCCCATGCCATAGCCGCCGATCAGCAGATGCGGCGCCGCGCGGCCGCCCAGCCGGTCGCAGGTCATCGTGCCCAACGCCACCTCGGAGCCGCTCATCCGCGTGCTCATCAGCTCGTTGCGATCGAGCACGATCATGAAGTCCTTGCCCCGGCGGAACAGCCGCAGGGGCTCGCCGCCCGGCACTTCGGCAATGCCGAGCAGCTCGCGCGGGGTCATTTGCCCTGGCGCGCCTTGCGAGCGGCGTAGCGGGCGTCGCGGGCGGCCTTCAGCTCGGCGGCGGTCGGGACCACTGGCGGGCGCGCGGCGGCAGCGGCGGCCTCCGCAGCGGCCTCGGCCTCGGCCTTCGCCTTGGCGCGGGCTTCCTCGCGCGCGGCCTTTTCCTGCTCGATCGCGGCCTTGTGCGCGGCGCGGCGCTCGGCCTCGGCGGCCTCCTTGGCCTCGCGCGCGGCGGCGCGGGCGGCGACCACCGCCGGGTCGGGCGCGGCCTTGTTGCGCAGCTTTTCGAGCGCGGCCGCCTTGGCGTCGCGCGAAGCCGATGCGCGATCGGCGAAACCGGGAACCTTATATCCTGCCATCAATCATCTATCCCGTTGGGGGCCGGACGGCCCCATAGCACAACGGCCCCGCATCGCTGCAGAGCCGTTGGAGAAACTGGTGGACGCACTTGGGCTCGAACCAAGGACCCGCTGATTAAGAGTCAGCTGCTCTACCAACTGAGCTATGCGTCCGTTCGTCACGTCGACCTGGCCGTCCGGCGGCCCGCCTCGTGATCGGGAGGCGCGCCTTTAGCACCGTGGTCGGGCTTTGCAAATGCTTTTTGCGTGTGCGGCCGATTTTTTGTCGATCACCAGCGGGCGGCGCGGCGATTCTCGCGGTCGATCGCCATCAAGATGCCCAGGCACAGCAACACCGTCATCTGCGACGATCCGCCATAGCTGACCAGCGGCAACGGGATGCCGACCACCGGGGCCAGCCCCATGACCATCATCAGATTGACCATGACATAGATGAAGATCGTCGTGGACAGCCCCGCCGCGGTCAGCCGGGCAAAGCGGTTGGGCGCGGCCTGCGCGACGTTCAGGCCCCAGCGGATGACGAGGAGGAAGGCCAGGATCAGGAAGCAGCCGCCGACCAGTCCCCATTCCTCCGCCATGGTGGCGAAGACGAAATCGGTATGCCCCTCGGGCAGATAGTCGAGATGGCTCTGGGTGCCGTTCAGGAACCCCTTGCCCCAGATACCGCCCGAGCCGATCGCGATCTTGGACTGGCTGATGTGATAGCCGGTGCCCAGCGGATCGCTTTCGGGGTCGAGGAAGATCAGCACGCGGTTGCGCTGATAGTCGTGCAGCAGGAAATTGACCGCGAGCGGCGCCATCACCGCCAGCCCGATCGCCCCGCCGATGAACAGCCGCAGCGGCACCCCGGCAAGGAACATGACGGTCGCCCCGCCCGCGCAGATCATCAGCGCGGTGCCCAGATCGGGCTGCTTCATCACCAGCGCGGCGGGCACGCCGATCATCGCCGCGACCGGCCATATGCCCGAGAAGCGCCTGGTTTCGGCGGGCGGCATCATCTCGTAGAAACGCGCGGCGCCCAGCACGATGAACAGCTTCATCAGCTCGGACGGCTGAAGCCGGATGAAGCCCACGTCCAGCCATCGCTGGCTGCCCCCGCGCACCGCGCCCAGCAGTTCGACCAGCACCAGCGCGACGACGAGGATCAGATAACCGGGCATGGCGATGCGTCGCCACAGGTCGAGCGGCAGTCGCGACAGCACCAGCGACCCCGCGAGCAGCACGAAGAAGCGCACGCCCTGCGGCTTGGCCCAGGGGGTCAGCGAGCCGCCCGCCGCCGAATAGAGCACGACCAGCCCGAAACAGCCGATCGCCATGACCAGCAGGATCACCCGCCAGGGCAGCTGTGCGATCGGTTCGGGGATGATGCGGGGGCCGCTCATTCGTCGGTGGTCCCGGCATCGTCGGCGGGCTGCTCGCTGCTGCTGGCGGCCATCGCCTCGGCCTGTGCGTCGGAAACGTTGGTCGCGGCCTTGACCGCCGGGGCGGCGGTGGGGGCACCGGCATCGGTCTTGGTCGCGGCGGAGGCGGGCTTGGGGGCCTGTGCCGCGCGATAGGCGGCTTCCTCGGCTGCCATGCGCGTGGCGATGTCGCCGCCCCAGGTGGGCTCGTCCTGCGCCAGCGACGCCAATGCGCGGTCGCGGTCGAACAGATAGGTCATGATGTCGCGCCCGATCAGCGGCGCGTCGAGATTGCGCACGGTATGGCCGTTATGCTCCAGCACGACGGCGGCCGCGTAACGCGGATTGTCGGCGGGGGCGAAGCAGACGAGCAGCGCATGGTCGCGCAGCTTGAAGGGCAGCTGGCCGTTCTTCAGCACGCCCATGCGCCGCTCCGCCATGGTGATCCGGCGGACCTGCGCGGTGCCGGTCTTGGCGGCCAGGCTGACGCCCGGCACCAGCATCCGCGCCGCGCCGCCGGTGCCGCCCTGGTTGACCACGCCGAACATCGCGTCGCGCACGACCGCCAGATGCTCGGAGGCGACGGGCAGGGCGGGGGCGTCGAGATGGACCTGATGCGCCAGCAGGCTGGGCTGCAAGGCGCGGCCCGAGGCGATCCGCGCCGCCATCACCGCCAGCTGAAGCGGGTTGGCGAGCACATAACCCTGTCCGATCGAGGCGTTCAGGCCGTCCGCGATCGTCCACTTCTTCTTGTATTTCCGCAGCTTCCACTCGGGGTCTGGCACCGTGCCGTAACGCTGCGCGCTGAGCGGCAGGTCGAATTTCTGGCCCAGCCCGACCATCCGCGCGATGGGCGCGATCCGGTCATAGCCCATGCGGCGGATCATCTCGTAGAAATAGATGTCGCAGCTCTGCTCGATCGCGCCCTTCAGGTTCAGCGCGCCGTGCCCGCCGCGCTTGTGGCAGTGGAAGACGCCGGTGCCGACCCGCATCGCACCGGTGCACAGCACCCGGTCCTCGGCGCCGACCCCGGCCTCCAGCAGCGCGAGGCCGTTCATCGGCTTGACCGTCGAGCCCGGCGGATAGAGCCCCTGCGTCACCTTGTTCATCAAGGGCACATGGTCGTTCTCCGACAGCATCGCCCATTCCAGATGGCTGATCCCGTCCGAAAAGCTGTTGGGGTCATAGGCGGGCATCGACACCATCGCCAGCGTCTCGCCGGTGCGGCAGTCGAGCACCACCGCCGAGCCCGAATTGGTCCCCAGCCGCCGCGCCGCGAATTCCTGGAGCCCCGCATCGATGGTCAGGCGGATGTTGCGGCCGGGCGTGTCGGGGCGGGTGGCGAGTTCGGCCACCACCTTGCCGCGCGCCGTCACCTCGACCCGCTTGGCGCCGGGCTTGCCGCGCAGCACCGGCTCCAGCATCTTTTCCAGCCCGTCCTTGCCCAGCTTGAAGCCGGGGGTGACGAGCAGCTGGTCGTGGGTCGCCTTGAACTGCTCGGCGGTGGGCGTGCCGACATAGCCGGTCAGATGCGCCACCGCCGCGCCCGCCGGATAGAAGCGCGCGAAGCCCCGTGTCGGCTGGACGCCGGGCAGCTCGGGCAGGCGGACGCTGACGGCCGCGAACCGCTCCCAGTCGAGCCGCTCGGCGACCTGCACCGGCTGGAACCCGGCGGCATGTTCGAGGTCGAGGCGGATGCGGTTCATCGCCTCGTCGTCCAGCCGCAGGATCTGGCGGAGCAGCGCCAGCACGCGGTCCTTGTCCTCCAGCCGGTCGGGGATGATGTCGACGCGGAAATCGGTGCGGTTATTGGCGATGGGCAGGCCGTGCCGGTCGATCAGCCAGCCGCGACGCGGCGGGATCATCGTCGTGTTGACGCGGTTGCTCTCGGAGAGGAGATTATACTTCTCGTTCTGGGCAATCGACAGCCAGGCCATACGCCCGGCCAGCAGCAGGCCGACCGCGCCCTGCGCCGCGCCCAGCACGAAGGCGCGCCGGGAAAAGCTGTAGGCCTGTGCCGCCTCGGTCATGATCCGCCCCTGGCGTTCCATGCCTATGCCCCTACCTCATTGCGGCCACGCTTGCGATCGATCCATGCGACCAGCCGGGTCGCCATGGGAAAGAGCAGGATGGTGATCGCGATCTGGATGACCAGCGCCGCATCGACCTGCGCGCCGACCGGCACCGCCAGGAAACGCCCCGCGATCAGGCAGAAGGCGACGGCGCCGCTGGCGATCAGCCAGTCCTGCCAGAAGTCACGGAACACCAGCCGATGCTCGAACAGGTCGATCGCCAGCGAGGTCAGCGACCAGAGCAGCATCGCCGAGCCCAGCGGCTGGCCCGACAGCAGATCGTCGAACAGCCCCAGCGGCGCGGCCGCCCAGAGCCGCAGCGCGAACCGCGCAACCAGCCGCCAGGCGAGCAGCATGACGAGGCCCATGGGCGGCTGCAACGGTACGATCGCCACCACCGGCACGATGGCGAGGAGCGAACCGGCCATCACGGTCAGCCAGGGCAGCGCGCGGGCGCGTGCGGGCGGCAGTCCGGGGTCGAAGGGGTTGCTGATGTCGAGGGTCACGGCCGGGGCGACGGCGCCGTTACCGGCATCGGCATGAAGGCGCGCTGAACGATCGCGAAATCCAGCGTGTCGGGATGGATGAAGGGCCGCGCCACCGCCGTATCGCCGCCATCGGCGCGGATGCGGGCGACGGGAATATCGGGGGCATAGAGCCCGCCGGTGCCCGAGGTGACGAACAGCTCGCCCTTGGCCAGCCGGACATTGGTGTTGACCGAGCGTATGTCGAGCGTCCCGTCGCCGCGCCCGACCGCGATGGCGGGCAGGCCGTCGCGGGTGCGGCGGACCGGCACGATGCTTTCGGGATCGGTCAGCAGGAGGACGCGCGCGGCGGCGGGCCCCGCTTCGGTCACCCGTCCGATCAGCCCCTCGGGACCGCGCACCGCCATGCCGGGCGCGACGCCCTGCCACCGCCCCGCATTGAGCAGCGCGAAGCGGCGACCGCTGCTGCCGGTCGAGCTGACCAGCCGCGCGGTGACGACGGTGTCGGGCGTCCGGTCGCGCACCGCCAGCAAGGTGCGCAGGCGGCGATTGTCATAGGCGATGGTGCGCGCGGTCAGCAGCAGCTGGCGCGACTGGGCGAGTTCGGCGCGCAGCCGTTCGTTTTCCGAATGGACGAAGAAATAACGCCCGATCGCCTGGGGAATGTCGTCGACCGCGTCGCCGACCGCGACGAAGGCGCCGGAGACGGGCGCGGTGACGCTGCCCAGCGTCATGCGCAAGCCGGCGAAGGCGGGTGGGTTGAACGTGGATGCGACAAGCAGCACCACGCCCACCACCGCACCCGCCACCGCGAGCACATAGGCCAGGAAAGCTCCATATTGCCGCCGTCGCGAAAACCCGGTGCGACGGTCGCGGGCGGGCGCCATGCGCCGGTCCCCTTATGCTGGAGGTTAGCCGTTCAGCAGGACGCCGCGGTACATCGGATCTTCCAGCGCACGGCCGGTGCCCAGCGCCACGCAGGTCAGCGGATCCTCCGCCACCGTCACCGGCAGTCCGGTTTCGTCGCGCAGCACCTCGTCCAGCCCTTCGAGCAGTGCGCCGCCGCCGGTCAGGACGATGCCCTGGTCGACAATGTCGGCGGCCAGTTCGGGCGCGGTGTTTTCCAGTGCGACGCGGACGCCCTCGACGATGGTCGCGACGGGCTCGGACAGCGCCTCGGCGATCTGGCCCTGGTTGATCTGGATTTCCTTGGGCACCCCGTTGACGAGGTCGCGGCCCTTGATCTGGATCGTCACGCCGATGCCGTCCGCCGGGGGACGCGCGATGCCGACTTCCTGCTTGATCCGCTCGGCGGTGGCTTCGCCGATCAGCAGATTATGGTTGCGGCGCACGTAAGAGACGATCGACTCGTCCATCTTGTCGCCGCCGACGCGGACCGAGGTGGTGTAGGCGAGGCCGCGAAGCGACAGCACCGCGACTTCGGTCGTGCCGCCGCCGATATCGACCACCATCGATCCGATCGGCTCGGTGACGGGCATGTCGGCGCCGATCGCGGCGGCCATCGGCTCCTCGATCAGGAAGACCTGGCTGGCACCCGCGTTCGAGGCGGCGTCGCGGATGGCGCGGCGCTCGACCTTGGTCGAACCCGACGGCACGCAGATCACGATCTCGGGCCAGCGCGCGAATTTGCGGGGGCCGTGCACCTTCAGAATGAAGTGCTTGATCATCTGTTCGGCGACGTCGATGTCGGCGATCACGCCGTCACGAAGCGGACGGATCGCCTCGATATTGCCCGGCGTCTTGCCCATCATCAGCTTGGCGTCGTCACCGACCGCCTTCACCTTCTTGATGCCGTTGATCGTCTCGACCGCGACGACGGACGGCTCGTTCAGCACGATGCCGCGTCCGCGGACATAGACCACGGTGTTCGCGGTGCCGAGGTCGATCGCCATGTCTTGCGACATGAATTTCAGGAAGCGGGGGAGGGGCATCGAGGCTTTCGTTCCGTCTGTGGACCGGGTGGGCGTGACTCATATCCCGAACCGCCGCCAAGAGCCGTCACAGGCACCTGCACCGTCATTTGCGGGGTCGCGGGATGCCGTCGCTTGGGCTAGGGTTTGCCGCATGTCAATACGGCGTCTGCCTCCCCATCTCGTCAATCGTATCGCGGCCGGTGAAGTGGTGGAAAGGCCCGCCAGTGCGTTGAAGGAGTTGGTCGAAAATTCGATCGATGCCGGGGCGACGCGGATCGCGGTCGCGCTGGGTCAGGGCGGGGTCGGCCGGATCGAGGTGGCGGACGACGGATGCGGCATGTCGGCCGAGGACATGGCCCTCGCCCTGGAGCGGCATTGCACCTCCAAGCTGCCCGACGAGGCGATCGAATCGGTCCTAACCCTCGGATTTCGCGGCGAAGCCCTGCCGTCCATCGCCAGCGTCGCGCGCGTGACGATCGAGAGTCGTCCGGCGGGCAGCGACGGCTGGAGCCGGGTGGTCGACAATGGCGAGGTGCTGCGCGACGGCCCCGCGGCCGTGCCGCCCGGCACCCGCATCCTGGTCGAGGACCTGTTCGCGCGTGTCCCGGCCCGGCGCAAGTTCCTGCGCTCGCCCCGGTCGGAATATGCCGCCTGTCTCGACATGGTGCGCCGTCTGGCGATGGCACGCCCCGACATCGCCTTCACCCTGGAGCATGACGGGCGGCGGGTGCTGACCGTGCCGGGCGGGGAGGAGCGGCCGGGGCGCGTCGCCGGGCTGACCGACCGGGCACTCGCGGAAAACTCGGTCGCGATCGACTGGGTGCGCGACACGGTGTCGCTGGGCGGCGTGGCGGGGCTGCCGACCTTCAACCGGGGCATCGCCGACCACCAATATCTGTTCGTCAATGGCCGCCCGGTCCGCGATCGCCTGCTGATGGGCGCGATCAGAGGCGCTTATGCCGAGATGTTGCCACGCGATCGGCACGCGGTGGTGGCGCTGTTCCTCGACATGCCGCCGTCCGAAGTCGATGTGAACGTCCACCCGGCCAAGACCGAGGTCCGCTTTCGCGACCCCGCGCTGATCCGGGGGATGATCGTGTCGGGCCTGCGCCGCGCGCTCGACGAGGCCGGGCATCGCAGCGTCCAGCGCCCGCCCGACTCGGCGCTGGCGATGTGGCAGAGCGAGAGCGTCGCCGCTCCGCCCGGGGGCACGCCGCCGCTCGATAACTGGGCCGCATCCGCACCCGAGACGCGCGTCATGGAGCGCCAGTCGCTCTTCGCGCCGCGCCCCGGCTTTGCGGCCCCGCCGCCGCTCGCCCGCGCCGAAGCCGCCTTCGCACCCCCGCCCGAGGTGCGCCAATATCCGATGGGCGTCGCGCGCGGACAGGTCGCCAAGACCTATATCGTCGCCGAGGCCGAGGATGGCCTCGTACTGGTCGACCAGCATGCGGCGCACGAGCGGCTGGTGCTGGAGCGGATGCGCGCCGCGCTGACTGGTGGGCGGATCGCGTCGCAGGCGGTGCTGATCCCCGAAGTGGTCGAGCTGGACGAACCCGCCTGCGACCGGCTGGAGGCGCGCGCCGAGGAACTGGCGGAGTTCGGGCTCGATCTCGAACGCTTCGGCCCGACCGCGATGCTGGTCCGCGCCACGCCAGCTTTATTGGGGCAGAGCGATCCCAAGGGGCTGGTCGCTGATCTGGCGGACGAACTCGCGGCGTTCGACCAGGCGCTGTCCTTGCGCGAACGGCTGGATCATGTCGCGGCGACCATGGCCTGCCACGGCTCGGTCCGCGCGGGCCGCATCCTGTCGGTCGCGGAGATGAACGCGCTCCTCCGCGAGATGGAGGTCACGCCGCACTCCGGGCAATGCAATCATGGTCGCCCAACCTGGGTGAAATTGCAGCACGGCGATATCGAGAAGCTGTTCGGGCGGAAGTGACGATGACAGATTGTCTGTGCGCCTCGTTGCCAGACATTGCGCATATCCCGATGGGCGATCATCAGGGGCGCGACGAGCGATTCCTGGCGACGGTTCAAGAGCTAGCGTCGCCGGGCGATCCGCAATGGTGGCGCTATCTCGACCAGTGTCGGGCGTGCACCCAATATTGGCTGGTGGCGCAGGAGGAGCGCATCTTTGACGAGCATTTGCTCGCGCGGATCAACGAGGCGGAGGCTGCCCGGATCCTGACCGCGAACGCATGGCCGGAGAG
This sequence comes from Sphingomonas sp. SORGH_AS_0789, assembly GCF_031453055.1. NCBI lineage: Bacteria > Pseudomonadati > Pseudomonadota > Alphaproteobacteria > Sphingomonadales > Sphingomonadaceae > Sphingomonas > Sphingomonas sp. SORGH_AS_0789. The sequence goes on from NZ_JAVIYV010000001.1 coordinate 2,763,820, forward strand.
GTTCGCAACGTACGAAGACGTACTCCGCATCGCGCGCTCGCTGGCGACACCCTGTTGCTTCCTGGAGCCGATGGCAGACTCGCTTATCTGGACGATCGAGGATTTGCGCCGCGATCGACCGGACATCCGTGTCGAGGAGGTCGCCGAACTTCTGGGTCTGGCGGACGATCACGCCCGCCGCCTGATTGCTTGGATCAAGCGATAGCTTACCGCCCCTTGTCTTGGCGACGAACCGATCCCATGGAGCGGCGAACCGAAAATTTTTCGGTCGTGCGTTCATCGTAACGAAACTTTTGCACCCGGCCGTTTATTTATCGTCCGTTGGACAGGATCGGGCATCATCATGAAACATATCATGCCACTCATTTGCGCGCTCATTCCGCTGGCTGCGGTCGTCAGCGCGTGCGTCACCTGTCCCTGAGCTGATCCCCGCACGGCTGGTTCATTGTGGCCCGCCCACCCACAGGACACAAAAAAAGGGCCGCCCGGACATGCCGGACGGCCCTTCTTCTATTCGACCGAGGGCCGAAGCGTCGGGATTAACCCTGCGCTTCGTCCTGCTCCGGCTGAACCTCGGCGGTGGCGCCCGGCTCGGCGTTGGGATCGTAATCCTCGGTGAAGCCGGCTTCGTCACGCTCGAACATCGAGGCCATGACGTCGACGCCCTGCGCCTGCATCTCGGCTTCTTCCGGCGAGCGGGCGACGTTGACCTTGACGGTCACGGCCACTTCCGGGTGAAGCGCGACGCGCACGTCGTACAGGCCGATCGCCTTGATCGGACGGTCGAGCACGATCTGGCTCTTGTTGACCTTGTGGCCGTCGGCGACCAGCGCCTCGACCAGGTCGCGCACCGCGACCGAGCCGTACAGCTGGCCGACGTTCGACGCCTGACGGATCAGGGTGACGGTGGCGTTCTCGAAGGTCTTCGACTCGACCTCGGCCTCGGCGCGACGGTTCGCGTTCTCGGCTTCGATGCGGGCGCGGTTGGCCTCGAACACCTTCTTGTTGGCTTCGTTGGCGCGCAGCGCCTTCTTGCGCGGCAGCAGGAAGTTACGGGCAAAGCCGTCCTTCACCGTGACCACGTCGCCGATGGCGCCGAGCTTCTCGACGCGCTCAAGCAGAATAACGTCCATCTCTTAGGACTCCTTACTTCACGACGTAGGGCAGGAGGCCCAGGTGACGGGCGCGCTTGATGGCCTGGGCCAGCTCGCGCTGCTTCTTGGCCGACACGCTGGTGATGCGCGAAGGCACGATCTTGCCGCGCTCGGACACGAAGCCCTGGAGCAGACGGACGTCCTTATAGTCGATCCGGGGCGCATCCTTCGCGGAGAAGGGGCAGCTCTTGCGGCGACGGAAAAACGGGCGGGCCATTATGCGGCTTCCTCTTCACGATCACGACGGGGGCGGTCAGCGCGGTCGGGGCGTTCGCCACGATCGGCACGACGCTCGCGGTCGCGCTCCTGCTTGCGCATCATCACCGACGGACCTTCTTCATGGCCGTCAACCTTGACGGTCATGTAGCGGATCACGTCTTCGTTGATCTGGGTCTGGCGCTCCAGCTCGGCGACGACACCCGCGGGGGCGTCGATTTCGAGCATGACGTAATGCGCCTTGCGGTTCTTGGCGATCTTGTACGCCAGCGAACGCAGGCCCCAGGTCTCGGTCTTCACGACCTTGCCCTGATTGTCCTCGACGATCTTCGTGGCGGCTTCCGCCAGCGCGTCCACCTGCGCCTGTGCCAGATCCTGGCGCGCAAGGAACACGTGCTCGTAAAGAGCCATGCAGCTTACCTTATGTTGGCCGATCGCTGACGCCCACCCCATGTGGGACGCCCCTCCGGCTGTCTTCCATACTTCAATACCGTCACGCCAAAATGGCATGAGGGCGGGTGAAGCAGGTGCTTCCCGCCCAATGGTGCGCTGGCTCATAGCGATTTGGCGGCAAAAGGCAAGCGGCGAAGGGGCACGCGGACTTGCCAGCGGCGGGCGACCTTTCTACCGCGCGGGCCATCCTATTACCGTTTCATGGCAGATACGAACATGCGTGCATTCATCTTTCCGGGCCAGGGCAGCCAGGCCGTCGGCATGGGCAAGGCGCTGGCCGAGGCGAGCCCGGTCGCCCGCGAGGTGTTCCAGGAGGTCGACGAGGCGCTGGGCCAGCATCTCTATCGCCTGATGGTCGAGGGGCCCGCGGATGAGCTGACCCTGACCGAGAATGCGCAACCCGCGATCATGGCGAATGCCATCGCGACCCTGCGCGTGCTGGAGAAGGAAGGCGGCGTCCGCCTGTCGGAAAAGGCCGATTTCGTCGCGGGCCACTCGCTGGGCGAATATACGGCGCTTTGCGCGGCCGATGCGATCGACTTGGCGACGACCGCGCGTCTCCTCAAGCTGCGCGGCCGGGCGATGCAGGCGGCGGTGCCGGTGGGTGAGGGCGCGATGGCCGCGCTGCTGGGCGCGGACCTCGAAAAGGCGAAGGTCATTGCGGGCGCGGCGGTCGATGCGATGCTGGCCGAGGGTGGCGAGCCGCTGGTCTGCACGGTTGCCAATGACAATGACCCGAGTCAGGTGGTGATCTCGGGCCACCGTGCCGCGATCGAGAAGGCAGTGGCGCTGGCCAAGGACCTGGGCGCCAAGCGCGCCGTCCTGCTGCCGGTGTCGGCGCCGTTCCACTGCCCGCTGATGCAGCCCGCCGCCGACGCGATGGACGCCGCGCTGGCAGAGGCGACGATCCGCGCGCCGCTGGTGCCGGTCTATACCAATGTCGAGGCGGCGCCGGTCGCCGATCCGGGCGCGATCCGTGCGCTGCTGGTGGCACAGGTGACGGGCATGGTCCGCTGGCGCGAATCGGTGCTGGCGATGGAAGCGGCGGGCGTGGCGCAGTTCGTGGAGTTCGGCGGCAAGGTGCTCGGCCCCATGGTCAAGCGCATCGCGCCCGATGCGGACGCGGTCAGCGTCGTGACGATGGACGATATCGAGGGGCTGCTCGCGAAACTTTGATTTCGCGCGGAGACGCGGAGGCGCGGAGATGCGGGACATAGACGAAATCAGTGGAGCGGTTCTCGACGTTGCGTTGCGGATGCATCGCGACTTGGGGCCTGGTCTTCTGGAAAGCGTTTATGAAACCGTGCTGGCGGGCAAGCTCGTTCAGATGGGCTTGCCCGTGGCGCGCCAGCGCCCCGTCGATATTCATTTTGACGGCATGACGTTCGATGCCGCGTTTCGCATTGACTTGCTTGTCGACGAGCGATTGCTCGTGGAGATCAAATCCGTCGAGCGGCTTTCCGCCGCTCATGCCAAACAATTGCTGACCTATTTGAGACTGACCGGCCAGCCAGTCGGTCTGCTGATCAACTTTGGCGGCGCAACGCTGAGAGAAGGGGTGCGACGGATCGTCAATTCCCACACTCCCTCCGCGTCTCCGCGTCTCCGCGTGAACCAAAGAATCGGAGAATAAGCATGTTCGATCTGACAGGAATGACCGCCCTCGTGACCGGCGCATCGGGTGGCCTCGGCTCGGCGGTGGCGAAGGCGCTGGCGGCGCAGGGGGCCAAGCTGGCGCTGTCCGGCTCCAATATCGACAAGCTGGAGGCGTTTCGTGCAGAGCTGGGCGGCGATCATGTCGCGGTGCCGTGCAACCTGTCCGACCCCGCTGCGGTCGATGCGCTGATCCCGCAAGCCGTGGAAGCGCTGGGCGGCAAGCTCGACATCCTGGTCAACAATGCGGGCGTCACCCGCGACAATCTGACCATGCGGATGAAGGACGAGGAGTGGGATCAGGTGATCCGCGTCAACCTCGAAGCCGCGTTCCGCCTGATCCGCGCCTCGGCCAAGCCGATGATGAAGGCGCGTTTCGGCCGTATCATCTCGATCACCTCGGTCGTCGGCGCCACGGGCAATCCGGGGCAGGCAAACTATGCCGCGTCCAAGGCGGGCCTGGTCGGCATGTCGAAGGCGGTCGCGCAGGAACTGGCCAGCCGCAACATCACCGTCAATTGCGTCGCGCCGGGCTTCATGCGCTCGGCGATGACCGACGTGCTGCCTGACGCGCAGAAGGCGGCGTTGCTGACCCGCATTCCGGCGGGCGATCTGGGCAAGGGCGAGGATATCGGCGCCGCCGTCGTCTATCTGGCGTCCAAGGAGGCGGGCTACGTCACCGGCCAGACGCTGCACGTCAATGGCGGCATGGCGATGCTTTGAACCGCTGACGGACACGAATGACCTTATCCTGGCCAAAGTCCGTCGCTGGACGGGCTTGCCAGACATGGGCGCGCGTTCTACGTGCGTTCAGGAAGTATCAACCCCCGATGAATTACGAGAAGGGATTACCATGAGCGAGACCGCCGACCGCGTGAAGAAGATCGTCGTCGAGCATCTCGGCGTCGAAGCCGACAAGGTGACCGAGGACGCGAGCTTCATCGACGACCTCGGTGCCGACAGCCTCGACATCGTCGAGCTCGTCATGGCGTTCGAGGAAGAGTTCGGTGTCGAAATCCCGGACGATGCCGCCGAGAAGATCACGACCGTCAAGGACGCGATCACGTACATCGACGAGAACAAGGCCTGATACCGGGGCCTCGGCCCGCAGATGATGCGGGCCGAACGGGCCGCCAAGGCCAGGTTTCAAGCGGCTCCCCGACCCCGACTAGCGGGCGGGGAGCCGTTTTCGTTGTGGAATGGAGTGGAATATGCGGCGCGTCGTCGTAACCGGACTGGGTCTTGTCACGCCTCTGGGCGCGGACGTGGAAACCGCCTGGGCCAATCTGATCGCTGGCAAGTCCGGCGCCGGTCCGATCACGCGGTTCGATACCACCGGGCAGAAATGCACCATCGCGTGCGAGGTGAAGCCCAAGGATCATGAATATGGCTTCGACCCCGACAAGCGCGTCGACCACAAGGTCCAGCGCCAGGTCGATCCGTTCATCGTCTATGGCATCGACGCCGCCGGACAGGCGCTGGAAGATGCCGGCCTGACCGAGATGGACGAGGCCACGAAGCTGCGCGCGGGCGTGTCGATCGGCTCGGGCATCGGTGGCTTGCCGGGCATCGAGATCGAATCGGTCAATCTGCATGAGCGGGGCCCCGGCCGGGTCAGCCCGCACTTCGTCCATGGTCGCCTGATCAACCTGATTTCGGGCCAGGTCAGCATCAAATACGGCCTGATGGGCCCGAACCATGCGGTCGTCACCGCCTGCTCGACCGGCGCGCATTCGATCGGCGACGCGGCGCGGATGATCCGTGACGACGATGCCGACATCATGCTGGCGGGCGGTGCGGAAAGCACGATCAACCCGCTGGGCGTGGCCGGTTTCGCCCAGGCGCGCGCGCTCAACATGAGCATGAACGACCGCCCGACCGAAGCGAGCCGTCCCTATGACAAGGACCGCGACGGCTTCGTGATGGGCGAGGGCGCGGGCGTCGTCGTGCTCGAGGAATATGAGCACGCCAAGGCGCGCGGCGCGAAGATCTATGCCGAGGTGGTCGGCTATGGCCTGTCGGGCGACGCGTATCACGTCACCGCCCCGCATCCCGAGGGCAAGGGCGCCGAGAATGCGATGCGCATGGCGCTGCGCAAGGCGGGCATGGAGCCGTCGGACATCGACTATATCAACGCGCATGGCACCTCGACCATGGCCGATACGATCGAGCTGGCCGCCGCCAAGCGGGTGTTCGGCGACGACCTGTCGGGTGCGTCCATGTCGAGCACCAAGTCGGCGATCGGCCATCTGCTGGGCGGCGCCGGTGCGGTCGAGAGCATCTTCTGCATCCTGGCGCTGCGCGACCAGATCGTGCCGCCGACGCTGAACCTCGACAATCCGGACGAGGGGACCGAGGGCGTCGACCTGGTTCCCCACGTCGCCAAGAAGCGCGAAGTGAAGGCGGTGCTGAACAACTCGTTCGGCTTCGGCGGCACCAATGCCTCGCTGGTGATGAAGGCGATCTGAGCTTTCACCGCTCCTGACCTCCGTTCAGCCTGAGCGAAGTCGAAGGCCACGGGATGCTGGGTGCGTTCAGGGCGTGCACTTCGACTTCGCTCAGTGCGAACGGCGTGCAGTATTAGAATTCCAACCCCGGCCACTGTCGGGTCCGCTTGCAAAACGCCTTGGCTCGCGCCATCGGGCGGGCAGGCAAGCGGACCCGGATCGGTGCCGGGGTTGTTTCCTGTCCGGGCCTGTGCGCCCTTGTCGAAAACCGGGTGAGATATGCGCAAGGTCGGCTGTATCGGGTTGCTGCTGGGGCTGATCGGCATCGCCGTCTTCGGCTGGGTCGCGCATGACTGGGCGGGCAGCGGCCCGGCGGACAAGCCGCTGGCGGTCGTCGTTCCCGAGGGTGCGAGCCTGGCGCGCGCCGCCACCGCACTCCAGAAGGCGGGTGCGATCCGCTCGGCGGGGCGCTTCCGGCTCTATGCGCGTCTGTTCGGCCATGGCGGCGCGATCAAGGCGGGCGAATATGCGATTCCGGAACAGGCCAGCGCCTCGGACGTGCTGGCGCTGCTGCAGGAGGGCAAGGTTCGCCAGCGGCTGGTGCCGGTGCCGGAGGGCTATCCCTCGATCCTGGTCCATGACGCGCTGATGCGCGCCGACGGGCTGACCGGCGATGTGCCGGTGCCCGCGGAGGGATCGATCCTGCCCGACAGCTATGCCTATCAGAAGGGCGACACGCGCGCCTCGGGTCGTCGCGCGGATGCAGAAGGCGATGAAGGACTATCTCGCCCGCGCCTGGGCCAACCGAAAGCCCGGCATCGCGGTCAAGTCGCCGCAGGAGGCGATCATCCTCGCCTCGATCGTCGAGAAGGAAACCGGCCAGCCCTCCGAACGCCGGACGGTGGCAGCGGTCTATGGCAATCGCCTGCGCATCGGGATGCCGCTTCAGGCCGATCCGACCGTCATCTATCCGATCACCAAGGGGCGTCCGCTCGGCCGCCGCATCCTGCGGTCCGAACTGCACGCGAAGAACGGCTACAACACCTATGCCAGCCCCGGCCTGCCGGTCGGGCCGATCGCCAATCCGGGCCGCGCCTCGATCGACGCGGTGCTCGATCCGGCTGACAGCAAGGCGCTGTATTTCGTGGCGGACGGATCGGGCGGCCATGTCTTCGCCGACACGCTGGCCGAGCATAATGCCAATGTGCAGAAATGGTACGCGATCCGCCGCCAGCGCGGGGAAATGTAAGCCGTATTAGGGTTCGGCGATGCCTTTCTTTCCCTCGCCCCTCGCAGAGGGGAGAGGGGAGAGGGTTGCGTAGACTTGGTCTTTGCGAAAGCAAAGGCTTAGTCGGAGCTGGGTGAGGGGTGGGCGCTCGCCGAGCGAGCGCGCGAGCCTTCGGGGCTCGCTCAACCCCTCACCCAAGCTGCGCTAGCCAGCAGGCTGGCAAGCTTCGCTAACCCTCTCCCCTGTCCAGGGGAGAGGGGAAGAAGACACAATCGTGAATATCGATCGGGCCTAGCGTGCGCCGTGCCGCTCCTTGGCGATGCGCCGGGCCAGGGCGCGCTGCGACGAGAGGGCATAGGCGCGGCAGGCGCCTGGGGTAGTGCGGAAGCGGTCGGTGGCGCCGTCCTGATCGGCATGCGCGGTGATCAGGATATCGCAGGGCAGAGCCCGCATCGCCGCCTGCCCCCGGGCGAAGGCGGCGACCACCGGCTTGTTGGCCGGGGCGGAGAAACGATACTCGTCGGTCGAGACGGGGTTCAGGCTCGCCGCGAAGACGATCGCGCGGCATGATCCGTTCGCACAGCTCCGCCAGCTCCAGCTGAGACTGCCCATCGTGTGCCCCGGCGTCGCGCGTGCGGTGACGGTCGTGTTGCCGAGCGTCAGCGTTTCCCCGTCGCGGATCGTCCGCACTTTGGAAACCGCCGGGAAGCGGCTGTCATAGCCGCGCTGCGGATCGTCCGCCGCCAGCCGTCCGGTGCGCAGGCCCTGGGCCCCGCGCGGGCTCGCGATGACGGTCGCGCCGGTGTCGCGGGCCAGCGCGGCGATCCCGCCGGCATGGTCGAAATGCGGCTCGGTGCTGAGAATATATTTGATGTCGCGCGGGCGAAAGCCGAGCCGGGCGACATTGGCGAGGATCGCGGGCGCGGCCTGGGGCAGCGCGCCGTCGATCAGGATCAGCCCCCGGCCGGTATCGATCAGCGCGACGTTCAGGCCGCCAAAGCCGACCAGATAGCTGTTGCCGAAGACGCGAACCGGCGGGCGCGGGGCCAGCCATTCGGCGGTGCGGTCGGTCATAATCGGGCGGATCAGCGGATCGTCGGCATGCTGGGGTGCGGCGGTTGCGGATGCGGCGAGGATCAGCGCGGCGGCTATTCGGATCGGCATGTCCCATCTCCTTCGCCCCCCTGATGCCGGTGATGCGCGCCGGTGACAAAGCATCTTCCCTCGACAGAGCCATGAGCGCATTTCATGATGAAGCATGGACCGCGCCCAATTGCCGCTCAACGCCCTGCGCGCCTTCGAGGCGGCGGCACGGCATCTGAACTTCACTCGCGCGGCGATCGAGCTATGCGTCAGCCAGGGCGCGGTCAGTCATCAGGTCGCAGGCCTGGAGAAAAGGCTGGGGGCGCGGCTGTTCCACCGCCTGCCGCGAGGGCTGGCGCTGACCGATGATGGGCAGGCACTGGTGCCGGTGCTGGCGGAGACGTTCGACCGAATCGGCGCGACGCTGGATCGCTTCGCCGATGGGCGGTTCCAATATGTGCTGAACATCGGCGTGGTCGGGACCTTCGCCACCGGCTGGCTGCTCGCGCGGCTGGACGATTTCGCGGCCACCCATCCGCACATCGACCTGCGCGTGTCGATCAACAACAATCGGGTCGATCTGGCGGGGGAGGGGCTGGATTATGCCATCCGCTTCGGAGACGGCGCGTGGCACGGCACCCATGCCGAGCGGTTGATGGCGGCGCCGCTGACCCCGCTTTGCGCGCCGCTTGCCGCCACGCGGCTGCGCGAGCCGGGGGATCTGGCGCGCGAGCGGCTGTTGCGATCTTATCGGGTCAGCGAGTGGGAAAGCTGGTTCGCGGCGGCGGGTGCTCCGGCACCGGCATTGCGCGGACCGATGTTCGACAGCTCTGCCCTGATGGTGGCGGCGGCCATGGCCGGGCTGGGCGTCGCGCTCGCGCCCAAAGTGATGTTCGGCCACGAACTGACGACGGAGCGGCTGGTCCAGCCTTTCCCGATCGAGATCGACGCCGGATGCTATTGGCTGACCCGGTTGCTGTCACGGAAAGAGGGGCTGGCGATGAAGGCGTTTCGTCAGTGGCTGATGGAGGCGGTCCAGCACTGATCCTCTCCGGTACGGGGAGGGGGGCCGCCGCAAGGCGGTGGTGGAGGGGGTACACCCAAGGACGCGCCTGTTGCAGCCCCTCCGTCAGTCCATCGGACTGCCACCTTCCCAAGCTGGGGAGGATTCTACATTAGGGCCGATCGACATTCATCGATGCCTTTCCTTCCCTCGCCCCTCGCAGAGGGGAGAGGGTTGCGCAGACTTGGCCTTTGCGAAAGCAAAGGCTTAGTCGGAGCTGGGTGAGGGGTGGGCGCTCGCGAAGCGAGCGCCCACCCCTCACCCAAGCTGCGCTAGCCAGCAGGCTGGCAAGCTTCGCTAACCCTCTCCCCTGTCCAGGGGAGAGGGAAAGAAGAAGCAATACTGAATGTCGATCCGACCTAGCCCCGCAGAGCCGACGCCGCGCGGGCCTTGGCCTCGACGTCCGCCATCGAACCGCCGGTCACCCAGCTGCCGCCGACGCACAGCACGCGGTCGAACGCGAGCCAGTCGGGCGCGCTCGCCTCGGTGATGCCGCCGGTCGGGCAGAAGCGGGCCTGGTAGAAGGGGGCGGCCAGCGCCTTCAGCGCCTTCAGTCCGCCGCTGGTCTCGGCGGGAAAGAACTTGAAGTGGGTCAGGCCCAGGTCCAGCCCGCGCATGATGTCGCCCGCATTGGCGACGCCCGGCAGATAGGGGATGCCGCTTTCCACGACCGCCGAACCGAGACGGTCGGTCAGGCCCGGCGAGACGATGAACTCGCCGCCCGCATCGGCCACGTCGCGCAGCTGCTGCTCGTTGACGACGGTGCCCGCGCCGACGATCGCGCCGGGGACCTTCTTCATCTCGGCCATCGCCTCGAGGGCGGCGGGGGTGCGGAGCGTCACCTCCAGCACCCGCAAGCCACCGGCGACCAGCGCCTCGGCAAGGGGCCTGGCGGTGGCGGCGTCGTCGATGACCAGCACGGGGATGACCGCGCTGGTGCGCATGATGGTGGCGATGTCGGTCATGAATGCTCCTGTGCGAAGGCCGCAGCCGCGCCGAACAGGCCGGGCTGGGGATGGGTGATGAGTTTGACGGGGATGCGCGCCATCAGCGACTGGAAACGCCCCTTGGCCATGAAGCGCTGGTCGAAGCCCGAGCGCAGCAGCTTGTCCTTGATCCGATAGCCCAGGCCACCCGCGATCACGACGGTCTTGGCCCCCTGCGCCAACGCAAAGTCGCCTGCGACGGCACCCAGAGCGAGGCAGAACCGGTCGAGTGCGGCGAGCGCGATCGAGTCGGTGCCCTCGAGCGCCTCGGCCCAGATTTCGCGATCGTCGCGGCTGGGAACCGCGCGGCCTTCGAGCGAGGCCAGCGTTTCGTAGATTGCGATAATGCCCGGCCCCGAACAGATGCGCTCGCACGACACGCGGGTATAGGTGCGGCGCAGGCGCTTGAGGATCGCATCCTCGATCCCGTCGAGTGGGGCATAGTCCATATGCCCACCCTCGGTTTCGATAACGTGATAACGCTGCGGCGTCATCAGGACCTGCGCGACGCCCAGGCCGGTGCCCGGGCCGCAGACGGTGACGACGCCGTGCGCGGGCATCGGCTCCTCGGGACCGCAGATATGGAGGAAATCCTCCTCGGGTACCTGTGCGACGGCATGGCCGATCGCGCCGAAGTCGTTGATGACGGTATAGATGTCCGCGCCCAGCCGCTCGGGGATCAGCGAAGGGCGGATGACCCAGGGATTGTTGGTCATCCGGATCACGTCGCTGGTGATCGGCGAAGCGATGGCCAGCGACGCCGCCTTGGGAAGCGGACGCCCGACATGAGCCGCGAAGGCCTGCCACGCGGTCTGAAGCGAGGCGTGCTCGGCGGTCTTCTGCGTGCAGGGCTCGCCCAGCTTGACGACGCGGCCATTCTCGACCTCGGCGAGTGCGAAGCGTGCGTGGGTGCCCCCGATATCGGCAGCGACGATTTCCATGATATCCTCCCCCTTATCTTTTACAGGCCGGCGCCGGCGAGAATGGGCGATGCGCCCTTCTCGGCTTCGTCGGCGGCCTGGCGGAACAGTGCGAACAGCTCGCGGCCCATGCCCTGAATGGGGGCGGGGGTCACGGCCTGTTCGCGCGCGGCCCATTCGGCCGGATCGACCAGCGCGTCGAGCGTGCCCGCCACCGCGTCCAGCCGGACGATGTCGCCGTCGCGGATCAGCCCGATCGCGCCGCCGCCAATCGCCTCGGGGCTGAGATGGATGGCGCAGGGCACCTTGCCGCTGGCGCCCGACATACGGCCGTCGGTGACGAGCGCCACCTTGAAGCCCCGGTTCTGGAGCACGCCCAGCGGCGGGGTCAGCTTGTGCAGCTCGGGCATGCCATTGGCCTTGGGCCCCTGGAAACGGACGACGACGACGACGTCGCGCTCCAGCTCGCCCGCCTTGAACGCGGCCTGCACTTCAGACTGGTCGGAGAAGACGCGCGCGGGGGCCTCGATGATCCAGCGCTCGCGCTCGACCGCCGACACCTTGATGCAGGCGCGGCCGATATTACCCGACAGGATGCGCATCCCGCCATCGGGCGAGAAGGGCGCGGCGGCCGGGCGCAGGATCGTCTCGTCGCCGCTGTCGCCGACCGGGGTCCAGGCGAGCTTGTCGTCGGCGATCACCGCCGTCTGGCCGTAATCGGACAGGTCCTTGCCCGCCACCGTCAGGATGTCGCGGTGGAGCAACCCCTCCGACAGCAGTTCGCGGATGACATAGGGCATGCCGCCCGCCGCCTCGAACCCGTTCACATCGGCCGAACCGTTGGGATAGACCCGCGCGATCAGCGGCACGGCGGCCGACAGGCGATCCATATCCTCCCAGTCGATGATGATCCCCGCCGCGCGCGCGATGGCGGGCAGGTGGATCAGGTGGTTGGTCGAGCCGCCGGTCGCCAGCAGGCCGACCGCCGCGTTGACGATCGCCTTTTCATCGACGCACCGTCCCAGCGGCCGGTAATCCTCACCGCGCTGCCCGATCTTCGCCAGCTGGTGGACGGCGGCGCGGCTGAGCTCCTGGCGCAGCTTGGTGCCCGGATTGACGAAGGCGGCACCCGGCATGTGCAGGCCCATCACCTCCATCATCATCTGGTTGGTGTTGGCGGTGCCGTAGAAGGTGCAGGTGCCCTTGGAATGATAGGCCGCGATCTCGGCGTCGAGCAGCTCGTCGCGCCCTGCCTTGCCCTCGGCAAAGGCCTCGCGGACGGCGGCCTTCTGCTTGTTGGGCAGGCCGGTCGGCATGGGGCCGCCGGGAACCAGGATCATCGGCAGATGGCCGAAGCGCAGCGCGCCCATCAGCAGGCCCGGCACGATCTTGTCGCAGATGCCCAGCAGCGCGGCACCCTCGAAGGTGCCGTGGCTCAGCGCCACCGCCGTCGACAGCGCGATGGTGTCGCGGCTGAACAGCGACAGCTCCATGCCCGCATAGCCTTGCGTCACGCCGTCGCACATGGCGGGCACGCCGCCCGCGACCTGCGCGGTCGCACCCACTTCGCGCGCCCAGACCTTCATCAGCTCCGGATAGCGATAATAGACGGCGTGCGCGGACAGCATGTCGTTATAGGCCGACACGATGCCGATGTTCATGCCGCGATCCGCCTTCATGGCGTCGCGGTCCTCCTCGGTCCCGGCATAGGCATGGGCCAGGTTGGCGCAGCCCAGATTGGGGCGGCGCACCGCCGTTTCGGCCTCATGCGCGATCAGGTCGAGATAGGCCTGCCGACCGGGCTTCGAGCGTTCGATGACCCGGTCGGTGACGGCCGAGACGGCGGCGTTCAGACTCATTGCTCGCTCCAATGGATGTCGATCGGCAGTTCGACGTCGGCCAGCACGCGGCCGATCGGATAGGGGGACGATGCCCCTTCCTTGATCGCGTCTTCCAGCACCTTTTTCTTGGCCGGACCCGAAATGGCAATCATGATCGATCGGGCCGATACGATGCCCGCCCGGCTGAGCGTCACGCGCGCGACGGGCGCCTCGGGGGGCAGGGGCTCCGGCATCAGGCCCAGCGCGCGGCGCTCCTTGGGGCCGTTGAGCGCCTCGTCATAATCGGGGCCGGGGAAGATCGAGGCGGTGTGCCCGTCGGCGCCCATGCCCAGCAGGACGAGGTCGAGCGGCCAGTGGAGTTCCTGCATCAGCGCATCGGCCGAGCGGCCCGCGGCCTTATAGTCCTGGGTCGCCTGCGGCACGATCGGCATCACCCGCGCGCCCTTGGGCAGGAAGATCTTGCCGATCATCGTCACGTTGGACAGCGGGTCGCCCAGCGGCACGATGCGTTCGTCGGCGGGGACGATCGTCACGCGCTTCCAGTCGAGCTTGGCCTGGGCCAGCTTCTCATAGACCGGGATCGGCGTCTTGCCGCCCGACAGCGCGATCACCGCCGCACCGCGCGCCTCGATGGCGCTTTCGATGATGAACTGGATGTCGCCCGCCAGCGCGTCCGCCATCTCGGCGGTGTCCTCGTAATCCCACCATTCGATTTCGTCGGTCATGTCGTCTCTATCCTGATAGTCCGGGCGCGAGGTGCGGCCCGCCGGGTGGGGCGGGCCGGGATCGCGCCGATGTCGTCCGCCCGCTCGGTGGGGCGGGGGTGGGTCAGTCGTCCTGCCAGGTCACGCCGTCGCGCTCGGTCAGCGCGATCGCGGCGGACGGGCCCCAGCTGCCGCTGGGATAGGATTTGGGCTTGAGATCATTCGCGTCCCAGCCCGCGCGGATCGCGTCGATCCAGGTCCACTGCGCCTCCACCTCGTCGCGGCGGACGAACAGCGTCTGGTCGCCTTCGATCAGGTCGAGCAGCAGCCGCTCATAGGCGATGCGGCGGCGGGTTCCGGCGAACTCGGCGTCGAGCGACAGGTTCAGCGGCACTTCGCGCAGATGGATGCCGTCGCGGTCCAGCCCGGGCTCCTTGGCCATCACCAGCAGCTGGATATATTCCTCGGGCTGGAGGCGGATGACCAGCGTGTTGGGCTGGAGCAGGCCGCCGCGTCCCGCGAACATCGAATGGGGGACTGGCTTGAACTGGATCGCGATCTCCGAACGGCGCGCGGCCATGCGCTTGCCGGTGCGCAGGTAGAAGGGCACGCCCTGCCAGCGCCAATTGTCGACATGCGCCTTGATCGCGACGAAGGTCTCGGTGCGCGACGGCTTGCCCAGTTCGTCGGCATAGGAGCCGACGATCTTGCCGCCCACCGCGCCGTCCACATATTGGCCGGTGACGGTGTTGTGGGGCACTTCCTCGGGCTTCATCAGGCGCAGCGAGCGGAAGACCTTGGCCTTCTCGTCGCGGATCGCGGTGCCGTCATAGCGCGCGGGCGGCTCCATCGCGATCAGCGCCAGGAGTTGCAGGATATGGTTCTGCACCATGTCGCGCAGCGCACCGGCGCCCTCATAATAGCCCGCGCGATCCTCCAGCCCGACCGTCTCGGCGATGGTGATCTGGACATTGTCGATGCCGTTGGCGTTCCAGATCGGCTCGAAGAAGAAATTGCCGAAGCGCAGCGCCAGGATGTTCTGGACGGTTTCCTTGCCCAGATAATGGTCGATGCGGAAAGTCCGCTCCTCCGGGAAGCCATAGGCGACCGCGTCGTTGATCTCCTTGGACGAGGCGAGGTCATAGCCCAGCGGCTTTTCCAGACCGATCCGCACCGTCTCGCCCGCCAGGCCCACCGATTCGAGGCCCTTGATCGTCGATTCGAACAGGCTGGGCGCGGTCGACAGATAGATGGCCAGGCCGTTCGACACATCGCCGACCTTCTCCGCCAGCGCGGGGAAACCCTCCGTCGTCGAAGCGTCGAGCGACTGATACTGCAATCGATTTAAGAAGCCCGCAATTTTTTCGGCGTCCTTGCGGTCATCGGGCAGGAACGTGTCGAGCGCGTGCGCGGCGAAGTCGCGGAAGCCCGCATCGTCATAATCGGACCGCGCCGTCCCGGTGATCGTCAACTCCTCGGGCAACAGCCCATCGGCGTGAAGATTATAGAGCGACGGCAGCAGCATACGCTGCGACAGGTCGCCGGTCGCGCCGAACAGCAGCAGCTTGCCAACGGGATTGCGCGTCATGACGTCTCCTTAGAGCACGAGGCCGGCGGTCGGATCGAGCCCGGCCATGATGTTCAGATTCTGGACTGCCGCCCCACCGGCACCCTTGCCCAGATTGTCGAGCGTGGCGATCAGTCGAGCAAGACCCGTGGCCGGATTGCCGCAGACACGCAAGGTCATCCGGTCGGTTCCGGCATTTTCCTCGATATTCACCGCCGCTACGTCCTGCGTGGAAAAGCGGACGATGCGGCCGTCGGCATAGGCCGCGGCCAGCGTGTCCGACACCGCCTGAAGCGACGGGCGGCCGGGCAGGGCGTAGAGCGGTAACGGCACCTCGACGACCATGCCGCGATAGGTGTCGACCACGGCGGGGGCGAAGATCGGCGCATGGGCCAGGCCCGAATGACGCTGCATCTCGGGCGCATGCTTGTGCGCCAGCGACAGGCCATAGGGGCGGAACGCCCGGTGCTCGGCGGTCTCATATTCGGCGATCATCGCCTTGCCGCCGCCCGAATAGCCCGACGCGGCGTTGACCGAAACCGGCCAGTCGGCGGGGATCAGGCCCGCGCGCACCAGCGGCCGGACGAGCGCCAGGAATCCGGTGGGATAGCAGCCGGGATTGGAGACGAAACGCGCCGCCGCGATCCGGTCGCCCTGCTCGGGCTCCAGCTCGGCCATGCCATAGACCCAGCCCTCCGCGGTGCGATGCGCGGTCGAGGCATCGACGACGCGCGTGCGATCATTGTCGATCAGCGACACCGCCTCGCGTGCGGCATCGTCGGGCAGGCACAGGATGACGAAATCGGCATCGTTGATCGCCTCGCGCCGCGCTCCCGCGTCCTTGCGGCGGTCGTCGGGCAGGGTGACGATCGCCAGGTCGGGGCGCCCGGCCAGCCGGTCGGTGATTTCCAGCCCGGTCGTGCCCGCGCCGCCGTCGATGAACACCGTCTTCGTCATTGCACCCGCTCCAGCAACGCCGCATCGCAATAGCCGACCAGGCCCATATGCGGCGCAATGCCCCAGGCCAGACCGCCCGCGACTTCCAGCACCTCGAACGCCTCGCCGGGGGCGAGTTCGGCCAGCACCTCGCTGTCGGTCTTGCGTCCCTCGCGCAAGGTCAGCGCACTGCACGTCTTATAGGACAGGGGCGCGGCATAATGGGGCGCGAATACGTATTCGGCCAGCCGGACATCGGCCAGATCGGCGCGAACCGCATGGGTGCGAGGGTCGAGGCTGACCCGGCGTCCCTGCAGCGCAAAGCTCTTACGCGCTGGCTCGCTGGAGGGCAGGGGCGTCGCCAGCGCCGATGAAATGTCCGAATTCTTCAAGAAAGTCCGCCCCTTCAGGTGTCCTGGCGACAAAGATGTTACGCTTGTCGCTATCATCGCGTTGGCGGCGCAGATAGCCCAGCGTTCCCAGTCTATTCAAGGCGCGGGTGACGACGGGTTTCGAGACGTTCAAGGCGCGCGCCAAACCGCGCACCGTATGCGGGCCTGGACGCAGGTAAACGACGAGCAGCAGGGCCATCTGCCGGTTGGTCAGGTCGGGTTCACCCGAACGGACATAATCGACCAGCGCCGACATCCAGGCCAGCAGCGTCTGCGGTTCGTGTGGGTGGGACACGATGGCGATTCCAATGGCTGTGCCGGGCTTTGCCGGGCGTTGTTACGTGTTCATAACGCCCTTTCCCAATGGTGGTTTCCACTGATGTTCCGCATTTGCGAACATCTTGTCGCCCCCCGACCGGCGATTCGTCGCGGCTCGGTCCGGCGCGGCAAGGTTGATCGCAGCCGCGGCCTCGCCTATGTGCGCGCTTTCGCACACCCTCCATCGGGATCACACGCGCCTCATGTTCGCATTCCTGCTCGTCATCCACGCCATCATCGCCGCGACCCTCGTCACGGTGATTCTCATGCAGCGGTCGGAAGGCGGCGGTCTGGGCATGGGGGGCAGCCCGTCGGGGCTGATGTCGGCACGCGGCGCGGCCGACTTCCTCAGCCGTGCGACTGCGGTGCTGGCCACCGCCTTTATCGGCTTCTCGATCCTGCTCGCGGTCCTGGCCGCGACGCGCGGCGCGCCCGCCATCGACACCTCGCTGGCCCGTACGCCCACGACCCAGGCGCCGATCACCCAGCCCGCGCCCGCTCCGGTTCCGACTGGGACCGCACCGGCCCAGGCTCCGGCGGACAATTCGGCGGTTCCGCTCGCCCGCTAAATTTCGTTTCCATCGCAGCATAGGCCAACGCGCCGCCGATAATTTCCGGCGGCGCGCATCTTTGCTGTTGTCGTATCCACCCCATCCAAGCTAGGCGATTCTTCCCATGGCGCGGTATATCTTCATCACCGGCGGCGTGGTTTCGTCGCTCGGCAAGGGCCTCATGGCGGCCTCTCTTGCGGCTCTTCTGCAGGCACGCGGTTACCGCGTGCGCATCCGCAAGTTCGATCCCTATCTCAACGTCGATCCGGGCACGATGAGCCCGTATCAGCATGGCGAGGTCTATGTGACCGACGACGGGGCGGAGACCGACCTCGATCTCGGCCATTACGAACGCTTCACCGGCGTGGCCTCGCGCCAGTCGGACAACGTCACCTCGGGCCGCATCTACAAGACGATCATCGAGCGCGAGCGGCGCGGCGACTATCTGGGCGCGACCGTCCAGGTGATCCCGCACGTCACCGACGCGATCAAGGCGTTCGCCAAGGCCGATACGGTCGACGAGAATGGCGAGGATCTCGACTTCGTGCTGTGCGAGATCGGCGGCACGGTCGGCGATATCGAATCGCTGCCCTTCATCGAGGCGATCCGCCAGCTCAAGAACGAGCTGGGCCGTGGCAAGTCGATCAGCATCCACGTGACGCTGGTGCCGTATATCGCGGCGGCGGGTGAGCTGAAGACCAAGCCGACCCAGCATTCGGTGCGCGAGATCGCGGCGCTGGGCGTGGCGCCTGACGTGCTGGTCTGCCGCTGCGAGCATCCGCTGCCCGCCTCGGACCGTGCCAAGATCGGCCTGTTCTGCAACGTGCCGCCCTCGGCGGTCATTCCGGCGCTGGACGCGGCGAGCATCTATGCGGTGCCGCTGCAATATCATGCCGAAGGTCTCGATTCGGAGGTGCTGCGCGCCTTCGGGATCGAGCCCGAGGGCGCGCCCGACCTGTCGCGCTGGACCGAGATCGTCGACCGCCTCACCAATCCCGAAGGCGAGGTCACGATCGGCGTGGTCGGCAAATATGTCGGCCTGCAGGATGCGTACAAGTCGCTCAACGAGGCGCTGGTGCATGGCGGCATCGCCAACAAGGTGAAGGTCCATATCCGCTGGATCGACGCCGAGCTGTTCGAGGGCGACGAGAGCGAGATCGCGCAGCAGCTCGAACCCTGCCACGCTATCCTGGTCCCCGGCGCGTTCGGCGAGCGCGGCGCGGCGGGCAAGATCGCGGCGGTCCGGTTCGCGCGGGAACGCCGCGTGCCCTATTTCGGCATCTGCTTCGGCATGCAGATGGCCTGTGTCGAGGGCGCGCGCGATCTGGCGGGGATCACGGACGCCTCCTCGACCGAGTTCGGCCCGACCTCGGAGCCGGTGGTCGGCCTGATCACCGAATGGATGGGCCGTGACGGCCTGGAGAAGCGCGAGGCCAGCGGCGACCTGGGCGGCACGATGCGGCTGGGCGCCTATCAGGCGAAGCTGGCGGGCAACAGCGTCGTCGCCTCCATCTATGGCAGCGAGGATATTTCCGAGCGGCATCGTCACCGTTACGAGGTGAACACTGCCTATAAGGAAGCGCTGGAAAAGGGCGGGCTGGTGTTCAGCGGCATGTCGCCGGACGGCACGCTCCCCGAGATCGTCGAGCGGCCCGATCATCCCTGGTTCGTCGGCGTGCAGTTCCATCCGGAACTGAAATCGAAACCCTTCGACCCGCATCCCCTGTTCGCCAGCTTCGTCGAAGCGGCGGTGAAGCAGAGCCGGTTGGTGTGATTTGATGACCCCGCCTCCAGATGGAGGCGGGGTTTTTCTTTGGGGGTGATTTTTTGCTTCGTTCGGGTTGGGCGAGGGAGACGCTGTCCACCTGGTGGATGGCTGGGCGTGGGCTTCGACTACGCTCAGCCTGAACGGGTGTGGGATTTGGGGAAAGGCGTTCGAAGCGACAGTCCTTGCGTCCGCCCAACCTCCGTTCAGCCTGAGCGTAGTCGAAGGCCAAGGGAGGCGCTGTCCACTTGGCGGATGACGGGGCGTAGGCTTCGACTTCGCTCAGCCCGAACGGGTGGGGGATCTGGGGAAGGCGGCCAAAGCGACAGTTCGTGCCGCCCGCCCACCCTCCGTTCAGCCTGAGCGCAGTCGAAGGCCAAGGGAGGCGCTGTCCGCTTGGCGGAGGGCAGGCGTGGGCTTCGACTACGCTCAGCCTGAACGGGTGTGGGGTTTGGGAAGGCGGCCAAAGCGACAGTCCTTGCCGCTCGCCCACCCTCCGTTCAGCCTGAGCGTAGTCGAAGGCCAAGGGAAAATCTGTCCGCCAACGAAAGACGGCACACAGACCTTGACCTCGCCCAGCCCGAACGGAGGCCGGAGAAAAACCAAAAGGCGCCCGGACCCGTCGGTTCGGACGCCCCGCGACGTCTTCAGGGAGGGAAAGACGTCGAGCCTTGTTACGCCGCCTTGGCCGCGTCGGCCTCTTCGGCGTGATGTTCGACCGCCGCCAGCGGCTGGCCCGTCTTGATCGCGATCGTCTTGGGCTTCATCGCCTCGGGCACCTCGCGGACGAGGTCGATGACGAGCAGGCCGTCGTTCAAGCGCGCATCCTCGACGAACACGAAGTCCGCCAGTTCGAAGCGCCGCTCGAACGAGCGATTGGCGATGCCGACATGCAGGAAGTTGGGCGTGGTCGCCTTGTCATCCTTCTTGCCGGTGACGAGCAGCATGTTCTGCTGCGCGGTGATCTCGATCTCGTCGCGGGCGAAACCGGCCACCGCCAGGGTGATGCGGTAACGGTCCTCGGCCAGACGCTCGAGATTGAAGGGGGGATAATTCTCCGCCGAAGCGCCGCGCGAATTGGCCTCCAGCAGATCGAACAGCCGGTCGAAACCGATGGTCGAACGGCGATACGGGGTCAGGTCGATACGCATGTCAAAACCTCCATCAGAAGCGAATTGAAGAGGATCGGCCCACCCGTCGCCCGGACGGGCAAGGCCGCTCCGTGTGGCCCGTCAGCGGCACCGCACGCGAACCGATATGGTTCGTGTTTGATGTCCTTCAAGAGCCCCTGCGGATCGAGAAGCAAATCTTCCAGCGGCCCAAGCCGGTCCGCGCTTGAATGCCCAGTAGATCGATGTGTGAATAGGAGGTGAAATCAAAAGGGGAGCTTCCATGTCCTTGACCCTGGCACTCATGCTTGCTGCCCAGACGGTGGCGGCCACGTCCGATCCACAGACCGCCACGCCGCCCGAGCCCGCCGCCCGGTCGGGTCGCGAAGAAGGGCGACTGGGCACCGCACAACAGGGCGGGGGCGACGTGGTCGTCACCGCGCGCCGTCGCGCCGAGACGATCCAGTCGGTCCCCATCGCCATGTCGGTGATCGGCGGCACCGCGCTGGCGGAGACGGGCACCTATAATGTCAACCGGCTGACCCAGATCCAGCCGACGCTGCAATTCTATTCGACCAACCCGCGCAACTCGGCCGCCAATATCCGCGGGCTCGGCGCGCCGTTCGGGCTGACCAATGACGGGATCGAGCAGGGCGTCGGCATCTATGTCGATCAGGTCTATTATAGCCGCATCGCCTCGGCGACGTTCGACTTCACCGATACCGAGCGGATCGAGGTGCTGCGCGGGCCGCAGGGCACGCTCTATGGCAAGAACACCACGGCGGGCGCGATCAACATCATCACCCGTCCGCCCAGCTTCACGCCCGAAGCGCGGGTCGAACTGAGCGGCGGCAATTACGACTTCTTCCAGGGCAAGGCGTCGGTGTCCGGACCGCTGGTCGACGACAAGGTGGCGGTGCGGCTGTCGACCTCGATCACCACGCGGCGCGGCACCGTCTGGAACACCCGTCAGCAGGAATGGCAGAACAGCCAGGACAATCTTTCGCTGCGCAGCCAGTTCCTGTGGCATGCCACGCCCACGCTCGACCTGACCCTGTCGGGCGATTATGCGCGGCAGAACCCCAATTGCTGCGTCCAATATTATGCGCGGGTGGGCGCGACCCAGCGTCCGCTCAATCGCCAATATCCGGCGCTGGCTGCCGCGCAGGGCTATAGCGTGCCGTCGACCAACGCCTTCGACCGGCTGACCGATGTCGATACCGATCTGCGCGCCAAACAGGAACTGGGCGGGCTGTCGCTGGTCGCCAACTGGGACATCGGATCGGCGACGCTGACCAGCGTGTCGGCGTGGCGTTTCTGGCATTGGGACCCGTCCAATGATCGCGACTTCATCGGCCTGCCCATCACCACCGTCTCGGCCAATCCGTCGCAGCAGAGCCAAGTGACGCAGGAAATCCGCATCGCCTCCAACGGCAAGCGGACGCTCGATTATGTGCTGGGCGCCTTTTATTTCTGGCAGTCGATCGACACGCAGGGTTTGCAGGTGCAGGGCCCGGCGGCGAGTGCCTTCCTGCTCAATCCGACGGGCTCTGCCGGGCGCAACCCCGCGACGCTGAACGGGCTGACCGCGCGCAACACGATCGGTTTCACCAACACCTCGGCGGCGCTGTTCGGCAAGCTGACCTGGCATGTCGACGATCGCCTGTCTGTGTCGCCGGGCCTGCGGCTCAACTACGACCGCAAGGATGGCTCTTATGT
Organism: Sphingomonas sp. SORGH_AS_0789; assembly: GCF_031453055.1. Lineage (NCBI taxonomy): Bacteria > Pseudomonadati > Pseudomonadota > Alphaproteobacteria > Sphingomonadales > Sphingomonadaceae > Sphingomonas > Sphingomonas sp. SORGH_AS_0789. Next base: position 2,785,925 of record NZ_JAVIYV010000001.1, read on the forward strand.
CTCGGTCGTCACCAATGGCGCGGGCTCGACCAGCCTGACCAGCGACCAGCGCGGCGTGCTGGCGCCGCAGAATTATACGCCGTCCTTCACCAACTGGAACCTGTCGGGCGACCTGACCATCGCCTATGAATTCAACCCCAATGTCCATTATTACGCGACCTATGCGCGCAGCTATAAGTCGGGGGGCATCAATCTGTCGGGCCTGCCACTGGATGCGCAGAACAACCCGATCCTGGCCACCCAGACGGTGAAGCCGGAAAAGGTCAATCATTTCGAGCTGGGGCTGAAGACCCAGTTCGCCGACCGCCGCGCGACGGTGAACATCGCGGGTTTCTGGACCGAGATCGGCGATTATCAGGCGACGGTGAACAATCTTCAGGTCAATGTCCTGCGCGGCTATCTGGCGAACGCCGGGCGCGTGCGGACGCGGGGGATCGAGATCGATTCGGCATTCCGCCCGACCGAACGGTTCAACGTCTATGCCAACGGCGCCTTCACCGATGCGCGCTATACCCGCTTCACCAACGCGCCATGCCCGCCCGAGCTGTCGGGCGGCACCGCGCTGCCGGTGGTCAACGGCCAGATCGTCGGCACGCCGGCGGCGGCGGGGACGCCGGGCAACTCGCTGCCCTATTGCAACATTTCGGGCCAGTGGCTGCCGGGCGTATCGCGCTGGGCCTTTTCCTATGGCGCGGAATATGACCTGCCCGCGACCGTGGCGGGGACCGAGGGGCAATTCTATCTCGGCTATGACGGCAGCTATCGGTCCAAATTCTCGTCCAACCCGTCGCGCTCGGCCTATACCGACATCAACGGATACAGCCTGTCCAATGTGCGGGCGGGGTTCAAGGCGCCGGGCAGCTGGAACGCGTTCGTCTGGGTCCGCAACCTGTTCGATCACAATTATTACGAGCTGTTGGCGACCCAGTCGGGTTCGACCGGGCTGATCGTCGGCCAGCCGGGTGATCCGCGCACATATGGGTTCACCATTTCCAAGTCGTTCTGACCCATTCCTCCCCATCGGTGGTGGGGAGGATCGAAGGGGACGAATCACAGGATTCGTCCACATTCGGTTCATCTTGATCTGGTATAGCGACAGTCCCGTGAACGGGCGCCGGGCCGGCATCTGGAAACGGAGTTTGGAAGCTCCCCGTTTTTCAGCCGGTTCCGGCGGCTTTTCGATGGAGCGATGCGCGACGAGGCCCTAATGACAAACGCCCGGACCGTTTCCGATCCGGGCGCCTGCGTGACGATCGCTCGTCAGCCCCCTTTTCCCGCTCCCGCATCAACCTCTTTGGGTGAGCGTTGGAGCAATCCCCGAACCACGGCCGTTGCTGCCTGTGTCTCAGTGAGATTGTGGTACGTTAGGATGGCGGGGCTTGTCATCCCTCTTGCGGCATCGATGCTACGATTGCGGGGCTTGTGTGGCCGTCGCGCAACAATGCCGCGAGTCGGCCGTTTGGCCGCCGGAACCGGGCGCGGCATTGCCACCGCCGGATGCCGCCCGTACAGCCGCTGGGCTTATCAGTTTCTCCACGGATCGATCGGACATCAATGATCCTGTCACGCTATGAACGGATGATCGCCCGGCGCTATCTGCTGCCGGGCAAGGGAGAGGCGTTCATCTTCCTCGTCGCCTCGATCAGCCTGGTCGCGGTCATGCTGGGCGTCGCCGCGCTCGTCATCGTCATGAGCGTGATGAACGGCTTTCGCGCCGAGCTGTTCGACAAGATCGTCGGGCTGAACGGCCATGCGGTGGTGCAGGGAGTGGGCGGGCGCCTGCCCGACTGGCGCGACATCGTGCGCGAGGCCAAGGCGACGCCGGGGGTGACCAGCGCGGTGCCGATGATCGAGCAGCCGTTGATGTCCAGCTATAACGGCCGGGTCGAGGCGGTGCTGGTGCGCGGCATGCGGGTGCAGGACATCCGGGGCAATTCGGCGATCCGCTCCAAGATCATCATGGGCAATCTGAACAGCATCACGCCGGGCAGCGGCCGGATCGCGATCGGCAGCCGACTGGCGGAGGCGCTGGGCGCGCAGGTCGGCTCGGAGATTTCGCTCATCAGTCCGCAAGGGCAGACCACCCCCTTCGGCACGGTGCCGCGCATCGTCAGCTATACGGTCGGCGCGATCTTCGAGATCGGGGTGTACGACTATGACAAGGCCTATGTCATCATGCCGATCGAGGATGCGCAGACGCTGCTCCTGATGGGCGACACGGTCGGCATGGTCGAGATCCAGACGGTGGATGCCGACCGGGTGGGCCAGATCCTCGCGCCGCTCGCCGACAAGCTGGGCGGGCGCGCGGTCATCGCCGACTGGCGGACGATGAACGCGCAGCTGTTCGAGGCACTGGCGGTCGAGCGGGTGGCGATGTTCACCGTGCTGTCGATCATCATCCTGGTCGCGGTGTTCAACATCCTGTCCTCGCTGATCATGCTCGTCCGCGCCAAGACGCGCGACATCGCGATCCTGCGAACGATGGGCGCGACGCGCGGCGGGTTGATGCGCATCTTCATGACGGTGGGCACGACGATCGGTGCGCTGGGCACGGTCGCGGGGCTGGCGCTGGGCGCGGTGTTCCTGTTCTATCGCCAGGGCGTGGTGAACTTCGTCCAGTTCGTGACGGGGCAGAATCTGTGGGACCCCTCGATCCGCTATCTGACCGAGCTGCCGTCCAAGACCGACGCCGTGGAGATCATCGTGATCGCGTCGATGGCGCTGGTCTTCTCCTTCCTCGCCACGCTCTACCCCGCCTGGAAGGCGGCGAGCACGGACCCGGTGCAGGTGCTGCGTTATGAATGATCCGATCATCCGCATGGGCGATGCCGTCGCCCCCCGCACCGCCGAGCCGGTGCTGGAGACGCGCGGGCTCTCGCGCAGCTTCACCCAGGGCGGGCAGACGATCGAGGTGCTGCGCGGCGTCGACCTGGCCGTCGCGCCGGGTGAGATCGTGGCGCTTCTGGGCCCCTCGGGTTCGGGCAAGTCGACGCTGCTCCAGGCGGTCGGTTTGTTGGAGGGCGGTTTCTCCGGCTCGATCCGGATCGCGGGCGAGGAGGTGTCGAAGCTCGACTCGCACGGCCGCACCATCGCGCGGCGCGACTATCTGGGCTTCGTCTATCAGTTCCACCACCTGCTGCCCGATTTCAACGCGATCGAGAATGTCGTCCTGCCGCAACTGGTGCAGGGCAAGCTGCCCGCCGCCGCCGATATGCGGGCCAGGGGGTTGCTGACCGCACTCGGCCTCGGCCACCGGCTGACCCACCGGCCGAGCCAGCTGTCCGGCGGCGAGCAGCAGCGCGTGGCGGTCGCCCGTGCGCTTGCCAACCAGCCGCCGCTGGTGCTGGCCGACGAGCCGACCGGCAATCTGGACGAACACACCTCTGAGGTCGTGCTGGCCGAATTCCTGCGGCTGGTGCGCGGCGAGGGCTCGGCGGCGCTGGTCGCGACGCATAACGAGCGGCTGGCGCTGAAGATGGACCGGGTGGTGCGCCTCCACGAAGGCCGCCTGCAATGAGCGCCTGGACCGAGACGCCGACGCTGACCGGCCGCCACGTTCGCTTGCGCCCCTTCGTCGAGGCCGATCTGCCCGCGCTGGTCGAGGCCGCGCGCGAAGGCGAGCTCTGGAACATCTTCTACGCCAATGTCTCGATGATGAAGACGCCCGAGCGCTGGCTGGCGGCGGCGCTCAAGGAGCGCGATGTCGGCCGTGCGCTGCTCTTCACCGTCGAGACGCCGGACGGCGCGGTGGTCGGCACGACCCGCTATATGCGGATGGCACCGCAGCATCGGCGGCTGGAGATCGGCGGCACCTTCTACGCCGCGCGCGTCCAGCGGACCGGGGTGAATACCGAGGCGAAGCGGATGCTGCTGGCCCATGCCTTTGAGGTGATGGAGTGTCAGGCGATCCAGATTCGCACCGATTCGCTCAACAAGCGCAGCCAGGCGGCGATCGAGCGGCTGGGCGCCAAGAAGGACGGCGTGCTGCGCGGTCATCAGGTGATGGCGGACGGGCGCATCCGCGACAGCGTCGTCTATTCGATCATCGACCGCGAATGGCCCGGCGTGCGCGCCAATCTGGACTATCTGCTGGGGAAGCATCGATGAGCGGGATCGGCGATTTCACCATCCGGGCGGCGGATGGCACGCCGGTCGCCATGGCGGCCTATGCCGGGCGCGTGCTGCTGGTGGTCAACACCGCGTCGAAATGCGGCTTTACCCCGCAATATGAAGGGCTGGAGGCGCTGCATCGCCGTTATGCGGCGCAGGGGCTGACCGTGATGGGCTTTCCCTGCAACCAGTTCGGCGCACAGGAGCCGGGTGATGCGGCGGAGATCGCGAATTTCTGTTCGCTGACCTATGACGTGACCTTCCCGGTGATGGCGAAGGTCGAGGTCAATGGCGACGGCGCCGATCCGTTGTTCGGGTGGCTGAAATGCGAAGCGCCGGGGTTGCTGGGGACCAAGGCGATCAAGTGGAACTTCACCAAGTTCCTGGTGGATCGGTCGGGCAAGGTGGTCGGCCGCTATGCCCCGACGACCAAGCCGGAGGATCTGGCGCGCGACATTGAGGGGCTCCTCTAGGTTTCACGGTTGCTCGGGCTTAGACCCGACCCATGTTCGGCCTGAGGCCAGGGAGCAAGTAGCGCTGTTTGGCGGATGTCCGGGCGTGCGCTTCGACTTCGCTCAGCATGAACGGAGGTTGGTCCGAACGGCCGTTCAGCCTGAGCGAAGTCGAAGGCCAAGTGTCTCAAAGCGAAAACGCACTCGCCCCCTTCTTGTGATCCAGTGCCGAGGCGATGGAGGTGATCCCGCCGAACAGGAAGCTCAGGCCCAGGATATAGCCCGGCAACGTCATCGCGCTCCATGGCAGCGTCGCCAGCACGAACAGCGCCAGGATGATGTTCAGCACGCCCAGCGCGATCATCCAGCCGCGCCGCCGCCGCATCCGCGCGCCCAGCCCGATTTCCAGCACGCCCCGTAGCGCCAGCCACGCCGCGATCAGCAGCGTGATCGAAATCGCCCCGGTCGCGGGCTCGAACGCCATGATCAGCCCGATGACCAGCGACACGATCCCGAAGCCGATTGCATAGCCGCGCCCCTCATGCCCCTTGCCGAAGATACCGGCACCGATCGACACCAGCCCCGAGGCGATGAGGAACGCGCCGATCACCAGCGTCGCGGCGAAGGTGGCGGGCACGGGGAACAGGAACGCCGCCAGACCCAGCAAGGCCGACAGGATGCCGTAAGCCAGGATCCAGCCCCATCCGGCACCGGGCCGAAGCGAGGCGGCAAAGGAACGGTCCGTATCGGTCATCATCACGTCCTTGAGCGAGATCAGGATATTCTGTCGGCGTAACGACTCCATTTGGCCGGGGTTCCGTGCTGGTCGAATCATGTCGCTTGGCGTAAGGGTGCGTGATGCATTCCGGATATGTGCCGCTTCGCATCTTTTCCTCCTTCACGATGCTCGACGGCGCGATCGATCCCAAGGCGATTGCGGCGCAGGCCAAGGCGAACGCTTTTCCCGCCGCCGGGCTGACCGACCGCAACGGCCTCTATGCCGCGATGGCCTTTTCGGACGCCGCCAAGAAGGCCGGGGTACAGCCGGTGATCGGGACTATGCTGGGCGTGGCGCGGCCGGACATGCCCGACAATGTCGGCGCGGTGGTCGACTGGATCGCGCTCTATGCGCAGGACATGACCGGCTATGACAATCTGTGCGCGCTGGTGTCGGCGGCGCATCTCGACCGGCCGATCGAGCTGGCGGCGCATGTCGCCTTCGACACGCTGGAGAAGTTCAGCACCGGCCTGATCGCGCTGACCGCCGCCGGGGAGGGCGGCATCGCACGGCTGTTCGCCGAAGGCCAGCCGGACCGCGCCAAGGCCTATGCCGACCGGCTCCAGGCGATCTTTGGCGACCGGCTCTATGTCGAACTGGCGCGGCGGGACGATCCCGTCGAGATCGCGGCCGAGCAGGATCTGATCGACCTGGCCTATGACCGCGACCTGCCCCTGGTCGCGACCAATCCCTGCTGTTTCGCCGATAGCGGCTTCCGCGATGCGCATGATGCCATGCTGTGCATCGCCAATTCGACCTATGTCGAAATGGACGACCGCCCCAAGAGCAGCCCCGAGGCCTGGCTGAAGCCCGCCGAGGTGATGAAGCAGCTCTTCGCCGACCTGCCCGAAGCGATCGACAACACGCTGGTCGTGGCACAGCGCTGCGCGGTGATGGCGCCGTGGCGCAAGCCCATCCTGCCCAGCCTGGCGGGCGACCGCGAGGGCGAGGCGGCGATGCTGCGCCGCGACGCGACGGCGGGGCTGGAGGCGCGGCTCGACCGTATCGCCGAGCTGGAGGGTGAGGGCGAACCCGGCTGGCGCGAGGCTTATCACGAACGGCTCAAGTTCGAGGTCGACATCATCATCCAGATGGGCTTCCCCGGATATTTCCTGATCGTCGCCGACTTCATCAAATGGGCCAAGGATCACGACATTCCCGTCGGGCCGGGCCGCGGTTCGGGCGCGGGCTCGGTCGTCGCCTGGGCGTTGACCATCACCGACCTCGATCCGTTGAAGCTGGGCCTGCTGTTCGAGCGCTTCCTGAACCCGGAACGCGTTTCGATGCCCGACTTCGACATCGACTTCTGCGAAACCCGGCGCGGCGAGGTCATACGCTACGTTCAGGAGAAATATGGCCGCGATCAGGTCGCGCAGATCATCACCTTCGGTAAGCTGAAGGCGCGCGCCGTGCTCAAGGACACCGGCCGCGTGCTCCAGATGAGCTATGGCCAGGTCGACCGCCTCGCCAAGCTGGTCCCCAACCACCCGACCGACCCCTGGGACCTGAAGCGTGCGCTGAACGGCGTGCCGGAGTTGGCGAAGGAATATGCCAACGACAACCAGGTCCGCCGGTTGCTCGACCTGGCGACCAAGCTGGAGGGCCTGCCGCGCCACAGCTCGACCCATGCCGCCGGTGTGGTGATCGGCGACCGGCCGCTGGCGCAGCTGGTCCCGCTCTATCGCGACCCGCGCTCGGACATGCCGGTCACGCAGTTCGACATGAAGTTCGTCGAGGGCGCGGGGCTGGTCAAGTTCGACTTCCTCGGCCTCAAGACGCTGTCTGTGCTGCAAAAGGCGGTGCAGCTGCTCGCCAAGCGCGGGGTCGAGGTCGATCTCGGGGCCTTGGCCTGGGATGACGAGGCCACTTATGCTCTTCTGCAGAAGGGCGACACGGTCGGCGTGTTCCAGCTGGAATCGGAAGGGATGCGGCGCACCCTGTCCGCCGTGCGCCCGACCAATTTCGGCGACATCATCGCGCTCGTGTCGCTCTATCGGCCGGGTCCGATGGACAATATCCCCAGCTTCGGTCGCCGCAAGCAGGGGACCGAGGAGATCGTCTACCCGCATCCCCTGCTCGAACAGATCTTGTCCGAGACCTATGGCATCTTCGTCTATCAGGAACAGGTGATGCAGGCCGCGCAGATCCTGGCGGGCTATTCGCTGGGCGGCGCGGATCTTCTCCGTCGTGCGATGGGCAAGAAGGTGAAGGCGGAGATGGACGCGCAGCGCGCCATCTTCGTTAAGGGATGCCAGGAGGTGAACGGTATCCCGTCGCAAAAGGCCAATGAACTGTTCGACTTGATCGACAAGTTCGCCGGCTATGGCTTCAACAAGAGCCACGCGGCGGCCTATGCGCTGCTCGCCTATCAGACCGCGTGGCTGAAGGCGCATCATCCGCACGAATTCTACGCCGCGTCGATGTGCTACGACATGGCGCTGACCGACAAGCTGGCGATCTTCGTCGACGATGCGCGGCGGATGGGCGTGACGATGCTGCCGCCCTGCATCAACGCCAGCCAGGCCGAGTTCGATGTCGAGCCGCATGAGGACGGTCTGGCCGTCCGCTATGCGCTCGGCGCGCTCAAGTCGGTGGGCGAGGGCGCGATGGAGAAACTGGTCGTCGAGCGCAATGCGGGCGGCCCCTTCGCCTCGCTCGATGCGCTGGCCAAGCGGGTCGATCCGCGCCTGATGAACAAGCGCCAGCTGGAGACGCTGGCGTCGGCAGGTGCGTTTGACGGGATCGAGGTCAACCGTGCGGGCGTCCATGCGGTCGCCGAAACCGTCCTCGCCATCGCAGCGCGCACCCATGAGGGGCGGACGAGCGGGCAGGGGGGGCTGTTCGGCGAGACCGAGGTGGCGGGCGACGCGATCAAGCTGCCGACCGGCACCCGCTGGAGCCTGTCGCAGCGGATGGAGCAGGAGAAGGAGGCGTTCGGCTTCTATTTCTCCGCTCATCCGGTCGACCGCCATGCACATATCGCCAAGATGCACGGCGCGCGGACCTATACCTCGCTGACCGACCTGATCATCCCCGACGACGGCGCACGGATCGGCGCGACCATGGCGGTGCTGGTCGAGGATGCGCGCTGGCGGACCTCGGCGCGGGGCAAGCGCTATATGATGGCGCAGCTATCCGACGCGACGGGGCAGTTCCTGGCGACCTGTTTCGACGATTCGGTGGCGGGCGATCTGGAAAAGGCCGCCAAGGAGGGCGATTGTGCGCTCATCACCGTCGAGCTGGATCGCCGTCCGGGCGAAGAGGCGCCGCGTGTCAGCATCAAGCGGGTCCAGCCGTTCGACGGGCTCGCCAGCACCGCGAAGTTCGTGGTCGAGGTGACGGTGGCGGACAAGGCGGCGTTCAAGGCGCTCCACGCGATGCTCGACCCGCTGCGCAACGGCCGGGGTGAGGTCCGGGCGCGGATCGCGGGGACGGACGGCGATACGCTGCTGATGCTGGGGCGCAACTTTCTGCTCGACGCCGAGCTGGCCAGCCATATCGAGGACCTGCCGGGCGTGACCGCGGTGGCGATGAAGTCGTCCGAAGCGCGGCTGGCGTTGGTAGGCTAGGGCGGATCGACCTTCAGTATTGCGTCTTCTTCTCCTCTCCCCTGGACAGGGGAGAGGGTTAGCGAAGCTTGCCAGCTTGCTGACTAGCGCAGCTTGGGTGAGGGGTTGAGCGAGCCAAAAGGCTCGCGCGCTCGCTTCGCGAGCGCCCACCCCTCACCCAGCTCCGACTAAGCCTTTGCTTTCGCAAAGGCCAAGTCTGCGCAACCCTCTCCCCTCTGCGAGGGGCGAGGGAGGGGCAGGTATCGCTGAATATTGTTCGGGTGGTGACGCAATCAGCCTCAGCCGCCAACCTCGCGGCGATCCTGCTCTTCTTCGCCCGCTTCGCCATGATTGCCATAGCCGCCACCGGGGCTGTCGGCCTCGTCCTCGTTCGGCACCTGTTCGGGCTGGGTCTGTTCGGGGTCGTGGATCATCGTCGCTCTCCTTCCCGGTCCCAACGCGCGGGCAAAGCGGGATGATCCTCAGAACAGCTCGCCCTGCGGGCCGCTCGGCGGACGGAACTGGCCGGTGTCGAGCGGCGGCCGGTCGCGATTGAGGCCATGCAACCGACAGGCGCGGTGGAAGCGGACGCGCAGCAATTCCGCCCAGGGGCCTTGCCCGCGCATCCGGGTGAAGAAATCGGGATCATTGTCGCGTCCCCCGCGCAACGACTGGATGATCGCCATCACCTTGCCCGCGCGCTCGGGGAAATGCGTGTCCAGCCAGGCGCGGAACAGGGGCGCGACCTCGTGCGGCAGGCGGACGGGAATGAAGAAGGCATGGCGCGCCCCGGCCTCGGCGGCGCGGGCGATCAGATGCTCGATCTCGTGATCGGTGATCGCGGGGATGACCGGCGCGATCGAGACATAGGTGGGGATGCCCGCCGCCGCCAGCTTCGCCACCGCCGCCAGCCGCCGCTCGGGCGTCGGCGCGCGGGGCTCGACCGTGCGCGCGATCCTGGCGTCGAGCGAGGTGATCGACACGCACACCGTCGCCAGCCCCCGGGCCGCCATCGGGGCCAGGATGTCGATGTCGCGCACGACGCGGTCCGATTTGGTCGTGATCGCCAGCGGATGGTTCGTCTCCGCCAGCACGCCCAGAATGTCGCGGGTGATCCGCCATTCGCCCTCGATCGGCTGATAGGGGTCGGTGTTGGTGCCCAGCGCGATCGGCGCGACGCGGTAGCCGGGCCTGGCCAGTTCGGCGCGCAGCAATTCGGCGGCGTTCGGCTTGGCGAACAGCCGGCTTTCGAAATCCAGTCCCGGCGACAGGTCGTGATAGGCGTGGCTGGGCCGCGCGAAGCAATAGATGCAGCCATGCTCGCAGCCGCGATAGGGATTGATCGAGCGGTCGAACGGCACGTCGGGCGAGCTGTTGCGGCTCAGGATCGTGCGCGGCAGCTCGACGGTCACGCTGGTCCGCAAGGGGGGCGGGGCGCCATCGACCTGATCCTGCATATCGAGCCAGTCGCCGTCGGCCATGACCTGCGGCAAGGCGAAACGGGCGCTGGTCGCGTTGACCGTCGCACCGCGTGGAGTCCGCCTGGCCATATCGCGCTTGCCCATCGCCCGAAACTAGGGCAGGAAATGGAACATAGCAAGAACGAAGGAGTCGGTCATGGCGCGTCTGGACTATCTCGAACTGCCGGTCGGAGACCGGGCGGCGGCGAAGCGTTTCTATGCCGAGGCGTTCGGCTGGCGCTTCACCGATTTCGGGCCGGACTATGCCGCGACGATGAGCGGGGATACCGATGTCGGGCTGGACGCCTCACCCGAAAAGGTGAAGGCGCCGCTGCCCGTCATCCGGGTCGAGGCGCTGGAGGCGACGCTCTCGGCGGTCGAGGCGGCGGGCGGGACGGTCGTGGTGCCGATCTTCGCCTTTCCGGGCGGGCGGCGCTTTCATTTCCGCGATGTCGACGGGCATGAGCTCGCCGTGATGCAGGCGGATTGACGCCGGTCAGCGTTCCAGCAGGCGGGGCATCAGCTCGACGAAGTTGCACGGGCGGTGGCGGCTGTCGAGCTGGTCGCGCAGGATGCCGTTCCACGCGTCCTTAACTGCCCCGGTCGATCCGGGCAGCGCGAAGATATAGGTGCCGCGCGCGACGCAGGCGCAGGCGCGCGACTGGATGGTCGAGGTGCCGATCGTCTGGAAGCTGAGCCAGCGGAACAGCTCGCCGAAGCCGGGGATCATCTTGGTCGCGACCTGTTCGACCGCCTCGGGGGTGACGTCGCGCCCCGTGACGCCGGTGCCGCCGGTGGTCAGGATGCAGTCGATGCTGGCATCCTCGATCCAGCGGTTCAGCTGGGCGACGATCTGGTCGGTATCGTCACGCAGGATGCTGCGCGCGGCGAGTTCATGCCCCGCCTCGGTCAGCAGTCCCGCCAGCGTGTCGCCCGAGCGGTCTTCCGCCAGCGAGCGGGTGTCGGAGACGGTCAGCACCGCGATGCGGACGGGCAGGAAGGTGCGGCTTGTGTCGATGGGCATGGGGGGTGAACGTCTCTGCGGGAGTTTCGGGGGCGGCTTGGCGGGCGGAGGGGCGTGGCCTTCGACGTCGCTCAGGCGGAACGGAGGGGAGGGACTGGCGGGCGGAAGCGATATTCGGGTTGCGTCATGGCTGGCCTGTCGGGAAAGGGGCGGTGTGATCGACCACGCCAGCGAGGGCGGATCGACAGTCAGTATTGCGTCTTCTTCCCCTCTCCCCTGGACAGGGGAGAGGGTTAGCGAAGCTTGCCAGCCTGCTGGCTAGCGCAGCTTGGGTGAGGGGTTGAGCGAGCCAAAAGGCTCGCGCGCTCGCTTCGCGAGCGCTCACCCCTCACCCAGCTCCGACTAAGTCTTTGCTCTCGCAAAGACCAAGTCTGCGCAACCCTCTCCCCTCTGCGAGGGGCGAGGGAAGAACAAGGCATCGCTGAATGTCGATCGGTCCGAAGACACACCTCCGTCGATCTTTACCGGGTAGAAATGGTGATGGGCCTCGCACCTTCCGTTCAGCCTGAGCGAAGTCGAAGGCCAAGCGAAACCCTCGGCCCCGAAACCCCCGCTCAATTCGCCTGGGGCAGCGCGGTGCTCGACTGCGGGTTCACCGCCGCGTTCAGCGCGATGGTCGTCCGGCGGGGCAGGCTCGCCTGCGCGGTGTTGGGCCGTTGGAGCCGTACCGCGCTGGCCCCCGGAAGGCCGGGGAAGCGCGGCCACATCCCCTGGGCCAGCGCGGCGCGGCTGGGCGACTTGGCCTTGCCGGTCTGGCCTTCGTACATCCAGTAATTGCGCAGCACCGTGGTCACGTAACCGCGCGTCTCCCAATAGGGGATGCTCTCGATATAGAGGAGCGGGTCGCCATTGTCGCGGACCAGGCTGTTCCATTCGCCGACCGGCTTGGGGCCGGCATTATAGGCCGCGATCACCTTGGGCAGCAGGCCGCCGGTCACGCCGGTCATGTCGCGCAACCGCTCCAGATGCCGCTGGCCGATATCCATATTGGTCGACGGCTTGGTCAGCGCCGAGCGGTCGATCGACACGCCGCGTTCGCGCGCGAAGTCCGTGGCGGCGGCGGGCATGATCTGCATCAGGCCATAGGCGCCCGCCGGGCTGACCACCTTGTTGCGAAAGCCGCTTTCCTGAAGCGTGTGCGCATAGACCAGCGCCTTTTCGACTCGCCAGCCGCTGTCGGGTGTCCAACTGGGTGTCGGATAGCGCGCCTCGGCGGTGGCGGTGACGCCCGCCGGGCAGTTGTGCGCCAGCCATACGGTCGTGGCGGGAAGGTCGAGCGATTCGGCCAGGCGGACGAGGTTGCGGAACTCCTGCGGCTGGCCGATCCGCGCCTGCTGGCGGATGACCTGGTCGGCCAGATCGGTCTCGCCGATCTCGACCAGCGCGGCGGCGACGAGGATGTTGGGGCGACGGTCGAGCGCGACCCAGTCGGTCGCGACCAGCTGTCCGCGCGGCTCGCGGTCGCCGCGCATGCCCAGCGCCTGGCGCGCGAGCTGACCATAGAAGCTTTCGCGGAACTGCGAGGCGGAGCGGAGCCGCCCCTCGACCTTGTCGGGACGGCCGCAGACCATGTCGGCGCGCGCGGCCCAATAGAGCGCGGCGGCACGCAGGTCGACATCGGTGGCGCGCGCCGCCGTGCCCTCGAACGCGGTCTCGGCGGCCTGGCAGTCATTCTGCCGCCACGCCGACAGCGCGGTGGTCCAGCGCCCCTGCACCGCCCATTCGCCGGTCCCGTCGGCCGCCTTGGCCGCCATGGTCCGGGCATTGGCATCGTCGCCCATCAGGAAATAGATCCAGGCGACGCGCTGCTGCCACTCGGTCAGTGCCTCGGGCGACAGGCCTTGGGTCGCATCGAGCAGGGCCTGGGCCGAGGGGCCGTCATCGGCCTTGATGAAGGGCTGCATCCGCACCGCCAGCTCGGCGGCGATCTGGTCGCTCCTGACGCTCTTGGCGCGGACGCGGCGGGGGGCGCCGTCCTGCCAGATCAGGCTGTGCGCCTCGGGCAGCGGGGGAAGATCCTTCGCGCCGCGCGACCGGGCGAGCCGGGCGAGCTGTTCGGCCTGGGGCAGTTCGGGTGCTTCGTTGAGGAGCGCGACCAGCCGCTCGGCATCGACCCTGGGCGATCCCTTGGCGGTGTAGAGTTCGGCGCGGGCGATGGCGTGGAGGGGCCCCGGCTTCAGCGAGTCGAGCTCCAGCTGCGCATCGGTCCAGCGGCTCTCGCGGATCGCGGTGAAGATGCGCGCATAGCCCGCCTTCTGATCGGCATCGAGCAGCGCGGGGATGGCGGGCGGGGCCTTTGGCGAGGCGGTGGCGCGGGCATCCGCCGCGGGTTCTCCCGGCGCGGCGGCGAAGGCGGTGCCGGTTCCGGCCGCCAGCAAAGCCCCGATGGTCGCCGTCCGTGCGATCGCCTGGCCCAGCTTCATGCGCGCATGTCCCCCATGATCCTTTGCAAATCCTTCCAGCTTTCCGCCTTTGCCATCGGCTTTTCGATCAGAAAGCGCGGATGGAAACTGGCGACCGCCTGGCTTTTGCCGCTTTTATGGTCAACGGCATGCGAATGTCCGCGCGCGCTGGTGAGTTCGGTCCCGAGCACGGCACGGCTCGCCGCATTGCCCAGCAGGAGCAGCGAACGCGGCCGGACCAGCCCGATATGATGCAGCGAAATCTCGGCCAGCCGCGTCTCCAGTCCCGCCGGAGTCCGGCCCGCCAGCGGCCGCCGCGCGCAGACCGAGGCGAGGTGGACGGTCTCACGAGACTGGCCGATGGCGGCGAGCATCCGGTCGAACAACCGACCGGCCGCGCCCGACAATATCTGTCCCGCTTCGCCGTCGTCGCGGTCGGGACAATCGACCAGCACCATCAGTGGCGCCTCGGCGGGGCCGGTGGCGGTCAGCGAGATGCCGTCCCATGCCGCCTCCGGCGCGGCGTCGGACAGGCGCCAGGCCAGGAAGGCGTCCAGCGTATCGGGCAGCAGCGCGGCCGGGGCGGCGGCGGGCAGGGCGGGGACCAGCCCCGGTGCGGGCAGCGGAGCGGGCGCGGGTGCGGCGAAGCCGATCGGCCGCACGGGCTCGGCGGCCATCCAGTCGCGGGGTTCGTCCTCGACCAGCAGGTCGACGCCCGCGTCATGCCACCAGTCGAGCACGCTGGCCGCCTGTGCGCTGTCGAACGGTGCGCTGTCGAACGTCGGAAAAGCCCCCATATGGGATTAGCCCATGCTGCAAGGTTGACGTGCGCGTCAATCTGTCGGATCGGCTGTCAGGACAAGATGTTTCCCGTCCGCGCCCGGACGAGCCCGATCCACGGGACGCTACGGCAGCGGTACGGACCAGATGCGAGGATGCCATGAGCGAACGCGAATCGATGCCCTATGACGTGGTGATCGTCGGCGCCGGGCCAGCGGGCCTGTCGGCCGCGATCCGCCTGAAGCAGCTGGCGACGCAAGGCGGCGCCGAGCTGTCGGTCTGCGTGCTGGAAAAAGGCTCGGAGGTCGGCGCGCACATCCTGTCGGGCGCGGTGATCGATCCGATCGCGCTCGACGAGCTGCTGCCCGACTGGCGCGACGACGGCTGTCCGCTGGCCGAGGTGCCGGTGACCGAGAATCATCACTGGATCCTGACCGCGGGCAAGCATCGCAACGTGCCGCACGCGCTGGTCCCGCCCTTCATGCACAACAAGGGCACCTATACGGGGAGCCTCGGCAATCTGTGCCGCTGGCTGGCGGGCAAGGCCGAGGAACTGGGCGTCGAGATCTTCCCCGGTTTCGCCGCCGCCGAAATCCTGTTCCACGAGGATGGCCGGGTGAAGGGCGTGGCGACCGGCGACATGGGCGTGGCGCGCGACGGCACGCGCAAGCCCGATTACCAGCCGGGCCTGGAGCTCCACGCCAAATACACCTTCTTCGCCGAGGGCGTGCGCGGGCATCTGTCCAAGGAGATCATCCGCCAGTTCGACCTGGCGCGCGACAGCGATCCGCAGATTTACGGTCTGGGCATCAAGGAATTGTGGGACATCGATCCCGCCAAGCATGTGCCGGGCCGCGTCATCCATACCCAGGGCTGGCCGCTGGGCGACGACGCCAATGGCGGCGGCTTCATCTACCACCAGGCGGGGGGGCAGGTCGCGATCGGCTTCGTGACGTGGCTGAATTACTCCAACCCGTACATCTCCCCGTTCCAGGAGATGCAGAAGTGGAAGACCCATCCGGTCATCGCCGAGCTGCTGAAGGGCGGCAAGCGCGTCTCTTACGGCGCGCGGGCGATCAATGACGGCGGGTTGCAGGCGATCCCCAAGCTGACCTTCCCCGGCGGCGTGCTGGTCGGCTGTTCGGCGGGCTTCCTCAATGTGCCGCGGATCAAGGGCACGCACGGCGCGATGAAGTCGGCGATGCTGGCCGCCGAGGCGGCGTTCGCGGCGGTGCAGGCGGGGCGCGAGGGCGACGAGCTGACCGACTATCCCGAGGCGTTCCGCGCCTCCTGGCTCTACAAGGAGCTGGCGGGCGTCCGCAACGTCGTGCCGCTGGTCAAGAAATATGGCGACTTCGTCGGCAGCGGGCTTGCCAACGTCACCATGTGGTCGGAGCATTTCGGGCTGAAAATGCCCTTCACCATGAAGCACAAGCCCGATCACGAGACGCTGTGGCGCAAGGATCAGGTGAAGAAGCCCGACTATCCCAAGCCCGACGGCGTGCTGACCTTCGATCGCCTCTCCTCGGTGTTCCTGTCGAACACCAACCATGAGGAGGATCAGCCGGTCCATCTGACGCTCAAGGATGCGAGCGTGCCGATCGCGCACAACCTGCCGCTGTTCGACGAGCCCGCGCAACGCTACTGCCCGGCGGGTGTTTATGAGGTGGTCGGCGTGGACGAGGGCGATCCGAAATTCGTGATCAACGCCCAGAACTGCGTCCACTGCAAGACGTGCGACATCAAGGACCCGACCCAGAATATCAACTGGGTCGTACCCGAAGGCGGCGGAGGACCCAATTATCCCAATATGTAAGCGTCGGCTCGTCTCCTTCCTATCGGTGACCGTCCTGGCCTCCGCCGCCTGGACGGCGCCCGTGGCGGCGGCGGTTCGTGCCACGCCCGAGCCGCTGTCCGCCTATCTCGCCGCCCGCGTCGCGGCGGCCGAGGGGCGCGCGGCCGAGGCGGCGGGCGATTATGCGACCGCGCTGACGGGGTGGCCCGACGATCCGGCGGTGGCGGTGCGCGCCTATCGCGAGGCGATGATCAGCGGCGACGAGGCGCTGGCGCTGCGCGCCGCGCGCGTCATGCAGGCCGAAAAGGTCGCGCCGATCGACGTGACGCTGCTCGACCTGGCGATCGCGGCGCGCAAGGGCGACCGGGCGGGCTATGACGCGGCGATCGCAGGGATCGCCGGTGGGCCGCTCAAGATTCTGTCGCCGGTGCTGAAGGCCTGGGCGGCCTGGGATCGCCGACAGCCGGTCGAACCCGCGCTCGACAGCGCGGGCAAGGAGCCGGTCGCGCGGCGGCTGGCCGAGGAGCATCGGCTGCTGCTGGCGCTGGCGGCGAGGAAGATGGACGATTCCTCGGTCCGGCTGCTGCTGGAGGCGATGCGCCCGCCCGCCGACACCCGGATCGCCGCCGCCGCGCTGATGGCGGGCCATGGCGACGAGGCCGATGCGCGCAGCCTGATGACCGATCCGCTGGTCGATGCCGGTCGCAAGGCGCTGGGCGTCAAGCCGGACCTGGGCTTCGGCGTGTCGCAACTGTTCGTCCGCGTCGGTGCCGAGCTGGCGAGCGATGGCCCGCGCCCGCTGGTCATCGCGCTTGCGCGCACCGCGCTGATCGCCGATCCGGGGAATGACCGGGCACGGCTGTTGCTGGCCGAGGCGCTGTCGAAGGACGAGGCATGGGACGCCGCGATTGCCGCGCTGGCGGGGGTGGACCCGCACCGCGCCTTTGCCCACCGTGCGGCGGTGGTGCGGGTCGGGCTGCTCGGGGCAGCCGGGCGGACGGGCGAGGCGCTGATGCTGGCGCGCGGGCTGGCGACCGCGAAGAATGCGACAGTCGACGACTGGCAGGTTTATGCCGACCAGCTGATCGCCGCCGGGCAACCCGCCGAGGCGGTGCCCTGGTACGAACGGGTGACCCGCGCCGATCCGCCGCTGCCCTGGGCGGCCTGGCTGCAATATGGCGGCGCGCTGGATCAGGCGGGGCGGCGCGAGGAGGCGGATGCGGCGCTCGCCCGCGCGGTGGCGCTGGCGCCGGACGAGCCGCTGGCGCTCAACTATCTGGGCTATGCGCGGGTCGAGCGGGGGCAGGATGTCGCGGGCTCGCTGGCCATGCTGGAGCGGGCGAGCAAGCTGGCGCCCGACAATGGCTCGATCACCGATTCGCTGGGATGGGCCTATTTCCGGGCGGGGCAGCCCGGGCGCGCGCTGCCGCTGATCGAGCGTGCCGCCATGGCCGAGCCCGCCAATAGCGAGATCAGCGATCATCTGGGCGACATCTACTGGTCGCTGGGGCGGCATTACGAGGCGCGCTATGCCTGGCGCGCGGCGGCGCTGACCGCCGACGAGAGCGAACGGGCGCGGATCACGCCCAAGCTGTCGCGCTGATCGCTCTTGCTGGCAGGCGCGCGGCGTCGCATGGGGCGGGGATGACCGCCATTGTCGAGACCGCGCCCGCCAAGATCAATCTGGCCCTTCACGTCCGGGCGCGCCGGGCGGACGGCTATCATGAGCTGGAAACGCTGTTCGCCTTTTGCCGCGATGGCGATGTCGTGACGGTCGCCCCCGCCGCCACGACCGGCCTGACGCTGAGCGGGCCGTTCGCCGACCGTCTGGCGGGCGAGGCGCAGCAGGACAATCTGGTCATGAGGGCCGCGCAGGGCTTCGGCGTGCGGTTCGGCGTTGCGGCGCACCATGCGATCACGCTCGACAAGCATCTGCCGGTCGCCTCGGGCATCGGTGGCGGGTCGGCGGATGCGGCGGCGACGCTGCGCGCACTGGCGCGGCTGCATGGCGTGGCGCCCGACCATCCCGAATTGTTCGCGCTGGCGGGCGAGCTGGGCGCGGACGTGCCCGCCTGTCTGCTCGGCCGGACCGCATGGGGCCGGGGCAAGGGGGATGCGCTGCAACCCCTGCCGCCGCTGGGCGATGTGCCGGTGCTGCTGGTCAATCCGGGCGTCGGCGTGTCGACGGCGGCGGTGTTCGGCCGCTGGGACGGCACGGATCGCGGCGGGCTGGGAGAGGGCGAGGTGATGGCGGTCGCGGCGGCGGGGCGGAACGATCTCGAGCCCCCGGCGCGCGCGCTGGCCCCGGCGATCGACGCGGTGCTGGCCTTTCTGGACCAGGCGCCCGGCGTCGGGCTGTCGCGCATGTCGGGGTCGGGGGCGACCTGCTTTGCGATCTTCGGCACCGTCGCGGACCGGGACGCGGCGGCGAGCCGGGCGCGCGACCAGGGCTGGTGGGCGCTGCCGACTTTTTTGACCTGATATTTGTTCCCATCTTGTTCCTGTGGAACAAAGTGCATACATTGCAGATGCGTTGAATGGACCACGCGCTTGGTCTAGCGAAGGAAGCATCTGATGGCCGCCAATCTGAAAGTGATCGAAACAGGCATGGCAACCGCAAACGCAGACCGTCAAAAGGCGCTCGACGCCGCGCTCGCTCAGATCGACCGGGCGTTCGGCAAGGGCTCGGCGATGAAGCTGGGGCAGAAGGAGACGATGCAGGTCGAGGCGATCTCGACCGGCTCGCTGGGGCTCGACATCGCGCTGGGCGTGGGCGGCTTGCCGCGCGGTCGCGTGATCGAGGTCTATGGCCCCGAATCCTCGGGCAAGACCACTCTGGCGCTGCACGTCATCGCCGAGGCGCAGAAGATGGGCGGCACCGCCGCCTTCGTCGACGCCGAACACGCGCTCGACCCGGTCTATGCCAAGAAGCTGGGCGTCAACATCGACGAACTGATCGTGTCGCAGCCGGATACCGGCGAGCAGGCGCTGGAGATCACCGACACGCTGGTCCGCTCGAACGCGATCGACGTGCTGGTGGTCGACTCGGTCGCCGCGCTGGTGCCGCGCGCCGAGATCGAGGGCGAAATGGGCGACAGCCATGTCGGCCTTCAGGCCCGTCTGATGTCGCAGTCGCTGCGCAAGCTGACCGGATCGATCAGCCGTTCGCGCTGCATGGTGATCTTCATCAACCAGCTGCGCATGAAGATCGGCGTGATGTACGGCAACCCGGAGACGACGACGGGCGGCAACGCGCTGAAATTCTATGCCTCGGTCCGGCTCGACATCCGTCGCACCGGCCAGATCAAGGACCGTGAGGACATTACCGGCAACGCGACCCGCGTGAAGGTGGTGAAGAACAAGGTCGCCCCGCCGTTCAAGCAGGTCGAATTCGACATCATGTATGGCGAGGGCATCTCGAAGATCGGCGAGATCCTCGATCTGGGCGTCAAGGCGGGACTGGTCGAGAAGTCGGGCAGCTGGTTCTCCTACGACTCGGTCCGTATCGGGCAGGGGCGTGAGAACGCCAAGAACTACCTGCGCGAGAATCCCGACATGGCCGACCGCCTGGAACGTGCGATTCGCCAGCGGACCGAGCAGGTGGCCGAGGACATGATGACCGGCCCCGACGCGGACGACGATCTGTAAGAGGGACCAGCGGCCCGCCGGAGACGGCGGGCCGTTTTGCTTTGGGGGACGATAGGGGGGCGATGACCAGCGGACTGGATTGGAGCGGCCGGGTCGGCGATGTCTGGGCCGAGCAATGGCGTCGCACCGAACGCAGCTTCACCCATCTGACGGCGCATCTCGACGCCGCCATCGCCGCCGTCGCGCCCCGGCGGGGGCGGGCGCTGGATATAGGCTGCGGCGTCGGGTCGACCGGCTTGGCGCTCCGGGCGGCGCGTCCCGAACTGGACGTCGTCGGGGTCGACCTGTCGCCGGAAATGCTGGCCCTGGCAGGGACGCGGGCGGTGGACGTGGAGGGCCGGGGCGGGGCGCTCCGTTTCGTCTGCGGCGACGCGGTGTCGATCGCCGCGTCCGAGGGGCCGTTCGACCTCTTCGTCTCGCGTCACGGCGTGATGTTCTTTCCCGACCCCGTCGCGGCGTTCACGGGCTTGCGGGCGGCCGCGTCGCCGGGGGCGGCGATGGTCTTTTCCTGCTTCGACGAGCGGGCGCGCAACGGATTTGCGACGCTGGCGGACGAGGCGGTCGGCCATTCGCCCGCGCCCGCCGCCGGTTACGAACCGGGCCCCTTCGCCTTTGCCGATTCGCATCGCGTGGGGGCATGGCTGGGACAGGCCGGATGGGCGCTGGAGGCCGCCGCGCGGGTCGATTTCGAATATGTCGTCGGGCAGGGCGCGACGCCGGTCGAGGATGCGGTGGATTTCCTGTCCCGCATCGGCCCGGCGGCGCGCGCGATGGCGACCGCCGCCCCGGACGAGCGGGCGCGGATTGCGGCGGCGTTGCACGAGGGGCTGTCCCATCACCGGATCGGCGATCAGGTGGCCCTGCCGGCCTCCGCCTGGATCTGGCGGGTAAGGGCGGGAGCGGCCTGAGCCACCGGCCCATGGCCGCTTTGCGGCGGCCTTTGGGCCTTGCGGTCGGTCTGGCGCGTTACCCCGCCCGCATCATGGGGAACAGGCATGACGATCATCGTCCATCATCTCGAAAATTCGCGGTCGCAACGCATCCTGTGGATGCTGGAGGAACTCGACCTGCCCTATGCGGTGAAACGCTATCGGCGCGACCGCAAGACGATGCTTGCCCCGCGCGAGCTGCGCGCGGTCCATCCGCTCGGCAAATCGCCGGTGATCGAGGATGACGGCATGGTGATCGCCGAGACGGGGGCGATCATCGAATATCTGGTCGGCAAGGCCGATGGCCGCCTGGGCCCGCCCGCGCACCGCGACGCGGTGCAACGCTGGCGCTTCTGGCTGCATTATGCCGAGGGCTCGCTGATGCCGCCCCTGTTCGTCCTGCTCGTGCTCAGCCGCATTCCCGTGCTGGGCAAGGCGGCGATCAAGCGGTTCATGCCGATGATCGGCCGGCATCTCGATTATGTCGAAAGCGAGCTGACCCATTCGCCCTGGTTCGCGGGCGACCAGTTCACCGCGGCGGACATCATCATGAGCTTCCCGCTCGAGGCGGCGCGGTCGCGGGCGGGGCTGGACGAAAGCCGCCCCGCGACGATCGCCTGGCTGGAACGCATCCACGCCCGCGCCCCGCCTATCAGGTCGCGCTCGCCAAGGGCGGCCCCTATGCCTATGCCTGAAAAGGACGATCCCGCTCGGCCATAGGGGGCAGGGCCGCCCCTCGCGTGACGGGTGGGGAGATCAATGCCCCCCGATCTGCCGGAAGCTGTCGGGGGCGGGCTGGGCCGGATGTCCCGACGGTGCGTGGAGCGACTCGACATCGACCGGCTCGGGCTCGTCGAGCGGCCCCTCCCACTTCGCGATGACCGCACTGGCCACCGCATTGCCGATCACGTTGGTCGCCGACCGGCCCATGTCGAGGAAATGGTCGACCGCCAGGATCAGCAACAGCCCCGCCTCGGGAATGTGGAACATCGGCATCGTCGCCGCGATCACCACCAGCGAGGCGCGCGGTACGCCCGCAATCCCCTTCGACGTGACCATCAGGACCAGCAGCATGGTGATCTGCTGCCCGATCGACAGGTCGATGCCGTACGCCTGGGCGATGAACAGCGACGCGAACGTCATGTACATCATCGACCCGTCGAGGTTGAACGAATAGCCCAGCGGCAGCACGAAGCTGGCGATGCGCGGCGGCACGCCGAACCGGTCCAGCCCCTCCAGGATGCGCGGATAGGCGGCCTCGGACGAGGCGGTCGAAAAGGCCAATATCAACGGCGCGCGGATATGCGACAGAAGCTCGCGGATGCGCCCGCCGATGAACAGCGTCGCGACGGCGATCAGCACCACCCAGAGCAGCAGCAGCCCGAGATAGAAGCTGCCCATGAACACCGCGAGATTGCCGATGACCCCCGGCCCCCGCTCGGTCAGCGTGCCCGCGACCGCGCCGAACACGGCCAGCGGCGCCAGGCGCATGACATAATCGGTCACCTGCAACATGACCGCGACCAGCGCATCGACCGCGCGGACCAGCGGCGCGGCGCGCTCGCCGACCGCGGTGATCGCCACGCCCAGGAACAGCGATCCGATGACGATCTGCAACACCTCGTTGGTCGCCATCGCCTCGACCAGCGAGGCGGGGACCAGATGGGTGACGAATTTCTGAAGGTCGAACCCGGTCTTCACCACCCCGCTATCGGCGGTGACGGCGGGCAGCGGCAGGTTCAGGCCGACGCCCGGATGCAGCAGGTTGACCAGGATCATGCCCAGGCTGAGCGAGACCAGGCTGGCCGAGATGAACCAGGCGAGCGATCGAAAACCGATCCGCCCCAATGCCTTGGTATCGCCCATCTGCGCGATGCCCGAGACCAGGGTGGCGAAGACGAGTGGTGCGATGATCATCTTGATCAGCCGCAGGAACAGGCCGGTGACGATCGCGAAATAGCCGGCGATCGTCTTCAACTCGGCGGCCGCCGCGGCGCTGCCGTCGTCGAGCGACAGGTTGAGCGCCAGTCCGACGACGAGCCCGAGAAGCAGCCCGATGAAGATGTACAAGGTCAGCCGCTTGGCCATGCATACCCCAATATAGATTACGCGCGCGAGCCAAGGGCATTGCGGCGCTCAGGTCAAGAATTCTATCGTCGCGGTTATGCAGACCCCGATGTCCCGCCGCGCCGTGCTCGCCGCCGCCGCCCTGCCGCTCCTCGTCCGCCCCGGCCTGTTGCGCGCGGCCGAACCCGATCTGGCGGGGCTGTCCGACATGACCGGCGGCGCGGTGCCGATCGGCGCGCAGGAGCGGGCCCGGCGGCTGTCCCGCGCGCAGGCGCTGATGAAGGCGAACGGCATCGGCGCGATCCTGATCGAGCCGGGATCGTCCATGGTCTATTTCACCGGCGTCCAATGGTGGCGCAGCGAGCGGCTGACCGCCGCGATCCTGCCGGTCGAGGGGGAGCCGTGCATCGTCACCCCGTACTTCGAGGAACCCTCGGTCCGCGAGACGCTGGCGGTGCCCGCCGAGATACGGGTGTGGCAGGAGGACCAGAACCCGCTCGCCATCGTCGCGGGCTTCCTGCACGACCGCAAGCTGGATGGCCGTCCGGTGGGGATCGAGGAAACGGCGCGCTTCTTCGCCTTTGACGGGCTGCGACGGGTGTTGCCGGGGGCGCGGCTCGTCTCGGCCAATCCGGTCGTGCGCGGGTGCCGGATGATCAAGGCCCCCGCCGAGATCGCGCTGATGCAACTCGCGACCGATGTGACGATGGCGGCCTATCGCTGGCTCCACCCGCGCGTCGAGGCGGGGATGACCGGCGCGGAGATCGGCGCGCTGATGAGCGCCGCGACGCGCAAGCTGGGCGGCAGTCCGGAGTTCAGCATGGCGTTGATCGGCGAAGCCTCCGCCTATCCGCATGGCAGCCGCCAGGTGCACCGGGTGGCGCAGGGGCAGGTCGTGCTGATGGACTGCGGCTGCACGGTGCAGGGCTATCAGTCCGATGTCTCGCGAAGCTGGGTCCATGGCGCGGCGGCCGCCGAGCAGCGCAAGGTCTGGGATCTGGTCGCCAAGGGGCAGCAGGTGGCGCGGGCGGCGGCGCGGATCGGCGCCCCGGCGGGTAGCATCGACGACGCGGTGCGGCGGTTCTACGAGGGGCAGGGCTTCGGCCCCGGCTATCGCCTGCCCGGCCTGTCGCACCGGACGGGGCACGGCATCGGCCTGGACGGGCACGAGCCGGTCAATCTGGTGCATGGTGAGGCGACACCGCTGGCGCCCGGCATGTGCTTTTCCAACGAACCCGGCCTGTATCTGCCCGGCAAGTTCGGCATCCGGATCGAGGATTGCTTCCACATGACGGAGAGCGGGCCGGTCTGGTTCTCGACGCCGCCCACCTCGCTCGAGGCGCCGATCGGATGATCGCCGAACTGGACGCGCGCGGCTATGCCCTTTGGCCGTCGCGACTGGATCGGGGCGAGCTTGCCGAACTGGCACGACTATTCGGTGACTGGCCTGAGGGGCGTCCCGGACAGCGGATCGATCCCGCGCGGGTCGCGCGCCTCGGGGGTGTTCGTCGGCTCTGTACCGCCATGGTGCCGGTGATCGGCCAGGGCGTGCGGCCGGTTCGCGCGATCCTGTTCGACAAGCAGGACGGCGGGAACTGGGCGCTGGGCTGGCATCAGGATCGCACGATCGAAGTGGTGGAGCGGCGAGAGGTCGCGGGCTTCGGGCCGTGGACGGTCAAGCAGGGCCGGGTCCATGTCGCGCCGCCGGTGTCGCTGTTGGAGCGGATGGTGACGGTGCGCTTCCATCTCGATCCGGTCGATGCGGACAATGCGCCGCTGCTGGTCGCGCCGGGGTCCCACCGGCTGGGCCTGATCGCGGAGGATGCCATATCCGGTGTGGTCGACCGACTGGGTGACGATGCCTGTCTGGCCGGGGCGGGTTCGGTGTGGCTGTACCGGACGCCGATCCTT
Organism: Sphingomonas sp. SORGH_AS_0789; assembly: GCF_031453055.1. Lineage (NCBI taxonomy): Bacteria > Pseudomonadati > Pseudomonadota > Alphaproteobacteria > Sphingomonadales > Sphingomonadaceae > Sphingomonas > Sphingomonas sp. SORGH_AS_0789. The sequence continues at coordinate 2,810,829 of NZ_JAVIYV010000001.1, forward strand.
CACGCGTCCGCGCGGTCGGCACCGGGGCGGCGTCGACGGGTGTTGCAGATCGATCTGTCGGCGGACAACTTGCCCGGCGGCCTGTCCTGGAGCACGGATGGCGAAGGGAGGGCATGATGAACGCCGATGTGATCGTCGCATTGCTGGTCGGGTTCGCCAACGGCCTTCTGGGCACCGCCATTTTCTGCGCCTTTGCCCATTGGCTGCTCGGCCGGGTGTTCGATGTGGCCGATCCGCGATTGCCCGCCTTTCTGTTCGTCCTGGGCCTGACGCTGGGGCGGTTCGAGCATGCGGCGGATATGGCGGGGCATCCGGTGGGGCGGCTGGTCGGTGATATGCTGGGTTTCGCGCTGATCTGGTATCTGTGGTGGCGTCGTCCGGCGGTCCGGGCCGATGCGATGGAACGCCCCTGACGCGCGGGCGCTTGAGCGCGCGCGAAACCTCGCCTAAGTCGCGTGCATGACCTCGACCAACGACATCCGCCGCGGCTTTCTCGACTATTTCGGAAGCGAAGGGCACCAGATCGTGCCTTCCGCGCCGCTCGTGCCGCAGAACGACCCGACGCTGATGTTCGTGAATGCGGGCATGGTGCCGTTCAAGAACGTGTTCACCGGCCTGGAATCGCGCCCCTATTCGACCGCGACCAGCTCGCAGAAATGCGTGCGCGCCGGGGGCAAGCATAACGATCTCGACAATGTCGGCTATACCGCGCGGCATCACACCTTCTTTGAAATGCTGGGCAATTTCTCGTTCGGCGACTATTTCAAGGAACAGGCGATCACCCATGCCTGGACCCTGCTGACCAAGGTCTGGGGCATTCCCGCCGAAAAGCTGACCGCCACCGTCTATCACACCGATGACGAGGCGTTCGCGCTGTGGAAGAAGATCGCGGGGCTCCCCGATCACAAGATCATCCGCATCCCGACCAAGGACAATTTCTGGGCGATGGGCGAAAATGGGCCGTGCGGTCCGTGCTCGGAAATCTTCTACGACCACGGCGACCATATCTATGGTGGCCCTCCCGGCAGCCCGGAAGAGGATGGCGACCGATTCGTCGAGATCTGGAACTTGGTCTTCATGCAGTTCGAGCAGGAAGCCAATGAGATCGTCGGCGAGCTGCCCAAGAAGTCGATCGACACCGGCATGGGGCTGGAGCGGATCGCGGCCGTGCTTCAGGGCGTGCACGACAATTACGACACCGACACCTTCAAGGCGCTGATCGCCGCCTCGTGCGAGCTGACCCACACCAAGGCCGAGGACGGTCAGAAGGCGTCGCACCGCGTGATCGCCGACCATCTGCGCTCGGCGGGCTTCCTGGTCGCCGACGGCGTGCTGCCCGCCAATGAAGGGCGCGGCTATGTCCTGCGCCGCATCATGCGCCGCGCGATGCGGCACGCCCACCTGCTGGGCGCCAAGGAGCCGTTGATGCACCGGCTGGTCCCCGCGCTGGTCGCCGAGATGGGCGCGGCCTATCCCGAGCTGGTCCGCGCGCAGCCGCTGATCGAAGCGACGCTCCGCCAGGAGGAAACCCGCTTCCGCCAGACGCTGGACAAGGGCCTCAAGCTGCTCGACGAGGCGACGGCGGGCATGGCCCCCGGCGCGACGCTGGCGGGTGAGACGGCGTTCAAGCTCTATGACACCTATGGCTTCCCCTATGACCTGACCGAGGACGCGCTACGGGCGCAGAATCTGTCGGTCGACCGGGCGGGCTTCGACGCCGCCATGGCCGAGCAGAAGCGCGCCGCGCGCGCCGCCTGGAAGGGCTCGGGCGCGAAGGCGTCGGACGATGTCTGGTTCGACATCGCCGAAGAGACGGGCTCGACCGAGTTCCTCGGCTATGCCTCGGACACCGGCGAGGGCGAAGTACTGGCGCTGGTCAAGGACGGCGCGCGGGTCGACAGCGCGGCCGCTGGCGAGAGCGTCGCGATCATCGTCAACCAGACGCCTTTCTATGGCGAGAGCGGCGGCCAGGTCGGCGATACCGGCACCATTTCCAGCGACGCCGGGCTCAAGGCGATCGTCACCGACACCTCGAAGCAGCTCGGCCGCGTGTTCGTGCACAATGCCGAAATTCAGGAAGGCGGGATCAAGGTCGGCGACAGCGTGAAGCTGGCGATCGACACCACCCGCCGCGCCGCGATCCGCGCCAACCACTCGGCGACGCACCTGCTGCACGAGGCGCTTCGCCAGCGGCTGGGCACCCATGTCGCGCAGAAGGGCTCGATGGTCGCGCCCGAGCGCCTGCGCTTCGACTTCTCGCAGCCGGTCGGCATGACCGCCGACGACATTGCCGAGGTCGAGGCGCGCGTGAACGAACAGGTGCGCGGCAACGGCCCCGTCGTCACCCGGCTGATGACGCCCGACGAGGCGATCGAAATGGGCGCGATGGCGCTGTTCGGCGAGAAGTACGGTGACGAGGTGCGCGTCGTGTCGATGGGCGAGGATGCCGACGGCACCTACAGCCTCGAACTCTGCGGCGGCACGCATGTCGGTGCGCTGGGCGAGATCGGCGTGTTCAAGATCGTGTCCGAAGGCGCGGTGTCGAGCGGCGTGCGCCGGGTCGAGGCGCTGACCGGCGAGGGCGCGCGCGCCTATCTCGGCCACCGCGACGATATGCTCAAGGCCGCCGCCGCGACGCTGAAGACCACGCCCGACGAGGTGCCCGCGCGCATCGCGGCTTTGGTCGAGGATCGCCGTCGCCTGGAGCGCGAACTGGCCGAGGCCAAGAAGGCGCTGGCGATGGGCGGCGGAGCCGGAGGGGCTGCCGCCGGACCCGAGCAGATCGGCGATGTCGCGTTCATCGGCCAGGTGCTCGACGGGTTCGAGGCCAAGGGGCTGCGCGGCGCGGTGGACGATGCCAAGCAGCGGCTGGGCGGATCGGGCGTCGCGGTGATGGTCGCGATCAATGACGGCCGCGCCTCGGTCGCGGTCGGCGTCACCGACGACCTGACGGCCAGGCACAATGCGGTCGAGCTCCTGCGCAAGGCGGTGGCGGCGCTGGGCGGGCAGGGCGGCGGCGGCCGTCCTGACATGGCGCAAGGCGGCGGGCCGGACGGCACCAAGGGCGCCGAGGCGGTTCAGGCGGTACGGGACGCGCTGGCCGCTTGAACGTAGCCAAAGGGGGGGGCAGGTCGATGCGAGGAACGGTTGTTACGTCGTTGGCATGGCTTGCTTCCCTGGGCGGGGCGTCGATCGCCCTGCCGCTGAAGGCGCAGACCGGCGCATCGCCCGCCGATCCGGTCGTGGTGACCGCCCGGCCGCTGCCGCCCCGGCGAGAGACGTTGCGCTGGTTCGGCGCGATTTCGGGTTATCCCGATGGCGATGCGCCGCTGTCGCGGCTGACCGAACCCCTGTGCATCGCCAGCTCCGGCCTGGCGGCCAAGGCGGCGCTGCCGGTCGCCGACCGCATGCTGGGTCATGCCGAGCGGCTCGGCATTCGGCTGGGCGGCGACAAATGCCGCCCCAATGTCCTGATCCTGTTCGTCGACAATGGCGCGCAGCAGGTCGCATGGCTGATCGATCACCGGCCCGGCATCTTCGGTGACCTACCCTTCGCCGATGTCCGGGCGATGGCGAAGGACAAGGGTCCGGTCCATGCCTGGCACATGACCGCGATCACCAGCCGCGACGGCGACCAGCTGGTCCCCGGCGCCAACAATATTCCGACCCTCAACATCCCCAGCGCCAGCCGGATCACCCTGCCCACCAAATCGCATATCGCGGCGGCGGTGGTGATGATCGATCGGGACGCGGTGAACGGCAAGACGATCCACCAGATCGCCGATTATGCCACGATGCGCGCTCTGGCGGTCGTCCGGCCGCGCAGGACCGAGGGGATCTCGACGATCCTGACCCTGTTCGACGAGCAGGCGGCGCCGGAAGGGCTGACCCCGTTCGACTGGGGCTATCTGCGCGGGCTATATGCGGGCCAGGGCAACCAGAGGCCCGGTTTTCAGTATGCGGCGATGGCGCGGTTCGTGGACCAGGAAATCAACGCCGGAGGCAAGACACCGTGACTGCGCCCAACGGACGCCGGGACCTGACCGCCGGGCCGATCGGCCGCTCCCTGTTGCTGTTCGCGCTGCCGACGCTGGGATCGAGCATCCTGCAATCGCTCAACGGGTCGATCAACGCGATCTGGATCGGCCAGTTTCTGGGCGAGCGCGCGCTGGCCGCGACCACCAACGCCAATATCATCATGTTCCTGCTGGTCGCGGCGACCTTCGGCTTCGGCATGGCGGCGACCATCCTGATCGGCCAGAATATGGGCCGCCGGGATATCGATGCGGTGCGCCGGGTGCTGGGGTCGGCGCTGGGGTTGTTCGCGGTCATCTCGACCCTGACGGTCGGGATCGGCTGGTGGGCGGCGCCCGCCATATTGCGCGCGCTGGCGACCCCGGCGGAGGTCTATCCGCTCGCGCTCTCCTATCTGCGGGTGATCTTCGTCGCGATGCCGCCGGGGTTCATCAGCGTGCTGCTGACCATGGCGCTGCGCGGGGTGGGGGATTCGATCACCCCGCTCAAGTTCATGGCGCTGGGCTCGGTGCTCGATGTCGTGCTGAACCCGGTCTTCATCCTGGGGCTGGGGCCCGCCCCGGCGCTGGGGATCGAGGGGTCGGCGGTCGCGACGCTGATCGCCAATAGCGGCTCGCTGCTGGCGCTGGTTGCCTATCTCTATGCCAAGGACCTGGTCATCCGGCTGCGCGGGGCGGAGTGGCGCTATCTGATCCCCACGCCCGAATTGTTGAAGACGATCCTGGTCAAGGGCTTCCCGATGGGGCTCCAGATGCTGGTCGTCTCCACCTCGGCGCTGGCGATGATGGGGCTGGTCAATCGGCACGGCACCGCGACCACGGCGGCCTATGGCGCGGCGAACCAGCTCTGGACCTATATCCAGATGCCCGCCATGGCGGTGGGCGCGGCGGTCAGCGCCATGGCGGCGCAGAATATCGGCGCGGGGCAATGGGACCGGGTGGGCCGGATCACCCAGGCGGGCCTGCGCATGAACCTGCTGCTGACTGGGGCGCTGGTGGTGCTGGTCACCCTGCTCGACCGGCATGTCCTGTGGCTGTTCCTGGGCAGCGAGCCCGGCGCGATCGCCATCGCCGCGCGAATCAACCTGATCGGTGGATGGAGCTTCATCCTGTTCGGCGTCTCGATGGTGCTGGCGGCGACGGTGCGCGCCAACGGGGCGGTCGTTGGGCCGCTGGTCATCCTGGCCATTTCGATGTTCCCGGTCCGCTTCGGCCTGGCCAATGCCTTCGCGCCGATGCTGGGCGCGGATGCAATCTGGTGGAGCTTCCCGGCGGGCTCGCTCGCCTCGATGCTGATGACGATCGCCTATTACCGGCATGGCGGCTGGCGCAAAGGCAGGCTGGCCCAGGCGACCACCCCGCAGGAATGCGAGGAACAGGCCCTGGCCGAGGGGCAGCCGACCAACAAGGCGATGCCGGTCGGCTGACGATCAGGCCGGGGCCATCACCTCGATGATCCCCGGCGCGATCCTGGCCGTGACGGGCGTGTGCGCCAGGACCTCGCCATCGATCGAGATGGGCAGCGGCGGGATGGTGTTGATCCGGATCGCGCGGCCCCGGAACTCGCGCACCTTCTCCTTGCGATAGTCGCTGCGCAGGATGCTGGCCGCCCAGTTGACGATCAGGCGCCGCTTCACATGGCCGCACACCGCCTGGACCACGATCTCGCCCGAATCGACCGACGCCGATTCCACCAGCTCGGTGCCGCCATGATAGGGCCCGTTGGAGATGCGGACCTCGACCACGCGCAGCCTTTCGCGCGTTCCGTTCTGTTCGACGATCAGGGTGAAGGGGCGGAAGCGCAGGAACTGATAGGCCGCCCAGCCCAGATAGCCCAGCCGCCCCGCCACTTTCTTGAGCTTGTGCGGCACCGTCTCGGCGATCTTGGGGCTCATCCCCATCGCGGCGCAATTGGCATAATAGTCGTTGTCGATCATGCCCAGGTCGATCCGGCGGGGCCGGCCGGTCCGGATCACCTCCACCGCCCCCTCGATATCGAGCGGGATGTCCAGCGAGCGCGCGAAGCTGTTCGCGGTGCCCAGCGGCAGCACGCCCAGCATCACGTCATGCCCGACCATCAGGTCGACCAGCCCGCTGATCGTGCCGTCGCCGCCGCCCAGGATCAGCAGGTCGGGCTTGGCCGCCAGCAGTTCGCGGACGGTGGGCTCCAGATCCTCCGGATCCTCGACCGCGCGCGCATCGACCGGATAGGGCAGGCCCGACATGGCCTTGCAGGCCCGCTCGAACAGCGCCTGTCCGCGCCGCGACTTGGCGTTCACCACCATCGCCGCCGATCGTATCTCTCTCAAGACGGATTTCCTTTCGCCCCCGGAACGCTTGCATGCAACGCTTGGCAAGCGCGGTCCGATCCCCCAAATGCGGACAATCATGACGGCATCCTACCCTGCGCTTCGCCTTCGCCGCACCCGAGCTTCCCAGTGGAGCCGGCGGCTTCACGCCGAAACCGTGCTGACCCCGGCCGATCTGATCTGGCCGCTGTTCGTGACCGAGGGGCAGGGGGTGGAGGAACCGATCGCCAGCCTGCCCGGCGTGTCGCGCTGGTCGCTCGACGGCATCGTCGCGCGCGCCAAGGAGGCGGAGGCGCTGGGCATTCCCTGCCTGGCGCTGTTCCCCAACACCCCCTCGCACCTGCGCACCGATGACGGGCGCGAGGCGCTGAACCCCGACAATCTGATGTGCCGGGCGATCGCGGCGATCAAGGACGCGGTGCCGGACATCGGCGTGCTGACCGACGTCGCGCTCGATCCCTATACGACGCATGGCCATGACGGGCTGGTCGATGCGGCGGGCTATGTCGTCAACGACCGCACCGCCGACGCGCTGGTCCAGCAGGCGCTGACCCAGGCGCGCGCGGGCTCGGACGTGATCGCGCCGTCGGACATGATGGACGGCCGTATCGGGCTGATCCGCGCGGCGCTGGAGGCCGAGGGCTTCGTCAACGTTCAGATCATGGCCTATGCCGCCAAATATGCCAGCGCCTTTTACGGCCCGTTCCGCGACGCGGTGAACACGCGCGGGCTGCTGAAGGGCGACAAGCGCACCTATCAGATGGACTCCGCCAATGCCGAGGAGGCGCTGCGCGAGGTTGCGCTCGATCTGGCCGAGGGCGCGGACAGCGTGATGGTCAAGCCGGGCCTGCCCTATCTGGACATCATCCGCCGCGTGAAGGACGAATTCCGCGTGCCGACCTTCGCCTATCAGGTGTCGGGCGAATATGCGATGATCGAGACGGCGGTGGCGGCGGGCGCGGCGGACCGCGATGCGATGGTGCTGGAGACGCTGATGGCGTTCAAGCGCGCCGGATGTTCGGGCGTGCTGACCTATCATGCCGCCCATGCCGCCCGGCTGCTGAACGGCTGAGCCGGATCATCGCCATTTCCCGGTCCGGCCGCTTGCCCGCGCTATTGGTGCGCGCGCTGTTCGTGGCGACGATCCTGACGGGATCGTTCCTGCTGTTCCTGGTCCAGCCGATGGTCGCGCGCATGGCGCTGCCCCGGCTGGGCGGCGCGCCCGCCGTCTGGAACTCGGCGATGCTGGTCTATCAGGCGCTGCTGCTCGGCGGCTATGCCTATGCCCATGCGCTGGGCCGATGGCGGCCACGGGTGCAGGCGGCGGTGCATGTCGGGGTGCTGGCGGCGGCGGCCTTTTGGCTGCCGATCGGGTTGATCGCGGTCGACCTGCCCGCCAATGCCGAGCCGACCTTGTGGGTGCCCTGGCTGCTGGGCCTGTCGATCGGGCCGCTCTTCTTCGCCGTGTCCGCGCAGGCGCCGCTGATCCAGCGCTGGTTCGCGCTCGCCGCGCCGGGGCGTGACCCTTATGTGCTCTACGCGGCCTCCAATCTGGGGAGCTTCGCGGGGCTGATCGCCTATCCGCTGCTGGTCGAGCCCGCCATGGCGCTGCGGGGGCAGAGCCTGATGTGGAGCATTGGCTATGGGCTGCTCGCCTGCCTGGTGCTGGCCTGCGCGGCGCGGCTGCCCGCGACCGGGCATAAGGCCGAGGGCATCCCCGCGCCGACGCCCGCACCCGGATGGCGGCGGCGCGCGCTGTGGACCGCGCTGGCGGCGGTGCCCTCGGGGCTGGTGCTGTCGACATCGACCTATATCACCACCGACATCGTCGCAATGCCGCTGCTATGGGTGTTGCCGCTGGGGCTCTATCTGCTGAGCTTCATCATCGCCTTTGCCGCGCGGCGCGCAGGCGCGGACATGCTGACCCGGATCGCGCCGGTCACGCTGCTGCTGTTCGGCGGGGTCATCATGGGCGGCTATCCGCAGCGGCCCTATTTCAACGTCGTCGTCGCGCTGATGCTGTTGTTCATGGTGTCGGTCGCGCTGCACACCGCGCTGTACCGGGCGCGGCCTGCGGTCGACCGGCTGACGGGCTTCTATCTGTGGATGGCGGTCGGCGGGGCGCTGGGCGGCGTGTTCACGGGGCTGGTGGCGCCGGTCCTCTTCGACTGGACCTATGAATATCCCCTGCTGATCCTGGCGGCGGGGGTGCTGATCCCGCAGCAGTTCATGACCGCCTCCTTGCGAGACCTGTGGCGGCGGCATCACCGGACCATGCTGGTCGCGCTGGCGATCGTGGTGGGCGTGCTGCTCGACCTGCGGCTGGTCGGCTCTCCGGCCTGGTTCGGCGAGGAGCGGCAGGGTTTGGCGTTTCTGGTCATCGCGGCGCTGGGCTTCCTGACGATCGGCGCGCGGACGGGGTTCGTCCTGCTGCTGGCGGGGGCGCTGGTGCTGTTCGGCGGCTATCGCGCGCTGTCCCTGTCGATGGAGCACGACGCGCGGATGCGCAGCTATTTCGGCGTCTATACGGTCCGCGACGGGCCGGGCTATCGCGAGCTGGACCATGGGGCGACCGTGCATGGCATCCAGCTGCGCGGCTCGGCGGAGCGGGAGCGGACGCCGACCACCTATTACGCCCCCTATTCCGGGGTCGGCCGCGCGATGCGGGCGGCGCCCTCGCTTTATGGTCCGGGCGCGCGGATCGGGGTCGTCGGATTGGGGACGGGGACGCTGGCCTGCTATGCCCGGCCGGGGCAGCAGTGGCGCTTCTACGAGATCGATCCGGTCATCGTCCGCATCGCGCGCGACACCGGCCAGTTCACCTATCTGCGGCGGTGCCAGCCCGATCCGGTGATCCGCATCGGCGATGCGCGAATCCGGCTGGCGGCGGAGGCCCCGGACAGCCTCGACCTGCTGGCGCTCGACGCCTTTTCGTCCGACGCGGTGCCCGCGCATCTGCTGACGCGGGAGGCCTTCGCGACCTATGCGCGGGTGCTGTCCCGCCGGGGGCTGCTGCTGATCCATATCTCCAACCGCTTCGTCGATCTGGAGCCGCTGATCGCGGCGGCGGCGCGCGACGGCGGATGGGCGGTGCGCAAGCTGGCCTATGCGCCCACCGACCTGGACCGAGAGGCGGAGGCGACCGGGTCAGTCTGGCTGGCGCTGTCGCGCGATGCGGACATGCTGGCCCGGCTGGCGGCACAGGGGGGCGACTGGCGCCGGGTCGCCGCGCCCAGGGGGCTGGCCGCCTGGACCGACGATTATTCGACGGTCCTGCCCTTCATCCGCAACTTCTGAGCGACGTTCAGCCTGCGGGCAGGCTGGCCGACAGGGCCTTGATCTGTTCGCCCTGCCGCGTGTTCGCCTCGAGCGCGCGCGTCCTGAGCGCGGTGAGCGCGGGATAGTCCGCCTCCAGTGCCGCCGCGCGCGCGATCGCCCGGTCGTCAATTTCGGTCAGCAGGCCCGAGGTGCGCGCCCGGATCTCGTCGAGTGCGGCAAGGTCGGTCTGTGCGGTCAGCCAGGCATCGCTGCCCACCGTCTGCCCGCGCGCCTTGGCGGCACTGGCCCGCGCCTGGTCATAGGCCTTGGCGAATTCGTCCTGGATGCCGCCCAGCCGCCCGGCCAGCTGTGCGATCTGCGCATCGAGCGCGGGGTCGGGCCTGGCCTCGGGCGTTTCCACCTCGGGCTCGGCAAAGCCGCGCTTCTCGACCGGCCGCACCGCCAGCGAGGGATAGGCGCTGGTGTCGCGCGAACATCCCCCCAACAAACCGGCGGACATCAGGCCGAGTGCGAGAAGGGGGCGGGCGGTCTTGCGAAAGCGGAACTGGGTCATCGTCGCCCATCCTAGCCGGGGAAGCGTCCGGTGGAAAATGCCCGGCACGGCAAAGCGGACCCAATTGCAAGAAAATGTGGATAACTGTTTTTTGTATATTGCCACGATCGGAAACCGCTTCTATCAGCCCACCTCCACAGCGCGCCCGTAGCTCAGCTGGATAGAGCATCAGACTACGAATCTGAGGGTCGGACGTTCGAATCGTTCCGGGCGCGCCAGTGGATCACATAACAGGTCTTCACGACCTTATGCGCGCCCGTAGCTCAGCTGGATAGAGCATCAGACTACGAATCTGAGGGTCGGACGTTCGAATCGTTCCGGGCGCGCCATTTCTTCCCACATCGCCGGTACCGCCACCCGCCGGGGGCCTGTCGCCACGCGCCAGCGCCGACGCAGCCATGGGCCGCGCCGACGCCGGTGCGGCTCAGCGCCAGCCGAGCGCGGGCGCGATGTGCCGCAGAATGTTCTCGATCACATGCGCGTTATACGCCACGCCCAGCTGGTTGGGCACGGTCAGCAGCAGCGTGTCCGCCTCGGCAATGGCTTCGTCGGCGCGGAGCTGTTCGATCAGCCGTTCGGGCTCGTCGGCATAGGATCGGCCGAAGACGGCGCGCATATTGTCGATGATGCCGACCTGATCCTGGCTGTCGTCGCGCCCGAAATAGGCGCGGTCCTGGTCGGTGGTCAGCGCGAAGATCGAACGCGAGACCGACACGCGCGCGGGCCGGGCATGGCCCGCCGCCGCCCAGGCCTCGCGATAGGCGCGGATCTGCCTGGCCTGCTGGACATGGAAGGGCTCGCCGCTCTCATCGGCCTTCAGGGTCGAGCTTTGCAGGTTCATGCCGCGCTGCGCCGCCCAGATCGCGGTCGCGTTGGAGGCCGAGCCCCACCAGATCCGGTCGCGCAGGCCCGGCGAATGCGGCTCCAGCCGCAACAGGCCCGGCGGGTTGGGGAACATCGGGCGCGGATTGGGCTTGGCGAAACCCTGGCCTTTCAGCAGGTGCAGGAAGACCTCGGCATGGCGACGGCCGAGATCGGCATCGCTCTCGCCCTGGGCTGGGCCATAGCCGAAATGCCGCCAGCCCTCGATCACCTGTTCGGGCGAACCCCGGCTGATGCCCAGTTGCAACCGGCCATTGCCGATCAGGTCCGCCGCGCCCGCATCCTCGACCATGTAGAAGGGATTTTCGTAGCGCATGTCGATGACGCCGGTGCCGATCTCGATCCGCGAGGTCCGCGCGCCGACGGCCGCGAGGAGCGGGAAGGGCGAGGCGAGCTGCTGCGCGAAATGGTGCACGCGGAAATAGGCACCGTCCGCACCCAGTTCCTCGGCGGCGACCGCCAGGTCGATCGACTGGAGCAGCACGTCCTGCGCCGAGCGGGTGGCCGACTGGGGCGAGGGCGACCAATGGCCGAACGACAGGAATCCGATCTTTTTCATGCCCCCAAGATAGCGCGGGCATGGCCGCCTTGCACGGGGGGCTGGAGCACCGATCGGGAAACGCTGGGTTTTCCCGATCGGCGTAACCGGGTCTATCGGGTGCGCCAGCCCCGGTCGAGCGCCGCCCGCTCGCCATCGCGGTCGAGCGGCATGTCGGCCATCATATCCTGCGCCGCCGCCATCAGCGCGGCGTCGGAAGACCCCGCCTGCGCATAGCCGCCGCCGCGCTCGGGCGTGCTGCCCGGCATGGTCCGCTCCAGCGCCCAGCCGCGATCGGTGCGGCAGGCGATGCCGTCGGCGGCGGCGGACTGGAAGACACGGCAATAGCCATTGTCCCGGTTGCGGAAGCTGACCGCGATCCACACCGCACCCGCCGTCCCGCTGGGCTGCCGGTCGAGCGCCTTTGCCAGCGATCCGGCGGCATAGAGCCCGTCGGCACTTGCGGCGACCGGTCCCTGGTCCACCCGTTGCCCCAGCACGACGCCGATCACGAGACAGGCGGCCATCGCCGCGACCGAGCGCCACGGGGCCCCGGCCCAGCGCGACGGCGCGGGCGCGCGGGTCGGCAGGGCGACGACATTGGACCGCAGCAGCGCGGCCAGCCGGTCGGGCACGGGCTCGTCGGCGACCGGGGCATAGGCACCCGACAGCGTCGCGCGGAGCCGCCGATGCCGCGCCACCTCCTCGCCCAGCGCGGGATCGGCGGCGATGGCGGCCTCGACGCGCTTGGCGGTCAGCGGATCGAGCGCGTCGTCGGCATAGGCCATCAGCATTTCGGGTTCGATCGTCATGCCGCTTCTCCCAGCCGCGCCATCAGCGCCTGTCGCCCGCGCACCAGCCGCGAGGTCAGGGTGCCCATCGGAATATCGAGTATCTCCGCCGCCTCCTTATAGGCCAGCCCTTCGACCAGGACGAGCGCCACCGCCTCGCGCTGTTCGTCGGGCAGGGCGCGCATCGCCGCCTCCACCTCGGTCAGCGCGACATGCGCCTCCGCCGCGCCCGGCGCGCCGACGCCCATTCCGGCATCCTCCGCGATGAAGGTCTCGGACGCGCGGCGGCGGGCGCGGGCGGTGTCGATCCAGGCGTTGCGCATGATGCGGTACATCCAACTGTCCAATCGCGTTCCCGGCTGCCAGGACGAGCGGGCGAGCAACGCCTTCTCGATCGTGACCTGTGCCAGATCGTCGGCATCGGCCGCGTCATGGGTGAGCGATCGCGCGAACCGCCGCAGACGCGGCAGCAGGGCCAACAACTCCTGTTCGAACGCAGCCAAGCCTGATTCCTTGTTTGTCAGGATGAAACGGGTGAGGATTGTCGTTTAATCCATGTCAGTGTCGATTTTGGCAATGGGGCCGGTTTCGGCGATGGGAGCGTGACGATGCGGCCGGTGATGATGGGTCTGGTGCTGGTGGCGGGCATGACGGCATGGGGGGCGGCCTCGGCACAGCTGCTGCCGGGCCTGCCCTCGCTGCCCGCCATGCCGGGGATCGGCGGTGGCCTGCCCGACATTCCCGGCCCCGATACGATCCTGTCCGAAGTCGGCCGCGTGTCGCGCGCGACGGTGGCGCGGCTGGACGAAGCGCGGCGGGCGGCCTTCGCGCAGCTGGTCCGCGACCATCCCGATGCGATCGTGCTCGATCCGCAGGGTTTTCCGGCGCGTGCGGGCGAGGTGGTGGTCGATTCGCCCAGCGAGGCGCTGCTGAACGCGGCGGCGCGGTCGGGATATGGCGTGATCGCGCGCGAGGATGTGCTGGGCGTCGGCTTCGTGCGGTTGCGGCTGCCGCCGGGGCGGTCGCTGAAGGCCGCGCTGGACGAACTCCGCGCGCTGGGGGGAGAGGTCAGCGCGGACCAGCTCCACCTGCCCAGCGGTGCCGGCCGCGCCCTCGCCATGGTGCCGCTGGCGCAGCGTGGCGGGCAGGGGACGCTGGTCGGCGTGATCGATGGCGGGGTGGAAGGCGCGGCGGTGATGCAGGGTTTCGCGGCCGGTGCGCCGCGCGCCAACGACCATGGCACGGCGGTCGCCTCGCTGATCGCGGGCGGGCATGGCATCACCGGGTCGCTGCCGGGGGCGCGGATCGCCTCGGCCGATGTCTATGGCATCGATCCGGCGGGCGGCAACGCCACCGCCATCGCCCGCGCGCTGGGCTGGATGGTGCAACAGGGGGTGTCGGTCGCGACGATCAGCCTGGTCGGCCCCGCCAATCCGCTGCTGGCGCGGGTGGTCGCCGCGGCACGGGCGCGCGGGCTGGTGATCGTCGCGGCGGTCGGAAACAACGGCCCCGCCGCGCCCCCGGCCTATCCGGCCTCCTATCCGGGCGTCATCGCGGTCACCGCCGTTGATGGCCGCAACCGGCGACTGATCGAGGCGGGTCAGGCGAGCCATGTCGACTATGCCGCGCCGGGGGCCGATATGCTGGCGGCGGGCGTGGGCGGGCTGCGGTTCAAGGTCCGCGGAACCTCCTTCGCCGCTCCGCTGGTCGCCGGGCGTATCGCGGCACTCTATCCGCGCCTCGATCCCGGCGCCATCGCACCGGCGCTGGCGCGCGTCGACGCCTCGGCGGAGGATCTGGGGCCGCGCGGGCAAGATAAATTCTTTGGTCGTGGAATGGTTTGCGGCGATTGCCGCACATTTTCACGATAAATTCGACAGCCGCCGGGATTAAACCCCGATGTCGCGCCGTTGTCTCCGCAGAAGAAAAGGAGAATGACGATGAAGACGCTTCTGTCCAGCACCGCGATGCTTGCCGTGGCTCTGATCGCCGCCCCCGTGTCGGCACAGCTGCTTGGGGGCAGCGGAGGACTTGGCGGCGGCCTGGGTGGTGCGCTCGGCGGAGCGACCGGCACCCTAAGCGGGGCTGCGGGCGGTACGCTGAACGGCACGCTGGATCAGGGCCGGATCGCCACCGAGGGCGCGACCCGCACGCGCGGTTCGGTCCGCGCCGATCGCGCCGTCGATACCCGTCGCGGCCGCGTGTCGGCCTCGGGCAATGCGTCGGGCGGATCGACGCTCGATAACGCCACGCGGATCGGCGGCGCTTCGGGCGGCGGCAATGGCTCGGCCTCGGGCTCGGTCGGCGGCGGGGTCGATGCACAGCTGGTCGGCACCGACGCGGTTCGCGACGCCGCCGGTCGCGGGGTGAATGCGGTGGGTCGGGTCGCCGATGGCGCGCGCAGCGCGGCGGGCGCAGTGGGACAGCGGGTGCGCGGCACGGCCGCCGGCCTGACCGAGCGCGCATCGAACCTCGGCACTATCGGCGGCAGCGCGGCCGGATCGGGTTCGGCCTCGGGCGGCAATGGCCTGTTGTCGAGCAATCTCGCCTTGGCCGGTAGCGGCGCGGCACGCAGCGGCGGCTTCCCGGTCAATCCCGGCATGGCGGTGACCGATGCCAAGGGGCGCGCGATCGGCGCGGTCCAGTCGGTCCGCACCAATGCGCAGGGCGCGGTCGACCGGGTTCTGGTGAAGGTCGGCAACCGGGTCGCCGATCTGCCCGCCGCCAATTTCTCGGGATCGGGACAGGTCCTGGTCTCGGCGATGGGCAAGGGCGCGGTGAAGAACGCCGCCGAATAAGCGCCAGCCCTGCTCAAGCGATGCGCCCGGTCCCACGGCCGGGCGCATCATCGTCTTTCAGGCAGGCACCCCTTGTGCGGCGGGCAGGGTGACGATGTCCGAGGATTCGGCCCACAGGTTGATGCCGCCATCCTCCGCCGCGCGGTCGATCGCGCCTTGCTCTTCCGGCGAGAAGTCGAGGTTTTTCACCGCATCGAGCGAGTCGTCCAGCTGCTCGACGGTGCGCGCGCCGATCAGCGCCGAGGTGATCCGGGGATCGCGCAGGACCCAGGCGATCGCCATTTGCGCCAGCGTCTGGCCTCGCGCCTGCGCAATCGCGTTCAGCCGCCGGATCGCGGCCAGATTGTCTTCGGTCAGCAATGTCTCGGACAGCGATCCGCCCCGGCTGGCCCGTGCATCCTGCGGCACGCCGTTCAGATATTTGGCGGTCAGCATCCCCTGCGCCAGCGGCGAAAAGGCGATGCAGCCCGTGCCCAGTTCCTCCAGCGTGGCCAGCAGCTCGCGCTCGATCCAGCGATTGAGGATCGAATAGCTGGGCTGATGGATGAACAGCGGCACCTTCTCCTCCGCCAGCAGCGCCGCCGCCCGCCGGGTCAGTCCGGGTTCGTAGGAGGAAAGGCCGATATAGAGCGCTTTGCCCTGCCGGTGCAGCTGGACGAGCGCGCCGACCGTTTCCTCCAGCGGGGTGTCGGGATCGACCCGGTGCGAATAGAAGATGTCGACATAGTCCAGCCCCATCCGCTTCAGGCTCTGGTCGCAGCTGGCGATGAGATATTTCTTGGACGAACCGATATCGCCATAGGGACCGGGCCACATGTCCCATCCCGCCTTGGTCGAGACGATCAGCTCGTCGCGATGCGCGGCGAAATCGCTGGCGAGGACGCGGCCGAAATTCTCCTCCGCCGATCCGTAGGGCGGGCCGTAATTGTTCGCCAGGTCGAAATGGGTGACGCCCCGGTCGAAGGCGCGGCGCAGGATCGCCCGGCCGGTCTCGAACACGTCGGCGCCTCCGAAATTCTGCCATAGTCCCAGGCTGATCGCGGGCAGCTTCAACCCGCTTCGCCCACAGCGGCGATAAGGCATGCGACCGTCATAGCGCGCCGGATCGGCGGCATAGGGGGCGGGGAAGGGCATCGGGATCATCCTCTTTGACTTTGGCGGCCAGGATTAGGCGGCCGCGCGCGCGCCGCCAATCGCCTGGGATAAGCGGCGGCGTTTATCCGAGCAGCGTCGCCAGCCGCTCCAGCCGCTCGTTCGGGTCGTCATGGCGTTCCTTCAGCAGATAGCGGCCGTCCTTCTCGACCAACCCCTCCACCTGCGCCAGATCGGCATCCTCGCCATGCGGGGTCAGCGCGATCGCGGCCGGACCCGCATCGATGCGCGCAATGCCCAGCCCTCGCATCCGCTCGCGCAGCCGGGCGGTCGCGAGCAGGATGCGCGCATCTTCGGGCAGCGTGCCGAACCGGTCCTCCAGCTCCGCCTCAAACCCGTCGATCGCCGCATCGTCGCGCAGCCGACCCAGCCGGGCATAAAGCGAGATGCGCAGATCCTCATCGGGTATCCAGTCCTCGGGCAGCCGCCCCTCGACCCCCAGGCGCAGGTCGGGCGTCCAGCGCTCGACCGTCTCGCCGCGCGCGGTGCGCAGCGCATCCTCCAGCAGTTGCTGATACAGCTCGACGCCGATCAGCCGCATATGTCCGGCCTGGGTATCGCCCAGCAAATCGCCCGCGCCGCGCATGTCGAGATCGCGCGCGCTGATCGCGAACCCCGCGCCCAGCCGGTCGAACGCCTCCAGCGTGCGGAGCCGCTTCAGCGTGCGCGGGGCGATGGCGTCCTCGGCTTCGGTGAACAGCAGCACCTGGCCCCGCCGATGGCCACGCCCGACCCGGCCACGCAGCTGGTGGAGCTGAGAGAGGCCGAAGCGGTCGGCATGGACGATCGCCATGGTGTTGGCGCGGGGAACGTCCAGCCCCGCCTCGATGATGTTGGTCGCCAGCAGCACGTCGCCATCGCCCCGGCCGAAGCGGACCATCACGTCATCGATCTCGGCGGCGGGCAATTTGCCATGGGCCTGGAGGATCTCCAGCTCGGGGACCAGCGTGGCCAGCCGCTCGGCCAGCGGGGCCATGTCGGCGATGCGCGGCACCACGACGAAGCTCTGTCCGCCGCGCGACCGTTCGCGCAGCAGCGCGGCGCGCAGCGTCTCGGGCGAGAAGCGCGACACCGCCGTGCGGATGGGCTGCCGCCGCGCCGGTGGCGTCGCGATGATCGACAGGCGCCGCAAGCCGACCAGCGCCGATTGCAGCGTGCGGGGAATGGGGGTGGCCGACAGGGTCAGGACATGACCGGCGGACAGTTCCTGCAGCCGCGCCTTGTCGCCCGCGCCGAACCGCTGTTCCTCGTCGACGATCACCAGCGCCAGGTCCCGATAGGCGACGCCCTTGCCCGCCACCGCGCCGGTGCCGATCACCACCCGGATGCTGCCATCGGCCAGCCCCGCCTTGACGCGGCGCTTCTCGGCGGCGGTCGACAAGCGCGACAGCCCGGCGACGGTGACGCTGGTCCCCTCGAACCGCGCGATAAAGCTGTCGAGATGCTGGCGGGCCAGCACCGTGGTCGGTGCGGCGAGCGCAACCTGGCGGCCCGCGAGCGCGGCGATGGCGGCGGCGCGCAGCGCGACCTCGGTCTTGCCATAGCCGACATCGCCGACCACCAGCCGGTCCATCGGCCGCCCGGAGGCGAGGTCGGCGCGCACCGCCTCGATCGCGGTCAGCTGGTCGGGGGTTTCGCTGAACGGGAAACCGGCGGCGAAACGCTCATAGTCGGCCACCGGCGGATCGAGCACCGGGGCATGACGCTCGGCCCGGTCCGCCGCCATGTCGGTCAGCTGGCGGGCGGTCTGCGCGATCGCGGCGTCGATGTCGCCGCGCCGCTCCTGCCAGCTCTTGCCGTCCAGCGTGTCAGGCCTGACCACGTCGTCCTCGCCGCCATAGCGCCACAGCCGATCGGCCTCGGCGACCGGGACCAGCCGGGTCGCCGACTTGGCATAGACCAGCTTGATCGCATCGCCCTGCACCCCGTCCTGCCCGTCGAGCGGGACGATGCCCGCCACCGTCGCGATACCGTGATCCTCGTGGATGACGGTATCGCCGACGCGGATCTCGGCGGTCTGGATCAGCGACAGGTCGACATGCGGCGTGCCGCCGTCGCCGCGATCGGCGCGACTGCCCAGCAGGTCGGCGGCGGCGATGGCGATGATCCCCTTGCGCCGGAACCCCCGCTCGGCCGGAGCGACCAGGGTGAGCAGCGATCCACGCCTGGCCCTGGTCGCCTGTCGCCAGCCCTCGACCCGCTTCGCCTCGGCCTTCAGGACATGGTCGACCCGGCGACCCAGGAAGCGAAGATCGCGCTCGCTGCCGATCAGCACGACCCGGTCCCCGGCGTCGAGCGCGGGGCGGGCGAGCCTGGCGAAGTCGCGCAGCGGCGCGCGCGTCTCGACGAAACGGGGCGGCTCCTCGCCCTCGCGCGCGACGGTGGCGGTGCGCCGCTGGGCCAGCGCGTCTTTCCAGGCTGCGTCGCCGATCATGTCCCTGGCCGCGCGCTTCGAGCCGCGCTTGGCGACATCGGCGCTGAGCAGCAGCAGACGGCGGCGCCGCTCGTCCGCGCCCGGCTCGACGATGACGAGCGCGTCGGGCAGATGGTCCAGCAGGCTGCTGGTTCGGTCGCCCTGCACCGGCTCCGCGACGCGGCCGAGTTCGCGCCGGGCGATATCGCCGGTGCTGCGCTGGTCAGCGGGGTCATAGGCGCGGATCGCCACGATCCGGTCATCGCCGACCTCGATCCGCAGCGGCTGTTCGGCATCGGCCGGAAAGATGTCGAGGACCTGCCCGCGCAACGCGATCTCGCCGGGTTCGTCCACCCGCTCGTCGGCGACATAGCCCAGGTCGATCAGCGTCGCGTACAGCGCGGCCAGCTCGCATGGGTCGCCCGTCGCGACGCAGGGCGGCTCGGCATCGAAGGTCGCGGGCGAGGGCAAAGGCTGGGCCAGCGCCTCGCCCGAGGTGACCAGCACGATCCGGCCCCGCCTGGGCTGCGCCAGCGCCACCCGCACGCCGTGAAGCGCGGATACGCGCTGGCCGACATTGGCGGGGGAGGCGGGGGCGTCGTCACCGGGTAGCGCATCCGATCCGGGGCAGAACAGCACCGTCGCGTCGGGCGCCATCGCGGCCAGCATCCGCGCGACCGCGATGGCGCGCGTCTCGTCGGTGACGGCGAGGAGGACATCGTCCTTCGCCAGATGCCCGGCGACGCCCGCCGCCAGTTCGGCGATGCCGAGCAGGGGCACGGGGCCATCGCCGACCGGCGGCATGGTGGCGATCTGGGTGTCGGACAGCTTGCGCACGGACGATGGCATCCCCTGAAATTCCCAGTTCCGAACGGGCGGGGTGCGGCGTCGTTCCGTGACGGATCAGGCATTTACCGGATCGCTCGCGGCGGAACCCTATGCCGTCTCGCCCCTTACCGAACGGGACATGTGAGGGAGAAGGTGAATGGATCTGGGCATCAAGGGCCGCATCGCGCTGATCAGCGGCGCGGATTCGGGCATGGGCAAGGAAACCGCGCGGCTGCTGCTCGAAGCCGGGGTCCGCGTCGCGCTGACCGACAAGCCGGGCGGCACGATGGACCAGGCGGTGGACGAACTGACACCGCTGGGCGAGATCGTGGCGGTGACCGGCGACGTCACCAGGCCCGATCAGGTCGCCGCGATCTGGCGTGAGGTGCGCGAGCGGCTGGGCGAGCCCGACATCTATGTCAACGCGGCGGGGGTGACCGGCGCGACCGGCGATTTCCTGGAGATCGACGACAAGGGCTGGCTGGAGACGCTCGACATCGACCTGATGGGTGCGGTGCGCATGTGCCGCGAGGCGATCCCGGCGATGCGTCGCAAGGGATGGGGGCGGATCGTCCTCTTCGCCTCCGAGGATGCGGTCCAGCCCTATGTCGACGAACTGCCCTATTGCGCGGCGAAGGCGGGGATCCTCAGCCTGGCGAAGGGGCTGTCCAAGGCTTATGGCGCGGACAATGTGCTGGTGAACACCGTCTCCCCGGCCTTTATCGCGACGCCGATGACCGATGCGATGATGAAGAAGCGCGCCGAGGAAAAGGGCGTCAGCTTCGACGAGGCGATCGCGACCTTCCTCGACGAAGAGCGCCCCGGCATGGTGCTGAAGCGGCGCGGCCGCCCCGAAGAGGTCGCCGCCGCCGTCGCATTCCTGGTGTCGGAGCGGGCGAGCTTCATCAACGGTGCGGGCATACGCGTTGATTCCGGGTCGGTTTTTACGATTGCAGGCTGATTTCCCGCAGGCCGCCGGCATGGCTTTCGCCGAAGGGCGGGGCTAGGCTGGCGGCCGGACGAGATGGGAGGATGGCCGATGATCGGGCGGGGATGGCTGGTGCTGGCCGGTGCGGCGGCGCTGGCGACGGGCGGGGCGGCACAGCAGACGCAAGCCCCTGTCCGGACCGACACGCTGGGCGCGACCAATTACGGATTTGCCGGGCCGATGACCGCCCCCCGCACCGCGCCCAGCTTCGGGGACGAGTTCGGCCGCCGCATCGACCCCGCACGCTGGCGCTGGGACGTCAGCCAGAACCGCAAGGGCTGGCCGAATAACGAGCTGCAATATTATGCCGGGCCGGACCGCGCCAATGCGCGGATCGAACACGGCGCGCTGGTGATCGAGGCGAAGGCCGAGGCCCTGCGCGACGAGGCCGACTGGGGCGGCCAGAACTACAGTTCGGCCAAGCTGGTGACGCAAAAGCCGCTTAGCTATGGCTTCTATGAGGTGCGCGCCAAGCTGCCATGCGGGCGCGGCATGTGGCCCGCCATCTGGCTGCTGCCGATGGACGGCTCGCGCTGGCCCGACGGGGGCGAGATCGACATCATGGAAATGGTCGGTTGGAACCCGGACGTGATCCATGCGACCGTCCACTCGGCGGTCTATAACCACCGGCTGGGCACGCAGCGCGGCGCCGAGACGCCGGTGTCGGGGGCGTGCACCGCCTTTCACCGCTATCAGCTCGACTGGACGCCGCAGGCGATCACCATCGGCGTCGATGGCCGCGCCTATATGCGGGTGAAGAACGACCGGCCGGGCGGCGCGGCGGCCTGGCCCTTCACCCGCCCCTATTCGCTGATCCTGAACCTGGCGGTCGGGGGCGACTGGGGCGGCAAGAAGGGCGTGGACGACGCCGCGCTGCCCCAGCGCATGGAGGTCGATTACGTCCGCTACTGGCGGCGTTAGAGCAACGTGCCGGACAGGATCGCCAGCGCGATCGTGAAATAGATCACCAGCCCGGTCACATCGACCAGCGTCGCGACGAACGGGGCCGAGGCGCTGGCGGGGTCGAAGCCCAGCCGCTGGAGCAGGAAGGGCAGCATCGATCCTGCCAGCGAGCCGAAGGTGACGATGCCGACCAGCCCGGTGCCGACCGTCGTCGCCACCAGCACCCAGTGCGGGCCGTAGTCATAGAAGCCCAGCGTCTGCCACAGCGCGATCCGCGCGATGCCCAGCATGCCCAGGATCGCCCCCAGCGTCAGCCCGGCGGGCAGTTCGCGCAGCGCGACCCGCCACCAGTCGCGCAGCCGCACCTGGCCCAGCGCGAGTGCCCGGATGATCAGCGAGGTCGCCTGGCTGCCGCTATTGCCGCCCGAGCTCATGATGAGCGGGATGAACAGGGTCAGGACGACCGCGCGCTCCAGCTCGGATTCGAAATGCTGCATCGCGCTGGCGGTCAGCATCTCCGAGAAGAACAGGATGCTCAGCCACCCGGCGCGCTTGCGGATCATCGCGAGGAAGCCGGTTTCCAGATAGGGATTGTCGAGCGCCTCGACACCGCCGAACTTCTGCGTATCCTCGGTATGCGCGGCGACCAGCGCGTCGAGCACGTCGTCGACCGTGACGATGCCGATCGGGCGACCCTGTTCGTCGATGACGGGCAGGGCGAGCAGGTCGTGGCGGCGGATCATGTGCGCCACCTCCTCGCGGTCGGTGGTCGGCGCGACGGTGATCGGATCATGGCCACGCGCCAGCTCGATCGCGGGCGACTCCGGCTCGGCGGCGATCAGTTGGCGCAGCGAGACGGTCGCGACCAGCCGCCCCTGCGGTTCGAGCAGGAAGACCGAATAGACGGTCTCGCGGCTGCGCTCGACGGTGCGAATATGCGCCAGCACCTCGCCGACGGTGGCGTCGGCGGAGGCGGCGACATATTCGGTCGTCATCATGCCGCCCGCGCTGTCGGGCGGCCAGCGGAGCAGCGTGTCGATCGACGCGCGGATGGGGGCGGGGAGCGCGGCGTGGATCGCGGCGGCATCGTCCTCGTCCATTTCGGCGAGCACGTCGGCGGCGCGGTCCTCGGCCATTTGCGACACCAGCGCGGCGGCGCGCGCGGTGGTCAGCAGCGGCAGGATTTCGGACGCGCAGCGGAGTTCGGGGCTGTCGAGGACCGCCACGGCGCGCGCATCGGGCATTTGCGACAGGGCGTCGGCGGCCTCCGCGACCGGCAGCGACTGCAACGTATCGACGAGATCGGCGATGGACAGGCCGCGCCGGGAGGAACGGAAACCGGCGGCGACGCCGGCAATCAGATCGTTGACCATTTCAAACCTTTCGTCCGCACGACCCGGGCGGACGAAAGCCAGTCACGAAAACTAGCGAACGGGCCCGAGGCGTGCGGCGCTACTGGAACTGTCGCTGGACATGTTCTCGCTTTCTGGAACGACGCGGGGGACCCCACATCTGCCCGGCCCTGTGATCCTCTGCAGGGCAATCGTCAACACCGCCGGGCAACCTGACAAAATTTTAATCCGGGCGGCAAGGATCGGGGGCCGTGGCTCCGTCTGGAGGGGCAAAAGGGACATAAAGGGGACCTCATCCGTGCATCGCCTGCTCTTCGCCTCGACCGCCACGCTCGCGCTGGCGGCGGGAGCGGCCGCCTCGGCCCAGACCGTGATCGACACCAAGCGCACGACGCCGGTCCGCACCGCCACCGTCAACAACGGCGCGGCCGCCGATGTCAGCATCACGGCGGCGGGCAGCGTGGTCCCGACCGGCGGCACCGCCGTCCGGATCGACAGCAACAACAAGGTCGCCAATGCCGGGACGATCCAGATCACCGACGCCAACGATTCGACCGGCATCGGCGCGGCGGCGGGCGTCAACGGCCAGATCACCAACACCGGCAAGATCATCATCGACGAACGCTATACGGCGGTCGACGTCGACAAGGACGGCGACCTGGACGGCCCTTTCGCACAGGGCGCGCGCCGCTATGGCATTCGCACCGATGGCGCGTTCACCGGCACCATCACCAACAGCGGCGAGATCACGATCAAGGGCACCGACTCCGCCGGGATCGCGCTGGGTGGCCCGCTGACCGGCAGTCTCGTCCAGTCGGGCAAGATCAACGTGCTGGGCGATCGTTCGGTGGGGGTGCAGACCGGGGCGGTCTCGGGCAATGTGACGCTGGGCGGCAGCATCGTCGCGGTCGGCGAGAATGCGGTCGGCGCGCGGATCGACGGCGATGTCGGCGGGGCGCTGACCGTCGAGGGGGGGATCGGGTCGACCGGCTATCGCTATACCACCCCGCCCGCCGATGTGTCGAAGCTGGACCGCGACGACCTGCTCCAGGGGGGATCGGCGCTGGTCGTCGCCGGCAATGTCGCGGGCGGCATCACGCTGGGCAATGTGACGGGCAAGGCGGCCGACCTGATCACCAACGGCGCGGCGCCGACGATGCAGATCGGCGCCGCGAACCGGGCGGTGGTCATCGGCGCGACCGGCGGCACCACCCCGGCGGCGGGGCTGGTCGTCAACGGGCGTGTGTCGGCGGCGGGCGTCTATAGCGGCGTGCGCGCGACCGCGCTGTCGATCGGCGGGCTGGGCGGCGCGGTGCAGATCGCGCAGGGCGTGTCCGTCGGTGGCACCGTGCAGGCGACGGCGAACGGCGCGGAGGCGACCGCCATCCGCTTCGGTACTGGCGCCTCGACCCCGCAGCTTCAGGTCGGCGGCAGCGTGACCGCGACCGGCGGGGGCGCGGCCAGCGCGATGACGACCGCGATCCTGATCGATAGCGGCGCATCGGTCCCGACGCTCCGCAACACCGGCGCGATCAAGGCTAGCGCGACCGGCGCCTCGGCCACCGCAATCCTCGATCGCTCGGGCGGGCTGACCCTGATCGAGAATGGCGGCTCGATCGCCGCGGCGGGGGGCGATTCCTCGCGCAGCATCGCGATCGACCTGTCGGCGAACACCAGCGGCGCCGTCGTCCGGCAGCTCGCGCCCGCGACCGGCGCCACCGCGCCGAGCATCAGCGGGGCGATCCGCTTTGGCAGCGGCAATGACAGGCTGGAGATTGCGGGCGGCTCGGTCAGCGGCGATGTGAGCTTCGGCGCGGGCAACAACCGGCTGGAGATGAGCGGCGGCACCTATGCGGGCACCGCGACCTTCGGCACCGGCGCCGACACGCTGGTCGTCGGCGGCAGCGCGCGGTTCGACGGCGTCGCCGATTTCGCGGGCCAGGGCCAGGATCTGCTGTCGATCACCGGCAAGGGCGTCTTTGCCGGGCGGCTGGCCAATGCGGGCCATGTCGCGGTGACGGTCGCCAGCGGCGGCGGCACCTTCGCGGCCAACGGCGTATCCAGCATCGGCTCGCTGACGCTGGGCGACCAGTCGATCCTGAGCGTGGCGCTGGACAAGGCCAATCCGACCGGCAACCTGATCCAGGTCGGCGGCGCGACGGTGATCGGCGCCAACAGCCAGCTGGCGCTTCGTGTGTCGGGCGGGACCGACGTGACGGGGCGCTATGTCGTGCTGCGGTCGGGCACGCTGACCGGGGCGAACAACCTGACCCTGGCCGCGAGCGCGATGCCGTTCCTCTACAAGGGGGCGATCGTCGCCACGCAACCCAATGAGATTGCGGTCGACGTCACCCGCAAGGCCAAGACCGAACTGGGCCTGAACCGCGCGGGCGTCAGCGCCTTCGACGCGATCGACACCGCGATCGCAAAGGACGCCAAGCTGTCCGACGCGATCCGGGGCATTTATGACGGCGCGGCGTTCCGGGGCGCGATCGAGCAGATGCTGCCCAATTACAGCGGCGGCGTGTTCGAAAGCGTGACGCTGGCCTCGCGCACCGCCGCCGCGCAGCTGCGCGAACCGGCGGGCGAGTTCAGCGAAGAGGGCAAATGGGGTTATTGGCTGACCCCGATCGGCTGGGACGCGTCCAAGGGCACCCGCTCGACCCGCAGCTATGACGTGCGCGGCTGGGGGATCAGCGGCGGCATCGAGCACAAGACCGATGCGGGCAATTTCGGCGCCTCGCTGTCCTATATGAGCGGTCGCGACAATGAGGGCTCGGCGGTCAACCGCGTCGACCACAGCCAATATGAGCTGGCCGGTTTCTGGCGCGCGCGCTGGGGTGCCCTGGCGAGCCAGGCCCGCGCCTCGGCGGCGTTCCTGTCCTTCGGGTCGCAGCGTCAGTTCAACGGCGTGGTGGGATCGGAAGCGGTCCAGCGCCGCGCGACCGCCGACTGGAAGGGCATGCTCTATTCGGGGTCGGGATCGGTATCGTGGGAACATTGGGCGGGCCAGTTCAGTGTCCGGCCCATCCTGGCCCTGGACTATTACCGCCTGAACGAGGACGGCTATCGCGAGAGCGGCGGCGGGACGGGGTATGACCTGACCGTGCGCAAGCGGAGCAGCGACGAACTGGCGGTCACCGCCAGCGTCGCGGCGGGCATCAATTTCGGCGGCGACAACCGCTATGACCAGTGGAGCCGGTTGGAGATCGAGGGCGGACGGCGCGAGCGCGTCGCCGGGGCGCTGGGCCGCACGATCGCCAGCTTTGGCGACGGCACGCCCTTCATCCTCGATCCCGAGGCGCGTCGCGGCGGCTGGGTCGGCCGGGTGCGCGCGATCACCGGGACCAGCGAGATCCGGTTGAGCGGCGAGGTCAATGCCGAACAGAGATTGGGTAATGTGGCGCTGGCGGCGCGCGCGGCCCTCCAATTCGCCTTCTAGGCGAGTTCGCCCGCGTGCATCCCCCCTGTAGCGCACGCGGGCGTTCGGAGCCCCACCCCGTCCTTGGGTGGGGCTCCTTTCCACATCGAGGCTCTTCGGCTAAACCACGATATTCCCTTCCCTTTCTTCGGTCACCAGCATGCCGCCCACCGGGATCGAGGCCGTCTTCCTCGCCAATCGCGACAGGCTCGTGCGCTTCCTGGGCGCGCGCGGGGCGGGCGACGCGGCCGAGGATCTGGTCCAGGACCTGTGGTTGAAGGTGTCGGGCCGGATGGACGGGCCGATCGCCAATCCGCTGGCCTATCTCTACCGCGCGGCGGACATGCTGATGATCGATCGTTACCGGGCCAGCCGACAGGCCGAACGGCGCGAGCGGGACTGGGCCGAGGGGCAGCAGGCGGGCGATGCCGAGGCCCCCGCCGCCGAACGCGCCGTGGTCGCGCGCCAGACCGCCGAGCGGATCGCCGCGACGCTGGCGGCGCTGGGCGAGCGGCCCGCGCTGGTGTTCCGGCGCGCACGGGTGGAGGGGATGCCGCAAAAGCAGATCGCCGCCGAACTCGGCATCAGTATCAGCACCGTCGAAAGCGATCTTCGCATGGCGGCGCACGCGCTCGCCGCGCTCAAGGAACAGATTGGATGAGCCAGCCCCCGCAATCCCCGCCCGATGCGACGATCGACACGGTCGCGATCGACTGGGCGCTGCGCATGGCCGATCCGGCATCGGCCGACTGGGACGCCTTCACCGATTGGCTGGAGGCCGATCCGGATCATGCCGGACGCTATGATCGCGCCGCGGCGATGCTGCTGGATGCGGCGGACGCGCTGGCGGCGCACCCGGATGTCATGGCGGCCCCGGTCGTGGTCGACGACGAACCCGTCATGCCCGCCCGGCGGCGGCGATCGCTGCGCTGGATCGGCGGCGCGGTCGCGGCGGCGCTGGTCGGGATGGTCGGTGTCCCGCTCTGGCTCGACCGGCCGCAGCCCTATGCGGTCGAGACCGCCGCCGGGGAAATGCGCCATATCGCCTTGCCCGACGGCAGCCGGATCATGCTGGCCGGGGGATCGCGCGTCACGCTGGACCGGGCGGATCGGCGCCGCGCCGTGGTCGACCGGGGCGAAGCCCTGTTCGAGGTGCGGCACGACGCCGCGCATCCCTTTGCGGTCGAGGCGCGGGGCATCGGGCTGACCGATCTCGGCACCGTCTTCGACGTCAGGCTGGGCGCGCGCGCCATGCGGGTGGCGGTGGCCGAGGGTGCCGTCATGGTCGATCCGAAGGGCGCCGCGCTTCGCCTGACCCCCGGACAGGCGGTGGTGGCGGAGGGGGATCGGCTGATCCGCCAGCCGGTCGCGATCGAACAGGTCGGCGGCTGGCGGCAGGGGCGGCTGGCCTATGACGGGGCACCGCTGGCCGACGTCGCCGAGGACCTCTCGCGGTTCCTCCGCCAGCCGGTCGCCGTCATGCCCGCCATCGCGGACCGGGGATTTCGCGGCACCATCGAGCTGGACGCGGTGCGGGAGCAGCCCGACTTGCTGGGCCGATTGCTCGACGTGCGGGTCCGTCGCCAGGCCGCCGGGTGGATGCTGGAACCGCGCGGGTGAGATTTTCGGGGGCGGGGTTCGCGGTCCTGACGGCGACCGTCGCGGCTTGCGCGACGGCGGCGACGGCGGCCGAGCGCCTGCCCCTCGACCTGCCCGGCGGGACCGTCGCCACCCAAGTGATGGCGCTGGGGCAAAGGGCGCATGCCAATATCGTGGTACCCGACGCGCGCCTCTGGTCCCGCGCGCTGCCCGCCTTGCGGGGCCGCATGTCGGTGGAGCGGGCGCTGGCGCTGATCGCCGAGCGCAGCGATGCGCGGGTCGAGGCGCTCGGCCCCGGTAGCTGGCGGCTGCTCCCCAGGGCGCGGGCCAGGATCGCGATCCCGCATCGCCGCCGGTCCGCGCCGCCGCCACCACCGCCGGAAGTGCCCGACGGCGATGTCGTCGTCACCGCCAGCAAGCGCGACACGACCCGCGATCATTTCGCGGGGCAGGTGGTGCAGGTCGCGGGCGCCGATCTGGAGCTGGGCGGCGCGGGCGGCACGGGCAAGCTGGCGGACCGGATGACCGTGATCGCCTCGACCTATCTGGGTCCGGGGCGCAACAAGCTGTTCATCCGGGGCATCGCCGACTCCAGCTTCACCGGCCCGACCCAGGCGACGGTGGGGCAATATTTCGGCGATTTGCGGCTCAGCTACAACGCGCCCGACCCCGATCTGCGGCTCGCCGATCTGGCGGCGGTCGAGGTGCTGGAGGGGCCGCAGGGGACCTTGTACGGCGCGGGGTCGCTGGGCGGGTTGATCCGGCTGGTTCCCAATGCGCCCGATGCGACGCGGGCCGGGGGATCGGTGATGCTGGGCGGATCGGCCACTGCGCGGGGCGCGCCGGGGGTGGATGCGCAGGCGGTGCTCAACATGCCGGTCATCGCCGACCGGCTGGCGATCCGGATCGTCGCCGATACCGCGAGCGAGGGCGGCTATATCGACAAGCCGCTGCTCGGCCGGACCGACGTCAACCGCACCCGGATCGAAGGCGGCCGCGCCGCCGCGCGGCTCGACCTGGGCGGCGGCTGGAGCGTGGAGGCGATCGGGATCGGGCAGCGGATACGCGGCGCCGACAGCCAATATGCCGATCGCGACGGCCCCCCGCTGACCCGCGCCGCGCCGGTGGCGGAGGGCTTTTCGGCCGATTTCGGCCAGGCCCAGCTGGTCCTGTCGGGCCGCCTGGGACGCGTCCGGTTCCGTTCGAGCAGCGGCATCACCGCGCACGACCTGATGGAACGCTATGACGCGACCCCGCCGGGCGGTCCGGTCCAGCTGTTCGACCAGGCCAATGCCACCCGGATGCAGGCCAACGAGACCCGGTTGTGGCAGTCGTCGCCCGACGGGTCGGGCTGGCTGGCGGGGTTCAGCTATGTCCATAACCGCACCCGGCTGACCCGCCTGTTCGGCGAGCCCGGCGCGCTGGTCGCGCGGACCGGCGTGGTCAACGGCGTCGAGGAGGCCACGCTCTATGGCGAGGCGAGCGTGCGGCTGCTCCCCGGCCTGCTGACCACGGGCGGGCTGCGCGTCACCCATTCTGTGCTCGATGGGGCAGGCGAGGACCTGCCTTCCGCCCTGTCGGTCCAGGCGCTGGCGCGGTTGCAGGATGTGACGGCGCGGCGCGCGCAGACGATCCTGCTGCCCGCCGCCTCCGCGCTGATCGACCTGACCCCGCGGGCGCAGCTCTTCCTGCGCTATCAGCAGGGATTTCGTCCCGGCGGGCTGACCATCGAGGGGCCGGTGGTCCGCAGGTTCCGCAACGACCGAGTGGCGACGATCGAGGCGGGGTTGCGGACCGGGCGGCCGGGGCGCGATCGGTTCGACGGGTCGATCACGCTGGCCCACACGTCGTGGCGCGACATCCAGGCCGACTTCATCGATTCCGGCGGCCTGCCCAGCACCGCCAATATCGGCGACGGAAAGCTCTGGACGATCGAGGCGCTGGTCGGCGCGCGGCTGACCGAAGGGCTGCGGGTCGAGGGGGCGCTGTCCTATAATGACAGCCGGATCGACGAGCCGTCGAGCACCCGCGTCTTCGCGCTGGCCGAGGATCTTGCCGGCGATCCGGCGGCGGCGCGCGCGGCGGTGCTGGCGCGGTTGAGCCAGATTCCCAATATCGCGCGGGTTACGACGCGCGCGGGCTTGGTCTATCGCCGCATGCTGGCGGGCGGGCGCGACCTGCGCGTCGATGGCTGGCTGCGCTATGTCGGGGCGTCACGGCTGGGCGTGGGGCCGATCCTGGGCGAGCGCCAGGGCGATTATCTCGACAGCGGGCTGACCGCGCGGCTGGGGCTGGGCGCGATCGGGGTGACCGCCAGCGTCACCAACCTGGCCGATGTGCGCGGCAATCGCTTCGCGCTCGGCACGCCCTTCGCCACCGGGCGCGACCAGGTGACGCCGCTGCGCCCCCGCACGCTGCGCATCGGGCTGGACGCCGCCTTCTGATCAGCGGCGCGGGGCCGCGAACAGCGACAGCGGCACCGCCTCGGCCATGGCGCGATAGCCCGCCATGCTGGGATGCAGATGATCGCCCGAGTCGTAAGCGGGCAGCAGCCGGTCGGGCCTGGCCGGATCCCGCACCGCCCGGTCGAAATCGATCACCCCGTCGAACAGCCCCGACGTGCGGATGAAGCGGTTGATCGCCTGCCGGTCCGCCTCGGTCTCGGGGCCGGGATGATAATAGTCGTTGCCCTGGAACGGCGTGATCGTCCCTACGATCACGCGGATGCCATGCGCATGGGCGCGTTCGGCCAGCTGGCGATAGGCGCCGGTGATCCGGCGCACCATCGCCTGATGGGTCGCGGCGTCGACCGGATGCTCGCGGGTCAGCACGCCCAGGTCATTGACCCCTTCCAGCAGGATGGCATGGCTGACGCCCGGCCGCGCGATCACGTCGCGGTCGAACCGCGCCATCAGATTGGGCCCGATCCCGTCGAGCAGCATCCGGTTGCCGCCGATCCCGGCATTGACCACCGAGAAGCGGCGCGTGGCGGGCGAGGCCGCCAGCCGCTGCGCGAGATCGTCGGGCCAGCGGGTGTTGCTGTCGTCCTTGATGCCATAGCCGTCGGTGATCGAGTCGCCGATGGTGACGATGGTCGCGGTCTGCGCGGCGTCGCGTATCTCGACATCCGAGAGCGCCCACCAGCCGCCGATCGTCTGCGCATCGGGCAAAGCGGGCCGCGCGGTGGCGTTCCCGGCGATCAGGAAGGTGGTCGAGCGTGCCCCGGTATGGCCGGTCGGGGTCGTCACCGGATCGGGGAAATAGAGGCTGACCGCGACATCGCCGCCCGCCGCGACCGGCAGGGCGATCGCGTCGGAATAGAGTTCGGCCCCCGGCGGCACCATGACCTCGCCCGCGCCGTCGAAGGTCACCGCCAGCGGCGTGGCGACGTCCGACCGGCCGGGCGCGGCCAGGCCGATGCTCGCCGCGCCGATATGAAGCGGGGTGGTGCCCGCGACATTGGACAGGCGAAGGCGAAGCACCCTGCCGCTGGCGGTCAGGCGGACGATCTGGCGGATCGTGACGGGACCGGCCTTGGCCACCCTGTCGGCATTGGCTCCCTCGACGCGTACCTGGGACGAGCCCCAGGCAGGGGTCCAGCGGGTGTCGCGCGCCTGGACGCCGGTCGCGATCATCACGGCCGTCGCGGCCACCATCGTCCAGTGCTTCATGCCCGATCCTCTCTTTGTCGCATCCGCGCTTGCGGCCTACGGTTTGTGAGCGATAACAGTAAGCGAGACAAACGAAAATAGTCCCGGTCGTCCTGCACGACGGGGAGACCGGAGAGACGATGAACCCCCTGCTATTGTCCGCCGCGCTCGTCGCGCTGATCCCTGGCGCTGCCGCAGCGGCCGCCGCCCACCCGACCTGTGCGGGACCTGTTGTCGCCTGCGAGCGGAGCGTGGCGGGCGCCCTGTCGCTGCTGGCGCCGGGGCGGGTGGCGACGGTGGTCGTCGATCCGGGGGACGAGCCCGGCGTCCGCCGCGCCGCCACCGACCTGGTTGCCGACCTGAAGGCGGTGGGCGGCGGCGATGTCCGGCTGGCGGGGGATGCGGCGGGCGGGGCGACCGTCATTGCCGGGACGCTGGGGCATAGCGCGGTCGTGGACGCGCTGGTCAAGGCGGGCAGGATCGATGTCACCGGCCTTGCCGGGCAATGGGAGGGCTATGTCGAGCAGGTGGTCGACAACCCCATGCCGGGCGTCGCGCGGGCGCTGGTGATCGTGGGGGCGGATCGGCGCGGCACCATCTATGGCCTGTACGACATCAGCGCGAAGGCCGGGGTTAGCCCCTGGACCTGGTGGGCCGACGTTCCGGCGCAGCGCCATCCGACGCTCTATTTGACGGCGGGGCGCGTCGCCGATCGTCCGGTGGTCAAATATCGCGGCATCTTCATCAACGACGAGGAACCCGCATTTGGCGGCTGGGCGCGCAAGAGCTTCGGGGGGATCAACCACCGGGCCTATGAGCGGGTGTTCAACCTGCTGCTCCGCTCCAAGGCGAATTTCCTGTGGCCCGCCATGTGGGGCAAGTCGCTGTGGCAGGACGACCCCGCGACCGCGCCGCTGGCGCAGGAGATGGGGGTGCTGCTGGGCACCTCGCACCATGAACCGATGCAGCGCGCGCAGATCGAGTGGAAGCGGCAGGGCGGCGGCGCGTGGGACTATACGAAGAATGCCGACGAACTCCGCAAATTCTGGCGCTTCGGGATAGAGCGGCGCGGCCGGGCCGAGGACCCGGTGACGATCGGCATGCGCGGCGACGGCGATGAGCCGATGACCGAGGGGACCGCGACCGAGCTGCTCGAGCGGATCGTCGCCGACCAGCGCAGGATCATCGCCGATGTGACCGGACGCCCGGCCGCGCAGACGCCGCAGGTCTGGGCGCTCTACAAGGAGGTGCAGGATTATTACGACAAGGGGATGCGCGTTCCCGACGACGTGACCCTGCTGTTCGCCGACGACAATTGGGGCAATATCCGCCGCCTGCCCCCCATTGGCGAGACGCGTGTCGGCGGATCGGGCGTCTATTATCACTTCGATTATGTCGGCGGCCCGCGCAACTATAAGTGGCTGGACACAAACGCGATCCCGCGCGTGTGGCAGCAGATGACGATGGCGCACCAATATGGCGCGGACCGGCTGTGGATCGTCAATGTCGGCGATCTGAAGCCGATGGAATATCCGACCAGCTTCTTCCTCGACATGGCGTGGAACCCGGACCGCATGGACCTGTCCACGATGCAGGCCTATCCGGTGCGCTGGGCGACGCAGCAGTTCGGGGCCGCGCAGGGGCCGCTGATCGGCGAACTGATCCGCCGCTATGGCCAGCTCGCCAGCCGTCGCAAGCCCGAGCTGATCGACGCCACCAGCTATGACGATCGGGGCGGCGAATGGGCGCGGGTGCTGACCGAGTGGAACGCGCTCGACGCGGCCGCCCGCAAGCTCGAGACGCGGATCCCCGCCGACCGGCGCGACGCCTATTACGAACTGGTGCTGCACCGGATCGAGGCGATGACGAACCTGCATCGGCTGTATCAGGCGGTCGCCGCCAACCGCGCCGCCGCCAGTGCGGGCGATGCGGCCACGGCGGAGAAGATGGCGGCCGCCGCGCGGGGCTACTTCGCGCGCGACGCCGCGATCCGCCGCCGTTACGAGGTGGAGACGGCGGGCGGCAAATGGCCCGCGATGATGGCGCAGACTCATATCGGCTATACCGGCTGGCAACAGCCCGACAGCGACGCGATGCCCGCGCTCGCCACCGTCGCCGCGCCGCTCCCCCTGCCACCCGCGCCGCCCCGTGCCCTACAGCGGATCGCAGCCGATCAGGGCCGGGCGGTCGATGGCGGCGGCATCCGGTGGCAGCGAGTCGCGAACTTCACCGCTGAAGGAGCCGCGATGATCGCCACGCCGACCACCGCGCCGACCATCGAGCGGCCGGGCGGGGCGAGCCCGCACCTCGTCTATGACCTGGCCACCGAGCGCGCCGGGCCGCTCAAGCTCGCGATCGTCGCGGCGCCGGGGCTGGACGTGCGCGGCGGCGGGCGGCACCGGATCGCGGTGTCGGTCGATGACGGCACGCCCGTCATCCTGAACCTGATGGCCGATGAGACGCCCGCCACCTGGGACCGTTCGGTGATCGAGAACCGGCGAGTCGCGACGACGACCCTGCCGGGCGTCGCGGCGGGTCGGCATCGTATCACGCTCTGGCTGGTCGATCCCGAGGTGGTGGTCGAGGGGATCGAAGTCCTGCCCTGACGGCTTAGCCGCCGCGCAGCATCCGCATCGCATGGGCGCGCAGCATCCCGGTATTTTCCGGGGCCGCGCCCAGCACGCCGCGCCGTTCCTCGGGCAGATGCGCCAGCGGATGGCCGTCGGGGCGGAACGCGTAATGATCGAACCACGCACGCCACGCTGCGCGCTCCGCCTCGGGCCGTGCGGCGATGGCGGTCATGGCGAGGAGCAGCGCCGCGAAGGGCTGGTCGGGGCCGACCGGAAACGCGTCCCACCAGTAATTGACCAGGATGTTGAGCGTCCCCGTCGCCTCGACCCGGTGCCACCACAGCTTGGGCATGTAGAGCGCATCGCCCGCCTCCAGCTCGACCATGATCGCGCGGTGCCGGGCCTGCTCGAACCGGGGGTAACGCGGATCGCCGCTTTGCGCCTCGACCGCCAGCGCGATCGGCTGGCCCGCCATGGTATGGTCGATCGGCCCGACATAGAGGTCGCCGATCGCATCGGGCGGATAGAGGGTGAACCGCCGCCGCCCCGCCACGACGCAGGCGATATTGTCCATCATGTCGTAATGACAGGGCACGGTCGACGCATCGCCGATCCAGATCAGTGGCGATACGCCCGGTGGCGCGAAGGGCAGGGCATTGGCCTGCGCCAGTCCGGGCAGGACCGCCTCGGTCGGCACCGATCCGATATAGAGGCTCTCCTCCGTCTCCGCCTCGCTCGTCAGCCGTTCGATCGCGGCGCGCAGCGTCATCGTCTCGCGGCGGAAATTGAAGCCGGTCAGGTCGTCGCTATAGCTGTAGCGCCCGGCGATGGCGCGCGGGCCGATAAAGGCCTCCACCTGCCGTCCCGCATCGAAGCCCGCCAGATACCCGGCCAGCGTCGCTGCGCTGGCCGCCTGCCGCAACGGCCAGCCATCGGCCGCGCCCCGAATGATCGCGGGGCGACAGGGTTCGGCGACCAGGCGTCGAAACGCGTCATACCCGTCGAGCGCGGCGCGATCGATCTCGACCGCCGCGTCGGTCATGCCGCCAGCCCGCTCAGCCGGTCGTTGCGCCGCCGCGCGAGGAACGGGATATGTCGGACTGATGCGGTCTGCGCATAGATGAGTTGCAGGTCGCCCGACCGGAACAGCGCCAATGCGGCCTCGTCGGGCAGGTCGTGCAGCGCATCGAGGCTGATCGTATAGAGCGCGTCGAGCCGCAGGCTCTCGCCATTGTCGAAGCGGAAGCTGAGGTCGATCGGCTCGATCAGCTTGTGCGCCAGCAGGCGGCCGACAAAGGCCTCGGTCTCGGGCAGGCCCCGGTGCAGCCGTCGCAGGGCGGCCTGGATCCGCTGCAATGCCGGGGCGGCGTCGCCGTCCTTTTCGAAGATCGGGTCCCCTTCGCCCTGGCCGAGCGCGGCATGGTCGGGATCGATCGCGATATTCTCGCCGGAGACGTAGAAACCCTGTCTTTCCAGGTCGGCGGCGCGGTATCCGCTCAGCGTTCCGTTTGCGCCCAGGCAGAGATTTTCCTCCGGCACCAGCCCCATCAACGCGCCGGGATACAGGTCCCCGGTTTCCGGATGACGGGCGAACAGGATCGGATAATGGAGCGCGGCGGGCAGGAATTCATCGGCCACCAACTGCACGAAATGGCGGTTTCGGTCGGGTGCGGCGGAGACGCGGAGCGCGGCATGCCGTGCGCTGTCGAGCAATTCCATATCGGCCATGACGGGCAAATCCTTTCGCGTCGCATCCTCTCGCCCCGCGTCGTCCGGCTGGCCGACAGCGGCGTCGAAGCCCGGTTTGTGTTCGGTTCCCAAGGTCTTCGTCAAGGGTGGGCATAACGCGACCCCGTCGCTCTGACAAATGGCTTGTTATAGCGCTATCATAGGAGTAGCATAAGCGTATCGAAAGGGCGGTATGGCGGCATAACGCTAGCGGCCCCGGTGATAAAAGATTGAAGGAGAGGGGAAAATGGTGTCTCGCACTGTTTCTGTTGCCGCACTGGTTTCACGCCGTGCACTGATGGGCGGCGTCTCGCCGTTGATGGCGTTAGCGCTTCTCGCGCCCGGCACCGCCTATGCGCAGACCGCCGCGCCGGGTGCCGTCCGTCCCGATACGCCCGTTCAGGCCAACGCCACCACCGCGCAGCAGGCCGGCACGCCGCAGGATCAGGCGACCGCGCCCAGCGAACAGAATAACTCTCCATCGCCCTCGGGCGAGGCGAGCTCCGCCGAGATCATCGTCACCGGCCTGCGCAGCTCGCTCCAGCGCAACCTCGACATCAAGCGCACCGCGACCGGCGTGGTCGACGCCATCTCCGCCGAGGATATCGGCAAATTCCCCGACTCCAACGTCGCGGCATCGCTCCAGCGTCTTCCCGGCGTCTCGATCCAGCGCAACGGTTCGCGTGGCGAGCCGACCGGCATCACGGTTCGCGGCTTTGGCGGCGACTTCAACACCACCCTCTATGACGGCCGTCGCATCTCGACCGCCGCAGGCGGCCGCCAGATCGACTTCAGCACCGTCGGTTCGGACTTCATCGGCGGGATCAGCGTCCTGAAGACGCCCGACGTGTCGCTGGCCTCCAGCTCGATCGGCGCGACCGTCGATATCCAGTTCCCCAAGCCGTTCGACCATCCCGGCTTCCGCGCGGCGGTCAGCGCCTCGGGCTCGCTTCAGGACCGTTCGGGCCACGTCACCCCGACGCTGGGCGCGCTGGTCAGCGACACCTTTGCCGACGACACGATCGGCATTCTGTCCAGCTTCATCTACACCCGCCGCGATACCGATACCAACCGCGTCTTCGTGTCGGGCTGGCCGGGCGGCAATTTCGCGCCCTGCCAGCTGTCGGGCAGCACCGCGACCAGCTGCGCGCCGACCACCAACGGCACGGCGGCGGCGTCCGACCAGCGCACCCTGACCGGCTGGTTCCCGCAGCAATATGGCGCCGAGCAGCAGCGGACCAAGGACGAGCGCGTCGACGGTCGCGTCGCGCTGCAATGGCATCCGTCCGAAGACGTGATGCTAACGCTCGACAATAATTATTCCCGCCAGACGATCACGACCGACGTGTTCGGCTTCGGAGTATGGTTCAACCAGGGCGACCTGCGCAACGTGAAGCAGGACGCCAACGGCACGGCGGTCAGCTTCACCCAGACCGGCACCCCGACCGACTTCACCTCCGCGATCAACAAGCAGGTGCTTCAGACCAACCAGACCGGCCTGAACGTCAAATGGGACGTCAGCCCCAAGCTGACCGTCGAGGCGGACGGTGCCTATGCCAAGAGCTGGCTGAACCCCGGCGGCGTCGTGGGCAGCAGCAACGGCGATATCGGTTACGGCGGCAATCTGGGCACCAATCTGGGCTTCAACATCACGGGCGACAGCAACAAGGCGTTCCCGACGATCAGCAATTTCGGCCCCGCCGGCGACGGCGCGCGCTGGGCGGACCCGTCGCTGATCGGCTCGCACGTCACCGTGCTCCAGACCCAGAAGAACACCGACGAGCTGAAGCAATTCCGCGCCGTCGCCACCTGGAAGGAAGACAATCTGACGCTGAAGGCGGGCGGTCAGTATGTCGACGACAAATTCTACCAGCAGAATGCCAGCACCTTCACCAACAATTACTGGCAGGCCTATGCGGGTTACGGTTCGCCGTCGGGCCGCACCTCGGGCATCGCGCCGCTGCCGTCGAACTTGTATCAGGGCTCGATCAGCCTCAACAACTTCATCCCCGGCTTCCAGGGCGGCCTGCCGCCATCGGTCCTGATCTACAGCCCGCAAGCCTATCAGAATTATCTGACCAGCCTGGGCAACCCGCAGGCGCAGACCGTGCCGGGCTTCAACTATGGCGGCGGGGTCAACGGCTTCACCGGCGCGTTCGATCAGGCGATCGATCCCAACTCGGTCCGCACCATCCAGGAAAAGACCTGGTCGCTGTTCTTCAGCGCGCAGATCGAGGCGCAGGTCGCCAGCATGCCGCTGCACATCGCGGTGGGCCTGCGTAACGAGAATACGCATCTCAGCTCGGCGGGGCAGGGTCGCCAGCCGACCACCATCACGCGCAGCGCCGCCGACCCGACCTTGTTGTCGATCGACTTCACCCAGACCCAGCCGGTCGTAGGCCGCAACAATTATTCCTACATGCTGCCGACCCTCGACCTGCGTCTGGAAGTGACCGACAAGCTGCAGCTGCGCTTCGACGCGTCGCGTACCCTGACCCGTCCGGGCCTGACGCTGCTCAGCCCGGTGCTCAGCATCGGCAACGGCCAGCGTGTCGGCGCGCTGTCGGGCAGCGGCGGCAACCCGCAGCTGAAACCCTATCTGGCGGACAATTACGATCTGGCCGCCGAATGGTATTATCAGCGCAACTCGTACCTGTCGGTCGACTTCTTCCTGAAGAATGTCAGCAACTTCATCGTCAACGGCGTGACCCGCCAGACGGTGAACGGCGTGGTCGACCCGACCACCGGCCAGCCTGCCGTCTTCTCCATCTCGCAGTCGATCAACGGCCCGGATGCCACCGTGCGCGGCGTCGAAATCGCCTGGCAGCAGGTGTTCGGCGACAGCGGTTTCGGCTTCCAGGCCAATGCCACGCTGGTCGACACCAACAAGCCGTACAACGCCAAGGACGTCTCGCAGAGCGGCTTTGCGGTGACGGGGCTTGCGAATTCGGCCAACTTCGTCGGCTTCTATGACAAGAACGGCTTCCAGTTCCGCACCGCGCTCAACTGGCGCGACGAGTATCTGCTGGCGTTCAGCCAGAACCAGAATACCGGCTCCTATGGTGCCGAGCCGACCTTCGTGAACCAGAGCTTCCAGGTCGATCTGACCAGCAGCTATGACGTGTCGAAGAACTTCTCGATCTTCGGCGAGATCCTGAACCTGAACAACAACAAGCAGAGCACGCATGGCCGGTTCAAGAACCAGCTGCTCGACGTGTTCGACTATGGCCGCCGCTTCACGGTCGGCGCGCGCTATCGCTTCTGACGATGGCCAGGGGCGGGGATGTCGGGCTTCGGCTTGACATCCCCGCGTCCAATCGGACCTTCTGACACCATGGTTCAACCCGTCCAGAATATCGTGATCGTCGGCGGCGGCACCGCCGGCTGGTTGACTGCGGGCGTGATCGCCGCCCGGCATCAGGGGCGGCGGCCGCACGGCTTCACCGTCACGCTGGTCGAATCCCCCAATGTCCCGATCATCGGGGTGGGCGAGGGGACATGGCCGACGCTGCGCACCACGCTGAAGCGGATGGGCGTGTCCGAAACCGAATTCTTCCGCCAGTGCGACGCCTCGTTCAAGCAGGGCGCGCGCTTCAACCGCTGGACCACCGGCGCAGCCGATGACGGCTATTACCACCCGCTGATGCTGCCGCAGGGCTTTGCGCAGGTGAACCTGGCCTCGCATTGGCTGGCGGGGGAGGGCGAGGGGAGCTTCTGCGACGCGGTCACGCCGCAGGGGCGCATCTGCGATGCGGGTCTCGCGCCCAAGACCATCGCGACGCCTGAATATGACGCGCTGGCCAATTATGCCTATCATTTGGACGCGGGCAAATTCGCCGATTTCCTGCGCCGCCATTGCTGCGAGACGCTGGGCGTCCGCCATGTCCTTGCCGATGTCGAGGAGGTGCTGCTGGCCGAAAATGGCGACATCCGCGCGGTCCGCACGGCGCAGGCGGGCGAAGTGTCGGGCGACCTGTTCGTCGACTGCACCGGCTTCCGCTCGCTGTTGTTGGGCGAGGCGATGGGGGTGCCGTTCCAGCCGCTGAACGACGTGTTGTTCTGCGACACGGCGCTGGCCATCCAGGTGCCCTATGACGATCCCGAGGCGCCGATCGCCTCGCACACCATCTCGACCGCGCAGTCGGCGGGGTGGATATGGGATATCGGCCTGCCGACCCGGCGCGGGGTGGGCCATGTCTTTTCGAGCAGCCATATCGGCCGCGATGCCGCCGAACGCGAACTGCGTGCCTATCTGGGCGAGGCGGGGCGGGACCTGCCTGTCCGCGAGTTGAAGATCCGCGCGGGCCACCGGGCGCGCTTCTGGGAGCGCAACTGCGTCGCCGTCGGGCTGGCGGCGGGGTTCCTCGAACCGTTGGAGGCCTCGGCGATCGTGCTGATTGAGCTGTCGGCCAAGCTCATCGCCGAGCAGATGCCCGCCTGTCGCGAGGTGATGGACACGGTCGCCAGGCGGTTCAACGACACGACCCTGTATCGCTGGGGCCGGATCGTCGATTTCCTGAAGCTGCATTATGCGCTGACCCAGCGGACCGACAGCGATTTCTGGCGCGACAATGGCCGGGCCGAGACGATGCCCGACCGGCTGCAGGAACTGATTGCGCTATGGCGATACCAGACGCCGTGGATGCATGACGAGTTCGACCGGGTGGAGGAGGTCTTTCCCTCGGCCAGCTATCAATATGTGCTGTACGGCATGGGCCAGCGGACCGAGATCGCGCCGGGCAGCCTCCACGCCGAAACCGTGATCGCCGAGCGGGCGCGGCGGGAGAATGACGTGCAGACCGGGCGGTTGCTGGCGGGCCTGCCAAAGCACCGCGACCTGATCCGCAAGATCGTGGAGCGGGGATTGCCGACGATCTGACCGGGGAGGGGGCGTGGCCTTCGACTGCGCTCAGGCTGAACGGCGCGAGGTATTCAGATCGCCCATTCCCCATCACCGTTCAGCCTGAGCGAAGTCGAAGGCCAAGGGACACCCCTCGACCTATCGCCCCGACAGGGTAAAGCGGTCCACGTCCATCCACCCGCCCTTGGCCCCCGGATTGTAGCAGAACAGCGCGAACTGCTGTCCCTGGAAAGTGCCGGTCCGCCAGTCGAACGCCAGCGGAAAGTCCCCGCCCAGCGCCTGCCAATCGCGCCCATCCAGACTATAGGCGACACGCGCCCGGTCGGTGCGGAAGTCCATATCGGTGCGCAGGAACAGTCTTTGCCCCGCGACCGGCCGGGCGTCGATGCGGACATCGGTCTTCTGCGTCGTGCCCTTGTCGGCGGCGACATCCTCGATCACCCGCATGGTCAGGGTCAGCCGCCCATCGGCCCCGCGCCCGACCGCGATATGGCCGCTATATTTGCCGAAGGTGCCAAATCCGCACTGGTCGCCCGCGACGATGTGCGAGGCGTCGATCGCCACGACCCCGCGTCCGAACGGCCCCTGACCCTTTTGCAGCAGGGTGTTGCGCGCGCTCCACAGCGCCGAGGCCCGGGTGGCGCGCAGCCGCAGGAAGCCGGGCCGCTCGGTCAGCGACCAGCGGTCGGGCAGGGGATTGTGGTTCCATTGCCATTGCAGGCCGAGCGTGCGGCCCGCAAAATCGTCCGAGGCGGGAAGCTGGCGGATCGGCTGGCCCATGATCGGCTTGGTCGCGGTGGCGGGAACGCGGCCGGGCGCGTCGGGCGTGCCCCAGACGGGCCAGCCGTCGCGCCAGAAGACCGGGCTGATATTGGTCATCCGCCCGATTGCGCCGGCGTCGACCATGACGAAGCCATAGTCGCGACCATCGGGCAGGTCGACGATCGCGCCTTGGTGGCCGCCGGTCTTGTCGTCGATCTGGTCGCGCGTTTCCCAGGGGCCGAACAGGCTCCTGGCGCGCGAGACGGTCATGCCCAGCCGCCGGGGTATCGCGTTGAACATATAGTAGAAATCGCCGCACTTGACGATCTTCGACCCCTCGGCCCCCTTGTTGAAATAGACGACGCGCTTGTCGGTGACGCGGCGCAGGTCGCGGTCCAGGCTGAGGAGCGTGGTCGTGCCGTCCGACCCCACCGAGGTCATGATATAGGCGCTGCCGTCGGTGTCGAAGAACAGCCCCGGATCAAAGGCTTCCTCGCCGATCCGGTTCATCGCCCAGGGGCCGCGAATGTCGCGCGAACGATAGATGCGCGTCTTCTCGCCCACCGGCGTCACCGCGATGTAGAAGACCCCGTCGCGGTAGCGCAGGCTGGGCGCGAAAATGCCTTTGCGATAGGCGCCGCCATCCTTCAGCTCATAGGCGGGCAAGCCCTCCAGCCGGTCGATGACATGGCCGACGAAGCGCCAGTTCACCAGATCGCGCGAGGTCATGATCGTCAGGCCGGGGACGTTCGCGAAGGTGGTGGTGATGAAATAGAAATCGCGCCCGACCCGGATGATGTCGGGATCGGGATAATCGGCATAAAGCGGCGGGTTGGCATAGGTGCCGTCACCGCGATCCGACTGCCAGACCTGTCCGCCCGCCATGGCCGACACGCCCGCCAGCGCCGCGCCGAGCGCGAGCGAGAAAAGCCGCCGCGCCGTCATTGCGGGCTATACGCATAGGGGCCGATCACCGTGCCGACGAACCCGCCCGCTTTGGCGGTGCTGAGGAAGCGGACATCCATGTCGGACTTGAGCGTCGCCGTCCGCCCGTCCGCCTGATAGTCGAAGCTCATCGTCCCGCCCCTGGCATGGATGGTCAGCGTGACCGGCCCCTTGGCGGCGAAGGGCGCGGAGGCGATCAGCGTTTCGGGCGCGGTCTCGTCGCGGGTGTTCCGGCCCTCTCGCGCATAGAGCGCGATCCGGGGCTGTCCGTCGATCCGGGTCAGCCCGAAGAACAGATAGGTATAGTCGTTCTGCATCGCCGCCAGCCCGGCCCGCGCGCCGTTCGCGCTGGGGGTGAAGGTCAGCGTGGTCGAGACGTCCGCGACGACATGCTGCTGTCGCCGTCCGACAAAGGCGGGCACGCCGTTCCGGTCGCCTAGCGCCGCGCCGCCGTTCAGCGACAGGCGGCCATTCGCCACGCTGTAGAAGGGCGTTCGGGGGGTGCGGATGCCGATCCACTGCATCGCCAGACGCTGGCCGTCGAATTCGTCGGTATAGCCGAAGTCGCCGCTGGTCGGCAGCGTGGGCGTCGGGCTGGCGGGCAGCTGGGGGCGTTTTTGCGTCCAGGGCACCGTCTTGCCCTTGTCCAGGATGATCGGCCAGCCGTCGCGCCACGTCACCGGCAGCAGGAAGGTCTCGCGCCCGATGTTGTAATAATCCTCGGCATAGGGGCGCGTCGCCAGGAAGGTCGCCCACCAGTCGCCATTCTGGGTCTGGACCAGTTCGGCATGGCCCGCCGCGCTGATCGGATGCGGGCGGGCGGGGTCGAGGTCGCGCTGGGTCAGGATGGGATTGCCCGCGAACGGGACATAGGGGCGGCGCAATTGCTTCGAGCGGAGAACGACCTGCGAATGATTGACGCTGGTCCCGCCCTCGGCGGCGGTCAGATAATACCAGCCGTCCTTCTTGAAGATATGCGGCCCCTCGATCCAGACGGGCTTTTTCGACAGGTCGACGCCGCCGTTGATGAGCTGCGTACTCTCGCCGACCATTTTTCCTGCGCGCCAGTCATATTCCTGGATCCAGATGGCACGGTGCCCGTCATAGCGGGGCGGTTCGGCGGGGGCGCGATTGTTGACGATATAGGCGCGGTCGCCCTCCCAGTAGAGCGAGGGGTCGATCCCCTCGAAGGGCAGCCAGATCGGATCGGACCAGGGCCCCGCCGGGTTCGTGGCGGTGATGACGAAATTGCCCCGGCACTGGACGCAGGTGTTGACGATATAGAAGGTGCCGTCGTGATAGCTGATGTCAGGCGCGAACACCGCCTCCGATATGGCGCGGCCGGAAAAGTCGAGCTGGCCCGGCCGGTCGATCGCATTGCCGATCTGGGTCCAGTGGACGAGGTCGGTCGAATGGAAGATCGGCAGTCCGGGGAAATGCGCGAAGGACGAGTTGACGAGGTAATAGTCCTTGCCCACCCGCGTCACCGAGGGATCGGGATAATAGCCCGCGACGATCGGATTGAGATACTCGCCCGCCTTCGGCTTGACCTGTTCGAGCGAGCGGCCCTGATAGGTGAAGCGGTCGAAGCTGGCGGTCTGCGCGGCGGCGCCACCGGCGATGGCCAGCCCCAGGCCGAGCGCGGTCAGGCTGCGGCGGATCATGCGATTCCCTTTCGGACGGGGGCGGCGCGCAGCGCGTCGGCGATGGCGGCGCGCATCGGCTTGGGCTTCAGTCCATCGTCATAGGGCAGGGGCCGCTGGGGCAGGCCGTCGGCGCGCGGCGCGAAGCCGTTCAGCCAGCTATGCTTGTCCCACAATCCCCAGCAAAGCAACTGGTCGAGTTGCGGATAGGCGAGCATCTGGTCGAGATAGCCTTTGGCGACGGCGGCGGTCTGCGCATCGCGCCGGGCCACGTCGCGCGGCATTTCGCGGTCGTTGATGTCGAACTCAGTGATCAGCAGGCGATAGCCCATGGCGACCACTTCATCCAGGAACCGCTTCCATTCGGCGCGCTGGACGCGCGAATGGCTGCCGTCATTGCCGAGATGGCTCTGGATGCCGAGCGCGTCGACGGGGACATTCTCCTTGCGGAACCGCGCGAGCAGGCGGAGCACGCCGGCGCGGTGGGTCTCGTTGCCGACCTCCCAGGACATATAGTCGTTATAGACGCGCTGGGCATGGGGGGCGTGCTCGCGCGCGGTCTCATAGGCGATCTTGAACACGTCGAAGCCCAGCGCCTTGTCGAACACCGTGCCGCGGACCTCGCCCGTCTTGGGATCGATCGTCTCGTTGACCACATCCCAGGAATAGATGCGGTCGCCGAAATGCCCCGCGACCTTCGCGATATAGGCGCGCAGCCATTTCTCGGCCCCGGTCGCCTCGACCGTCTGGGCGAGCGCAGGCGAGATATATTTGCCGTAATTCCACAGCAGCGTGTGGCCGCGCAGCTTCATGCGGTGATCCTGCGCGAACGTCGCGATCCGGTCGGCGGGACCGAAGTTCA
Source organism: Sphingomonas sp. SORGH_AS_0789 (assembly GCF_031453055.1). Taxonomy (NCBI): domain Bacteria; kingdom Pseudomonadati; phylum Pseudomonadota; class Alphaproteobacteria; order Sphingomonadales; family Sphingomonadaceae; genus Sphingomonas; species Sphingomonas sp. SORGH_AS_0789. The sequence goes on from NZ_JAVIYV010000001.1 coordinate 2,855,690, forward strand.
GCGCCTGCGGATCGTTGCCGAGGACATAGACCTTCATCTCGTTCTCGGGCACGATGACCGCGCATTCGCGGGCCACCAGCGCGCCATAGCCGGGATCGACCATCGGCGAGGATCGCCCCGCGCTGATCGCGGTGCCGAACAGGACGCCCTTTTGCGCGGCCAGGTCCTTCAACGGTTCGTCACCGGCCGCGTCGAGACGCGAAGGGAGCGCTCCCATAACCAGGCCGCCTGCGATACCGGCCAGCTGCTGACGACGGGTCAGCATCGGCCCCTTTCCATTGGGTTCCATCACCCTCTCCTTGGTCTTTGCGCGGGACAGTCGCATGGCCCAACCGATCCGGCAAGGCCATGATCGCCCCTGTCAAAATGGATCAGTCGATCAGCCGCGCCTCGCCCCAGACGACCGGCAGGGCCGCCTCGGGAGCGCTATCGGCGCGGGCGACCAGTTCGATCAGCGTGCGGCCCCGCACATCGGCCTCGATCGGGGCGGGGGCCTGGTTCAGCGCCATCGGCCGCGACCGGGCGAGCAGGCGTCCATCACCGTAAACCTCGAACACGACGCGCCGCCCGCGCGCGGTGGCGGAGTCGTCGATGCCCACCATCGCGGCAAAGCGCGCCTGCCCGCGATTGCGTACCTCCAGCCGCGAATTGGCGAGCACGCCCAGCCCGGTGTCATACCCCTTGCCCGCCAGCCGCAGGGGGCGGCCAAAGGGGGTGCGGTCCGCCTGCGCGCCGCCCCAGCCCGCATATTGCGGATAGTCGCCCGGACCCTTGCTGCCGCCCCAGGGGCTGAGCTCGTGATGGATGGTGGGATCGCCTTCGGGCATGCGGATGCCGTCCTCGGCGGGGTTCACGTCGCCGGGGGCTTCGGAAAGGTAATGACCCTTCGCCAGCCGGTGCACGCCCGTGACGCGGTAGATCAGCGTCTGGTGCGGCGCGACGGTCAGCTTGGTCTCACCCGAGAAGCTGCTCTTCCGTCCGGTCCACAAATCGGTCATCGCGACCGGGCGGTCGCCGCGCAGCTTCAGATGGTCGGCGGTCAGGACGGGCTGGACCGGGCTGGCGGTCCGGTTGAGGATCGCCACCGCCTTGTCGCCATTGGCCAGGCTCTTCACGAAGATCTGGACATCGTCGGACAGATAGGCGGGCACCGCCTGATGCCCGGCCGGGTCCTGATTGAGCGCGATGATCGCGCGGTTGCCCAGTAGCGCGATCTGCTCGGCATTGGCCTTGCGCAGGTCGAACCCGATCAGCAGCGGCGCATTCATCATCGCCCAGAGCGCGAAGTGCGACCGCGCCTCGGTCATGTGGTTCGCGTCGAAATCACCCGATCCGACGAACAGCATGTCGGGGTCGTTCCAGCCATGCGGATGCGCATAGAGCGCGCGGCTGGCGCTGGTATCGAAATTGGTCAGCATCCGCGACCAGTGCGCGGTGATGTCGTCGCTGGTGCGCGAGACATTGCCGATCTGCTTGCCCCAGCTTCGGACGTCGGACGATCCCCACAGGCAGAGCGAGAAGATATAGTCGCCGTCCGGATTCTCGCGGCGCAGCGCGGCGGCGACCCGGTCATAGAGCGCCCGGACCGCCGGAATGTCGGTGCGCGCCAGCGAGTTCATGTCGATCAGCGGCGTCAGCTCGCGATAATCGCCCTTGCGCACATGCTCGGAATCCTTGCCCAGCCCCCGGATGCCGCAGCCGTCGACCTTGATGTAATCGAACCCCCATTCGCGGAAATACAGCGCGATGTCCTGTTCGATATGGTCGTACAGCCCGACCTCGCGCTCGGCCACCGTGCCCTCGGGCTGGTTGGCGAAGCTGGGCGTATAGACCTGACCGCAGCTGTTGCGGCCAATGTCGGAATAGATGCCCGCCTTGAACCCCATGGCGTGCAGCCGGTCGGTCAGCGGGCGAAAGCTGGTCCGCTGGTCGGGGCTGGCGGCGGCGGAAGGGAATTTGTCCGCGCGGATGACCATGCGCCCGTCGGGCTGGCGACGACGCAGCCACCAGCCGTCATCGATGTTGATATAGCGATAGCCCGCCTCCGCCAGCCCCTTTTCCCGGATCAGCCGGGCCGACGCCATGACCTTCTCCTCGTCGACATCGCTGTTGAAGGCGTTCCAGCTGTTCCAACCCATCGGCGGCAGCGCGGCCTGCCCGTCCTGATTGGCGCTCCAGCGGCCGGTCGGGGCGAGCGGATCGACCCCCGCCTGTGCGCGGGCCGGAACGCCGGATATCGCCAGCGCGATCAGGGCGACAGCATTCCCCAGCGCCGCTCTCATGACAGGCCGCATGGCCATCCTCCCCATATTCGATCTTGGCCTTATCTTGTCCGAGTAAATCGCCGCTGTCCACCGCCTTGCGATTGAAAAAGCGGGGAATTTATGCCCTCGAAAGACGGTCAGGCCAGATCGGCGCCGTCGAGGCGCACGGGGCGGCCGGGGGCGAGCGTCACCGCGACCCGGCGGCCACCCAGCCGCACGGTCCGCCTGCCCGCCAGATCGCCGGTCAGCGTCGCCGAAACCAGCCGACCCTCGCGCCAGACCAGATCGACCCGCGTCCGCCCGCGGGCGCGCAGCCCGGCGGCCGATCCGCTGTGCCAGGCGCGGGGGAGGGCGGGGAGCAGCAGGATCTCGTCCTCGCGGCTCTGCATCAGCATCTCGACCATCGCCCGCGTGCCGCCGAAATTGCCGTCGATCTGAAAGGGCGGGTGCGAGTCGAACAGATTGGGATAGGTGCGCTGCGGCCCCAGCAGATAGGCAATGATCCGGTGCGCATGCTCGCCATCGTGCAGCCGCGCCCAGAGGTTCGCGCGCCAGGCGGTGGCCCAGCCGGTCGACTGGTCGCCGCGTATCTCCAGCGAGCGGCGGGCCGCGCTGGCGAGCGCAGGCCTGCGGTCGGGGGTGATCTGGTCGCTGGGGAACAGCGCATAGAGGTGCGAGACATGGCGGTGGTGCGGATCGGGGGCGCGGCCGTCCCAATCCTCCTGCCATTCCTGCAACTGGCCATCGCGCCCGATCCGATCGGGGGCGAGGCGGGCGCGCGCCTCGCGAACCTGCCGGGCGAAGGCGGTATCGGTGTTCAGGATCGCGGCGGCGCGGGCCACCTGATCGAACAGGTCGCGCAGGATCTGCTGATCCATTGCCGGCCCCGCGCAGATCGAGACGCCGGGGGTATGTTCGTTTTCGGGCGATAGCGAAGGGCTGGTGACGAGCCGCCCGGTCCGGGCGTCGGTCTGGAGCGTGTCGAGGAAGAACAGCGCTGCCCCGCGCATCAGCGGATAGACCGAGGCGAGGAAGGCCCGGTCGCGGCCATAATCATAATGCTCCCACAAATGGGTGCACAGCCAGGCGCCGCCGGTCGGCCACATGCCCCAGGGGGCGCCGTCGATCGGGGCGGTCGCGCGCCACAGATCGGTGTTGTGGTGACAGACCCAGCCACGCGCCCCATACATCTCACGCGCGGTCCGCTCGCCCGTGACGGCCAGGTCGCGGATCATGGCGACCAGCGGCGCGACGCACTCGCCCAGCCCCGTCGGCTGGGCGGGCCAGTAGTTCATCTCGGTGTTGATGTTGACCGTGTATTTGGAACCCCAGGGCGGGTTCGTGCTCTCGTTCCACAGCCCTTGCAGATTGGCCGCCTGTCCGCCGGGGCGCGAACAGGCGATCAGCAGATAGCGGCCATAGTTGAAATACAGGGTCGCCAGCGCCGGGTCATCCACCGCGCGGTCGGCGCGGACCCGTTCGTCGGTGGGGCGCGAGCCCTGCGGACTGGTGCCGAGGTCGAGCCGGACGCGCGCATAGAGGCGGCGATGCTCGGCCACCGCGTCGGCGGCGATCCGATCGTCCGTGCGGGCGGCGGCCTTGCGGAGAGTCGCGGTGGTCAGCGCGACCGGATCGCCGCCATGGTCGTCGAACCGCCGATAGCTGGTCGCCATCGCGATCCGCAGCGTCACCGCGCGCGCCCCGCGCACCGCCAGCCGGTCGCCCGACACCGTCACCCGGCCGCCGACGGTCCGGGCCTGGATCTGCGCGGCAAAGCGCAGCACCGCCTTCACCCCCGCATGATCGGCATTGCGTCCGGTCAGCGTCAGCCGCATGTCCGCCGCCTCGACCCGCGTGTCGGGTTGCGGCGAGGTCAGCGCGATGTCGAGGTCGAAGGGGCGATCCGCCTCGACCCGCACCATCAGCAACTGATCGACCGGCGAGGCGAAGACGGTCCGCCGATGCTCCACCCCGCCGACCGAGAAGCGCGTCGTCGCGGTCGCGGTGTCGAGATCGAGTTGCCGCTGATAGCCGGTCGCCTCGGCATCGCTCAGGCCCGGCCAGCTGAGGATCAGGTCGCCCAGCGGCTGATAGGGCATCTGGGTGCGGGGTATGCCCATCAGCGCCTTGTCGGCCAGGGCCTGCGCCTCCTTCCACTGCCCCGCCGCGATCAGGCGGCGGACCTGGGGCAGGGCGGCGCGGGCGGCTGGGTTCACCGGGTCATAGGCGCCGCCGCTCCACAGCGAATCCTCGTTCAGCTGCAACCGCTCGCGCGTCACGCCGCCAAAGACCATCGCCCCCAGCCGCCCGTTGCCGATCGGCAGCGCCTCGGTCCAGGCCTTGGCGGGCTGGCGATACCAGAGGGTGTGCGTCGGGTCGGGCGCGGCCGCCGGACGGGCGCCGACCGGCCCCGCCAGCGAGCCCGAAACCGCGCCGGCGGTCAGCCCGTGCAGGACCCCGCGCCGCGACGGGCGCATCACCGGCCGCCCTTGGCCGTCAACATCTCTCCGAAGAAGGGCAGCACCTTGTCCTGGAAACGAACGCCGATCCGGTTGACGTGATCGCCCTCGTAAATCTCGAACCGATGCGCGATGCCATAGCGGTCGAGCGTGTCGTGCAGCGCCTGGGCATCCGCCTTCAACCCGTCCTCAGAGCCCACGTCCAGCGCGATCGCGCGATAGCTGCGCAACGGCGTGATATACTGGTCGACAAAGGCCAGCGGCGTGTTGGCGAGCCACTTGGCCATCACGTCGTCGCGCACCTTGCCGTCCTTGACCGGCAGGTCGAGATAGAGCGGCGGGTTTTTCGGATTGGGGGACCAGGCGGCCGAGGCGGCGAGCATCGCGCGCTGGCCCCAGTTCAGCTTTTCCGATTCCTTCGGCGAGGCCAGGCCGGTCAGAAGCTTCTCGTCGGTCCCCTCGGGCCGCGCCATCATGCGCGGCGACAGGCAGCAGGGGCTCATCATATAGATGGCGCCGTACATGTCGGCATGCTTCATCCCGATCCGCGACGTGCCGTATCCGCCCATCGAATGACCGACCAGGCCACGGGCTTCGCGGCGGGCGATGGTGCGATAGCGCGCGTCGATCGCGGCGATCAGGTCGTGGCTGACGAAACGCTCGAAATCGCCGACCGTCTGCGACGAGGAATACATCGACCCGTTGTGCATCGTCCGGCTGTCGGGAAAGACCAGGATCATCGGCGGCACGCCGCGCGCGAACGCGCCCTCGATCGAGAAGGGGACATGGATCTCCTTCGTCCACTGGTCCGCGCCGATCGAATAGCCGTGCAGCGCATAGACCACCGGATAGCGGCGCGCCTTGTCCCGAGCATAGTCGGGCGGTAGCACCACGATGACGTCGCGGTCGGGGCTGTTGCCCTCCAGATTGCCTTCGATCGCGGGCGAATGGACCTTGATCCGCTCGATCGTGACGGGCTTCGCGCCCGGCACCACGGCGGGGGCCTGGGTGGCCATCTGGGCGGGCGCGGCGTGGAGCGGAAGCAGCGCCAGTCCGGCGGCGATCAGCCAGCGCGGCTGCGAAAGGCGAAGGGCCATGCGGTCATCCTCTGTCCTGGAGATTGCGCCGACATGGGCGTGTCGGTCTGTTCGTTCACCGTATCGGGTATCGTTACCAACTATGCGGGACGGGGTGTTGTCAAGCGGGGTGGAGCGGGTGGCCCGGTCCCGAATGCCCGACCGCCCCAGCGGAACCGGCGGCCACGTTGGGTCGCCACCGGAAAACGATGAACCGACCTTGCATCCTTCCGCTTGATAGCGCTATCGTTACTCGAAAGCTCCGAAGATGGAGCGAAAGGGAGAGGTAAGCGATGAAGCGCTTGATGATGGCCAGCGTGGCCGTGCTGGGTCTTTGCACGACGGCCTGCGGAACGTCGACCGACACCGGGAACACGGCGCAGGAAACCGCCGCGACGTCCAACGACACCAACCCGACCGCCCCCGACGGCCGCCATTATCTGTCGCAGCCGCTGGTCCGCGACATCTTCACCGCCGATCCGTCCGCCCATGTCTGGGGCGACGGCAAGATGTATATCTATCCCAGCCACGACATCCCCACCGAGACCAAGGACGACGATCTCGGCAACCAATATGCGATGCGCGACTATCGCGTGCTGCGCATGGACGAGCCGGGCGGCCCCGTCACCGTCGGCCCCGTCGCGCTCGACGTGAAGGACGTGCCCTGGGCCTCGCAGCAGATGTGGGCGCCCGATGCCGCCTATAAGGACGGCACCTATTATCTCTATTTTCCGGCGCGGGATAAGACCAAGGACAAGAACGGCCTGGGCGCGTTCCGTATCGGCGTCGCCACTTCGAAGAACCCGATGGGCCCCTTCAAGGCCGAGCCAGAGGCGATCCCCGGCAGCTTCTCGATGGACCCCGCCGTCTTCCAGGATACGAACGGCACGGCGTACATGTATTTCGGCGGCATCTGGGGCGGGCAGCTCCAGCGCTGGAAGGACGGCAAATATGATCCGAACGGCAGCGACACCGACCTGAAGCAGGACGACCAGCCCGCCATCTCGGGCAAGATCGCCAAGCTGAACCCCGACATGAAGACCTTTGCGGAGACCCCGCGCGACGTCGTGATCCTCGACGAACAGGGCAAGCCGGTGCTGGGCGGCGACCATGACCGCCGCTTCTTCGAGGCGTCCTGGGTCTTCAAGCGCGACGGCAAATATTATTATACCTATTCGACCGGCGACACGCATTTCCTGAACTATGCGATCGGGACCAGCCCCTATGGCCCCTTCACCTATAAGGGCCATATCCTGAGCCCGGTGCAGGGCTGGACCACCCATCATTCGATCGTCGAGTGGAAGGGCAAGTGGTGGCTGTTCTACGCCGACACCCAGCTGTCGGGGAAGAACCACCTGCGCAACGTCAAGATGACCGAGCTGAGGTTCAACCCGGACGGCACGATCCCGACCATCGATCCGTTCGTGAAGTAAGGACCGGGCCATGTTTCTGGGCATCGATATCGGTACGTCGGGCGTGAAGGCCGTCGTGCTGGACGAACATGGCGCGGTGGTGGGGCAGGGGACCGCCGCGCTGACCGTGCAGCGGCCGCACCCGCTCTGGTCCGAACAGGATCCTGAGGCCTGGTGGCAGGCGACGACGGCGGCGGTCCGCGCGATCGACCCGGCGGTGCGCCGATCGGTGCGGGGCATCGGTCTGGCCGGGCAGATGCATGGCGCGACGTTGCTAGGCGCGGACGATCAGGTGCTGCGTCCGGGCATCCTGTGGAATGACGGGCGCAGCCATGCCGAATGCGCCGAGCTGGAGGCGAAGGCGCCTGGGCTCCACCGGATCGCGGGCAATCTGGCGATGCCGGGCTTCACCGCGCCCAAGCTGCTCTGGGTCGCGCATCACGAGCCGGAAACGTTCGCGAAGATCCGGACCGTCCTGCTGCCCAAGGATTATGTCCGGCTGCGGATGACCGGCGAGAAGGCGTCCGACGTGTCGGATGCGGCGGGCACGCTGTGGCTGGACGTTGCCGCGCGCGAATGGAGCGACGACATCCTCGCCGCGACCGGGCTGACCCGCGAGCAGATGCCGCAGGCGGTCGAGGGGACGGCGCAGACCGGCCGCCTGCGCGCCGAGGTGGCGGAGGCCTGGGGGCTGGACCGGGTGCCGGTCGCGGGCGGCGGTGGCGACAATGCCGCCGGAGCGGTCGGCGTCGGCGTGGTCAAGGACGGCGATGCGCTGCTGTCGCTGGGCACGTCGGGGGTGATCTTCGCCGCGACGAAGGACTTCCGCCCCAATCCGGCGGGTGCCGTCCATGCCTTCTGCCATTGTCTGCCGGACCTGTGGCACCAGATGTCGGTGCATCTGTCGGCGGCCGCCTGTATCGACTGGGTCGCGCGGCTGACCGGCGCGGCGGGCGCGGCCGAGCTGTTCGCCCGCGCCGAAAGCGTCGGCCCGGCTAGCGGTCCCGAGATCTTCCTGCCCTATCTGTCGGGCGAGCGGACGCCGCATAACGATGCCGAGGTGCGCGGCGCGTTCCTGGGCCTCGACCATGACACCACGCCAGAGCGGCTGGCGCAGGCGGTGCTGGAGGGCGTGGCCTTTGCGCTGGCCGATGGCCTGTCGGTGCTGCGCGACGCCGGGACCGAGCTGTCGCAGCTGTCGGTCATCGGCGGCGGCGCGCGCTCCTCCTATTGGGGCCAGACCTTGGCCGCCGCACTGAATGTCGAGCTCGTCTATCTGAAGGGCGGCGAGGTCGGCCCGGCGCTGGGCGCGGCGCGGCTCGCCCAGCTGGCGGTCGATGGAGGTTCGCCCGAAGCGGTCTGCGCGCCTCCGCCCGTCAGCCACAGCATCGCGCCCGACGCGGCGCTCGCCGAGCGTTTCGCCCCCAAGATCGCGCGTTTCCGCGACAGCTATTCCCGTATCACCCCGAGGAGCTTCTAAATGGCTACCGATTTCTTCGCCGACATCCCCACGATCCGTTACGAAGGCCCGGACAGCGACAATGAGCTGGCCTATCGCTTCTACGACAAGAACCGCGTCGTGCTGGGCAAGACGATGGAGGAGCATCTGCGCTTCGCCGCCTGCTTCTGGCACACCTTCTGCTGGCCGGGTTCGGACGTGTTCGGCGGCGGCACCTTCAACCGCCCCTGGCATGCGGGCGCGAACGACAGTGCGGCGGCCGCGCAGAAGCGCGAAGTGGCGTTCGACTTCTTCTCGAAGCTGGACGTGCCCTATTACTGCTTCCACGATGTCGACGTGATGGCCGATGCGCAGGGCGTCGCAGAGCATCGTCGCTATTTCGCCGAGGCGGTCGATCATCTCGAACAGCTCCAGGCCTCGTCGGGCCGCAAGCTGCTCTGGGGTACCGCCAATCTGTTCAGCCATCCGCGCTTCGCCGCCGGTGGCGCGACCAATCCCGATCCGGAAGTCTATGCGTTCGGCGCGATGCAGGTCCGCGACGCGCTGGAAGCGACGCATCGTCTGGGCGGCTCCAACTATGTGCTGTGGGGCGGTCGCGAAGGCTATGAGACGCTGCACAACACCGACATGAAGCGCGAGCTGGACAATCTCGGCCGCTTCCTGAGCCTGGTGGTCGAGCACAAGCACAAGATCGGCTTCAACGGCACCATCCTGATCGAGCCGAAGCCGCACGAGCCGACCAAGCACCAGTACGACTTCGACACCGCGACCGTGTACGGCTTCCTGAAGGCGTACGGCCTGGAAAACGAAGTGAAGGTCAATATCGAGGCGAACCACGCCACGCTGGCGGGCCATACCTTCGAGCATGAGATCGCGACGGCGGGCGCGCTGGGCATCTTCGGCTCGATCGACGCCAATCGCGGCGACCACCAGAATGGCTGGGATACCGACCAGTTCCCCAATTCGGTCGAGGAACTGACGCTGGCGATGATCGAGATCATCCGGGCGGGCGGCTTCACCACCGGCGGCTTCAACTTCGATGCCAAGGTGCGCCGCCAGTCGATGGACGCGGTCGACCTGTTCCACGGCCATGTCGGCGGGATCGACGTGGTGGCCAAGGGCCTGCTCAACGCCGCCGCGCTGATCGAGGACGGCCGCCTGGATGCGATCAAGACCGAGCGCTATGCGGGCTGGACCGGCGAGTTCGGCCAGCAGGTCGGCAGCCTCGACCTGGCCGGGATCGCCGATCTCGCCGAGCAGAAGGCGATCGATCCCAAGCCCCGTTCGGGCCGTCAGGAGCGGATCGAGAATATCGTCAACCGCTTCGTCCATTCGGGCAAGTAAGCGACGGGCCGGGTGATCCGGCCTGCTCTCCTCACGACAAGGGGCGCATCCGGTGGTTCGGATGCGCCCCTTTTTTGCTGGCCGGGTGGCGTGGCCTTCGACTTCGCTCAGGCTGAACGGGGTGTTGTAGCAGGTCCCATCCCCAACCTCCGTTCAGCCTGAGCGAAGTCGAAGGCCAAGGGACTCCCGCCGCCCCAAGCGAATGGCGGGAGCCACTGGATCAGGCCGCCCCGTTCGCGACCATATCCCGCAGCGCGTCGTGGAAGCGCGCAATCGCCGCGGTGCTGAACCCGGCGATGTTGATCCGCCCCGATCCGGCCATGTAGATGCCGTGCCGGTCGCGCAGCCAGGCGACCTGGCTGGGGGAGAGGGGCAGGGTGGCGAACATGCCCTTGCCATGGGCGACCGCCGCCAGATCGATCGCGCCGATCCGCCCGCCCGCCGCCAGGGCGGCGCGCAGGCTGGCCAGCCGCTGGCGCATCGTCTCCAGCTCGTCGCGCCATTCGCGGGTCAGGGCGGCGTCCTCCAGGATGATGCGGACGATCGCCGCACCATGGTCGGGCGGCATCGACCAGTTGGCGCGCGCCAGCGCCAGCAGGTTGGACAGCACGACCGCCCCCGTATCGGCATCGGGCGACAGCGCGAACAGCGCGCCGGTCCGCTCGCGATACAGCCCGAAATTCTTGTCGCAGGAATAGGCGAGCAGCGCTTCCGGCACCGCCGACAGGATCGTGCGCGCGCCCGCTGCATCGATATCGAATCCGTCGCCCAGCCCCTGATAGGCGAGATCGACCACCGGCAGCAGCGCATGGTCGGCGACATGCTGCGCGATCGCGGCCCAGCCCTGCGCATCGGGATCGATCCCGATCGGATTGTGGCAACAGCCATGCAGCAGCACCGCATCGCCCTGCGCCGCGCCGCCCAGACCGGCGAGGAAGCCGTCCAGGTCGAAATGCTGGCTGGTCAGGTCGTAGCAGGGGATCAGGGCGGGCTCGACCCCCGCCTGCTTGAACAGCGGGGCATGGTTCGCCCAGCTCGGGCTGCCGATCCAGATGCGCGGCACGCCCGCGCGCGCCAGCAGCTCGGCGGCGAGGCGCAGCGCCCCGGTGCCGCCCGGTGTCTGCAACCCGACCCGACGGTCGGCGGGCACGATTTCGCCCAGCACCAGATCGCCCAGCGCCCGGACGAAGCCGACATCGCCCTCCGGCCCCAGATAGGATTTGGTCGACTGTTCGGACAGCAGCCGCGCCTCCGCCGCCTTGACCGCGGACATCACCGGAGTCCGCCCCGCCTCGTCGCGGAAGACGCCGACGCCCAGGTCGATCTTGTCGCTACGGGGATCGGCGGCGTGCTGGCCGATGATCCGCAACAAGGGATCGTCGGGCTGGCGGGTCAGTTGGGCGAAACGCATTGGTGGAACCTCTTGAGGAAAGGGCGCGCACCATAGGGCCGTCGCGCCGAAAGGGAATGTGCCATGACCCAAATCGCGCCGTGCCGGCCACGCGGCCGCGACCGCCACGCCGCCCTGCGCCGATCCCGCGGCAACACCATCCCAAATGGGCGGCATGCAAGCTCGGCTCGCCCTGTTTTTCGCGCTAACGCACGAAATAATCTGGATATTGATTTGAATTATGGAGCCCGGCGGATTGTTGTTCGTACACAATGTGAACGGAAATCGCCGCTGCGGCATCCGACACGGTGTGCAAGTTCGGGAGGGCGCACCGACGACGGATGACATGGTCGGTGCGATCGCCGCGTTGGATCCGACACGATCTTTTCCCCGGTGACGTGGTTCGCGTCATCGCCCTCGCCGCATGGCCGATGGTCGGCGGCCCGAAGAGGATAGCCTGCGATGAAGATCTGCCGTTCCTATGATCGATATGGGGTGCCGGGCGACGACGCATCGCGAGACCGGATGCCCGCCTCGGCCCGTTCGCCATGGGGATATATCCCATGAGCCTGAGTCTCAGCCGACCGCTTGGCAGTACGCCGCCCGCGCTCCAGCGTCTGTCGCGACTGGCGACGCTCGACCAGGCCGCCGTCGCGGCGCTGATGGAGGCGATGGGCCGTCCGACCGTCTTCCGGCCGCGCCGCGAATTGCTGGTCGAGGGGCGCGACATCGTGACGCCGCACCTGATCCTGTCCGGCTGGGCCGCGCGGATGCGCATCCTGCTCGACGGGCGGCGGCAGTTCCTCAACTTCGTCCTGCCGGGCGATGTGGTCGGCCTCTATCATCATGCCCGTGCGGTCGCGCCGACCACGGTCATCTCGCTGACCGAGGTGACCAGCTGCGTGCCGCCCGACTGGGGCGTCTCGCCCGCGCTGGACCAGGCCTATGCGGTGGGGCATGCGCTCGACGAGGCGTATCTGCTGGCGCAGATCGCGCGGTTGGGGCGGATGAACGCGATGGAGCGGATCGGCGACCTGATGCTGGAGCTGCACGAACGGCTGGCGCTGAGCGACCTGAGCCATGGCCGCAGCTTCGAGCTGCCGATCACGCAGGAAACCCTGGCCGATGCGCTGGGGCTGACCGCGGTGCACGTCAACCGGATGCTCCAGGCGGCCCGGCGCGCGGGCGATCTGATCTGGTCGTCGCGGTCAATGACCATCCCCGATCCCCGGCAACTGGCGCGCAAGGTCGGGCGGGCACAGATCCGGGTCATGGCCGACTGAGCCGCCCGCCATCGGTCGCGGAAACGGATCAATCACCCACATGGGTGATTGATGCTCATCAAGATGCTGTAAAACCGGTGTAAATCACGGAACAAGCCGCCTCACCCGACGCTGTCCGGGCTCGGAACGAGGAGAGGCTTATGCCGGATAGCGCCGACAGACCCTATGACGACGCGCCGCTTTCGACGGCGAAGGACACGGACGCCGCGGTCCGGATCGCGACCCATGAGGCGATCGCGGATCGCGGCGACAGCCTGACTGCGTGCGCGACCACGATCAACCGCCCGGCGGGCGAGCTGTTCGCCTGGTGGCGCGACTTCCCCAATCTGGCGAGCGTGATGGAGAATGTCGAACGGATCGACAGGATCGATGCCACGCGCTCGCACTGGGTGGTCAAGGCGCCCGGCGGGACGACCGTCGAATGGGATGCGATCGTGACCGAGGAGGAGGAGGGTCGGCTGATCGCCTGGGCCTCCGCCGAGGGGGCCGATGTCGCCAATTCGGGGCGTATCACCTTCCGCGACGCGGGCGCGCGCGGCACCGTCGTGACCGCGACGATCCTCTATGACCCGCCCGCCGGGGTCATCGGCAAGCTGGTCGCCAAGCTGTTCCAGCGCGAACCCAATATCCAGCTCCGCCGCGACCTCGCCCGCTTCAAGCAGCTGATGGAAACCGGCGAGGTCGCGACCAACGCGATGAACCCCAAGCAGTTCGAGGAGCAGGGTGCATGAAGGCGCTGACCTGGCACGGCAAGCATGACGTCCGCATCGACAATGTCGACGACCCCGGCATCGTCAACCCGCGCGACGCGATCATCAGGGTGACGGCGACCGCCATCTGCGGATCGGACCTGCACCTTTATGACGGCTATATCCCGACGATGAAGTCGGGCGACATATTGGGCCATGAATTCATGGGAGAGGTGGTCGAGACCGGCTCCGCCTCGACGCTGAAAAAGGGGCAGAAGGTGGTGGTGCCGTTCACCATCGCCTGCGGCGCCTGCTATCATTGCGGCAAGCATCAATATTCGGGGTGCGAGAACGGGCTGCCCGCCGACAATCAGGACATTGCCCGCGAAATCTATGGCCATCCGATGGCCGGGCTGTTCGGCTATAGCCACATGACCGGCGGCTATGCGGGCGGACAGGCGGAATATGTCCGCGTGCCGTTCAGCGATACCGGCCCCATCGTCATCCCCGAAGGCGTGGACGACGAGAAGGTGCTGTTCCTCTCCGACATCCTGCCCACCGGCTGGATGGCGGCCGAGAATGCCCAGATCGAGCCGGGCGACACGGTCGCGGTCTGGGGCTGCGGCCCGGTCGGCCTGTTCGCGGTCCAGTCAGCGTTCCTGATGGGTGCGGAGCGGGTTATCGCGATCGACCATTTCCCCCACCGGCTGGAGCTCGCCCGCCAGTTCGGCGCCGAGACGATCAATTTCGAGGAAAGCGCGACCTATGACGCGCTGATGGTGATGACCGGCGGGATCGGCCCCGATGCGGTGATCGACTCGGTCGGGCTGGAGGCGCACGGCCTGTTCGTCGACAATGCGATCGACCAGATCAAGGCATCGACCTTCCTGGGCACCGATCGCATCCACGCCATCCGCCAGGCGATCCTGGCGGTGCGCAAGGGCGGCCGTGTGTCGATGCCCGCCGTCTATGGCGGCTTTGTCGACAAATTCCCGCTGGGGGCCGTGATGCAGAAGGGGCTGACGCTCAAGACCGGGCAGACGCATGTCCAGCATTACCTGCCCGGCCTGCTCGACGCGATCATGGAGGGGAAGATCGATACGACCTTCCTGATCTCACACCGGCTGCCGCTGGAACAGGCGCCCGAGGGCTATCGCATGTTCCACGACAAGCAGAATGAAGTGACCAAGATCGTGCTGAAGCCCGGTCAATAAGGAAGTCCGACATGGCAGAGACATTCGCAATCGTGACCGGCGCCTCTTCGGGCATCGGCTATCATCTGGCGGCGTGCGCGGCGCGGGACGGCTATGACCTGCTGATCGTCGCGGACGAACCGGCGATCCACACCGCCGCCGCCGATCTGGCCGCGCTCGGCACCAAGGTACAGGCGGTCGAGGCCGACCTGTCCACGCTGGAGGGCGTCGACACGCTGCTGGCGGCGGCGGACGGGCGGCGGATCGACGTGCTGTGCGCCAATGCGGGCAACAGCAAGGGCGGCGCGTTCCTCGACCAGCCGGTGGAGGACTGGCGGCGATCGATCGACACCAACGTCACCGGCACCGTCCATCTGCTCCAGCGGGTGCTGACCGGCATGGTCCGGCATGGCGAGGGCAAGGTGCTGGTCACCGGCTCGATCGTCGGCTTCATCCCCGGCCCGTTCAACGCGATCTACAACGCGACCAAGGCGTTCATCGACAATTTCACCGAGGCGCTGCGCAACGAATTGAAGGAGCAGAAGGGCGTCACGCTGACCACGCTGATGCCTGGACCGACCGACACCGAATTCTTCGCGCGCGCCGACATGCTCGACACCCGCGTCGGGTCCATGGACAAGGACGACCCCGCCCAGGTCGCGCGCACCGGTTGGGACGCGATGAAGGCGGGCCGGGGGCACATCACCGCCGGGCTGCTGAACAAGGCGCAGGTCGCCGCCGCGGGCGTCGTTCCGCAATCGGTGCTGGCCGAAGCCCATCGCAAGATCGCCGAGCCCGGCTCGGCCGACCGCTGACCATCACGAAGGAGACGGACCATGGGCCTATTCAGCAAGGACATCGCGACGCTGGACGATCTGTTCGTCCACCAGTTGCAGGATATCTATTATGCCGAGCATCAGATCACCAAGGCGCTGCCCAAGATGATCGAGAAGGCGACCGACCCGCAGCTGAAGGCGGGCTTCGAGCAGCATCTGCGCGAGACCGAGGGGCAGATCCGGCGGCTGGAACAGGTGTTCGAGATGCACGGGACGACCGCCAAGGCGGTCACCTGCCCGGCGATCGACGGCATCATCAAGGAGGCCAATGAGGTCGCGGGCGAGGTCGCCGACAAGCAGGTGCTGGATGCGGCTCTGATCGCGGCGGCGCAGGCGGTCGAGCATTACGAGATCGCCCGTTACGGCACGCTGGTCGCCTGGGCGCGGCAGCTGGGGCGCAGCGACTGCGCGGCGATCCTGGACGAGACGCTGGCCGAGGAAAAGGCGACCGACGAGAAGCTGACCGGCCTGGCCGAAGGCGGCGCCAACGCGGCGGCGGAAGCGGTTCAGCCCGCCTGACATTTGGGGGACCGCCGCCGGCTCCTCGCGATCCGGCGGCGGTCCCGCCTCAATGGGCGAAATGCGTGACGCCCAGCATCAGGGCCATGCCCGCCAGCGTCGCCATGCTGGTCCAGAGCCGGGGATCGAGCGCCCGGCTGCGCGGCACCAGCTCGCACGCGCCGATATAGAGGAAGGCCCCGGCGAACAGCGCCATCAGCGGCGCGAGCATCCCGCTCGGGATCGCGATGGCCAGCCCCAGCACCACGCCCAGCATCGGTGCCAGCCCGTTGACCAGCAACCAGCGCCGCGCCGCCGCTTCGGAGCGGGCGGCGAGGCTCAGGCTGACCGTGTTCACGCCGTCCGCCACGTCATGGGTCAGCACGGCCAGCGCGATCATCCATCCCGCCGCCGTATCGATCTGAAACGCCAGCCCGATACCCAACCCGTCCATCAGGCTGTGCAGGCAGAGCATGGCGGGGCCCAGATGCCCGCGCCAGGATTCGGCGGCGCGCGGGATGCCCGCCAATAGCCGGTCGAGCAGCATATAGCCCCCCAGCCCGGCGGCGGAGAACAGCATCAGCCCGCGCACCGGCCACCGCCCCCCGGCGAGCCCCAGCGCCTCGGGAATCAGGTCGAACAGCGCGACGCCCAGCACGATCCCGGCGGTCACGCCCAGGACCAGCCCGATCCGGTGCTGGAGACGCAGCGCCAGCAATCCGCCCGCCAGCGTCGCCACCATCGCCGCAAGACCGAAGGCCAGGGGAATGAACGTCATCGGGCGGACCGCAGAACGGAAGGGGCAAAGGGGGCAGGCGGCATATATTCCCCATGGACCAGCCGATGTGACGTTACAAGGTTACCTGTAACAGTCGCGGTCGCCTGCCGGGACGGGATGGGTGGGCCAGGTTGCGCGCTATCCGCGCGCTATCCGCGCGCGATCGCGTCCAGCACCTGTGCGGCGACCTCCCGCCGACAGATCAACAGATCGGGCAGCAGGGGATTCGCGCAATTATAGACGAGCGGACTGCCATCGATGCGCGAGGCATGCAGCCCGGCCGCCAGGGCAACGGCGGCGGGGGCGCAATTGTCCCATTCATATTGGCCGCCGTCATGCAGATAGACGTCCGCACGCCCCTCGACCACCGCCATCGCCTTGGCGCCCGCCGACCCCATCGGGATCAGCGTCGCACCCAGAAGGTCGCCGACGCAGCGTGCGATGTCGGGCGCGCGGCTGCGGCTGACGACGACGCGCAGGCCAGCCGGGCAGGGGGGATGGACCGGGGGGAGGTCGTCGGTCGCGAACACCTGCCCCCGCGCCGGGACGGCCACCGCGCCGAGCGCCGGGCGACCGTCGATGGCGAGGCCGACATGCACCGCCCATTCGTCCGATCCCTCGGCATATTCGCGCGTGCCGTCGAGCGGGTCGACGATCCACACCCGGCTGGCCGCGCACCGGGCGCGGTCGTCGAGCGACTCTTCGGACAGGATGAAATCGTCCGGCCGTGCGGCGCGCAGCCGGTCGAGGATCAGCGTGTTGGCGTCACGATCCCCCCTGGCACCCAGCGCTGCGCCCTCCAGCCCGCCGCTCGCCTGCAGGTCGCGGAGCAGCGCCCCCGCCTCGACGGCGATGGCCCGTGCGAGTTCGGCATCGGTCACAGGTCGTAGCTCCAGACGCCCAGCACATGCTCCACGATCCGCGAGGCGGCCTGTTCCGCCGTCTCCTTCGTCGTGTCGACGCGGATCTCCGGCCGTTCGGGCGCTTCATAGGGGCTGGAGATGCCGGTGAACTCGGCGATCTCGCCCGCGCGCGCCTTGGCATACAGGCCCTTCACGTCGCGCTCCTCGGCGACGGCCAGCGGCGTGTCGATGAAGATCTCGACGAATTCCCCTTCGGGCAGCAGCGCGCGGACCATGTTGCGCTCGGCCTTGAAGGGCGAGATGAAGGCGGTCAGCACGATCAGGCCCGCATCGGCCATCAGCCTGGCGACCTCGCCCACGCGGCGGATATTCTCGACCCGCCCGGCTTCGGAGAAGTCCAGGTCGCGGTTCAGCCCGTGGCGGATATTGTCGCCGTCCAGCAGGAAGCTGTGGCGGCCCATGGCGTGCAGCTTCTGTTCGACCAGATTGGCGATGGTCGACTTGCCCGACCCCGACAGGCCGGTGAACCACAGCACGCGCGGCGACTGCCCCTTTTGCCGGGCATGCGCCTCGCGGGTGATGACGGTCGACTGCCAGTGGACGTTCTGCGCGCGGCGCAGCGCATGGTCGATCATTCCCGCCGCGACCGTCGCATTGGTCGCGCGGTCGATCAGGATGAAACCGCCCAGCGCGCTGCCCTTCTGATAGGGCTCGAACACGATCGGGCGGTCGGCATAGACTTCCGCCAGGCCGATATCGTTGAGCGCCAGCGTATCGGCGGGGCGTTCCTCCTGGCTGTTGACGTCCACCACATGACGCGGCGGCTGGACGGTCGCGCCGATCAGCTGCGTGCCGAGCTTGAGCGAATAGCTGCGCCCCGGCACCAGCGGCGCATCGGCCATCCAGACGATGGTGGCGACGAACTGGTCGGCGACCTCGGGCGGGTCCTCGGCCGCCGCGATTACGTCGCCGCGCGAGCAGTCGACCTCCTCGGCCAGCACAAGGGTCACCGCTTCGCCTGCGATCGCCTGATCCCGGTCGCCGTCATGGGTGACGATCCGCGCGATGCTGGTCGTCCGGCCCGAGGGCGCGATGCGCACCCGGTCGCCGACCGACACCCGGCCGCTGGCGATCAGCCCGGCAAAGCCGCGAAAGTCGAGATCGGGCCGATTGACCCATTGCACCGGCATCCGGAACGACGCCGCGACCGCGCGGTCGCCGTCGATCGCCACCGTCTCCAGATGCGGCAGCAGCGCGGGGCCGTCATACCAGGGCATGTCGGGCGAGGGGGTGGTGACGTTCGCGCCGGTCAGTCCCGACAGCGGGATGGCGGTGAAACGCTCGATCCCGATGCCGCGCGCAAAGGCGGCATAATCGGCGACTATGGCGTCGAAGACCGACTGGTCGTTGCCGACCAGGTCCATCTTGTTGACCGCCAGCACGATCTCCTTGATCCCGACCAGATGCGCCAGATAGCTGTGCCGCCGCGTCTGGGTCAGCACGCCTTTACGCGCGTCGATCAGGATCACCGCCAGGTCGGCGGTCGAGGCGCCGGTCACCATGTTGCGGGTATATTGCTCGTGACCGGGCGTGTCGGCGACGATGAACTTGCGCTTCTCCGTCGCGAAGAAGCGATAGGCGACGTCGATGGTGATGCCCTGCTCACGCTCGGCGGCGAGGCCGTCGACCAGCAGCGCGAAGTCGATATTCGCTCCTTGAGTACCAACGCGGCGGCTGTCCGCCTCCAGCTGGCTCAGCTGATCCTCGAAGATGGTCTTGGAATCATAGAGCAGCCGACCGATCAGGGTCGACTTGCCGTCATCGACCGAGCCGCAGGTGATGAAGCGCAGCATCGACTTGGCGGCATGGGTGGCGAGATAGGCGTCGATATCGGCGGCGATCAGCGCATCGGGTTGATAGGCGGTCATCTCAGAAATACCCCTCGCGCTTCTTCTTCTCCATGCTGGCGGCCTGATCGTGGTCGATCGCGCGCCCCTGACGCTCCGAGGTGGTGGTCAGCAGCATTTCCTGAATGACCTCGGACAGCGTCGCCGCCTCGCTCTCGACCGCGCCGGTCAGCGGATAGCAGCCCAGCGTGCGGAAGCGGATCGAGCGTTCGACCGGCACCTCGCCGGGCCGCAGGCGGAAACGGTCGTCATCGACCATCAGCAGCATCCCGTCGCGCTCCACCGTCGGGCGGGGGGCGGCGAAATAGAGCGGCACGATCTCGATGCCTTCCTGAAGGATATACTGCCAGATATCGAGTTCGGTCCAGTTGGACAGCGGGAAGACGCGGATGCTCTCCCCCTTGTGAATGCGGCTGTTATAGAGATTCCACAGCTCGGGCCGCTGTGCCTTGGGGTCCCAGCCATGCGCGGCCGAGCGGAAGGAGAAGACGCGCTCCTTGGCGCGGCTCTTCTCCTCGTCGCGCCTGGCGCCGCCGAACGCCGCGTCGTATCCGCCCGCGGTCAGCGCCTGTTTCAGCCCCTCGGTCTTCCACATGTCGGTATGACGGCTGCCATGGTCGAAGGGGTTGATCCCCAGCGCCTCGGCCTCCGGGTTGCGGTGGACGATCAGCTCCATCCCCGCCGCCTCGGCGGCACGGTTGCGCAGCTCGTACATCGCCTGGAACTTCCAGGTCGTGTCGACATGGAGCAGCGGGAAGGGCGGGCGCGCCGGGAAGAACGCCTTCTTGGCCAGATGGAGCATCACGGCCGAATCCTTGCCGACCGAATAGAGCATCACCGGCCTTTCGGTCTCGGCAACGACTTCGCGCAGGATGTGGATGCTCTCGGCTTCGAGGCGCTGAAGGTGGGTTAGGCCAGTCATCGGATTGTCAGATAATGTCGCCAGCGAACCGCGCGACCAACTTATCCTGTCAATCGCGATAGTCCCGCTCCAGCGAGTCCAGAATCCGCGCGCCCGCCATGAACACCGCAATGGGGCAGGCGGCGAACAGGATCTTGCCGGGAAGTCCTGGATAAGCGGTCAGATAATGCATCCCACGCTCGACCGCGCCCAGGCCGAGACCATAGATGACGAGAAACGCCTCGAACTTCGTCTTGATGGTGAACAGGGCGACCAGGCGGGACCACATGCGGCGCTTTACACCACCGCTCAGGCCCCGCGCCAAGCCTCAACCGGCGGCCAATATGAGACAGTCGAGCGATTCCAGTAGCGCGCGCCGGGCCCCCTCGACCTGTGCGACGAGGCGGGGATCGGCGATCCCGGTCGGATCGATCGCCACGGGCCAATGCGCCTCGACGACGGCGGCGATCCGGTCGAGCGCGGCATGATCCACCAGGAAGCGCGGGTCGATGGTCGCGGGGTCGGCGACGACGCGCAGCCGCAGACAGGCGGGGCCGCCGCCATTGGCCATCGATTCGCGGACGTTCACCACCTCCAGCCGCCGGATCGGGCCATTGCCCGCGACATGCTCCTGTAGCCAGGACCAGACGGCGGCGTTGTCGCGCGCCTCCTGCGGCAGGATCAGCGTGGGCTGGCCTTCCGGCGGCGTGACGAGCTGTGCGTTGAACAGATAGGAGGTGATGGCATCCTCCAGGCTGACCCGCGCGGCGGGCACCTCGACGATCTCGACATCGGGCATCAGGGTGCGCAGGTTGGCGTGAAAGCTCTCCCGGTCGGCAAAGGCCTGTTCATGCGCGAACAGCACGCGTTCATTGGCGACCGCGACGACATCGTTGTGGAAGGCGCCCGCCGCGATGGCGGCATCCGACTGGCGCGCGAACAGCACCCGGTCGGGCGACAGGCGGTGGGCGCGGGCGACCGCCTCGCACGCCTGACGGTGCTGGCGCGCCGGGAAGGGGCCGCCGCTCTCGCCATAGACGAAGATCTCGACCCCGGGGTGATCGTGGCCGCTGCACAGCCGCATATGGTTGGCCGCGCCCTCGTCGCCGAACGGGGCGGGGACCGGCGGATGGACGACGAAGGCCGGATCGGCGAAGATCAGCTTGAGTTGCGCCAGCGTCGCGGGCCATTCGTGGCTGCGATGCGGCATGGTCAGCAGGTTGGCGACGGTCAGATGGCATCGCCCGTCGCGCGTGTCGGGCGCGGGCGAGACGGTCGCCGCATTGGCCGCCCACATCGCCGAGGCGGACAGGCTTTGCGCCTTCAGGACGGGCGAGGCGGCGTCATAGTCGGTCGCCAGCCGCCCGAGCCAGCCATGATCGGGCCGGGGATGCGGCAGGAGGATGCCCTGCACCAGTCCCAGGTCGAAATTCGCGCGCATCTTGGCGATCCCCTGAAGCGCGGCGGCGCGGGGGTGCGAAGTCCTGCCCGCATTGCGGGTCGCGGCGAGATTGCCATGGCTGAGCCCTGCATAATTGTGGCTCGGCCCGATGATGCCGTCGAAGTTGATCTCTCTCAGCATGACGCTCACCGATCGATATGCAGGACGGTGTCGCCGACCGCCAGGTCGAGCGTGTTGGCGGCCTGTTGGGACAGGATGATCCCGCCATCCCCGTCGCGGAGCTCCGCCAGCGCGCAGCGGAAATCGGTCAGCCGTCCCGCCGCCACCAGCGCCTCGCGGCCCGGATGCGCATCGATCGCGACCACCCGGCTCTCGCGCGCGTCGCGGATCGTCCGCACCTGGTCGGTCCGCGCGGTCATGGTCGGACCGCCGTCGAAGATGTCGATATAATGCTCGAAGGCGAAGCCCTCATTCTCCAGCATCCGCATCGCCGCGCGGCCCGAGGGGTGGGGCAGGCCGATCGCGGCGCGCGCGGTGTCGGTCAGCATCGCGGTGTAGATGGGATGCTTGGGCATCAGGTCGGCGATGAACTGGTGGCCGTGGATCGCATTGAACTGGTCGGCTTCCTGGAAATTCATCCCGAAGAAGCGCCCCGCCAGCCCGTCCCAGAAGGGCGATCCGCCCGCCTCGTCGATCACCCCGCGCAGCTCGGCCAGCACCCGGTCGGCGAAGCGGGCCCGGTTGGCGCGCATGAACAGGTAGCGACTGCGCGCGAGCAACAGGCCCAGCCCGCCCGCGCGTTCGCCGGGATGCAGGAACAGCCCGCCGACCTCGCTCGCGCCCTCCAGGTCGGTGGTCAGCGACAGCATCTCGGCGCGGAAGGTGCGCTCCAGCTCGCGGCTATGCTGGGTCAGCGTGCCGATGCGATAGCTGTAGAAGGGATGCTTCTGCCCGACATGGGTGAAGATCTGGCAGGTGCCGCGCACCTCGCCGGTCGCGCGATCCTCCAGCATCAGGACGAACAGCTCGTCCTTGACCTTGCCGTCGCCGTCACCGGCAAAGGCCTCATGGCTGCGCCCCAGCTTGGCGGTCAGCGCGCGGCGGTCGGGGGGCAGGTTGGTGAAGCCGCCGCCGGTCAGCTTGGCCATTTCATACAAGTGGCGAAGGTCGCTATCGACCGCGGGGCGGATGCAGAAGCTGCTCATGCGGCACCGATGATGCGCAGGATGGTCAGCGCCGACAAGCCCGCGCGTTCGGCCAGGCTGTCGATCAGCATATATTCCTCCGCCGAGTGGATCGCGCCGCCGCGCACGCCCATGGTGTCGACCACCGGCACCCCGGCCGCGGCGATGTTGTTGCCATCGCACACCCCGCCCGTGTCGCGCCAGCCGATGGTCAGGCCCAGATCGCCGCCCGCCGCGCGCACCGTCTCGAACAACCGGGCCGCACCGTCGTCAATGGGTTTGGGCGGACGGTTGAAGCTGCCATGCACCGCCACGCCCACGTCATGCTCGGCGGCGATCCGCTCGGCAATGGCCTGCATCGCGGGGCCGGTCCGCTCGATCGCGGCGAGCGCGCGGGGGCGGAAATTGACGTGCAGCATGGCGAGGTCGGGGACGACATTGTTCGGCCCGCCGCCATCGATCCGCGCCGGATTGACGGTGATGTCGTCCGAGCCCAGCTGCGCCAGTTCCAGCGTGATCCGTGCGGCGGCGACGATGGCGTTGCGCCCTTCCTCGGGATTGCGGCCCGCATGGGCGCTGCGCCCGCGCACGACGATGGTGAAGTTGCCGGTGCCGCCGCGCGCGCCCGCCAGCGTCCCGTCGGGCAGCGCGGGTTCATAGGTCAGCGCGGCGACCTTGCCCGCCGCGACCCGCGCGATCAGCGCCGCCGACGATGCGGAGCCGGTCTCCTCGTCGGAGTTGATGAGGACGTCATAGCCGAACCGTTCGGCCAGCGGGCTCGCCTCCACCGCCTGGAGCGCGGCGAGCAGGACCGCCAGCCCGCCCTTCATGTCGGCGACGCCGGGGCCGCCGATGCGGTTGGCGTCGAGCCGCGTCACCGCCTGAAAGGGGTGGTCGGCCGGATAGACGGTGTCCATATGGCCGGTGAACAGCATCTGCACCGGCGCGTGGCGACGGACCGAGAGATGCAGGTGGCGGCCATGGTCGAGGGGGGCCAGCCGCCCGTCCGCGCCGACCCGCTCGACCCGGTCGGGATCGACCAGGGCCAGCGTGCCGGGCAGGGTGCCGAATCGCTCGGCCAGCCGATCGGCCATGATCGCCAGTCCGGGCAGGTTGCGCGTGCCGCTGTTGATCGCGGCCCATTGCTCGACCAGCGGCAGCATCGGATAGGCGGCGGCGGATGCCACGGTGTCGCGTTCGATGGGTGTCAGTCTCTCCATCGCGCGAGACTATGCCATGCCATGGGGGCAGGTGAACCCCCCGCCGCGTCAGAAGCTATATACCACCGAGGCGCGGGTGATCGTGTCGGTCGTCTGGCGGCCCGCCGGCGGCTGGCTTTCATACTGGACATTGTACGAAATCTGCGCGGAGAGCGGCCCGAACACCTTGGCGTTCAGCGCCGAATTGGTGCCGATCGTGCTGTTGAACTTTTGCAGATAGGCCGAGGCGCTCTGGGTCAGCGACATGGCCGGGGTCAGTTTCCAGACGAAGTTCAGATTGCCGCGCGCCGCCAGCGCGCTTTCGATCCGGCCGTCGGTGAACTCGGTATGCCGGAACGCCGGGCCGAGTTCGACGTCCAGCGTCATGCGGGGTTTCCGGATCGCGCTGTAACCCGCACCCGCCGAAGCCGAGAAACGGTTGAAATAGCCGAGAAAACGGTCGCCTTCATATTGCGCCGCGCCGTAAACGTAATTGTTGGCGCTGAGTTTGTAATTGGGTTCGTAGGACGCGACATAATGTTCGCGGCTGGTGACGTTGAAACTCTCCTGATAATCGCCCTGGACGTGCAGCTTGTGCCGCCATTGCAGCCCCTCGCGCGTCAGGTCGAGCACGCCGGTCAGGCCCAGATTCTGGCTGTTGCCCGTCGTCGCGAACCCGCCCAGTTCGACGCGGCCATGCCACAGGTCGAAAAAGGTCGCCTCGCGCAGCGTCCGGCTGCGGCTGGCGGTCTTTTCGTCGCGCCAGACATCGGCCATCGCATCGATCGCGTCGGCGGCCTCGGGCACGGCGTTGCGGGCATATTTGACGACCGTGGTGATCTCGGTCTCGTTCCCGCTGGCGATCGCGGCCTCCAGCATGGCACGGATCGGCGGCGGGATCAGCGCGGGGTCGGGGTCGTTCGGCTCGGCATTGGCCAGCAGGCCGAGCGCCATGGGGATCAGCAACAGCCGGGTCTTCATGGTTCGAGCCTTACGCCTTTGGCGGTTCCGCGGAAACGGCGCGGGCCCCATGCCCTGCGGTGAAATGCGCCGCGAAGACGACCAGCAGTTCCTCGTACAGCGCCTTCTTGAACGGCACGATCATCGCGGGCAGCGTCTCCGGCTCGGCCCAGCGCCAGGCGCGGAATTCGGGATGCTCGGTGTCGATGCGGATGTCGCTGTCCTCGCCCAGAAAGCGATAGAGGAACCAGATCTGCCGCTGGCCGCGCCATTTGCCCTTCCACACCTTGCCGATCATGTCCTCGGGCAGGTCATAGGTCAGCTCGCGGGGGGCCCTGGCAATCAATTCGACCTTGTCGGCGGTGACGCCGGTTTCCTCGAACAACTCGCGAAGCCCTGCCGCATCGGCATCCTCGCCCGGATCGATCCCGCCCTGCGGCAGCTGCCACGCCTCCAGCGTCGAATCGATCCGCTGGCCGACAAAGACCCGGCCGTCGCGGTTCATCAGGATGACGCCCGCGCAGGGGCGATAGGGAAGGTCGGTCATGGCTGTTGTCCCATTTCGCTATGCCCCATCGCCTCGGCGATCAGTGCGCGCAACGCAAGCAGAAATCCGGTCAGGTCGGCAACGCCGGAGGGGATCGCCTTGCGGATCGTCGCAAAGCCATGGATCGTACCCCGCGCCTCGCGGAAGGTGACGGGCACGCCCGCGCGCGCCAGCGCGGCGGCATAGGCGCGGCCCTGATCGCGGATCGGATCGCACTGGGCAGTGACGATGACGGCGGGCGGCATGGCGGTCAGGTCGCCGCGCATCGGGGCGGCGCGGACATCGCCCAGGTCGGCGGCATAGCAGGCGACGAACCAGTCCAGCATCGCGCGCGTCAGGAAATGCCCCTCGGCGAAATCGCGCAAGGACGGATGCGCGCGGCCCATGTCGGTCGCGGGATAAAGCAGCCCCTGCGCGATCACCGGCACGGCGGCGGGCCGGTCGCGCAGCGCCATGGCGGTGACGGTGGCGAGCGTCCCGCCCGCGCTGTCGCCGGTGACGATCAACCCGGTCGTACCCGGCTGTCCCGCCAGCCAGCGCGCGGCGGCCTCGCAATCCTCGGGTGCGGCGGGCCAGGGATGTTCGGGGGCGAGGCGGTAATCGACCGACACGACCGGCAGGTCGAGCCGCCGCGCCATCTCGGCCGCCAGCGAGGCGTGGGTGTAAATGTCGCCGATGACGAAGCCGCCGCCATGGCAGAACAGCATAACCGGGCCGGGCGCACGCTCCTCGCGCGGATCGAACCGCCGCGCCGGGATCGCGCCCGCCGGGCCCTCGATCGTGAAGGACCGGTCGGTGCCGAGCGGCCCGACCGGCGGATCGGTCAGGTCCCGCGCCGCCCGCATCATCTGTCGCGCCCCCTCGGGCCCCAGTTCATGCTGCGGCGGGCCGGGCAGGCGGTTGTAATAGCCGAGGAAGCGGGCGACATCGGCGCGCAGTTCGGGCAACGGGGCCGGGGCCCTCCTATCGCGGGTCATGGCTTCCTAACTAGGGCGCATGATCCATGTCGTCCATCACCCGTCCTATGTGACGGAGGCCCCGGCCCGCTCCACCTATCGCTGGGGCAAGAATGGCGCGATCCGCGACCTGCTGCGCGCGAAGGGGGATGATGTCGCCTGGACCGAGCCGCTGCCGATGCCGCGCCGCTGGCTGGAGGCGGTGCATGACCCCGATTATGTCGCCGAGGTGCTGGAGGCGCGAGTGCCGCCCGACAAGACGCGGCGCATCGGCTTTCCCGTGACCGAACAGGTCGCCTACCGCGCGCAGGCGGTGCCGGGGGGAAGCTGGACGGCGGCGATGCTGGCGCTGGAGCACGGCTTTGCCGCCAACACCGCCGGGGGCAGCCATCATGCGCTGGCGACGACGGGCGCGGGCTATTGCGTGTTCAACGACCTGGCGATCGCGGCGGTGCGTCTGGTCGAGGAGGGGACGGTCGACCGCGTCGCCATCATCGACTGCGACGTGCATCAGGGCGACGGCACGGCGGCGCTGACCGCCGGGCGGCCCGATATCGTCACCTATTCGATCCATGCCGAAAAGAACTTCCCCGCGCGCAAGGCGCGCTCGACGCTGGATGTCGGATTGCCCGACGGGGTGGACGATGACGGCTATCTCGCCGAGCTCGAGGCGACGCTGCGCCCGTTCCTCGCCGAGCATCGGCCCGACATCATCTTGTACCAGGCGGGCGTCGATCCCTTTGTCGACGACCGGCTGGGCCGCTTGTCGCTCAGCCAGGCGGGGTTGGTCGCGCGCGAAAACCTGATCGCCGACCTGGCGCTGGCGCACGCGCTGCCGCTCGCCAGCACGGTGGGCGGCGGTTATGGCGACGATGTGATGGCCATTGCCGAGCGGCACGTCACCGCGCTGATGACGCTGGGCCACAGATTGGCGCGGCGACCGGAACGCGGGGAACCGGAACGGGATCGAAACGTAACGGCTGCATGACATCCCCGCATATCGTCTGGTTTCGCCAGGACCTCCGCCTTCACGATCAGCCCGCGCTTCTGGAGGCGGCGCAGGCGGGGCCGGTCATCCCGGTCTATATCTTGGACGATGAGACGCCCGGCGACTGGCGGATCGGCGGCGCGCAGCGTTGGTGGCTGCATCACAGCCTCACCTCGCTGGGCAAGGATCTGGAGGCGCTGGGCAGTCGCCTGATCCTGCGGCGCGGGTCGGCGGTCGCGGCGATCCGCGCGCTGGTCGAGGAGACGGGCGCCGCGCAGGTCCATGCCATCCGCCATTACGAACCCTGGTGGCGCGCGGCGGAGGACGAACTAAGCGATGTGCTGACCCTGCATGACGGCAATCACCTGGCCCGCCCCGAATGCGTGACGACGGGCGGGGGCAAGCCGTTCCGCATCTATTCGGCCTTTTGGAAGGGCTTGCAGGGTCATATGCCGCCCGCCCATCCGCGCGACGCGCCCGACCGGCTGGATGCGCCGGAGGCATGGCCCGAGGGCGAGGCGCTGGCCGAGTGGAAGCTGCTGCCGACCAGGCCCGACTGGTCGACCGGCTTCGGCGAGGACTGGGAACCGGGCGAGGCGGCCGCGCGCGAGCGGATGGCGGATTTCGGGGTCAAGGCCTCGGCCTATGACACCGCGCGCAACATGCCCTCCGAGGAGGGCAGCTCGCGCCTGTCGCCGCATCTGCATTTCGGCGAGGTGTCGCCGCGTGCGGTGTGGCACTCGCTCGACCGGCATGGCGATACCGAGACGTTCCGCAAGGAACTGGCGTGGCGCGACTTCACCGATGGCGTGGTGATGGCGCTGCCCGATTATGCCGATCGCAACGGGCGCGAGGCGTTCGATCGCCTGCCCTGGCGCACGGGCAAGGCGGCGGAGGCCGACCTGAAGGCGTGGCAGACCGGCAGGACCGGCTATCCCATCGTCGATGCCGGCATGCGCCAGCTCTGGACGACCGGATGGATGCACAACCGGGTGCGGATGATCGCCGCCTCCTTCCTGATCAAGCATCTGCTGATCGACTGGCGCGAAGGCGAACGCTGGTTCTGGGACTGTCTGGTCGATGCCGATTACGGCAACAATGCGGTGAACTGGCAATGGGTGGCGGGGACCGGGATCGACGCCAACATGTTCGGGCGGATCATGGCGCCGCTCAGCCAGTCGGAGAAGTTCGACGCGGGGGATTATATCCGGGAATGGGTGCCGGAGTTGCGCGACCTGTCCGATGCGGTGATCCATGATCCCGAAGAGGCGGGACGGCGGCCGAAGGGCTATCCGGCCAAGATCATCGGCCATCGTGAGGGGCGCGAGCGGGCGCTGGCGGCGGGGAAGGCGGTGCGGGGATAGGGTGGGCTTGGCCTTCGACTGCGCTCAGGCTGAACGGGGTTTGGGGTGGTGGGTCGAAAGGGGTCGGGCTCTTGCCAACCGCCGTTCAGCCTGAGCGAAGTCGAAGGCCACGCGAAAACCTCACCGCTTCCTGCGGCAAGCATCCGAGCAATAAACGACCTGGTCCCAATCTCGCGCCCATTTCTTGCGCCAGGTGAAGGGGCGTCCGCAGGCCGGGCAGGTCTTGCTCGGCAAATCCTGCTTGCGGACGCCATTGGGCATCAGCGCGCTTCCGTGTCCAGGAACGCCGCCACGTCGGCCAGGTCGACCGTCTTGTCGAGATAGGTCCGGCCGATCCCGCGCGCCAGCAGGAAGGGCAGGGTGCCCGCCGCCATCTTCTTGTCGTGCTTCATATGCTCGACCAACGTCGCGGACGGCGCATCGATCCCGGCGGCGGCGAGGCCGTCGGGCAGGCCGACCGCGCGCAGATGCGCGGCGACCCGCTCGGCATCCTGCCCCTCGCAAATCCCCTTGCGCACCGAATAGCGGAAGGCGAGCGCGCAACCCGCCGCGACGCCCTCGCCATGGAGCAGCCGGTCGGAGAAACCGGCCTCCGCCTCCAGCGCATGGCCGAAGGTGTGACCGAGGTTCAGGAGGGCGCGGATGCCGTTCGTCTCATGCTCGTCCGCCGCCACGATCCGCGCCTTGGCCGCGACCGAATGCGCGATGGCATGGACCCGCGCCTCCGCATCGCCCGCCAGCAGCGCAGGGGCATTGGCCTCGCACCATTCGAAAAAGGCGAAATCGTCGATCAGGCCATATTTGACGACCTCGGCATAACCGGCGCGCACCTGGCGCGCGGGCAGCGAGTCGAGCACGTCGGGGTCGATCAGCACCATCGCGGGCTGGTGGAACGCGCCGATCAGGTTCTTGCCCGCCGAGGTGTTGATCGCGGTCTTGCCGCCGACCGACGAATCGACCTGCGCCAGCAGCGTCGTCGGGATCTGGACGAAGCGGCAGCCGCGCTTGACGATCGAACAGGCGAAACCGACCAGATCGCCGATCACCCCGCCGCCCAGCGCGATGACATGGTCCGACCGCTCCACCCCCAGTTCGAGCAGCCGGTCGCAGACCCGCTCCAGCATAGCCCAGCTCTTGGTTTTCTCGCCCGGCGGCAGGATGATCGCCTCGCTGGCGACGCCCGCATCGGCCAGCGACGCCTGGAGCTTGACCAGGTGCGGGCGGACATTCTCGTCGGTGACGATCGCCATGGCGCGGCCGCGCGACAGCGGCGCCAGTATCTCGCCCGCGCGCGCCAGCAGCCCGGCCTCGATATGGATGGGATAGCTGCGGTCGCCCAGCGACACGGTGACGGTCTTCATCGTCCGATGGCTTTCAATATGGCGTTGACGGTGGCCTCGTGCGGGCCGCGCTTGCTGGAGACGTGGATGGGGGCGAGCGCATAGATCGGATTGCGGACCGCCGAGAGCTCGCGCAGCACCTTCAGCGGGTCCTTGCCGCGCAGCAGCGGGCGGGTGTCGCGCCGCCTTACCCGCTCGGCGAGCACCTCGGGGCTGGCGTTCAGCCAGATGGCGGTGGCCTGTTCCAGGATCAGCGCGCGGGTCTCGTCATTGATGAACGCGCCGCCGCCAGTCGCGATCACCTTGGGACGGCCATCGACCAGCCGCGCGATCACGCGCCGCTCGCCGTCGCGGAAATAGGGTTCGCCGAATTGTTCGAAGATTTCGGTCACGCTCATGCCGGCGGCTTGTTCGATCGCGTGGTCGGCATCGACGAAGGGCACGCGCAACCGATTCGCCAGACGGCGGCCCACGGTCGACTTGCCCACGCCCATCAGGCCGACGAGCACGATCGGCGATCCGGTCCAGCTTGCATCAACGGGGTTGTGGCTTTGCAACATTGCACTCTGCGCTATACAGCGGGCGCGCGCCCGGCAACACCGACCGGGCTTTCACGGGTCCATTATAAGGTTTTGCGTTTCATGTCCCGTATGGTCGTATCGCTTATCGTCCTGCTCGTCGTCATTGTCGGGGGGCTGTTCCTGCTCTCGGGCCGGGCGACCGAACGGCCCGTGACGCAGGTCGAAAAGGCGGTCTCGCTTGGCAACCTGCAATAAGCGTCGTCGCGCCCTCCGCCATGTGCCGAGGGCCGTCGCGCTTCTGATGGCCGGCGCGGCCGCGCTGGCCGCCGCGCAGGATCGTCCCGAATCGCTGCTCCCGCCGGGGTTCGGCCAGCCGAGCGCGCCGGGCGCTCCCCGGCCGACGCCGCGTGGCACCGCGACGCCCCGCGCCACGCCGCGTCCGGTCGCGAGCGGGACGCCCGTCGCGGTGCCGTCGCCCGCGCCGACTCCGGCCCCGGCCGACCCGGTCGGCGCGCTGATCGAATCGCTGTCGACCCCGGTTCCGACCCCCACGCCGTCCCCTTCGCCGACCCCGGCGATGGATGCGCGGACGCTGGCCGAATATGAGCTGCCCGCTTCGTCGCGCCGGTCGCTGGCGCTGGTCGGGCCCGCCGGGCCGCGCGAGGGCGCGATGGGGCCGGAAATGTTCGCCGGGGCCGATGGCCGCGTCGCCGAGGCGCTGATGCGGCGGCTGTCCGCCCCGCTGCCGTCGCGCTGGATGTCGATCCTGCTCCGCCGGACGCTGGCCGCGCAGCTGACGACCCCGAATGGCGTGAACGGCG
This sequence comes from Sphingomonas sp. SORGH_AS_0789, assembly GCF_031453055.1. NCBI lineage: Bacteria > Pseudomonadati > Pseudomonadota > Alphaproteobacteria > Sphingomonadales > Sphingomonadaceae > Sphingomonas > Sphingomonas sp. SORGH_AS_0789. The sequence continues at coordinate 2,887,324 of NZ_JAVIYV010000001.1, forward strand.
CGGATTTCGCCGCCGAACGCGCCTGGCTGCTGCTGCGCATGGGCGAGGCGCAGGTCGCGCGCGCGGTCGTCCAGTCGGTCGATACGGCCAATTATACGCCCAAACTCTATCAGGTCGCGATCAACGCGCTGCTGGCGTCCAGCGATCCGGCCGGGCTCTGTCCGCTGGCGGATCGTGGTGCGGCGGTGACCGGACTGGTCGGCTACCGCGTCGCGCAGGGCATGTGCGCCGCGCTGGCGGGCGATGCCGCGCGTGGCAGCGCCATCGTCCGGCAGGTCCGGCGACAGCGCGCCGCCGACGATTTCGACCTCAAGCTGGCCGAAAAGCTGATCGGGTCGGGCGGCAATGGTCGCCGGGCGGTGACGATCGAATGGAGCGGCGCGGACCGGCTGACGACCTGGCGCTTCGGCCTGTCGACCGCGACCGGCGTGTCGATCCCCGAAGACTATCTGTCCTATGTCGGCCCGCAGGTGCGCGGCTGGCTGGCGACATCGCCTGCTGTGCCGGCGACCGAGCGCGTGAGCGTGGTCGATCAGGCGGCGGCGATGGGCGTGCTCTCCAACGTCGCGCTGGTCGATTTCTATGCGGCGCTGGCCGATAACGACCAGGCCAGCCGCGCCCAGGGCGCGATCGCCGACGATTTGCGCAATGCCTATGCCGCCGGGGATGCGGGGGCGCGGTTGAGCGCGATCCGTTCGCTCTGGGGGGACGGCGCGCGGACGCCTTATGGCCGGTTGATCCTGACCGCGCGGGCGGCGGCCCGGCTGCCGGTGGTGGACGATGGCGAGGAAGCGGACCGGCTGGTCGCCTCGATGCTGTCCGCCGGACTGGATCGCAGCGCGGCGCGCTGGCACGGCGCGGTCAAGCAGGGCGGCGATGGCTGGGCGATGATCGAACTGACCGATCCCGAGCAGCAGGGTCAGGTCCCGTATGACCGCATCACCGGCTATGCGGGCACGGGCGGCGACACGCGGTTGAAGCAGCGCCTGTTCTTCGCGGGGATGGCCGGGCTCGGCCGCCTGTCCGCCGCCGATATGGAGCGCGGGGCCGAAGCCTTCGACGTCCGCATCGGCCAGCGCAATCCCTGGACCGAGGCGCTGGAACAGGCGGTGGCCGACGGGCAGACCGGCATGGTCGTCCTGCTCTGTGCGATCGGCATGCAGACCGGCAGCTGGAGCGGCGTGCCGCCCCAGGCGCTGTACCGCATGGTCGAGGCGCTGCGCAGCGTCGGGCTGGACGGCGAGGCGCGGATGATCGCGGCGGAGGCGATCGCGCGGGCATGAGCGCCACCGACCCCGTCCTGACCGACCGGGCGCTGATCGACCGTTTCCTGGAGATGATGGCGGCGGAGGCGGGGGCGGCGGGCAATACCGTCGCCGCCTATCGCTCCGATCTGCGGCTGGCGGGCGAGGCGATCGGCGGGCTGGCCGAGGCGGATGAGGCGGCGCTGCGGCGGCTGGCGGACGGCTGGTGCGATCTGGCCAACGCCACCGTGGCGCGCAAGGCGGCGGCGCTGCGTCGTTTTTATGCCTTTCTGTACGAGGAAGGGATGCGCGAGGACGATCCTTCCTCGGTGCTGCCGCGTCCCGGCCAGCGGCGCGCGCTCCCCAAGATCCTGAGCCATGCCGATATCGACCGGCTGTTCGCCGCGATCGGCGAGCGCGTGACGGCCGCGCATCCGGCCCCCGCCGACCTGCGGCTCGCGGCGTTGATCGAGTTGCTCTATGGCTCCGGCCTGCGGGCGAGCGAGCTGGTCGCGCTGCCCCGCAACGCCATCCATCCCGACCGGCCGTTCCTGATCCTGCGCGGCAAGGGCGGGGTCGAGCGGATGGTGCCGATCTCCGACCGCGCGCGCGCGGCGGTGGCGGCGTGGCGCGCGCATGTCCCGGCGGACAAGCCCTGGCTGTTTCCCGGCGGCAAGAAGCACCTCTCGCGCATCCGCCTCTATCAGCTGGTCAAGGCGCTGGCGGCGGAGGCGGGCATCCCGCCCGACCGGGTGAGCCCGCATGTCCTGCGCCATGCCTTTGCCACCCATTTGCTGGGCGGGGGTGCCGATCTGCGCGCGGTGCAGGCGATGCTGGGCCATGCCGACATCGCGACGACCGAAATCTACACCCATGTCGAGGCGGGTCGGCTGGTCGAACTGGTCAACACCCGCCACCCGCTCGTTGATTTTCGGGACAAGCGCCCTTAGGCGGTAGCGCCATGTCAACGAGCTTCCTCGATTTCGAGAAACCCATTGCCGAGCTTCAGAGCCGGATCGACGAACTGCGCGACACGACCGCCGAAGGGACGGTCGATATCGGCGCGGAGATCGCCAAGCTTCAGGCCAAGTCGGACAAGCTGCTGCGCGATACCTTCGCCAGGCTGACCCCGTGGCAGAAGACCCAGGTCGCCCGGCATCCGCAGCGTCCGCATTTCAAACATTATGTCGCCGGGCTGTTCGACGAGTTCGTACCGCTGGCGGGCGACCGCGCCTTTGGCGACGACCAGGCGATCATGGGCGGCTTCGCGCAGTTCCGGGGCCAGCGCGTGATGGTGCTGGGCCATGAAAAGGGCGAGGATACCGCCAGCCGCCTGCGCCACAATTTCGGCATGGGCAAGCCTGAGGGCTATCGCAAGGCGATTCGCCTGGTCGAGCTGGCCGATCGCTTCGGCCTGCCAATCGTGACGCTGGTCGACACCTCGGGCGCCTTCCCCGGCATCCAGGCCGAGGAGCGCGGCCAGGCGGAAGCCATCGCCCGCTCGACCGAGGCCTGCCTGGCGGCGGGCGTGCCGGTCGTCTCGGCGATCGTCGGCGAGGGCGGCTCGGGCGGCGCGGTGGCGCTGGCGGCGGGCAACCGGGTGCTGATGTTCGAGCATGCCGTCTATTCGGTGATCAGCCCGGAGGGCTGCGCCTCGATCCTGTGGCGCACCGCCGACAAGGCATCCGAGGCGGCCGAGGCGATGCGCGTGACCGCGCAGGACCTGAAGGGCTTTGGCGTGATCGACACGATCGTGGCCGAGCCGGTCGGCGGCGCGCATCGCGATCCGGCGGGGGCGATCGCCAATCTGGGCGATGCGGTCGAGAAGGCGCTGGGCGAGCTGGGCGGCCTGGGCCGCGACGAGCTGAAGCGCGGTCGTGCCGCCAAGTTCCTGGCGATGGGGCGGCTTTAATCGGCGTCGGCCGCTTGGACGGCCGGGTCTGAAACGAAAAGGGTCGGCGACCGCATCAGGCAGTCGCCGACCCTTTTTCTCGTATCCGGCAAACGACCTATTCGTCCCTTGCCGGATTCGTTCATCAATTCGCGCTGGACGAATTGTTGAGGCGGGTCGAGACGTTGGTGAAGGTGTTCTTCAGGCTGTTGCCGAGCGTCTGCATCGCACCGATCGCCGCGACCGCGATCAGGGCAGCGATCAGGCCATATTCGATCGCCGTCGCGCCCTTGCTGTCCTTCATCATCTTGCGGATCGTCTTCATTCCGGGCTCCATTCCTTTGAATGCCGTGTTGACCAGTCACAGTCTGAGCCGGAGGGCCGGATCAGCTGGTTATTCATAGGCTTGTATTCATTGAAGAAAGTTTAATTCGCGGGTTTCCGACCAAGCGGATCAGGTCGCGTCGGTCAGGGTCGTACTGATCCGGTCGAACAGGGCCTGGAGGTCCACGCCGATCTGCGACAGGGCCGCGACGATGGCCAGCATGACACAGGCTATGATCAACGCATATTCCACGGCGGTCGCGCCGCGATGGTCCGCCGCGATTTCGCGTGCCAGGGTGAGGATCGGGCCGAACGCTTTCATCGATTCTATGGCGTAACGAGGAAAGGTTAATAATGTCTGTCGAACCCATGGCCCGCCCGCTCTTTCCGGTCGTCGCCGCAGCGCTGGTCGACGGCGAGGGGCGGGTGCTGTTGCAGCAGCGTCCGGCGGGCAAGACGCTGGCCGGGCTGTGGGAATTTCCGGGCGGCAAGCTGGAGCCGGGCGAAAGCGCCGAAGAGGCGCTGATCCGTGAACTCCATGAGGAACTGGCGATCACCGTCGACCTCGCCGCGCTGGAGCCCGCAGGCTTCGCGACCGAGATATTGCCCGACCGGCATCTCCTGCTGCTGCTCTATGTGATCCGGCGCTGGTCGGGCGAGCCCGTCGCGCTGGAGGCGGACGGGCTGGTGTGGCGCACGCCGGAGGCGATGGACGCGTTGCCCATGCCCCCGGCGGACGGCCCGCTGGTGCGTCAGTTGCGCGCTTATCTGGGCGAGAGGACGACCTCGGTAGGACCGGCGGCCAACGGCACCGAATAGCCGCCGCGCTCCATCACCCCCCGATCGGGCGTATAGGCGCGGCCGCCGGTCGTCGTGGTCTCGACGAACAGCCGGGCCTGCGGCGTGTCGGCCCTGGCGGGATCGAGGATCAGCCGCACCGTGCCGGTGGCGGGGGTGTAGCGCGCCTCGGCGATCTTGCCCGCCTCCAGCGTCAGCCAGAGCCCGGCGGGCGCGACGAACAAGCGGCTGCGCGCGCCGTCCTTTGGCACGACGCGGATCGTCCCGTCCGCCTCTGACAGGTTGCCGCCATAGGACAGCCAGCCCAGCCGGGGATCGTTCACCACATAGGTGGCGGCGGCATAGGCATGGCCGAAAAAGCCCATGCCATAATCCCCGCTATACGGATCCCACTCCATCCGGTCGGGCCAGCTATGGAAGGCGGCGGAGGAGGATCCGTCCTGGCCGATATTGGTGATCCCGCCCATCAACCCGCCATAGGCGACGCGCAGCAGATGCAGGTCGGCCGGGTTGCGCCGGAACGAATCGAACAGCGGGATGGCGTTCAGCGTCGATCCGTAATGATGGATCTGCCGCTCCAGCCGGGGATATTTGCCGCCATAGAGGAAATCCCAATAGCGCCGCGCATTGCCGTTATAGCCCCAACTGGGGATGGACGGGTCATAGCCCAATATGACTTCGCGCGTGACGTCGGCCTGCGGGCCATAGCCGAAATAGCGCATCCAGGCATAGACCTCGGCCTGGCCGGTCGAATCCCACGCCATCTCGCTGCCAAAGGGATAGCGCAGCGTCCGCCAATGGTCCGCGCGACCCTTCATCAGCGCCTCCACCTCGGCGGCCTGGGCGGTCCATCCCTCGCGCTTCAGATCGGTCAGGATGTCGACGAAGACGTCCCCTTCCATCAGGCCGTATTGCGCATAATGCGGCGCGTCGCGCATCATCGCGGTGATGGTGCGATAGGCATGGTCCAGATACCAGCGCCAGTCATGCACGCGCGTCATCCCCGGATGGTTGCGCGCGATCCGGTAGAGTGCCCAATGCCCCGCCGCGACATGCGGGTAATTATAGGCGCGACCCAGATCGTCCGCCTGATCCTTCTTCCACGAGGTCCAGCTCTGCCAGTCCTTGGCGGGTTGATAGAGCGAAGGGAAGGCGGCCGGGTCGTAATAGAACAGGCTCTTCTTCACGCCGCCCGCATGCGGGCCGTCGGCGACCTGGAGGCGGCCGACCACCGTCTTGTCGACCAGCTCCTCGATCCGGGCGAGTTCGGTCGCGTCAGGATTGTCGAGCTGCTTCATGACGGCGGCGACCCAGCTGCCCGCGCCGCCCTCGTCGCTCATCCCCGAAATCCACACGCGCGGATCGGCGGTGACGATGCGATCCGCCTCGCGGTCATAGGTCAGGATGGCGGGCGACCGGCCGAAGGGATCGTCCTTGCCCTCATACCATTGCCGCGTCGTCGCGAAGTGGCCGAGATCGGCCATGGTCCGCTCGAGCGGCTTGGTGACGAAATAGGGAATGGTCTGCACCTGGCCGTCGGCATAGGTCAGCGACAGCCGCGCACGGCCCCATTGCCGCCCGCGCACCGACAGCTTCTCCCAGCCGGGCTTGCCCGCCGCCCGCGTGACCTCCAGCGCGCCCGCCGGATAGCTCTCGATCCCGGTGATGGGCGAGGGGGCCCGGACGAACAGCGATGCGTCGAGGTCGCTCGGCACGACATAGCCCGGCACGCCGACGACGACCGGCCGCTTCTGCGCGATCAGGGTCGGCTCGATCCCCCGGATGCTGGGCGCGGCGACGAAGCGAAGGCCGATCCGGCGGCTCTCGCCGGGGGCGAGGCGGATGCTGGTCGGCGCGTTCCACGGCACGCCCGCCTTGTTCCAGTCGGTCTGCGCATAGGCGGCGCTGGCGACCGTCCAGTCGTAAAAGCCCTCCGACGTCTGGGCGCGCGGGCTCGCCTCGGCGATCACCGCCTTGCCGCCGGTCTCGCGGACCGTGGGGATCGGGACATAGGCCTCCAGCGGCGTCGCGGCCTGGGGCAGGACCAGCAGCGCGGGGCCCGCGCCGTTCAGCCGCGTCACCTGCACATAGCCCGCGTCGCGCCCGATATAGGGATCGGCGAAGCTCGCCTGGGTATGCGCCTGTTCGAGCGTGCGGTCGGAGATGATGTTGTCGAACACCATCGGCAGGCCCAGCCCGCCAATCTCCACCGTCTGGCCGCTGGTGTTGGTCAGCGTGAAGGCCAGCCCCGGCGCGCCCGCCGCGTTCGTCCATTCGCGCACGATGCGCAGCGGCAGTCCGGGGCCCATCGTCGCGGTCATGTCCGCCGCCGCCAGCACGTCGCCCTTGGCGGACAGGGCGCGGACCGGCACGCGCTGCTTCGAGGAGGAGAAATCCTGCCACGGCCCGGTGCCGGTACGGACCCGCAGGTGCAGGTCGCCCAGATGATTATACCCATTGCCGCTCCGCTCCCGCGACCGACCGACCGGCAGGAAGTCGAAAGCGGGATCGGCGAGCGGCGACAGGCTGCGCGCGGTCTGGCTGGCCGGATCGAGTCGCAGGCGAAAGGCGCCGACGCGCATCGCCGGGGCGGAGGGGGCGGCCGCCTTGGGCCCGGTCGCGCGGGGCACGGCCTTCTGGGCCGGAACCGCCGCGACGGACAGCAGGGCCAGTGTCACGGGGAACAGGCGGAACGGAGAACGACGCATCGAGAACCCTTTCATCGGGTGTCGCTTCGCCGGTTATGGCAACGCGATTGACCCTCTCTCCAACGAACGCTAACGGTATACGGTATTTTGTGGAGAGCAAGATGGTACGGGCAAGCAGGCGCGAATGGATGCGGGGAGCGGCCACCGCCGCCTTGATCGGTGCGGCGCCCCGCGCGATCGCGGCACCGGCTTCGCGACTTCCCGCCAAGGCCGAACCCCTGCCGCTGAACGCCGTTCGCCTGCGCCCGTCCATCTATGCGACCGCGGTCGAGACCAACCGGCGCTATCTCTATCGGCTCGATCCCGACCGGCTGCTCCACAATTTCCGTCTCTATGCCGGTCTGAAGCCCAAGGCGGAGATCTATGGCGGCTGGGAAAGCGACACGATCGCGGGCCATACGCTGGGCCATTACATGTCGGCGCTGGTGCTGACCTGGCAACAGACCGGCGATACCGAGATGCGGCGGCGCGCCGACTATATCGTCGCCGAACTGGCCGAGGCCCAGGCCAAGCGCGGCAACGGCTATGTCGGCGGGCTGGGACGCAAGCGCCCCGACGGCACCATCGTCGATGGCGAGGAGATCTTCCCCGAGATCATGGCGGGCAAGATCAAGTCGGGCGGGTTCGACCTCAACGGTTCCTGGTCGCCGCTCTACACGGTTCACAAGCTGTTCGCGGGGCTGCTCGACATTCATGGCGGCTGGGGCAATGCGCAGGCGCTGTCGGTGGCGGTCGGGCTGGGCGGCTATTTCGCCCGCGTCTTCGCCGCGCTGGACGATGCGCGGCTGCAGGAAGTGCTGGGCTGCGAATATGGCGGGCTGAACGAGAGCTTCGCCGAACTCTATCAGCGGACCGGCGACCGCCAGTGGCTGGCGCTGGCCGAGCGCATCTATGACCGCAAGGTGCTCGACCCGCTGGTGGCGGGGAAGGACCAGCTCGCCAATTTCCACGCCAATACCCAAGTGCCCAAGCTGATCGGTCTGGCGCGGATCCATGAGATCACCGGCAACCCCGCACCGGCGGCGGGCGCACGCTTCTTCTGGGACACGGTGACGCAGCATCACAGCTATGTCATCGGCGGCAATGCGGACCGCGAATATTTCTCGGAGCCCGACACGATCGCGCGGCACATCACCGAGCAGACGTGCGAGCATTGCAACACCTACAACATGCTCAAGCTGACCCGGCACCTCTATGGCTGGCAACCCCAGGCGGCGCTGTTCGACTTCTATGAACGCGCGCATCTGAACCATGTCATGGCGGCGCAGAATCCGGAGAATGGCGGCTTCACCTATATGACGCCGCTGATGACCGGCATGGCGCGCGAATTCTCGACGCCCAAGGACGACGCCTTCTGGTGCTGCGTCGGATCGGGGATGGAGTCGCATGCCAAGCATGGCGAGTCGATCTTCTGGCAGGGCGGGGACGCGCTGCTCGTGAACCTCTATATCCCGGCCGAGGCGCGGTGGGAGCGGCGCGGGGCGACCGTCACGCTCGACACCGCCTATCCGATGGAGGGGCAGGCGACGTTGCGCTTCACCCGTCTCGACCGTGCGGGACGCTTTCCGGTGGCGCTGCGGGTGCCCGGCTGGACTCAGGGCCAGGCGGTGGCGGAGGTCAACGGCCAGCCGGTCGAGCCGGTGTTCGACCGCGGCTATGCGGTGGTCGAGCGGCGGTGGAAGGCGGGCGACAGCGTCGCCATCCGCCTGCCGCTGGAATTGCGGGTCGAACCGACGCCGGGCGACGACAGCGTGGTCGCGGTGGTGCGCGGGCCGATGGTGATGGCCGCCGATCTGGGGTCGGTCGAGACGCCGTGGAACTCCCCCGACCCCGCCATGGTCGGCGCGCACCCGCTGGCCGCCTTCACCCCGGCCGAGGGCGCACCGGCGCGCTATGCGACGCGCGGCGTGTTCCGCCCGGCGGATCTCAGCTTCGTCCCCTTCTTCAGCCAATATGACCGCCGCAGCGCGGTCTATTTCAAGCGCTTCACCGAAGCGGGATGGAAGGCCGAGGAGGCGGCCTTCCTCGCCGATCAGGCACGCGCCCGCGACATCGCCGCGCGCTCGGTCGACGTCATGCATCTGGGCGAGATGCAACCCGAGCGCGATCATGGACTTACCTCGGAGATTTCCTATCCCGTCTCCTATCGCGGGCGGCAGGGTCGCGATGCGCGGTCGGGGGGCTATATCGAGTTCAGCATGGCGGTGCGTCCCGGCCCGCTGGTGCTTCAGGCGACCTATTGGGGCGACGAGCGCAAGCGCGACTTCGACATTCTGGTCGACAATGTGAAGGTCGCCACCCAGCATCTGGAAAGCGACAAGCCGGGTCAGTTCTTCGACGTCGAATATCCGCTTCCGCTAGGGGTGACGGCGGGCAAGAAGAGCGTGCGCATCCGCATCGTCCCGCATGACCGCAGCACGGCGGGGCCGATCTTCGGCATGCGCCTGTTCACCGCCAAGAAGGGCGTGACCGCGTGACCGGCGTCCGCATGACGCTGGCCGAGTTGCGGTCGCTTGCGCGGGCCAAGCTGCTGGGCGCGGGGCTCGCCCCTGCCCATGCCGAGGCGGTGGCCGAGACGATGGTCGCGGGCGAGCGTGACGGCTGCGCGTCGCATGGCATTTATCGCCTGCTGGTCGCCGTCTCCAGCATCAACAAGGGCGTCGTCGTTCCCGATGCCGAACCCGTCCTGTCGCATCCCGCGCATGCGCTGGTCCGCGTCGATGGCGGCGGCGGCTTTGCCCAGCTGGCGTTCCAGACCGGCAAGCCCGCACTGATCGAAAAGGCGCGCAGGAACGGCATCGCCGCGCTGGCGCTCAACAATGTCGTGCATTTCGCCGCGCTCTGGCCCGAGGTCGAGGAACTGGCCGAGGCGGGGCTGGTCGCGCTGGCCTTCACCCCCAGCCATGCCTGGGTCGCGCCATCGGGCGGGGCCGAGCCGGTGTTCGGGACCAATCCGATCGCGTTCGGCTGGCCGCGCCCTGATGGCCCGCCCTTCGTCTTCGACTTCGCCACCAGCATGGTCGCGCGCGGCGAGATCGAGCTTCACCGCCGCGCGGGCAAGGCGGTGCCCGACGACTGGGGCGTCGATGCGGAGGGACGGCCCACCACCGATCCCGCCGCGATCCTGTCGGGCGCGATGCGGACCTTTGGCGGGCATAAGGGATCGGCGCTGGCGGCGATGGTCGAGCTGCTCGCCGGGCCGCTGATCGGCGACATGACCAGCCGCGAGTCGATCGACGTCGATGCCGGGCGCGGCGGATCGCCGCTGGGCGGCGAACTGATCATCGCGATCGATCCCAAGGGGTTCCTGGGCGATCTTCTGCCCGAACATCAGGCGCGGGCGGAAGCGATGTTCGCCGCGATCACCGGGCAGGGGGCGCGGCTCCCCTCGGCCCGGCGCTATGCGGCGCGGGCGGTGTCACTGGCGGAGGGCGTGGTGATCCCCGCCGATCTGCACCGCGATGTCACGGCACTGAATGGTTGAAGCAGGAAGGGTATGAGCATGACGAACCGGATCGCACCGCTTCTGGCGGGAATGGCCCTTCTCTGCGTACCGGGGGCCGCGGAGGCGAAAGCACCGACGGCGCAGCCGCGCGGCAAAGCGGCGACGGCGACGCGTGCGGCGGACGCCCGCTTCCGTGCCTTGTCCGAGGCGGAATATAAATGGCGGGTCAGCCAGAACGCCGCCGACGAGGATAGCGGCAGCGCCGGATCGCGCCAGTTGCCCGATGTCGGTCCGGCGGCGCAGGCGGCGCGGCTGGCCCGGTGGGAGGCGACCGCCAAGGCGCTGGACGGCATCGATATCAATGCCTTGTCGCCCGATGTTCGCACCGATTACATGGTCTATCGCGGCCAGATCGATGCCCTGCTCGCCGCCCAGCGCTTCCGGGAATATGAGAGGCCGCTGAACGCCGATACCAGCTTCTGGGGCAATCTCGCCAGCTGGGCGCGGGGCAGCTTCACCAAGGAAAGCCAGTATCGCGACTATATCGCGATGCTCCACCAGATGCCGCGCTATTACGACCAGCAGATCGGCAATATGCGCGCCGGACTGGCGCGGGGCTTCACCCCGCCGCGCGTCACGCTGAAGGGGCGCGATATCGGCGTCGCGCAGGTGGTCGATGCCGGCTTGGGCGAGGACCAGCCCTTCTACGCGCCGTTCCGCACCATGCCCGCCACCATGGCGCCCGCCACCGTCGCGGCGCTGCGGGCCGAGGCGAAGGCGGCGATCCGCGACGACGTCCTGCCCGCGCATGTCAAGCTGCTCGCCTTCCTGCGCAACGACTATATGCCGGGTGGACAGGCCAGCACGGCCGCCTATGACCTGCCCGACGGCAAGGCCTATTACCGGTCGAAGATCCGCGAATATGTGACCGCCGACATGACCCCCGAACAGATCCATGCCATCGGCCTGTCGGAGATCAAGCGCATCCGGGCGCGGATGGACGATGTGATGCGCGAGGTGAAGTTCACGGGTGATTTCCCCGCCTTCCTGACCTTCCTGCGCACCGATCCGCAATTCTATGCCAAGACGCCGCAGGAGCTGCTCGACCGCGCGGCCTGGTTCGCCAAGAGCTTCGACGGCATCGCCGCCGACTGGTTCGGCCGCCTGCCGCGCAGCCGGTTCGCGATCAAGCCGGTGCCCGCCGATCTCGCGCCCTTCTATACCGCCGGGCGCGGCGGTCCGGGCATCTATCTGGTCAACACCTATGACCTGCCGTCGCGTTCGCTCTATGCGCTGCCCGCGCTGACGCTGCACGAAAGCGCGCCCGGCCATGCCTTCCAGATGCCGCTGGCCGCCGAGAACAAGGATCTGCCCGCCTTCCGCCGCGACAGCTATCTGTCGGCCTATGGCGAGGGCTGGGCGCTCTATTGCGAGGCGCTGGGCGAGGATATGGGCTTCTACAAGACGCCCTATGATCGGTTCGGCATGCTGTCCTATCAGGCCTGGCGCGCCGCGCGGCTGGTGGTCGATACCGGCATCCATGCCATGGGATGGAGCCGCGAGCAGGCGCAGGCTTATCTCCACGACAATACCGCGCTGTCGGATCACGAGATCGAGACCGAGGTCGACCGCTACATCGCATGGCCGGGCCAGGCGCTGTCCTATTATATGGGGCAGCTCGCCTTCCAGAAGGCGCGCGCCAAGGCGGAGAAGGCGCTGGGGCCGAAGTTCAACATCCGCGCCTGGCACGATGCAATGTTGCAACTGGGCTATGTCCCCTTGCCCGTCATCGCGCAGCGCACCGACCAGTTCATCGCAGAAGGCGGCAAGGGCCCCTATCCCGATGAGGAATGATCGCGATTGACCTGCGTCGATCGATTCGCTAAAAAGTATACGGTATCTAAATATAAACAGCAGGAAGACAGATTGTGAGCATCGGCTGGCGTGGCGTATTCCCCGCGGTGACGACCCAGGTGCGGGAGGATCTTTCGATCGATCTCGCCGACACGCAGCGCGTGGTGGACGATCTGGTCCGCGACGGCGTGACCGGCGTCATCGCCCTGGGCACGGTCGGCGAGAACAACTCGCTCGACTATGATGAGAAGGTCACGGTGCTGACCGCGATCGTCGAGGCGGTCGACGGCCGCGTGCCGGTGATCACCGGCGTGTCGGAATATGACACGCGCCGCGCGGTCCGCTATGCGCAGGCCGCCGAAAAGGCCGGCGCTGACGGCCTGATGCTGCTGCCTCCGATGGTCTATGTGCCCAAGGCGCATGAGCTGGTGAACCATTTCAAGGGCGTGGCGGATCAGGTCGGCCTGCCGATCATGCTCTACAACAACCCGCCCGCCTATCGCACGGTCATCGACCAGACGGTGCTGGAAGCGCTGGTCGACGTGAAGAACATCGTCGCGGTCAAGGAATCGGCCCCCGACACGCGTCGCTTCACCGACTTCCGCAACGCCTTTGGCGATCGTTATGTCCTGTTCGCGGGGCTGGACGACGTGGCGCTCGAGGGGCTGTACCTCGGGGCGCAGGGCTGGGTCTCGGGCCTGACCAACGCCTTCCCCAAGGAGTCGGTCGAACTGGTCGCCGCGTTCGAGCGGGGCGATCATGCCAAGGCGATGGAAATCTATCGCTGGTTCATGCCGCTCCTCCACCTCGATGCCGAGCATGACCTGGTCCAGTCGATCAAGCTGGCCGAGCAGGTCATGGGTCGCGGTTCGGAGCGCGTGCTGCCGCCGCGCTACGTCCTCGAGGGCGAACGCCGTGCCCAAGTGATCGCGATGGTCGAAAAGGCCGCCGCGACCCGCCCGACCCTCGGGCTGAGCAAGGCCGCCTGATGGCGACGACGCTCCCGCCCCGCGACATGGTGCCGGATGACGGCCGAGCGCGGGGCGGGGGCGTCATCGTCGTGCAGACGCTGGCGGACCGGATCTTCGCCATCGTCCGCGAACGGATCGTGGCCGGGACGCTGGGGGGCGACCGGCCGATCCGGCAGGATGCGCTGGCCGCCGAACTCGGCGTCAGCAAGATCCCGCTGCGCGAGGCGCTCGCCCGACTGGAGCAGGAGGGGCTGCTCCAGGGGGTCGCCAATCGCGGCTATCTGGTCGGTCGGCTGAGCGCGGCGCGGGCCGAGGAAATCTACATGCTTCGCTGCCGCCTCGAACCGGCGGCGGCGGCGCGTGCGGCGTTGGTCGCGAATGACGAGGACCGGACGCGGCTGATCGCGGCGTTCGACATGCTGGACCGCGCCGCGACCAGCGATCTGGCGCAGGTCGCCATCTCCAACCGGCAATTCCACATGGCGATGGTCCGCCCGATCGGACGGCCGCTGACCATCCGCATGATCCGACAATTGGCGGTGCTGGCGGAGCGCTATGTCGTCGCGCATTTGCAACCCGCCGGGCGCGATGCCCGCGCGCATCTGGAACACCGCGAACAGCTCGATGCCTTTCTGGCGCGCGACGCGGAACGGGTTCAATCATTGCTTGACGCGCATATCCGGTCCACGCTGATGGACCTGAAGGGCGGGTTCGCACTCGCCGGATAGCATGGAAACCATCGAGGCGGGGGATTTTGCTTCACATGTTCGGACCGTTCAAACCGCTGGGCAGCGCGACCCAGCATGGGGAAGGGCAGGCGCTGGCCAAGACGCTCAGCTGGCCGCACCTCATCGCGCTGGGGGTCGGCGCGATCGTCGGCACCGGCATCTACACGCTGACCGGGGTGGGCGCGGAACGGGCGGGGCCCGCCGTCATCCTGGCCTTCGCGATCGCGGGTGCGGTCTGCGCCTGCGCGGCGCTCGCCTATGCCGAACTCGCCACGCTGATCCCGGCGGCGGGCAGCGCCTATACCTTCAGCTACACCGCCTTGGGCGAGACGCTGGCCTGGATCGTGGGGTGGAGCCTGATCCTGGAATATTCGCTGTCCTGCTCGGCGGTCGCGGTCGGCTGGGGTGGCTATCTGGTCGGCTGGATACAGGCGGCGGGCATACACTTGCCGCCCGAACTCCTGTCCGGGCCGCATGGCGGCGGCATCGTGAACCTGCCTGCGGTGGTCGTCGCCCTGTCGGTGATGGGCATGCTGATCGCGGGCACGCGTGAGAGCGCGACGCTCAATATCGTCCTCGTCGTCATCAAGCTGGTGGCGCTGGGCATCTTCGTGGCCTTTGCCCTGCCGGCCTTCCAGGGCGATAACCTTCATCCCTTCATGCCCTATGGCTTTGCCGCGCACGAAGTGGACGGTGCCAAGCGCGGCGTGATGGCGGCGGCGGCGATCGTGTTCTTTGCCTTTTACGGGTTCGACGCGGTCGCGACCTCGGCAGAGGAAGCCAAGAACCCCAGCCGTGACCTGACCATCGGTATCGTCGGCTCGATGCTGGTCTGCACGTTGATCTACATGGCGGTGGCCGTCGCGGCGATCGGATCGATGCCCTTCCAGCAGCTCGCCAATTCGCCCGAGCCGCTGGCGCTGGTCCTTCGCTCGCTGGGCCAGCCCCAGGCGGCGCATCTGATCGCGCTGGCCGCGGTCATCGCGCTGCCTTCAGTCATCCTGGTCATGATGTACGGACAGAGCCGCATCTTCTTCACCATGGCGCGCGACGGCCTGTTGCCGCAGTCGCTCGCCGTGGTCAGCAAGCGCAGCGGCGCGCCGACCCGTATCACGCTGGTCACCGGCCTCTCGATCGCGCTGGTTGCGGGCACCTTCCGACTGGACGAGATCGCCGAGCTGGCCAATGCGGGCACGCTGCTCGCCTTCATCGCGGTCGGCGCCTGCCTGATGGTGCTGCGGCGCAAGGCGCCGGACGCCAAGCGGCTGTTCCGCTGCCCGCAGCCCTATCTGGTCGGCACGCTCGCCATCCTGGGCTGCATCTATCTGCTGTTCAGCCTGCCCAGTTCGACCATCATCCGGTTCGTCGTCTGGAACCTGGCCGGGTTGGCCTTCTACTTCGTCTATGGTCGGCGGCGGAGCGCGCTGGCGGCGGGATAGGCGGGCAGGCGGCCCGGGCGGCCGAACAGATAACCCTGGGCCTGGGGGCATCCTTCCTCCAGCACCATGCGATGCTGTTCGGCCGTCTCGACCCCTTCGGCCACCACTGGCAGGTTCAGGCTCTGGCCCAGCCCGACGATCGCGCGGACGATCGACCGCGCGGCCTCGTCATCGGTGACGCCCGAGATGAAGCTGCGGTCGATCTTGATCTTGTCGAACGGAAAGCACTGGAGGTTGCCCAGCGAGCTGTAGCCGGTGCCGAAATCGTCCATGACGATCCCGACCCCCATGGCCTTCAGCCGGTGCAGCGTCCGCAGCGTGCCCTCCCGGTCGTGGAGCAGGACGTTCTCGGTGATCTCCAGCTCCAGCCGACGCGCGGGAAAGCCGCTTTCGGCCAGCGCCTTGGCGACGATCTCGGCCAGGTTGGGCAGCTGGAACTGGATGGGGGAGACGTTGACCGCCAGCGTCATCGGCTCGGGCCAGGCGGCGGCGGCGCGGCAGGCCTCACCCAGCACCCATTCGCCGAGTTGCAGGATGATGCCCGTATCCTCGGCGATCGGCACGAACTCGTCGGGGACGATCTCGCCGCGCTCGGGATGCTGCCAGCGGAGCAGCGCCTCATAACCGATGATGCTTGCGCCCTCGGTCGAGACCAGCGGCTGATAGACCAGCCGCATCTGGTCGCGCAGCAGGGCATGGCGCAGGTCATGTTCGAGCGCACGGCGATGGCGGACCGCATGGTCCATGTCCTGGTCGAAGAAGGACGCCGCGCCGCGCCCGCTCGTCTTGGCGCGGTACAGCGCGACATCGGCATTGTGGCGAAGCCCATCGGTGTCGGCGGCATCCTGCGGGAACAGCGACACGCCGATGCTGACCCCGACCGCCGTCGGATCGCGGCTCAGGTCCATTTCGGTGGCAAAGGCGCCCAGGATCGTCGCGACCAGCTTGTGGACCCGGTCGGGATCGTCGACCCCGCGCTGGAGGATCAGGAACTCGTCGCCGCCGACCCGTGCGACCACCGCCGCCTCGTCGACCACGCCGGTCAGGATCCGGGCGACGCGACACAGGATCATGTCGCCCGCCGCATGGCCGAACAGATCGTTGACCGCCTTGAACCGATCGAGATCGAGCGCGAGCAGCGCGAAGGGGCCCTTTTGGTCGGCCTGTGCGATGGCCCCCTCCAGCGCCTGGGCGAAATAGGCGCGATTGGGCAATCCGGTCAGCGGATCATGGACCGCCATATATTCGATCTGGCGCTGCGCCCGCCGCTGCTCGGTCAGGTCGCGCACCGCCATCACGGTCGATCGTCGCCCGCGATATTCGATCTCGTGACAGGCGACCTCCAGATAGCGTTCCATCGAGGCGTGGCAGGGGCGCGTCTCGACCGGGTGATCGTGCGTCAGGCTCAGCGGCACGCTGTCCATGGTCTCCAGCCAGTCCCCGGGGGTGGAGCCAATCAACGCCTGCGGCTCGACCCCCAGCATTGCGGCGAGCCGCGCATTGGTCTCGACGATACGGCCGTTCAGCAGGATCGCGATCCCCTCGCGGGTCGCCTGGGTCAGGCCGTGCAGGTCGGTCAGCCGCCGGTCGAGGATGGCCGCGCCGATCATCATCACGACGATCAGGCCGGCCGCTCCCAGCACGGCGCGGGCCAGGCCGTGCGGCTGTAGCGGTTCGAGCGTCGGATCGACCACCACTCCGCCGGGCAGGAGCGTCGTCGCCGCCATCGCCCCGAAATGCAGCATCACGACCCCCATCGCGCCCGCCAGGATCGGCAGGACCGCGCGCGTCATCCCGCGCAGCCGGATATGGGCGATCAGCGCGAGCGAGAGGAAGGCCGTCGCGCCCAGCATCGCCTGCGTGACGCCCCATGGCCGGTACAGGATGCGGGCGGGAACGATCAGTGCGCTCATGCCGACGAAGTGCATCGCGGCGATGCTGGCGGCGATGATCGTGGCCGCGATCACGAGCATCCCCGTCTCCCGCCGCCGGGCGATGAGGGTCAGCGCGAGCCAGATGCCCGCGATCGGAATCCCGATCGAAACGACGGTCAGCGACAGGTTGAACCCCAGCGGCAGGGGCCCCCGATAGGCGAGCATGGCCAGGAAATGCGTCGCCCAGATGCCGATCCCCGCGGTGATCGCGGCAAAGGCCAGCCAGCTGCGGCGGCGACCCTCGACGCATTCCTCCGACCGGGCGTGCAGGAGGAAGAGCGCGGACAATCCCAGGACGCAGATCCCGGCGGCCAGTCCGACCAGCCAGGGATCATGGTCTTTGGTGATACATCCGACGATATTGAGCATGCTGTCCTGGTCCCCCGACGACCCTTCATAGGACGACGTCGCTTTCCGAACATTTAAGAGCATTGGCACCGGATCGGAGGAAGCCGACCGGGTAGGGCGTTCGGGGGTTTCAAAAATCGCCGGGATAATTATATACCGACTGTTATGGAAAATGCTTTGCCCGCTTGTAAGGGGCGTCCTCGCGAATTCTGCACTGAGCAGGCGCTGGCCTCGGCGCTCCGGGTCTTCTGGAGCAAGGGGTATGAGGGCGCGTCGATGGCGGACCTGACCGAGGCGATGGGGATCACCAAGCCCAGCCTCTATGCGGCGTTCGGCAACAAGGAAGCGTTGTTCCACAAGGCATTGGACCTCTATGAGGCCGAGAAGATGGCCTATATCCGCGAGGCGCTGAACCAGCCCACCGCGCGGGGCGTGGCCGAGCATCTGCTGCGTGGCGCGGTCGATGCGCAGACCAACCAGCAGGAACCGCGCGGTTGCCTGGGGGTGATCCACTCGGTCGCCTGCGGGGCGGAAGCCGAATCGATCAAGGCGGAGGTCGTCGCCCGCCGCGCCTCGTCACAGGCGGCGCTGCTCGCCCGGTTCCAGCGCGCCAAGGACGAAGGCGATCTGCGCGAGGATGTCGAGCCCGAGGGGCTGACCGCGATGCTCTATGCGCTGTTCCAGGGAATGGCCGTGCAGGCCGGGTCGGGGGCCAGCCGCTCCGACCTGGAAAGGCTGGTCGAGACGGGGCTGAAATGCTGGCCGACGCGTTGAATACCGATCGGTATAAAATGCTTGACGGGGCGTCGGCGGCTTAATATACCGCTTGGTATGGAAGGCGCCTGGTAGTCTTCCGAACATCATTGGCGAGACATGGATACGGGCGGCATGGGGTCGCCGGATCGCGGCGGGCGGATGCGCTTTGCCGGACAGGGTGTCGCGCGACGCAAAAGGGGTATGTCATGGCCTATGTCGCTTTTCAGGAAATCGGTGCCGCGCGGGCCGCGTTCGATGCCGCCACCGCTGAACAGGGCGCGGCGGCGATCCGTCCTGACGCCCGCCTGTCGGCGCTGGAATGGCAGGTCGTGGCGCTGGCCCGTCGCGACCGCGTCTCGTCGCTGCGCGCGCCCAGCCGTCTGGGCCGCGCGCTCGGCTCCATCTTCGGCGAGACGCGCAATCCCCGGCTGGCCGATCCCTCGCTCGAGGCGCTGCGCCGGATGGCGGTGCTGAGCTGGCATCATGGCTATAGCGTGCCCTCGCACGAGGTCCGCGCGTTCCTGGCCGCCGGGTACACCCCCGATCAATATGAGCTGATGGTCGACAGCATCGCGACCGCGCTGGCGGGTTCGCGCCGTTCGACCCGGATCGCCGCCGCCGCCTGACGGCGATCCTCGCGCCGGGACGAGGCGGCGTCGCGTCGATGCCCCTTGCCTCGCGCGATAAGCGGCGTACCTTGGGGGGATCAGCGACGGAGCAGATCCATGCGCGGCCGAACTGCGTCTGACCGACCCCTTTTCGATCATCACCCTGCCCATGGCGGGCGCGCCGGGCAGCGAGCAGGCGATGCCGTGGGAAAGGCTGTTCGCCTGGCCCCGTCGTGGCGATGTCCAGCTTCCCTTCGACGCCAGCAGCCGCGAGGCGCGCGATGCCTGGGCTACCCGGCTCGACCATGCGGTGGCGCATGCCGACAAGGCGGTGCTGCTGGTCGCGGAAAACGCCGCCTGCCTGGCCAGCATCTGGTGGGCGCGGCTGTCGCCCAGCCATTATGTCTCCAAGGTCGCGGGCGCGCTGTTCTTCCAGCCGCCCTCCATCGCGCCGCTCGACCGGTCCGGCGGGCAACTCTTCGCCTCGCCCGAGGCGGCGCTGCCTTTCCCGTCGCTGGTGATCGACGGCGCGATGCACGGACCCGCGCTGGCGCAGGCCTGTGGCGGGCGGCTGCTGGAGGCACCGCGCGCCGCGCCGCCCGCGACCGGCATGTGGCGACAGGCGCAGCGTTTGATCGAGCGGCTGTCGGCCGGGGTGGTCGAACAGGATATGCGCGTCCTGCGCACGCTGGGCATTCCCGACCGATGACAGGCATAAAAATGGCCCGGCGGGATGCCGCCGGGCCAGTCGAACGCCATAGGGAGCTTCCTTTGGCGAGCAGGAGAGGTGGCGGGCCGCGTCGCCCGCGTCCGTCCGCCGCTATTGCGGGGCCGTGCTGTTGAGGTCGGCGTCGTTGGACGTCAGCAGGTCGTTGCCCAGGGCCTCGTTTTCCGCCACCGGCGTTTCGTCATTGGCAAGCACCACCGATCCGTTATCCAGCGTGGCATTGTCGGCGGTGGTCCCCTTGGGGGAGCAACCGGCAAGCGGCGCGATCGACGCCAGCAGGATCAATGGAAAGGCGCGACGTCGCATCATGAATCCGGTTCCCTTCTGTCCCTGTACAGCCCTGTTCGGCTCGGTCTGATAAATACATACCAAATCGATGGGATATAAGAAGCGCTATTCTTTCGCGGCTGATAGCTGGGCTATCTGGCGCCTGATATTGGCCTTGGTTGGCATGGTATCGATCGCCGGTGTCGCCGGCGCCCAGCCGGTCGGGCTGTCCGCGCTCGACGGGCAGGCGGCGCTTGCGCTCGACGCCGCGACCTATGCGGCGCAGTCCGGCCTGTCGCCGTCCGCCGCCTTGCGCGAGTTGCAGGTCCAGGACGCCTCGGTGCCGGTGACCGATGCGCTTCGCATGGAGTTCGCCGATCGGCTGGCCGGGCTGTCGGTGGGGCATGCGCCCTTCCATGTCGATGTGCTGCTGACCGGCGACGCGCCCGTGGCGGACCGGGTGGTGCAGGTGGCGGGCATGCCGGTGCTGATCCGCTTTCGCACCGGAGCCTATGCCACCCATGGCCAGCTCGTCACCGCGCTCGCGCTTCACCAGACCGAAATCCGCGCCAGCCTGACGCGCCCGCCGGGGATCGGCGTCGATCCGCGTATCGGCGCGCTGGTCGTCATGGTGGGGCAGGCGGACCTGCTGGCCGAGCCGGGCGACGCCCTGCGCGACCGGATCGCGCGGCTGGCGGGGGTGCCGGTGCGGATCGCCACCATGGAGACGCCCGATACCGACCTTGCCGATCTGCAAGGCGGTGCGCGGCTGGTCGGGGTCGATCCGGCCGACGGGCGGCGCTATGCCTGTACCAGCGGCTTCGTCGTGCGGCGCGGCGCGGAGGATGCGGTCGTCACCGCCGCGCATTGTCCCGACAATCTGTCATGGAGCGACACCGCCCGCACCGAACATCCGCTGCCTTTCCTGGGGCAATGGGGCTGGGGCTATCAGGACGTGCAGGTCAATGGCAGCCCGGTGCCGCTGGCGCCGCGTTTCTGGAGCGATACGGCCAAGACGATCAGCCGGACCGTCACCGGCGAGCGTCCGCGCGATTCGACGCGGGCGGGCGACATCGTCTGCCATCGCGGCGAGCGCACCGGCTATAGCTGTGCCGAGATATGGATGCCCGATTTCGCGCCCGCGGGCGATCTGTGCGGCGGCGGCTGTACGGCCGCCTGGGTCGCGGTGCGCGGGCCGACCTGCCGCAGCGGCGACAGCGGCGGGCCGGTCTTCCTGGGCGGCACCGCCTTCGGGATCGTCAAGGGCGGCAGCTACCGCGCCGACGGCAGCTGCGCCTTCTATTTCTACATGTCGCTCGATTTCCTGCCCAGCGGATGGTCCCTGGCGACCGGCTGAGGATCGCATCGCTGCATTGCACGTTGGCGTGTCGGTAACGGATATCGGCAAAGGGCGACGACATGAAAGCGATGATCCTCGACGCACCCGGCGGGCTGGACCGTCTGCGTCTGGTCGAGCGTCCCGATCCGGGCGCGCCGGGCGCGGGCATGATCCGGGTCCGGCTGCATGCGACGTCGCTCAACTATCATGACTATGGCGTCGTCTCGGGCCGGATGCCGACCGAGGATGGCCGCATTCCGATGGCGGATGGCGCCGGGATCGTCGAGGCGGTGGGCGAGGGCGTGACCGACTTCGCGGCAGGCGATTCGGTCGTCGCGTGCTTCTTTCCTGATTGGCAGGAGGGGCCCGCGCGGGTCGGCGACTTCGCCCGGACGCCCGGCGACGGCATTGATGGCTATGCCTGCGAGACGGTGGTCGCGCCCGCGACCGCCTTCACCCTGTCGCCCAAGGGCTATGACCATGCCCAGGCCGCGACGATCACCACCGCCGGGCTGACCGCGTGGCGCAGCCTGGTGGTCGATGGCGGGCTGAAGGCCGGGGACCGGGTGGCGGTGCTGGGCACGGGCGGCGTGTCGATCTGGGCGCTCCAGATCGCCAAGCTGATGGGGGCGAGCGTGGTCGTCACCTCGTCCTCCGATGCCAAGCTGGAACGGGCCAGGGCCCTGGGCGCGGATCATGTCATCAACTACCGCACCCATGCCGACTGGGGCCGGATGGTCCATGACTGGGCCGGAGAGGGCGTCGACCATGTGGTGGAGGTTGGCGGTCCGGGTACGCTCGCCCAGTCGATCGATGCGGTGCGGATCGGGGGACATATCGGCCTGATCGGCGTGCTGACCGGCGCCAGCGGCGAGGTGCCGACCGCGACCATGATGCTGAAGCAGGCACGGCTCCAGGGCCTGATCGTCGGCAGCCGCCGGATGCAGCAGGATTTCGTCCGCGCGCTCGACACCGCCGACCTGCGCCCGGTGATCGACCGGAGCTTTGCGCTGGACGAACTCGGCGATGCGTTCCGCCATCAGGAAAGCGGCGCGCATTTCGGCAAGATCGCGGTGACATGGTGAGGGTGCCGTCATGAGCGGGCCCGAAGGCCACGCCGTCGATCCCGCCTGGCCGCATGTCGTCATCATCGGCGCCGGGTTCGGCGGGCTGGCGGTGGCCAAGCGGCTGGCCCGCGCGCCGGTGCGGGTGACGGTGATCGACCGGAACAACTATCATCTGTTCGTGCCGCTGCTCTATCAGGTCGCGACCGCCGCGTTGTCCCCGGCGGATGTGGCCGAGCCGATCCGCCATGTCCTCGGCCGGTTTCCCAATATCCGCGTCGTGCTGGGCGAGGTCGCGCAGATCGACACCGGGGCGCGCCGGATCGGCCTGTCGACCGGCGAGACGCTGTCCTATGATCGGCTGGTCGTCGCCACCGGATCGACCAGCAGCTATTTCGGGCATGACGAATGGCGCAGCGTCGCGCCCGCCTGCAAGTCGATCGAGGAGGCGCGGGTGATCCGCTCGCGCGTGCTGGGCGCGTTCGAGGAGGCGGAGCGCGACGGCGCGGCGGATCGCGAGGCGCTGATGACCTTCGTGATCGTCGGCGGCGGCCCGACCGGGGTGGAGCTGGCGGGCTCGGTCGCCGAGTTGGCACGTTATACGCTGACCTCGGACTTCCGGCGCATCCGGCCCGAGGCGGCGAAGATCATCCTGGTCGAGGCGGGCCCGCGCATCCTGGCGGCCTTTCCCGATTCGCTGGCCGATTATGCCGAGCGGGCGCTCGGGCGGCTGGGCGTCGAGATCATGACGAACATGCCGGTCGAGACGATTACCGAGGAAGGGCTGACCGCAGGCGGCCGCTTCATCCCGGCGCGCACGGTCCTGTGGGGGGCGGGCGTCGCGCCGACGGGTGCGGCGGCGCTGCTGGGGGTGAAGCCGGGGCCGGGCGGTCGGGTCGCGGTGAAGCCCGACCTGAGCGTCGAGGGGCTGGAGGGCGTCTATGCGCTGGGCGATGTCGCCGCCTGTCCGGACGAGGCGGGCAAGCCGCTGCCGGGACTGGCGCAGGTGGCGCAGCAGCAGGGCGACTATCTGGGTAAGGCTCTGCGCGACCTATTGACCCGGGGCCGGTCCGCGCCGCCCTTTCGCTTCCACAATCGGGGCAATGCGGCGATCATCGGGCGACATGCCGCGATCTTCGATTTCGGCCGCTATCGGTTGAAGGGCTATCCGGCCTGGATGCTATGGGCAATCGTCCATGTCGTGCTGCTGGTCAGTTTCGCGCAACGCATCCGCGTCAGCCTGCAATGGCTCTGGCGCTATCTGACCTATCGCCGGGGCGCGCGGATCATCACGACGCCCGTGGTGCGGGGTTCGGGATAGCGGTTAATCGGCCAGCTGCGCGCGAAGGTCGACGATCGTCGCGCCGATATGATCGGTCAGCAGCCCGGCGACCCGCGCTTCGTCGCGCGCCAGCCATGCGTCGAGCAGCGCGTGATGCTCCTCATGCGCGCGGTCCTCGCGTCCGGCGGGTTTCAGATGCTGGACGACATAGCGTTCGGCCAGCACCTGCAACCGCTCGATCAGCTGGAAGGTGAGCGCGGCGCCCAGCGGCCGGACCAGCGCCAGATGGAAGGCGCGGTTGAGGAGCGCGACCTCGTGCAGCGCCTCGCGCGCCGCCACGTCGAGCGCGGTCAGCGCCTCGCGCGCCGCCGCCTGATCGGCGATCGAGGCGACGCGGCTGGCCCGCGCGGCGGCATCGGGTTCGATCGACAGGCGGAGTTCATAGATCTCCTCCGCCTCGCCTGCGCCCAGCGACCGGACGAAGAAGCCGCGATTGGCCTGGCTGACCAGCAACCCCTCCTGCTCCAGACGCGCCAGCGCCTCGCGAAGCGGAATCTTGCTGACGCCTAGCTCGTTGGCCAGCGCGTCCTGGCGGATCGGCTGATCTTCGGGCAGGGCGCCGCTGATGATGCGTTCGCGGACGATCGTGAAGATCTGCTCCGACAGGGTGCGAACGACAAGGCTCATGGTATCTCTCGTGCCGACAGGCCGGGAGGAGCCTGTAATTTGGGAAGAAACGTATACGTCAAGCGTCCAGCATAGCGCCGAACGTCCTCCCCTGCCAAGCCCGCTCTGGTCAGGCCGGTGGCAGGGTGTCCCGCAATTCCGCCAACCAGATCGCCGCACTGCCGTCCGAGGGCGCACGCCAGTCGCCACGGGGCGAAAGCGCGCCGCCCGGCGACACTTTCGGCCCGTTGGGAAGCGCCGAACGCTTGAACTGGCTGGTCTGGAAGAAGCGGGTCAGGAACCGCTCCAGCCAGTGGCGGATCACCGGCAGGTCATAGGCGATGCGCGCGTCCTGCGGCAGATCCTCGGGCCAGCCGCCCACCTCCGCGTCGCGCCACGCATGCCAGGCGAGGAAGGCGATCTTGGAGGGTTTCAGCCCGAAGCGGATGACGTAATGCGCGAAGAAATCGTTGAGCGCATAGGGGCCGATCATCGCCTCGGTCGACTGCATCGCGCCACTCGCGTCGGCGGGGACCAGTTCGGGCGAGATTTCCTGCGCCAGGATCGCGGCCAGCACCTGGTTGGTCGCCGCGTCATACTGACCGGTGCGGATGCACCAGCGGATCAGGAACTGGATCAGCGTCTTCGGAACACCCGCATTGACCGCATAATGGCTCATCTGGTCGCCGACGCCATAGGTACACCAGCCGAGCGCCAGCTCCGACAGGTCGCCGGTGCCCAGCACGATCCCGCCGCGCTGGTTGGCGAGGCGGAAGAGATAGTCGGTGCGAAGCCCCGCCTGCACATTCTCGAAGGTCACGTCATGGACCGGTTCCCCGGCCGCGAAGGGATGGCCCATGTCCGCCAGCATCTGTTGCGCGGCGGGGCGGATGTCGATCTCCTCGGCGCTCACCCCCAGCGCGCGCATCAGCGCCCAGGCCTGGGCCTTCGTCCCCTCGCCGGTGGCGAAGCCGGGCATGGTGAAGGCCAGGATACGGTCACGGCTCCAGCCCAGCCGGTCGGTCGCCTTGGCCGCGACGATCAGCGCATGGGTAGAATCGAGTCCGCCGGACACGCCGATGACCAGCGACCGGGCGCGGCTCGCCTCCAGCCGCTTGGCCAGTGCCTCGACCTGGATGTTATAGGCCTCGAAACAATCCTCGTCGCGCCGCGCGGGGTCGTCGGGGACGAAGGGAAAACGCTGCACCTGGCGGCGGAGGCCCTGATCGACCGGCTCGACCCCGTGGACGAAACCGATGCGGCGGAACCGCGTCTCGGGATGACCCGCAGCGGCGGCGGCGTCGTTGAACGTGCCGAAGCGCAGCCGCTCCTGCAGGATCCGCTCGACATCGACATCGGCGATGGTGAGCGCTGGTCGCCGGTCGAACCGCTCCGACTGGGTCAGAAGCTCGCCCAGTTCGTGGATCAGCCCCTGGCCATCCCAGGACAGGTCGGTCGTGCTCTCGCCAATCCCCGCCGCCGAATAGACATAGGCGCAGGCCGCCCGCGCCGACTGCGCCGCCGCCAGCATCGTCCGGTCGCGCGCCTTGCCGATGACGATGTTCGACGCCGACAGGTTGCAGCAGATCGTCGCACCCGCCAGCGCGCCCAGCGTCGAGGGCGGGGTGGGGGCCCAGTAATCCTCGCAGATTTCGGCATGGATGACGAAGCCGGGCAGGTCCTCGGCCGCGAAGATCAGGTCGGTGCCGAAGGGCACGGATTGTCCGTCCAGATCGATGGTCAGCCCGGTCAGGCCCGCACCGCTCGCGAACCAGCGCTTCTCGTAATATTCGCGGTAATTGGGCAGGAAGCTCTTGGGCACCACGCCCAGGATGCGGCCGCGCGCGATGGCGATGGCGCAATTGTACAGCCGCCCGTTGCGCGGCAGCGCCGCTCCGACGAGCATCACCGGCGACAGGGCGGCGCTGGCATCGACCATCTCGCCCAGCGCCTCCAGCGTGGCGCGGTGCATCGCGCCCTGAAGATGCAGGTCGTCGATCGCATAGGAGGTCAGCGACAATTCGGGAAAGACGATCAGGTCGACCCCGTCTTCATCCGCCGTCCGCGCCAGGTCGAGCATGGCCTGCGCATTGGCGAACGCATCCCCCACCGAGGCGGCGGGCGTCGCGGCGGCGACCCGGATCAGGCCATGGGTGTGAAGCGCGTAGAAGGGATGGTCCTGCATGGCTGTCGGGATAGCGGGCCGGGAAGGGGGGCGCCACCCCGTGTGGATTGCCACGGGTTAGGTTTGTGGCGGCCCTTGGCCTTCGACTTCGCTCAGGCTGAACGGAGTGAGGGATCGGGGCTTTCCTCAACCGCCGTTCAGCCTGAGCGAAGTCGAAGGCCACGCCCCACCCGCCAGCCCAACGCCGAACCGACCTGCTGCAATTCCCCCGCACCACCGCTAAAGCCCCCGACGAACCACGATCCGGAGCCTCGAATGACCGTCCAACTCTACGGCATCCCCAATTGCGACACGATGAAGAAGGCGCGGACCTGGCTCGACCAGCATGGCGTCGACTATCGCTTCCACAACTACAAGACCGACGGGATCGATGAGGCCAGCCTGCGCCGCTGGGTCGATCAGGTGGGTTGGGAAGTGCTGCTCAATCGGGCGGGCACGACCTTTCGCAAGCTGGACGAAGCCGAACGCCAGGATATCGATGCCGACAAGGCGATCCGCCTGATGCAAGCGCAGCCCTCGCTCATCAAGCGGCCGGTGCTCGACCGCGACGGCACGCTGACCGTGGGCTTCAAGCCCGAGCGCTACGCCGAGATACTCCCCTGAAAATCCGCCCGCAAAGCAGGGGGCTGGAGCCGGTGGCGTAGCGGGAGTAGAGGCTGGCGCCATGTCCACGACCTACACGCTCGACACCGCGACGAGTCGCGCCAATCCCACGCCCGCGCCGATGAAGCGGCTGACCATCCCCGCCATCCGCCGTGCCAAGGGCGGCACGCCCCTGGTCATGCTGACCGCCTATACGGTGCGCTCGGCGCAGCTGCTCGACCCGCATTGCGACATGCTGCTGGTCGGCGACAGCCTGGGGCAGGTGATCTATGGCCTGCCCTCGACCGTGCCGGTCACGCTCCAGATGATGGCGGCGCACGGGGCGGCGGTCGTGCGGGGCAGCTATCACGCGGTGGTCGTCATCGACCTGCCCTTCGGCAGCTATGAGGCGAGCCCGGAAAAGGCGTTCGAGAATGCCGCCTGGCTGCTCAAGGAAACCGGCGCGGCGGCGGTCAAGCTAGAGGGCGGGGTCGCCATGGCGCCGACCGTCCGCTTCCTGGTCGAGCGCGGCATCCCCGTCATGGGCCATGTCGGCCTGACGCCGCAGGCGGTGAACGTGCTGGGCGGCTATGGCGCGCGCGGCCGCAGCCCCGAGGAAGCCGCCAAGATCGTCGCCGATGCGGTGGCGGTGGCGGAGGCGGGGGCCTTTTCGGTGGTGATCGAGGGGGTGGTCGAACCCATCGCGATCGAGATCACCCGGCAGGTCGCCTGCCCGACCATCGGCATCGGCGCGTCTGCCGAGTGTGACGGGCAGGTGCTGGTCGGCGAGGACATGCTGGGCCTGTTCGACCGCACCGCGCGCTTCGTCCGCCGCTACGAGACGATGGGCGAGCGGATCGGCGAGGCGGCGCGGACCTATGCCGAGGATGTCCGCGCGCGGCGTTTTCCGGGGCCCGAACAGGTCTACGCCCCCCGCGAATCCTAATCGCGCGGGGCCCAATTCCCAACCCCGCTTCCCACCGGGGCCGCTCCTCGCTAAAGGTCGCGGCTTCCTTATTGCCCTGATCCAGAATAGCGGAGCCCGTCTTGGCCCTAACGCCCCAATCCAGCCAGGCCTTTATGAGCGAGGTCGACGACGAACTGCGTCGCGACCGGCTGACCCGTTTCTGGACCCGCTGGGGCCTGGTGGTCGGGGCGGCGATCCTGATCGGCCTCGCGGCCTTTGGCGGCTATCTCTATTGGCAGCACCGCCAGCATCAGGCCGCGGGCGTCGATGGCGAGCAGTTGCAGAGCGCCTATGACGCGCTGGCGCAGAACGACACCAAGACGGCGGACGCCAAACTGAAGACGCTGGCCGGGTCGAATGTCGACGCCTATCGCGCACTGGCGGAATTCACCCAGGCGGACATCCTGCTCCAGCGCGACGACCTGAAGGGCGCGGCGGCCAGGTTCGCCGCGATCGCGGGCGACAACTCGCTGGCGCAGCCGTTCCGCGACCTGGCGCTGGTCCGCCAGACCATGGCCGAATATGACACGATGAAGCCCCAGGCGGTCGTTGCCCGTCTGGGCACGCTGGCGGTGCCCGGCAATGCCTGGTTCGGCAGCGCGGGCGAGATGGTCGCGGTCGCCTATCTGCGGATGAACAAGCGGGCCGAAGCGGGCCGCCTGTTCGGACAGATTGCCAGCGACAAGGATGTGCCCGATACGTTGCGGCAACGTGCGGTTCAGATGGCCGGCGTATTGGGGGTCGATGCGGTCGGCCAGAGCGAGGACACGAAGACCCAATGACGAAGCATTTCCGCACCTCGGCAGCGCTTGCCGCGCTGATGGCGCTGGGCGCCTGTGGGGTATTCAAGGGCGCACCCAAGAAGACGCCGACCATCGGCAACCGGGTGCCGATCCTCGTCTCCGAGACGGGGGTCGAGGCCGACAAGACGATCGCCGACGTGCAGGTCCTGTTGCCCGCACCCGAAACCAACACCGACTGGTCGCAGCCGGGTGGCAATGCCGCCAAGTCGATGGGGCAGCTCGCGCTGGCGGCGCAGCCGCAGCGTCTGTGGCAGAGCACGATCGACGGCGGCTCGGCCCGCGATCCGCTGACCACCGCGCCGGTGGTGGCGGAGGGCAAGCTGTTCGTCGTCGATGTCGATGGCAACGTCATCGCCATGAACGCCGATACCGGGGCCAGGCTCTGGTCGACCGCGGTCAGCGAGGGGGAGGCCAACCGTTCGGCCCGTTTCGGCGGCGGGGTCAGCTATGATTCCGGCACCGTCTTTGCCACCGACGGCCTGGGCGACGTGATCGCCGCCAGCGCGGCCGACGGCAAGGTGCTGTGGCGCGCCAAGCCCAGCGGCCCGCTGCGCGGTTCGCCGACGATCGCCAACGGCAATGTCTATGTCCTGACCCAGGACAACCAGCTTTATGCGATCAACCAGGCCGATGGTAAGATCGTCTGGGCGGGGCAGGGGACGCTCGGCACGCAGGGCGTGCTTGGCGTCGCCGCGCCCTCGGCCAGCCAGGGCACGGTGATCGCCGGCTTCTCCAGCGGCGAGCTGAACGCCTATCGCTATGAGAATGGCCGCATGCTGTGGCAGGACGCGCTGTCGCGCACGACCATCTCGACCTCGGTGTCGAGCCTGTCGGACATCGACGCCGCGCCGGTGATCGACCAGGGCCGCGTCTATGCGCTGGGCCAGGGCGGCCGTATGGTCGCCCTGGAGCTGTCGACCGGACAGCGTCTCTGGGAACAGAATTTCGCCGGTATCTCGACGCCGTGGATCGCGGGCGAATGGATATTCCTCGTCACCGACGATGCGCGTCTGGTCGCGCTCGCCCGGTCGAGCGGCAAGGCGCGCTGGATCGCCCAGCTCCAGCGTTTCCACAACGAGAAGAAGAAGACCGGCGCGATCACCTGGTTCGGTCCGGTGCTGGCGGGCAACCGCCTGATACTGACCAATTCGGAAGGGCAGATCGTCTATGCCAATCCGGGCGACGGCTCGGTCGAGGCGACGGTCGACACCAAGGCGCCCTTCGCGCTGCCGCCGATCGTCGCGAACGGCACGCTGTACGTCCTGGATCAGAAGGGGCGGGTGACCGCTTACAAGTGATCGCTTGTCGCCTCCCCGGCACGGTCGGGGAGGCGATACGTTTGTACCGTGACGAAGGGCTCGGCTTTCGCTAACGCAGCGCGATGGCTAAACTCCCTATCGTCGCGATCGTCGGCCGACCCAATGTCGGCAAGTCGACGCTGTTCAACCGTCTGGTCGGCAAGAAGCTGGCGCTGGTCGACGACCGGCCCGGCGTGACGCGCGACCGGCGTGAAGGCGACGCGCATCTCCTGGGCCTCGATTTCCGCGTGATCGACACGGCGGGTTACGAGGACGAAGACCCCGATACCCTGCCCGGCCGGATGCGCCGCCAGACCGAAGCCGCTATCGGCGAGGCCGATGTCGCGCTGTTCCTGGTCGATGCGCGCGCGGGCGTCATGCCGCTGGACGAGGAAATCGCCCGCTGGCTGCGCAGCTCGAACACCCCCATCGTGCTCGCCGCGAACAAGGCCGAGGGCCGCGCCGCCGAGCAGGGCGTCCTCGAGGCGCTGGCGCTGGGCTTTGGTGACCCGGTCCAGCTGTCCGCCGAGCATGGCGAAGGCGTGGGCGACCTATTCGAGGCGCTGCTGCCCTTCATCGACCGCGAGGACGAGGAGGAAGAAGAGGAGGTCGATCTCGACAATCCCTATGCCCCGCTGAAGCTCGCGATCGTCGGCCGCCCCAATGCGGGCAAGTCGACGCTGATCAACCGTTTCCTCGGTCAAGACCGGCTGATCACCGGCCCGGAGGCCGGGATCACGCGCGATTCGATCGCGATCGACTGGGAATGGCGCGACCGGGACGGCGAAGTGCGGCAGGTTCGCCTGATCGACACGGCGGGCATGCGCAAGAAGGCGAAGGTGCAGGACAAGCTGGAAAAGCTGTCGGTCGCCGATGCCCTGCGCGCGGTCGACTTCGCCGAGGTCGTCGTCCTGCTGCTCGACGCGACGCTGGGGCTGGAGTCGCAGGACCTGCGCATCGCCGACCGCGTGCTGGAAGAAGGCCGCGCGCTGCTGATCGCGCTCAACAAATGGGACGTGGCGGAAAGTCCGTCCTCGCTGTTCAACGGCGTGAAGAAGGCGCTGGAGGACGGGCTCAGCCAGGTGAAGGGCGTGCCGCTGCTGGCGGTGTCGGCGGCGACCGGCAAGGGGCTCGACACGCTGATCGAGGCCGCGTTCGAAACGCGCGCCGCCTGGTCGAAGCGCGTGCCGACCGGCGAACTCAACCGCTGGTTCGAGCGTGCGGTCGACGCCAACCCGCCGCCCGCGCCCGGCGGCAAGCGGATCAAGCTGCGCTACGTCACCCAGGTGAAGTCGCGCCCGCCCAGCTTCGTGATCTTCGGCACGCGCGTCGATCAGCTGCCCGCCAGCTATGAACGCTATTTGGTCAATTCGATGCGGCGGGAACTGGGCTTCGGCGCGGTTCCCGTCCGCCTGACGCTGCGTGCGCCCAAGAACCCGTTCGGCAACAAGGACGGATAAGGGCGGGGGACGTCCCGGCCTGCCCTCGCGAGAGCGGGGCCCTAGCCCCTCCTCTTCAGGGGAGGGGTTGGGGTGGGGCATCGCCACGAATCCCACGCTTGCGGAGGCGCCCCACCCCCGGCCCCTCCCCTGAAGGGGAGGGGTGGGTCAGTTTCATATCATCGCTATGGGATCAGGGTGACGGGGTGAAGGTCCGCCCTTGGCCTTCGACTTCGCTCAGGCTGAACGGGGCTTTGGGTTGGGTAAGGCGAGAGCGTGCCACGGGGCGGCGCTCTTCCATCGCCTATCACGATGCCGTCCCACCAGCCGTTCAGCCTGAGCGAAGTCGAAGGTCACGCCATTCACCAGCGGCGGAGCCGTTCCACGCAAAAACCGGGGGGGGCGAACCCTCGGGCCCGCCCCCACGAAATCACCCCTTCAGATGCGGGGCCGCGCCGGACTTGGGCGTGTCGTTTTCGGCCATCGCGTTGAGCTGGACGTAATTCTGGATGCCCATGCGCTCGATCATCTCGAACTGGCGCTCCAGCGTGTCGACATGCTCTTCCTCGCTGGCGAGGATGCGCGCGAACAGGTCGCGGCTGACATAGTCCTTCACCTCTTCGCAATAGGCGATCGCGCCCTTCAGCTGCGCCACGGCCTCGATCTCGATGGCCAGGTCGCCCTTGAGCACTTCCTCGACCGTCTCGCCGATGCGCAGGCGACCGAGCAGCTGGAAATTGGGCAGGCCGTCCAGATACAGGATGCGCTCGGCCAGCCAGTCGGCGTGGCGCATCTCGTCGATCGATTCGTGATATTCGAACTGCGCCAGCTTGTAGACGCCCCAATGGTCCAGAAGGCGATAGTGGAGGAAATACTGGTTGATCGCGGTCAGCTCGTTCTTGAGCGCCTCGTTCAGAAATTCGATGACCTTGGGGTCGCCTTTTACGGCCATATGCTCGTCCTTCGTGATCGTTTCGGTCGCCATCTTAACGGCGGTTAGTTCCGGGCGACAAGCCGTCCCTTGCCGATAGGGTGCGAAACGCCCTCCCGGTCGCCGCGAAATGTGGTATTCCCAATATATGTTAAGCGAGATGGAAGGCCGGGCGCTGGCGAGACAGGCGACGGATCAGCTGGCCCGGGTCATGGAGCATCTGCGCCATGGCATCCTGATCTACGATCGGGACGAGCGCATCACGCTGATCAACCATTATGTCAGCCGCATATTCGGGATCGCCGAAACGGCGGTGACGGTCGGGTCGACGCTTTCGGACTATCTCGCCTGTGTCGGCGAGACGGTGGGTTGGTCGCGGGAGCGGGTGGCGGGCATATTGGAGAATCACCGGAGCTGGGCCCGCGAAGGCGTGCGGCGGCAGTTCGACCATCATTTCGATGACGGGCTGGTGTTCGAGATCACCTTTCATCCCGAGGCCGGTCATGGCGCGGTCATGACCTTTGTCGACGTGACCCATGCCCGCAACCTGGCGCGGGTGAGCGAACGGCGCGAGGATCTGGCGCGGCAGGCTCAGGCGATGCTGGAGCGGGTCGGCCGGATTTCGGCCAACACCCGGCTCGTCGCGCTGAACGCCCGTATCGAGGCGGCGAGGCTGGGCCATGAGGGGCGGGGCTTCGCGGTCGTCGCCGACGAGGTCCGCGACCTGTCGCTGGAGACGTCGGATGTGCTGGTGGAGATCGGGCGGATCAACCAGGCGTCGCTCAATCTGGGCTGATCCCGGAGCCGGGCGACGTGCGCGGGGACGGTTGGTGGGCCCGGCAGGACTCGAACCCGCAACCTAGCCGTTATGAGCGGCCAGCTCTAACCATTGAGCTACAGGCCCAACCGTAATCCGTCCGTAGCGTGACGCAGGGCCTTTTCGCAACGCCGGATCGGCAATTTCCACAAGAAATTCGGGCAAAGAAAAAGGGCGCCTCCCCGTGGGGAAGCACCCTTTTTCCGACAAACAGTCTGCGCTTCGGACCCGAAGGTCCGAGGCCGCATTACTGCATGTTGTCAGCCTTGGCGTCGGCAGCGTCACGGACGTTGTCGGCGGCGGCGTTGATGTTGTCGGCAGCGTTCTCGAGCGACGCAGCAGCGGCGGTGTTCGAGGTGTTGTCGGCAACCGCGTCGAGGTTGTCGGCCTGCATTTCCATGTTGTCAGCCAGCATGTCCGCGTTGTTTTCAACAGCGGCCGCTTCCGGCGACTTCGTGCAGGCGGCCACGGACATCAGGCCGGCGGCAGCGAGAACAAAGGCAATCTTCTTCATTCGAATGCTCCCAAGCATAAGCAATCATCGCGGCCGACCCGAATGCCGTCGCGAAGCGGCTCAAATAACGTGCGGTTCATCGCGGTCAATCCGCAAAATTCATACGAAAGCAAGGTTCGCGACGAACCGATGGCGCCTATCGGGCTTTTTCAAGGCGTTGACGTTACCAAATGGTTACCGGAATCGCCCCGGTCAGCGCGGGGTGACGGCCCCGATCGGCTCGGGCGCGTTGGCCACGACCGCCAGCATCGTCGTCCAGGCCGCGACATTCTGGCGCAGTCCCGCCGGGTCGACGCGGTCCAGTACGTCGTCGGGCGTGTGATGGGTATCGAAATAATCCCATCCCGACTGGTTCAGGTCGATCGCCGCGGTGCCCAGCTTCAGCGTCGGGCCGATATCGGTGCCGTCGCCGCCCAGGCCGCTGCCCCGCGTGATGCCCAGCGGCGCCAGCGCGGTCTGGAGCCGGTCGGCGACCGGGCTGGCGGCGGCGGGCAGGTTGACCTCGAACCGCCAGACCCGGTCGGCGCCGAAATCGCTTTCCGACGCAGTGGCGTGGCGTTCGCCCGCATGCGCCTTGGCATAGGCCGCGCCGCCCATGCCGCCGACCTCTTCCGCGCCGAACCAGACGACGCGGATCGTCCGCTTGGGCTGGCCCGCATCCATGATTCGCTTGGCGGCGGCGGTGGTGATCGCCAGTCCGCTGGCATCGTCGATCGCGCCGGTGCCCAGGTCCCAGCTGTCGAGATGCCCACCGACCAGCACGATGCCCGCCGACGGATCGCTACCCGGCACCTCGGCGATGACATTGCCCGATTCGCGCGTGCCGACCATGCGCGGGGTCAGGACCAGCTTCATCCGAACCGGCTTGCCGCGTGCCGCGACGCGTTCGAGCTGTTCGGCATCGGGCACCGACAGGGCCGCCGCCGGGATCGGCTTCACGCCCTCGGGGAAATTGGTCGTGCCGGTATGCGGAAAGCGGTGATGGTCGGTGCCGATCGAGCGGATCACGATGGCCAGCGCACCTCGCCTGGCCGCCAGTGCGGGTCCGGTAAAGCGCGCGGTGCCATAGGCGCCATACCCCGATCCGTCCTGGGTCCGGGGCATGGCGTTGCCGATATAGACGATCCGTCCCTTGATCGCCGAGTCGGGCGCCGACTGGAAGGCGGCCATGCTGGGGAAGACCGCAACGTCGGCGGTCAGCCCGCCCGCCGGGGTCGCCCCCGAATTGCCGAGCGCGGCAAGGGTCAGCTTCTGCGGAAAGGGCGCGACGATCTCGGCGCTCTCCGCGCCGCGTTCCCAGACGGGCATCTGATAGGGCTCGATCCGGACATTCTTGAACCCCAGCGCGGTCAGCCGGGCGACCGCCCATTGCCGCGCCCGCGCCTCCGCCTCGGTCCCTGCCAGGCGCTGGCCGACTTCGGTCGTCAGCCCCTCGACAATGTCCCAGGCGACCGTGTCGGTCAGCGCGGCGTCGCGCAGCCGTTCGACCTCGGGCGCGACGGTCGCGGGCATGGGCGGGGGCGTCCGCTGTGCCAGAACGGGAGAGGAAAGGGCGGAGGCGGCCAGTGCCGCAAGGACAATTCGCTTCATGGGTGCGACTGTTGCCCAGCCCGTCCCGTTTGCCAACCGCCCGCGCACCCACTACATGGTCGGGCAAACATCCAACAGTCGCAAAAAAGCACGGAGCCCCGCGCCGCCATGGCCGTCCAATATACCTATGTGATGAAGGGTCTGACCAAGACCTTCCCCGGCGCCAACAAGCCTGTCCTGAACAACATCCATCTGCAGTTCCTGCCGAGCGCGAAGATCGCGATCATCGGCCCGAACGGCGCGGGCAAGTCCACGCTGATGAAGGTGATGGCGGGGATGGACACGGACTTCACCGGCGAGGCCTGGGCCGCCGAGGGCGTCCGGGTCGGCTATCTGGCGCAGGAGCCGCAGCTCGACCCCGCCAAGGACGTGATGGGCAACGTCAAGGACGGCGTCCGCCCGATTGCCGACCTGGTCGATCGCTTCAACGCCATTTCGGCCGAGATGGGCGACCCGAAGGACGACACCGATTTCGACGCCCTGATGGAAGAGATGGGCGAGCTTCAGGCCAAGATCGACGCGGTCGACGGCTGGTCGCTCGACAGCCAGCTGGAACAGGCGATGGAAGCGCTGCGCTGCCCGCCGGGCGATGCCGACGTCACCCGCCTGTCGGGCGGTGAGAAGCGCCGCGTCGCGCTCTGCAAGCTGCTGCTCGAAAAGCCCGACATCCTGCTGCTCGACGAACCGACCAACCACCTGGACGCCGAGAGCGTGTCGTGGCTGGAAAATTACCTCAAGGAATATACCGGCAACGTCATCCTCGTCACCCACGACCGTTACTTCCTGGATAACGTCGTGAACTGGGTGCTCGAGCTGGATCGCGGCCGCTATTACACCTACGAATCCAACTATTCCGGCTATCTGGAAAAGAAGGCCAAGCGCCTCGAGCAGGAAGAGCGCGACGAGGCGGGCAAGCAGAAGGCGATCGCTGACGAGCTGGCCTGGATGCGTCAGACGCCCAAGGCCCGCCAGACCAAGTCGAAGGCGCGTATCCGCGCGTTCGAGGAACTGATGGAGAAGCAGGAGAACCGCGTCGCGGGCAAGGCGCAGATCCTGATCCAGATTCCCGAGCGTCTCGGCGGCAAGGTGATCGAGGCCAAGGGGCTGACCAAGTCGTACGGCGACAAGCTTTTGTTCGAAAATCTCGACTTCATGCTGCCGCCGGGCGGCATCGTCGGTGTGATCGGGCCGAACGGTGCGGGCAAGTCGACGCTGTTCAAGCTGATCACCGGCCAGGAACAGCCCGATGCGGGCACGATCGAGATCGGCTCGACCGTCAAGCTCGGCTATGTCGACCAGAGCCGCGACGAGCTCGATCCCAACAAGAATGTCTGGCAGGAAATCTCCGACGAGCTGGAGGTCTTCCGCTTCGGCAAGCAGGAACTGGGCACGCGCGCCTATGTCGGCGCGTTCAACTTCCGCGGCCCCGACCAGCAGAAGAAGGTCGGCCAGCTGTCGGGCGGTGAGCGCAACCGCGTCCACATGGCCAAGATGCTGAAGGAGGGCGGCAACGTCCTGCTGCTCGACGAACCGACCAACGACCTCGACGTGGAAACGCTGCGCGCGCTGGAAGAGGCGCTGGAGACGTTCGCGGGCTGCGCCGTGGTCATCAGCCACGACCGCTTCTTCCTCGACCGCCTCTGCACCCACATCCTGGCGTTCGAGGGCGACAGCCATGTCGAATGGTTCGAAGGCAATTACGAGTCGTACGAGGAGGACAAGCGTCGCCGCATGGGCGATGCCGCCGACCGTCCGACCCGACTGGCCTATAAGAAGCTGACGCGCTGATCCGCCTCGCGCATCGCTGACATCCGGCGCCCTTCCCGAGCGATCGGGGAGGGCGTCGTGCCATGGGCGGTCGGCCCATTTGCGGCCAGGGGTGCCGATCGCCTTCGGAACGGACCCGGATCGGGTTTAAAATGGTTAAGACAATCCTTATTCTGGACGCGTCCGGAACGGGGATGAAAGGGGTTCGACGGCGAATGGCGGTGGTGGAGCAGGCGCAGGGCGAGGATTTGGAAATCGCCGGCGCGGGGCAGTTGCATTATCGGCTTCGCCAGCAATCGGTGCTCGCCGCCTTCGGGATCGTAGCACTGCGCGCGCGCGATCTGGACCCGATGCTGCAACGCGCGACCGAATTATGCGCCGAGGGGATGCGATCGCGCTTCTGCAAGTTCCTGGAATATCGCGCCGACCGTGACACGCTGCTGGTGCGCACCGGCGTCGGCTGGGGGCCGGGCGTGGTCGGGTCGACCGAGATGCGGACCGACATGGGCTCGCCCGCGGGCTTCGCGCTCCAGACCGGGCAGGGCGTGATCTCCAACCATCTCGACCAGGAAGAGCGGTTCCGCACCCCGCAATTCATGGCCGACCACCATATCCGCCGCGCGATCAACGTCCTCGTCGAGGCCTCGGGGCAGCGTTACGGCGTGCTGGAGGTCGACAGCCCCGACGAAGGGCGATTCGAGGAGGCCGACCTCGCCTTCATGCAGGGTTTCGCCAATCTGATCGGCGTCGCCATCGAACGGCAGGAGGCCGAGCGTCGGCTGGCCGAGGCGGTCGAGCACCAGCAATTGCTCACCCGCGAGGCCAGCCACCGGGTCAAGAACAGCCTTGCGCTCGTCTCCGCCATGCTGAACCTGCAAAAGCAGGAGGATGACGATCCCCGCGTGCTGCGCATGCTGAACGACGCGCAGGCCCGCATCGCCGCCATCGCCCAGACGCATGACCAGCTCTGGCGCGGTGAGCGGGTGGGGATGGTGTCGCTCGACGATCTCGCCTGCGGAATCGCGCATCAACTGGCCGAGCAGGCGCAGAACCATCAGGTGCATTGCGATATCGAGGCGATCGAGATGAACGCCGATACCGCGATCCCGATCGGCCTGATGCTGACCGAGCTTCTGACCAACGCGATCAAATATGCCTATGACGAACAGGGTGGGGCGATCGACGTTTCGCTCCACGCGCGCGACGGCCAGATCGTCCTGACGGTGCGCGACCATGGCCAGGGGCTGCCCGCCGATTTCGACATGAAGGCGGCGTCGCGGCACAGCCTGGGGATGCGCATGATCGCCAGCCTGGCGCGCCAGTTGCGCGGCGAGGTGCGGTTCGACGATGCGACGCCCGGCACCTGCGCGACGCTGACCATGCCCGACCCGAGGGAGTAGGACATTCCTCCCCTTGCCGGGGAGGATGTTACGGGATCACCGCACCCGCTTGACGAAGGTCCGGCCGTCCTCGCGGCGTTCAGTCTGGAAATTGGGCACCGCCTCGATCAGCTCTGACAGGCGCTTGAACCCGTAATTGCGGGTGTCGAAGCTGGAGCGGTTGCCCGCCAGCTGGCCGATGGCGGACAGGCTGGCGAAACCGCGTTCGTCGCGTTTCACCGAATTATAGGCGTCGACCAGCAGCTTCAGCAGTTCCTCGTCGATCGGGCGCGGCGTGCCTGCGGTCCGCTTAGTCTGCTCGATCGAGGGGGGCAGCGATTCGGCGAGCGGCACGTCGGCGGCGGTCGGCTTGGCGTTCGCCGGGCGCGTCGCCTCGCCGATCAGCGCGCCGACATCGATGAAGCGGCTGCACGCCTGCTTGAACGCCTCGGGCGTCCGGGAATTGCCGAAGCCATAGACGGGAAAGCCGTCCTGCCGAATGCGGGTGGCGAGCGGCATGAAGTCGCTGTCCGACGACATGATGCCGAAGCCGTCGATCCGCCCCCGGAACAGCAGGTCCATCGCGTCGATGGTCATCTTCATGTCGGTGGCGTTCTTGCCCTTGGTCAGGTCGAACTGCTGCTGCGGTTCGATGCCATGTTTGACCATGACGTCGCGCCAGCCCTTCAGGCCGGGTTTGGACCAATTGCCATAGGCGCGGCGGACATTGACCGTGCCGAGCTCGGCCAGCACGGTCAGGACCGGGTCGATGGCGGCCGACTGGGCGTTGTCGGCATCGATCAGCAGCGCGATGTTGCGGGTCAGGGCATTCATCCGCCCTGTCTAGCAAAGCCGCGCCGCCGGAGCCATGGGCCGAAGCGTCAGCGTCGGTCGCCGTTGCGGACCTGTCCATTGGCCATTTCCGTGCCCTTGGTCACGCGCTCATGGCTTTCGGGATCGTCGACGGCGCGGGTCAGCTCGTCGCGCGTGCCGACATCGGTCGCGATGCCGCCGGTCCGACCGACCGCCGAGGGGGCCGCCTCGGCCGCGTCGATGATCGCGCTGTCGTCATGATCGCGCGCGCTGGTGGTACGGGGATGTTCCATGGTCGCTCTCCTGTGCTGCGCATCAAGCGCATGAGAGCGATCACCCGTTGCTCAGTTCGTCGGGTAAGTGATGGCGATGACCTCATATTCCTTTTCACCGGCCGGAAGGACGACGCGGCGCAGATCGCCCACCGCCGCCCCGCGCAACGCACGGACCAGCGGCGCATTCCAGCCGACCCGGCCCTTGCCCGCCTCGGCCTCGTCATCGCCGACCAGCGTCAGGATGCGTTCGTTGTCATCCTCGTCGGCGATGGTGACGGTGGCGCCGAACCAGACCTTGGACCGGTCCTCCTGCCGGGCAGGATCGACCACCTTGGCCGCCTTCATCCGCTTGGACAGCCAGCCCAGCCGCCGGTCGATCTCGCGCAGGCGCTTGCGGCCATAGATATAGTCGCCATTCTCCGACCGATCGCCATTGCCCGCCGCCCAGGCGATGGTGTCGACCAGCTTGGGCCGCTCGACGGCGAACAGCGTTTCATATTCCTGGCGAAGCGCAGCATAACCCGCCGGGGTGATGTAGTTGGGGCGATCCATCCGCCTGCTCTATCGACTGGGCCCAGCTGATCAACCCGCCCGATCAACCCGGCCGAGACGTCTTGCCCAGATACCAGCTGAGCGGCGTCGGCCCCCGGCTGGTCGCGCGGGCCGGGTTCATCAGGTCATAGACGACGGCGTTTTCCAGCACGCGCTGGACGTAATTGCGCGTTTCGGAATAGGGGATCGCCTCGATCCAGTCGACGATGTCGACGCTGCCGGTGCGCGGGTCGCCGTTCAGTCGTAGCCATTTGTTCACATTGCCGCCCCCGGCATTATAGGCCGCGATCGCAAGCGGATAGCTGGCGAAGTTGTTGCGGATCCGCTCGAAATAGCTGGCCCCCAGCTGGATCGACAGGTTCGGATCGGTGGTCAGCGAGGCGGGGGAATAGGCCAGCCCGATCTTGCTCGACTGTTCGGCGGCGGTGGCGGGCATCAGCTGCATCAGGCCGCGCGCGCCCGCATGGCTGACGGCGGCGCGGTCGAACTGGCTTTCCTGCCGCGCGATCGCGTGGATGATCGTCCAGCTCGATTCATACCCCGGCGGCACCGGGACCGTGGGGAAGCCGGCGGCGGAATAATCGGTCAGCCCGTTCTGCATCGCGCTGCGCCCCACCATCACCGCCAGGTCGGGGCGATTGATGCTGCGCGACAGGTCGGCGGCGAGCAGATGGTCGTTCTCGTCCTGCGCATCGGCCGCGATCTGGCGGACAAAGGCGGTCTGGTCCTGCCACTGGCCGATCTGGCCCAGGAAGCGTGCCGCGCGGACGATCTCCTTGGCGTCGAAGGCGGCGCGGATGGCGGGTGCGATGCCGGTCGCGGCGATGGCGGGCGGTGCGACCAGCGGACGGCCGGTGCGCTCCAGCGCGAGCTGGCCGTAGAACTGATCGCGATACTGTGCCGCGCGATTGTAGAAGGCGGCGGACTCCGCCGTCCGGCCCGCCGCCTCGGCCGCGCGTCCGGCCCAGTAAAAGCCCTTGGCGCGGGTCTGCGGCGACTGGCTGCCCCGGCCATAGCGGTCGAACAGCGTCATCGCGTCGGCGGGACGACCCAGCTTCATCGCGGTCTGCCCGCCCAACCAGACAAGGCTGGTGTAATCGTCGCGCTCGCCATAGGGCTTGGTCGAAACGTCGGTGCCCGCCGGATAGGCGTCGTCCACCTGCCGCGCGATGTCATAGGCGGTCTGAAGCTGGTTGTCGGCCGAGGCGGCGCGCGCATTGACCAGCAACGCCTCGTAGAATTTCTCGACATTGCCCGGCCGCACGGTCAGCTGGCGGCTGCGCGCCAGCCAGGACCGCGCGGTCAGGCTGTCGCCGGTATCGCGCAGCCACATCGCGCGGTCGGCGACATAGCCCGCATCATTGGCGTAAAGCTCGGCGGTCGAGGCGGACAGGCTGGCCGCATCCGCCGACTTGGTGCGGAAGGCCAGGCGGGCGGCGAAGACCGGGCGCCGGGCGCTGCTCGTATAGCCCAGCTGGCGCGCCGCGGCGCTGGTCTGGCCGCTCCACAGCAGCATGTCCATGCGCGCGTCATGATCCTCGGGCGTCAGTGCCGAGGCGAAGGTCGACATGACCAGTGCCTCGTCGGTCGGGGACAGCGCGCCGCGTCGCCAGGCGGCGCGCGCTGCCTGCGCCGCCTCGCCCGGCGCGCCGGTCGCCAGCAAGGCGCGGGCATAGGCGACGCCGCCCGCCGCCGACAGGGGCGGGAAACGGCGGAAATAGGCGACGATGCTGCCGGGCGCGGCGGTGAAGTTCGCCGCCTGTCGCTCGGCTGCGCGGCGGTTGCTCGCCTCGCCGGGCCAGCCGGGATGCGCCATCACGAACCCGGCATAGCTGTCGAAGGGCAGCGAATCGGTCTGTTGCAGCGCGCGCCACTGGGCCAGCGCCGCCGCGATCGCGCCATCGGCGGGGGCGGGCATCCCCCGAACCTCCTG
Source organism: Sphingomonas sp. SORGH_AS_0789 (assembly GCF_031453055.1). Classification (NCBI taxonomy): domain Bacteria; kingdom Pseudomonadati; phylum Pseudomonadota; class Alphaproteobacteria; order Sphingomonadales; family Sphingomonadaceae; genus Sphingomonas; species Sphingomonas sp. SORGH_AS_0789. The sequence goes on from NZ_JAVIYV010000001.1 coordinate 2,929,562, forward strand.
CGGGCTCATATTCGCCATCTGGGTGCGATACCGCTCGAGCTGATCCTGCTCGCCCGATGCGACCATGGAACTCGCCAGCGTCGCGAGGATCGCCCCCGCCTTCGTCAATGCCATCATGGTGGACAGAATAGGGCCTCTACCCGTACATGTCCTGAACAATTTCCCATTTCGGCCCAATTTCGGCGCAGCAGGAGCGCATTTCCTCTCATGTTTTCAGGGTCCATTCCGGCGCTCGTGACGCCGTTCGACGATCGTGGCGATCATCTCGGCGGGGCGTTCGACGAAGCGAAATTCCGGGACTTCGTCGAATGGCAGATCGCCGAGGGATCGTCGGCGCTGGTCGCGTGCGGGACCACGGGCGAGGCGGCGACCATGCCCAAGGACGAGCATTTCCATGTCGTCCGGGTGTGCGTCGACCAGGCCAATGGCCGAGTGCCGGTGATCGCGGGGGCGGGATCGAACGACACGATCGTCGCGATCGAGAATATGAAGGCCGCGCAGGCGGCGGGGGCCGACGCCACGCTGATGGTGCCGCCCTATTACAACCGGCCGAGCCAGGACGGCATCGTCCGCCACTTCGCCGAGCTGGCGCGCGAGGCGCCGCTGCCGATCATCCTCTACAACGTACCCGGCCGCACGGTGACCGACATCCAGGCGGCGACGCTGATCCGGATCGTCCAGTCCGCGCCCGATATCTTCGTGGGGGTGAAGGATGCCAGCGGCGCGTTGCCGCGCGTCTCGCACCACCGCGCGGCGCTGGGCGCGGATTTCTGCCAGCTGTCGGGCAATGACGATCTGGCGCTGGCGTTCAACGCGATGGGCGGCGTCGGCTGCATCTCGGTCACCGCCAATGTCGCGCCGCGCCTGTGCGCCGAGTTCCAGGCGGCCTGCGCGGCGGGTGAGAGCGCGCGCGCGCTCGAGCTGCATGACCGGCTGTTCCCGTTGCACGAGGCGATGTTTACCGACGCCTCGCCCGGCCCGGTCAAATATGCGCTCAGCCGGATCATGCCGCATTTCCCGACCGGCATCCGCCTGCCGATGACCTGGCCGTCCGAGGCCGCGCGCGCACAGGTGGACGCCGCGCTGGCGCATGCCGGATTGATCTGACCCGGGCCGCCCGGCCCTGTTCCTGCCGCAATCATCGCCGACCTTTTCCCGAGATCAGGGAAAGGTCGGCCGATGTGGATCGCGGTGATGATGACCTTGCAAGCCGGGGCGGTGGCGGGCCCGGTCCTGCCCGCGCCCAGGCGTCCCTCCACCGGCCGCTGTCCGGCGGACGATGCGGGCGGCGATGTCGTGGTGTGCGGGCGGTCGTCCGAAAGCTATCGGTTGCGGCCCATCCCGGACCGTTCCTCGCCCCTGACCCTGCCCACGGCGCGCACCGAAATCCCCGGCGTCGGGACCCTGTCGGCGGAGGTCGAGCAGGGGGGCGTCGGCGGCTTTCCCAGTAACCGCGCGATGATCCGGCTCAAGATCCCGCTGGGCGCGCGTCGTCGCAACTGAAGCGATAGCTGTCGTCCAGCGCGAGCGCGAGGACCAGCGTGCGGACCCCCTGCTGGCGCGAGGCCGCGCACATCGTGTCGCGCGCGCCGCCGCTGTTGCTGCGATAGCGGTCGGCATATTCGGCGACCAGCACCGGCTTTCCGGCATCGAGAAAGGCCGAATAGCCGCCGCATTCCGAGAATTCATGGCATTGCTCGTTCAGCGCGAAGTCGAAGGCGGGTTGCAGCGCGGCGATCTGGTCGGTGTCGTTCTTCAACCCGATCGCCAGCCCCCGGCCATGCGCCTCGGCGGCGAGGAAGCGGTTATAGTCGAGCTGCATCGCGGCGGTCAGCCCGAGCCCGTTGTCATTGGCATAGCCATCGACATTGTCCGGCTCGACCGCGTCGCAGCCCTTGGCCCTCGCCAGATCGAGCCGCGCGGCCATCACCTTGCGGACGCCGGCCGAATCGATCCGCAGCCAGCGTTCCCCCGCCCAGCCAGACAGCGCCTTGCCGCGGTCGCCGCTGGCGAATTGCGCGTCGTCGGGGCGCCAGTTTTCCGAACTGCCCGCCGAGAAGTAACAGATCACGCGTCGCCCCTGACGATGGAGATCGGCGATCGTCGCGGCCGAACTGTCGAACAGGTCGATATCATAGGCGGCGACGGCATAGCCGGTATTGAGCGTCCCGCTGAGTTGCCATTGCCAGCTGAGCGTTCGCTCGGGCCGCCACCATCCGCCCGCGCTCGGCGTGGGGGTCGCGGTCGGGATGGGCGAGGGGACGGGCGTGGGCGTCACGATCACCGGATCGCCGTCCGCCGCGCCGCCGCCACAGGCGCCGACCATCGCCAGCGCGGTGCAGGCGACCCCCAGGCGCCGGATGCGGGAGAGCGATCGATGCGTGCGTGTCCGGCCCATGCCCGCGCCTTTGCGCCGCCATCCCGCCCGGGGCCAGCCCTGTCGCGGGATGGTACAGGCGGGGAACGCCCGGAAACGGGACATTGCACAGCGAGCGGCTTTTCATGGCGGACGCGAACGCCTACATCGCTCCGTCCATGCGCCCGAAACCCCAGACATTCGACAAGAAGAAGATCGTCGCCGAGAACCGGCGCGCCCGCTTCGATTACGCCATCGAGACGACCTATGAGGCCGGTATCGCCCTGACCGGGACCGAGGTGAAATCGCTCCGCTTCGGCGAGGGATCGATCGCGGAATCCTATGCCGAGGTGCGCGGCGAGGAGGTCTGGCTGGTCAATTCCAACGTGCCGGAATTCAGCCATGGCAACCGCTTCAACCACGAAGCCAAGCGGCCGCGTAAATTGCTCCTTCATGAGCGCGAAATAAACAAGCTCCACGGTGCGGTGGCGCGCGAGGGGATGACCCTGGTGCCGCTGATGATTTATTTCAATTCGCGCGGACGTGCGAAGGTGGAGCTGGCGTTGGCGAAGGGCAAGAAGGCGCACGACAAGCGCGATTCGATCAAGGAACGCGACTGGAAGCGCGAGCAGGGCCGTATCCTGCGCGATCGCGGCTGATGGCCACGGCCGCGCCGACGATGTGGGGCCGGACGATGAACTGGGTCCGGCGCAACATGCCGACCCGCGATTCGATGGAGAGCAACCGGCTGCTCCGCCCGGTCGCGCACCGTGTCCTGGCGCCCGAGCTGTGGCGTTTCACCCGACGGTCGGTGCCGCGCGGCGTCGCGCTGGGCGTGGTGGCGGGTTTCCTGTTTCCCGTCGCGCAGATCGCGATCGCGGCAGTCTTCGCGCTGCCGTTCCGCGCCAATGTGCCGGTCGCGGCGCTGACCACCTTCATCACCAACCCGCTGACTACCCCGATCATCTGGGTCATCGCCTATCGCATCGGCACGTTCCTGTTGCGCAGCGAGACGCCGATCAACACCCAGCCGGTGGCCGAGGCCGCGACCGGGTGGCTGCAATGGGCGCTCAGCGCCTTTCACTGGCTGTGGGAGCAGGGGCCCGCCTTCGGCCTGGGGCTGTGCGTCCTGACCGCGTCCTGCGCGGTGGTCGGCTATGCCGGGTCGGCGCTGGGCTGGCGGCTGTGGATCGCGCGCAAATGGCGCAACCGGCGGAGATCGCCCGCAATGTGATAGCGGTATATCGGTTTGGCGTGGGTTTCTAACGGTTTGACTAGCCGTGTCGTCCCGCTACAACCGTCGCATCACTGTCCTGTTCGGGAATTTCGATGCGCTCTCTGCTGGTCGCCGCTCTTCTGTCCACCGCGATTTCCCCCGCTTTCGCTCAGACCCAAAACCCCGTCGACAAGGCCGCCGTCGGCCCGGTCAAGCCGCATGCCAAGAACGGCCCCGAAATCGGCGATTTCGGCTTCGACATGGCGGGCCGCGACACCACGGTGAAGCCGGGTGACGATTTCTTCGACTATGCCAATGGCACCTGGTACAAGACCACGACGATCCCCGCCGATCGCTCCTCCTATGGCATGTTCCACGTCCTGCAGGACCGCTCGCTCGAACAGACCCGCACCATCCTGGACGACGCGGCCAAGCGGCCGGGCGACAAGGTCGGCGATTTCTACACCAGCTTCATGGATGAGGCGGCGGTCAACGCCAAGGGCGTCGCGCCCGTCAAGCCGTGGCTGAACCAGATCCGCGCGACCCAGAGCCGCGACGCGCTGGCGGTCGAGATGGCCAAGCTCCAGCGGCAGGGCGTCGGCGCGCCGTTCGGCGTCTATATCGGCCAGGACGACAAGGCCCCCGACACCTATATCGCCAATTTCGGCCAAAGCGGCCTGGGCCTGCCCGACCGCGATTATTATCTGAAGGACGACGCCAAGCTGGCGACGATCCGCACCGCCTATCAGGCCTATCTGGCCAAGATGCTGACGCTGGCGGGCGAGCCCAATGCCGAGGCGCGCGCCGCCGCCGTCTTCAACTTCGAAAAGGCGCTGGCGGGCGTCCACTGGACCCGGATCGAAAGCCGCGACGCGGACAAGACCTATAACAAGTGGTTGGCGGCGGACTTCGCCGCCAAAGCGCCGGGCTTCCCCTGGGCGCAATATATGCAGACGCTGGGCATTGCGGGCCGCCCCGCCTATCTGGTCGCGCAGCCCAGCGCGATCACCGGCGAGGCCAAGCTGTACAGCGAGACGCCGCTGAACGTCCTTCAGGACTATGCGATGCTGAAGGTCCTGCGCAGCTATGCGGGCTATCTGTCGAGCGACTTCGACAAGACCAACTTCGCTTTCTATGGCACCACCCTGTCGGGCACGCCCGAGCAGCAGGCGCGGTGGAAGCGCGGCGTCGGCCTCGTCTCCAACGGGCTGGGTGAAGAGGTCGGCAAGCAATATGTCGCCAAGTACTTCCCGCCGGAATCGAAGGCCGCCGCCGATGCGCTGGTCCGGAACCTGATCTCCGCGATGGGCGACCGGCTGCGCAATCTGGAATGGATGGCGCCCGAGACCAAGCAGAAGGCGCTGGCCAAGCTCGCCGCCTTCACGCCCAAGATCGGCTATCCCGACAAGTGGAAGGATTATTCGGGGCTTTCCATCGACCGGAACGACCTGGTCGGCAATGTCGCGCGCGCCAATGCCTTCGAGTTCCAGCGCGATCTCAACAAGCTGGGCCAGCCGATCGATCGCGGCGAATGGTTCATGACGCCGATGACGATCAACGCCTATGCCAACCCGCCGATGAACGAGATCGTGTTCCCGGCGGCGATCCTCCAGCCGCCCTTCTTCGATCCGAAAGCCGATCCGGCGGTGAACTATGGCGGTATCGGCGCGGTGATCGGGCATGAGATCAGCCACCATTTCGACGATCAGGGCCGCAAATATGACGCGACCGGCAAGCTGACCGACTGGTGGACGCCGCAGGACGTGGCGCGGTTCAAGACCTTCACCGACGCGCTGGTGAAGCAATATGACGGCTATGAGCCGCTGCCCGGACAGCATGTCCAGGGCGGCCTGACGCTGGGCGAGAATATCGCCGACCTGGCGGGTCTGACCGTCGCGCTCGACGCCTATCACAAGTCACTGGGCGGCAAGCCCGCGCCGATCATCGACGGGACGACCGGCGACCAGCGTTTCTATTATGGTTGGGCGCAGGTGTGGCGTACCAAGTGGCGCGACCCCGCGCTGCAACAGGCGCTGCTGTCCGATCCGCATTCGCCCGGCCATGAGCGGGTGCTGACCGTCCGCAACCTCGACCCCTGGTACAAGGCGTTCGGCGTCAAGCCGACCGACAAGATGGCGCTGACCCCGGCGCAGCGCGTCCGCATCTGGTAAGCGGGCCCCGCATGGGGGCATGGTTCAGGATCGCGCTTGACCCATGCCCCGTCGGCGGACGATGAGTCGCACCATGGCGATCGCGTCTTCCGAAACCCTGTCCCCCGTCCGTGCCGCCGCGCTCGTCTCGATCCTGGGCGGTACGGCGGCGGCGGGGTTGATGTTCTTCGCGATCCGGAACTGGATCGTCGCGGCCGGCTTTCTGGCGACCGCGCTGCTGATGCTCGCCGTCCTCGTCATGTGGCGGCTGCTCAGCCCGCGCGCGCAGGAGATGCGGCGCACGATCGACTGGGATTTCGCGCGCGTCGTCGCCGATGCCAGCCATGACGCGATCGCGGTGACCGACCGCGCCGGGCGTCTGGTCTGCGCCAACGAGGCCTATGCCGCGCTGTTTCCCGGCATGCCGACCCCGCCCGGCGTCCCGCTGGACGGCCCGTGCGTCGAGGCGCTGGCCCATGCAGGTCGGACGGCGTGGCGCGACGGACTGGGCCGGGCCGACCGGATCGGGGTGATGGGCACCGAGCTGTCGGTGCTGGTCACCCGGTCGGGGGACGAGGCGGACCTGCTGGTCTGGCGCTTCGCCATCGCCGAGGAGCAGGACCTGGCCGAGACGGTCGAGCAGCTGATCGGCGGCATCCATGGCGATCGGCTGGGCGCGGCGGGGATCATGGCGGCGCTGATCGCCCCCGATGGCCGGGTCCGGGCCGCCAACCGGGTGCTGTGCGCGCGGGCGATGGGCGGCGAGATGGAATCGATCGTCGGCCGCGACTTCGCCACCTTCCTCGCTCACAGCCCCTCCGGCCAGATCCGGTTCGTCGCCGAAAAGGATGCCGCGACCCAGCACAGCCTGCGCATCCTGCAAATCCCCTTTGTCGAGGGCGAGGGCGCGCCGATGCTGGTCGTCCTGCTCGACGAAGAGCAGCAGATGGTCGCGCCCACCGGGGCGAATGCGGGCAACCATGTCCGTGGGCTCGTCTCGCTGATGCCGTTCGGCATCGCGCTGGTCGACCGGGACGGGCGGTTCCTCCAGATGAACTCCGCCTTCATGCGCGCGGCCGGGGTGAATGGCGGGCAGCCGCCGCTCTATCCGGGCGACCTGGTGGTGCGCGAGGACAAGGCGGCGGTGGCGGACGCGATTCGCCGCTTCGCCGGAGGGGCGACCCATTCCGCCGACATGGCGGTCCGGCTGAAGGACCATCCCGAAGAACCCGTCGCGTTGACCATCGCGGGCGCGCGCGGGCTGGGCGATGCTGCCGTGCTGTTGAGCCTGAAGGACAATTCCGAGGAAAGCCGCCTCAAGCGCGAAGTGGCGCAGGCGACCAAGATGCAGGCGGTCGGCCAGCTGGCAGGCGGCGTCGCGCACGACTTCAATAACATCCTGACCGCGATCATCGGGCATTGCGACCTGATGCTGATGCGCCATTCACCCGGCGACAGCGATTATGACGACATCCAGCAGATCCGCACCAACTCCAACCGCGCGGCGAGCCTGACCCGCCAGTTGCTCGCCTTTTCCCGCCAGCAGACGCTGCGTCCGCAGATCCTGCAACTGCCCGATGTCGTGTCGGAGGTGTCGAACCTGCTCAAGCGGCTGCTGGGCGAACGCGTCCGGCTGGACGTCAGCCATGGCCGCAATCTGGGCCCGATCCGCGCCGATCCGGGGCAGCTGGAGCAGGTGGTCGTCAACCTGGCGGTCAATGCGCGCGACGCGATCCTGGAGAATGAACCGGCGGGCGGCGGCATCCTGACCATCCAGACCCGCGGTGTCTCGATGGCCGACGTGCGCGCGATGAACCACGACATCCTGCCCGCCGCCGACTATACCGCGCTCATCATCAGCGACAACGGCACGGGCATTCCGGTCGAGATCCTGCCGAAGATCTTCGAACCCTTCTTCACCACCAAGGAAATGGGGAAGGGGACCGGGCTGGGCCTGTCGACCGTCTATGGCATCATCAAGCAGTCGGGCGGCTATATCTTCGCCGAATCGCCATCGGGCGGGGGGGCGCGCTTCTCCATCTATCTGCCGGTCCATGCCGCCCCGGCGGTGCCCGTCGGCAAGGCGGTGGAGGTCAAACCGGCTCTGCCTGCGCCGACGCCCTGGGGTTCGGGCACGATCCTGCTGGTCGAGGACGAGGACATGGTTCGCGCGGTCGCCGAACGCGCGCTGACCCGGCAGGGCTATACCGTCCTGTCGGCGGAAAATGGCGAGGCGGCGCTCGACATGCTCGACAGGCATGGCAAGCCCGACCTGCTGATCTCCGACGTGGTCATGCCTACCATGGACGGACCGACGATGGTCGGGCTGGTCCGCAAACGCTATCCCGACCTGGCCGTGCTGTTCATGTCGGGCTATGCCGAGGAACAGCTGCGCAAGTCGATCACCCTGCCCAATGTCGGTTTCCTGCCCAAACCCTTCTCGGTCCAGCAGCTTGCCGAGGCCACGCAGATCGCGCTGGCGCAACAAGCGGCTGGCGGATGACGCAAAGCATGATATGGCGGTGCCGATGACAGAGCCCGTGCAGATCCTCATCGTCGAGGACGAACCCCTGATCGCCATGATGCTGGAGGACTTTCTGGACGTCCTCGACAAACAGGTCGCGGGCACCGTGGACAGCGTCGACGACGCGCTGGCCCGGGTGGCCGAGGGGGGTATCGACGCCGCCATCCTCGACGTCAACCTGCGGGGCGGCCAGAAGAGCACCCCCGTCGCCGAAGCGTTGGCGGCGCGCGGGGTGCCCTTCGTCTTCGCCACCGGCGGGTCGGACGATGCGGTGGACGAACGCTTCCGCGACCGCCCGCGCCTGCAAAAGCCGTTCACCATGGACGGCGTGGCCAAGGCGCTGGGGTCGCTCTGACCGCTCCGACGGGGTGCGAAAAGCCCCGTCGATGGCATGGCTCGCGAAATTTGCTTGCGTGGGCGGGGTGTCTGGCGACATAGGGCTGCGTCATGACACGCCAATTCGACAAGTCCCGCCTGCCGTCCCGCCACGTTTCCGTCGGCCCGGAGCGTGCGCCGCACCGCAGCTATTACTACGCCATGGGTATCCAGGAAGAGGATATCGCCAAGCCGTTCGTCGCGCTGGCGAGTGCGGGCAACAATTCCGCCCCCTGCAACACCACCCTCGATGCGCAGGCCGATGCCGCGCAGGGCGGGGTGATCCGCGGCGGCGGCATGCCGCGCCGGTTCAACACCATCACCGTGACCGACGGCATCGCGATGGGCCATCAGGGGATGAAGTCCTCGCTGGTCAGCCGAGAGGTCATCGCGGATTCGGTCGAGCTGTCGGTGCGCGGCCATTGCTATGACGCGCTGGTCGGCTTTGCCGGATGCGACAAGTCGCTGCCCGGCATGATGATGGCGATGCTGCGCCTGAACGTGCCGTCGATCTTCGTCTATGGCGGCTCGATCCTGCCAGGCCGCCACCAGGACCGCGACGTGACCGTGGTCGACGTGTTCGAGGCGGTCGGCCAGCATGCGGCGGGCAACTGTCCGCTTCATGACCTGATCGCGCTGGAAAAGGTCGCCTGCCCCGGTCACGGCGCGTGCGGGGGCCAGTTCACCGCCAACACCATGGCGTGCGTCGGCGAGGCGATCGGCCTGTCGCTGCCGAACAGCAACATGATGCCCGCGCCCTTCCTCGACCGCCACGGCATTGCCGAGGCGGCGGGCGAGCAGGTGATGGAGCTGGTCGCGCGCAACCTGCGCCCGCGCGACATCTGCACCCGCGAGGCGTTCGAGAATGCCGCGCGCGTCGTGGCCGCGACCGGCGGCTCGACCAATGCCGGGCTTCACCTGCCCGCGATGGCCAACGAGGCGGGGATCGACTTCGACCTGTTCGACGTGGCCGAGATCTTCAAGACCACCCCCTATATCGCCGACCTCAAGCCCGGCGGCCGCTATGTCGCCAAGGACATGTATGAGGCGGGCGGCGTCTATATGCTGATGAAGACGCTGCTGGCAGGCGGCTATCTGCACGGCGACTGCATCACCGTCACCGGCAAGACGCTGGCCGAGAATATCGACGAGGTGACGTGGAACCCCGACCAGAAGGTCATCTATGACGTGAAGACCCCGATCACGCCGACCGGCGGCGTCGTGGGCCTGCGCGGCAGCCTGGCACCCGAGGGGGCGATCGTGAAGGTGGCGGGCATGAAGCGCCTCCAGTTCGAAGGCACCGCGCGCGTGTTCGATTGCGAGGAAGAGGCGTTCGCCGCCGTCGAGGCGCGCGAGATCACCGACGGCACCGTGGTCGTCATCCGCTATGAAGGGCCAAAGGGCGGTCCGGGCATGCGCGAGATGCTGTCGACCACCGCAGCGCTCTACGGCCAGGGTCTGGGCGAGAAGGTCGCGCTCATCACCGACGGGCGCTTCTCGGGCGGCACGCGCGGCTTCTGCATCGGCCATGTCGGGCCCGAGGCGGCCGATGGCGGCCCGATCGCGCTGGTCGAGAATGGCGATACCATCCGCATCGACGCCGAGGCGGGGACGATCGACCTGGTGGTGGCCGAGGAGGTGCTGGCCGAACGCCGCGCCCGCTGGACCCCGCGCATGAACGATTACCAGTCCGGTGTGTTGTGGCGCTATGCCCAGAATGTCGGCCCGGCGCACCAGGGCGCCGTCACCCATCCCGGCGCCAAGTCCGAGCGCCATGTCTATGCGGATATCTGAATCCGTCTGTCTGGCCGGCGCCCTTGCGCTGGCCGGATGTTCGGGGCGGAGCGATGGCCAGGCGGGGAATGACGCCGCCGCCACCGCTCCGGCCCAAAAGCCCGGTCTCGCCATTGCCTGTGCCCGGGCGGGGGCCGCGCGATTTTCGCAGGACTGCACCGTCGAGCAATCGGCGGCGGGCGATGCGGTGATCCTGACCCTTCGCCATTCCGATGGCGGATTCCGGCGGCTTAAAGTGACGCAGGACGGCCACGGCGTCGCCGCCGCCGATGGGGCGCTTCCGGCGCAGGTCACCATCGCGGGCGACCGGGAGATCGAGATCGCCATCGGCCCCGATCGCTATCGCCTGCCCGCCACGGTCGGCGCGCGATGATCCCGATCGCTGGCCGCACCGTCCTGACCGCCGAGGCGATGCGCGCGGCCGAGGCGGCGGTCTTCGCATCGGGCCTCGACCCGGCCGCGCTGATGCGGCGTGCGGGGGAAGCGGTGGCCCAGGCGGTGGCCCGGCTCGCGGGGCCACGCGAGGTTCTGGTCCTGTGCGGCCCCGGCAATAATGGCGGGGATGGCTATGTCGTCGCCGCCACGCTGAAACATAGGGGCGTCGCCGTCCGGGTCGCGGCGAGCGACGAGCCGCGCAGCGACGGTGCGCGCTGGGCCCGCGCGCTTTGGGATGGCCCGGTCGAGCTGCTGGCGACGGCGCGTCCTGCGCCGGTGCTGGTCGATGCGCTGTTCGGGATCGGCCTGTCGCGGGCGCTCGACCCCGTGGTGCAGGCGGCGCTGGCGCGGCTGGCGGGCGAGGCATGGCTCGCCATCGCGGTGGACATGCCCAGCGGGGTCGCGAGCGATGACGGCGCGATAGGGGGCGAGGTGCCCCGCTTCGACGTGACGCTGGCGCTGGGGGCGGTGAAGCCCTCGCACCTGTTGCAACCCGCCGCCGGTCGGATGGGGCAGGTGCGGCTGCTCGATATCGGCGTGCCGGTCGAGGGGGCGACCCATGTCCTCGATCGGCCTACGCTGCCCGAGCCCGACGCCCGATCGCACAAATATAGCCGTGGCATGGTCGCGGTGGTGGCGGGGAGCATGTCGGGGGCATCGGAACTCGCCGCCACCGCAGCGCTTCGCGCCGGGGCGGGCTATGTCCTTCATCTGAGCGCGGGGGCGTCCGCTGTCGCGCATCCGCATGCGATCGTCCGCCGCGACTATGCGCCCGAAGCACTGGACGAGCAGCGGATCGGCGCGATCGTCATCGGCCCCGGTCTGGGCCGGGATGGCGACGCCAGCGCGCGGCTGGCGGCGGCGCTGGGCAGCGGCCGCCCGCTGGTCGTCGACGGCGATGCGCTGCGGCTGATCGATGCCGACGCGCTGGGGCAGCATATCGGTCCCAAGATTCTGACCCCGCATGGCGGCGAGTTCGGCCATCTGTTCGGCGATGGCTCCGGCGGCAAGCCCGATCGCACCCGCCGGGCGGCCGAGCAGACCGGGGCGGTCGTCGTCCATAAGGGCGCCGACACGGTCATCGCCGCACCCGATGGCCGCACCATCCTGTGCCCGGAGGCCAATTCGTGGCTGTCGACCGCGGGGACGGGCGACGTGCTGGCGGGCGCGATCGGCGCGATGCTGGCGGCCGGGCTCGATCCGTTCGAGGCGGCGGCGGCGGGCGTGTGGCTTCATGCCGAGGCGGCGCGGCGTTGCGGGGCGGCTTTCATCGCCGACGACTTGGCAGACGCGCTTTCCGCCGTCAGAGGCTGATCGCATGAGCGATATCATCATCCGCGTTGCCGCACGCGGCGACGGCGTGACCGAAAATGGCCGCCACGCCGCCTTTGCCGCCCCCGGCGACCTGCTGGAAGCGGACGGCACCGTCACGCCCGGCCTGCATCACCAGGAGCCGCCCTGCGGCCATTTCCCGCGCTGCGGGGGGTGCCAGCTCCAGCATCTGGACGACGAAAGCTATGCCGCCTTCGTCACCGACCGGGTCGCCTCCGCGCTGGACGCGCAGGGGCTGGCCGCGCCGCTTCGCGCGCCCCATGTCTCGCCGCCGCGCAGCCGCCGTCGCGCGACGCTGCATGCCGAGGCGAAGGGCGGGCGGGTGATGATCGGCTTTTCGGAGGAAAAGAGCCACGCGATCGTCGACATCGCCGAATGCCATATCCTCGACCCCATGCTGTTCGCGCTGGTCGCGCCCCTGCGCACGCTGCTCCAGCGGCTGGGGTTCAAGCGGCGCGGCGACGTGCATCTGACGCTGGCGGACCAGGGGGCGGACGTCCTCGTCACCAATTTCTCGCCGGATGGCCTCGAAGCGGCGGAGACGATCATCGGCTTTTGCGAGCGACACGGCGTCGCACGATTCGCGGTCGATGACGGGCTGGGCCCCGAGACGCGCTGGGAGCCGGAGCCGGTGACGGTGACGCTCGGCGGCGTGGGCGTGCCCCTGCCGCCCGGCGCCTTTCTCCAGGCGACGCGCGATGGCGAGGCCGCGCTGGTCTCGGCGGTGCGCGAAGCGGTGGGCCGGCCGCGCACGACCGCCGACCTGTTCGCCGGGCTCGGCACCTTCGCGCTGGCGCTGCCCGGCAAGGTCTATGCGGCCGAGGGTGCGCGCGACGCGATCCTGTCGCTCAAGGGGGCCGCCAATGCGCAGGGGCGGCCGGTCTTTGCCGAGCATCGCGACCTGTATCGCCGCCCGCTGACCAAGGCGGAGCTGGACCGTTTCGACGCGATCGTGCTCGACCCGCCGCGCGCGGGCGCGCGCGACCAGGCGGCGGCGCTGGCCAGCGCCAATGTCGCCTCGGTCGCCTATGTTTCGTGCAATCCGGCCAGCTTCGCGCGCGACGCGCGGGAGATGGTCGATCAGGGCTGGCAGCTGGAATGGGTGCAGCCGGTGGGCCAGTTCCGCTGGTCCACCCATGTCGAGCTGGCGGCGCGCTTCGTGCGTCAACCGTCCGAGGGATAATCCGCCGCGACGAAGAACAGCCCGTCCGACGGCGCGTTCAGCCCCAGCTGCGCGCGGTCGCGGGCGACCAGCGCCGCCTCGACATCGTCCGGCGTCCAGCGCCCCATGCCGACCAGCGCCAGGCAGCCGACCATCGACCGCACCTGATGGTGGAGGAAGGACCGGGCAGCCGCGCGGATATAAAGGCGCGCATCGACTTGCTCGACCGACAGCAGGTCCAGTGTGCGGACCGGGCTGTCCGCCTGGCAATGGACCGAGCGGAAGGTCGTGAAGTCGTGCCGCCCGACCAGCCGAGAGGCCGCCTCGGCCATCGCGGCCTCGTCCAGCGGCTGGGGCACCTGCCACGCCAACCCCGCCTCATGGGTCAGGGGCGCACGGCGGTTGACAATGCGATATTCGTAAGACCGGCGGATGCAGGAAAAGCGCGCATGCCAGTCGTCGGCCACCGTCACGCAGTCCAGCACCGCCACCGGGTTGGGCCGGATCCGCGCGTTGATCGCCTCCATCAGACGGAACGGCGCGATGTCCTTGGCGATATCGACATGCGCGCGCATCGCCAGGCCGTGCACCCCCGCATCGGTGCGCCCGGCGGCATGGACGGCGGTGCGCTCGCCGGTCACGGCATGGATCGCATCCTCCAGCGCCTGCTGCACGCTCGGCCCATGCGACTGGCGCTGCCAGCCCATGAAGGGCCGCCCGTCAAATTCGACCGTCAGCGCGAAACGCGTCAAAGCCGGGTTCCCGCCGGGATCGCAAAGCCGCGCAGCAGCTCGTCGGCACTCGACACGCCACGCCCGGCACGCTGGACCGAGACGGCGCGCAGCGCGCCCTCGCCGCACGCGATGGTCAGCGCATCGTCCAACACCTTGCCGGGGGTGCCTTCGGCCTCGACCGGCTCGGCGGCGAGCAGCTTGACCCGCTCCCCCGCGACCTCGAACCAGGCACCCGGTGCCGGGTTGAACGCGCGGACCTGTCGTTCCAGTTCGACGGCGGGGCGGGTGAAGTCGATCCGCGTCTCGGCCTTGTCGATCTTGGCGGCATAGGTCACGCCTTCCTCGGGCTGCGTCCCGCGCGGGATAGCGGTCGGGGTCTTCCAGTACCCGGACCATCAGCCGCGCGCCCATCGCCGCCAGCTCGTCGGTCAGCTCGCCGGTCGTCTTGCGTCCGATCGGGGTGGAGTCCTCCAGCTTGACCGGGCCGGTGTCGAGCCCCGCCTCCATCTGCATGATGCCGACGCCGGTCACCGCATCCCCCGCCAGGATCGCCCGCTGGATCGGCGCCGCCCCGCGCCACCGGGGTAGCAGCGAGCCATGGACGTTCAGGCAGCCGAGGCGCGGCGCGGCCAGGATCGGCCTGGGCAGGATCAGTCCATAGGCCGCGACCACCGCGACATCGGCATCATGGGCGGCGAACCGCGCCTGTTCCTCCTCACTGCGCAGCGACACGGGAGTGAAGACGGGGATGCCCAGCGCCTCGGCCGCCTGCTGCACCGGCGAGGCGACCAGTTGCCGCCCGCGCCGCCCGCCGGGGCGGGGCGGCTGGCTATAGCTGGCGACGATGTCATGCCCGGCCTGCGCCAGGACTTCCAGGACCGGGACGGCAAAGCCCGGCGTGCCCATGAAGATGATCCGCATGGCAATGCCTCTCTGCGCTGGCGGGACGGCGCGCAACCCCCTATCTGTTCCCCATGGCATCCCCCGAGATCGAGGCGCTGACCCAGGCGCTGGCGCGCATCCCCGGCCTTGGCCCCCGTTCGGCGCGGCGCGCGGTCCTGCACCTGCTCAAGAAGCGCGAGGCGGCGCTTGCGCCGTTGCTGTCCGCGCTGGCGGCGGTCGAGGAGCGGCTGGAGACCTGTTCGACCTGCGGCAATATCGACACCGCGAATCCGTGCGCGATCTGTGCCGATCCCCGGCGCGACGCGGGCGCGCTCTGCGTGGTCGAGGAGGTGGCGGACCTCTGGGCGCTAGAGCGGTCGCGGCTGTTTCCGGGGCGCTTCCATGTGCTGGGCGGCCGATTGTCCGCGCTGGAGGGCGTGCGGCCCGAGGACCTGGCGATCGACGCGCTCGTCCGCCGGATCGAGGGCGGCGGCATCGACGAGGTGGTACTGGCGATGAACGCCACGCTGGAGGGGCAGACGACCGCGCATTACATCGCCGAGCGGATCGAGCGCTTCCCGGTCCGCGTGACCCAGCTGGCGCATGGCCTGCCGGTCGGCGGCGAGCTCGACTATCTGGACGAAGGGACGCTGGCCCAGGCCCTGCGTGCGCGCCGGCCTGTGGTCTGACGCCCCGGCTTGACGCTTTTGCCCATGCGCCGTAGCGAAACCGTCATGGCCATTCTTCCGATCGTCGAAGTTCCCGACCCCCGTCTGCGTCTCGTCTCCAAGCCGGTGGAGGCGGTGGACGACGGCGTGCGCCAGCTCGTCACCGACATGATCGACACGATGTACGACGCGCACGGCATCGGCCTGGCGGCGATCCAGGTCGGCGTCGACAAGCGCGTGCTGGTCATCGACCTTCAGGAAGAAGAGGATGAAGACGGCAAGCCGGTCAAGAACCCGCGCGCCTATATCAATCCCGAAATCCTGTCGGTCAGCGACGAACTGTCCAGCTACAATGAGGGCTGCCTCTCGATCCCCGAGCAATATGCCGAGGTGAAGCGGCCCGCGCGCTGTCAGGTGAAGTGGCTGGACGAAAAGGGCGAGGCGCATGAGGCAGAACTCGACGGACTGCTCGCCACCTGCATGCAGCATGAGATCGACCATCTGAACGGCGTGCTGTTCATCGACCATGTCAGCCGGTTGAAGCGCGACATGCTGATGCGCAAGCTCAACAAGATGCGCAAGGGCTGATCCCTTTCGCGCGAATGGGCCTGTTCGTACGGGCCCGTTCGATCTATGTTCCGGCCTGTCCTTTGGTTCTGACAGGTTGTGACAATGCCCGAATTGATTGCCGTCGCGCTGCTGGCGCTGTTGCTGGGCGGACTGGCCGGATGGCTGGCGGCGCGGCGCAAGGCCGACGGGCTGGCGGGGGAGCTGGCGACGGCCAGGGCGCGCGCGGCCGAGGTCGATCCCTTGCGCGCCGCCCGCGACGCCGCCGAACGTGACAAGAGCGATGCGCTCCAGGCGCTGGCGGAGTTGCGCGGGCGTGCCGCCGACCTCGACATGATCCGCTCCGCGCGCGATGCCGTGGAGGCCGAGCGCAATGCGGCGCTTCGCGAACTGGCCGAGCTGCGCGCCCGGTCGCAGGAGCGCGAGGCGGCGCATGCCCAGGCGCTGGAGGCGCTGGGCCAGGCTCGCGAGCAGATCAACAGCCAGTTCGGCGAGGCGGCGGCACGCGCGCTGGAAGTCGCGCAGCGCCAGTTCCTGGAACGCGCCGAGGCCCGCTTCCGCCAGTCGGAGGAAGCCTCGGGCCAGACGCTCAAGGCCTTGCTCGATCCCGTCCACCAGCGGCTGCAACGCTATGAGGAGGGCGTGCGCAAGGTCGAGGACGAACGCCGCGACGCATTCGGCGAGCTGAAGGGCCAGATCGAGGCGATGCGCATCGGCCAGGAGCGCGTCTCGGGCGAGGCGGCCAAGCTGGTCAACGCGCTGCGCAACGCCCCCAAGGCGCGGGGCCGCTGGGGCGAGCAGCAGCTGCGCAACGTGCTCGAAAGCTGCGGCCTGTCCGAACATGCCGATTTCCAGACCGAGGTCAGCGTGGCGGACGGCGAGGGCGGGAAGCTGCGCCCCGATGCGATCGTGCGCGTGCCCGGCGGCAAGGCGCTGGTCATCGACGCGAAAGTGTCGCTCAACGACTATCAGGACGCGTTCGGCGCGGTCGACGAGGTCGAGCGGCTGGCGGGCCTGTCGCGCCATGCCGCCGCGATGCGCGCGCATGTCAACGGGCTGGGCAACAAGAGCTATTGGAACCAGTTCGACGACGCGCCCGATTACGTCATCATGTTCGTCCCCGGCGAGCATTTCCTGTCGGCGGCGCTCGAGCATGACCCGACCCTGTGGGACTTCGCCTTCGACAAGCGGGTGCTGTTGGCGACGCCGACGAACCTGATCGCGATCGCGCGGACGGTGGCTGCGGTGTGGCGGCAGGAAAAGCTGGCGCAGGAAGCGCGGCAGATCGGCGCGCTCGGCAAGGAGCTCTATGCGCGGCTTGCCGTGATGGGCGGACATGTGTCGAAGCTGGGCAAGAATCTCGACACCGCGATGACCGCCTATAACGCCTTTGTCGGCAGCCTGGAGAGCCAGGTCCTGACCAGCGCCCGCCGGTTCGAGGCGCTGAACATCGACACGGGGGGCAAGAGCATCGACCAGCCCCCCATCGGCGAACAGGCCGCGCGACCGCTGACGAAGTTGATGCCGGTGGTGGAACTTGCGGGAGAGGGGGCGGAAGTCGCCGGCTAATGGCCGCTGGCAGTCGGGGCGAGGGCGGGGCGTGGCCTTCGACTTCGCTCAGGCTGAACGGAGATAGGGTGGGGAGGCTACGGTCATAGCCTTACCCTCACCCTTACCCAAAGCTCCGTTCGCACTGAGCGAAGTCGAAGTGTAAGGGAATCGCTCTCCCTTTGCCAACCACTCCCACCCAGACCGAACGACACCAGGTTCGTCAGCCCGCCGACGCACCACCCTGTTGGGCCAGCACCTCATAGGCCATCACCGCCGTCGCCACCGCCGCGTTCAGGCTGTCGGCCTTGCCCAGCATCGGGATCTTGACCAGCTGGTCGCACGCCGCCGCATAGTCGGCGGGCATCCCTTGCGCCTCGTTGCCGGTCAGCAGGAAGGTCGGAGCGGCATAGCGGGCGGACCGATAGTCCGTATCGGTGTCGAGGCTGAGGCCGACCAGCTGGCCCGGCCCCTGGCGCAGCCAGTCGAGAAAGGGCTGCCACTCGGTCTTCACGATGGGCACGGTGAACAGCGCCCCCATGCTGGCGCGCACTGCCTCGACCGAAAAGGGGTCGACGCATTCGCCGATCAGGATCAATCCGCCCGCGCCCACCGCATCGCCGGTGCGCAGGATCGTCCCCAGATTACCCGGATCGCGCAGCCGCTCCGCCACCAGCCAGATGCCCGCCGAGGATCGGTCGAGCGCATCCAGCGTCGTGCCCAGCTCCTCGAACACGCCGACCACGGCCTGCGGATTGTCCTTGCCCGACAGCTTGGACAGGATGTCCGGCGTCGTCTCGATCGCCTCGCCCTCGGCCCGTTCGACCGCGCGGATCAGCTCGCGGACCAGCGGATGGTCGGCCGAGGGGCGGGCATAGAATAACAGGGTCGGCACCCGACCCGTCTCGCGTGCTTCGGTCAGGATGCGCAGGCCCTCGGCGAGGAACTGGCGCGCCTGTTTGCGGTGGCGCTTGTCGCGCAGGTCGCGGACCCACTTGATCAGCGGGTTGGAATAAGCGGTAATTTCACGGGGCATCAGTCTTCGCCGAACTTCGCTTCCACCAGCGCGGCCAGCGCCTCGACCGTCTCGCCCGCGCCGTCGCCGGTCGCGCTGATCGTGATCGTGTCGCCCATCGCGGCGCCCAGCATCATCAGGCCCATGATCGAGGTGCCCGTCACCATGCTGCCATCCTTGCCGACGCGCACCTCGCAGGGCTGGGTCGAGGCGAGGGTGACGAACTTGGCGCTGGCGCGGGCGTGAAGGCCACGCCGGTTGGTGATGAGGACGGAGCGGCTCTGCTCGGTCATGCGGCGGCCTCGCCCAGCACCTCGGAGGCGACCGAGATATATTTGCGTCCCGCCTCGCGCGCGGCGGCGACGGCATCGACGACCTGCATCGCCTTGCGCGCCGATCCCAGGCGAATCAGCATGGGCAGGTTCATGCCCGCGATCACCTCGACCCGGCCGCGCTCCATCAGCGAGATGGCGAGGTTGGAGGGGGTGCCGCCGAACAGGTCGGTCAGCACGATCACGCCGCGCCCGGCATCGACGGTGGCGATCGCCGCGGCGATGTCCGCGCGGCGCTCCTCCATATCGTCCTCGGGGCCGATCGCGATGGTCGCGATCCGCTCCTGGGGGCCGACCACATGCACCATCGCGGTCACGAACTCATCGGCGAGCCGCCCGTGCGTCACCAGAACCAGACCGATCATGTCAGACACGCATATCCATCATTTCTTGGCCGGCCCGGCTTCCAGAGAGTCTTTCGGCACGGCACGCAAATCACGATGCACCACCGTGGGCGAAAAACCGCTTTTGCGCAACCGTTCCGCGATCCGCTCGGCGACATGGACCGACCGATGCCGCCCTCCGGTACAGCCGATCGCGACGGTGATATAGGATTTGCCGCTGGCGATGTAACGCGGCACCAGCGTGGCGAGCAGCCCTTCGATCTGGCCGAGCGATGCCTCATAGGCGGGGTCGTGGCGGATATAGTCGATCACCGGCTGGTCCAGCCCGGTGCCCGGACGAAGCTCGGCCGACCAGTGCGGATTGCGCAGGAAGCGCATGTCGAAGACGAGATCGGCGTTGCGCGGCAACCCCTTGGAAAAGCCGAAGGACATGACGGTCATCACCGGCTCGCTCAGCCCCTCGACCGCGTAATTGGCGCGCAGCCACTGGCCCAGGTCGTTGCTGGTCATGTTGGTCGTGTCGAGCAGGCGGTCGGCCATGTCGCGCAGCGGCGCGAGCAAGGCGCGTTCGTGCGCGATGCCGTCATCGGCCGCCCGGTCCATGGCCAGCGGATGGCGATGCCGGGTCTCGGCATAGCGGCGCTTCAGCTCGGCCCCGCCACAGTTCAGGAATAGCGTCTCGACCGCGATGCTGGGGCTTTCGTTCAGCCGCGCCACGCGCTGCGAGATCTTGTGCGGATCGAAATCGCGCGTCCGGACCCCTAGGCTGATGGCGAGCGGGCGCTTCTTGCCCTCCATGCCGGCGGGCGGCGGCGCCTCCAGCAGACTGTCGAGCAGGAAGAGGGGGAGGTTGTCCACCACCTCCCAGCCCAGATCCTCCAGCGTTTTCAGGGTGGTCGACGTGCCCGCACCGGACATGCCGGTGACCAGGAGAATGCGTTTGCGGTCCATCACAAGCGCTCCTTGATGTGCGTAACGAGAAGCTCGACCTTGATCGGTGCCGAGGCGGGGCGGGGATCGAGGCGAAACACAGGCAGGGAAACGCCGGCGATCGGGCTCCGGGCCCATTCGGGCATGCGGTCCTCCTCGCCCAGATCGATGACCAGCCCGACCATCGCCTCGTGTCGATGCGGCATGGGGCACAGGCCGACGCCCCTGACCTCGATCAGACCGGCGATCGTCTCGGGCACGCGGACCTGCAACTGGCCGCTCGTGCTGCGGGCCTGGACATAATCGTCACCGATCAGCGTCGCGCCGCGATCGATCAGCCGCAGCGCCAGGTCGGACTTGCCCGCGCCCGACGGCCCGCGCAGCAGGACGCCCATGCCCTTCACGACGACACAGGTCGCGTGGACCAGTTCGACGCGATCATCGGCCAGGGTCATGACACGGGCGCCAGCGGCAGTCGGACGACGAAACGCGCGCCGCTCATTCGGTCCTCCCGCGATTCGACATGGATGCGCCCCTGATGCGCCTCGACGATGGTGCGCGCAATGGCGAGGCCCAGGCCCGAATGACGGCCGAAATCCTCGGCGGCGGGGCGGATCGAGTGGAAGCGGCGGAAGATCGCCTCACGCGCCTCCTCGGGAACGCCGGGGCCCTCGTCCTCGACGCGGACGATCAGGTCATTATGGTCGTGCGCCAGGCTGATCGCCACCACCCCCTGATCGGGCGAGAAGGACAAGGCGTTAGCGACCAGATTCTCGAACACCCGTTCCAGCCGCGCGCCTTCGCCCAGGACGATCGCCGGGCGCGGGTCGGGCGAGTCGAAGCGCAGGCGGATGCCGCGCTCCACCCCGCGCGCCTCACGCTGTTCGATCAGCCTGCCGATCAGCGCGTGGAGGTCGACCGGATCGAACTTCGCGCGGCTCAACTGCGCATCCAGCCGCGAGGCGTCGGAAATGTCGGTGATCAGCCGGTCGAGCCGCCGGACATCGTCGCGGACGATCGCCAGCAACTGCGCCTGGAGCGCGGGGTCGCGGATCATCTCCAGGCTGTCGACCGCGGAGCGGAGCGAGGCGAGGGGGTTCTTCAACTCGTGGGTGACATCGGCGGCGAAGGCCTCGGTCGCGTCGATCCGCGCGCGCAGCGCCAGGCTCATGTCCGACAGCGCGCGGGCCAGCATCCCCAGTTCGTCGCGACGATCGGGCAGGCGCGGCACCACCACTTCGCGCGCGCGGCCCAGCCGGACGCGGACCGCCGCCCGCGCCAGCCGCCGGAGCGGCCGGACGATGGTGCGGGCCAGGAACAGCGAAAGCAGGACCGAGATCAGCGCGACGAGCGCGAGCAGGACGCTCAGCCGAAACCGCTCGATCCGGACGGTTTCGGTGATGAAGCGGGCATTCTCGGTCGTCATGATCGCGCCGCCGCCGGGCAGCGGGGCGGCGGCGGTGATGACGGGGGTGCGGTCGGGCGCGCGCCAGACCGAGCCTGACACGCGCGCCTGCCGCGCCGCCACGACATCGGGCCATTCCGCGCCGCCGCGCCGTTCGCGATAGAGCGGCGGCCGGGCGGCACCGACGACGGTGTCGATCCCGGCGTCGAGGAAGCGCGCGATCGCCTGCCCCCAATCCTGCTTGTCGGGATCGCGCAGGACGAAGTTGCGAACGCCTAGGTCGCGGCTGTCGGCGGTCATCCGCCCCTGCGGATCGTAGAGCCGCAACCGCCCGCCGGTGTCTTTGGCGATCCGCATCATCAGTGCATCGCGCTCGCCCGGCCGGACCGAGCTGAGCGCCTCGCCGACCAGCCGCACCTCGCGCAACGCTTGCGCCACCCGGTTGTCGAGCAGCCGGGTGCGATAGGAATCGAGATAGAAGAACCCCCCCGCCAGCAGCAGCAGCGCAAAGATGTTGAGCGCCAGGATCCGCTGGGTCAGCGAGATCTGGCCCGACCAGCGCAGGGCCAGGTCGGGGGCTTCACTCCTCGGAGAATCGGTAACCGGCGCCATAAAGCGTCTCTATGGCGTCGAAATCGGGGTCCACCTGGCGGAACTTGCGGCGCAGGCGTTTGATATGGCTGTCGATCGTGCGGTCGTCGACATAGATGTCGTCCTGATAGGCCGCATCCATCAACTGGTTGCGGGTGCGCACGATGCCGGGCCGCTGGGCCAGCGTCTCCAGGATCAGGAATTCGGTCACGGTCAGGGTGACCGGCTCGTCCTTCCACGTCACCTTGTGCCGCGCCGGGTCCATGGCCAGCGCCCCGCGCGTCAGCGGGCCCTGCACCTCGGTGGCGGTCGTGCCCTGCACCTGCCCGGACGCCTCCGACCGGCGCAGGATCGCACGGATGCGCGCGATCAGCAGCCGCTGGGAAAAGGGCTTGGCGATATAATCGTCCGCCCCCATCGCCAGCCCCAGCGCCTCGTCCAGCTCGTCATCCTTGCTGGTCAGGAAGATCACCGGGATCTGGCTCTTCTCGCGCAGGCGACGAAGCAGCTCCAGCCCGTCCATGCGCGGCATCTTGATGTCGAAGATCGCCAGGTCGGGCGGATTGTCGATCAGCGCCTTCAGCGCGGCTTCGCCATCGGCATAGATGCGCGTGAGGAAACCCTCCGCCTGAAGCGCGATCGACACCGAGGTCAGGATGTTCCGGTCGTCGTCGACCAGCGCGATCGTAGCGGTCATGCGATGGACTTGCCCTGGAACGAGGCTTGCGATCGGTCGGCCATGCGCACTCGGTTAGGCCAAAGCGGGACACGGCTCAACCGTCTTTGCGGACTCGTGTGTTTGACGTGTTAAACAAACCGACTATGAAAAGGGGGACGCATACATATTCCTATGCGGCGGCAAGAGGTGCCGGAACTTCCGGCGCCCGGCATGAGGGAATGAGGAAGCTCTTATGAACGAACGGATTCCGGAGATCGGATTGCAGGCGCAGGGCATCGAAACCCGCGCGACGCTGCATTGGAACCTGGTGACGGCGCGGCTGATCGAAACGGCGGTCGCGCGAGGCGAGGGCAAGCTGTCCGCCGATGGTCCGCTGGTGGTCGAGACGGGTGAGCATACCGGCCGCTCGGCGCAGGACAAATTCATGGTCCGCGACGACGAGACCCGCGACACCGTCTGGTGGGGCAAGACCAACAAGCCGATGAGCCCCGACGATTTCGCCGCGCTCAAGGCCGATTTCTTCGCCGCGCTGGGCCAGAAGGAAGATCTGTTCGTCCAGGACCTGTATGGCGGATCGCAGCCCGAGCATCGGGTTCGCGTGCGTGTCGTGACCGAGCTGGCCTGGCACAATCTGTTCATCCGCACCATGCTGGTCCGCCCCGAAGAGCATGAGCTGCGCAAGTTCGTCGCCGACTATACGATCATCGACCTGCCCAGCTTCCGCGCCGACCCCGCGCGCCACGGTTGCCGCTCCTCGACCGTCATCGCGGTCAACATGACCGAGAAGCTGATCCTGATCGGCGGCACGCGCTATGCGGGCGAGATGAAGAAGTCGGTCTTCGGCCTCCTCAACTATCTGCTGCCGACGACGGGCGTGATGCCGATGCATTGTTCGGCCAATATGGGCGCGGATGGATCGACGGCGGTGTTCTTCGGCCTGTCGGGCACCGGCAAGACGACGCTGTCGGCCGATGCCAGCCGCACGCTGATCGGCGATGACGAGCATGGCTGGTCCGACACGGCAGTCTTCAATTTCGAGGGCGGCTGCTATGCCAAAATGATCCGCCTCTCGCCCGAGGCCGAGCCGGAAATCTTCGCCACGACCAAGCGGTTCGGGACGGTCCTGGAAAACGTCGTGATGGACCCGGTCACGCGCCAGCTTGACCTGAACGACAACAGCCTGGCCGAGAACAGCCGGGGGGCGTACCCGATTGACTTCATCCCCAATGCGTCGAAGGACAATATGGGGGGCGTGCCGCGCAACATCGTGATGCTGACGGCGGACGCCTATGGCATCCTGCCGCCGATCGCCAAGCTGACGCCCGAGCAGGCCATGTATCACTTCCTTTCGGGCTATACCGCGCGCGTCGCGGGGACCGAGATCGGCGTGACCGAGCCCGATGCGACCTTCTCGACCTGTTTTGGCGCGCCCTTCATGCCGCGTCATCCCTCGGTCTATGGCAATCTGCTCAAGGAGCGGATCGCCAAGGGGGGCGTGGATTGCTGGCTGGTCAATACCGGCTGGACCGGCGGCAAATATGGCGTCGGCCACCGCATGCCGATCAAGGCGACGCGCGCGCTGCTCAACGCCGCGCTCGACGGCAGTCTCAACCAGGCCGAGTTCCGGACCGATCCCAATTTCGGCTTCCAGGTGCCGGTCGCGGTGCCCGGTGTCGATCCGGCCATCCTCAACCCGCGTGATACCTGGGCGGACAAGGCGGCCTATGACGCGACGGCGGCCAGGCTGGTCGATCTGTTCAACGAGAATTTCGGCCAGTTCGCAGACCATGTCGACGAAGGCGTCCGGGCGGCGGCGCCCAAGGTGACGGTGGCGGCGTAGCTTTTTGGGTGGGGGAGGGCGCTCGTGGCGGGCGTTCTCCCTTGGCCTTCGACTGCGCTCAGGCTGAACGGAAGTTGGTAGGATTTCCCTGGACCCCGTTCAGCCTGAGCGAAGTCGAAGGCCACGCCCCGACACCGGCCTCAATCCGCCAAAGGCTCCCAAAGTGACGGTGGCAGCATAGCTTTTCGGGTGGGGGGCGCTTGTGGTGGGCGTTTTCCCTTGGCCTTCGACTGCGCTCAGGCCGAACGGGGTTTCGGGATTCCGGAATAACGCCCGTTCAGCCTGAGCGAAGTCGAAGGCCACGCCCCAACGCCCGGCCTAATCCGCCACAGGCTCCACCAGCAACACGCCGCCATCGACATGCGCCACGCGGAGCCGCGTCCCCGTGGCGGCATCGGGCCCGCGCACCGGCCATTCGCCGTCGCCCAGCCGCGCGCGCCCTTCGCCGCCCGCGATCGGCGTCGTGACCGTCACGATCTGCCCGCGCAGCCGCCGGGTGGGCTCGTTCAGGATCGGCGCATCGCTGTCCACGGGAAAGTCCCGGTACCAGCGTCGTCCGATCACGACGCACACCACGCTCCACACCGCGAAATCGGCGAGTTGCAGCCCGACCGGCAGGTCCGGCAACGCCCAGACGGTCACGGCCGTCACCCCCGCCGCGATGGCGAGGAAGATCAGGAAGACGCCCGGCACGAGCAGCTCGGCGATGCCCAGCACCAACCCCGCCGCCAGCCAGAGCGCGGCGGGGTCGATCTCCCCCAGGCTCACGAACCCGACGGCTCGAACGGCCCCGGCCTGGCGGGCGGGGTGGCGGCGCCCGGCTTGTTCGGGGCGAGCGCTTCCTTCGCCAGCTCGCCGATGCCGCCCAGCGTCCCGATCAACTGGGTCGCCTCGACCGGGAAGAGGATCGTCTTGGCATTGGGGCTGGTCGCGAACTTGCCCACTGCCTCGACATATTTCTGCGCGACGAAATAGTTGATCGCCTGCGTCCCGCCCGAGGCGATCGCGTCGGACACGACTCGCGTCGCCTTGGCCTCCGCCTCGGCGGCGCGCTCGCGGGCTTCGGAGTCGCGGAACGCCGACTCGCGGCGCCCTTCGGCCTCCAGGATGCGCGCCTGCTTCTGGCCCTCGGCGCGCAGGATCTCCGACGCGCGCGAGCCTTCCGCCTCCAGGATGTTGGCGCGCTTTTCGCGTTCGGCCTTCATCTGGCGAGCCATGGCGTTGACGATATCGACCGGCGGACGGATGTCCTTGATCTCGACGCGGGTGATCTTCACCCCCCAGGGCGTGGTCGCATGGTCGACCACATTGAGCAGCCGCGCATTGATCTCGTCGCGCTTGGACAAGGTTTCGTCCAGATCCATCGCGCCCATGACGGTGCGCAAGTTGGTCGTCACCAAGTTCAGCAGCGCGACATACAGGTCCGACACCTCATAGGCGGCCTTGGGTGCATCGAGCACCTGGAAGAAGACGACCCCGTCGGTCGAGATCATCGCATTGTCCTTGGTGATGATCTCCTGTCCCGGAATGTCGATCACCTGTTCCATCATGTTCACGCGGCGACCGACGCGATAGAAGAAGGCGGGATAGAAGTTGAAGCCGGGGGCGGCCGTGCCGGTATAGCGGCCGAAATGCTCGATCGTGTACTGATAGCCCTGGCGGACGATCTTGATCGACATCATCAGATACAGAAGCACCAGCAGCACCGCCAGCGCGGCAATGATCACGCCCATCGACAAACTCCCCCAGAGATCGATCCTGACACGTTCTAGCATGGCGGTGCAGCAAGGGCCTAGCGGGAACGGCTCGCTTTGGTTACATGGCCCGCCACTTGTTCCCTTCGCAGGATTTGGCAGCCCCATGGATATCCGCCTCGGCCTCACCTTCGACGACGTGCTCCTCGTTCCGCAGGAGTCCGACGTTCTGCCGAGCAGCGCGGACACGCGCACGCAACTGACCCGCTCGATCGCGCTCAACATCCCCGTCCTGTCGGCGGCGATGGACACCGTGACCGAGGCCGACATGGCGATCGTCATGGCGCAGCTGGGCGGCATGGGCGTTCTGCACCGCAACCTGACGCTCGATCAGCAGGTCGCCGCCGTGCGCCAGGTCAAGCGGTTCGAGAGCGGCATGGTCGTCAACCCGATCACCATCTCGCCGACCGCGACGCTGGCCGAAGCGCAGGCGCTGATGGCGCGGCACCGGATCAGCGGCATCCCCGTCGTCGAATTCGACGGCCGTCTCGTCGGCATCCTGACCAACCGCGACGTGCGCTTCGCCGAGAACCCGCAACAGCCGGTGTCCGAGCTGATGACGCATGAGGATCTGGCGACCGTGAAGGTCGGCGTCGGCCAGGACGAGGCACGCCGCCTGCTCCACGCGCGCCGGATCGAGAAGCTGCTGGTCGTCGACGAAAGCTATCGCTGCGTCGGCCTGATCACCGTCAAGGATATCGAGAAGGCCGTCACCTATCCCTCGGCCACCAAGGATGCCGCCGGTCGCCTGCGCGTCGCTGCGGCTTCGACGGTGGGCGAGAAGGGTTTCGAGCGGACCCGCGCGCTGATCGAGGCGGAGGTCGACTGCGTCATCATCGACACCGCGCACGGCCATAACCGCGACGTCGCCCGCGCGGTCGAGGCGGCCAAGAAGCTGTCCGACACGGTGCAGGTGATCGCGGGCAATGTCGCCACCGCCGCCGCCACCCGCGCGCTGATCGATGCGGGTGCCGATGCGGTGAAGGTCGGCATCGGGCCGGGTTCGATCTGCACCACCCGCGTCGTCGCGGGCGTCGGCGTGCCCCAGTTGACCGCCGTGATGGACTGCGCCGAGGAAGGCTGGAAGTCGGGCGTGCCGGTGATCGCCGATGGCGGCCTGCGCACATCGGGCGATCTCGCCAAGGCGCTGGCGGCCGGGGCGGGCGCCTGCATGGTCGGCTCGCTGCTCGCGGGCACCGAGGAAGCGCCAGGCGAGACCTTCCTGTACCAGGGCCGCGCCTATAAGTCCTATCGCGGCATGGGTTCGGTCGGCGCGATGGGTCGCGGCTCGGCGGACCGTTATTTCCAGGGCGACATCAAGGACCAGATGAAGCTGGTGCCCGAGGGCATCGAGGGCCAGGTCGCCTATAAGGGCCCGGCGCGCGACGTCATCCACCAGCTCGTCGGCGGCATCAAGGCGGCGATGGGCTATACCGGCTCGGCGACGTTGAAGGACCTGCGCGAGCGGGCGCAGTTCGTCCAGATCACGGGGGCGGGCCTGAAGGAAAGCCATGTCCATGACGTGACGATCACGCGGGAAGCTCCCAATTACCCGACCCGCTGAGCCGAGGGACGCCCGCGCATGACCCCCGGTGCCCGCACCCAGGCGGCGATCGAATTGCTGGACGAGATCGTCGCCGCCGCCGCCAGCGGCGGTGCGGCGGCGGACACGCTGATCGCGCGCTATTTCGCGACGCGTCGCTATGCCGGGTCGAAGGACCGGCGGGCGGTGCGCGAGCTGGTTTATGCTGCGATCCGGCAGGCCGGACCGATGCCGGTTTCGGGCCGGTCGGCGATGGTTGCGGTCGCCGATCGCGATCCGGCGGTGGCGGCGACCTTCGACGGGGCGGGCCATGGCCCCGCGCCGATCACGCCCGATGAACCGCGCGCCGAGGGCGGGGTGGCGCCGGGCTGGCTGGTCGAGGCGCTGTCCGCGTCCGGGCTGGATGCGGCCCGGCAGGCCGCGCTGGTCGACCGCGCGCCGCTCGATCTGCGGGTCAACAGCCTGGCGACCACGCGCGAGGCGGTGCTGGAGCAATGGCCCGAAGGCGCGGCCACGCCGCTCGCGCCGCTCGGCATCCGCCTGCCCAACGGGACGGCGGTGGAGTCGTCCGACCTCTACCGCGCCGGACTGGTCGAGGTGCAGGACGAGGGCAGCCAGCTGGTCGGCGTGGCGCTGAACGCGAAACCCGGCGAATGGCTGGTCGACCTGTGCGCCGGGGCGGGGGGCAAGACGCTCCAACTGGCCGCCGCCATGGCCAATCAGGGCGCGCTGCTCGCCTGCGATATCGACCGGGCGCGGCTCCAGAAACTGCCGCCGCGCGCCGAGCGGGCGGGGGCGAGCATCATCGAGAGCCGGTTGCTCAATCCGGGTCAGGAGGCCGAGATGCTGGCCGACTGGGCGGGCAAGGCCGATGGCGTCCTGATCGATGCGCCCTGTTCGGGCACCGGCACCTGGCGGCGCAATCCCGAGGCGCGCTGGCGGCTGACCCCGGAGCGATTGCAGCGGCTGCGCGCGATGCAGGAACAGGTGATGACGATCGGCGCGGGGCTGGTGAAGCCGGGCGGGCGGATGGTCTATATCGTCTGCTCGCTGCTCGATGCCGAAGGGAGCGACCAGGTCGCCGCCTTTCTCGCGCGGCATCCCGGCTGGGTGGCCGCGCCTATCGAACCCGCGATCGGTACGGGCCATGGGCCGGGCCGTCGCCTCGATCCCGCGACGCACGGCACCGACGGCTTTTTTGTCGCCTGCCTCCGGGCACCATGCTAGCATCCGGCTTCGTGCCCAGTCCGGAGTTCCTCATGCGTTTGACGTCCCTGGCCGCCGCCGCCGCATTGGCGGTGGTCTCGCTTTCCACGTCGCTCAGCGGCCAGCGTCCCGACAGCCAGATCGATGCCCGGTCGCTGCAATTGCTGGAGCAGGGGCGCAGCCTGAAGGCGGCGGGCAATCTCGACGGTGCGACCGACATTCTGGAAACGGCGGTGACGGTCGATCCGCGCAACCGCGCCGCCTTCGTGCTGCTTGCCGAGGTCGCCGATGCGCGCGGCCTGCCGGGCAAGGCGATCCGGCTGTATCGCGAGGCGCTGCTGCTCGACCCGAACGACACGCGCGCGCTGCGCGGTCAGGGTGAGGCCCTGGTGCAGAAGGGCGCGATCGCCCGCGCCAAGGACAATCTCGCCAAGATCAAGACGCTGTGCAAGCAGGATTGCGGCGATGCCACCACGCTCGCCGCGCTGATCGCCAAGGGCCCCCCGGTCACGACCGCGCAGGTCGATAGCAAGACCCCGCCGACGCCTTGATTCGAATTCCTCCCTTGCAAGGGGAGGACTAGGGGGGATCGACATTCACGATTGCGTCTTCTTCCCCCTCTCCCCTGGACAGGTGAGAGGGTTAGCGAAGCTTGCCAGCCTGCTGGCTAGCGTAGCTTGGGTGAGGGGTTGAGCGAGCCCAAAGGCTCGCGCGCTCGCCAAGCGAGCGCCACCCCTCACCCAGCTCCGACTAAGTCTTTGCTGTCGCAAAGACCAAGTCTGCGCAACCCTCTCCCCTCTGCGAGGGGCGAGGGAAGAACAGGCATGATGAATGTCGATCCAATCTAATCCTTCACCCGAGCGCGCGGGCCAGGGCGACGAATTCGGCCACGGACAGCGTCTCGGCGCGGCGGGCCGGGTCGATACCGACTGCCTCCATCGCTTCGGTCGCGCCCGCCACCGGCTTCAGGCTCTGGCGCAGCATCTTGCGACGCTGGCCGAAGGCGGCGGCGGTCAGCCGTTCGAGCGTACGGAAGCTGACCCCCTCGGGCGCCTCTTTCGGGGTGATATGGACGACCGCCGACATGACCTTGGGCGGCGGGGTGAAGGCGGATCGATGGACCGGCATCGCGATCCGCGAATCGCTGCGCCACTGGGTCAGGACGGCCAGGCGGCCATAGGCGGACTGGTCGGCACCGGCGACGATCCGCTCGGCCACTTCCTTCTGGAACATCAGCGTGCAGGACTGCCACCAGGGCAGCCATGCCCCCGACAGCCAGCCGACCAGCAGCGGCGTGCCGACATTATAGGGCAGGTTCGAGACGATGTGCGGCTTGCTCTCGAACAGCTCGGGCGCGTTGATGCGCAGCGCATCGCCCTCGATGACCTTCAGCCGGTCGGGAAACGCCTCGGACAGTTCAGCGAGCGCGGGGATGCAGCGACGGTCGCGCTCGATCGCGGTCACGCGCGCGCCCGCCATCAGGAGCGCACGGGTCAGGCCGCCGGGGCCGGGGCCAATCTCCAGCACCTCTTGGTCGGTCAGGTCGCCGGGGATCGCGGCGATCCGCGCGAGCAGCTGGCCGTCGAACAGGAAATTCTGGCCGAGGGACTTGGCGGCGGACAGGCCATGGCGCGCGATGACATCGCGCAACGGCGGCAGGGGCGTGATCGGGGTCATGCGGTCAGGCCGCGGCCTCGGCCCGGCGTCGCGCCGCATCGCCCGCCATGGCGATCGCGGCGATCATCGCGCCGGGATGCGCCTGATCCTGCCCGGCAATGCCGAAGGCGGTGCCGTGGTCGGGCGAGGTCCGCACGATCGGCAGTCCCAGCGTGATGTTGACCCCCTCGTCGAAATGCAGCGTCTTGAGCGGCACCAGCGCCTGATCGTGATAGCAGCACAGCACCGCGTCATAGGCGGTGCGCGCGCGGGGGTGGAACAGTGTGTCGGCGGCGAAGGGGCCGGTCGCGTCGATCCCCTCGGCCCGCAGCTGTGCGATGGCGGGTTCGATCAGCTCGATCTCCTCACGCCCGATCGCGCCGCCTTCGCCCGCATGCGGGTTCAGCCCGGCAAAGGCCAGGCGGGGGGCGGTGATGCCGAAATTGCGGCATAGCCCGCGCGCGGTGGCGCGGCCCTTGGCGACGATCAGCTCGACCGACAACAGCCCCGATACCGCCGCGAGCGGCACATGGGTGGTGATCGGCACCACGCGCAGCGACGGCCCTGCCAGCATCATGACGGCATTGGCACCCGCCACGCCGCAACGCTCGGCGACGAATTCGGTCTGCCCCGGATGGGTGAAGCCGATATCGTAGAGCTGTGCCTTGCTGACCGGCCCGGTCACCAGCGCGCCGGCGGCATCCGAGCGGACGAGGCCGACCGCCAGCTCCAGCGCGTGGAGCGCGCAGCGTGCGCCCTCGACATCCGGGCGGCCGGGGTGGATTTCGCCCGCATCGTCGACCGACAGGATGGGCAGCGCCGTATCGAACGCCGAAACCGCCGCCGCCATGTCGGTGACGCGCCGGGTCGGCCCGTCCCAGACCCGCTCGATCGCGCGCGCATCGCCGACCGCGACGAAGGGCGGCAAACCGGCCGCGTCGCGCGCGGCCCAGGCCTTGGCGATGATCTCCGGACCGATACCGGCCGGGTCGCCCATCGAAATCGCCAGAGGCCGGATCATGCCGTCGCTCCCATCACCGATATTCGATCACCGCGTCGCGGCGAAGGTCGCGCATCTTCTGGTTGGCGCGCAGGTTCACGCGCTGCTGCTCCAGCTGGTTCTGCAACTGGTCGTTGGTGGGCAGATTGCCCGAGCGCGGCTCTTCGCGGTCGCACAGCACCAGCGAGCGGACGCCCTGCTCCGGCG
The DNA here is from genome assembly GCF_031453055.1 of Sphingomonas sp. SORGH_AS_0789. Lineage (NCBI taxonomy): Bacteria > Pseudomonadati > Pseudomonadota > Alphaproteobacteria > Sphingomonadales > Sphingomonadaceae > Sphingomonas > Sphingomonas sp. SORGH_AS_0789. The sequence continues at coordinate 2,961,807 of NZ_JAVIYV010000001.1, forward strand.
AGCCGAAGGGCGGGGTCGCCTGGCCGATCTGGAGCTTCAGCAGGATTTCCTGGAGCGGCGCGGGCAGCTGGCGGATCGTCACCTGGTCGTTGTCGACCACCTCGGCCTTCAGCTGGGTCGCCACGCGCTGCACGTCGCCGCAGCCGCGGATCGCCTGGGTCGCCTTGGCGAATTCCGCCGCGCGGGCGCTCGCCTGCGCCTGGGTGGTGCCCGCCGGGAACTTGACGGTCAGCTGCTTGAGCGACAGCCGCGAATCGCGCGGATCGGCGGTCAGCACCTGCCGCTTGTCGGTCAGGTACAGGATCGAGAAGCCGCCGGGGATCTGGATCGGTCCGGCGACCTGGCCGACCTGCATCTGGCCCACCGCCGCCTGCAGTTCGGGCGGCAGCTGCGCAGAACGGACCCAGCCCAGATCGCCGTTCACCGCACGCGTCGACGCCTCGGAGAAGCTGCGCGCGAAATATTCGAAGGGCTGCTGCCCCTTCTGGATCTCGGCGATGATCTGCCGCGCATTGGCGAAGACCTGCTGCGCGGTCGCCTCGTTGGCGGACAGGAAGATTTCCTTGAGGTTATATTCCTCGGTGCCCTTGGCGGCTTCCAGGCGGGCGCGGATCGCGTTCACCTCTTCGTCGCCGACATTGACCGTCGGCTCGACCTTGCGGCGGAGATAGCGGCTCCAGGCCAGCTCGCCCTCGATCTGGCGACGCATCGACTTTTCCGAGGAGCCGACCTGGCGCAGGAAGGCGTTCATCTGGCTGGGCGTCTTGCCGAACTGCTGCGAGAAGCGGGCATAGGCCTGGTTGATCTCGTCGGGCGTGACCGTGATGTCGGCGGTCTTCGCCTCCTGGATTTGCAACGTCTCGTCGATCAGCTGGCGCAGGATCTGCATGCGCAGCCGGTCGCGGTCCTCCGCCGACAGGTTGGTGACATTGTTCAGCGCCAGCGCCAGCGCCATGCGCTGGTCGAGGTCGGTGCCGGTCAGCACCGTGTCGTTCACGATCGCGGTCGGCTTGCGGATATTGGGGTCCAGCTTGCCGAACAGCTGAAGGTTCGAGGGGATGTTGAGCCCGCCCGTGTCGGGCACGGCCTGATCCGGAACCGTTTGCGCCAGCGCGCCCGCGGCGACGGCGGCGAGCATCAGCGTGCCCCCGATGCGAAGGAAGCGGGCCTTGGAACGAATGTCGTGCTTCACCGTGTCTGTGATCCTCATCGCGCCAGCTTTCGGCGCGTAACCGCGGGGGTATGGGTCAACCATGCTGAATGTCGGCTTAGCGACCGAGATTGGTGAAGGCCAGCGTCAACAGAAAGCTGTTGCCCGCCCGCGCGTCGCCGGTGTTCACATAATCGCGCCGCCAGGTGAAGCCGAGGCGAAGGCAATCATCCTCATATTGCACGCCCAGCCGGTGACGAATCGGATCGAAGCCATTGGCAACCGACAGAGAATCCTCCGACCGGTCGGTCAGGTCGATGACCGTCGAGCCAAAGGCCGACCAGAAGCGGGCGAATTGCACGCGCCCTGCCAGCCGCACTTCCTCGCGGTCCTGCAAATCCTCGATCGAGGGGAAGATATGCCGGTTCAGCCGCAGATAGCCCGCCTGGAAATAGGTGGCGCGCGATCCGATCGTCGCGTCCAGCTCGTTGCGGCGAACCGCGAAACTGTCCTTGTCCAGCCGGAACCGGTGGGTCAGCGAGACGAAGTCGCGGAAGCGCAGTTCGGTCCGCCCCACGATATCCGACCAGCGATCGGACAGGCCGGTGCCCGGATAGAGGATGGTCTGGCGGTCGTTCAGGCGAAAGCTCTGTCCCACCAGCGTGTCGAGGGTGAAGCCGGGCAGGGTGAGCGCCCATTGCGCGCCGTAGGTGATGCGCGTCGAATCCTCGAACCGGTCATAGCCGGGGAAGCGGTTGAGCGCGAAGAGGTTGGAATCCTCCAGATCGACCGCGCGGGCATCCTCGTTGGGGATGCCGAGATTGCGGATCGGCGGGCTGGCGACGATCTGGACGCGCGGGGTGAAGCGCTGGCTGCCGCCCCACAGCTCGCCGACGAAGGGCCATTTGACATCGACCGCCAGCGCCCCGATCGCGCGCCCCTGGAACCCGTCCAGCCCCTGATAGACCAGCGGCGTGGTCGCGATGTTGCTGGAATTATAGGCGTCGCCGCGCGCATAGGCGGTGAACGTCACCTCCTGGCCCCAGTTGGTCAGGCGGCGCAGGTCCCAGCGCAGGCTGGCAAAGGCGCGCTGCGTGTCCTGGCCCGCCGTCCGGCTGATCGCCAGCGTGTTGAGCTGCATCTCGAACTTGCCGCCCAGCAAGCCGTCGTTGAAGCGGCGGCGATAGTCGATCTCGGGCAGGGCGATCGCCTGTTGCCCCTGCGGGTCGTTGACGCGCAGCGTCTGCACGTACCAGCCGTTGATCGCGAAATAGCTGTCGGCGTCGATCCGCTCCAGGCTGGCCGTGGTGCGCAGCCGGTCGTCGCGCGAAATGTCGTAACGGCGCAGGAAGGTGCGGTCGGTCGTCACCCGCAGCGAGCCCGACAGGCTCCATTCGGGGGAAAACTGGTATCGGCCGATCCCGTCGAGATAGCCGCGAAACGCCTGGGTCGTGTCGGTCGGGTTCAGCGTGTTCAGGTCGTCGCTGCGGCGGCTGGCGGTGGCATAGCCGGTCAGGCGGAATGCGCCCAGCGTGTTCAGCGCCTCATATTCCGCCTCCATCATCGGCAGCACGGCGGTGAAGACGTGCGGCGTGACGGTCAGCCCCTTGTTGGGCGCGAGCTTCCAATAATAGGGCGCGGCGATCTCGATCCCGTTGACCCGGTCGAGCCGGATGTCGGGGGTCAGGAAGCCGCTGTCGCCGCCCGATCCCACCGGCGCGGACAGGCGCGGCAGCGGGATGGTGGGCAGGCCGAACAGGTTCAGTCGCGCGCCGTTGAAATAGACGCGCTCGCGGTCCGGGCGATAGGTGACGCGGACCGCCGTGATCTTCCACGACGGCTCCTTGGGGCAGCCCTCGGACGTCTCGACCGCGCAGGGCGTATAGGCGGCATGTTCGAGATTGACGGTGCCGTCGGTCTGGCGGGTGCCGCGATCCGCCGCCAGGCGCCCGCCCTGTTCGAGCACGACCAGCATATTGTCGACCACCCCGTCCTTCATTGAGTCGGTCAGCTCGATCTGGTCGCCATAGGCAATGTCGCCTTCGGGGTTGGTGATCGCGATATTGCCGGTGGCCAGCACCTTGCCGCTCTTGCGGTTCCACGTCACCTTGTCGGCGCGCAGGCGTTCCCCGTCGCGGATCATGCGGACATCGCCGGTCGCCGTCACGATATCGGCGTCGATGTCATATTCCAGCTGCGCCGCGCTGAAGCGGACCTGGTTGGGGTCCTCGGGCGCGGGGCCGTCGGCGGGCGGCGGTGCCACGGGGCGGTCCTGCAGATCCTGCGCGGCGGCAGGCGCGGCGGCGAACGCGGCCAACAGGGCGAGGGGCAGGGTGCTGCCGGTCAGAAGCGTCGATCGCAACACGATGATACCAGGTCCGTCCTTGCCGACATGATGATGAAAGCCTCCCCCCGGCAGGGCGACGCCGCGAATGGCCCGCCTATCGCATCACCGGCCGCCCGCTGCAATCGCGCGCTTGCCACATCGGCTCCAAGGCCTAGATGATAGCCGCTGTTACTTGTTCATCAGGGGTTTCCCATGCAGATCGCGTTTACCTCCGCCGTCGAAACCGGCGATGTCATCGTCCTTCCCGTCGCGAAGGGCAAGGTCGACACGGTGCAATTCGGCGGCGAGGAACAGGGCGCACTGGGCAAGGCGGCCATCGAGGCGGCGCGTTTCAAGGGCGATGCGGGCACGATCGCCGAGTTCTTCGCGACCGTCGACGGCGCGGTGCGCCGGGTCGTCCTGCTCGGCATCGGCGAGGGTTCGGCGGCCGACTGGCGCAAGGCGGGCGGCGCGCTGACCGCCAAGCTGCTGACCTCGGCATCGTCGGCGTCGGTCGACCTGACCGGGCTGGACGGCCAGCCCGCGGCCGAGGCCGTGGCGGGCTTTGCCGGGGCGGCGGTGCAGCGCGGCTGGCGCTATGACGTGTACCGCACCAAGCTGCCCGAAAGCGCCAAGCCGGTGCTGACCCGCATCGCGATCGTGGGGGCAGGCGCCGAGGCGGAAGCTGCCTATGCGCGCATCCACGCGGTCAATGGCGGGCTGGAGCTGACCCGCACGCTCGTCTCCGAGCCGCCGAACAAGCTCTATCCCGAGAGCTTCGTCGAGCGCGTGCTGCGCGACGTCGAGGGTCTGGGCCTGGAAATCACCGTGCTGGACGAGGCGCAGATGCGCGACCTGGGCATGGGCGCGCTGCTGGGCGTCAGCCAGGGTTCGGTGCGCGAGGGGCGCCTGCTGGTCTTGAAGTGGAATGGCGGCGCGGCGGATGCCGAGACGCTGGCGCTGGTCGGCAAGGGTGTGACCTTCGACACCGGCGGCATCTCGATCAAGCCCGCTGCGGGCATGGAAGACATGAAGTGGGACATGGGCGGCGCCGGTGCGGTCGCGGGCGCGATGAAGGCGATCGCCGCGCGCAAGGCCAAGGCGAACGTCGTCGGCGTCATGGGCCTGGTCGAGAACATGCCCGACGGCAATGCGCAGCGCCCCGGTGACGTGGTGACGTCGATGTCGGGCCAGACGATCGAGGTCATCAACACCGATGCGGAAGGCCGCCTGGTCCTGTGCGACGCGCTGACCTGGGTCCAGAAGACCCATTCGCCCTCGACCATCGTCGATCTCGCCACGCTGACCGGTGCGATGATCATCAGCCTGGGCCATGAGCATGGCGGCCTGTTCGCCAATGACGATGGGCTGGCCGATGCGCTGCTCGCGGCGAGCAAGGCCACCGACGAGAAGCTGTGGCGCTTCCCGCTGTCCGACGCCTATGACAAGCTGATCGACAGCCCGATCGCCGACATGAAGAATGTCGGCCCGCGCGGCGGCGGCTCGATCACGGCGGCGCAGTTCCTGAAGCGCTATATCAACGAGGGCGTCGCCTGGGCGCATCTCGACATCGCCGGCATGGTCTGGTCGGACAAGCCGGGCGTCAACCACTACAAGGGCGCGACCGGATACGGCGTGCGCCTGCTCGACCAGTTCGTCGCGGACCGGTTCGAGGCGTAAGGAGCACAGGGCGGCGCGATGCAGGTCGACTTCTATCATCTGACCATGGCGCCGCTCGACCGGCTGCTTCCCGTCATCGCCGATCGGGTGATGGCGGGGGGCGGGCGGCTGCTGATCGTCAGCGGCGACCCCGACCAGCGGGCTGCCCTCGATCGGCAGCTCTGGATGGTCCCGGCGGACGGCTTCCTGCCGCATGCCCAGGCGGGGGAGGGCGATGATGCCGCCCAGCCGATCCTGATTTCGGGCGAGGTACGGCCCGCCAATGGCGCACGGCATGTCGCGCTGGCGGACGGCGTGTGGCGTGACGCGGCGCTGGACTTCGACCGCGCCTTCCACTTCTTCGACGGCGACCGGATCGCCGAGGCGCGCACCGCCTGGCGGGCGCTCGCCGATCGCGAGGGCGTCGAGCGGCGCTATTGGAAGCAGAACGACCAAGGCCGCTGGGAACAGGCGGCGTAACATTCCTCCCCGTCCCGGTGAGGACCAGCTTGTTGCCATAAGACATTGCATTGCCTTCGCGCCGCGACTAGGGCGACGCCACTTCCAGCCAACACCCTAATTCAGGAGCTGCGTGACCATCATGGCCGCGAACCGTACCTTTTCGATCATCAAGCCCGACGCGACCCGCCGCAACCTGACCGGCGCCGTCACCAAGATGCTGGAGGACGCCGGTCTGCGCGTCGTCGCCTCGAAGCGCATCCACATGACCCGTGAGCAGGCCGAGGGCTTCTACGCGGTCCACAAGGAGCGCCCCTTCTTCAACGATCTGGTCGAGTTCATGATCTCGGGCCCGGTCGTCGTGCAGGTGCTCGAGGGCGAGAACGCCATGCAGCGCAACCGCGACATCATGGGCGCGACCAACCCGGCGAACGCCGAGCCGGGCACGATCCGCAAGGAACTGGCCGAGTCGATCGAAGCCAACACCGTCCATGGTTCGGACTCGGACGAGAATGCCGCGATCGAGATCGCGTATTTCTTCAAGCCGGAAGAAATCGTCGGCTGATGGAATGGCGGCTGCGACGGGCCGGGCCGGGCGACGCGCCTGCGCTGTCGCTCGTCGCGGCCGCCACCTTCCTCGAAACCTTTGCCGGGACCATTGCCGGTCCCGACATGGTGTATCACTGCACCACCAACAGCTCGCCCGCCAAGTTCGATCGCTGGATCGCGGACGACGCCTGCGTCGTCACTTTGGCCGAGCATCCCGATGGCGCGGCGCCGGTCGGCTATACGCTTCTCGTCCCGCCCGACCTGCCGGTCGAGACCGACGAGCATGATATCGAACTCCGCCGCATCTATGCGCTGTCGTTGACGCGCGGTTCGGGGCTGGGCCACAGGCTGATGGCCCGCGCGCTGGACGATGCCCGCGCACTCGGGCGACGCCGGATGCTGCTGGGCGTCCTCGGCATCAACGAAAATGCCCGCGCCTTCTATGAGCGCGAAGGCTTCACGCTGGCAGGCACGCGCCAGTTCCGGGTCGGCGACACCGTCTATGACGATGTCGTCTATGCCCGCCGCCTCTAGGTCGGATCGACATTAAGCCATGCCTTTCCGTCCCTCGCCCCTCGCAGAGGGGAGAGGGTTGCGCAGACTTGGCCTTTGCGTAGCAAAGGCTTAGTCGGAGCTGGGTGAGGGGTGGGCGCTCGCTTCGCGAGCGCGCGAGCCTTTGGGCTTGCTCAACCCCTCACCCAAGCTGCGCTAGCCAGCAGGCTGGCAAGCTTCGCTAACCCTCTCCCCTTTCCAGGGGAGAGGGGAAGAAGAAGCAATCGTGAATGTCGATCGACCCTAAGGCGACGACGCGACGACCGGCAGGCGGCCGCGCGTAACGGCAGGCGGGCGCACCGCGCATCTCCCCTCCGCCCACGCGGACCGTCCCGCCCCGGCTCTTGATCCGCAGGCTTCGCAGGAGCATGGCACAGGCCATTCGCTAGTTGATGGAGCCCCCATGCGCCTGTTCGCCGCGACTGCCACGATCCTGCTGATGTCGACCACCGCGATTGCCCAGACGCCGGCCTCCGCCCCGGCCGGTGCAAATGCGGTGTCCCTGCCCGCGTCCAATCCCTTTGCCGCGGCCAGCACGCTGCCGCTGGGGGCGCCGCCCTTCGATCGGATCAAGAGCAGCGACTATGCGCCCGCCCTGCTGGCGGGAATGGCGCAGCAACGGGCGGAGGTGCGGGCGATCGCCAATGCACGCAGCGCGCCGACGTTCGACAATACGATCGCCGCGCTCGAACGGTCGGGCCGGTTGCTGGAGCGCGCCAGCCTGGCTTTCGAGGGCGTGGTCGGTGCCAATACCGACGATGTCCTGCAAAAGACCGAGGCCGATCTGGCCCCGGCCTTCGCCGCGCATCAGGATGCGATCAACCTGGACCCCGCGCTGTTCGCGCGCGTCCGGACGCTGTACGACAAGCGTCGGACGCTGGGCCTGACGCCCGAGCAGCTTCAGGTGCTGACGCTTACCTATCAGAATATGGTGCGCGCGGGCGCGCTCCTGTCCCCGGCCGACAAGGTCACGCTGAGCCAATATAACGCGCAACTGTCGACGCTGGAGACCGCGTTCCAGCAGAAGCTGCTCGCCGCGACCAAGGCGGGTGCGCTGGTGGTCGAGGACCGCGCCAAGCTGGCCGGACTGTCCGAGGCGGAGATCGCGGCGGCGGCCGATGCGGCCAAGGCGCGGGGGCTGGCCGGCAAATATGTGCTGACCCTGCAGAACACCACCCAGCAGCCCGAGCTTGCCAGCCTGACCGATCGCGCCACGCGCGAGGCGCTGTTCCGGGCGAGCTGGACGCGTGCGGAGAAGGGTGACGCCAACGATACCCGCGACACGATCGCGCAGATCGCCCTGCTCCGGGCGCAAAAGGCGAAGCTGCTCGGCTTCCCCACCTGGGCCGATTACGTGCTGCAGGACCAGATGGCCAAGAACCCGCAGACCGCGCTCGCCTTCATGCAGCGGCTGGGCAAGCCCGTCGCCGACGAGCAGCATCGCGAGGCGGCGGAATTGCAGGCGCGGATCAAGGCGACCGGCGGCGATTTCAAGCTGAAGCCCTGGGACTGGGATTTCTATTCGGAACAGGTTCGCAAGGCGAAATATGATCTGAACCAGGACGAGCTGAAACCCTATTTCGAGATCAACAAGGTCCTGACCGACGGTGTCTTCTATGCCGCGCACGAGCTGTACGGCCTGACCTTCAAGCGCCGCACCGACATTCCCGTCTATCAGCCCGACGTGATGGTCTATGAGGTGGACGAAGCGAACGGCGCCATGCTGGGCCTGATGTATTTCGACTATTGGAAGCGCGACAACAAGAATGGCGGCGCGTGGATGTCGAACTTCGTCAACCAGTCGGAGCTGATCGGCACCAAGCCGGTCATCTATAACGTCGCGAACTTCACCAAGCCCGCCGCCGGTCAGCCCGCCCTGATCAGCTTCGACGATGTCGTGACCATGTTCCACGAATTCGGCCATGCGCTGCACGGCCTGTTCGCGAACCAGGTCTATCCCTCGGTATCGGGCACGAATACCGCCCGCGACTTCGTGGAGTTCCCCTCGCAGTTCAACGAGCATTGGGCGCTCGATCCCAAGGTGCTGTCGCATTATGCGGTGAACTACAAGGACGGAAAGCCCATCCCGCAGGCGCTGGTCGACAAGATCAAGCGGGCCAGCACCTTCAATTCGGGCTATTCCTTCGGCGAGGCGCTGGCCGCGGCCGAGCTGGACATGAGCTGGCATTCGCTGACGGCGGCGCAGGGGCGGCAGGATGTCGATGCCTTTGAAGACAAGGCGCTGGCCGCGACCGGGCTGGACATTGCCGGGGTGCCGCCACGCTATCGCTCCAGCTATTTCCTCCACATATGGTCGAACGGCTATTCGGCGGGCTATTACGCCTATAGCTGGACCAAGATGCTGAGCGCCAATGCGTTCAACTGGTTCGAACGCCATGGCGGCATGACCCGTGCCAATGGCCAGCGGTTCCGCGACATGATCCTGTCGAAGGGGCATACGGAGGATTATGCGCCGATGTTCCGGGCCTTCAACGGCGCGGACCCGCAAGTCGGCCCGTTGCTCAAGGACCTGGGCCTGGACGCCGATACCGCGGAGCATGCGCAGACCGGGACGACCGCCGGATAGGCCGGTGCCGGGCGGCATGACGGTGTGCCGCCCGAAAAAATCGCCTGGTCTCATGACCGTCATATTCCACGCGACGCGTCCGGTTTTTGCGGCTAGCGTCGATCCATTATCCCATGCCGTGATCGAGGAAGGTTGATGCGAGTAGCCCTGCTTTTCCGTCTTTTTCTGACGGGTATGGCGGCGAGTTTCACGAACCCGGCATCGGCGGTCACCCCGACGTCCGAACTGGTCGAGCTTCAGCGCGAGATGAACGCGCTGCTGGCCGGGCGTTCGGGGGAATATGGCATCGCCGCGATCGATCTGCGCGACGGCTATACCGCCAGCGTGAACGGCACGATCCCCTTTCCGATGGCGAGCACGGTGAAGCTGGCCATCGCGGCCGCCTATCTGACCGAGGTCGACCAGGGGCGGCGGAGCCTGGGCGACATGATCCATGGCCGCACCGCCGCGAAGGCGATGGAGGCGATGATCGTGCGCAGCGACAATCTGGCGGCCGACCAGCTGTTCGCGGCGGTCGGCGGCCCTGCCAAGGTCCAGCAATGGCTATGGACCCAGAACATCACCGGCATCCGGGTCGACCGGACGATCGCCCAGCTCCTCCGCGAGCGCGGCCATCTGGCGGACATCAAGGACGTCGCGACGCCGGTTGCCATGGTCACCCTGCTGAAACGGCTCGACAGCGGCTCGGTCCTCGCGCCGCAGAGCCGTGCCTTCCTGCTCGGCCTGATGCGGCAATGCCGGACGGGCACCCGCCGTATCCGCGCGCTGCTGCCCGCCGGAACGCTGGTGGAGGACAAGACGGGGACGCTGGACGGCATTTCGAACGATGTCGGGTTCATCACCATGCCCGACGGCCGCCGCGTGGCGATCGCCGTGTTCGCGCGCGGGGGACGCGATCGCCAGCCGGTCATCGCCGAGCTGTCGCGGATGATCTATGATCGCTTCACCGACAGCGTCCGCAATGCGGTCGCGGCGTTCATGAAGCTGCGATAACCGGGCCGGAAGCGGTCGATCCGCTCCGGTCGGCGTGCGGAGTACCGCGCACATACGGAAAATGGCTGGACAAACCCATCGGGGATTTGTCTTTTTAATGATCTACGTTAGCGCAGGCGGCAGGACGGGCCGGGGGGCCTTGTCCCGCTTTCGGGTGGCAGAATGATCAGGACACAGCCAGGCAGCATCTTCGATCGGATCATCATCTGGTCTTTCGACCGACCGGTGTCGGGTTTCACGCGCTATACGCTGGCGGCGCTGGTCGTCGCATTCGTGGCGGTCGCACGGATCCTCATCATCCCCGACGAACTGCCATGGCTGCTCTTCATTCCGGCCACGATCGGCGTGGCGCTGGTCCTGGGGCTGGGCGCGGGACTGTTCGCCAGCATGGCGTCCACGGTCGCCGGCGCCCTGTCGATCGGCCATGCTGCCAACCCCTATTGGCTGCCGGACAATCAATGGGCGGCGGCGGCGGTGTTCCTCTTCATCCTGATCGGCATGGTCATGATGACCGGCGAATTGCGCGACACGCTGCGGCGGTCGCTGGCGCTGAACGCCGAACTGGTCGAGCGGGAGCGTTCCTCGGCGGAGCGCGAGGTGTTCCTGTCCAGCGTCCTGGCCGCGTCCACCGACTGCATCAAGGTCGTGGACCTGGACGGCAACCTGACCTTCATGAGCGAGGGCGGCATGAAGGTGATGGACATCAGCGACTTCAACGCGGTCCGTGGCTGTCCCTGGGCGGATTTCCTGAAGGGCAACGGCCCGGTCCAGGCCCGCGCGGCGCTGAAGGCGGCGGCCGAGGGGCGTTCGTCGCATTTCGAGACGCCTGCGGACACCTATATCGGCGTTCCCAAATGGTGGTCGGTTTCCGTCTCGCCCATCCCCGGCCCGGATGGCCGCCCGGCGCGTATCCTGTCGGTGTCGCGCGACCTTACTGCGCTGTACGAAGCCCGCGAGCAGCAGAAGCTCCTGAACGGCGAGCTGAGCCACCGGCTGAAGAATGTGCTGACCCTGGTCCAGTCGATCGCCAATCAGACGCTGCGCGGTGCGCACAGCATCGAACAGGCTTCCGCCGCCTTCTCCTCGCGGCTCGCCTCGCTGGGGCGGGCGACCGATGTGCTGACCACCACCGCATGGCAGCAGGCGGAGCTTCACGATGTCATCGAGGCCGGGCTGTCGGCCGTCTCCGGGATGAGGGACCGGATCGCGATCGATGGTCCGCGCATCCGATTGAACTCGCATGTCGCGCTGGCGTTGACCCTGGCTTTCCACGAGCTGGCGACCAATGCGACCAAATATGGCGCGCTCGGCAACGATACGGGATCGGTGACCTTGCGATGGCAGGTCAGCGGCACGCAGGGCAGCGCCTGTTTCCATCTGCGCTGGCAGGAACAGGGCGGGCCGCCGGTCGTCCGGCCGTCACAGCGCGGCTTTGGATCGCGCATGATCGAACGCTCGCTCGGCGCCTATTTCCGGGGCAGGACGGTGCTCGACTTTCCACCCGAAGGGGTCGTGTTCCGGATCGATGCGCCGCTCGGCGACACCGGCGAGCTGATCGACGGCTGATATGGTACAGGCCAATCCGCCGCGCAGCATCCTCATCGTCGAGGATGAGCCGTTCGTCCGCCACGACCTGGCGGACTTTTTCGAGGATCGCGGCTTTCAGGTCTTCGCGGCGCAGGATGCCGACACGGCGGCCGAGATCCTCGCCGCGCACGCCTCCATCCGCATCGTGCTTACCGATGTGCAGATGGCGGGGACGATGGACGGGGTGAAGCTGGCGCATGTCGTGCGCGACCGCTGTCCGCTGGCGATCCTCATCATCGTGTCGGGCATGGGGCATCCGCCCATAGCCGACCTGCCCGACGGATCGGTGTTCCTCGCCAAGCCGTTCGATCCCCGGTACGTGCTGGACGAGATCGAGCGCCTGTCCGCCTGACGGTCCGACCGGCCGACGCCTCGACGCGCGGGTGAGCGGCCGGGACACGCGTCCCGGCCACCGTCACGTCAGAATTTGAAGCCCAGACGGGCATAGCCGAATTGGCCCGGCAGGTCATAGGTCGTCGGATCGAACCCGCCGCAGCTCAGGCAGTCGGGCGCTCTCTTCCCCAGGATGTTGTTGACCCCCATGGTCAGCGTCATCCGCTGCGACATCCAGGGCAGGGTCCAGCCGACCTGCGCATCCAGATACAGGATCGGCTTCATCTCGCGATTGGCATAGGCGGGCTCGGTCACCTTGCCGATATAGCGGCCGGTGAGCGACGCCAGGAACGTCTCGCTCGACCAGTCGATCGTCGCGACGCTCTTGAAGCGGGGATAGGCCTGGTCGCCGCGTTCGGTGCCCTGCCGCTCCAGCTTGGCGCTGCCGGTGGCGGTGGGCAGGGTGGTCGAATATTCCAGCAGGACGTTGCTGGCCCAGTTCAGCCCGAACGTGCCCGCCCCGACGCGCGGACTGCGATAGAGGAGGGTGATGTCGATCCCCTCGCTCTTGAGCGAGGCGATATTCTGGAGCAGCCCGCGAATCTGCGTGATCTGGCCGCTGCCCGTCGAGGAGCGGGTGATCGCGCCGCAGCTGACCGCATCGCGCTGGTTGATGCAGTTCGCCAGCAGCACGTCCGCGCCGACCGAGGCGATCGCGTCATCGACCCGGATGGTGTAGTAATCGGCCTCCAGGCTCAGCTGGCTGGCGATGCCCGCTTCGCGCGCCCAGCTGGGGCTATAGACGGCGCCTAGCACCCAGCTTTCCGACTTTTCGGGCTTCAGCGCGCGGTTGCCGCCGGTCAGGATCGGCAATTGCAGGCCGTTCTGGACATAGTTGACCGGCACGCCCAGCGCGACGCAGTTCTGTCGCACCGTGCTGTTCGCGGGCAGGCTGGCAATCCCCGAGCAGGGATCGATGACGCCGCCATCGAAGCGCGATGGGGTGCCGAACAGCTCGCCGATGCTGGGGGCGCGGAACCCTTGCGCCCAGGTGCCGCGCAGACGCAGATCCTCGAACGGTTTCCAGCTGAGCCCGCCCTTCATCACCGTGCGGTTGCCGCTGGTCGAATAGTCCGAATAACGCGCCGCGAACGACCCTTCGAGCAGGCGGAAGAAGGGCACGTCCTTCAGCACCGGAATGCTGAGTTCGCCATAGACCTCGTTGACGTCGAACCTGCCCGAGCTGGGCTGCGCGGGAATGTCGGAGCCCAGCCCCGCTGCGACGATGGCGTCGGGCTGGAACGAGCCCGTCTGGCGGCGGAATTCATAACCCGCCGCCAGGCCGAGCGGCCCGGCAGGCAGCTGGAACAGCGTGCCGGTCAGGTTGAGCGTGGCGTCGGTCATCGTCTGTTCGGACCGGTCGCGCTGGGTGAAAGTGACATAGTCGATCATCGCCGGGGTGATCGATCCCTCCCCGCCGAAGATATTGAACGGCACGCACGCGCCGGTGCAGTTCGCCACCGGTCCCAGCGCCAGCGCCAGGTTGGCGGCGTTCACATTGCCGTGCGCCACCTGCTTGGCATGGTTTTCGGCATAAATGAGGTTGGCATCCCAGTACCAGGTCCCCTGGCCGATCGCGAATTGTCCGTCCAGCGTGCCGGACATGTACATGGTGTCGACCCGCTGGCTATAATGGCGCGGACCGTTCTCGACGAAGCGTCGCCCGATAAAGCCGTAATTGGCGGGCGTGCCATTATTGCCCGCGCTCAGCGTCACGCCGAACGGGTTGAACGGATTGGTCTGGTCGATCGAGATGGTGTCGAGCAGATTGCCGTTGCCCGCATCGGGGCCGACGAACAGCGGCAGCGGCGCCGCCTGGTTGTCCGAGGTGCGGCGGTTGTAGATCAACTTGGTGCTCAGCCGGACATTGTCCGCCAGCTGACCGGTGAAGTTGACGAAGGCACCGAATCGCTCCTGCGGGGTCAGCAAATAGTTATAGGGGCGGAAATTGAACCGGTCGGCGACGGTGAAGGACTTGAAATCGCTGTTCGCACCGGTCGGGTCCGACGGATCGAAGCGCGGCCGGGTCAGCGGATTGCTCTTAAGCGTCAGGTTCATCGCCTCGCCGGTGACGGGATTGTTGATGATGAACCGGCCATTGGGCGTGCCCGAACTGCAACTGCTGGAGCAGGCGGTCGCACCCGGATCGGGGAAGGCATAATAGGGGCGGTCGCCCGCGAAGACCGAGCCCTGGTTGATGTAATTGGCGCCCGCAACGACCGAGACCCGACCGTCCTCCGTGCGATGGCCCCAGCTCAACTGGTAATTTTGGGTGACGCCGTCGCCCTTGTCATATCCGCCGAGTTGCGCGGTGGCGAGGAAACCGTTCTGCCGCTTCTTGGTGATGATGTTGACGACACCCGCGATCGCGTCCGAGCCGTAGATGGTGGAGGCCCCGTCGCGCAGCACGTCGACGCGTTCGATCATGCTGTCGGGAATGGCGTTCAGGTCGACCGCGCCGGGAATGCCGCTCGCCGCGCTGCCGTTGATGAAGCGCAGGCCGTCGACCAGCACCAGCGTGCGGCGGCTGCCCAGATAGCGCAGGTCGATCTCGGCCGACCCCGCGCCGACGCCGCCGCCATCGGGCGGGTTGCCGTTATTGCCCGACCGGTTGAAGCGGGAATTGAGCCCACCCGCCGCACCGGGCAGGCGTTGCAGCACGTCGCCGATCGAGGAAAGGCCGGTTCGCGCGATGTCCGCGCCGTCGATGGCGGTCAGCGGTGCGCTCTGGTCCAGCGGGTTGCGGCGGATGCGCGATCCCGTCACCACGATCGTCCCGTCGCTCGCACCCGTCGCATCGCCATCGGCGGTCTCGGCGGCGCCGCTGCCGCCCGAAGACTGGGTTTGCGCCTGGGCCTCGACGGCCAGGATCAGGGACCCGATGGCCGCTCCCGTCAGCGCCCATTTTCGCAACCGGCTCGGTCGATAAACCATGATCTTTCCCCTTATTTGGTCCTGCTATGCTCCCGTTCCTGCTGCGAATTTGGGGCGGCCTCTGTCGTGCCGCCTTTGATGGGGTGTGCCACGATCGGCCCGTGTGACGCCCGCTGATACGGTGTGCCCATGCCGATCGCTGCCACCTCTATTTCATATACGGTATTACATTGCGCATGGTGTCAAGGGGCTTGCTGCGAGCGGTACCGGGGGCGGCGCACCAAGTAATTCCTATCGGTTGAGTAGGTAAACTAGCATTGTCGCGACCGCACAGAGCCTTATGCCGGGCATGCGGCCGCGCCCATGGTCGCCCAAAGGGAGCAGATATGATCGGCCTGAGACTTATGGCGTCCGCCATCCCCGCGCTTGTGGCAGCCACGCCTGTCCCGGTGGCGGCCCAACAGACCGCGCCGGTCGCACCCGCCCAACAACAGGCGGCGAAGGACGCGCCTAATTTCCTGGTCATCGTCGCGGACGATCTGGGCTGGTCCGATCTGGGCGCGTTCGGGGGCGAGATCGCGACCCCCAATCTCGATGCGCTGGCGCTGTCGGGGGTGCGCTTCACCGGCTTCCATACCGCGCCCACCTGTTCGCCCACCCGCTCGATGCTGATGAGCGGGGTCGACAATCACGAGGCCGGGCTCGGCACCATGGCCGAGTTGTTGGGGCCGGAAACGCGCGGGCGGCCGGGCTATGAGGGCTATCTGAACGACCGCGTCGCCTCGATTGCCGAGCTGCTGCGCGCGGGCGGGTACACGACGCTGATGGCGGGCAAATGGCATCTCGGCCTGACCCCGGAGCGCGAACCCGCCGCGCGGGGCTTCGAGCACAGCTTCGCGCTGCTCCAGGGCCTGTCGAACCATTTCGGCGAGGACCAGAACGACGCCTGGACCCGGGCGGGCCTGGCCCCCAGCTATCGCGACGACGGCAAGCCCGCCGCGCTGCCCAAGGGCACCTATTCCGCCGATTATTTCGCGGACCGGCTGATCGGCTATCTCGACGCGGCGGCCAGGTCGGGGGACCGGCGCCCCTTCTTCGCCTATCTCCCCTTCACCACGCCGCACTGGCCGCTCCAGGCCCCGGCGGAGACGATCGCCAAATATAAGGGCCGCTATGACGCGGGCTATGAGGCGCTGCGGAGCGAGCGGCTGGCGCGGCAAAAGGCGCTGGGGTTGGTTCCCGCCGATGCGGTGCCGCACACGCTGGAACTGGCGCGGCCCTGGGCCTCGCTGACCGCCGAGGAGCGCGCGGTCGAGGCGCGCAAGATGGAGGTCTATGCCGCTATGGTCGACCGGATGGACCAGAATGTCGGTCGCGTCCTGGCCGCACTGAAGGCGCAAGGCAGGCTCGACAATACGATCATCCTGTTCTTCGCCGACAATGGCCCCGAAGGAAACGACATCCACGCGCCCAGCCCGCGCTTCAAGGTCGGTTCGCCCGATGCGGCCTTGCCCCCGGCGGAGGCGCTGGGGATCGACAACAGCCTGGGCAATATCGGCAAGGGCAGCAGCTATGTCGGCTATGGCCCCGGCTGGGCCCAGGCCAATTCGGTCCCGTCCTGGCTGGTCAAGAGCTATACCACCGAGGGCGGCATCCGGGTCAGCGCCTTTGCCGCCGGACGCGGGGTGAAGGGCGGCGGGCGGATCGCCAATGCCAATCTGGACGTGCGCGACGTCGCGCCCACGCTGCTCGACTATGCGGGTCTGCGCCAGCCGAGCGCGTTCGCCGGTCGCCCGATCCTGCCCTATGAAGGGCATAGCCTGCGCCCCGTGCTGGCGGCCGATGCGGCGGGGGTGCGCGGCGCGGACGAGGCTCTGGGCTATGAACTCTTCTTCCGCCGGGCGTTGCGCAAGGGCGACTGGAAGGTCGTCTATTTGCCCGCGCCGACCAATCGCTACACGCGCGGCGGGGTCAGCACTGGGCGGTGGCAGCTCTTCAACATTGCGGCCGACCCCGGCGAGACGAAGGACCTGTCCGCCGCCGAGCCCGCGCGGCTGGCCGATCTGGTGGCGGCCTATGATCGCTATGCCAAGGCGAAGGGCGTGGTGCCGCTGCCCGCCGGGGCCGAGACCGCAACCGCAACCGCCCCGGCGGCGCGGCCGTGAGGATAGGGGCGGCGTTGCTGCTGGCCGTGGCGGCGACCGCGACGCTGGGTGCGCAGGCCCCCGCGCCGGTGCATCGCTGTCTCGGCCAGGACGCAATCGTCACGGTGCCCGCCGGGACCGTCCTGCTGGGCGAGGACGGCGCGGAGCGTCCGGGGCAGGCGGTGCGGGTGGCGGCGTTCCGCATCGACGCGCATGAGGTCACCAACCGCCAGTTCGCGGCCTTCGTCGCGGCGACCGGCCATCGCACCCGGGCCGAGCGCGAAGGCGCATCCGCGCTGTTCGTCGCCCCGACCGAGACCGTGTCGCTCGACGACGCCTCGCGCTGGTGGCGCTGGACGAAGGGGGCGGACTGGCGTCATCCCATGGGGCCGGGCAGCGACTTGACCGGCCGGGCGGACGAGCCGGTCGTCCATGTCGACCGCGACGATGCGGCCGCCTATGCCCGCTGGGTCGGCGGCGCGCTTCCGACCACGGCGCAATGGGAACGCGCGGCGCGGGGCAATCAGAATGCCACGCGCGACCCGGTCGAATGGGCCTTCGACCATGGCAAGCCGCGCGCCAATGTCTGGGAAGGCGTCTTCCCGATCCGCGACACCGCCGAGGACGGCTATGCCGGGATCGCCCCGGTCGGCTGTTTCGAACCCAATGACCTGGCGCTATACGACATGGTCGGCAATGTCTGGGAATGGGTGGCGGGCGAGGGCGATGTGGGGCTGGTGAAGGGCGGCAGCTATCTCTGCGCGATGAACTATTGCGCCAATTTCCGCCCCGCCGCCTATCAGGCCCAGGAACACGACCTGCCGACCTCGCATATCGGGTTTCGCGTGGCTTATCCGGTGGCTGCTCCCGGTGCGTCGCTTTCGATGCCGATCGGTCGGTCTTCATCGGGTTCGGTTACAGCGGCCAATATTGGCGGTTAGGGTTGCACGAACAAGAGGAATGCAATCATGCAATCCTGTGCAATTTATGGTTAACGAAAAGCTTCCCGTAGTTCATGGCTCAAATTTGCATGCGTACCATCTGCCAATTCCGGCAGATCGCGCGCCGATCTTGTGGCACGCTCCCGGTCGCAATTGGCCTGTACGCTCCGGGCTTTAACCCATGATCGGGAATTTGCTTCCGATTCCGAAGCTATAGCAGCCGATGCGGGCGATCGCGCTTTGACGAGGCGTGATCTGGAGGCACCGCATCGTGAAACGCTATCTTGCCATCGGTATCGCAGCGCTTGGCTGCGTCGTGATCCCCGCGCCGTCGGCCGCGCAGCAAAGTACGCAGTTCCAGGTGACGATGACGATCCAGGCCGAGTGCCGGTTGACCTCGGCAAGCGACCTGGCGTTCGGCGCGACCGGCGTGATCCAGACGGCGATCACCTCGACCAGCACGATCGGGGTCCAGTGCACCAACACGACGCCCTATAATATCGGCCTGAACGCGGGTGCGGGGGCGGGCGCGACGGTGACGGCGCGGCGGATGACCTCGGGCGCGGGCGCGACAGTGGTCTATGAGCTGTTCCGCGATCCTGCACGCTCGCAGATCTGGGGCAACACGGCGGGCACCGATACGCTGGCCGGGATCGGCAATGGCGCGGTGCAGACGCTGACCGTCTATGGCCGGGTCCCCCCGCAGACCACCCCGGCGGCCGGAAGCTATACCGACACCGTACAGGTGACCGTCACCTATTGAGCTGCCCGCAGGAGGAACGCCCATGAGACGCGCTATAGCGGTGGCCGCCATGCTGCTGACTATCCCGGCGATCGGCCGGGCATCGGACATCCGGGTCGCGCCGGTCGCCATCGATCCCTTGCCAGGTGCGCGGACCACCGCGCTGACGCTCAGCAATGCCGAGCAGCGGCCGGTACGGGTCCAGGTCCGTGTGATGCGATGGACCTCGCGCAACGGCACGGACGTGCTGACGCCGACCAGCGACGTGGTCGCCAGTCCGCCCTTTTCAACGCTGGCGCCGCAGCAGCAATATCTGATCCGCGTCGTGCGCACTGCCAAGGCGCCGCCGGTGGGCGAGGAGGCTTATCGCGTCCTGATCGACGAGGTGCCCGATCCGGGCCGGGCGCAGCCGGGCACCGTCGACCTGGTCGTCCGCCAGTCGATCCCGGCCTTCTTCTCGGACATTCCCCGCCGAATGCCAGATGTCAGCTGGCGGATCGACCGTTCGGGGGGCACCACG
Organism: Sphingomonas sp. SORGH_AS_0789; assembly: GCF_031453055.1. Classification (NCBI taxonomy): domain Bacteria; kingdom Pseudomonadati; phylum Pseudomonadota; class Alphaproteobacteria; order Sphingomonadales; family Sphingomonadaceae; genus Sphingomonas; species Sphingomonas sp. SORGH_AS_0789. Next base: position 2,981,283 of record NZ_JAVIYV010000001.1, read on the forward strand.
GCGCTGGTCGGGCGGAATACGGGCAATCGGCGGCTGCGCCTGGCCGACCTGCAACTGATCGCGGGAAGCCAGCAGATTCTCGCGCGGGCGGGGCTGGTCGGCTATGTCCTGGCGGGGTCCGAGCTCCGCATCCCGCTGAACCCCGGCACCAGCGTTCCGAACGGCGCCGATGTGCGGATGCGCGCGGTTTCCGATGGCGGCCCGATCGAGGTCTCCCTTGCGTCCCAGCCGCGCCGGTGAGCTGGGCTGGACGATCCTGGCCGCGCTGTCCTGCGCCCATCCGGCATGGGCACAGGATGACGGCAGCTTGCGGGTAGGTGTCGACGTGGACCCCCGCCGCCAGGAACAGGCGTTGCAGCTGGAGGTCTATCTGAACGACCGTCCCACCGGCTATGTCGCGTCGTTCACCCAGCGCCCCGATGGCGGCTTCAGCGCCCCGGCGACCGAGTTGCGGACCGTCGGCGTCGCGCTGCCCGTCGAGGTCGATCGGGGCGACGTGCCGCTCGAGCGCATCGCCGGTCTGCGGTATCGCTATGAGGAGATGCGGCAGATCATGTGGCTGGTCGCGGGGCCGACCGCGGAGCGGCCGACGCTGATCGATGGCGGGCGAAACGGTCGCGGCGGGGCGGTGCCGGATCGTCCGCCGCCGGGCGTGGTGCTCGACTATACGCTGTTCGCCAGCGGCGACCGAAGCGCGGTCGGTCCCCGCTTCACGGGGGCATCGGGGGCGTTCGGGACGCGGATATTCGGCGCCTTCGGCCTGATCGAGAACAGCGCCGTCGCGCTGCTGTCCAGCGGGCCGCGCGTCACCCGACTGTCGACCACCTACAGCTATGAGGATCCGTCGCGTCTGGTGACGCTGCGCGCGGGCGACACGATCAATGGCGGGCATGGCTGGACCCGGCCGATCCGGATGGGTGGCCTTCAGATCCAGCGGACGTTCGGCATGCGGCCCGGCCTGGTCACCATGCCGATCCCGCGTCTGGCGGGGAGCGCGGCCGCCCCCTCGACCCTCGACCTGTTCATCGACCGGGTCCGCACGCTGTCGACGCGCGTGCCCGCAGGGCCCTATGCCGTGATGCACCCGCCGGTCGTACAGGGCGCGGGCGTCGCGACCGTGGTCGTCCGCGACGCGCTGGGCCGCGAGACGGTGTCGACCGCGCCCTTCTATGCCTCGCCGCAATTGCTGGCGGAGGGGCTGACGGACTTCAGCGCCGAGATCGGCTTTGCGCGGCGCAGCTATGCGATCGTGTCGAACGACTATGACCGACGGCTGATCGCCTCGGCATCGGCGCGGCGCGGCATCTCCAGCCGGTGGACGCTCCAGGGCCATCTCGAAGCTGGCGCCGGCCTGGTCCAGATCGGCGCGGGGAGCGTCGTGACGTTGCGCGACCGGGCGCTGCTGTCGGTCGCGGGCGCGATCAGCCAGGCCGATGGGCGGACCGGCGGGCTTGTCGATATCGGGCTGGAGGCGCGCCGTCCCGGCTTCTCGGTCCTCCTGCGCTCGATGCGGACGATCGGCGGCTATGCCGACCTGGCGTCGCGGACCGCATCCTTCGGTCCGGTCCTGACGGGCGACCGTCGCATCTTCGGCGCCCCGCGCGAGATCGACCAGTTTTCGCTGTCGCTTCCCATCCAGGCGACCTCGGCGTCGATCGGCATCAGCCTCGTCAATTCCAAATCGGCGGCGGGGGACCGCTATCGGCTGGCCAGCCTGTCCTCGACCGCCAATGTCGGGCGCTTGTCGCTGTTCGCCAATGCCGTGGCCGATCTGGGCGGCGATCGCAGCTTCGGCCTGTTCGTCGGCGCCAGCCTGCCGTTCGGACGGCGCGCCTCGATCACCACCGGCGCGACGGTTTCGCGAGGGCGGGTATCGGGTTATGCCGAAATGTCGCGCCAGGGCGCACATGAGCCGGGTTCCTGGGGATGGTCGGTGCGCGTCGCCGATGGCCGCGAACGGGCGGGACATGCGATCCTGCGCCACACGACCGGCTTTGCGCAGTTCGAGGCGACGGGCCTCTATGCCGGGGGCGGGGTATCGGGAACCCTGCAGGCGGAGGGGGCCGTGGCGCTGATCGGCGGCGACCTTTATGCGGCCCGGCGGCTCGACCAGTCCTTTGCGGTGGCCGATGCGGGGGCGAGCGGGGTGCGCGTGTACCGCGAGAACCGGCTGGTGGGGACGACCGGCGCGTCGGGCAAGCTGCTGGTCCCCGATATTGCGCCGTTCGAGCCGAGCGCCATATCGATCGACCCCTCGTCATTGCCCGTCGATGCGCGCATCGCCTCGACCCATGCCGAGGCGGTGGCCTTTTCCCGCGTGCCCGCCCGCGTCGCCTTCGGGGTGGCGCGCGAGACCGATACCGCGCTGGTCGAGTTCGTCGATGGGGAAGGGCGGCTGCTGCCGCTGGGGTCGCGCATCGCGCGGGAGGGCGCGCCCGACGAGGCGATCGGCTATGACGGGGTCGCCTTTCTCGGTGCGCTCGACCCCAGGAACGAGGTGGTCGTCACCGACCCCGATGGCGGGCGTTGCCGTGCGAGCTTCGCCTTTGCGGCGCGACCGGGCGAACAGGTCCGTGTCCGCGCCGTCTGCCTGCCGATCGGGAGTGCGACCCCATGAAGCCCCTGATACTGGCGCTGCTCGCCGCCCTGGCGCTCCTTGTCATGCCGGGCACCGCGCAGGCGCAGACCTGTTCGGCGACGGTTTCGACGATCGACTTCGGCAGCCCGGTGCTCCTGGGCAGCGGCCCGGTCGACGTGACGGGGACGGTGTCGGTGACGTGCACCGGCATCCCGCTGCTCAGCGTGGTCAAGGTCTGCCCCGGCATCGGCGCGGGCAGCGGCGGCACCGATGGGTCGGCCCGGTTGATGACCGGCACGGCGGGCACGCTGCGCTATCAGCTCTATCAGGATGCGGCGCGATCGGTCGCCTGGGGTTCGCTCGACAATCCGACCTTGGGCAGCGTGCCCGCGATCATCGTGTCGGTCGCGCTCAATGGGGCGGGGTCGGCGACGCGTACCCTCTATGCGCGGCTGTTCGGCGGCCAGACGACGGTGGTGCCGGGCAGCTATCGCTCCAGCTTCATCGGCAACGCCACGCAGTTCAGCTATGGGGTCGAACTGATCGGCGCGAGCAGCAACTGCACCGGCTTTGCGGGCTCCGCCTCGATCCGCCCGACATTCGATGTCAGCGCATCGCCGTCCAGGGGCTGCACCGTGGCGGCGACGCCGCTGTCCTTCCCGACGACCGGCGTGCTGTCGCGGCCGGTGACGGCGCAAAGCGCGTTGACCATGACCTGCACCAACCAGACCGCCTATGCGGTGCGGCTCGATACGGGGCGCAACGCCGATGCGTCGGGCGTCCGGCGCATGCGGGGCGCTTCGGGGAGTTTCATCGCCTATGGGCTGTTCCGCGACGCGGCGCTGTCGTCGAGCTGGGATGGCGCTCTCCAGGCCACGGGCACCGGGCTGGCGCAGTCGCAGGCGATCCATGGCCGCGTGCCGCCCCAGCCGACCCCGGCGCCCGGCCTCTATTCGGACACCGTCGTCGTCACGGTCACCTATTAGCCCGGTCGGACCGAAGCCGGGGTGATCCCGCCGCCCAGGGCGCGCGCCAGCGCGACGCTGGCCGCCAGCCGCTGCGTCTGAAGGGACAAGGCGCTCTGCTGGTCGCGCAGCAGGCTCTCCTGCGCGGTCGCGACGTCGAGATAGGTGGCCGCCCCCTTGATGTACCGGTCCAGCGCGATCTGCTCGGTGCTGGCGGCGGCGGCCACCGCCTGGGCCTGCGCGGTCTGGGCGTCGTCCAGGTGGCGGAGTGTGGCGAGCGCATCCTCGACATCCTGGAACGCGCCGAGCGCATGGCTGCGATAGTCGGCCATGGCCGCCTTCCAGCTGGCGCGCGCGGCGGCGAGATCGGCGCGACGCTGCCCGCCGTCGAAGATGTTGAGGATCGCGCCGGGGCCGATCGCCCAGAACAGGTTCGGGGCGGCGACCAGACCGGCGAGCGCGGTGCTTTGGAAGCCGCCCGTACCGCCCAGCGTGATCCGGGGGAAGAAGGCCGCCCGGGCGACACCGATCCGGGCATTGGCCGCCGCCATGCGCCGTTCGGCCGCCGCGACGTCCGGCCGGGCGGCGAGCAGTGTGGAGGGCAGGCCGACGGGTATCGCGGGCTGGGCCAGCGGTGCGTCGCGGCGCGGGATGGCGAAGGTGGAGGCGGGCTGTCCGACCAGGCTGGCGATGGCATGTTCGGTGATCGCGCGCGACGCCTCCAGCGCGGCATATTGGGCGCGCGCCTCGCCGAGCAGCGCGCCCGCGCGGCCGACATCCATCCCCGTGGCGATGCCGCCGCGAAAGCGGTTGCGGGTCAGCGCGTCCGCTCTGGCGAAAGCGTCGATGGTCTTGGCCAGCAGCGCGAGTTGCTGGTCCTGTCCCCTCAACTGGACGAAATCGGTCGCCAGCTGCCCTTGCAGCGCGAGCTTGACCGCCGCCAGATCGTCCCGGCTCGCCTCCGCCAGCGCGCGGCCGGACGCCACCGAATTGCGAACGCGGCCCCACAGGTCCGCCTCATAGGACAGGTCGCCGCCCAGCGTCGCGGCGGTGTAGAAATCCGGCTGCGATCCGCCTCGCAACGGGCGTTCGTCCGATTGCCGGTTGCGGAGCAGGCCGGGGGTCAGCTCGACATGCGGAAACAGCCCCGACCGCGCCCCCGCCAGCGTCGCGCGGGCGAGATCATAGCGGGCCAGCGCACCCGCCAGCGTCGGATTGTCGCGCTCGATCCGCCCCTCCAGTTCATCAAGCAGCGGATCGCCAAAGCCCGTCCACCATGCCGCCGCCGGAGCGGCTGCGATCGCATCGACCGGCTTCCACAGGCCATCCCCCGTCGTCGGCATCTCCTTGTACGCCGCGGGTGTAGCCATGACCGGCGGGCGATAGGCGGGGGCCATCGAACATCCGCCGAGAAGCGCCAGCATCGCTCCCGACAGCCAGCGGGGGCGGGATTTAGCCATGATGGTCGTCCCCCACGCGCACCAGCTCGCCCTGCGCCAGCGAGTCCGGGGGATTGTCGACGATCCGCTCGCCGGGGGTCACGCCCGACAGGATCTGGACGGTCGGGCCGTTGTCCTGGCCGATATGGATCCGGTGCATCGCGATGCGGCCATGCGGATCGACCGTGGCGACCTGCGCCCCGCCCGCGCCGAACAGGATCGCGCTGGAGGGCACCATCGCCGTTCCGGCCTGTCCGGGCAGGTCGAACCGCGCCTGGGCATAGCCGCCGGGCTTCAGCAGGTCGTCGGGATTGTCGGCCAGCAACTGGACGCGAAAGGCCCCGGACTGCGGATCGATCGCGCTCGACAGCCCCGCCACCGTCGCGGGGAAGCGGCGCCCCGGAAAGGCGGGGACGCTCAGCGTCGCGGTCATGCCCGGCCGGATCGTCGCGGACAGCGATTGCGGGACGTTGACATAGACGCGGATGCGGTGGGTGTCGGCCACCCCGAACATGGGGGCCTGCGCCGCCGCGCCGGGGCCGACCAGATCGCCAACCTCGGCATTGCGCGCGGTCACCACCCCGGCAAAGGGCGCGCGCACCACGGCATAGCGCTTCATCGCCTCCAGCCGCGACAGCGCGGCGCGGGCCTCGGCGACCCCGGCGGTCTTGACCGCCAGATCGCCATTCTTCTCGTCGACCTCCTGCCGGGAAACCGAAGAGCTGGTCAGCAGGTCGGCCCAGCGTGCCGCCGTGCTGCGCGCCAGCTTCTCATGCGCCAGGGCGCTGGCGAGCGCGGCGCGGGCCTGCCCGATCTGCTCGTCCAGTTCGGGCGTGTCGATCTCGCCCAGCGCCTGCCCTTGCGCGACATGCGCGCCGATATCCTGCGACCAGCGGCGCACATAGCCGCCGACGCGCGGAAAGAGCCGGGCGGCCTCCCAGGCCTGGAGCGTCGCGGGCAGGTCGAGCGTGTCGCTCGCCGCGCCGCCCTTGACGGTGACGAGGTGGACGGTCGGAATGGCATTGGCCGTCGACCAGCTGGCCGCGGACGCGACGTCATGGCTGCGCGACAGGGTTCCCACCCCCACGATGCCGATCGCCAGCACGGCGGCGGCAAGGCCTGCGGTCTTCAGGCCCTTGGGCGTGGGGGTGTCGGCCGACACAGCGGGGGCCGGGGCGGCTTCATGCATGGATGGCTTCTCCGATGGGCATGGCGGGGGAAGGGGTGTCGGCCGTCCGGCGGCGGTGCGCGATGGCGAAGACGACGGGGACGAAGACGAGCGTGGCGAGCGTCGCGCAGAGCAGGCCGCCGATGACCGCGCGGCCGAGCGGCGCATTCTGCTCGCCGCCTTCGCCCAGCCCCAGCGCCATCGGGGCCATGCCGATCATCATCGACAGCGCGGTCATCAGGACCGGGCGGAACCGGGTGGCGCCCGCCTCCATCGCCGCCTGGACGGCGTCGCCGCACGCCGCCAGCCTTTCGCGCGCGAAGCTGACGACCAGCACGCTGTTGGCGGTCGCCACGCCCATGCACATGATGGCCCCGGTCAGCGCGGGCACGCTGAGCGGCGTATGCGTCGCGAACAGCATCCACACGATCCCGGCCAGCGCGGCTGGGAGGGCGGAGACGATCACCAGCGGATCGGTCCAGCTCTGGAAGTTCACGACGATCAGCAGGTAGATCAGCACGACCGCCCCGGCGAGGCCCAGGATCAGCCCGGTGAAGGCGGTGTTCATCGTCTCCACCTGTCCGCGCAGCGCCACCGTCGCGCCCTTGGGCAACTGGCCCCTGGTTTGCGCCAGCACCTGGCGGATGTCGGCGGCGACCGCGCCCAGATCGCGGCCCTGCGGCGTGGCATAGACGTCGAACACCGGCTGCACCGCATAATGCGAGACCAGGGCGGGGCTCGGCTCGCGCTGGAGCGTGCCCAGCGCGCGCAGCGTCTGGAAGCTGCCCGGCGTGCTGCCGGTGATCGGCAGATTGTCGATCTGTTCGACCGTGTCGGCGCGATATTGCGGGGCCTGGACCACGATCGGATAGGACACGCCGTTTTTCGGGTTCAGCCAGAAGGTCGGCGCGACCTGCGCGCTGCCCGCCAGGTTGACCGACAGGCTGCGCGTCACGTCGTTCTCGGTGATGCCCAGGCGGCTCGCCTCGGCACGGTCTACATCGACCGCATATTCGGGATAGTTGGACGCCTGTTGCAGCCGGACATCGGCCAGCCCCGGAATCCGCGACAGTTTCGCGACCAGCATCCGCGCATAGGCCTCGCCCCCCTTGGTGTCGGGGCCCGCGACCTGGACGTCGATCGGCGCGGGCGAGCCGAAGTTCAGGATCTGGCTGACGATATCGGCGGGCAGGAAGGAGAAGGACGAACCCGGAAAGTCGTGCGGAAGCTGCTCGCGCAGGGCCTTCACGAACCCGGCCGTCGGGCCATGGCCTTCCTTCAGCGTGATCAGGATGTCGCCGTCCTGCGGACCGACGCCGCCGGTGTTGGAATAGGCGCGATTGATGCCGCTGACCGGCAGGCCGATATTGTCGACGATGGTGTCGATCTGGTCGGCGGGCACGACCTGGCGGATGCGGTTCTCGATATGGTCGAACAGCGCCGCCGTCTCCTCGATCCGGGTGCCGACGGGCGCGCGGACGTGAAGGCTGATCTGCCCCGCATCGACGGCGGGAAAGAAGTTGCGCCCCAGCATCGGCACCAGCGCAAAGGACATCAGGACGACCGCCATGAAGGCGATGACGAACGGCCGCCGCCGGGCGAGTGCGAAGGCCAGCAGGCCGGTATAATAGCCGCGCACCCCCTCGAACCGGCGCTCGAACCCATGCTGGAACCGGCGGAGCGGGTTGCGGCTCTCGGGGCGTCCGGCCTGGGCGTCATGCGTCACCATCACCTCGGCGGTGTGCGGCCCCGCATGGTCGCGCAGCAGGTAATTGCCCATGGTCGGGACCAGCGTACGCGACAGGATGAACGAGGCGATCATCGCGAACACCACCGCCATCGCCATCGGCGCGAACAGGAAGCCCGCGACGCCCGGCAGGAAGAACATCGGCACGAAGGCGATGCAGATGCACAGCAGCGAGACGAAGGCGGGGCCGACGATCTGCCGGGCGCCGTCCAGTATCGCGTCGCGCACCGGCTTGCTCTGTTCGAGATGCCAGTTGATATTCTCGATGGTGACGGTGGCATCGTCGACCAGGATGCCGACCGCCAGCGCCAGCCCGCCCAGCGTCATGATGTTGAGCGTCTGCCCGGCCAGCGCCAGGCCGGCGATGGCGGCGAGGATAGCGAGCGGGATCGAGGCGGCGATGATGACCGTCGACCGCCACGAACCGAGGAACAGCAGGATCATCAGGCTGGTCAGCGCGGCGGCGATCACGCCTTCGCGCATCACCCCCGACACCGCCGCCTTCACGAACACCGACTGGTCGGACAGCAGCTTGACGTTCAGTCCGGCGGGCAGGGTCGCTTCGAGTTGCGGCATCAGCGCCTTGACGTGATCGACGATGGCGATGGTCGAGGCCGACCCGCTCTTCAGCACGGTCATCAGCACCGACCGCGCGCCGTCGACCCGGACCTCGTTGCGCTGCGGCGGCGATCCGTCGCGGACATGCGCCACGTCGCGCATCAGGACCGTGGTCCCGTCGATCGTCCGGATCGGCAGGGCGTTGAGATCCTCGATCGCGTCGGGGCTGTTGTTCAGCCGCAGATTATATTCGTAGCGGCCGATCCGGGCGGTCCCGGCGGGGATGATCTGGTTCTGCTGCGCCAGGGCATTGGCGACGTCGGTCGCCGACAGCCGGTGCGCCTGAAGCGCGGCGGGATCGAGGTCGATCTGGATCTGCCGCTCCTTGCCGCCATAGGGCGACGGGATCGCCGCGCCCTGGACCGATGCCAGCGCCGGACGGATCATGTTCTGGCCCAGGTCGTAGATCTTCTCTTCGGACAGGCCCTTGCCGGACAGCGCCAGTTGCAGGATCGGCACGGTCGAGGCGTTGTAGTTCAGGATCAGCGGCGGGGTGATGCCCGGCGGCATCTGCTTCAGCACGGTCTGCGAGACGGCCGTCACCTGCGCGGTGGCGGTGCGGATGTCGACGCCGGGGCGGAAGAAGATCTTCACGATCCCGACGCCCGACAGCGACTGGCTCTCGATATGGTCGATATCGCCGACCGTCGCGGACAGCGAACGCTCATAGTAATAGATGACGCGCCCCGACATGTCGCGGGGCGGCAGCCCGCGATAGGTCCATACCGCCGCGATCACCGGGATGCGGATGTCGGGGAAGATGTCGGTCGGCGTCTCGACCGCCGCGATCCCGCCGCCCAGCACGATCAGGATCGCGAGGACGACGAAGCTATAGGGCTTGGCAAGGGCGAGCTTGACGAGTTGAAGCATGGGCATCCCGGTGTCGGACACGAACAGGGTGTCGGCGACGGCGCGGGGGAAGAGGGTGGGGACCGCGGCCGCGTCGCCGACGGAAGCCTCTTTCGCGCCGATCGGGGGCACAGGCGACTTAAATGAATTTCACACCGACCGGGGCAGCGCGATCCGGACGCACAGGCCGGGCCGGGCGTCGGACAGGTGCAGGCGAAAGCCGTGGAGGTTCAGGATCGCGACGACGACGCTGAGGCCCAGGCCGCTGCCCGGCACGTCCCGCGCCGCCACGCCCCGGTGGAAACGCCGCAGGACCGCATCGCGCTCCTCGGGCGGAATGCCGGGGCCGTCGTCACGGACTTCGATGGCCGGGCCGCGATCGTCCTCGGTCAGCGCGATGCCGACCCGGCCGCCGGGGCGCGCGAACTTGATCGCATTGTCGACAAGGTTGCTGAGCGCCTCGAACAGCAGCCGGTCGTCGCCCTCGACCCATAGCGGCCGGGTCGCCACCGACAGGGCGATATCGCGGTCCTCGGCCAATGGCTCGTACAGCTCGGCGACCTGCGCGACCAGCAGGGCCAGGTCGATCCTGTGGAAGCCCGCGCGTCGACGCCCCGCCTCCAGCTCGGAGATGCGTAATAGCGCGGCGAAGCGTTCGAGGACCAGGTCCAGGTCGGCGGTCGCCCGACCGATGCCCGCCGCCACCTCCGCCGGGTCATGCGGCCGGTGGGAGAGCGCGTTCAGCGTGGCGCGGACGCGGGTGAGCGGGGTGCGCAGGTCATGGGCGATCGCATCGGTCACGCCCTTCACCTGCGCGACGACGCGGCCGACCTCCTCGACGGTCGCATTCACCGTATTGGCGAACTGATCGAGTTCGTCGTGCCGCCCCGCGATCGGCATCCGAACGGAAAAGTCGCCCGCCGCGATCTCCCGGCTGGCGCGTTGCAGCGCCCGGACGCGGCGGAGCGGGGCCCGGCTGAACCCCACCGCCGCCGCCGCGACGCAGAGCAGGATCAGCAGGCCGCTGACGATCAGCGTCTCCAATATGGTATGGCGCAGGACGCGCAGCAGGCTGATGTCGCGACCGACCAGCAACGTCTCGCCGTCGCGCGTCCGGAACGCGACCAGGCGGAACGGCCCGCGCGACCCGCTCTCCACGTCGACGGGACGGCCGGGGACCAGCGGCCGCAGGAGACGGACATTGCCCAGCACCGGCGTACCGTCACCCGCGATCAGCGCCAGATAGTTGAAGCCGGTCCGGTTCCGCCTCAGTTCATACCGGACCCGGTCGGGCAGCTGGTCGGCGGGCACCCGCGCCAGGGGCTCGGCGACGGCGTGCAGGATGCGGTCGCTGCGCGCGGTCAGGTCGCGGGCGGCGGCGAAATAGACCACGCCCAGCATCGCGATCAGCCCGATGACGAACACCGCCCCCAGCATCGCCGACAGGCGGAAGGTGCTGATCCGGACGACCTCGCGCCAGTGCAGCGGCTCAACCGGCGTCGAAGAGATAGCCCTCTCCCTTCACCGTCAGTATGGGGGAGGGATGGCCCGGCCGGTCGATCTTCTTGCGGAGGCGGGCGATATGGACGCTGATGAGATTGGCGCCGGGATCGAAATAATAGCCCCAGACCCGCTCGAAGATGATCCGCCGGGTCATCACCTCGCCCCGGTTGCGCATCAGGAATTCGAGCAGGCGGAATTCCATATGGAGTAGCCGGGTCGGCACGCCGTCCACCCTGACCGTGCGGCGGACGAGGTCGCATTCGATCCCGCCGCCGCGCAGCACTACCGCCTCGGCCTGTTCGCGCCGCCGGAGCAGCACCTCGACCCGCATCGCCATCTCGGCGAAATCGAACGGCTTGGTCAGGTAATCGTCGCCACCGGCGCGCAGGCCCGCGATCCGCTCGTCCACGTCGCTCAAGGCGCTCAGCATCAGGACGGGGATGGCGACATGACGCTCGCGCAGCCGGGCGACCAGGCTCAGCCCGTCCAGCCCCGGCAGCATCCGGTCGAGCGTGATCGCATCGAAGGCCTCGCGCGTGGCCAGGGTCAGGCCGGTCTCGCCATCGGCGGCGCGGCTGGCATCATGGCCGTGCCGCTCCAGCTCGGCGATGATGGCCGTGGCGGTGGCGTCGTCGTCTTCGATGACCAGGATGGCAGCCATGCGACCGGCATAGCCGCACATGCCGTTCACGGCCAAGGCTCGGCGCACCAGGTGAAATTCATTTAAGTCGGCGGGATCGGGCTTTCGGGTGAAACGGCGGGGTATCACGCGCCTCACGCCCGAAGGATTCCCCATGCGCCGCCTCTTCCTGTCGATGATCGCCCTTTGCTCGGGCCTGGCCGCCGTCCCGGCCCATGCCTTGCCGACCGCCGGAGACACGGCCGAGGATTGCTTCGACGTCGCGGCACCCATGGCTGAAGCGACGCCATGCTGGGAACCCGGCCATCACCGCGACCACCATCACGCGCGCCGCAATCGAAGCGCCGAGCGGCGGGGCCCTACCGCGTCACCGCATGGGCGAACGCCGCGACATCGGCGATGACGGGGGCGCGGCCGCGAAAGGGGCGTGCGACCGACAGGATCATCCCGACATGCCCCAGCTTGGGATAGGTGCGTAGCGTCACCGGCACGCTGCCCGTGCGCAATCGGTTCGCCAGCGTCTCGCTGTTGCGGGGCGGGACCGTCCGGTCCTCGCCCCCGACCAGCAGCAGGGCGGGGGGATCGCCTGCGCCTGCCCAGTGGACGGGCTGGGTCTCCTCGGGGCGCGGCCATGCGCCGAACGCCGCGCGACTGACATCGACGTCGAAGGGCGCAAAGTCATAGGGGGCCGCCAGCCCGACCAAGCCACGGACCGCGCTCCGATCTGGGCCGAGCCAGCGATCGTCGACCGCCAGCATCGCCGCGATATAGCCGCCCGCCGAATGGCCCATCAGCACGATGCGCCGCGGATCGCCCCCAAACGACCCGACATTTGCTTCCGCCCAGCGCACCGCTACCGCGCCGTCCTCGACAAAGGCGGGATAGCGGACGTTCGGCACCAGCCGGTAATCCGGGATCACGACCACGAAGCCCTGCGCCGCCAGCGCCCGGCCGACAAAGGCATAGCCCGACCGCGTCCCGCTGTTCCAGCTGCCGCCATAGAAGAAGACGATCACCGGCTTGGACCCGGCGGCGCCCAAGCGCGGCGCATAGATGTCGAGCACCTGTCGGGCGTCGCGGCCATAGGCCAGCCCCGTCGCCACCCGCCTGGCTTCGCCATCCTTGGGCACCAGCGCGTCGAAGGTCTTGAGCGGCGAACAGGCGCCGATCATCAGCCCAAGGGCCAGCCACAGGGCGGCGCGACGCGATTGGGGACTATGATAGGGAGTCGTCATTCCTTCATGATGGATATCGATCGCACCGCTCGCCAGTGTGCGGGACGCCTCTCGACCCAAGGCGGATCGACATTCAGCGATACCTTTCCTTCCCTCGCCCCTCGCAGAGGGGAGAGGGTTGCGCAGACTTGGCCTTTGCGAAAGCAAAGGCTTAGTCGGAGCTGGGTGAGGGGTGGGCGCTCGCGAAGCGAGCGCGCGAGCCTTTGGGCTCGCTCAACCCCTCACCCAAGCTGCGCTAGCCAGCAGGCTGGCAAGCTTCGCTAACCCTCTCCCCTGTCCAGGGGAGAGGGGAAGAAGACGCAATACTGAATGGCGATCCGACCTAGAGCGCCCGCAACGCGGCCGAGGGCCGTGCCCGCAGGACCGGAAGCGTGCCCAGGATACCGATGCCGATCGTCACGACGGCGCCGATCACCAGCGTCGCCAGGATGACGGTCCAGTCGGGCAGCCATTCGAACTGGAACAGCCGGGTGACGACGAACCACCCGCCGCCCACGCCGAGCAGGAGCGCGACCAGGCCGACGATCCCGGCGAGCAGCGCATATTCGATCGCCTGCGTCGCCAGAACCTGTCGCCGCGTCGCGCCCAGCACCTTCAGCATGACCGCGTCATAGGTCCGCGCCGCGCGCGCCGCCGCGATTGCGCCCAGCAGCACCGCGATCCCCGCGAGCACCGCGATGCCCGCCGCGACGGTGATCGCGGTCGCCATCTGGCCGACGACGTCCTGTACCTGCTGGAGCACGCCGCCGACCTCCACGACCGAGGTGGAGGGGAAATGGGGCAGCAGCGCGCGAGTCACCGCCGACCCTTGTGCGGCGGGCATGTCGATGGTGGCGGCCAGATTGTGCGGCACATCGGCCAACGCCCCCGGCGAGAAGACCATGACGAAGTTGAACCCCAGCGTGTCCCAGGCGATCCGCCGGAACGAGGCGATCCGCGCGGTCCGCTCGATCCCCAGCACCGAGACGGTCAGCGGGTCGCCGATCCGCAGGTTCAGCGCCTTTGCCAGCCGCTCGTCGATCGACACGAGGCTTCGGCTACCCTCCGCGCCACGCCACCATCGCCCGGCCGTCAGGGTACTGCCGGGAGGCAGCGAAGCCGCGAAGGTCAGCCCGCGCTCGCCCCGCAGCGCCCAGGCGCCTTCGGGGATCGTGGCCAGGTCGGCGACGCGGGTGGTGCCATAGCCGGTGATCGTGCCGCGCATCAGCGGAACGGTCGCGATCCGGGCCGACGGGGCGACCTGCGTGACGATGCGCCGGAATTCGGCTTCGCGTTCGGGCGGCACGTCGAGCGCGAACAGCGCCGGCGCCCGCGCCGGGACCGAAAGCCGGATATTGCCGTCGATGCTGGTCCGGATGCTCGCCAGCAGGACGAACAGCGTCAGCCCCAGGCCGAGTGCGACGACCAGCGATACGGTCCGCGATCCCGGCCGGTGGAGCGCGGTGACGGCCAGCCGCGCGAGCGGGCGGCGCGGGCGGGGCAGGCGGCGCGCGGCTCCCCGGATCGCCGCGCCGATCCCGACCAGCAGCGCCAGCGTCGCCGCCGTCGCGCCCAGGAACCCGGCCGCAAAGCCCGGACGCCCGGTGGTCGACAGCGCGAGCGCCACGACGGGCACGCCCGCCGCCACGCCCCATAGGGTGCCGCGCCAGCCCCCACCCGCTCGCGCATCGAGCACGCCGCGCAGCAGCGCCGCCGCCGGCACGCGCCCCGCCGCGACAAGCGGTCGCGCGCAAAAGGCGAGCGCGATCAGCAGGCCATATCCCGCCGCCAACGCCAGCGGGACGGGCGCGATCGTCAGCCCCGGCGCGACGGGCAGCACCGACCCCATGGCCAGCCCGACCAGCGGCACCGCGACGATCCCCGCCGCCAGGCCCAGCAGGATGCCGACCCCGGCCACGGCGAACAGCTGGAGCAGATAGATCCTCGCCACGAGACCCGATGTCGCGCCCAGCACCTTCAGCATCGCGATGCTGCCGCGACGCGCCTCCAGATAGGAACCGACGCCGTTGCCGACCCCGATCCCGGCGATCACCAGCGCGGCGAGCCCGACCAGCGTCAGGAACTCCCCCATGCGCGCGACGAAGCGGCTGGCGCCGGGCGATGCGCGGTCGCGGGTCCGCGTCTCCCAACCCGCGGTGGCGAAGCTGCGTTCGAACGCCTTGGCGACCTGCGCCGGATCGCGCGCGGTGGCGATGCGATAGCGGCTATCGTACAGGCTGCCCGGCTGGACCAGTCCGGTCCGGTCGAGCCCCGCTCGCGAGACGATCGCGACCGGGCCCAGCGTGAAGCCTTCGCCCAGCCGGTCGGGCTCGTCCGCGATGATCCCGCCGACCCGGAACCATGCCGTGCCGAAGCGCAGCCGGGCGCCGGGCGCCACGGACAGCCGCTCGGCCAGCGCACGCCCTATCCAGACGCCGCCTGCACCCGGTGCGCGGGCGGTGCGTCCGTTGGCCAGCGTCAACCGGCCATAGAGCGGATAGGCGGCATCGACCGCCTTCAGCTGGACCGGGGCGGTCGCGCCGTCGGGGGTGACGGCCATCGACTGCATCCGGATCGTTTCCGACACCCGACCGGAGGCCTGCATCGCCGCCAACTCGGGCCGGTCGGCCTGCCGCTGCGAGACGGCGAATTCGACATCGCCGCCCAGGATGACCCGGCCCCGCGCGGCCAGTTCTCCGCCGATCGCATCGCTCAGGCTGCCGATCGCGGCCAGCGCGCCGACGCCGAGGAACAGGCACAGCAGCAACAGGCGCAGTCCCCGGAACCGCACCGACAGCTCACGCCGGGCAAGCCGCCAGGCCAGCGACCAGCCGCTCACGCGGCGATCCGGCCATCGGCGAGTTCGACCACCCGGTCGCAGCGCCGGGCCAGCGCCGGATCATGGGTGATGACAACCAGCGTCGCGCCGGTCGCCGCGCGCCGGTCGAACAACAGGTCCATCACCCGCGCGCCGGTCGCCGCATCCAGATTGCCGGTGGGTTCGTCGGCAAAGACGATCCGCGGGCGCGGGCCGAGCGCGCGGGCGATGGCGACGCGCTGCTGCTCGCCGCCCGACAATTGCGCAGGATAATGATCCAGCCGGTGCGCCAGCCCGACCGCCGTCAGCTCGGCCTCCGCGCGGGCAAAGGCGTCGGCCTCCCCGGCCAGCTCCATCGGCACCGCGACATTCTCGCGCGCGGTCATCGTCGGCAACAGGTGAAAGGCCTGGAGCACGATGCCGATCCGGCCGCGCCGCGCGATGGCCAGTCCGTCTTCGTCCAGCGCGCCGAAATCGGTTCCCGCCACCTCGACCCGGCCCGACGTCGCCCGCTCCAGCCCGGCGAGCACCGCCATCAGCGACGACTTGCCCGATCCCGATGCGCCGAGCAGCGCCAGGCTCTCGCCATCTCTCACCGTCAGGTCGATGCCCTTCAGGATCTCGACCGGCGCGGCACCGCCCAGCGTCAGCCTTACATCCGTCGCCCGGATGACCATATTGCCTGCGACCATAGTTGCGGGGATTCCAAGACAGAGATGACCAGGACGCCATATGTGGCCGGGGCCGCGCTTCTCCAAGCGGCATGGCTGTTATCCGCCTGCGATACCCGGCGCGAGGACGAGCCGCCCGCGACGAATGTCGCCTCGGCCGCCCCGGCGCAGTCCAGCCCGTCGCCCAGCGCCAGCGTCCCCGTGTCCGGTCCCAGGCGGGTGGTGCTGGCATTCGGCGACAGCCTCTATGCCGGATATGGTCTCCAGCGGGGCCAGAGCCTGCCCGATGCGATCCAGGCACGGCTGCGCGGGCAGGGGATCGATGCCACGGTCGTCAATGCCGGGGTTTCGGGTGACACCACCGCCGACGGGCGGCGACGGCTGGCCTATACGCTCGACCGGCTGAAGACGAAGCCCGATCTGGTGATGCTCGGGCTGGGGGGCAATGACGTGCTGCGCCAGGTCGATCCGGCGGAGACGCGCGCGAACATGACGGCGATGCTGGACGAACTGGCCCGTCGGGACATTCCGGTGATCCTGACCGGGATGATGGCACCGCCCAATCTTGGACCGGACTTCGCGTCGCGTTTCAATGCGATATGGCCCGACCTTGCGACCAGCCATCATGCGGTGCTCGACCCGTTCATTCTGCAAGGGGTGCTGGGTAACCGGATGCTGATGCTGCCCGACGGAGTCCACCCCAATGCGACCGGGGTCGCCCGGATCGCGGATCGTGTCGCGCCGCTGGTCGGCAAGGAGCTGGAGACACTGCCGAAGGATTGAGCGGGCGCCCGCACATTGCGGCGCTATGCCAATGCTATGCGATCCCCGGAAATCGATCTCGAAACCCTATGCGCCGATCCGTAGCTGGGGCGGCGCGGATCACGGTCGGTCCGCGTCGATGACGAGGATCGTACGTCATGTCGGAAGTGCTTCCCGAAGCGGACCCAAGCGGCCCGACCCTGTATGTCGGACAGGATGTCGCGGGCCATTGGCTGGTCCAGGATAGCGGCAAGCGGATGGAGGGGCGTTTCGTCTCCTTCGCGGCCGCGATGCAGTATGCGCAGGGCGAGCGTCACGCCTATCACGCCGCCGTCGTGGTGGCGATCGAGCCGCTCCGCCCGCTGGTGGCGTTCGTGCCGGTCGCGCCGTCCGAACGCGCGCTGCCGCGTGCGGCCTGAGGGGGGACGGTCGATGATCGCCCATGACCCGCGCTGGCCCGCCATCCGGTCCGCTTTGTCCCGCCTGCGCGAGCAGCGGCGTTTCGCAGTCCGCATCGTCGATGCCGATTGCGGCGCGGGGGCGGTGTTGATCCGTGCGGTGCGGCATGCCCGCATGCTCGGCTTCACCGCGATCGAGGGGCGGGGGATCGGCGGCTCGCCCGCGATGATCGGCCGCGCCCGCTGCGCCGCGCGGCGGGCCAGCGACCCCGCCATCGGCCTGGAGTTCGTGTCGCTGACGCTGGACGAAGCCTTGCGGGCCGAACGCGATGTGCCCGCCGACATCCTGCTCTGGCGTGGGCCGATCACGGCCGCCGGGTCGCAGGCCGCCATCCTTGTCATCGCACAGGACGACCGGACATGGCTGGAGAAGGCGGCATGACCCGGCGCGGCATGACCGGGCGCGACAGGGCTTGGCGGGCGATGGGCGCGCTGCTGTGCGGCGGCTCCTGCGCGGCGGCGATGGGGCTGGGCGAGGCACCGCTGGCGATCCCCTTCTTTCCGATCGCGCTCCTGGGGCTGGTGCTGATGACCCATGGCAAGCGGGTGGCGACCGCGTTGCGCGCCGAGCGGCGGGGCCATGGCCTCACCGCCGACGTGATCCATGCCGAGCGTATCCGGCGCCATCGCCGCCGCCTCGACTGACCATCCCTCCATCACGGAGACCCTTCATGGCATTTTTCGACTATCGCGACGGCATCCTCCATGCCGAGGACGTGCCGCTGCCGCGCATCGCCGAGGCGGTGGGCACGCCGGTGCATGTCTATTCCGCCGCAGCGCTGCGCCATGCCGCTCATGGCTTCTCGGCGGCGCTGGCCCCGCTGCCCGTCGCGCGGCGGGCCTTTGCGGTGAAGGCCAATCCCAACATCGCGGTGCTGCGCCTGCTCGCGGAATGCGGTTATGGCGCGGACATCGTCTCCGGGGGCGAGCTGGCCCATACGATCGCGGCCGGCATGAAGCCGCAGGACATCGTCTTTTCCGGCGTCGGCAAGACCGACCGGGAGATGGTCCAGGCGCTCGACGCGGGCATCGGCCAGTTCAATCTGGAACTGGAGGAGGAGGGGCAGGTCCTGTCCGACCTCGCCCGCGCGCGGGGCGTGCGTGCGCCGGTCGTCCTGCGCGTCAATCCGGATGTCGATGCGGGCACCCATGCGAAGATCGCCACCGGGCAGCGCGAGACCAAGTTCGGGGTGCCGATCGATGCCGCCCCGGTGATATATGCGCGTCTGGCGCGCCTCGACGGGCTCGATCTGCGGGGGATCGCGGTGCATATCGGCAGCCAGCTTCGCGACCTGACGCCGATGGAGCGGGCCTTTTCCCGCATCGGCGAACTGGTCCGGACGTTGCGCGCGGCCGGGCACCGGGTGAGCGATGTCGACCTGGGCGGCGGGCTGGGCATCGCCTATGCGCCGGGCGAGACGGCGCCGTCGTTCGAGGATTATGCCCGGATGGTCGGTCGCGTGAGCCGGGACTGGAACGTCGCGCTGACCGTCGAGCCCGGCCGGGCGATCGTGGGCGCGGCGGGGTTGCTGCTGACCCGCGTGATCTGGGTGAAGCCGGGCGTCACCCATCCCTATGTCATCGTCGATGCGGCGATGAACGACCTCATGCGGCCCGCCCTGTACGACGCGTTCCACCGCTTTGCGGCGGTCGCACCGCACGGCGGTCGGATGCAGGCGCATATCGCCGGGCCGATCTGCGAGACGGGGGACAGCTTTGCACGAGGGCGGGAGATCGACGCGGTGCGCCGGGGCGACCTGGCGGTGTTCCATACCACCGGCGCCTATGGCGCGGCGATGGCGTCGACCTATAATTGCCGCGCGGTCAGCCCCCAGCTGCTGGTGGATGGCGACGAGTACCGGATCGTCGGCGCGCGCGGCACCGTCATCGATCGCGCGGCGTGACGGGGCGCGAGGTCCAGTCGTCCGAACCATCCCGGAAAAGCATGATTTCTTAAGCCTTTCGTGAAACCTAGGGGGTCGAACAACGATCATAATATGAGAGACGATGCTCAAGAGCCTGTTCCGGGAACGGCGACGTTCCCACGCCGTACATGCCCTGGGCATCACGGGATCGCCACGCGAGCCGGGCTTTGACCGCTTCGTCTCGGCGGCGGCGCATGCGTTCGACGCTCCGATCGCCCTGCTCTCGCTGATCCATGCCGACCGGCAATGGTTCAAGGCGACCCATGGCATGGATATTGACTGCAATTCCCGCCAAGGCAGCTTCTGCAACTTCGCGCTGGATCGAGCCGATGGGCTGGAGGTCTGCGATCCGTGCGGCGATAGCCGTTTCGCGACATTGCGGTTCGTGGCGGGGGCGCCGCACATCCGATATTATATCGGCGCGCCGCTTCGGGTCGGGGCGGGCGTGGATGTCGGTGCGCTGTGCGTGATCGACGTCCGGCGGCGCGATCCGGCGTCCGTCGACCAGAAGGCCTATCTCGCGGCGCTCGCGCGGCAGGCATCGGCCGCGCTGGAGGCACGGGCGGATCTGCTCGATATGCGGGGGTCGGCATGATCGCGGTCGCGCTCTGTATCTTCACGCAGCATGATCTGCGCCTCGTCGCGCTCGCGCTGATGATCTGCCTGATCGGATCGGCGGCGACCGTCCAGCTGTTCAGCCGGGTGCGCGCGTCCTCGGGCTATCGCTGCTTCGGCTGGGTCGTGCTGGGCGCGGTCGGGGCGGGCACGATGGTATGGGCGACCCACTTCGTCGCGATGATGGCGTTCCGGACGACCGCGCCGGTGGTCCTCGATCCGATATTGACGCTCCTGTCGCTGCTGGCGGTGATCGGCCTTGCCATTCCGGGCCTGGCCATCGCCGCCGGGCGACGGCGCGAGGCCGGGGCGTGCGGCGGCGCGCTGATCGGCCTGGGCATCAGCGTGATGCACTATGTGGGCATGGCGGCCTATCGCGTCGACGGGGTCGTGACCTGGAACTGGCATTATGTCGTCGCCTCGATCCTGCTTTCCAGCGGGCTGTCGGCGCTGGCCTTTCATGTCCTGACTGGGCGTGGGCGCTGGCGGACCGCGGAGGGGATGGGGCTGCTCAGCCTGGCGGTCGCGGCGCTGCACTTCACCGGCATGACGGCGATGCGCATCTCCGTCCTGCAATTCGGGCAAGGGCTGTCCGATGTGACCATGGTGGCGCTGGCGACGACGACGACGGTGGCGACCCTGATCATCGTCGGCTGTGCCGCGATCAGCGCGTTGATCGACGGGCATACCCAGTCGGAAACCTATCGCCGCCTGCGCCACATGGCGATGCATGACAGCCTGACCGATCTGCCCAACCGGATCAGCTTCATTGAGGAGATCGAGAAGCGTTTCCTGATCCGGGGCGGATATCCGTGCATGGCGGTCGTCATGATGGACCTGTCCCGGTTCAAGGTGGTCAACGACACCTATGGGCATCAGGCGGGCGACCAGTTGCTGGCCGCGCTGTCCGCCCGGCTGTCGGCGATGCTGAAGCCGGGCGAATGCGTCGCGCGCCTGGGCGGTGACGAATTCTCGGCGGTCATCTCCTATCACCGGCCGGAAGAACTGGCCGATTTCCTGTCGCGCCTGACCGCCGCCTGCGATGCGCCCTTCCTGTTCGAGCGGTTCACCGCCTCGATCGGGGGGAATGTCGGCGTGGCGATCGCCAATCGGGACGGCTTCGACGCCGATGCGCTGCTCGCCAAGGCCGACCTTGCCATGTACCGCGCCAAGTCCGCCCATTCCCGCCAGCCCTGCTTCTATGACGCGCAGATGGACGACGCGATCCGGCAGGGACGCGAACTGGTCGCCGACCTGCGCACGGCGCTGGACGAGAACGCCTTCGAGCTTCACTATCAGGTGCAGGCCGCCATCCCGTCGGGCGAGATTTGCGGCTATGAGGCGCTGATCCGCTGGAACCATCCGATGCGCGGCATGGTGCCGCCGTCGGAGTTCATCCCGCTGGCCGAAAAAAGCGGCGACATCGTGCCGCTGAGCATCTGGATCCTGCGCCAGGCCTGTTTCGAGGCGGCGCGCTGGGCCAACAGCCATCCCGTTTCGGTCAACCTGTCGCCCATGCATCTGGCCGATCCCCGGCTGATCGAGACGGTGCGTTCGGCCCTGGAAGATAGCGGCCTGCCGCCCGAGCGGTTGTCGCTGGAACTGACCGAAAGCGCGATCATCCATGACCGGCATTTCGCGCTGGGCCAGTTGCGGGCGCTCAAGGCGATGGGCATCGCCATCGCGCTGGATGATTTCGGGGTCGGCTATTCCTCGCTCGACGTGCTGCGATCCTTTCCGTTCGACCGGATCAAGCTGGATGCGTCCTTCGTCTCGGAGATCGAGCGGGACGAGCAGGCCGTGTCGATCCTGCGCTCGGTCGCCGCGCTGGGGGCGACGCTCAACATGCCGGTGCTGGCCGAGGGGATCGAGGAACCCGCGCAGCTGGCGATCGTCGCGCGCGAGGGGTGTACGGCCATTCAGGGCTATCTGATCGGCAGGCCGTCGCGCATGCTGGCCGATGCCGATCAGGTTCGCCGGATCGCGACGCGAAGGCCGCAGATCGTGGAAAGCGAGGCCGTGGCCTGAGCCAGCGACCTCGCTCCCTGCGGATCAGAAGCGATCCGCGTCCATCACCTTGGTCCACACCGCGGCGAAGTCCTTGACGAACTTCTCCTTGGCGTCGTCGGCGGCATAGACCTCCGCCACCGCGCGCAGTTCGGAGTTGGAGCCGAAGATCAGGTCCACCGGCGTCGCGGTCCAGCGAGCCGTGCCCGTCGCGCGGTCCTTGCCCTCGTAAAGACCGGGCGTCGCCGACTTCGTCCAGACCGTGTCCATGGTCAGCAGGTTGACGAAGAAGTCGTTGCTGAGCGTTCCCGGTCGAGTCGTCAGCACGCCGTTCCGCGATCCGCCGCTATTGGCGTCCAGCGCGCGCAGGCCGCCGACCAGCACGGTCATTTCCGGCACGGTCAGGTCGAGCGCATCGGCCTTGTCGACCAGCGCCTCGGGCGCGCTGACCTCCGCCTTGGGCCCGTAATAGTTGCGGAAGCCGTCGGCGACCGGCTCCAGATGGGCAAAGGACGTCACGTCGGTCTGTGCCTGGGTGGCATCGACGCGGCCGGGGGTGAAGGGGAGGCTGACCGGCACGCCGCCAGCCTGCGCCGCCCGCTCGACCGCCGCATTGCCGCCCAGCACGATGAGGTCGGCCATCGACACCTGGCGACCGCTGCGCGCGAAGTCCTTCTGGATCGCGGTCAGCTTGGCCAATACCGTCTTCAGCTCGGCGGGGTCGTTGACCGCCCAGCCCTGTTGCGGGTCGAGCCGCAGCCGCGCGCCGTTCGCCCCGCCGCGCATGTCGGTGCTGCGGAAGGTCGAGGCCGAGGCCCAGGCGGTCCGGACCAGCGCCGGACCCGACAGGCCCGAGGCCAGCACCATCGCCTTCAACCGCGCCTGATCCTCCGCCCCGATGGGTGCGAAGCTGGCGGCCGGAAGCGGGTCCTGCCAATTATAGGTCTCGCCCGGAATCTCGCTGCCCAGATAGCGCGCGCGCGGGCCGAGGTCGCGATGGGTCAGCTTGAACCAGGCGCGGGCAAAGGCCTGTGCGAACAGATCGGGGTTCTTCTGCCAGCTCTCCAGGATCTTGCGGAAGGCGGGATCGTCCTTCAGCGCCATGTCAGTGGTGAACATGATCGGGGCGTGGCGCACGTTCGGCAGGTGCGCGTCGGGCACCAGCTGCGCCGCCGCCGGGTCGGTCGGCACCCATTGGGTCGCGCCCGCCGGGCTCTTGGTCTTCACCCAGTCATAGTTCAGCAGATTGTCGATATATTGCGTGGTGAACTGGGTGGGAGAGGCCGACCAGGCGCCCTCCAGGCCCGAGGTGATCGTGTCCTCGGCATTGCCCTTGCCGCACTTGTTGGCCCAGCCCATGCCCTGCTGCTCGATCGCACCGGCGGTGGGTTCGACGCCGAGACACGCCTTTTGCGGATGCGCGCCATGCGCCTTGCCGAAGGTATGGCCGCCCGCGATCAGCGCCAGCGTCTCCTCGTCGTTCATCGCCATGTTGCCGAAGGCGCGGCGGATGTCGGCGGCCGCGCCGATCGGGTCGTGATTGCCGTTCGGGCCTTCCGGGTTGACGTAGATGAGGCCCATGGTGGTCGCCGCCAGCGGCCGCTTCAGCGAGCCGTCGGGGTTCGAACGCTCGGTGCCCATCATCTTGGTCTCGGGACCCCAGAAGACGACGTCGGGCTGCCAGGCATCGACGCGCCCGCCCGCAAAGCCGACCGTCTTGAAGCCCATATCCTCCAGCGCGACATTGCCGCTGAGCACCATCAGGTCGCCCCAGCTAAGCCGACGGCCATATTTCTGCTTGATCGGCCAGACGAGGCGACGGGCCTTGTCCAGGCTGACATTGTCGGGCCAGCTGTTCAGCGGATCGAAGCGCTGCTCGCCGCCGTCCGAGCCGCCGCGCCCGTCCCCGGCGCGGTACGTGCCCGCACTGTGCCAGGCCATGCGGATGAAGAAGGGGCCGTAATTGCCATAGTCGGACGGCCACCAGGGCTGCGACGTGTGAAGCACCTTGCGGATGTCGGCCTTGACCGCCGCCATGTCGAGGCTGTTGAATTCCTTCACATAGTCATAATCGGCGCCATAAGGATTGGCGCGCGTGTCCTCATGCTGGCGCAGCGCGGTCAGGTCGAGGCGGCTGGGCCACCAGTCGCGGTTGGTCATCCCGCCGGGCTTGGCGACCACCGGCGCGGGCGGGTCCTGCGTCACGGTCTTGGCGGCGGTGGCCGCCTTGGGCTGCGGACGATCGGTCTGCTGCGCCGGGCTGGTCAGCGCGGCGACCATCGCGATCAGGGAAACGGGTGCAATCGACATAAGGCCCCTTTGTGTGTCGTTCGTGGTGCGGGGGGCCGATTAGGAAAGCGCATGCGCGCGGCATAACGGGATAACCCGATTACAGTCATCGATTGCAGGGCGGTTGACGAAAGGGTGGGGAGCGGCCTTGGGGTTACGGGAAACCCTTGCCCCCATGCGCGCCGACGGCGGTGCCGGTCGAATAGCTCGCCTCGCCCGAGGCCAGCGCGACATAGAGCGAGGCCAGTTCGGCGGGCTGGCCCGCCCGACCCAGCGAAGTGTCCTGCCCGAACTCGTGCATCTTGCCCGGCAACTGGCCGCCCGCGACCTGAAGCGGCGTCCAGATCGGGCCGGGGGACACCGCGTTCACCCGGATGCCCTTCTTGGCGAGCTGCTTGGCCATGCCGCGCGTCAGGTTCTGGATTGCCGCCTTGGTCGAGGCATAGTCGATCAGGTCCTCGCCGGGGTCATAGGAGTTTTGCGAGATGGTGTTGATGATGACCGACCCCGGCGGCATCGACGGGATCGCCGCCTTGGAAAAGCGGAACACGTGATAGACATTGGTCTCATAGGTGCGGACGAACTGTTCGTCGCTGATCTCCATGATGTCCGCCTTCGACTGCTGATAGGCGGCATTGTTGACGAGCAGGTCGAGCCCGCCGAGCTGAGCGATCGCCTTGCGGACCGTGTCCTCGCAGGCCTTTTGCGTGCGGATGTCGGCGGGCAGCAGCACCGCCTTGCGCCCCGCCTGCCGGATCAGGTCGGCGACCTCGCGCGCATCGGGTTCCTCGCTGGGGTGATAGTTGATCGCGACATCGGCCCCCTCGCGCGCGAAGGCGATGGCGGCGGCGCGGCCGATGCCGCTGTCCCCGCCGGTCAGCAGCGCCTTGCGGCCGGTCAGCTTGCCCGATCCGCGATAGCTGGTCTCGCCATGATCGGGGCGGGGAGTCATCTTGCTGGCCAAGGCGGGCCAGGGCTGGCGCTGTTCGGGGAAGGGGGTGCGGGTATAGGCGTTGCGGGGATCGCGCAGGCTGGGGACCGAGGCGGGGGCCGCCGCCTGCGCCAGCGCCGCACCGGGGGCGACCGCGCCCGCAAGACCCAAGGCCGCGCCGCCCAACACGCCGCGCCGAGAGGTGTCGATATCGCTCATAATCCATCCTTCCGGCGCTAACCCACGAGAAGATCGGGTGATCTTCCCGCTCAACCAGCGGGGATGGAAGATGATCCCTGTCCCGGAGCGGCGGGAGGGACGTAAAACCCGGCAGCGAGGATGCCGGGCGCGTCAGGCGGCGGTGCGTTCCTCGTCGATGATCGCGCGGGCCAGGACGGCGCACTGGCCGCATTTGGGCTGGCGGCCCAGCGCGCGATACATCTGGCAGGGGGTGACCGATCCCGCACGGGCCGCGTCGCGGACCTGGGATTCCCGAATGGCATTACAGACGCAGACGACCAAGACCATCTCCC
The DNA here is from genome assembly GCF_031453055.1 of Sphingomonas sp. SORGH_AS_0789. NCBI lineage: Bacteria > Pseudomonadati > Pseudomonadota > Alphaproteobacteria > Sphingomonadales > Sphingomonadaceae > Sphingomonas > Sphingomonas sp. SORGH_AS_0789. Next base: position 3,007,013 of record NZ_JAVIYV010000001.1, read on the forward strand.
TGAGAAGCACTGTCTTCGTAGCGCTAATGAGAGTGGATCGCAAGGCTCTTGCAACTCGTTTGCAGAAAAAGTCAGCTGTTCTTGGGGTGCCCGCGCGTCGCCAGACGCCACAATTTTTCCAGCGGCCCCTGACCGAACCGGTCGAGACAGGGCTTGGACCAGAGCAGCATCAGCCCCCACATCGGCGGAACCAGCAGATAGATGGCCGCCCGGTCCCAGCGAGCGAACTGCCCCAAGCCATGGCCGTAAAAGATGAAGGTCATCACGAGGCTGGTCGCGATATAATTGGTGAACGCCATCCGCCCGGCGGCCGCGATCCGGGTCGTCCACCACCCGCCGGGGCGCAGCAGCAGGAGGATCAGCGCGGCATAGCCGACCGTCCCGATCAGCCGGAAGGGCACGTTCAGGAACAACTCCGCCAGCGACACCGCGCGGACGTCGAAGCCGCTCGCCATGGTGGTGATCGCCATGGCCGCATAGGCGGGCAGCGACAGCGCCATCGCGACGATCGTCCAGCGGCGATAGCGGGCGCGCGGCCAGGCCCCGGTCAGGAAACCCGATTTCAGCGCCGCCATGCCGATCAGCATCGCGCTCAACGTATCCGGCCCGATCGTCATCAGGTCGAACAGCGGGTCGCCATTATTGTCCAGGCGAAATGCGGTGGCGGCGCTCCATGGCCCGCGCATCGCGGCAATCTCCGGCGCCAGCGCGGCCGCGCCGGGCGTGCCGAATGCGACCTGATAAGCATTCCACAGCGCGACCGCCTGGGGCGTATCGCGGGCCGAGGCGGCCAGCAGGCTCGCACAGTCCAGCCAGCCGAGCAGCATCGACAGCCCCGCCATGAGCAGCGCGGCGATGCACAGCCGTCGCACGGACAGCCCGACAAAGGCCAGCGCGACGACCCCGACCAGCGCGTAATGCACCAATATGTCGCCGGTCCAGATGAAAGTCCGGTGGATCATGCCCAGCACGAACAACACCCCCATCCGCCGCAGGTGCAGCGACGCGCCGTTCAGCCCGGCCTGGTCAGCGCGCTGGAGGATCAGCAGCGTGGAGGCGCCGAACAGCAGCGAGAACAGCCCGCGCATCCGCCCGTTGACGAAGATCTCGGTCAACAGCCAGACGGCGATGTCGCCCGGTCCCGCATCGCCCCATGCCGCAGGATTGGAATAGGCCGGGTCGGGCAGCGCGAAGCCCGGCATGTTGGCGATCAGGATCGCCATCACCGCCACCCCGCGCAACGCATCGAGGGTCAACAGCCGCCCGCGATCGGTGGTCATGGCGGGCGAAAGGGGGGCGGGATCGGACAAGCACGGGCTCCGTTGCGGCCTGTCGGATTAGCTGGCGGCGCGCTGGATGCAACTGCCGGCGACCGCGAAGCATTGGCCAGGGATGGGATTATCGCCTCGCCTGACCGGACGCGCCTCCGCCCGCGCGCATCATTCGCCGCTGGCCTCGGCGTTCCTCCGCCGGGTCGAGCCCTTCTTCGCGGGAAGCGAGGTCACGGGCGGCCCCTTGCTGATCGCCACCATCCTGGCGCTGGTCCTGACCAATATCGGCACCGCTCACGCCTATGAGCGGTTCTGGGACATGCCGGTCCGCATCGCCTTTGGCGACCGGGCGGTGTCGCATCGGCTGGCCGAATGGATCGACCATGCGCTGCTGCCGCTGTTCTTCGTCATCGTCGGCGCCGATGTGAAGCGCGAGCTGGTCGACGGGGCCCTGTCGCAATGGCGAAGCGCGGCCTTTCCGCTGGCGGGGGCGATCGGGGGCATGGCGGTGCCGATCGGCCTGTACTTGCTGGTGGCGGGCGGAGGCGCCGCCCAGCCGGGCTGGGGCACGGTGATCACGACCGATACCGCCTTCGGCCTGGCCCTGATCGCGCTGTTCGCGACCAGCCTGCCGGTCGGCCTGCGCGCGCTGATGCTGGCATTCGCGGCGGTGGACGATGTCGGCGGGCTGCTGGTCATCGCCTTTGCCTATAGCGACGCGATCGATCCGATCGGGCTGGTCGTGGCGGGCGCGGCGCTGGCGGGGATCGTCGGGCTGCGACGGATCGGCTGGGTGTCCTCGGTGCCCTACGTGCTCCTCGCGCTGATCGTCTGGGGCGGGGTGCTCGAGTCGGGGATTCACGCGACCATCGCGGGCGTGCTGATCGGCCTGACCGTGCCGGTCGCGCCGCGACTCGCCCAGGCGGCCTTCGCCGAGCGGGTCCAGCGCCGGGTGGACGAGTTCAAACATGCCCATGGCGCCGCCGAGCGTGCGGAGGATGACGAGGAGGAGCATCAACAGCGCGAGCGCGCCGAGGAGGGGCTGGGCTATCTTCAGGAAATGGCGTCGGCGACCCGCGTCGCCAGCAGCCGGTTGATCGAGGTGCTGACGCCCTGGGTCAATTATGTCGTGCTGCCGCTGTTCGCGCTGTCCAATGTGCGCATCCATCTGTCGGGCGATCTGCTGGCGATGGTGGCCAGCCCGCTCGTCATCGGCGTGGTGCTGGGGCTGGTCGTGGGCAAGCCGCTGGGGTTTCTAGGCTTTACCTGGGCGGCCAGCGCGATCGGCCTGGCACGGCGTCCCGATCGGGTGACGTGGCGTATGGTGACCGGGGTAGGGGCGCTGGCCGGGATCGGCTTCACCATCTCGCTGTTCATCGCCGGGCTGGCCTTTGGCGATGGCGAGATGCGCGAGGCGGCGTCGCTGGGGGTGCTGATCGCCTCGATCCTGGCGGCGGCGATCGGCTATGCGATCCTTCGCTCCTGCACGGGGCCCCGACCCATGGCCGGGGCCCCGCCGGAACCTTAGGCGAGGGCTGCGTCGGCGCCCATCAGCGCCGGGAAGAAGCCCTCATGCGCGCGGCGCAGATCGTCTAGCGCGACGACGAAATCGCCATCCTCGCGCTCGAAGATCAGGCGGCTGCCCGCCGTGCGGCCGATCCGCTCGACCTCGACCCCGGCCTGATGCGCGTTCGCCAGGAAGTCGACCAGCGCGGTATCCTCGACCGTGGCGATATAGAGGCCCTGATCTTCGGCGAAGAGCTGGCGGCAGGCCCCGCCCGTCTCCGGGAACTGGATCAGCGCGCCGATATTGCCCGCCAGCGCCATTTCCGCGACCGTCACCGCGATGCCGCCGTCCGACACGTCGTGCACGGCGGTCAGATGGCCTGCGGTGATCGACTCGCGGACCAGGTCGCCGGTACGACGCTCGGCATCCAGGTCGATCGACGGCGGCGGACCCGCGTCCCGGCCCTCCAGCCCATGGACCTCGCGCAGCCACAGCGACTGGCCGATCTCACCCTTGGGCGTGCCGATCAGGACGATGACGTCGCCGGTGCCCTTGAACGCCACCGTCGCCGACTTGGACCAGTCGGCCATCAGGCCGACGCCACCGATCGCCGGGGTCGGCAGGATCGCCGAGCCGCCGCCGGTCGCCTTCGACTCGTTGTAGAGCGAGACGTTGCCCGACACGATCGGGTAGTCGAGCGCGCGGCAGGCCTGGCTCATGCCCTCGAGGCAGCCGACGATCTGGCCCATGATCTCGGGACGCTGGGGATTGGCGAAGTTGAGGCAGTTGGTGATGGCGAGCGGCTTGGCGCCGACCGCGGTGATGTTGCGCCACGTCTCGACCACCGCCTGCATGCCGCCGGTGACCGGATCGGCATAGCAATAGCGCGGCGTGCAGTCGGTGCTCATCGCGAGCCCCTTTTGCGTGCCATGGACGCGGACCACGGCGGCGTCGCCACCGGGGCGCTGCACCGTGTCGCCGCCGACCATATGGTCATATTGCTCCCAGATCCACCGGCGCGAGGCGATGTCGGGCGAGCCCATCAGCTTGAGCAGGTCCGCCGCCGGGTCCTGGCAGCCGGGCGAGGCGATCGCGGCGGGAACCTCGGTCGGGACATGCGGGCGGTCGTAGAGCGGCGCGTCGTCGGCCAGCGGCGCGAGCGGGATGTTGCAGACGATCTCGCCCTTGTGGCGCAGGACCATGCGGCCCGTCTCGGTGACGTGGCCGATGACCGCGAAGTCGAGTTCCCATTTGCGGAAGATCGCCTCGGCGAAATCCTCGCGACCGGGCTTCAGGACCATGAGCATCCGCTCCTGGCTCTCCGACAGCATCATTTCATAGGCCGTCATGCCCTCTTCGCGCTGGGGCACGTCGTCCATGATCAGCTCGATGCCGACGCCGCCCTTGGACGCCATCTCGACCGACGACGAGGTCAGGCCCGCCGCGCCCATGTCCTGGATCGCGACGATCGCGTCCGAGGCCATGAGTTCGAGGCACGCCTCGATCAGCAGCTTTTCGGTGAAGGGGTCGCCGACCTGCACGGTCGGGCGCTTGGCCTCCGCGTCCTCGCCGAAATCGGCCGAGGCCATGGTCGCGCCGTGGATGCCGTCGCGGCCGGTCTTCGACCCGACATAGACGATGGGATTGCCGACGCCGCTGGCCGCCGAATAGAAGATCTTGTCCTGATCGGCGACGCCCACGGTCATCGCATTGACCAGGATGTTGCCGTCATAGGCCGGGTGGAAGTTCACTTCGCCGCCCACGGTCGGCACGCCGACGCAATTGCCATAGCCGCCGATGCCGTGCACCACGCCCGAGATCAGGTGGCGCATCTTGGGGTGATCGGGCCGCCCGAAACGCAGCGCGTTCAGGTTCGCGACCGGCCGCGCGCCCATGGTGAACACGTCGCGCAGGATGCCGCCCACGCCCGTCGCCGCACCCTGATAGGGTTCGATATACGAGGGGTGGTTGTGGCTCTCCATCTTGAAGATGGCGGCCTGGCCGTCGCCGATGTCGATGACGCCCGCATTCTCGCCGGGACCGCAGATCACCTGGGGCCCTTCGGTGGGCAGCTTCTTCAGGTGGATGCGGCTGGACTTGTAGCTGCAATGCTCGGACCACATGACCGAGAAGATGCCGAGCTCCACGAGATTGGGCTCGCGGCCCAGCGCGTTCAGCACGCGCTGATATTCTTCTTCGGACAGGCCGTGGTCGGCGACGATCTGGGGCGTGATCTCGGTCATGGCCCGCGCCTTTAGCGAGGTGTCGCGGGTTCGTCACTATCGCTGTGTCGAATGATGTGCTGCTATCCGATGGGACCAATTGCGGGGGGCGGGATCCGATGATCCTATCGATGCTGATGGGCGCGGCGCTGGCGGGGGCGCCAATGCCGCCCCGACCCGAGCGGGCGATGCTGGCGGAGGTTCAGCGCCTCTATCGCGGGGCGGGGGATCGGCTGTGGCCGGGATTCGGCAAGGTGCCGCTGGACCTGATGCTGATCGGCGCGGATCGCGAGACCCTGTTCTGTCACGCGGCGGTCAAGGGCTTTACGGCCGCCGGGCGCGACCCGCTGACGAAGTGCCATCTACAGGTCAGGCCTCGCCGGCTGAGCCCCGATCTTGCGGCGGCATATCCCGTGTTTCCCGGCGGTGAGAGCATCGCGATCGGCTATCCCGCGACGCTGGAGATGAGTCCAGCCTATTGGAAAGCCACGATACTCCACGAGGCGTTCCACCTCTATCAATCGCATTTGCCGGGCTATGCCCAGGCCGTGCGGGCTGTCGGCAGATCGCTGGGTTCCGATGGCGGCTGGATGCTGAACTATCCCTTTCCCTATGCCGATCCAAAGGTCGGGGAGGCCTTCCTCGCCATGGGGGAGGCGGGTCTCGCCTTTCTGACCGCCCCATCGACCGAGCAGCGCCTTGCGGCGAGAAAGGCCTATGTCGCGGCGCGCGAGACGGCGCTGGCGCGGGTCAGCGCCGATGACCGGCTCTATTACGAATTTCAGGTCGGGCAGGAGGGCGTCGCACGCTGGACCGAGCTGACGCTGGCGCGGCAGGGGGACGCCGCGATGCGCGCCGATGCGCTCGACCGGTGGGCGGGGCTGGCGACGAGCCTGAGGGCGATTCGCGAGCAGGGTTTCAAGACGTGGAAGCGCAGCGCGCTTTATGTCTATGGCGCGATCGAGGCGGAGATGCTCGAACGCTCGGGTGTCGACTGGCGGCAGGCGTATCGCCGCCAGCCCTTCGCGCTTGGCGAACAACTGCGGCGGCTGGATTAACCCAGCCGCATCGCCACCGCGATCGCCACCCCCGACAGGGCCAGCGCGCCCGCGATCCAGCCCGCGCCGGTGCGGATCGCGGCCTCGACCCCGGTGGTCGAGACGGCGGGGGCCTCGCTTTCCAGCTTGCGGGTCGTCGCCCGGATCAGCCGGGGCAGGTCGTCGCCCAGCCGGTCCAGTTCCAGCGCCAGCGCCGCCGCGCGCCGCGTCCAGCGTTCGGGCGACAGGCGCGCCTCGACGATCCGGGCGCTTGCCCGGCGCAGCGCGGCGGACAGGTCGAAATCGGGTTGGATGCCGCTCAACACGCCGTCGATGGTGATCAGCGCCTTGAACAGCAGCAGCATGTCGGGTTGCAGGACGATCCGTTCCTCGCGAAGTACGGGGAAGATATCGGCCAGGATCGCCGCCAGCCGCAACGCGCCGCCGCCATGCCGCGCGACCAGCCGGTCGGCGACCGCCTGGAACCGTTCGGGGGCGATATCATCGGTTTGCGACCAGTGTCTCAGCGTCTCCGCCAGCAAGGTCGGGTCGCTGTTCGCGATCGACTGGGTAAAGGCGATCACCTCTTCGCGGCGACGCGGGCTGACATGGCCGATCAGGCCCAGGTCGAGCAACGCGATGCGGTTGCCCGGCAGGCAAAGGAGGTTGCCCGGATGCGGGTCGCCATGAAAACGCCCGTTGATCAGCGTCATGTCGAGCACGATGTCCGCCCCCGCCGAGGCGATGGCGGCGGGATCGATCCCCGCCGCTTCCAACGTCGCGGCATTGCGCGGCGGCACGCCCGCGATGAAGTCCATCACCAGCAGCGTTTCCGAACTGTGCGACCAGTGGATGACCGGCACGACCACGCGCGGCTCGCCCGCGAAATCCTCGCGCAGCCGGTCGGCGTTGCGACCTTCGTTGGTGAAGTCCAGCTCTTCCAGGATGTCGCGGCCCAGCGCGCGGATCATCCGCATCGCGCCGTATCGACGCGCCTCGGCATTGGCCGCCTCGACCATCGCGGCGATCTGGGTCAGCAGGCGAAGGTCGGCCTCCATGATGGCGCGGATGCCGGGACGGCGAATTTTCAGGACGACCTCGGTCCCGTCGTGGAGCGCCGCGCGGTGAACCTGCGCGATCGACGCGGCGGCCAGCGGTTCGGGATCGAACCGGGCAAAGGCGCTCTCGGGCGGCTCGCCCAGCGCCGCCTCGACCTGATCGCGCAACTGCGCGAAGGGGAGGCGCGGCGCCTCGCTATGCAGCTTTTCGAGTTCGGCGATCCATTCGGGCGGCAACAGGTCGGCGCGGGTGGCGAGGATCTGGCCCAGCTTGACCCAGACCGGGCCCAGCGCCTCCATGGCCGCGCGCGTCCTTGCGGGCAGGTCGAAGGGCAGGGCATCCGGGTCCCGCCGCGCCGGGTCGAGCCCGATGCGTGCCAGCAACACGTCCAGCCCGAAGCGCGAGGCGGTGGCGATCACCTCGGCCAGGCGGGCGCGGTCGCGTGCCGCAACCCGGATCGCGCCCAGCATGACCGGCTCAGCTATAAGGCGGCTGGGTGAAGCCCGCCGGGCTGAGCGTGAAGATCTCGCAGCCGTCTTCGGTGATGCCGATCGAATGCTCGAACTGCGCTGAGAGCGAGCGGTCGCGCGTCACCGCCGTCCAGCCATCGTCGAGCAGCTTCACGTCGGGGCGGCCGATATTGATCATCGGCTCGATGGTGAAGATCATGCCCGGCTTCAGCTCGGGGCCGGTGCCGGGGCGACCGACATGGACGACCTCGGGCGCGTCATGGAACAACAGGCCCAGGCCATGGCCGCAGAAATCGCGGACCACGCCGTAACGATGCTTCTCGGCATGGCGCTGGATGGCGTTGGCCACATCGCCCATATGGTTGCCGGGCCTGGCCTGCTCGATGCCCAGCATCAGGCATTCATAGGTGACCTCGACCAGCTTGCGCGCCTTCAGCGGCACGTCGCCGATCAGGTACATGCGGCTGGTGTCGCCGTGCCAGCCGTCGACGATCGGAGTCACGTCGACATTGACGATATCGCCCGACTTCAGCGTCTTTTCGGACGGAATGCCGTGGCAGACGACATGGTTGATCGAGATGCAGGTCGAATGGGTATAGCCGCGATAGCCCAGCGTCGCGGGCACGCCGCCGCGTTCCAGGATGAACTGGTGGATCAGCCGGTCGATCTCGGCGGTGGCGACGCCCGGCACCATATGGGGCACGAGCATGTCCAGCGTCTCGGCGGCCAGGCGGCCCGCCTTGTGCATGCCATCGAACGCCTCGCGGCCCCACAGCTTGATCGCGCCGGTCCGCCCCTCGGGCGCGTTGGCGGAAACGGTCACATATTCGGTCATGGTCGCGATATAGCGTGGCATCGCGGCTTTTGCGAGGCTATGTCCGGCACCATGCAAGCCGACCCCGCCTCCGAGCGTATCTGGACCGCCGCGCTGATCGTCATCGGCGACGAAATCCTCTCTGGCCGCACCCAGGACCGCAACATCGCGCAACTGGCGACCTGGCTGAACGTGCAGGGCATCAGGCTGGCCGAGGTGCGGGTCGTCGCGGACCAGCCGGATGCCATCGCCGAGGCGGTCAACACGCTGCGCGCGCGCAACGACTATCTTTTCACCACCGGCGGGATCGGCCCGACGCATGACGACATCACGGTCGATGCGATCGCGGCGGCGCTGGGCGTGGCGGTGATCGAACATCCCGAGGCGCGGGCGATCCTGGAGGATTATTACACCACGCGCGGCGGCGTGACCCCGGCCCGCGCGCGGATGGCGCGGACGCCGGAAGGGGCCACGCTGATCCCCAACCGCGTGTCGGGCGCGCCGGGCATCCGGATCGACAATATCTTCATCATGGCGGGCGTGCCGCATATCACGGCGGGGATGCTCGATGCGCTGACCGGCACGCTGGAGGGCGGGCGGCCGGTGGTGTCGGGCACGGTCGGCTGCTGGGTGGGGGAGAGCGAGGTGGCCGATCTGCTCCGCACGACCGAAAAGGCGCATGAGGGCGTCGCCATCGGCAGCTATCCCTTTTTCCGCGAAGGTCGCACCGGCGCCAATTTCGTCGTGCGCAGTCCCGACCCCGCGCTGATGGAAACGTGCCTGGCCGATCTGACCCGCGCGCTGGAGGCGACGGGGCGCGACGTGGTGCCGGGCGGCATCTGACCCGGTGGCGGCAATGCGCGAGAACGCACCCATTCTCGTCACGGGCGTGGCCGGGTTCATCGGTCACGCCACCGCACACCGGCTGCTCGACCGCGGCGAGACGGTGGTCGGTGTCGACATCGTCAACGACTATTACGACCCGGCGTTGAAGCAGGCCCGGCTCGCGACCTTCGAGGGGCGAGAGGGCTTCGCGTTCCACCGGATGGACGTGGCCGATGCCGAGGCGGTCGCCGGTCTGGTCCGCGAACGGGGCGTCACCCGCGTCGTCCACCTCGCCGCGCAGGCGGGCGTGCGCTACAGCATCGCGAATCCCTTCGCCTATGAACGCTCCAACCTGGCCGGACATCTGGCGGTGATGGAGGCGTGTCGCCATGAACCCGGCTTCGTCCATCTGGTCTATGCCTCGTCCAGTTCGGTCTATGGCGACAAGCCGATGGGCGGGCAGGGATTTCGCGAGGACGAACCCGCCGCCAGCCCCGTCTCGCTCTATGCCGCGACCAAGCGCGCCTGCGAGTTGATGAGCCAGTCCTATGCCGCGCTCTATGGCTTTCCGCAGACGGGATTGCGGTTCTTCACCGTCTATGGCCCCTGGGGGCGGCCCGACATGGCCTATTTCTCGTTCACCGACCGGATCATGGCGGGCCAGCCGATCGAGGTTTACGGGGAAGGGCGGATGGCGCGCGACTTCACCTATATCGACGACATCGTCGACGGCATCGTCGGCGCGCTCGACCGTCCGCCCGAGACGGGGGGACACCGCATATTGAATATCGGCGGCAGCCATCCGGTCGGCCTGATGGAGATGATCGCGACGCTGGAACACGCGCTGGACCGCGAGGCGGTGAAGATCATGAAGCCGATGCAGCCGGGGGACGTGACGGCCACCTATGCCGATGTCTCGCGGCTCCACGCGCTGACGGGATATGCCCCGCGCGTCCGATTGCAGGAGGGCCTCGGCCGCTTCGCCGACTGGTATCGCGGCTATTTCCGCGGCTGATCGATTGCCGGTCCGGCAGCATCCGGCCGAAATCCGGCAATGTCAGTGCCGATTTAAAGCATTTGGAAACGAATTTCGTCCTATACGCGCAACGGACCGTCGACGGGGCGGTGAGCGTGAGGAAGAGATAGCGTGGGCATCCCCGAGAATATCGCGTGGCAGGACCCGACCGAGCGTCGCGAGGAAGTCCGCGTGCCGATCCAGCGCGAAGGCACCGTCCGCGTGGCCGACGACGGCGATTCGCTGCCCATCCTGATCTCGAACCTCCATCGCGAGGGCTGTCGGATCGACGGCTCGGTAGAGCTTTCGGTCAACCAGACCGTGATGATCGGCATTCCCGGCATCGGCCTGCGCGAGGCGCGGGTGAAATGGAAAAATGACGGGGCATATGGCGCCTGTTTCCTCCGTCCGCTGCCTGCGGGCAGTGTCGGCTCGGCGCTCGCCGACAATGTCCATGCGCTGGCGGGGGCGCCGTCGCCCGTGTCGCATGCCCAGGTCCGAATCATGCCGATCGCCGGCCGTGGTGAGTCGGTCGAGGAAAAATGGTCGCCCCGCGCCCGTCTCGCGCTGTTCGCCGCGATGACCTTTCTCGGCGGCACGATGATGGTCTCGCTCGCCGACCTGCTCCTCAGCTGAGCTATTGCCGTTCGAAGCGCGGCGCGGTGGCCTTCGCCGCGCCGAGTGCGATCACGACCGGACGATAGCCGACCGGCACCGCCGCGCCTTGACCCGCTTGTCCGCAGATCGGGCGATAGCGCACCGACCCCGAGAATTTCAGGACGAGCCGATCGTCCGGCGCGTCGGTCCAGACGATCATCTTCGAACCCTCCGCCCCGTCGACGCGCACGGCGGTGATGCCCGGCTGCGACCGGTCCACCCGCCACGCCTTGCCCGCGGACGCCAGCGCCGTCGCCTCGCGCACCGCACAGGCGGCGGGCTTCGGGCGATAGTCATAGGTGTAGAGGCCGAAATTATCCTCCATCTCGCTTGGCCGCCGTCCCTGATCCTTCAGCTGATAGACCCAGACGCCGCCCATCCAGGGCGTCGCGGCCGACCATAGCAGGAATTGCGCGACATTGTCCGCCGCGCGCTCGGGCGCGATATCGCCGCAGGGGCCGCCCGTGGTGGTCGGCCAGCCCAGCTCGGTGACATAGATGGGCAGCGCATGGCCATCGGTCGTCGGCAGCGCGCGGTGCAGCGCCTCGATCTGGCCGATCGCATCGGCGCCGGTCCGCTTCGCCACCGGCTCGCACTGGTTGTAATAATGGACCGACAGCGCGCTCGCCCCGGCCAGCCCGCCATTGGCGGCGACCGAGCGAACCCAGGCCCAGCCCTTGTCCTCGCCCGCCGCGCCGACCAGGATCATGGCCTTGGGATCGACCGCGCGGATCGCGCGCGTCGCCTGATTGGCGAGCCGGGCATAGTTGATGCCCGAACGCGGATCGTCGGCGGTGCCCGCCCCGCGCAGCATCCCGCGTTCGGGCGCGGCGTTCAGATTCCACTCGTTCCAGATTTCGTAAAGCGGCTGGCGCGCCTCGGTGACGCGCACGGCGTCCTGATTGAAGGCGGCAAAGGCACGCCGCGCCGTATCGGATACCGGCGCCTTGCCGCCATCGACGGCGGGGTGGGTATAGGTGAGGATCCACAGCGGCCGCGCGCGGGTGGCGGCGACCATCGCCTGTTGTCGGGGCGAGATGTCGCCGGGAACCGCCAGCCCCTTCTGCTTGAAGGCGACCCAGGGGATGTCGTCGCGGAACGAGGCGACGCCCAGCTCGTCGATCGCCCTGGCGGTGGGGGCGGGCTCATAGCCGAATTGGCCGCCAATGCCGAAATGCACGCCCACCCCGACGATCAGCGGCGTGGCGCGTCTGGTCAGCGGGCCGTCGGGCAGCGTGCCCGCCGCCTGTCCGGAGCAGGCGGACTGGGTCCCGACCAGCAGGGTGGCGCAGGCCAGCACACGGCCGCCGAGCCGAACCAGCGATGCGGGGGATGATCGTCGTTTCACGTGGTGTCTCCCTCGTTGTCCAACGGCGCCCCCCGGCGCGACCGGCTTTCCCGTCAATAGGCGTTCTTGTGCACCAGAACCGCGGCCGTGCGGAACAGGATCGAGATGTCCCGTGCCAGGCTCCAGCCGTGCAGATATTCCAGATCGGCGCGCAGGCGGTTCTTCAGGTCGACGTCGCGGTGCGTCGCCCCCCGGAAGCCGCGCACCTGCGCCAGTCCGGTGATGCCGGGCTTCAGCGCGTGACGCTGCCAATATTGGCGGTCGACCTCCCAGAACAGCTGGTCTCCGGCGAGCGAGCCCAGTGCGTGCGGACGTGGGCCGACCAGGCTCATGTCGCCCAGCAGGACGTTCAGCAGCTGCGGCAGCTCGTCGATGCTGGTCTTGCGGATGAAGCCGCCGACGCGGGTGATCCGCTTGTCGTCGCGCGAGGCGGAGGTGTTGCCCTTGGCATCGCTGCTCTCGACCCGCATCGAGCGGAACTTCAAGATGTGGAAGATGCGGTTGCCGCGCCCGATCCGTTCCTGGCGGAACAGCACGGGACCCGGCGAGTCGAGCTTCACCGCCAACGCAATCAGCAGCAGCATCGGGGTCAGCGCGATGACCAGCGGCACGGTGATCAGCAGATCGAGCATGCGCTTCTTGAACATGTCGCGATAGCTGAGCGGCCCCTGCGCCACGACGAGCGTCTGGCGGCCCTTGAAATCGGTCAGCCCGAGCACGCCGAGCGAGCCGAAGCCGGGGATCAGGATCTCGCCGTCCACCGCCGCGCCGCGCAGCAGCAGCGCCCAGTCATGCTGGCGATTGGGGGCGCAGCGGACGACCACGCGCTCATATTTCGCCAGCAGCTCGGCCAGGCGGTGGAGCATATAGGGGTTTTCGAGATCGGGCTCGACCCCGACCTCCTTGGAGAAGACGGTATCGCACAGCTGCGGCTCGGACCATTCCTCACGCGTCATGTCGTCGACGATCAGCAGTTCGGCGACCAGCTTGGGCGCGGCGGTCGGGCGGACCATGATGACCAGCGTCATGCGCATCGCCGCCATGAAGACCGCGCTGCTCGCCATGCCGATCGCCAGCGCGACGCGCGACAGTTCGGGCCCGGCCTTGAAGAAGAAGATCAGCGTCATCGCCGCGAAGAAGGTGATCGCCAGCGGCGTCAGCGACCGGCGCAGCGAGATCGTCCCGCTGGTCAGCGCGTCGCGGCCATAGGCCTCGCTGTTGAACGCGATGATCAGGTAGATGGGTAGGATCGGATAGGCCAGGTCGATGCCGCTGAACGACAGCCACTGGCCGTCGCGGAACAGGCTGGCCACCAGAAAGCCCAGGCTGATCGCGATCACGTCGATCATCATCAGCGCGACATACAGCCGGATGCGGACGTTCCGCCGGTGGATAGCCCCGGCGAGCGACATTTCATCCGTCAGCGCTGTCGCGAAACTCATCGTATTCTGATTTCCCATAGCCGGCATAAGGACGCTCCGCCGCTGTCCAGGCATGTGATGGCTAGCCCGGTTCATCCGGGCCAGCAATCTGCTTTCGCACCTGCAACATAGCTGTTACGACCGTTCAACAGATTATGAGCACGGGGTACCGACAGCTCTCTGAAAACCCGGTCCGGGTCGTATCAAATGGAACCAAGTCATGACGAAGATCTACGTGAACGGCCGGTTCCTCGGCCGGACGATGACCGGGGTCGAACGCTTCGCCTTCATGGTGCTGGACCGCGTCCATGCGCGGATCGTTTCGGGGGCGGAGCCCGCGCGATGGACGCTCCTCCTGCCGCCAGGGGTTGAAAAGCCTGCGCAATGGACTGGTTTCACGGCAAAAAACGTCGGAAGCCGGGGCGGGCACGTTTGGGAGCAGGCGACGCTGCCGGGTGCCGCGCGGGACGGGGTGCTGGTCAATCTGTGCAATTCGGGGCCGGTCCTGCCACGCCGGTCGCTGACCGTCATTCACGACGCGCTTGTCTATGACATGCCGGGCAATTTTTCGCGCCCGTACCGGCTGCTTCACCAAAGTTTGGGGCGGCTTCTGTCCCGTCGATCCCATCTTGGGACGGTTTCGATGTTCTCGCGCGACAGATTGTCGGCGGTGCTCAAGGTTCCGGCGGACGCCATCCATGTCATCCCCAATGCTGCTGATCATATCGATACGATCGCGCCCGACGACACGGTGCTGAACGCGCTGGATGTCGAGCGCGGCCGCTATCTGCTGTTCGTCGGATCCTTCGCGCCCAACAAGAATCTGCCGCGCGCGCTGGAGGCGTTCGCGCGGATCCGGCGGCCCGAGGACCGGCTGGTTCTGGTCGGCGCGGCGGTGCGGTCCTTCGCGCAGAACGGGCTGGGCGACGTGCCGCCCGAGGGCGTCGTGCTGCCCGGCCGGATCAGCGATGCGGCGCTCATGAGCCTTTATCGCTCGGCGCGGGCGCTGGTCTTTCCCAGCCTTTACGAAGGGTTCGGCATCCCGCCGCTGGAGGCGATGCGGTTCGGCCGCCCGGTGATCGCGGGCGACATTCCCCCGGTGCGCGAGGTGTGCGGCGACGCCGCGCTCTATTGCGATCCGAAGTCGGTCGAGGCGATCGCGACGGCGATGCAGACGATGCTGCGCGACGATGCCGTGCATGCCGATCTGGCCGACAAAGTCAGCGCGCGCAGTCGGCAGTTCAGCTGGGATGCCAGCGCCGATGCCCTGCTGCGCGCGCTGAATGCGGTCTAGGCCGCCGTCACCCGGCGGCGAAGCCCCATCTGCCGGACGATCACCGTCGCATTGCCTGCCGCCAGCGCGGAGACGCGAAGCGTCGCGATCAGATAGGGATAGGGGCCGCTCGACGCCGGGACGACGGCGGGGCGGGTGCGCAGGGTCATCAGCGCGGGGTCGTTGATCCCCTGATCGTTGGCGCCGCCCGGATTGCTCATGTCCTGCGACCCGAAGGCCGTGCCGTTGGAGCCCATGCTGGCCCCCGCCAGTTCCAGGGTGATCGACTGGAGCGAGGCGGGAGCGGTGACCAGTTCGACGAGCGCGAAGCCCTCCAGTTCGTCGCCCGGCCGCAGATTGGCGTGATATTGCCCGCCGACCGTGCCGGGCAAGGTCTGTTCCAGCCGGAAATGACCCGCGCCGCCAAAGCTGATCGCCGCCTGGACCCCGTTGCCGATGCCGTCGGGATTGGCGACGTTCGACAAGCTGGCCGAGCCGCCGCCGCTGCTCATCGCGGCGGTCCAGCCCGAGGGCGCATCGCCCGTCACTCCGTTGCCCGCCGTGCCGCCGGTCGTCGTGGTGAACAGATGGTTGGTCAGGATCTGGCGACGGCCATTGGCGGGCGTATCGATGACCCCGCTCGACAGGACCGGGCGCGGCGGGACGATCCGCGCGAGCAGCGCCGCCA
The DNA here is from genome assembly GCF_031453055.1 of Sphingomonas sp. SORGH_AS_0789. Classification (NCBI taxonomy): domain Bacteria; kingdom Pseudomonadati; phylum Pseudomonadota; class Alphaproteobacteria; order Sphingomonadales; family Sphingomonadaceae; genus Sphingomonas; species Sphingomonas sp. SORGH_AS_0789. The sequence goes on from NZ_JAVIYV010000001.1 coordinate 3,022,620, forward strand.
GGCTCTTGCCGTGCCAATAGGCCCCGCGCGCATTCATATGGATGCCGTCATAGGAATAGCCCGAGCGAAAGGTCGGCGTCGTCGCCCCGGCCTGCATCACGACGGGATAGGCGTCATGGACATGGATGCCGGGCGTCCGTTCGGCATAGTCGGCGATCAGGTGGCGCAGCTGGACCAGCGCCGCGATCTTCTCTCCACTGGTCAGGCTCGATCCGCCTACCTCATTCTCCAGGACCACGGTCATTCCGGCGGCGTAGGCGGTATCGGCGATCAGCCTCAGGTCCCGCATCGTGACGGCGGCGACCGTATCGATCGTCACCGTCTCGCCGGTGACCGCGTGATTATAGGTAAATCCCGTCGCGACTTGGCCGATATTGTTGATACCGCCCTGCACATAGAGCAGCCCCGCGCCAGTCGCGATCGCGGCGGGCAGCCGCGCCAGCATCTGGTCGGTCCGGTCGCCGCTGACGCCGAACGTGTCCCCGATCGTCATATTGTGGCCGAGCAGCGCATTGGCCCAGTTGATCGGCGACCGCGCGCAGCGGTTGCGGCGGCCGAAGTCGAGATAGATGATCGCCACCCGGCTGTCGCCGAGCGCGGTCAGTTGCTTGGTCAGCCGCCGGTCGGGGCTGACATTCAGGCGGGCCAGCCGCGACAGGCCGACCCCGATGCTGCCAGAGGCATATCCCATCGCTCAGGCCTCCGCGATCAGGTTGGCGGCGGTGGTGCCGGTGGCGCGGACATAGGCGGCGTGCACCGCGATGTAGCTGGCGTCGGGCAGGTTTCGATAGGTGACGTCGACCGCGCCATCGATCCCGCGAAGCGTCACGTCGCCGCCGATGCCGACATAAATGCCCTTGGGAATCTGCGGCAGGGGCAGGGTATCGCTGGGCGTGACGGGGAAGGGCGCGCGCGAGGGGCTGTTCACCGTGTCGATGATGCTGCGTGGATCGGCCATGCAAAGACTCTCCCATCGGGGCGGACGGGATCGTCCGCTCCATGGTTGTTCCAGTTATGTTCCAATTTTCGTGTAGGACAGCGAAATTTTCGGCACGCCCGTCCGTGTTGGTGCATTTCAGCCCGACTTCGCCATGCTGCGCCGCAAAATGGTACAGCCTGCCCCGGTCGCGACCGCTATACCCTTTCGATCCAACCCGCTACGCAGCGGCTTTGTCTCCACGTCGATGCCATCAAGAGGATCAAGGTGAACGGATTTCTACGATCGGTCTGCCGCGACCTTCACCGCTATGCCCATTTCGAGCAGACGCGGCCGTCATTCGCCTTTGCGGTGCGCATGGTGCTGCTGACCCAGGGGTTCCAGTTCGTGCTGGCGCGCCGCATCCAGGATCTGATCGTGCGGATCCCGGTCGCCGGGCGGCCGCTGCGCCGGGTCTTGTGGTGGTGGACCTGCCGCCGCTTCGGCGCGGAGATCGCGATCGGTGCGACGGTGGGCGACGGGCTCTATATCCCGCACCCCTATGGCATCGTGGTCGGCGTCTGCACCATTGGCGAGGATGTCGCGATCCTTCAGAACGTCACCATCGGCGCGCGCGGGCCCGAAGCGCCCAGCCAGGCGGTGATCGGGCGGGGCAGCTATCTGTCGGCCGGGTCGGTGCTGGTCGGTGCCATCACGCTGGGCGAGGGCGCGGTGATCGGCGCGAATGCGGTGGTCCTGACCGATGTGCCCGCCCGCACCACCGCCGTGGGCATTCCCGCCCGGATCATCACGCGCGGCTGACGCCTTCGCCTCGCCCGCCGACTTTCCAGAGGATTACCCCATGCGCATCCTGAGCATCACGGCCTTCTACACCCCTTTCGTCATCGGCGGCGCGGAGATGTGCGCGCAGAACCTGACCGACTGGTTCGTCGCCAACGGGCATGAGGCGGCGGTGCTGACCGCCGCGCCGACCCCGGCGGACGAGCAATGGGGCGCGGACAAGGACGGCTACAAGGTCTATCGCGTCAGCACGCCGCACCTCTATCCGGTCGCCGCGACCAACCAGCAACCGGGCTGGAAGAAGCCGATCTGGCACATGCAGGACATTCTCGATCCCCGCAACGAGGCGGTCTTCGACCGGGTGATCGCCGAGTTCAAGCCCGACTTCATCCATATCCACTGGATCCAGGGGCTGGGCTATAATGGGCTGAAGGTCATTGCCCGGCACGGCATCCCGACCGCGATCACGCTCCATGATCTGGCGCTGGCCTGCGTCCGCACGACGATGTTCCGCGGCATCGACGAATGCGCGGGGCAATGCGGGACGTGCAAGTTCAGCGCGAAGGTCAAGATGGGCTATCTGCGCCAGCTACCCCGCCTGGGCTTCATCTCGCCGTCTCAGGCCAATCTGGACCGTGTGGCCGAGCTGTTGCCGATCGACGATTACCCGAAGTTCCACATCCTCAACCCCAACCGCTATCCGGCCCCGACGGTGCGCCATTCGCCGCAGGCCAGGACCCGGCTGCTCTTCGTCGGGCGCCTGGAGGAAACCAAGGGAATCAACTTCCTGCTCGGCATCCTCGACACGCTGTCGAAGGATTTCGATTTCCGTCTGACCGTGCTGGGCAAGGGGCCGGAAGAACCGCGCCTGCGCGAGCAATATGGCCATCACGACTGGCTCGAGCTGAAGGGCCATGTCCCGCAGCAGGAAGTGTCGAACATCATGGCGACCAGCGACCTGCTGATCACGCCGTCGCTCTGGGCGGAAAATTCGCCCGGCGTGGTGATCCAGGCGCTGGCCAACGGCCTGCCGGTGATGGGCAGCGACAAGGGCGGCCTGCCCGAGCTGATCCAGCCGGGCGAGAACGGCATGCTGGTGCCGCCGGGCGACGAGGCGCTGTGGCGCGCGGCGATCACCGATGTGCTGCGCCACCCCGAAAAGATGGCGGCGCTGCGCGAAAGCACGATCCGTTCGGCCGACCGTTTCGACTATGACCGGCTGGGCCGACAGATCATGGCGGCGCTGGAACACATCGCCGCGCAACCGGCCCGCGCAGCCTGATCGCTCAGGAGCGCGGGGCGCCGGGTCAGAGCAGCCGGGCGTTGACCCCCAGTCGGCTGACGCCCGGTACGTCAATGACGACCGGCATCTCGCCGACCGTGACGGTGCGGTCGGCCGTCCCCGCCGTCGCCGACTGGCAGAGCGTGCGCGTGGTATAGGCCGCGGTGCCGCCGACGGTCAGGCGGCCGGTCCGTCCGGCCAGGCTGCTCCACGCAATGACCTGAAGCCCCTGCGGCGTGGCCGCGCGCACCACGGTCAGGCCCGATCCGACCTGTTGCACCGACATGGCGGTGGCGTTGCGGACGATCTGCGCCGCTTCGCTGAAACCGCATAGCGCGGGCTTGGCGTTGCCCGCCGCGTCGTACAGCCCGAAATGATGCTCCAGATCGTTGGCGTTGGTGCCGGAGTCCTTCAATTCGTAGATCCAGCTCCCCGCGACCCAGGGCAGGGCGGCGGTGTGGAGCAGGAATTGCGGCACGCTGGTCGCGACGACCGAGCTGGCCACCGAACAGGACAGCGATCCGCCCGGCCAGCCCCATTCGGAGATGTAAATGGGCGGCGTCTGCCCGCCGGTGACCGATGCCAGACGGGTTTGAAGCTGATAGAGGCGCGCGATCGCCGCCGTCGCGGTGCGCAGGTCGGTGCGTTCGCACTGGTTGTAGAGGTGGACCGACACCCCGTCCGCCCGTTTCGCCGCGCCGCGTGCGACCGCATCGGCGATCCAGTCCCAGCTGGGGTCGCTGCCGCCCGCGCCGACGATCACCTTGGTATCGGGCGTACTGTCCTTGATCGCGGCGACGGTGTCGCTGGCCAGCGCCGCATAATAGCGTGCCGCGCGGACATCGCCTTCCTCGCCCGCGGTCATCAGCATCGGCTTGTCGGGCGCGGCGGTGACGTTCCACTCGTTCCAGATCTCGTACAACGCATTGCGGCCCGCCGTCGCCGCAACGGCGCGCTTGGCGAAGGCGACGAAGGCGGCGCGACCGGCGGCGCTGATCGGCGGCCAGCTTTCGGGGATGAAGGGATTGCCGTTGGTCAGGATGAACATCGGCCGCGCGCTGGTTTGCTTCAGGAAGCCGCTGATCGCGGGCGCCAGGTGCGAACCGTTGACGTCCCAGTCGGGCGCGAAGTCGTTCCAGAAGATGTCGTCGCGAAACGCGGTGACATTGGCCGCCTTCATCCACTGGGTGGTGGTGGCCGCGTCATAGCCGGACTTGCTGGCATAGGCGAAATGGGTCGCCACCCCGATCTCATAGGGCGTCGATCGGGCGGACAGGTCCCCGGCGCCGAAGATGATGGCGGTGGCGCCCGGATCGCTGGCCAGCGCGGTGGCATCCGCCGAGGCGGAGCCGGTCGGCGTCGGGGTGGCGGTCGGTGTCGGTGTCGGGCCCGTGACCACGCTCACCGCGCCCGATGACGTGGAGCCGCCCCCGCCGCCGCATGCGGCCATCAGGGGAAGGAGGAGCAGAGCAAAATGGGCACGCATGACAAAGCCTTGCTAGGTTTCATCACCTTGTAGGCCGCGCATGATGCAGGGTGGTTAAGTCCACTGGTTAATGCCGGATTCACCGGGATTTTGCCGTTATCGGGAAAATCGATTTGGTTCCCTGTCGAGGAGATAATCTCGACCTGTCCCATTTTTGCCGCGTTGCAACAAAACCGCCCCTTTTGGGACAGTGCTCGGGCTTGACCGGTGATAGGGGAAAGGGCACCGCAGGTCGTTGTTGGTTGGGTAAACGTAACGAGGGCACGAGCAGGATGCTGCAAAGCGGTGACATTTTGCGGCTGCCATCACGGCCTGTCTGCATGGGATTTGCCGCGATCGCCTTATGGTGCGTCGGCGGCGCCGCCCATGCACAGGACGAGCGGCTGGGCGTTCCCCTGGTGCCGGTCCTGCCGGTCGCGCGGCCCGTCGTCGCCGATCCCGGCCTGTCGTTAACCACCTCGGCCGAAGCGGCCTATGACGACAATATCTTCCGCACCAATTCGAGGCGGACGCCGTCGGTGGACGACTTCATCCTGACGCCGGGCGTGCGCGGCGTATATTGGCGGCAGGTCGGGTTGAACGACGTGCGGGTCGATGCCGATCTGGCCTATAGCTTCTTCACGCTGAACCCGGATCGAAGCCGGGGTCGCGCCGACCTGCATGGCAGCGGGACGTTCCGGGTCGCGGGCGTGTGCCAGATCCAGCCCGATGCACGCATCCTGCGGCAGCAATCGGACTATGGCGACATCAACGCGGCGCGCGACAATTTCCAGACGGTCAGCAATCTGTCGCTTCGCGTCAGCTGCCCGCGCACCGTCGGCTTCTATCCCGTGGCGGACATCAGCCGCCGGACGACGACGAACAGCACCGCGTTCGATTTTGCCGACCTGCGCAGCGTCTCGCTGCTCGGCGGCATCGGCTATAGTCGCCCGAGCATCGGTCAGGCGGTGCTCTATTATCGCCATCTGAACAGCGAGCGTCCGACGATCAACGTCACCAACCGGGCCGAGCAGGTCGGGGTGACCTTCCACCGGGCGGTGGTCAGCCGCGTGACGCTGGACCTGGACCTCAGCTATCTCGACGTGACGTCGCGCGGGGCGAATGTGCGGCCCTATCGCGGGCCGGGCTGGGACGCCAAGCTCGAACTCAAGCCGGTTCCCGCCGCCTCCTTCTCGGTCGAGACGGAGCGCCGGATCGTCAACGACTCCCTGGTCCCGGCCGGTTTCGCCGTGCAGACCGATGTCCAGCTGGCGAGCGAGCTGCGCTTTGCCGAGCGGACGCGCTTTCGGGCCGGTGCCATATTGGGGCATCGCAACTTTCGGGGCGACCCGCTCGTCATTGCCTCGCCCTTCGCGAAGGACGATTTTCAGTCCTACTCGCTGGGCGTGACACGCCAGCTCGGCGAGCGTCTGAATCTGAATCTGGACGGGCAGTATAGCAATCGCAACACGGATACGGGTGTGAACGAATATCACTTCACCCGCCTTGTTGCCGGAGTTTCCTATCGTTTCTGATCGGTCCCCCCGGACCGGCCGGATATCGCGCGAATAGCATGAGGACGAAAAATGCGCCGTAAGCATAAGCTATTGCTGGCCATGGTCGTGCTGACGCCGGGCATGGCGTCGGCCCAGCAGGGTGTCGCGCCCGCCCCCGTGCGGACGGCCCCGCTGCCGACCCCGGGCGTGCGCCCGGTCGATACCGCCGCCAGCGCCTATGTGCTGGGCCCGGACGACGAGATCGAGATGAAGGTCTTCGGGCAGGACAATATGTCGCTCAAGACCCGCATCCGCGCCGACGGCACGATCACCGCGCCGTTCCTGGGCAATATCCAGGCGGCCGGGCGGACCACCGCGCAGCTCGCCCAGCAGCTGAGCGAGGCCTATCTGCGCGGCGGCTATCTCAGCCGTCCGTCGATCAACATCGAAGTCACCAACTATGCCAGCAAGAGCGCGACGGTGCTCGGCTCGGTCGGGCAGGCGGGCCTGTATCCGCTCGATCGCCCCTATACGGTGGCGGCGATGGTCGCGCGTGCGGGCGGTCCGCGCGCGGACGGGGCCAATACGGTGATCCTGACCCCGATGGGCGGCCAACCCGAGCGCATCTCGCTGGCCGATGTCAGCGGCGGCGCGGCGCGGCTGGTCCAGCCGGGCGACACGCTGTTCGTGCCGGTCGCCGAGCAGGTCTATGTCTATGGCCAGGTCGAGAAGGGCGGCGGCTTCCCGGTCCAGCCGGGCATGACCTTCCGTCAGGCCCTGGCGCTCGCTGGCGGCCCGACGCTGGCGGGCTCGACCAAGCGGATCGAGGTGCGCCGCGGCGGCAAGGTTCTGCCCAAGGCGACGCTCGACGACGTGGTCCAGCCCGAGGATGTGCTGGTCATCAAGGAAAAATGGTTCTGATCCTGGGGCCGTGGAACCCGGTAATGGCGTTGGGAGTGGCGTAGATGGGGTTCAAGACATGGCTGGCCGCGATCAAGGCCTGGCTGATGGGGGGCACGGCGGAAGCGGCCACCGGCTTGCCGCGCCCGGTAACGGGTGAGCGGCCGATGGGCCGCGTGCCGGTCGACGGCCCGGTGCGGTCGCCGGTGCCGGTCGCCCCGGCCTTTGCCGCGCCTGCGCCCGCTCCGTCGGGGTCGGCGCGTGCGCGGATCCATGCCGCGTTCGACACCGGCATGCCGGTCGAAAGTCGCGCCGGACTGGCGGGGCGGTCGGAAGAGCTGAACCGTCTGGTCGAGGCGGTCATCGAAAATGGCAAGCACGGCATCGTCTTCGGCGCGCGCGGTTCGGGCAAGACGTCGCTGTCACGCGTGTTCGGCGATCTGGCGGACGAGAAGGGGGCGGTGGTCCTCTATAATCTCGCCAGCGGTGACCTGAGCTTCTCCGAGCTGTATCGCCCCTATCTTACCGAATTGGCGACCATTCCCGGCGGCGGATTGCGGCGCGGCGACATCGCGTCGCTGCTCGATGCGCCGTTCGACGCGCGCGCGCTGGCCAGCATCCTGGCGGAGCGGGTGCGTCGGCCGATTATTCTGGTGCTCGACGAGTTCGATCGCGTGGAGTCGGCGGCGACCAAGTCGGAGGTCGCGGCGCTGATGAAGCTGTTGACCGATATGCGCGCCACGACGCGGGTCGTGACGGTTGGCATCGCCGCCAATGTCGAGGATCTGATCCAGGGCCATCCCTCGCTGCGCCGCCACATGGTGTCGGTGCCGGTCGGTGGGATCGGCGCGGAATCGCTTAAGGACTTGTTCGTACGCTGTTGCACGCAGGCTGGCTTGACGGTGGAGGACGGCGCGGCGACCGAGGTCGCGTCGGCGGCCTATGGGTCGCCCTATCACCTGCGGCTTTTCGGCCTGAATTGCGCGCTGGCCGCCGAGAAGGCGGGCGTGAGCCGGATCGATCGTGAGATCGTGCGCATCGGGTTCGGCAAGGCCTTTGCGGACTGGCGGCTGCTCAGCGCCACGACGGCGGACCTGCTGGTGCGATGCGCCCAGCTGCCAACCGGGCACCGCTTCGTGATCGCGCTCATCGCCTATGCGGCGGCGATGCGCACGCGGGTCGACCAGGCCGAGATCACCGCGCTGGCGATCGGCGACGGCTCGCTCGACCCGGCGGTCGTCCAGGCCGCGTTCGACATGCTCCGTCCCATCTTGCGGCCCAGCGCGATCGACGGCCAATATCTGTTCGACGATGCGCTTGCGCCACAATTCTACCTCCTGCTGCACAGCGGCAGGATTGATCCGCAACCGGCCGACCAGGGCCTGCGCTCCGACCTGCGAGCGTTCCTGGAGCAGGGAGGGCCCATGGCATGACCAGTTTTTCCGATCTCTTGATGGCGCTGCGCCATCGCAGCCGACTGGCGATCGTCGTGGGCGGCGTGGTCTTCGCGCTCATCGCAGTGCTCGGCTTTCTCCAGCCGCGCGCCTACACCGCCAGTTCGTCGATCCTGATCGACCTGACCCAGCGCGATCCGACGACCGAACGTCAGGCCAGCGAGACCGCCGCCTCGGTGATCGACACGATCATCGGGACCCAGCTCGACATCATCCGCAGCGGTGCCGTGCTCGAAGAGGTGGCGCGTCGTGCGCCGCCATCGGTCCTCGCCAAGGCGGGGGAAGGCACGGCGGAATCGCGCATGCAGCGTGCGGTCGGCATCCTTCGCCGCAATCTGAAGGCCGATGCCGACAAGGGCAGCAATGTCATTCAGCTCAGCTATACGGCACCCACCCCGCAGGAAGCGGCCAAGACGCTGAATATCATCACCGAGGTGTTTCTGGGCAAGCAGGTGGCGCTGCGTAGCGTCGCTGCGCGTGAGAATGCCAAATGGTATGACGCCCGGACCGCGGAGGTTCGCAGCCGACTGGAGCAGGCGCAGCGCCGCCTGTCGGACTTCCAGCGCCAGCATGGCATCGTCGGCGTGAACCGCATGGATCTCGAGGCCGACAAGGCCCGCAGCCTGTCGACCGAGCTCGTCGCGGCCCAGGCCGCCGCTGCCGCCGCCCGTTCCAAGTCGGGCTCGGCCGCGCAGCCGGAGGTCGCGCAGTCGACCATCGTTCAGGATCTCCAGCGCGAAATCGGCGTCCAGGCCGGTCGTGTGGCCGAACTGTCGAAGACGCTGGGTCCGAACCACCCGGACATGGTCGCGGCGAACGCGCAACTCGCCGCGCTGCGCAGCCAGCTGGGCAATGCACGGTCTGTACAGGCCCAGGCCCTGACCGCCGCCAGTTCGGCAGCGGCCCAGCGCGAAGCCACGCTTCGTTCCGATCTGGCGCAGCAGCAGGCCCGGATGGTCGCCTTGTCGAGCGTGCAGGACGATCTGAACGTGCTCCAGCGTGACGTCGACGCCGCGCGCCAGACCTATGACACGGTGCGCCAGCGCTTCAACGAAGCCACGCTTCAGAGCGAGATTTCGCGGGCCAATGCCAGCAGCCTCGATCCGGCCGAACCGCCGCTGCTGCCGTCCAAGCCCAATCTGGTGCTGTGGCTGATCGCCGCCATCATCCTGGGCGCCGGCACCGGACTGGCGGCGGCACTGGGCTCCGAAATGCTCCGGCCGCGGCTGCGCACGCCGGCGGGCACGTCGCAGTCGCTCGATCTGGACGTGCTGGCGGATATGACCGACTTGCGGTCGACGCAAAATAGCGGCTGGGCCGCAAACCGGGAGGTAATGGCGTGAGGCTCCGTTCGAGCGCGAATTCCGCGCAGTCCTATGCCGAGGCTGAGGCGCTGCAGGGGCGGGCGACAGGGCAGGGAATCGATCCCCTGCTGGTCGCGGCCTTCACGATGGACGACCCCTATGTCGTCGCGATCCGCAGCATCCGCAGCTCGATCGTCCAGCGTTATGAAGACGTGTCGCGCGACACGCGTTACTGCGCGCTGATTGGTCTCGATTGCAACGAGGCGCTGGCGGTGATGGCCGCCAATCTGGCGGTGGTGACGACGCATATGGGATCGTCAACGCTGGTGGTCGACACCAACCATGCGCATCCGCGCGTCGCCGAACTGTTCGGCTGTTCGGATTCGCCGGTGGTCCAGTCGACGCCGCTGGTCGGGCTGACGGTGATCGGGACGGGGCGCGGCGAGGGCGGCGTGGCCGACCCGGTCGAGCGTCGCCCGCTGATCGAGCAGCGCGACGAATGGAATGCGCGGGTCGATCAGGTCATCGTCGCGATCGCGCTGAACGAGGCGCATAGCGCCGCCAGCATCGCCAACGCGCTGCATGGCTTCGACGCGGCGGTGATCGTCGCGCGCAAGAACGTGACGCAAGTCCGGCCGACCCGTGCGCTGATCGACGTTCTGGACCAGCACCGCGTGCCGATCGTCGGTACGGTCCTGGTTTGAGCCACGCCATGGCGTCGGAGCACGGTCCTGCGCGTGCGGCACCCCGGGTGCTGCACGTTTGCGACAGCATCGTGGGGGGCACGGGCAGTTACCTGGCTGAACTGCTGCCACCCCAGGCGGAGCGTTACGGGCCGGGGCAATTGATGCTGTTGATCCCGCGCCAGCATCGTGACGATGTCGAGCCCCGATTGCGCGACAGCGGTATTGCCTTCGCCTATTTCAATCGACCCAATCGGTTGGCGGGGATGGCGATATTGCTGTTCGCCTATCTGGCATGCCTGAGGCGCTTCCGGCCCGACATCGTCCATGCCCACTCCTTCGGGGCTGGTGTCTGCACGCGGCTTCTGCCGATCTTCGGTCGGCCCCGCATTGCCTTTTGCCCGCATGGCTGGGCCTTCAACATGCAGGTCAAGCCGCTGGTCCGGCGCTGCATCATCCTGGTCGAACGGCTTTTGGCTTTGCGTGCCGACCGGATTCTCCTGATTTCCGAGCATGAACGCGAATCGGCCGAAGAGGTCGGCATGGCGGCGACCAAGCTGGTCACGATTCCCAACGCGATCGCGACCGATCCTCCGCCCGTTTCTGCGGTCCCTTGGAACGATCCGCGCATCAAATTGCTGTTCGTCGGGCGGTTCGATCGGCAGAAGGGCCTGGATCTCTTGATCGATGCGATCCGTCCGCTCGGCGAGAAGTATAGCGTTCGCGTGGTTGGGCGGCCGGTGGTCGGCGGTGGCACCGATTTCGGAGCGCCGCTGGATTTCGTGGATTTCGTCGGGTGGCGCGATCGGGACGGGGTGTCTGCCGAAATGAAGGCTGCGGACGCGGTGATCGTGCCGTCACGCTGGGAAGGTTTCGGCCTGGTCGCGATCGAGGCGATGCGGCTCGGCCGCCCGGTAATCGCATCCGACGCAGGCGGGCTGAACGACATTCTGGATCATGGCCGCTATGGTTTCAGTTTTCCGGCCGGTGACGTGCAAGCACTTCGCACTCTGCTGACCAATCTTGATAAAGATCAATTGCCATCATTTGGAGAAATTGGTCGCAAACGTTTTCTGGCAGAGTATTCCGCGGACCGTATGGTGAGCCAAGTTGACGATGTTTATCGCGATTTGATGACCAAATGATTTTGTTCCGGTAATCTGCGGCAATCTTTTCGGCCAAATTGGTCTCCAGACACGCCGTGTGGCACCGCCATGGGACAGATTCGCCTGTTGGCCTATTGAGTAATCCTTAAAGAAGCTCATGTTGTGAACCCGTTACACTGTTCCGCATGGGGAACGAACGGGGTTGGCTTTTGGATGGCGGAACGACAAATCAGGTTCGATGCGCTGGACGCGTGGCGGGGCATTGCGGCGCTGATCGTCGCCTTGTTTCATTTTCAGGCAGCCGGATATTTTTACGCGGTTCCGCTGGTGCGGCATGGCAACCTGGCCGTGCCGTTCTTTTTTGTCCTGAGCGGCTTCGTCATTACCCATGCCTATCGATCCAAGCTGCATGATGCGGGGGATGGCTGGCGGTTTATGATCCGACGTTTTGGACGTCTGTATCCGCTGCACTTCGTCACATTGATGGTGCTTGTCGTGCTGGAACTTGCAAAGCTGGCCGCGATGCAGTTCGGGTTTTCCGCCGCCGAGGGCGCGTTTCAGGGTACGAACAACATATCGTCGCTGATCGCCAACATCTTCCTGCTGCATGCCATCATTCCATTCCCCGACCTGAGCTGGAACGCAGCGAGCTGGTCGATCAGCACGGAATTCTACACCTATCTCGTGTTTCTGCTGGTCTATCTGCTGTCCGGGGCCCGTCATCGCCTGCTGGGATGCGCCTTGGCCTTTGTCGCATCCGGGCTGGTGTTGTTGAATATCGAGATATTCCACCCGCAACTGGGCATCGTGCAAGGCATGGGCATGGCGCAGTGCGTGTTCGGTTTCTTCACGGGCAATCTGACATACGAGCTGTATCTGCGTCTGCGTGACAATCCCGTATTTCAGGGAACACGGCCGGAGATACTGGCGACCATTCTGATGGTTCTGTTGTTCTGGTTCAAGCCGCCCTTCATCTCATTCGATATTCTGGTGTTCGGCCTGGTCATCCTGCTGTTTTCCTATGAGGGCGGTGCCGTGGCGCGTGTGATGCGTGCTCCGGCGCTCCAGCGACTGGGGGAATTGTCCTATTCGATCTATCTCGTGCACTTCATCATCTTTGCCGTGATGTTCGTCATCGTGCGTCTGGCACAGGCGAAGTTGCACGTGCCGCTGATCGGCGCGATCGGCGGGATCGAGGTGATGGATTTCGGCCCGTCCTGGCTTATGGACCTGGTCGCCCTGGGCTATCTGATCACGGTCGTCATCTGTGCGACCCTGACCTATCGGTTCGTCGAGGTTCCCGGTCGCCGCTTTTTCAACCGCCTGTCCCGGAGCCGCGCCCAGCCCGAAATTCCGACCGGGGTTGAACCAACCCAGGCCTGATACGTTCAGGGCGGTCAGCCACCGGGAACAGGCTTTCCGCAGCATTAATCATTTGTTGGTCTTTGCGACGTAACGTTTGCGCAATGAGTTATGTCGCTGATCCAATTTACTTAAAATTGGTTTAGCTATTCCGATTAGAGATTCGGCCACGGATGGACTCCGATATTGGGGACCGAACCTAATCGGAGTTCCAAGCCCGTGGCTGCTCAACCTGCTTCCGTTTCTGCCTTTCTTTCGACGCTGGGCGTAAACGCCCATGCGGGCAGCGCGAACGGTGCCTATGCGAATTCCAGCATGGTGCTAAGCGCGCTGAATTACCTGGGGATCAGCACGGTCCGTGATCATTTCACGAACCTGGGCACCGGCGGTGCCGCGGTCGGCGCGATGGCCGCGGCCGGTATCAAGTTCGATTTCGTGGCGTCGTCCGATCTGCCTGCCAAGGGCGATGCGGGGATGGCGGACTATGTCGCCGGACTGAAGGCTTTCCAGAGCAAATATGCGGGCAGCATCTTTGCGATCGAAGGGCTGAATGAAGTCAACATTCAGGCGTTCAACTACAAGGGCAGCGGCGATCTCGCGGCTGCGGCGGCCTATCAAAAGGCGTTGTACGGCGCCGTGAAGGGCGACTCCGCCCTGTCCGGCATTCCGGTCATCAACCTGTCGATCGGTCTGGAGAGCAGCTCCGCCTATGCCGCCATCGGCAATCTGGGCTCCTATGCCGATTACGGCAACGCCCATGCCTATACCGCGACGGGGTGGCAGTCGGACAAGGTCATGGAGGCGTCGATGGCGCGCGCGGCGGGCGCGGCCAAGGGCGATCCGGTCATCGTCACCGAAACGGGCTATACGACCCTCAAGAGCGACACCGGTCTGGGCGTCAACGAGAGTGCGCAGGCCAAATTGACGTTGAACGCGGTTCTGCATGCGTATGAGAACGGCTCGAGCAAGACATTTCTTTACGAACTTTTTGACAGCAGCCTGGAGCCGACGGGTCCGGCGCGGGAATTCAACTTCGGCCTGTTCAAGACGGACGGCACGCCCAAGCAGGCGGCCGTTGCCCTGCACAACCTGACCAGCATCCTGGCCTATACCGATGCCGGGACCGGCACGGCGGCCAGCGCCGCGAGCGCCTATACGCTGAAGGATATGCCCACCGATGGGCATTCGATGGCGATGACCAAGGGTAATGGCGCCTACGACCTGGTGCTGTGGCGCGACGTGAAGATGTGGGACAGCGCCAGCCAGACCGAGACGACGACCGCGCCGCGTTCGATGACCATCGATCTCGGCGGGGTGCAGAAGACCGTCTATGTCTATGATCCGCTGAACGGCACGACGCCGATCGCGACCTATACGAATGTCAGCTCGATCACCGTCGCCATGGGCGACCGGCCGCTGATCGTCGAGGTCGGTGCCAAGGGCGCCTATACCGAGGTCAAGCCCAGCGTCGCGCCCGACCTGACCCTGACGGCGGAAGCCTTTGTCGCGCAGATCGACAAGCTTGCGGTGTCAACCGGCCTCAACAGCGTCACGCTGACCGGCTCCTCGGTGCTGCAGGTCGCGTCGGACGCGACGATGAAGTACATGGTCGCCAATTACGGCTCGGTCCTGTCCAAGGTGAAGGGCAGCTATTCCTTCCAGGTCACGCAGACCGGAGACAATTGGAAGGAAGAGCGCAGCTTCGACAGCGCGGGCAAGCTCACCGGCACGGTGGATTATGGCTATTCGGCCGGTGTCCTCGCCAATGTCCACAGCGAACTGGCCGACGGGACGGTCAGCGATCGGACCTATAATGGCGGCAAGCTGGCGCAGGTAACCACGCTGGCGCCTGGTGGGCTGCGCACGACGATCACCTATGACGTGGCGACGGGCAAGCCCACCGCAATGTCCGAGGTTACCTCGTCGTCGACGACGTACAGCGTCTACAAGAACGGGATTTTGTCGACCCGGACGATCAATGCCGCCGACAAGAGCAGCGAAGTGGACAGCTACGACTCGACCGGCAGGCTGACCACGACCGTCCGTGTCGATACGGCCGGTGTCTGGACGACGACGAACCTGGATGCCGCTGGCAAGGCGACGCGCGTCTTCATCGAACGGCCGGACGGTACCGGCGAGAACACCACCTATGGTATCACCGGCCAGGCCTGGACCACCCAGCGCCAGGTGACGGCCGCGGGCGGACGGGTCACGCTTGTCGAGCGTATCCGCGCCGATGGCAGTTTCGTCAGCACCGAACGTTATCCGGGCGACGGCAGCAGCGTCGTGACCAGCTTCGACAGCCGTGGCGTCAGGCAGCAGGAGGTCAGCGTCTCGGCCAAGGGGGATCGGACGACGCTGGTCTATGATACGGCCAGCGGCAATGTGAAGACCCGTGTCGACCAGACGACGGCCGGGACCACCACGATCACCTATAGCGGCGGCTCGATGACCGACCGCACGCTGGTCCGCACGGACGGCAGCCGCCAGTCGGAGACCTTCTCGAATGGCGTCTGCATCCGCCTGGTCGAAGTGGCGGCCGACGCGACCTTTACCACGCGGCTATTCGACCCGGTGTCGGGCAAGCCGACGAAAATCTATGTCACCAGCCCCGACGGCACCAATACGAACACGACCTTCGGCATCACCGGCAAGAGCTATGTGACCGAAGTCCAGATCGTCTCGAAGGCTGGCAAGGTCATGTCCGTCGTGCGCACCCATGCCGATGGAACCTATGACTATACCGACGTCACCGGAAGCGACGGCAGCCATACGCTGACCTATTACAACGCAAGCGGACAGCGCACGAGCACGACGATCATCGCGCCGGACGGCAGCCGCACGACCAAGACCTATGACATGTCCGCGGCTTCGCAGACCGGGCAGACCCCGCAGCTCGTGGAGAGCAACAAGACCACGACCAATGGCGGCACCTCGACGGACGCGGCGCCTGCCGGTTCGGGAACCAGCATCACCTATGCCTATGACGCCAACGGCGTGCGCAAGTCGCAGCTGGCGGTGGACGCCGCGGGCAACAAGACGACCACCACCTATGATACCGCCACGGGCGCGGTGACGGCGGTCTATGCCGCCTATGCCGATGGCAGCGGCGAGACGCGGCTCTATGGGATTACGGGCAAGAACTGGACGACCGAGGTTCAGGTCACGAACACGGCCGGCAAGGTGATCGCGCTGACCCGCACCCGCGCCGATGGCAGCGCGGTCTATACCGAACGGCGCGACGGCAACGGCCTGACCGTGACGACCTATGACGCCAAGGGTGGCAAGCAGGTTGAGACGATGACCGCGAGCGATGGCGGCCAGACGATCCTCACCTACGCATCCGATGGCCAGCTGACCCAGCGCGTGACCAAGCCCGTAGCGGGCGGTTCGACCACGGCCACGATCTCGTCGGGCATCGTGACCTCGCTGTTGACGGTCGCGCCCGATGGGGCACGCACGACGACCAAATATGACGCGAAGGGCGTGAAGCTGAGCGAGCAGCTGGTCGATGCCGCCAACACATGGACCACGACGAATTACGATGCGAACGGCAATGTCAGCCGCCGCTATGTCAAGCGGGCCGATGGTTCGGGCGACAATTACGCCTATGGCATCACCGGCCAGACCTATGTCAGCGAGCATCAGACGCTGGATGCGCAGGGCAAGGTGATCGGCGTCGAGCGGCGCAACGCCGATGACAGCCTGGCCTATCTCGACCGGCGTCTCGACAATGGCGGGCGTCAGATGACCAGCTTCGACCAGAGCGGCCGGATGACGCAGGATATCGTCATCGCCGCCGACGGTGGCGAGGTCGTCAAGGACTATGACGTCGCCAGCGGCAAGGTGAAGCGTCAGCTGGACCGGCCGGCGTCGGGCGATGTCATCGTAAGCCAGTTCGACCAGGGCGTGATGGTCAGTCGTCGCAGCCAGCTGGCGACCGGCAATATCGTGCTCGAAACCTTCAACGCCGACGGGTCGTGGTCGGCGGATACGCTCAACAGCGCAGGCTCGAAGATCCAGTCCCAGAGCCGCGACGCATCGAACACCTGGCGCACGACGCTGGTCGATGCGGCGACCGGGCGGCTGACGATGCTGTTCGTCCAGCAGGCGGACGGCACCTCGGAGAACACCGTCTATAATGTCACGGGTCAGAATTACACGACCCAGGTCCAGAAGGTCGACGCCAAGGGCGTGGTCGTGGGGGTGACGCGTCTGGGGTCCGATGGATCGTTGCGCTACACCGAGCAGCGTCGCGCCGATGGCGGCATCGATGCCTCCTATTATGACGGAAAGGGGCGCAAGACCTCGGACGTCACGATCGCGACGTCGGGCGCGCGCGACACGCGCAACTATGACGCGGGGACCGGCGCGCTGCTGAACATGGTGTCCGAGCAGGCCGATGGCGTGACTGCTACCACCTATGCCGGCGGCAAGGTCAACAGGATCGACTTCACGGGCACCGACGGAGCTAAGCGGGTCCGCGACTATGGCGTGACCGGCGTCTTGGTCTCCGACGTCACCAAGACGGCGGCCGGGGAATGGACCACGCTGAAATATGATGCCGGCGGCACGCTGACGACCAAGTATGTGACCCATGCCGACGGTACGGGCGAGAACACCCAATATTATGCCTCGGGTCAACCTTATGCCGAGCAGCGGCAGGTGGTCGATGCGAACGGCAAGACTGTGGCAGTGTTCCGCTATCGCAGCGACGGCACCCTGTCCTTCACCAGCCAGACGGGCACCGATGGCCGGACCGAGCTGTACCGCGATGCGCAGGGGCGAGCGACGACCCAGTTGCAGGTCCGAACCAATGGCGACCGGATCGAGACGCAGCTCGATGCCGCCACCGGCACGCCGTTGTCGGCCACCGCGAAGCTGGCCGATGGGACGAGCGTCGTGTCGACCTATACGGGCGGCGTTCTGGTCCGCCGCGTGACCCAGCCGGCGGGCGGCAGCGCGACGACCGAGACCTTCTCGGCCAGCGGTCACGATACGACGAGGGTCGCGGCCCAGCCCGGTTTCGGTGTGATGGTTTCGGACTCGAAGGGGTGGATCAACGGCGGCGCGACCGACGATATCCTGCTCGCCGACCGGAGGGACATGGTGCTGACGGGCGGCAGCGGCAGCGACCGGTTCCTGGTCACGCTGGGGGCCAGTGCCACGATCCGCGACTTCGGCGCGGGCCATGACCTGCTCGACCTCAGCGCCTTTGCCAAGTCGGGTTATCAGCCGATGATCTCGCTGGAGGGCGGCAATACGCTGCTCCGTTATGCCGGAGGGGAATCGGTCACGCTGGTCGGTGTCACGCCGGACAAGCTGAACACGAATCAGGCGGCATCGGGGCTGTTCCAGCTCGGCTGATCGCGGCTGGGCGGCCAGAACGAGGCCCGGACGACGAAGTTCCGTCGTCCGGGCCTTATTTTTGTTCGGCCCATCGACCAACTGCTGTCGTGACAACGAAAATGTAGGGATTTCACGCTATTGCGGTCGCATCGGATGGTGGTGCCGAGCGGGGTGCAGGCCGCCACGATCCGACCGTCGGAAGCCCGGACAGGGCGGCACCCCGCCGCCCGCCGGTTCCGGCAAGCCATGAGCGGGTGGACGGTCGACAGTGGATTTCAAAACTATTCGTGACGATAGCGGGCTGACGGCGCTCGCCGCGCTATTGGCCATCCATCGCATCGCGGTCGAGCCCGAGCAGCTTCGCCACGGCCTGGGGCATTTCCACAGCCTGACCGGGGACGATCTGGTCCGTCTGGCCAATGGCATGGACGGGGTTCGCGCCAAGACGCGCCATGCCGACTGGGCGGAACTGGGTCGCATGCCCTTGCCCGTGCTGGGCAACGGCCCGGAGGGCTGGTTCCTGATCGGCCGGATGCAGGGCGACGAGCTGTTGGTCCAGCGGGCCGGGGCTCCGGTCGTGAAGATCGGCCGCGCCGAGTTCGAGGCGATGTGGTCGGGCGAACTGGTCCTGATCGCCACGCGTGAGAGCGCACGCCTCAACCAGCGCGGTTTCGACATTTCCTGGTTCATCCCGCAGATCGTCCGCTATCGTCGGCTGATCGGCGAGGTGCTGCTGCTGACGCTGGCGCTCAACCTGCTGGGCCTGGCGGCGCCCTTGTTCTTCCAGACGGTGGTGGACAAGGTGCTGGTCCATGGCACCATGTCGACGCTGGCGGTGCTGGCGATCGGATTCGTCGCGGTATCCTTCTGGGAAACCGCGTTCGGCTGGCTGCGCACCCGCCTCTATTCCGAAACCAGCCAAAAGATCGATGTCGAGCTGGGCGCGCGGCTGTTCCGCCATCTGCTGCGCCTGCCGCTCGGCTATTTCGAGCAGCGCCGGGTCGGCGACACCGCCGCGCGCGTCCGCCAGCTGGAGACGATCCGCGAATTCCTGACCAACGCCTCGTTGACCGTGCTGATCGACCCGGCCTTTGCGCTGGTTTTCCTGGCGGTGATGGCGCTCTATTCGATCAAGCTGTTCCTGATCAGCATCATCGCCATCCCCGCCTATATCGCGGTCGCGGTGCTGGTCACGGGTCCGCTGCGCAACCGGCTGGACGATAAGTTCGAGCGCGGCGCGGCGAACAACGCCCTTCTGGTCGAGACGATCGCGGGCATCCAGACGGTCAAGGCCGCTGCGGTCGAGCCGCAATGGCAGGACAATTGGGAACGCAAGCTGGCGGGCTATTCCGCCGCCAACCAGCGCGTCATCGACCTGGGCAATAGCGGGTCGCAGGCGATCCAGCTGATCTCCAAGCTGAACCTGGCCGCCATCCTCTATTTCGGGGCGCAGGCGGTGATTGCGCAGGACATGACGGTCGGCGCGCTCGTCGCCTTCAACATGTTCGCGCAGCGCGTGTCGGGTCCGGTCATCCGCATGGCGCAGCTGTGGCAGGAGTTCCAGCAGGTCCGCATCGCGGTCGACCGGCTGGGCGACGTGCTCAACCACCGGGTCGAGCCGGGCAGCGGCAGCCAGACCGCGCTTCCGTCGATCCGTGGCGATGTCCGGTTCGAGCGGGTTCGCTTCCGCTATGGCGATGACGGCCCCTGGACGCTGGAGGATATTGACCTTGCCATTCCGGCGGGCTCGACGCTGGGCATCGTCGGGTCGTCGGGGTCGGGCAAGTCGACGCTGACCAAGCTGCTCCAGCGCCTCTATGTCCCGGCGGGGGGGCGCGTCCTGATCGACGGCACCGACGTCGCGCAGATCGATCCGGCCTGGTTGCGGCGGCAGATCGGCGTGGTGTTGCAGGAGAATATCCTGTTCAACCGTACGGTGCGCGAGAATATCGCGCTCGCCAATCCCGCGCTGCCGATGGAGCGGGTGATGGAGGCCGCCGAGCTGGCGGGGGCGCATGAGTTCATCACGCGGCTGCCGCAAGGCTATGACACGATGATCGAGGAACGCGGCGCCAACCTGTCGGGCGGCCAGCGTCAGCGGCTCGCCATCGCCCGCGCGCTCATCAACCGCCCGCGCATCCTGATCTTCGACGAGGCGACCTCAGCGCTCGACGCCGAGAGCGAGGAGATCATCCAGACCAATCTCAAGCGCATGGCGGCGGGGCGTACCGTCATCATCATCGCCCACCGCCTGTCCGCGATCCGCCAATGCGACCGCATCGTCGCGCTGGAACGCGGGCGGCTGGTCGAGACGGGCTCGCATGACGAACTGCTCGCCACCGGCGGGCGCTATGCCGATCTTCACCGACGCCAGATGGGCGTCCTGTATGGAATTGCATCATGAGCACGCTGGCGCAGAACTGGGCGCTCTTTCGCACCGCATGGTCCGAGGACCGCGCCGAGCGGCGCGGGGCGGCCCGTCCTCTCGAACACAGCTTCCTTCCCGCCGCGCTGGAGGTGATCGAGCGGCCGGTATCGCCGACCGCCCGGATCACCGCCTGGCTGCTGATGGGCGGTCTGGCGCTGACCGGCGGCTGGCTGGTGCTGGGCAAGGTCGATGTCGTCGCCTCGGCACAGGGGCGGACGGTCCCGGCGGAGTCGGTCAAGCTCGTTCAGTCGGCGACCGGTGGCATCGTCCGGCGCATCTGGGTGCATGAGGGCGATGTGGTCCGGCGCGGCCAGCCGCTCGTCGATCTGGACCCGACCCTGTCGAGCGCCGACGAGGCACAGGCGCGTCAGGCGCTGCTCGCGGCCGAGATCGATGTCGCGCGCAACGCCGCGATCGTCGACGGCCTGAGCGGCGGGGCAGGGGCCTTCACCGCGCCCGAGGGGACGCCCGCCGATGTCGCGGCGACCCAGCGCCGCCTGGTCGCCGCGCAGATCGCCGGTGCCCGCGCGACCGAGGCGGGCCTGGCGGCGGCGCGGCGCTCCGCTTTGTCGGATGCCGAGGCGGCGGCGCAACAGATGCGCACCTATGCCGCCAACCAACCGCTGCTCGACCGACAGGTCCAGGCGGTCGAGACGCTGGCCCAGCGCGGCTATGCGTCGGGCATGCGCGTGCTGGAGATGCAACGCCAGCAGCGGGCCGAGGCGGGCAACCGCAACGTCGCCGCCGCCCAGCGCACGCGCGGCCTGTCGGAAGCCGGGCGCTATGCCGAGGAACTGGCCCGTTCGCGCGAGCAGGCGCGCCAGATCGCGCTGTCCGACCTGTCCAAGGCGCAGACCGAGGCGATGCAGCGCCGTGAGGAACTGACCAAGGCGCGCCAGCACAGCCGGATGCAGCGGCTGACCGCGCCGGTCGACGGCACGGTGCAGCAGCTGAGCGTCCATACGCTGGGCGGCGTGGTCGAATCGGTCCGGCCATTAATGGTCGTGGTGCCCAACGGACAGGTCACGGTGGAGGCCAAGCTCCTCAACCGCGACATCGGCTTCGTCCGGGCGGGCCAGTCGGTCGCGGTGAAGCTGGAGGCCTATCCCTTCACCCGCTACGGCACGGTGCCGGGCCATATCCTGTCGGTCAGCCGCGATGCGGTGACCGAGGAGAAAAGCGCGCCCTATTATCTGGCCCGCATCGCGCTCGACCGGCGGACGATCGGGGTGGACGGGCGGCAGGTGCCGCTGACCCCGGGCCTGAGCGCCACGGCGGACATTCGCACCGGTCAGCGGCGCCTGATCGAATATCTGATCGACCCGGTCAGCCGCGACGTATCCGAAGCGGCGCGGGAGCGGTAGGGGATGGGGCGGGGGCCTAAACGGCTTCCCGCCTTTCCGCTCGCGGCGCCCGCCCCCAATAGCGCGGCACGATCAGCCAGGAAAATCGGCTGTTGCTCAACCACTGGCCAGCCACGACGCATATCACCGTGAGGAAGACGGTGACCCCGAGGATGACTCCATTCGCCACGATCGACGATTGATGGATCGCGTCCAGCGGCGGCGCCATGATGCGGATCAGTCCGCCGACCCCGGCGATGATCAGAATGTGGAAGATGTAGAGCGGCAGGGTCTGTTTGCCGACCGATTTGAAAATCCGCATGATCGCCAGTCGGCCGGGGATCATGCCCAGCAAATTGGCGAAGAACCACAGCAATAGTACGGACTTGATAAGCCGAACGCCGGCGGCGTCGGACCCCCAGCTCGCCCAGATGACGAGCGCGCACAACAGGCCCGTCACGAGCAACCGCATCCCGTTCGCCTGCTGAACGATCCGCTTGTAGATCTCGCCGAAATAGGCCCCCAGCGCGAACCAGATGAAATTGAACAGGATCGGTCCGACCTGGACGTGGCCGAACGTGTTCGTCACCATCGGCTCGACACGCTGTTGCGCGACATTGGATAGCAGCGCCATCGCCAGGGCGACGAGGAGCACCGGCCAGGGATGAGGCCCGATCCGGTTCTTGCACAGGATGATCAGCACGTTGAACAGCGGCAGGCACAGCAGAAACCAGTAGATGGTCGGAATGGCCAGGGCGGTGAGGAACTCACCGACCGTCGGGGCCGTCTCCCCGGTCGCCAGCGTGATCAGGAAGCTGCGCGAGAATAATATGCAGGACCAGAAGAGGTAGATGAACAACAGGCCGACGATGCGGGCGTCGCGCTTCTCGACCGGAGCCTTGTGGATGTTCTGCGACAGGATGCCCGAGATCAGGAAGAACAAGGGCATCCGAAGAGGCGCCAATGCCAGCGCGACATCTTGCAGCAGGAAACGGTCGGGCGAGAATTCGGAAAACCAGTCACAGACATGGTATAAAACCACGCCCACGCCGCAAAATCCACGCCCGGCGTCGATCCAGTCAAGTCGCGGCTTTTGCATCAATCGGTTCTCTGCCGGAAATACATACTACGTCTGTCCGGCAAAATCCGAAGA
Organism: Sphingomonas sp. SORGH_AS_0789; assembly: GCF_031453055.1. Classification (NCBI taxonomy): domain Bacteria; kingdom Pseudomonadati; phylum Pseudomonadota; class Alphaproteobacteria; order Sphingomonadales; family Sphingomonadaceae; genus Sphingomonas; species Sphingomonas sp. SORGH_AS_0789. The sequence continues at coordinate 3,045,662 of NZ_JAVIYV010000001.1, forward strand.
GGTATCAGCCTTACCAGAACCACGCCAACTCCTTTTCCATCTGTCACCGCTGATGAACATATTGCTAAACGCATATCCCAGGAACAAGGTTGCAGTCGAAGGGCCGTAACATTGCACCGTGACCGCATAAAAATTCAGCGTGGTGAGCAACAAAAGCTTTTCGATACTTTGGTTCTTGCCGATCGTGAAATAGGACCCGATGACGAAAACCAAAAACGGCAGCCCCATCATGATAAAGGTTGCTACGTAGAAATTGTCAACTGGAACAATAAGATAACCTAATTTGGTATATTCCATCGGATAGGTGAAACAGCCCAGGCCGCACCCGGCGAAGATCGCCGCCGGTGCGTTTTCCGCCAGCCAGGTGAAGGGGAAGATCCATGTGCGGCTGATCCGGTCCTGCATGCTGAAAAGGACGGGGCTGATCTTCGTCAGGTCCATGCCGCCCATCAGCGGCATCAGGATGAACGGGATTGGAATGGTCAGATAGGAGGCGCGAGCCAGAAACTGGGCGACCCGCAGTTCGCGATCCCTTTGAATTTCTACCGCAATATAAATCGCAGAGAAAGCGATGAGGGTCAACAGAGCGGTTTTGCTCGTCGAAAGCTCCACCGCGATATAGAGCGGGATCCACAGCGCGAAGTTGACCATCCGCGGAAAATGGCGGTGCATGACGATATAGGGGATCACCGCCATATAGGCGGCCATGGTCGATTCTCCGGCGAATCCCCCGTACCGGATTTTGCCGCCCGTCCACCAGATTTTGCCGACCTGTTTGACCGCGCCGAAATTGTCGAGATTCTGTCCCAGCCAGGGAAAATCCACATAGGGGGATATCAGCAGGCCGATGGTGGACGCGACGAACAGGGCGGTCAGCGCCCACCGCGCGGGCCATGTTGCCGTCAGCGATCGATCGACCATGACCGCCCCCACGAAGAAGGGCAGGAACAGCTTGATCGACGACACAAAGGCGAACACCGTCGACTGCATGAACACGAGGCCGACGATCGTCGAGAACAGGAAGGAGCAGGTGAGCAGGATCGCATAGGACGACCGGCGCTGCCATGCGACACGCCATGCGAAATAGAAGAAGATGAACAGGCTTAACAGGTCGGGGATGAACCAGGCCGCGCTCAGGTGAACCAGCGACAGGTAATAGCGTAGCGAGCTGGTCAGCGTATCCCGGAAGAAGAACATGAACGCCACCGCCAGGATCAGCAGATAGGCGCGCTCGCCGATGGTCGGCGCTTCGGTCGTCTTGCGCGATGGGGCGGAACGCCAGCGCCGTACTGGCAGGATTTCGCCGATGGTCGTCGCCATTTACCGAACTCCCGTTTCAGCTTTTACGATGATGCCCGATCGGCCGGGGGCAGGCTGGCCGTCGCCGCGCCCGGTGCTGCCTTCGCGGCTCCACCGACGGTTCAGCCATCGCAGCATCGGTTTTTCGATACCGACATGAACGATCGCCGATCCGATCAAGGCGCCGAGAATGACCATCGCCAGGAACAGCGCCGGCGACCGCGCCGACAGTCCCAGCCGCGCGTCCAGGATCTCGCCGGCATGGATCGCGAACGGGTGGGAAAGATACAGCGCATAGGACGCGTTCCCGCCCGCGATCAGCCAGCCTATCCAACGCGTCCGCCGCCGTGGCTCGAGCCCCAGGACCGAAGCGGTGACGATCATCACGGCGGGCAGCCCCCCGGTAAAGGGGCGGCCGATCGTGTCATAGGCCCCGATCTGGTAGAACAGCACCGCCAGTGCAAATCCGGCGCCGACGATCGTCCATGCCAAGGCGCGCGGAATCGTCATGCCGCGCAGGAACATATGCGCCACTCCCATGCCCGCCACGAACTCCAGGGTGATCGGCAGGCCCCAGAAGCGGATCATGCGCCAATCGGGCGGCGTGGGCGCGGCGATTGCGATCAGCAGCAGCAGAATGCCGACGATCAGCATCAATCCCCGTCGATAGGGCAGCAGCAATCCCGCGGCAAACACCAGGTAGAACATCATCTCGTAATTGAGCGTCCAGCCCAGCGTCAGCAGCGGCGTGCAATAGAGGTCGCAGGTCGGCCCCGGCAGGAACAGATAGGAGAAGACGATCCGTATTGTGCTGGGCAGCGGCACGTGCAGCACCAGACCCATGACCAGGGTCAGCGTGGTGAACAGATAATAGAGCGGCACCACCCGAATGACCCGGCGGCGCAAGAAGTCGGCGGCGACGCCCGGCACCCCGAACCGATCATGCATCATATAATACATGACGAAACCCGAGATGACAAAGAAGATGTCGACGCCCAGACCCCAATCGAGGGGAATGATCGACCAGGGGCGGGGGGCGCCGCCGGTCAGCTTGACCAGCGCCTGCTGCGCGTGACCGCACAAGACCAGGAATGCTGCGACGAAGCGCAGGACCTGTAGTGAATCGACCCGTTGGGAACGCATCAGAGTTCACTCTCCCGCTTCGTAACACCACAAGACGGGCCTGCCTCCGCTGTGCGACGAAACCCATTCCGTCAAATGCCTTAGCGCATGCAATATGCCGGGGTATATGCCGATCGCCATTATTTGAGGGACAGATTGTCCCTTTTTTAACCCTTGCGCAGCGGCACCCTCTTCCCGCATTGGGACATCATGCTGCGCTGCATCAACGTCCCGGTCCGGCCAGCGGCCCGTCTGCGAGACGGTGGCCCTTCACGCCCGAACGTCATGTCCCGGAGTGCAATGCCCGTGGTCAGGACGGCAGAAACAGGATAGGTCCCGAACGAATGGCCGCACTCCTTTCTCGCCTGATGCGCAGCGGTTTCGTCAGCATGGGAATCCGTGCGGCAACGCTGTTCTTCCGCTTTGCGCTGTCCTTCTACGTGGTCAGCTATCTCGGACTGGAGGCGGCCGGCGTCTATGGCCTGGCGATCGGTGCGATCGGCATCGTGCCGGCCTTGCTGGGCTGGGGACTGAACTATTTCGTGTCGCGCGATGTCGTCGGCATGACCCCGGATGGGGCCGCGCCGCTGGTGCGCGATCGCCTGACCGTGACCTTGGTGTCGCTGGCCCTGGGCACGGCCGTCGCCATTCCCGTGATCGTCGCGCAGACCGGCGGGGTTTCGACCGTCTATATGCTGATCCTCGCGCTCCTGTGGCTCGAAACCTTGGCGCTTGACGTGTATATGCCGCTGGTCGGGCTTCAGATGGCCTTGCAGGCCAATATTCTGGTCCTTGTGCGGTCCGCCCTTTGGATTCCGGTGGCGGTGGGGCTGGGCATGGTGTCGCCGACGTTCCGCAATCTGGAAACCGTGTTCGCGAGCTGGATCGTCAGTCATTTCATGGCGATCGCCCTGCTGTTCGTCTTTCTGCGCCACTGGCCGGTGCGCGCCGCGCTTTCCAAGCGGCTCGACCGCGCCGGGATGTGGCTGCGCATTCGTAACGGATGGTATATCTATCTCAGCGACTTGGGGCTCGTCGGCCTCAGCTATGCCGATCGTTTCATCCTGAACGCCATGCTGGGGCTCGCGGCGACCGGCATCTACAGCTTCTACTGGTCGATCACCAATGCGCTCTACACGCTGTTGAGCACCGCGGTCGTCCAGCTGGCACTGCCCCGGATGGTACTGGTGCTGCGCCAGCGCGGAATGGAGGAGTGGCTGGCGGCGTTGCGTCGCGAGGTTCTCAAGGTCCTGGCGTTCGCGGCCGTCCTGAGCGTCGTGATCTTCCTGGCGACCGAGGCGATCATCCGCTTCGCGCCGCCGGGGCGCTTCCCGGTGGCCCGCCCGTTGCTGATCCTCATGTTGATCGCGGCGGTCCTGCGAGCCTGTGGTGACCTGCTGAGCGTCGGACTGACCAGCGCGGGCAAGGATCGCGTCTATGCCATCACCAATGTCGGCGGCGTGCTGTTGACGGTGCTTCTGAGTTCGCTGAGCCTCTGGCTGTTCGGCCTGATCGGCGCAGGCATTTCGGCTGTCGGGACGGCACTGGCCCTGTGCGTCGTGCGCATCCTCTATCTGCGCACCCTACCGAAGCGCAATCCGCCCGCCAAGGCGGGGCGGCGTGACGAAACCGGTGCAGCCGCGCAATGACGGAATGAAGAAAACGGCATCCGGGTGCTTGCCAAGGGAGGCGCACTTTTATACTGGGCTTACACCATGTCGGAATTCCAACGGAACGGAAGTTGGAACGACGAACGGCAAAGCGCGGTTTTTCCAATAAACTGGGCGCGATGCGGGTGTAGCTCAATGGTAGAGCAGAAGCTTCCCAAGCTTACGACGAGGGTTCGATTCCCTTCACCCGCTCCATCACCGCACTGAACCCACGGATTTCCGCCATTCCGGCGTCCGGCCGCGCTTCGCGGGACACTTGGCTGTAGCACCAAGCTGCGCACATGCCGCCGTCGTCCGCCCGCAATCGAAGCCCGTGCCGGCGACCGGACGAGACGTGGGACGTGGCCTCGATCACCTATCTGTGCCGGCGTGGCGCGCGCTATTACTACCGCCGCCGCCTGTACCAGCGGAGCGTCGTCAACCATCCTATAAGCATCTCGCTCGGTACGGCCGACCCGGTCGAGGCACGTCGCCTCGTCCCCCGGCTGTCCGCCCGATGGGAGATGATGGCGATGCAGATGTTCAACCGGACCAGCCGCGGTTTCCTCCAGGCGCAGGAACTGACGCGCATCTTCCGCGCAGGGCTCGACGAGGAGCTGGGGCTGGCGATGGCCTCCCATTTCGATGCCCCCGACGCGCTGGAAGGGAACCGCCGCACCTTGCGGGTGCTGGAGGCGGCCTATCGGATCGCGGCGCGTCTGCCTGCCGATGCGGACAGCGTGCCGGAAACCATCGTCAACGAGCTGACCGACGGCTTCTCGGATGAGGATCGTGCAGCGGTCGTGATCATGCTTCGGTCGCTGGCGCCCCATAAGAGCGCGCAACGAGATGCCGAGAGCGCCCTGACGGCGATTTCGGCACCGACGACCCCGCGCGCGATCGATGACGCACGCGTCCAACTCCTCCGGGCACGGGCAGAAGCGCAGGCGCGCGCAGCCCTCGCCGACCATCCGCTCGCGGCCAGCCGGGGTGATCCGTACACGGCACTGCTCGACGACGATGTCGTCGCTGCGATCCGGCGCCAGCCGGCCGCGCATTCCACCGGAGCACCAGCCGAGCACGCTGATCCGCATCGGTTGTCCGGCGCTGCGCCAGTCGACTCTCCATTCCTTACCCAGGACACGCGGCGGTTCAGCGAGATCATCGAGGACACCATCAAGATGATCCAGAGCGCGGGCGACTGGGATGAGGATCTCGATCAGCGTCGGCGTGTGATACGCAGCTTCGGGTGGATCACCGGCGACAAGCGCCTATGCGATTATGGCCCCGCCGATGCCCTGCATTACGCCCAGACCCTCAGGAAGCTACCGACCGAATTTCGCTGGGGAACGCCCGAGGCGGGCGCCATGAGTCGTCCGCTGAAGGAGGTGCTTGGGGAGGTCGATGCGATGGCGAAGAAGACGCGGCGCAGCGATCGCACGTACAATCGCGATCTGACGATCATGGCGCGCTTCTCGCGGGAGCTGGCCAAGGCGTCGTGGCGGCCGAGATTCGGCAAGGACCTCATCGTCGACTTCAACGAGCACACCGCCAAGGTCCAAGATGATCCCACCGATCCTGACCGGATGCCGTGGACGGAGGAGCAACTGGTCTGCGCCTTCAAGGCTCCGATTTATACGGGCGGCGGCGGGTGCAGCCGACGGTTCAAGACCGGTTCCGACAACAAGGTGTGGCAGGACGCTGCATACTGGGTTCCGCTGCTGCTGGCCTACACCTTCATGAGCCGCGAAGAGGCGTGCGGGCTCGAATGCAGCGAGATCGTGTTCGACGTCGAGACGCCCTTCCTGATCGTCAAGGCCAACATGACGAAAAGCAAGAATGGCGAAACCGCGGCGGGCCTGAAACGCCGTTCGCGCCACCGTATCATCCCTCTGCATCCGGAACTGCTGCGGCTCGGCTTCCAGAAGTACGTCACAGCGATCGAGGCAGAAGGTCATTTTATGCTGTTCCCGGAATTGTACCGGGGTGATCTCAAGAAGCGTGGTGGAACCCGCTTCTATGCGGGCGCCGGTCGGTACCTGCTCGACTATGTCGATCAGAATGTACCCCTCCTGCGAACCTCCTCGGGCAAGCGCGCAGACCTCCATTCGATGCGTACCGCCGGGGCGAGTTTTCTCGAGGATTCAGACGCGAAGCAGGTCTACATGGATGACATTCTGGGCCATGTCCGTGAGGGAACGGGGCCGCGCAAATACTGCAAGGCTTGGTTCGTGAAGGGCGGTGCGGCAATCATTCAGAAGCGGCTGGGTCTGATGTGCAACGCGACGCCGAACCTGACCGCGCATCTCACGCCTGCACCGCTGGCCCTGCTGCCGCTGGAGGAGCGGTCGCGGACGGGATCGTACAGGGAATGCGCATCGAGGCGGAAGGCGTGATGACCAGATTTTGGTCATCGCGGGTAGCGGCTCAGCCCGAAAGCGTGCGTTCGTCGTGTCAACTAGGTATGCCGAAGAACCGTCGCCGGAGGGCACAGCGAAGGGCTGGCAGTGGGACAAAGCCGTCGTTCTGGTCTGGTTCGCCAAATGTCGGCTTGCGACACAAGCCGACATTCGCGCGTTCGGCGACTTTGGCTCATTGAACGAGCAGCGTGGGCGACTGCAGCCTGTGCGGGCTTGATGTGGCTGCCAGTGCAAAGAGAGGCGTCTTGGAAACCCTCGAACTGATAGAACTAACGATCCGATGTTACGTCGAGAGGATGGCCTAGACGGCCGACGATTTCTCAGGCACCGCCCCAAGGTGAATGGGAGGCGCACGGCATGGAATCGGAACGGCAACCACATATCGAATTTGGTCGATCCGCTTGCAATTTCGAAGGCTGAACAATGGCATCTGTCCGTAGAGCTATCGTATTCCTGGATTGGGATACCGCCCGTCGGATTGCTCCCGCTGATCGCTTCCAGACCTCCGACCTCAAGCGCGCCGCACGGCAGATCGAGCAGGTCTTTTCGGCCCTTCAGGGCATCGTCGCATCTCACCTGACAGCTCTAGATCCGAAGTCGCTGTTCCGGGTTCGTTGGCGACTTTACCACGGTTGGTATAGCGGCAAGAGCAAAACCTTCGATTACCAAGCGGTGAGCAAATTTTTGCAAGACGCAAGCACGATCGCTATAAAGAACGTCTCCTTCGGCATCGACATCGAAGTCGCAACGTCGATGCTCATCGGGGGGCAACGAATGCCATTGTATGATACCTTGCGGAAACTTGAAGAAGCAGATGGTACGAAGATCGCAAGGCAGAAGATGGTTGACACCAGCTTGGTTTGCGACCTTTTGCAGTCTTCCCGTAGTTCTCGTGATGACGTTCATCTAGTTTATGGCAACGATGACGATCTTTTACCAGGTATCTTTGCAGCTGAGGCATGGGGTGCTAACATTCACATGTTCCGCCCAGCTCACGGGAGCAAGCACTTGGACACCCGTCGGGTTGTCTCTGTTCTTGAGGGGATTTGAATGATCTTACCTGATTTTCTGGAGCGTGACCTTCGCCCGTTTGCTGATCCGGCAACAGAAGTCGATGTGTTGGCGAATGGGCAAACAATCCGGGTTTCTCTGACCCGTGACGGCGAAGGCCATACCATTACGTTGAGCGTAGACTCCGGCCAGGTGCGACTTCAGACCGCACAAGACGGGGAACCAGTCACGCGTGACTTCCCAAGTTTGCGTTCGCTTCTTGCTTCACAATATTTTTCAAGCGTTCAGGTTCTTGCGGACAATCAAAGGCGTTTATTAGACTCACAGCGCGTTAGCGTTTTCATCGATCCTGAAGGTGAAATCGATGGGGAGCCTCTTACACTCACCACCTTCCAGGAGTTAGCGGGTCTTAGGGAGAAAGAATCGCATGATAAGCCAATCGGCCTCATTCTCCTAGACGGGTCCGCCGGGGTGGGTAAGACATCCCTTATTTCCCAACTCGTTCTGTCACGCGCAGAGAGTTACGGACGAGAAGGCAATCAGCCACCCGTTCTACATGTCGCAAATCGTGGGCGACGTTTAGTCAGCCTGGATGAGTTAATTGCATTATCCATTCAGCTCGTTCGCGGCAGATTTACGTATGATCAGGTGCCAGCTTTGGTACGCCATGGAGTTTTGCAACTCGCGATTGACGGCTTTGACGAGTTGGTCGATGCTGATGGCTACGCTGATACATGGTCAGTCCTTCGAGACTTCCTCAGTGATATTGAGTCTGGTGGGCCAATTATTCTCGCCGGGCGAGATACTTTCTTTGATCTCACGAAATTTTCCGAGCGGCTACACGATCTCAGCGCAAAGGTTGAGATTAAGCACGCCAGTCTGTCGCCCATCACCCCAGCGACGGCAAAGACATGGCTTACACGGATCGGTTGGTCAGCCGAGGATCTCAACTCCAGCGAAGCCAATGAGCTATTGAAGCCCGACTCCTATGTCCTCCGACCGTACTTTTTGAGTACGATCGCACCACTAGGTGGCGTTAACTCCGTCCTAGGAGGCCTGGTCAGCCCACGAGATTTCCTTGTAAGAAGCTTCCTTCAGCGCGAAGCTAAGCTTATCACTCAGCGTGTAAACATGGATGAGTCGACCGCAGCCAAGTTGCTGTGGGAATTATTCGAGCTGGTAGCGCTTGAAATGGCCGAAGCCGAGACAGAATCAGTTGATTTGCCATTTCTGCAGCTGGCTGTTGATCTTACGTTTGAACGTGCACTGAAGGAGCCCTCCGACTTAGCTAAGCTTCGTCATAAAGCGGGTTCCTTCGCCCTTATGGACGTTGATACCCGACAGGGGTTTCGACGATTTCCGCACACAGAGATTTCGAATCATTTTCTCGCAAGCTCCCTGTTCAAGGAGATTCTTTTAGGTAAGGTTCCGCGCTTTTTGCGACGCGGTTACTTTGGGACAGACCTACTTCTGATCGCTGGTGAACAGATGTTGGATTTGCCCACTGAGATATTTGACGATCTCCGGTTGAAGTTGATCGCTCTTATGCGCAACGATGTTGGCGCAGAGAGACTGAGCGATAACGTTACAAGTCTGTTAGCAACGTCAGCCATTGTAGACTCCCCAGATGAACTGCGTATTGAGCGCGCTAACGCGGGTGATGTAGTCCTGTTTGGGACTACCGGGTCGGCTCGGATGGTGGAAGTCGGTATCAATCGACTCGACTGCAGAGGAGCCAACTTGTCAGCTATAACGTTTGATCAATGCTCTGCATCAGTGTTGGTCGTCGACGAGCAAACTTTGTTCGGGGCGACGAGGCCCGCTGTGGGCAGCTTGATGGTAGAAACGGCAGGTAAAACGGCGGTGCTGTACAATCCTGACGAGATCAACGGCTGGGTATCTGCTCATCAGACCGACCGGGATGAGTCACAGTTAGAGAACGACGCCACCAGACTTCTAGAGAGAGTCGCTCGCGTATTTTTGCGACAGTTTTTTATCAAAAGCGATCCATTTGATCCTGCAGGACGCTATCTATCGGAAGGTTACTGGCCTGCGATCGAAGAGAAGCTCGCTCGCGCAGGCCGGTTGCGGCGAACAGACAGGAAAGACGCGTCAGGAAAGCGCGGTGAATTTATTCACATCATTAACCCTGGTGCGCTTTTGGAACGTGCCTCGGAAGAGGATCGCCAAATCTGGGGAAGTGTGGCGGAATTGGCGCAATAACCTCTGATTACGTGTCAAGCATGTCCCATTCATCATGCGGTAGGGAGCGGCTGCATCCGGTCATAGATTTAGGCTCTTTGGATGACGTAGCTTGGGCGGGCGAGTGCCGGAATGCTCGATGAGACGGAGTGGCGGGATAAGAGAAAAGCGGCCGTTTACGACCGCGTCGGAGAACGACGCATTCTGGTCGACCGCTGCCGGAAACCCGATTGGCGCTTGTTGGGACATACCCGACATTCCTGAGGGGCCGCGTGTGTCCTGCAGAGTCTATTTTTTGTCCTCAGATTTCTCTTTGCCGGCTGGCTCTGCATCGCCTCCGTGATGCATGATCGCCTCATAGATATTGCCGCCATGCTCGATCAGGTTGTCGGCCTGCTCAACGACTGCACTTGAGGCAGCAATGGCGACGCCAATAGCGATGATCGGCTTCTTAGCTTTTTGAAACCAAGAGCGCGCCTCTTCCGTCTGACCACCCTTCATGTTCTGACTGCGGGCAATCTCAGCGGCCATGGAACCATAGGCACGGGAAATGCCATCGATACCGATGAACCGATAGTTGCCGATTGCCCAGCGCAGGTGATGAAGCTGCCGGATCACAAATGCGCGCAAAGTGGCATCCTTGATTGCCTCTTCTGCGCTCTCGATCAGATCATCAACGGTTGCAGTCCACTGTTTGAGCGATGCCTTAGGCATATCTCGGTGGGCATTGGGTTGCAGTACGTCGTCGAGCAACGTCAGCAACCGGAACGAGTCTGTCTCGTTTTTCAAATTGTCGGTAGTGAGGCTCTGAATCCTCGTCACTTCCAAGTACTGTTGAAAAGACGAGGCTGCGCCGAGATACATCTGCTTGCTCGCGTAGCGTAGCCCGCTGTTGTCGATCTCATCGTGCAACGCGGCCAAGCTGCGCGAAATCGCCCCAAGTGCGATATAATACTCGTCGCTCGATATCTCCGCATCGAGCAACCCAGCCCATGCTTGAGCGATATGCTTATTCGGCCCCGCGCTCAGGGCTTTGAAAATCGAGACGATCTCCGAAGCGCGGGTGTGATGATTGATTTCGACTTCTTCCGCGTCCGCCATGTTCGCTCCCTTTGCAAACTAGATAGACGCCGCGGAACAAGCGGGCAACATCGTAGCAGAGGCCGACATCAGGGATCGTGTCGGATGATCGGCAATGCTCCTGTATGGGGTTCGCTGCGCTGCACCCGCAGGAGACGGCGGGCGTGCTCTTCACCTTTGACACCCATGTGCCGGAAATCTATTCGGGTTCGGTAGAGGCCGAGGCTTTCCCGATCCATTGTGCGCGCGGAAGCGACGGTTGGGCGAACGTGCTGGATGTCACGCTGGTCGATCCCGGCCTCGCGGATCGAGAGGGGCGTGTTCGATATGTGGGCCGAGGACGGGCTGGTGATCGAGAGCGCGCGATCCTTCGGCGGCCGCAGTTCCTCGGGACCGCTTCTTCGAGCAATTGAGAGCGAATGGTATCCGTGATGTGGTGGTGAGCGGTGTCGCCACCGACTTTTGCGTGCGTTGGGGGATCGATGGATTGCTCGCTCGCGGTTTCAATGTTTCCGTGCCGCCCAGACTGACCCGCGGCATCGTCCGTCAGATTAAAGACGTCGCCGTAGGGGACTTCGCAAGTCTACCCGTAAATGTCCGTTCATGATGTTTGGATGACAGGTTCCGCCGTGAGCAGACGTTCCCGGCCCCGCATCGGAATGGCGTGTGTTGGTCGCGAACCGACGTTGGGGCCGGTAAACGAAGGGTCAGTTACCGAACCATCCGTCTCCAAATCGCACGGCCGACTTCCCGCCAGTACGAGAAATCCAGAATGTCCACCCGCTAATCAATCTGACGGTCGCCGTCAGGTTGATTCGTGTGCCCATCTAGAATTAGCCCCAAACCATGCCGATAGTTTTCACCATCCATGCGCCCTCGGGCGTCCGCAGCAGTTCGAACGTCTGATGGTGCGCGGCCTGTGATTGCGGCGAGATGTAATAGACCGTGAAGGCCAGCGCGTTGGCGGCAGGCTTGCGGACGTCGCTGAGGCGCAGCACGTCCTGGCAGTAGCGTGGGTCATGGTATTGGTCTTCGCCCCGCGCGACATAGCCCTGCGACGGTCCGTAGTTCGATGGGGTCACCGCGTCGCGATTCAGCACCCTCCAGGCGGTGTCGTTGACGCCGCAGGCGCTGGTCCGGATGAGGCGTTCGATCAGCGGGGCTGCCGCGGCCATGTCTTTGGCGATGTCCGGGTTGGTCTGCCTGGCTGCGACGGCTTCGTGAATGGCGCGGGCCTGCTCGGCGCTCGGCTCGACCACGGCGATGGGGCGAACCGGTGTCGGTGCGGATGCGCCCTGCGCGGCGGGCACGGTCATCGCTTTCAGGACGCGGCCGAGGAGGCCACTTTGCGCGGGGGCGACAGCCGGCAGCATGGTGACGATGACAGCGGCGGCGATCGAGAATGTCTTCATGGTCGTGTTCCTGTGTCCGGGGTTCAGAAGCGGGCCGCCCAGTGGGCGAGCATGGAGGGCGAGCCATCCGTCAGATCCTGCATGAGGCCGATGCGGATGGTGGAGCGAGGACCGCCGGTCGAATAGCCGGCGGTCAGCTGCGCGCGGCGCTGACCGGCGAGGCTGGCACTGGTCGACTGATAAATCAGCGATCGGGTCGCCAGATCGTAGCTGCTGGCATAGGTCAGACGTGCGGCGCCGGCTTCGATCATGAGCGGTTGTGCGACCCCAAAGCTGATGAGCCCACCGAGCGCCGTGCCGGTCATCTGGAAGCCGAGGCGGCTGCCGACCAGCGGTGTCGTTCCGGTGACGAGGGACGCCGTGATCGGCTTCATTCGCGTCAGGCCGAGCGAGCCATAGCCCTCGATGCTCCAACCCGGCGCGACGCCGAACCCATGATGCGCTTCGATCATGACGGTGCGGGCGCCGCTGCCGAGACGCAACGCGCCTTCGCCCGTGGGCATGCCCATCAATGTGCCCGTCTCGTCGATGAAGGACAGCCGCATATCGGCTGCCCGTCCGGACCAGCCCAGCGTCACGGCGCTCGCCGCACTCTCCTGGGTGCGGCCGCTGGCGATGGTGATGCCAAGACGCCCGCCAGCCAGATACCGATCGACGCCCATGCTCGTGCCCGCCTGCGGTGCGTAAGCCAGCACGCCATCGGCAAAGGGGGCAAGCCCCATCACGTCTAACTGAAGCGAGTCCGCCGCATTCCACGCTGCACGAATGCCGAGGCCGTCGCTGACATAGTCGATGGTGCCGGCCGTCGCCCGGGTGACGACCTGGTCGCCGCCGGGGCCGACCCGCACGCTGGCGAAGCCCATCGTGCCGGTGAAGCCGCCGAAGGACAGCGCCGACTGGTGGCCCATCTGGGCGACGCGTCGCCAAATCCGATGATCGGCGCCGACCTGCGGCTTGACGATCAAACCGGCAAGCGATGTGGCATAGTCCCGGCCGAACTCGTCGAGGATCGTGACGTTGGACAGCGCCGTCTGGATCGCCGCCGCGCCCATCGGCGTCGGGATCGCCATCACCGAGGATCGGACCGCTGTCTGCGTCGCGCCGTTCGACAGTGTCGGATTGACCGGCGCCAGCGCGGCCTTGAAGTCGACCAGTCCGTGGCCGAACACGTCGTCCACGCCCGGATCGCCGATGTCCTTCGCGGTCGTCAGGATCACCTTGCCCGCCTGCTGCCCGGTCAATTGCGGCCATTTCGACAGGATGTCGGCCGCGAGCGCGGCGACCGTCGGCGTCGCCGAACTGGTGCCGCTAAACAGCCCCACGGTGCCGTTGACCAGTGTCGTCACGTTTGTGCCGACGGCCACCACGTAGCGGTCCTTCATGGTCCCGGCGCGGTTCGAATAGGACTCGATGGTATAGGCCTGGATGTTGGGGCTCAGCGCGCCGACGAAGATGATCGCGTTGACGTTGGATGCGTCGATGGCGGCGGCATCCGCAGGATTAGCTGCGGCGCTGTTACCTGCGGAATTGACGATCAGGCCGCCGGTGGCCCCGAAGCGGGTGACGGCCTCTCCCCAAGTGGCGCTGCCCCCCTGGTTCAGCGAACTGCTGACGATCTTGATCTTCTGCGCCGTCGCATAGTCGAGCGCCTCCACGGCGCGGAAAATCACCTCGGTCTTGGTGTCCTCATCCCAGTCCGATACGCGCAGCACGGCAAGCTTCGCACCCGGAGCATAGCCGACCGCACCTTGCCCGTTTGCGTTGCCCGCGATGATGTTGGCGACCGCGGTTCCGTGATCGGACTGGTCGTCGCCCAGGACATCGCGCTTCGTCTTGATCCCACCCTTGGTGACGTAGCCAAAGTCCTTCGAAAGCGACGTGTCGATGCGGCCATCGAGTTCGCCGTTCACGTTGACAACGCCGTCGTCGACGACCGCGACGGTCACGCCGTGGCCATCATGGCCAGTGTCCAGCGCATAGAGCGCGTTGACGAATTCATTCGCGCCGTAGTTGCGGCGGAACTCGGCCGTGTCCGCCGCCGATCTGGTCGGCTGCAGGTTGGAGGGCGTGATGATGTAGCCAGCCGGCGGTGGCACCGGTGCGGAGTACACAGGCGGTGCTGGCGTGGGCGTCGGCGTCGGACTGGGGGTTGGCGTAGGTGTTGGAGATGGCGTGGGCGTCGGTGACGGCGTAGGCGTCGGTGACGGAGTGGGTGTTGGTGACGGGGTAGGACTTGGCGACGGAGACGGCGTCGGGCTTGGCGTCGGCGCAGGCGTTGGGCTTGGCGTTGGCGTTGGCGTTGGCGTTGGCGTCGGTGCCGGCACTGGCACGCTACCCGAGCTGGCTATGCTGCCACCACCGCCGCCGCAGGCTGCAATCGTCAGCGTCAGCAGGCTCGCCGACGCTGCCTTGATCCCCCGTAATCTCGTCATGTCATCCCCCTCGAAGGGATGCACGCCAGCCGGCGGCACCCCGTTGAATGACGGGGTGCCGGCCCTCTGGAGACCGGATGTTCGAAACCTGCAGTAAAACAGGCGCGGGCGCCTTTAGCCGGGTGGCCTGGACATACGCGTCCGCCACCCGGTCACAAAGAGCTTTGCGACCGTGTGTTGGTCTTTCGACCGCTGGTGGTCTTGCGACCGGCTTTTACTGCAGGGTTTCGACGCCCCGGCCCGCGGAACTGAAAGTCTCGCAGGCCGCCTCAGGCTATAGCCGGATCGTTAACAAATTCCTAGCGGCGCGGATGGTTGTGGTCTTCCGGGACAACCGACCGCGTTCTGCAAACACCTCCGTTGTCCCCTCGAACTGGTATCGAACTGGGCTCCTGACCTAAAAATCGAGATTATCCGGGATATAGCCCATTTTGTGGACAAATCGCTTATCCGCAAAATACCTGATTTTCGGGACAAGGCGATTTTGGGGCCATTCGCCGCCGATCCTTGCGACAGCTCAAAAAGCGTCTTTTTTGTAGCTATGCCGATTTTCGAGACAAACCCGGTTGCGTCTATGCCTGGCTCTGACATCAGACCATTCCGGCGCGCGGTCGACTACCGGCAATCCACAGCCAAATAGCCCATAAACCACTGATTTTACGTCTATCCGTAAAATGCGGTATTTTGGGTCAAACCAAAATACCGATTTTTGGGAAAAGCCGGAAAACCTTATCCGGAAAATGCCCTATTTTTGCAGAATAGGGCGAAAAGCCGCCTCTGCGGACACCATCCGGCATTTTCCGGATAACCAGATTGGTACAATTTCGGACCTGAGCCGCCGACCCCCACGGTCGGACGGGTAGAAGAGCAAATTCATGTCAGGCGCAATACCGCAAACGTGTGGCAGGCCATCACGTTTGCTGCGCCACCCCCGTGCTTCGGGGGCGGTTGGCTCGCATACGCTCGTTTGGGCTCGGCGCGGGGCGCCTCGGATCGGACGCGCGGCGTCCTCGGGCGCCTCGATGCGGCTTCGACCGCATCGAGGCTGGGGCGTTCGTTTGTCGCAAGCGCCCGACCAACATATAACCACCGACACTGTCGGGACATCATCATGGACGAACTCTACGCCGCTTTTAAGCATCTAGCCCGCCGTTTCCATGGCCGCTGGAGCAGGCTCGACGACGCGCTCACCCTCATTCGGTCGACCAGTGGCGCGAGGCCCAGTGAGGGCGAACGCACCCGCCGGATGCTCTTGAATGCCTTCCGCGTGCAGACCTACCCTTCCGAGATTCGCGAGGCGCTGCAGACTGACCGGCTGAACGCCATGCGGGCATTGGGCGACCCGCTGAGCAAGGCGCTGGGGCATATTATCACGATCGAGTTCGCTGAGGAGATGCTTAGGGCGTTGGACGATGCGGAAGGCCAACGTAAGCGCGAAACTGCCGCTGCGAAGAAGATCGAAAAGACCGACCAGGTCTACGGTCCTTTCATCCGTGCCATGCACAACCATGGTATCGTGCGTGGCGATCATGAGGTCATGACCGAGCAGGATTGGGCCGTCGTCGCCAAATACATACGCCGCAGGGTCGCGGCCCGCCTGCGCGACGTCCCGCCCGTTCGGACATACCAGGAAACGCTTACGCCGGACGGACGGCTTCATCCTTTTTGGAACGGTTACCGCATGCCGGTTGATCAGGTGGATGGTGAGGAAAAGGTGAAAGGCAAACCGGCCCCGCCGCCGCGCTGATCGTGCCCGCGGGACATCGTCCCGCTTCCCACAGGATGAGGTGACCTATGCGCTCTTCACAGCGCCCGTCCAGCCACGCCCACGTGCCGGGCGCCATCGTGGCCTATGACATCGAGACGATCGCCCCGGCGATGCCGGATGGGGCGTTCCCGCCCTGGCCGCTGCACCGGCCGGTGGCGATCGGCTTCGCCGCCGCTTCCATACGGAATGGCGAATGGACGTTCGACATCGAGGCGCTGGTCGCAACCGGCGATATCGACGAGGCCGATCTGATCCGCGCCGCCGACCAGCGCTTCTCCCAGGCGCAGGTCGTGACCGGCTACAACTCGACCCAATTCGATGCGCTGGTCCTGCGGCTGGCCGCACAGCGCTGCCGGTTGTGGAACATGCCGGCGCTGGCCGATCATGCTGCTGCGCATCGCTATGGCGGCGAACATCTCGATCTCGCCGACCGCTATGCGAGCTTCGGTCGCAAGGTCGGGCTGGCAGCGCTGTGTGACCAGATCGGCATCCCCGCGAAGACCGATGTCGCGGGCGGCGATGTCGCCGCCTTGTGGGAGGCAGGCGAGCATGACCGCATCCGTCGCTATGTGATGGAGGATGCGGTCGCCACGCTCGTCCTGTGGTTCGCCTGGACGGCCGCGCGCCAGGCTGACGAGTCGCTGGTGACGCGACCACTGGCAGCCCTTGCGAGACGGATCGAGGCGACACCGGAGTTCCATCATCTCCACGCCTTCGTCGACTGTCCGCTGATGCGCTGGTCGCGCCCGCGGGCGCTCGCCGCCGATGTGCGGGCCGCGCTCGACCGCGTCACCGCGACGCTACGCCGCGAAGCCGATGAGCAGGCCTTCGCCGCCGCCTGACCGCGACCATCACCACCAAGTCTCCCCGGACGGCCCGGCCATCAACTCAGATGGCCGGGCCGTCGTCATTTCAAGGACCCCCGTCATGACCACCGACACCCTCGTCCTGTCCGTCGCCTGCATCCGCCAACCTGCCATGGCGCAACGACCGGCGCGCACTTTGCTGATCGGCGCCACGACGCTGGCGGTACGCCGCAGCTTCGGCACCTATGGCTTCGATCTCGTTGCCGACAGCAGCACCGTCACCGATGATCCGGCCCAGACGATCGGCTGGCTGGCCGACCGCCTACGCTATCCGCCCGGAAGGCTGCTGCTATGGCGCGCCGAGGACATCGTCGTTCCCGCCCTCATCGAATGCGCTGGCACCGCGCGCAACGCGGTCGCCGCCGCCCGGATGTTGCGCGGACTGCATGGGGCGCTGGAAGGCGGGATGGTCGACGTCGCCGACGCCTTTGGCGGTTCGGCCGCGACATCGTTCGACGCCATCGCCCACCGCGCCGGTTTGCCGTTCGTGCCAATGTCGGCCACCGCGCTCGCCGACGCGCACCGGACCGGCAATCACGGTGATATCGAAGATCATCTTGCCGCCCGTGCCAAGGCCACATGGCGTCTGTGGCTGGACGGCCAGCCGGACATCGGCCCGGTCCGCGCCGCTACCGATGCCTGGCTCGCTACGCCGAATGCGGAGGTGCGGTCGTGATGATGGTCGTCAATGGCATGCCGCATGTCCGTCCGTGCCGCTCGATCCCGTCCGACGGTCTGGCGGACAATGAATGGAGCACCTCAATCCCCACGCAGTATGCGATGCTCACCCAGCCGCTGCCGCTCGCCGGCGGCGCAATGCTGGAGCGCGCAGGCAGCAGCGGCGAGGCACGGCTGGCGGCGGTGCTGCGCGCCGAGGCACCGTGGATGGCGGCATTCGCCGACCGGATTGCCGAACGGGCTGCGCTGAGCTTCTGGGCGGGGCGGCCATGGCTGGCGTTGCGCCCCATGTTGCTCGTCGGACCGCCGGGGGCGGGCAAGACGTATCTGGCGCGCAGGTTGGGGGCCTTGTCCGGCTGCGGCGATGCAGTGCTGTCCTTCGCCGGGGTCAACAGCAACGCGGTACTGGCGGGTAATCCGAGGGGCTTTCGGCATCCGCAGCCCAGCCTGCCTGCCATGGTCATGCAGCGGACCAACACCGCCAATCCGGTGATCGTCATCGACGAGGTGGAGAAGACGGTGGCGAGCGATCTGGGTGACGCGGTCGCGACGCTGCTCGGCATGCTGGAGGGCGCGGGCGCCGCCCGCTACTTCGACGGCTGCCTCGCCGCCGAGATCGACCTGTCGCACATCAACTGGGTGATGACGGCCAATCGCATCGATCGGTTGCCCGCAGCCCTTCTGTCGCGGGTCGAGGTCATCCAGGTGCCAGGGCCGCGACCGGAAGATGCCGAACTGGTGCTGCCCACTCTCTGGCGGGACGTCGCCCATCAGCTCGGCCTGCCGCCATCGGCACTGCCGCAAATCGAGCAGGCCGCCGAAACTGCGCTGCTGCGCGTGTTTCGACGGACGCGCTCTGTACGCCGGCTGCGGCAGGCGATCGAGACACTGGTCGCCGTGTCGGCACGCCACCGGCTCCACAAAGTCCATTGATGGGCATCGAAGGCGGTGCGGTGAGCACCGTCGGGAACGGGAAAAATGCTCCGGCCGGGAAGCGGCCGTCACCAGAAAGGAATGAACACATGGAAATGATCGTCCGCCACCAGAACTTCATGCTCGCGCTGCGTCAGCTGATGGGCTGGCCCACCTTCGCGCCGGTGAACAACGTGATCGCATTTACCTCGGGCCAGACGATGTCAGCGCCGGTTGGCGTTGAGCTTGGCCGTATCGCACAGGCGCTGAACAAGGACCTTGTCTATTCGGGATGGTCGACCATCACCGCCAGGGAACCGGATGGCTTCGCGGTGGCCTTTCGCGATCTGGTCACGGTCGACATCATCGATCGGCTTGTTCCCTTCGCTGCGGACGATCGCGCACGCGTGATCCTGGTCAGCACCTCCACCGACGAGCATTTCGCGATCGACACGCGGGGTTCGCTGATCCGCATGGCGGGTCGGCCGAAGGCCGTGCGCGACGGCCGTGCGCTGGCGATGTCGCGGATCAAGGCGGTGGCCGCCACCCGCAGCAGCGACTTGCTGCCGGATAACCAGTTCGTTGCCACCGGTGCCGCCGTTACCTGCCCGCAGCCCTTGCACGAGACGATCGTCCGCTTCGCCTGACTTACCCGGCGGCACCAGTCGGTGGCCGCTAATTCCTGATTGTTCTGGAGACCTTACATGCCCCTCGAAGCCACAACGCCTCGCCCACGACGCAGCTGGATCGTGCTCGATATTGAGTCCGCCGTTCTCGATCATACCGCCCACCAGCGCTACCAGCGGCACCAGTCGGTGGCCGCTAATTCCTGATTGTTCTGGAGACCTTACATGCCCCTCGAAGCCACAACGCCTCGCCCACGACGCAGCTGGATCGTGCTCGATATTGAGTCCGCCGTTCTCGATCATACCGCCCACCAGCGCTACCAGCAGATGGAGCGTTGGACGCCGTCGCCGGACAAACCTATCCGCCGTGGCTACACCCGTAGCGAAGACCCGCTGACGTGTCCGCGATGGATTTTCCAGACGCTCTGCGTCGCGTCGATCATGGTGCTGGTCGAGGATGCCGAGGGCGGCTTTGATGTGCGAAGCTTCGAGACGTTGTCCGCCCCGGAATTGGATGAACGCGGTGTTGTGGCCGGCGTTCTTCGCGTGCTGGCCGACGCCCCGCCAGAGGCTGAACTCTGCACCTGGATGGGCTTGGCCCATGACATACCTCTGCTGATTGCGGCCGCGATGCGGCATGGTTTGTCGCTACCACGAAGCTGGGGCTGGCTATCGCATGGTGGTTTCCACCGCGACCGGCATATCGACCTCGCCCGCGCGCTGACCGCAGGCATGAAGATCAAGCCGATCCATCTGGCCGAGGTTCTCGCCGCGATGGACCTGCCGGGCAAGATCACCTGTCCGCCCTTCGCGGTCACCCGGCTGATCGAGACGGGGCAATGGGAAGAGGTGGCATCCGCCTGCGAGGTCGACGTCGTCTCGACCGCACTGTTGCTGGCCCGCTGGCGGCGGCTGACGGATCCCCGCGCCGAAGCCGAGGCGGTCGAGGATCGCATCCTTCGCCGCGTCATCGAACAGCGACCGGATCGGGGATATATCGCAGCGTTGCAGGCACATCGGGATCGGCGCTTCGCCGCACAATATGCGAAAGCCGCCAACGATGCCGCGATCATGGCGCCGTGGCTGGATCAGGACGCCGCCTGACCCTTCACCCTTGCTTCACCAACCTGCATTAGCCTCGCCGTCATGACAAGGCTGGTCCTACTCCCACATGCGCCATTACGGAAAAACGCGGACAGCCTGTCTGCAAATTCTCGGCGTGGCGCATGAGGGAGTAGGACCTGTCATGTCCAAGCCCTTCGTTCCTGCCGAGGACGCCCGCCAACTCACCCGCGACGAAATCAAGGCGGAGCTGGTCAGGATCGATATGGCGCCCGGCGCCGCAATGACGCGCTGCGCCGACCAATTCGCCGCCGATTATCCGGGTGAAGGGCGTGATCTCCTACAGACGGCAATCGTCGGTGCGCTGACAACGCGTACGTGTCGTGAAGGTGTGTCGGGCGAGCGGTTCCTGGCGGGCATCATGCGCAGCATCGCCTCGACCCATCGCCGCGCTCGTGAACGGCGCGGCGAGGACGTCGTGTCGCTGCCAGTCGAGGTCCTGGCCGAACAGATGGCGATGGGCGGCTATACCGTCTTGGCGGCCGACGACGTCATCGAGATCGAACGCGTCCGGCTGGTGTGCGAACGCATCCTCGACCAGCTCAGCGCTGCCTCACCGCGTCAGGCCGCGCTGGTCGATGGGATCGGCCTTGGGTTGCGCGGGCAGGCGCTTGCCGACCACCTGGGCCTGTCCATGCAGGATCTCGCCACCGTGCGTCGCGCGCTGAAGCGTCACGCGCAACGTCTGTGGATCGACGCTGACGCGCAGATATTTCGATCCGAGGCATCGCCCCACGCAAAGTGAATCGATGGAGCGGCCCCGGCCTCTATCCGCACTTTGTGCAATCCGAGGTCCCGTAGCTTCGGCAGGAAAGAGATGACGAAATGTGTCGTCAAGATAGCGGCATCGGAAAATCAATGAGGAGAAATGAATGGAGTATATCTCACTAGCCGGCTTGGAGTGGCTGGATCGGTACCGATTGAACATCGACTTGATGATAGATCGGTGGAAGAAAGGCATGAATGTCACGCCTCGCCGTACATCATCCCGTCACAATCAAGATTATGAAGAAGATGCTCCTGATGGTGACATCATTTATCGTGACGGATTCTGGCTTACATATCAAAGGTGCGGCGGAATTTTGTATGATGAGATGCGCAACCAGCGCGCTAAACTGATCGTCCCCGGAACATCGCTACCCGAAGCCGCTATCGATAAACTCTATCAATCGGCGAAACCGCTCAAAGATGTCGTGCAATTGCCTGAGCATTGTATCGTCAACTTCGCCAATCCCAAAATAATCCGAGCAAAGAATTTGGAGAAGAACGCGGTAGATTTCCTGTTACGAGTGGATTGGATGACGACCACGCTGGCTTATAATCTCGAGCGGATGTGAGCATACGGAACCCGTGCTGACGCCGCCAGCGGCAGCACGGGCGCTGTTGGGTCAGCTTTCCATATTACCCTGCTCGTCAACGGAGCCGCCGCTCCAGATTTCACTCATCGGCATCGCATCGGGTTCAGCATCGTCTGTCGATACGGCCCTGCTACTCTGCGACCCTTCGATCGTCTCGAGCTGCTCGCTGCAGATTCGATGTGCGGCGTCGGTGTCAGCCACGGGTTCGCGATCATTATGCTCCTCATCCGACCCGTCATTCCTCTTGATCGCAGCCGGAGGCTGGTCGCCCGCGTCGAGGTCAACCTTGCCGACCTTGGTGATAGCAGGCTTATCCGACTGAATAGAAAGTTGCTCGAGCCGTCCGAGTAGCCGATCTTCACGACGACGGGCATCATCGAGTTGAGCCCGTAGCTGGTCACTTTGGGTTCGCGCGGCATCGCGTTCCTTCTCAGCTTCGATCCAGTGATCCGTCAGCATATCTGCCTCGGTTTCGCTCCTGCTCAGACGCTCCTCGGCCGTCGCGATGCGGAGCGAAGCGTCGCGATGTATCGTGTTGACCGTATCCCTGAAGGCGCCGAGCAGGGTATTCATCCCGTCCGTTGTAAAGCGATCGAACAGCCCCTGAAACGCTGTGCGGACTTCAGGCGGGACTTCGAGGGCGGGCGGAGCGTCCCTCTCGGCACTGGCCGCTACCCAGAGCTTCGCATTCTTGTAAAAGCCACCATTGGGCCCGACGCCCAACAATCTCGCCGCGTCGACGATACAGTCACCCGGCTTCCACTGCCCGGATTTGACCAAGCCTTCCATCATCCCCGCCACGACATTGGGGCGGAGCCAGTCCTTGCTCTTCTTCATGATATCACTCGCCATTTGCGAGCCAGACCGGACCTGCGAGACCTGCGAGACCTGCGAGACCTGCGAAACCTGCGATATCGCAGGTCTCGCAGGAGAAGGCATTCGACAGGTCAATCCGACTGGCACATTGTCATCTTGCGCCATGACCGTGTCGGTCAGGCGCGGGATTTTATGGCGACGGCGGTTATGGTGCGGCCCAATGTTGGGGTGGACGATTTAACGACCGTTGCAGCGCAAGTGGATCGAGCGCAGCGCCGATACGACGGATGCCTGATTGCAGACGCAGCCAAACCAGCATGCCGATCGAAAATAGCGTCACGATGATCGACTGCAGGCAACGATATACACCGGCGCCGCCGCGACGGCGGTCAGCCCTTGCACCGACGATGCGCGACACGGCGGCAAGCAGTGTTCCGATCGCGTCACACCGCTGGGCGCTCAAGGGCGCGGACAGGGTCTGAGAAGGGGCCGAACTGCTCATCGTCTGTCTTTATAGGCTGGCGCGTCCACGCCGCCAACTCGATGGCAATCGCATGAAGAAAGTCTGCTCCTAGCAGATTCTGACTTGGGTAAGATCGGGTAGGCCGAAGCGATCCATCAGTATGCCAGTAGCAATGAATCCACTATACTGGATATATGGAAACTGATTCGGCAATCGCTGCATTCGGCGCTTTCGCACAGGCAACGCGCCTAGATGTGTTCCGGCTGCTGGTGCGCCACGAACCCGCCGGGATGGCGGCTGGCGAAATCGCCCGCCAACTCAACGTCCCGCAGAACACCATGTCCGCGCACCTTGGTATTCTCGCCCGCGCGGGACTGGTCCGCTCCGAACGCCATAGCCGGTCGATCATCTACCGCGCCGACCTCGACGGCCTGCGGGCGCTGACGCTGTTCCTCGTCAAGGATTGCTGTGCGGGCAACGCGGAACTGTGCGCGCCGCTCATCGCCGAACTCGCCCCCTGCTGCTGAAAGGACGCTCCGTGGCTGTCGATATCGTCATCTATCACAATCCGGAATGCGGCACGTCGCGCAACGCCCTTGGGCTGATCCGCAATGCCGGCATCGAGCCGCACGTGGTCGAGTATCTGAAGACCCCACCCGCGCGTGCGCTGCTGGTCGAGCTGATCGACCGCGCTGGCATGACGCCCCGCGGTCTGCTGCGCGAGAAGGGGACGCCCTATGCGGAGTTGGGCCTGGGCGACACGTCGCTGTCCGACGATGCGCTGGTCGATGCGATGATGGCACACCCGATCCTCATCAACCGGCCGCTGGTCGCCTCGCCGCTCGGCGTGAAATTGTGCCGCCCGTCCGAAACTGTCATCGATCTGCTGCCGAGCGACCAGCTTGCCGCGTTCGCAAAGGAGGACGGCGAAGAGGTGGTCGATGCGTTGGGCCAGCGCGTCGCCTGATGCTTCTTGCCATCCTGATCTTCGTCGCGACGATCACGCTCGTCATCTGGCAACCCAAAGGCCTCGGGATCGGCTGGAGCGCGATGGGCGGGGCCGTCGTGGCGCTGCTCGCGGGAGTCGTCACGTTGTCCGACGTGCCGGTGGTATGGGGCATCGTCTGGAACGCGACCGCCGCCTTTGTCGCGATCATCCTCATCAGCCTGTTGCTCGATGAAGCCGGGTTCTTCGAGTGGGCGGCGCTGCACGTCGTCCGCTGGGGCGGGGGGCATGGTTGTCGGCTGTTCGTCCTGATCGTGCTGCTCGGCGCAGGCGTGTCCGCGCTGTTCGCCAATGACGGTGCGGCGCTGATCCTGACGCCGATCGTCATCGCCATGCTGCGGGCGCTGGGGTTCGAGGACAAGGCGACGCTGGCGTTCGTCATGGCGGCCGGGTTCATTGCCGACACCGCCAGCCTGCCGCTGGTCGTGTCGAACCTCGTCAACATCGTGTCGGCCGACTTCTTCCAAGTCGGGTTTGGTGACTATGCGTCCGTTATGGTGCCGGTCGACCTCGTGTCGATCGCTGCGACGCTGGCGGCGCTGCTGCTGTTCTTCTGGCGCGACATACCGACAGACTATGACGTGCGGGCGCTGCGCGCGCCGCGCGAGGCGATCCGCGATGCCGCAACGTTCCGCGCCGGATGGATCGTGCTCGCCCTGCTGCTCGCGGGGTTCTTCCTGCTCGAACCGCTCGGCGTGCCGGTCAGCGCCGTGGCCGCTGCCGGCGCGATCCTGCTGCTGGTGATCGCAGGGAGGGGCCACGTGATTCCAACGGCCAAGGTGCTGAGCGGCGCCCCGTGGCAGGTCGTGATCTTCTCGCTCGGCATGTACCTGGTCGTCTATGGCCTACGGAACGCAGGGTTGACCAATCATCTGGCGGCGTTGCTCGATCGCACCGCGCAAGGCGGCGTGTGGGGCGCTGCGCTGGGCACGGGCGTCATCGCGGCCGTCCTGTCGTCGGTGATGAACAACATGCCGACCGTGCTGGTGGGCGCGCTGTCGATCGACGCAACGCACGCGACCGGGGCCGTCAGGGAAGCGATGATCTACGCCAACGTGATCGGCTGCGACCTCGGCCCCAAGCTGACGCCGATCGGCTCGCTCGCGACGCTGCTGTGGCTGCACGTTCTGGGGCAGAAGGGCGTGCGCATCGGATGGGGCTATTATTTCCGGGTCGGGGTCACGCTGACCGTGCCTGTCCTGCTCATCACGCTGGCGGCGCTCGCGCTGCGAATTGGGATCGCCTGATGCCTCTCCGCGACCTTGCCGATCCCGACCATCTGCCTGCGCTCGGCCGGCGCTATGCGCTGGATCAGCCCGCTCTCGGGCGGGGCGCTGGCGATCTGCCGCCCCGCATCCTGCTGCTCTACGGATCGCAGCATGAGCGGTCTTATTCGCGCCTGTGCATTGAGGAGGCGGCACGACTGCTCCGTTTCTTCGGCTGCAAAACGCGCATCTTCGATCCATCGAGGCTGCTGAATCTGTTGCAGGGAAGGCGCATTGATCTGGGCACCAAACTGTAGCACATAGCATTTCGGACGATCTAGAAACCGCAGTTTTCTGCGGGTTTCAGTGTGACAAAATCATGGAACGGAATCCCTTCACCCGCTCCATTCTGGAATGAAGGTCCTGCTCGGCAGCTTTCCGATCGCCGGACGATGAGCGCCACAACGCGGCCCTGAACCCCCGAATTAAACGCTGCACGCTTCAGCCGACAAAGGCCATGCCGCCGAACCGTTCGACCCGCCGGTCGGCAAACCGGCGGGTCGTGATCGACGGCAAAATGCGAACGGTCCCGAAACCCGTCAGTCCATCACCCGATCCGCTTCGTATGCCCGTCGATCAGCGCGATGGCTTCGGCTGTTCCGGCGGCGTTGGTCATCTTGCCCGCCTGGATCTCGTCGGCGATCGTCAGCAGGCGGCCGCTGATTACGGTGCCGGTTTCGGGCTCTTCCTGGATCGCGATCCCGCCCTTCGTCTCGGCGACCCGTTGCCATGCGGCCCGCACCGCCGCCCAATAGGCGCTGGTCTTCGCCCAATAGGTGTCGGCGGCCTTTACGTCATAGCCGTCGAAGCGCTCATAGCTGTTCAGCACCGATTCCTGGACGATGGGGACGAGCTTGCCGTCCTTCAGGCCCATCTTCGTATTGTCCTGCCAATGGATCCAGCCGGTCGGGGTCGGCTGGTGTCGATTGATCGCATAATAGCGGTCATAGACCGGATGGCGGACCGCATCGCGGCGGGCGAGGGGGCGCCAGGTCCAGTTCGACCGCCAGCGCCGGACGCCGGCTTGTGTCTCGAACTGGCCCCATCCGGCATAGCGCGGGCTGTCGTCGACCTGATAGACGGTCTGCGACCAGCGTCCGGCACGCATCCGCTCGGGCACGGCCTCCCACACCCACCGGCCCGGTCCCGCATAGACCAGCACGCGGGACGGTTGATAGTCCCAATCCTGCCGCCAATGCTTGATGACATGGGTCTTGCCGCCATGCTCGACGACCAGAAGATGCTGGAGCGCGATATGGTCGGGCGTGTCCTCGATCACGCGGACCACTTCGTTGCCGCCGGAAATCTTGCGCTCCAACGGAACATAGCCCGCCGCCCAGGGCGTGGTTTCCTGCATGTCGAAGCGGACCTTGTAATCGCCCGCCATCGCCAGGATCTCGGCCCGGTCGGCGGCCTTGGCGGCCTGGGCCTCGGCCATGGTCTGCTTCACCGGGCCATCGGCATGGGCGGGAACGGGGAGCAGCGCGAGCGCGGCCAGCATCAGCATCGGACGGTTCATCATCGGGTCAGTCCTTTCAGAAGCGCAAGGAGAGCGACGCGCTGGCGTTGCGCCCCGGCTGGGTGAAGGCGGCGGGGGGCACATCGGCGGCGCCGGTGGGGAGGGGGCGCGGCACCGACAGGCCGCGCACATCGGACCACCAGGCATAGGTGGCATTGGTGAGGTTGAAGATGCCCGCGCGCATGGTCAGCGTGTCGGTCAGCTTCGCGAACAGCGTCGCGTCGAGGATCGTGAAGGCGGCCGGTCGGAAGCATGTGGTGGAGCACAGGCCGGTGGTATCCCGTGCCGCCTTTTGTGCGCTGTGGGTCATCACGACCTGACCGCCGAAGCGCCCCTGGCCGGGTTCGCGCCAGCCCACCCCCATCACCAGCTTGAGCGGGTCGATCGTCGCCAGCGGCTTGCGGGTGCCGTCGGCGGCGATCTGGTCCCCTTGCGAATAGGAGATGGCGAGCTGGCCGGTCAGGCCGTTGCGGGCCCGCCCCTCGAACCGGGCTTCGGCGCCCTTCACGCTCGCGCGGTCGAGATTGACGAACTGGTACAGCGCGGGATCGCTGGGGGTGAAGCGTCCGCCCACCACCTCCTGGCTGATGAAGTCGCGGTAATCGGCGCGAAACACGCTCGCCGACAGGTCCACGGCATCGCTGTTCAGCCGCAATCCGGCCTCGACCGCCTCGCTCGTCTCCGGGCGAAGGTTCGGATTGGGGATCGAGGTATAGCCGAAGGCGAGGTTGGAGAAGAACTGGTTGATCTGCCCCGGCTCGGGCGCGCGGAAGCCACGGGCATAGCTGGCGAACAGTCGCACCATTGGGGTGAGCGTGACGACCGCGCCGATGCGCGGGCTGACCCGGTCGGCGGATTGCCCGGCGCCGGTGAATTGCGGCAACAGAGGATCGCGCCGGGGCGACAGGCGATACCAGTCATAGCGCAGCGCCGGGTGCAGCGTCACCGGCCCGATGCCGATCGCGTCCCCGACAAAGGCCCCGGCCAGGGTAAAGTCGGTCGTCGGAAAGGCGCGGGTCGGGAATGTCTCGCCCGATGGCGGCACGGTGCCATCGCGGACGCCCCGCTGGCGCAGCACGCTGACATCGGCGCCCGTCACCAGCCGGTGGGTGATCGCCCCCGTCGAGAAGCCCAGCCGGACCTCGCCCGAGCCGCCATAGACCCGGTTCTCCAGCGTGTTGAGCCGGGTGCGGTCGGCCAGCGTTCGGCGGTCCTCGGCGCTGAACTGGCGATCCTCGGCATTCTGGACATAGGCGGCGGCGCGCGCGAACTCGATCAGGCCGGTCCCGTCATAGGTCCAGTCGAGCGTGCCGCGCCAGCGCTCGGCGGTATCGCGGGCCTGCAACCCGGCGACGCTGGTGTTGATCCCGGTGAGCACGTCGGTGGCGACGCGGTTGCCGAGATACTCGCCGGTCGCACGCAGGCGGTGGCCCGGCGCGACGTTCCAGACCAGCTTGCCCAGCAGGGCATTGGAGTGGCCGTCCTGCGGATTGGGCGCGGTGCGGGTGACGCCGGTGCCCTCGACATCGCCCCGGTTCTTCAGTTCGGAAAAGTCGCGCCGGGTATAGGCGAGCATGGCCGAGACCTCGCCGGATCGGCCCGCGACGATGCCCGATTGGGTGAACTCCTCGTCCGCCGAATTATACTGGGTGCGCAGCGACCCGCCGAAGGATTTGTCCCCCAGAATGTCGGCGGGGTCGCTGGTGACGAAGCTGACCGCACCCGCTAGTCCGTCGCTGCCATAGAGCGCCGAGGCAGGGCCGCGCAGGAACTCGACCGACTTGATCAGGCCGATATCGACATAGTCGCCGCGCCCGGCATCCTGCGCCCCGAAGCTGAAGCCGTAGGGCACGCGTACGCCATCGACCTGGATCAGCACGCGATTGCCGCCGATGCCGCGGATGACGAAGCCTTCATTGCCCGCTCGTCCGGTCGATCCCGATGCGGCGCCGAAGCGGGTGGGCGCGCGGCGAACGCTGACGCCCGGTTCGAAGCGGACCAGATCCTTGATGTCGGTCGCCAGTTCGTCGGCGATGGTCTCGGCGCGTTTGACCGAGATGGTGACCGGCGCATCCCGCGCCTCGATCGGCGCGCGGGTCGCGGTCACGACGATGTCGCACTGTTCGGTCTTTTCGTCAGCCTTTTCCCCAGGTTCCCCGATCGCAGCCATTACGGCGAGCGCCAGAAGCATATGACCCCTTTCATCTATTGCCTATCACTCGCAATAAGACGCTAAGGTGCAATTCTCAATGGAAAAATGCAAATGACTCGCATTAGGTTATGCGAGCTAACGCTAGGGGCGGTGCATCGCCAGTTGCGCGGGTTTCATGTCGCGTTTTGGTTTCTGACCAGAGGTGTTGGGTGTAAGCTATTGAAATAGCTGAGATCTAATGCGCCCCTTGCGGGAAATGCGTTTTACCCGACGATGCTCTGTCCCATGGCGAGTCGCTTGCCGTTGGTGACGATCACCCGGTCACCGATCCGCGTCGCGGCGAACAATTTGCGTGCAAAGGCGGTGGGCACGCCGACACAGCCATGGGTCGCATAGCCATAACGCACATCGCTGCCATGGATCGCCACGCCGTCGCGGGTCAGCCGCAACATATAGGGCATGGGCGCATCATAGAGGTTGGACACATGGTCGGCGTCCTTCTCCAGGATGGGAAAGACACCGAGCGGAGTCGGCATATTGTCCGCGCCATAGATGATCGCCGCGGTGCCGATCTCATAGCCGTCGCGAAAGATCGACACGACCTGCGCGGCGAGGTCGACGGTAATCACCACCGGCCCCTGCGGCGCGCCGCTCTCGTCCCACACGAAGTCGCCATGGTGCAGCGGTGCCTTCAGGTCGAGAATGCGGCGCACGACGAAAGGCGCGGGCGAGGGGCTAGAGGAGGGAGAGGGCGCGGGGGGACGGATAGCCGCCGTTTGTGGCGCCGCCACGACCTTCGACCTCGCGACGTCCTCGTCGGCGGAATGCCGGATCAGCATCACACCGCCACCCAGGGCGCCGATCAGGATCGCACCGGCCAGAAGCTGCAAGGGGCGCATGGACAGCGCTTTAGCAGAATGGCTTCAACGAAGCGTTACCGGATTTCGATGGTCACATGGCCGACCGCGGGCATGCCATCCAGGCGGCGATGGACTTCCGCACAGTCCAGCGTGGTGCCGATCCCCTCGATCGACAGGACGACGGCATGGGCGGTCGGGCCGATCCGCCAGATGTGGAAGTCGTGGATGCGCGTATTGCCGGACGCCTCGATCCGCTCGCGCACTTCGGCGGCCAGCCTGGGATCGGCGGCGTCGAGCAGCACGGCCGAGGCCTGTCGCATCAGCCCGACCGCCCAGTTGGCGATGACCAGCGCCCCCAACAGGCCTACCGCCGGGTCGAGCCAGACCCAGCCCAAATAGCGCCCCGCGACCAGCGCGATGATCGCCATGACCGAGGTCAGTGCATCGGCGAGAATATGGATATAGGCCGCGCGCATATTCGTGTCGCCGCCATGCCGGTCATGGGCATGGTCGTGATGATGATGCCCATGATGATGGCCATGGCCATGGTCATGCCCATGGCTGTGCGCGTGCCCGTGATCATGCCCGTGGCCGCCGCCCAGCATCCACGCGCTGATCAGGTTGATCCCCAGGCCCAGCACCGCGACCAATATGGCATCGCGAAACGCGACTGGATGCGGATCGCCGAGCCGGACGACGGACTCATAGGCGATGCCCAGCGACACGATGCCCAGCACCATGGCCGATCCGAACCCCGCCAGTTCGCCGACCTTGCCCGTGCCCCAGCTGTAACGGGGATTGGCGACATGCTTCTTGGCATAGGAATAGGCGAGCGCGGCGATCCCCAGCGCGCCGACATGCGTTGCCATGTGAAAGCCGTCCGCCAGCAACGCCATCGATCCGGTCAGATAGCCCGCGACGATCTCCGCGACCATCATTCCGGCCGATAGCCAGACGACCGCCCGCGTCCGCCGGGCATTCTCGTCATGGGCATGGCCCAGATAATCATGGCTGTGGGCGGTCACGGTCGGGTCCTTCGGCAGCATCGGGTCACGGGATAGAAGTTCAGCGGAAATGGCGGCGAAGCAGCTTGGCCAGCTCGGCGGCGGCGGCGGTCCGCTCGGCGTCGCTCAGGTCGGGGGCGGCGACATGGGCGTGGAGATGATCCTCGACCAGCTCGTCCATCAACCCGGCTACCGCACCCCGCACCGCCGCCACCAGATGAAGCGTCTCGGCACAATCGGCATCCGCCGTCACCGATCGCTCGATCGCCGCGACCTGCCCCGCGATGCGGCGGACGCGTGCGACGATCTTTTCCTTGCTGGTGGTGACATGCGCCATAACGCATAGGGGTATAGGGTATATCGGCGGTTTCCGCAAGACGGCTTGCCGGGGCGGCGTCGATTCGGCCAAGGTGGCGGAGGCAATGGCGGGAGATGGCGGACGTGAAGGCATGGCGGCGATGGAGTGTGGCGCTGACGGCGTTGCTGGCGGGCACGGCCGCTCTGCCGGTTCGTGCGGAGACGATCCTGTTCGTCGGCAACAGCTTCACCTTCGGCGCCCACTCGCCGGTCATGCGCTATCGCCCCGATCTGGTCCGCGATCTCAACAATGAGGGGATTGGCGGCGTGCCCGCGCTGTTCAAGACCTTTGCCGAGGAGGCGGGGCAGAACTGGACGGTCAGTCTGGAGACTTCGCCGGGCAAGGACCTGGCGTTCCATTACGAACAGAAACGGCGCGAGATCGATGGGCGCTGGGATGTCGTGATCTTGCAGGATTACAGCACGTTCGATGCGCAGCGCCCCGGCGATCCGACCCGCCATGCCGAGGCGGCGGGGCTGATCGCGTCGATGCTCCGCCGCGCCAATCCGCGCGTCCGCATCGAACTGGTCACCACCTGGAGCCGCGCCGACCTGACCTATCGCACCCCCAGTCCGTGGCGGGGCAAGCCGATCGACGCGATGGCGGAGGATCTGGCGGCGGGCAATGCCTATGCGCTGCGTCGCAATCCGGAGATTGCGGGGGCGATCCCGGTGGGCCAAGCCTGGAACCGGGCATGGCGCGACCGGGTGGCCGATCCCAACCCCTATGACGGCATCGCCTATGGTCAGGTCGATCTGTGGACCTGGGACCAGTATCATGCCAGCGCGGCGGGCTATTATCTGGAGGCGCTGGTCGTGTTCGGAAAAGTGACCGGCTATGACGTCCGGCGGCTGGGCGAGCAGGAGCGGGCGGGGCGCGATCTGGGCCTCGACCCGCGCGTGGTCGGCCGGTTGCAGGCGATCGCCCAGGCCGAGCTGACGCAAGCTATTCCGTGACGATCTTTTCGTCGCGGACGGTGACCGGCCAGGGGGTGAGCGCCTGCCCCATGCAGGGGCCGCCCAGGCAATGCCCGTCCTCGACCGCGAACAGCGCGCCGTGCCATGAACAGGCGATGCGCTCGCCGCCGGGAGTGAGGTAGGCATCGAGTTCCTGCGCCAACGGCAGGCCCATATGCGGGCAGCGATCGACATAGCCATGCACCATGGCGCCGCGTCGAACGACGAAACCGTGGAAGCGTCCGGCACGCATCTGGATCACGAAGTTGCGCGCCGCGCCGTCCGCGATCGTCTCCAGCGGGCCGAGCGTGATTCCGGCCGGGGTGGCGGTCAGCCGTTCCTCGCTCATCCCGCGTCCTCCTGCGCTTCGGGCGCGGCTTCGGGGGTGCGGCTTCGCAGCCGGTCGGCGGCGGCGGTCAGATGCGGGTAGGGGCTGAGGTCGACCGCGAACCGCTGGGCATTATAGACTTGCGGCAAGACATGGCAGTCGGCCAGCGTCGCGGTGTCGCCATAGGCATAGCCGCGCCCATGCCGCGCGATCAGCTCCTCCAGCGCGGCAAAGCCCTCCGCGATCCAGTGGGCGATCCAGCGCCGGACCGCGTCCTCATCGGCCATCATGTCCTGGCGAAGCATCGTCAGGACGCGCAGATTGTTGATCGGATGGATGTCGCACGCGACGATCGCCGCCATGGCGCGCACCACCGCGCGGCCAGCCGGATCGGCGGGAAGTAGCGGCGGATCGGGATAGCTCTCCTCCAGCCATTCGAGAATCGCCGGGCTCTGGATCAGCGCGCCGTCCGGGCCGTCCAGCACCGGCACCAGCCCTTGCGGTTGCAGGGCGCGATATGCTTCCGCCCGCTGCGCGCCCGTTCGCAGGTCGTGCGACACGCTGTCATAGGAGAGGCCCTTCAGCGCCAGCGCCAGCCGGACGCGATAGGCCGCGCTCGACCGCCAATAGCCGTGGAGCGTCAGGTTCATGGCAGCCGGGCCTTGGGGAAGTCCTTCCACACCGCGTCATAGTCGAGCTGGGCGTGCGACAGCGCATGGGTGGTGGGGCGATAGGGCCAGCAGCTTTCCACCATGAACGCCATCGTCCCCTCGATCCGGTGCGGCTTGAGGTCGGCGGTGCTCGCCGCCTGCCAGCTGGCGAGGTCGGGGCCGTGCCCCGCCATCAGATTGTGCAGCGACAGCCCGCCGGGACGGAAACCCTCCGCTTTGGCATCATAGGCGCCGCTGATGAGGCCCATCGCCTCCGACATGACGTTGCGGTGGAACCAGGGCGGACGGAAGCTATCCTCCGCCACCATCCAGCGCGGCGGGAACAGCACGAGATCGGCATTGGCCCGGCCGGGCACGTCGCTGGGCGAGGTCAGCAGGGTGAAGATCGACGGATCGGGATGGTCGAAGCTGACCGTGTTGATCGTGTTGAAGCGCGACAGATCGTACCGCCACGGCGCCAGATTGCCGTGCCAGGCCACCACGTCGAGCGGGCTGTGGTCGAGCGTCATCGTCCAGAGCGAGCCGAGGAATTTCTGGACGACCTGGGTGGGCTCGTCACGATCCTCGAACCAGGCGACCGGCGTCTCGAAGTCGCGTGGATTGCCCAGGCCGTTGGCGCCGATCGGTCCCAGGTCGGGCAGCCGGAACAGGCTGCCATGGTTCTCGGCGACATAGCCCGACGCTTCGCCATCGGGCAACTCGATGCGGAAGCGCACGCCGCGCGGCACCAGCGCGATCTGGCCGGGCGCGATGTCGATCCGGCCCAGTTCGGTCAGGATCGTCAGGCGCCCCGATTGCGGCAGGAAGACCAGCTCGCCATCGGCGTCGACGAAGACCCGTGCCATGTCGCGGTTGCAGGCATAGACATGCACCGCCACGCCCTCCAGATCGGCGGGGTCGCGATTGGCGAGCATCGTCGTCATCCCGTCCAGCCAGTCCGTCCCGGCGGGCGGCATCGGTGCCGGGTCCCAGCGCAGCCGGTTGGGGGGCAGGGGGGCGTCGCTGGTGCCGGCCGCGAAACGCGGCGCGCCGTCATAGGGCCGATAGGGCGGATGCTCGGCGGTCGGGCGCAGGCGATAGAGCCAGGAACGGCGGTTTTCGTGACGCGGTGCGGTAAAGGCGGTGCCCGAAAGCTGCTCGGCATAGAGGCCGAAGGCGGGGCGCTGCGGCGAATTGCGACCGATGGGCAGCGCGCCGGGGACCGCCTCGGTCGCGATGTGGTTGCCGAAGCCGGGGATGTAGCGCGGGGTTGCCGTCTCGTTCATGATCCTCTCCTTTGTCCGGGCATTCTTACCCGCCACGCCGTCGGTCACGGCGAAGCCGCGCCCTGTGGCGTGGCCCCGCCGCGCCGGCCGGTCGAGCCTGGTCAGGCGTCGACCGTAATCACCCCGCGCCGGATCTGGTCGAGTTCGATGCTCTCGAACAGCGCCTGGAAATTGCCGTTGCCAAAGCCCTCATTGCCCTTGCGCTGGATGATCTCGAAGAAGATCGGGCCGATCATATTCTCGGTGAAGATCTGGAGCAGGATGCCCTCTTCCCCGACATTGCCGTCGATCAGGATGCGGTTGCGCTTCAGCCGGTCCAGATCTTCGCCATGGCCGGGCACGCGCTTGTCGACCAGTTCGTAATAGGTCTCGATCGTGTCCTGCAACCGGACGCCGCGCGCGCGGAGCTTTTCGACGGTTTCGTAGATATCGTCGGTGGTCAGCGCGAGATGCTGGATGCCTTCGCCATTATATTCGCGGATGAATTCCTCGATCTGGCTCTTCTCGTCCTGGCTCTCGTTCAGGGGGATGCGGATCGCCTTGTCGGGGGCGATCATCGCCTGGCTGAAGAGCCCGGTCGCCTTGCCCTTGATGTCGAAATATTTCTGTTCCTCGAAGCCGAACAGCTTGGAATAGAAGCCCGACCAGGTCCGCATCTCGCCGCGACGGACATTGTGGGTCAGATGGTCGAGCAGGTCGAGCCCGACATTGTTCTCGATCTCCGCCTGCTGCCAGCCCGCCATCTCGGTCCAGTCGGCGAACAGGTCGTCGCCTGCCTTGACCAGATAGAGATAGCTGCCGCCAATGCCCTCGATCGCCCGGGCGTCCGGGCTCAGGCAGCCGCGCGCCGCGTCGACCGGCACCGCGCCGCCCTTTACCGCATGGTCGAAAGCCTCCGCCGGATCGGCCACGTAAAAGCCCATGCCGCTGGCCGAGGGGCCGTGTTGGCTGCGGAACTCGGCGGCTTGGCCTTCGGCCTCGGCGTTGAGGAGCAGGGTGATGCGCCCCTGCTTGTAGCGGGTGATCGCCTTGGCGGGGTGACGATGGGTGGGGACGAAGCCCATCATGTCGAACTGGCGCGCCAGCAGGTCGGGCTCGGGGGTCGTGAATTCGCAGAAAGCGAAGCCGTCGAGGCCCAGCGGATTGTTCGGGGTGGTTGCCATGACGTCCAACTCCTGATCCAGTAACGTTGGAGACTAAATCGCAGACCGGAGAATTGGTGTCAAATGTTACGATCTCGCGAATTGCGGCTGGACGCCTTTCTGCCATATCGACTGTCGATCACCTCGAACCTGGTCAGCGACCATATCGCCAGCGCCTATCAGCAGCTGTTCGGGCTCACGATCCCGGAATGGCGGCTGATCGCGATCGTGGCGGAGGAAGGCGCGGTCGCGCAGTCGGCAGTGTGCGAACGCAGCCGGATGGATAAGGTCACCGTCTCGCGCGCGGCGATCGCGATGGTCGGGCGGGGCTTGCTGGCCCGCACCGCGCATGACGGCGACCGACGCTCGCACCTGCTCGTCCTGACCGATGCAGGGCGAGAACTCTACGCAGATGTGTCGCCCAAGGCATTGGAACTGGAGGAGCAATTATTCTCCAGCTTCAAGCCGGAGGAGCTGGAGACATTCGTCGCCATGCTCCACCGGATCGACTCGGTCGCCCTGTCGCTACGCGATCAGCCCAAGATCGAGCGGTAGAGCGCCAGATATTCGTCGGCCATCCGGTCGACCGAAAAGCGGGTCGCCGCCGCCCGGCGGCAGGCGGCCCGATCGATTTCATCGATGCGCGCCACCGCCTCGATCGCCTGTTCGACCGTATCGACCAGAAAGCCGGTCACGCCGTCTTCGATCAGCTCGGCCATCGAGCCCCGCCGGATGGCGATGACCGGCGTGCCGCAGGTCATGGCCTCGACCACCGACAAGCCGAAGGGCTCGTCGAAATTGATGAGGTGCAGGAGGGCAAAGGCCTGCCCCAGCGTCGCGGTCCGGTCCGCACCGCCGACGGGGCCGCGATAGACGATCCGGTCGCCATCGACATGGGGCTGCACCTCGCGCTCCCAATAGCCTTGATCCTGTACGATCCCGGCCATCACCAGCCGCCGGTCGGCCGCCCGCGCGGTCGCGATAGCCTCCGCCGCGCCCTTGTCGGGATGGATGCGACCGAAGAAGAGGAGGTCGTCACTACCCTTTGGATCGAATGGAAAATCCTCGATTAGGATGCCGTGGTGAATGGTGGCGGCATAGCGCAGATTGGGGTGCCGATCCGCGTCCGAGATGGCGACATAATGCACCCGGTCCTGATAGGGGGCGTACATCGGCAGAATACGCTCGGATGAAAAGCCATGGATCGTCGTGACCATCGGCGTATCGACCAGCCCCGAAAAGGCATGGGCCGGAAAATCGGCCTGATTGTGGATCAGATCGAACTCGTCCGCCCGCTCGAACACGGCGGCGAGATGGCGCATCTCCCAGACCTTGGCATCGATCGACGGGTCTTCCGAATAGGCGGCGGGCACGGGCCCGGCCAGCCTGGCTTTCGTGATGCTGTCCTGGGTGGCGAACAGCGTCACGTCGACGCCGCGCGCGACCAAGGCTTCGGTCAACAGGCTCGTCACCAATTCCCACGGACCATAGGCGCGCGGCGGAGTACGCCACGCAATCGGGGCAATCATCGCGATTTTCATGCGTCGGTATCGACTTTCAGGATCAGCCCTTCATCGGGGCGAAGCAGGGTGGGATCGGCATCGGACAGTGGGCCGGGCAGGGTGGAGAGCAGCGCCACGCCCGGCGGCAGCACAACGGGCGCCGGGGCGGACCCCAGGTTC
Source organism: Sphingomonas sp. SORGH_AS_0789 (assembly GCF_031453055.1). Lineage (NCBI taxonomy): Bacteria > Pseudomonadati > Pseudomonadota > Alphaproteobacteria > Sphingomonadales > Sphingomonadaceae > Sphingomonas > Sphingomonas sp. SORGH_AS_0789. Next base: position 3,083,106 of record NZ_JAVIYV010000001.1, read on the forward strand.
AGGGCTACGACCAGCCGCTCGCCATCCTGTTCCCGCTCATAGGCCAGCACATCGCCGTCCGCCTCGATCAGCCGGATCGACCCCGTGGCGAGCGCGGGCGTCATGCGCCGGAGCCTTAGCAGAGCGCGGTGGAGCGCCAGTATCGAAACTGGGTCTTCCAACTCGGCGGCGACATTGCGGCGGGGCCAGTCACCGCCCAGCGGCAACCAGGGCTCGCCGGTGGTGAACCCCCCATGAGGGCTGTCGTCCCATGGCATCGGCGTGCGGACGGGATCACGACCCAGCCCCAGTCCGGGCTCGCGCAACTCGCGGGGATCGCGGACCCGCTCGGGCGGAATATGGCCGTTCTCCATGCCGAGTTCGTCGCCATAATAGAGCGTCGGCGTGCCACGCAGCGTCAGCAGCAGCATGGCGGCAACCCGCGCCTGCGCGCGCCCCCGCTTGGTGGCGCTGCGCGGGCGGTCATGATTGCCCAGCACCCAATTGGGCCAGCCGCCCGGTGGCAGGGCGGCCTCGTAACCCGCGATCATGCGGGCCAGTCCGCGCGCATTCCAGGGCGCATCGATCAGCTGGAAATTGAAGGGCAGGTGGACGCCTTCGCCCGCCAGTCCGTAATAGCGCATCAGTCGCTCGACCGGCAGATAGATCTCGCCGATCAGCACCCGGTCGTCACCTTCGCGACCAAAGGCATCGGCGATCGCGCGCATGTCGGCGGCGATGTCATGGACCTCGGGCTGGTCGGTCGAATGAAGCTGGAACACCCGGTTCATCTCGCCGGTCGCCGGGTCCCAGTCCGGGTTGAGCGGGTTGTCGGGAAACCCGGCATGCTTGACGATGTGCCACAACACGTCGATCCGGAAGCCGTCCACCCCGCGCGCGAACCAGAAGCGAAGGACGTCGAGCATCGCCGCCCGCACCGCCGGGTTGCGCCAGTTTAGGTCGGGCTGTTCCTTCAGAAAGGCATGATAATAATATTGGCCGGTCGTCGCGTCCCAGGTCCAGGCGGAGCCGCCGAAATCGCTGATCCAGTTGTTGGGCGGTCCTCCGTCCGGCGCGGCGTCCTGCCAGATATACCAGTCGCGCTTGGGATTGTCGCGCGACGCCCGGCTCTCGACGAACCAGGGATGCTGGTCGGAGCTGTGATTGGGCACGAAGTCGAGCAACAGCTTCAACCCGCGCGCATGCGCCGAGGCGAGCAGCGAGTCGAAATCCGCCAGCGTTCCGAAGCGCGGATCGATCCCGCAATAATCGGCCACATCATATCCGAAATCCGCCATAGGTGACGGAAAGATCGGCGAAAGCCAGATTGCATCGACCCCCAGCTCGACCAGATAGTCGAGCCTGTTCTCGACCCCGCGCAGATCCCCTATCCCGTCGCCATCGCTGTCCTGAAACGACCAGGGATAGATTTGATAGAGGACGGCCGACTGCCACCAGGGCCGTGCGCTCACCGGAACAGATCCTTGGGCAGCCGGGTCATCCGGCAGGCCAGATCGGCCTCACCGCTGGCCACCAGATAATGATCGCCCATATCGACGATGCCGGTCGAGAAGACGACCGGCGTCGGCAGGTACATCTGGTGCGCGATGGAGGCGGTGAGGCTGGGGTTCGCTTCCAGCAGCGGATGCTCGTCCTCGATGCGCAGAATACGGGTCGGATCGTCCCGGTCGAATAGCGCCCAGAAGCTCCGGTAGATGCCGACCGACTCCCGCCGCTCGACGCCGTGATACAGGGTCAGCCAGCCCCGCTCGGTCAGGATCGGCGGGGTGCCGCCACCGACCTTCATCGCCGAGGTCGAGGCCTTGCGCGCGCGGATGCCGGGTGCCTCGAGCGGTTTCCAGTGAAGCCCGTCGGGCGATGTCGCGAAATTGATCGACGGACCGCCGACAAAGGGGCTGTCCTCGGGATAGGCGAAATAGACTTCGCCCAGCGGCCGGGTCAGCGCCATGAAGCGCCCGTCGATCAGCCCCTCGAAGAACAGCATATCCTTGTTCTGATGGTCGAGGATGATCCCCGCCAGGCGATAGTCGAGCCCGTTGTCCGAAATGTGGAGCGTCGTCGAATGCCGCTCCGCCGAGACCGAACAGGTGGTCATGTACCAGCGATCGCCGACCCGGCTGATCCGCGCATCCTCGACCCCATAATCCTGCCATGAGGCGGCGGGCTCGATCGCCTTGTCGTAATGCACCGCCAGGACGGTCGCGCCGTCGGGGGAAAGCTCGACCGGCAACAGCCAGGACAGCGAGGTCAGCGCCAATATCCGATGGGCCGAGCCGCGGATCGCGAACTGGCGCGGATCGGTCATGTCGACCCGGTCGACGGGGTAGCGGTCGAGCGCATAGCCCGCCCCGGTCCAGCGGATCGCACGGACATGATCGCCATCGACCGGGTTCGACAGCGCCTCCGCGACTCGGACCATCAGCAACAGATTGCCATTGGCCAGCCGGGTCATGCCCGGATTGAAGGCGCCCAGGACATAGGTCGGCTCGGCGATGCCCCGGCGCAGCGGCGACCGGGACAGGTCGACATCGTCGGGGCGAAAGATCAGCAGGTCGTCGGACATGTGCCGCCAACGCCTGCTGTCATCGCCCGTTCCCGCTCATCCGGCGCTGGCGACCTTCAGGAAGACCGACCAGCGATGCTCGAAGAAGTCGCTGGGGTCCAACCCCGAAAAGGGATCGGGCAATTCGAACTGCATCCGGCGACTGGGGCCGTCGATCATGTCGGCGAGCAGGTTGAACAGCGCGATCGGCGTCTCGTCCGCGCGCAGCAGCCCGACCTTTTGCGACGCCTGGATACAGGCGATGATCGGATCGGACAGGACGCGGTCCCAGGTCGCGAAGCGCCGACGCAGTTCGTCGGAAAACACCGCTTCGGAGGTCAGGAAGGCGAGGAAACGGACCGTGTCGGGTTCGACGCAGAAGAAGAAGAAGCGGCGCGCGGAATTCTTCAGCCGTTCCAGCGGATCGCTCCCCTTGCTGTCTTCGACCATGGCCTGGTTGAGGCGATCCAGATCGCGCGACACCACCGCGTCGAGCAGAGCCATCTTGCCCGCATAACGCCGATAGATGGTGTGTTTGCTGACGCCGACGGAAAGGGCGATTTCCTCCATCGAGGTGCCCTCGATCCCGCGACGGCAAAACGCCTCGCGCGCCCCCGACATGATGATATCGTCGATCTGCTGTGCCTGCTCCCGGGTCGGGCGACCAGCAGTCCTTTTCGTAATGGCCATGATCCCCCTTCTGCGGCCTTATCCCTGCGCCGTCAAATTCAACTGCACCGCGTCGTGTCGTTTATGCAAAATGCGAGGTCCAGGGGAATTGCATGACTTGAACGTCATGAGGTTCGCGGAGTTTCACGGCCGGTCCAATTTTCCCCTTTCGGATCGTCGCGGCTGGCGGCTTTGGCATGCGGACAGGGGGATCGCCGGCCCACCCCTTTGCTTTGCGGGCCGGAGCGCCTAACCGGCCTGTCATGGAACAGGAGCAGGGCATGACGGGCTGGACGATCGGGATCATCGGGGGATCGGGTCTGTATGCGATCGATGCGCTGGAGGATGTCGAGCCGCTGGTGCTCGACACGCCCTGGGGCGCGCCGTCGGACACGCTGGTGCGCGGGCGGATCGGTGCGGTGCGGTTCGTCTTCCTGCCCCGCCATGGCCGGGGACATCGCCTGTCGCCGACCGAGGTCAATGCGCGCGCCAATATCCATGCGCTGAAGCTGGCGGGCTGCACCGACGTCCTCGCCATCTCGGCCATCGGGTCGCTGCGCGAGGAGCTGGCGCCGGGCCGTTTCGTCGCGGTCGACCAGTTCATCGACCGGACGGTGCACCGCGACACCAGCTTCTTCGGGGCAGGCCTTGTCGCGCATTTCTCGATGGCGGACCCCGTCTGTCCGCGCCTGTCGGCGCTGGCGGCGCAGGCCGGGGAGCGCGCCGGGGCGTCGGTGACGCATGGCGGCACCTATCTGGCGATGGAGGGCCCCCAATTCTCGACCCGTGCCGAAAGCCTGCTCTATCGCCAATGGGGCGCCGACGTCATCGGCATGACCGCCATGCCCGAGGCCAAGCTCGCGCGCGAGGCGGAGCTGCCTTATGCGTTGATCGGCATGGTCACCGATTATGACTGCTGGCGCGAGGACGAGGCGCATGTCGAGGTCGACGCGGTGCTGGCGCAACTGGCCCGGAATGCGGCGACCGCGCGGGGGCTGGTGACGGAGCTGGCGGCCTTGCTGCCGGCGGAGCGGACCGCGTCGCCGATTGATACGGTGCTAGACCAGGCGTTGATCACCCATGGTTCGCATATCGACCGGGCCAAGGCCGACAGCCTCGGCCCGATCGTGTCGCGCGTCCTGGCCGCGCGGGGTTGAGGATCAGTCCTCGACGATCTGGCTGTGGTTGCGGGTGTCGCGCATCCGCAGATAGACGATCAGCGAGACGCCGATCATCGCGGTGACATACCAGTAGAAGCCCTGTTCGAACCCGGCCTTCTTGAACAGCAGGGCGACAGACTCCGCCGTGCCGCCGAAGATGGTATTGGCCAGCGCATAGGGCAAAGCGACGCCCAGCGCGCGGATATGCGCCGGGAACAGCTCGGCCTTCACCACCGCGTTGATCGAGGTATAGCCGGTCACGATGATCAGCGCGATCATCACCAGCGCGCCCGCCACCATCGGATCGCGCGTCGTCGCCAGCGTCGAGAAGATGGGATAGGTGAACAGCACACCCGCGATACCGAACGCGACCATCAGCGGCTTGCGCCCGATCCGGTCCGACAGCCCGCCCGCCACCGGCTGAAGCAGCATGAAGACGAACAGCGTGACGGCGTTGATCTGGCTGGCGACCTCGCGGCTGAACCCGCTGGTGTTGACCAGGAACTTCTGCATGTAGATCGAATAGGCATAGAAGGCGAGGGTGCCGCCCGCCGTCAGCAGCATCACGGTCAGCGTCTCGCGCGGGTGCTTGGTGAACAGCTGGATCAGGCCCGATTGCGGCGCGCCGTCCTTCTTGGCGTTCTCGAAGCTCTTCGTCTCGGCCAGCCCGCGCCGGATATAGAAGACGACGACCGCCAGCACCGCGCCCAGCGCGAACGGCACGCGCCAGCCCCATTCGTCCAGCGCCGCCTCCGAAAGCGTCGCCTGGAGGATCAGCAGGACGCAGATGGCGAGCAGCTGGCCCGAGATCAGCGTGACATATTGGAAGGACGAGAAGAATCCGCGCCGGTCCTTGCCCGCCATCTCGGTCAGATAGGTCGCACTGGCGCCATATTCGCCGCCGACCGACAGGCCCTGCATCAGCCGCGCCAGCACGAGGAGCGCCGGGGCGGCGATCCCGATCGTCGCATAGCCGGGCGTCACCGCGATGATGAGCGATCCCAGGCACATCAGCGTGACCGAGAGGCTGAGCCCGGCCTTGCGCCCCTTGCGATCGGCATAGATGCCCATCACCCATGCGCCGATCGGCCGCATGATGAAACCGACCGCGAAGACCGCCGCCGCGCTCAGCAGTTGCGCGGTGCGGTCTTCGGACGGAAAGAAGTGCGGCGCGAAATACAGGGTGAAGGCGGAGTAGACATACCAGTCGAACCATTCGACGAGATTGCCGGTCGAGCCGCCGATAATGGCCTTCAGCCGCTCGCGCCCGGGGTCGGCGATACTGGTGGTCATGTCATACTCCCTTTGGTTGCATCTTGCCCGCGAACGATCCTCAGAAGCGGAAGCTTAGCCAGCCGGCCCAGAAATCCGAACTCTTGAGGTTGGCGCGTTGCATCACCGTGTCCGCCTTGAAATGTTCGTACCGCCCGGTGAACGAAAAGCGCGGCGTGATGGTCCAGACCGCCTGCAGGCGGGCGACCTCGCCGATCTTCTTGCCCCGGACATTCTGGGTTCCCGCCCAGGGGGCACCGCTGGCGCGATAGACCGCGTCGAACTCGTCGGGACGCCAGGCAAAGCCATATTCGGTCGCCAGCCGCACGCCCTTGATCGGCGTGAAGGTGAAGTTCGGCGCCGCGTAGAGCAGGTTGGTCGGCGTCAGGAACAGGCCATAGCTGTAATAGATATTGTTGCCGAACAGGCCGTTGGTCGTGTTCAGCTCGCCGGTCCGCTGATAGGAACCGCCGCCCGAGCCATAGTCGAAATGGACGCCGACACGCGGGGCATCGGGCTTCTTGCCCAGGCGATAGGTCTGCGCGATGAACGCCTGCCAAGCCGAGATCGGGCGGTTGGCGAAGGTGCCGCGCTGGTTGTTGACCGTCCAGTCGATATTGACCGGCCCGGCATCGCCATAGGCATGCAGGCCCAGGAAATAGCGTTCCTCCAGCCCGGTGGTCGCCCCCCAGACGGCACGACGGTTGCGCAGCCGCCAGATGAAGGGATCGAGATAGAGCTTCGATCCGCCGAACAGCTTGGGCGACAGGCGGAAGCCGAAGGTCGCGCCGGTGAAGCGCACGTCCGGGTTGGTCTTGTCGTCGCTGATGCCCTGGAAGCCGTAGGTGACATAGTTCAGGTCGAACACATCGACCCGTGCATCCTTGCCGCGGGCATAGGCGCGAACGCCGTCCAGCACGAAATACAGCGTGTTGTTGTCGCGACCTACGGTCAGAAGCTGCGGCCCGTCGTAAAATTCCTGACGGCCCGCGCGCACGCCGACATCCAGGCCCAGCGCCTTGCCCTTCACCTCGGCGAACAGCTGCTGCACCGCCAGCTTGTTGCGCAGGTTGCCGCCCGGCGTGCCCAGGTTGATCCCCTGAAGCTCGGCGCGGCCCAATTCGCCGAAGACGCGGAAATGGTCGCCCAGATGGACGTCCGCGCCACCGATGATGCGCGCAATATCCTGCCGCTGCTGCTCGACCTCGCGCAGATTGGGATTGGTCGTGATGTTGACGCGCGTGCGCAGCTCGCCGGAGAAGGTGACATAGGACTTGCCGTCCTCGGTCAGCTTCACGCATTTGAGCGCGTCGATGACATCGTCCCGCTTGGCGGGGTCGCACATCTTGCGCCAGTCCTCGGCCCAGCGCGACTGGTTGTAACCGCCCGCGGTGTTGCCGTCACCCGACGCACTGGCTGGATAGGCGGTGCTGGCGGGACTGGCGGGTTCGGATGCCGCCTTGGGGGTGACGGTCTGCGCCGTCACCGGGGACGCGGCGAGCCCCGCGGTCATTATGGCCGTACCGGCAAGCCAACGAAACTTCATGAAATACCCCCCTCAATCAAACCACTTTGCCAAGACGATGGCGGCCTTATCGCACCCAGGTAAACAAATGACCCGGCCGATGGGAGCGGCCGGGCCTGTACCGGGATCAGGCGATGACGGGCCGGGCGGCGGGATCGGGGAGGATAGGGGTGCCGTTCAGCGCGGCGTCGAGCGCGTCCTTGTCGAGGGCATTCTCCCAGCGGGCGACGACGACCGTGGCGACGGCGTTGCCGATGAAGTTGGTCAGGCTGCGGCATTCCGACATGAAACGGTCGACGCCCAAAATCAGCGCCATGCCCGCGACCGGCACGTCCGGCACGATCGACAGGGTGGCGGCCAGGGTGATGAAGCCCGCGCCGGTGACGCCCGCCGCACCCTTGGACGAGAGCATCGCGACGAGGAGCAGGGCCAGCTGCTGACCGAGCGACAGGTCCACGCCGCAGGCCTGGGCGATGAACAGCGCCGCCAGCGTCATGTAGATGTTGGTGCCGTCGAGGTTGAACGAATAGCCGGTGGGGACGACGAGGCCGACGACCGACTTTTCGCAACCGGCCTTCTCCATCTTCTGGAGCAGGCTCGGCAGCGCGGCTTCCGAAGACGAGGTGCCCAGAACCAGCAGCAGCTCCGCCTTCAGATAGCGGATCAGCTTCAGGACCGAGAAGCCGTTGGCGCGGGCGATGGTGCCCAGCACGACGACGACGAACAGGATCGAGGTGAGGTAGAAGGTCGCGACCAGTGCGCCGAGGTTGACGAGGCTGCCGACGCCATACTTGCCGATGGTGAAGGCGATGGCGCCGAAGGCCCCGATCGGCGCGGCACGCATCAGGATGCCGACCAGGCGGAAGATGACGACGCTGAGCCGCTCCAGGCTGGTCAGCAGCGGGCGGGCGGGCTCGCCGACCAGCGCCATGGCCACGCCGAACAGGATGGCGACCATCAGCACCTGCAGGATATTGCCCTGGGTGAAGGCGCTGACCAGCGTGTCGGGAATGATGCCCAGCAGGAAGCCGGTGACGGTCGTGTCATGCGCCTTGGCCGTATATTCGGCGATCGATCCGGCGTTCAGCGTGGCGGGATCGATGTTCATGCCCGCGCCCGGCTGGACGACATTGGCGACGACCAGGCCGACGACGAGCGCGAAGGTCGACACGGTGATGAAGTAGAAAAAGGCCTTGCCCGCGACGCGGCCGACCGAGCCCAGCTCGCGCATGCCCGCGATGCCGGTGACGACGGTCAGGAAGATGACGGGGGCGATGATCATCTTCACCAGCTTGATGAAGGCATCGCCGATCGGCTTCAGCGACTCGCCGAAGGAGGGCCAGAAATGGCCGATGACCGCGCCGAGCGCGATCGCGAAAAGAACCTGGACATAGAGATGGGACCAGATACGCGCCCGGCGGGGCGCCTCTGCCACGGCATAATCCTGAGCGATCATGACTTTAGGACATCCTCTGCAAAAAAGGGCCGGACGCGGTAGGCCGCGCTTCCGAATTGCCGTGAGTGTGCGGGATGCACGTACGCATTACAAATTTTCCGGATGCGTACCTAAGTCGTTGTAAAAACTCGATATAGGCAGGGGTGACCAGCAGCGTAGCGCGAAAATCCGCATGGCGCTCGGCGGTGGGTTGCGATATTCCGCACATATGCCGCCGACATGGTCCGTCATCCGTCTGTACATGCAGCGCTATGCGCTGCCGCTGATCGGCGTGCTGGTCCTGACCATCGCGGCGGCGGCGATCCTGCGGGTCTATGCGCATCGCCAGGCGGTGGCGGAGCTGCGTGCCGAGGCCGTCCGCGTGGCCCGGCAGGAAGAGCGGTTGCTCAACAGCGAGTTGCAGCGCTTTCGCCTGCTTCCGATCGTGCTGGTCGAATATCCCGATGTCGGCGCGGCGTTGCGCAACGGATCGGTCCGCGCGGCCGAGCGGCTGAACGAAAAGCTGCGCGGGCTGGCGGAGCGGACCGGCGCGCCCGTCATCTATGCGATCGATCGGCGGGGGCGGACCATCTCCGCCTCCAATGCGGGCCAGTCGGACAGTTTCGTCGGGCGCGATTACAGCTTCCGCCCCTATTTCCGGCAGGCGATGCGCACCGGCACCTCCGAATATTTCGCGCTGGGCAATACCAGCCTGCGCCCCGGCCTGTTCCTCGCGCGGCGGATCGGCCCCGCCTCGGCCCCGGACGGCGTCGTGGTGGTGAAGGTCGAATTCGCCCGGATGGTGCAGGCCTGGGCCAGCGACGCGGGCCAGACGCTGCTGCTCGACGAGCATGGCGTGGTGGTGGTCACGACCGATCCGCGCGCGGTCTTCACGCTGACCCGCCCGTTGACCGCCGCGGCGCGGGCGGCGATCCAGCAGAGCCAGCAATTCGGCGACATCCTGCTGCGTCCCGGCCCCTTTCGTATCACCGGGGGGGACGCGACCGACCGCGACGGTGCGCGCTATGTCGCCGGGACCACGGCGGCGCCGCTGCCACGCTGGCGGCTCGTCCATGTCCTGCCGTCGCGTCCCGCGCTCAAGGAGGCGGATGGCTGGGTCCGTTCGGCGACCGCGCTGATCGCGGTCGGGCTGATCGGTCTGACGCTGCTGGCGATCTGGCGCCGGACCCGCGCCGAACGCGCGGCGCTGGCGCGCGAGGCGCTGGAGCAGGAGGTCGCCCGCCGCACCGCCGAGCTTCGCGCGACCAACGACCAGCTGACCGTCGAGATCTCCGAGCGCATCCGGGCGGACCAGCGGTTCCGCGCCGCGCGCGAGGAACTGGCCCAGGCCAATCGGCTGGGCTCGCTGGGCTCGATCACCGCGGGCGTCGCGCATGAGATCAACCAGCCGGTGGCGGCGATCCGCACGCTTGCCGACAATGCCCGCACCTTCCTGACCCGCGACAGGCCCGATCGGGCGGCAACCAACCTGGCGACCATCGTCGAGCTGACCGAGCGGATCGGGTCGATCGTTCAGGAGATGCGCCGTTTCGTCCGGCGGGGCACGCATGGCATCGGTGCGGTATCGCTGAACGAAGTGCTCGACGGCACCATGTTGTTGATCGGCGACCGTTTCCGCACCGCCGGGGTCGCATTGGAGCGTCCCGGCGGCGGCGCCTTGCCACGGGTGGTGGCGGGGCGGGTCCGGCTGGAGCAGGTGCTGGTCAATCTGCTCCAGAACGCGCTCGACGCCGTGGCGGACCGCCCGGCCCCGCGCGTGCGGCTGACCGTCACCGAACAGCCGGACGGGGTCGACCTGACCGTCGAGGATAACGGGCCGGGCCTGGACCCCGCCATCGCCACCGAGATTTTCACCCCCTTCGTCACTGGCAAGCCCGACGGGCTCGGTCTGGGACTGGGGATCGCAAGGGATATCATGACGGAGTTTGGCGGCATGCTGGAGGTCATCCCCTCGACACTGGGCGGTGCGGGGTTCCGCATCCGGATGCGCCGGGCATGAGCGATACGCTGCGCGTTCTGCTGGTCGATGACGACACGGTGCTGCGCCAGGCGCTGGCCCAGTCGTTCGAGCTGGCGGGGATCGATGTCGAGCCGCATGGCGACCCGCTGGCGGCGCTGGCCCGGATCGATGCCGATTTTCCGGGCATGGTCGTCTCCGACATCCGGATGCCGGGGATCGACGGGATCGAACTGGCCCGGCGGGTCGCGGCGATCGACAGCGAGATCCCCGTGATCCTGATGACCGGGCATGGCGACGTGCCGATGGCGGTCGCCGCGCTGAAACAGGGGGTGTTCGATTTCGTCGCCAAGCCCTTTGCCGCCGATCACCTGATCGCCAGCGCCGAACGCGCGCTGGAGATGCGGCGGCTGGTGCTGGACAACCGGCGGCTGCGGCTGGCGGCGGAGGAGGCGCAGGGGGCCTATCCGCTGATCGGCGAAACCCCGGTGATGATGCGGCTGCGCGATACCGTGCGGCAGGTGGCACAGGCCGATGTCGACGTGCTGATCGAGGGGGAGACGGGGACCGGCAAGGAACTGGTCGCGCTCTTGCTCCACCGCTGGAGCGGGCGGCGGACGCGTCCCTTCGTCGCGGTCGACTGCGCGGCCTTGCCCGAGGCGATCGCCGAGGACGAGCTGTTCGGCCAGGCGCATGGTCGGACGCCGGGGCGGATCGCGGCGGCGCATCGCGGCACGCTGTTCCTCGACGAGGTGGACAGCATGGCACCCGCCTTGCAGGGCCGGATGCTGCGCGTGGTCGAGGAGCGCGAAGTGCGCGCCATCGGTGCCGAGGACCCGCAGATCCTCGACCTGCGGATCGTGGCCGCCGCCAAGTCCGACCTGGCGCGGGCGGTGGACGAGGGGCGGTTCCGCGCCGACCTTCTCTATCGGCTCGACGCGGTGCGGTTGCGGGTGCCGCCGCTGCGGGAACGGCGGGCCGATGTGCCGCTGCTCTTCGCCCATTTCCTGCGCGAGGCGGCCGAGCGCTTCGGCCGCCCGGTGCCGATGATCGACGGCGCGATCCAGGCCCGGCTGTTGTCGCACGACTGGCCGGGCAATGTTCGCGAGGTGCGCAACTACGCCAATCGCGTCGCGCTGGGCCTGTCGGGCGAGGGGCAGGCGGAGGGCGATCCGCTGCCGCTGCCCGAACGGGTCGAGCGGTTCGAGGGGGCGACGATCCGCGCGGCGCTGGAGGAAGCGGCGGGCGATGTCCGCGCCGCGCTCGCCATCCTGGGCATTCCGCGTAAGACCTTCTACGACAAGGTCGCGCGCCACGGCATCGACCTGAACGCCTATCGGCCCCAGCGAAGCTAGGCTGGACCGGCATTCAGTATCGCCTCTCCCCTGGACAGGGGAGAGGGTTGGCGAAGCTTGCCAGCCTGCTGGCTAGCGCAGCTTGGGTGAGGGGTTGAGCCAGCCCAAAGGCTCGCGCGCTCGGCAAGCGAGCGCCCACCCCTCACCCAGCTCCGACTAGGCCTTTGCTTTGGCAAAGACCAAGTCTGCGCAACCCTCTCCCCTCTACGAGGGGCGAGGGACGGAAAGGCATCGCTGCATGGCGATCAGTCCTGGCGCCATTCCCGCTTGACGCCGACCGGGGGGCGGGGGAGCATGGTCCCGACGCCGGACGCAATCGGCGCAGGGTTAGGAGAATGCCATGGAGGATGCCGCCAGCCGTCTGGCGCGTGACCCGCGCTATATCGCGCTCGTCCGCAAGCGAGGTCGTTTCACCACCATCCTGACGATCATCATGCTGATCGTCTATTTCGGCTTCGTCCTCACCATCGCCTTCGACAAGGCGCTTCTGGCCCGATCGATTTCGGGCGGCGCGACATCCTGGGGCATCCCGGTCGGGCTGGGGGTGATCGCGCTCGCGATCCTGCTGACCGGCCTGTATGTCTGGCGCGCCAATCGCGACTTCGATCCGGTGATCGATGCCCTGCGCACGGAGGAAAGGGCATGAGGGGGCGGGGGCTATGGCTCGCCGTGCCGTTGGCGCTGCTGCCCCTGTCGGCGGCGCATGCCCATGCGATCGGCCCGGCGGTGCAACAGGCGACCAACTGGACCGCGATCGGTATGTTCGCGGCCTTTGTCGCACTCACGCTGGCGATCACCCGCTGGGCGGCGCGGCGAACGCGCACGGCTTCGGACTTCTATACGGCGGGCGGCGGTATCACCGGCTTTCAGAACGGACTGGCGATCGCGGGCGACTTCATGTCGGCGGCGTCGTTCCTGGGTATCTCGGCGCAAATCTATGCCGATGGCTATGACGGGCTGATCTATTCGATCGGCTTTCTGGTCGGCTGGCCGATCCTGCTGTTCCTGATGGCCGAGCGGCTGCGCAATCTGGGGCGGTTCACCTTTGCCGATGTGGCGTCGTTCCGCTTTGCCCAGACTCCCGTGCGGATGGTCGCGGCCTGTTCGACCCTGATGGTCGTGCTGTTCTATCTGATAGCGCAGATGGTGGGGGCGGGGCAGCTGATCCGGCTGCTCTTCGGCCTGCCTTACGGCTATGCCGTGGTCATCGTCGGCGTGCTGATGACCTTCTACGTCCTGTTCGGCGGGATGACCGCGACGACCTGGGTGCAGATCGTCAAGGCGATGATGCTGCTCGGCGCGGCCAGCTTCATGGCGATCGCGGTGCTGGCGCGGTTCGGCTTCAGCCCGGAGGCGCTGTTCGCCCGTGCGGTCGAGGTCAAGACGGCGCTCGCCGCGCTGGCCGGGGCGGGGCCCGACGAGGCGGTGACGAAGGGCCGGGCGATCATGGGGCCGGGCGGGTTCATCAAGGACCCGATCTCCGCCATCTCGATCGGTGCGGCGCTGATGTTCGGGACGGCGGGCCTGCCCCACATTCTGATGCGCTTCTTCACCGTCCCCGATGCCAAGGCGGCGCGCAGCTCGGTGCTGTGGGCGACGGGGTGGATCGGCTATTTCTATATCCTGACCTTCGTCATCGGCTTTGGCGCGATCGTGCTGGTCGCCACCGACCCGGGCTTCCTCGACGCCGATGGCGCGCTTCGCGGCGGCAGCAACATGGCCGCAATCCATCTGGCGCAGGCGGTCGGCGGCAACCTGTTCCTGGGCTTCATCTCGGCGGTGGCGTTCGCGACGATCCTGGCGGTGGTCGCGGGGCTGACCCTGTCGGGCGCCTCGGCGGTCAGCCACGACCTTTATGCGACCGTCGTCAAGAAGGGGCAGGCGGATTCGGCTTCCGAGCTGCGCGTGTCGCGCATCACGGTGCTGGTGCTGGCGGTCGTCGCCATCCTGCTGGGCATCCTGTTCGAGAAGCAGAATGTCGCCTTCATGGTCAGCCTGGCCTTCGCGCTGGCGGCATCGGCCAATTTCCCGGTGCTGCTGCTGTCGCTGCTCTGGTCGGGATGCACGACGCGCGGCGTGGTCGTGGGCGGGGTGGTCGGCCTGTCGACCGCACTGGTGCTGACCATATTGTCGCCCGCCATCTGGGTGAAGGTGCTGGGTTATGACGCGCCGATCTTCCCTTATGGATCGCCGACCATCTTCTCGATGCCGCTGGCGTTCCTGACCATCTGGCTGGTGTCGATCACCGACCGCAGCGGCCGCGCGGCGGTCGACAAGGCGGGCTATCCGGCCCAGCGCATCCGGTCGGAAACCGGGATCGGCGCGGCGGCGGCGCACGATCACTGATCGAGCCTGTCCCCGCTGTCTTTAAATGGGGCAGCGGGGACGGTTCCGGCGCGGCATGGACCCGTGCCCGAATGGTCAACAAAACGTTAACATCCATGCCATGAGACGCCGCCTTGTCCTGGCCAACGAAGCCGCCCGTCACCCCTTCCGACGGTCGCTGCCGCCCGTGCCGCCCGCGCGCAGCCGCCGGGACGACGATCAGGACATTCGCCTGTTCGTGCTCAGCTTCACCGCCTTCTTCATCTGCTTCTACAGCTTCCTGTTCTGATCGGCCGCCGTCCGCCGGGCGGGATCAGCCCGGCTGGACGCACCCATCGTCGCACGCGCGGTGAAGCCGGAGCGCCAGCCAGGCGGAAACCAGGCACATGCCCGCCACGACGAACAGCATATTCTCCGGCGTGACGCCCATCGCGCTGATCCCGAAGACCACCACAGACCCGATCGTCATCGCAAAGCAGTTTACGATGTTGTTCGCCGCGACGGTGCGCGCGGTCTGGTCCTTTTCGACGGTGGTGGTCAGGAAGGCATAGAGCGGGACCACGAACATGCCGCCGGTTGTCGCGATGGCGAGCAAGGTGGCGAGGATGCCGATCGCGCGCGGTTCGGCGAGGAAGGCCTGCCAGCTATACAGCCCGCCATCGGGTGCCGGCGTCCAGTTGCGGCACAGGACCGAGAACAGGACGACGAACGCCCCCATCGCGATGACCGAGATCGGCGAGTAGCGCGCCGAAATCTCGCCCTTCAGCATCGTGTTGATGACCACCGATCCGATCGCCACCCCGACCGAGAAGATCGCGATGGCCAAGCTCGCCACCTCCTTGTCGGCGGTCAGCACATTCTTGACCAGCGGCGGGAAGACGATGATCAGCACCGCGCCGATCGTCCAGAAGAAGCTGATCGCGATGATGGCCAGGAACAGGCGGCGGATATGCAGCGTCGCCGAGATCAGCCGCCAGGATGCGGTGAAGGGGTTGTAGTTCAGCTTGAGCGGAGGCCCCTCGCGCGGGGCGGGGGGCACCTGCCGCCCGGTGAACCAGCCCAGCACCGCCACGACGATCACACCGCCCGCCGCCGCCTCGACCGGAATCCATCCGGCCGCGACGGTGCCCAGCAGGATCGCGAGATAGGTCCCCGCCTCGACCAGCCCGGTGCCGCCCAGAATATCGTCGGGCTCCAGATGCTGGGGCAGGATGGCGTATTTGATCGGCCCGAAAAAGGTCGAATGGACACCCAGCGCCAGCACCGTCCCCAGCATCAGCGCCAGCCCGATGGTGCTATGCCCCGACCTGGCGATCAGCAGGCCCGCCGCGCCGACCAGCATGATCCCGATCTCTACCGTCTTGACGATGCGGATGATCCGCGCCTTGTCATGGCTGTCCGCCAGCTGTCCCGACAATGCCGAGAGAAAGACGAAGGGAAGGATCGATGCCCCCGTCGCGGCAGCGTTGAAATAGGATTCCGACGTCGCATCGGTGAAGATCGCATAGGTCGCGAACAGCACCATCGAGGTCTTGAACAGATTGTCGTTGAAGGCGCCGAGAAACTGGGTGGCGAACAGCGGCAGGAACCGACGCCGCTTGAGAAGCCCGAGGGCATTGAGCATAACGAAAAATGGCCCGATCGTGGCAACAGAATGGCAGCAACATAACCATCCGGCGGGCCATCGCCAACCGCTTAAAGCGGTTTGTCATGGGCAGGCTTGTCGCTAGAAGGCCTTATGCTGACGCTGCCCAACCTGTTGACACTCTCGCGAATCCTGGCCGTGCCGCTTCTGGCCGGGCTGTTGTGGCAACCCGAATGGGCGCTGGGCTATGCCATCGCCTTCGCGCTCTACTGCCTGATGGGCATCACCGATTATTTCGACGGCTATCTCGCGCGGGCCAAGGGCACGGTGTCGAAGCTGGGCGTGTTCCTCGACCCCATCGCCGACAAGATCATGGTCGCCTCGGTGATCCTGGTGCTGGTCGCGGTGCAGGTGTTGAGCGGGATCAGCGTGGTCGCGGGCCTCGTCATCCTGTTGCGGGAAATCGCGGTGTCGGGCCTGCGCGAATTCCTGGCGCAGTTGCAGGTATCGGTGCCGGTGTCGCGGCTCGCCAAGTGGAAGACGACGTTGCAGTTGATCGCGCTGGGCGGCCTGATCCTGGGCGGGGCGCTGCCCGGATGGCCCTGGCTCCACCTGGCGGCGCTGGCCGCTTTATGGGGCGCGGCGGTGCTGACGCTCGTCACCGGATGGGACTATCTGCGCGTCGGCCTCAAGCATATGGACAGCTGATGCCGCTCACCATTCTCTATTTCGCCTGGGTCCGCGAACGGATCGGCCTGTCCGAAGAGACGGTCACCCCGCCGCCCGAGGTCGCGACCATGGCCGATCTGATCGGCTGGCTGGCGGCGCGGGGCGGGGGCTATGCCGAGGCGCTGGCCGAGCCGGAGCGGCTGCGAGCGGCGGTGGACCAGAATTTCGTCGGCCTCGATACGGCGATCGGTCGAGCGCGCGAGGTCGCGATCTTCCCGCCGGTGACCGGCGGATGATCCGGATTCTCGTATCGCACGATCCCATCGACCTGGCGGCCGAGGCGGCACACGTCGAGCAGGCGGAGGTGGGCGCGGTCGCCAGCTTTTGCGGTCTGGTCCGTGCGGACGACGGGGTCGACCGGCTCGAACTCGAACATTATCCCGGCGCGACCGAGGCCGCGCTGGACAGGATCGCCCATCTCGCCAAGGCGCGGTGGTCGTTGCAGGCGGCCACCATCGTCCACCGCGTCGGGCCGATGCAGCCGGGCGAGCGGATCGTCTTCGTCGCGGCGGCGGCCCCGCATCGGCGCGATGCGCTGGACGCCTGCGCCTATCTGATCGACCGGCTCAAGACCGATGCGCCGTTCTGGAAACGCGAGACGCGGGGGGCGGACGCCCGCTGGGTCGAGGCGCGCGACAGCGACGGGGCGGCCGCCGCGCGCTGGGACGACATCTGATCCGACACGAAAAAGGCGGAGCCGCAGCCCCGCCTTTCCGATCGTCCCCGAGGGGGAGGGATCAGCCGATCTTCGGGACGCTGATGCCGTTGGTCAGATGGACGACGCCGTTGGTCGCGGCCACGTCCGCCTTGTCGACATAGGCCTTCTGGCCGTTCACGTCGGTCAGCATGACATTGCCGTTGGGGCCCAACTGCGCGGTCAGCGGCTGTCCGGCGAGCGTCGTCAGCGTCGCGGTGCCGTTGCCTGCGGCGATCTGCTGCTTCAATTGCTCGGCGGTCAGCTTGCCCGAGACGACGTGATATTTCAGGATCGTGGTCAGCGCCGCCTTGTTTGCGGGCTGGCTCAGCGTGTCGAGCGCGCCCGCGGGCATGCGACTGAACGCCTCGTCGCTGGGGGCGAAGACGGTGAAGGGGCCGGGGCCCGACAGATCGGCGGCCAGACCCGCCGTCGTGACCAGCTTGGCCAGCGTGCTGCGGTCGGGCGTGGCGGCGAGGACCTGAACGACGGTGCCGGTCGCGGCCGGGGTGGCCGGAGCGGGCTGGGCCGGGGCCTGGGCGGGGGCCGTGGCCGTCGGCGCGGTCTGGGCCGTCTGGGCGGTGGCGGCGGTGCCCGCAGCGACCAGCGCGGTGGCGGACATCAGAATGGCAAAGGTCTTCGTCATGAAAGCATATTCCCGTCTATGGGCGGCGGAGCACACATAGGGGCCCACGCCGCGTGGAAGGGCAGGACATCCGAACCGGTTGCGAAACGGACGTCCCGTCGAGGGTAACGCACTTAATCCAGTTTTGGCACCAACACACCGTTCACGATGTGGATCATGCCATTGGCCTGACGCATGTCGCCCGCCTCGATATAGCTCTTGTTCCCGCCGCCATCGGTCAGGGTGATGACCGACTGGGTCATGCTGAGGGTCAGCGGTTCGCCCTGCGCCGTCATCAGCGTGGCGGTCCCGCCGCCCGCCGCGATACGCCGTTGCAGCTCAGTCACCGTCACCACCCCCGGCACCATATGATAGCGCAGCACGCGGACCAGCGAAGCCTGGTTGGCGGGTTGGAGCAGCTGCGCCTCGACACCGGGGGCGAGCCGCCCGAACGCCGCATTGGTCGGCGCGAACAGCGTGAAGGGGCCGGGGCCCGCCAGCGTGGTCGAGAGCGAGGCCGCGCGGATCGCCGCGACCAGCGACGAGAGCGACGGCGTCGCGGCGGCATTGTCCAGGATGGTGCGGGTCGGCGCCATCGGCCGGTCGGCGACGAAGGGCGCTTCCTGCGCGGGCGCCGTGACCGCCGTGGCGGAGGGGGCGGCGGGCGCCTCTCGCTCGTCCCGTCCCCGCCCGCAGGCGCCCAGCATCACCAGGGCCGCGATCGGCAGGGCCGCCAGCATGCGCTTCGCTGGATGGGTCATGGGCCAAAACTCCTTTGCAAATCGATGGGTGTCGATGAACGCGATCGATCAGGCCGCTTCCGCCAGCACTTGGGCGAGCAGCCGGAAATCCTTCTCGCGCGGGCTCGCCCGGCGCCAGACCAGCGCGATCTTGCGCATGGCATTGTCGGCATCGAGCGGCCGCGCGGTGATGTTGGTATTGTCGAGGATACCCGACCGCAGCGCCATTTCGGGCAGCATCGTCATGCCCAGCCCATTGTCCACCATCTGCACGATGGTGTGGAGCGAGGTGCCCAGCATCGTCGCCTCGGCCCGCAGCTCGGGGCGATTGCACGCCGCGAGCGCATGATCCTTGAGGCAATGCCCGTCCTCGAGCAGCAACAGCCGGTTCTCGTCGATCGCCGACGCCGGGAAGGCGGGCGGCGGGCTGTGATCCTCGTCGGTCGGAAAGGCGACGAACAGCCGGTCGTCGAACAGCGGCTCGGCGGTCACCTCGCCACAGGCGAAGGGCAGGGCGAGCAGCACGCAATCGGTGCGGCCATTGTGCAGCCGCTCGCAGGCGGGGCCGCTGGGCTCCTCGCGCAGGAACAGCTTCAGGTCGGGAAAGTCGCGGCGGAGCCGGGGCAGGATGCGCGGCAGCATGAAGGGCGCGATGGTCGGGATGACCGACATGCGCATCTCGCCCGACAGCGGACGCCCGGCGGCGCGCGCCATGTCGCCCAGCTCGTCCGCCTCGCGCAGCACCCGGCGCGCCTTGTCGGCGATCCGCTCGCCCAGCGGGGTGAAGCGCACCACGCGCCGGGTCCGCTCGACCAACGTCACGCCGATCAGCGTTTCCAGCTCGCGCAAGCCCGCGGACAGGGTCGACTGGGTCACGAAGCAGGCGTCGGCGGCCCGGCCGAAATGGCCATGGTCCTGCAAGGCCACGAGATATTGAAGCTGTTTCAGGGTCGGTAGATAGGTCGCGGCCATTGATCGTCTCAGTCGATTGCCATGTGACAAATAGCTTGTTGGATCAAAGGCGCCAGTCCCCATATCCGTCGGTACAACGAATACAGGCGGTCGAACCGCTGATCGCACGAGAGGATGGCTGGAGCCGAATTTCTAGAGAAGGAGGCACATTGCCATGTTGACCGTTGGAGACAAGCTCCCCGCATTCACCGTTCCCGTCCAGCAGGGCACCAGCGCGTTGCCCGCCGGCGAGACGATCAGCGACACGTCGTATGAGGGCAAGTGGAAGGTCCTGTTCTACTGGCCGAAGGACTTCACCTTCGTCTGCCCGACCGAGATCGTCGGCTATTCCGAGCTGAAGGGCGATTTCGAGGATCGCGACGCCGTGCTGATCGGCGCGTCGACCGACACCGCGCACGTCCACCTGGCATGGCGCAAGTCGGACCCGGATCTGGCCGCGGCCGATTTCCCCTGGATTGCGGACAATGGCCGCGTGCTCGCCGACGCGCTGGGCATCGTCGACAAGAATGAGCATGTCGCCTACCGCGCGACTTTCATCATCGACCCCGACAATGTCATCCAGCACGTCACGATCAACGGCCTGAACGTCGGCCGCAACCCGGCCGAGACGCTGCGTGTCCTCGACGCGCTGCAGACCGACGAGCTGTGCCCGTGCAACTGGAACAAGGGCGACGACGTCCTCCAGCTCGCGGCCGAGTAATCTTCGCGTCGGGGGAAGGCATCGTCCCCCGGCCCATCTTTCAGGCGCCCCGGCGAGGGTCGTCGGTCCCATGCGATCGACGGCCCGGACTGGGGCGTCGCATATCTGGAGCATTCCATCCATGTCGCTCAAGGAATTTGCCGGGCAGCTGCCCGATTTCGCCAAGGACATCCGCCTGAACGTCGGCTCGCTGATCAACGAGCCGGTGCTGAACGACCAGCGCAAATACGGCCTGCTGCTCGCCTGTGCGCATGGCTCGGGCCACAAGCCGCTGGTCGAGGCGGCGGAAGCCGAATGCGCCCCCAAGCTGTCGGCCGAGGCGGCCAATGCGGCGCGCGCGGCCGCCGCGGTGATGGCGATGAACAATGTCTATTACCGCTTCACGCACCTGGCCGGGAACCAGGAATATCGCAACATGCCCGCCAAGCTGCGCATGAACGTGATCGGCGCGCCGGGCATCGACAAGATCGATTTCGAGCTGTTCAGCCTCGCGGTGTCGGCGATGAACGGCTGCGGCATGTGCATCGATGCGCATGAGGCGGTGCTGAAGAAGGCGGGCGTCACGGCGGAGGTCATCCAGACCTCGGTCCGTATCGCGGCGGTGATGCAGGCGGTGGCGACCGTCCACGCGGCGATCGCCTAACTTGGCGATGGGGCGCGCCGGCATTGGCCGGGCGCCCCATCGCTCTTGCTGGTCAGCCCTTCATGGCCTGATAGAAACCCCAAAGGCTGGTCAGGGTCAGGATGACGCCGACCAGCGTCAGCAAGACCCGCGCGGGAACGCGCTTGGCCAGCATCGCGCCGAACGGCGCGGCGCAGATGCCGCCGATCAGCAGCCCGACCGTCGCCATGGTGAAGGCCTCCCAACCCAGCTGGGTGATGAAGGTCGCCGAAATCGTCGCGGTCAGGAAGAATTCGGCGGTGTTGACCGTCCCGATCGTCGTCCGCGGGGCCGCGCCCTGGGCCAGCAGGTTGGAGGTCACGACTGGCCCCCATCCGCCGCCGCCCGCCGCATCGAGAAACCCGCCGAGAAAGCCCAGCGGTTCGACCACCTTCGGCTCGCGGCTATGCGCCTTGTGCCGCCAGGCACGGATCAGGAGATAGATGCCGATCGCGGTCAGATAGGCTAGGATGAACGGCTTCACCACCGCCGCATCGATATTGGACAGGACATAGGCGCCCAGCGCGCCGCCGATGACGCCCGGGATCATCAGCCGCAGGAACAGCCGCCAGTTGACGTTGCGATGCACCGCATGGCTGATCCCCGATACGGCGGTCGTGAAGGTCTCGACGCTGTGGACTCCCGCCGACGCGGCCGCCGGGGGCACGCCCAGGCTGATCAGCAGGGTATTGGAAATCACCCCGAACGCCATGCCCAAAGCGCCATCGACCACCTGGGCGGCAAATCCGACGCCGATAAAGGGCAGGATATGGATCCATTCGCTACTGGTCGGGTCCATCATCTCTCCTTACCCTGTGACGCCCGGCCCATGCCGTGCCCGAAGCGTGGCTGCAACAAAGATAGACTTTGTCGCGTCCGCCAAGGTTCCACGCCTATCTGGAATTCAGGAAAAGCCGTGCTTAAATGCCGGTATCGCATCTGGGGACATGCTCATGCCGAGCCGATTGGCCGCTTATCTCGATTCGATCCGGGCTCGTGACCCCGCTCCGCACTCGCGTGCCGAGATCCTGCTCTATCCGGGCGTCTGGGCCCTGGCGGGGCACCGGGTGGCGCATCGGCTTTACCGGTCGCGCGCCTTCTTCCTCGCGCGGCTGGTCAACCATTTCACGCGCTTCCTGACCGCGATCGACATCCATCCGGGTGCGAAGATCGGGCGGAATTTCTTCATCGACCATGGCTTCGTCGTAATCGGCGAGACGGCCGAGATCGGTGACGACGTCACCATCTATCAATGCGTGACGCTAGGCGGGACCAGCCCCGACAATGGCGTGGCGGGCAAGCGGCATCCGACCCTGATGGACGGTTCGATCGTCGGATCGGGCGCGCAGGTGCTCGGCCCGATCACGATCGGCCCGCGCGCACGGGTGGGGGCCAATGCGGTCGTCACCCGCGACGTGCCCGAGGGCGCGGTGATGGTCGGCATTCCGGCAAGGCCGACAATGGTCGAGGGCGGCGCGGCGCCCGAGAAGCGCTTCGTCCCCTATGGCACGCCCTGTTCGGAGGTGTTCGACCCCCAGACCCAGAAGATCGAGATGCTGCGGTGCGAGCTGGACACGCTGCGGCGACAGCTCGACACGTTGCTGGCCGAACAGAATATCGAGCGCGACCGCGCCTGATGGGGATCGTCCCGTTTCCCAAGGCACCGGGGCAGGTGGGGTTCGAGCGTGCCGAGCTGAACCGCATCCTCGACCTGTATGGCCGGATGGTCGCGGCGGGACACTGGCGCGACTATGCGATGGATCTGGGGCGCGACGCCGCGATCTTCTCGGCCTTTCGGCGCACCGCCGAGCGGCCGGAATATCGTATCGAGAAGCGCCCGGCGCTGCGCAACCGCCAGGGCATGTGGGCGCTGATCGGCGAGGCCGGGGCGGTGCTGAAGCGGGGGCATGAGCTGGGGCCGGTGCTGGCGCCGGTCGAGCGCCGCCTGATGAAGCTGGTCGAGGAATAGCCGCTCCGACAGCAAAACGCCGACCCTCGCGAGAGGATCGGCGCTTCGTCGGAGCAATCGGGTCAGGCGATCACTTGCCGCCGCGCTGGCGACACTGGTCGAACTGGCCCTTCTTGCAGATCGGATAGCTCTTCAGCGCGGCCGGGGCCGGATAGGCCTGTTCGGGGCTCGGCGCCTGCTTGAAGATGACCGGCACGCCGGGGGCGGGGGGCGACGCCATCGGCGGCTGCGCGGGCTGATAGCCGCCCGGCGTCTCCGTCCCGGCCGAGGCACTGGCCTGCATCGAGGCGTCGGCCGACGCGGTGGTGCCGGTCTGTCCGGTGCTGGCACCGGCCTGGGCCGTGGCGTCTGCCTGGGTGGTCGTCTGGGCGAGGGCGGGGGCTGCCATCAGCGTGGCGGCCGCCAGAATTACGAGCTTCATGCGAATCTCCTGTTCAGAAGCGCAAGTGCGTTAGCGCGGTGGATTGAACGCCCCACCCGCGACTTGGCTCCATCGTTTCGCACCCGGCCCAATTCTGACGGCCCGTTCACGTTCAGCCCCCGGCGTCGAGCGAATAGCCCGCCGAACGCACGGTGCGGATGATATCGGGCCGGTCGCCGACATTGATCGCCTTTCGCAGACGGCGGATATGGACGTCGACCGTCCGGCTCTCGATATCCGAATCGTGACCCCATACCGCGTCGAGCAGTCGCTCGCGCGAGAAGACCCAGCCGGGATGCTCCAGGAAGTGCTTCAGGAGGCGGAACTCGGTCGGCCCGAGCGAGACGACCTCGCCCGCGCGGCGGACCTTGTGGCCGACCGTGTCCATCTCGATATCGGCATAGGTCAGCGCCTCGCCCGCCAGCGCCGGGCGGACGCGGCGCAGCACCGCGCCGACGCGCGCGACCAGCTCGCGCGGGGAGAAGGGCTTGGTGACATAATCGTCCGCGCCCGTCTCCAGCCCGCGCACCCGGTCCTCTTCCTCGCCGCGCGCGGTCAGCATGATGATCGGCACGTTCGCGGTCTCGGGCGAACGGCGCAGGCGGCGGCAGACCTCGATCCCCGAAATCCCCTCGACCATCCAGTCGAGCAGGACGATGTCGGGCGTGCTCTCGCGCGCCAGCAACAGCGCCTCCTCGCCGTCGGGCGTATGGGCGACCTCGAAATCCTCGCGCTTGAAATGGAAGACGAGCAGTTCCGCCAGCGCGGCATCGTCTTCGACCAGCAACATCTTTACCCGTGCCATGGTGCCTGTTCCCTCAAGAAGGCCAAGTACCGCCGCGATCCCGCTCACCCATCTGGGTACCGGTGGCGGCGAAATAGACCATCTCCGCGACGTTCGTCGCATGGTCGCCGATGCGTTCGAGATTCTTGGCGATGAACAGCAGGTGCGCGACCTGTCCGATCGTCTTGGGATTCTCGACCATATGGGTGACGAGCGTGCGGAAGATGGAATCGTAGAAATCGTCGAGTGCGTTGTCGCTGTCGCGGACCCGGACCGCCGCCTCGGCATCGCGCGCGGCAAAGGCGTCGAGCACGTCATGGACCATCGCCGAGGCGATCTTGGCCATGGCGGGCAGGATGGAGACGGGCTCGATCCGGTCCTCGCTCTCGATCATCGGCACGCGCTTGGCGATGTTCTTGGCATAGTCGCCGATCCGCTCGACGACGCTGGCGATCTTCAGCGCGGCGACGACCTCGCGCAGGTCGTTGGCCATCGGCGCGCGCAGCGCGATGGTGCGCACCGCCAGCCGCTCGACCTCCGCTTCGATCAGGTCGATCGCCTTGTCGTCCTCGCGGACTTTCCGCGCCAGTTCCAGGTCGGAGCGTTGCAGCGCGCGGATCGCATTGGCGATCGCTTCCTCGGCCAATCCGCCCATCTGGCTGATCAGCCCGCGCAAGCGGCCGATATCGTTGTCGAATGCCTTTACGGTGTGGTCCATGATCCTCGTCCTCAGCCGTAACGGCCGGTAATATAGTCCTTCGTCCGCTCTTCCTTCGGGTTCGTGAAGATGTCGGACGTCTTCCCGTACTCGACGAGCGTGCCGAGATGGAAAAAGGCGGTGCGCTGCGACACGCGGGCCGCCTGTTGCATGTTGTGGGTGACGATCGCGATGGCGTAGCGGCCGCGAAGGTCGTGGATCAGCTCCTCGATCCGCGCGGTCGCGATCGGGTCGAGCGCGCTGCACGGCTCGTCCATCAGGATCACCTCGGGGTCGACCGCGATGGCGCGCGCGATGCACAGACGCTGCTGCTGCCCGCCCGACAGCGCGGTGCCGCTTTCCGACAGCCGGTCCTTCACCTCGTTCCAAAGCCCGGCACGGGTCAGCGAGCGCTCCACGATCATATCGAGTTCGCCGCGTGACGCGGCCAGTCCGTGGATGCGCGGACCATAGGCGACATTCTCGTAGATCGACTTGGGAAAGGGGTTGGGCTTCTGGAACACCATGCCGACGCGGGCGCGCAACTGCACCACGTCCATCTCGGGCGCATAGATGTCCTGCCCGTCCAGCCGCACGTCCCCCGACACCCGCGCCGAGGGGATGGTGTCGTTCATCCGGTTGAGCGTGCGCAGGAAGGTCGACTTGCCGCAGCCCGACGGGCCGATAAAGGCGATGACGTGATCCCGTTCGACATCGATCGAAATGTCGTGGATCGCCTGCTTGGCGCCGTAGGACACGCTGACGTTGCGCGCGGTTATCTTGGGAATGCTCACCAGCGTGTCTCGAACCGATTGCGGAGGTAAATGGCCAGCCCGTTCATCGCGAGCAGGAAGACAAGCAGAACGATGATCGCCGCCGAGGTCTTTTCGATGAAGCCGCGATCAACCTGATCGGACCACAGGAAGATCTGCACCGGCAGCACCGTCGCCGGATCGGTCAGCCCCTGCGGCGGCGCGGCGATGAAGGCGCGCATGCCGATCATCAGCAGCGGCGCGGTTTCGCCCAGCGCGCGGGCCATGCCGATGATCGTGCCGGTCAGGATGCCGGGCAGCGCGAGCGGCAGGACATGGTGAAAGATCACCTGCACCCGCGAGGCGCCGATCGCCAGCGCCGCGTCGCGGATCGACGGCGGCACCGCCTTGATCGCGTTGCGCCCTGCGATCACGATGACCGGCATCGTCATCAGCGCCAGCGTCAGCCCGCCGACGAGGGGAGCCGAACGCGGCAGGCCGAACGTGCCCAGGAACACCGCCAGCCCCAGCAAGCCGAAGATGATCGACGGGACCGCCGCAAGATTGTTGATCGACACCTCGATCAGGTCGGTCCAGCGATTCTTCGGCGCATACTCCTCCAGATAGAGCGCGGCGAGCACGCCGATCGGGAAGGCCAGCGCCAGCGTGACCAGCATGGTCAGCAGCGATCCCTTGGCCGCGCCCCAGATGCCGACGCGGGTCGGATCGGTCGCATCGGCGTCGGTCAGGAAGGTCAGGTTCCACCCGGTCGACAGGACGCCGCGGGCCTTGAGCCGCGCGACCACCGCCTCGGCCTCGGGCGTGCCTTCGCCCTTGGCCGCGACGTCATAGGCGCTGGCGACGGGCAGCGAGAAGCGCGTGGTGCCGCGCAACAGGGTCGGGTCCGCCTTGACCGCATCGCGCACCACGATCCACGCACCCGGCGACAACAGGTCGGTGCCGTCGGCGCCGAAGGCCAGGGTCGCCGCGCCGTCGACCGCATGCTCCAGCCCTGCACCCGCCAGCGCGAGGTCGGCACCGCGCCCCTTCAGCCGCGCGGGCTCGACCGGCAGTTCGGCGGCGGCCAGGTCGACGGGCAGGGTGACGCGCGTCTGGGTAAAGCCGCCAATCCCCTGCGCCACCATCGTGATCAGCAGAAAGGCCAGGAACGCCGCCGACAGGGCGACCGCCGCCATGCCGATCAACCGGAACCGCCGCTCCGCCGCATAGCGACGGCGCAGGCGGCGCGTCATGGCGGGGCTGTTCCAGATGGTGGGGGCGTCGTCCGCCGGGGAAGGGGGCGGGCTATTCATAGGTTTCCCGGTAACGCTTCACCACGCTCAGCGCGATGATGTTGAGGAGCAGCGTGATGACGAACAGCGTCAGCCCCAGCGCGAAGGCGGCGAGCGTCTTGGGGCTGTCGAACTCCGCCTCACCGGTCAGCAGGTCGACGATCTGGCGGGTGACGGTCGTGGTGCTGGCAAAGGGATTGGCGGTCAGGGTCGCAACCCCGCTTGCCGCCATGACGACGATCATCGTCTCGCCGATCGCGCGGCTGACCGCCAGCAGGACGCCGCCGACTACGCCGGGCAGGGCGGCGGGCAGCATGACGCGGGTGATCGTCTCGGATGGGGTCGCTCCCATCGCCAGGCTGCCGTCGCGCATCGAATCGGGCACCGCCGCCAGGCTGTCGTCGGCCATGGACGAGACGAAGGGGATGATCATCACCCCCATGACCAGCCCGGCGGCCAGCGCGCTTTCCGACGATGCCCATTCGATGCCGATCGACACCGCGAACTGGCGGACGGCGGGCGCGACGATCAGCGCGGCGAAATAGCCATAGACGACGGTCGGGATGCCCGCGAGCACCTCCAGCACCGGCTTCATGATCCGACGTGCGCGCGGCTGGGCATATTGGGTCAGGTAGATGGCGCTCATCAGCCCGAACGGAATGGCCACCGCCATCGCGATCACCGCGCCGATGAAGAACGTCCCCCAGAACAACGGCACCGCGCCCAGCGACGCGCCCGGATCGCGCGGGTCGATGACCTGCGGGCTCCAATGCGTGCCGAACAGGAAGTCGGTGATCGGCACCACCGAAAAGAAGCGCCCGGCCTCGTACAGCAGCGAGGCGACGATCCCGGCGGTCGTCAGGATCGCTATGAGCGAGGCGCCGAGCAGCAGCCCCAGCACCACCCGCTCGATCCGCGTCCGCGCCGAAAAGTCGGGCCGGACCCGCAGATAGGCATAGGCGCCGCCCGCCAGCGCGAGCAGCAGTACGATGGCGGTCGCGATCCAGTCGATGCGCGTCTGGGCGGTCGCGTAAGCGGGGGCCAGGGTGCGCGAAAGCGTATGGAAGGCCCCGTGCGCCTGTCCGGCGGCCAGCGCCCGCGCTTCGGACAGGATCGCTGCCCGCTCGAAGCCCGGCGGCGGCAAGCGTCCGGCGGCGGGCGTGCCCAGCACCATATCGGTGACGAGCGCGGGCGAGGTCGCAGCCCAGACCGCCAGGAAGATCAGCGGCGGCGCGGCGGTCCACAGCGCGACATACCAGCCATGATGATGCGGCAGCGAGCGGACCCGTCCGCCCGTCCGCCGCCGAAAGCCGAGCGCGCGCATCCGCGTGGTCGCCCAGGCGATGACACCCAATCCGACGATCAGGACCAGAAGGATGACGCCGTTCATGACGGCAGGGTCGCCGGATCGAGGGCGGTCTCGTTCGCGATGATCGACCGCGCCCGTGCCTGGACCCCGGCGGGCGCCGCAATCAGCCCACGCCGGACCAGCGGCCCGCCACGCCCCCAATTGGCGGCATAGAGCGACAGGAACTGGCGCAGCCCCGGAATGGCATCGAGATGCGCCTTCTTGACGTAGAGATAGAGCAGCCGCGAACCCGGATAACGGTCGGCGGCGATCGCCTCATAGCTGGGGGCGATGCCGTCGATCGCCACCCCGTTCACCGTATTGCGGTTTTCCTCGAGATAGGAATAGCCGAACACGCCCAGCGCATCGGGGTTGGATTGCAGCTTCTGGACGATCAGATTGTCGTTCTCGCCCGCATCGATATAGGCGCCGTCGTCGCGGACGCGGGTGCAGAGCAGGCGATGGGCATCGGGATCGCGATGCGCCAGCGCCGCCGCGCCCGGTTCGACCGCATCGCACCCGCGCATCAGGATCAACTCGGCCAGCGCGTCGCGCGTGCCGCTGGTCGCGGGCGGACCATAGACCTGGATCGGAATGGCGGGCAGGGCGGGATTGACGTCATGCCAGGTCCGCGCCGTATTGGGCCGCCCGCCGGGATGCGCCGCGAGCGCCCGGTAGAGGTCGACGGTGCTCAGCGCCATGCGCGGCCCGCGCTTCGATTCGGCAAAGGCGATGCCGTCGATGCCGATGGGAATCTCTAGCAGCGCGGCCGCGCCATGCGCGGCGCAATCGCGATATTCGGCGGCCTTCATCCGGCGCGAGGCGTTTTCGATATCGGGATGCGCTGCACCGATCCCGGCGCAGAACAGCTTCATGCCCGCGCCCGTGCCCGTCGACTCGATCACCGGCGCCTTGGCGTCGGGATCGGCGGTGACGAAACGCTCGGCGATGATGGTCGTGAAGGGATAGACGGTGGAGGAGCCGACCGCCGTGATCTGATCCCGCACGCCCGCGCCGCCGCCATTGGCCTGATCGTGACAGGCCGCCAGCGCGACGATCGCGGCGAGAAGGCAGGGCAGGCGCATCATGATCCTTGAACACACCGGAACGGGTGTGGGCCGGCGCTGCCACGCCCACCGGACCTCCGTGTGACATTTCTATTGCGGTTTTGTGACAGCGCCCTCGGAAACGGGTTTCTCGCTGGATTTTATCGGGGGCAGGCGGACGGTGACGGTCGTGCCCACCCCGACCTCGCTGGCGATATCCAGCCGTCCGCGATGCCGCTCGACGATATGCTTGACGATCGCGAGCCCCAGTCCGGTGCCGCCGATGCTGCGGCTCCGCCCCGAATCGACGCGGTAGAAACGCTCGGTCAGGCGGGGGATATGCCCCGGCGCGATGCCCTCGCCCCGATCGGCCACCGTCAGGCGCAGCATGGGCCCGTCGCAGTCCAGCGTGACGCGCACCGGGGTTTCGGCGCGCCCATATTTCATCGCATTGCCGATCAGATTGTGGAGCATCTGCGACAATTGCGCGCGGTCGCCCGCGATCGGCGGCAATCCCTCGGCCACGTCGCAGCCGATGTCCTCGGCCCGAGGCGAGCCGGAGTCGAGAAACTCGTCCCAGACATGCTGGACCAGGTCGGCCATGGCGACCGGCTGGGCGGGCTGGCGATATTTGTCGGCCTCGATCCGGCTGAGCGAGATCAGGTCCTCGACCAGCCGCTGCATCCGGCGCGCCTCGTCGAACATCACCTTCAGGAACCGCGCGCGAATTTCGGCATCCTCGCCCGCCTCATCGCCCAGCGTCTCGATGAACCCCAGGATCGAGGCGAGGGGGGTCCGCAGTTCGTGGCTGGCATTGGCGACGAAATCGACACGCATCCGCTCGGCGGCGTCGTGCGCGGTCTGGTCGATCAGATGGACGATCCGCTGCCCGCCGCTGGTGTCGGCGAGCCGCATCTCCCAGCGATGGTCGAGCGAGCCGAGCCCGACGAGCGAAATGGGATGGTCGGGGGCGGTCGCGCCCGGAGCCATCAACCGCTCGGCGGCGGCGGGATGGCGGATGGCGATCCGCGCATCCTCACCGACGATATGCGCGCCCAGCAGCGTGCGGGCGGCGCGGTTGGCCAGCGTCACCCGGCCGCGTTCGATCAGCAGCACCGGCTCGACGATTGCATCCAGCGCCTCGGTCAGCAGGGGGGACAGCGTATCGCCGTCCTCGACCTGCCTGTCGTCCTCTTCCGCGTCGGTCGCCTCGCCCTCGCTCGCGACCAGCGCGGCGGCGATCCCGCCGACCAGCGTGATGATCGCGGGCCCCGGCCCGGCGGTCAGGAACACCACGACCGCAGCGACCACCGCCACCACGATGCCCCACAAGGTGCGAATGCCGAATCCCATGATGTCGCCGATGTAGCGGGCGCGGGTCGCCCTGTCTTCCCGCAACATCCGCCCTCTCCCGATGCGGGGCAGGCGGGATCGCACAGGTGCTTGTCGCGAAAGCGCGAATATGGGACATCCGCTTCACATGGACGAGACGACCCAGCCCTACCGAACCGACGATGACGGCCCCGAGCCGTCGCGTGCCGCCACATCCAGCCGCCGCGCGCTGATGCTGGGGGCGATCGGGGCGAGCACGGTGGTCGCGATCCGCCCCGCGCTGGCGCAGACGACGGGCTCGGTGCTGAACTGCCAGATCCCCGTTCCCGATCCTGGGCGCGCGGGCAGCTATATCGCGCGTGACGGATCCACCGTGCCGGCGCGCACGCAGGGCTCGTTCGCGCCCCCCAGCCGGCCCTATACCGGCGAGGAAGTGAAGCGCGCCCTGCAGGGTGGCCAACTCCCCAATTCCAACTCGCTCAGCAACCGGGCCTATCTCAACTATATCCGCCGATTGCAGCGGGGGCAGGGCGGCTTTACCTGCTATGCCTCGCTCCAGATGCCGGGCGGCTGACACATGGCCGCTCCGCGCTACCGCGCGGCGGGGGCGGAGCTTTTGCTGGTCGAGCCGCTGGACATGTTCACCGCCGTCTTCCACCGGCCGTCGGGCATCACCCATTTGCTGACCGAACCCGCGCCGCAGATCCTGCGCGCGCTGGCGGATGCGCCGCTGGACGCCGGGGCGCTGTTGGCCCGGCTGTCGCGGGACTTCGATCTCGGCGAGCCGGGCGATGCCGAGGCGATGCTGCTGGCCCGGCTGGCCGAGCTGGAGGCGGCGGGGCTGGTCGAGAGGCTATGAGGTATCGGACGACCCTGCGCGTCGGGCCGGTCGGCTTTCGCATCGGCTCCGACTGGCGGGGGCCGATCGCGGCGGTCGAGGCGCTGTACCGCGATTATCCGCGTGCCGAATTCGCCGATTTGAGCGTGCGACTGGAGGCCGGGCAGCCCTGGCGGCGGTGGCTTCGCCCCTCCATCCATATCGGCGGCGATTACCGCTTGCCGGAGGCGGCGCCGCTGCCGTTGGCCCAGGGGCTGCTGGCGGCCGAGCTGGGCATGAACCTGCAAATGGCGCTGGGGCATCGAAGGCATGTGCTGCTCCATGCCTCGGTCGTGGCGCGCGGTGACAAGGCCATCGTGATGAGCGGCATATCCGGCGCGGGCAAGTCGACGCTGGCGTTGCTTCTTGCCGAGCGGGGCTGGCGGTTCATGGGCGACGAGTTCGCGCTGATCGATCCCGCATCGGGGCTTGCCTTTCCCTTCCCCCGCCCGGTCAGCCTGAAGAATGAGAGCCTGGCGGCGATTCCGGCAGGCCGGGTCACCGGACCGCTGCTGTCGGGAACGCCCAAGGGCGACATCCGCCATGTCGCGCCCGACCCCGCCGCCATCGCCGCGATGGATGAACCCGCGCGGCCCGCCCTGCTGCTGTTTCCCCGTTTCGGCTTCCCGTCGGCGATCCGCCCGCTGCCGCCGGCCGAATGTTTCGTGCGGCTGACCCAGGCATCGACCAATTATGTCGCGATGGGCGAGCCGGGGTTCCGCGCCCTGACTCGCCTGCGCGCCGAGGTTCCGGCGGTCGCCGTCGATTATCCCGATGGCGAAGCGGGGATCGCCGCCGTGGAGGCGCTATGGGCCGCGCTCTGACCCCCGCTCTAACCCCCGTCGAGCGGCTGATCGCCCTGCTGCGTGAGCCGGGATGCGCGCGGCATCTGACGGCAAGCGACTGGACGGCGGTGCTGACCGTCGCGCGGGCCGAGCTGCTGATCGGCACGCTGGCCTATCGGCTGGACGGATTGGACCTGCCGCCGCGCGTCGCCCTGTGCCTGGCCGATGCGAAGGCCGCGGCGGAGGAGGGGCGGCGTGCGGCGCTGTGGGAGGCGAACCGCGTCGCCCATGCGCTGGACCCGCTGGGTCGTCCGGTCATCCTGCTGAAGGGGACGGCCTTCGTGGCGGTGGGGCTGGCGGCGGGGTGCGGGCGATCGATCGGCGATTGCGACATATTGCTGCCCCAGGCCGATCTGGACCGGGCCGAGGCCTGGCTGATCGAGGCGGGATGGGAGTGGGTCAAGCCCGACCCCTATGACGATCTTTACTATCGGCGATGGATGCACGAACTGCCGCCGCTGATCCACCGCGACCGCGACCGGATGCTCGACGTGCATCACACCATCCTGCCCCCGACCGCGCGACCCAAGCCCGACGCGGCCGGGCTGATCGCGGGGGCGGTGCCGCTGGCCAACGGGCTTGCCGTGCTGTCGCATCTCGACATGATCGTCCATGCTGCCGCGCATCTGTTCGCCGATGGCGACCTGACGGGCGGGCTGCGCAATCTCTGGGATATCCACGCGCTGGTCGACGAAGGAGGCTGCGAAGGGTTGGCCGAGCGGGCCCGCCATCATGGGCTGGACCGAGCCGTCGCCCGCGCGATGCGGTTGAGCCATGCGCTGTTCGGCACGCCCGTGCCGCCGCAATGGCAGGCGCTGACGCTCGCCGACCGTCTCTATCGTCGCCGCATCCTGGCGCGTGACGGCTGGGGACGCGGGCGGCATCCCCTGACGCGTCTGGCCTTCTATCTGCGTTCGCACCTGATCCGGATGCCCCTGCCGCTCCTCCTGCGGCACCTGTGGATCAAGGGGCGGAAGGCGCGAGCCGCTCCAGCGTCGGGATGAGGTTGTCATAGCCGTCGATGATCGCATCGGCGCCCAGCGTCTCGACCGGCTGGCTGAGAAAGCCGAAGGAACAGGCGATCACCGGCAGGCCGGCGGCCTTGGCGGCCTGCACGTCGAAGATCGAATCGCCGACAAAGGCCGCCGCCCCGCCGCCGCATCGGGCGACGAGCGCCTGGATCGGGACCGGCGAGGGCTTGGCGACGCCCATCGTGTCGCCGCCGATGATCGCATCGAACCGGTCGGTCAGCCCCAGCCCGTCCAGGATCGCTCGTGCGAAGCGTTCCAGCTTGTTGGTCATGACGCCCAACCGGACGCCGCGTAGCGCCAGTTCGTCGAGCGCCGCCAGCGTGCCCGGAAAAGGGCATGTATGGTCCGCCAAATGCGCCTCATAATGGTCCAGCAGTCGCTGGTGCAGAACATCCAGCGTCTCGGTATCGCATCCCCCGGTCGCCGCCAGCCCATGTTCCAGCATCCGCCGCGCGCCCCCGCCGATCATCGGCTTCACCGCCTCGACATCGAGGGTCGGACGCCCGATCGAGGCCAGCGCATGATTGACCGCCGCCGCCAGGTCGCCGCTGGTGTCGAGTAAGGTGCCGTCGAGATCGAAGCCCACGATGGAAAAGGGAAAACGGTCGGGTGAATTCGCGTCCATGAGCCATCCTGCGCCAAGTCTCGGTATGGCTTTGGCAAGAAATCCATGGCAGGCGCAACCATCATGACGAGACCAGTCGCCGCCATCATCCTTGCCGCGGGCAAGGGCACCCGCATGAAGTCGGACCTGCACAAGGTCCTTCACCCGATCGCCGGGCGGCCGATGCTGCTCCACCTGATCGACAGCGTCGGGGCGCTCTCGCCCGAACGCATGGTCGTGGTGACGGGCGCAGGGCGCGAGCAGGTCGAGGCGGCCGTGACGCCGCTGGGCGTGCGCACCGCGCTTCAGGCCGAGCAGCTCGGTACGGCGCATGCGGTGGCGCAGGCGCGCGACGCGCTGTCGGGCTTTATGGGCGATGTCCTGATCCTGTATGGCGACGTGCCGCTGGTCGAGACCGCGACGATGCGCCGGATGATCGATCGGCTGGCCGAGGCGGACAGTCCTGCGGCGGTGGTGCTCGGCTTCCGACCCGCCGACCCCGCCGCCTATGGCCGGGTGATCGCCGATGCCGACGGACGCATCGACCGAATGGTCGAGTTCAAGGATGCCAGTGCCGAAGAGCGTGCCGTAACCCTTTGCAATTCGGGCCTCATGGCGGTCCGTTCGGAGGATCTGTTCGGGCTGCTCGACCGGGTCGGCAACGACAATGCGGCGGGCGAATATTATCTGCCCGATATCGTCATGCTGGCGGCTGGCGATGGACGTCCTTCGGCGGTGATCGAGACGAGCGCCGGGGAAGTGGCGGGAGTCAACAGCCGCGCCGAACTAGCGGTGGTGGAGGGCGACTGGCAGGTCCGTCGCCGCGCCCGTGCGATGGCCGACGGCGCCACGCTGATCGCGCCGGAGACGGTGTGGTTCGCCCATGACACCCGGATCGGCCGTGACGTGGTGATCGAGCCCCATGTCGTCTTCGGCCCCGGCGTCCATGTGGCGGACGGCGTGACCATCCATGCCTTCAGCCATCTGGAGGGCGCGACCGTGGCAAGCGGCGCCGATATCGGCCCCTATGCGCGTCTCCGCCCCGGTGCCGATGTGCGGGAAGGCGCACGGGTCGGCAATTTCGTCGAGATGAAGAAGGCGGTGCTCGGCCCCGGCGCCAAGGCGAACCACCTGACCTATCTGGGCGATGCCGAGGTCGGCGCGAACGCCAATATCGGCGCGGGCACGATCACCTGCAATTATGACGGCTTCCTCAAATATCGCACCGTGATTGGCGAGGGCGCGTTCATCGGTTCCAACTCGGCGCTGGTCGCCCCGGTCCAGGTGGGCGCGGGCGCGATCGTCGGCGCGGGTTCGGTCGTGACGAGCGATGTCGAAGCCGACGCCCTGGCGCTGGTCCGGGCGGAGCGGCAGACCAAGCCGGGTTGGGCCAAGCGTTTCAGAGAGATGATGACGGTCAAGAAGGCCGCGAAAAAGGCTGGGGAGTAAAAGGCTTATGTGCGGTATCGTAGGAATTCTGGGCGGTGACGACGTTGCCGAGCGGCTGCTCGACGGGCTGCGTCGCCTGGAATATCGCGGATATGACTCGGCGGGCATCGCGACGATCGACCAGGGTTCGATCGAGCGGCGTCGCGCATCGGGCAAGCTGGTCAATCTGGCGCGCCAGCTTGCCGCGCATCCGCTGCCCGGCACGATCGGCATCGCCCATACCCGCTGGGCGACGCATGGCGGCCCCACCACCAACAACGCGCACCCCCATGCGACCGATCACGTCGCGGTCGTCCACAATGGGATCATCGAGAATTTCAAGGCGTTGCGCGACGAACTGATCGGTCGTGGTCATGTCTTCACCAGCGAAACCGACACCGAGGTCGTCGCCCATCTGGTCAGCGAGAAGGTCGAACAGGGGCTCGATCCGGTTGCGGCGGTCCGCGAGGTGCTGCCGCGCCTGCACGGGGCCTTCGCGCTCGCCATCCTGTTTCGCGACCAGCCCGATCTGCTGATCGGCGCGCGACTGGGCTCGCCGCTGGTCGTGGGATATGGCGATGACGAAACCTATCTGGGATCGGACGCGCTCGCGCTGGCCCCGCTCACCCAGCGCATCGCCTATCTCGACGAAGGCGATTGGGTCGTCTGCACCCGCGAGGGCGCACAGGTCTATGACCGCGACAATAACCCGGTCGATCGGCCCGTCACGATCTCGGGCGTGACCGGTGCGCTGATCGACAAGGGCAATCACCGCCACTTCATGCAGAAGGAGATTTACGAGCAGCCGATCGTCGTCGCCCAGACGCTTCGTTCGTATCTTCAAAGGCTTGAGGGCAAGATCGCACTTCCTATCCCCGAATTCGACCTGTCGGGGATCAAGCGCGTCACCATCGTTGCATGCGGCACCAGCTTCTATGCGGGCATGGTCGCGAAATACTGGTTCGAGCAGTTCGCGCGCGTGCCGGTCGACCTCGATGTCGCGTCCGAGTTCCGCTACCGCGCGCCGGTGATGGAGCCGGGCGGGCTGATGATCGTCATCAGCCAGTCGGGCGAGACCGCCGACACGCTCGCCGCGCTCCGCCACGCCAAGGCCGAGGGGCAGACGATCGCCGCCGTTGTCAACGTGCCGACCAGCTCGATGGCGCGCGAGGCCGACCTGCTGCTCCCGACCCATGCCGGGCCGGAGATCGGCGTTGCCTCGACCAAGGCCTTTACCTGCCAGCTGAGCGTGCTGGCCGCGCTCGCCGCCAATCTCGCCAAGGCCAAGGGGCGGCTGTCCGCCGACGAGGAACGGCAGATCGTCCGCCATCTGGCCGAGGCACCCGCCGCGATCAACGGCGCGCTGGCCTATGACGAGGCGATCGAAGGCATGGCGGGCACTGTCGCGGGCGCGCGCGACGTGCTGTATCTGGGCCGCGGCACCGACTATCCGCTGGCGCTGGAAGGTGCGCTGAAGCTCAAGGAAATCAGCTACATCCATGCCGAAGGGTATGCGGCGGGCGAAATGAAGCACGGCCCGATCGCACTGATCGACGAGCATGTCCCCGTCATCGTCATCGCGCCGTCCGGCCCGCTGTTCGAGAAGACCGTCTCCAACATGCAGGAGGTCCAGGCGCGCGGCGGCAAGGTCGTGCTGATCTCCGACTATGACGGGATCGAGGCGGCGGGCGAGGGCTGTATCGCGACCATCACCATGCCCAAGGTCCATCCGCTGATCGCGCCGATCGTCTATGCGGTGCCGGTTCAGCTGCTCGCCTATCATGTCGCGGTCGCCAAGGGCACCGATGTCGACCAGCCGCGCAACCTGGCCAAGAGCGTCACCGTCGAGTGACGGGGGACCAGACCTGACCATTTACGTCACTTTAAGCGTATCCGGTTACCATTGATCCATATAACGGGGATCGATGGATTCATGGTGACCGGATGCGCATACTGATCGTCGACGACGAACCGGCAATCCACGACAGCTATGCATTGTGCTTTTCCGGCCAGGGTCTGGCGCAGGACGCGATGCTCGACGCCATGGCCGCCGACCTGTTCGGCAAGCCCCAAGCATCGGATGACGAAGGCGATGCGGTGTTCGAGCGTCACCATTATCGCCAGGGCCAGGATGCCGTCGCGGCGGTCGAGCGGGCGCTGGCCGACGGCACGCCCTTTGCCGTCGCCTTCATCGACATCCGGATGCCGCCGGGGTTCGACGGTCGCGAGACGGCACGGCGGATCCGGGCGCTGGACCCTGATATCCATCTGGTGATCGTCACCGGCTATTCCGACTTTTCGCCGGTCGAGATCAGCAAGGTTGCCGGGCCCGCCGACAAGATCTTCTACATCGCCAAGCCCTTCGAGGTCGCCGAGATCTGGCAGACCGCGCTGGCACTGTGCCGTCGCTGGCAGAATGAGCGCGAGCTGGCGGCGACGCGGGTCCTGCTGGCCGCGCAGGTCGCCGCGCTGGAGGAAAAGACCGCCGAGCTGGAGGCCAATGAGAGCCGCGCCATGCATCTGGCGCTGCACGATGCCTTGACCGATGCGCCCAATCGCGTCGCCTTTCTGCGCGCGCTGGACGAACGGGGCCGCCGGGGCGGCCGGTTCGTGACGGCGATGCTGGACCTCGACCGGTTCAAGCTGGTCAACGACACGCTCGGCCATCTGGCGGGCGACGAACTGATCCGCGAGGTGTATTCTACGCTGAACCAGGCTGCACCCGCCGGTGCGCTGATCGCGCGGCTGGGCGGCGACGAGTTCGGCATCCTGTTCGACAGCGCGCATCATGAAGAGGCCGTCGCCGCGTGCGAGCGGATCGTGACCGCCTGTGCGACCACCTTCAGCATATTGGGGCATTCGGTGCGCTGCGGCGCGTCATGCGGACTGGTGGTTCGGCAGGGCGGCGCCGATGGCGATTCGATCGACCTGATCCGCCAGGCGGACATGGCGCTGAACGAGGCCAAGCGCGCCGGGCGCGGCGTCGTCCGGCTGTTCGATGCGCAGATGGACGACGGCATTCGCCTGCGTCGCGGTGTCGAGGCCGGGCTGACTCAGGCGATCGCCCGTGACGAGCTGACCCTGGCCTTCCAGCCGATCGTCGGGCGCGCCGATCTCGACATTGTCGGGTTCGAGGGGCTGGTCCGGTGGGACACCGTCGAACATGGCGCGGTCAGCCCAACCATCTTCATCCCCATCGCCGAGGAGAGCAATCTCATTCACGAACTGGGCGACTGGGTGCTCGACCATGCGCTGGCCGAGTTGCGCCACTGGCCCGATCAATATGTCTCGGTGAATTTCAGCCCGATCCAGTTCCGCCGTTCGCATTTCGTCGCGCATATCCTCGACAGCGTGCAGAGGGCGGGGGTGGCGCCTGGTCGGGTCCAGATCGAGATTACCGAGACAGCGATCTTCGACGATGCCGAGCGCGCGGCCGAGACGCTGTGCGAACTGCGCGACTTGGGCTTCCGCATCGCTCTCGACGATTTCGGCACGGGCTATTCCAGCCTGTACAATATCCGCAAATTCGCGCTCGACTGCCTGAAGATCGATCGCAGCTTCATCGACGGCATGGGGCGTGAGCGCGAGTCCGCCGCGATCGTCCATTCGATCATCCATCTCGGCCGTGCCCTTGGGCTGGGGGTGATCGCCGAGGGGGTCGAGACCGAGGCCCAGGCCCAGGCGCTGCGCGTCGCAGGGGCCAGTCATCTGCAGGGGTATCTCTTCTCCCACCCGATTCCCGCCGAACAGGCGCGGGCGCTGGCGGTGCAGCGTTACATGTCGCTGGACGGTATGCCGCCTACGCAACCCCCGATGGCCGGCGTGCAAGGCTGACCCTGATGCGTACCGCGATCCGGTGGTTGGGCGAATGGTCGCGTCGCCGATCGCTGCGCAACACGATGGTCGCGATGCTGACACTGACCGGGATCGGCGGTGCGGTGGCGGTCGCGACCTTTCTGGCGTTGGTGATCTCACCCAGTTTCGATCGGCTGGAGCAGCAGGCGATCATGGGCTATCGCCAACGGGCGCAGGCCCTGTTGTCGGATATCACCCAGCGGGTCGAGGAGATCGCGCGCGATCATGCCGGTATCGTGCCGGATGTGTTTCCCAACCATCCGATCCAGGGTGTGGCCTATCGTGGAGCCGCCGATGGGCGGTGGAAGGCACGGTGGCGCGATCCCGGACATCCGGACGAGGCGGACGCCATGGCGTCCGCGCTGGCGGATGCGATGAACCGCAGGGACCTTTCGCAGCTGCTTGAAGGGCGGGATTCCAACAGCTTCTATCTGCCGCTGCGCGGGCGGATCGCCGCTATCGGTATCGCCACCGTCACCGGCGTGGTGGGACGACCGCGCGACTATCTCGCCGTCGCCAGCATTCTGACCCCCGCCCACCTGTCCCGCGCGATGCACAAGACGGCCCGCCTGACCGGCCCCGCATCCGGACCGGACCGGACCATGTTCAAGGGCACGCGGCGCATGGAGATTGCCGTTCCGGTTCCGGGTCTCGATGGTCGCGCGGTCGGCATGGCGCGGTTCCGGATCTCGCGTGAGGTCACGCTGCTTGGCCGTCGGGTGCTCCTGCTGGCGACGGCCGGATCGATCCTGCTCCTGGTCTTCACGCTGCTGATGCTGCGGCGTGCGCTGGGATGGCTGGTGCTGGCACCGCTCGGCCGTGTCGAGCGCCATATGCAGCGGGTCCAGGCGTCGGGCGTCCTTTCTCCCTATCACGACAGGGAGGGGCGCGACGACGAATTCGGTTCGCTCGGCCGCAGTTTCAATGCGATGCTCAGCCAGTTGAAGGATCTGCGCGAACAGAATGAGATACAGAGCTTCGCGCTCGGCCGATCGGAAAGCGCGGTGGCGGTGCTGCACAATGTCCGTAACGCGCTATCCCCGCTCGGCGCCATCCTCAGCCATGGCGGCGATCGGTCGCCCGCCTATGATCGTGCGTTGATCGACCGGGCCTTGGTGGAACTGGCGGGGGAGGGCGTTCCGCCCGAACGCCGGGTCAAGCTGGTGGCGTTCGTCGCGGGCGCGCTCGATGCCGAGACCAAGGCGCGCGAGGCGGTGCGGGCGCGGCTCGATATCGGGCGCGATGCGATGCGTCAGACGCTGGAGATCATCGGGGCGCAACAGGCCAGAGCGCATGAACGCCCCCCACGCGAACGCTGCGATGTCACCGACATCATCGCGCGCAATGCCACCATCGCCCGCTATTCGCAGGCCGCCTCGATCCATTTCGCCTTTACCGCCCGGCCCTTTCCCGTATTGGCCAATCGGGTGATCCTGAGCCAGGTGGTCGGCAATCTGTTCGCCAATGCGATCGAGGCGATCACCGAGACCGGGCGCGACCATGGTGCGATCACCGTCACCATCCAATCGGAGGGTGGCCGGGTGACGGTGCGGATCATGGATGACGGGCAGGGCTTCGACCCGGCGCTGGCGACCAAGCTGTTCCGGTCGGGCTTTTCCACCCGGACCGAGAAATCCGGCGGGCTGGGCCTCCACTGGTGCGCCAATTCCACGGCCGCGATGGGCGGATCGCTCGAACTGCATAGCCATGGGCAAGGATTGGGGGCGGTCGCGATACTGGTCCTCGAAGCGGCCGAGGAGACGGAAGCGGACGCCGACCGGGCCGTGTGACCAAAGGCCTATAAGGGCAGTTCGGCCTGGCTCGGCCCTTCTTCACCGCCATGCGCCAAGTTGAGGCCCGACAGCGTCAGTCCCAACAGCCGGACGCCGCCGGCCACCGGCAATTGCTGATCGAGAAGGTCGAGACCGATCGCCAGGAATTGCGCTCGCTCGGTGATCGGCTGGCCGGTCGAGCGGGCGCGGGTGATGGTACGGAAATCGCTGTACCGCAATTTCAGCGTCACGGTCCGCCCGGCGACGCCGCTCCGCTCGATCCGGACCCATGCGGCCTCGACCACCCGCTCCAGCGCGGCCCGCAGCGCGTCGCGTTCGGTCAGGTCGTTCTCGAAGGTCCGCTCGGCGCCCACCGACTTGGCCTCGCGATGGGCGCGGACCGGGCGATGGTCGACGCCGCGCGCCGCACCGTGCAGATAGTCGGCATAGCTGCCGAAATGCCGTTGCAGGACATCGAGCGGCCGCTCGCGCAGGTCTTGCCCGGTCAGGATGCCCAGCGCCTCCATCTTGCGCGCGGTGACCGGACCGACGCCGTGGAAACGCTTGACCGGCAGGGCGGCGACGAAGGCCGGTCCCTGCGCCGGAGGAATGATGCAAATGCCATCGGGCTTGTTCTGGTCGGAGGCGAGCTTGGCGATGAACTTGTTGTAGCTGACCCCGGCCGAGGCGGTCAGCCCGGTCTCCTCGCGAATGGCGGCCCGGATCGCCTCGGCGATCGCGGTGGCCGAACCCAGCCCGGCCCGATCGCTGGTGACGTCCAGATAGGCCTCGTCCAGCGACAGCGGCTCGATCTGGTCGGTATAGCGCGCGAAGATTGCCCGGATCTGCTGCGAAACGCTGCGATACACGTCGAAGCGCGGGGGGACGAACACCAGGTCGGGACAGCGGCGCAGCGCGGTGACCGACGGCATCGCGGATCGGACGCCATAGCCCCGCGCCTCGTAACTGGCCGCCGCCACCACGCCCCGCGCGCGCGATCCCCCCACGGCGACCGGCCGTCCGCGCAGACCCGGATCGTCTCGCTGTTCGACCGACGCATAGAAGGCGTCCATGTCGACATGGATGATCTTGCGGTTGTCGCCGACGGCGTCGGGGGCAGGGGGCTGGAGCGACACGGAAAAAAGCTCGTCAGGTTCGTCGGCCGATCAGGCACGGCCCTGGAAACGAAACAGGAACGCGGGCGGTTCGTCAAGTCGGATCCCGTCGCTCGCCGGGAAAGGCCGATACGCGGCGTATGGCGCAATTAACCCGGTTTTATCAGGTCGCGTGATATGGGTTCCCAGCATAAGCCTATGAAGCCATACCGTCCCCTGGCCGCGCTGGCCCTGTTCCTTTCGGTCATGATCCTGCCCTTTGGGCGCCTTCAGGCGGCCGATTCGTGGGCGGCATGGCGATGGACGTCGTTCGCGAGCCTCGGCGAAGCGATCGGTCTGCCGCATATCACGACCACCGCGGTCGTGCGCGCGCGCGACGGGACGATGTGGATCGGCACCCGTGGCGGCCTGACCCGCTATGACGGCCAGCGGGTGCGGACCTTCAAGCAGCGCCAGACCGATCCCCATTCGCTGCCCGACAATTATGTCCGCTCGCTGATGGCACTGCCGGGCGGGGGCGTGCTGATCGGGACGAATGTCGGCGGCCTGGCCCGCTACGACCCGCAACGCGACGCGTTCATCCGGCTCAAGCCGACCCACGGCGCGATCGGAGCCCGCATCTTCAGCTTCACGCCGGACGGGGCGGGTGGCGCCTATATCGGCTCGGACGGCGGCGTGCACCACTATATCGCCAGGCTCGATCGCGTCGATCCGATGACCGAAAGCGCGATACCCTCGCCCGATGGCCGCCCCCAGGGCGCCTTTGCGGTGTTCCGCGACGGCGACGGCACCCTGTGGGCAGGCTCCGACCATGGCCTATGGAGGCGTGCGCCGGGGACGCGCCCATTCACCCATGTTTCGCTGGGCGCGCACAAGCCATCGGGCGATGTCTGGTCGATCCTGCGCGACCGCCGGGGGCGGCTTTGGGTCGGTACCGGGTCGGATGGCGTATACCTGTCCGAGAATGGCGATCCCCGGCATTTCGTCCAGCTGCCCACGCTGACCAGCGATGCACCGTTGATCGGGCACCGGACGATCCGCGCCTTTGTCGAGGACCGGCTCGGGCGGATATGGATCGCGACCGATGGCATGGGCATCGTCCTGCTCGACCCGGCGCGCGGGTTCGCCGCCAGCGGGCTGCGTCACGACACGGGCAATCCGCTGGCGCTGGCCGGGGATACGGTGCGAGCCCTTGCGATGGACGATGGCGGCGGGATCTGGGCTGCGACCGAACTGGGCGCGTCGCGGACTCAGGGGCCGGGGGGCGGCGTGCTGCGCATCGGTTCGGCGATGCACGACCCCCGGCTGTCGCTGGCCGATGACAATGTCCGGGGCGTGCTGGTCGATCGTCGCCAACAGATTTGGCTGGGGTTCAGCAACGGCTCGGTCGATCGGCTCGACCGGGCGGCGGGGCAGGTCCGCCACCTTGCGCTTGCCGGGCATCATGCCGGTCAGGATATCAAGGCGCTGCTCGAATCGTCGGATGGCTCGATCCTGATCGGCGCGCGCGGTGTCGTGGCGATCGATCCCCGGACGCTCGCCACCCATGATCTCGTCATCCCCGAGCTTGGCGACCTGCCGGTCATTTCGCTGGCCGAGACGAAGCGCGATCTGCTGATCGGCACCTATAAGGGACTGTACAAGCGCGACCGGGCGACCGGGCGGGTGACGGTGTACCGGCACGATCCGGCGGACCCGCGCAGCCTGCCCAATAACGAGGTCATCAACATCCTGCCGCGGCCCGATGGCCAGGTGCTGGTCGCCACGCCCGGCGGGATCGGGCAGTTCGACCCGCGCAGCGGCCGGTTCGTCTGCTATGCCAATCGGGCGAACGATCCCTATAGCCTGCCGCAGGATTATGTCGGGTCGATGGTGCCCGACGGACGTAGATTGTGGGTCGGCACCTATGGCGGCGTGGCGCTCGGCCGCACGACGCGCGACGGCTGGAAATTCCGCGCGATCGGCGAGGCGCAGGGGCTGGCGGGCGACAATGTCGCCTCGCTGACGCCCGACGCCCGGCGTCGCCTGTGGACGGCGAGCGCGGGCGGGATATCGGTCATCGATCCGACCACGCTCCATGTCCTGGAAATGAGCCAGCGCGACGGCATGCCGATGCGTGCGTTCAACCAGCGTGCGGCGGCCACCATGAACGACGGATCGTTGCTATTCGGCTCGCCCGAGGGGTTGATGGTCCTGCAA
The DNA here is from genome assembly GCF_031453055.1 of Sphingomonas sp. SORGH_AS_0789. Taxonomy (NCBI): domain Bacteria; kingdom Pseudomonadati; phylum Pseudomonadota; class Alphaproteobacteria; order Sphingomonadales; family Sphingomonadaceae; genus Sphingomonas; species Sphingomonas sp. SORGH_AS_0789. The sequence continues at coordinate 3,127,440 of NZ_JAVIYV010000001.1, forward strand.
CCCGATCTGCTGCTGGGGCGGCAGGACAGGAGCGATACCGCCCAGCTGATCGTCAGCCAGGCGGATATCAACGGGCGGCTGCTGGCGATCGACTCGGTCGCGCGCGACCCGGTGGTGCATCTCGATCGTCAGGGCCGGACGTTGCGGCTGGGCTTTTCGCTGACCGATTATGCGGCGCCCGAGGAGATACGCTATCGTTATCGGCTCGAGGGGTTCGATGCCGACTGGATGACGGTGCCTGCGGGCACCCCTGCCACCGCCATCTATACCAACCTGCCCTCGGGCGATTACTGGCTGACGCTCAGCGCACATGTGCCGGGGCTGGCGGCGCGGACGGTGACGCGACAGGTACGGATCACCGTCGATCCGCAATGGTATGAAACCTGGCCCGCCCGGATCGGTCTGAGCCTGTTGCTGCTGGTGTCGATCGGCGGCGCCTTCTGGCTGGTGACGGCGGTGATCCGGCGGCGCGCCGACGTGCTGGAGGCGATCGTGGCCGAGCGGACCAGCGCGTTGCGCGTCGCGAACGCCCAGCTCGACCGGCTGGCCAGCACCGACCCGCTGACCGGCCTGGCCAATCGCCGCACCTTGATGAACGAAATGGAGCAGGCCGCCGAGCGGGCATGCCGTTCGGGCGGCGGCTTCGCCTTCGCGCTGCTCGATCTCGACCATTTCAAGCGGATCAACGACGAACATGGCCACAGCGTCGGCGATGCCGTGCTGGTCGAGGTGGCGCGACGTATCCAGGGGGCGGTGCGCGCGAAGGACTGCGTCGCGCGCTATGGCGGGGAAGAGATCGCGATCCTGTTTCCCGACACCGGGCTGGAGATCGCCACCGCCATCGTCGAGCGGCTGCGGCGCCAGATCGCCGGATCTCCGGTCATGGCCGAACATGGCCCGGTGCCGGTCACGATGAGCGCCGGGGTCGCCCATTGGCGGGCGGGCAATATCGCGGGCGACCTGATGCGCCGCGCGGACGAAGCGCTCTACCGCGCCAAGCGGGGCGGCCGCGACAGGGTGGAGCAGGCCCGCGATCTGGAAAGGGTCGATGGATGACCTTGCGGGAACCGGAGGTGGGCGCCACCGTTGGCCCGATGATGACGAGCGACGACGCCCTTTCGGACACGCCCACCCACTCGCTGACCGGCCGGCTGGTGCGGCGGCACGGCGCCTTCATCCTGCAATGCGATGACGGCGCGACATTCGAGCTGCGTCTGTCGCGCGTGCCCGTCGATCATGTCGGCAAGTCGGTGACGATCACCGGCCGGTTGCTCGGTCCCGACCTGCTGGAGGCGGAGGGCGTCCGCGCCGCCTGAGCGGATCAGTGTGCGCCCTTGCGGGACGGAAGCAGGTGCAGCCCCCCCGCAATCACCCCGCCGACGATCAACCCGACGATCGCGGCACCGATCGCGCTGACGATCCAGGCGATGGCAGCCCCGGCAAAGGGCAGCGCCTCGCCCGCGTGATGCGCGGTGTCGTGGATCAGATGGGGCAGGGCGGTCAGCCCGAATTCTTCCATGCCGTGCACGATGATCCCGCCACCGACCCAGACCATCGCGGCGGTGCCGACGATCGCCAGGATACGCAGCAAGACCGGCATCGCCTTGACCAGCCCGCGCCCGATCGTCTGCGCCAGCGCATTGTCGCGCTGCGCCAGGTGCAGGCCGATATCGTCCATCTTCACGATGGCGGCGACCAGCCCGTACACGCCGACGGTGATGGCGATGCCGACCAGCGCCAGCGCAATCGCCTGGGTCCCGATCGACAGGTCGGGCAGTTCGGAGAGCGCGATCGCCATGATCTCGGCGGACAGGATCAGGTCGGTGCGGATCGCCCCCGAAACCTGGCGATCTTCCAGCGTTTTGGCATCGACCGCCGCTTCCTCCTCGGCCTCGCCATGCCCGCCGATCAGCGATTCGAGGATCTTCTCGCTCGCCTCGAAGCATAGGAAGGCGCCACCCGCCATCAGGATCGGGGTGATCGCCCAGGGTGCGAAGGCGCTGAGCAGCAGGGCGGCGGGAAGTAGGAACAACAGCTTGTTGCGCAGCGACCCCAGCGCGATCTTGCCGATGATCGGCAATTCGCGCTGCGGCGACAGCCCGACGACATAGCGCGGGGTGACGGCGGTGTCGTCGATCACCACCCCGGCGGCCTTGGCCCCGGCGCGGGCGGAGGCCGCCGCGACATCGTCAAGCGACGCCGCCGCCAGCTTGGCGATCGCCGCCACGTCGTCCAGCAATGCGACCAGACCCCCTGCCATCGAACCGTAACTCCCCAAATTGATGGGGAGTGCCTAAAGCCTGTGTCGGGCCGATGCACGGAAAAATGACGGGGCCGTCATGTCATCCAGGCCGCCCCGCGCCATTGCTCGGTCAGATGGGCGATCAGCGCGGGAACCGCGGCGGGGGCGCCGACCGGCGCGTGGAGGCCCCAGATGCCGACCTCGACCGATCCCTGCCGTTCGGGAAGCACGCGAACCAGTCGTCCATCGGCCAGCGCATCGGCCACGTCCCAGAGCGAGCGAAGCGCAATGCCCGCGCCCGCCAGCGCCAGTTCCCGCACGGCTTCGCTGGAATTGGTTTCCACCCGGCTCTCGCCCTCAACCGTCGCGCCGGTCAGGCGCCAGGGCAATTGCCCCTGTGCGGCGATCAGCCGGTGTCGGCGAAGCTCCGCGACCGTCGCGGGATGGCCTTCGCGCTCCAGATAAGCCGGGCTGGCGCAGAGCAGGCGGCGGTTGTCGGCAAAGCGATGCCCGGCCAGCCCCGGCGGCGGCGCGGTGGTGATCCGGATCGCCAGATCGACCCGCGCCGCGGCCAGATCGACATAATCGTCCGATAGATCGAGTTGCAGCCGGACCGCCGGATAGCGATCGAGAAAGGCGGGCAGGCAGGGCGCGACCCAAAGCCGCCCGAAAGAGGTTGGAACGGTCAGCCGCAACGGCCCGGCCGGGGCGGCGGCGGTCTGGCTGATCCGCGCCTGGGCCATGCGGAGCCCAGCGACCAGCGGCGCGACATCCGCGTGAAAGGCCTCTCCCGCCTGGGTCATCGTCAGCCGTCGCGTCGTGCGATGAAGCAGCCGGACGCCCAGCCGAGCCTCGAGCCGCGCGATCCGCTTGGACACCATGGCGGGGGACAGCCGCCATGCCCGCGCCCCACCCGCCAGGCTGGCTTCGCGCACCACATCGACGAACAGGGCGATATCGGGGTCCATTCGTTCCTCCGGCGATCGACAGCATTGCGATTATGCCCTCTACCGAAGGATATGGCGATGGCCTAACCTGACCCCCGAAATGCCAGTTCGGGAGAGTATCGATGATCGATCGCAAAGGCCTGTCCGTCGCGCCGGAACTGGCCCGCTTCCTGGAGGAGCGTGCCTTGCCGGGAAGCGGGATCGATGCGGATCGCTTCTGGACCGGCATGGCCGCCATCATGGCTCGCTTCGCGTCCGAAAACGCCGCGCTGTTGCGCAAGCGCGACGCGATGCAGGCGGCGATCGACGACTGGTATCGCGGTGGTGGTCCGCATGACGGTGCCGCGCAGCGGCGCTTCCTGACCGGAATCGGCTATCTGGTGCCCGAACCGCCGTCGTTCACCATCGCCCCAGATAAGGTCGATCCGGAGGTCGCCCTGCTCGCCGGGCCACAGCTGGTCGTGCCGATGCTCAATGCGCGGTTCCTGCTCAACGCGGCCAATGCGCGCTGGGGAAGCCTGTATGACGCGCTCTACGGCACCGATGCCATCGCCCCCATCGGCGATGCCAGCGACTATGACCCCGAACGCGGGGCAGCGGTGATAGACTGGGCACGTGCTTTCCTGGACACGGCGGTGCCGGTCGCGGGCGGCTGGTCGGCGGTGACCGATCTGGCCGCCGCGGTCGCCGCGCTGGACGATCCGTCGCAATTCGTCGGCCGCAGCGAGACGGGATGGCTGTTCCGCCATCACGGGCTTCATATCGAGGTAACGGTCGACCGCGGCCATCCGATCGGCCGGAGCGACCCGGCGGGGATCGCCGATGTCGTGCTGGAATCGGCGCTGACCACCATTTGCGACCTGGAGGATTCGGTCGCGGCGGTCGACGCGGCCGACAAGGTGGCGGGCTATGTCAATTGGCTGGGGCTGATCGACGGCACGCTGACCGCATCGGTCGAGAAGAACGGTCGCACGACCACCCGGCGGCTGGCCGGGGACCGCGCCTATCGGGCGCCCAACGGGACGGCCTTCACCTTGCTTGGTCGAAGCCTGCTCTTCGTGCGCAATGTCGGGCATCTGATGACCACGCCCGCCGTCCGCCTGGCCGATGGTACCGAAGCACCGGAAGGCATTCTCGACGCGATCGTCACCAGCCTGATCGCGATGCGCGACGGCCGGAACGGAGCGCCCTTCCGCAACGGGCGGATGGGTTCGATCTATATCGTCAAACCCAAGATGCACGGCCCCGAGGAAGCCGCCTTCGCCGACCGGCTGTTCGACGCGGTCGAGGATATGCTGGGGCTCGATCGGCACCGGATCAAGATCGGGGTGATGGACGAAGAGCGCCGGACCTCGGCCAATCTGGCGGCCTGTATCCATGCGGTGAAGGATCGGATCGTCTTCATCAACACCGGCTTTCTCGACCGGACCGGCGACGAGATCCACAGCGCGATGCAGGCCGGTCCGGTGGTCCGCAAGAACGCGATGAAGGCATGCGACTGGATCGCGGCCTATGAGGATCGCAACGTCCAGATCGGCCTGGCCTGCGGCTTCGCTGGGCGGGCGCAGATCGGCAAGGGGATGTGGGCCGCACCCGACCGGATGGTCGATATGCTCGCGCAGAAACAGGCGCATCCGATCAGCGGCGCCTCGACCGCCTGGGTTCCGTCGCCGACCGCCGCGACGCTCCACGCGACCCATTACCACCGCGTCGACGTCGCTGCCCGCCAGCGGGCCCGTGCGGACGAGCCGGTCGCCGCGCTCGAACGCCTGCTGACGCCGCCGATCGCGGTCGATCCCGATTGGACGGCCGAGCAGATCGCCGACGAGTTGGAAAATAATGCGCAAGGGCTGCTCGGCTATGTGGTCCGCTGGATCGATCAGGGCATCGGCTGCTCCAAGGTGCCCGACATCCATGACATCGGACTGATGGAGGATCGCGCGACGCTGCGCATTTCCGCCCAGCATATCGCCAACTGGTTGCACCACGGGATCGTCGATGCGGGCCAGGTCGAGGCGGCACTGATGCGGATGGCCGCAAAGGTCGATGCCCAGAACCGGAGCGATCCGGCCTATCGTCCGATGGCCGGACGGGCCGACAGCCTGGCGCTCGCCGCGGCCCGTGCGCTGATCTTCGAGGGGGTGGCCCAGCCGAACGGCTATACCGAGCCGCTGCTCCATCGTTTCCGCCAGGCCGCAAAACAGGGCTCGGCACTGGGGGAGGCCGCCTGATGCCGCTCTATGCGCTAGGCGCACATCGCCCGGACGTCCATGCCAGCGCCTGGATCGCCCCTTCTGCCGATGTCATCGGACAGGCGGTGATCGAGGCGGAGGCGAGCCTCTGGTTCGGGGCGGTGGTGCGCGCCGACAATACGCCGATCCGGGTCGGTGCCCGGACCAATGTGCAGGACGGCGCGGTGCTGCATTCCGATCCGGACAGCCCGCTGACGATCGGACAGGACTGCACCATCGGGCACCGGGCGATCCTGCATGGCTGTACCGTCGAGGAGGGCTGTCTGATCGGCATGGGTGCGACCATCCTCAACGATGCGGTGATCGGTGCCGGTTCGCTGGTCGGCGCGGGCGCGCTGGTGACCGAGGGCAAGGTCTTCCCGCCCGCCAGCCTGATCGTGGGGGCGCCCGCAAAGGCGATCCGGACGCTCACGCCGGAAGATGTGGCGCGGTTGCGGCGGTCGGCGGACGGCTATGCCGACCGTGCGCAGCGATATGCCGTGCAGTTGCAGCGACTTGACGGGGATCGGTCCGGAGCGGCCGTTGACGACGGCGTCGCACCTGCCTAGCCAGATGGGGTGACGCCGCCTACCATCCTGATCGTCGAGGACGATCCCGCCCTCCGCACCCTGACCGCGCGCGCGCTTCAGGAGAACGGATTTGCCGTGAAGCTGGCCAATGCCGCGCCCGAAATGTGGCAAGCGCTGGAGGTCGGGCAGATCGACCTGATCCTGCTCGACATCATGCTGCCCGGCACCAGCGGCATCGACCTGTGCCGTCAGGTGCGCCAGAAGAGCCCGGTCCCGATCATCTTCATCAGCGCGAAGGGCAGCGAGGTCGACCGCGTCGTCGGGCTGGAGCTGGGCGCGGACGATTATCTCGCCAAGCCGTTCGGCACGCGCGAGCTGGTCGCCCGCATCCGCGCGGTGCTGCGCCGCGGCGGGCTGGAGAGCACGCCGGGCGAGCGCGAGGCGGGCATATTGGGCTTTGACGGCTGGACCGCCAACCTGCCCCGGCGTGAGCTGATGTCGCCATCGGGCGCCCAGGTCGAGTTGACCGGGGCCGAGTTCGACCTGCTCGTCGCCTTTCTCGACAATGCCCAGCGCGTCATCGCGCGCGAACGCCTGATCGAGCTGTCCCGTGCGCGGATCGGCGACAGTTCGGACCGCAGCATCGATGTGCTGGTCAGCCGGTTGCGCCGCAAGCTGTCGGGGGCGGGGGGTGCCGCGCCGATCGTCACGGTGCGCGGCGTCGGTTACATGCTCAACGTGCCGGTGGAGCGGCGGTGATCCGCCCCTCGGTCGGCCTGCTCGGCCGGATCGTCGCGATCCTGCTGCTGGCGGTGACGATCGAGTTCGCCGTCTCCACCTATCTCTACGAGCGCGCCAGCCATGTCTCGGTCCGTGACGATGAGGCACGGCGGCTGGCCGAGCATCTGATCGTCGCGCGCCGCGTCCTCAACGAGCGGCCCGCGATCGAACGCCCCGAAGTGGCGGAGGAACTGACCACCGACCGCTATATCGTCGGCTGGTCCACCCAGACCCCGCCGCGCCCGACCATTGCGCCTGCGATGGACAGCATGCGCCGCCAGATCGTCGATTGGGAGCCGTCGCTGGCCGCGACCGACATCCATTTGCGGCTGACCTCGCCGGGGCGGACCTCGATGGTGTCGGGGGATTTGCGACTGGATGACGGGTCGCTGCTGAGCTTCCGGATGCGCGAGGGGGTTCGGACGCTCGATCTGGCCCTGGGGCGGGTGCTGCTGGCGCTGATCCCGGCGATCGCGCTGATGTTCGTCAGCGGCGCGCTGATCGGGCGGATCCTGCATCCCCTCCGCACCCTGGCCCGCGCGGCCGACAAGTTGGGGCGGGGGCAGGGCGCCAGTGCCCTGATCGTTCCCGAGCGGGGGCCGAAGGAGGTGCGCCACGTGACCCGTGCCTTCAACCGGATGCAGGCGCGGATCGGGCGGTTGATCGACGAACAGACGCGTGCGCTGGCCGCGGTGGGCCATGACCTGCGCACCCCGCTCGCTCGATTGCGCTTGCGCGCCGATTCCATCCGCGAGGCCGAGGTTCGCGATGCGATCGGCAATGATATCGAGGAAATGGAAGCGATGGTGTCGTCGCTTCTGGCGTTCCTGGGCGGGGAAGGGGATGTCGAACAGCCCGAATTGACCGACCTAGCCATATTATGCGCCAATCTGGCCGACGATGCTGCCGATCACGGGCGCGACGTCCGCTATGCCGGGCCCGATCATTTCGACTGTCGTCTTCGCCGCTTCGGGATGAAGCGCGCGCTGACCAATCTGGTCGAGAATGCGCTGCACTATGGCCAGCATGCGGTCATCACGCTGGACGTCGAACGCAGCGACGCGGTGCGCATCCGGGTCGAGGATGACGGACCCGGCATTCCCGAGGAGTCGCTCGAACTGGTCCTAGAACCGTTCGTCCGGCTGGACGCGGCGCGGCGGCGCGACACGGTGGGCTTTGGTCTTGGCCTGTCGATCGTCGCGCGGGTCGTCGCGGCCGAAGGCGGGGAGCTGACCCTCGCCAATCGGCCCGAAGGCGGGCTGTGCGCGGAAATTCGCCTGCCGCACTGCCGGACATGATTTGTCACGAACGCGCTGCACGACAGCAAAAAACAACGGGTATATCCTGTCCGTAGAGGAGAGGAGTGACGGGTCGTCGATCAGCGGCCATGACCGGCTTCAGAAGTATTGAAGTCAGTGATCATGGAAGAGGCGCGAGGTCGACGGTCCGTCACGAACGCCGAGGCACCTTTATGCTTCGGCACCATCCTGCGACGGCCATCCGCATCTTGTGGAAAGGCCGCCGAACGGTTCGTTGTTTTGACATCATTCGGGAGCATGACCGATGACGATGGAGTTTGATTTGACCGCACTGGAATTGCAGGGTGCCCTGCTGGTGCTCGCGGTGATCATCACCTTCGCCGCGATCGAGGGCTGGAAGGCCCGCTAACCCCTTATCCGGTTTCGTCCGGGCTCCCCTGCCGCCCCCCTCCGGCATGAGCCCGATCGAAGGGGGTGGGCGGTCCGACCTCAGGGTCGGGCCGCCTGCTCCGTAACACCCAGCCGCCCCCGGATAGCGTTGAGCAGCTGCCCCGCCGAATAGGGCTTCGTCAGCAGCGCCGCGTCCAGTTCCGCCGCATCGCCCGCCATTCCGCCGTCGCCCGTCGCGAACACGATCGACAGCGTCGGCCGCAATAGCCGCGCCCGTCCCGCCAGCTCGATCCCCGATTCGCCCGGCAGGTTGATGTCGGTCACCAGCACGTCGATCTGCGCCGTCTGAAGCGCGGTCATCGCTTCCTCGGCGGTCACGGCATGGACCACGACGAAGCCCGCATCCTGCAACACCTCGGCCGTGTTGGCGCGGATCAGATCGTCATCCTCCACCAGCAGGATGGTCTGGCCGTCGTGCAGCGGATGGACGACCGGTTGGCTGTCGACCGGGTCGCCCGGGGCGGCGTGGCCCGCATCGTCCCTGGGCATCTTGCGTTGCCGCTGATTGGCCAGGACATGGCGGAACTTCCGCGCCAGCGCCTCGCGGGTATAGGGCTTGGACAACAGCTCGACGCCCTTGTCCAGCCGTCCGCCATGGACGATCGAATTCTCGGTATAGCCCGATGTGAACAGCACCGCGATATCGGGCAGCCGCTCGCGTGCCTTGCGCGCCAGTTCGGGGCTTTTCAGCGTGCCGGGCATGACGACATCGGTGAAGAGCATGTCGATCGGTATGCCGCTCTCGATGACGTTGAGCGCGCTTTGCGCGTCGACCGCCTTCAGGACGCGGTAACCCAGGTCCGACAGCAGCTCGACCACCGTCGCGCGCACTTCCGCATCGTCCTCGACGACCAGCACGGTCTCGGTGCCGCCGGTGATCGGGCCGGTGTCGACCGCCACCTCGACATCCTCGGCCTCCATCGCGCGGGGCAGGTAGAGCTTGATCGTGGTGCCGTGGCCGACCTCGGAATAGATCTTCACATGGCCGCCCGACTGTTTGACGAAGCCATAGACCATCGACAGGCCCAGCCCCGATCCCTTGCCCTCGCTCTTGGTCGAGAAGAAGGGCTCGAACACCTTCTGGATGATGTCCTCGGACATGCCGCTGCCGGTGTCGGACACCGCCAGCATGACATATTGGCCCGGCACCACCTCGTCATGGGTGCGCGCATAGGCGTCGTCGAGATGTGCATTGCCCAGCTCGATGGTCAGCTTGCCCTGACCATCCATCGCGTCGCGCGCGTTGATCGCCAGATTCAGCAGCGCATTTTCGATCTGGGCGGGGTCGATGAAGGTGTTCCACAGGCCGCCACCGACGATCGTCTCGATCTCCACGCCCTCGCCGATCGCACGGCGCAGCATGTCGTCCATGCCCTGCACGAAACGGGTGACGTTGACGACCTTGGGCTCCAGCGCCTGCCGCCGCCCGAAGGCCAGCAATTGCGACGCCAGCTTCGAGCCCCGCGAGACGCCCGCCATGGCGTTGGCGACCCGCTGCTCGGCGCGGCTGTTGCCCGCCACGTCCTTGCCGAGCAGCTGGAGATTGCCCGACACGACCTGAAGCAGATTGTTGAAGTCGTGCGCGACGCCGCCGGTCAGCTTGCCGATCGTCTCCATCTTCTGTGCCTGGGCCAGCTTCATCTCGGCCTGGCGGCGCTCGGCGATTTCCTCGATGACGCGGCTTTCCAGCGTCTCGTTGAGCTGGCGGAGCTGTGCCTCGGCGCGTTCGCGGTGATGGACCTGACGCGCCAGCACATTGGCCTGGTCGCGCAGCGCCTGTTCGGCCGCGCGCTGCTCGGTGATGTCGGTATGCACGCCGACCCACTCGACCAGTTCGCCATCGGTCCCGATGATCGGCAGGCCCCGGATCGCATAGGTGCGCCATTCGCCGTCATGGCGACGGACGCGGTGTTCGTGAACGAACATGCCCTTGGCCGCCACCGCCTTGTTCCAGGCGACGATGCTGTCCGCCGCATCGTCCGGATGGACGGCATTCGCCCAGCCGAAATTCTGATATTCCTCGCGGGTCTGGCCGGTGATCGCGGCCCAGCCGGGCTGCTCGCCGACCATCCGTCCATCCGCGCTGTTGGTCCACAGCACCCCGTGGACGGCGTCCATCGCGGCGCGGAACCGGCGATTGCTGCGCTCGATCACCTCGGCATGGCGCATCCGCTCGTCGACATCGAAGACCAGGATATGAAAGCCGACGACCGCGCCCTGTTCGTCCCGGCGAGGAATATAGCGCGTCTCGGCGCGCCGATGGCTGCCGTCACGATGCTGGATCCGGACATCGGCGACCACCGTCTCGCCCGCCAGTGCCCGCTCGATCAACGGGCGCCGCTCGGCATAATCCTCGTCGGTCAGCACGTCGCTGATCCGGGTGCCCAGCATGGCGTCGGGGTCGACGCCCAGGAACTCGCGATAATAGCTGTTGGCGAAGCGGTATCGTTCCTCGCGATCGACAAAAGCGACCAGCACCGGCAGCGAGTCGGTGATGACCCGGAGCTCGGCCTCGCTCTCCGCCAGCCTCCGCTCCGCCGCGACCCGCCCGGTATTCTCGACGACGGTGCACATCACCCCGCCGACATCGCCATGGTCGAGATAGACCGGCGTGTAATAGAGGTCGAACACCACCTCTTCGGGCTGCCCTGCGCGGGTGACGATCAGCTTCTGATCGTGAAAGGCCAGATCCTCGCCCTGGAATCCCCGCGACAGGATATCGCGATTCCAGTCCCATATTTCGGGCCAGACCTCCGGCACCAGGCCACCGAACGCCGAGGGATGGCGCGGCCCGGCGATGGTGCGATAGGAGTCGTTATAGATCATCACATGATTCGGCCCCCACATCAGGACCTTGGCGATCGGTGAATGGACGATGTTCGCCACGGTCGTGCGCAGTGCGGCGGGCCAGCCGCCGATCGGCCCCAGCGCCGTGGCGGCCCAGTCGTGATCGCGCACCCGCTGCCCGCATTCGCCGCCGCCGACCAGCCAGGCGGTCGCCGCGTCGAAAGGCTGCTCCGCGCACAGCCGCTCGAGCGCCGCGACCAGCAGCGCGTGCTCGTCGGGAAAACGGCCGGTTTCAATGGCATGGACGACATATCGGTCGAGCTGCGCCGGGAGCGGCAGCATTCGCGACAGGGGAGTGTTCATGGATTGACGCATGGGTAAGCTAAACCGCCAAGTCAATCGGCGGTGTCGCCGATTGCACTGATTTCCATCATCTTCTTGTCATGTTGGCGATGACCGGTGGGTTAATGGCTGTGGGTGGTGCGGCTCCAGGATCAGCGTCGATCCCTCGACCCGCCAGCTCTTGAGCCGCGACAGGAAGTTCATGCCCAGCACGTCCGTCTCGCCGAATGCGGGGGAGATGACGACGGGGATGCCGTCGGCACGGATCGTACCGATCTCCAGCGTCTTCACGCGTCCGGTCTGCGCGCGGATCATGCCGTTGGCCGTGTTCAGCACTACGGGGAAGACCGGGGCGGACGGCCGCAGCCCGGCGGCGCGCGCGGTGTCGGTCGACAAGGCGGTCAGCGTCGCGCCGCTGTCGACCAGCATCCGTCGGCTGACCCCGTCGAGCGTGACCCGTGCCCAGAAATGCCCGTCCGGCGACATCCGGATGCGCACCGTGTCACCGACGACGCTCTGGTCCTGCAGATTGAGGACCTGCATCGCCCGCTGGATATAGGGATTGAACTGTTCACGCTGTTGCAGCACGACCAAAAGGAGGCCGCCCAGCACCAGCCAGCTGACCAGGTTGATCGCCAACCGCAGGAACGGTACGCGACGCGCGACGATACCTGCGACGACGATCGCCACGACGACGAGCAGCAAGGGCGTGGGGATGCCCCAATCGACAAACATGAAACCGCTATATCCTTGTCGGGCCAGGAAAAGGCCGGATTAGGCTATATCGCGGAATCCGTCTGTACCGTTGCTGACCGTGACGCGATCAGCCCTGATCCACAACCCCGACATCCGACGCGCTGAAACGCTGGCCGCCATACCAGCGGCGGAAGCTGCCGTCGGGTTGACGGAAATAGCGATTGCCGTTGTGAAGAACTGGTGCGCCCAGCGAACGATAGGCCGCCCAGACGCCATAGACCATGGCGACCACCGCCAGGACCTTGATCCACTCCATCGACTCGTCCCCTTATCGTTATCCCAGGGAGGCTCGCGACAAATAGAGATGAGAGCAAGCAAAATAGATGCTGCACCGCATGGCATTATTTGCCCGATCGATGCTGCACCGCGTCAGGACCTTGAGGAAATGGGCGGCTCAGCCACGGAGATCCGGCGATGCCGAACCGGCGGGGGCGTTCCGCAGCGCGGGTAATGCCGATGCGCGGTCCGCTGACGATCGCGGCATCGGTGGCGGTCGGGAGCAGATTGAACGGGGACTCGCCGAGCGAGGCTCCGTTCAGGCCCTGGTCGACCCCCAGCGCCGCGCACAGCCGTCCGGGTCCGGCGCAAAGCTGCTTGATGGTGACCCGCCCGCCGCGCCGCCGGTGCATGACCTCCAGGCCATGGACCGGCTCGATGGCGCGAATGAGGACGGCGCTGCCCGGCGTGCCGCAGACGATGTTGAGGCAATGATGCAGCCCGTAGATGCGATAGACATAGGCATGGCCGACCGCCCCGAACATCGCCGCATTGCGGGCGGTCCGGCCGGCAAAGCTGTGCGAGGCCGGATCGGCGGCGTCATAGGCCTCGGTCTCCACGATCGGGCCGCCGACGCCGTCCACCAGCAGGGTCACGCCGAGCAACGCGCGGGCGACGACATCGACCTCCTGCCCGTAGAAGTCGGGCGGCAGCATCATCATACCTCGGTCGTGCGGGCCTCTCGCCCGTCATTGCCGAAGACGGCCAGATAGCGCGCGATCTCCGCGGGATCGCCATTGGCCTTGGCCGGATTGTCGGAGAGCTTGACGGCGGGGCGGCCATCCACGTCGATGACCTTGGCGACCAGCGAGATCGGCTCCAGCCCCGGCAGCCCGTCGGGATCGCAATCGCGGAAGTCGTTGGTCAGGTTGGTGCCCCAGCCAAAGCTCATCCGGACGCGGCCGTTGAAATGCCGATAGGTCCGCTCGATCGTGTCGACGTCCATGCCATCGGAGAAGATAAGCAGCTTGTCGCGCGGATCGCGGCCATGCTGGCGCCACCAGTCCAGGATCGCCTCGCCCGCTTCGATCGGCGGTGCGCTGTCGGGTCGGAAGCCGGTCCAGTCGGCGACCCAATCGGGTGCTTCGCGCAGGAAGGCGGCGGTGCCGAACGCGTCGGGCAGGACGATCAGGAGGTTGCCGTGATAATGCTGCCGCCATTCCCGAAGGACGCGGTAGGGGGCCTGGCGCAGCTCGTCGTCGGTCCGCGCCATCGCCGCGACTGCCATGGGCAGCTCATGCGCGTTGGTGCCGATCGCCTCCAGATCATTGTCCATCGCCAGCAGCACGTTCGAGGTGCCGATCAGCCGGTCCCCAAGCCCTTCCTTCAACGCCTCCACGCACCAGCGCTGCCACAGGAAACCATGGCGTCGCCGCGTGCCGAAATCGGAAATGGCCAGATCGGGAAGCGCCCGCAACCGCTCGACCTTGCCCCAGAGCTTGGCCTTGGCGCGGGCATAAAGGATGTCGAGCGCGAAGCGGCCCTTGGCGTGCAGCGCCGCACGGGCCCGCAGTTCGTTGACGATGGCGAGCGCGGGGATTTCCCACATCGTCGTCGCGCACCAGGGGCCGTGAAAGCGCAGTTCGAACTGTCCGTCGCGGCGGCTCAGCTCGTAATCGGGAAGCTGGAAATCGGCGAGCCATGCCAGGAAATCCGGCGCGAACATCCGGGTCTGGCCGTAAAAGCTGTTACCGGCCAGCCAGATCAATTCCTTCTTCGTGAAGCGCAACGTCCGGGCATGGTCGAGCTGCGCGCGCAGCTCCGCCTCGTCGATGACGTCCGCCAGACGAACCGATCGCGTCCGGTTGTGGAGCGCGAAGGTCGCCTGCGTGTCCGGATAGAGGTTCCGGATCATCTGAAGCATCAGCAGCTTGTAGAAATCGGTGTCCAGCAGGCTGCGGACGATGGGATCCAGCCGCCAGCCATGGTCCCATGTCCGTGTCGCGATATCGGTGACGGCCATGCCTATCCTTTGTCGGTGCCGGGCCGAACGTCATACCAGACCGGCCCGTCGGCCAGCAAATCGGCCACCAGGCGGGAGCCGTCCGCCAGCACGACGGCGGTATCCCGCCAATCGACCTGGCCCTGCGCATCCATCAGCGGGGCCAGGCGAAGCCCCATGACACAGGTCAACACCGCATCGCCGTGCTGCCGCTCGAACGCGATCACCCGGTCGCGGCCATGCCCCTTGACGGGAAGCGGCCGATAATCGCCCTCGGCAAACAGTGCGGGGGCTCGACGGCGCGCGCCAAGCAACCCGGCGAGCAGGTCCAGCTTCGGACAGCCGCCTTCCGCCAACGCCTGTTCGCGGGCGGGATAGTCGACCGGACGACGATTGTCGGGATCGACCAGGCTGAGATCGGCGAACTCCGTACCCTGATAGCAATCTGGTATCCCCGGCACCGTATAGCGCAGCGCCAGTTGCACCAGCGAATTGGCCGAGGCCGCCGGTGCTATCCGCCGCAGCAGGCCGTGCAGCCGCGCTCGAAACGACGCACCCTCCGCGCCGGCGATCAGCGCTTCGGCCAGAGCGTTGCAGCGCCCCTCATAATCCTCGTCCGGGGCTTCCCAGGACGAGCGCAGCTTGGCCTCACGCAGGGCTTTTTCCTGCCACGCCGTCACCCGCTCCGCGAAATCGCCCAGATCCTCCGGCCGGGGCCAGGCGCCGACCAGCGTCTGCACGAGCATGTACCAGGCCGCCGGATCGACCCCTTCGGACAGGGCCAGTGTGTCCTGCCGCCACCCTTCGACCGCGATGCGCCAATCGTCCGGGATCGCGCTCAACACCGCAAGGCGGGCGCGCACATCCTCGCCGCGCTTATGATCATGGGTGGCGGTGGTCAGCATGGCATGCGGGAACGTCTTGGCCCTTCCGGACATCCGGTCGTGAAAGGCCGCGATCGGCAGGCTCATCCGCCCCGCGTCGAACCCCACATCATTGCGCGAGAGGAGGACGCCATGCCGATAAAAGGCGGTGTCCTCGACCGCCTTGGCGGCGATCGGCGCGGACAATTGCTGGAAACGGCGCACCGCCTCGGCCAGCAGGGCGCGGTCCGCATTACCTTCGCCCGCCAGCCAGGCGAGGATCCGGTCGACCACGAAGGTTTCGCCCGGCGGGATGAAACGCTCGACCCGTGACCGGGCCTGGCTGCGCACCTCGGCATCCGTCGCGGGCGCGTCGGGGCCGTAAGTACGATAGACCGGGAAGACCCAGAGCAGGCGCTCGATCGCGCGGCGGAGCATCGCGGTCGTGATCGCGCCCTTCAGCGCAGGGTCGGATGCCGTCAGCGCGGCGAAGGCCGCCACGCATCCGTCCAGCTGTCCTGCGAACTGCCAGGCGAGCAGATCCTGTCGTGCCTGCAATTCCTCGGGCGCGAAATCGGCCGACCGTCCGCTCAGCTGCGCCCAGAGTTCGGCGAGCGGTCGCGTACCTTCCGGGGCATGGAGCAGGGCGGCGACCTCTTCCATGAAATCATAGCCGCTGGTGCCGTCGACACCCCAGTCGCGACCCATCGCCTCGTCGGCGCCGAGGATCCTCTCGACCACGATATAGGCGCGGTTGCCGTCGTCGCGGGGGATGGCATCGAACCGCGCGCGCAGTTTCCGGCCATAGCCGATCGGGTCGGTCAGCCCGTCGATATGGTCGATCCGCACGCCGTCGATCAGCCCCTCGGCATAGAGACGGAAATAGAGCGCATGGGTTTCCTCGAAGACGCCGTCGTCCTCCACTCGAAGCCCGGCCAGTTCGTTGATCGTGAAGAAGCGCCGCCAGTTGAGTTCGTCATTGGACACACGCCACGAAGCCAGCCGGTAATGCTGGCGGTCGAGTAGTTCGGCGATCGGCAGGATTTCGGCCTCGTCCTGATCGGCGTCGCGGATCGGCAGGCGGTGTTCGCCATAGGCGACGACTTCCGCTCGTCCGTCGGTCCGCTCGACGGTGATCTGTCCTTCGGCCAGGACGTGGGAAAGCGGGTCGCCCAGGATGGGCAGGACGAGCCTGCGCGACCAGTCGATGTCGAAGAACCGGGCATAGCGGCTGTCGGGCCCCGCGCGCAGCACGTCGTTCCACCAGTCGTTACCGCCGCCCGCCACGCCCATATGGTTGGGCACGATATCGATGATGACGCCCATGCCACGCGCCCGCGCCGCCAGGGCCAGCGAGCGGAAGCCATCCTCACCCCCCAGTTCGGGATTGATCCGCGTCGGGTCGATCACGTCATAGCCGTGCATCGACCCCGTCGTGGCGGTGGTGATCGGCGAGGCATAGACATGGCTGATCCCCAGTCGATCGAGATAGGGCAGCAGCGCTTCCGCACGGGCGAAGGGGAAGTCCTTGTGGAACTGGAATCGATAGGTGGCGCGCGGCGTCATGGCGACGTCCTTTGGTTCGAGCGGGTCAGCGGGCGGTGAGCGTGGCGATGCGGTCGGCGACGTCGGGGTCCGCCAGCAGCGGCTCCAGCCTGTCGGGCAGGCGGCGGCGCCAATTGGGGTGCTCGTCGGTGGTGCCGGGCAGGTTGGGCTGTTCCTCCAGCGCAAGCAGATCCTCGATCGGCACGATCGCGAGCGGGCAGGGGGTGGCGGCCACCGCCGTGATCGCGGCACCGACGACGGCGGCGGGGGCGTCGGGCAGGGGGGCGGCATCGCCGATCACCGCCCATAGCGCCTCGCGTTCGCTATCGCGGCTCGCGGCGTCTTCGTCGGACACCGGCTTGCCCGCGATCCGCGCCCGCCATTCGAGATCGCGGCCGCGCCACCATCCGGCGACCGTCGCGATGTCATGCGTCGCGGTCATCGAAATGGCCTCGGCATCCCATTTTTCCGGCGGGATGAAGCCGCCGTCCGAGTCCCGCTCGAAGGGCAGGACACGCATGCCGAGCATCCCGGCCTGTGCCATCCTGTCGCGAAATCCCGGCGGCACGGTGCCCAGATCCTCGCCGATGACGATGGCGCCGCGTTCCTGATTGGCGCGGTGTGCCTCGATCTTCAGGATGCGCAGCATGTCCTCGAACGGCATCGCCAGATAGGCGCCCTGATCGGCGGCGGCGCCTTCAGGGATGACCCACAAGCGGCACAGGCCGAGCGCATGGTCGATCCGCACGCCACCGGCGTGCGCGAACACGGCGCGCAGCGTGGCGATGAAGGGCGCGAACCCCTGTCTGCGCAGCGCGAAGGGCGAGAGCGCGGTGATCCCCCAATTCTGTCCGTCGGGGCCAAGCGGGTCAGGCGGCGCGCCGATGGACAGGCCGGTGAGCAGCTCGTCGGGGCGGCTCCAGGCGTCCGCGCCGTCCCCGGCCACGCCAATGGCGAGATCGGCGATCAACCCGACCCCCATCCCGCCGTCGCGCGCGGCCCTGGCCGCGTTATGCAGCGCGCGGTCGGCATGCCACTGGGCAAAGGCATGGAAGGCGATCGCATCCCGGTGCTCGTCGGCAAAGGCCCGCACCGCCGGTCCGGCGAAATCGTGATAATCCGCAGGCCAGTCGCGCCAGCCTTGCGCGCCGGTGCGGGCGTGGAAATAGCCTTGCAGCGCGTCGAAGAGGGCCTGATGCTCCAGTGCTTCGCCCTGTCGATCGCGCCAGCGCTCGAAGGCGTGCCGATCCGTCCCGGCCAGCCGGTCGAAGACCGCGCGCAGGTCGCGCATTCGGTCCGGCGCGGCGTTGGTCCAGTCGATCAGCTCGGGCTGATCCGGCACAGGCTCTCCCGCCGGCGCCAGCCAGACGTTGCGGAACAGGCGGCTCGATGGCGCATAGGGGCTGAACCGGCTGGCCTCGGCGGGGAACAGGGCGTGGACCGGGCTGATCGCCAGGGCGGAAGCCCCCGCGCGGGCCAGGGCGCCCGCCGCCTCGGCGAGGCTCGCAAAGTCGCCATAGGCGCCGCCGCCTTCCCGAAGCGACGGGATCTGGACCGCGCTGCCCCAATGGCGTCCGGCGGGCGGTGCCGGGCAGCGAAGCGGGGCGACGGCGACCGTCACGACGCGGTCGTCCTGCTCCAGTCGGTGATAGCCCCATGACGTCGGTGCGGGAAGCGACACCCGGTCGGCATGGCTGGCCAGGACGACCGGGCAAGTCTCACCATCTTCCAGGATCAGCCGTGCATTCCCCGCCCGCCAACCCGGTGGCAGGAGGACGGCATCGCCTAGATCGGCGGAGACGAACGTCTCTTCCCCGACTGCGGTATCCAGCCGGTCGAGGATCGCGCCCAGTGCCTCGTCCGAGACCTGCTGGTCCCGGCCCTTGGCATCCTGCCACGCCACCGACAGACCGGCGGCCTCGGCGCGGGCGTGGAGGTCGCTCATCGTGCGATCCATGCGGCGAAGCGTTCGCCTTCGCGAAAGATCAGTTCCGCCTCCTCGTCACCGATCGGCGACGGCGCGTCGCCCAGATTGATCGCGATGGTCAGCGTCGCGCCGTCCCCCATCCGCCAGCGGGCCTTGACCGCCGCCGGGCCGCAGACCTCCGCCGCCAGCCCGACCGTATTCTTCAGGCGCGGCACGATATGCGCGTGGCGAAGGCTCAGCAATTCGCGGTACAGCGCCCGCCACTCGCCCGCCTGCGGTCCCGGCTCGGGGACCGACGCCTCGAAGGTCGAGCGCGCGTTGGGGTCGGGAATGCGCGCGCGTGCCGCCTCGTCGGCGAAGGCATCGAACTTGGCGAATTCGCGGCGACGCCCCTCGCGCACCGCATCGGCCAGTTCGTCATGGAAATCGGTGAAGAACAGGAACGGACTCTCGCTCCCCTCATCCTCGCCCATGAACAATAGCGGGATCTGCGGCCCGAGCAGCAGTAGCGCGGTCGCCGCGCGCAGCCGTTCGCGGTCGGTCAGCCGGATCAGCCGCTCGCCCATCGCCCGGTTGCCGACCTGGTCGTGGTTCTGGAGGAACGCGACGAAGGCGGTGCTGGGCAGGTCGCCCGACGGCTTGCCACGCGGCTTGCCGTCATGATTGGGCGAACCCTCGCCCTGATAGATGAAGCCTTCCTTCAGGCAGCGCGCCAGCCGCTCGGCGGGACGATCCGCGAAGTCGCCATAATATGCGCTCGTCTCGCCCGTCAGCAGGACATGGAGGACGTTGTGGAAATCGTCGTTCCACTGCGCGTCATAGCCACCCGGCGTCAGGCGGTCCGCATCGTTCTTCTCGTTTTCCAGCACGAGATGGACATGCCTCTCGGGCAGGGCGGCGCGGATTTCGGCGGCCATCCGGTCGAGGAAGCCGTCATTCTCGATCGCATGGACCGCGTCGAAGCGCAGCCCATCGATCCGATAGTCGCGCAGCCACATCAGGGCATTGTCGACGAAGTAGCGATGGACCGGGTCGGCATCGACCGCCACTGCACCACCCCAGGGCGTGTCGACATCCTGATGGAAGAAGGCGCCGGCATAGGCGCCCAGATAATTCCCGTCCGGCCCGAAATGGTTATAGACCACGTCGAGAAAGACCGAGAGGCCCAGCGAATGCGCGGTGTCGACCAGCGTCTTCAGCTCGGCGGGCGAACCATAGGCCTCGGCCACCGCATAGGGCAGGACGCCGTCATAGCCCCAGTTGCGGGTGCCGCCAAAGGCGTTGACCGGCATCAGCTCGATCGCGGTGATCCCTGACGCGGCCATCGCGCCCAGCCGTTCGCGAACACCCGAAAAGCCGCCGAGCGTGCCCGCATGCACCTCCAGCAGCACCGTCTCTTCCCAGGGGCGTCCGCGCCATTCGGTCGCGCTCCAGGCGAAGGACGGATCGACGACCACGCTCCAGCCATGGACGCCCCCCGACTGAAGTCGGGAGGCGGGATCGGGAACGGCAAGATCGGGCGCGACCCTGAACCGGTAGCGGGTGCCCGGCGGGGCAGGGGCCTCGCCGGTGAACCAGCCATCGGCGTCGCGTATCATGGCAACCTCGCCGCCGCCGTCGATCTCCAGCGTGACCGACGGCCGGTCCGGTGCCCACAGACGGAAGCGGGTATCCGCGCCGTCGCGCAGTTCGGGCCCCCAATGCCTCATGCCGCGATCCCATTGCGCCAGGTGACCAGCACGGCACTTTGCGGCTCGACCTCATAGCTGTCGTCGATCGCGACCTCGCCCTGCTCCGGCTTGGCGCTGTCGATCAGGACGGTGCGGTCGGCATGGGGCGGGGGCAGGGTGAAGGTGATCGGATCGGCCGACGCGTTGAGGAGCAGCGACACCGCCTCGACCTCGCCATCCTCGGTCACCGAGGCCCGGCGCATCATCAGCGCGCGGCCTTCCGGGTTCTGCCAGTCCTCGGGCGACAGCTGGTTGCCGCGCTCGTCCCACCATTCGATATCGTTGATCCCGTACCCCGGCGTATCCTGGCCATAGAGGAACTGGGGTGCGCGCAGCACCGAGAAGCGGCGGCGCAACTCGGCCAGCCGCGCGGTGAAGGCGATCATCGTCTCACCATCCTCCGACGCCGCCGCCTTCCAGTCGAGCCAGCTGATCTCGTTATCCTGGCAATAGGCGTTGTTGTTGCCGTGCTGCGTCCGGCCGAACTCGTCCCCCGCCACGATCATCGGCGTGCCGAGCGAGGTGAGCAGCGTCGTCATCATCGACCGCATCACCCGGCCGCGCGCGGCGTTGATGCCCGGATCGTCGGTCGGCCCCTCCGCGCCCCAGTTGCGCGAGTAATTCTCGGAGTGGCCGTCGCGATTGTCTTCCTTGTTGGCTTCGTTATGCCGCTCTTCGTACATGACGGTATCGGCAAGGGTGAAGCCGTCATGCGCCGCCAGCATGTTGAGGCTGGCCCAGGGGCGCCGCGCCCGCCGGTCGAACAGGTCCCCCGATCCGGCCAGTCGCGCGGCCAGTTCGCCGCGCTGGCCGGGGTCGCCCCGCCAATATTTGCGCACGGT
This sequence comes from Sphingomonas sp. SORGH_AS_0789, assembly GCF_031453055.1. Classification (NCBI taxonomy): domain Bacteria; kingdom Pseudomonadati; phylum Pseudomonadota; class Alphaproteobacteria; order Sphingomonadales; family Sphingomonadaceae; genus Sphingomonas; species Sphingomonas sp. SORGH_AS_0789. The sequence continues at coordinate 3,148,889 of NZ_JAVIYV010000001.1, forward strand.
GTCGCGGTACTTGTCGTTCCATTCGGAAAAGCCGGGCGGGAAATTGCCGAGCTGATAGCCGCCGGGTCCGACATCCCAGGGCTCGGTCAGCAGCTTGAGCCGCCCCAGTACCGGGTCCTGCCGCAGCACGTCGAAAAAGGCCGAGCCCGGATCGAAACCGTCGGCCTCGCGCCCCAGCGTCAGGCCGAGGTCGAAGCGGAATCCGTCGATTCCGAAGCTGGTGGCCCAGTAGCGCAGCGAGTCCGCGACCATCTGGATCACCCGCGCCTTGGACAGGTTCAGCGTATTGCCGGTGCCGGTGTCGTTGATCGTATAGCGCGGCTGATCCTGGACCAGCCGGTAATAGCTGGCATTGTCGAGACCGCGCCACGACAAGGTCGGGCCCTTTTCCGACCCTTCGCAGGTATGGTTGTAGACGACATCGAGGATCACCTCGATCCCCGCCTTGTGCAGCCGGTGGACCGCACGGCGAAGCTCGTCCTGCGTATCGGTCGCGAAATAGGCCTGCTCGGGCGCGAAGAAGCCCAGCGTGTTATAGCCCCAATAATTGCGCAGTCCCTTTTCCTGAAGGAAACGGTCCTGGGTGAAGCTGTGGATCGGCAGCAGTTCGATGGCGGTGACGCCGATCCGCTTCAGATGCTTGATGACCGCCGGATGGCCGAGCCCGGCATAGGTGCCCCGCTCGCGCGGCGGCACCAGTTCCATCAGCTTGGTCAGCCCCTTGACGTGCGCTTCGTAGATGACGGTTTCGGACCAGGGCGTGTTGGGCTTCACGTCGCGCGACCAGTCGAAATGATCGTCCACCACCACCGCCTTGGGCATGGCGGCGGCGCTGTCGCGCTTGTCGAAGCTCAGATCCTCCTTCTTGGAGCGGATCTGATAGCCGTGCAGCGCATCGGTCCACTTGATCTCGCCATGCAGCTTGCGGGCATAGGGGTCGAGCAACAGCTTGTTGGGGTTGAAGCGATGCCCCGCCTCCGGCTCATAGGGGCCATGCGCACGGTAGCCGTAGAGGAGGCCGGGCCCGACATCGGGCAGATAGCCGTGCCACACCTCGTCCGTGCATTCGGGCAGCGTATAGCGGCGCAACTCGCGCTTGCCCTGGGGGTCGAAGATGCAGAGTTCGATCCGGTCGGCATTGGCGGAGAAGACGGCGAAGTTGACACCCTCGCCATCGAACGTGGCACCCAGCGGATGGGGCGAACCGGCAAGCATCTGGTCGGGCAAAGCGGTCAAAGAGGGTCTCCGGCAAAAGTCGAACGACTATCCGTGGGGTCAACGCAAGAAGGGGGAAGCGAGGGGCCGCATCCGGCCCGTCGCTCTCGAACCACCCGCCAGGCGGGCGGCGTTATTCGGTCTTGGCGGCGCGAGGCTTGCGCGCCTTCGGCTTGGGGGCGGGAGCCGTGGCTTCGGTTTCGGTCGGGGAGGTCAGCTTGCTGCTTTTCCGACGCGTGACGGCTGCTTTGGGCTGCGTAGCGGGTTCCGCAGCCTGGGGCTTGTCCGTGGTTTCGACGGACTCGGGGGCGGCCGGTGCGGGGTCGGCATCGGCCAGCTCGCGTTCCGCCATTTCCCAATGCTCGCGGTCGCGCCCATGCGGCTCGCCTTCGGCTTGCCAGATGCCATAGGCCCGTTCGCGAAGCTGTTCGTCCCTGTTGTCCACCATCGACTCCCTGAAGTGACGTCAATTGTCATCGGCAGCGTAACGATTGATCCTGTCATTCCGCTCCCCAAGAAGCGAATAGATAATGATCAGCTTGCGCCGGTAGGCGACTTGACCTTGACCGGCGCGGGACGATCGACGGCGGAAAGGGTCTGGCGCTGGCTGGCGGGATCGATCCGCCGGGTACGGGTAAAGGGCGGCAGTTCCACCCTGCCGCCGGTCTTCAGCGCCTGCTTGATCCCCTCGATCACGCGCAGGTCGGACAATCCTTCCTCCGTATCCGGCTCCGGATCGCGATCGTTCAGAATACAGTCGGAGAAATAGCGCATCTCGCCGCCGAAATGATCGGTGTGCTTGAAGGCTTCATGGCTCTTCTTGTCGCCGATCGTCACATTCTGCTCGATCGCGGACTGGAAGCCATAGGCCGGGCTCATATGGATCGAGCCCTTCATGCCCGCGACGATCAGGCTGTCGACATCGTTCATCGCATAACTGACGGTGAAGCTGGCGAGCTTGTCGCCCGGCATCCGCAGCACGACGGCGAAGGTGTCGTCCAGATCGCCCAGACCCGCGCTCGGCTGGCGCGTGGCGACCGCGCTTTCGACCGCGACCGGCTCGGCCCCGAACAGATAGCGGATGGCGTTGATCGGATAAGGCGCCATGTCGAACAGCGGCCCGGCCTCCAGACCATGTTTGGCGCGGTGGTTGTCGGGGTCCAGCTTCTGTCCGAAGCAGGAAGTGAAGGCGACCAGTTCGCCCAGCTCGCCGTTGCGGATCTTCTCGATCGCGTCGAGCGTGCCCGGCTCGAAATGCAAGCGATAGGCGGTCATCAGCTTGGCCGAGGAGCGGCGCTCGGCGTCCTGAATGGCGCGGCCCTGTTCGACCGAGATTTCCAGCGGCTTTTCGCACAGGACATGGATGCCCGCTTCCAGCGCCGGAATGGCGAATTCGGCATGGCGCCAATTGGGCGTGCCCAGATAGATGGCATCGCAGACATTGGCGGTCAGCAGCTTGCCGAATTCGTCATAGGAATAGACATGCTCGACACCGTATTTCTCGGCGAGCAGGCGCCCCTTTTCCGCATCGCCGGTGACGATCGCGGTCAGTTCGGAATTGCCGGTATGGCGGATGCCGGGCAGCATCGCCGATTGGGTGATGTCGCCCGCGCCGACGACTGCGTAGCGCACTTTCTTAGTGCCGAATCCGAATGCCGATGCCAGGCTCATGGCGATGCTCCCAATAGACAGGTCGGATGTTGCAACGCGCAAATCACAGGAAGGTCCCACGGAGATTTAACGGTTCTGGCGAGTTTCCATGCTCCTAACCTAGATTGTCTTTCCGCCAGCGGAGCCTGCGCCATCGTGACCCTGCCCGATCAGCACCCCGACCCGCTTCGCGACCAGCACGGCTTTCTGCACCTCGAAGATTATGCCGCGCTCGGCGACGGGCGTAGCGTGGCGCTGAGCGGGGCGGACGGGGCGATCGATTGGTGGTGCGTGCCCAACATGGACTCCCCGCCGCTGTTCGACCGGCTCCTCGACGCCGAACGCGGCGGCACCTTCGCGATCACCCCGGTCGAGCCGTTCACGGTCGAACGCCGCTATCGCCCCGACAGCAACGTGCTGGAGACGATCTTCACCACCGCATCGGGCCGCGCCAAGCTGGTCGAGTCGATCAACAGCGGCACGGCGGGGCGATTGCCCTGGGCGGAGCTGGCGCGGCGGGTGGAGGGGCTGGACGGCCATGTCCGCTTCGGCATCACCCTGCGCTTCAGCCGCCGCGCGGACACGGTCAGCCCCTATTTCGCGCCCGCCGGGGGGCATAATGTCTTCCATGTCGACCGGGTGCTCGGCATATTCCGGCATTGCGGCCATGTCGTGATCGATCATCTGGAGGATGGTCTGGTGACGGGCCATACCTCGGTCGCGCCGGGCGATCGCGCCCGGATCGCGCTGATCGCCGGAGAGGACGAGCCGCTGGTCTGCCAGGACATCGAACAGATCGATGCGCGGATCGATCTGTCCGACGCCGAATGGCGGCAATGGGCCGCCGGACTGAAAGTGCCGGAGGCACAGCGCGACCGGCTGTTGCGCAGCGCACTCGCCCTGAAGTTGCTGCTCTATTCGCCCACCGGCGCGATCACCGCGGCGGCGACCACCTCCTTGCCCGAGGGGATCGGCGGGCAGAAGAATTACGACTATCGCTACGCCTGGGTTCGCGACGCGGGCTATACGATCAAGGCGTTCCTGCGGATCGGCGCGCATGCCGAGGCGAAGGCGGCCTTTACCTGGCTGCTCAAGCGGCTGGGCGAGGGACAGCCCCAGGTCTGCTACACGCTCGACGGCCGCCCCGTGCCCGCCGAGCGCGAGATCGCGGTGAGCGGCTATCGCCATTCCCGGCCGGTGCGCGTCGGCAATCTGGCGGGTGGCCAGCATCAGCACGGCATCTATGGCGACATATTCGAGACGGCGAGCCGCTTTGTCGCGTGCGGCAATTTCCTCGACACCTCCAGCGCCGAAACGCTGTCGCATCTGGCCGATGCCTGCGCGGATCACTGGCGCCAGCCCGATGCGGGCATCTGGGAATTGCCGGAGGAACGCCATTACACCATGTCCAAGATCAGCTGCTGGCAGGCACTGGCCCGCGCGGTGGAGCTGGCCGACGAGGGGCAGATTCCCACCACCTGTCGCGACCGTTGGGCGCGGGAGCGGGACCGGATCGAGGCGTGGATCGGCGAACATTGCTGGTCGGAAGCGCGCGGCGCCTATCTGATGCACCCTGATAGCGACGCGCTCGACGCCAGCCTCGCGCTTGCCGTGCGCTTCCGGTTTGATGGGCAGGACCGGCTGGCCCGGACGCTGGACGCGCTCGACCGCGAATTGGGGGCGGGGGCGTTCCATTATCGCTATTCGGGCGTGGAGAAGGAGGAGGCATGCTTCCTGGCCTGTACCTTCTGGATGATCGAGGCGCGCGCAATCCTGGGCCAGCAGGATGCGGCACAGGCCGCGTTCGACGCCGCGACACAGGCGCTCGATAGCCGGGGGGCGGGGCTCTATGCCGAGATGATCGATCCCAAGACGGGGCATTATCTGGGCAACATGCCGCAGGGGCTGACCCATTTGGCGGTCATTCAGGCGGCGGCCACGCTGGCGGGCGAGGAACTCTAGCCGAGCATGGTGGCGGACCCGCGGCCGACTTGCTAGCAGCGGGGCGATGACCGCCGCCCAGCCCGATCCCGCCCTGGCCTTCCTCGACGGGGGCGGCGAGGCGACACGCCTGATCCTCGCGCGCGACTGGACCGACCATCCTCTGGGGCCGCCCCGGAATTGGCCGGAGACGTTCCGCGTCGCGCTCAGCCTGGTGCTCAACTCACCGGAATCGATGATCCTGGCCTGGGGGCCGGAGCTGCATTTCTTCTTCAACGAAACCTATTTTCCGCTGCTCGGCCCCCGTCTGCCCTGGGCGATGGGCGCGCGTTTCGACGAGGTATGGGCCGATGCGCTGGAACAGGCGCGGCCGATCATCGACGATGCGCTGGCGGGGCGGACCCAGCGTTTCGTCGATCTGCCCTGGAAGCTGGATACCGACCGGGGCGAGGCGCACACCTTCTGGTCCTTTTCCTATTCGCGCGTTCTCGACGGCCAGGGCGATGTCGCGGGGCTGTTCATCTTCACCAACGAGACGACGGCGCGCGTCCATGCCGACGCGGCGCTGCGCGACAGCCAGTTGCAATTGTCGCAGGCGCTGGAGGAGCTGCGCGGGCTCAACGTCACGCTCGAACAGCGGATCATCGAACGGACCGCCGAGCGCGACCGCATGTGGGACGTATCGCCCGACCTGCTCGCCGTGCTCGATGCGGAGGGCATGATCCAGCGGACCAACCCGGCCTGGGGCAAGCTGCTCGGCTATGGCGGACAGGCGCTGGTCGGGCGATCGGTGATGGAGCTGGTTCATCCCGACGATTTGGCCGGGGCGCAAGAGGCCCTCAGCAATTCGCTGACCCGCCAGGTCTCGCGGATCGAGGTCCGAATGCGCCATGCCCAGGGCGATTATGAGTGGATCGCCTGGGTCGGCGCCTCCAGCGCGCGCGAAGTCTTTGCGGTCGGCCGCCATATCACCCAGCAGAAAGCGGCGGAGGAGGCGCTGCGCCAGACCGAGGAACAGCTGCGTCAGGCGCAGAAGCTGGAGGCGATCGGCCAGCTGACCGGCAGCGTCGCGCACGACTTCAACAATCTGCTGACCGTCATTCGCGGCTCGATCGACCTGATCCGCCGCCCCGGATTCCCGCCCGAGCGCCGCCAGCGCCAGATCGAGGCGATTGCGGATGCGGCCGACCGCGCCGCCAAGCTCACTGCACAGCTGTTGGCCTTTGCCCGGCGGCAACCGCTGACGCCCGAGGTGGTCGATGTCGGGGCAAGTATCATGACGCTGTCCGACATGATCGCCACGCTGTCGGGGCCGGGCATCCGGCTGGTCTTCGATCTGCCGGATCAGCCGTGCCATGCCCATGTCGACCGCAGCCAGTTCGACACCGCGATCGTCAACATGGCGGTCAATGCCCGCGACGCGATGGCGGGGCAGGGGACGCTGACCATCCGCGTCTGGTCGGAGGCGGAGCCGCAAGGAGCGGATCAGGTCCGGATCGCGATCATCGATACCGGCGAGGGCATTCCCGCCGACCGGCTCGACCAGATCTTCGAGCCCTTCTTCACCACCAAGCGGCTGGGGGCGGGCACCGGCCTGGGCCTCAGCCAGGTGTTCGGCTTTGCGCGCCAGTCCGGCGGCGACGTGCAAGTCGCCAGCGCGCCGGGGCAGGGCGCGACCTTCACCCTGGTCCTGCCCCGGACCGACGGCCTGCCCGCGGCCGATCGGCAGCAGGGCGATCCGCGCGCAGCGAACGGGACCGAGCGCTGCGTGCTGGTGGTCGAGGACAATGTCGAGGTTGGGCAGTTCGCGGTCGAGGCACTACAGACGCTGGGCTATCGCACGGTCATCGCCACCAATGCGGCGGCGGCCATGGAGGAGCTGAAAACCGGGGCGGAGCGGTTCGACTTGGTATTTTCCGACGTCATGATGCCGGGCCAGTCGGGCATCGACTTCGCCCATGATATCGCCCGGCTCCACCCACAGCTGCGCATTCTGCTCACTAGCGGCTATAGCCGGGTCATCGCCGACGAGGGGAGCCATGGCTTCGCGTTGCTCCGCAAACCCTATACGCTTGCGGAGCTCGCCCAGCAGATCGATTGGCTGTTCGGCGTCTGACGCTCAGTCGAGATCATTCTCGCTGACCACGACCAGCGCCTGCTCCATGTCCCGGCCCAGCGCGGTCAGCGCGGCGTCCAGAATATCGTCGGAGTAGCGATCAAACATCTCGACGGCATCGCCATCGGGGACGTCGCCGCTCAGGGCTTCGAGCAGGTCATATTGGACGGCGAACTGATATTCCTCACCCTCCAGCTCGGCCACGAATTCGACCTGCCGGTCCGCGACATTGTCCTCGACCGTTTCCTTGATGACCGTCAGCGTGTCGTCCGCCATGGCGTGCCTTTCCTGAATGTTCGCGACGGGGACGCGGCAGACGCCCCCGGGTTCCCTGATCGAGCGCGCTTATTTTACCCGGTGCCAGCGCTGCTCGCGACAGCCCAGCCGCCCGAGCAGGCATCCTTCGCCGACCAACGTCCGCGCATCGAGTTGGGTGATCGTGCCCTCGACCTCGCGACCGATGTCCGGAACGAAGACGGTGCCCGCCCAGCGCCCTGGCTCTTCCTCCTCGAAATCGGTGAACAGCCGGGTGCCCACCAGGCGGGGCGAGCCGCCGCGCGCGGCATCGGCCTTGGCCTGTTCGCTCGCCCAGACCACCGTGCCGCACATCAGCTGCGCGTCGGGGCCACGGCCGCAGGGGGTGAAGCGGACCTGCACGGTGTTGGACGGATTGGCCCAGGTGCCAGCAGGTACCCGCGCGTCCGCCGCTCCGGCCATGCCGATCCCTGCCATCGCCGCGGCGCCCATTGCTATCCAGCGCTTCCTGTTCGTCATCCCGTTTCCCGTCATGCATCCCCTGTCGAAAACCGATGTAGGGCGCGATCCGGCCAAAACAAAACGGCCGGTGGATCACTCCACCGGCCGTCCGCATGAGATTGGTCGATCGGGATCAGGACGCGCGCTTGGCGAGTTCCTTGTTGATCCCCAGCGCGGCGAGCGTGGCGACCGCACCCGACAGCAGATAGGCGCCGACCGACAGCAGGCCGAAATGGCTCGACAGCAGCAGCGCGGCGAGCGGTGCGAAGCCCGCACCGATCAGCCAGGCGAGGTCCGAGGTGATCGCGGCGCCGGTGTAGCGGCGAAGCGACGAGAAGCCCGAGTTGATCGCACCCGAGGACTGGCCGAAGCCCAGGCCGAGCAGCAGGAAGCCGAGCACGATATAGATCGTCTCGCCCGTGCCGCCATTGTCGAGCAGCTGCGGCGCGAAGCCGGCAAAGGCCGCGATGCCCGCCGCCGAGAAACCCAGCAGCGTGCGACGGCCGACCCGGTCGGCAATCTTGCCCGAGGCGAGGATGGCGAACACGCCGACGATGCTGCCGATGATCTCGATCATCATGAAGTCCTGCGGGCGCTCCTTGTTGAACAGGACGACCCAGGACAGCGGGAACACGGTCACGATGTGGAACATGGCGAAGCTGGCGAGCGGCGCGAAGGCGCCCAGAAGGACGGTGCGGCCCTCGGTGCTCAGCGTCTCGCCGACCGGCGCGGGCTGAAGCTCGCGGCTTTCGAACAGGCGCTGGAACTCGGGCGTGGCGACGATGCGCAGGCGTGCGAACAGCGCCACGACGTTGATCGCGAACGCCACGAAGAACGGATAGCGCCAGCCCCAGTCGAGAAAGTCCGCCCGGCTGAGCGTGGTCAGGAAGAAGGCGAACAGGCCGTTGGCCACCAGCAGGCCGAGCGGCGCGCCCAGCTGCGGGATCATCGCATACCAGCCGCGACGACGCTCGGGCGCGTTGAGCGACAGGAGCGAGGGCAGGCCGTCCCACGCCCCGCCCAGCGCCAGGCCCTGCATGACGCGGAAGATGCCGAGCAGAACGGCCGCCGACGTGCCGATCTGCGCATAGCCGGGCAGGAAGGCGATCGCCATGGTCGACCCGCCGAGCAGGAAGAGCGCGATGGTCAGCTTGACGCCGCGACCGAGATTGCGGTCGACCGCCATGAAGATGAAGGTGCCGATCGGACGGGCGATGAATGCCAGCGCGAACAACGCGAACGAATAGATCGTGCCGGTCAGCGCGTCGACGTACGGAAAGATCAGCGACGGGAACACCAGCACCGAGGCGATGGCGTACACGAAGAAGTCGAAGAACTCCGACGTACGCCCGATGATGACGCCGATGGCGATGTCGCCCGGGGCGACATGGTGCGGATCGCGGGCATTGACCAGCCGCGCGTCCCGCTCAAGGGGCGTCGAGGTCGATGCGGTTAACTCTGCGCTCATCGGCTGCCAGTCCTGATTTCTTGCATTTTCATCTCGGCGGAACGGTGGCGGCGCAAAACGACCGCACAAAACCGCCATTCTGTTGCGCCTATGCGCCTTTCGATGGGCCGGGGGGATTGGACAAACTGTCCAATGTGCGCAGGTGCAGCAAAGGCGTAGCGGCCCTTGCCATATGTCTCATTCGTCGAGCCTTGCGCGCCTGCGCCCTCTTCGCTGGGCCGCCTTGCCCCTCCTGGCCATGCTGGGGGGATGCGATGCGGTCGTGCTAAACCCTGCCGGTGACGTTGCCGTGCAGCAACGCGATCTGGTGCTGATCGCGACGGCCCTGATGCTGCTCATCATCATTCCGGTGATGGCGCTGACGGTGCTGTTCGCGTGGCGCTATCGCAAGAGCAACACGCAGGCCGAATATGATCCGGAGTTCGATCACTCCACCATGCTCGAGCTGGTGATCTGGTCGGCGCCGCTGCTGATCATCATCTGCCTGGGCGCGGTGACGTGGACGAGCACCCATCTGCTCGACCCGTATCGCCCGATCGAACGGACCGCCCCCGGCCAGCCGATCGCCTCCAGCGTCAAGCCGCTCGAGGTTCAGGTCGTCGCGCTCGACTGGAAATGGCTGTTCATCTATCCCGAGCAGGGCATCGCCACGATCAACGAACTGGCGCTGCCGGTCGATCGTCCCGTCGAGTTCCGCCTGACCGGCACCTCGGTGATGAACGCCTTCTACGTCCCCGCCATGGCCGGCATGATCTACACCATGCCCGGCATGGAGACCCAGCTGCATGCGGTCATCAACCGCGAGGGCACGTTCAAGGGCCTTTCGTCGCACTATAGCGGCGCCGGTTTCTCGGGCATGCACTTCCCGGTCTATGCGCTCCAGGCGAACGGCTTCGACCAGTGGGTCGAGAAGGTCCGGACTTCGCAGGCCGGTCAGGGCAAGGGCCATGGCCAGCTGACCCGCGCCGCTTTCCTGACGGTCGAGAAGCCCAGCGAATATGTGCCCGCCATGTATTTCAACGGCGTGCAGGGCGGCCTGTTCGATCGCGTCGTCAATCGCTGCGTCGCGGACAACACGCCGTGCATGTCGGACGTGATGATGCACGACCGGATGACCGGCGGCGGCGATCCGCACAAGATGAAGGTCGGCGAGGGCAATCCGCCGGTCAACAATACCGGCCCCATGCACGGTGATCGGACAAAGGGCGCGCTCGAAAAGTCGCCGGAGGAAATCCAGACCTCGCCGCATCAGAGCAAGGAGCCTGTCCCGTCGAAGGGCGTGCAGGAGCCCGGTGAGATGAAGAACCGCCGCATGTCCTTCCTTTCCATCCCGCAGACCCCCGGCCCGCAGACCCTTGGTCATGCCGGTGCGGGTCGCGGCTGAGGCACGCCATCATGGAACACATCATAAAGACCATCTTCGGACGGCTATCGATCGAATCGCTGCCGATCCACGAGCCGATCGTCGTCGGCACCTTCCTGGGTGTCGCGGTCGGCGGCATCGCGGTGCTGGCGCTCATCACCAAGTTCAAGCTGTGGGGCTATCTCTGGAAGGAGTGGTTCACCACGGTCGATCACAAGCGCATCGGGATCATGTACATGATCCTGGGCATCGTGATGCTGCTGCGCGGCTTTGCCGACGCGCTGATGATGCGTGGCCAGCAGGCCATCGCGTTCGGCGACAATCAGGGCTTCTTGAACTCGCACCACTATGATCAGGTGTTCACCGCGCACGGCGTCATCATGATCTTCTTCGTGGCGATGCCGATCATCACCGGCCTGATGAACTATGTGGTGCCGCTCCAGATCGGTGCGCGCGACGTGTCCTTCCCGTATCTCAACAATCTGAGCTTCTGGATGACCGCGGGCGGCGTCGTGCTGGTCATGGCCTCGCTGTTCATCGGCGAGTTCGCGCGGACCGGCTGGCTGGCCTTCCCGCCGCTGTCGGAACTGGACTTTAGTCCCGATGTCGGCGTCGATTATTACATTTGGGCCCTCCAGGTGGCCGGTGTGGGTACGACCCTATCGGGCATCAACCTGATCGCAACCATCATCAAGATGCGCGCGCCGGGCATGACCATGATGAAGCTGCCGGTGTTCTGCTGGACCTCGCTGTGCGCGAACGTCCTGATCGTCGCCAGCTTCCCCGTGCTTACCGCCACCCTCGTCCTGCTGTCGCTCGACCGTTATGTCGGCACCAACTTCTTCACGAACAATCTCGGCGGCAACCCGATGATGTACGTGAACCTGATCTGGATCTGGGGCCACCCGGAGGTTTACATCCTGATCCTGCCGCTGTTCGGCGTGTTCTCGGAAGTCACTTCGACCTTCTCGGGCAAGCGCCTGTTCGGCTATACCTCGATGGTCTATGCCACGATCGTCATCACGATCCTGTCGTACCTCGTCTGGCTGCACCACTTCTTCACCATGGGTTCGGGCGCGAGCGTCAACTCGTTCTTCGGCATCACCACCATGGTGATCTCGATCCCGACGGGTGCGAAGATCTTCAACTGGCTGTTCACCATGTACAAGGGGCGCATCCGGTTCGAGCTGCCGATGATGTGGACCATCGCGTTCATGCTGACCTTCACCATCGGTGGCATGACCGGCGTTCTGCTGGCCGTTCCGCCCGCCGACTTCGTGCTGCACAACTCGCTGTTCCTGATCGCGCACTTCCACAACGTGATCATCGGCGGCGTGCTGTTCGGCGCCTTCGCCGCGATCAACTACTGGTGGCCCAAGGCCTTTGGGTTCAAGCTCAACCAGTTCTGGGGCAAGGTGTCGTTCTGGCTGTGGGTCATCGGCTTCTGGGTCGCCTTCACGCCGCTCTACATCCTGGGCTTCATGGGCGTGACGCGTCGCCTCCATCACTTCGACGATCCGTCGCTGCAGATCTATTTCGTCGTCGCGCTGCTCGGCGCGCTGATGATCGCGGGCGGCATCGGGGCCTTCCTGGTTCAGATCGGCGTGTCGATCTGGAAGAAGGAAGAACTGCGCGACGTGACGGGCGATCCCTGGGACGGCCGTACGCTGGAATGGGCGACCTCGTCGCCGCCGCCGGACTACAACTTCGCGTTCACGCCCGTCATCCACGAACTGGATGCCTGGTACGACATGAAGGACAAGAAGGCGCAGGCTCCGGCCGAGGGCTATCGTCCGATCCACATGCCCAAGAACACGGGCACCGGCGTCATCATCGCCGGCCTGTCGACCGCCGCGGGCTTTGGCATGATCTGGTATATGTGGTGGCTCGCCGCCCTGGGCCTGATCGGTGTCGTCGTCGTCGCCATCTGGCACACGTTCAACTATGACCGCGATTACTACATCCCCGTCGATGAAGTCGTGGCAACGGAAAACGAGCGGCGTCGCCTGCTCGGTCAGGGGGCCTGATCCATGTCGACCGACGTTCTGAGCGCCGATCCGGCAAAGAACCCGACCTATTATCTGGTCGAGGACGAGGATCATCATCACGAATCCGGTGGCTCGACCGCCATTGGGTTCTGGATGTACCTGATGAGCGACTGCCTCATCTTCGCCATCCTGTTCGCCACCTATGGCGTGCTGGGTACCAGCTATGCGGGCGGGCCGACCCCGCGGGAGATTTTCGAGCTCCCGCTGGTCGCGCTCAACACCTCGATGCTGCTGCTGTCGTCGATCACCTATGGCTTCGCCATGATCGCGATGGAGAAGAACCAGAAGTCGAACACGCTGATCTGGCTGGGCATCACCGGCCTGTTCGGTCTCGCCTTCCTGTCGATCGAGCTCTACGAATTCGCCAACCTCATCCATGAGGGCGCGGGTCCGCAGCGTTCGGCCTTCCTGTCGTCCTTCTTCACGCTGGTCGGCACGCACGGTCTGCACGTCACCTTCGGTTCGATCTGGCTGGTCACGCTGATGGTGCAGGTCGGCCGCTTCGGCCTGATCGAGGCGAACAAGCGGCGCCTGATGTGCCTGTCGATGTTCTGGCACTTCCTGGACGTCGTCTGGATCGGCGTCTTCACCTTTGTCTATCTGCTGGGAGTTCTCCGTTGAGCGCTCATCCTCCGCATGGCCATGGCGATCACGCCAATCTGGACCATGACCTCCACGCGCATGGCGACACGCACGGTCACGGCTCGATGAAGGGCTATATGATCGGGTTCGTGCTGTCGGTGATCCTGACGGCCATTCCGTTCTGGGCGGTCATGACCGGCGCGCTGGGCGATACCCAGACGACCGCGCTCGTCATCATGGGCCTGGCCTTCGTCCAGATCGTCGTCCACATGATCTACTTCCTCCATATGAACACCAAGTCGGAGGGGGGCTGGACGATGATGGCCCTGGTCTTTACCGCCGTGCTGGTCGTCATCACGCTCAGCGGGTCGATCTGGGTCATGTATCACATGAACACCAACATGATGCCCGACATGGCCGCCCAGATGGGCGGGGGCATGTAATGACGGACGCCGGCACAAGCGGTGAGCGGCGGGGCCGCTCGCCGCTGGGGCTGGCGATCCTGTCCGCGATCGGGATCGCCCTGATCGCGGGCTTCGTCTCCCTCGGCGTCTGGCAGTTGCAGCGCCGGGTCTGGAAGCTGGACCTGATCGCCCGGGTCGAGGCGCGGCTCCATGCCTCCCCGGTGGCGGCTCCGCCCGTCGCCGATGAAGTCGCCGATGAAGATGATACCTATCGCCGCGTGACAGCACGCGGTGTCTTCCGCAATGATCGCGAAACCTTCGTCCAGGCGGTCACCGAACGCGGTCCCGGCTATTGGGTGATGACTCCGCTGGTCGGCCCGCAATTCACCGTCTTGGTCAATCGCGGCTTCGTTCCGGCCGAAAGGCGCGCCGTTCACGATCGTCCCTCCGGCCCGGTTTCGGTGACCGGCCTGATCCGGATGACCGAGCCCAAGGGGGGCTTCCTGCGCTCCAACGATCCCGTACAGGACCGCTGGTACTCACGCGACGTCGCCGCCATAGCCGCCGCCAAGCGCCTTGGTCCCGTCGCCCCTTATTTCATCGATGCCGACGCCACGGCCAATCCGGGCGGCTATCCGGTCGGGGGACTGACCGTCGTCACCTTCCGCAACAGCCATCTGTCCTATGCGCTGACCTGGTTCGGTCTGGCGATCCTGACGGGCGCGGGGCTTGTGATCCTCTGGCGGGGCGGTCCGGACGGGAATTCCGAGTGACGCCGGGCGCTCCGCCCTTCCTGCCGTTCACCGTCCGTCCGCGTGAGCCCGACGCGACGGCGGGCACGGCGAACATGCGCCAGCTAATCCATCTGCGCTGGATGGCGGTGGTGGGGCAGCTCGTGACGATCCTGGTCGTCAACCGCATCATGGGTGTGCAGCTGCCCGTCGCGGCGATGATGGGCGTGCTGGCCATGGCGGTGGGGATCAACCTGCTCAGCCATCTGCGCCTTCGCTTTCACCGGATCACCAACACCGAATTGCTGTTCGCGCTGATGTTCGATGTCGGCACGCTGACGCTTCAGCTGTTCCTGTCGGGCGGGGCGACCAATCCCTTCATCTCGCTTTATCTGATCCAGGTGGTGCTCGGGGCGGTGCTGCTCGAGACTTGGTCCGCCTGGGCACTGGCCGGGATCACGGGGCTGTGCTTCGGCCTGTTGTCGCTGCATCACCGCCCGCTGGCCTTTCCGTCCTGGCTGTTCGGCGATATTGCCGGGCTCCACACGCTGGGCAACTGGCTGAGCTTCGCGATCGTCGCCGGGCTGCTGATCCTCTTCGTGACCCGGATCAGCCGCAATCTGCGGCGCAGCGCCGCACGGCTCGCCGATCTGCGCCAGCAGGCGTCGGAGGAGGAGCATATCGTCCGCATGGGCCTGCTCGCCTCGGGAGCCGCGCATGAGCTGGGCACGCCGCTGGCCAGCCTCTCGGTCATCCTGAGCGACTGGCGCCGCGTCCCCAAGCTGCGCGACGACGCCGAGCTGATGGGCGAGATCGCCGAGATGCAGGCCGAGGTGCAGCGGTGCAAGGCGATCGTCACCAGCATCCTGCAATCGGCAGGCGAACCGCGCGGCGAGGCCGCGGAGCTGTCCGAGGTGGGCAGCTTCATCGACGCGATCGTCGGCGAATGGCGGCGCAGTCATGGCCAGATCCCGCTCGACTATCGCTCGATCGACGACGATGCGCCGATCGTGTCCGACCCGGCGATCAAGCAGGCGGTGTGGAACGTGCTGGACAATGCCGCAGAAGCCTCGCCGCATTGGGTAGCGTTGAGCGTCGTGCGCGAGGGCGAGGTGGTGGCGGTGCGTGTCTCGGATCGTGGCCCCGGCTTCACCGCCGCCACGCTGGCGCAGTTCGGACGACCGCAGCAGTCGACCAAGGGCGAGGGGCATGGCGTGGGTCTGTTCCTCGCCTCCAGCGTGGTTCGCAAGCTGGGCGGCCGGGTCGAGGCGATCAACCGCGTCGAGGGTGGCGCGACGGTGACGCTGACCCTACCTCTCAGCATGATAGGCTTTTCGGATCGGGACATGTGATGGACGGCGAACGATCGCTGATAATCGTCGAGGATGACGAGACTTTCGCGCGCACGCTGCAACGTTCGTTCGAGCGGCGCGGCTATCAGGTGCGGGTGGCCGGAACGCCCGACATGCTCGTCGCGACGCTGGCGGAGATGACGCCGCGCTATGCCGTGGTCGACCTCAAGCTGGGGCAGGCTTCGGGTCTGGCATGCGTGCAGACCCTCCATGCGCATGATCCCGAAATGCTGATCGTCGTGCTGACCGGCTTTGCCAGCATCGCCACGGCGGTCGAGGCGATCAAGCTGGGGGCGTGCCACTATCTCGCCAAGCCGTCCAACACCGACGATATCGAGGCAGCCTTCCACAAGGCGAGCGGCGATGCGACGACCGCGATCACCGATCGGCCCAGCTCGATCAAGACGCTGGAATGGGAACGGATCAACGAGACGCTGGCCGATACCAACTTCAACATCTCGGAAACCGCGCGGCGGCTGGGGATGCACCGCCGGACGCTCGCGCGCAAACTCGAAAAGCGTCACGTTCCCTGACGCGGTGCCGGGGGAGCGACCGCGTGCCGCTCCCCCGGTCGATCACGCCCGGCGCTTTTCCGCCGCGATCCAGTCGTCGATCTTCTTTTCCAGCACCGGCATCGGCAGAGCGCCGGTGTCCAGCACCACCGCATGGAAGCGCCGCGGATCGAACTTCGCGCCGAGTTCGGCCTTCGCCTTGGCCTTGGCGCGGCTGATCGTGATCTGTCCGATCTTGTAGGCGAGCGCCTGGCCCGGAATGGCGATATAGCGTTCGACCTCGGCGGTGGCATCGGTCCGCGCCATCGGCGAATTGGCCAGCATATAGGCGATCGCCTGATCGCGGCTCCACCCCTTGGCATGGATGCCGGTATCGACCACCAGCCGCATCGCGCGCAGCATCTCGTCGCTCAGGCCGCCCATGCGCTGATAGGGATCGGTTTCCATCCCCAGTTCGGGCCACAGCGTTTCGGCATAGAGCGCCCAGCCTTCGGCATAGGCGGTGTTGCCGCCGAAGCGCATGAAGGCGGGCAGGGCCGCATTCTCCTGTGCCAGGCTGATCTGGAAGTGATGCCCCGGCACCGCTTCATGGAGATAGAGCGTCTCCATCTCCCACATATAGCGCGAGGGCAGGTCATAGGTGTTGTAATAGAAGACACCCGGCCGCGTCCCGTCCGGCGTGCCGCCCTGATAGGAGCCGCCAGCATCGGTCTTTTCCTTGAAGGCGGGCACGGGGCGGATTTCGAGCGGCGTCTTGGGGATCAGCGAGAATTGCCCGCGGACGCGGGCGTCGATACGGCGGCCGATCGCCTCATAGCCTTCGCGCAGCTGTGCCGCCGATTGGGGCTGGAACCGCGTGTCGGTGCGCAGGAAGGTAAAGAAATCGGCCAGGCTGCCCTTGAAGCCGACCGCCTGCTTCTGCACCTCCATCGCCTTCAGGATGCGCGCGACCTCGGACAGGCCGAGCTGGTGCACATCCTCGGCCTTGAGCGGCAGGGTGGTGTTCTGCTCGATCAGATAGGCATAGAGCCGGTCGCCGCCTGGCATTCCCGACAGGCCGATACTGTCGCGCGCGGCGGGCAGATAGGTATCGGCGAGAAAGGCCCGCATCCGCCGCTCGGCGGGGAGGATGACATCGCGGATCTGCGCAGCATAGGCCGCCTTGAGCCGCGCCTGATCCGCCGCCGGGACGCTTGCGGGAAACTGACGGACCGGACCGTAGAAGGTCGATTGCTCGACCGGGCCGGCGAGAAGATTGTCGAACTGCGCGATCATGTTGCGCACGACGAGCTTGGGCTGAACCACGCCGCTCGCCATGCCCTGCCGGAAGCGGCCGATGGCTTCGTCGAGCAGCCGCGCATATTCGACGTTGCGCTTCAGGTTGTTCTCATAATCCGCCACCGTATTGAACGGCGCCGCGCCCTGGCCCGAGGCGAATTCGGGATAGAAGGTCTGGATGCCGTAGAAATGGTCCATCGGTCGCACGATGGTCATCGCGACGATGGCGGGGTCATAGCCCTTGAGCGTGGTTTCGGTCTGCTGCCGAAAGACGTCATAGGCGATCTGGTTGGTCGCGGTCAGCCGGGCACGGTCGATCTGGCCGAGCCGCTTCAGGTCGCTTTCCGCCGCCTGCCGTTCGGCCTGGATATAGGCGTCCGAATAAAAGTCGCCGATCCGGTCGGCGCGGCGCATGTCGCCCCGGAAAAGACCGCTGATCGGATTGCGCGCCAGGCTGGCTTCGTCGCTGTCATGGAAAAGCTGCTTGAGCCGGGCATCCTCCTTGCCCTCGCCGGGCTGGGCGGGCGTCGGGGGCAGGGCCTGGGCGGCAGCGATGGCGAAGGGAACAGGCAGGGTGGCGGCAGCGAGCAAGGCGGCAAGGGGCAGAAGGCGCAAGCGGAAATCCCGTTCTGATCGAGGAGATCCCATCCCTATAAACCGCAATCCCCGGCGACAAGGTGGCGCGGTCGTCCGCTTCGCTTCCCCATGAAAAGCGCGCCGTAACCCATGTTATGGGTCCGGCGCGCCATCATTCGGTTAAGGGCTGTGGCGGGGTCAGGCCGACTTGTTCGCCGCCGCCTTGGCCGCCGCCGATCCGGCATTGCTGGCGGCCTTTACGACATCGTCGAACAGCGACTTGGCGCGGTCCTTCGCCGCGTCCTTCGTCAGCCCGGCTTCCTCCAGCTCGCGAAGGCCGGTCTCGCGCGCCGCCTGGGTGGCCTGGCGAATGGTTTCGCCCAGCTTCTTGCCGACCGGCGCCAGCAGCTGCTTTTCACGCGGCGAACGCGGGATCAGTGCCCCGGCGAGCGCACCGACCGCAAGGCCGCCGACCAGGATGCCCAGCGGATTGCCCTCGATGGTGCGCGCGGTCTTCTGCGCGATCTCGCCGGCCTTATCCTTGGCATCGTGATAGGCATGCGACGCGGTCTCACGACCATGGTCCAGCGTTTCGCGAAGCCGGCTATTTTGCTGATCGGTAGGGATTTCGGTGGTCATTGCGATCATCCTTCTGAACTACGGTGCCGACGGGCCCATCCGCCGGAAAACCAAATCAGCGCTTGCGCTTGAACAGGCGTGCGATCCGCCGACGGTTGAGCAGCAGCCCGATGACGGCGACGCCGCCCGCCACCGCGCCGGGATTGTTCTTCGCGCCTTCCAGGCCGCATTTCGCGGCGGTCCGGCCCGCATCCCGCGCCTGCGCGGCCAGGGCCTGAGGCTCCAGCCGCGCCTGGATGCGCGAGGCGGTCTTGTTCAGCCGCTCGCGCGCTTCGGCAGCCCGCAATTCGGCTTCGGCGACGGTCATGCCGCACCTCCCGCCAAGCGGCCCTTGCCGATCATCGCCAACACGCCGGCAATGACGATGACCAGGCCGACGACGATCAGCGTCGCGCCAAAGGGGCCGACCAACGGCGTCAGCGACAGGATCAGCCCGACGAGCAGCGCGACCAGCGCCGCAAGCCCGAGGACCGCCGCCGCACCGAAGAAGATCGCCGCGCTGCGATAACGGCCGACCTTGTCGCTGGCTTTCGCCTTGGCCAAGTCGATCTCCGCCGCGATGAACGAGCGACCGTCATCGACCAGCTGCGACACCAGCGAGGTCAGCGTCTCGGGCTCGGGCACCCGCGCCGATAGGGGAGCAGCCGCCCGGGTCACGCCGTGGCGTCACCCGGCTCGCGGGTTTCGATACCCGACTGTACCACGCGCGCCAGCACGAAGCCCAATGCCGCCGCAACGCCGATCGCCACCGCCGGGCTCTTCGCGACGAAGGCGCGGGCGTCATCGAGCAGTTCCTCGACGTCCTTGTCCTTGATCGCGCCGGACAGCGAGGTCACGCTGTCGGCCGCCGAACGAGCATATTGCCCATATTGGCTGCCCAGCTTCTCATCGACCTGACCGGCCGCATCGTTGAGCAGCTGCGCGACCTGATCGAGTGCCGATCCCGCCTTGGCCTTGCCGTCGCCTGCCAGCGCGTAGACCTTGTCCACCGCCTGCTGCTGGACCTTGGTAGCGCCTTCCTTGACCGACTGCTTGGCATCCGCCAGTCCCGCCTTGGGCTTGTCATGCGCGTCCGCCTCGCTGGCGAATGGAGCCACTTCGGGCGCCAGGCCCGCATTGCCCGCAAAATTGGGAGTGGTGCTCTGCGTCGTCGGCAATGTGCCGTCGGTGTCGACCATAGGAAAATCCTTTCTCCAAGGCCCGGATCACCGGGCGATTTGCGTTCTAACCCCGGTGACGGAAGCACGGTTCCATGCTTTTCCCGCAATTGCCCTTCGTCGTGTCACGCGATAGAGCGCCGCCGAGACCTTCAAGGCTGATGTAGGAGCATCGTTACGTGACCGCAATCATCGACATCCACGGGCGCCAGATCCTGGACAGCCGCGGCAATCCCACGGTCGAGGTGGACGTTCTGCTCGAAGACGGCAGCTTCGGCCGCGCCGCCGTACCCTCGGGCGCGTCGACCGGCGCGCATGAGGCGGTCGAACGCCGCGACGGCGACAAGAGCCGCTGGATGGGCAAGGGCGTCGAGGCGGCGGTCGAGGCGGTCAATGACGAGATCACCGACGCGATCCTGGGCATGGACGCCGAGGACCAGGCCGATCTGGACCGTGCCATGATTGAGCTGGACGGCACCGAGAACAAGGGCCGTCTGGGCGCCAACGCGATCCTGGGCGTCAGCCTGGCGGTGGCCAAGGCGGCGGCCGAGGCGCGGGGCCTGCCGCTCTACAAATATGTCGGTGGCGTTTCGGCGCACTTGCTGCCGGTGCCGATGATGAACATCATCAATGGCGGCGAGCATGCGGACAATCCGATCGACTTCCAGGAATTCATGATCATGCCCGTCGGCGCGGCGAACATCGTGGAGGCGGTCCGCTGTGGCTCGGAGATCTTCCACACGCTGAAGAAGGCGCTGCACGAAAAGGGCTTGGCGACCGGCGTGGGCGACGAGGGCGGTTTTGCCCCCAACATCGCCTCGACCACCGAAGCGCTCGACTTCATCATGGCCTCGGTCGAGAAGGCCGGGTACAAGCCGGGCGACGACGTGATGATCGCGCTCGACTGCGCCGCGACCGAGTTCTTCAAGGACGGCAAGTACAATATCTCGGGCGAGGGCAAGATCCTGTCGAGCCATGAGATGGCCGAATATCTGGCCAACCTGACCCGCCAATACCCGATCCTGTCGATCGAGGACGGCATGGCCGAGGACGATTGGGAAGGCTGGAAGGCGCTGACCGACCTGATCGGCGACAAGGTCCAGCTGGTCGGCGACGATCTGTTCGTCACCAACCCGAAGCGTCTGAAGAAGGGCATCGAGGGCGGCTATGCCAACTCGCTGCTGGTGAAGGTCAACCAGATCGGCACGCTGACCGAAACGCTGGAGGCCGTGTCGCTGGCGCAGCGTTCGCGCTACACCGCCGTCATGTCGCACCGTTCGGGCGAGACCGAGGACGCGACCATCGCCGACCTGGCGGTCGCGACCAACTGCGGCCAGATCAAGACGGGCAGCCTCGCGCGTTCGGACCGGCTCGCCAAGTACAACCAGCTGATCCGCATCGAGGAAGAGCTGGGCGACTCGGCGCGCTATGCCGGTCGCGATATTCTGATCCGCGCTTGAAATCGAAGGGCGTCGATACAATTATGGCCGCTGTGACCAAGTCGACGCCTTTCATGCGGACCATGCGGCGGGCTGCCTTGCCCGCGCTCGGGTTGACGATCGTTGCGTTCTTCGGTGCCTATGCGGTGCTGGGGCGCAACGGTCTGCTCGCTTATGGCGAGTATCAGCGGCAATTGGTGAAGCGCGAACAGGATTACGCCGCGCTCGACAAGCGGCGGACCATCCTGAAGAACCGTGTCGCGCTGCTCGATCCCGACCATGCCAATCCGGACATGGTCGATGAGATGGTGCGCAAGGAACTGAACGTCGCACATCCGGACGAGGTGATCGTTCCGTTGAAATAAGGGCGACCCCGCCGGGGGCCGCCCTTTTCTATTATCGACCCAGGAAGGTCAGCAGGTCGCCGGTCAGGCGATCGGCATGGGTGACGTTGAGCCCGTGCGGCGCGCCGTCATATTCGACCAGTTGCGATCCGGAGATACCCGCCGCCGCCGCGCGGCCTGCCGGATCGATCGGCACGGTCTGGTCGCCGGTGCCATGGACGACCAATGTCGGCACGCGGAAGGCGGGCAGGTCGGGCCGGAAATCGGTCTGGCTGAAGGCCTCGGCACAGGCCAGCGTCGGCTTCAGCCCCGCCTGCATTGCAACGCCGGTCGCCCAGTCGAGCACCTCGTCGCTGACCGGGCTGGAGATATAGCCCACGCCGAAGAACTGCTTGAAGAAGGTATGGCGCAGGAAATGCGCGCGGTCGTCGCGCAGGCCCTGGGCGATCTGGTCAAACACCGACTGGTCGGTGCCCTGGGGATTGTCGTCGGTCTTGGGCATATAGGGGACGACCGAAGCGATCAGCCCGGCGGCGATCACGCCCTTGCCGTCGTGGCGGCTCATATAGCGGGCCACCTCGCCGCCACCCATCGAAAAGCCGATCAGCGCGGCATCCTGCGCGCCCGTCTCCTCCAGCACATCGGCCAGATCGTCCGACAGCGTGTCATAGTCATAACCCGACCAGGGCTGGCCCGAACGGCCGAAGCCGCGCCGATCATAGGCGATGGCGCGGAAACCGGCTTCGGCCAGCCCCATCATCTGCGTGTCCCACATGTCGGCTGACAGCGGCCAGCCATGGATGAGGACGACCGGACGGCCTTCGCCCCAGTCCTTGACATAGATGTCGGTCCCGTCACGCGTCTTCACATAAGGCATCGCCAACTCCTTGACGTTCTTGCGGTAAGCGAAAGGGGGAACGGGCCGCCCGAGCCACCGTTCCGTCGCCATGCCGCCATCAGTGCGATGCGGGCCGCATGCGATTTTTCGGGACGTAACGCATTGCCAGCGGCGGGTGATGAAGTCACATTCGCCCCCATTCAGGATATGGAGCATGACGAATGCGGGGATGGCGGTGGATGCTGGCCGGATCGATGCTGGCGACACAGGTTGCGGGGGCCCCGGCGATGGCCCAGATGAGCACGATGACGGAGAATGACCCCTATATCTGGCTGGAGGACAAGGACGGCGCCAAGGCGCTGTCCTGGGTCGAGGCCGAAAATGCCAAGACACTGCCCCGGTTGCAGAATGATCCGCGCTATCAGACCTTCTACCAGGAAGCGCTGGCCATCGCCTCGGCGAAGGATCGCATTCCGATGCCGGGCCAGATGTATGGCCGCATCGTCAATTTCTGGCGTGACACCGATCACCCCCAGGGGCTGTGGCGCTGGACGACCGAGGCCGACTACGCCACCGCCAATCCCCGCTGGACGACGCTGCTCGACCTGGATGCGCTGAGCAAGGCCGAGGGCAAGAAATGGGTGTGGAAGGGCGTCACCTGCCTCAGCCCCGAGGAAAGACTCTGCCTGGTCGCGCTGTCGGAGGGCGGCGAGGATGCGATCGAATATCGCGAGTTCGACATGGCGACCGGCGGCTTCGTACCCGATGGTTTCCGCCTGTCGACCTCGAAGCAGGGCGCGGCATGGCTGGACAAGGACACGTTGCTGGTCAGCCGAGACTGGGGGCAGGGGACCCTGACCAAGTCGAGCTATCCCTTCGTCGTGAAGATGGTCCGGCGCGGACAGCCGCTGTCGCAGGCGACCGAGATCTTCCGGGGCGAGCCGTCGGACGAGCTGGGCACCTATGCGGGTGTGCTGACCGATGCCCAGGGCCATCGCGCGGTCGTGATCGAGCGGCGGCGAACCTTTTTCGGCGGCGACAAGCTGTTCTGGACGCCGCAGGGCGGGGCCAAGCCGATCGCCATGCCCGCGCGCGCCTTCCCCGCCGGAATGGTCGATGGCCGCGTGATCTTCCAGACCAGCGACGCATGGGGCTCGTTCCCGGCGGGTTCGGTCGTCTGGGCGCCGCTGTCCGAGCTGGAGGCGGGCAAGATCAAGCCGCGCGCGCTGTTCACCCCGACCGACCGTCAGGCGGTGGAGGGCGTGTCGACCACGAAGGACCGCGTGGTCATCACCTATATCGATAATGTCCGGGGCCGGGCGAGCGTCTTTGCCCCCACCGCCACCGGCTGGGCGTCCTCGGCGGTGCAGGTGCCCGACAATATGACCGTCGACGTGGCCAGCACCAGCGACCGGTCGGACATCGTCTATCTGTCGACCTCGGGCTTCACGACCCCGACCGTCCTGTCGCGCTTCGATGCGGCGAAACCGTCCGCGCCGCAGGTGCTCAAGACGCTGCCCGCCCGGTTCGACGCGACCGGCGCGACGGTCCATCAACATGAGGCGGTGTCGACCGACGGCACCAAAATCCCCTATTTCGTCGTCCTGCCCAAGGGCGCGAAGCTGGACGGCACCACGCCGACGCTGATGACCGCCTATGGCGGGTTCGAGATTGCGCGGCTGCCCTATTATCTGGGGTCGACCGGCAAGATCTGGACCGAGCGTGGCGGGGCGTTCGTGCTCGCCAATATCCGGGGCGGCGGCGAGTTCGGGCCGAAATGGCATGACGCGGGCCGCAAGACCAAGCGGCAGATCATCTATGACGACTTCGCCTCGGTCGCCAAGGACCTGTTCGCGCGGCATATCACCAGCCCGCAGAAGCTGGGCATCTATGGCGGCTCGAACGGCGGCCTGCTGATGGGGGTCGAACTGACCCAGCATCCCGAGCTGTGGAAGGCGGTGACGATCCAGGTGCCGCTGCTCGACATGGTCCGCTATCAGAAGATCGCGGCGGGCGATTCGTGGAAGGACGAATATGGCTCGATCGACGTGCCCGAAGAGGCCGCGTTCCTGCGCAAGATCTCGCCCTATGCCAATATCCGCAAGGGCGTCGCCTATCCCGAGCCCTATATCTGGACGACCACGAAGGACGATCGGGTCGGGCCGCAACATGCCCGCAAGTTCGCGGCGCGGCTGGGTGAATATGGCATCCCCTATCTCTTCTACGAGGATATGGCGGGTGGCCATTCGGGCGACGCCGACATCGCGCAGGGCGCCCGGCTGAATGCCCAGCAGATGGTCTATTTCGCACAGAAACTGATGGGCCCGGCGAAGTGAACCAGGGGGCGCGAGCGCATGCCGTTCGCTCGCGCCCTTTATCGATGGGCGATTGCGGCGTAATTGCTCTTGCTGCGTTGCGGCAGGACGGGCAAATGCAGGGCATGACCGATATGACGACGACCGAGCGCCGTCCGGCTGAGCCGGCGGCGGGCGCTCCTGCGATCATCTTCGAAGCCATTGTGAAGATGCAGGCGGTGTCCGCCATGTATAATCGCGGCGAAGTGGTGTTGGCGCCCCATGTGATCTACACGCGGCATGACGAGCTGTACGTCGATGCCACGACCGTCGAGCGGGACGGCAAGCCGCCGCGCGAGGAAAAGATGGGGACGTTCAAGCTGGCGGGCCTGGGCTCGCTGCGCCTGACCCCGCGCCGCTTCCCCGCCAGCGCGCTGTTCGAGCGGGATGCGGAGAAGTACAGGAACTGCGCCCTGATGATGGTCGATCCCGCCTGATCACGCATCGCTGAAATCCGGGGCGGGCGGGTGTTCCCCGACCGCCCCCAAATGTCGGATCAGCGGCAGCGGACCTGGTTCTGCTCGATCGACCGCCCGGCCAGCGCACCACCGGCCGCGCCCAGCAGCGTCGCGATCGTGCTGCTTCGCCCGCCGACCAGATTGCCCAATATGCCGCCCGCCGCGCCGCCGATGATCAGGCCGGTCGTGCCGTCCGACCGACGGCAATAATAGCGGCCGTCGGTGCCCGCATAGACGCGGTCCTGCGGTTGCAGCACACGCTCGCGATATTGCGGGCCGTCCCGATAATCGCCGACCGGGTCGTAATAGGGTTCGCCATTGGCATAGCCATCCGCCGGGATCGACGGCGCGACGCGATAGCCACCGGGACCGCCGGGCGGCGGCGGCGGGACGGGGCGATAATCGCCATCGTAATATCCGCCCCGGTCGCGCCGGGACAGGTACAGCTCAGCCTCCTGACGGTAGATCTGATATTCCCGGTCGAACCGCGCCTGCGCCGCGCGGAAGCGCGCATCGTCGGCGGCGGTCTGTGCCGTGGCGGGAATGGCGGTCAGGGTGACGGCCGTCGTGATCGCGACGGTGGCCAAGCGGCGAAAGCCCATCGGTTATCCTCCAACGCCCGGACAATCGGGCGATGCGACCGATACGGCTACGAATCGATATGGTTCCTGAACGACGCCCCCGGATCAAGCGACGCTTTTGGTGACGAAGCTGTCCATCACCCGCTTGCGCCCCGCCTGTTCGAAATCGATCTCCAGCTTGTTGCCCTCGATCGCGGCGATCGCCCCATATCCGAATTTCTGGTGGAAGACCCGGTCGCCCACTCCCAGGTCGTCGCGCCCCTTTTGCCCCAAGCCGACCGAGGGCGCGCGCGACTCGACGATCCGTGCGGGGCGGGTCGGCGTCGCGTTCTGGCTGGTCGCCGCCCGCTGCCAGCCTGGCCCGCGCCCCGTCCCCCGCGCCACATTGGCGAAGGGGTCGGCATGTTCGGACCAGTTGGCGCGCCACAGACTTTCGCCGCCGGTCATGCTCGTCTCGCTGTCGATATGCTCGGGCGGCAGTTCGCCGACGAAGCGGCTCGGCAGGCTGGAGGTCCATTGGCCATAGATGCGGCGGTTGGCCGCATGCAGGATCACCGCCTTGCGCCGCGCCCGGGTGATCGCGACATAGGCGAGGCGCCGTTCCTCCTCCAGGCTGCGCGTGCCGCCTTCATCGATCGCGCGCTGCGAGGGGAACAGCCCTTCCTCCCAGCCCGCGAGGAAGACGGTGTCGAACTCCAGCCCCTTGGCGGCGTGGATCGTCATGATCGTCACCTCGGGCTCGCGCTGGTCGCCGTCGCGCTCCATGACCAGCGACACATGCTCCAGAAACGCGCCGAGCGACTCGTAATCCTCCATCGCGCGGACGAGTTCGGACAGGTTCTCCAGCCGCCCGGCCGCCTCCGCCGACTTCTCGTTCTGGTACATGGCGGTATAGCCGCTCTCGTCCAGCAGCTGTCGGGCGAGTTCGGGATGCGGCAGGTCGCGGGCCATGTCGCGCCACCGGGCGATGTCGCCGATCAGATTGCCCAGGCTCCGCCGCGCCTGCGGGGTCAGTTCGTCGGTATCGAGGATACGCGCCGAGGCCAGGGTCAGCGGCAGGCCCTCGGCCCGCGCCAGCTGGTGGATCTTGGCCAGCGCCTTGTCGCCTAGTCCGCGCTTGGGAACGTTGACGATCCGCTCGAACGCCAGATCGTCCGATGGCTGGTTGACCACCCGCAGATAGGCCAGCGCATCGCGGATTTCGGCACGCTCATAGAAGCGGAAGCCCCCGACGATCCGGTAGGGCAGGCCGATCGCGATGAAGCGATCCTCGAACTCGCGCGTCTGGTGCGAGGCGCGGACCAGGATCGCGATATCGCCATAGGAGGTGCCGGAGCGCCGCGCCGCCTCGATCTCCTCGCCGACGCGCCGGGCCTCTTCGGGGCCGTCCCATACGCCCAGCACCCGGACCTTTTCGCCCACGTCGAGTTCGGTCCACAGCGTCTTGCCCAGCCGTCCGCCATTATTGGCGATCACGCCCGACGCCGCCCCCAGGATATGCGGGGTCGAACGGTAATTCTGTTCCAGCCGGATGACCTTGGCACCGGGGAAGTCGCGCTCGAAGCGCAGGATATTCTCCACCTGCGCGCCGCGCCAGGAATAGATGGACTGGTCGTCATCGCCGACGCACGCGATATTCTTGCGCGCCTGCGCCAGCAGCCGCAGCCAGAGATACTGGACGCTGTTGGTGTCCTGATACTCGTCGACCATGATATAGCGGAAACGCTGCTGATAATGCTCCAGCACATCGCGATGCGTCTTCAGGATGGTCAGCATGTGGAGCAGCAGATCGCCGAAGTCGCAAGCGTTCACGCTGCGCAGCCGGTCCTGATACTGGCGATACAGCTCGGCCCCACGGCCATTGGCATAGCGTTCGGCCTCGCCCGCATCGATGTCGCCGGGGACCAGCCCCTTGTTCTTCCACTCGTCGATCAGCCCGCCGAGCGCCCGTGCCGGGAAGCGCTTCTCGTCGATATCGGCCGCGACGATCAATTGCTTGAGCAGGCGGAGCTGGTCGTCGGTGTCGAGGATGGTGAAGTTCGACTGGAGCCCGACCAGCTCGGCATGGCGGCGCAGCATCTTGGCACCGATGGCATGGAAGGTGCCCAGCCATGGCATCCCCTCCACGGCATCGCCGACCAGCCGCCCGACGCGTTCCCGCATCTCGCGTGCAGCCTTGTTGGTGAAGGTGACGGACAGGATTTCGGAAGGCCAGGCCTTGCGGGTGTAGAGCAGATGCGCCAGCCGCGCGGTCAGCGCCGCCGTCTTGCCCGTGCCCGCGCCCGCCAGCACCAGGACCGGGCCATCGGTGGTCAGCACCGCCTCACGCTGTGCCGAGTTCAGCGTGCGCAGATAGGGGTAATCGGCCAGGTGTCCGGTGGAAATCCGGGCGGGATCGGCGGAGGGAGCGACGGTCATCGCGAACAGTTAGGGAACGTTGGCCGCCGGGGCAACCTTCGGCGGTTCGATGGCGATGCTGTGTCATAGCGGGATATGTCACACGGGCGTCCCACGCCCGACCCGAAACCGACATGCGGGCGGCCTAGGGGCGGTGCGTGCCGACGAGCGACGGGGTGGAAACGCCCATGCCGCCGTGACGGGCACGACCCCATGCAGGAGCTTCCCATGAGCAAGATTTTTGCCGTCGCCCTTGCGGCCTCGTTTGTCCTGTCCGGCGCCTCCGTCCAGGCGCAGCTGCGCGAACCGGTCAGCATCAAGGTCCGTCACGCCGATCTCGATCTCCATCGACCCGATCACCGGGCGATGCTCGACG
Organism: Sphingomonas sp. SORGH_AS_0789; assembly: GCF_031453055.1. NCBI lineage: Bacteria > Pseudomonadati > Pseudomonadota > Alphaproteobacteria > Sphingomonadales > Sphingomonadaceae > Sphingomonas > Sphingomonas sp. SORGH_AS_0789. Next base: position 3,177,464 of record NZ_JAVIYV010000001.1, read on the forward strand.
CCCGCATTCGCCGCGCCGCGGCGATCGCATGCGGACCCATGACCAATGATCTGGCGCTGAACGAGGGCGTGGCCCAGTGCCGCGCGGAGATGCAGGCCGACGCCGCCGTGAAGGTCGCCGCGCTGCTCGCCGCCCCCGTCATGCTGGCCAGCACGCGATAAGGGCCTGTCCGGGATAGGGCGGGACCTCGCACGAGGGCGTCCCGCCCTATCCCGGCATGGCATTGGCCACGGCTCACGGGACCGGCGTCATAAAAACGTCACCTCCGTGGCGCAACGGACGTTTATCATGACACCTTATGCGCTTGCCGGCGGGGAATCCGAATCTCGCATTCGTGGACCGAAGCTCGATGCGTCGCTGCATCCGTCGGGGCGGTGGATTTTCCTCGCGCTGATCGTCGGCGGCCTGGCCTATGCGGGGGTCAGCATCGTGACCGACACGGCGCGGGTTGGCGAGCCCATGGCGGTCGGTGTCTTCACCTTTCTGGGCCTGGCCCTGCTGATCGCGCTGGGCTTCGAGTTCGTCAACGGCTTCCACGATACTGCCAATGCGGTGGCGACGGTGATCTATACCCATTCGCTCCCCGCGCCGGTGGCCGTCATATGGTCGGGTTTCTTCAACTTCCTCGGTGTCGTCACCTCCACCGGCGCGGTCGCCTATTCGATCATCACCCTGCTGCCGATCGACCTGATGCTGCATGTCGGATCGGCGGGCGGGTTCGCGATGATCTTCGCGCTGCTGCTGGCGGCGGTGATCTGGAATCTGGCGACCTGGGCGGTGGGGCTGCCCAATTCGTCCAGCCACGCGCTGATCGGGTCGATCCTGGGCGTCGGCCTCGCCAACCAGCTTCTGTCCAGCATCCCCGGTACATCGGGCGTCGACATGGAGCAGGTGCGGAAGGTCCTCTCCGCGCTGCTGTTCAGTCCGCTGATCGGCTTTGCCGGTGCGCTGATGCTGCTCCTCGTCATGAAGCGCTTTTTCCGCGACGACCGCCTGTATCGCGAACCCGAAGGCGATACGCCCCCGCCGCGCGGCATCCGGGCGCTGCTGATCTTCACCTGCACGGCGGTCAGCTTCGCACATGGCGGCAATGACGGGCAGAAGGGGATGGGCCTGATCATGCTGATCCTGATCGGCTGCGCGCCGACCGCCTATGCGCTCAACCGGACGCTGCCGGAAAGTGCGATGCCCGCCTTTGTCCGCAGCGCCGACATCGCCTCCGCCGCCTATGCCGCGCACGGCACCGGCCACGCGGTCCCGCTGGACCAGGCCCGCGCCGCCGTCGTCGATGGCGTGCGCGCCAAGGCGATCGATACGCCGCAGGTCTATGAAGGGCTGTCGGTCCTGTCGCACGACATCGGCGAGCGGATCACCGATTACGGCACGCTCAGCCGCGTACCGGCGGCGGTCGTTCCCAATCTGCGCAACGATATGTATCTCGTTCTCGATACCACCCGGATGGTGACCAAGGACGAAGGTGCCAAGAGCCGTTTCACCGCCGGTCAGATCGAGTCGCTCAACGGCTATGCCAAGCAGCTGGAGCGCGGCACCCGCTATATCCCGCTCTGGGTGAAGATCACCGTCGCCCTGGCGCTGGGCCTGGGGACGATGGTCGGCTGGCGGCGGATCGTGGTCACGGTCGGCGAGCGGATCGGCAAGACGCATCTGACCTATGGCATGGGTGCGGCGGCTGAGCTGATGACGGCGGCGACGATCCTGCTCGCCGACCAGCTGGGGCGGCCGGTGTCGACCACGCATATCCTGTCCTCCGGCGTCGCGGGCGCCTCGGTCGCCAATGGCGCCGGGCTCCAGGCGCGGACGATCCGCAACATGGCGCTCGCCTGGATCATGACCCTGCCGGTCGCGATGTTGCTGTCGGGTACGCTCTATTGGTTGCTGCTCAAGCTGGCCGAGGTGCTGGCGAGCTGATCCGGCCCGCCGCGTCGCGGCGGATAGGTCTTTACGGCGGCATTTGGCTTCTGCCACAGCGGGCGGATGACCCGTGCCTCGACACCTTCGCACCGCCATATCCTGCTGGCCAGCCTGACCGGAACGGCGGTCGAGTTCTACGATTTCTATATCTATGCGACGGCGGCGGCGCTGGTGTTCGGGCCGCTCTTCTTCCCGGCCTCCTCGGCGGCGGCGCAGTTGCTGTTGTCCTATGCCAGTTTCGGGCTCGCCTTTGTCGCGCGGCCGGTCGGTGCGATCGCCTTTGGTCACTTCGGGGACCGGGTCGGGCGCAAGTCGACGCTGGTGGTCAGCCTGATGCTGATGGGCGGATCGACCGTCGCCATCGCCTTCCTGCCGACCTATGCGCAGGCGGGCTGGATCGCCCCGTTGCTGTTGTGCATCGCGCGACTTGGGCAAGGACTGGGGCTGGGGGGCGAATGGGGTGGCGCGGCGCTGCTGGCGGTGGAGAATGCGCCGCCCGGGCGGCGCAACACCTGGGGCATGTTTCCCCCGCTCGGCGCGCCGGTCGGCTTCATCCTGGCGAACGGCTTTTTCCTGCTTCTCGGCCTCGTCCTGACCGATGCGCAATTCCGCGCCTGGGGCTGGCGACTGCCGTTCCTGGCCAGTGCGGTGCTGGTGATGCTCGGCCTGTGGGTCCGCCTGCGGCTGACCGAGACACCGGATTTCGCCGAGGCCAAGCGGACCGAAGCCCTGCCGCGCGTGCCGATCGCGACGCTGTTGCAGGGGCATGGCCGTGCGCTGCTGGCGGGGACGGGCGGGGTGATCGCCTGTTTCGCCATCTTCTACCTCGCGACCGCCTTCGCGCTGGGCTATGGCACCAGCGCCCTTGGCTATCCGCGCGAGGCATTTCTGGGCGTCCAGCTCGTCGCGATCCTGTTTCTGGCGTTGGGCGTCGTGGTGTCGAGCGTGATGGCCGATCGCCGTGGCGCGCCCATGATGCTGGCGCTGGGCTTTGCCGGATGTGCGCTGGTCGGCGTCGCGATGGGGCCGATGCTGGGATCGGGATCGCTGGCGATCGTCTTCGTGTGGCTCGCGGCGGCGCTGTTCGTGATGGGGTTCGCCTATGGCCCGCTGGGCGGCTGGCTGCCCGCGCTGTTTCCGGCGGGGGTGCGCTATACCGGCGTCTCGATGACCTTCAATCTGGGCGGGATCATCGGCGGCGCGCTGGCGCCTATCGCGGCGCAGGCGCTGACCGAGCGCGGCGGGCTGAACTGGGTCGGCGGCTATCTGGTCGCCGCGGGCCTGCTCAGCCTCGCCGGGCTGGCGTTGATGCGGGGGCGGAGCCTGGCTCAGCCCTGACGCAACAGGGTCAACCGCGCCTTGCCATGGACGCGCGAGGCGTCGACGACGAAGCCCGGCAGGTCGATTTCTTCCTGCTTGGCCGTCTCGATGCTGATCCAGGTTCCCGCCGCCACCCAACCCAGCCGGGTCAGCTTGTCGAGCGCCACGACGCCCGCGCCGGTGCCATAAGGTGGGTCCATCAGGATCAGGTCGAGCGGCTGGCGCGCGGGGCCCAGCGCCAGCACCGAGGTCGCGCGGACATCGCCCGTCGCCCCGAGCTTGGCGAGATTGGCGCGTAGCGTGTCCAGAGCCCCGCGATCCTGCTCGACGAACAGGCAGGACGCCGCGCCGCGCGACAGCGCCTCGATCCCCAGCGCGCCCGATCCCGCGAAGAAGTCGCCGACCGCCAGCCCCTCGAAATCGCCCAGCCGCGCCGCCAGCATCGAGAAAAGCGCCTCGCGCGTGCGATCGGCGGTTGGGCGCGTGACGTCACCCTTGGGCGCGACCAGCGTGCGACCCCGCCACTCTCCGGCAATGACGCGCATCAGCGATTTCCTCCGGGCCGACCGGGCCGTCCGTTACGCCCACTGCCAAAGGGGCGTCCGCCGCCCGATGGTGCGGGCGGTCGCGGACCCCGCGACGGCCGATCACCGCCCGAGGGACGCTCGTCGCGTGGGGTTCGCTCGTTGCGACCACCCCGCGCCGAGGGCGCCGCGTCGGACCGCGCCTGGAACGAACGATCCCCCCCGGAGGGGCGGTCGCCGCCACGCGCGGGTCTTTCGTCCCGAGCGCCACGTCCCGTGGGTCCGGCATCCAGACGCGACCGGAAGGGACGTTCGGTGCCCCGCGCGGGCCGATCCTCGCGAACGGCGCGCCCGCTCGGTCCGGCATCCGACCGGGAGCGAAAGGGACGCTCCCCCCCGGACGGCCGTTCGCCACGGGCAGGACGCTCGTCACGCCCACCGCGCCCCGACGGGGCGTTTTCGGATCGCGGACGGAAGGAACGCTCTTGCCGGTCGCCGGAGCGTGGCGCACCGGGACGCGCGCGCTCGCCGAACGGTGTCGAAGCGCGAGGCTTGGCGTCGCGCCGGGGCGTGGCATCCTGATCCGCCGTGCGCCGCGCCTCGGGGCGGGCCGGGCGTTCCGGCTTGGCATTCGTGGGCGGCGTGCGGAAACCGGCGCGGGGCGTCGGGCGGACGGCATCGGCGGGGATGCCGCCCAGCAGGGTCTTGCGGAACTCGACGATCTGCGCGCCCTTGACCTCGCCGATCTCGCCGACCGGCAGATCATCCAGGACGAAGGGGCCATAGCGCAGGCGGATCAGGCGGCTGACCTGAAGGCCCAGATGTTCGAGGACGCGCCGGACCTCGCGATTCTTGCCCTCGCGCAAGGTCATCTCGATCCAGACATTGGCGCCCGTGCGACGCTCCAGATTGGCGTCGATCTGGCCATAGCGGATGCCGTCGATTTCGATCCCGTGGATTAGATCCTCGAGCTGCGCCTGGGTGATGTCGCCATAGGCGCGTGCGCGATAGGTCCGCTCCACCCCGGTCGCGGGCAGTTCCAGCTGGCGCTTGAACCCGCCATCGGTGGTCAGCAGCAGCAGCCCCTCGGTATTGAGGTCGAGCCGCCCGACCGGCACGAGGCGCGGCAGTCCGGCGGGCAGGCGGTCATAGATGGTCGGCCGCCCGGCGGGATCGCGTTCGGTCACCAACAGGCCGTTGGGCTTGTTGTAGAGGAACAGCCGCGTGGGTTCGGGCGCGGCGACCGGTTGACCGTCGACCGTCACTCCGTCGAGCGAGGAAAGCAGCGTCGCAGGCGTGTCGATCGTCGTGCCGTTCAGCGCGATCCGACCCTCGGCGATCATCCGCTCGACTTCCCGGCGCGAGGCGACTCCGGCCCGGGCAAGCAGCTTGGCGATACGTTGTTCTGGTGTCATGATCCACGCTGATACATAGGGTGTCGCGCAAAGGAAAATATTTGCGTCGTTTCCCCCGACAATGCGTTAGGCGCAAGAGCGGGCAAGAAAGACGGGCCGATACGGGATGAGACTCTTCGGGCGAAAGAAGCGACAGCTGACCAAGCTGTTGGTGGTCGAAGACGAGCCGCTGGTCGCGTTCGACACCGAACATGTCCTGACCGACGCCGATTACGAGGTTGTCGCGACCGTCGACCGGGCCAGCAAGGCGGTGACGCTGATCGAGGGCGACACCCCTATTGACCTCGTTCTGGCGGATGTCAGGCTGGCCGACGGCAGCGGCCTCGACGTGGCGCGCGCGGCGCGGGCGCGAGGCATACCCGTGCTCTTCCTGACCGGAACGCCGCCCGACGAGGCGGACGGACTGGCCGAGGGCATCCTCATGAAGCCCTATGGACCGCGCGAGCTGCTGGGTGCGATCACGGTCATCGAGGAGCGCCGGACCGGCAAGCCGCCGAGCCGTCTGCCTGCGGGCTTCCGCCTGTTCGCGGGTGCCTGACACCGCCGCGATCGGCGACATTGCCCCCATCGGCCAAGCCCTCTACGGTCCGCGCTTTGCAGTCGAGGCGAAACGGATCGGGTATGGCGAGTGGGCGTTGGGTGGATGCGGTAAGGCCCTATATCGAACCGGCGCCGCTCGCCGCACTGGCGCTCGGCATATCCTCCGCCTTTCCGCTGACCATGATCAATGCGACCCTGGCGAGCCGTCTGGCGGAGGCAGGGATCGAGAAGAAGAGCGTCACCGCCTTCGCGCTCGTCATCCTGGCCTATAATCTCAAATGGCTGTGGGCCTGGATCGTCGAGGGGGTGAAGATCCCCGTCCTGCACCGTCTGGGCCAACGCGTATCCTGGCTGTTCGTCGTCGCCGCACTCGTCTGTGCGGCGGCGGTCGGGCTGGGGCTTTCGGACCCCCGCGTCTCGCTGGCGCAGACCGCCATGGCCGCGATCGCGCTGGGCATTGCCGGTGCGACCTTCGACATCGTGATCGACGCCTATCGCATCGAATTGCTGGAGCCGCGCCAACTGGGTGTCGGCGCGGGCATGGGGCAATATGGCTGGCGGATCGGATCGGCGCTGGTCGCCTCTCTGTCGCTGGTGATCGCGGCGCGGGCGGGGTGGAGCATCGCCTATATCGTCAGCTGTGCCTTCGCGCTGCCCGCGCTGCTGACCGCGCTGATCATGGGAGAGCCCGCGCGGCATGCCGAAATCACCGCGCGCCGCCCGGCTGAGGGGATCGTTCGCGCGGTCGTCGGCCCCTTTGCCGAATTCTTTCGTCGGCAGGGTGCAATTCTTGTGCTGGCCTTCATCCTGGTCCACAAGATCGGGGACACGCTGGCCAATCTGACCTTCCGCCTGCTGTTCAACGATCTGGGCTTTTCCAAGGACGAGATCGCCTTTTACGACGTCGGGGTCGGGTTCTGGGCGCTGCTGGTCGGCGTGTTCGTCGGCGGCATTCTCTATGCCCGGCTGGGCATGAAGCGGTCGGTGATGATCAGCCTGGTGCTGATGGCGGTGTCCAACCTGTCCTTCGCCGGGCTTGCGGCGGCGGGGCATAGCAATCTGGGCATGGCGGGCGCGATCGGGTTCGAGAATTTCGCGAGCGGGATCGGCGGCGTCACGCTGGTCGCCTATTTCTCGGCCTTGACCGATCTGCGTTTCACCGCCGCGCAATATGCCCTGATCTCGGCCGCGACCAGCGTGCTGGGGCGTATCCTGAGCGGAACGACGGCGGGGGCGCTGGTCGAGCGGTTCGGCTATGTGGATTTCTACCTGCTGACCACTGTCATCGCCTTGCCCGGCGTCGTGCTGTTCGGCTGGATGGCGCGGTCGGGGATGATCGACCGCTCGATCGGCAGCGCGGGCGTCGAGGGGGAAGGCGACACCCGCGCCGACGTGCCCGTCAAAGGCTGATCGGCCGCCCCTCATCGGCGAAGGCGGCGCTGACCGCCGCCGCGCTGGCGAGGACCCCGTCGATCCGCCGGGCGCCGAGCAGATCGCTCATCAGGAAGCGCGCCTTTTCCGGCGCCACCTCCATCTGCGCCAGGACGGTAAGCAAGGCCGCCTCCGCCGCCGTCATCCGCCCGCAGCAGCAGGGCGCGATCGCGATCTGGCCAGAGGCATGCGCCGCGAGATCGGCCATCAGCGTCCGCATCAGGATAAGCGGGCGGCGAAAATCCTGCCCGAAGACGGTGAACAGGGTATGCGCGGCCCGGGCATCGGCCAGCCCATGCGCGCCCATCCGACGGATCGCGAACAACGCGATCCGGGCATGGGGGCAGGCCGGGAGCATATGGGGCAGGGCAGTGGCGAGCGTGGTGGTTTCGGCCATCGGGCGGGACTCCGTATTTGCCCGCTCATGCTAAACTGGCGCTATTGATAGTCAATCGCAAATAAAGCGTGGTGCGTTATCAGTTCGTCGCATCATTGCGGCACCTCGTCATTCGCTTCCAGCACCTGCCCGGCCAGATAGAGCGATCCGGCGATCAGGACCCTAGCGGGGCGGTCGAAATGCCCGGCGATCCGGGCCAAGGCGTCAGCCGGGTCGGTGGCTGCTTCGGCCGATAGACCCTGGCGGCGCGCCTGCTCGGCCAGGTCCTCGGGCGCATGGCAGGCATGATGTGGCACCGGCACGGTCACGACCAGGTCCACCATCGCGCCCAGCCTATGCAGGACGGGCCCGGCATCCTTGTTGGCGAGCATGCCCAGCACCAGCGCGGAGGGCCCTTGTGCCTTCCACCCGGCCATCGTTCGCGCCACCGGCGTCGCGGCGGAGGGATTGTGCGCGCCGTCCAGCCAGCATTCGCTTCCCTCGGGCAACGCCTGCGTCAGCGGGCCGGATGACAGCCTCTGCATCCGCGCGGGCCAGTGCGCCTGCGTCGCTGCGGCCTGGAGCGCACTATCGGGGATCGTCACCGCCACCTGATGCCGCGCCATGGCCACCGCCAAGGCCAGATTGCGCGACTGGTGCGGGCCCGACAGGCCGGGGCGGGGAAGGGCGATCGTGCCCTGCCGGTCCTCGTAGAGAATGGCCTTGCCATCGGATCGGCTGAACCAGGCTTCCCCACGCGCCAGCATCGGTGCGCCCGCAGCCTCGGCGACCTCCGCGATCGCCTGTCGCAGCGGCCGGGCATAGTCCATCGTCACCAGCGGGGTGCCCGCCTTGGCGATCCCGGCCTTTTCGCGAGCGATGCCGGTCAGGCTGCTGCCCAGAAAGGCCTCATGGTCGATCCCCAGCGCCGCGATCCCGCATATGGCGGGGGGCGGCAGGATGTTGGTCGCGTCGAGCCGCCCGCCCAGGCCCACCTCGACGATGGTCGCCGCCGCCGGGGTCCGCGCGAAGCAGAGAAAGGCGGCGGCGGTCGTCACCTCGAAGAAGCTCGCGCCGATCCCCTCGGCATGGTCGAGCACCTCGTCCAGCACGGATGCCAGAGCGGTGTCGTCGATCAGCCGCCCCGCCAGCCGGATGCGCTCGTTGAAGCGAACCAGATGCGGGCTCGAATAGACATGCACCGCCTGGCCCGACGCCTCGATCGCGGCACGCAGAAAGGCACAGGTCGATCCCTTGCCGTTGGTCCCGGCGACATGGAAGACCGGCGGCAGATGATGCTGTGGATCCCCCAGCCGGGCGAGCAGCGTCGTGATCCGTTCCAGCCCCAATATGTCCGCCCCCGGCGACAGCGACCATAGCCGGTCGAGTTGCGCCTGCACGGCGGGGTTCTGGGATCGGGCATGATCGGGCATCGGCCGGTCTCGTGAAGGGAATGAAAAAGAGGCGGACCTCTCGGCCCGCCCCTCTAATGGCGTCGCGGCGAAAAGGCGACGCTTCGCGATCGGGATGTCAGGCGGCCTGACGCGAGGCGGTCAGATAGCCGATGACCGTCGCCAGCCGCTCACGCAGATCGTGGCGATGGACGACCATGTCGAGCATGCCGTGATCCAGATAATATTCCGAAGTCTGGAAATCGTCGGGCAGCTTTTCGCGGATCGTGCTCTCGATCACGCGGCGGCCGGTGAATGCCAAGGTCGCCTTGGGCTCGGCGATCTGGACGTCGCCCAGCATCGCATAGGCGGCCATCACACCACCCGAGGTCGGGTCTGTCAGCACGACGATATAGGGCAGGCCCGCATCGTGCAGCATCTGGATGGCGACCGTGGTGCGCGGCATCTGCATCAGGCTGAGGATACCCTCCTGCATCCGCGCGCCGCCCGAGGCGGTGAAGATCACATAGGGGCAGTTGTCGGCGATCGCCGCCTCGACCCCGCGCACGAACGCCTCGCCCACGGCCAGGCCCATCGAGCCGCCCATGAAGGCGAAGTCCTGCACGCCGACCACGACCTTGTTGCCCAGGATCGTGCCGCGCGCATTGACCAGCGCGTCGGCGTCGCCGTTATTGACGCGCGCGACCTTCAGGCGGTCGGTGTAGCGCTTGGAGTCGCGGAACTTCAGCGGATCCTCGGGCACCTTGGGCGGCGACAGCTCGGCGGAGCTGCCCTCGTCGAACAGGTGCCGGAAACGCAACTTCGGCCCGATGCGGTCGTGGTGATCGCATTTCGGGCAGACGTTCAGATTGTCTTCCAGCTCCTTGGTGAAGACCATCTGCCCGCATCCCTTGCATTTGTGCCAGAGATTGTCGGGCGTTTCCTTCTTGACGACGAAGGGGATGACGTTGCGGACGCTGTTGAGCCAGCTCATGCGAGTTCCTTGCGCGCGTCGGCGATCGCCGACGACAGAGTTTCAATATAGGCGCGGACCGGGGCGGGCGCCGCCGCGCCATGTTCGCCGACCAGATCCACGATGGCGGAGCCGACGACCACACCGTCGGCGACCCGGCCGATCGCCGCCGCCTGGTCGGGGGTACGGACGCCGAAACCCACCGCGACCGGCAGGTTCGTCGCCGCCTTCAGCCGGGCGACCGCATCCTCGATCGAGGATTGCGCCGCCTGCTGCTGGCCGGTGATCCCCGCGACGGAGACATAATAGAGGAAGCCATCGGCACCCGTCAAAATCGTCGGCAGCCGCACGGCGTCGCTGGTCGGGGTCGCCAGCCGAATCGAGGCGATGCCCTTGTCCCGCAAGGCCACGCCCAGCGCGTCGTCCTCCTCGGCGGGCACATCGACGCAGATCACGCCGTCCACGCCTGCGCCAGCCGCGGCCTGCGCGAACCATTCGGGGCCGCGCACCGTCATCGGATTGGCATAGCCCATCAGGACCAGCGGCACCTCGGCATGGCGCGCGCGAAAGGCGCTGGCGATCGCCAGCACGTCGGCAGTGCGGGTGCCTGCCCCCAGGCTGCGGATATTGGCCTTCTGGATCGCGGGGCCATCGGCCATCGGATCGGTGAAGGGCATGCCCAGCTCGATCAGGTCCGCGCCGCCCTCGACCAGCGCGTCTAGGATCGCGGCGGTGTCGGCGGGGGTCGGATCCCCGGCGGTCACGAAACAGACGAGTGCGGCGCGCCCTGCCGCCCCGCAGCGGGCGAAGGTGTCGGCGATCCGGCTCACATCTTGGCTCCCAGCGCTTCGGCGACGGTGAAGATGTCCTTGTCCCCCCGGCCCGAGATATTGACCAGCACGATCTGGTCGCGGTTCATCAGCGGCGCGCGGCGGATCAGGCCGACCAGCGCATGGCTGCATTCCAGCGCGGGGATGATCCCCTCGACCTTGCAGCACAGCTGGAACGCGTCGAGCGCCTCGGTGTCGGTCACGCCCTCATAGACGACGCGGCCGGTGTCGTTAAGCCAACTATGCTCGGGCCCGATGCCCGGATAGTCGAGCCCCGCCGAGATCGAATGCGCCTCGGCGATCTGCCCGTCCTCGTCCTGCAGCAGATAGGTCTTGTTGCCGTGCAGGATACCCGGCTTGCCACCGGTCAGGCTGGCAGCATGCTGGGTGGTGTTCAGGCCATGCCCGGCCGCTTCGATGCCCAGCATCGCGACCTCGGGATCGTCGAGGAAGGGGTGGAACAGGCCGATCGCATTCGATCCGCCGCCGACCGCAGCGATCAGCAGGTCGGGCAGCCGTCCTTCGGCCTCGAGCATCTGCGCCTTCGACTCGGTGCCGATGACCGCCTGGAAGTCGCGCACCATCTCCGGATAGGGATGCGGCCCCGCCGCCGTGCCGATGATGTAGAAGGTGTCGTGGACATTGGCGACCCAGTCGCGCAGCGCCTCGTTCATCGCGTCCTTCAGCGTCTGCGCGCCCGAGGTCACCGGGCGGACCTCAGCGCCGAGCAGCTTCATGCGGAAGACGTTGGGCGCCTGTCGCTCGATGTCGCGCGCGCCCATGAAGATCGTGCAGGGCAGGCCGAAGCGCGCCGCCACCGTGGCGGTCGCGACGCCATGCTGCCCCGCGCCGGTCTCGGCGATGATCCGCGTCTTGCCCATGCGCTTGGCGAGCAGGATCTGGCCGATGCAGTTGTTGATCTTGTGCGCGCCGGTGTGGTTCAGCTCCTCGCGCTTGAAATAGACCTTCGGCCCCTTGCCCTCGGGCGCGCTGGCGCGCAGCGTCTCGGTCATGCGCTCGGCATAGTACATCGGGCTGGGGCGACCGACATAATGGGTCATCAGGTCGTCGAACTCGGCCTTGAAGGCCGGGTCGACCTGCGCCGCGCGATATTCGCGTTCCAGGTCGAGGATCAGCGGCATCAGCGTCTCGGCGACATAGCGCCCGCCGAAATCACCGAAATGGCCGCGCTCGTCGGGCTGCGCACGGAAGGAATTGGGGGCGTTCATCTCGTTTCCCTTGGGCGTTTGCAAAGGCGACCCCTGCAAACGATCCTGTCACTGATTTGTCGCAACGGCTTTAAGGAACGTCGCGATCTTGTCCATATCCTTGACGCCGGGCGCGCTCTCGACGCCGGAGGATATATCGACCAGCGGCGCGCCGGTCCGGCGGATCGCCTCGCCCACATTGCCCGCGTCCAGCCCGCCCGACAGTGCCCAGCGGAGCGGATGGCGCACCCCGTCGAGCAGGCTCCAGTCGAAGCGCAACCCCATGCCGCCCGGCAGCGATGCGTCGTCGGGCGTCTTGGCATCGTACAGGATACGCGTGGCCGCTCCGGCATAGTCGCGGACCTTGTCGACATCGGCGCGCACCTTGATGGCGACGGCGGCCCAGACCTCTCGGTCGAATTTCGACCGGATCGCCGCCACCCGCGCGGGGGCGGTGCGGTGAAGCTGGATCGCGTCGAGCATTCCGGCGCGCACCGCGGCCTCCAGCAACTGGTCGTCGGGATCGACAAAGACGCCGACACGCTGGACATGGCCCGGGACCCGCCCCGCCAGTCCCGCCGCGACGTCGAAGGTCAGGTGGCGCGGAGAGGCGGGAAAGAACACGAAGCCGACATGGCTCGCCCCGCCGCCCAGCGCGGCATCGAGCGTGGCGGGGGTCGTCAGTCCGCAGATCTTGGCAGTGGTCGTCATGGCCAGTTCCGAAAAGAGAGGACTGTCGCGAATATCGTCAAAGCGTCGCGGCGATCGCCCGCGCGGCGGCGTCGGGATCATCGGCCTGGGTGATCGGGCGGCCGATGACCAGGATCGAGGCACCGGCGTCCAGCGCGGCGCGCGGGGTCACCACGCGCTTCTGGTCGCCGACGGGACCATCCGCCGGACGGACGCCCGGCACCACGAAGAAGCCCTTGGGCCAGGCCTTGCGCACCGCCGCGACCTCGGCCCCCGAACAGACGATGCCGTCGACCCCGGACTCGGCGGCCAGATCGGCGAGGCGACGGACGTGATCGGCAGGCGAGCCGGTGACGCCGGTATCCGACAGGTCATTGGCATCGAGGCTGGTCAGCATCGTCACCGCCACCACCTTGGTACCGGTCGGCGCGGCGGCCTTGGCATCCTCCAGCATCGCGCGACCGCCGCTGGCATGGACGGTCAGGATCGCCGGGGCGAGCGGCCCCAGCGACTGGACCGCCTTGGCGACGGTGTTGGGAATGTCGTGCAGCTTCAGGTCGAGAAAGACGGGCAGCCCGATATGCGCCATCTCGCGCACGCCCCCCGCGCCGTGCGCGCAGAAGAATTCCAGCCCCAGCTTCAGCCCGCCGACATGATGGCGAACCTTGTTCGCCAGCGCCTGGGCACGGGCGAGGTCGGGGGTGTCGATCGCGACGAAGATGCGGTTGCTCATAAAGGGATCAGACCATGGGCTGGGGGGTGGCGATGGGCTGGGCGGCGACCGGGCCGGTGGCGGCATAGGCGTCGGTCTCCGCCGAAACGGCGGCCAGCGAACGCTCGGCCGCGCTCAGCCGCTGGCGAAGACGCCAGCGTGCCGCATGCTGCCAGATCAGCGTCGGGACCAGCCCCATCAGGAAGGTCAGGAACAGGAGAAGCGGTAGGTTGACGTCCGCCACCAGCCCGCCGACCAGCCGGATCGGCACGGTCGTCCAGTTCCCGATCGTGAAGGCCGCGGCCAGAAAGGCCAGCAGGCACCAGAACAGCATTTTCAGGAACTGCATGCGCTTCTCCGCGTCATTCTCTCGTCCGAACGCCCTACAGGCACCGGACATCGCTTGGCGAGGCGGGTCTAGCGGCGTTGGTCCGGCATGACCAGCCTGTCAGCCGATCTCCTGGCGAAGCGAGGCGATCAGCGGGGTGATCGCGGTCAGCCGCGCCTCCTCCTCGTCCAGGATCGCCAGGAAGGCCCGGCGCTTGAACGCGGCGACGCGGCCCGGCTTCAGCCGGATGGTGGGGGGCAGGGTGGAGATGGCGATGTCGATCATCCGCTCCGCCCCGTGCAGACGGCCCCACAGATAATCGTTCTCGCGGTAGCTGCGGCTGAAGAACGCGCCGAAGGTCAGGAACTGGATCCCCTTCAACGTCGCCTCCGCGCCGCCCGAGCGGATCGCGGTGGCATCGTCGGGGGCGATGCGATCGACCTTGATCGGATCGAACTCATCCAGCCCCTCGCCCTGGAGCAGCGGCAGGGTCGCCACGTCGAAATAGGGAAAGCCCAGATAGGTCAGCAGCAGCGTCCGTCGAGCGACGCGGGGCAGACCGGCAAAGGCCGCGGCCAGCCGTGCATCGGCCTCGCCATCGAGCCGGATCAGGTCGAACCGCGCCGCGATCCGGTCGAGCAGCGCCGCGCCATCGTCGGGCATGTTGCGAAGATCGTCTGCCCCTATGGCATCCGCGCTGCCATGCTGGCGTTCCAGATAGTCGGCGAGCGAATCGTAGATCGCGTCGCGCACCGGGGCGAGCTCGGCCTCGCTGTGATCCGCCTCCAGCTCGGTCAGCCGCCGCGCCAGCAGGCGCAGTCGCCGGATGCGATAGCCCAGGTCGAAGACGCGCAGGAAGGTCTTGGCGCCGTTGCTCGGGCCGCCGGTGAAGGAGATCGCGTCACCCTCGACGCTGCGTGCCGCGATCATCCGTTCGACCATCGCGCGCAGTCGGATACGCCGTTGCGGCCCTTCGTCGCCAATGGCGTCGGACAGCAGCGTGGTCAACGCGTCGATGACATTGGCGACCTTCAGATGCCCATAAGCGGCATAGCTGAACCCGGCCTTTGCGGCGGCGGCCGCCTGGGCGCGGACACGCCAGGATGCCAGCCGTGCGGCGGTGGGGCGGTCGAGGAAGAAGGTGCCGCCGAACAGCTGCTCGATCTCCAGCTCCACCTCTTCACGGATCGCGGCAACGATCGCCTGCATCCGGTCGATCCGCCCCGAGCGGGCGGCGATCGCCTCCAGATTGTCGCGGATGGGCTGTTGTCGGGGAAGTTCGCTGATCGCGCCGATGATCGTCTGGAAGAAGCCGGGATGGCCGCCACCGCCGGGCAGGCGGAAATGCATGCCCGGAAAGGGATCGATATAGACGAAGCGGCGATCCACCTGCCGCCGGGCCGGTCGCCGACCTAGCGCATCGATGGCGGGACGGAAGGGTGCGTTGACCAGCACTGATCCGTCGATCAGTACCGCCTTGTCCGCCGCCCCCGCCGCATGATGGCGCGGCAGGACGCGGCGCAGGAAGGTGTCGCGGCTGTCCCAGCTCTGGTCGCGGCTTTCCAGCACCCGGTCCAGCTCGCCGACCGTGAAGGGCGGGAATGCGCCGGGAAAGCTCGACGTCGCGCGCGCGGCGAACACCAGTTCCGGAATGGCCGCCAGCCTGCCGCCGCCGCTGTCGGTGAAATCGACCACCATGCGATGTTCAGTCTCCACCACCTCGCCCGGCGAATGGAGCCGCAGCCGCTGGGGCTGGCCGGTGAAATCGGTGACGGTGACGAACAGGTCAAGCGGCTGGCCGGGGGGAAGCAGGCGCTTGCCCGCCGGGGCCGCCGCCATCCGGTCGAACGCATCGAGCAGCCGGGCGGTGAAGGCATCGGCGGCGAAGGGCGGCTCGAACCAGCGCGAGCGGATGAGATGGCCGACCTTGCGTCGCACCTCCTCGCGCGTTTCCTCGTCCAGCAGGTCGAGCTTCTCGCCGCTGCGGCCCGCCGCCATCCATGCGATCGGCATCGCCCACATCTTGGAAAAGCGCGAGGTCGGCGCCGCCTCGGGCGCGATCAGCGATTCGATGTCCGCCGCCTCCAGCCAGAGGTCGGTCAGCGGATCGAGCGACTGGCCGGTCGCAAGCGCCTGCCCCAGGAAGATGCCGTTGATCCCTCCGGCGCTCGCCCCCGCGATGATGTCGGCCAGGATACGCACCCGCACGCCGCCGCGCGCCGCCATCTCGTCCAGCAGATCGTGATAGACCGCATCGACCGCCGAGGCGGGCTCGTCGCCTTCGTGCGAGGCGCGGCTGGCGCGCACGACCCGCCAGATTTCCTTGGTGATACCGTGCATATAGACGGCCAGGCTGATCCCGCCATAGCAGACCAGCGCCAGCCGCAACTCCTTCTCGCGCATCAATGCCGTCCGATCATCGCCCAGATGGGCAGATGATCCGATGCCTTGCGCGAGGTGGCCGTGGCATGAACGCCGCAATCGGCGATGCGCAATTCGGGCGATACCATGATCCGGTCCAGCCGCCCGATCGGCCGCCGGGCATGAAAGCTGGGCCCCGTCTCGGCCAGGGTGAAGTCCCGCGTGAAGTCGCGCAGACAACCGGCGGCGCGTGTCCACTCGTTGAGGTCGCCCATCATCACCGTGGGATGGCGATCGATGCAGCTCGTCAGATGCGAGATGATGGCCGCCGCCTGTCGCCGCCGCCACAACCCCGACAGGTCGAGATGCATCCCCACCACCCGCAACACCCCCGCCGTCGTGCGCAGATCGGCCATGACGGCGCCGCGCGGCTCCAGCGAGGGGAGGTGGATCGCCTCGAAATCCAGGATCTCGGTCGACTTGCGCACCAGGATGGTATTGCCGTGCCAGCCGAGCGAGCGCGCCTTCATGCCATAGACGATGGGCTTCCACGCGCTATGCTCGTCGAGCAGATGCAGCGGGATCACGCCCTCGCGCTCGCCGAAGCGGCGATCGGCTTCCTGCAACGCGATGATGTCGGCATCGACCTCGCGCAACACGTCGAGGATACGGTCGGGATTGCGGCGGCGGTCGGCGCCGATCCCCTTGCGGATATTGTAGCTCGCGACCTTGATCATTTCGCGACTGAAACGCCGCGCGGGGCGTTTGGTGCCACCCATGGTCTGGGATGTGGTGCCGGATGAGGGGATCGAACCCCCGACCTTCGGTTTACAAAACCGCTGCACTACCGCTGTGCTAATCCGGCGTTGCCGATCCCCCTAGCGTCAAGCGACGCCAAAGGTCCAGCCCTCCGTTTGCGCGATCTGCGGGGTAAGCCCCGCCGGGTGCCACAAGTCGGCTCGCGCCGCGACCTTGCGCAGCCATGCGGCGGTCAGGATCGCGTCGGTGCTGTGATCGTCATAGACGGCCAGGGGACTATGGGCCCGGCTGCCGAGATGCAGGAGTGCCGCATCCAATGTCTCGGCGCTCCGCATCTTGCTGCGACCACGAGGCCGCCCGGCGTCGCGCGCGGCGATCGTGGTATAGATCTCCACCACCGTCATGCCGGTGGGCGGCACGGGATCGAACGGCCAGATGGCGACCCGTCCGTCCAGTCGGTGCAGCAGGCGCATGCCCGAAAAGCTGGCCTTGGCGACCTGCGACGCGCCGATCGCGTCATAGACGGTCGAGGGTTTGCGGGTGCCGTCGACCGCGACCTCGCAGCGGCGCCAGTGGAGGAAATCCGCCTTTCGCCCATCGGCGGCACCGAGATAGAAATGCCGCCCCCGCCGCGCCTCGAGAAAGCTGCGCGCGCCCAGATCGGGATCGTCGCAGCTCCGCTCGACATGGGCCCAGAGCGCGCGGGCGTCGGGCGTGGCGGGATCGCCGGGAAGATGCGCGCCACGCTCGACAAAGGGGGCGGAGAAGCTGAAGTCGAAGCCGACCAGCAGCGGTTCATGCCGCCGTGCGATCAGCCATGCCGCAATGCCCTCCCGCGACCAGGCCCTTCCCGGCGGCGCGACGATGCGGGGCGTGGTGTCGCCACGACTACAGCGGGCCACCCGGATGCCGGGATGCGCCGTGCCATGCGCGCCCGACCAGTCGATCGCGACGAATTCCGCAAATCGATCAGCCTTCATCGCCGCCGCCCTGGAGCGCGCGCCGCCGCTCGTCCCACCAGGCCATGCGTTCGGCAATCCGCTTCTCCAGGCCACGGCCGGAGGGCTCGTAGAAGGGCTGGGGCGGCAGTTCGTCGGGCCAGTAATTCGCTCCCGAAAAGCCGCCATCGGCATCATGGTCATATTGATAGCCCGCACCATATCCGATTTGCTTCATCAGCTTGGTGGGCGCGTTCAGGATATTGGCGGGCGGCATCAGCGATCCCGTTTCCTTCGCGGTCCGCCAGGCCTGCTTCTGCGCCTTGTAGGCCGCATTGGATTTGGGCGCGGTCGCGCAATAGAGACAGGCTTGGACGATCGCCAGCTCGCCCTCCGGCGAGCCCAGAAACTCATAGGCATCCTTGGCCGCCAGGCACTGGGTCAGCGCCTGCGGGTCGGCCAGGCCGATATCCTCGATCGCGGCACGGGTCAGCCGACGGAGCACGTAGAGCGGCTCCTCTCCGGCGGTCAGCATACGGGCGAGATAATAGAGCGCCGCCTGCGGGTCCGATCCCCGGATCGATTTGTGAAGCGCGGAGATCAGGTTGTAATGCCCCTCGCGATCCTTGTCGTAGACGGCCACGCGGCGCTGGAGAAAGGATGACAGCCCGGCGGCGTCGAGCGGTTCGGGGAGGTCGACTGAGAACAGCGTCTCCGCCTGGTTGAGCAGGAAGCGGCCATCGCCATCGGCACTGGCGATCAGCGCCTCGCGCGCGCCGTCCAGCAGGGGCAGGGGGCGCTCCATCACCGCCTCGGCCCGCTCCAGCAATTGTTCGAGCGCGGATTGTCCCAGCCGGTGGAGGATCAGCACCTGTGCCCGGCTGAGCAGCGCGGCGTTGAGTTCGAAGGAAGGGTTCTCGGTGGTCGCGCCGACCAGCGTGACCGTGCCGTCCTCGACAAAGGGCAGGAAGCCGTCCTGCTGCGCGCGGTTGAAGCGGTGGATCTCGTCCACGAACAACAAAGTGCGCTGCCCCATCCGGGCATGCTCGCGCGCCTCGGCAAATACCTTTTTGAGATCGGCCACGCCGGAAAACACCGCCGAGATCGCGGCGTAGCGCAGGTTCACCGCGGCGGCGAGCAGACGTGCGATCGTCGTCTTGCCCGTGCCCGGCGGTCCCCAGAGGATCATCGAGGACAACCGCCCCGCCGCGACCATCCGTCCGATCGCCCCGCCGGGTCCGGTCAGATGATCCTGCCCCACGACATCCTCCAACCGCTCCGGGCGAAGACGGTCGGCGAGCGGCGCGTTCGTCGGGGGAGGAGCAGGAGAGGGGGCGGGGTCCATGCCCGCGAACAGATCGGCCATGCCTCCATGTAGGAAATGGGAATGCGATCGTCACCTCTCCGCCAAGATATATCGAAGAGCATCTTGACGCTGTTCGTGAAAGATATATCTTGATGCTATCGAAACAAGGAAGACTTATGCGACACCATCATCATCACAGGGGCGAGCATGGCGATTGCCACTCGCGCGGCCGATGGCATTTCGGGCCGCCCGATCGGGAAGGCATGTTCCGGGGGCCGCGCGGCGGCGACTGGTTCATGGGGGGCGAGCGTCCCGGCGGCGGGCGTCGTCCGCGCATGTTTGACGGCAGCGAACTCCGCCTGGTCCTCCTGCGACTGATCGCCGACGAACCGCGCCACGGCTATGATCTGATCCGCGCGATCGAGGCGCTGACCGGCGGCGCCTATGCCCCCAGTCCGGGCGTCATCTATCCGACGATCACGCTGCTCGACGAAATGGGCTTCATCGAGGAACAACAGTCCCAGGGTGCCAAGAAGCGCTTCGCCGCCACCGATACGGGGCTTGCGCATCTTGCCGAACATGCCGAACAGGTCGAGGCGCTGATCGCCCGACTGAGCGCGCTCGGCGAACATCGCGAGCGGGTCGATTCGGCACCGATCCGGCGGGCGATGGGCAATCTGCGCGTCGCGTTGGGCGAGCGGTTCGGGCGCGGTGACGTTTCGCAGGACATGCTGCACCAAGTGACCGCCATGATCGACGAACTGGCCCAGAAAGTGGAGCGACTGAAATGACCATCTCCGTCACCGGCGTACCGACCCTGTCGGCCAGCCGCTATCTCCAGCAGCTCGCCAAGCATTGGAGCCACAAGATGGAAGTGGTCTTCACCCCGGAAGAGGGCACCATCACCTTTCCCAACGGCTCGCGGCTGGAGATGCGCGCGGCCAGCGAGACGCTCGACATCGTGCTGCACGTGCCCGAAGACGGCGACACGGCCCGGATGCGCGAGGTGGTGTCGAGCCATCTCGATCGTTTCGCCTTTCGCGAGGCGCCGCTGACCTTCGACTGGCGCGACGGCTGAGCGTCAGGCCCGCTCGGCGAAAAGCAGGCGATAGGCGTCGATCACCGCCTCGTTCACCTTGTCCCACCGGTAATCGGCAACGCGGGCCTGGCCCGCCTCGCTGTACCGGCGGCGCAGGTCGGGATCGGTGGCGATCCGCTCCAGCGCGTCGGCATAGCCGGTGATGTCGCGCGCGCCGACCAGATGGCCGGTCTCGCCCTCGACCACCAGGTCCATCGCCCCGGTGGCATTGGCCGCCACCACGGGCACGCCCGCCGCCATCGCCTCGGTCGTGACGTTGCCGAAGGTCTCGGTCACGCTGGGGTTGAAGAAGATGTCCATCGACGCGACGGCCCGGCCCAGATCGTCTCCGGTCTGATAGCCTGCGAAGATCGCATCGGGCGTCGCCTTGGCGAACCAGTCCTGCGCGGGGCCCTTGCCCACGACCAGCACCTTGTGCGGCACGCCCCGGCGGCGCAACGCGGCAAGCGCCTCGGCAAAGACGTCGAGGCCCTTTTCCTTGACCAGTCGACCGAGGAAGCCGATCGCCACCTCGTCGTCGCTTATACCTAGCGAACGCCGCCATTCCAGGCTGCGGCGCGAAGGGCGGAAACGGTCGTGATCGATCCCGCGCGACCAGATGCTCATCGGCGGCGTCACGCCCCAGCCGCGCAGCAGGGCAATCATGCTGGGGCTGGGGGCGACGATGCGGTCGAATTTGTTGTAGAAGCGGGTGAGCAACCGGATGATTGCCGGTTCCAGAAAGCCGAGGCCGTAATAGGCCGGATAGGTCTCGAACCGGGTGTGCACCGATGCGAGCGAGGCGACCCCCTTGTCCCGTGCCCAGCGCACCGCCGCATGACCCAGAAATTCGGGGGCGGAGACATGGACGATATTGGGCGCGAACGCCTCCAGATCGGCGCGCACGCTGGCGGGCAGGCCACGCGCCAGCTTATAGTCGGCACGCAGCGGCATCGGGATCGACGGCACGTCGACCAGATCGCCCACCGGCGGAAAGGCCGGGGTCGAGGAGGTCGGCGAATAGACGCGCACCGCGACTCCGCGCGCGAGCAGATGGCCGACGAGCAGGTTCAGGCTCTGGTTCGCGCCATCGCGCGTGTAATTATAGTTGCCGCTGAACAGGGCGACACGAAACTGATCTGGGGTCATGGAATCCTGCCCATAGCCGGGTGACGCCCGGATGACCACTCCCGTGCACATGCTGCGCTCTGTTCCATTTACGTTCCGCCGACGCTACATGGGCGTCATGGCCAAGATCCAGAAGCGTTATGTCTGCCAATCCTGCGGATCGGTATCTTCCCGCTGGCAGGGGCAATGCCCCGACTGTTCCGAATGGAACACCATGCTGGAGGAAGCGCCGGTTCAGATGACCCCCTTTGCCGCCAAGCATAATTTGCAGGGCGGCGGACGGGCGATCCAGCTCGTCGGGCTGGACGCCGATATTCCGCTGCCCGACCGGATGGCGACCGGTATCGCCGAACTCGACCGGGCGCTCGGCGGCGGCTTCGTCGAGGGGTCGGCTACGCTGATCGGCGGCGATCCGGGGATCGGCAAGTCGACGCTGCTGCTTCAGGCGGCGGCGAAGCTGGCGATGGCGGGGCGACCGGTCGCCTATGTCTCGGGCGAGGAAGCGGCGGATCAGGTCCGGCTGCGGGCGCGGCGGCTGGGGCTGGGGCAGGCGCCCGTCCGGCTCGCGGCGGCGACCTCGGTACGCGACATCCTGACCACCCTGTCGATCGGCACGCCGCCCGCGCTCCTTATCATCGACTCGATCCAGACCATGCATTCCGACCTGATCGAAGGCGCGCCGGGCACGGTCAGCCAGGTCCGCGCCTCGGGTCAGGAACTGATCCGCTTCGCCAAGGAGCGCGGCACCGCCGTCGTGCTTGTCGGGCATGTCACCAAGGACGGATCGATCGCGGGTCCGCGCGTGCTCGAACATATGGTCGACACCGTGCTGGCCTTCGAGGGCGAGCGGAGCCACCAATATCGCATCCTGCGCGCGATCAAGAACCGCTTCGGCGGCACCGACGAGATCGGCGTCTTTTCCATGCAGACCGAGGGGCTGGCCGAGGTCGGCAATCCGTCCTCGCTGTTCCTGACCAACCGCGAGGAGGGGATGACCGGCGCGACCGTCTTCCCCGCCCTGGAAGGGACGCGGCCCGTGCTGGTCGAGATCCAGGCCTTGACAGTCCGCCTGGCCTCGGGCGCGACGCCGCGCCGGGCGGTCGTGGGATGGGACTCCGGGCGGCTGGCGATGATCCTGGCGGTGCTGGAGGCGCGGTGCGGGCTGAGCTTTTCCTCGGCTGAGGTCTATCTCAACATCGCCGGGGGATACCGCGTGCAGGACCCCGCCGCCGACCTGGCGGTCGCCGCCGCGCTCATTTCGGCGCTGTCGGAACGGCCGGTGCCCTCGACCGCGATCGTGTTCGGCGAAATCGCGCTGTCGGGCGAAATCCGTTCGGTCGCGCACGGCCCGCTGCGGTTGAAGGAGGCGGGCAAGCTTGGCTTCGAAAAGGCCATGCTCCCACGTACGATGGCCGGGGACGAGGGCGGATTGGCGATGACCGGCTTTCGAACCTTGGCCGAGTTCGTTGACCATATGCTGGGCCGGGGGTAGCGAGGGGAGGTGCCGCCCTGCCTGTCCCCGCCAGCCGGGCGGACAAGGCATTCCCGCCGGGCGCATGACGGATGGGTTGAAGAGTTGGACACCAGGCGTTGACGGCCCTTGATATTCTTGTCCTGATCGCGGTGTTCGGCGCGGCGATCCAGGGTTTCCTGCGCGGCTTCGTGACCGAGGTGCTGGCGCTGTTCGCCTGGGTCGCGATGGTCGCCGCGTTGAAGCTGTTCCATATTCCGCTGGCCCAGACCCTGACCGGCGTGGTCGGCACCGTGTCGGGCGCGGCCGTGCTGGCCTTCGCCCTGATCGTCGGCGTCACCTATCTTGGCGGGCGGCTGGTCGCACGGGCGATCGGACAGCGTACGCGGACCTCGGTGCTGGGGCCGGTCGACCGGGCGCTGGGCTTCGGCTTCGGCGCGCTCAAGGGGCTGATCCTGGCCAGCCTCGTCTTCCTGGTCGTCGCGCTGATGGTCGATACGGTCAGCGGCGGTCCCGCCCGGCGCCCCGACTGGATGGTCAAGAGCCGGACCTACAAGCTACTCAACGCCACCAGCGCCGGGATCGCCGATTTCGTCGATCGCCGCCGTCGCGGGCTTCCCGTCTTCGGCGCGCCCACCCCGCCCGCCGCCTCAAACAGCGAGACGCCGTCATGACCGCCCCCCTCTACAATGCCGAGATCCTGCGGCTGACCACCGCCATCCCGCATGACCGCCGCCTGGCCGACCCGATGGCCAGCGTCGAGCGCCGCTCGCCCATTTGCGGCAGCCGGGTGACCGTCGACGTCAATCTGGACGAGGACGGGCGGGTGAGCGAGGTGGGGATGCTGGTCCGTGCCTGTGCGCTGGGTCAGGCATCCTCGGCATTGCTGGCAGGCCATGTCGTGGGGCGCACCCCGTCCGAACTGGCGGCCGCCCGCGATCGCCTGACCGACTGGCTGGCCAGCGGGCAGGGGGATGCGCCCGACTGGCCGGGGCTCGACGTCTTTGCCCCGGCCTTGCCCTATACCGCGCGCCACCCCTCGATCCGGCTGGCCTTCGAGGCCGCCGCCGAGGCCGCGCAGGAAGCGGGAGCGCGGCGCTGATGCATGGCGAGGTCTCGCTGATCCGTGACGGCGCGATCCTGTTCGGCTTCGGTCTCGCTTTCGTTCTGATCTTCCGCCGACTGGGGCTCGGCGCGACGCTGGGTTATCTGGTCGCGGGCGCGGTCGTCGGACCGCATGTGCTGGGGCTGGTCGGCGACGCCGAGTCGAAGCTGGGCATTGCCGAGATCGGCATCACGCTTCTCCTGTTCATCGTCGGGCTGGAGCTCAACCCCGCCCGGTTGTGGCGGATGAAGCACGAGATTTTCGGACTGGGGCTGCTCCAGGTCGCCGCCTGCGGCCTGGCGATCAGCGGTATCGTCCTGCTCGCGCATTTCTCGCTGGAGGCGGCGCTGGCGCTGGGCCTGCCGCTCGCCTTGTCCTCGACCGCGCAGGTGCTGCCGATGCTCCAGTCCTCGGGGCGGTTGCGGACACCCTTTGGCGAGCGGGCCTTCTCGATCCTGTTGTTCCAGGATCTGTCGATCGTCCCGCTGATCACCATCGTCGCGGCCATGTCGCGCAATCCCGCGGATCATGCCGGGCCGCCGGGCTGGATCCTCGCGCTTGAAACGGTCGGCGCGATCATCGGGCTGATCGTGGCGGGGCGCTTCCTGCTGCGCCCGCTCTTCCGCCTGATCGGCAATATGGGCGAGCGCGAGATGTTCGTCTTTGCGGGCCTCTTTACCGTCGTCGCCAGTGCGGCCGTGATGGAACTACTGGGCCTGTCGACCGCGCTGGGCGCCTTTATCGCGGGCGTGATGCTGGCCGACAGCCCGTACCGGCACGAACTGGAGGCCGATGTCGAGCCCTTCCGCTCGATCCTGCTCGGCCTGTTCTTTCTGGCGGTCGGCATGATGCTCGATCTGCCCGCCATCGCCCAGCGGCCCGTGTTCGTCGCGGTGATGGCGCTGGCGCTGATCGCGACCAAGACCGGGGTCATCGCGCTGATCGGGCTGGCGTTCCGGATGAACTGGCGCTCCGCGCTCGCGCTGGGCCTGCTGATGAGCCAGGGCGGCGAGTTCGGCTTCGTGCTGTTCGCCCAGGCCCAGCAGGGCTATCTGATCGCGCCCGAGGCGGCGAGCCTGTTCGGCGCGATCATTACCCTGTCGATGGCGACCACGCCGTTCCTGATGCGCGCGACGCGCAGCATTCGCGAGGAACCGGTCATCACCCGGGGCGGCGAGCGCCAGGGGCCGGTGACCGACGGTGCCAACGCCCTGATCGTCGGTTATGGGCGCTTTGGCCAGACGGTCGCGCAGATGCTGATCGCCAGCGACATTCCCGTCACGCTGATCGACCGCGATATCGAGATGATCGACATCGCCGCCTCGTTCGGCGCCAAGGTCTATTATGGCGACGGCACCCGGCTGGACCTGTTGCGCCAGGCGGGCGCGGCAGAGGCCGAACTGATCCTGTTCTGCCTCGACGACGACCAGATCACGCTCGATCTGTTGGAAAGCGTCCATGCCGCCTTCCCGAATGCGGCACTGTTCGTGCGCGCCTATGATCGGCGGGCGGTGCTGCGGCTGAAGGGCGGCCCGGCCGCCTATGTGGTCCGCGAGGTGCTGGAGTCGGCGGTCAAGATGGCGCGGCTGGCGCTGGGCAGTCTCGATGTCGGCGAGGCGGAGATCGAACGGGTGGAAGCGATGTACCGCGCGCGCGACAAGGAACGGCTCGCCGCTCAGGCCGAGGCGGGCGATCTGCGCGCGGCGAACGACCGGATCATCACGCAGGACGAACGGAAGGGCTGACCATGGGATTGGTGGCGATATTGGCGGCGTTGTCGGGCGCGATCGCGATTGCGGCGGGGGCCTTCGGCGCACACCGGGCCGAGGGCGCGGCCGTCGAGTGGCTGCGCACCGGCGGCCAATATCAACTGATCCATGCCGTCGCCGCCCTGGTCGCCTTGCGCTTCGAGGCGCGCGGGGTGGCATGGGCTTTCATGATCGGGGCGGCGATCTTTGCCGGTACGCTTTATGCCATGGCCTTCGGCGCGCCGCGCTGGCTGGGGGCGATCACGCCGATCGGGGGAACGGTCCTGATCGTCGGATGGCTCTGGTTCGCCTGGACCCTGCGCGGCTGAACGCGGCGGCTTCACCTGCGCGAGGCGATGTTCTAGGGACCAGCCATGGCCGATCCATTCTATATCACCACCGCGATCCACTATCCCAATGGCCGTCCGCATATCGGCCATGCCTATGAGATGGTCGCCGCCGACGTCATCGCCCGCTTTCAGCGTCAGGCGGGGCGGGACGTGCTGTTCCAGACGGGCACCGACGAGCATGGCCTGAAAATGGCACAGGCGGCGCGTGCGCGCGGCATTTCAACGCGAGAGTTCGCCGATGAAATGTCCAGTCATTTCCATGTCATGGCGGATCGTCTTGACATTTCCTATGACCGGTTCATCCGCACCGTCGACGCCGATCACTATGCCGCGAGCCAGGCGATCTGGAAGGCGATGCAGGACAAGGGCGATCTGTATCTCGATCGCTACGAAGGCTGGTATTCGGTTCGCGACGAGGCCTTTTACGACGAGAGCGAACTGACCGTCGGCGACGACGGCATCAAGCTGTCGCCCCAGGGCACGCCGGTCGAATGGACGGCGGAGGAGACCTGGTTCTTCCGCCTGTCCAAATATCAGCAGCCGCTGCTCGACCTGTATCGCGACAATCCCGATTTCATCCGCCCCGAAAGCCGCCGGAACGAGGTGATGCGCTTCGTCGAGGGCGGGCTTTCCGACCTGTCGGTTTCGCGCACCAGCTTCGACTGGGGGGTGCCGGTGCCCGACAGCCCCGGCCACGTCATGTATGTCTGGGTCGACGCGCTGACTAATTACCTGACTGGCACCGGCTATCCCGACAAGGACAGCGAGCTGGCGCGTTTCTGGCCCGCCAATCTGCACCTGATCGGCAAGGACATCGTGCGGTTCCACACCGTCTATTGGCCCGCCTTCCTGATGTCGGCGGACCTGCCGCTGCCGCAATCGGTGTTCGGCCATGGTTTCCTGCTCCACCGGGGCGAGAAGATGTCGAAGTCGGTCGGCAATGTGGTCGATCCGATGGGCCTCGCCGATGCCTTCGGCGTCGACGCGCTGCGGTATTTCTTCCTGCGCGAGGTCAGCTTCGGGCAGGACGGTTCCTATTCGGCCGAGGCGATTGTGACCCGCGTCAACGCGGAACTGGCCAACAGCTTCGGCAATCTGGCGCAACGCACCCTGTCGTTCATCGCCAAGAATTTGGGCGGCGCCTTGCCCGAGGCGGGGCGGAGCGATCCGGCCGATGCCGTCTTGCTCGAAGAGGTGGTCGTCGCCTGCGCCGCGCTGAAGACCGCGTTCGATGATCTGGCGCTTAGCCAGGGGATTGAGGCGTGGATGCGCGGCGTCTATGCCTGCAACCAGTATATCGACGTGCAGGCGCCCTGGTCGTTGCGCAAGACCGATCCGGAGCGGATGCACGCCGTGCTGGGCACGCTGGTCCGCGCGATCCGGATGCTGGCGATCGCCATCCTGCCCGTCACGCCGCGCGGGGCGGGGCTGGTGCTCGATACGCTGGGCGCGGACGAGCGCGATCATGCCGCGATCGATGATGACGGGTGGTATGCCCGCCGTGCCGCCAATGGCGTGCCGCTGTCGCCGCCGTCCCCGGCCTTTCCACGACTGGAAATCCCGGCCGAGGCGGACGCCTGATGCTTGCCGACAGCCATTGCCACCTCAATTATAAGGGGCCGGCGGAGGATCAGGCGGTGCTGGCGCGCGCACGCGATCGCGGCGTGACCGCGATGCTCAACATCTCCACGCGTGAGAATGAATGGGATGCCGTCATCGCCACTGCCGAGCGCGAGCCCGACGTCTGGGCGACGGTCGGCATCCATCCGCACGAGGCCGATGCGCACCCCCATATCGATACCGCCAAGCTGATCGAGCGGGCGGCGCATCCGCGCGTCGTCGGCATCGGCGAAAGCGGGCTGGACTATTTCTACGACCATAGCGACCGCGCCCGGCAGCAGGCGAGCTTTCGCGCGCATATCACGGCCTGTCGCGAAACCGGCCTGCCGCTCGTCGTCCATACTCGCGAAGCGGAGAACGACACCGCCGAAATCCTGGCCGACGAGATGGGGAAGGGGGCCTATCCCGGTGTGATCCACTGCTTCACGGCGAGTGGAGATTTTGCCGACAAGGCATTGGCATTAGGTTTTTATATCTCGATCTCGGGCATCGTGACTTTCAAGAATGCCAAGGATCTGCAACAGACAGCCGCGCGGTTGCCGCTCGATCGTCTGCTGATCGAGACGGACGCGCCC
This sequence comes from Sphingomonas sp. SORGH_AS_0789, assembly GCF_031453055.1. Taxonomy (NCBI): domain Bacteria; kingdom Pseudomonadati; phylum Pseudomonadota; class Alphaproteobacteria; order Sphingomonadales; family Sphingomonadaceae; genus Sphingomonas; species Sphingomonas sp. SORGH_AS_0789. Next base: position 3,205,573 of record NZ_JAVIYV010000001.1, read on the forward strand.
TTCCTGGCGCCGGTGCCGCATCGGGGCAAGACGGGGGAGCCGTCCTTCGTCGCCGACACCGCGCAATTCCTGGCCGATCTGCGCGGGGAGTCCTTCGAGGATCTGACCCGCGCCACCGCCGAGAATTTTCATCGTCTGTTTTCGAAGACGCGGGCATGAAGCTACGCATCCTGGGGTGCGGTACATCGTCGGGCGTGCCCCGGATCGGCAACGACTGGGGCGCATGCGATCCGACCGAGCCGCGCAACCGGCGGATGCGTATGGCCGCGCTGGTCGAGCATGGCGATACCCGTATCCTGATCGATACCGGCCCCGACATGCGCGAGCAGTTGCTGGCCGCGCATGTCGCCACGGTCGATGCAGTCCTATGGACCCACGATCATGCCGATCATTGCCACGGTATCGATGACCTGCGGCAAATCTTCCATGCCCTGGGCGAGCCGGTGAGCGGCTATGCCCGGCCAGCTACCGCCGCATCGCTCGAAAACCGTTTCGGCTATGTCTTTCACGGCAAGACCGGCTATCCGCCGACCGCGACCATGACCGAATTGGGCGACAGCCTAACGATCGGCGACATTCATATCCGCACCGTGGATCAGCCGCACGGGCGGACCCGTTCGGCGGGTTTTCGGTTCGAATGCGATGGCAAGAGCATCGGCTATGCCACGGATTTCCATGAACTGACGCCGGAGATGGCCGCGCTTTACCGCGATCTGGATATCTGGATCGTCGATGCGCTGCGCCGCCATCCGCATCCCGCCCATGCCGACCTGCCATCGGTACTGGACTGGATCGCGATGCTGCGGCCGAGGCAGAGCGTGCTGATCCATATGGATCAGTCGATGGACTATGCGACCTTGCGCCGGGAACTGCCCGACGGGGTGGTGCCCGCCTATGACGGCATGGACCTGATCCCGTGACCGCCGATCGGGCCGCGGACCTCGTCTATTTTGGCCTGATCCTGCTTTTCGCGCTCAGTGCCTTGGCCGCGCGGCGCATTCCGCTGCGCCGAACCTTGCAAATGGCTCTGGCCTGGATCGCCATTTTCAGCATAGGCTTTCTGATCTTGGCGCAGCGCGACCGTTTGGCCGCCCTCTGGCCGGGCGCTGCGGCACCACAAGGCTCGGCGCATGTTGCCGTGGCCGAGGATGGTCATTTCTGGGTCATGGCGCGCATCAACGGCGTTCCGCGCCGCATGCTTGTCGACAGCGGCGCGACGACGACGGCGCTATCGGTCGCGACCGCCAAGGCGGCGGGGCTCGACCTGGCGGAAAGCCCGTTTCCGCGCATGATCGATACCGCCAATGGCACGATCACCGCTGACCATGCGACGATCCGGGAGCTGGAGATCGGGGCGATTGCGCTGGACGATGTCGGTGCAGTCGTTTCGCCAGCCTTTGGCGATCAGGACGTGATCGGCATGAACGTCCTGCGGCGCTTGAAGGGGTGGAAAGTCGACAGGGGGACCTTGGTACTCAACCCGCAAGACTGACCAATTTTTACATAATACATATTATCATACGCGAGGATATATGGCTGTCGAACGGCTGCTGACCATCATGAAACGCCTGCGTGATCCCCAGTCCGGTTGCGAATGGGACGTGGCGCAGAGTTTTGAAAGCATTGCTCCCTACACGATCGAGGAAGCGCATGAAGTCGCCGATGCGATCGCCCGTGGCGACATGGCCGAGCTCAAGGACGAACTGGGCGACCTACTGCTCCAAGTCGTGTTTCATGCGCAGATTGCGCAGGATCAGGGGCATTTTACCTTTGACGATGTCGTGGCCGCGATCAGCGACAAGATGGAGCGGCGTCATCCCCATATCTTCGGCGACGCGGCCTCGGGCGGCCATTACCTGTGGGAGCAGATCAAGGCGGAGGAACGCCGCTCCAGGGCCGCCGAGGGAACACTGGACGGCGTGGCGCTAGGCCTTCCGGCCCTGATGCGCGCCGAGAAATTGCAGAATCGTGCGGCGCGGGTCGGCTTCGACTGGCCCGATGCCGAGGGTCCGCGCGCCAAGATCGACGAAGAACTTCAGGAAATTGCCGAAGCCACGCCCGACACGCTGGAAGAGGAATTTGGCGACCTGTTGTTCGCCGTCGTCAACTGGGCGCGCCACCATGGCGTCGATCCCGAAGCCGCCCTTCGCGCCGGCAACCGCAAGTTCGAGCGCCGCTTCCGTGCCATGGAGGCCGAGGCAGGCGATGATTTCGCTGCACTCGACCTCAAAGGCAAGGAAGCCCTGTGGCAGAGCGTCAAGGAACGCGGCGGGTAAAGCGGTCGTAATCCGCCTCTGACAACCGCACGTCGTACACGGCTTCGTCGTCCTCGATCGTCTGATCCAGCACCTCGCCATGCGCGTGCAGCCAGGCGGCCCCCGCCCCGTCGCCCGCGTCCAGCGTGACGCGGTAGCGGCGGTGGCCGGAGGTCAGAGCCGCCGCGACCTGCTCGATCAGGTCATCGACCCCCTCGCCCGTCATCGCCGACAAGGCGACGATATTCGGCCGCCGCGCGGCCTCGGTCAGCAGGTCTTCGCACAGATCACCCTCGACCAGATCGACCTTGTTCCACGCCTCGAACCGGGGCGTTTCGGGATCGACGCCGATCTCGGTCAGCACCGCCTCGACATCGGCGCGCTGCGCTTCGGTATCGGGATGCGCGATGTCGCGGACATGGATTAGCAGGTCGGCCGACACCACTTCCTCCAGCGTCGCCTTGAATGCGGCCACCAGCTGAGTCGGCAGATCGGACACGAAACCCACCGTGTCGGACAGGATCGCCTTGTCGATGCCGGGCAGCTGGATCTGGCGCAAGGTCGGATCCAGCGTGGCGAAGAGTAGATCCTTCGCCATGACATGAGCGCCCGTCAGTCGATTGAAAAGCGTTGATTTCCCGGCATTGGTGTACCCGACCAGCGCGATCACCGGCCAGGGCGCGCGCTGGCGTCGGTCGCGGTGGAGACCGCGCGTCCGGCTGACCTGATCGAGTTCGCGCCGCAACCGGGCCATGCGATCACGGATCATCCGCCGATCGGCTTCGATCTGCGTCTCACCGGGGCCACCGAGAAAGCCGAAGCCGCCGCGCTGACGCTCCAAATGGGTCCAGCTGCGAACTAGCCGCCCCGCCTGATAGTCCAGATGGGCGAGCTCGACCTGCAACCGCCCTTCGGCGGTCGCGGCCCGTTCCCCGAAGATTTCGAGGATCAGGCCGGTGCGGTCGATGACCTTCGCCGCCAGCGCGGTTTCGAGGTTGCGCTGCTGCACGGGCGTCAGGGCGCCGTCGAACACGACAAGCTGCGCGTCCTCCATGCGGACCTGCTGCGCGACCTGCTCGACCTGACCACTGCCGATCAGGGTAGCGGGTTTCGGTGCCCGGACGCGCAGTGCGATCCGTTCGACCACGTCCAAGCCGATTGCCATGGCGAGCCCGGCGGTTTCGTCCAGGCGCGCATCGGCGTCACGGGCGGCATCGCCCTGGTCGGGCAGGACGATGACGGTCCGGGCACCCCGCGCGAATTCGCCGCGATCGCGATCGAAACCGGTGCTCAATCCTCGGCCGATCCCGCCTGCTCTTCCGCCAGGTTCAGCGGCCGTGCGGGCTGAATGGTGGAAACCGCATGCTTGTAGACGAGCTGCGCCATGCCCTCACGCTGGAGCAGCATGCAGAACAGGTCGAAGCCCGCGATCTGCCCCTGCAGCATCACGCCGTTGATCAGGAACATGGTGACGGGGTCTTCGGACTTGCGCACCGCGTTCAGGAAAATCTCCTGCAAAAGCGGGTTCTTACGCTGCTGTTCGGTCACGCCGTCGACGATGGCGGCCACGTCCAGCGGGCCCGAGGGCATGATGGTGGAGATGGCATGCTTGTAGATCAGCTGCGACTGACCATCGCGACGCAGCAGCACCGAGAAATTGTCAAACCACGTCACAATGCCCTGCAGCTTGACGCCCTTGACGAGGAACATGGTGACCGGCGCCTTGGAGCGGCGCAGTGCATTAAGGAAGAGGTCCTGAAGCGAACCCGCTTTGTCGGCCATGGGGAAGCCCTTGTTCTTGGCGGGTCCGTGCCCGCGAATTGCGCCGTTTCCCGGCGTCGGAACCGCGCCCGTGCGCCGGACGCCCCGATTATCTATGGTCTCGCCGGGCATTCGTCCAGAGGGGGCGGACACCCGGCACCGATCAATCCTCGCGCGTCTCGCTGATCCCGAGCAGCTTCAGCTTGCGATGAAGCGCCGAGCGCTCCATTCCGATGAAGCTGGCGGTGCGCGATATATTGCCCGAGAAGCGCCGGATCTGGACGCGCAGATATTCGCGCTCGAAGCTTTCCCTCGCCTCGCGGAGCGGTGCCCCCATGATGGCGGTGGCGCCCCCGCCCCCCATATCGCCCCCCTCGCCCAGCACTTCGGCGGGCAGCAGGTCGAGGTCGATCCTAGCAAGCCGATCGCCCGGTGCCAGGATGATGGTGCGTTCGACGACGTTGCGCAGCTGGCGGACATTGCCCGGCCAATCATAGGATTGCATGGCGACCATTGCATCGGGTGCGATCTCGGGCGTGCGTACGCGCCTCTCGGACGCGTAATGCGCCATGAAATGCTCGACCAGCGGAGGAATATCCTCACGCCGCTCCGCCAGCGAGGGGATCGTCACCGGCACCACGTTGAGACGGTAGTAGAGGTCTTCGCGAAAACGTCCCTCGGCGATTTCCTGGGTCAGATCGCGCGCAGTGGCGGATACGACGCGGACATCGACCTTGACGACGCGCGTACCGCCGACGCGCGTGAAGCTCTGATCGGTCAGGACACGCAGGATGCGCGCCTGGGTCGCGATCGGCATGTCGGCGATCTCGTCGAGAAACAGTGTGCCGCCATGCGCCTGTTCGAGAAGGCCAGTGCGGACGAGGTCACCCCCCTCCTCCACCCCGAACAGCTCCTCCTCGACCCGCTCGGGCGTCATCCGGGCGGCGCTGACCACGACGAAGGGCGCGTCGACGCGGTTGCTCCAGCCATGGAGGAGCCGCGCGGCGACCTCCTTGCCGACGCCCGCCGCGCCCATGATCAGCACCCGGCTGCCGGTCGCGGCGACGCGCTTCAGGGTGGCGCGGATGCCGTTGATCGCGCTGGACGATCCGGTCAGGTCGTTCTCGCGCCCGACACTGGCGCGCAGCGAGGCGTTCTCGCGCCGCAGCCGCTCGGTCTCGGTCGCGCGACCGACCATCAGCAGCAGGCGTTCGGCCTCGAACGGCTTTTCGATGAAGTCCGCAGCCCCCTTGCGGATCGCGGCGACGGCGGTGTCGAGATTGCCGTGGCCGGAGATCACGAGCACCGGGATCGACGGATCGCGCCGCTTGATCTCGTCGAGCAACTCCAGCCCGTCGAGCTTCGATCCCTGGAGCCACACGTCGAGCAGGACCAGCGAAGGCCGCCGCACCGCCATCGCCTCCAGCGCGGAATCGCTGTCGGCGGCGACGCGGGCGTCATAGCCCTCGTCCTCCAGCACGCCCGCGACCAGTTCGCGGATATCAAGTTCGTCATCGACGACGAGAATGTCCAAAGCCATGGTGTCTTTACGTCCGGGTACGAGTCAAAGCGGTGAGCTGGCCCTCCCCAGCCAGTTCGGGTTCGGCGCCCCCCTGATCCAGTGCGGCGAGGGCTCCGGCGTCGAACATCATCGAAACGATGGTGCCGCCGGTCGGATTGTCGGAAAAGCCGATCGTGCCGGCATGCTCCTCGATGATCTTGTTGACGATCGCCAGGCCGAGGCCGGTGCCCCGCGCGCGGGTCGTCATATAGGGCTCGATGATGCGATCGCGCTCGGGCGGCAGGCCGACGCCGTTATCGGCGACGGTGATCGTGACCATGCTCGCCTGCTGGCCGACGGTCATCACCACCTTGCCGCCCTTGGCCCCTTCCGGCCTGCCCTCGATGGCTTCGACCGCATTCTTGACGATGTTGGTCAGCGCCTGACTCATCTGGCGACGATCGCAGACGAGCGTCGGGGCGGGATCGTCCTGCACGATCTCGAACGTCACGTCGGGATGCGCCACTTCGTGCAGGAACATCGCCTGCGCGCAGATGTCGGCAATGGCCTCTTCGCGGAAAACCGGCTTGGGCATTCGCGCGAAGGACGAGAATTCGTCGACCATGCGGCGCAGGTCGCCGACCTGGCGGACGATCGTCTCGGTCAGGCGGCCGAAGGTCTGGTCCTCCGGATCGATCACCTTGCCATAGCGGCGCTGGAGCCGCTCGGCGGCGAGCTGGATCGGGGTCAGCGGGTTCTTGATCTCGTGCGCGATCCGGCGCGCGACGTCGGACCAGGCGGCGCGGCGCTGGTCGAGGAGCTGCTGGGTGATGTCGTCGAAGGTCAGGATGGGGCCGTCCGCGGTCTGCGCGATCCGCACCGCCAGCGTCCGCATGTCGCCGTGCAAGGCCACCTGTACCGTCGCCTCGCGCCGGCCCTGGTCGAGCAGCTCGTCCAGTTCGGGCGCGACATCGCCGAGCTTGCGCCCCACCAGGCCGCCCTGGTCCGCACCCAGCAGCAGGTCGGCGGAGTTGTTGGCGATCCGCACCTGCCGATCGCGCCCGACCGCGACGACGCCTGCCGACACGCCCGCCATCACCGCCTCGATCAACGCGCGGCGATTGTGCAGCTGCGCATTGGCGGTCACCAGTTCGGTGTTCTGCTGCTCGAGCTGGCCGGTCATCTGGTTGAAGGCATTGGCCAGCGTACCGACCTCGTCACGGGTCCGGGGATCGGGCACGCGCGCGGTCAGGTCGCCGCCCGCGATCCGGCGTGCGGCATCGACCAGCTCGCCGACCGGCCGGACCAGCCGGTCGGCCACCGCCAGCGCGATCCACACCGCGATCCCCACGATCAGCAATGCGACGGCGAGCAGCGCCAGGTTGAACTTCAGTTGCAACGACCGCGCCCGGCCTTGCAGCGCGCGATAGCCATCGACCACATCCTCGGCCGCGAAATGCTGCTGACTGAGAAAGGCCGCGTTCACGCTGGTGCCGACATAGAGCATGACGTTGCCGCTGTCGGGCAAGGGCGTGACGACCCAGACGCGCTGTTCGTTGGCACCGCCGACCGGCTGGTCCGAACGCCCCGCCTGCCCGATCACGTCGGGCGTCACCAGATTGCGGAAGCTGGCGTCTGAGGGCTGGTTGAAGAAATCGTAGAATTTGAACCCCTGTTTGGGGTCATAGGAGAATAGGACCGCCTCCTCCAGGTCGCGCACGATCGTCTGCTGCGCCATGTAATTGTGGAAATCGCGCGGATTTTCGCGAAGCAAGGGCAAGTTGCGCCCCAGATCCTTCGACATGGCGCGCCCGGCGAGGATCCAGCGGTTGATGATCTGCTGCTGCGACTGGCGCGCGATATCCATCGCGTCGCCGAACGCTTTCCGGGCGCGATCGGAAATCCAGAATTCGGCCGAAGACTGGAACATCATCGACGCGGTGACGACGGTCAGCAGGATCGGAACGCTGGCGGTCAACGAGAAGATCGCGACCAGCCGGACGTGCAGCCGCCCGCCCCCGCCAACGGCCGATTCCGCCGCCCGGCGCATCGCCACGCGTCGCCCGAGCAGCATCAGCAGCAGGATGCCCGGCACCAGGTTAAGCGCGAGCAGGCCCGCAATGACCGGCGGTGCGATCAGTCCCTGCGCATCATGCTGTCGGGCGATGAACCAATAGGTCCCGATCGCGATCGCAACTGCGCCGACGATCACTGCAAGCTCGACCGCCGGGGTCACCGCGAAGCGGGATCGCGGCGTTTCGGCAGGACCAGCAGGCTTCAGGAACGCCAACATCGTTGCAATCGTACAACGTCGAGCGTGTCCTGCAAGCCACAATTCCAAAAAATCACGCGGCCGGGTCGAGCCCCTCGTCCTCGCTTCCCACGGCAATTCGAAGGGTGTCGAGCCGCTTGCGCAAGGTATTGCGATTGATCCCCATCGCCCGAGCGGTGCGAAGCTGGTTGCCGCCATGGCGCGCCAGCATCGCCTCGATCAGCGGGCGCTCGACCTCGCTGATGACGCGATCATAAAGCGTGCCGTCGTCCAATGCCGCCGGGCGTTCCGAAGCAAGCCGGGCCAGATAGGTGCGGACGGCCGCCGCCAGATCGCCGTCCGACGGCGCGCCGCCAGCGGCCAAGGTCGGCGGCGCCTCGCCCAGCATTCCACGCACCGCCTCGGCATCGATGACCTCGTCGCGCGCCAGCACGGCCAGCCGCCGCATCAGATTTTCCAGCTCGCGGACATTGCCCGGCCAGTCATGGGCGACCAGCACGTCAAGGGCATGGGCATCGACCTTGCGCCGGGGCAGCCCCTGAGCCGCCGCATTCTCCAGGAAATGCCGGGCGAGCAAGGGAATATCCTGTCGCCGCTCCCGCAGGGACGGCAGGGTGATCGGCACGACGTTGAGCCGGTAGAACAGATCCTCGCGGAACTGGCCCGAGGTCACCTGCTGGCTGAGATCGCGATTGGTGGCGGCCACGATCCGGACATCGGTGCGGATCGTCCGTGCACCGCCGACCGTGGTGAACTCGCCCGATTGCAGCACGCGGAGCAGCCGGGTCTGCGCCTCCATCGGCATGTCGCCGATCTCGTCCAGGAACAGCGTGCCGCCCGCCGCCTGCTCGAAGCGACCGGCATTGCGCTGTGCCGCGCCGGTAAAGGCACCGCGTTCATGGCCGAACAGCTCCGCCTCGATCAGCTCGCGCGGGATCGCCGCCATGTTGATCGCGACGAAGGGGGCCTGGCGGCGCGGGCCGAGGTCATGGATGGCGCGCGCGACCAGCTCCTTGCCCGTGCCCGACTCGCCGGAGATCAGGACGGTGAGGTCGGTGGCGACGACCCGCGCGATGATCCGATACACGCTCTGCATCGCCTGCGACCGCCCGATCAGCGGCAGCGCGCGGTCGTCCTCGCCCAGCCCGTCCTCGACCAGCACGCCGCCGCGCGCCAGCGCGCCCGCCACCGCATTGGTCAGCGCATCGAGATCGAAGGGCTTGGGCAGATATTCATAGGCGCCGACCTCGGCCGCGCGCACGGCGGTGGTCAGGGTGTTCTGCGCGGACAGGATGATGATCGGCAGGGCCGGAAAGCGTGCCGCGACGCTGCGGATATGATCGATCCCGTCCCCATCGGGCAGGATCACATCGGTCACCAGCACGTCGGGGGCACCGCCGGTCAGCACGCGATCGAGTCGGGCCAGCGTCTCGACCGCCGTCACTTCATGCCCGGCGCGGCGAAGCGCCTGGCCGACGACGGTCCGGATCGCGGCGTCGTCATCGACGACCAGGACATGGCTCATGCCCGTGCCCTTGGCAGCAACAGACGCAGCACGGTCATTTCCGGTGAACCCTCTCTGGCATATTGGACGATCCCGCTCATGTCGCGGACCAGCTTGTCGACCAGCGCCAGCCCCAGCCCCTGCCCCTCGCGACGCCCCGACACGAACGGGTCGAACAGATGGTCGGCAATATCGGACGGGGCACCGGGACCATTGTCGATCACGCAGATCTCGATCGGCAGCGGCAGGCGCGATTGCCCCTCGCCAATGCTGACCGACATGCCGTGTCGATAGGCGGTGGTCAGGATGATCCGCGGGTTGCGCACCGAGCGGACGGCCTCCCGCGCGTTCTTCAGCAGGTTGATGACGATCTGGAGAAGGGCGTCTCGGTTGATGCGGGCGGGGGGTAGCGAGGGATCGAATCGTTCCTCGATCTGGATGCCCCTGGCGAACCCGGCCAGCGCGACGCTGCGTGCATGGGCGAGCAGCGGATAGATATTCTCCGGCACCAGCGGCAAAGGCCGGGTATCGCTGAAATCCTGCATCCGGTCGATCAGCGCGGCGATGCGATCGACCTCGGTGGTGATCAGGGTGGTCAACTCCCCGCCGTTCAGCAGCTGCGCGGCGCCGCGTATCCCCGACAGCGGGTTCTTGATCTCGTGCGCGAGCATCGCCGCCGCCCCGACCGCCGCACGCGCACCCGCGCCGCGCTCCGACGCATGGCCCAGCCGTCGGGAAGGACCGGCGCTGTGCAGCGTGATGGCGCGCCAGCCGGGATGGTCGGGAATCTGCGCCTCGACGAAATCGACCCGGATCTTGGGGCCGCGCGGCATCGCGATCTCGGTATCGTACACGGCAAAGCCATGGCCATCGCGGCTGCGCGGCGCGTCCGGCGGGGGCAGGATCGCCTCGACCGGCTGTCCGACCATCACCCGTTCGGACAGGTTGAGCATCTGCTCGGCCAAGCCATTGGCATGGGCGATGCGATTGTCGGGATCGACCACCACCACGGCCACGGGCAGCGCCCCGAACAGTGCGGCGAAACCCGGTCGGCCATGGCGGGTCGGCTCAGGCAGCGGCGGCAAGCTCGATCTGCGGCATGTAGAAGTCGTACAGCATCGCCTTGACCCGGTCGGCGCTCGCCTCCTGGTTCACCTTGTTGCGGAAATCGGCCGAGCCATGCAGCCCGCGCGTGTACCAGCCGATATGCTTGCGGGCCATGTTGACGCCTGTCTCGGTGCCATAATGCTCGAGCATCGCGTCATAATGTTCGGTAACCGCACGATATTGCTCGTCTAGCGGCGGATCGGCCCGACGCTCGCCGGTGGCGAACCAGTGCATCACCTGGCCCAGCAGCCAGGGACGGCCATAGGCACCGCGCCCGATCATGATGCCGTCCGCACCCGACTGGTCCAGCGCCGCATCGGCATCGTCGATCGAACAGATGTCGCCATTGGCGATCACCGGGATGTCGACCGCGTCCCTGACGTTGCGGATGAACGCCCAGTCGGCGCTGCCCTTGTACATCTGGTTGCGGGTGCGGCCATGGACCGTGATCATCTTCACGCCGATATCCTCGGCGATACGCGCGAGTTCGGGCGCATTCAGGCTGTCATGGCACCAGCCCATCCGCATCTTCAGCGTGACGGGCACGTCGACCGCCTTCACCGTCGCCTCGATGATCGCGGAGGCCAGCTTCAGGTCGCGCATCAGCGCCGAGCCCGCATCGCCGTTGACGACCTTGCGCACCGGACAGCCCATATTGATGTCGATGATCGCCGCGCCGCGATCGGCATTGAGCTTGGCGGCCTCTCCCATCTCCAGCGGGGTGCAGCCGACCAGCTGCATCGACACCGGCTCTTCGAGGGGGTGCCAGGCGGCCTTCTGGATCGACTGACGCGTCTCCCGGATCGCGGCCTGGCTGGCGATCATCTCGGTGACGTTCAGCCCCGAGCCGTAGCGGCGGACGAGCGTGCGGAACGGCATATCGGTCACGCCGGTCATGGGGGCGAGGACGACGGGGCTGTCGATCGTGACGGGACCGACCTGAATGGGGGCGAGGTTACGCATCAAACTGCCTGAAAAATAAGCAACGCCCTATCCCAAGATGGTCAGGAAGGCAAGATTGGCGGGGGCATGCAAAAGCCGCTAGGCGACGTCGCCATGAGCCAGAAAGCAAAGATCGCCGCGCTGATCGTCGCGGCGGGTGGCGGCAGCCGGATGGGCGGCGGCGTGCCGAAGCAGTTCCGCGATCTCGGCGGGCGGCCGATGCTGTGCTGGAGCCATGACGCCTTTCTTGCGCATCCCGCCATCGACATGGTGCTGACCGTGGTGGCGGAGGATCGGCTGGACCAAGCCCGCGCCATCCTGCCGGGCGGCTGGGTGGAGCCGGGCGGTGCGTCGCGGCGCGAATCGGTGGCGCGGGGCTTGCGGCACCTGGCGCTGGCGGGGGTGGAGCAGGTGCTGATCCACGACGCCGCCCGCCCCTACCTCTCGGCCGGGGTGATCGACCGGGTGCTGGCGGGCATGGCATCGGCCGATGGCGCGATGCCGGTCCTGCCGGTGGCGGACACGCTGGCGCGCGACAGGGATGCGGTGCTGGGGGAGATCGTACCGCGTGACGGCGTCGTTCGGGTGCAGACGCCGCAGGGCTTCCACCTGCAGGCGGTAGTCGCCGCACATGCCGCCTGGCCGGCCGATGCGGAGGCGACCGACGATGCGCAAATGGTACGACGGCTTGGCGGACGCGTCGCTTTGGTGCAGGGCGATGCCATGCTCGAGAAAATCACCTATCCCGACGACCTGACCGGCGCGGACATGCGCCTGACCTGGGAAACCCGGACGGCCATGGGCTATGACGTCCACCGGCTGGAAGACGGCGAGGAATTGTGGCTGGGCGGGGTGTTGATCCCACACCATCAGGGCCTGTCGGGACATAGCGACGCCGATGTCGCGCTTCATGCGCTGACCGACGCGTTGTTCGGGACGATCGCGGCCGGGGATATCGGCACGCATTTCCCGCCCAGCGATCCGCAATGGAAGGGCGCCGAGTCGGGGCAGTTCCTGCAACATGCCGCCAAGCTGATCGCCGACAAGGGCGGTCGGATCGATTTCGTCGACCTGACGATCATCTGCGAAGCCCCCAAGATCGGGCCGCATCGCGCCGCAATGGTCGCGCGGATCGCCGAACTGCTCGGTATCGACCAAGACCGGGTCAGCCTGAAGGCCACGACCACCGAGCGGCTGGGCTTTACCGGACGTGGCGAAGGCATTGCGACGCAGGCGGTGGCGACCGTTCGTCTGCCGGGCGGGGCGGCGGCGTGAAGCGGCTGGCGCTGATCGCCGCGCTGGCCTCGCTTATCGCCCCGGAGGCGGCGATGGCGCAGCAGCGGGCCTGCATCACACCGCCCGAGGCCGAGGCGATGACCCTGGTCGCCATGCCGGATATTTTGCGCGAAACCGGCCGGGTCTGCGGCGCGCGACTGCCCGCCAACAGCCTGATCCGCGGCAACGGCACCCTCATCTCCAAATACGAGGCCTCGGCCGATCAGGCATGGCCGACCGCGCGCGCCGCGATCGTCAAGCTGTCCGATCCGACCGTGGATACGCTGCTCCAGTCCGACTATGCCCGGCCGCTTCTGACCTCCCTGCTCGTCCCGTTCATCGTCGGGCGGATCGGGCTGGAGGATTGCGGGACGATTGACCGGCTGGTGACGCAGCTCGCTCCCCTGCCCCCGCGCAACATGGCGGCGGTGATCGTCACCGCGCTGCAATATCTCAAAAGCGAAAAGGCGCGCGGACGGCAGGTTGCCGTGCCCGACCTGCCCCTCTGCCCCAACGGAAACCGCTGATGGACGTGCTTCTTCCTCCCGAACTGGTCACGCTGGCCGAGCGTGTCGTCGTCGCCAACCGGGCGATCGGCCGCCGAGTCGCGCTGGCCGAGAGCTGCACTGGCGGCCTGGTATCGGCCGCGCTGACCGAAATTCCGGGCTCGTCCGACGTGGTCGAGGCGGGTTTCGTCACCTATTCCAACCAGGCCAAGATCAAGCTGCTGAACGTCAGCCCGGACATGATCGACACGTTCGGCGCGGTGTCGACCGCCACCGCCTGGGCGATGGCGCAGGGTGCGCTGGCGGCGAGCGAGGCCGATATCGCCGTTGCGATCACCGGCGTGGCAGGGCCCGGCGGCGGCACGGCGAAGAAGCCGGTTGGCACGGTCGTCTTCGCCCAGGCGCTTCGCGATGGCGACCCTGAAGAGATCAAGGCCGAGCGGCATGAATTCGGCGAAATCGGCCGCGGCGCGATCCGGCTTCAGGCGGCGCTGTTGGCGTTGGAGCTGCTGTTGCCGTAAAGTCTGGCGGCGCGGTCCTCGAACGCGCCGATCATGCGGCGGAGCGCGGTGCCGAACACCTGCCCCGCCAGCATCTCGAACACCCGGTTCTTGAAGGCGAAGTCGACGGTGAAGTCGACCGCGCAACCCTGCTCCTCGGGCCGGAAGCGCCAGTTGTTGCGCAGATATTTGAGCGGCCCGTCGAGATACTCGACATCGATCGCCTCCGGCCGCGCCTTGGTGACGCGGCTGGTGAAGGTCTCGCGCAGGCCCTTGAAGCCGACGATCATGTCCGCCACCGTCTCGCTGGCCGAGTCCGACCGCACGCGCATCGCCGAAACCCAGGGCAGGAATTCCGGATAGCGCGCGACGTCGGCGACCAGGTCGAACATCTGCTCCGGCGTATAGGGCAGATGCCGTGTTTCGCTATGCTTGGGCATTACCGGGCGCTGGCCAGCTTCGCCTCGCGCGCGGTCCGCAGCCGTTCGAAATCGTCACCCGCATGATAGCTGGACCGCGTCAAAGGCGAGCTGGCGACCAGCAGGAAGCCCTTGGCGCGGGCGATCGAGGCATAGGCGTCGAACGCCTTGGGCGTGACGAACTCGGCAACCTTGGCATGGCGCGGCGTCGGCTGGAGATACTGGCCCATGGTCAGGAAATCGATGTCGGCCGAACGCATGTCGTCCATCACCTGATGGACTTCCAGCCGCTCTTCGCCCAGCCCCAGCATGACGCCCGACTTGGTGAAGATCGACGGATCGTGGCGCTTCACGCTCTCCAACAGCCGCAGCGAGGCGTAATAGCGCGCGCCGGGACGGATCGTCGGGTAAAGCCGGGGCACCGTTTCCAGATTGTGGTTATACACGTCGGGCCGCGCCTCGACGATCGACTCGATCGCGGCCTGCGCCTTGTTGCGGAAATCGGGCGTCAAGATTTCGATGGTCGTATCGGGGGTCGTGCGGCGCAGCGCCTGGATGACCTTCACGAATTGCGATGCGCCGCCATCGGGCAGGTCGTCGCGGTCGACCGAGGTGACGACGATGTGCTTCAGGCCCATCTGCGCCGCTGCATCGGCGACATTCTGCGGCTCCATCGCATCGACCTTGCGCGGCATGCCGGTCTTGACGTTGCAGAAGGCGCAGGCGCGGGTGCAGGTGTCGCCCAGGATCATGACGGTCGCATGCTTTTTCGACCAGCATTCCCCGATATTGGGGCAGGCCGCCTCTTCGCAGACGGTCGTCAGGCTCTTGGCGCGCATCAGCTCGCGGGTCGCGGCGAAACCGGCGCTCGTCGGTGCCTTGACGCGGATCCAGTCGGGCTTGCGCGCGCGCGCGGGCGCGGCCAACGGTGTCAACTCGTTCATGCCCGCGAAATAGCGATGCAGCCGGTCGGACACAATGCCCGCTGACACGCAGCGCGATATCCGTGGACAGACACATTTTGATATGGAACCGAAACGGCCATGCCCGGGTTCGCCTGCTATAGCGTGGCTTCCTTAACTGGATAAGAGAGAGCAATGACCGACTTTAACGACCTCGTGGATGGCTATCAGCGCTTTCGGACCTCCGATTGGCGTCGCCAGCGCGACCGCTGGGCCGAACTGAAGGAAGGCCAGAGCCCCAAGGTGATGGTGATCGCCTGCTCGGACAGCCGCGTCGATCCGGCCCAGATCTTCGACACGCTGCCCGGTGAGATCTTCGTCGTGCGCAACGTCGCCAACCTGGTTCCCCCGTTCGAGACGGGCGGCGGGCATCACGGCGTGTCGGCTGCACTGGAATTCGCGGTGACGCAGCTGGAAGTGACCGACGTCGTCGTCATGGGCCACGGCGCATGCGGCGGCTGCAAGGCCGCGCTGACCCAGGGCTTCGCCCATGCCCCGCAGGGCGAAGGCGGCTTCATCTCCGACTGGGTGAACCTGCTCGACGGTGCGCGTGAAAAGGTCATCGCCAAGCATGGCGACAGCCCGGACGCGATGCGCGAGATGGAGCTCGAGTCGGTTCGCACCTCGATCGCCAATCTGCGCACCTTCCCCTTCGTCACCAAGCGTGAGGAGGCGGGCAAGCTGACCCTGCGCGGCGCTTATTTCGCGATCGCCGACGGCGTGCTGCACCTGATGGACGAGAGCAGCGAGTTCAAGCCCGCCTCCCCGTCGCTGGTCGCGGCCTGAGAGAGCCGGTCCGGGCCCTCGGCCCGGACACGACACGAAAAAAGGGCGGACGCCGCATCCGGCGCCCGCCCTTTTTCTGTGCCCGTCAGGCGGGATCAGCCCGCCGAAGCGGCGACGACCTGATCCACGTCCTTCTTCGGCTCGGCGGTCGAGCGCAGCGACAGCTCGCGCATCTGCTTGTTGCTGGGCAGGCTTGGCGCGCCCATCAGCAGGTCCTCGGCACGCTGGTTCATCGGGAACAGCGAGATTTCGCGCAGATTCTGCGCGCCGCAGATCAGCATCACGATCCGGTCGACGCCAGCGGCCATGCCGCCATGCGGCGGCGCGCCATACTGGAACGCGCGGTAGAGACCGCCGAAACGCTCCTCGACATCCGCCTTGGACAGGCCGACCTTCTCGAACGCGGCGACCATCAGTTCGGGCGACTGGTTTCGGATCGAACCCGACGCGATCTCGAAGCCGTTGCAGACCAAGTCGTACTGATAGGCCTTGAGCGACAGCGGATCGGCGGTGGTCAGCGCCTCCATGCCACCCTGCGGCATCGAGAAGGGGTTGTGCGCGAACTCGACCTTCTTCTCGTCCTCGTCCCACTCATAGAAGGGGAAGTCGACGATCCAGCAGAGGCGGAACGCCCCCTCCTCGATCAGGCCGAGCTGCTCGGCGACGCGGGTGCGGGCGAGGCCGGCCAGCTTGGCGGCCGCATCGACCTTGCCCGCCGCGAAGAACAGGCCGTCATCCGGGCCCAGGCCCAGCGCGGCATAGATCGCCTCCATGCCCTCGGTGCCGTGGTTCTTGGCGATCGGACCGCCGAACTCGCCGCCCTTGCGGGTGACATAGCCTAGACCCGCATGACCCTCGGCACGTGCCCATTCGTTCATCTCGTCGAAGAACTTGCGGCTCTTCTCGGCGGTCTTGGGCGCCGGGATCGCGCGCACCACGCCGCCCGAACCGACGATCTTCTCGAACAGGCCGAAGCCCGACGTCGTGAAATGCTCGGAGACGTCGGTGATGATCAGCGGGTTGCGCAGGTCGGGCTTGTCGTTGCCATATTTCAGCATCGACTCCGAATAGGGAATGCGCGGGAACTCGCCCGTGGGGGTGACGGTGCGGCCATCGGCGAACTTCTCGAAGATGCCGCCGATCACCGGCTCCATCGTCTCCCACACCTCTTCCTGGGTGACGAAGCTCATTTCCAGGTCGAGCTGGTAGAATTCGCCCGGCAGGCGGTCGGCACGCGGGTCCTCGTCGCGGAAGCAGGGCGCAATCTGGAAATAGCGGTCGAACCCGGCGACCATCAGCAACTGCTTATACTGCTGCGGCGCCTGCGGCAGCGCGTAGAACTTGCCCGGATGGATGCGGCTGGGCACCAAAAAGTCGCGCGCGCCCTCGGGCGAGGAGGCGGTCAGGATCGGGGTCGAATATTCGGTGAAGCCCGCCGTCTCCATGCGACGCCGCATGTCGGAGATGACCTGGGTCCGACGCACGATATTGGCGTGCAGCGTCTCGCGACGCAGGTCGAGGAAGCGATAGCGCAGGCGGATATCCTCGGGATATTCCTGCTCGCCCGCCACCGGCATCGGCAGTTCCTCGGCGGCCGACAGCACGGTGGCGCCGCGCGCGAAGACCTCGATCTCGCCGGTCGCCAGATTGGCGTTGACCGTGCCCGCCGAGCGCGCCTTCACCACGCCGTCGATGGTCACGACCGACTCGACGCGCACCGCCTCCAGGATGGCAAGCGCGGGGGTGTCGCTGTCCGCGACGATCTGGGTGATGCCATAATGGTCGCGCAGATCGACGAAGAGGACGCCGCCATGGTCGCGCTTGCGATGGACCCAGCCGGACAGGCGGACCGTCTGGCCCACGGCGTCGGCCGTCAGCGCGGCACAGGTATGAGTACGATAGGCGTGCATGGCGAGCATTCTCTGAACGTCTGGGGAAAGTGACGCCGCTTCCCCGCCCACCCCTGTTTTGTCAATCCCCCAGTGCCCGCTCGACATGCCGAAGGGGCACCTGCGCGTTCCTCTTTGTCAACCCGCGCGCGTGCGGCTATGTGCATGCGATGCACGTTCATCCGTTGATTACCGACAGCGCCACGCTCGCCAATCTCTGCGCCCGCCTCTCGCAAGCCGACTTCATCACGGTCGATACCGAGTTCATGCGCGAAAGCACCTATTGGCCGGAGCTGTGCCTTATCCAGATCGCCGACACCGAAGAGGCCGCCGCGATCGACCCCAAGGCGCCGGGTCTGGACATGACGCCGCTGCTCGACCTGCTGGTCAACAATGACGAGGTTCTGAAGGTCTTCCATGCCGGTGGGCAGGATATCGAGATCATCTACAACCTGACCGGAAAGACCCCCCACCCCCTGTTCGACACCCAGATCGCGGCCATGGCGCTGGGCCAGGGCGAGCAGATCGGCTATTCCAACCTGGTCGACAGCTGGCTCGGCATCCCGATCGACAAGGGCGCGCGCTTCACCGACTGGTCGCGCCGCCCGCTCGACCAGCGCCAGGTCGATTATGCGATCGGTGACGTGACCCATCTCTCCGCCATCTTCCCGAAGATGCTGGAACGGCTGCGCAAGACCGGGCGCGGCGCATGGCTGGACCAGGAGATGGAGCGGCTGGCCGAACCCACGCATTACGCCAACGATCCCGACAGCGCGTGGAAGCGCGTCCGCGTGTCGGGTCGCAAGCCCGACATGCTCGGCCGTCTGAAGGCGCTCGCCCGCTGGCGCGAACTGGAGGCGCAGGCCAAGGACCTGCCGCGCGGCCGCATCGTCAAGGACGAGACGCTGGCCGACCTGGCCGGGCATCCGCCGCGCAAGCAGGCCGATCTCGCCAAGGTGCGCGGGCTTTCCGCCACCTGGGCGGGCAACGACATCGGTCATCGCCTGATGGAGGCGCTGGAGGCGGCGACGCCGCTCGACGCCGACGAACTGCCCGCGCGCGACGATCGCAAGCCGGGGCTGGGGCGCGAGGGCGCGCTGGTCGCCGATCTGCTCAAGCTGCTGCTCAAGATCCGCGCGCGCGACATCGACGTGGCGCCGCGCCTGCTCGCCCGGTCGGACGATCTGGAGATGCTGGCGGCGGGGGTTCGCAGCGGCCTGTCGGTGCTCGATGGCTGGCGGTTCGAGCAGTTCGGGCGCGACGCGCTCGATCTGGTCGAGGGACGCACCGGCTTCGTCGTCAAGGGCGGCAAGCTGAAGATGGTCCGGACCGAGGATCCGGTGGCATGAACCGGGCCGTGGTACTCGTCGTGCTGATGGCGATCGGTGCCTGTACCCCGACCGGAACGCCGCCGTCGCGCGGCGAGCAGATGGCGGAACTACCGATGCAGTGCGGCGAGGCCCGCGTCGCCGACCTGATCGGCAAGCGCTGGGCCGAGGTGATGCGGGCCGACGTGCTGAAGCGCACCGGCGCGCGGACCCTGCGGGTGATCGCGCCGGGCGATGCGGTCACGATGGACTATCGCACCGACCGGCTGAACCTGGAAACCGATGCCGAGGGACGGATCACGCGGATTCGGTGCGGCTGACCCGCGTCGCCGTCCGCCCCAGCGCGGCGGCGAGCGCGGCATGGCGGCGCTCGACCGCCTCGCCGTAAAAGCCCCGGTCGTCGTCCAGCATCGCGAGGCCCAGGCTGGTCGTTCCCAGAACGAGGCTGGTCCGCTCCAACGGCCCCCCCAGGCCGCCGCTAAGCCGCTGGCCCAGCCGGATCGCCAGTCCCCAGCTGGTCGCCAGCTTCAGCTGTGCCGGGGTCGCCAGTTCGGCGAGCGGTGCCGGCACGTCCAGCCCTCCGCCCAGACTCGTGTGCAGCGCCTGGGCCAGCATGGCGCGCCCCGTCGCGTCGATCCCGACCCAGTTGCCGTGGAGCGCGATCTCCACCCCGCGTTCGGCCCGAAATTCCGGATTGGCGCGCCAGCCCACATCGGCGAGCAAGCAGGCGGCGTGACGAAGCCGCGCCTCGGCGGCGGCTTCCCCTGCGAACAGCGGGGCGATCCAGCTTTCGAGCAGGTCGCCATGTTCGGGAAAGCGCCCGAGCAACCGCCCCTCCTCACGCGCCGCCACGATCAACGGATCCTGGGCGCGGGTGCGGGCATCCAGATTGCCGTAGAGCAGCCCTTCGCGCAGGCCATAGGCGGACACCACGGTCGTACTGCTGCCCAGATGCTTGAGGAGGACGCTCAGCAGCGCGGTCGCATCGCCGAGCGTCGAGGCACGGCTGGACGACAGGCCCTTCACGTCGCGCAACCGCGCCTTGGACAGATGCGGGATGGTCCGCGACAGCCTCGCTATGTCGGTCGGCGTCAGTTCATAGTGATGGATGATCGGCAGCGGATATTCGGCCAGCGTCATGTCGAGCCGCGCCAGCGCCCGCCACGATCCGCCGACGAGATAGAAGGGCAGGCCCCGACCGCGGCCTTCCCATCCCGCCTCCTCGATCAGCCGCCCGATCTGCCGCTCGAATGCCTTGCCGCCGCGTTCGCGCAGCGCCGGGATACGCAGCACGCCGAGCGGAAAGGACACCCGGTCCTCGACCCCGCCGTCCCGCACCCGCACGAGTTCCAGGCTGCCTCCGCCCAGATCGCCGACGATCCCGTCGGCATCGGGAATGGCGGACAAGACCCCCTCGCCCGCCCCCTTGGCCTCCTGCTCGCCCGATAGCAGCTCGACCTCAAGACCTAGCGACTCGGCGCAGTCGATCAGTTCCTGCCCATTGGCGGCGTCGCGCACCGCCGCCGTCGCCACGGTGCGCAGGCTGCTCACCCCCATCTCCCGCGCCAAGCTGGCGAAGCGCGCCAGCGCCACCCGCGCCTTGCCCAGCGCGACCGGGTCGATCGCCCCCGTGGCGGCGAGGCCCCGGCCGAGGCCCGCCATCACCTTCTCGTTGAACAGGATCGCGGGCAGGCGCGACGGGCCCTGATAGACGACGAGACGGACCGAGTTCGAGCCGATGTCGATGATCGCCGTACGCGGCGCGCGGATTGCTGCCATGGTTCCGCCGCCCCCGGTCAGCGCTGCCGCCGGAGCGACAGGGTGGGCACCGCCTTGCTGGTGTCGAGCGCGGCGCCGCGCCCCGAAAGCGAAGGATTGGTCATGAAATACCGATGCAGGTTGAAGGGGCGATCGCCCGGTTCGTCACGGACATAGCGGCCATCCGGCTCCAGTTCCCAGCTCTGTTCGTTGTCGAGCAGGTTGGCGACCATGACCTGGTCGAGGATCTGATCGTGGACGGTCGGATTTAGGATGGGCAGCATATATTCGACCCGCCGGTCGAAGTTGCGGGGCATCCAGTCGGCCGAGGAAATGAAGAGTTTGGCCGCGTCATGGGGCAGCGCCTTGCCGTCGCCGAACGCCCAGATGCGGCTATGCTCCAGAAAGCGGCCGACGACCGATTTCACCCGGATATGATCCGACAGGCCGGGGACGCCGGGGCGCAGGCAGCAGATGCCGCGCACGATCAGGTCGATCTCGACGCCCGCACCGCTCGCCTCGTACAGCTTTTCGATGATCAGCGGATCGACCAGCGAGTTCATCTTGGCCCAGATGCTGCCCTTTCGGCCCGCGCGGGCATGGGCGATCTCGGCATCGACCAGCGCCATCAGATTGTGCCGCAGGTCGCGCGGCGACAGGCTGACCCGGTTCATCGCCACGGGTTCGACATAGCCGGTGATGTAGTTGAACATCTGCGCCGCATCGCGCCCGATGGCTGGGTCGGCAGTGAAGAAGCTGAGATCGGTATAGATGCGCGCGGTGACGGGGTGATAATTGCCCGTGCCGAAATGGCAGTAGGTGCGGAAGTCGCCGCCCTCGCGCCGGACGACCATCGACACCTTGGCATGCGTCTTCCAGTCGATGAAGCCATAGACGACTTGGACGCCCGCCCGCTCCAGCGCGGAGGCCCAGTAGAGATTCTGCTCCTCGTCAAAGCGCGCCTTCAGCTCGACGATCGCGGTCACCGACTTGCCCGCCTCGGCCGCCGCGATCAGGGCGTTGATGACCGCCGACTGCTTGCCCGCGCGGTAGAGGGTCTGCTTGATCGCCACCACATCCGGGTCGACCGCCGCCTGCTTCAGAAAGGCGATGACCGCCTCGAACGTCTCATACGGATGGTGGACGACGATGTCCTTGGCCTTGATCGCGGCGAAGCAGTCGCCCGCGAACTCGCGGATCCGTTCGGGAAAGCGCGGCGTATAGGGCGGGAATTTCAGGTCCGGCCGATCCGCATCGACCAGCATGTCGAGATCGCCGATGCCGAGCAGATTCCCGCTCTCGGTGATGATCGCATCCGTGCCGCCCAGTTCGTCGCGCAGCACGTCGGCCAGTTCGTCGGGCATCCCCGTCTCCAGCTCCAGCCGGATGACACGCCCGCGCCGCCGCCGCTTGATCGCATTGGCGAAATAGCGGACCAGATCCTCGGCCTCCTCCTCGATCTCGATATCGCTGTCGCGCAGGACGCGGAAGGTCGCCGCGCCGTTGACGACATAGCCGGGGAACAGCAATCCCGAAAAGCGGCGCAGGATCGTCTCGATCGACACATAGCGCGTCCCCTCGCCCGGAAGACGGACAAAGCGCGGCATCGTCGCAGGGATCATCACCAGCTCGCGGATCGGCGCCTTGTCCGACACGCGGGTCAGGTCGAAGATCATCGACAGCCCCTTGTTCGGGATGAACGGAAAGGGGTGCGCAGGATCGAGCGCCTGGGGGGTCAGGATCGGGAAGATCTGGTCGCGGACATGCCCCTCCAGCCAGGCGCTGGCCTCGGCATCGATCGCATCGCGGCGCAACACGAAAATGCCCGCCGCGTCGAGCAGGTTGCGCAGGTCGCCCCAGACCTCCTGCTGGCTGGCCATCAGCCGGTCCGCCTCGGCGACGATCTCGTTCAGCTGCTGTCCCGGCGTCAGCCCGTCGACCGAGCGCTGCTCGACGTCCTGCGCCTGCTGCCCCTTCAGGCCCGCAACGCGGACCATGAAGAATTCATCGAGGTTCGAGCCTGAGATGGACAGGAAGCGAAGCCGCTCGAGCAGCGGATGCGCGGTGTTGCACGCTTCTTCCAGCACGCGCCGGTTGAAGGCCAGCCAGGACAGCTCGCGATTGAAATAGCGCCCGTTCGGCTCCCGCGTGACATGATCGTCGTCCGGTTCGGACATTTGCGCGATATGGGCAGGCCGGGTCATCGTTTCTCGCTTGGTTCGCGGGGCTCAGGGCTCGGCGATCAGACCGGCCCCGATCAGGGTGGAACGTGCAAGGGCAATCGATAAGCGCGCGCGCCGTTCCATCGCCCCCTGATCCAGCATATCCACCGCGCGGATGACAGAAAGGTGACTACGCTCGATCCGCGCGGTCAGCCATTCGATCAGATCGGGCCGCGCATCGAGGCCGCGCCGCTGGAACAGCAGCTCGAACAGGGCGGCAACCAGCTCGTCGTCGGGTGCTCCGATTTCGGCCAGGCTGCTATTGGCGAGCCGCGACCGCAGGTCGGGCAGCTTGACCGCCCAGCGCGGCGGCGCGGCGTCGGCGACGATGACCAGCGGTCGGCGTTCGGCCTGCGCCGTGTTCCAGGCATGGAAGATCTGGACCTCGGGCACGCGCTCGGCATCGTCGATGATCGTACCGCCGCTGCGCGCGGCGAAGATGCGCGCCAGCAGCGACCGCCCCGACTTGCGCGGGCCGGTCAGGATCGCGGCCATGGTCGGCCATTTTTCCCATTGCTCCAGCATGCGCGCGGCAAGCCGGTTGGAATCGGTCAGCAGGAACGCGTCCGACAAGGGGTCCGCTGGCCATTCCAGCGGAAGCGCCATTTGGTTCATCCGGTGATCACATTATCCGATGGAGGCGCAGGCGCCTGGACTTGGGGGGCGCGACGAATGCGAAGCGTCGTGCCGGACCCTGAAACCTGATAGCCGCGCTGTTCCAGCGCGCGGCGAAGCTGCTCGGGGTCGCCGTCATAGGTCACGCCCATCAACGACACGCCCCCCAGCGCCAGGCTGGTGGTGGCGGCCCGCACGACCCCCGGAATGCCGCGTACGAGGCTTTCGGCATTGGCGACCGCGCTGGCACTGGGCGCATCATATTGCAGCGTGACCGATATCCCCGCGCCCGACGGGGCGATGGCGCTATCGAGGCCGGCGACGGGTTCGTCGCCGCCCATGCTGTCGTCGGTGATCGGCACCTCCGGCTTGGGCGGCGGCGCGAGTGTCGAATCGGGGTGAAGCGTCCCGCCCGCCAGCGCACGCTGGTACAGGCCATCGAGCCGCGCCACGCCGGTATCGAGCAGTTGCGGCAGCGCATCGGTGCTGCCGACGCGCAACGTGACCGTGCCGAGCAGGACATTGTCGGGGCCGTGCCGTGCCTCGAAGACGCCGATCACCGGCCCGCCGGGCCACTGGCGATAGAGGCGGACGACCGGGATCAGGATGTCCGATGCGCCATATTGGTCGAGGATCGTCCGCCACCAGCCACGCGACCGGCGACCGATCTGTCCCGCATTCAGCAGCAACGGATCCATGCCGGTGCCGGAGGGACGGATATAGTCGATGCTGCTATTGCCCGTCCGGAACCGCGCCCAGGCCAGCTGCCACGGCGTCCGGCTCTCGAACATCTGCGCGCTGCCGCCCGAAATCTGAAGGGGCATGACCAGCATCGGCGGCGAGCGATCGGCATAGGCCGACACGCCCAACACCGAGGCAGCCCGCACCCGATCGAACAGGACCCCCAGCCGCGCGACATAGCGGGTCGGCCCGATCTCCTCATTTTCCACCACGATGCCCGAGACGAGCGAATCGAGCAGGCCGTCGGACGCGCCGACGCCGCCACGCCCCAGCCGCTGCGCCAGCATCGCCCAGGCCTTTCGCTGCGCGATTCGCCAGCCGCCGAGCCGCGCGGCCTCCGCCGTGCTGCCCGACACGTCGACCGTCACGCCGGTGACTTCATAGGCCCCGCCGCTGTCGACGGGCGCGACGCCGCGATCCTGTCCTTCGATCTGGGCCAGGACCGCACCGCCCCCTGCGCCCACCGCGACAAGGGCGGTCAGGCCATACATCAATGAGGGCAATCGCAAACGCATCGCGGCCTTTTGGCGAAGCAGGCGTGGAAATCCAAGCGCGATATAGCTAACGGGCAAACATGACCGACAACAGCACGCCGTCCACCACCCCGTCGCCCGCCGAAACCGGCGCTCCCTACACCTATGCCGATGCGGGCGTTTCGATCGCCGCGGGCAACGCGCTGGTCCGCGCCATCGGCCCGCTCGCCAAGGCGACGCGGCGGCCGGGCGCCGACGCCGATCTGGGCGGGTTCGGCGGCTTCTTCGACCTGAAGGCGGCGGGCTTCACCGATCCGCTGCTGGTCGCCGCCAATGACGGCGTGGGCACGAAGCTGAAGCTGGCGATCGAGCATGATCGCCATGACGGGGTCGGCATCGACCTGGTCGCGATGTGCGCCAACGACCTGGTCGTACAGGGCGCCGAGCCCTTGTTCTTCCTCGATTATTACG
This sequence comes from Sphingomonas sp. SORGH_AS_0789, assembly GCF_031453055.1. Lineage (NCBI taxonomy): Bacteria > Pseudomonadati > Pseudomonadota > Alphaproteobacteria > Sphingomonadales > Sphingomonadaceae > Sphingomonas > Sphingomonas sp. SORGH_AS_0789. The sequence goes on from NZ_JAVIYV010000001.1 coordinate 3,230,860, forward strand.
CCACCGCCAAGCTGGAGGGCGATGTTCCCGAGCGGGTCATCGCCTCGATCGCCGAAGGCTGCCGCATCGCGGGCTGCGCGCTGATCGGTGGCGAGACCGCCGAGATGCCGGGCATGTATGCGGCGGGCGACTATGACCTGGCGGGTTTCTGCGTCGGCGCGGTCGAGCGGGACCAGGTGCTGACGGGAAGCGGGATTTCCGACGGCGACGTGATCCTCGGCCTCGCCTCGTCGGGGGTCCACTCCAACGGCTTCTCGCTGGTTCGCCGCCTTGCCGCCGACAAGGGATGGAAGCTCGATCGTCCCGCATTGTTCGATCAGGAGCGGCTGCTGATCGAGGCGCTGATGGCGCCGACTCGGATCTACGTCCGCTCGCTGCTTCCCTCGCTCAAGGCCGGGACGATCAAGGGGCTCGCGCACATCACCGGCGGCGGTCTGCTCGAAAACATCCCGCGTGTCCTGCCCAAGGGCGTCCATGCCGTGGTCGATGCGGATCGCTGGGAACAGCCGCGTCTGATGGCGTTCCTGCAGGCGCAGGGCGGGATCGAACCCGAGGAAATGGCGCGCACCTTCAACTGCGGCATCGGTATGGCGGTGGTCGTCGCGGCCGACCAGGCCGAAGCGCTGGCCGCCACCCTGACCGACGCGGGCGAAACCGTACTGACCATCGGCCGGATCGAGGCGGGCGAGCGTGGCTGCACCGTCACCGGCTCGGCGGGCACCTGGAGCGCCAAGGCGGACTGGACGGCGACCCATGCGGCCTGACGGCCCGGTCAAGGTCGGCATCCTGATTTCCGGCCGCGGTTCCAACATGCAGTCGCTGGTCGCCGCTTCGCAGGGCGGCGACCCGGCTTATCATGTCGCCCTCGTCGCCTCGGACAAGCCCGAGGCGGCCGGGCTGGCCTGGGCGGCGGAGCGGGGCATCGCGACCTTCGCGCTGTCGCCCAAGGGGATCGGCAAACCCGCCTATGAAGCGGCGATCGACCAAGCGCTGCGCGACGCGGGCGTGGAGGTGATCGCGCTGGCGGGCTATATGCGGCTGCTGTCGGGCGATTTCGTGCGCCGCTGGGAGGGCCGTATTCTCAATATTCATCCCTCGCTCCTGCCGCTCTACAAGGGGCTCGACACCCATGCGCGCGCGATCGCGGCGGGCGATGCCAAGGCGGGGTGTTCGGTCCATATCGTGACCGAGGAACTGGATGATGGCGAGGTGCTGGGCCAGGCGGAGGTGTCGATCCTGCCGGGTGACGATGCCGGGGCACTTGCCGCGCGCGTTCTGGTCGAGGAACATCGTCTCTATCCCCGCATCCTCTCGGAGTTCGTGCGCCGATGACCGATAATCTGGCCCGCATTCGCGACATCGCCCTACTGCTGCCCGGTGTCACCGAGGACCTGCACGACGGCGAAACCCGGTTCCTGGTCGAAGGCGAGCCCTTTGCGCGGGTCGCTGACGGGGCGTCGGGGCTACACCTGTGTGTCGCCGACGAAGGCGCCGCGCCGCACTGGACGAGCATCGCGCTGTCGGCCGACAGCGACTGGACGCTGGTCGAGGACCGGATCGCGCGCAGCTGGGAACTGGTCGCGCCGACCGAATTGCTCGAGGCGGGCGGGCGATGAGCCAATCGGCGGGCGACGAGGCCGCTGACCGCGCCAAGTCGCGGCGGCGATTGCTGAGCCTGGCCGAGTTCGTGGCCGTGGCAGGCCTGCTCGTCGCCGCGCTGACGCTCTATCTGAACTGGTCGCAGCGCCGCAGCGATGCCGCCGACAAGGCCGCCGCCGCCAGCGCGCAACGCAACGACCGTGCCCGGCTGGACCTGACCGCGACCGCCGAAGGCGACGGCCGCCGCCTCGCGCTGCGCGACCCGAATCATGACCTGCAGGACGTGACGATCGATTTCCCGGCAAAGTCGGGGATCGCCCGGCAGGCGCCCGTCGGCGACCCCGTGATCGATGCGGGGCCGATCGCCGACCCGATCCTGGCCCTGACCGATGGCCAGGCGGATACGAAGGAAGGCCGACTGCCGGTGCTGATCACGACCCGCTATTGGGACGGCGATACCGCGCGGACGGCGAGCGGGCTGTACGACGTGGTCTGGAGCACGCATGGTCGCCTGCTGCGAGGCCGGACGCTGCGCCTGGAAGGACTGCGGCTGCGGGACCGTCACGGCACGATGGCCAAGCTGAACGCCGCCTGGGCGACGAAGCACGGCTAAGGCCCCTCAGGAGTTCGAGGGGCGCTGGTCATTCATCGTGCGATGATGGCATTGGCATTGATGATGCGGCTTATGTCGCGTTTGTCTATTAATCGCCAGATCGGCGCTCGCTCAGAGGATGGACCACATGATGCGCTTCTGCATGCCGAAGACGGCCATGATCGCCGCTTGTTCGGACGGCAGGCGGGAACTACCAACCCGGAGATCGTCGCTTAGCGGTCAAATGCTCCCTGCCCGTTCGACGACCAGCACACGCGCAGGTCCGATCGGCACGGCGCGATGGGTGTCGCCGGGTTCGGCGTGGAAGATCGCTCCTGGCGTCAGGCGATGGACGTGCTCCTCGCCCCGCTCGCGCACCTGCATGTCGACCATGCCGTCCAGCACGACAAACACCTCGGCACCGTCATTAACGTGCCAGATATAGGGCTGGTCCGTCCAGTGGAGCCGAACCGATACCCCGTCGATCTCCGCGATATCAAGCGCCGCCCAGGGGCGATGGCCGGTGAACGTGGCTGCTTCGATGATCTTCATCACGACCTCCCTTGTCGCGGCTCCCATGCTATGGGACGAGGTGATTGGCGAGATTGCGGATCGCCGTCAGTGACGACGTTTCGAAAGCGCCCATGAACCGGACCGGCATGACCCTGGACGAGACCGACCGGAAACTGGTGGCATTGTTGCGCCATGACGCGCGCCGGACGACCACCTCGCTGGCCCGCGCGTTGAACCTGTCGCGCACCGCCGTGCAGGCCCGTATCGCGCGGCTGGAACGTGACGGGATCATCCAGGGCTATAGCGCGATGATCGCGCCCGATGTCGTCGCGGGCGTCCAGGCGCTGGTGACGCTTTGCCTGGCGGTTCGCCCGTGTCGGCGGATCACCGACCCGCTCCTGTCCTGGCCCGAGGTGGAGCGTATCTATGCCATCGCGGGCGACCGGGACGCGGTGTTGGTCGTGTCGGTCGCGTCGCCACAGGCGCTGTCGGAATTGGCGGACCGGCTGCGAGCGGTGGAGGGCATCGCCTTAGTGGAGACGACCGTCATCCTGTCGGCATGGGCGGGGTGCCCGGAAAAGCCCTGATCCGCGACGGGCGGGTTGCGCAATGGCCGCCCCGTCGCATAGCGTGGCATCAATAGCTTCATAAACGGGGAAATTTCATGGATCGTCGCACCTTCATGCTGTCCGGTGCCGCGGCCGTCGGGCTTGGTGCATTGCCCGCCCGTCCGGCCTCCGCGCAGGCTTCGGGCGGTCCGGCGGCGGCTTTGCCGGGGGACGCGCGGCTGAATGCGGTCTTTGACCAGGTGCTGGGCGAAACCGTGCGCCAGTCGCCGGAATTCGCAACCTCACTGGGCTTCGATACCGGCACGAACACCGATCTGCGGCACAAGTTGAGCGACAACAGCTATCAGGCGATCGCCAAGGATCTCGCCCGCAATCGCAAGGCCCATGCGCTCGTCGCCGCCGTCGACCCTAGTTCGTTATCGCCGCAAGCCCGCATCGACCGCGAAGTCGTGCTGTACAATATCAAGTCCAACATGGTCGGCCCGGAGCAGTTCGGCCTCTCCTCGCCGCAGGGGCCCTATCCGATCTCGCAGCAGGACGGCGTGTATTTCTCGCTGCCCGATTTTCTGGCCTCGACCCATCCGGTCAAAACCGCCGACGATGCCGAAGCCTATCTCGATCGCCTCGCATTGATGGGGCGTCAGCTCGATAACGAAACCGAGGTTCAGCGGCGCGAGGCGGCAAAGGGGCGGCTCGCCCCCGACTTCTCGATCGATCTCGCGCTTGGCCAGATGGCGAAGCTCCGGTCGCCCGCCCCGGCCGACAGCCAGCTTGTCCAGGCCCTGACCCGCCGCACCGGCGCGGCGAACATCGCTGGCGACTGGCAGGGGCGTGCCGCCCGGATCGTCGCCCAGCAGGTCTATCCCGCGCTTGATCGCCAGATCGCGCTGTTGCGGTCGCTTCGCCCTTCGGCACGCAGTGCCGCCGGCGTTTGGGCGCTGCCGGACGGCGAGGCGCTCTATGCCGCGGCCCTGGCGCAGGCGACCACCACGACCCTGTCGCCGGACGCGGTACATCGCATGGGGCTGCAACAGGTGGCCGAGCTGACCGCACAGCTCGAACCCATTCTGCGGAGCCAGGGTCTGAACAAGGGGAGCGTCGGCGCGCGCCTCGACCAGCTCAACCGTCTGCCGACCCAGTTGTTCGCTGATACCGACGCGGGACGCGGCGAGCTGCTCGCCAGCCTCAATGCCAGCGTCCAGGCGATGCAGGCGCGCCTGCCGCAGGCGTTCACCAACCCGCCCAATGCCCCGCTCGAGATCCGCCGCGTCGCGCCTGAGATTCAGGACGGCGCGCCCAATGGCTATTATTTCCGCGCGCCGCTCGATGGTTCGCGCGCCGCGATCTATTGGATCAACCTCAAGAGCGTGCACGACTGGCCGAAATACACATTGCCGAGCCTGACCTATCATGAAGGCGTGCCGGGCCATCACCTCCAGATTTCGACCGCCCAGCGCGCGCCAACCCACCCGCTGCGCAAGATCGCCTTCTTCAATGCCTATCTCGAAGGCTGGGCGCTCTATGCGGAGCAACTGGCCGACGAACTCGGCGGCTATGCCTCGCCGGTCGAGCGCGCAGGTTATCTCCAATCCTTCCTGTTCCGCGCCGCGCGGCTGGTGGTCGATACCGGCATCCATACCAAGCGCTGGACGCATGATCAGGCGACCAAATATCTGGTCGACACGGTCGGCTTCGCACCCGGTCGCTCGCAGCGTGAGATCGAACGCTATTGCGTCTCGCCGGGTCAGGCATGCAGCTACAAGATCGGCCACGCCGCCTGGCTGCGCGCGCGGGAAAAGGCCAAGGCGATCGCGGGCGACCGCTTCGACCTCAGGCATTTCCACGACGTGCTGGAGTCCGGCGCGATGCCGCTGTCGATGCTCGAGCGGATCGTCGAGGAACGGGCCCGCGCTGTCTGACGGCTGCTATTCGGCCCCTCGTTCCGGGGGGATGAAGCTGACATGGTCGAGGCGCCACGACCGATCCGGGGCGCCCGGCCAGAACGCCGCCGGATCATAGCCGCCGTCCTCCGGCAAGGCACCGACGACCTGGGCGCCGATGACGCGTCCTGTCTCGCGCAGGCGCACTTCGGCGCCCGGGAAGCGGGCGTTCAACGCTGCATGCAGCGCCGAGGCATCGTCGGCCACGCGCTCCCCGTCGAGCGCGCGGGGGGCGCCGTCGATCAATTCCGCCGCCGCCGACTTTAGCGAGCGCAGCCCGTCATTCAGAATATCCAGCGAGATCAGGCCCGCCGCGACCGCATCTGCCCACCAATAGCCCAGCCCGATACCGATCACCCCGCCGATCCCGGCTACCCCCGTCATCCAGTTGGCCTTCTGCGTCATCGCATCCGTTAAGAGCGTCTTGTCGTTCAGTTCGCGCGCGAGCGGCAGCTTCAACCGGCCGAGGACGATCGGCACGACGATCGAATAGACCTGAGCGGCCACCATCAGCCAACCCAGCCAGATTTCCCGCCCAGCGATCATCACCGAGGTGACGGTGGCATGCTCCTGCCCGATCAGGCTCATCGCCGAGGTTACCAGCAGGACGCCGCCGAGAGCGGTGAGCGCGGCGGCGGCCAGTGCGAAGGCGACGCTCGGCGCGCGGGCGAAGCCGTTCGGAAAGAGCGCGGTGGGCGGACGTCTCTCCAGGCGCGCCGAGATCAGGAAGACGATCGGCGGGACCAGGCTGAGGCAGTCCTCGATCCAGGCCGTCTTCATCGCCTGGCTTGCCCCCATCGCCGCCCCCATGACGGCGATCACGCTGATCGTCCAGGCCAGCGACCACCACTCCAGCCGTTGCGCGCGGGCGAAGACGGGTTTCAAATGCGGGGGCAAGACGTCCTTGCTCATCGGTTCGGCGCCTCCGCTCTTGTTTCGCGTTCGACCAGCGTGATCCACGCATTCTCGCCGTTCCGGGCGACGATATGCGATGCCGTCACGGCCTTGCCTTCGTCATGGCGGCGGTACGGCAGACCGAGCGCGACGCGCTTCGCCCAGGGGGATTTCGCGTCGAAGCGCCCGCCGACGACGAGGTCCAGTTGTCCCGCTTCCAGTCGGAGAAGCAGCGGCTCGAGCGTACCGCCGACGACCATGGGCGCAGCACCGGTCCGCGCGGCAATCCGGGTCAGGATCCTGTCGGCAACCGCCATGTCCCCTCGCTCGGCACCCTCGACCACCCCAACGCGAATGGCTCGGCTCGCGCGGACGGTCTCCAGCGTTCCCTCGGGGTCGCGCGGAATGTCGCCACAGCCCGCGAGCAGGAGAAGCGGCAGCCAGACGAATTTCATCGACGGTCTGCGCCAATGCGAAGGACATTCCTCATGACCCATAGCAGCGGGATTTTCCTTTCGATGCAAGCACATTGGGTCAGGCGCGTGATATTGTCCGCCCTGCCCGCTGGCCGCCCCCGATCGCAACGGCCCACAAACCATTTGCGCCATAATAGATAGATAGCTATCTATATTTCGAAATGTCCGATTCTCGACGTCATCTGGAACGGCGATTGGCGACCACGCTGATCCCGCTGGCCCGCGCCTACAGGCGGCATCTCGACCGTGCCTTGGCAGGGCTGTCGCTTTCGCACTCGTCCGCGCTTGCCGTCATGTTGCTCGGCCGGATGGAGGACGGGGTGCGCCAGGGCATGTTGGCGGAGCAGCTTGGCGTCGAAGGGCCGACGGTCGTGCCGCTGGTCGACCAGATCGAGCGCGCGGGCCTTGCCGAGCGGCGGCCGGATGCCAGCGACAAGCGCGCCAAGACGATCCATCTTACCCCGGCGGGTCGTTCGCTCGCCGCGCTGGCAGAAACCCGCTCGGCGGAAATCCGGTCCGCGCTCTTTGCCGATATCCCGGCCGAAGATCTGGCCATCGCGATCACCGTGGTGGAACGGCTCAGCCAGGCGATCGGCGCGTCCGAGACGGATTGAGCCCATGCGGATCGGCGTGCGGCAGGCGGTGTTTTCCGCCAATTGTTTCGTGGCGGCGATGCTGGCGCTGTTCGTGTCGTTCCGGCTCGGGCTGGATCGACCCTTCTGGGCCATGGCGACCGTCTATATCACCAGCCAGCCGCTGACCGGCGCGGTCCGATCCAAGGCCGTGTTCCGCCTCCTCGGGACGATCGTCGGGGCCAGCGCCACCGTCGTGCTGATACCCTTGCTGGTCAACGCGCCGATCTTGCTGTCGCTTGCGCTCGCGCTCTGGGTTGCGGGCTGCCAGTTCGTCTCACTGCTCGACCGTACGCCGCGATCCTATCTGTTCATGCTGGCGGGCTATACGGCGGCGCTCGTCGGGTTTCCCAGCGTCACCCACCCGGAGGCGATTTTCCAGGTGGCGGTGCTGCGCGCCCAGGAAATCGGGATCGGCGTGACCTGTGCCGCTATCGTCCACGCGGTCGTCTGGCCGCGCAGCGTCACCGCCCTGCTCCGCACGCGCATCCAGGCCGTGATGGGCGAGGCGGAAAGCTGGATCGTCGACTCGCTCGCGCCGGAGCCTCTGGCCCATACGGATGCGAAGCGCCGCCGCCTGGCCGGAGACGTCACCGAACTTCACGTCATGGCCACACATGTGCCGTTCGATACCGACGCGCAGCGACCGACCACAGCGGTACTGGCGGCGTTGCAGGATAGGCTGGTTCTCCTTGTCCCGCTCGTCTCGGCCGTGGAGGACCGCATACGCAGCCTTTCGGTCCTGCACGCCCTTCCCGCCCCCGTCGCGGCGCTGATCGACGATGTCCGGCGCTGGGTCCGCGAGCCCGACAGTGCGGAACCTGCCGCGCTCGTCGCGCGCTGCGCCGCGCTGGCGGCGGACGAGCCCATGCGGTCATGGGGTAGCCTACTGATCGCCAATCTGCTCGCCCGTCTCGGCGAACTGGTCGTGGCGCTCGACACGGCGCGGCATGTCGCCGTGCAGGCGACCGCGCCCGACACCCCGATGCCCGAGCCCGTCCGGGCCCTGCTGCGCGAGCGGCAGCGCCGCCCGCTCCACCGGGATTATGCGCTGGCGGCGCTGTCCGCCGCGGCAACCGCAATCGCGGTCCTGGGCTGCTGCGCTTTCTGGATTGTGGCCGCCTGGCCCGAGGGAGCGGTGGCGGCGATGATCGCGGCCGTCGTATGCTGTTTCTTTGCGACGATGGACGATCCGGTTCCGGCCCAGCGTGGTTTCCTGATCTGGACCGCCGTATCGCTGCCGCTGACCGCCCTCTATCTCTTTGCGCTGCTTCCACTGGTGCACAGCTTCGAGATGCTGGCGCTGGTGCTGGCCCCGATGCTCCTGATCGCCGGTGCCCTGCTCGCGCTGCCGCACTGGTATGGCCGGATGATGCCGATGATCATCGGCATCGCGGGGGGGCTGGCGTTGACCAACAACTTCTCCGCCGATGCCGTTGGTTTCTTCAATGGCAGCATCGCCCAGCTGGTCGGCGTGGCGGCCGCGATCTTTGCGACGCGTGTCTTTCGCAGCCTTGGCGCGGGAACGGCCGTTCGGCGGCTGCGTCGTGCGGGCTGGCGCGAACTGGCCGATCTTGCGTCTGGTCCGTCCAGCCTTGCGATCGCCAGTTGGAAGAGCCGGATGCTCGACCGGGTGGGGCTGCTCGCCGCGCGGGTCGGCGATGTCGACCAGGCGGACCGCGATGTCGCCATGGCGACGCTGCGCGATCTCCGGGTGGGCGTGAATGTGGCTCAGCTGGCGCCGGGCGGGGGCGACGATAACGCAGCGCTGGCCGCGTTGCGCAACGAGATCGCCGTGCATTTCCGCAACGGCGACCCCGACACGACGGCAGCACCCGCATCCACCCTGCTCGCCCGGATCGATGCCGCCATCGCCTCCGCGATCGACCTGCCGGCTTCCGAAAGCCGGTGGAACGAGCTTGCCGCGTTGACCGGACTGCGGCGCAACTTCTTTCCGGGGGCCGCTCCCTGGGACATGCGGGAGGAAGCGGCATGACGGGGGAAGTCGATCTTGCCGGGGTCTATGTCCACCCGCTGTTGATCGCCGCCATTCTGGCGTTCGTCGCTGCGGAAGCGATCGCCTGGGCGCTTGGGCGGCTGCGACTATATCGCTTCGTCTGGCATCGTGGCCTGTTCGACGTGGCGCTTACCATTCTCCTTTGGGCGGGCTTCGCCGCGCTCCTCAACGGCGGCGATGTGGCCGCTCTTTTCGGTTAGTGAAATGAAGAAGACTGCATTTCTGCGCGTCGCCGTGACGCTGATGGTCGTCGCCCTCGCCGGGTTCGCCGGGCAACGGCTATGGGCGCATTATGAGGAAGATCCCTGGACCCGCGACGGCCGGGTCCGCGCCGATGTGATCCAGGTGGCGCCCGATGTGTCCGGGCTGGTCACCTCGGTCCTCGTCCGCGATAACCAGCAGGTGGCCGTCGGCACGCCGTTGTTCGAGGTCGACCGGCCGCGTTACCGGCTGGCCGTGGCGCAGGCGCAGGCGGCGGTCGCCGCCCAGCAGGTGCAGCTTGCCCAGGCGCGACGCGAGGCCCGACGCAACCAGTCGCTGGGGGATCTGGTCGCCGGGGAAGTCCGCGAACAGAGCATGGCCAAGGTCGCCCAGCTCGATGCTTCGCTGGCCCAGGCCCGCACGGCGCTGGACACCGCCCGCCTCAACCTGGCCCGGACGATGGTACGCGCCAGCGTCGCCGGCACGGTCACCAATTTGGAGCTTCGTCCCGGCGACTATGCGAGTGCCGGTCACCCCGAATTTGCGATCATCGACCGGAGTTCGCTCCACATCATCGGCTATTTCGAGGAGACGAAGCTGCCCCGCATCCATGTCGGCGATCCCGTGCAGATCCGCCTGATGGGTGAAGGAGCGACCATTGCGGGGCACGTGCAGAGCATCGCTGGCGGCATCGAGGATCGCGATCGCAATTCGGGCGCGAACCTGCTCGCCAATGTGAACCCGACCTTCAGCTGGGTTCGGCTGGCACAGCGCATCCCCGTCCGCATCACCATCGATCAGCTGCCCGCCGGGATCGCGCTGGTGGTCGGCCGAACCGCGACGGTCGAGATATTGCCGCCAGCGACACCGGCTCGGCCAAAGGGGGTACGGGCATGAGGCGCCACCCGCTCGCCTCTTCCTTCATGGCGGCCCTGCTTGCGGGCTGTGCAGCGGCGGGGCCTGATTATCACAGGCCCGCCACAGCCGTTGCGGAACGCCCCAGTGCGACGGGCGGCTTTGTAAGCGGTACTTCCAAGGCCTTCACCCCTGCCCCACTGCCGGACCATTGGTGGAAGTTGTACAGCGATCCGGTGCTGGACCGACTGGTCGAGGACGCACTCGCCCATAATACGGACCTGCGCGTCGCCAGCGCCAATATCGCACGCGCCAATGCCGCGCTCGGCCTTGCCGAGCAGGCTCGCCAGCCAAGGACCGAGATCGAGGCCGCGCCCGGCTATGCCCAGCGATCGGCGGAGGAGGAATTGCTGCCCGGCACGCCCCTGCCCTCGTCCTTCGTCTATTCGGCGCGGGCGGGTATCTCCTATCAGGTCGACCTTGCCGGGCAGATCCGGCGCGCCGTCGAAGCGGCCGGGGCGGATGTCGCAGCGACCCAGGCCGCCTATGACGCGACACGCGCGACCGTCGTGGCGGATACGACCCGCGCCTATCTCGATGCCTGTGCCGCTGGGCGGGAGATCGGCATTGCGCAGCAGGCGGTGGCTCTCCAGGCGCGCACGACGACCCTGACGCAGCGGCTGATCCGCGCCGGACGCGGCATCGCGCTCGACGCGACCCGGTCGCGGGCGCAGGAGGAACAGGTCCGCGCCACCTTGCCGAGCTTGCTCGGGGCCAGGCAGGTCGCGCTGTTCCGTCTGGCGACGCTGACCGGCCGCCCGCCCGCCGAGTTCGATCGCCAGGTTGCGGCCTGTACGCAGGAGCCCCGTCTCGACCGGGCCATTCCGATCGGCGACGGCGCAGCGCTGCTGCAACGTCGTCCGGACGTGCGCCGCGCCGAATTGGAATTGCACGCCGCCACGGCCAGGATCGGGGTCGCGGAAGCGGAACTCTACCCGCGCATCACCCTCGGCGCCTCGGTGGGCTCGGTCGGCCTGCTGCGCAACGCACTCGGCAGCGACACCTATAAATTCTCGCTGGGGCCACTGATCAGTTGGGAGTTTCCGAACCGTGGACGGGTCCGCGTGCGCATCGCCAGCGCGCAGGCCGAGGCCGACGCCGCCTATGCCAGGTTCGACGGAACGGTCCTCGCCGCGTTGCGTGAGACCGAAACCGCCCTGACCATTTACGCGCGGGACTTGGATCGCCGTGCGGCGCTAACCGCCGCCCGCGATCAGTCCGCTCGCGCTGCGAATGATGCCGAACGGCTGTTCAAAGCGGGACGCACGGGTTTTCTGTCCGTCCTCGATGCCCAACGCACGCTGATCGGCGCAGAGCAGACGCTCGCGGCGGCGGACAGCCGGCTGGCGGCGGACCAGGTTCAGCTGTTCCTGGCATTGGGGGGCGGCTGGCAGATTTAGCCTTCCGGACAAGTAAAACCGGGGGTTTTCCCCAGATATGGCCGGGCAACCGGAGTTCCAGCTTTCAATAAGGATCACCCTTCCGGTCGGCCGTGCTACGCTCGATCCGTCGTCCCTGACCAGCCGCTCCGCATATTCCAGAGCAGCCCTGCCATGATACACGCGGCCCCGCCGACGAGCACCGACGGTCGGATACCAAGGCGGACAGCCGAACGGTCGAGCAACACCTCCCCTCGACCGACGGCGTTGACCAGTCGCGGCACAATTTGCGTGTCGATGAAATATTTCGGAGCCGAGGGCCCCGTCGTCTTTTTCAGCATATAGTCGCGACCGACCGTCATGGCATTTCTCCTTTTTAAATCCGTATCTTAGATTAAATCTGGGATAGCCGCCGCCGCTACAGGGTTAACGACAGGACCCGGCGAATGTTTCGCAAGGAAACGCCCGCCGCCCCCGGCCGGAGATGCCCGATGAAAGCCACTTACAAGCCGTATCGCCTCCCCTCCGGTGGTTGGGGATCGGCCCGATCGGTCGGCAATATCCTGCGCCGGGAGGGCGTGCTCGGCAGCGCCAGCATCGCGCTGTCGCGCCACAACAAGGTCGACGGCTATCAGTGCAACAGCTGCGCCTGGGTCAAACCGGCCACGCCGCTCCCCTTCGAGTTCTGTGAGAACGGGGTGAAGGCGGTGGCGTGGGAGTTGACCGCGCACCGCTGCACGCCCGCCTTCTTCGCCGAACATACGGTCAGCGAATTGCTGGCTTGGGATGACTATCATCTGGAACAGCCGGGGCGGCTGACCCATCCGCTGCGCTACGATCCCGCGACCGACAAATATGTGCCGGTATCCTGGGGCCATGCCATCGAAGAGATCGCCCGCGAACTTCGCGCGGTGGACGACAAGCAACACGGCACCGTCTTCTACAGCTCCGGCCGGTTGTCGAACGAAGGCAGCTATCTCTATCAGCTTTTCGCCCGGCTTTATGGCAACAATAACCTGCCCGACAGCTCGAACATGTGCCATGAAACGACCTCGGTCGCGCTGCCCGCCAGTATCGGCCAGGGCGTCGGCACGGTCGATCTGGGGGACTTCGCCAAGACCGACTGCCTGATGTTCTTCGGCCAGAATCCGGGGAGCAACTCGCCCCGCATGCTGCACCCGCTTCAGGAAGCCAGCCAGCGCGGGGTGCCGATCATCACCTTCAACCCGCTTCGCGAGCGAGGGTTGGAGCGGTTCCTGAACCCCCAGTCGCCGACCGAGATGCTGACCGGCAAGGACACGCGGATCAGCTCGGACTATCATCAGGTCAAGAATGGCGGCGATCTGGCCGCGATTACGGGTATCTGCAAGGCGGTGCTGACGCTGCACGACGATGCCTTGGCGGCGCGTGAACCACCGATCCTCGACCTCGCCTTTATCGACGAGCACACGCATGGGTTCGCGCGCTTCGCCGACTGGCTGCGGGCGCAGGATTGGGACGAGTTGGAGCGGCGTTCCGGACTGCACCGTGCCGATCTCGAAGCGACGGCACTGATCTATGCCCGTGCGCCGTCGACCATCGGCATTTACGGCATGGGCCTGACGCAGCACCGTGCGGGGGTCGAGACGGTGCAGATGCTGGTCAACCTCCTCCTGATGCGCGGCAACATCGGACGGCCGGGCGCGGGCATCTGTCCGGTGCGCGGCCACAGCAATGTCCAGGGCCAACGGACGGTCGGCATCACGGAAAAGCCCGAGCTTTTCCCGCTCGACCGGCTGGGTGAACAATTCGGCTTCGAGCCACCCCGCGAGGCGGGGTACAACACGGTCGAAGCGTGCGAGGCGATCCTCGAAGGGCGGGTGAAGGCGTTCTTCATGCTGGGCGGCAATTTCGCCCGTGCCATCCCGGACCAGGGCCGGATGGAACCTGCCTGGCGGCGGATGCGGCTGACCGTCAACGTCCTGACCAAGCTCAACCGCACCGCCCTGCTCCCCGGCGAGATCAGCTATATCCTGCCGGTGATCGGGCGGCTGGAGATAGACGAGACGGCGGCCGGCCAGCAGGCGCTGTCGATGGAAGACACGTCTGGCTGCGTACATGGCAATCGCGGAATCCGCACACCAGCCTCTCCGCATCTCATCAGCGAGATACGGTTGCTATGCGAACTCGCCAAACAGGTGTTCGAGCCCCATCCCAAGGTGCGGTGGGACGACTATATGACCGACTATGCTGAGATCCGGCGGGAGATTGCCCATACGCTCCCCGACAATTTCCATGACTATGAAACACGCATGTGGGAGCCCGGCGGCTTCCAGCGCGACCTGCCGGCCAAGCGGCGCGAATGGCAGACCGATACCGGCCGCGCCAATTTCGTCACGCCTGAGGCACTCGACGAAGATCTCGATATGCCGGACGTCGGCCATGACGTGCTGCGGTTGATGACATTGCGCAGCAACGACCAGTTCAACACCACCGTCTATGGCTATAGCGATCGTTTCCGGGGGATCGACGGCATCCGCAACATCGTGCTGATGAACCGATCCGACATCGAACGCCGGGGTCTGAAGGTCGGGCAGGCGGTGACGTTGCGCACCGTCGCCGATGACGGGGTCGACCGGCATTTGTCGGGGATGATCGTCGTCGCCTATGACATCCCGGTCGGATGCATCGGCGGCTATTATCCCGAGTGCAACGTCCTGATGCCGGTGTGGCATTATGCCGTGGGCAGCAAGACGCCCGCCGCCAAATCCATTCCCGTGACGGTCGAAAGCGACGGCGATGCGATAGTCGAGCCGGGGATGGAGGATCGTTCGACGGCATGACCGGCGGAACCGGTCTTTTGGGAAGCCGAGCGCAGGCAAGCGCTCCCCGCAAACAGTAAGGGATCTTGAGCCTAGCACGTTGATTTAGCGCACTTCGGCGGATGCAAGCCCGTCACGCCCACCGGCCTGAATCGACGCTTGGCAGGCCCTTTGCAAATCGCTTGCTATTCGTAGGGCTTAGTCCATACATTACGATTTGATGACGCTTACCATCCCCGACATGTCACGGGACCGCCGGATAGAAGATCCGACAAATCTCTGGATTATTCATCCAGCGGCGCGCTTTCTTTTGCCCTGGTTCATCGCGCGCGGAATTTCGGCCAATGCCGTTTCCCTGGCCGGGCTGGCTTTGGGCACGTTGGCGGCGCTGGCCTATACGCAGTGGGAAATGTGGCCTTTTGCCTTGGTCGGCTTGCTGCTGTCGGTCGGCTGGCTTGTCGCCGACGGCCTGGACGGGATGATCGCGCGGGCCACGGGCACCGCCAGTCCGCTGGGGCGCGTGCTGGACGGGTTGTGCGATCACGGCGTCTTCATCCTGATCTATGTTTCGCTGGCCTTGTCGATTGGCACATTGGAAGGCTGGGCGCTGGCCGTGGCGGCAGGCATTGCGCACATGGTCCAATCCAACATGTACGAGAGCGAGCGGGCCCGCTTTCACCGTCGCCGCAATGCGGTGGCGATGATCGCCCCTCCTGCCCCGAGCCGCAATCCGCTGGTTCGACTTTATGACCTTTGCTGGGGACTATTGGATCGCGTCGCCGCGCGGTTCGATCATGTGCTGGGGCAGCACCATGCGCCCTCCGAGTTTGCGGCGAGATATGCCGCCCAAGCTGTCGGACCTATGCGGCTGATGAGCCTGTTGTCCGCCAATGTGCGGGTCTACGCCATTTTCCTTGCCTGCCTTTTCGCCAATCCCCGCCTGTTCTGGTGGTTTGAACTCATCCCACTGAACGTCATCCTCATCTTCGGACTTTTCCAGCACCGCATCGTCGAAAATCGTCTGAGTGCAGTACCGGCAGATCCTTTTCTGGCAAATAAGAGGGAATAAGAAATAATGTCGGCCATTAATATCGCTATCGTTGGAATAGGAAACTGCGCCAGTTCTCTCGTGCAGGGTCTTTCCTATTATCGCGAGGGCGCAAATGAGACCGTCGGGCTCATGCACTGGGACCTTGGCGGGTATAAGCCGAGCGATATCCGCGTCGTCGCGGCTTGGGATGTCGATCAGCGCAAAGTCGGCCGGGACGTGTCGGAGGCGATTTTCGCCAAGCCCAATTGCACCGCCGTCTTTTGCGAAACCGTGCCTGCCACTGGGACCAAGGTACGGATGGGGCATGTGCTTGACGGCGTCGCCGAACATATGTCGGATTATGACGACAATCGGACATTCCTGCTCGCGCATGAAAAGGAGGCGTCCAAAGCAGAAGTGGTCGCCGCCCTGCGCGAGACCAAGACCGATGTGCTGATGAACTATCTGCCGGTGGGTTCGCAGGCCGCCAGCGAGTTCTACGCCGAATGCGCGCTCGAGGCGGGCGTGGCGTTCGTGAACAATATTCCCGTGTTCATCGCGAGCGACCCCATCTGGGCGGAACGCTTCACCCAGGCTGGCGTGCCGATTATCGGCGACGACATCAAGGCGCAGCTCGGTGCCACCATCGTTCATCGCGTGCTGACCGATCTGTTCGCCAAGCGGGGCGTCAAGCTGGAGCGGACCTATCAGCTCAACACCGGGGGCAACACCGACTTCCTGAACATGTCCAATCATCGCCGCCTCGCCTCCAAGAAAATCTCGAAGACCGAGGCGGTGCAGTCGGTCGCTGCGGAGCGGCTGCATGACGACAATGTTCATATCGGCCCGTCCGACTATGTGCCCTGGCAGAACGACAACAAGATCTGCTTCCTGCGGATGGAAGGGACGATGTTCGGCGGTGTGCCGATGAACTTGGAATTGCGACTGTCGGTCGAGGACAGCCCGAACAGTGCCGGTGTCGCCATCGATATGATCCGGTGCGCCAAGCTGGCCAAGGATCGCGGTTTGGCGGGGCCGATCGACGCGGCATCGGCGTATTTCTGCAAGCATCCGCGTTTCCAGATGACCGATGACCTGGCGGCCCAGGCGGTCGATGAGTTCATTGCCGAAGCGGCGGAATGATCGAGACCGGTATTGTTCTCGCGGCAGGCGAAGGCTCCCGCCTTCGCGCTGTCGCCGCGCTCAAGCCCCTTTGCCTGGTCGACGGGCGGACACTGCTTGCCCATGCCGTGCTCGGTATGGCGCATGCAGGGCTGGCGCGAACGGTCGTGGTCGTCGGCTATGAGGCAGAGACGATCGAAGCCTATGTCGCGGCGCAGGACTGGCCGATCGACGTCGAAACAGTACGGGTAAAGGATCATCGGCATCCCAACGGTTCGTCATTGCTGGCGGCCGAACCGCTGCTGGGCGGTAAGGAGGCGATCCTGGCGATGTGCGACCATCTGGTCGAGCCAGCATTTTATCGGCGAATGGCCGCCGCCGATACGGGCGGCGGCGCGTCGCTCGGGATCGACCGCCGGATCGATAGCGATTGGATCGATCTTGACGACGTGACGTGCGTTCAGACGGAGGGCGACCGCTTGGTCGGCATCGGCAAGGGTCTCGCCCTCTATGACTGCTTCGATATGGGGGTGTTCAAGGTCGGCAAGGGCCTTTTCGACGCGCTCCGCGGATTGGACAGGCCATCGCTCACCGAGGGAATGCGGTGCCTGGTAACCGACCGGGCCGCTGGCATCACGGATTGCAGCGATCTGGGATGGATCGATGTGGACGATGAGCGGGCATGGCGCATTGCAGAAACATGGATGGCATCAAGTCGTCTTGGCGTAGTCGACGCTTAGGTGTTCTGTCCCGGCATCTGATGGATCGGATCGACGATGAACCGGTCTTGCTCTGACGTACAGACTTTTAAGGCCGATCGACATTCAGGATTGCTTCTTCTTCCCCTCTCCCCTGGACAGGGGAGAGGGTTAGCGAAGCTTGCCAGCCTGCTGGCTAGCGCAGCTTGGGTGAGGGGTTGAGCGAGCCCAAAGGCTCGCGCGCTCGCCAAGCGAGCGCCCACCCCTCACCCAGCTCCGACTAAGCCTTTGCTTTCGCAAAGGCCAAGTCTGCGCAACCCTCTCCCCTCTGCGAGGGGCGAGGGAAGGAAAGGCATTATCGGCCCTAGGTTGTATTCGTAGGGTAGGAGGCCACTGGGCCTCTTGAGTTATAGGCGGCCATGAAGGTTGTGACCGCCGGTATCGATCCTGTTTGCGGCCTACGCCATGGCCGGTCAGGCCTTTGCTTCGTTGATGACATGAACCTGCGTGAATTCGTGGAATCCCTCCTCCGCGAATTCGACGCCCAGCCCCGATTGTTTCGCGCCGCCGAACGGAATGCCGGGCCCGAAATCGAGATGTTTGTTGATCCAGACCGTGCCCGCCTCCATGCGCATGGCGAGGTCACGCGCCGCATCGCGGTCGGACGACCAGATCGAGCCGCCCAGCCCCATATCGGACGCATTGGCGCGTGCCAGCGCGTCTTCGGGATCGTCATAGCGGATGACGGGAAGCACGGGCCCGAACTGTTCCTCGTCGACCAGCCGTGCACCGTCTTCGATGTCGCGCACGATGGTCGGCCGGATGAAATAGCCGGGCTGGTCCAGCACTTCGCCCCCGGCGATGATCGTGCCATCCGATCGCGCCGCTTCGATGATCGCCTTCACCTTGTCATATTGCGCCCGGTTCTGGAGCGGCCCGATCTGTGCGCCCTGCTTCAACCCATCATCGACCACGGCTTCTTCGGCGAGCCTGGCCAGTTCCGCGCAGAGCGCATCATAGATGTCGGCATGGGCATAGACGCGCTTGATGGCGATGCAGACCTGTCCGGCGTTCAGGAATGCGCCGCCGAAAATGCCCGTCGCCGCCTTCACCGGGTCGGCATCGGGCAGGACGATCGCCGCGTCATTGCCGCCCAGTTCCAGCGTGAGGCGCTTGATAGACGCCGCCGCGCTTTCCATCACCTTCCGACCGGTTGCGGTCGATCCGGTGAAGCTGATCTTCGCGATATCGGGATGCGACGTCAGGCAGGTGCCCAGATCGTTTTGATCGGTGATGACGTTGACCACGCCGGGCGGGAAGATCCCGGCCATCATCTCGCCCAAGCGCAGCGTGGACAAGGGCGTGGTTGGTGCCGGTTTGATGACCAGCGTATTGCCCGCCAGCAGCGCCAAAGGCAGTTTGAAGGCGACGATCAGCACCGGGAAGTTCCAGGGGATGATAGCCCCCACCACCCCCAGCGGGCGACGATGCCGTTCGACCCGGCGGCTGTCATTGTCCTCCAGCACCCCGACCGGCAGGTCATGGGTCGCGAGCTGGCGAATGAAGGCGATGCTATAGGCGATCTCGGCCGTGGCTTCGCTCAATGGCTTGCCCTGTTCCTGGGTCAGCAGACGCGCCAGGCTTTCCGCATGCACCTCCATGCAATCGGCAAGATCGAGGATCAGCGCGCGCCGCTCCGCGATCGGGGTCTTCGCCCAGGCCGGAAAGGCGCGCTTCGCCGCCCCGACCGCTTCATCCAACTGCCCTGTCGAGGCGCGCGGGCATAAGGCCAGCACCTCCTCGGTCGCGGGGTTGATGACCTCCATCCTATCCGCGCCATCGACCAAATGACCGTCGATCAGAAGCCGGTAACCAGGCATATCCCATCCTCCTGCATAGTCGTCGACGTCGGCCACCTGGCGAAGGGAACGTCGAGGAATTTCAGGAAGGCTAAGAAGCTTTCGGTCCACCCCCTAGAGCCAAATCCGGCCTTAAGAGTGGGACCAGTTGGGGCGGCCTAGCGGCGCTGGCCGATGACGGTGGCGACACGGGTAAAGGCTTCGCGGATCGCCTCCTCCGACAGCCCGGTATAACCGAGTACCAGCGAGCGTTCGCGAAAGCGGCCGGGATTGCCATATTCCTGCGTCGCGGCGCCCGCGAACGGATACAGGCCGACGCCGCAGTTCAGCGCGATACGCTGCATGTCGTTCGCGGACGGCAGATCGGGTGGCAGCGTCCACATCATGTGCATCCCGCATTCGCGCCCCATCAGCACGCCGCCAGGGAAATGCTCTTCGATCGACCGGATCACCTGGTCTCGTGCGCCCATATAGGACCGGCGGATTCGGCGCAGATGGCGGAGAAACGCGCCTTCCTTCAGGAAATCCGCGATCACCGCCTGCTCCAGCCATGGCGCGCCATGGTCGGTCAACGTCTTCACCAATCGCGCCTGATCGAGAAGATGACGCGGCATGACCGCATAACCCACTCTCAACCCCGCGCCGATCGATTTGGAGAAGGTGCCGAGATAGATGACGTGACCCCGGCGATCCAGTCCGGCAAGCGCGGTCAGTGGCGGTCCGTCATAGCGGAAGTCGCTGTCATAATCATCCTCGATGACATAGCTGCCCGTCTGATAGGCCCAGTCGAGAAGGTGCAGCCGCCGGTCGAGGCTGAGCGTGCAACCGGTCGGAAACTGGTGGGACGGCGTCACATAGACGAGATTGCCCATGAAGCTTTCGAGTTGCGAGACGACGATACCCTGTTCGTCGACGTCGATCGGACGGATGCTGGCACCATAGCTTCCAAAGAGAAAGGCCGCACCCTGGTAACAGGGATTCTCGACCGCCACGCTCGCCTTCGTACGATCGGTGATGAAGATGCGGGCGAGCAGGTTGAGCGCCCCCTGGATGCCGGAGGTCACCATGATCTGATCGGCGCTGGCTTCCATCCCGCGCGTTTCGCCCAGATGCGCCGCAATCGCCTCGCGCAGCGGGGCCAGTCCACGCGGATCGCTATATTCGGTCTGGATGCCATGGGCATAAGCGAGATGCCGCGCGATCGTGCGTTGCCAGAAGCTGGTCGGGAAGCTGTCGGGGCGCGGCCGCCCGACGAAGAAATCGAACTGCGGCCGCGATCGCCTTTCGTGCCACAATCGGGGCGCCCGCCCGGAAAAGCTGGGATTCTTGCCCAACCGGAGCCGCTTGCGGCTGGGCTGAACCGATGAATGGCCATTGCGCAGCAGGACGGTCGCGTCGGGCAGCCGGTCGTTGACGAAGATGCCCGCCTTGGCCCGCGAGGTGATATAATCCTCCGCGGCGAGGCGTTCATAGGCCAGCGTCACGGTATTGCGGGCGATGCCCAACTGGTCCGACATGCTGCGCGTCGAGGGCAGTCGCTTGCCCGCGGCCAATGTGCCTTGCAGGATCTGGTCGCGCACCGCCTCGTAAATCTGCACCTGCAGCGATCGCTCGTCGTCGCGGTCGATACGAATGATCAGGTTCATCGTCATCGTCAGGCATGCCTTCGCTACCCCAGCTGCACCGATCCTATCGCACGGTCGCGCCAATGATAGAGCCGTCAGCATCTGGCACCATCATCTTCCGCTATACTGGCCCTACCGACTGGCCAAGTCGCTCTTCATCCTCACCGCACAGCTTATCGGGCTGGACTCATTGAGCGGAGAATCCCATGTCCATCTATCTCAGTATGCAGCGTGTGCGCTTTTCCAGCCCGGACGGATACGAGAAGTTCAAGGTCATTTTCGCCGATACGCGCAATCACCTGATGAAGTTGCCCGGCTTCCTCCATCTGACATGGTGGGTCCATCCCGAAGACCCGACCTGGTTCAACGAGGTCAGCTTCTGGGTGAACCGCGCGGCGCTCAAGGACTGGCACCAGGCAACCTACCACAAGCACGCCAAGGCATGGGCGGCGCGTGGTGCGATCATGGAAGACATCATCACCAATTTCGAACTGACCAACACGCGGCTTCTCCGCGTATGCCCCAATTGCGGGCTGGTCGAGGACAAGGCGTTCGAGCTGCAGGAAGAGCAGAAGGTTCTCGCCGAACCCTGCCCCCAGTGCAATTTCAACTTCCCCGTCATGCCGAACACGCCCAGCAGCTTCGCCGTGTTCAAGGATGTGCCGCTCCTCGCGGAGACCATTTCGCTGACCGCCCCGTCGATGGAGGCGTAAACGGCGGAGACGGCGGTGGAATGCGGCCATCTGGCCCCATCAAAAAGGCCAGGGATGGCGCTAGGCCGTCGGTCGTGATGCTCTGATAGTCAAGCCTGGTCGACGTTCGGGGGGAACCGAATGGTTTTCCCGATCGGCCGGTTACGGTTCAATCTCGTTCAAGGGAGATTTGGCATGGCAACGCAGTTGGCGGCGCAAGTGCAGGAATTGCCGCGTTACGCGGTTCATGGCGGCGTGCAGAACGAACCCAATGAGAAATGGCTGCCGTTCGAATGGGTCGAGCCCCGTTTCGGCATGCAGGTGCACGGCGAATATGTGGTGACCCGGCCCGAGGGCATGTCGGGATCGCTGTCGGCCGGTTTCTGGCGCACTGGCCCCACCGCGCCGGGCGCGACGGCGGACGGGTCGCATACCATCGTCTATTCCTCGCCCCTGGGCGACGAGGTGGCTTGCGTGATCGACGGCACCGCCGTGCTCACCGTCCTTTCCACCGGCAAGCGCTATAAGGTCGGCCCCGGTTCCATCATCAACTCGCCCAAGGGGCTGGAAGTGCAGTGGGAGATCGAGGGGCCATCGTTCAAGAAATGGTGGTGCATCTGGAACGGCAGCGAACCGACGAGCAACGCTCCGCAGGATCTGCTGATCTCGCACACCAGCGACAATCCCGCCGATTGGCTGGAATATCATTTCGACGAACCCGCCGAAGGCCCCCTGGTCGCAGGCGAACTCTATTTCCTGCGCTCCGGCGGTTCGACGGGCACGATGATGAGCGGCGTCTGGCGGTCGGGCAAGGGCATCGCGGGCAGCGATGTCGATGAAAAGGGCGCGCTCAAGACCCCCTATACCGGCGTGCTGGGCGACGAGACGATCCTGCTGCTCGAAGGCGAGGTCGAGGTGGTGGAAACCGACACCGGCAAGGTCCATAATTTCAAGGCGGGCGATACGATCGGCCTGTCTTCCGGCATGCACATCACATGGACGTCGAAGGGCCCCTTCTCGAAGAAGCTGTGGGTCATCACGCGGGACGTACTGCCCGAATAACGCCGGGATCGCGGTGACGGGTGGCGGGACCTCTGGGGGCCGCCACCCCGGTCCGGCAGGCGCCGTCCGCAGGGGCGAACGCATCATCATGGATCCAGGCCGACGCCTCCTCCCGCTAGGCGCAGCGGCAATTCAACAATCAAGGTGGGAAGCCCGAGAGACCGCATCAATGCGGCGTGATCGTGGAGAGGATCGAACGTATGACCGGCCTATCGGCATCGGTCGCCGTCCCTGATTACAGGGAGTCGGTCGAGGATTTTTGCATTGAACGGGAGCGAGCGCGGCTTTCGGGCCATCTGTCGGACGGTATCAACGCCTGTGTCGAATGCTGCGACCGCTATGCCGATAGCAACGATGTGGCGCTCATCACGATCGCGGCGGATGGCACACGCCGTGATCATGGCTTCGCCGCGCTGCGCGACCTGTCGGCGCAAGTCGCGCATATGCTGGCGGCGCACGGCGTCCGGCCCGGCGACGTCGTAGCGGGCCTGTTGCCGCGAAGGCTGGAGCTGGTCGCGACGATCCTGGGCGTCTGGCGGATCGGGGCGACCTATCAGCCGCTGTTCACCGCCTTCGGCCCCAAGGCGATCGCGCACCGGCTGGGCATCGGCAAGGCCGTGCTGGTCGTGACGGACAGCGCCAATCGCCCGAAGCTGACGGACATCGCGCAATGTCCACCGATTGCGGTCGTCCGCACCCCGGAAGAGCCGCTCGTGGCGGGCGACATCGACTTCCGGGCAGAGGTGGAAGGGATGTCGACCGATTTCGAGCCGGTCCTGCGCACGGGCAACGATCTTTTCCTCATGATGTCGACATCGGGGTCCACGGGCCTCCCCAAAGGCGTGGGTGTGCCCCTGAAGGCGCTGATCGCGATCGGCGCCTATATGCGATGGGCGATAGACCTGCGAGCGGAGGACCTTTTCTGGAATATCGCGGATCCCGGTTGGGCCTATGGTCTCTATTACGGGATCACCGGGCCGTTGCTGCTCGGCCGGGCGACGATCCTGCATGATGGCGTCTTCTCCGCCGAGGCCGCCATCGATCTTATCGCCCGGCTCGGCGTCACCAATCTCGCCGGTTCGCCCACCGCGTATCGCCTGCTGATGGCGGGGGGCGGCGCGGTCGCTGCCAGGGTAAAGGGCATGCTGCGCATCGTAAGCAGTGCGGGCGAGCCGCTGAATCCCGAGGTCATCCGGTGGTTCGATGCCCAGCTCGTGGTGCCGGTGCACGATCATTATGGCCAGACGGAAACCGGCATGCTCGTGAACAACCATCACGGCCTGTCGCACGCCGTCCGTATCGGCTCGGCCGGGGTCGCGATGCCCGGCTATCGGGTCGCGGTGCTGGGTGAGGACGGCCGCGAACGGGGCCTGGGCGAACCGGGCGAATTGGCGATCGACATCGCCCGGTCTCCCCTCTTCTGGTTTGACGGCTATTGGCGACAACCCACGCCCGCCATCCGTGGCGGCTATTACCGGACGGGGGATACGGTGGAGCTGGGCCCCGACGGCAGCGTCAGCTTCATCGCACGTGCCGACGACGTCATCACCTCATCGGGCTATCGGATCGGCCCCTTCGATGTCGAAAGCGCATTGATCGAACATCCCGCCGTGATGGAGGCCGCAGTCATCGGCGTGCCGGACCCGGACCGCACCGAGTTGGTCAAGGCGTTCATCGTCCTGAACGCGGGATTTGCGCCGACGCCAGCGCTGGCCGATGCCCTGAAAGCGCATGTCAAAACCCGACTGTCCGCGCACGCCTATCCCCGGCTGATTGCGTTCCTGTCGGAACTGCCGAAAACCCCCAGCGGCAAGATACAGCGCTTCATGCTGCGCGCCATGGAACAGGACCAAAGCTGAACTGGCCCCATCAAAAAGCGGCGAACAGGTCCTAAGAAGAGGGGCAGATATCCGGCACCTTGAGCCTTGGCACCAGCGTTCGGGGCTGTGCGACAGGATCCACGCACCCCATTATCCCTGACTGCTGATGCCCAGGCGCAACGGGTCACCAATGCACTCAGATGCAGTGACCTTATCAGGGAGCTTCACATGAAAAGGGTCGGGGGCATCAGCATTCTCGCCATCGCGACATGCACGGCGATGCCGGCATTCGCGCAGGATGCGAGCAAGGCGCAGACGCAGGCCGGAGGATTGGAGGAGATCGTCGTGACCGCCACCAAGCGGTCGGAGAACCTTCAGGACGTTCCGGTTGCCGTGTCGGCCATTTCGTCGTCGGAACTCGCCGCCCAGGGCGTGTTCGACACGTCGGACCTGAACGGTTCGATGCCCAATCTTCAGGTGTCATCGGCTTATGGTTCGCAGCAGCCCAACTTCACCCTGCGCGGTATCGGTGTCGGCACCGAACTCAGCGCAAGCGCGGCATCGCCGGTCGGCGTCTATGTCGACGAGGTCTATCAGACCTTCCGCGCGAGCCAGGGCCAGCAACTCTATGATCTGAATCAGGTCGAAGTGGTCCGCGGGCCCCAGGGGACACTCTATGGCCGCAACACCACCGGCGGTGCGATCAACTTCATCACCCGCAAGCCCGCCCTGAAGGGCAACAATGGGTATCTGACGGTGGGCTATGCCAATTACGACCGCTGGAATTTCGAAGGCGCGATCGAACTGACCCCCGTCGAAGACCGGTTCGGTATCCGTATCGCGGGCACCTATGTCAAAATGGATCCCTATATCCATAATCTGATGCCCGCCGGTCTGAACAAGACGGCGGCAGGCGGCGCGTCCGGGCGGAATTTCGCGACGGGTCGCGATCCGGGCGGCGATGAGAACTATGCGTTTCGCGGCACGATGCGGTTCAAGCCGGTCGACGCGCTCGACATCACGCTGAAGGGCTATGCGTCCAAATCGACCGGAGGCGCGGCGGCCTCTCTCGGCGCTGGCCCCTACAAGTCCAACCCGGGCCTGTTCGACTATGAAAACCCCAATTTCATCCTCTCGCCCCTGTTCCAGGCACTGGGCTCCAAGGGCGCCGGTCTGCTGCCGAGCAGCTACAGCCGGGCGGGACTGTCGGATACCGAGATCGAACAGGATACCGTCGGCCGCGCCGTTACCCGCACCGAGGGGGCGGTGTTGACGGTAAAGGCCGACCTTGCCGACCGGCTCAGCCTCACCTCGATCACCGGCTATGATTCCGGCCTCTATCTCCAGACACAGACGGATTGCGACAGCGGCCCGCTGCGCCTCTGTTCGAACGGCTATCGGTCCGATTTCAAGGCCTTCAATCAGGATATGCGGCTCGATTACAGCAGCGGCCCGTTCAAGATGATCGCGGGCGCCTATTATGGCTGGGATTCGGTCACGTCGAACAACGCCATCGACATCTTCAACCTGCTGAGCGACGTGCGTGCCGCCGTCGGCCTGCCCGCGACCTGGTTCAACCCGGCGGGCGGCTTCAACGGAAAGGTGTTGTCCGCCGGCTCGGTCCCGACGGGCATTCTGGGCAAGCAGCATTTCCGGCAGGAGCGCGAAAGCTGGGCCGTCTATGGCGAAGGCAGCTATGAAATCACCCCGACGGTGAAGTTCACGGCGGGCCTGCGCTACACGACCGACATCACCCGATATCGTGATGGCATCACCACCTATTATGACGACGCGGGCAATGCGCGAATGCTCGCCGTTTCCGCCTATGGCGCGCCCTATTTCCTGTCGCCGGTCTATAACGAGGCCGGCGCCGTGGTGATCCCGGCAACCGGGGGAAGCATGCCCGGCGGCGTCAACAAGGACGGCAAGACCAGCCGCATCTCAGGCCGCGCCATACTGGACTGGAAGCCGGTGGACGGCGTCATGCTGTATGCCAGCTATAGTCGCGGCTATCGCGCCGGAACGTTCAACGGCCTGGCCTATATCAGCTCGCCGCAGGTCTATTTCGTCAAACCGGAAGAAGTGAACGCCTATGAGGTGGGGTTCAAGACCCGGTTCCTTGACAACCGGCTTCAGGTCAACGGCAGCTTCTTCTATTATGATTACAAGAACCAGCAGAGCCAGGTCGTCGACCAGAGCGTGACGGCGAACGTCATCACGCTCGACGGTACGATGAAGGGGCTGGAACTGGATGTCGAATTCGCCGCCACCAATCGCCTGACGCTCAGCGCGTCGCTCGGCCTGCTCGACAGCAAGTATAAGGATTTCGATCAGGCAAGCTGCGCGGCGCTGAACCTCAGCGGCCTGTATCCGGCACAGAAAGGGTCTTGCGTTCAATCGGGCGCGGGCAGTGTCAGCGTCGGCGGCAACCCCTTCCCTTATGCGCCGAAGTCGTCGATCAACCTGGGCTTCGACTGGGATGCGGCGGATGTCGGGGCCGGCACGATCAAGGTACATGGCGACACCGCCTATTCGGGCCGCTTCTATTACGACTCGTTCAAGGACTATAGTCGCGGCGTCCTGAAGAACCTTGCGACGGGCCTCTATACAAATGGCGAGGGCGATTACTGGGTGTTCAACAGCCGTATCAGCTATGTGACGGATCGCTACACCCTTTCGGTATGGGGCAAGAACCTGTCGAACAGGCTCTACTTTCCGGGCGGCTATCCCAATGAGGGCATCACCGGAGCGGGCTATCTGGTTCGGGCCCTGCCCAGGACCTTCGGCGTGGAAGCCACTGTTCGCTTCTGAAGACAGGGGGGATCCCCCCGCGATCCCCCCTTCTCCACCGACCTTCCTATTCTGTCACTGGAGTATTCTTGTCGTGAAGACCCGCGCCGCCGTCGCCTTCGAAGCGAAGAAGCCGCTCGAAATCGTCGAACTCGATCTGGAAGGACCCAAGGCCGGGGAGGTCCTGGTCGAGATCATGGCGACCGGCATCTGCCACACCGACGCCTATACGCTGGACGGTCTGGACAGCGAGGGGATCTTCCCCAGCGTGCTGGGCCATGAAGGCTGCGGTATCGTGCGTGAGGTGGGCGCGGGCGTGACCAGCGTCGTGCCGGGCGACCATGTCATCCCGCTCTACACGCCCGAATGCCGCCAGTGTAAGTCGTGCCTGTCGGGCAAGACCAACCTGTGCACCGCGATCCGCGCGACGCAAGGCAAGGGGCTGATGCCCGACGGCACGACCCGGTTCAGCTACAAGGGCCAGCCGATCTTCCATTATATGGGCTGCTCGACCTTCTCGAACTTCACCGTCCTGCCCGAAATCGCGGTCGCCAAGATCCGCGAGGACGCGCCGTTCGACACCAGCTGCTATATCGGCTGCGGCGTGACGACGGGCGTGGGCGCGGTGGTCAACACCGCCAAGGTCCAGCCGGGCGAGAATATCGTCGTCTTCGGTCTGGGCGGCATCGGCCTGAACGTCATCCAGGGCGCCAAGCTGGCGGGCGCGGGCCGGATCATCGGCGTCGACCTGAACCCGGCGCGCGAGGAATGGGGCCGCCGCTTCGGCATGACCCACTTCCTCAATTCCAAGGGCCTGTCGCGCGAGGAGACGATCGCGAAGATCCTGGAGCTGACCGATGGCGGCGCGGATTACAGCTTCGACGCGACCGGCAATACCGAGGTGATGCGCACCGCGCTGGAGGCGTGCCATCGCGGCTGGGGTACCTCGATCATCATCGGCGTGGCCGAGGCGGGCAAGGAAATCAGTACGCGACCGTTCCAGCTGGTGACGGGCCGCAACTGGCGTGGCACCGCGTTCGGCGGCGCGCGCGGGCGCACCGACACGCCCAAGATCGTCGACTGGTATATGAACGGCAAGATCGAGATCGATCCGATGATCACCCACCGGCTGACGCTGGAGGAGATCAACAAGGGCTTTGACCTGATGCACAAGGGCGAAAGCATCCGCTCGGTCGTACTGTTTTAGCATTGTAGCGACTCCGCGGCGCACCGCACGGGCGGCGATTGTCGCGGAACCTCTGGGCGGAGTAGCCATGCCGCTGTCCGATGCCGGCTGCTCCAATCATGGTGTCAGGCCATCTGAAGCCCCGGCCTTCCAGCCTCTACGGTGAACCGCGCCAGGTCGGCGATGGGTGATCGCGGATCGCTTGTGTCGGCCAGGCCACGAAAGGTCACGTCGCAATGGCCGCCCGACAAGTCTATTCGGCCATAGCCGCGCACCAGATTTTCGGCATAGTGGAAGCCGGTCGTCGCCGCGGCCGTCGATTTGAACAGCGGATCGGGGTTGAGCGAGGTGATCGACCCGCCGACGAATTCCGACGCGATGGGCGCGCCGTCAGGCCGGTCGGGGTCGCGCAGATCGGTCGCGGCAAAGGCATGGATATCGCCGCTCAACACGATGGGATTGGCCGTCCCCGCCGCGACCCAACGTCGGAAGATGCGGTCCCGCGCTGCCGGAAAGCCTTCCCAGCGGTCGACCGAGTGGAACATTGCGCCCTTGTCCGGCTGTTTGGGATCGTTGGTCGGAAAGGGCGTCATCAGGGTCTGCTGTGCGAGCAGGTTCCAGCGCGCCCGTCGCCCGCCCAGTTCCTCGTTCAGCCAGCCCTCCTGCCGTGCGCCGAGCATGGAGAGCTTGGGGGCGTGCCGGGCCGCGCAATCGGCCACCAGATAATCGTAACGGCGCTGGCCGTTGGCATCGGGGGCGGGCTGGCACGGGCGATCGTCGCGATATTGCCGGTCGTCGAGCATGACGATCCGCGCCAGCCGCCCCCAGTCCAGCCGACGATAGAGACGCGCCCATGGCCCGGCGGGATGCGATACCCGGCGCAGCGGCATATGCTCCCAATAGGCCTGATAGGCGGCCGCCCGCCGTGCGAGGAAGCGGGCAGGATCGCCATAATGCTGGTCCCATTGTCCGGCATAGTCGTTGGCGACTTCGTGATCGTCCCAGATGGTCATCCAGGGGGCCGCCGCATGAGCGGCCTGAAGCAGCGGATCGAGCTTGTAGCTGGCATAACGCAGCCGATAGCCGGGCAAGTCGAACGGCTCGGGGTTCAGATGGGGGCGCAGCGCCTTGGGATTGGGGGCGCCCTCGTAGATATAGTCGCCCAGGAACAGGATCAGGTCGGGGTCTTCCGCGATCGCATGGGTCCAGGCGGCATAATGGCCGACCTCATATTTCTGGCACGAACCATAGCAGATGCGCAGCCGATCGACCGTCGCGTCGGCGGCGGGCGCGGTCCGGGTGCGGCCGACCGGACTGACCTGCCCCAGGCTGAGAAAACGGTAATGATAGACATGGGCGGGGCGCAGGCCGGTGACCTCGACATGCAGGCTGTGGCCGTCCTCGGGCGTCGCGCGTACCTCACCGCGACGGACGATGCGGCGGAACTGTTCGTCCTCGGCGACTTCCCAGCGGACTGGCACGCGGGCGTCGCCCAAGCCGCCGCCGGGCGCCAGCGGTTCGGGCACGAGCCGCGTCCACAAGACGACGCCATCGGCGCTTGGCTCGCCCGATGCGACGCCGAGTGAGAAAAGGGGAGCAGCAGGGCCGCGCACCAGCGCCATGCCTCCCGATGCGATGACGAACGGTGCCATCGTTATGGGGGCGCCGATGATCTGCCGACGCGAGGGACGAAAGGTCATGGGATCACGGTTCCTGAAGGAAGATATGGCTGCGCCTTACGCCCCATTTCTTGCGCTCGCCAGAGTATCCGAGCGCCAGTGATAGGGAGATGAAAAAAATGTTGCCGTTGCGACAACATTGTCATCGTAGTGTCTGCAAATCTGTCATGAAAATGACCCTGACCGTGCCTATCCGCCCCCGAAATGCGGACATGAGTCCTTGGGGGAGCAATGAAAATGGTTGTCAAGACTTCGCGCGGCGGGGGCCGCACGGGCTATAGCGTCGCGTCCCTGTCGCTGGCGGGTGTGGCGCTCTGGGCCATGCCGCTTCACGCGCAGACGACGCAAGCTCCGGCTTCGCCCGCCGCCGCCGATACCGGTTCGGACGCCGCCGCCCCCGATCAGGGCGACCTGGTCGTCGTCGCACGTCGGCGGGACGAGCATATCCAGTCGGTGCCGATCCCCGTCACCGTCATCACCTCGCAGGAATTGGCGCGGCAGAACCTGGTCAACTTCACCAATTTCCAGACCAAATTTCCGTCCTTCTCGGTCTATCTGACCAACCCCAAGCAATTGAACCTGGGCATTCGAGGCATCGGCAATAACGGCTTCAACACCGACGGCATCGACGCCTCGGTCGGTGTATTCGTCGACGGGGTGTATAATGCGCGGCTCGGCATGGTGTCGAACGACTTCAACGACATCGCCGACGTCGAGCTGTTGCGCGGGCCGCAGGGCACATTGTTCGGCAAGAACACGACGGCGGGCGCGGTCCTGATCAACACGCTGAAGCCCAGCTATACCTTGGGTGCCGCGACCGAGTTCACCATCGGCAATCAGGGGTTCCGCCAGATCAAGGGGACCGTCACCGGCCCGCTGATCGACGGCAAGCTGGCGCTGCGGCTCTCGGCCTTTTCCAGCAGCACCGACGGCTATTACCGCAACGTCTATAATGGTCGCTGGCAGAATGCGCGGCAGGGCGAAGGCGTGCGTGCGCAATTGCTGGCCAATCCGACCGAGGATTGGACGATCCGCGTGATCGGCACGCATGCGACCCAGGCTTTCCCTTCCATGGGGCCGATCACGCTGGGCGTGTACAACCCAAGCGCTCTGCAGGCGCGAATGGCGGCGGCCGGTTACACGCTGCTCGTCAGCTCCAAGGAAAAGCGGGAGATGAACATAGACTCCCCGCTGAACGCGCAGACCAAAACCGATGCGCTGAGCCTGCAGCAGGACATCGACCTGCACGCGCTCGGCACCATCACCTCGATTGGCGCGTGGAGCCGCTGGTCCTGCTTCACCAACAACGACAACGATTATACCCAGCTGGATGCGATCCGCGATTACGGTTCGTGCAACCGGGTCCAGCAATGGTCGCAGGAGGTGCGCTGGGCTTCGGTCACCGGCCATCCCTTGGAGGGACTGGTCGGTGCCTTCTTCTCGCGGCAGCAGCTCGATGTCGACTCGCGCATCCGCTTCGGGTCGCAATATCATCTCTGGGCGGGCAATCCGAACGCGACGCTGTTCGGCACCAATCCGGCCAATGGCCTGATGTGGGGCAAGGGCGGCTGGGCCTCGGCGCTGACCGGCGCGGGCTTTGACAGCCATGCGGTGTTCAACACCCGGACCAGCGCGGTATTCGGCCATGCCACATGGCATCCGGACGAAGCCCGTCGCCTGGCCTTCGACCTGGGGCTTCGTCAGACCTGGGAGGAAAAGCGGATGCGCTATGACGGCGTCATTGCCAATCGTGGTGGCCTGAGCACCGCGCAGCTCCTCGCCTTGTCGTCCAGCGGCGCGAATGCACAGCTCGGTTCGGCGGCCGACCATGTCACCGACAATTCGCTGTCGGGCGAGGTCGGCGTGAACTGGAAACCGGTCGATACGGTCATGGTCTATGTCACCGGCGCGCGAGGCTATAAATCCAAGGGGTTCAACCTGCTGCCTTATAACAGCAGCAATCCGGACAAGGGCATCGCCACGGCGATCGCGCTGGGCGCGGGCCAGCACATCGACGGCGAACAGGCGGATAATATCGAGGCGGGGATCAAGACCGAGTGGTTCGATCGCAGGCTGGTCTTCAACCTGACCGCCTTCCATACCTATGTGAAGAATTATCAGGCCAACCAGTCGATCGGTGTCGGCAACACCGCCACCAAGTTCCTGGCCAATGTCGGCGCGCTGGTGTCCGAGGGCGTGGAGAGCGAAGGCGAGGCGTTTCTGGGCCCGCTGCACCTGAAGGGGTTCCTGGCCTATAACCGGGCGATCTATGCCTCGTTCCGCAACTCGGTCTGCCCGGTGCAGATCAGCGCGCCGACCTGCGACCTGACCGGGCGGCAGGTGGCCTGGGCGCCGAAATGGACCACCGACATCACCGCCGACTATACCCGACCGGTGTCGGACCACAGCGCGCTCTATGGTCTGGTCGACGTCAACTGGCGGACCCGGCAGAACACGACGATCACGCTCGATCCGGCGGCGGAGATTGCGGGCTATGCGCTGACCTCGGCGCGGGTCGGCCTGTTGATGGATGACAAGCGGCTGGAGGTTCAGCTCTGGGTCGAGAATCTGTTCGACAAGGCCTATTACGTGAACCTGCTGGGGGTGACCAAGTCGACCGGGATCGTACAGGGGTATCCGGGCGCACCGCGAACTTTCGGGATCACGGTGCGCGGTCGCCTCTGATCCGCAACATGCGCGCTTTAGATGTTTGGCCTCGAAGGATGGTGGTGCGGATTTGACGTGAAACAGGCAAAGGCGAGCCGTAAGTAGCTTTTAGTTGAAGGACACGTCGAACCGTCCTTCAAGCCTTTCTCATGGAGGTCACATGTCGACGAACCCGACCTCCCGCAGTCCGGCCAGGGCGTGCGGCGGATGAGATCGCGCCCATCCTAATCCTCGGGCGCGATGCGTATCCGGTAGCCCGTGCCCATATCCCGCATGGTCAGTCGGCAGGCCAGGCGGGATCGGTCGGTGCGATAGGCGCTGCTGTCGAGCAGATCGTCTTCGTCGGGGCCGGGCGGCGGCAAGTCCCCTCCCCCCGCCTCGACATAGACGTGGCAGGTCGCGCAGGAACAGCATTCGCCGCACATCGCCAGCAGCTCGTCGATACCGGCATCCCGGATCGCTTCCATGACGCTGACATCATCAGCGCCTTCGACCTCGAAACGGTCGCCATCACGGGTAATGACCTCGACCGTCGCCATTACGCCGCTCCCTGGGTGACGAAGCCGGACAGGCGACCGGCGATCAGATCTTGCGCATCGCCGACGATCCGCTCGATCAGCTGTCGACAGGTCGGCACGTCATGGATCAGCCCCTGCACCTGCCCGGCCCATACCAACCCCGCATCGAGATCACCAGTTTCCAGAGCCGTCCGTCCCTTGGCGCCGGACACCAGCGGCCGAATATCCTCGAACATGGCGTCTGGCCGCGCGGAGATTTCGACGACCCGGTCCGATACGCTGGTCTTGGCCACCCGCCCGGTGTTGTGGAAGCGACGGAAGATCAGGTTAGTCGCGCGTTCGTCATTGGCGACGATCAGTTGCTTGACCCCATTATGGATCGGGGCCTCGACCGTTGCACAGAAACGGGTGCCCATGTTGATACCCTCTGCCCCCAAAGCCAGCGCAGCGACCAGCCCCCGGCCATCGGCGAAACCGCCGCTCGCCAGCATCGGGATCTTCACCTTGTCGGCCGCCGCGGGGATCAGGACCAGCCCCGGAATATCATCCTCGCCCGGATGCCCGGCACATTCGAACCCGTCGATCGACACGATGTCGACGCCCATCCGCTCGGCCGACACGGCATGGCGTACGGCGGTACATTTATGGATCACCGTGATGCCGTGCGCCTTGAAATCCTTGACATGCTCCTGGGGACGATGCCCTGCCGTCTCGACGATCGTCACGCCGCTGTCGATGATCGCCCGGCGATATTTGGCATAGGGTGGCGGGGAGACGGACGGCAGGATCGTCAGGTTCACTCCGAACGGCTTGTCGGTCATGGTCCGGCAGCGGTCGATCTCCCGCCGCAGATCGTCAGGCGTCGGCTGGGTCAGTGCGGTCAGCATCCCCGGCCCCCCCCTTCGCACATGGTTTGGAGACCATAGCGCTTGCCCCCAGCGGATGGCCGAGCGCGATCGCCCGCCATTGACATTCAGCTGGGCGGAATCGCCGTCGATCCGGGCACCGGCGATGCGCTGGTCCGCCTCGAGGTGCCAAATCCCGGCGAGCGGCTGTTGCGCGGCATGTTCGTCCGCGCTGACCGTGCCGCAACAGGCCGTTACCGGCGCGGGCGACGACACGCCGCAGGTCAGCGTGGTCGGCAGGTAGGACCGGGTGCCCCTCCGCTGCATCACGCTCGGCCCGCTGGTTGAGGGCCGCTATGTCATCCAGTTGGGGCTGCGCGCGGGCGAAACCGTGATCGTCGAGGGGCAGGGCCGAGCCCCGCCCGGCATCCTGGTCAACCAACGCTCTTGGAGTGGCGGCACGACGGGCTTAGCCATGGCGCAATTCTTCATCGACCGCCCGGTCTTCGCCTGGGTCATCGCGATTTCTCAGATGCCCGTCGCCCGCTTCCCCAGCATCGCACCGCCAACCGTCAGCATCTTCGCCAGCTATCCCGGTGACACGCCGCAGACGCTGAACGACAGCGTCGTCTCACTCGTCCAGCGCGCGCTGTCGAGCGTGAAGAACCTCCTCTATTTCGAGAGTTCGGCCGACACTTTGGGCTTGGCTACGATCACCGTTACCGGGGACCGTCGGGGATCAGGACGATCTTGCCCGCGAAGCGGCGATCCTCCAGCAGTCGATGGGCGGCCGCCCCTTCGCTCAGCGGGAAGGTGGTGATCGCGGGCGCGGTGATCGTGCCGGCCCGCAGGGCCGCGAACAGGCGGTCGGCGCGGCTCTGTCGGCTTTCGGTGCGGTTCAGATAGGTCCAGAGATCGCCTCCGACGACACCCTTCGACTGCTCCATCAGCGACAGCGGATCGATCGCGGGCGGTGGACCACCCGCCTTGCCGAAGATCACCACGCGGCCACCGGGACGCAAGGCGGCGAGGCTGTCGTGGAGCGTGGTGCCGATCGAATCATAGATCAGGTCGACGCCGTCTCCGGTCGCCCGCCGCACCTGCACCACCCAATCGTCATAGCCATAGACCGCACTCGCGCCGTTCGACCGCGCCTGTTCGCGCTTGGACGGGGTCGAGGCCAGCGCATGGACCTCGGCACCCAGCGCCGCCGCCATCTGGGTCAGCAGCCGCCCGACGCCGCCCGATGCGGCCTGGACCAGCACCCGGTCGCCTGCCGACAGCCTGCCGCTATCCTCGACCAGATATTGCGCCGTCACGCCTTGCAGCAACAGCGCGGCGGCGGTGCGGTCGTCGATATCGTCCGGCAGCGCGACCAGACGATCGGCGGGCGCGTACACCCGTTCGGCATGGGCGCGCGGCACGTCGAGAAACCCGACCCGCTGCCCGACCCGCCAGCGATCGACGCCGGTCCCGATTGCGACGATGCGCCCGGCACCCTCATAGCCGCCGATCCATGGCGCTTCGCCGTCCAGCACATAGATGCCCTGACGGCGATAGATGTCGGCGAAGTTCAGGCCGACCGCGCTGGTCTCCACCAACACCGAACCAGCGTCGAGAGCCTGATCCGAAAGATCGCCATAGCGCAGGACCTCGGGGCCCCCGAACCGATCGAAAAACAACGCCTTCACCGCACTATCCTCGACACACCCATCGCCGATCATCCTTGTCTTAGTTGCCAATGAACGGAGGATGCCTGCTGGACAGTGTCGGAAACAGCCGCATAGGCTGCGACGTCTTCGAACCAGGGGTTTGTAATGGACCGATTGACCAGCATGGCGATCTTCGTATCGGTGGTCGACCTCGGCAGCTTCACCGCCGCGGCGAAGGCGCACGACATCTCGGCAACGATGGTGGCCAAGCACGTCAATGCACTGGAAGCGCGGCTCGACACCCGCCTGCTGCACCGGACGACCCGGCGGTTGTCGCCGACCGAGGCCGGTCGGCGCTTCACCGAATCCTGTCGCCGCGTGCTGGCGGATGTCGCGATCGCGGAGGCGGTGGGGGCCGAGGTGGCGCAGACGCCGGTCGGTCGGCTTCGCATCGCGGCGCCGATCGCCTTCGGCACCGAACGGGTCGCGCCCTTGCTGGCCACCTATCTCGACTGCTTTCCGGACATGCAGGCGGAACTGGTGCTGGGCGACCGCAAGGTCGATCTGATCGAGGAAGGCTTCGACCTGGCCTTTCGGATCGGTGCGCTGGAGGATGACTGGCTGGTCGCCCATCCGCTTGCCCCTTATCGCCTGATGCTCGCCGCCGCGCCGGGCTATCTGGAGCGACACGGTCATCCGGAGACGCCCGTCGACTTGCGCGGACATCGGCTGATCGGCTTCGCGCAATTCGGTGCGGACGACCGATGGACGCTGGTCGGTCCGGGCGGTGAGCATGTCGTACCGCTGCCCCCGCCCCGCCTGCGCATCAATCACGCAGCCGCCCTGCGGCAAGCGGCGGTCGCGGGCTATGGCATCATCCTGCAATCGCGCGTGACGCTGGACGGTGATCTGGCGTCAGGGCGCCTGATCCCCGTCCTGGCGGATTACGCGCCCGCACCTCGTCCGCTGACGCTCGTCCGCCTGCCCGATCGTCGCATGACGGCAGGCCTGCGCGCCTTTGTCGACATGGCGGTCTCGGCGTTCAGCGACGATGCATAGGGTTATGCTTCGAGCTTCCGGAAGCCATCGGCAATCGCCGCCAGATCCGGAGCGTTCGTCATCCGGCCACCTGCCGCAGCACGGCAAGAAAGCGGTCGTTCTCCGCCGGTCGTCCGACCGTCACGCGTACCCAGTCATCAAGCGGGGGGAAGGGCCGAGCAATCTCGATGCCTGCGGTGGCGGCCGCAGCGCGGATTCGGCTTGCTGCGGGCGTGCGGAAGAAGACGAAGTTCCCGCGCGCATCGGTGTGGCGGAGCGACAGCGCGTCGAGCGCCGTGTGAAGTCGCCGCCGCTCCCCCGCCGTCCGGTCGCGCACCATTGCGACATGGCCCTGGTCGGCCAGCGCTGCGCCTGCAGCCGCAAGCGCGGGACGGGACAGGGAATGCGGTGCGCCGATCCCCGCCTGACGCAAGGCGGTCGCCAGCGGAGCCTGCGCGATGGCGTAACCGATCGACAGCCCCGCCAGCCCATAGATCTTGGCGAGGGTACGGAAGACGAACACATTGCGCCCCGCCTGCACATGCCGGATCGCCGACAGCTCGGCGAGGTCGTCATATTCGAGATACGCCTCGTCCACCACAGCCAGCGTCCGGCCGGACACATCAGCGAGAAAGCTGTGCCACGCTCCCGCCTCGCTCACTGTACCGGAAGGATTGTGGGGGTTCACCAGCGACACGGCCAATGTGTCCCCGCCGACCGCGCGCGACAATGCCGGCAGGTCGTTCTCCAAACGCACATTGAGCGGCACCGGCCTGCCCCGACCACCAAGCGGGGCCGCCGCATCGACCAGCGCCGTATAGCCGGGCGCCGAGAAGACGATCTCGCCGCCCCCTGCCCGCCTGCGCGCCAGGAAAAGCCCGAGTGCTTCGAGCACTTCGCCGATCACGACCTGCTCGGGCGCGACGCCTTCGAGGCGGGCGATCTGCCGGGCGAGCGCGTCCACCTCGGCCTGCTCGACATAGCGCTCCACGCCGACCGCCGCCGCACGGATGGCGGGCGCGACGTTTGGCGAGGGTCCCCAGGCGTTCTCGTTGAGTGACAGCCGGGTCCGTGCGGCAAGACCAGTGCCGATCGCCGGTGTCGCGGCCACCGCCGCGCCCATCGCGATCCACTCGCGCCGGTTGAGCAGCGCCGCCATCAGAAGCTCACTCGGGCACGAACATAATAAAAGGCACCGCTAAATCCGAAGGGTGAGAATTCGCTGTACGGAAAGACGCCGAACGTATCGGCGCCGGTCAGCGCGGCGGTCGACCGGATGTTCTCGGTCGGGTAGACGTTGAACAGATTGTTGGCGCCCACCGTCACCGCCAGGTTGCGGTTGACCTGCCCGGTGAAGCTAAAATCGGTCACCCATTTCGGCTCCAGCTGCTGGATCACATCGACATTGCCCCGCGTCCCGGACTGGGTCGGCAATGTGCGATAGGGCGTCGATCCTTGCGCGATCAGGGCGACGGCGGCAGGCGTCTGGTTGGTCAGCGCCACTTGCTCGACCCGGCCATAGCGGGTGGCGCGCACATCGAAGGTGATCGGCCCGGTCCGGAGGGTCGTCCCCAGCGCTACCTTGTCGCGCGGCTGGCCGCGCTCGACGCGCGTCCGTTCGACGACGTCGAACAGCGGCGTGGTGATACCCAGCGCCGTAATTTGCGGGGGCGTCGCCGCGATACGGCGCAGCCGTGTCCGGTTATGATTATACGCTGCCGTCAGCTTCAGATCGCCCCATCCGCCCAGCGGAGTCGCATAGGCCGCGGTCACGTCGACACCTTGCGTCCGGGTGTCGACCGCGTTGGTGAAGTAGCGGACGCTGGTCACGCCCGGAATGCCGATGCCGGCGAGATAGTCGCGCAGACGGCGGCTGCCCGACGCATCGACATAGTTGGACGACAGCATGATCCGGTCGTCGATGTCGATATGATAATAGTCGACCGACGCCGTCAGATGGCCAGCCGCGTACGTCAGGCCACCGCCGAAGTTGGTCGACGTCTCGGGCTTCAAGGCCTGGGCGCCGAGCGCCTTGGCGAGGGCCGAGCCGACCGGCGCGGTGCGGACGAGGACGAATTCGGGGAAACCGGTCGTGTTGTTGACGATCGTCCGGCTGCTGGTCGAACTGAAATATTGCTGGGCGAGGCTGGGCGCGTGGAAGCCGGTGCCGATGGACCCGCGCAGGGCGAACCCCGCAGGCAAGGCTAAGCGCGTCGACGCCTGCCCGTTCCAGGTGTCGCCGAAGTCCGAATAATGCTCATAGCGTCCGGCGAGATCGACCGTCCAGCCGCGCAGCGGTTCCAGTCCGGCTTCCGCAAAGGCGCTGATCGCGTCGCGGTGGACATCGACCACGTCGCTCGGCTGAATGCCCGCGAAACCCTGCGACCCGATCGTCGGGATCGCGCCGGCATTGGGGCCGTCGAGTACGCGTGCGGACCCATATTGATAGCTGGCCAGCTCGCCGGCACCGATCTTGTAGCCGTCACGGCGATATTCGGCACCGATCGCGACGTCGATCGGCGCAGCCAGCCCCGCCTCGACACTGTTCGACAGGGTCAGGTCGGTCGTCCACTGCGAATTGCCATAGCGGCCGTTGTAAAAGCGCGTGGGGCTGGCGGTCCCCAGCGTGGCGTTGAGCGTGTTCCGTGTCCGATACTCGATGCGGTTGCCGCCATAGACGCTGGACAGGTCCCACTTCCAACCGGCCAGATCGCCGCGCAGGCCGAGCGCGCCGGTATAGTCTGTACTTTCGGTATCGACGAAAGGCAGGAAGCCGTTCGGGTAGATCGCACGGACATTCTCGTCCTGCCCCGGGCGGCGGAAGGAGGCGTTGCTCTTCGCCTCGCTCAAGCGATAGCCGCCAAATCCATAGAGTTCGACGCTACCGAGCGGCTTGCTGAGATTGACCAGGACGGAGCCGTCCTTGATGTCACCCTGATCGGCGAAGCGCCAGACGTTGCGGTCGACGCTGGCCTCGCGCGGGTCGAGCCGCGTTCCCGTGACGCCGCCGGGCGGATTGAGCCCGATCCCCGCCCCATAGCGCGACGACAATGGCTGAGGCGCGCCCGTGGGCGAAAGGCCGAAATAGAATTGCCGCGTGTCCGGCTGGGCACGGTTCGCCGCCTGATGATCGCGATAATAGCCGGTGACGTTGACGAAGCCGCCCTCGCCCAGCTTCAGCCCGCCACCCAGCGAGACCTCATAGGTGTCGCCACCGCCGTCATAGGTCGTGCCCGCGCTGGCCGTGGCGTGCAGTGCGGTATCGGTCCGAAGCAGGATGTTGATGACGCCTGCGATCGCGTCGGAGCCATATTGCGCCGAGGCACCGTCGCGCAGGATCTCGATACGGCCGATCCCTGCCGCCGGAATCTGGTTGAGGTCGGTCGGCGTCGCGCCCTTCCCGATCGTGCCACCGGTGTTCACCCAGGCCGCGCCATGGAGGCGCTTGCCGTTGACCAGCACCAGCGTCTCGTCGGGTGACAGCCCCCGCAGCGAAGCGGAGTGGATATGGGTGTTGCCGTCCGGCGTCGTCGGATTGGCGAAGGAGAAGGACGGCGCAAGCTGGCGGAGCACCTCGCTCGTCTCCTGATAGCCCGAGGCGCGGAGGTCGTCGCCGCGCAGTACGTCGATCGGTACCGGTGAAGTCGTGACGGTACGTTCGCCAGTGCGCGTCCCGGTGACCACGATCTCGTCGCCCGTCTTCGACTCTTCTATACTCGCTCGAGGGGCCGCGTCTTGTGCCGCTGCGGTCGCCATGGGCGATGCGCCGACCAACAGACTCATCACGACGATCTTCATCCATCAACCCCCCTTGCCGACCCTGCGACGCCTGTTGGCATTTGCATCGACATAATATCCTATCGGTTCGATAGGCTTTTGATAGAAATGATTGTGTACGGGCAAGCTCAGACCCACCTTTCGCTCCTGCCGCGCCGCCGCCTTGGAATGTCCATTCCGCCAGGCGGCCGGGCTGCTTCCAGCCCATGCGAATATCCGCGCTCAAACGGCACTTGGCCAGCATGCATAAGGATTGAAGCCGATCTTCAGCGAAGGCTTGCACGCACTCGGGCGAGTGCCGCTTCAGACCATGCCCCCTCCCCCGTCCCAACTATTAGCTGCTCGGACGCAGGAAAAACTTTGTCGCGGGACCGCTCACCGCTTTTCTACCTAACTCCCATCTGAATAAGGGGGTATCATAATGTCGTTGGTCATCGGCCGCCGTCGAGCGGTGCAATTCGCCATGTCCGGTGCGGCGCTGATCGCGATGGCGCAACCGGGGCTGGCACAGCAAAAAGGGCGTTTGGCGGCCCCCGCTGATGATCAGATTTCTCCGACCGATCCCCTGGCCACTGCGGCCGACATCACGGTCGTCGGGACGCGGGCCTCGCTACGTTCGGCGATCGCGCGCAAGAAGCAGGCGGATACGGTGGTCGATTCGATCGTCGCCGACGACATCGCCAGCTTCCCCGACAAGAACGTCGGCGAGGCGCTGGCCCGAATCACCGGCGTGCAGCTGCAGCGCGACTTCGGCGAGGGCAGCAAGGTGTCGATCCGCGGCGTCGAGCCCGATCTGAACCGAATCGAGATCAACGGCGTCAGCCAGCAGAGCG
This sequence comes from Sphingomonas sp. SORGH_AS_0789, assembly GCF_031453055.1. Lineage (NCBI taxonomy): Bacteria > Pseudomonadati > Pseudomonadota > Alphaproteobacteria > Sphingomonadales > Sphingomonadaceae > Sphingomonas > Sphingomonas sp. SORGH_AS_0789. The sequence goes on from NZ_JAVIYV010000001.1 coordinate 3,272,281, forward strand.
CCGGCGGCGAGCGGAGCGGCGACTTTCGCGAACTGGCGGTCGAGCTGGTCAAGTCGATCGATGTCTATAAGGGCTATACGGTCGATCTGACCGAGGGGGGTATCGGCGGGACGGTGCGCGTCGAGACCCGTCGTCCGCTCGAACTGCTCAAGCCCATCTTCAGCATCAAGGGCGAGGCGCAGCGGCTGAACCTGGCGCAGAAATGGCGCCCGCGCGTCAATCTTACCGCGGGCCGCGCCGACCTGCTGGACGGTCGGCTCGGCGTGCTGCTCAACGTGACACACAGTCAGGTCGACACACGCGGCGACTCCATCGCAAATACCGACTGGCGGCGGTATTTCGATCTCGACCGGTCGAGCGAAAAGACCGTCGCCGACCCGGACTATGCGGCCTATTCGACCTATGAAAGCTGTGCGGGCACGACGGGCGGAACCGCCGCCAAGGCCACCGCCGCACGGCTGGCGTGCGAGACCCAGTTCTTCGACTGGGCTCCCAACTCCGCACGATACCGGGTGCTGGATCGATTCGATGCCCGGACCTCGTTCGACGGGCAGTTGCAGTATCGCGTCGCCGATAACTTCACGATCTGGACCCAGGCGCAGCTTAACTGGCGCAACCAACGGATGCGCGACACCAACTACACCGTCAATCTGAGCAGCGGGACTGGCAGGACCCTGGACCTGACGCGCTATAACCTGGACGCGCCGCTGGCCACCAACGCCGCCGGCGGCGCTTCCCGTCCGCGTCCGACGGTGGGAACGGTCACGACCGAGAACCATGTATTGACCAGCGTGCTGACCGCGCTGAACGGCGTAAACGCCGCAACCGATGGCGCGACTGCCAATTATCGTGGCGCGAACGGCATCGTCGGGGTGCAGCGCCGCGACTTTCGCTACGACGAGGAAAGCCGCTATTTCCAGACCGGGTTCGAATGGGATCTGGACCGGCTGCACCTGATCGGCCTAGCCTCAACCTCCAGGGCGTCGCGGATCGATGAGACGAACTTGGTGGGGATCACCACGTGCGTACCGGGTATCATGATCGACCGGCGCAACCCCGACGGTCTGCCCATCCTTCAGTTTCCGGCGGCGTTCGATCCCGCCGCCATATTCAGCTATGCCGACGCCACGCGGCGCGGCGCGAATGGGCAGTTGCTCAATCAGACGGGCCCCGTGCTGCAATATCGCCCCGGCCAGAACGATGCCTCGGAAGACCAGTTGAAGCTGGATGCGACCTATGCCGTCAGTTGGGGGCCGCTCAAGGCCATCGCTTTTGGTGGTCAGTTTCGGAACCAGGATCTGGTATCCTACGGGGCGGGTGGCGCCCGCCTGCTGAGGGCGGCCGTGACCGCGGTTCCGTCTGCCGGGATCGCCGCATCGCCCGCCGTCTACCAGTATAACAACAACATATCCTATACGACCGTGATCGGCCCGGTTCCCGCGGGCGGAGCGGCGGCCAACACCTATTACCTCACCACAGCGCAGTATCAGCAGTTCCTCGCGGCCAATAGCGGGCTGACCGGCGGAGCGCCGCTGTTCACCGGGATTTCAGGAGCGGAGGGCGCGCCCCAGAGACTGGCCATCCCATTGTTCGACTATGCCAATTTGTCGCGTTCCTATGACCTGTCGGGATTCAACCAGGATCGCGTGCGCTTTGCGGACGGCCTTCCCCAAATTCCCGATTACGTCATCAACGAGCGTATCGTCGCGGGCTATCTGAAGGCCGATATCGACACACGTCTGTTCGGAATGCCGCTGACGGGCAATGTCGGGGTGCGCTATACGGCGACCCGCGACCGCTCGGTCAGCAGCAACACGCGCCGCGAAAATCGCGTACGGCCGGGAACCGGGGTCGGCACCATCCCGGCGGTGATCGAAACCGCGACGGTCGCGGTTCAGCAGATCACGCTGCAAAATCGCTATCATGACTGGTTGCCCGCCGCGAATGCCGCACTGGAAGTACGGCCCGACCTTTTCATTCGACTGGGCTATGCCAAGAACCTGGCACGGCCCAAGCCCAGCGATCTTTCCCCCGCGATCAACTGCGTGATCGACACGGCAGATACGATCGCGGGTGAGGACACCTGCTCGGCAGGCAATCCCTATCTGAAACCTTATCGTGCCGACCAGTATGAGTTGAATGCCGCCTGGTATCCCAACCGCGATACCGCGATCAGTATCGGTTATTACTACAAGGACATCCAGAGCTTCGTGCTGCCCCCCGCGACGGTGGCGGGCGTGGACCTTTTTCGCGACGGCACGCTGTACACGGTACGCCAACCGCTCAACGGCTTCGGCGCGAAGCTCGACGGGATCGAGGCAAGTGCCCAGACCGTGCTCGGCTTCCTGCCCGCGCCATTTGACGGGTTCGGGCTCAGCGGGAACATCACTTGTAGCCGCTCGATCAACAGCGGCCTCACCAACCAAGCGACGGGCGAGCCGCTGTCCGAATTCCCCGGACTGTCCAAATTCACCTACAATGCCAGCATCTTCTTCGACCGCCACTGGCTCAACGCCCGGATCAATTACAACCGGCGGGGCAGTTGGCTTTATCAGGCCGCCAGCGCAAACAACGGCAACAGCCCCGTGTACCGGCGCGGCGAAACCTATGTCGATGCCAAGGTACAGCTTCGCCTGGGCGTCCATTATTCGGTCTTTGTCGAGGCGATGAACCTGACCAATCAGTTGACGCGATCCTATATCGACGATGCGCGGCCGATCGAATTTACCGATGTCGGACGGCGCGTGTTCCTTGGCGCGCAGCTGAAACTGTAAATATGCGGGTGGTTCTGATCGCAGCCGGGCTGGTCGGTCTTGCGCTGCTCGCGAAGAGCGCGTCTGCCGCCTGTGTTCGGGCCCGAACGCCGCCGCCGTCCGCATGGCGGATCGAGGCGGAGGACCCGGCGGCGCGTGTCACCTTCCTCGGTGGAGACGGAGTCGAGATCGACACGGCGCGCGGTTTGACCCTGTGGTACGCCCGCCGTCTGGCGATGCCGGTTCGCATCGTGTTCGAGGCAAAGGCTGTCGCGGCGGGCGGACCCAACGATCAAGTGAGCGACCTCAACGCCTTCTGGATGGCAACCGACCCCGCCGTCGCGGACGGTTCGGTGTTGGCTGCCGGTCGCCATGGCAGGTTCGAGGATTATGACGCCCTCGCCACCTATTATGTCGGCATCGGTGGCAATCGGAATACGACCGTTCGGATGCGGCGTTACGTGGGTCAGCCTGGCAACCGTCCGCTGATCGGAGAGCGTGCGCCCGCCCGCTCGCGCGACCTGCTATACCCCAATCGATGGACCCGGATCGTTACGACCGTTCGGATGCGGCGTTATGTGGGTCAGCCTGGCAACCGTCCGCTGATCGGAGAGCGTGCGCCCGCCCGCTCGCGCGACCTGCTATACCCCAATCGATGGACCCGGATCGTGCTGACCGCCGATCACGAGGGGATTTCCGTGACGCGCGACGGCCGCCTACTCTTCGCCTATCGTGACGCGGCGCCCTATCGGCAAGGCTGGTTCGCCTTTCGCACGACGCAGAGCCATTGGCGCCTGCGCCCTATCTCCATCACCTCTGGCCGTAATCTGGAGTAGACCACCGATGCGACCGACCCACCGCGAGCGGGCCTGATTGATGTGAGCGTCGCGATCTGATTCACGCCTCGCGAAGATGCCGGGATGAGCGACCATTTTTTGGACTGCTACGTAAATGTGCTACGTAGAGCGTCGGCCCGGCCATCAAAAAACGGCCGAAAACTGAGATTCTTGGAAATGGTCGGGGAGACAGGATTCCTGACCTAATTTTACCGCGCGCTAAGTCATTGATTTTGCGTTACCGTGCAACCCGTCTGTCCGCAGGTTGCACAGCGAGGGGTACAGTATGGCGTACAGCCGAGCAAGCCTCCGCCTTGCGCCAGATCCTATTTGCGACATTGGTCATCGACCCCGCCGCCTGCGTTCCGGGACTTCGAGGATAAGATCGGCCAGACACATCGATTGCTGTCTATCGCCCGATGATGGCGGAGAATGTCTTTGACGAACCTGAAGCGGTATGCGGGCTGTATTTGAGACGATAAAGAGCAGCGATCAGGCGAGCGAACGCTCAAGGATACGAAGCGAAACATGGCGAACATCACACGGCGTCGGACAGGTGAGTTTCTGCGCAAGCTGTTCGAAGCCCTTCTTGCCGAGCCGGAGGGTATGGCCGCCGCAGCCGCCATGAATGCCGTCCGCACCGCCATCCCGCTCACTGCATTCGAGAAGGGGCACTATCCCTCCGGCGGCGAGCGGTTCGAAAAGATCCTGCGCTTTGCGACGGTCGACTGCGTGAAGGCTGGCTGGCTCCTGAAGAGCGGCGGGGTCTGGAGCGTCACGGACATCGGGCAGAAGGCCTATAAAACCCATGTCGATCCCGAAGCCTTCTACAAGGAAGCGTGTCGGCTGTATGGCGCATGGAAGGCCCAGCGCGATGCGTCAGAGGTGATGCCCGGCGAAGCGGCGCAGCCCGATGCGATTGAAGAAGCGGCAGAGAAACTCAGCGTCACCGTGGAAGCGGCCCTCGATCACGCCTGGACCGAAATTTCCCAGTTCCTGCACTCCAGCGACCCGTTCGAATTTCAGGAGATGGTCGCCGATCTGTTGCGCGGCATGGGCTATCACGTTTCCTGGGTCTCGCCGCCTGGCAAGGATAACGGCGTCGACATCATCGCCTTCACCGATCCCCTGGCCACCGTCGGGCCACGGATCAAGGCACAGGTGAAGCGCTGGCAGTCCAAGGTCGATAGCGATGGGCTGAAGTCGTTTCTGGCCACGCTGTCACCCGGCGACGTCGGCATCTATATCTGCCTGGCCGGTTTCACGAAGGATGCGCAGGATTATGCCCGCAATCAGGAGACGCGACGCGTCACGCTGATCGATGCCCGGCGCTTTTTCGATCTTTGGGTTCAGAATTACTCCAAACTGGCCGATCAGGCGCGCCGTCGCTTGCCGATCGTTCCGGTCTATTTCTTGGCGCCCGCAAGTTAGGCACGCGTCGCTGGCAAGTGAACGGCAAGGTTCTGCGCCCTCTTCTTCGATCGACCAAACCAAGACTTGGGCCGGTCATACGTCGCTATGTTCTGGAGCAACCGCATTGCTCTTTGGCATGGCTGGACGCTAGTACGAGCGTCAGGTCGTTAAAACGCAGGGGTCAAGGTGCCGATACTGGATTGGATGACGCGCGGGGAGGATGTGCGCGCGGCGGCGGCGGTGCCCTATCGGTTGCTGGAAGCGGTGCCGGCGCTGGACGGCGGCGATGCCGACACCGCCAACATGCTCATCCAGGGCGACAATCTCGACGCTCTCAAAGCGCTGTTGCCCTACTACAAGGGCGCAGTGAAATGCATCTATATCGATCCGCCTTATAATACGCGGTCGGCGTTCGAGCAGTACGACGACAATCTGGAACACAGCCAGTGGCTGGCGATGATCTATCCGCGCCTCGTCCTGTTACGCGAGCTGTTGGCGGAGGACGGCAGCATCTGGGTGTCGATCGACGACAATGAGGGGCATTATCTCAAAGTCGTGATGGATGAGGTGTTTGGGCGGCGGAATTTTGTTGCCAGTCCAGTTTGGCAGAAACGATATTCACGGGAGAACCGCGGCGCAATTGGCGACGTGCACGAATACATCGCCGTGTATGCGAAGTCGCCAGACCGCTTTAAAACCGATCGCAATCGCCTACCGCTCGACGAGCAGCAGGCCAAAATTTACCGAAATCCAGTTAATTCCAAGGAAACCGATCCAGCGAAGCGCTGGCGAGGATTGCCTATGACTGCGCAGGGTTTCCGACCGAACCAAATGTACGAGATCATTGCGCCAAACGGTCGCTCCCACCGCCCACCAGAAGGACGATGTTGGTCCATGGTGGAGAGTGAGTTCCGGAAACTGGAGGCTGCGGGCCGGATTTATTGGGGCCGGGACGGAAACGCACAGCCCAGCGTTGTGCGCTTCCTTTCCGAAGTGGAAGGACTGGTACCGTGGACATGGTGGCCGCACGAGGAAGTCGGCCACACCGATGAGAGTAAGAAGGAGGCGAATGCACTGTTCGGAGCCGACGTTAGCTTCGGCACCCCCAAACCCGAACGCCTGATGCAGCGCATCCTCCACATCGCCAGCAACCCTGGCGACCTCGTGCTCGACAGCTTCCTCGGCTCGGGCACCACCGCGGCGGTGGCGCATAAGATGGGGCGGCGCTGGATCGGGATCGAGATGGGCGACCATGCCGAAACCCATTGCAAGCCGCGCCTCGACAAGGTGATCGGGGGCGAACAGGGTGGCATATCCAAAGCGGTCGGCTGGACCGGCGGCGGCGGCTATCGCTATTTTCGGCTGGGCGCGCCGGTGTTCGAGGCCGACGGACATATCGCCGATGGCATCCGCTTCGCGACGCTCGCCGCCCATGTCTGGTTCAGCGAGACGGGAACGCCCTTCACCGGCGCTGCCGATACGCCCGTATTGGGGGTGCATGACGGCATGGCCTATGCGCTGCTCTATAACGGCATTCTCGGCGACCGGTCGGTCAGCGGTGGCAACGTTCTGACCGCCGCATTGCTCGAGCGACTGCGGGCGGAAAGTGGCTGGGATGGACCGATGACCGTCTATGGCGAATGGTCGAAGCTGGGCGCGGCGCGGCTGGCCGAAGCCCAGGTCGTCTTCAAGCAGACCCCCTATGACGTGAAGGCCCGCTGATGGAACTGAAGGACTATCAGCGCCGGGCGCTCGACGCGCTTCGCACCTTTCTCGACCAAGCGGCGATCCGCGACCATGCGGCCGCTTATGCCGCCGCGTGTGCGATCGGCGAGCCCGGGGCGTATAGCGCGACCTATCGCCCGTTAGCCGGGTTGCCAGACGTGCCCTATTGTTGCCTCCGCCTGCCGACCGGCGGCGGCAAGACATTGCTTGCCGCGCACGCCATCGGCATCGCCCGCGATACCTATCTGGCGCGTCGCTATCCGGTGGTGCTGTGGTTGGTCACCTCAAGCGCGATCGCCGACCAGACGCTGGGCGCGCTGAAGAGGATCGGCCATCCCTATCGCCAAGCGCTGGAGACGCAGTTCGGCGGCGCGGTGCGCGTGTACGGCATCGACGAGCGGCGGCAAATTCGCCCGCAGGACATGGCGGATGCCGCGACGGTGATCGTCGCCACCGTCCAGTCCTTCCGCGTCAACAATGTCGCCGACCGCAACGTCTATCGCGACGATGAAGAATTGGAGCCGCACTTCGCCGCGCTGCCCGCCGGGGCGGATCTTGCCCGGCACGAAGCCGGGCCGCGCCGGGGCAAGCCGATCGCCAGCTTCGCCAACCTGTTGAAGCTACACCGCCCGCTGGTGATCGTCGACGAGGCCCATAACTTCACCTCCACCCTGTCGGGTGAGACGTTCGGCCGTCTCGCGCCCGCGGCTGTCGTGGAGTTTACTGCGACGCCGGTGCGATCCAATGTCATCGTCTCCGCCACCGCCGCCGAGCTGAAGGCGGCGGATATGATCAAGCTGCCGATCCATCTGTCGCAGCATGCCAGCTGGCAGGCGGCGATCGCCCACGCTGTCGACAACCGCGCGTGGCTAGAAGGCATTGCCGCCAAAGACGGCGGCGGCATCCGCCCAATCGCGCTTTATCAGGCCCAGCCTGCGCGAGAAGATGCCGAGGCGACGGTCGACGTGGTGAAACGCCATCTTATCGACGATTGCCGCATCCCCGAAGATCGGATTGCGGTCGCAACGGGCAATCAGCGCGAATTGGATGGTATTAATCTGTTCGATCCGGCCTGCATCATCGAACATGTCATCACCGTCGATGCGCTGAAGGAAGGCTGGGACTGTTCCTTCGCCTATGTCTTCTGCTCGCTCGCCAGCATCCGCAGCGGTGGGGCGGTGGAGCAGTTGCTGGGGCGCGTGCTTCGCATGCCCTTTGCGACCCGACGATCGTCCGAAGAGCTCAATCGTGCCTATGCCCATGTCTCCGAACGCAACTTCTTCGACGCGGCGGAAGGACTGAAGGACCGGTTGACCGAGATGGGCTTTGACGAGCGCGCGGCGCTGGAGGCGATTGTCGAACAACCCGAAACGTTCGACTGGCGCGAGGACCAGCCGCTGTTCACCCGGCCCGAGCTGCCGGTGCTGCGTGTACAGGAACGCCCCGACCAGAGCGGATGGACGCCCGAAATGGTTTCGGCGACCCGCATCGCCGACGATGGCGCTGGCGGCGTCGCGATCACCTTCGACACCGCCGCCTCCGATACGGTACTGCGCGAGGTCGCTGCGGCGGTAAGTGCGCCCGGCTTGACTCCGACGACGGCGATCGAGGCTTTCATCGCGCAACGTGCTGCATCGTTGTCGCCCGCCGAACAGGGCGAGGTGCTGACATTGCCGCGCCTCGCGATTGAGCGCGACGGACAGCTGGAGATCGTCTTTCCCGAAACGCTTGTAGACGTCGGCGGCTGGGATCTGCGTCAGGTTGACACCAGCCTACCCGGCTTCGCGCTGACCGACCGGCCCGACACGTTTGAGATGGACGTGGACGGCGATCGGGTCGTCTATAGCCGCATCGACGCCGCTGCCGAACTGGCGCTGGACGATGCGACCGATTGGGACGTTGCGACGCTATCGCGCTGGCTCGATCGTACCACCCGCCAGCGCGATGTCGCGCAGCCGATCTTCCTCGAATATTGCCGACGCGTGGTGGAGGGCGTCGCCACGCGCATCCCGCTGGCCCAACTGGTGCGCGGTAAATTCGCACTGCGTCGCGCGATCGTGGCGCGGGTCAGCCAACTTCGCCATGAAGCCGGTGCACGCGGCGTTCAGCTATTGCTTGGCGACATCGTGCCGGTGCTGGCGTTGGGCGACAACGGCTTCAGCTTCAGCAACGAGGGCTATGATCCGCGAACGCCCTATTCGGGACCTTGGCGGCCTCGAAACCACCTCTTCTCACAGGTTGGCGATTTGAAGCATGGCGGGGAGGAATGGAAGGCCGCCGTGCAGATCGACGATCATCCTGCGGTCCACCGCTGGGTACGCAACGTCGACCGCACCCGTTGGTCGTACAGACTACCGACCTCGACCGACTTCTTCTACCCCGACTTCATTGCCGAGCTGACGGATGGCCGAAAGCTCGTCATCGAATATAAGGGTGCCGATCGCACGGACAGTGCTGAAAGCCTCGAGAAGAAGAATATCGGTGCCCGGTTACAGGAGGTAAGCGGTGGCGAGGTGCTATTCCTTTGGGCGGAACTGGATCGTGGCGGCAATGTCACGCAACAAATCGACAGGATGATTGACCGGACTCAATTGTGAATAACCTCATAGGCAAAAACCGCAGGGTTTTTCCGTTTTTCTAATTAGGAGTTGGTTCGTATTGAGGAAGTGCGGGCGGGGTCGCTCGATCTGGGACAAACCTGTCATTCTTATTCCACAGGCTGAACGTCTGCTATTTTCACAAGCCGACGTTCGGGAGCTGTCCGGCCGCTTTTCAACTCGTGATGTTGAACTATCGACGCTATCGCCTCGCACGGCCGCAGGCGCTCCCCTTGCGATCGGACAGCGTAAATGGAATGGAGCCGGGGATGAAAATCTTCTGCATCGGCAGCTTTGCTGTCACCTCATCCAACACGGAATTGGCAGCCATGCGGGCAGCCATATTCAAACTTGGCGCGGACATCGCAAAATCGGGTCACGATCTTGTCGTCTGCAGCCCGTTCGAAGACTCGATCGACCTCGAAATCCTGCGCGGCGCGGCGTCGGCGGGCATGCGTGGGCGCATCGACGTCCATTTTCCGGATGCTGCACAAGTCGAGGACCAAGTCGATCGCTTGAAACAGGATCTGGGGTGTCGTATCAATGCATTCCGCCACCCCGGGATCGTGGATGACGGCAAGCTAAATCATTATGCATGGTTACTCGCGCAGCTTACCGCGCTCGACAATGCTCACGTGCTGATCGCCGCCGGGGGCCGGCCGGGCGGCACGGCTGAAATGCTGCTGCGGCTCGCTGAAGCGCGAGAGTTTCCCGCGCTGCCGATCCCGCGTTTCGGCGGCGCTGCGGCGGGTTCGTTCGAGCGCCAGCGGTTCGTGCTTAAGGATCGACTGGGCGATCTCGGCGCTTGGCTGCGCGAACCGGCTTCCCTGGTGAGTCTCGATGAGGTCCTGACGGCCCTCGTCGGGCCGTTATCGTTGGCCGACACGGTAGCGCCCGCGTCGCGGCGCGTGTTTCTCAGCTATCCGCGCGAACGGGCAGCCGAGGCCGATCAGGTCGAAGCGTTGCTTCTCCGCCGCAATTTCACTGTAACACGCGATATTGACAGCTTTCCGCCGGACGTCGCCATCAACACGTCGATTTCCGAGGCAATTGCCGCATGCGATGTTTTCGTAGCATTATACTGTGCCCAATACGCCTGCAGCCCCTACTGCCATGACGAGCTCGAGCATGCGCTCAAGCGACATGCCGCGCACAAACTCAGGCTCTGGATCCTGCAGCTCGATGACACAACGCGCATGGTGGTGCGTGCCGCACGTGAACTGCCCGTGCAGCCGGCATCGTCACGAGAACAACTCGAAGCATCGGTACTGCGATTATTGGCGGGTTCGCGGGGGCCGAGATGAAATCCCTCCTAATCAAGGGCTAGCTGCGACTTTACCGACGGTGCCGCCCGTCGAGCGACCTACCTTGAAATCCACAACATAAATCTCAAGTGCCGGCAATTCGGACCAAAATCACCTTTTCGGAACGGACTGATTGCCGCTAGATGCCGCATCTAGCGGCGCCGCGGGGTTAATGGCCAACGGGGATCGGAGGGAGCAATGAACGACAGCACGATCGCGCGGCGACGCACGTTTAGAGTTCTGGCCCTCGATGGCGGCGGCATCAAGGGCGCCTTTACAGCTGCGGTGCTCGCGTCGCTTGAAGCAAAAACGGGCAAGCGAGCAAGCGATCATTTCGACCTCATTACTGGCACCTCGACGGGCGGGATTTTGGCGATCGGTCTGGGCCTCGGCTTCAGTGCTACTGAACTTCGCGATTTCTATGTGAAGCGTGGACCGGCCATCTTTCCGAGCACCAATGTGCAAAGCCGGCTTGGGTCGCTCCGGCAATTGTTTCGTCCCAAACACTCGCACGAGGTTTTACGCGATGAACTGACGGCAATCCTCGGTGACAAACGCTTGCGCGACTCCGTCAACCGGCTTGCGATCCCGACCTACGATGCGGTGGCCGGACGCATCTACATAATGAAGACATGTCATTGCGAAGGACTAACTAACGATGGCCCCGCCAAGGCAGCCGATGTAGCGCTCGCCACGTCCGCGGCGCCGACATACTATGCGGCTGCGAGATTTTCGCATCATCAGGGCGCCAGCTATGTCGACGGCGGCGTGTGGGCTAATTGCCCGGCCATGGTGGGCGTCACCGAAGCGCTCGCCTTTCTCCGACAGCAGCCGGCCAACATCGACGTGCTGAGCATCGGCACGACATCGTCGCCCTTCAACATTGCAAATCAGCGCAATGCTGGTGCACTTGGGTGGAACGTCGGCATTATCAGCCTGATGTTCGAGGCCCAGGTCGAAGCGGCACGCACGCAAGCCAAGCTGATTGCTGGCGGTTTCCATCGAATCGACGCCTCAGTCCCCTCTGATCAATACACACTCGACCGCGCTGATCCGGACACGATCGAACGGCTGGCGTCGTTGGGTGATGGCGAAGGTCGCAAGGCCGCTAACCTCGCGGTGGTGAACGCGCGCTTCCTGGACGGCTTGCATGCCCCCAGATATAAAAATTCATGCTGATCACCGCCGGCTAACGCGTTCAAACTTAAGGAGACCGGCTACGTCACAGATCCTCATTCAATTGGACAACGGGCACCATCGATACTGTCAGGCATGGTCATCGGCGTCGTCGGCTTCCGTTGTCCAAGTTGTCGTGACCGCCAGCACCGCGTCCACGCGTGCGGTAAATGATGCGCGCGATCTCTATGGCCGGATTCATAACGCCTTGCTGCGCGGCAATGCACGGCGTCAGCAATCGAAATGCGAGGGCAGCTTTGCTCCCGGTGTTCAAGGTTGCTGGGCAAGCAGTCATTCAGGGCCCGTGCGCCGCGTCCTTGTTTGGGTCGCGGACAACGTGTGTTCGCCAGCGCCGTTCTCCCCCAATGCGCTGCCTTGGGACCAAGCGATCGTTCTGCTGCCCAACGGCGTCCCCGCAAACGCTCTGCCGTCAATACTCAGGCACAATGTCGCAAGCTGGTACGCGCACGGGGCCATCGCAGCGAAGGTACCCGAGATCCTTACGGCAGCGACGATCGGCAGCGACGCGTTTCGGCTGTTCATCAGCTATCGTCACGAAGACAGCCAAGTCTTTGCCGAACAGCTGTTCGATGCCTTGTCCCGCAGACAGTTCGACGTTTTCCTCGACCGGTTTCGCACGGCACCGGGTAGCGACTTCCTCGAGCGCATCCGTCACGAGTTGGTCGATAAAGCATGCGTGTTGACGCTCGATAGTGCTCGGGTGAATCGCTCAGCGTGGGTCGCCGGCGAAAACGCGGTTGCCGTAAGCTATCGTCTCGGCAGGATGGCGATCGATCTGCCGGGCGGGCAGCAAACCTTTTCCGGGATTCGCGCTCGCCTCGATTTACGTGGCAGGGCTTCAGGCCCAGCGTTTCGGGCCAACGGACTCTCTACTCCGGACATCGACAGCGCCGTCCACTTTGTCCAGCAACATTATTTTACCGAAATTGGCCGACGGCCACGCCATCAGCGCCTCCTTGTTAGAAATGCTGCCGCGCGAGCGAATGTGTCAGTCACGGCCCGTGACGACGGACTGTTCGAAGCCAGTGATGCGACTGGAAAGAAGCACTACGTTTTGGCGACGTCGGCGCGGCCGCCGGCTACCGAACAGTTCAGGCGAACGAGCGATGCCGCAATGCCCAAAGAGCGTAAGGTGATCATCGGCCCGCTGGAAACCCAGCTTCATACGAACCGGATCGATTGCGAATGGCTTGCTCGGACCAGCCAATGTGCCCTCGTTGATGAACGCCGGATCTTCCAGGCGATGCGCCACGTCCACCAGGGGCTATTGTGATGAAGAACATTCTTATTGCCGCGCCAAGTTACGCAAGCAGGCGAGAACGATCGCTCCGTCGCGATGACGCTTTCGGTGCCCAGTTCGAGAGTGCTCTGGTTGAACTGACGCGGACGCTGGAAGGCCCGAGTGCAATTGACGCGATCCTTGTGCCATGGCGCGAAGACACCCGTGCGCTGATCGCGGTAGCAGCGATGGACGCAGCGCCCAGCTTCGATCCGGAGGAAGCGGTAGGGCGCGACGAGCGGCAGTCGCGCCTCATTCCATACCATGCCACCGATAATGACATCGACCTTGCGGACGATTCCTTCTGGCAGGCCTCCCATCTCTCGCTCGGCCGGCGAGAGATGCCCACCTTCGAGGCTGCGGTGAAACAGTATCGACCGTCGTACGTCATCATGCTGGGAGACCCGCCGCAACCCGATTTAATTCGGATCAGTGTCATGGAACATGGTGCGAAGGTACTGGCCTTTGGCAGCCTCGTCCAACCCGGCCAGCTTGCGGAACGCCTCGGCCTGCCGCAGCATCGGATCGTGGACCTTGAGGTCAATGTCATTAGAACTGATGCCGAGGACGAGGACTATCGTGAGGGCTCCGCGACCGAACGCCGAGCAGAAGACGAATTGGAACCTTTCATCCCGTTCGGCCTGCTGATCCAGGAATCACTCGACAACCTCCTGTTCTCGGAAGAAATTCGGCGCGGCGATTGACACGAAGTCGCGATACTTGCTGCGTCGACGTGGCAGCCCCCACGCGCGAGCTTCTTCTAAATTCATCGGATCGCCAGCCACCGATTGATCAATGATGTCAAAGCGAAGGCCGTCTGCTCGCTTCGGTCGTCGTCCGCGATCCGCGATAAGTCGGATCGGATTGCGTCGGGGATTTTGCTGCGAAGCCGTTCAACATGACTGATCGACGCGGCATAGCTTGGGGCCTGATCGCCCCGCGGTACCCTTGACGCAGGATCAAGGAGGTCGAGGCCAATGGCAATGTCGCGCGAAACACCCCCGAATGCGCCGAGGACGAGAAGCGGTTTGTCGGCTTCGAGCGTCATAATTGCTTCTTCGGCAATCCCGGGCATCGCGCCGTCGTAACGATCCGCAGCATCAGCGAGTAGGCCCATTTTGCCGCCGAGAATGACGCGCGCGTCGACAAGTTGGGTGGCCAGTGCCCGCGCCCTAGTATGCCCCTCCTGAATCGAGATTGCAGGAACGCTCGCAAACCAAGCGACGAGCTGAGCATCGTCGGTGACAGTCTCGCCGCCGAGCCGCACGCCGCCATCGCCGGGTCTCGCAACAAAGAGTAGGTCGCCGCGCGCCAATTGAGTACGCACCGTTCCCCGGCCCTCCTTCACTGCCGAGAGCAAGGTCTCGTAGCGTGTGCCGCGACCAACCGGCTCAGCCACGACGTGATGGAAGGGGGTGTCTTTCCGCTTCCCGGGATAGGCTCCAGCGAGATTGCGAAAAATCTTGAACGTATATCCGTCCGGATCAAGATTGCCGCCATATACGATGTCAGCGCCGGCACGGACCAAGGCGGTACAGATTGTTGCAAGCGCGCGATCGATCTCGCGTTGCGGAAATCCAAGCCGCTCACGGTCGGGCGCGTCGCTGATGGAAATAGCGATGTACTTGCCGTCCAGCGACATCATGTAAGTTCCCCCAGCGTAACCAGGCGCGTGGTGGTGGATCGATCGGCGAGAGCACGGCGCAAAAGATCGGCTTCGATGTCACCGAGCGGCGGGTCGGGGTAAACAATGCATCCTGGCAGATCATCGCGATGCACGACGTCGAACAATTCCGGGGGACGGGGGAGCACAAGCGAACCCGGCGGCGCGATTGCGCTGGCTTGACGGTCAAACAAGTCGCAGCGCAAACCTTCGGACATTGTCTCCACCAACAGCACCTCGATCCAGGCTGTATCCCCTGCGACGGGTCGGATGCGCACGCGCGGCAAGTTGGCACCGTAAGGGAAGGTTCGTCCGGTTCGCTTGCCGCCAATATCGGCGAGCACAATCGGGCGCCTGCCACGCTTTGCCTCGGTCAACTCAAAGACGCACCAGGGGCGCGTATCATAGATGTCGGATATGATAGCCAGCAAGGTGCCCCGGCCGATCGCGGCCTTGAATCGATCGTCGAAAGTATCGCCCGGCATTAGCTCTGTAGCATCATAGAAAGTCTCTAACGGCACCCCATCCGAGGTGTTGTTGATAAATTCGACAATCGCTCGCGCAGCGATGTCGCCGTCTATTTTCGCGTGACTGACGAAGATCGGTTCCTTGGCGGCTTCCCCGGACCGCTCCCGTAGGTGCGCCCGTATCTTGATCAAGAGATGAAGTAGCAAACGCTGATCGCGAGCGTCGTCGTCGTGCAACATGTTCCACTTCTTGCGTTGCTGATATTGCGTCCGGCGCGCCTCGTCGGCGGCCAACATCGGTGCGTCATCAGGGCTGCCAAATGCCACGTATATATCCGCGTTGCTCCTCGCGTCGATGCCGGTGCGTAACGCCGACGTCCATAGATTCCAGGCATCCCGGTGCTCGTACATTTCCTCGTCGTAGAGCAGAATGATCGCATTGTGCGTCGATCGGGAAAGGTCGATGGGCCTGGGCAAGGGCGACCCTTCTTCCCAAGGGGAACTAGAAAAGCGCACCGGCACGCGAAACGCAACACCGTCGCGTTCCATCCCGATGCTGTCGAAATGGCGCGAAATCCGCTCGGCAATACGCGCCGCCTCGCGTGAATTGTGATCCCAGACCACGTGCAGCCGCATCAGATCGATCATTCCCCATCCCCGGCGCTTGAGCGAAACCGCAATGTGACAGTGATGAGTTGATCAGGCGAGTGCTTTTTCTTGTCGCAAGGCAGCTGTCTGCGATGGTGCCGGCGTCCACGTGCGGAACGTATCGAATACAAAAGGTTGAAAGGGCAAATCTCGCCCCCCATATTACGGTTGCGTATAAATTGCTCGGAGAAGGGGAATGGCAAGTCGACGCCACGTCTTCATCAGCCATCATCACGCCGATGATGGGCATGTCGGTCGATTGACCGAAATGCTGGGTCGGCGAGGCTATGAAATCCGCAACAGTTCCATCCGGGCCAAGCCAGCAAATCAGCGCCGGCTCGACGAGGGACGGATTAACGAGCGCACACTCAAGCGGTTGCTTCGGATGAAGATGTCTTGGGCCTCTACCGTCGTCGTCCTCATTGGCAAAGAGACACATCAACGACCATGGGTAAATTGGGAAATCGAGAAGGCGAAAGAGCTCGGTAAGCGCATCGTCGGCGTCTACGAGCGCGGGGGAACCGAAAATGACAAGCCTGCCGCCTTCGAGAAATATGGCGACGCCTTGGTAGCGTGGAATTCGGATAACGTGATCGATGCCATCGAGGGCAAGTGCAATCCCTTCGAGCGCCCCGACGGCCAACCGCGCAAGCCGGCCAATGATCAGCCGCGTGGAAGTTGTGCAGCCTGATGCCGAGCGTCTACGCTTACGCCGTCAGCTACGACCTCGGCTTTGCGCCCAATCCGTTCGGTGGCATACTTTCACTGGCGACCTGCAAGCCGAATATTCGTCAACGAGCCGAAAAAGGCGATTGGATTGTCGGTTTTACCGGTGTGAAGCTGAAGCCTGTACTGCGTTGTGTGTACGCGATGGTTGTTACCGACGACCGCACGTTCGACGGTTATTGGGCCGACCCGGCATTCTTGGGGCGCCGGCCGGAGCGTGCCGGCTCGGCGAAATCGCAAGTCGGCGACAACGTTTATCATCGCGCCACGGCCAATGATCCCTGGCTGCAGGAAGATTCAGTGCATAGTCGCACGAACGGCACACAATGTCCGCTTAATACAGCGCATGACACGCGCATCAATCGGGTGCTGCTCTCCACTGATTTTGTCTATTTCGGCGCCGCCGCGCCACCGCTTCCGGCAGCGGTCGGCGCTGCAATCGGCTATCATCGCAATGCGCGCGACTACCGCCGATTCGATCTCGCCGATGCTCAGCCGCTCATCGACTGGATAGCGCCGTTGAAAGCCTCCCATCATAACTTGATCGTTGCCGACCCAATCAACTTTGCCTCACGGGGCATGCGCTTTTCACCCGTTCTACAGCGCATGGTTTGAAGCCAGCCAGGTCCGTCGCTGCGCGCCAGCTAAAAAATTGTTTTCGCACCCGATATTGCGAGTTGGTTCAGTCTGGCGGATATTTGCTCCCGATACGATGGCATCGGGGCTGCGTCGCATGAGAGATGAAGATTGTGAGCGGCTCAAGGAGAAGCTTGTCGCGGCTGTCGTGCATCACGGGCCCAGGGCACGAGTAGCTATCGTCGGCTGGTCGCATACGGCGTTCGACTTAGCGAATATGCTCATTTTCACGTCGGGCGCAGCAGAGCTTGTTGGCATTTTTGGCATCGAGGCAACAGGACGCCTGAACGCTTTCCCGTCCTACCGCGATCACCCCGTCGATATCGTCGTCATCGCAGAGGATGCCGGCAAGGAGTTACTCCTTGAGGAGGTGGCGCAGCGAGTGCCGGCCACTACCCGCCTCCTGATAGGTGGCTATGGGCACTTTAAATTTCGCGACGCAGCGTTCGACCAGATCACGCGTAGTCAGCTGGTCCCCTCCCTTGCCAATGGCTATCCCAACTGCCTGGTCCATATTTATCAATGCCTTACCAACGCCTATCGGCTAGGTTTGACAGGGGTGGTTGCCGAGTTCGGCATGTTCAAGGGCGGCACGACCATGCTAATGTCGAAGTTCATTGAATCAATTGGCGCCCCGTGGAAAATTTATGGCTTCGACACCTTTGGCGGCTTTCCGGCTCGTCGCAGCCCGCTCGACATGTACGATCATCCCGACTGCGTCTTCCTCGACGTGGAGGCGGTCCGCGCACTGTTTGCGCAACGCAACGTCGAGATCGTTACTGGCGATGTCGTCGACACCGTTCAGACGTTGGAGAATGAGGATCTGGTCTTGTCGTTTGTCGATACCGATAACTTCACCTCGGCCAACGCAGTGCTGGACGTTATCGCTGATCGCACGCAGGTCGGTGGCGTGATCATCTTCGATCATTGGGCGGGCGATCAGCGTTTTGTCGACACTATTGGCGAGAGGCTCGCTGCCAGGCGACTGGCTGAAGATCCGCGTTACTTTAACCTGCACGGCACCGGCGTGTTCTTTCGGCAAGCATGACCGGGCCTCATTTGTCCTTCGTCCGGCGCACGCCACCCGTGCCAAGAACGGGCGTTTTCGACTTATATTGGACGTTCGCGGCGCGGCGTCAGGCAGCGTTCGAGGCACGGTTGAAACGGCAAGCATTTCCTTGGTCGGACGACCCAATCCTCCAAACGTACAAGTTCTGCAACGTGTTCAGGGCAGCCGATCGCGTTTCGCAATACATGATCCGCGACGTCGCCTACGGCGCGGATCCGCAGACGACGCGGCGCGACCGAGTTTTTCAGATCGTCGCCTTCCGGACGTTCAGCAAGATCGCAACGTGGGACGGACTTATAGCTGAGCTCGGTGGCGCTCCCCGCCTTGACCATCTCGCATCGGGCGCTTTTGGCGCGGCGCTCGAACGTGTGAAGGTACGCGCTGGCGGGCTCTACACGGGCGCCTTCATCCTGTGTGCGAGTAAGGCCTTCGGCTTCGATGAGAAACACCGCAATCATGTCGCCCTGTTCCAGCACATGTTTCTCGAGAGTCATTGCGCCGAACGCGTGTTGCAAGCGCCGAGTTTGAAAGACGTGGTCCGCTTGCTCCAGAGCTTTCCACTGATGGGCCCGTTCATGTCCTACCAGACCGCGATCGACATCAATTATTCCGATCTCACCGAATTCAGCGAGAACGATTATACCCAAGCTGGACCCGGCGCGCTGCGCGGACTAAAAAAAGCGTTTATCAGTTTGGGGGACTATGGTGCCGCAGACACAATATTGTGGATGGTGGAGCAACAGGAACGCGAATTCGAACGGCTCGGCCTTCCCTTCGGCGGTTTGTTCGGACGTCGGCTTCACGGGATTGATTGCCAAGGGCTGTTTTGCGAGCTCGACAAATATTGTCGCGAGGCGTTGCCCGAACTCGCGAGCGCAAGAAGCAGGATCAAAGCGCGCTATAGCGGTTCGGCACAAGCCGTAACTCTATTCTTCCCGCCAAAATGGAGAATCAAACAGGGCGTTGTTCTGCCGGCGGGGGACGTGGTCCGATCGGCCACGCCCCTGTCACGCAACCCCTCCGGCCTACAGGCCCGAAACCGCAACCTTGATTTGTTTGACGATGTCGATCGGTAAGCGCGCGCTGGATCGCTGTAAGCCGCCTGTAGCGAAGGGCGACGAGGAGGAAACGAAGTCGATCCGCGCATCGGATTGAACGCAGGTTGAAGCATATGGCGACGGACATGGAGAGGGGAGCGGATGAGAGCGCTGGACGACTTGCGCAATGAGCTGGGCAGTCCCGACGTCGGACCGCTTGGCCTCGATGAGTATCAGCGCTGCGCGGTACGGCTGTTCCGCGCCCATGCCCCGGACGTGGACAAACTCAATTTCCTGTTGCTTGGTCTGTTCGGCGAGGTCGGCAGCCTGCTAAGCGAGCTCAAGAAGAAGCAGCGTGATCGCAACTCCTATTACGCGTATGGCGCAAGCACGCTGGAGGAGACGGGTGATGCGCTGTGGTACCTTGCCAATATCGTGGATCATTGTGGTCTCCGGCTGAGCAACCTGGCAGCACGTCAGGCGGCATCGCTGCTCGAGGGATCACCCCATCGACTATTTCTGGAGCTCCAGCCCCAGCCCGCCCTGTTTCACGAGCCGGCGTCGCCCGCGCCGGTGCAGGCAAGCCTGCTGGCGTTGGCGGAGACGGTGGGTGAACTCATTGCCCACGCCAAAGCGAATGCAGGCGGTGAAGAATTTAAGGCCGATCTTGCGCGCATCGTGGAGCAGCTCGTGTCTGCCTCCACGGATGCACAAGTCAATCTGGCAGACGC
The DNA here is from genome assembly GCF_031453055.1 of Sphingomonas sp. SORGH_AS_0789. Classification (NCBI taxonomy): domain Bacteria; kingdom Pseudomonadati; phylum Pseudomonadota; class Alphaproteobacteria; order Sphingomonadales; family Sphingomonadaceae; genus Sphingomonas; species Sphingomonas sp. SORGH_AS_0789. The sequence continues at coordinate 3,292,362 of NZ_JAVIYV010000001.1, forward strand.
TGCGCAGGCCAATCTAGACAAATTGCTGGCACGCTGGCCGATCCACCCGGCTTGGGGGACACTGCTTGACGCGAAATACGAGCCTTGGGAGCAGTTTCCGCGAACGATGCGCATCCTGTTCGACGAACGTCGGGTCGGCAGTCGGCTGTACGTTTTTCAGTCAATGAACGGCGTTCACGTCGGAGACCGGCTGACCGATAACAGCGCGGTCGAAGACGACTACAGGTTTCATGACGTTTTTCATCTGGCGTTCGCAGCAATTCTGGGCTGGTCTCCGGTGCTGCGGTCGCTACTCAAGCTGAAGCGCAAAAGCCGTCCGGAAATCGACGAGCAGGAGGACGGAGCCCGCGCCGCCTTGACCGAGGAGGGCATCTCCAACTGGATCTTCGCGCATGGGTTGCGACATGACGCCTTCGAGAACGTCGCCACTCTCGACTTCGCATTGCTGAAGACGATCGCGCAGATGGTCAAAGGCTATGAAGTCGAAATCCAGCCGCCATGGATGTGGGAACATGCCATTCTCGAGGGCTTCCGCGTGTTCAGAGACCTGCGCCGTCACCGCGGAGGGCTAGTTGTCGCCGATCTCCACTCGCGCACGTTGACATTTGAACCGCCGGCGCAGTGACCAACCCCTACGCGTGGCGCCTGACCACACCGTCAAGGTAGAACAGAAAGACTCGCGGATCGAGATGATCGACAGAACCCGAAGACGTTTGGCAAGTAATCTTTGCCCTGCTGGAAACGGCGGCTTTCGGGATTTTTTGCTCTGTCGGTTATGACCGATATGGCGCGCACTGCTGCTAGGCGGCTTCCCGGTAGACGAACGGCCGGTTCCGGCAGAAGCCCCGCCGGCCGAAATGCGATTGGCAAACGACGCAGCCTGGTCGACACCTGCGGTAGGCAGATCTCAGCAGCTTCACGGCGTCGACGACGGGTGTAGTTAACCAGCGCTACTGATCGTTGGTCAGCAACACAACGGCAGTAAACCCCATCCTACCTATGAACAATGTTCTGCGAGACTCCGGAAAGTAATTGACCAGCGCGGGTGTTCCATCGGCAGGATGCCGTGCTCCCAGTTGTGTCGGGCGGGTCCGCTAATGTGATAGCCGCCACGCGGATCGAGCGGCAACGACGCGCGGTCGAAGCCGCCAGCGCGCCGCCGCCGGAAACGCATCGTCGCCAGTTCGCCGAGGGAGATGCCGAGGACATGGCCGTAGATGGGCCGGTCGCGATGCCAGCCGATCCCGGCACCGGGGTCGTAGCGGATGAGCAACGCCTGGATCAGCGCCTCAGGCGCGAGTCCGGCGAAATTTGCCGCCCTATCGCGGATGGGGAGAAGCCAATCCGGCATCGGTGGCGCATCCTTCGGACGCCCGACCTCGAAGTCGTAACTCCATCCGAATGACGTTGTCAGCCGCTTGCCTATCCAGCCTTGAAAGCGGAACGGCTCGAGGTCGGTCGCGTCGATCCGATCAATCAGCATGCGCTCCTCGTCCGCCGTGATCAGGTTCGCCCGCGTGGCGAGCCCCGGCAGTAGCGGCGCGTCAAAGAGGTCAAGCATCACGCCGCCGCCTCCGCAAAGATCGGTAATTCGGTCGGTGCCGCTGCCCCGGCCTCGACGAAGTTCGATACCGTTACGCCGACCAGTCGTATCCCCTTCTGGGTCGGCAGAACCGACCGGATCAGGTCGAGCGCTGCGCGGCGCAGGCCTTCGCGACTGATGACCGCCACGGGCTGGCTGCGGCGTCGGGTGATCTGATGAAAGTCGACGTATTTGACCTTCACCGCGACGGTGCGGCCGAAGGCTTGCCGTCCCTCGCACCAGTCCCAGACATCGTCCGCCATCTTGAGCACGCCGGCCTCGATCTCAGCGGGTTCCGTCAGGTCGCGGTTGAACGTCGTTTCCGACCCCGACGACTTGCGCACGCGGTTCGGATTGACTGGACGGTCATCTTCCCCTCGCGCGATGGCGTAATACCATTCGGCGGAACTGCCGAAATGCTGCTGCAAGAACGCCAGCGACTTGGCGCGCAGACCAGCCCCGGTCTCGATCCCCAGCCGCTTCATCTTCTCCGCCGTCACCGGTCCGACGCCGTGGAAGCGGCTGACGGGCAACGTCTCGACCCAGTTGGCGCCCATGTCCGGCGTGACCGCGAACTGGCCGTTGGGCTTGCGGTGATCGGAGGCAAGCTTGGCGAGGAACTTGTTGTACGAGATGCCCGCCGATGCGGTCAGTCCGGTCTCCGCCAGAATGTCGGCGCGGATCGCCTTGGAGGTCAGCCATGCGGTTTCCAGGCCACGCTTGTTCGCGGTGACGTCGAGATAGGCCTCGTCGAGCGACAAGGGCTGGATCAGGTCCGTGTACCGCGCGAACACCTCATGGATCTGGCGCGAGACGTCGCGGTACACTTCGAAGCGAGGCGGCACAAAGATCAGGTCGGGACAGCGCCGCAGTGCCGTTACCGATGGCAGCGCAGAGCGAACGCCGAACTTGCGGGCTTCGTAGCTGGCCGCTGCCACTACGCCTCGCGCGGCGGCATGGCCGACCGCAACCGGCTTGCCGCGCAGCGACGGATCGTCACGCTGCTCCACCGACGCGAAGAAGGCGTCCATATCGACGTGAATGATCTTACGCACCGCCATGCACACCTTCTTACTCATGCGGAACACGATGTGAACATGTTGCGCAAAAGCGTCGGAAACCCGTCGCTTATCCCAAGCGCCCCTTTCTTAGCCTATATCCGAGCACGACGCAGTTCGAGCGATGCCACGAACGTCGCCGACCATTAGCCGAATGGTCATCGCCGCGCGAAGAGATCCAAGTTCGCATCGCCCCACTCCTTCAGCGCTGCGATGATCGGCGACAGGGATCGGCCACGATCCGATAGGCTGTATTCGACGCGCGGCGGCACCTGAGCGAAGACCTCGCGCTCGATCAGGCCGTCGGCCTCCAGCTCGCGCAGCTGGTTGGTCAGCATGCGCGGCGTCACGTCCCCGGCACGGCGGCGCAGTTCGTTGAAGCGCGTGCGTCCATCCTGCAGATGGTAGAGGATCACCGCCTTCCACTTGCCGTCGATCAGGCTCACCGCCGCTTCGACGGCGCAGCCCGGCATACAATCGAGGCGGGAGTGACGGGCTTTCGCCATTGGAACAGTATCCTTTTCGACACTATGAGCGTTTTTTGTGCCTACGACATAAGCTGACACCGTCCCTATCTCGCGTCCGTCAGCAGAAGGAGCAAGACCCATGCGCGTCATAGCCTATCGCCAGCCCGGCCCGATTGACCGGGACAAAGCCCTGATCGATATAGAGCTGCCACGGCCCGTTCCGACCGGGCGTGACATCCTGGTTGCGGTTCGTGCCATCTCGGTGAACCCGGTCGATGCGAAGGTTCGTACCGGCGCCGCGCCATTCGACGGGCGTGACGAGCGCATTCTCGGCTGGGATGCGGCGGGCATGGTCGAAGCGGTCGGCCCGGAGGCCACCCGCTTCAAGGTGGGTGACGAGGTCTTCTATGCAGGCAATCTGATGCGCGACGGCAGCAATGCGGAATATCAGCTGGTCGACGAGCGGATCGTGGGCCATCGCCCCCGCAGCATCGGCTTCGCGGAGGCGGCGGCGTTGCCGCTGACGGCGATCACGGCCTGGGAAACCATGTTCGACCGGTTGAAGGTCGACGACCAGCCAGCAGGCGGCGCACGCGCCATCCTGATCATCGGCGGCGCGGGCGGCGTCGGTTCCGCTGCAATACAGATCGCGCGGGCCCGGACCGACCTGACCGTGATCGCCACCGCCTCGCGCGCCGAGACGGAAGGCTGGGTGCGTGACCTAGGCGCGCATCATGTCATCGATCATTCCCGGCCGATGGCACCGCAGATCGCCGCGCTGGAGATCGACGCGCCCGCCTTCGTCTTCTCGACCACCCATACCGATCGCCATCTGGCAGATATCGCCGAGCTCATCGCGCCGCAGGGGCGCTTCGCGCTGATCGACGATCCCGCCAGCCTCGACATCGTCGCCTTTAAGCGCAAGGCGGTGTCGGTTCATTGGGAATTGATGTTCACCAGGTCGCTATTCGATACACCGGACGTCGGCGAGCAGGGTCGACTGTTGGACGCAGTGGCCGAACTGGTGGATGAGGGGCGCATTCGTACCACGGCCACCGAAACGCTGTCACCGATCAATGCCGCCAACCTGATCGAGGCGCACCGCCGCATCGAGAGCACCACCACGCGGGGCAAGATCGTCCTGGAAGGCTGGGACAAAAAGCAGGCGTGATTTCTGACCCGGGCCTGACGATCGGAGCGCGGGCGGGTCAGGCGAACGCCAACTCGCCCGCGACGACCGCCATGGCATGATCGACGAAGCGCGCCTTCTCGCCAACCGGTGCAACGTAACGAAGTGCCTCGCGCGCCAGTTCGAGCTCGCCTCCGAGCGCGATCAGCCATGCGGCGAGATAGGGCGCGGCGAGGCAACCGCCCGCCGTCGCGACATTGCCATGAGCGGCGAACGGTGCGTCGATGACCGTGACACCGGCCTCCACCACCCATGGCTTGGTGGTGAGGTCGGTGCACGCGGGCAAATCACCGATCAGGCCGAGCTTGGCCAGCAGTAGCGTCCCTGAACATTGCGCCGCGATCAACTGCCGCGTTGGATCGAGGCGAAGCCGGGCCAGCATCGCCCCATCGGCGGCGATCTCGCGCGTGCGGACACCGCTGCCGACCAGCACCGCATCCGCCTCCTCGAGAAATGCGAGCGGCCGTTGGCGATGGACCACGACGCCGTGCATCGACATCACCGTCTCGGTCGGCGCGGTGATGTGCGCGGCCCAGCCATGCGGGCGCAGCCGGTTGATGATCCCGGTGGCGACGAACGAATCCAGTTCGTTGAAGCCATCGAAGGTCAGGACCGCGACCTGCATCACTCCTGCGTCCGCCCGGCGAACAAAGTCCGCGTCGCTCCGGCGACCCAGACTTGGCCAGCCTCGTCTTGCGAGACATGGATACGCCCGGTCCGCCCGAGGCGCGTGCCCTGCGCGGCGACATAGCTGCCGCTGGCCCGACCGCTGGCGAACAGCCACTGGCCGACGGAGGCGTTGAGGCTGCCGGTCACCGGGTCCTCGATCAGTCCGCCATGCGCATCGGTGAAGAGCGCGCGCAGTTCGAATGCGACCTCGCTCACCGGGGCGTGCGGTCCGACGATGCCGATGTCGATATGCTCGGGGTGGTGCCGGGCCGGCTCGACCGCCAGTACCGCCTCCGCCGACTCCAGCATGACCGCGATCCAACCAGGGCCATTGTCCGCCCAGGCGGCATCGACGATCGCCGAACGGTCGATCCGCAGCAGGTCGGCGACCTGCGCGATCTCGGTTTCGGTCGGCGTGCCGCCGCGCAGCAACGCTGGGGCGGCAAAGGCAAGCTGATCGCCATCGCGCCGGATCGGCACCAACCCGACGCCGCATTCCTGCACGATAACGCCGTCCCGCTTCGGCTGTCCGCCCGCTTCGGCCCATGCATGCGCACTCCCTAAGGTCGGGTGCCCGGCGAAGGGCAGTTCATGCGCCATGGTGAAGATGCGGACGCGATAGTCGGCCGATGGATCGGTCGGCGGCAGCAGGAAGGTCGTCTCCGAGAAGTTCAACCAACTCGCGATCGCCTGCATCTCGTCCGTTGTCAGGCCATCGGCATCGGCAATGACCGCCAGCGGGTTGCCGGTGAGCGGGTCAGTGCCAAAAACGTCGACAAGGCGAAAGGGGCGGGTCACAGGCATCTCCTAATGATGATGGCCTGTCCTATCGCGCGACAACTGGCGCTGACAGATACACATCGGTACGATCATGCCGAACTGTAATGGTAAGAACGGCAGTACGATGGCGAGCGTCCCCGACGAAACCCGCACCGGCATGGTGGTCCGCGCGATCCGTGACCGGATCGACGCCCGCGCGCTGACGCCAGGCGCACGACTGCCGTCGATCCGCGCCATGGCCGAGACGAGCGGCGTCGCACGCTCGACGGTGGTCGAGGCCTATGATCGCCTCGCCGCCGAGGGCGTGATCCGGTCGCGACCGGGTTCGGGCTTTTATGTCGCGGCGCCCTTGGCGCCACTGGCGCTGGATCGGCTGGCCAGTACGAAGGAGCGCGAGGTCGATCCGCTCTGGATGCTGCGCCAGTCGCTGGGCGAGCGACGGCACGAATTCATGCCGGGATGCGGCTGGCTGCCCGATGATTGGCTGGCGGGCGATGCCCTTCGCAAGGCGATGCGTGGGGCGGCGCGATCCGACGAGAACGGCGCGTTGGCGGGCTATGCTTCCCCCTTGGGTTCGCCCCCGCTCAGGGCGTTTTTGGCGAGGCGGATGGCGGATCAGGGGATTGAAACCGGTCCCGACCAGATCCTGCTGACCGACAGCGGCACCCACGCCCTTGATCTGGTGTGCCGCTTCCTGCTTCAGCCGGGCGATACCGTGCTGGTCGACGACCCGTGCTATTTCAACTTTCTGGCTCTTCTGCGGGCACACCGCGCCAAGGTCGTCGGCGTGCCGATGACATCGACCGGGCCGGACGTCGCCGTCTTCGCCGAGGCCGCCGCGACGAAGCGGCCGCGCTTCTATCTGACCAACTCAGGCGTCCATAACCCGACTGGCGCGTCGCTCGCGGCCACTACCGCGCATCGGCTGCTCAAGATCGCGGAGGCGCATGACATGGTCGTTGTCGAGGACGACATCTTCGCCGACTTCGAACATACGCCTTCACCACGACTGGCGGCCTTCGACGGCCTTGACCGGACGATCCGCATCGGCAGCTTCTCGAAATCGCTGTCGGCTGCGGTGCGCTGTGGCCATATCGCGGCGCGGTCCGACTGGGTCGAGGCGCTGGCCGACCTACGCATCGCGACGTCGATGGCGGGCAGTCCGCTCGCCGCCAACCTGCTCCACGCGGTGCTGACCGATGGCAGCTATCGGCGTCACGTCGACGGCGTTCGTACCCGGCTGGCCCGAGCCACAACCAATGTCGCTAAACGACTGCTCGCTGCTGGTATCGAGCCATGGATGGAGCCCGCGGCTGGGATATTTCTATGGGCGCGCTTGCCGGACGGCATCGATGCTGTTGACCTAGCCCGCCACGCGATCGCCGAAGGTATCGTGCTCGCACCAGGACCGGTGTTCAGTCCCAGCGGCAGCTGGCGGGATCACATGCGCTTCAACGTGGCCATGAGCGATGATGATCGGCTATCGACCTTTCTACACAAGGCTCTAGCGTGATCCGTTGCCGGTCAAACTGCCGAGTCACTGTATGTGCGACAATGCTATTTTGAAGCGTGTCGAAATTTTTGGCCCACAGTCAGCGACTGCAAAATGATGCGACCCATGCGTCGTCTCGCTCACGATCAAAAGCCGATGCAATATCCTGTAGCCCTGCTTCCTCAACGGCGGTGATCGCCTGCCTGATTTCGGCGTTGAACGCATAACTGTTGGTAGAATCGACAACGTCCTCTTCGAGAAAGTCGTCGATCAGCCGCAGTTGCTCAAGATCTATATCCTTTTGCGTCACGGCAGGCTCCTGTCTTTCGTGGCGTTTGTTAGAGCAGTTTCCGGCCGATCTGAGTCGATGCGGGATTCCCATTGGTGCAGTGATCTGATTCAAGATGCTGGCTGGATGGAGGCCGGCATGAATGGGCAAGCCGTTGTCGATGGACCTGCGGTCGCGAGCGCTAGCCGCGGTTGACGAGGGGATGAGCTGCCGGGCTGCGGCGCGGCGGTTCGGGGTGGCGGCCGCGACGGTGATCCGCTGGCACGATCAGCGCCGCAGCACCGGTGGCTATGCCGCCAAGCCGCAGGGCGGCGATACGCGGTCGCGGCGGATCGAGGCGTACGCGCACACGATCCTGTCGCTGCACGAGGCCCGGCGCGACATCACCTTGGACGAGCTGCGCAGCGAGCTGGGCCGGGCGGGGGTGACGGTCGCAATCTCGACGCTGCATCGCTTCTTCGCCCGTCACGGGGTCACGCGCAAAAAAAGACCGGCCATGCGATCGAGCAGGACCGCGCCGACGTCCTGAGCCAGCGGGAGGCATGGTTCGACGGCCAGCCCGATCTCGACCCCGCGCGTCTGGTATTCATCGACGAGACCTGGACGGCAACCAACATGACCCGCAGCCACGGCCGTTGTCGCCGGGGCGAGCGACTCCGGATGGGCTACCCGCACGGCCACCGCAAGACGACGACGCTGGTCGCAGGCCTGCGCACGACCGGCATGGTCGCGCCCATGGTGCTCGATGGCCCGATCAACGGCGACTGGTTCGAAGCCTATGTCGACCAAGTGCTCGTGCCCGACCTCAGGCGCGGCGACATTGTCATCATGGACAACCTGTCCAGCCACAAGCGCGCCAGCATCCGCGACCTGATCGAGGCGGCCGGTGCTCGGCTCATGTTCCTTCCGCCCTACAGCCCCGACTTCAACCCCATCGAAAAGGCGTTTGCCCGCCTCAAGGCCATGCTCCGCAAGGCCGGCGAGCGGACCGTTTCCGGGCTGTGGTCCCTCATCGGCAAGTTGGTCGACCTGTTCCAGCCGCAGGAATGCGCCAACTACTTCAGCTCCTGCGGCTATGACCCAGACTGAACGGAAGCCGCTCTAGCACGCGCTTCAGCTGCCTGCGATGCGACGCAAGTTCGGTCGCATCGACCCCCAACCGCCGCTGAAGCTCGGCACCCTTTGCCCCATCCAATAGCGCATCGACCAACACGACGAGGCGCGGGTCTCGGTCGATCGCCTCGCGAATCTCGGCGATCGTTCGGCGGTAATGTACGGCGTCATGGCCTACCTGTTCCGGCGACGGCGCGGGTGACGCCAGATCGATGCCACCTTCGCCGAAGGTGCCGATCAGCACGGGACGATGGCCAGCCATATGGGCTTCACGCTCCGCCGAGGTCAGGCTGCGCATAATCCCGACGAGGAAGTCGGTGACGTTCCAACCGCGCTGACACTTGCGCCGCCCGTCGAGCGCCCGGACGAAGGCTTCCTGACGCAAGTCGGCGGCGAGAATATGCCGGCCGCGTGCCAGGTAGCCAGAGGAGGCGATAAGCCGCTGCCGGTCGGCGTTGGGGAGCGTGCCCAGCATCACGCCGATCTCAGCCAACGTGTAGTGACTGTCGGCGGCACGATCCTCGGCAGTTGAGGGAAGGCTGGGCAAAATGACGATGCCTCTCAATCATAAAAGCGGACCTGCCGGCATATTCGGACAGGGAGGGTGAAAAAATTGCTGCGGTTGTCCGAATTTTCTTAGTCGTCCGCTTTATGGATTGAGGGATGCTGTTCCTGCTTGTTCGCCGAAGAGCTTCAGCAGGTGGCCCGCATCTTTTTATGAGCGGGAGATTGTGCGGCCATGCCACCTCGCCGAATTATGCATAATGTCATCAGCATGTTACGCCCGGCAGCGTCAAAGCCGCAGTTCAGCACTTGAGATTGTTAACCTGCCCGGCGTAGAGGTGGTCTGTTCGCCAGCAGGCGGACCGAGGCGTGGAAACCTCGTCAGTAAGTAGCCGTATGCCCGGCCCGAACCAGCTTCGGCCGGGGAGCGGGCGTGTATGTCCAGGGCGTCTTCGGAGGCCTAAAGACGCTCGCGCCTGTCTTACTGCAGGTTTCCAATCTCCGGCTCACGGGCCGGCACCGCCTCGTCAACAGGGGCGGTGCCGCCGGCTGGGATCAGCCTGACGGCACCGACGCGAACGGGGGTTCGGGCGTGGGTGCATATTTCGGTTGCCGCAGCAGGCGGCTTGCCATCATCAGGAGCTCGACGGCGGTGGCGGGAGCGATGATGCTCGGCGCCTGTGGCGGCGGCGGCGTCAACTCCTCGGGAACGACGCCGGTCGCCACCCCGACGCCAAGTCCGACGCCTGCGCCGACCCCGGCTCCGACACCCGCCCCTACGCCTAAAGCGACCGCCGAGGATACGAAGAGCGCGGCTGCCATCGGCATGAAGGCCGACTACGCCTATGCACGCGGCATCACGGGCAAGGGCGTGACGATCGCGATCGTCGATACCGGCATCGACCGGGATGGCCCGGAGTTCGCGGGCCGCCTCTCGGCCGACAGTACCGCGTTCGACCAGAAGATCGCCCGCTGCGCGACCTGCCCGGGTGAGACGATCCGGTTCGAACTCGACGACAAGGACGGCCACGGCAGCAAGACCGCCGCCGTTGCAGCAGGCGCTCGCGATGGCAACGGCATGCACGGCGTGGCCTATGACGCCACCATCCTGGCGCTGAAGATCAGCGGTCCGAACCTTGAGGGCATCACCGCAGGTTCGACCGGCCCGATACCAGAATCGGATGGGCCGAACGTCGCCCTGATCGCTCCGGCAATCAGGCACGCGGTCGACAAGGGGGCCTTCGTGATCTCCATGAGCATTAACGGCTCGGGTGGCGGCGAGCAGATGGCCGCTGATCTGAAGTCGGCGATGGATCTGGTACGCGGCGGCAACCGGTTGTTCGTCGAGTCGGTGACGAACAACGTCGGCGAGGACAGCTTCTCAGGCAAGGTCGCGGAGAACCTCGTCGGCAAGGACCTGTCGAACAAGGACTGGTTCCTGTTCGGCATCCGCGTGGACGCGAACCTGCAGCCACCCAGCGGCAACGGCACGCCCGGCGCATTGGCGGACCGCACCCTGTCGGTCGTGGCGAGCAACATCGCCACCGTGGACCAGAACGACCAGCAGGTCGTCGTGACGGGCAACAGCTTCGCGGCGCCGGGGATCGCGGGGGCCGCGGCCCTGCTGAAGCAGTACTGGCCGCAGCTCGGCGGCAAGGAGATCAGCCGCATCATGCTCGACACGGCGACCGATCTCGGCGCGCCTGGGGTCGATCAGGTCTACGGCGTCGGACTGCTGAACGTCGAGAAGGCGATGCAGGCGCAGGCACCGGCGACGTCGTTCGCGGCGGTACGGACGGTGCTGGCGCGTTATTCGTCGTTGGTCGTGTCCGCGCCGTTCGGTGGTGCGGCGGGCGCGACCAATCTCGGTTCGCGCACGTCGACGATGACCGTGTTCGACCGCTACGGCCGGGATTACCTGATGACGGCGCCCAGCGGCATCCGTGCGCGGTCCTCCGGCCTGCTCGCGGGAGGGCTCGCCGCGTCCGCATCCCCCTATCCCCTTCGGTCCTCGTCGTGGTCGGACGCGAGACTGGGCATCGCGACGTCGACGACGACAGGACCCTGGCAGGCCGCTGCATCCGGTCGACCGGCGATGGTTGCCTTCTCTCCGGCTGCGGGTCAGACGGTCACGCTGGGTGCCAACGTCGCCGTGGGTCCGGGCGGCGGCTCCTCGCTCACCGGTTCGTATCTGCGCGGCACCATCGGGCAGCCGATCGGCATGTCCTCCGAATGGTCCATCGGCGGCTGGTCGGCTTCGCTCGCATCGGGTTCCTCCATCACCGCGACGCCATCGTCGTTCCGCCGCGGGTCGCGGAGCCGCGAGGCCGGCCTGCGTACCGTAGCGGTCTCCGCCCCGTTCGGTGTCGGCCTGGAGGTATCGGAGCTCGTCGAACGGGGGCAGGTGCTGGGGTTGCGGGACGATGCGGGGGCCGGTGCGGCCGGTGCCCGGACCGTGCTGGCGACCACGACGCTGCGCCGGAGCGTCGCTGGCGTGCAGGTATCCGGTCGCGCCACGGTTGGCAGCAGCAGAGCCGCCGACGCGGTCGCAGGCGTCCGTTTCGATGGCCGCATCGTCAGCACCGCCTTCGCGGTAGAGGGCGCGCGTCCGCTGTTCGGCGGGTTGGTGACGCTCGGCCTGTCGTCGCCGCTACGCGTCGAGCGGGCGCGGGCGTCGCTGATGGTGCCTGTCGCCTATGACCTGATGTCGGGTGTGCTCGCCGAAGAACGCCGGACCTTCGATCTGTCGCCGACCGCGCGGGAACTCGATCTCGAGCTAGGCTGGTCGACCGCACTCGCGTCTTCCTCGACGCTGCGGGTCGGCGTCGCCCGCGCCATCGACGCCGGCCACGTCCGCGGCGCGTCTGACGTCGCCGCCTTCTTCAACCTCGTCGTCCGCTGAACCGCAGGGAAAATCCATGTCCAGATCTACGTACATGTCCGCCGCTGTCCTGCTCTCCGCCGCCGCCACAGGCTTGAGCGCGTGTGGCAATTCCAAGGCCCCGAGCAAGGAGGCCTTCGCCACTGCGCTTGAACCCGTCGTCCGCGATGTCTTCTGCCATCCCATCGACGTGATGCGGTACGAAGTCGAAGGTGAGCCCGCCGGGTCGGGGTTTCCCATCGTCACCTCGCCGAAGCCGGCGCTCGCGGGGCCAGGCTCCGATGGGAAGGCAGTCGCGATGCTGGACGGTCTGGCGAGCGTCGGACTGGTCACGCGCACGACGTTCGAGAAGCCGGCGCGGTGGAGCGGTTCGGACAACGCGTTCGTGCGGCAGCCGCTGATTTCCTACGCGCCGACGCCAAAGGGCGCGCCCTATCTGCATACGGTCGAGCGCAAGGCGACGAACGCCATGGTCTCGGTGCCGTCCTTCTGCCTCGCAAAAGGCGAGGTTGTCGACGTGGTGCGTTGGACCGAGCCCACCGACTTTGCCGGTCATCGGGTGAGCCAGGTCACTTACACCTATCACGGCATCGAGCCGATCCCTGTCATGCCACCGGCAGAACAAGCGCAGATGGCCGAGCCGAAGGAGGCGTCGATGCCGTTCGAGCTGCAGAGTGACGGCTGGCGTCCGATGCCCCGCTGACGATCGACGTGACCGTCACCATCCCATCCATTCCGACCGACACCATGACCCGGGCGCCGAGCGCCGGGCTGCCAAGGAACACCATGATGAAAATGACCAGGGCCGCCGTTATCGGCGCCGTAACGGCGCTGTCGCTCGCCACGGCTCCCGCCATGGCGCAAAAGACGCACGGAGCCGCACGACCCGCGCCGTCTACGGCGAGGCCGCTGGCGATGGATGTCGCTGGCGTTCGCCTCGGCATGCCGCTGGCCGCAGTGCAGGCGGCGCTGGCGGGGACCTACCGGTGCTCGACATACCAGGTGGCCTCGTTCCGACAACTCGTCGAGCGAGAGGTCCGCAAGCGGAAAGGCATTCCCGATGGCTTCGGCCCTGATGGCACTGCCGTCGGTGAACTGACGTGCGAGGGTCCCGCCGGCGAGCATCTCCGCCTGTCCATGGCGCAGACGCCGACGGGTGAGATCGTCGACCGGATCGACCTTACGGTATCGACTAAACGCGTCGATCTGGCCACGCTCGTTGCCCAAGTCGAGGGGAAGTACGGGCGGCCGACCGAGGGCATCCCGGCGAACGGATCGCGGTGCACGGGCCGATGCGGCGGCGATCTGACGATGGAGCCCAATCCGCGCATCACCGTCATGTCCGACGTCAGCTCCCTCAAGATACTGGGCAGTCGGGGGCGCGACGCGCGCCTCGCCGATGAAGCGGCGGTGAAGGTGGCCGCCGCGCGCGAAGCACCGGCTGCGGCGCGGGGCGCCTTTTGAGGTCGGGCGTGAACACGGCCATGGTGTCACTACTCGCACCTGTCGCCGCGTTGTCGCTGTTGGCCGCCGCGCCAACGCTCGCGAACATGCCGGTAGGCGTCCCGCAAAACGGCGTCGGGGCCACTGCGTCCGTAGCACCGCTGCGGCCGCTGTCGATGCCGATGGTCATGAAGGCGGGAGCCGCGGGGACCGGCTGCTCGTGGTCGCTGGCGACTGATAGGCGCATGCGTTTCGCCGCGGCCGACGACCGCGCCGTGGTCCGTCTCGACAGCGGCATCGTGCATCTTCGGCCTGCGGCTGGCGCTGGCGACCTGTTCCCGTTCACCCATGATCGCTGGATCGGCGACAGCATCACCGTGACGGTGACGCCCGTCGGCCCATCAAGGTGGAAGGGCACCGAGGTGAACGAGGGGGCGGCAGACATCGAGGTTCGCAACAGTGGCCGCCGATGGATCGCGCGGGGGCGCTTAAGCTGCGGATCCTGACCATAGCCAATCAGGATCGGCAAAGGTCAGATGTCTTCTAGAACCGATAGGAGGAAACAGAAGAAGCCCGGGCAAGGTTTTTAGGGCGCAACAGCGCAAAAAGGGTGGTGACCACCTTTTTGCGGGGGTCTGCCGACCGTTGGTTCGGCGACGCCCCTCATGTCCTCCACCTTCGGCTCCGGAAGGCATTTTTGTTCGAGGGCAGGGAGCGCCCCCTTGAGAATGGGGCAGCGCCACGAGACACTGTACGCCATGACCAGCGGTGCCGACCCACAACCTGCCTATCCGCAATATGCGCATCAGTTGCAGGCGCTGCTACGGCGACTGGCCCGCGAGGATCGCGAGGCGATCGGCGCGAACTTGCGACGCGGGGGCTTCGGCAAGCGGGAGATCGAGCCCGGGCCAGCTGTCTCACCTAGTCGCGTGCGGGGAACATCCGACGCCGGCTTGCATACGCTATCGCCCTCGCGCGAAGCCACGGGAACGCGCCGACGTATCACCGATGCGGGCGGCCATGGTGGGCGGACGACGTCGATCGACTTATCGCGGGCCAGCCCGCTTTCGGCGAGTCCGCGCCAGACTGGCCCTGTGCGGATCCCGCATTTCGACATGATGCGGATCAGTCGCACCGTCGTCCCGCGCGCGAAGGATGGGCGTACCCACCCGCGCTATCCCGACCGAAGCGGCATCGCCGCGGCCCACCACAGCTATGTGACCCGCGGCGGTGTCGCCGACTTCGAAACGCATCTCGATTACATCACCCGTGTCACCGCCGTGGAGGAGAATGACACCGCGCTGCTGATCGACATGCTCGACATGGACGAAGACCGGCGGCTGCAGAACCACCTTGCCATCATCAGCAACATTCCCGGCGGGCGGACGCGGGAACGCAGCCTGTTCGAGGCGGCCGAGCGTTGCGAGCGACAAGCCAAGGGCGGGACGCTGCAGGTTTCGACGCACTATGCCGATGACTGGATGCTGCTGGCCACTCGGCAAGATGCACCGGGATGGGTGCGCAAGGCCGCGGTGACGCTGCAGCAGAAGCGGCTCGCCCAGGAGGAGAAAGCGAAGGCCACAGGCAAGGCTCTTGTCGACACCATCGTCGACATCGCCAAGGTCAATTTGGAAGAGGCCTATGACCGGCTGGTGTGGTGTGATGTCCAGCCTGGCCTGCCCAAGGCCGCGCGACCGAACTGGAAGGCGGGACGTCGCGGGCGCATTCAGACCCGTTTCGTCGGTGAGTTTCCACGCGGTCTGAAGCCGGCCGAACGGCGCCTGGTGCTCGAACGTTTTTGTGAGCATCTGGCCGCGGAAGGCTGGATGTACGTCGCCGCGATCCATCGCCCTGATGCGACGAACGACCCCGACAACTTCCACTTCCACATCGATGGCTATGATCGGCCGGCACGCTGGCTGACGGCGAAGGAGATCAATGACGAGCGCAAACCCCGCCAGCCGTTCGAAGGCGACGGCTGCTGGGACTTCGAATATTCCGAGCGCAAGCGGAACGGCAAGCTCTGCTACCCCTATCGCCAGAACAAGATTGCGGAGTCGACCCGGGACGTGCCGAAAGACGGCGGAAAGGCCGTTTCCCATTTTCTGGCCGGTCGACGCTACGTCAAAGCGTTGCGCAAGCGCTATGTCGACATCGTGAACGAGGTCGTGGATGGCCGGGCGGGCAGTCCCATCTACGCGCCGGGGCCTTATCGGGATGCCAGGATTCGGCTGACACCGATGGAGCATCTCGGCTCCGCCATCACCGGCAGCGAGGCCAGGGGCGAGGTCACAGCTGCCGGCACCCGAAACGCTCATATCCGGTACAATGATGAGATGCGGCTGCTTCTGGAGCAGGCCGATCTCGACCGGCTCGAGAATGGGTTCAAGGCTGCGATCCAACTCAGTCAACGGGTTTCGGCCGCTTCCCTGAAGGCGACAGCCCATTGGCAGGAACTCGCAAACGCTGCCGTGACACGGCGGTGCCAGGCGGGGCTGGTCGCCATCGTCGAGCGGATGGTGCGCTCACGCGCCGAGACGGTGTTGCGTGCCCACACCGCTAGCCCAACGGTTCAGGACGAGGCCCGCGCGTGGCTGGGCGAAATCGACGCCATCGTGGCACCGACCCCTCAGCAGGCCCGCGCGGCAGCGCGGCTGGAGGACCTCGACGGCAAGGTCGAGAAGGCGTGGGCTGAGGTTGTCGCGGTCACGGGCAATGGGCGTGAACGGTTGCGATACGTCCCAGCCGATCCTGCCAAGCTGAAATCGCTCAAGCCAGTATCGCCGGCCTATCGACCGCAGGTCGAGGAGCGCCTGCACACATGGCTGATCAAGCATCGGCGAAGCCATGAACACCTGCGTTTCGTCCCGGGCGGGTATGCCATCGACAAGACCGTCCCACCCGCGATTCACCGGTTGTTCCGCCTGCTCGGCGACGAACCTGAAATCCAGAAGTTGCTGTTGGCGGAGCGTCATCGGCGCAAGATCGCGGCGGCATCGGCGGCTGTGGCCCAAGACCTGATGGAGCAGGATCATGGCGGCAGGTCGGTCCTACCCGGCGAGGGCTTTAGGCAAGCGCTCACCGTCGCGGATCGTGGTGCTGACGGCGGACAATCACGCACTCTGGCGGATGTCGACCGTCTGCAGGATGTCGAGTTGCTGCAGGCGCTGCCGACAATCCGGGCCAAGCGCCGACGGAAGGCGACAGTTGCACCGCCTGCTGGCCCCGATGAGCTTGCCGCCACGTCGCCCATAGACGTTCCGGAGCCATCGCTTGCCGAAGCTGCGTCGAGAGGCAAGTCGACCGGCTTGCTCGGCCAAGCCGTTGCCGCCGCTGGCGACCGGCAAGTGACCCTGCCTCAAGCCGGCATATCGGATGGAAAACGGGATAGCGGCGGCAGAGGCCCTGCCGCTGGCGTAACAATCCAGAAGAGTAAGAAAGGACAGGAAAGATAGACGCTGCAGTAAGGGGAAGCGAGGCTTTTGAGCCCGGAAGATCGATGAAAAAGATCTGAGGCGCTTGCCCGGACCGCTCGGTTCGCGGCCCTTAAGCTTCGGAACTGTAATGCAATCCCTGACCAACCCCGTGCACTCGCTGCCGCACGTGCTTCTCCACTATCTCGCCACCGGCTTTGGCAAACCCGAGGTGCCTGCCCTGGTATCGGGCGGCGGTATGCCCGCCGATACCCTGCTGTTCGACGCCCAGTCGGTGATCCTGTCATTCACCTGCGTCGCCGCACCCATGTTCCGTAGCAAGATCGAACGGCTCGCCGCGGATCAGTCGATCGATGTGATGCTGGTGCGCTGCTGCCTGACCGGCGGTGACCTGCTGCCGGTGTCGATCGATGTCGTGCTGGCGGGCGGCGGCCTCACCCCCTTCAAGCTTGAGGACCTGGCGCTCTACCGCCACGACGATGGCGGCCTGTGGCTGGTACCGTTCGGGTTCGGCGGCGCGATCCGGCTGGAGGTGCACGGCCTCGAGCTCTATCTGGTGCCGCCCTATGAAACGCTCGCCGAACGCGCCGACGGCATCTACCGCGCCGCGTCCGACGTGGCCGAACGCCTGTATCCGCAAGGTGCGATCTGATGCGGGCGAAGGCCAAGCGCGCAGCTGCGACGCCCAGCATCGAGGTCAACCCGGGGTGCCTGCCGGATCCGGCAAACCCGCATAGCTGGCTGGTGCTGACTGGCGATGATACCGATCGCGATGCGACCCGTGTCATGTATGGCTGCCTGCGCCCCAGCTTTCGCGGCCACCTGAACAGCGCGGCGGCCTTTGCCGCCGCCAAACTGACCGTTGGTGCGCCACCCGACACGCCGCCATGGACGCTGACCGCCGCGCGGGCCGAGGTGCTGTTGCCGCCGGGGGCCGATGACCGGCTGTCCGATCCACGTATCCTGATGGAGACGGTCGACGCCGAACTGCCGGTCAAGGCCAAGGCGCTGCTCGCCTATCTGACCTTCACCTTCCCGACGGCGCGACTGCATGAGCAGTATGAACTGGTCCGGGACTTCACCCGCCGGCTGATCGTCGATCCGTTCGAGGTGGCCGCGCTGCTCGTCCAGCATGCCCCCCACCGGGCCGGCAGTGCCAGCCCGCCGCATGTCCATGTTCTACTCGCTGGACCCAGGCGACTGACCCCGCTCGGCTTTGGCGAATGGGTGACACCGCTCGCTACCGACAAGGCGCATGCCCTGGTCGGCAACGCCTTTCGCCAGTTCCAGGCCGACCGGCGTCACGCCTGACCGCGCCGACGGGAGTCGGCGAACTAACACCATCATCGGGAAACATCATGAACGATAACGAACCCTGGCCGCGGATCGGCCAGGCGATGAACTCGCACGTCGTGCGGACACTGGCGCAGGCGGCGGGGTGGCGGCTGACCGACATGCCGGCCGACCTCGGCCTGCCGCTCGCCGGCTGCCTCTATAGCGAGGCGAACCATCTGCTGGTCACGACGACCGTCGGCAATCTCGCCGCGTCCATCGCCACGATGGACAGCGCGCTGGTGGAAACCCGGTCCGATGCGCTGATCGTGAGGACACCCTCGGAGGACGCGATGCCGGGTTTCGC
Organism: Sphingomonas sp. SORGH_AS_0789; assembly: GCF_031453055.1. Classification (NCBI taxonomy): domain Bacteria; kingdom Pseudomonadati; phylum Pseudomonadota; class Alphaproteobacteria; order Sphingomonadales; family Sphingomonadaceae; genus Sphingomonas; species Sphingomonas sp. SORGH_AS_0789. The sequence goes on from NZ_JAVIYV010000001.1 coordinate 3,310,902, forward strand.
CTTGGGCCTGTGGCACAGCGGGTGGGTCACCTGGCACTGGATGCTGACGCTCTGGGTCGATGTCGACGCTGGCCTGTGGCTCGTGCCGACACCGGACAAACGGGACAGCACCGCCGCTTCGGGGTTCCGGCTGACAGCGCGCTATCTTCGTGTGGAAGAGGTACCGTGGCGAACGGCCCACGAACGCGCCGACGGATTGGTCCGGGCCATCCGCATGCTGGTCCATGGCGAGCGCGGCACGGCATCCGGCCCTGCGGACGGGGAGGATCGCTCATGACGGTGCCGATGCCCCGCCTGCTGCGGCAGGCGTGTTGGGCGCTCGTCATCGCCTTTCCGCTGCTCGTGCTGATTGGCGAGCGCTGGCAGCAGGCGGCAGCGGGGCCGGGTACGCGAGGCGTGATGGCGGTCGCCGCCGTCATCTGCCCCGCGGCCGTCGAGCCGGTCCTAGCGATGCGCGTCGCTGATGGGGCGCACGCGCTCGACGGTGCTGTCCTGCGGCGGATCGCGATGCAGCTTTACATAGGACCGGGGTGCTCAGTCCCGGTTGAACCGCCCGTCGTGCGGGCCGATCGACGGCGCGATCGCGGTGGAGGGAAGAAGATGAGGGGGATGGGCAAGTCGATGTGATCCCCGTGGTGGGGATGAAACAAGGAAGACAGACCATGAACCCCGACCAGACCGCTCATGTCCGCGCCCATGTCGCTGCCGTTTCCAAGCTCCTGCTCGGCAACAAGATCATGAACCCCGGCCTGATGATCCTCGCCGGCGATCCACTCAACCATGGCCAGCAAATTGCGTTCGGTCGCACAGCGGTCGAGGCACAGGTCGATCTTGTCTATCTCGAATTCGCTATCGGTGAGGACGATGTGCCTGTCATGACCGGGATCACCGTCATGCTGCCGCGCGACACCATCTGCTATGTCTCGACGGGATGTCGCCTGTCGCTCGTCCCGGGCAAGGCTCGCGCGGTGATCGTGCCGCAGGATGGGGGCTCAATCCCACTTCAAGGTACTGCAGGGCGAGATCGTGCAGGTGCGGGGTCGACCGGCGTCGCTGGCGGCCGGATGCGATCGTGCCGCCACGAAGTTGGCGATGCTCGTTCGCGATGGCGTCGACGTCGCAGGACAGGTTGCGCTCCGTGACCACGTCCCCGCGTAACAGGGCAGATATCGCGCCGGAGCTGCAGGATTGACGCTTAGCGGTCAGACGTGATCTTCGCCTGTCATGATCATCTCAACAGGCGAAGCACGTCGGATTGCTTTGGCAGCGCAAGGCTTCGGGCGATCCCGGCCCGAGTGCCCGTCGGCTCGCCACTTGCGGGGCGCCGCCGAACGGCTCAACCTGTTCCAGATCGACAGCGTCAACGTGCTGACGCGGGCGCACTATCTGCCGGCCTTCTCACGGCTCGGCGGCTACGACCGTGCCCTGCTGGAGGGTGATGCATGGGGGCCGAAACGCCAGCGGCGGATGTTCGAATATTGGGCGCATGAGGCGTCGCTGCTGCCGCTCGACCTCCACCCACTGCTCCGCTGGCGCATGGCGCGGGCAGAGCGAGGCGAGATCGGCTATCAGGCGCTGCGGCGGTTCGCGACGGAGCGCCGGGCTGAGGCGGACGCCGTGCTGAAACGGATCACCGCCGAAGGCCCGCTGGCGGCCGCCGACTTCGAGAACGGGTCCAGCCGCTGCAGCTGGTGGGAATGGAGCCACGTCAAGCACGTGCTCGAATGGCTGTTCTGGTCCGGGCAGATCACCACCGCGACCCGGTGGGGCAGCTTTGCGCGCCTGTACGACCTGACCGAGCGGGTCATCCCGCCGGCGGTACTGGCACTCCCAACGCCGTCGGCCGAGGCGGCGCAACGTGCGCTGATCGAACGCAGCGCCCGCGCTTTGGGCATCGCCACCGCCAGCGACCTGCGCGACTATTTTCGGTTGAAACCCCCCGAAGCCGATCACGCCATCGCCGATCTGGCGGAAGACGGAGTGCTCGTGCCGGTGCGGGTCGACGGCTGGAGCCAGAAGGCGTGGATGCATCGCGACGTGACCATGCCACGCCGGGTGCACAGCGCTGCCTTGCTCGCGCCGTTCGACCCGTTGATCTGGGAGCGGTCCCGCACCGAACGCCTGTTCGGCTTCCACTATCGCATCGAAATCTATGTGCCGCAGGATCGGCGCATGCACGGCTATTACGTGCTGCCCTTCCTGATGGACGAGGCGCTGGTCGCGCGGGTTGATCTGAAGGCGGACCGGCAGGCGAGGATGTTGCTCGCGCACCGTATCACGCTGGAACCAGCGGCGCCCACCGATACGCTGCTCCGGCTTCAGGTTGAGTTAGACCGGATGGCGGCATGGCTCGGTTTGGACGCCGTCCGCATCGGCACGGTCGTGCATCGCGGTTGAGCGTCTTCGCCCGTCACGTTGCTCCACCCCGCTCGGCGGCGGGCACGATGCCATCGTCGAGCAGCGCATGGAGCGCGGCGATATGGCCATTATCCCGCGCGCCGCTTGGATCGGAGGTCATGACGACTGTCAGCTTGAGGTCAGGCACAATGAACAGCATCTGCCCGCCATAGCCCCAGGCGAAGCGCAGCGGATGGCCGCGGCTGGTGCCGACGAACCAGCCATAGCCATATTGCCCGCCGCTCCATGGCGATACGGTGCGCGGGGTCCAGCTTTCCTCGATCCAGCGCGCAGGCACGATCCGTCGTCCGTCGATCACGCCACCCAAGCGATAGAGCTCGCCAAACCGCGCCAAGTCGCGCGGCGACATCATCATGTCGTTGCCGCCGAAATAGATACCCTGCGGATCGCGCGACCATGGCGGGATGGTGATGCCGAGCGGCTCCGCCAGCCAGTCGCGCATCAGCGTGTGGGTGTCGCGTCCCGACGCGCGGGTCAGCATCGCCGACAGCAGATGCGTGTTGCCGGTCGAGTAGAGCATCGCGCCGCCCGGCTCATTGACGAACGGGCGCGCGAGGGCGAAGCGGACCCAGTTGCGACTGGACACCCAGCGCCCGTAATTCTCACCCGACGTCCGCTCCAGTCCCGCGCGCATCGTCAGCAGGTCCTCGACGGTCAGCAGGGCAAGGCGCGGGTCGGGATCGGGCGGCGCAGCGCTGCCGAGCACCGACAACACGGACTGATCGACGTCCATCAGCACGCCTTTAGCGATCGCGATGCCAACCAGCGCGGACAGGACCGACTTGGACGCGGACTTGATATTGACCGGCCGGTCGAGCGGCGGCCCGCCGTTGAAGCGCTGCTCCGCCAGAACCTGCCCGTCGCGCAGGACCAGCAGAGACCGAAGTCGGGGAAGCCGGCGGGCTTGGGCAACGCTGGCGGCGAGGATAGCGCTGTCCAAACCACGCGTCTCGACCCGGCCGGACATGGCCGCTTGCCGTGGCGTAGGTGCAGCATCGCAACCGCTGGCGAGGAGGAGCGCCAGCGCGCAGGCATAACGCTTCACGGCGCGATCGCGGAACGAAGCGTTTGCAGGAACTCGACGGGCGCTTCGATCTGCGGCGAATGGCCGAGATCGTCCAGGCGGATCAGGCGGGCGCCGGGAATGCGCTTCACCGCCTCCTCGGCCGCCTGCGGCACGGTGCGGACTCGGGCGCGCCGGCCCTCGGGCGCACTATTGGCCCGAAAGGCCGTCAAGTCGCGCTGGCCGATGATGAGCGTGGTCGGGGCCGCTAAGCGCGGCAGTTCGGCGGCGACCGGCTGGGTTTGGATCATATCGGTCAGACGGGCCTGTGCGTCGCGCACCGTGTCGCCATCGGGGCTGGCATATTGCCCGGCCAGCATGGCGACCCAGCGATCGTAATGCGGCCGCCAGACCCCATGATAATAGTTGCGGAGTTGATAGGCCTTGATCGATGACGCGTCCGTCTTCGCCTCCTCGTCGCGCAGCTTGCCGAGGTCGGTATAGCGCACGCCCTCGCTTAAAGTGTCGTTGAGGCCGAGCGGGTTGACCAGCACCAGCTTCGCGACCCGCTCAGGGTACAGGAGCGCGAAGCGGGTGGCGAGGATGCCGCCAGTCGAATGGCCGACTAGCACGACCTTGCCAGCCCCGGCCCGGTCGAGCAGCGCTGCGGTCAGCGCGGCCATGGTGTGGAAACTGTACTGATAGTCGACCGGCTTCGACGATTTGCAAAAGCCGATCTGATCCGGCGCGATGACGCGGTAGCCCGTAGCCGCTAGCCCACGCGCGGTGTCGCCCCAGGTCGCGGCGCAGAAGTTCTTGCCATGGAGCAGGACGACCGTCGTGCCGTTGGGCTTGGCGGTCGCCGGCCAGTCGAGAAAGGCCATGCGAACCGGATGGCCCTGTGACGTCGCCTCGAACCAATGCACGGGGGCAGGATAGTCCAATCGCTCCAGATTGGCACCGAGCGGCACGGTTTGCGCCGAGGCAACGGTTGAAAGCAGGGCCGAACAGGCGGCGGCAGCGAGAAAGGGATGAAGCATCAAAGGGTAACACCGGTCGCGATGCCAATATCCCTGCAAGCGCTTCTTCTATCGAGGCGTGGACGTAGCGATCGGAGCTCACGCGATAGCGAGTAGCTTCGTTGCGACGCCCGTTCATGGCCTGGAGATCAACAATCCGCGTAACCGCTCGGCGTCTCGACAGCACAGGACGGTTAGACCCGGTTACCGTGGTGATGTCGCTTTTGCCGGCCCTACGGATAGTCTGATCGCCCCCCGCGCCGCACGACGACGAACATGATATCAACCTGGTTCGTAACTGCCTCTTTTAAAGAGGCAGCGGAGCAAATGATCAGTCCGCGCGACTATCCCGCTGATGGCAGAAGACTTTTAAAAATTCTGGGTCACTCTTGCTTGGTGGCCTTTGGCCGTCCCAACCGACTGGGCACCCGTACCCCGAACTTCAGCCGGTTCGCGGGACGGATCCGGATTGGCAGGGTTGCCGGGATATGCTCGGTCAGCGGCGTAAGGTGTTTGAGCGCCTCCAGCTTGATCGACAGATTCGCCTCCTCGTCATAGGTTCGCGCCGTCTCGGTTTCACCTTCGTGGCCGAAGATGTCGCAACGAACGCTGTCCGGCACGACGCCTTTCAGCATTGAGGTGGCGGTGCCGCGGAAGCTGTGGACGTCCTTGTCCTTCCATGCGCCGCCCACCTGATGCCGCCACGGCGTTCCTTCGGGAAACGCCCATGCCCGCCACGGTTTAAAGATGCTCTTGTAGAAAGTGCTCGCGAAGCTGGAACTGCTGAGCGAGGCCATTTCTGGAAACAGCATGGTGCAGCCCGCCGCACGGATTGCCCGCACATAGTCGATGAACCCCAGTCGGATGAGTTCGGGATGGATTGGTAGCTTGCGGACGGACTGAACGTTCTTCAGTCCCCGGTCTTCGGTGAAGTCTATCTGAAGATACGGGATCGGCTCGTCCTCATGCACATGGCTGAGTGGCAGGCCCGCGAGCTCCGAACTGCGACCGCCGTAGAGAGGCAGCATCAACGGCAGCCAATACCAGGCGTCGTGTAGGATCTCGCTGCCCGGCTTCAGGCGGCTATCGATTCCAGCTGTCCCGGTCCAGATCGGGGCGGACAGCAGCTGGCGAACCTCCTGCTTGGTCCAGTTGGCACGCTTTTCCCGGTCACGCTTCCGCTGTTGGCGCGCCTTCTTACCGATGCCTTTTCGAGCTTTTTTGAAGGTAATCGGTTCAGCGGGACGATGTCCCTCCTCATCGTTCGCGCCTTCGGCATGATCGAGAACGGCCGTGATCCAGGTGATGTGTTTGTTGATCGTGATCTGGGACACGCCGAGCATGTCCGGTGCCATGGCCTTGGCCCGTTCGAGGCTCGCAGCGATCCCACCCGCCCGTTCCTCGGTCGTGCGCCCCCAGCGATTGGGGAGGGCTCGGCACAGCTCTATAAAGGCGGTCACATGCTCCTGCGCGATGTCCTCGATGAAGACGTCGCCGCCACAGGCATGGTCGAACAGGCGAATGGCGGTTCGAACCTGCTGGACCGTGACCGCGTCCCAAGCGCGCTGGCCCTGGTGGACCGCGATGCAAGCGTCGGCCGCATCAGTGAGACGCTGCTTCGCCTTGACCGGCACGGGCTCGACTGCCGGCGGCACTGGGTCGTTGCTCGATCTTGCTTCGAATGATGCGGACGGCTGCGCCGATGACATTGCCCACGCGAACGGCGTATCGTCTGCGAGCGCTTCGTCGACCCATTTCGCAGGCACCTCTCCGTCCGACAGGTTCGCCGTCGCCTTGCGGCACGCCACCGCTTTAGCGGCGCAGATCGTGACGCGCAGCTTGTCGAGGTTCGTGGTCGTCGGCGCGATCCCGAAGTTGGTGACATAGGTGTCGATCTGCTGTGCGGAGACGGGGCTACCGCTCTGGAGATCGAAGACCGTATCGGCGACAGCCTTCGCCTCTCGCTTGTCCCAGCCGGTGTCGATCAGGCGCTCATGGTCATCGAGCGACCATTTCGCATCGACGCCGCGCTTCGACAGGAAGGTCCATGCCTCGGCATAGCGAGAGTTGAGGCTGGCGTGATCGGCGGCGGGGGTGCTGCTGGCGATGTGATCCTCGAGGATGCGCTGCAACTGCCAGCGCAGCGCGTCGCTGAATACCTTCTTGAGCTGGTCGGGTCTTACCCCGGAGGATCGCTCGCCATACCCCATGCGCAATGTTTCCGCCACCGAACCTAGGCGCAGGGCGATCACCCGTGCGTCCGTAAAGCTCATCGCACCGATGGGTAACGCCAGCGTTAACCGCACGCCAGCGACCGTCATTTTCTTGCGCCACCAATAGCGACTGCCGCGCAAACCTACGTTCGAAAAGCCCATTCCGCCACCCCAAGGGGTACAGCGAGGGGTACAGTCGGGGGTACAACTGTCCCTGATCGCCGCCGTTAAGACGCGAAATCAGAGACTTGCAAGCGGATGGTCGGGGAGACAGGATTCGAACCTGCGACATCCTGCTCCCAAAGCAGGCGCGCTACCAGACTGCGCCACTCCCCGACAGGGGGTCGCCCTTAGGGGAAGCGGGGCGGTACGCGCAAGGGGAATTTGATCCCGACGCACTTCCCCTACAGGTTCGCCTGCTCCTCACGCGGCAGGTCGGCGTCGGGCGGGTAATAGAGGCCCGCACATTCCTCACGCAGGCAGCCGCCTTCGATCACGATGTCGTCGCGATAGGCATCACCGATGAAGGACAGCGTGTCGACATGGCGCGCCTCGAAATACATGGCGTGCACATCCTCGCGCCCGGCGCCATAGACGACCCGCCCCACCTTCGACCAGATCGCGGCCATGGTGCACATCCCGCAGGGCTGTAGCGTCGAATAGAGTGTCGCGCCGCGCAGTTCCATCTCGCCAGTCCCCTGACAGGCGCGACGGATCGCCATCATCTCGGCATGGGCGGTGGCGTCGGGGAGCTCATGGGTCTGGTTGCGCTCGGCGGCGATTACATGTCCGTTCAGGACGATGATCGACCCGAGCGGTGAAGTCGCGGGATCGGAGCCCTTGGACCGCGCGACCGCGATCGCCTGGCGCATCCATTGTTCGTCTTCCTGTATCATGAGCCTTCAACGCGGCAGTCGCGTTGCCGGTCCATGGCCGGGGTTGGCACCCTGCCCCGACGATCAGCGCGCCAGCCAGCCCCCGTCGACCGCCAGGATATGCCCGTTCACATAGGCGGCCGCGTCGCTCGCCAGAAACACCGCCGCCCCGCCCAGATCGGCGGGGTTGCCCCAGCGCCCCGCCGGGATACGGTCCAGGATCGCCTTGTTCCGGCTTTCGTCTGCCTGAAGTGCCGCCGTGTTGTTGGTCGCGATATAGCCCGGCGCGATGGCATTGACGGTCACCCCCTTGGCGGCCCATTCATTGGCGAGCAGCTTGGTCAGCCCGCCTACGCCACTTTTGGATGCGGTATAGCTCGGCACGCGGATGCCGCCCTGAAAGGTCAGCATCGAGGCGATATTGATGATCCGGCCGCTCCCCTGCCCGATCATGTACCGCCCGGCGGCCTGGCACAGGAAGAACACACTTTTCAGATTGGTGTCGATAACCGCATCCCAATCCTCTTCGGTAAAGTCGACGGCGTCGGCCCGGCGGATGATCCCGGCATTGTTGACCAGGATATCGAGCCGTCCCAGTTCGGCCAGGGTGGTGTCGACCACCTGTTGCACGGGGGCGATCGTGGACAGATCGGCCGGGATCAGGACGACCCGGCGACCCAGCGCCCGGATCTGCTCCGCCGTCTCCTCGGCGGGGGTACGCCCCACACAGGCGACCTCCGCCCCGGCCGCGGCCAAGGCCACCGCGATCGCCTGCCCTATGCCGGTATTGGCGCCGGTGACGACTGCAACTTTACCCGCAAGATCAAATGTATACGTCATGACTCTTAGGCCAGCTGGCAGATATCGAGGACGTTCATGTCGGTGTAATCCTGGTTCTCGCCCGCCATCGCCCAGATGAACGCATAGGCCTTGGTCCCCGCCCCCATGTGAATCGACCAAGGCGGTGAGATCACCGCTTCCTCATTCTTGACGACCAGATGCCGGGTCGCCTCGCCTTCCCCCATGAAGTGCATCACCCGGTCGTTGGCGAGATCGTCCAGTTCGAAATAGAAATAGATCTCGCTGCGGCGCTCGTGAATGTGCGGGGGCATGGTGTTCCAGACGCTGCCGGGCTTGAGCACGGTGAGCCCCATCACCAGCTGCGCGCTGTCGCACACGCCGGGAATGACGAGCTGGAAGATGGTGCGCTCGTTGGATTCCGCCAGGCTGCCGCGCTCTAGGGCGTTGGCATCGGCAATACCGAGCTTGCGGGTCTGAAACGCCTTATGCGCGGGACAGGACGCCAGATAGAAGCGGGCGCCCTGCCCTTCGAACAGGACTTCCCGAGCGCCCATAGTGACATAGAGGCAATCCTTGTTGCCAAGCACAAAGACCTCGCCATCGACCGTGACGCGTCCCTCGGCGGTGCGGACATTGACGATGGCGAGTTCGCGGCGCTCGAGGAAAGGATGACCTGCGGCCGATGCGGGCTCTTTCTGGTCGGGCAGCTTGACCGGGGTGTCACCCACCGCGACGCCGCCGATCACGAACCGCTCGGCATGGGTATAGTTCAGCACGCACTCGCCGGTGCGGAACAGGTCCGGGATCAGATAACGGTCGCGCAATTCGTCGTTGGAGACGCATGCCATCATGTCGGGATGGGTGGCGTAGTAGGTGCGGTCGTACATGCTCGAAACTCCCATGGTCCTGCGTGAATAGCCGGGCGCGGTCAGCAGCCGAGTCCCAATCGATAGATGCGGTCGGCATTGCGACCGAACAGGGCGCGGCGGTCTTCCTCGCTGAAGTCGGCGACGGCGGCGTGACAGGCGTCCATCTGCGCATCGATGGCGCCGAACAGCCGGTCGGTCGGCAGGTCGCTGGCGAACATCGCGCGGTCGGTGCCGAACAGGTCGATCACGGTGCGGACCGTGTCACGCACGAAGGCGGGTGTCGCGTCGCGCCGGGCAAAGCCGAAGCCCGACAGCTTGACCGACACCTGCGGGCATGCCGCCAGCGCCGCCAGCCCCCGCCGCCAATCCGCAAAGCCGTCCGGGTCATCTAGGACAGCCATGCCCACATGGTTGACGATCACCGGAATATCGGGGTGGCGGGCGAACAGTTCGGCCAGCGCGGTCATCTGGCCCGGATAGCATTGCAAGTCGAAGGACAGCCCATGATCGGCCAGCTTGGCGAAGCCTTTCTGCCAGGCAGCGTCGCGGGTCACGTCGCGCTGGGTATAGCTTCGCCGGGGATCGGGATGCCAGTTGACGATATGGCGGATACCCCGCACGCGGGGGTGCCGGGCGTGCGCCGCCAGGAAACTGTCGAGATCGGGAGCGTCGAGCGCGGCGAAGGCGATGATCGCATCGGGGAGCCCCTCGGCATCGGCCAAGCCGTCCAGCCATTCGGTTTCCATGAGCGCATCACCGGGATGGGCGCCCGCATCGACATGCACCGCGCCGACGACATTCCACCGCGCCATCTCGCGCCTGTAATCGGCGGGGAGATAGGTCCGGGCGATCGCCTCGACCGAACCGTTGGGGCCATCATCCGCAAAGGGCGGCGTCAGCCATGGATAGCGCAGCCGCTCCAGGTCCCACAGATGGATATGCGCATCGACGAACGGGATCATCAGAAGGTCGTCCGCCCCCCCGAGGTGTCGAAGGTCGCCGCGGTGGTGAAGCTGCATTCCTCCGACGCCATGAAGCACACCATCGCCGCCGTCTCGCTCACCTGCCCCAGCCGCCCCATCGGGATCTTGCCGCGCATATAGTCGACCTGGCTCTTGGGCAGTTGCGCGAGGATCGGGCTTTCGAAGGTCGCGGGCGTGATCGCGTTGGCGATGACCCCCTTGCCTGCCAGTTCCTTGCCCAGCGACTTGGTGAAGCCGATCACCCCCGCCTTGGTAGCCGAATAGGCCGAGGCGTTGGGATTGCCCTCCTTGCCGGCGACCGACGCGACGTTGACGATCCGGCCATAGCCGTTCGCGAGCAGATGCGGCACGACCGCGCGGCAGCAATAGAAGACGCCGTTCAGATTGATCTCGACCACCCGTTGCCAGCTGTCGAGCGGATAGTCCTCGACGCAGGCCGTCGCGCCAGTGATCCCCGCCGAGCAGATGAGGATATCGACCTTGCCCAACGCCGCCACGCTGGCGACGGTGGCATGCTCGACCGCCTGGCAATCGGCGATATCGAAGGATTGCCAGTGTTTTGTGCCAACATCCTGCGCCACTTCCGCAAGTTTCTCGCTGTCGACATCCCATAGCGCCACCGATCCGCCCTCGGCGACGATCCGCCGCGCGACTTCGAGGCCCAGCCCCGATGCCGCCCCCGTGACGATCGCGGACCGCCCCGCAAAGCGCCCCTCGAAGAGGGTCACGCGGGCAGTTCCATCGCAAAGGGAATGCAGGTCTGCCGCTGCTCGCCGAGCTTCGCGATGCCCAGATGCATGGTGTCGCCGGGCCTGAGGAAGATCTTGTCGGGCTTGTGCCCCTCGCCCACCCCCGGCGGGGTGCCGGTGATCAGCAGGTCCCCCGGATGAAGGGTGATGAAGCGGCTGACATAGGCGATGCATTCGGCGACCGGGAAGATCATCGTCCGCGTATTGCCGGTCTGCATCCGCCGTCCGTTCACGTCCAGGAACATGTCCAGTTCCTGGCAATCGCCGACCTCGTCCGGCGTGACCAGCCAGGGACCGACAGGTCCGAACGTATCGCAACCCTTGCCCTTATCCCACTGACCACCAAGCTCTTTCTGGAAGGCGCGCTCGGACACGTCATTCGCCAGGACATAGCCCGCGACGTGGTTCAGCGCATCGGCCTGTTCGACATAGCGACAGGTCGTGCCGATCACGACGCCCAGCTCCACCTCCCAGTCGGTCTTCTCGGCATCCTTGGGGATCATCACGGGGTCGTTGGGGCCGGTCAGGCACGAGATCGCCTTGGTGAAGAAGATCGGCTCGGGCGGCGGCTCCAGTCCCGATTCCTTGGCATGGTCGGCATAGTTCAGGCCGATGGCGATGAACTTGCCGATCCCGGCGACGGGGACGCCATAGCGCGGATCGCCCTCGACCAGCGGCAGCGTTTCAGGATCGACCGTGCGCAGGCATTCCAGCGCTTCGGGCGTGATGGTGGCGGGCGTGACGTCGTCGATCACACCGGACAGGTCGCGGATCCGACCTTGCCCATCAACGAGACCGGGCTTTTCCGCGCCCTTTTGACCATAACGGCAGAGTTTCATGCGAAAATCCTCAATGGGTATAGGGGCGGTGAAGCGGCACGTCGGCGTTGAGTTCGACACCGAAGCCGGGCTTGTCGAGCGCGCTGGCCCGGATACGGCCATTCTGCGGCACCGGCTCACCCAGCAGTTGCGGCGCGAACATCGGCACCACCTCGGTCGGGCCGGGGTGCATCATCAGGAATTCGGCGAAGGGCGAATTGTACCGGGTGATGACGAAGTGATAGCTATACACCGATGAGCCATGCGGGATCATCATCACGCCCCGGCTGTCGGCATAGTTGGCGATCTTGATCAGCTCGGTCACGCCGCCGCACCAGCCCACATCGGGCTGGATGATGTCGCAGCAACCCATGTCGATCAGCATCCGGAAACCCCAGCGGGTCGCTTCATGCTCGCCGGTCGTGACCAGCAGGCCCGGCGGCGCCTTTTTGCGCAATTCGGCATAGGCCCAATAGTCGTCGGGGCTGAGCGCCTCCTCGATCCATTTCAGCCCGCACTCGTTCCAGGCGCGATGCGCGAGCCGCGTGGCATAATCGAGGTCGAGCGCCATCCAGCAATCGTACATCAGCCAGAAATCGTCGCCGCACTTGGCCCGCATGTCGGCTAGCAGCGCGATGTTCTTCTCCATTCCCTCCAGCCCCTCGGCGGGACCGTGGTGGAGCGGCAGCTTGCCGCCGATGAAGCCCAGTTCGCGGGCGATATCGGGCCGGGCGCCGGTGGCGTAGAATTGCAGCTCGTCGCGCACCGCGCCGCCCAGCATGTGATAGACCGGCTCGCCGCGCAGCTTGCCCAGCAGATCCCACAGCGCCAGGTCGACACCGGAAATTGCATTCACGACCAGGCCCTTGCGGCCATAATATTGGGTCGAGAAATACATCTGGTCCCAGATCTTCTCGACCTCGACCGGAGAGCGTCCTTCGAGGAAGCGAGCGAGGTGCTTCTCGACGATATAGGCGGCGGGCTCACCCCCGGTCGTCACCGCGAAGCCGATCGTGCCGTCCTCCGCCTCGATCTCCACGACCAGCGTGCCCAGCACGTTGATGCCGAAACTCTGCCGCGACTGGCGATATTCGGGATAGCGGCTCATCGGCGTGGCGATGTGGTCGTCGATCCAGTGGCCCGCGCCCTGATCGTGATAATCCGCGCCCGCACCGCGCGCGACGAAGGCACGGACATGCTTGATCCGCGAGAGGGTCATCGCCCACCCTCGCTGGCTTGCGTCGTTCGGCCACCGCCCCGCATCCGATCCTCCCGGCTTTACTTTCTCACTTTATGGAATAGGATGCTAATTGTTGAGACTTCGGGCGTCAATCGCTTGTTTTGCGAAAACCGATGGCCAAGGTGAGCCGGTGGACAGGATGAGGAGCAAGGCCGTGAAACTGCTGGAAGGAAAGACCGTCGTCGTCACCGGTGCCTCCACGGGGATCGGCCGGGCGATCGCGATCGGTGCGGCCGAACATGGCGCGGACGTCGCGATCAACTATGCGCGCGATTCGGACGGCGCGGCCCAATGCGTCGCGGGGATCGAGGCGCATGGGCGGCGCGCGGTCGCCATCCAGGGCGACGTCGCCGATCCCGCCACCGCGACCGACTTCATCGCGCGGGCCGCAAAGGCGCTGGGCAAGGTCGACGTCATGGTGTCCAACGCGGGCATCTGTCCGTTCCACGGCTTTCTCGATATGCCGGTCGAGACGTTCGAGCGGACGATGCGGGTCAACCTGCATGGCGGCTATTATATGTGCCAGGCGGCGGCGCGGCAGATGGTCGAGCAAGGGCATGGCGGATCGATCATCGCGGTCTCCTCCATCTCGGCGCTGGTCGGCGGCGAGTTTCAGACCCATTATACCCCGACCAAGGCGGGCCTGCACTCGCTGATGCAATCGGCGGCGATCGCGCTGGGGCGTCATGCCATTCGCTGCAACTCGCTGCTTCCCGGCACCATCCTGACCGAGATCAACAAGGAGGATTTGGCCGACGAGGCCAAGCGTCGCTATATGGAGGGCCGCGTGCCGTTGGGCCGGTTGGGCGTGCCGGAGGATATGGTCGGACCCGCCGTCTTCCTGGCCTCCGACATGGCGCGCTATGTGACCGGCGCAGCCCTGCTGGTCGATGGCGGCGCATTTGTGAACCTGCAATAGGCACGGGCGGGGGATGGCGCTTTCCCCTCGACATGCGGACGTGAGAAAGGCAAACACTTCCACAATATGGTACGCGCTGGCAACAAATGCGGCGCGTCAGGAGAAGATGTTTCCATGCCCGCATCCGCCAAATCCCCCAAGACCGAAACCGGCGAGACCAAGGGCCCGACGGGCAGCCAGACCCTGTTGCGCGGGCTCGACCTGATCGACGAGGTGTCCGACCGCCCGATCGCGCTGGCCGAACTCGCCGAGCGGCTGGGGCTGACGCGCAGCACGACGCATCGGCTGGCCAGCGCGCTGATCGACCGGCGCTTCCTGATCTTCACGCCGCGCCAGGGCTATCGTCTGGGGCCGAAGCTGCTCGAACTGGGGTTTCTGGCGCAGCAGCAGGCTGATGTCGTCCAGATCGGGCGCGATCATATCGAGGCGCTGGCCGCCGCGTCCGAGGACACGGTCCATCTGGGCGTCCGGGACGGCGACAAAGCGCTGTATCTCGACAAGATCCCCGGTCGCCGCCGCGTCGACATCTCCAGCCGCGTGGGCGATCGCCAGCCGATGACCTCCACCGGGCTGGGCAAGGCGCTGATGCTGGACGACGAGGCGAAGCACTGGCGCCAGCGTTTCGACGACGAGCGAGCGGGCGATCCGCATGCGCCCGACTATGACGTCTGGCTGGAGCGGATGCGCGGCTATGTCGGGCTGGGCTGCGCCTATGACCTTGAGGAGAATGAGGATCAGATACGCTGTGTCGCCGCGCCGATCCGCGACGCCAGCGGTCGTATCGTCGCCGCGATCAGCGTCTCGAGCGCCGCGCAATATATGTCGGATGAGCGGATGACCGCGCTGACCGGCGATGTGCTGGGGACCGCACATGCGATCAGCCGCGACTTGGGATGGCGGGAAAAAGATCGCCGCTGATCTTATTCCAAATCCCAAAACCCTCTTGCACTATGTGGGATATAGGCACATAGTTTAGGAAAGCGGATCGAAACAGGTCCACGACAGGGCGAGGGAGCGGGTGCATGACGAAGCGTCATCGGACGGCTGTCAGGATAGGGGCGGCCTGCGCGTCGTTGCTGATCGTCGGCGCCTCCCCCGCCCCCCTGCCCCCGGCACGGCTGTTTATCGCCAGCGACTCCACCGCGCAGGACTATCGGCCCGACAAATATCCGCAATCGGGATGGGGCACGATGCTCCGCTGCGCCTTCGGGCCCGAGGTCACGATCGCCAACCATGCGATGGCGGGGCGCAGCACCAAGAGCTTCATGGCGGAAGGGCGGCTGGACGCGATCGCCCGCGACCTGCGGCCCGGCGACACGCTGCTGATCCAGTTCGGGCATAACGACGCCAACCAGGCGAAGCCCGAACGCTATGCCCCCATTCCCGAATATGAGAGTAATCTGAAGCGCTTCATCGCGGTCGCACGCACCGCCGGAGCCCGGCCGGTGCTGCTGACCCCGGTCACGCGTCGCGCGTTCAAGGACGGGCATGTCGTGCCCAGCTTTCCCACCTATTCGGACGCCGCCAGGCGGGTGGCGGTGCAGGAGCATGTGCCCCTGATCGACCTGGCCGCCTTGTCGGAACATTGGATCGACGGGCTCGGGCCGGACGGATCGCGGGCCTATTATCTCCATTATGCGAAGGGCGAGGGCCTGCCGGGCTTTGCCGAGGCGGTGGATGACGACACCCATTTCAGCGAGCTGGGCGCGCGCCGGATCGCCGATCTGGTCGCGGGCGGATTGGCGGGCACCCATTTGCCGATCGCCCGCCATGTGCTGAAGAAGCGCGCGAGCCTGACCCGCGCCACAGCCGCGGGCGGGCCGTCATGCGCCGGCTGATCGCCCTGGCGGCGCTGGCGGGGTCGGCTATGGCCACGGCACAGGCGCCGGTGTGGGACTTCGTCATGGCCGCAAATGCCGGCCATGGCTTCGACGGCGATCATGGGTTCGAGGCTGATCCGCACCTCTTTTCGGTCGTGGTGCCGCCGGGCAATTACGCCGTGACCGTCACGCTGGGCGATCCCGCCCACGCGAGCGACACCACGATCAAGGCCGAGAGCCGCCGCCTGATGCTGGAGGCGGTCCGGACGCGTGCGGGCGAGTTCGTCACCCGGCGCTTCATCGTGAATGTCCGCACTCCCGCGCTCGCGCCCCCGCCCGCCAACGCGCCGGGTGGCGATGCGGTGCGGCTCAAGCCGCGCGAGATCGGATCGTTCGCCTGGGACGATCGGCTGACGCTGGAGATACTCGGCCCGGCGCCCGCGCTTCGCCGTGTCAGCGTCGCCCCTGTCGAGGTCCCGACCCTGTTCCTGCTGGGCGACTCCACTGTGACCGACCAGCCGGCCGAACCGGCCGCGAGCTGGGGCCAGATGCTGCCCGCCTTCCTGACGCCGACCATCGCGGTCGCCAATCATGCGGAGTCGGGAGAGACGCTCAAATCCTTCCTGACCGAGCTTCGGCTGGACAAAGTGCTGGCCAGCGCCAGACCCGGCGATGTCGCGATGATCCAGTTCGGGCATAACGACCAGAAATCCCAGTGGCCGCAGACCTATGCCGACGCCGCGACGACCTATCGCGCCTATCTGCGCACCTATATCGCCGAATTGCGGCGGCGCGGGGTGACGCCGATCCTGGTGACTTCGCCCGAGCGGCGGCAATGGAGCGCGGACGGGCATATCCACCCCAGCCTGGGCGACTATCCCGCCGCCGTTCGCGCCGTCGCGGCCGAGGCGGCGGTGCCGGTAATCGACCTGAATGCGGACTCGATCCGCTTCTACGAAGCCTTGGGCAAGGACCGCGCGCCGCTGGCCTTCAACGATCAGGGCCGTGACGCGACCCATCATGACAATTACGGCGCCTGGGTCCTGGCGCGCGACGTCGCGGAGCGGATGCGGGCGTTAGGCTCGCTCGCCCGCTTCGTCCGAAGCGACCTGCCGTCTTTCGACCCCAGCCATCCGCCCGCCCCCGAGACCTTTAGTCTTGCAGCCAGCGGGATGCGCAGCAGCGAACGACCTGCGGGAAATTGACGATGCCTCTCGACCGCCGCACCCTGATCGCCGCCGGACTGTCGCTGGCCGCCACGCCCCGCCTCGCGACCGCCGCCCCTGCCTCGCAGCGCTTTCCGATCTGGCCAGGCTCACCGCCGGGGATGCCCAGCCCTGCGGTCGCGGACGCCTTCGTCCAGCGCTCGCCCAACGGCCCCGCCGACGACATCGCCTGGCCGCATGTCGCCACTCCGATGCTGACCGTCTGCCCCGCCGCGCGACCGACCGGGGCGGCGGTGCTGCTAATCCCCGGGGGAGGCTATGCCCGTGTGGCGGTGGGGCGCGAGCCTTCGCCGGTCGCGCGCTGGTTCGCCGCGCAGGGCGTGACGGCGTTCGACCTGCTCTATCGCCTGCCGCACGACGGCTGGGCGGCCGGGCCGGACGCGCCGCTTCAGGATGCACAGCGCGCGCTTCGGGTCATCCGCGCCCGCGCGGGCGAATGGGGCATCGATCCAACCAACATCGCCGCGATGGGCTTTTCGGCGGGCGGGCATCTGGCCGCGCGGCTGGCGGCGCGGTCTGCGCTCGTCACCTATGGCCCTGTCGACGTCATGGACGCGCAGCCGACGACGCTGCTTACCGTCGGGCTGCTTTTCCCGGTCATCACCATGACCCAGCCCTTCGCGCACGCCCAGTCGAAGCGCGAGCTGCTCGGCCGGGACGCGGATGCCGGGCGGGCGGCACGCTATTCGGCGGAGCGGGACCTGCCCGCCGACATGCCGCCGACCTTTCTGGGCCATGCCGCCGACGACCCCGTCGTGCCGGTCGCCAACAGCATCGCGATGTTCCAGGCGGTCCATGCGCTGCCCCGCCCGGCCGAACTCCATATCGTTGAAACGGGCGGGCACGGCCCCCGGCTGGTCGCCCCCGACGGCACGCCGCATCCTTGGCTGGCCCGGTTCGCGACCTTCGCCCACCGCCACGGCCTGAAAATCCCAGGAGACGACGCATGACCCGGCCCATCGCCTTTCGCATGATGCTGAAGCCCGGCATGGCCGAGGAATATCGCCGTCGCCACGACGCGATCTGGCCCGAACTCGCCGAGGCGCTGCGCGCGGCGGGCATTTACGACTATTCGATTTTTCTGGACGAAGAGACGAACGCGCTGTTCGCCGTCCTGCGGCTGCATCCTAACGATAGCCGCGACACGCTGCCCGGCCAGCCGGTCATGCAGCGCTGGTGGGACCATATGGCCGATCTGATGGAGGTACGGCCCGACAATCGCCCGGTCGAAGCTCCGCTGACGCCGATGTTCTACCTCGCATGAGCCTGGTCGCCGCGCTGCTGCTGGCAGGGGCCGCCGCACCGCAGACTTTGCCGGTGGCCGAGCCCCCGCGCGTCGGGTTCGACCGCCATTCGCTGCTGATCGACGGCAAGCCGACGCTGATCTGGTCAAGCGAATTCCACCCCTTTCGCCTGCCCTCGCCCGATCTGTGGCGCGACATCCTTCAGAAGATGAAGGCGAGCGGCTTCAACGCCGTCGCCATCTATATCGACTGGGGGTTTCATAGCCCGAAAAAGGGCATGTACGACTTCACCGGCATCCGCGACGTCGAGCGGGTGCTGACCATGGCGCGCGAGGAAGGGCTCTATGTCATCACCCGCGCCGGGCCCTATGTGAATGCCGAGCTGTCGCGCGGCGGCTTTCCGGGCTGGCTGGTGAACCAGCCGGGCAAGGCGCGGACCGACGATCCCGAATATCTGGCGGCGGCCGACGAATGGCTGGACCGGATCAACCCGATCATCGCGCGCCACCAGCTGGGGCGCGGCGGCACCGTCATCCTCCACCAGATCGAGAATGAGCTGGCGCTGACCACCCCCGCACAGAGCCGCTATATGCAGCATCTGTACGACAAGGCGCGGGCCGATGGGATCACCGTACCGATCTTCCACAATGATCAGGGGCGCAACGGCTATTGGGTGCCCAAAAGCTCGGGCGTGCCGCTGACCGTCGCGGGACCGCAGGAGCTCTATGCCTTCGACGGCTATCCCGGCGGCGTGTGCGGGGTCGACAATGTGCCGACCAAAGGTGCCCCCGCTCCGGACTGGGGCCTATATGGTCCCGGTGGTGCCAAGGGCGGGGCGAGCGCCTCGCCGCACACGCCCGGTTTCATCGCCGAGTTCGGCGGCGGCTGGTTCGACTATTGGGGGTCGAACGGCATGTATCCGTGCAACGCCGTTCAGCGCGGGACCGGCTATCAACGGGTCTTCTACGGCACCAACATCGCCAACGGCATCGCGATCCAGAGCATCTATATGGGCTATGGCGGCACGAGCTGGGGCTGGCTGCCCGCGCCCGTCGTCTATACCTCCTATGACTATGGTTCGGCGATCGACGAGGCGCGCAATCTGCGGCCCAAGGCGCTGGAGCTGAAGCAGCTCGGCCAGTTCCTCGCCGCCGTGCCCGATCTCGCCCGGCTGGAAAAGGCCCCGCCCGTCGCCGTCACGGGCAGCGATGCGGTGCAGGTCTATCACGACCGCAATCCGGACACCGACGCACGCCTGCTGTTCGTCGCGCCCAAGCCGTCCAACGCGACCGGCGACGCGCGGTTCACCATCACCGCCGACCTGCCCGACGGACGCTACAGCTTTGCCAGCGAGTTGCATGGCCGCGATGCCAAGCTGCTGGTCGCGGGCGTCGATCTGGAGCGGCAGCGGCTGGTCTATTCGACATCCGAATTGCAGACGACCATCCGCCACGGCGCGGAGGATGTCGCGCTATTCTATGGTCGCACGGGCGAGCCGGGGGAAACGGTGCTGCGCTATGCCAGCCCGCCGAAGGTCACGGTCCTGGAGGGACGGGTCGCCAGCGCCTTCGACCCGACAAAGGGGGACCTTCGGCTGACCTATACGCATCGGGGTCTGGCCCGAGTGCTGATCGCAGGCGGCGGTCGCCCGCCCCTGCTGCTGCTAGTTGGTGAAGTCGCGGCGGCGCAGCGTTTCTTCCGACAGGACGGCCTGTTGGAACGCGGCCCCACGCTCGTCCGTCATGCGACGCCGAACCGGGGGGCGCTAGACCTGACCGGCGATAGTGAGGGCGCCGAGCCGTTGGAGGTCTGGGCCCCGCCGGGCATCCACACGGTGCGCTGGAACGGAAAGGCGGTGCCCGTCAGCCATTCGGCGAGCGGCAGCCTAGTGGCCTTGCGTCCCCTGCCCGCACCGCAACGCCTGACCTTGCCCGATCTGACCAGCGCGACATGGCGTCATGCGCCGGGATCGCCGGAGACGGGCGTGGACTTCGACGACTCCGGCTGGACCGTCGCCGGGACCGCCCGCAACGTGGCAACCATCCGACCACCGACTGGCCAGCCCAATCTCGGGGCGGATGCCTATGGCTTTCATGACGGCGATGTCTGGTATCGCGGTCGCTTCACCGGCTCGGCGGACGCGCAGACCGCGACCGTGCATTACGGGGCGGGCGGCGCAGGGATGGTCCAGCTGTTCCTCGACGGGACGCTGATCGGCCAGCACGAACTGGCAGGCGGCCTGCCTCGGCCGATCACCACCGGCGTCGCGGAATTCGTCCTGCCTCGCCAGGCCCAGGCGCCCGGCGAACATATGCTGGCCGCGATGGTGCGGGTGAACGGCCATAACTGGGACCTCGACGTCGATGACGCGCACAAGGAGCCGCGCGGGCTGATCTCCGTCTCGCTGGCCCGGCCGGGTGGCAAGAGCTTCGCGGTGCCGATCGCGTGGCGGATCCAGGGGCGCGCGGGCGGCGAAGACCTGCGGGATGTCGCGCGCGGGCCCAGCAACAATGGCGGCCTTTATGGCGAACGCATGGGCTGGACGCTGCCGGGCTTTGCCGATGACGGGTGGCAGGCGGTCACGCTGACCGAGGCGAAACCCCATGCCGGGACCGACTGGTATCGCACCACGTTCGACCTGTCAGTGCCGAGCGGCGAGGATGTGACCTTGGGCCTGCAGATCGGTGACCCCGATACGCCGCGCTCGCCGGGGCGCTACCGGGTGCTGATCTTCGTCAATGGCTGGAATATGGGCCAGTTCGTCGCGAATGTCGGGCCGCAGCGGGTCTTCCCCATCCCCGAGGGCATATTGCGCCATCGCGGGCGCAACACGCTGGCGCTCGCCATGACGAGCGACGGGGCGCCCGGCAACGTCATCGAGCCGGTCCGGCTCGTCACCCTTCACCATGCGCGCGGCGGCGTCGCGGTCACCGACGTGGCCGCCCCGGCTTACCGCGACCTCTATTCCACCCCCTGATCCTTCGGAGAGCATTCCCGTGGCAGCCCTTACGCACGACATACCCCGCGCCGAGGTGACGGCGCAGATCGCCAAGCTGATCGACAACCTCGTCAACATCCGGGACGAGACCGGCGAGTTCCTGCTCCGTCTGGACGATGGCCGGGTGATCGACACCAAGGGGTGGAACGATTGGGAATGGACCCACGGCATCGGCCTGTTCGGCCTGTACCGCTATTGGGAACAGACCGGCGACAAACAGGCCTGGGACGTGATGCTGAAATGGTTCGACGACCGTTTCGCGGCGGGCACCCCGACCAAGAACATCAACACCATGTCGCCCTTCCTGACGCTCGCCGATCTCTATGAGCAGACCGGCGACCAGACCTATCTGCCCTATCTCGACATCTGGGCCGAATGGCTGATGGCCGATGACGGCCTGCCCAAGACGGAGGAAGGCGGGTTCCAGCATATCGTCTTCAACGACGAGAACCCGCAGGAGATGTGGGACGACACGCTGATGATGAGCGTCCTGCCGCTCGCCCGCATCGGCCAGATCCTGAACCGCCCGCATTATATCGAGGAGGCCAAGCGCCAGTTCCTCGTCCACATCAAATATCTGTTCGATCGCCAGACGGGCCTCTGGTATCATGGCTGGACCTTCGACGGCCGCCATAACTTCGCGGGCGCGCTATGGGCGCGCGGCAATTGCTGGGTGACGATCGCGATCCCCGAGATCATCGAGATGCTCGACCTGGCCGAGGGCGATGCCTTCCGCACCTTCCTGATCGACACGCTCGCGGCGCAGGTGAAGACGCTGGCCGAGCATCAGGACGAGAGCGGGCTGTGGCACACGCTGATCGTCGATCCGACCAGCTATCTCGAAGCATCGGCGACCGCAGGCTTCGCCTATGGCATCCTGAAGGCGGTGCGGAAGGGCTATCTGCCGCGCCGTTACCAAGCGGTCGGGATCAAGGCGATCCGCGCCGTGCTCGCCAATATCGACGAGCATGGCGAGTTGAAGCAGGTCAGCTTCGGCACCGCGATGGGCGACACGATGCAGTTCTACAAGGACATCGCGCTGACCTCGATGCCCTATGGCCAGAGCCTGGCGATCTGCGCGCTGGGCGAATTCCTGCGGACCTATATCTGATGGTCGCCGCCACCGGGTCCCCGCCCCCTCGTCGCGTTCGCTGGTACAATTTCGCCGCCTATGGATCGAACGACATTCTGGGCGCGGGCTCGATGGCGGTCATCAGCACCTGGGTGCTGTTCTTCTACACCAGCTTTTGCGGCCTGTCGGCGGCGCAGGCGACGCTGATCTTCGGCATCGCCCGCGTGCTGGACGCGGTGGCGAGCCCGACCATCGGCTATATTTCCGACCGGTTCGGCGACACCTGGGCAGGCCGCCGGTTCGGCAGGCGGCGGGCCTTCATCCTGGCGGCCATCCCGCTGCTCCCCTCCTTCGCGATCATGTGGGTCGCGGGGCAGAGCTTCTATTATTATCTCGTCACCTATGTCCTATTCGAGCTGGTCTATGCGCTCGAGATCATTCCGTTCGAGACGCTGGCGGCCGAGATGGCGAGCGACTACCGGACCAAGGCCAAGTTTGCCGGGTGGCGGATCATGTGCGGCCAGATTTCCGCGATCCTCGCCGCCATCCTGCCGGGCCGGTTGATCGAGCATCTGGGGAAGGATTCGCCCGACACCTATTTCTATATGGGCCTTTTATTCTCCGCGCTGTTCATGGCCTCGGCAACGATGCTCTATCTGTTCAGCTGGGAGCGTCCACGCTCGGCCGAGACCATGGCGCTGGCGCGCGAGCGGATGACCCCGCTGGCCGCGATCCGCGACCTGTACCGCAACCTGTTCTCGACCCTGCGAATCCGGGCGTTCCGGCTGCATCTGGGCATGTATCTGGGCGGCTATATCAGCCAGGACATCTTCAACGCCGCCTTCGCCTATTTCGTCGTCTTCGCGCTGGGCGGCACGACACTGGCCGTGTCCAACCTGGCCGGGCTGACCTACGCGGTCCAGACCCTCGCCGTCCTGCTGGCGATCAACTTCGCGCTGCGCGCCTCTCCGGCGCGGGCGTACCAGATCGCGGGGGGCAGCTTCGCGCTGGGCGTCCTGCTGTTCCTCGGCCTGTGGTGGACCGGCCGGGGCGCCAGCGGCTGGGTCTTCGTGCTGCCGGTCGCGTTCGCGGGCCTGGGGCGCGGGGCGCTCAACTATATTCCCTGGGCGACCTATAACTACATGGCCGATGTCGATGAGATCGTCACCGGCCGCCGCCGCGAGGGCGCATTTGCGGGTGTCATGACCTTCGTGCGCAAGATGTCGCAGGCCGTTGCGCTGATCGCGGTCGGCCAGATCCTGCAGGCGTCGGGCTTCGTCGCCGGTGCGGCCAGCCAGTCCCCGGCGACCGTCCACGCCATCGTCGCGGTGATGGTCGGCGGCACCCTCGCGCTGCTGGCCTTCGGGCTATGGGTGTCGCTGCGCTTCCGGCTCGACCCGGCATCCCATGCCGTGCTGATGGACGAGATCGAACGGCTCCGCACCGGTGAGCGCGAACCCGCCAGCCCCCGGACCCGCGCGGTGGTCGAGGATCTGTCGGGCTGGCGTTACGATCAGCTCTGGGGGCGCAATCCGGTGCTGTGACCGGGTCACTCCGGCCGTTCGGAAGGCCTGGTCATGCCCAGATAGAAGCCGGTGTGCGGCGGCTGGTTATAGGCGGTGTTTTGCCAGGCGATCCCGGCGCGATAGACCGGGTCCTGGAGCAGCGTGGTGATCCGGTGCGTCGTCGGCCAGGGCGTCGTATAGATGCGCAACTCGCGATTGTCGGCGCTGCGCCACACCACCTCCTCGCGCCAGTCGCCGATCAGGTCGGCCTGTAGCGCGGGGTTGGCCTTGGTCCCGTTATTGGATGCCGCCCCCTCCGCCACCAGCAACGGCTCGGCCTTGCCGGTCGTCCAGTTCCATTTCGAGATGGTCGTCCCGTCGAGCAATTCGCGAAGAAGATCGCCGTCCCACCAAATGGCGAAATTGGTCTGGCGCGGATGCGGGCCGACCGATACGCCGTGGACGTCGTGGAGATCGGGCTGGTTCGATCCCCACATCTCCTCGCCGACATGGCGCGGGTCGATATCGGCGGACAGGCCGCGCCCGGTGTCGCTGGCGGCGGGCTTGGTCCACAGAATTTGCCCGGTCCGCGCATCGAGCAGCGCCGATCCGATCCCGCCATTCCTGCCGACCTGTTCGTGCACGCCGAACTTCTCCAGCCCCGGCCGGGCGGGATCGAGATCGCCGACATGCATCGCATCGCCGTGATAGAGCGGCTGCGTCCACAACCCCTTGCCGTCCGCATCGACCGCCATCGAGCCGTAGATGACGTCGTCGCGCCCGTCTCCGTCGACATCGGCGATGCTCAGCTGGTGGTTGCCGCGATCGACATAGTCCTGATGGCCCGGTTGGTCGGTGTCGAACAGCCAGCGCTCGGTCAGCTGGCCGTCGCGATAGTCCCAGGCGGCGATCGCCGTTCGTCCATAATAGCCGCGCCCGAAGATCATGCTGGGACGCCGCCCGTCGAGAAAGGCGACCCCCGCCAGAAACCGGTCGACCCGGTTGCCATAGCCGTCCCCCCAACGCGCGGCCATCCAGGCGAAACCCGGATCGTGGCGCGGCCCGCGCGGCGGATCATAGGCCTTGGTGGCCAGCGCCTTGCCGGTCATGCCGTCGAACACCGTCAGATATTCGGGCCCGGTCAGGATTCGTCCAGCAAGCCTGGCGACCATGCGCCCGTCGGCGGTGATGTGCGCGCCGGTCCTGTCGGCCTGCGGCACCTCTCCGTCATGCTGGCGCCAGTCGGCCTTGGGATCGCCGATCACATGCCCCTGTCCATCGACCGTGCCGTCGGCGGTCTTCATCGCCACCTCGGCCCGACCGTCGCCGTCGAAATCCTGCACCAGAAACTGGGTATAATGCGCCCCCGCGCGGATATTGGGGCCGAGGTCGATCCGCCACAGCCGCTTGCCCGCCAGCGTATAGCCGTCGAGATAGACGGGTCCGGTATAGCCGCTCTGGCTGTTGTCATGGCTGTTGGTGGGGTCCCATTTCAGCACCAGATCGGGCCGCCCGTCCCCGTCCAGATCGCCCAGCCCCACATCATTGGCAGTATAGCCATAGGCCTCGCCATCCGGGGTGACGCCGCCCGGCGGCGGGTCGAGCGGAATGGACGCATAGCCTTTCGCCCAGACCGGCACGGCCGGGCTGACCGCGCCCGCCGCGCCCGCCGCGATCATTCGCACGGCATAGCGGCTGGCGGCGCTGCCCCCGGCATCGCGGAAATTGGTCAAGTCGGTGATGGCGGAGACCGAGACCCGGCGTCCGTCGCGAAACACCTCGAACCCCGCGCCTGGCGCATCGCTTGCCAGCGAGCGCCAGCTGACCAGCACCCCGCCCCCGATGGCGGGCACCGCGACGACGCCGCGGTCCCATTTTTCGGCCTGGCGCTCCGGCGCTGGCGCGGCATGGACCGGACAGACGGCCGCCATCATCACCCATGATGCGATACCGCCCCTGATGCGCCGCCTGCCGATCATGCCTCTCTCCTATTCCGAATAAGCACGGCGATCCGGGTCATATGCCGCCTTTCGCATTGCCTGACAGCACCATAGCCCAACGAGTCAAAATTCCAATCTATATGATTGCATTCCATATTGTGGTTATATACACAAAGGCAGACTGGAGCAGCCCTACAGCGTCAGCCGAGAAACAGCGGCGACACCGGGGGCGAGAGGGAGGATGCCATGACGGGTTTCGTCGCTATCACCGGGTCGCGTCACGCGGGCGACCGGCACCTGCTGCGCGGGATGCTGCGCACATCGGCCTGGGGCGTGCTGGCCGTCGGACTGGCGCTGAGCGCGCCCGCCTCTGCGCAAAACGCTGCAAAGGCCGCCGATCAGGGGAAAGGCGACAAGCTCGACGGGGTCAGCCCCGAGGACATCATCGTCATCGGCACCCGCGCCTCGCTGCAATCCGCGATCGCCCGCAAGCGCAATGCGGGGACCGTCGTCGACTCGATCGTTGCGGACGATATCGCCAGCTTCCCCGACAAGAATATTGGCGACAGTCTCGCGCGGATCACCGGCGTCCAGCTCAGCCGTGAATTCGGCGAAGGCAATCAGGTATCGATCCGCGGCGTCGAGCCCGACCTCAATCGCGTCGAGATCAACGGCGTCGGCCAATCCTCCGCGCTGGGTTCCCGCGCGGGCGACTTCCGCGAATTCGCCTCCGAGCTCGTCAAGTCGATCGACGTCTACAAGGGCTATCAGGCCAAGCTGACCGAGGGCGGCATCGGCGGCACGATCCAAATCGAGACGCGCAAGCCGCTCGAACTGAAGAATTTCATCGCCAATCTCAATTTCTCCGAACAGCATCTCGACACGACGCAGGACTGGAAGCCCCGCGCGACGCTGCTGATCGGCACGCCCAAATTCTTCATCGACGGGCTGGGTATCCTGGCCAACGTCACCTATAGCGACGTCTCGACGCGGCAGGATTATGCCAGCAACACCAATTACAGCCGCCTCGCCGATTTCGACCATTCCGACCAGAAGACGGTCGCCAACCCGGCCTATTCGGCGTTCAATACCTATGCCAGCTGCGCGGGTGTCGGCGCGACCGCGACCCAGACCTTCGCCACCCGCCGGGCGGCCTGCGAAAATCAGTTCTTCGACTGGGCGCCGACCGTGCCCCGCTATCGCAACCTGGTTCGCCGCGACAAGCGCTTGTCGGGCGACATCACGCTGCAATATGAATTCTCGAACAATTTTCGCGCCTTTGCGGAAGTGCAGTTCAACAGTCGCAACCAGCGGTTGATGGACGTCAACTATTCGCTCGATATGGGGCGTTACCAGCGTTACCAGCTCGATCCGTCGCTCGGCGCGAGCTCGACGCCACAGGTCAAGCTGGGTACATCGACGGTCGACGGCAACCATGTCGTCACCAGCTACACCACGGCCCTATCGGCGGCGAATATCGGCAGCGCGTCCGCCCCCGTCTATAGCGGGTCCGCCAATATCCTGGGCGTTCAGCGCCGCGACTTCCAATATGACCAGAATTCCCGTTACTATATCACCGGCTTCGACTGGGTGGTGGATCGCCTGCGGCTGAAGGGTCTAGCCTCGCGCA
This sequence comes from Sphingomonas sp. SORGH_AS_0789, assembly GCF_031453055.1. NCBI lineage: Bacteria > Pseudomonadati > Pseudomonadota > Alphaproteobacteria > Sphingomonadales > Sphingomonadaceae > Sphingomonas > Sphingomonas sp. SORGH_AS_0789. The sequence continues at coordinate 3,338,244 of NZ_JAVIYV010000001.1, forward strand.
GCGAATCGCGGACGCTGGGTGAAACCAACCTGATCGCGATCAGCACCGGCATTGCGGGGATGCAGGTCGACCGGCGCAACGATCTGGGCATTCCGGTCTTCACCTATCCCAGTTCGGTCAATCCGGCCGATCCCAATATCTATGCCGACTATAACCGCGCCGGGAACACCGCCCAGGCGGGGCCGAGTGTCCAATATCGTCCGGGCGACTCCGGCAATAACGAGAACCAGCTCAAGCTCGACGGGACCTGGGCGGCCGATTGGGGGCCGCTCAAGAATATCGAGTTTGGCGGGCAGTTTCGCTGGGCCGATTATTATAATTATGCAGGTGGCGGGTCGCGTCTGCTGACCCCGGCGTCCGGCACCACCCCGGCGGTCTATCAATCGAGCGCCAATGTGTCCTTCACGACCCAGGTCGTGAACGCCGCCACCGTGCCGCAGCGGGTCAATGGCAGCACCTATTATCTAACGCGCGACGAATATGCCGGGCTTATCCGCTCCCTGGGCACCACGACCGGCGGCGCGCCGATGTTCGCGGGGCTGCAAGGCGCATCCTCCTCGATCCCCAATCGCCTCGCCTTCGCCAATTTCTCGCCGTCGCTGCTCAGCCAATATTACGACCTGTCCGGCTTCGACCAGGATCTGGTACGCGAAGCCAACGGCCAGCCCCAGATTCCCCAGTTGAAGATCGACGAGACGGTCGCCGCCGGTTACGTCCAGGGCAATCTTGAAACCCATGTCTTCGGCATGCGCCTGACCGGCAATGCGGGCGTGCGCTATGTCTATACCCGGGATGTGGGCACGGGCACCAATATCCGCCGCCAGACCCGCTTCACCGCCACGGGCGGCACCGAGACCGTGGTGCTCGGCGCCCAGCAGCTCTCGCTGCGCAACAGCTATGTCGACATCCTCCCCGCCTTCAACGCGGCGCTGGAGCTCACGCCCGACCTGGTGTTCCGCGCCAACTGGGCCAAGAACCTCGCCCGGCCCAAGCCGACCGATCTGGTGCCCAACATCAACTGCCTGGACGATGCGACCGTCGCCGCGTCGGATGACGTCTGCACCGCGGGCAACCCCGCGCTCAAGCCCTATCGCGCCGACCAGTGGGAGGTGAACCTGGCCTGGTATCCCAACAAGGATACGCTGTTCAGCCTGACTTATTACAAGAAATATGAGAGCAGCTTCGTCATCCTGAACGTGCTGCGCACCGGCGTCGACCTGTTCCAGGACGGCGTGACCTATACGGTGCGCCAGCCGGTGAACGGCTTCGGCGCGCTGCTCGACGGGATCGAGGCGAGCGCGCAGACCGCCTTCACCTTCCTGCCCGCGCCGTTCGATGGGCTGGGCGCCAGCGGCAATGTCACCTATGCCCGCGCCCTGCGCACCAACCTGACCAACAGTGCGACCGGCGATCCGCTGAACGACTATCCCGGCCTGTCCAAATGGACTTGGAATGCCAGCGTCTTCTACGACAAGGGATGGCTGAACGCCCGCCTGGCCTATAACTTCCGGTCGGACTGGCTGACGGTCGTCGCCGATTCCAATAACGGGAACCTGCCCATCTATCGCAAGGGCGAAGGCTATCTGGATGCCAAGGTCACGTTCCGCTTCCCCGAATGGCATTATCAGCTGTTCATGGAGATGCAGAACATCAACAAGGAATTTTCCAAGACCTATATCAAGAATATCGGCACGTCCGAGGTCTTCTATCCGGGCCAGCGCTTCTTCGCGGGCTTCAACCTGAAATTCTGAGCCCCGGCGGGCTCACCTTTTCCCTCGACTATGGGGGCCGGGTCCGCGCGATCCGGCCCCTTTCTTATCGGCCCAGCGGCGTGATCCGCACATTGCGAACCCGCAAATGGCTGCGCGTGGTACGCAGCGCGAACCAGCCGCTGCGATAGGGGGCGGCATCGTGCATCGCGAAGAGCCGCTGGCCGTCGCGATCGACCGCGATCTCGTGACCATCGGCGATCAGGCGGATATGGGTCCACCGGTTCGGGACCAGCATCGCGGCGGGATCGCTGCGGTCATGCTGGGGCAGGAGCGGCCGATCCCCCTTGCGACCGACATAGCGGCGCATCCGCGTCGTGCTGTTCCGATTGCCGCCGATCCCGACATAATAGGTCTCCAGATCGTCATAGCTGGCAAAGGCACCGTCGCGTCGCCGGGCCAGCACCGACCCGCCCTTCACCCTGGGGTCGCGCGCCATCCAGAAGGCGTTGACGTCGCTGACCGCGTCATGCGCCCCGCCCTCCGCCACCGCCATCACATCATAGTCGATCGCGACCGGCCCCTTCAGCCTTTGCCGATACCAGATCGTCACCCCGTCCGCCGCATCGATATCCAGCACCCCGTCCCGAGCGACGACCTGCGCACCCGGCTCGGCCTCGACGGACCAGCGCGACAGGCCGCCGCGAAAATCGTCGATGCGCGCACCGGGCCCCGTCGCGGCCAGCGCCGTCACGCCCAGCATGGCGCAGGCCCATCGCCTCACGACAGCCACCGGCCGATCAGCGCCAGATTGGCGGTCGCCGCCAGCCCCCATTGGGCCGCGTCATTGGTCGAGATGTCGGGGATTTCGTCCACCGGCTTGAGCACCGCCGGACCGGACACGCGCACCGCGCCCTTGGCCTGATCGCGCGTGGCGCGGTCGCCCGCCCCCAGGAACTCCGTCCAGGCTCGGCGGGCCAGCGCGGGGTCGCGGCGCTGGACGGCGGCATAGGCGGTATAGCGCGAATGGGCCTGGGCCAGCCCCCGCCCCTTGCCCGGATCGCCGGTCTTCGCGCGGAACAGGTCGGTCGGGGCATTATAATAGGCGCAATAGTCCAGCCACGCCTCGCGATAGGCGGGCACATCGACCAGTTCGAGCAGTTCGGCCATCGTCTCGAACACGCCGAAGACACCGTTCAGATGGCTCATGCTCACCCGGTCGCCCTCGCCGACAAAGCGTCCCGTGGCGAGGTCGAAGGGCGCGCCACCCGCAAACCATTGGCGGGGCAGAGCGGCGAGCGACTGCATTCCCGCCACGATCCGGTCGCGCCAGCGCGGATCGCCCGTCCGTTCCCATTCGGTCATCCAGGCCGCGACCAGCGGGCCCCAGACGGTGCCGAACTGGACGAAGACCTGTCCCGGCGGCAGCCTGCCCTCCGCGACCACCGCGCCGGTGCCGCCGGGTGGCTCCGAACCGGGCGCGCGGGCCCCGACCTTGCGCCCGATCTCGACATGGCGAAGCGTCTGGTCGCTGTCGATCAGCGCGTGCATCAGGTCGCCGCACCGCTCGTCGGCGGTCAGGTAATAATAGATGCGGCGATAGGCGGCATTGGAGATGCGCGGCTGTTTCGAGCTGTCGCCCCAATGCTGCACCCCGTGACGCGTCCCAAGCCCCCGGAAGCGGCCGAGATGATAGACATCGACCTCGCCCGTATGCCGCGTCATCGCCTCCGCCATCCGGAAGACATCGGCGCGCCCGGTCCGCAGATAGGCGTACCAGAGCCACAGATCGGTCGACAGCTCACTGTTATCCCATGCGAAACCGCCGATGTCGTAGCGCCAGACATGGCGATCCGCGTCATAGCTGTGCATGACGTCGCCATAGTCCCAAAAGCCGTACCAGCGCCGCTGCTCGACCTGCCCGATATAGAAATCCAGATCGCGCGAGGCCCGCGCCTCGATCCGTCCCGCCGCGTCGCCGCCGGATGATCCCGCCAGCGTCCAGGCACCGAACACCCCCGCCGCATGAACCGCTTCGCCGGTCGCGAGCAGGCGCGGCGGCGCCTCGACCTGCGCCGCCATTCGGATCAGCCGCTCGCGGGTCGGCGTCGTGTCGAGCGCCCAGAGCCGGAATTCGGTCGTCCGTGCGATCCCGCGCGCATCGCCCCAGCCGGGCTCATAATCCTCATAGGTGATGTCCAGCCCTTCGTTCTGTCGGGCATAATCGGTCATCCCCATCTCGTCGTGATAGAAGCGCAGGTCCATCGCGGGGGCGTCGGGCGCGTGATACCACAGGGTGAAGCGCGCCGCCTCGCCGGTCGCCTCGGCCACGTCCAGCCCGACCGGGCAGCGCCGCCAGAAATCATGCATGGCAAAGGCGAAGCCCCCACCCCGCGCGCCACCCACATAGCCCAGCCCCGCCGCGCGCCCGGCGCCGTCGACCGGCACCCAGCCATGGCCGCTGGCGGTCCGCTTGCGGATGGTGAAGCCGTCGGCATTGGGCTGGCGCAACCGGAACTCGCCCCAGGCCGGGATGTAATCCAGCCGGTCGCGCACCGCCGCCGCCATCGTCGCCAGCGGCGGCGTTTCCCGTCCGGCGACCTGCGCCTCGCGGAAGGCGCGCCCCGGATCGCGGCGCAATCCCGTCAGCGGCCGGACCGCCTCCGCCCATAGGCCATCGCCCTGCCCGGCGAAGCGGACATGCCGGTCGTGCAGCGGATCGGTCATCGGCACCTGCCCGCTCAGCCCCAGCCCGCGCACGAACCGCCGCGCGGGATCTGCGTCGAAGATCAGGCTATGGACGATCCGCACCGACGCCGATCCGGCATGGAAATAAAGGCGCAGCGAAAAGGGCAGCCATTGTTCGTCGGGCGCGGCATGACGTCCCTCGACCCGCACGACGACCCGGATGGGGCCATCCTGCTCCACCGTGACGCGCTCTATACGCCCCGCATAGCGGAGAAGCCGGGGCGGGGCGCCATCCTCCTCGTCGGGCGCGTCCTGCGCCGTCGCGATGAGGCCGACGTCGCGCATGACCGTCTTGCCACCTCGCCGCGCCGAGCGGATAATCGCCTCGCCCTGTCGCCCGATCGTCCAGAGCGTATCGCCGACCGTGACCTCGATCCGATCGGCAAAGCTCCGCGCCGTGGCGGAAGAGGGCGATGCCTGCCGCGCCCTGCCCGGCTCGACCCGCAAGCTGGTGGCGCGCCCCGCATCGGCGGCCAGGGCATGGCCCGTCCATTTGATCGACCCGTCGGGCCAATAGGCGAGCGGCCAGCTTTGCAGCGGAGCCGATCCTTCCCCCGCCAGCCGGTAGGAGGAGGACAGTTTCGTCCCCTTGGGCCATGGCTGGCCCCAGGTCATTCCCTCATGGCCGTCCGGTGGTACACCGTCGAGCCAGCAGGTTGCACCGGTCCCCTTGGCGGCCTCGCCGCGTATGGGGAGAGTGGCCGCCGGGGCGGATGTGTGCCCCATCGTCACGGCCATGCCGGTGGCCGATAGCAACAGGCTCCGCCGGTCGAAATGCACTGGGTCCGCCATATCGAGAATCCATTATCTGGTATCGTTCATCACAATACGAGATATTTTTCGAATGGGAATGCCCTGTGCGATCGGCCGACGGGGCCGTCACGATCAGCTCGGATGCGCCTCGCTCTCGGCGATCGCATCGTTGGCATCGGGCGCGGGGGCCGCATCCGCTTCGGTCAGGCGCATCTGCTCATAGGCGATTTCCAGATCCTGGACGCCCGATCCGGTCGGCTGGATCGGCAGGTCGCCAAAGCTCTGGGGTTCGGTCGGGGTGTCGAGTTCGTCGCGCATGTCACTCTCCTGATGGAGACGGGTCAACGCACCGGCTGCGCGAATGGCTCAACCCGGCCACCTAGACGATGCCGCCGGTCAGCGTCCCGATCAGCGCGGTAACACCCATGGCCAGCGCACCGAGCAGGACGACACGGATCGCCCCGCGCCCGATCGGGGCACCGCCCGCTCGCGCGCCCAGCGCCCCGAGCACGGCCAGGAGCAGCAGCGCGGTCCCCGGCACCGCATAAAGCACCATGCCGCGCGGACTGAGCGCGGCGAGCACCGGCAGGATCGCGCCCGAAGCGAAGGCTCCGGCGGAGAACAACGCCGCCTGCAACGGATCGGACCCGCCGTCATCCGCGAGCCCCAGTTCGTCGCGGCGATGCGCGCCGAGCGCGTCATGCGCCATCATCTGCTCGGCGACCTGCCGGGCCAGCCCGGCCTCGACCCCACGCGCCTCATAGATCGCCGCCAGCTCGCGCGTTTCGGCGAGCGGTGCGCGGTCCAGTTCCGCCGCCTCGCGTGCCAGATCGGCCTGTTCGGTGTCCGCCTGCGAACTCACCGAGACATATTCGCCCGCCGCCATCGACAAGGCACCACCGACCAGCGCGGCGATCCCCGCCAGCAGCACCGTTCCCGCCGTGGCCCCCGGAGCCGCGGCGACGCCGACGATCAGGCTGGATACCGAGATGATCCCGTCATTGGCCCCCAGCACCGCAGCGCGAAGCCAGCCGGTGCGATGGACGAGATGCTGTTCGCCCGCGGCATGGACGCTGGCTTCGCTCATGCGGTGTTATCCTTGCAAGAGGGGGCGGACGGGCCGTGCCGCCCGCCCCCACCGGGCCAGACTTACTCGTCGCCCTTGCGCTCGGTCGCCGGAGCATCGGCCGCAGGCGCATCGCGCTGCACGCGCGACGTCATGCCGGTGGCCGAGGCGTCGTCGAGCATCTGCTGGTCGACGGTCCGCTCGGGCGGCGGCGGCGGGATCTCCTCGGCGGCATTGGTCGCGGGCGCCGCGACCTCGTCCATATTGGCGACCGCCGTCATATTCTCGTCGGCGGCGCCGTCGGTCACGGTCAGCTCATTCTCGGCGGCGGCGGCCACCGGCTGCTCCTCCGGCGTGGACTGCGAACAGCCCGCCAGAGCAGGAAGCAGCATGGCAGCGGCCACCAGACCCCAGCGGCGCATGTTATTGGTCTTCATCATCTTATCCCCTTTCGCACTCATCAATTCGCGGTCGCGGCCGCCCGCTCGGCGGACCGCGCCTCCAGCTTGGTCGCCAGTTGCGCGTCCCAGCCATATGGGTCCTCACGGAAGCCCACCTGTCCGTCCGCCCCGGCAAAGGCCGTCCAGTATAGCAGATAGACTGCCACCGGCTCGGCCATCGTCGCGCGCACCGTCTTGCCGGAGGCGAGAACGGCGTCGACCTGCGCCGGTTGCCATTCGGGCGTCGTCTTCAGCATCAGCGCGGCAAGATCGGCGGGCTTTTCCAACCGGACGCAGCCATGGCTGGCCAGCCGGTCGAACTTCGAGAAGCCCGACTGGGCAGGCGTGTCGTGGAGATAGACCGCGAAGTCGTTGGGGAAGTCGAACTTGAACCGCCCCAGCGCGCTCTTCTCCGAAGCCTGCTGCAACCGCTTGCTGCCGTCGCCATTGTCGATCACGCGAAAACCGTTGCGCTTCAGATAGCCTGGATTGGCCTTTTCCTTGGGCCACAGCTCCTTGTTCGCGATCGAGCTGGGCACGTTCCACGGCGGGTTGAGCACGATGCTGTGAATCGAGGAAACCAGCATCGGCGTCTCGTTGCCCGGCCGCCCCGTCACGGCCTTCATCGACATGACCGGATTGTCGCCGTCGAACACGGTCAGCACGGCGGCCGCGATGTTCACCTGGACGCGCTTGGCCTCCAGCTGCTGCGGCAACCAGCGCCAACGTTCCATATTGGCCATGATCTGGCGGATGCGCTGGCCGACCGGCACGCTCAGCGCCGCGACCGTCTGGCTGCCGACGGTGCCGACCGGGTTGAGGCCGTAGCGCCGCTGCGCCCGCCGCACCGCCGCCAGCAGGTTCTCGTCGAAGGTCGCGCCGGTCGCGCTGACGGCGGGATCCTCCATCGCCAGTCGCTTGCGCAACTGCTGGACCAGCGGGCCGCTCGACCCGAAAGCGATGGTCGTGGACGGCAGAGGCGACCAGCCACCCGCCGCCGCCATGGCCCGGTATCGCGCCAGCCCCGTCACGAGCGCGTCATACCCCGCATAGGGTGGCGGCAGCGAGGCGACCCAGGCCGCCAGCCGGTCCTTCTGCACCGCATCGGCAAAACCGGGCAGCGGGTCATAGGGCTGCGGCCTGATGCCCCAGTCCTTGGAAAAGTCCGAGGGGTCGAGCCGTCCGGCATGAACCGCATGGGCATAGTCGAGCGCCACGCGGGTCAGCGCGGCGGGCGACAGCGCCGACAGATCGCGCTGCGCGCCGGAGCGCAGCCCCTGCGTCACCTCGCCCTTGGCGATCAGCGTGGCGAGCTGGTGCGCCTGGGCATCGGTCAGGCTGGGCATCGCCACCGGCGCGACGATGCTGGGCGGCACAGCCTGGGGCACGGGCTGAACGGTCGCGCCGGGGGGCGTCTGGGTCGAGGGCGCGGGCACCATGACGGGCGGCGGCGCGATCTGCGCCATCACGGGCGCCGCGACCAGCGTGCCGGTCGCAAGGGTGGCCAGAAGCCGGGCGACCGATTGGCCGGAGACGGAAAAACGCGATACGGTCATGTTGGTGTGATAGCCCCTATTCAGTCCAATGTCGTCGCAGGAACGCCCCATGCACGACGCAACCCTACGCCAAGCTGAACCGATCGTCAGGGGGACGGGGTCCTGAAATTTTTGTGGGAAGGCGCCGGAATCGCGCTGTCGACATGTCAGGCCGGTGTCATTTGACGCCGCGCCTCGCGCCGGTCATCTATCGGGAATGAACAGAGCTATTTCCCGCCGCGACACGCTGATCGGGCTCTGCGCCGTTTCCGTCACGGCGTCGACCCAGGGACTGGCCGCCGCGACCGGCGACGCGGGCGCCCTACTCGACCGGCTGGCCTGGCAATTGCTGGCGCTGGCGCCGGAGCGGGCGACCAGTCTGGGTGTCGATACCGGCGTGCATGCCGGGCTGCGGCGCGCGCTGGAGGATCGCTCGCCGGCGGGCGTGGCGGCGCGGCAGCGTTTCCTTGGCGAGGGGCTGCGCGATCTGGCGCGGGTGCCGCGAACCGGCCTGGATGCCGCGACCGCGACCAGCCTGGCGGTGGTCGAGACCGCCTTTCGCACCGCGCTGGAAGGCATGGCCCTGCCCTATGGCGTGGCGACCATCGGCGACTGGCGCAACACGCCTTATGCCGTGATCCAGAATGTCGGGGCGTGGCTGGACGTGCCGCAGATGCTCGACGGCGACCAGCCGGTCCGCGACAAGGCGGATGCGGAGGCCTATCTGGCCCGCCTCGCCGCCATGCCCGCCCAGCTGGACGGCGAGACGACGCGTATCCGCCAGGCGCGCCAGCAGGGCGTCGTGCCGCCCTCCTTCCTGCTCGACAAGACGATTGCGGGTATGACCGGCACGATTGCGGAGGCGACAAAGAGCGACGGACCGCTGATCGGTCCGCTGGCACGCAAGGCGGCCGCCATCCCCGGCGACTGGACCGCGCAGGCGGCACGGATCGTCCGCGCCGCGATCGTGCCCGCGCTGGAGCGACAGCTGGCCGAATTGCGCGCGCAGCTGGCGGTGGCGACCGATGCGGCGGGGATGAACAGCCGCCCGCACGGCCCCGAATGGTATGCATGGGGCCTGCGTGCGGGCACGACGACACGGCGCAGCGCGACCGAGCTTCACGCGATGGGCCGCGCGCGGCTGGCCGATCTGCAGGCGCAGATGGATGCGATCCTGCGCCAGGCAGGACTGACCCAAGGGAGCGTCGCCGAGCGCACCATGGCCTATCAGCGTCGTCCCGGCATCGGCTTCCCCGACGGCGATGCGGGACGGCGCGAGATCATCGCCTATATGCAGGGCCGGATCGACGCGATCCGCCCGCGCCTGCCCCAAGCGTTCCGCCGTCTGGCGCGGGGACATCTGGAAATTCGCCGCATGCCCCCGGCGCAGGAACCGGGCGCACCGGCGGCCTATGGCGGGCCCGGCACGATCGACGGACGCGAACCGGGCAAGGTCTGGGTCAATCTGGGTGACCCGTCGATCCACAACCGCGTCACCATTCCCGATCTGGTCTATCACGAAGGGATACCGGGCCATGTCTGGCAGGGCGAATATGCCCAGCAACTGCCGCTCATCCGCTCGATCCTGGCGTTCAACGCCTATTCGGAGGGGTGGGCCCTCTATGCCGAACAGCTCGCCGACGAGCTGGGCATGTACCGCGACGACCCCGCCGGGCGGCTGGGCTATCTGATGGGGCTGGCATGGCGCGCGGTGCGACTGATCGTCGATACCGGCATCCATGCGCTCGGCTGGTCGCGCGACAAGGCGCTCGCCGAGTTCATCGCCGCCACCGGCCTGCCGCGCAGCAACGCGGTGAGCGAGGTCGACCGCTATTGCGCATGGCCGGGCCAGGCCTGTGGCTATGAGGTCGGACGCGCCGAGATCGTCGCCCAGCGCGACCGGGCCAAGGCCGCGCTCGGTGCCCGCTACGACCTGCGCGACTTCGATCAGGCGGTGGTGGACGGCGGCAATGTGCCCCTGGACGTGCTGGCCACCAATGTAACACGATATATCAGGGGATAGGAGTGACTTGCCGGGATCATCTCATGCGGCCATGATCGGGCCGCGAGGTGCGCGATGGCGGATACTATCCTGATCTTCTACGGTTCGTACCGGTCCGACCGGCAGGGCATCCGCCTGGCCGACTATCTGGTCCGGGCCTTCGGCGAACGGGGCGCGAAGGCCGAACTGATCGACGCCCAGGCGGTCGGCCTGCCGATGCTCGACCGGATGTACAAGGAATATCCTGCGGGCGAGGCTCCCGAGGCGATGGAGCGGCTGGCGACCAAAATCCGCAGCGCCGATGCCTTCGTCTTCGTGACCGGCGAATATAATTGGGGCCAACAGCCGGGCCTGAAGAACCTGACCGATCATTTCCTGGAGGAATGGTATTGGCGTCCGGCCGCCATCGCCAGCTATTCGGCGGGACGGCTCGCGGGCGCCCATGCCAGCGTCGCATGGCACGCTACGCTGTCGGAAATGGGAATGGTCGTCGTGTCGAGCACGCTGGCGGTGGGCGGCATCGGCCATGCGCTGGACGACCAGGGGCAGCCGACCGGTGAGGGCGGTGCCGCGCTGACCAAGGCCTTTCCGCGCTTTGCCGACGATCTGCGCTGGTGGGCGGCGGCCGCGCGCGAACATCGGGCCCGCAACGCGCCACCCTATTGACCCATTATACGCGCGACCGCCCGGCGGACCGGGGGGCAAGCGCGATGCGTCGGCGGCCGCTGTGGTTACCTTTGCCGTATCCGGGTGTTAAGTGGCCCTATGGAACAACACGCGCTTGTCTTCGCATTGATCGGTGTCCTGGGGATCGGTGCGCAATGGATTGCCTGGCGAACGGGATGGCCCGCCATCGCCCTGATGCTGGCGGCGGGGGTCATCGCCGGGCCGATCACCGGGCTGATCGTTCCCGAACATATCTTCGGCGAATTGCTGGAGCCGATGATCTCGGTCGCGGTCGCGCTGATCCTGTTCGAGGGCGGCCTCAGCCTCAATTTCCGGGAGCTGCGCAAGACCGAGGGCGCAGTCACCCGGTTGATGATGATCGGCATTCCGCTCGGCTGGGTGCTGGGGGCGCTGGCTTGTTATTATGTCGCGGGGCTGGTCTGGCCGGTGGCGATATTGTTCGCGGGCATCCTGGTCGTGACCGGCCCCACCGTCGTCATCCCCCTGCTTCGCCAGAGCAACATCGCGGCACGGCCCCGCGCGATCCTGAAATGGGAAGCGATCGTCAACGATCCGTTCGGTGCGCTGTGTGCGGTCATCACCTATGAATATCTCCGGCGCGTCGACCAGGGCGGAACCCTGATCTCGGTGGTCGTCGCGCTGCTCGGAGCGGCCGTGGTGTCCGGCCTGATCGGCTATGCGATGGCCCGCGCGATCGCCTGGGCCTTTCCGCGCGGTCATGTGCCCGAATATCTGAAGGCCCCGGTCCTGCTGGTCGCGGTCATCGGCACCTTCGTCCTGTCCAACCTGATCCAGCAGGAGACGGGCCTGCTGGCGGTCACGGTCATGGGCGTCGCGGTCGCCAATATGCGGCTGGACTCGCTGCGCGACATTCACCCGTTCAAGGAGAATGTCACCGTCCTGCTGATCTCCGGCGTGTTCGTCATCCTGTCGGCCTCGCTGAATTTCGAGGTGCTGCGGCTGTTCGAGTGGCGGTTCGCCGCCTTCCTGCTTGCGCTGCTGTTCGTGGTGCGTCCGGCGACCGTGCTGATCGCGCTGGCCTTCAGCAAGATCCCCTGGAACGAGCGGCTGCTGGTGGCGTGGATCGCCCCGCGCGGTGTGGTCGCGGTGGCCGTGTCGGGGCTGTTCGCGCTGCGGCTCGACCAGCTTGGCTATGGCAACGGCAATATCCTCGTCACTTTGTCCTTTGCCGTCGTCGTCGCGACGATCATCGCCCATGGGTTCAGCATCCGCTTCGTCGCGCGCTGGCTGAAGGTCACGGGCGCGATGCAGAAAGGGCTGCTGATCGTCGGCAGCACGCCGTGGAGCATCGCGCTGGCCCGTCAAATCCAGTCGCTGGGACTGCCGGTCAGCATCACGGACTCGAGCTGGCAGCGGCTGTCGGCCGCGCGGCAGGTCGGAATCGCGACCTATCATGGCGAGCTGCTGGCGGAAGCGACGGAGGAACGGCTGGACCTCAGCCAGTTCCAGGTGCTGGTCGCCACCACCGAGAACGAGGCCTATAATGCGCTGGTCTGCAGCGAGTTCGCCCATCATATCGGCCGGGACTCGGTCTATCAGCTGGGCGGCAGCGGCGACGATCATGACCATCGCAGCCTGCCGGGGGCCTTGCGCGGGCGCGCCATGTTCACCGCCGGGCACGGGGTCGAGGATATTCTTCGGCGCGAGGCGGCGGGCTGGACCTTCCGCAGCACCCGGATCAGCGAACAGTTCAACTTCGACCATGCCCGATCGGCGCTGCCGGACGAGGCGGACATGCTGTTCGTCCTGCGCAAGGACGGCCGCATCCGCTTCTTCACCCACGCCGCGCGGCCCATGCCGCAAAAGGGCGACATCGTCGTGTCCTATGGACCCTCGCGCCACGCGGATCCGGAGGCTAGACTGCAATTCCAGAATGGAGAGGCTGTCGCATGACGACCAAGAGGCTGAACGAACGGGCCGCGCAATCGCTCGCGGCGATGACCCTCGCGCTGGGCATCGCCGCCTGTCAGCCAGCGGGCCCGGCGCCCGCGAACGACACCACGCAGGCCGAGCCCGTCGCCAATACGGCATCGCCCGACAATAGCGCGATGGCGAACGAGCAGGTGGAGACCAAATCGATCATCCGCCCGGACATCGAACCCGCCCCCACCCCATCGCCGACGCCCGAGCCGATCGACCTGACGATCGCCTTCCCCGCCAAGGGCGCCAAGCCCGATGACAAGGGGCTTGCGCAGATCGACGCGTTGATCGCCGACCCCGTCTTCGGCATGGGCGGTGCGATCACGATCTGGGGCCATAGCGACTCCCACGGCTCCGACGCGTCCAACCTGATCGCCTCGCGCCGCCGGGCAGAGGCGGTGCGGGACTATCTGGTCGAAAAGGGCACCGCCGCCGACCGGATCACCGTCATCGCCATGGGGGAGGCCAACCCGGTCGCGCCCAACCGCAAGCCTGACGGATCGGACGATCCGGAAGGACGCGACAGGAACCGCCGTGTCGAGATCAAGGTGGACCTGCCCCCGAAACCCGCCGAGCCGATACCGGCCACGCCGTCCTGAACGACGCCCCCGCCTGCTGGCGGGGGCCATCTCCGCTCCGTCCCTCAGCCGCAGGGGCAGGCGGTCAGCGCTGGGGCTGGCCCAGATATTTGCCGAACCATGCCAGTTGGCGGTTCATCACATCGCCTGCCTGGGTCGGCACGCAATGTCCGGCATCGGGATAGATGACGAGGCTGGTCGGCACGTCCTGGCTCTTCAGCGCATTCCACCATTCTACCGACTGGGTCGGCGGCACCTCGATATCGCGCTCGCCGACATAGATGAAGGTCGGGGTGCGTGCGGTCTTGACGTGATAGACCGCCGAGACGTCCTCATAGGCCTTGTAGTCGTCATAGACCGACTTGCCGAAATAGGGGATCATCCAGGTGTTGATGCCGTTGGTCCCGTAATAGCTCACCCAGTCGGACAGCCCGGCGCCCGCCACGATCGCCTTGAAGCGATTGGTCTGGGTATTCGCCCACATCGCCATGAAGCCGCCATAGGAACAGCCGGTCAGGCCCAGCCGCGCATCGTCGACCGGGGCCAGCTTCTCGACCGCATCGACCCCCGCCAGGATATCGCGCAGGTCGCCGCCGCCAAAGTCGCGCTTGTTGGCGGCGGTGAAGGCCTCGCCCTGACCATAGGAGCCTCGCGGATTGGGGAGGAAGCGATAATAGCCCGAATCCTCGAACGCGCTGGCCAACCCCTTCTCGATGAAGCGCGGCGTGCTGGCCGCCGCCGGACCGCCATGGACCTGCACGATCATCGGGGCCTTCACGCCGGGCCGCGCGGACAGCGGCGACAACAGCCAGCCCTGGACGGCGAAGCCCTCGTTCGTCCAGGTCACGCTGCGCGCCTGGACAGCAGGCTGCGCGGTGTCATTGTCATGGGTGATCTGGCGCAAGGCGGTGGCAGGCCCCGCATAGATGGCGGGCGCATGGGTGAAGTCCTCGACGACGCTGGCGGCCATCTCGCCCTTCGCATCCCAGGCGATCCGGCCGTCCCCGGCGGAGAGGCCCACCGGCCGGGCGAACAGCGGACGTGGGGCACGACCGGGCTCGATGGCGACGGCCCCCATCTGGTCGTTCCGCAGCGTCGCGGCGCGCAGCCCGCCCTTGGTCCAGGCCAGCGAGGTGAAGGTGATCGGCTGGCCCTTGGTCTGGTCGGTCGGCGTGCCCCCGGCCAGCGGCACCGTCCAGACATCGCCGCCGATCGAGCCGAAATCGCTCATCAGCCCGCCGATATAGGCGACCGTCTTTCCATCGGGCGAGACGCGCGGCATGTTGATCTGGGTCGACGGCTTGGCGATCGCGGTGACCGCGCCGGTGGTGGCATCCACCCGGTCGAGCGTCGCCACCCACCAGTTCGCATCGCCATTGCCGAGCGCCGAGGTCACGACCAGCGCGCTCCCGTCGGGCGTCCAGTCATATTCGTAGATATAGCGGCCCTGCGGCGACAGCGGCATCGCCTTGGCGATCGCCCCCTCTCCTACCGGCACGATGGCCAGACGCTGTTCGTCATTGGCGACGCCGATCTCGCCGACCTGCCTTGCCCCGGCCTGGGTCGCACCGACATCCTTGGTCGCGCCCAGCGTGATGAGCATCGCCACGCGCTTGCCATCGGGCGAGAAGCGCGGGGTCGAGGCCAGCCCCTCGACGGTCGCGACCGGGCGTACCCCGTCACCACGCGCGATCATCAGGGTCACGACGCCCCGCTCCCGGTCGCGCGCCAGAAAGGCCACGCCGTCCCCCTTGGGCGTGAAGGTCAGCCCCGAATAGCTACACGTCGCGCAGGGATCGATCCGGCGCACCACCCGCCCGTCCCCGGCATTGCGCAGCACGACGGCCGGATGCGTGCCGCCGTCCAACTCGATCGTGGCCACCTCTCCACCCGACGGCGCGAGGGTCAGGCCGCCATAGCGATGGACGGCCGCCTGCACCGGAAAAGCGAGAGACGACGCAAGGAGCAGGGCAACGGGAAGACGCATGAAACATCCTTCGAACGAGGCAAGGCGGCAGGGTCTGCGGCCGTCATTTAAGCCACATCCCGGCGCACGGATAGCCTGTGCTCGCCCGGTGGAGGGATCAGACCCGGCGGCGCGGCGACCGGCCTCGCCATGCGGCATGCGCGGCAAGCGAAAGGGCGACGATCCCGACTGGCCGCCCCCGGCGCAACAGGGCGAAACCGATCGTGGCCATGGTCCCGTTCCCCGCCCAGGCCATCAGGGTCGCGGTCGGGGTGCTGGCCGCCGGTTCCTGCGCCGGATCGGGCTTTGTCGGCGTCACCGGGCCATCGGTTGCGGTTTTCGCCTCGCCCCCCTCGCCCTCCACCTGCCGTTCCAGCTCGGCGTTCAGCTCCGCGCCCATCAGGAACACATAGGCGGTCAGCCAGAGCCAGGTGAGCGTGACGATGACCGCGCTTAGCGAGCCATAGGTCGCGCCATAATTGCCGAAGTTCGATACATAGAAACCGAACCCCGCCGTTCCCGCCAGCCACAACAGGGTCGCGCCCACCGACCCCGGCGACAGCCATATCCAGTGCGGATGGCGATGATCGGGGCCGAACCGGAACAGGATCGCCGCCGCCGTGACGACCAGCAAGGCCAGCAGCACATAGCCCCCCAGCCGGATGAGCAGCAGGATCGGGGTCGGCGCGTCGGGGATCAGTCCGCTGAGAAAGGCGAGCAGCATCGTCGTGCCGATCGCGACGAAGATCAACGCGACGCCCCCGGCCACGATCGCAAATTGCAACAGGTTCAGTCGTATGAAGCCGCGCGTCTCCTGGGTATCATAGGCCACGTTCAGGCCGGTGACGATCGCCGACGACCCCTTGGTCGCGCCGTACCAGGCCAGCAACAGGGCGACGACGAGGCCCAGGCCCTGCTTGTTCTTCGAGCTTTCGACCACCGTCAGCAGCTGGTCGGTGATGATCGATGCGGCATCGCGCGGCAGCGAGGCAAACAGGCCCTCGACATTCTGCCGAACCGTATCCGCATCGGCGAACAGGCCATAGCTCAGGACCACCGCGCCCAGCGTCGGCACGATCGCGGCAAAGACGTAGAAGGCGATCCCGGCCGCGATGATCCCGATATTGTCGGTGCCCATCTCCGCCCAGGTTCGCCGGAGAATGGCGAGCCAGCCGCGAGGCGGCACCTGCAACGGCGTCCGGGCGCCTTCGCCTGCACGATCGTCCGCCCCGGTCATGCCGCCGCCTCCCGCTCGGCCCCGGCATGGTCCAGACAGGCCTCCACCATCGCGCCCAGCGTGCCGACATAGATGTCCGCACCCAGCGTCCGCTGGATCTCGCGGTCGGTCAGCGCCGCCTCTCCTTCCGGCCAAAGCCCGACGAGGATCGGGACGGGCCCGACGCGCGAGCGGATACGGCGGACCAGATAGCGCAGATGCGAGGGCGACCCGCCAATCTCCAGATAGGATATGCACACCATGCGGGCGCCCGACGCATCGAGCCGGTCGATATTGGCACGCGACCCCGCCTCGTGCGGCACCCGGTTCGCACCGAAGCCCCGCTTCGTCAGCAATTGCTGAAGCATCGCGGTGACGGCATCGTCCAGCACGCCGCGCCCCGCGATGCACAACACGCTGCCACCCTGCTCCCAGCCGGACGGCGCCGAAGGAAGCGAAGCGGGCGCCGTTTCATCGAAGCCCGAACGGTCGTCGGGCAGCGGCCGCAACAATCCGCCGCGCGGTTCCAGCGGGCTCGCGGTATCGTCCTGATGGTCCAGCTCGCCGACCAGGACGAGCATCGAGTCCACAACGCGCGTGGCGCGGTCGCGGGTGATCGCACCGCGCTCGACATCCGCCGCCGCCAGCTTCAGCGCGGCCAGCGCCACTTCATCATAATAAGCGGTCAGCGACCGGTCGGCGAGCTGGCTTTCGGCCTGCTCCAGCGCCTCGTCGGGGTCTTCGGCCAGCATCCGCTGATAGAAGCTCTCTACCGGGGTCAGCGCGGGGCGATCACCGAGCAGCACGTCGAGGAATTCCAGGCTGGGGATATGCCGCCCGAGGACGACGAGCAGCAAGGTCAGCGGCATCGACAGGACCAGCCCGACCGGCCCCCATATCCAGGTCCAGAACACCGCCGCCAGCACGACCGACAGCGGCGAAAGCCCTGTCGAATGGCCATAGAGAAGCGGCTCGATCACATAACCGATCACCGGCTCGAGGACGATGAACAGCCCCGCCACCATCAACATGGTCGACCAGCCGGGATCGATCCCGGCCGCGACCACCAGCGGCAGGGCCGCCCCCAGCAATGCGCCGATATAGGGAACGAAGCGGAGCACGCCCGCCAATATGCCCCATAAAGCGGGAACCGGCAGGCCGATCAACCACAGGCCGATCCCGACCGTCAGGCCGAAACTGGCATTCACCGCCAGTTGCGACAGGAAATAGCGGCTCAGGCGTCGCCCGGCATCGTCCATCGCGGCGGTCGTGCGATGCAGGTCGGACGATCCGAACAGCCGGATCAGCCGATCGCGCAGATCCTCCTTCTGCATCAGGATGAAGATCGCCACGACGAGCACGATCACGAACGTCTCGAACGGGGCAAGGACCGGCTCCAGATAGCCGCCGACCTGTCGCAGGACCGGTGCCTTCTGCTCGACGACGCGGACGTTCAGCGGGTGGGTTCGGGTGCCGCGCACCAGCCTGGGATCGGCGCCTACCGCCGGGGCCGAGCTGTTGGCGCCCAGGAACGGCAGGGACCTGGTCAGGAAACCCGTCGCATTCTCCATCTTGGACTGGATGCTGGTGACATAGCGGGGCGCCTCGTCCGACAACGACGCCGCCTGGACGCCGACCAGGGTCCCGATACCGCCAAGCACGCCAAGCGCGCTCAGCACCGCGACGAACACGGCAAGGCCCTTCGGGATCCGCAACCGCCGCAGCAGCAGGACGATCGGCGAAAGGACGAACGACAGAAGGACGGCCAGCGTGATCGGGATCAGCACGTCCTTGGCGAGGAACAGCCCCGCCACCACGACGACGGCCACCGCCAGGCCGAGCAATCCGTCGCGGCTGGGCACCTTGGCGGCGGTCACACTGGCGGCCGATGCCTGCTGCCCCGATCGATCGTTCATCTGTTTTCCCTTCGGAAAACGCAAACTCCCGCTGATCGACTTTGGTCCACGCATTCTTGCGCGGACGTTCGGGCCCGGTTTCGTCGCCGACGAACCGGCCCGAAAACAAAAGCGCACCGGGCGGACATAAAGTCCGTCCGGTGCGCAAGGGTCAGGCGTACTGGCTTAGAAGTTGAAGTTCGCGCCAGCGCTGAAGTTGCGGCCGACCAGGCCCGCATAATGCCAGCTGCTCAGATAGTTCGGATTGCTGGTATAGGCGGCCGCCGCCAGCGGAGCGCGGGCGTTGGTCAGGTTCTGGATGTTGAAGAAGAAGCGGAACTGATCGTTCACCCGCACGCCCAGGTTCAGGTCGGTGTAGATGAACGGGCGGATATAGCACTGGTTGTTCACGTCGCTGCCCTGCACGATGGGCGCCATCGTGTTCTTGCACGACAGGTCGATCACGCCGTTGACCGGGGTGATCTGATCGGCCGCGACCTGCTTGATCCGACCCACATAATAGGTCGTCGCGGTGATCGAGAAGTTGTTCACCTCCAGCGAGTTCTGCCAGTTGCCACGGATGCGCGGCGTACCGCCACCCGACGAGAGCTGGTAAGGCCCGAGCGTACCGGCATATTTCTGCACCACGCCCGCCGGGGTCACCAGATCGAGGCGAAGCACGCGGGTGACGTCGAGGCGGCTGATCAGGCGCGCGCCATTGGCCAGCTCGAAAGCGGCATTGGCCTGCACGTCGATGCCCGAGCTGACCTGATAGTTGGCGTTGACGTAAGGCACGTTGAACACCAGCAGACGGGGCAGCGCGTTGGGGTTGTTGGGATCCGGCGCATCGATGACGTTGCACTGATAGCCCGGCCCCACCGCCGCCAGCGCGGCGCAACCGGCGGTCGCGTTGGTCTGTCCGTAATAGGCCGCGATCGCCTGGGCGCGGAGCGGTCCGCTGACGATCAGGTTCGACTTCTTGATGTTGTAATAGTCGACGGTCAGGTTGAACCAGTTCACCGGCTTGAAGATCGTGCCGACGGTGAAGCTGCGCGACACTTCGGGCAGGATATTGGCATTGCCGGTCGAGCCGCTGCCGATGCTGTAGGTGCTCGTATAGGCGCTGTTGCCCGGATGCGCGGCGATGAAGCTGGCGGGCGGCGTGAAGGACGAGAAGCCCGAATAGCTGCTGGCCGGGTTGTTTTCCGCGAAGGTCGGTGCGCGGAAGCCCTGCGAATAGGTCGCGCGCAGCGAGAACTGCTCGACCGGGGTGAACTTCGCACCCACCTTCGGCGAGAAGTGGCTATAGCCCTGCGAATAATGGTCGTAACGGCCCGAGACGTTCAGGTCGAAGGTCCGCAGGAACGGCGCGTCGATCTCGAAGAACCCGGCGGTCACGGTCTGACGACCCTGTGCCGACGACGTGTTCAGCGAATAATAGCTGAGGTCCGCATTCTGGTTGCGGTTCATCAGCGTCTCGCGACGGATCTGGAAACCCGCGCCGACATTGAGTTCGCCGCCCGGCAGTTCCATCAGCGACTTGAGCAGCGAACCGCCGATCGTCGCCACCGTCGAATAGGACGGCGTGGTACGATCCGGCGAGATCTGGTTGCGCACCGCCGCCGTGTTCTGCTCCGGATTGACGAAGTTGTACGAACCCGTGTTGATCGCGTTCAGCAGACCCTGGATGTTGATGAAGCCGCGCTGCGTCACGCTGAAATTGTCGCGGGCATAGACGCCGTTCAGACGGAACTTGAACCCGCCGCCCAGATCGCCCGAGATACCGCCGGTCGCGCGGAACACGTCGACATAGCGATGGCTGTTGGCGGGGATGTCGCCGAACAGATAGTAGATGCGCGCCGCGCTCTGCGTGGGATCGGCACCGGCAACCGCATAGGGGTTGTTCGGGTTCAGACGGCGATCGGCCGCCGTGGCGCAGTTCACACCCGCCGAGCAGACATACATTGGCAGGACGATGCCGGGGCTGCTGGAGGCCAGCGCCGCCGAACCGCCGAAGGGCTGGGTCTGGCGGATGCCCGACGGGGTGCCGCGAATATCGACCTCGGAATGCGAGTAGCTGGCGCTCGCGAACGCTTCCCAGCCTTCGGCCAGGCGGACGTTCAGGCGGGCCGTGGTCGAGTAACGCTCCTGGCGCGGCTGGATGATCGAATATTCGTCGGGCAGATTGTGCTTGCAACCGGTACCCTGCGCCGAACCGGACGAGACCGTGAAGCTGCCGAAGGGGCAGGCGCTGGGATTGATCAGCAGCTGATACTGGTTGGTCAGCGGTGCACCGACCTGACCGGCGAGCGGATTGTTGAGATCGGTCTGCCGAACGCGGGTCACGACCGCTTGCGGGTTGGGCTGGACCAGCGAGTCATCGTTGCGGTTACGGTCGAGCAGGCCGCTGGGGGTCAGATCGAGCGTGTTGAACGGGTAACCGCGCGAGTGATTGGTGATATATCCGTCATAGGTATATTCGCCGTTCACATAGAAGTTGAAGCCCTGTTCGCGATAGTCGCCGAACCCGGCGGTCAGCGTGGCGCGATAGTGCGAGCCATCGGCCTTTTCGGTGGTGCCGCCCTGGACCGAGCCCTGAATGCCCTGGACATTCTTCTTGCTGATCAGGTTGACCACGCCGCCGATCGCGTCCGCGCCATAGGTCGAGGAGGCGCCGTCCTTCAGCACTTCGATGCGGTCGATGGTGCTGAACGGGATCGAGTTCAGGTCGACATAGGCGTTATGGCCATCGTCGTTGAGCGGGAAGTTCGCCGAACGCAGGCCGTCGATCAGCACCACGGTCGACGAAACGCCCAGACCGCGCAGCGACACGGCCGCGCCGCCCGCCGAGAAGCCGTTGCGGAAACCGGTCGAGATCGAACCCGCGCTGTCCGCCGAGACCGAGCGGATCGCGTCCTGGGCGGTGGTGATGTTCGCGCGCTGGAGCGTCGCGGAGGTCAGGACGGTAACCGGCGAGATCGAGCTGGCGTTGGAATCGCGGAACAGCGTGCCGGTGACGACGACCGTGCCGCTCTGCGGTGCCTCGCGCTTCGCCACGGGCGCGGCGGGGCGCTGCTGGATATTCGCATCCTGTGCGACCGGGGTCTGCGGCGCTTCGGCCTGCTCGGCGGTATCGGTCGCCTGTGGCGCCACTGCTTCCTGCGCATAAGCCGGAGCAGCGATCGCGGTCAGCAGAGCCACCGTCGAAATCCCAAACCGCAGGGTACACAATGCGGAATTCATCAAAGTCACCAAGCCCTTCCCTGTTCACGCAGCGGCGACTTTTGTCGCCAGTTTGATACTCGCCATGATCTGGCACTGCGGTGCGGGAGCGCTTACGGCACGCAAAGTTACCGGCTCGTTAAAAATGATGGACCTGTAGTTACGGAATGCAACAAGTTGAAATCATGGCACTCGACGGGAAGCACCATAGAAATATCTGGTTAACGATACATGCAATGTTTCCGAAGCTGTCACGGCTTGGGGGACTGGCGTGCGATCGACATGCCGAACTGGCTTGTCATGCCGATAGGGCTATCCACGCACGCGAGCGCCGGCGGGAATTATCCGTTGTTCATCATAGCGTTGCACAGGACTTCCATGCCGGTCCCGACCTGTCCCGATCACAGCGCTCCCGGCCTATCGCGGTTCAAGCATCTCCGCGATCTTGTTCCCCAGCTCGGTCATGACGAACGGCTTGGTGACCACCTCCATGCCGGGCGCCAGATGGCCGTTCCCGACTGCGGCATTTTCCGCAAAGCCCGTCAAGAACAGGATCTTGAGGTCCGGGCGCCCTTCGCGGGCCGCATCAGCCACCTGGCGGCCGTTCATCCCGCCGGGCAGGCCGACATCGGTAATCAACAGATCGATGTCGATATCCGACTGGAGGATGCGCAAGCCGGACGGCCCGTCGTCCGCCTCGATCGCGGTATAGCCCGCATCCTTCAGAACCTCGACGATCAGCATCCTGACCGTCTCTTCGTCATCGATCACCAGCACCGTCCGCCCGGCGCCATCGTCCGGGATCGCTTCGTCGGGTCCGTCCTCCTGACCGACCTCGCCCATGAAGCGCGGGAGGTAGAGGCACATGGTCGTCCCATGCCCTTCCTCGGTATAGACCCGGACCTGCCCGCCCGACTGGCGCACGAAGCCATGGATCATCGACAGGCCCAGACCCGTCCCCTGCCCGATCGGCTTGGTGGTGAAGAACGGATCGAAGATGCGGTCGACAATGTCCTTGGGGATGCCGGTGCCGCTGTCGGTGACGCAGATCGACAGATATTGCCCCGGCGCCAGGTCGCGTTCGCGCGCGCCGCGATCATCCAGCCACTTGTTGGCCGTCTCGATCGTCAGCCGCCCGCCGCCGGGCATCGCATCGCGTGCGTTGATCGCCAGATTGAGCAGCGCGCTTTCGAGCTGCGCGGCATCGACCTTCGCGACCCATAGCCCGCCGGCGCCGACCACCTCGACCTTGATCGACGGGCCGACCGTGCGGCGGATCAGGTCCTCCATGCCGAAGACCAGCCGGTTGACATCGATCGGCTTGGGGTCGAGCGTCTGGCGGCGCGAAAAGGCCAAAAGCCGCTGGGTCAGCGCCGCCGCCCGCTGTGCCGAGGTCTGGGCGCCATTGATGAACCGGTCGATCCCGTCGGTCCGCCCCGCCGAAAGCCTGCGCTCGATTACCTCCAGGCTGCCGCTGATCCCGGCCAGCAGGTTGTTGAAGTCGTGCGCGATGCCGCCGGTCAGCTGGCCGACCGCTTCCATCTTCTGCGCCTGACGCAGCTGTTCCTCGGCCTGGGCCAGACGCGCCTGGTCGCGCAGCCGGGCGGACACATCTACCGCATATTGGAACGCACCGACGAAAGCGCCATCGCGGTCATGCAAGGCGTTGAAGCGCAGTTCATAATATGGGCGCATCCGATCGGGATCGCCGAACGCCTCGACGACCATGAACTCCTCGCCGTCCAGCGCGCGCTGCCAGATGCCGAGCACCGCCTCGCGATGCGCCGGAACACGCTCCATCAGGTCGGGGAGCGCGTCGCCCACATGCGGGCATACCCCATAGATGCGCTCAAACTCGACCACATAGGCCGAGTTCAACGCCAGGAAGCGGAAGTCCGGCGACACCACGGCGATCAGTGCGTCGGTATTCTCTATGACATCGGCCCAGAGCTTGCGCTCCGCGACGGCCTCCTCCACCCGACGCTCCAGCGTGTCGTTCATTTCGCGCAGCTGAAGTTCGGCGCGGCGACGGGCGCTGATGTCGTTGAACAGAATGGCGACGCGGCGCGCCTCGGGCGTCCCGACCCGCAGGGCATAGACGTCGAACCACCGGCCCATCACGTCGGAGCCGTTCTCGAAACGGATCGCCTCGCCGGTCCGCGCGACATGGCCATAGCGGTCGAACCAGATTTGTTCGAGGCCCGGCACCAGCTCGCGAGCGGTGCGACCGACCGCGTCGACCAGCCCCGTCTGCCGCTCAAAGGCCGGATTGGCCTCGACAAAGCGATAGTCCAGCGCGCGATCGCCCTCGAAATCGACCTCTACGATGCAGAAGCCCGCATCGATCGCCTCGAACAGCGTCCGATAGCGTTCCTCGCTGATACGCAGCGCATTCTCGGCCTCGCGACGCTCATGGATGTCGATGACCGAGCCGATATAGCCCAGGAACAGGCCATCGGTGCCGAAGCGCGGCGATGCGGCGTCGATCGCCCAGCGATAGGTCCCGTCACGATGACGCAGACGGTATTCCAGCCGGAAGGCTTCCTGCCTGGCATTGGCGGCCAGGAAGACATTGGTGGACCAGTCGCGATCGTCGGGATGCACCGCCTCCAGCCAGCCGAAATCCTCGGCCACCCGGTCGTCCTGGCCGGTAAAGGCATACCATGCACGGTTCAGATAGGTGCAGCGTCCGTCCAGGTCGGTCACCCACATCATGACCGGGGCGTGATCCGCCATGTTGCGGAACCGCTCCTCCGACTCGCGCAGCGCCGCATCCCTGGCGCGCTCGGCGGTGATGTCGCGTGCCTCGATCACCGTGCCGATGGGCTGGCCGTCATCGCCGAGCAGCGGACTGGCGGTGAAGGCCACCGGATAGAAGCTGCCGTCCGGGCGGACGAACACTTCCTCGCCGCTCATCTGCGCGCGTTCCGGGAAGGCCCGGTCGATCGGACACTCCTCCAGCGGATAATGCGATCCGTCGGGATGGGTGTGATGGACGACGTCGTGGAGCGGCCGCCCCTGCATCTCGGCGAGCGCATAGCCGGTCAGAGCCTCGGCCGCCGCATTGGCATAGACGCAGTGTTGATGGTCATCCATCAGGAACACCGCCATGCGGGTATTGTCGAGCACCGCGTTCAGCCGCCGTTCGCTCTCGCGGTGCGCATGGTCGGCCGCGCGCCGCCTAAGGATCTCGGCCTCCAGCCGCTCCGCCCGCTCGTCGCGAAGCGTGATCTCGTGGCGCAGCTCCAGCTGGGTCATGACCTGCCGCGCGAGCACCTCGAGCGTGAGGCGCTGACGCTCGGTGATGCCCTCGGGCCTGGGCTTGGTGTCGAGCACGCACACAGTACCGATCGGCAGCCCGTCCGGGGTTTCCAGCAGGGCCCCGGCATAGAAACGCAGACCCGGCCTTCCCACCACCAGCGGGTTGCAGGCGAACCGTTCATCCGTCGTGGTATCCGGCACGACGAAGATGCCCGGTTGCAGGATCGCATGGGCACAGAGCGACACTTCGAGCGGGAGTTCGTCAGCGCCGATGCCGACCTCCGCCTTGAACCACTGGCGATCCGCCGCGATCAGATTGACGACCGCGATCGGCGCATCGAAGATATCGGCGGCGAGCCGAACGATATC
This sequence comes from Sphingomonas sp. SORGH_AS_0789, assembly GCF_031453055.1. Classification (NCBI taxonomy): domain Bacteria; kingdom Pseudomonadati; phylum Pseudomonadota; class Alphaproteobacteria; order Sphingomonadales; family Sphingomonadaceae; genus Sphingomonas; species Sphingomonas sp. SORGH_AS_0789. The sequence goes on from NZ_JAVIYV010000001.1 coordinate 3,363,632, forward strand.
GTCAAACTCCACCTCACGCGCCGTATCCAATATCGCATAGCGATGCAGCGCCGCGACACGGGCTTCCTCGCTCCAGGGCGGCGCGACCTTGGGGCCCGTCATGCGGCGGTCGGTTCGTCAGTGTTAACGGCAAGGCGGCCGGTGTCGGATCGCGGGTGCGACCGGAGCGCCGAAGGGACCATAGGCCTCCCCCGCATGGCACCGCCAGCGTTGAACCATCGAGCACATCCACTTCCATGCCGCATAGGAGAACCTAACGCTCAAATATCGACCCCGCTCAATCGAAATCTGACTGCTGCGCTTTTTTTCTTCATCAGGCGGTCGGCGGCAGGGCGGGACGCTCCCCTTCCGAGGCCGCCGAGGGGCGCCGCCAATCCCGGTAGCCGATCACCGCCAGCCCGATCATCACGGCATAAAGGCCAGCGGTGGGCAGCAATCCCTTGTAGAGAAACATGCCCACATAGACGACATCGACCACGATCCAGAGCAGCCAATTCTCCCGGTGACGCCGCGCCGTCCAATATTGGGCGACCAGGCTGAAGGCGCTGAGCGTGGCGTCCATCCAGGGCAGCGCCGCATCGGTATGACGGCTGGTGAACCAGCCGATCGCCACCGCGCCGAACGCGCCCAGCGCCAGCCCCGCCAGCGCCTTGGGACGCGACAGCGGCATCACCACGACCGCGCCCGTATCGCGGCGCTCGCGGCTCCAGACGATCCAGCCATAGAGGATGCCCACCCCGAACACCGCCTGCAACGCCATGTCGGCATAGAGCCGCACGTCGAGGAACAGCTTGAAATACAGCGTGCAGGCAAGGAGGTTGAGCGGCCAGCAGAACAGGCTCCGCCGCGCGGTCAGCCAGATCGCCAGGAAACTGATCGCCACCGCCGCCATCTCGAGCGTCGACATCACAATTTCCGCCCCGCCCGAAGCTCCGCAAGGAAATTGCGCCCCGCCGCCGATCCGAACCAGTCGGCATGACCCAGCAGATACCCCTTCCAGGCCAGCATGGCGGCGTCTTGGTCGCCCACGACCCCGGCGAAATAATCGATCTCCGACAGGGCGAACTCGACATGGACCAGCGGCAACAGGGCCATGACGCTTTCCATCATGGCGGGGTCGATGGGGGACATCGCCTCATAGCCCGCAATCAGCGACAATGCCGATGCGGGGTCGGCGATGGCGTCATCGCGCCCCTCCCCCAGTTCCAGCCACGCAAAGGCGGTCCGTTCGATCGCGATCGCCAGATCATGCGCGGCACAGCTGCGATCGGCCAGCCCGAAGTCTAACACGGTCCGGACCGTATCGTCCGCCGCCCATAACAGGTTGGAGGGATGCCAGTCATTATGGGTCCACAGGGGCGGCTGGCCCGCGATATGTCCCGCCAGCCCCTCGCCCCAAGCGGCGAACAGCGACGACAGCCGGCGGCGCCAGGCGAGCCCGGCGAGAAACGAGCCCAGCGCCGGACGCGCGGCGACATAGGCTTCGGCCGCCGCCATCGGATCGGCCGCCGACAGGATGCTGAAGCTGGCGACCAGGGGCTGCACGGCACGCGGCGGCGCATCATAGCCGAGCGACGCGCGGTGCAGCCTCGCCAGCGAAACCCCGGCGGCATGGGCATGCGCGAGCGATTGGAATGGCGTCCAGGACAGCCGGTCGCGATACAGATCCTCGCCCGGCGCCCGGCGATGGACCTCATAGGTCGCCTCGCCCAGCGCGACCGCGCTTTCCCCCTGCCCCGTGCGCCATATCTCTGGCACCGGCGCGCCCCCAGCGGCGAGATGCGCGATGAAGCCATGCTCTTCCGCCAGTCCGGCGGCCGTGCGCACCCGGCGATCATGCCGCTTGACGAGCAGCGTGCCCTCCGTCGTGTCGATCAACGTCGCGGCGGAAAAGGGACGCGGCGAGTGCCAGCGCAGAGCCTCGATCCGGGCGGCCTGCGGATAATGCGCCAGCACGGCCGCCGCCTCCTCGGGCGTGATCGCGGGCCAGGTGGGTGCCTCCATCGCCAGCCCCATGCCATGGACGCGGTGACCGGCACCCGCCTCGTCCGGGATGGCCATGCTCAGAACCCGCGCGAAATCGTCGCGACGACCGCCGATCCGCCGCCGATATAGTAGGACGGCGCATTGCCCATGATGATCGTGCCGCCGCGCCCGACGACATCGCGTGCGTTGGTCGTGACGGACTGAACCCCCGCCAGGACATGCGGATCGGTGACGTTGATCGCATTGACCCGCAGGTCGGTCCGCTTGCCGTCGAGCCAATCGGCCAGATGGACGCCGATCGCCAGGTCTAGCGTGGCATACCCCGGGATGCTCTCGTCGTTCATGAACGTCGCATATTGGCGACCGACATATTTGCCCGCGATACTGCCGAACAGATGCCCATCGTCATAGGTGCCACCGGCGCCGAACTGGAGCGTCGGGCTGGATACCGCTCGCTTGCCCTGCGTCGGCAGATAGTCTCCGCCGACCGGCAGATCGTCATCGATCCGCGCGCGCAGATATTCGCCCGAGACATAGACGCTGACGCCCCTGGCGGGACGGTAATCGATCTCGGCATCGACGCCATAGGACGTCTGTCCGCCCGCGTTCAGCGTCGAATTGACCAGCGCCCCGCCATTGTCGACCACGGTCGCCAGCTGGCGGTTGCGGAATTTGTAGTGGAAGCCGGTCACCGAGGCGGAAAGGCTGGGCCCGATATAGCGATAGCCGATTTCCTGCGACACCGAATATTCGTTCTTCAACGCGTCCGTGCCGCGCGTCGAGACCACGCCGCCGTCATAGCTGTCGTACAGCGTGAATTCGTTGGGCGTCCGGAAATTGGTCGTGACGTTGGCAAAGACCTGCTGTCGATCGTCGAGATCATAATGGACGGCGGCGCGCGGCAGGGCGGCGAAGCTGTCGCTTCGCACGCGGGTCTGCGGTCCGGGCAGGTAATTGCGGCCGTTGCGGAGCAGGTTGACGCCCTTGAAGCCGATATCGACCGTCAGCCTGGGGCTCAGCGCGATGCTGTCGGCCACGAAGACGCTCTTCGTCACGGTGACGGTGCGCTGGTTCTCATAGGCGAGCAGGCGGCCATCGGCGGTGCGGATCGCCTTGCTGCGATAGCCCCAGCGGTCGGCCGGGCGTCCGTCGGTGCCAACGGCGGTATAGGTCTGGGTGACGCGGTCGGTGCCATAGTCGAACCACAGGCCTGCGGTCAGCCGGTGCATGCCCGCGCGCAGCGTCAGGCTGGCGACCTGGCCGGTCCGCATCTGATCGCCGGTATAATTGCCCAGCACCGTCGCGACCCCATTCGCCGCGCCGGGTAGCGCGATCGGCTGCGCCAGTTCTTCGCTGCCCAGGAAATTGCCGGTGGTCGCAAGCTGGGTGCCATAGGGCGAATTGCCATAGCCGAACTGGAGATAGGTCGTGGCGTCCAGCGTCAGCCGATCGCCCAGAACCAGATGCACGGGGGCCGAGGCATAGAGATTGCGGAAGGGCGCCCGGTACAGCTCCCAGTAACGGGTTTCCCCCGGCACATACTCGGCATCATAGTTGAAGCCCCGCCCCCGCGCGCGCCAATCGGCCAGGGTTGGGCTGGCATAGCTGGAGGAATTGGCGTCATTGTACGACAGGGCCAGGCTGACACGGTTCCCGTTTCCCCATTCGCCCAGCAGCTTGGCATCGACATGCTGGCGCAGATCATAGCCCGCGCCGCGCCAATTGTCCGCGCGGGTGTTGGAATAGGACAGGAACGCCTTCAGCCCGGTATTTCCGATCGTCCCGGTATCGACCCGGACAAAGGCCCGGTGCATGTTGTACGACCCCAGTGACAGATCGGCGAGCATTCCGCGCGCCGCCTTGGGATCGTCGAGCGACAGCGACAACAGACCGCCCGTGCCGCCCACGGTCGGCGAGGCGAGATCGACCGCCCCCTGGGCCAGCCGGATCGCCCGCACATTCTCCGCATCGGCGAATTGCGACGGATAGGCGTAGTAATAGCCGATGTCGTTCTGCGGCGCGCCCTCCATCAGCACGCCGATCTCATCCTGCCCCAGACCGCGCAGCGTCAGGCTGGAACTGGTCGACAGGCCATAGGGATCGCTGGACGCGACATTGGCGCCGGGCAGCAGGCTCACCAGCTGAAAGGCGTTCAGCGTCGGGGCCTGCTTGACGATGAAGTCCGAGGAAATCTCGCTGACCGCCTTGGGTTCGGTCTGGTCGGGCAGCAGCCCCTCGGGATCGCGGTGGCCGATCACGCGAATATCGGCGGGCGCGTCGGTCGCTCGCTGCGCCGATGCCGCGCCGGGCGGCGCCAGCCACGCGGCGGACAGCAGCAGGGCACCATATCGGATCGTCTTGCGATCGCGCGAAATCTCAACAGCCATCGTCTCTCGTCCACTTCACACGGAAGGACGACGAAGGAACCGCCACCCTCCCTACGCCGGTATCAGCCGGATCAGGTTCGGCGGGTCATGGGCTGCTGCCCATCTCTCGACCGCGCATCAGCGGTTCCCCGGGGATGGCGTCGTCTAGGCGCTTACGGCCCGTAAGCAAATGATTATCGATGGCGGAAGGAAAGACCCGTCCGGGCCCCCGCGTCGCACCGCCGCGCGACGAGGACATGCCAGCGCGCCCGGCGGCGCATGGTCTCGACCTGCCAGGTCATGCCGGTCATCCGCAGGAAGCGTTCCTGGATGTCGGCGGCGTGCTGCGCGAAGTCGTAATAGTCGATGCGATGATGCGCGAGGACCAGCCGCCCGCCGGGGCGCAAGGCCGCAGCGACACCATGCGCGACATGCCGCATCGCGATGGGCGAAAGATAATAGAGCAGCTCGGCGATGACGATCGCATCATAGTCCCGTCGCGGAAACCGCGCGGGCAAGACCAGCGGTATTGCCCGTGCTCGCGGCCAGGCAGCGATCGCCCGCGCCGTCAGGCGGGTGCCCTTGACCGTACCCTCGGTCGCGTCGAGCCGAAGCGCGCGGCGCGCGATGGCGCGGCTGTTCGACCCATTGCCGCTGCCCAGTTCCAGGACCCTGCCCCATGGCCCCTGGCCCAGCGCATGCAGGATCGCCCGGCGCTTCACCGCCTCGTCCCGGTTGGAGAAGGTCCGCCAGGGGTCGTCGTCCGCCGCGAACTTCTCGGCAAAGCCGCCAAGGTCGATCGCCTTCATCGCCTCACCGGCAGGAAACGCTCGACCGGGTGGGAAAAGGTCGCGAGTTCATGGCGTGCGATCGAAAAGCCCTGGGGATCATCGGTGATCGCGCCCAACTGGGTCCGATGCACCCGGATCAGCGCGCGCTTCGCCGCCGCGCCGCCGGGGATCGGGACGGTCCGGCTCCGCGCCGCCAGCCGCTTTTGCGGCGGCCAGACCTGATAGGTCAGACGCCGCCCGCCAAAGCGAAAACGGCCAAGCGCGGTCGCGACCGCCCGGTGATCGGGATGGGCATCCGTGGCGGCGGGCCCGACCAGCAGGTCCATGCCCCGATGTTTCCGGAGCGCCCGGTGCAGCCGCTCGCGGCAAGGATCGCCCTCCGCCATCAATCCACCATCGGGCAGACCGAGGAACGTCACCCGGTCGCTCCGGACGCCCAGACGGCGCAGCGCATGGCGGCTTTCCCGCTCGCGCGCGGCGATCAGACGCACGGCGGGCCATGTCTGGCTGCCGGGATGCGAGGCGGCGCCGTCGCTGACCACGACGACCCAAACCCCGCTCCCCCGCCGCCGCAGCGCCTGGATCAGCCCCGCCACCCCGATGATCTCGTCATCGGGATGCGGCGCGACGATGACGGCCCTGCGGACGTCGTTGAGGTCCAGCCTCACAGCGACAGCTCCAGCAACCCCTGCGCCACCGCCTGCCCGACCCGAAGGCGTTGGGCGTCGGGCATGGGCTGGCGCAGATAGACCGCCAGATCGGCCAGCATCGCGGAGAGCGGATGGGTGAGGAACTGCCCCGCCAGCCCCACCGCCTCCCGAGCGATCACGATCGCCTGCTCGGCCGCGTCCGCCACCGCCATGCGCGCAGCCGCGACCCGCGCCAGCCGCGCCTCTTCGACCTCCTCCCCGAACCAGCATCGCGCCGTGCGCCGCACGATGGCCGCCGCCACCTCCGCCAGCGCGAACAACCGCGCGAGCCGGGCCGACTGGAACGGATCGTCGGCGCGCCCCGCCTCGACCAGATGGCGGCGAGTCAGGTCGCACAGCCCGGCCACGCCCCCGGCATGGACCGCCGCGAACCGCAGCGCCCCGCCGCTGAAAAAGGGCTCGCGCGCATAGAGGTTCGGCGCGCCGATCCGGTCGTCCTGCGCGATGACGCCGTCCCGCCAGCGGACCAGATGCGTTTCGGACCGCTGCATGCCCGTCACCCGCCACCAGTCGCGGTCGATCACCGGCGCGACCCGCGCCAGATCGAGCAGCAGCAGTTGCACCCCCTCGATCGTGTCCGCCGTGACCAGCGCGTGGCTCAGCACCCCGGCGCCCGAGGCATGGCTCTTGCCCCCGGTCAACCGCTCGCCGTCCAGCCGCAGGGGCTCGCCCGCCAGTCCGGCATTCCAGACGCCCAATGTCGCCCCCTGCGCCAGTAACCCGCTGAGCCGTTCCACCTGCGCCGCCGATCCGTAGCGGCGCACGATCTGCACCGCATCGACATGGCCCTCGACCAACCGTCCGAGCGGCAGATCGCGCCGGCCGATGTCATAGAGCCGGGCCAGCAGCGCGACATGGTCCTCGACCGTTAGGGGATCACCCGGGGGATGCTCGGCCCAGCCCATAGCGGCAATCGCGTTTCGCATTTCGTCGGCCATGGCGGTCATGCCGCAATCTCGCACCATCGGCTCTCCAGTTCCGTAAGAAGATCTTCGGCGTCCGACAGCGACACTTGGCCGGAATGAACGGCCGGTGCCGGGACGATCCGCATCGCGAACGCCTCCGCATTGGGGCAATCGCGCGCGACGCCCAGGACATGGTCCGCCGAAAGGCCCAGCCGCTCGCCGAGCGCGATGCGCCGGTCGACCCGGTCGATCATGGCGAAGCTTTGCCGCGCGGCCGCCTGGGCGCGCCATTGCCAGGCCGCCCCGCGCGGATCGGCCATGCGCGGCGGCTCGCCCTGATCCAGCGCCAGCAATTGGCCGGCAAGCCCGCCGCCGATACGACCCTGTCGGCGGGACGAGGTCTCCACGATCATCGCCGCGTCCCGACGGACGCGCAGCCCGGCGCGCGCGGCATCGTCGAGCAAGCGGGCGTCCTCTCCCGACGGGATCGGCAGGAACCCGCCCAGCGCGCGATAGGCGGAGGCGCGTATCGCGATATTGGCCCCGCCGCCGAAATGATGCGTGTCCCGCGCCTCCCATGGCACCGGGTCGATGGCCCGGCGATATCGGTGCAATCGGTCATAATAATGCTCGATACGGCTTTGCTGCGGATCGGATGCGGCATCGACCCGCTGGATCCGCCCGGCGACGACCTCCGCCTGGCTCAGCCCCCGACGACCCGCCGCGATCCAGTCGGACTGCGGCGTACTGTCGGCATCCGTCGTGAAGAGCAGGCCCTCGCGCCCGGCCAGGACGGACAGCCCCATCGCCAGCGCCGCGCGCCGGGCGGTCCCGGCACTAGGCGGAGCATCGCGCCCGCCCCGGGCGACATGCAGCCGAAACGGCATGGTCGGGCCAAGACTATCGACCAGCGCGACACTGCCATCCCGGCAGTCATCGAGGTACAGGCATGCCTCCACGCTCGCCCCATCGACGCGCAGCGCGGCAAGCGCGGCGAACAGCGCGGGCAGCATCGCCTCTTCATTTCGGGCGGGGATGCACATCACCACGGGCGCGTCTTCGAACAGAAGCCTTCTCCCTCCCGCCGCCGAAACCCACCGAAGCCCCGCACGGCCGGGAGCGAAGGGCTGATCCCGATCACTACCATGGGTTTATCCAAAGGCGGCAGGAATCACCTTAATGAATATCAAGCATTTATTTGGAGGGCGATTGGGCGACCCGCGCGTTGGACGGGCACGTCCCCTCAACGATGAAAGACACCATCATGGCCAGTTCGAAAAGCAAGCAGGGCAGCGGCAAGGCCAAGGGCGTATCGCCCGCCCAAGCGCCCTCCCTTCCCGCCGGGGCGGATATGCCGACCCATTATGCCGAGCCCCAGGGTCATGGCGGAGAGACGCATCAGGCCACCGACGACACGGCCCGGACGCTGACCACGCAGCAGGGCGTTCCCGTCTCCGACAACCAGAACAGCCTGCGCGCCGGGGAGCGCGGGCCGACGCTGCTCGAAGACTTCATCCTGCGCGAGAAGATCTTCCACTTCGACCATGAACGCATTCCCGAGCGAGTGGTCCATGCCCGTGGATATGGCGCGCACGGCGTCTTCGAGCTGACCGACAGCCTCGCCGAATATACCCGCGCCGACATACTAAGCGAGGTGGGCCAGCAGACCGAAGTCTTCGTCCGCTTCTCGACCGTCGCGGGCAACAAGGGCTCGATGGACCTGGCGCGCGACGTCCGGGGCTTTGCCGTCAAATTCTATACGAAGCAGGGCAACTGGGACATTGTCGGCAACAATATCCCGGTCTTCTTCATCCAGGACCCGATCAAGTTTCCCGACCTCGTCCACGCCGTCAAGCAGGAGCCCGACCGCGCCTTTCCGCAGGCCCAGTCCGCGCATGACAATTACTGGGACTTCGCCAGCCTGAGCCCCGAGGCGTGGCACATGGTGATGTGGCAGATGTCCGACCGGACGATCCCACGCTCGTTCCGCACGATGGAGGGCTTTGGCGTCCACAGCTTCCGGCTGGTCAATGCCGAGGGCAAGTCGACCTTCGTCAAATTCCACTGGAAGCCGCGCCAGGGGCTGCAATCGGTGCTGTGGAACGAGGCGGTCAAGATCAACGGCGCCGATCCCGACTTCCATCGCCGCGACCTGTGGCAGGCGATCGAGGCGGGCGACTTTCCGCAATGGGATCTGGGCGTCCAGCTGTTCGACCAGGAAACGGCCGACCGCCTGCCCTTCGACCATCTCGATTCGACCAAGCTGATCCCCGAGGAGGACATCCCCGTCCGCATCATCGGGACGTTGACGCTCAACCGCAATGTCGACAATTTCTTCGCCAATACCGAACAGGTCGCCTTCTGCACACAGAATGTCGTGCCCGGCATCGACTTCTCCGATGACCCGCTGCTGCACGGCCGCAACTTCTCCTATCTGGATACGCAGCTGAAGCGGCTGGGCGGGCCGAACTTCACCCATATCCCGGTCAATGCTCCGCGCTGCCCGGTGATGAATTTCCAGCAGGACGGCCATATGGCGATGCGCAACCCCAAGGGGCGCGCCAATTACGAGCCAAACAGCTGGGGCCCCGATGGCGGTCCGCGCGAAAATCCGACGATCGGCTATCGCAGCTTCCCGGCCGAGGTGCAGGGCACCAAGCAGCGCATCCGCGCCGAGACCTTCGCCGACCATTACAGCCAGGCCCGGCAGTTCTTCGTCAGCCAGCAGCCGATCGAACAAAAGCATATCGGCGACGCGCTGGTTTTCGAGCTGTCGAAGGTCGAACGGGTCGATATCCGGGCGCGTGCCGTCTCCCACCTCCGGCTGATCGACGAAGGGCTTGCGGCAACGGTCGCCGATGGGCTCGGCCTGGACCTGCCGGAGCCCGCAAAGGCGGCGAAACCGACGCTCGACCTGCCTTCCTCGCCCAAGCTGAGCATCCTCGCCAACAACCCCCAGGACTTCAAGGGGCGCAAGATGGGCATCCTGCTGACCGACGGCAGCAGCGCGGCGCTGTTCGCGGCGGTGACGAACGCGCTCGAGGCCGAAGGGGCGCTCTGGGAAGTCGTGGCGCCCAAGATCGGCGGCGTGACGCTGGACGACGGCACCAAGGTCGCCGCCAAGCAGAAGATCGACGGAGGCCCCTCGGTCCTTTACGACGCGGTGGCGGTGCTGCCCTCCGAGGCGGGCGTCGCTATGCTCGCCAAGGATGCGACGGCCAAGGACTTCGTCGCCGACGCCTTCGCGCACTGCAAGTTCATCGGCCACAGTGCGGCCGCAACCGCGCTGTTCGATGCGGCGGGCGTGACGGAACGGGACGAAGGGTTTGTCGCGCTTGCCAAGCCGAAGGACGCCAAGGGCTTTGTCGACCAGTGCCGTGCGCTGCGCTTCTGGCCTCGCGAACTGGCGGTCGACCTTGATGCGGCTTCGCTACAACCCTCGGCCTGAGGCCATCCCCGGCGGGAAGGATCGAGTGTCCTTCCCGCCGACCTCTGCCGGGGCCCGTGCTAGCTGCACATCGTTGCTCAATGTCACGGCTTTGCCGCTGTCAGAGCCAGCATGATCCGCACCGCTTGGATTCGCCGCCCCCTGTCGGGCGTATCGGGCTGGAAACGTCTCCAAAAAGCACCGTAAAGACCAATAACGGTCGACACAGCGCAGCACGTTACAAAAATGTCATTTTATCAGAAGTGCTTAGAAAACCTGTTAAATACCATTCATTGAAAAGTCATATATTGATATTGCCCGCAAGGATGAAACATGTTTGAAATTCCCATCTCATCGATCGAATGAGATTCGGCTTCGCTGTCGAAAAAAGGGGACAGCGAAGTTGTTGAAATGGGGGGAAGTACATGAGACATATCGGTTTTTTGTTGGCCACCAGTTGTGTCGCGATGATGTGGGCCGCGCCTGTTGCCGCGCAGTCGGAAAAAACGACGCCGGCCACTGACGCCAACGCTGCCAAGTCCGAAAGTCGCAAGAATGCGGAACGTGAGAATGTCCGCTTGGATACCGGCGATCGGGAGGATCGTGCCGAGACGTCGCCCAACGATGTGATCGTGACGGGCTCGCGGATCGTCAACCCGAACCTGGCATCGGCGGCGCCCGTCCAGGCGGTTTCGGCGCAGGAAATCAAGCTCAGCGGCGCGGTCAACATCGAGGATGTTCTCAACCGGCTGCCGCAGGTCGTGCCTTACGCCCCGCAGGCGGATGACGAAGGCAACGGCACCGCACGCGTCAATTTGCGCAACATCGGCGGATCGGGCAATGCCGCGCTGATTCTGCTCGACGGTCAGCGCCTCGGCGGCCAGGTGGCGGCCGACGTCAACTCCATTCCCCCCGCCCTGATCCAGCGCGTCGACGTGCTGACCGGCGGTGCCGCCGCCGTCTATGGCCCCGACGCCCTGACCGGTGTGGTCAACTTCATCCTGAAGAAGGATTTCGAAGGGGTCCAGATCGACGCCAATTACGGCTTCTTCAACCATCTCAATCGCGACAACATCGTCACCCAGACAGCACGGTCGCGTGGCTTCCCGACCCCGCTGGGCTGGACCAACGATGGCGGGCGCGCGACGATCAACGTGGCCGCCGGTAAGCGGCTGTTCGACGACCGCCTGTCGCTGTCGGGCTATTTCAGCTATCGGCATACCGACAATCTGCCGTACAATTCGCGCTCTTCGCAGGCCTGCCACCTGTTGCAGGCTGGCATTGACGGCGCGCTGAGCTGCGACACCTCGATCTACTCGCGCTATGGCTATATCTACAACCTGAACAATCGGGTTGCCCAGATCAATGCCAGCGACGGCAGCCGCACCTTCCGGCCGTATCGCAATACCCAGGACGCAACCACCGACCGTCAGAATCGCATGGACGACAGCTATCAGATGCTGCGCGCCAACGAGCGTTACAATGCCGGTGGCTTCCTGTCGTTCAAGGCGACCGACTGGGCTGAATTCTACGGCAGCTACATGTTCACCCGCAACACCAGCCAGGGGACGTACCTGCCCGCCACGATCGGCGAGCAGACCAATGGCGCGGGCGGCTATCAGCTGAACTGCAACAATCCGCTGATGTCGGCGCAGCAGGCGCAGGTGCTGTGCGGCGCGGCAGCCGGCACCTCGGCGACCGTGCCGATCGACTTCGGCTATCGATTCCAGAACTATCCGACCCGCACGATCGATTATCAGCAGATCTACAACCGTGCGACCTTCGGCGTTCGCGGCGACTTCGGCGGCGCGTGGCATTACGATGTCGGCGGCGTATGGGCCAAGAGCCTGGTCAAGAGCGCGATCAACCGCAACTGGGCACCCTCGGGCGCCAACATCGCCAAGGCGCTGAACGTCGTCAGCGTCAACGGCGTGCCGACCTGCGTGTCCAAGGTCAACGGCACCGATCCGAATTGCGTGCCGCTCGACATCTTCCGCGGGGATTCGAGCGATCCGGCGGTCTATCAGTATATCTTCCAATATGCGCCCAACGGTCCGCGGCGTAACGTCGGCTATTTCTTCGACGTGCAGGCCAATATCAGCGGCGACCTGGGCCAGTATGGCATCCGTTCGCCCTTGGCGACCGATGGCGCTCAGGTAAGCTTCGGGGCGGAGTTGCGTCGTGACATCGCGAACAACTTCACCAGCGCCGACTATAACACGATCATCCAGGGTACGCCGAACCCGTCCTCCTTCTCGCGCGGTACGCAAACCGCCAAGGAACTGGCCGCCGAACTTCAGCTTCCGCTGATCCAGGACAAGTCCTGGACCCACCTGCTGGGCTTCAGCGGCGGCTATCGCGCTTCCAACTACGACACCTCGTCGCGGCCCTTCTTCAGCACCTGGAAGCTGGAGGGAACTTGGGCGCCCGTTCAGGATATCCGGTTCCGCGTCGCGCGCAATTTCGCCTCGCGCGCACCTGGCGTCTTCGAAGCGACTCAGAACATCAACTTCAGCCGCAGCCTGAACTTCGTCGATATCTGCGGCGCGTCGACCGCTGCGGGCGGTGCCCCGCTCGCCAGCCTCGCGGCGTGTCAGCTGCAACCCGGGTTCAACCCCGCCAGCTATGGCAGCACGTCCATCCGCTGCCCCGAAGCCGGTTGTATCTATCGCAACGGCGCGGTCGATCCGGCGCTGGGGCCGCAGACCGCGAACACGCTGACCTATGGTTTAGTGCTGACGCCGCGTTTCCTGCCACGCTTCAGCTTCTCGGTGGATCACTATGAGATTCGCTATACGAACCAGATCGTCGGGCTGGATCAGGACACCCTGGTCGCGAACTGCGTCAATTACGCCACCGATCCGACCGAGCTCAACAAGATCTCGTGTCAGCAGTTCGTCCGCAACGGCAACGGCACGCTGTATGGCAACATCAACAACCCGAATTCCGGCTATGTCAGCTCGCTCGTCCTGAACGTCCCCAACCGGATCGGCACGACCGGTTATGACTTCCAGGCGCATTACGACCTGCCGGTCAGCACCGGCACCCTGGCCGCCGACTTCAACGGTGGCCTGGTGAACAGCGCCCGCTCGGTCTCAAACCAGTCGGGCAGCGTCGGCTACTTCGGCGACGGCGTCGGCAACCCCATTCCGAAGTGGCGCCACAATCTGCGCACGACGTTCACCGGACAGGACGGGCTCTTCCAGATCTCGGCGAACTGGCGCTTCATCTCCGGCACCCAGAGCGGCACGCTGCGCCGTACGACGCAGAACACCTTCGCGCGCATCCCCGATTACAGCTATTTCGATCTGGCGGCGAACGTGAACATCGCCAAGCGGATGACGCTGGGGGTCATCATCAACAACGTGCTGGACAAGGATCCGCCGATCATTCCGGCTCGCGGCGGCAACAACACCTATTCGATCAACGGATGGCAGAACTCGCCCGTCAATTTCTATGACATTTACGGACGCTACATCCAGTTCTCGGTCACGACCAAGTTCTGATAATCGATCCTGGGGTGTCAAACCCTGGTCACAAGGAGTGCTCCCCGATGGCGATGCCGTCGGGGAGCATTTTCATGGGCACCACCCGATCAGAAGGTTTCGGTCAGCCTGAGCCTTGCCGATCGCGGTTCCAGCGGGTGGAACTGATAGCCTTCGACGCCGTCGTCCGGTTCGCCCGGCAGGCGCGTGGCGTAGTAGTAGGCCGATGCGTTGGCATGGGTGTTCAGCATGTTGAAGATGCTGAGCTGGACCGTCGTTCGCGCGCCGAGATGATATCCGACATCGAGATTGGCCTCGGTATAGCCGGGGTCGTGCGGTTCGCGCGGACCGTCGACCAGCGGATAGGGACCGAGATTGCGGATCTGGAAGCCGCCGAACCAGGGGCCCAGATCCTTGACCAGCGCACCGAAGGACAGGGTCGAGCGCGGTGCGTTGGCGATGAAGCGCCCGGTCAGCCCGAACGGCTTCAAATCCCCGCGATACCGCGCCTTGGCGAAGGCGATGTCGGCATTCAGCTCCAGCCAGCGCGTCGGATGATATTGCGACGACAATTCGATCCCGACGCGGCGGCTCGGCGCGGAGGCGCTGTCCTGGCCGACATCGGCATTATAGGCGAGTTCGGATTCGAAATCCTGCCGGAACAGCGCGAACTGCACCGCAAGCCGCCGGATCGCGTTCGTCCGCAACCCGAATTCATAGCCGACCGCCCGCGCCAGCAGCGGCGTCCGGCCGGCCGAACCGGGAACCCCTTGCTGCGGCACGGTGCCGAAGACGCCGCGCACATCGTCGCTGTGGAAGCCGCGTCCGGCGCTGATGTAGAATTCGGTGGTGTCGAAGGGGCGGATCGCGATGCTGCCCTTGGGCTGGAAGAGCATCTGATGCGCATGGCCCGAAAAGCGGGTTGTCCGGCTGGTGTCGGTAGCGCCGTAATATTCCTCGCGCAGCCCGATCGTGCTGCGCAGCCACGGCGTCCAGTCGGTGCTGTTCTCCACAAAGCCGCCGAGATCGAGCAGCGTCACGTCGTCGGCATTGCAGATACCGCCCGCCGCAGGCACCTGCGTCGTCCCGTTGGGCCCCTCGACCGAGCAATAGGATAGCGGCACGCGTTCCTTCGTGTGGAGCCGCGCGACATAGGCCCGGTCATAGCGCGCCTGCAGCCCGATCGTCGTCACGCTGGGTCGACCCAGAAATTCGTCGCTGCGGCGATAGGCGATCCGGCCGCCCGCCGTATCGCGGTTCTCATATTGCTTTTCCTGGTCGCCATTGACCGGATCGTCGAGATAATGGGTGAAGTCGTTCCACAGGATCATGTCCGACCGGATATAATAGGCACTGGCGTCGATCGCGGCGTCGCCGATCGGCTTGGCGAACCGGGCCGATAGACTGAAACGGTGCGAGCGGCTCCCATCGCTCGGGTCGAGCGTGCCGTACGGGTCGATCAACCCTTGCCGGACCGCGCGCCGAGGCTGGTCGGTGGTCAGATTGCCCTTGCTGGCATAATAAAGCGCGGTCAGGCTGGTGCCGTCATTGGTCGTTCCCTGGCTATAGCGGGCGGCGAGATTGACCTTGTCGAAATCGTCGGGATGCGTCCATGGGCCGTCGAGATGGCCATATTCGCCCGCCAGCAGCAGGCGGTGGTCGGGTGCCAGCGCGATCGTCGTCCCGCCGGAGACGCCATAATCGCCCAGCGTCCCGGCACTAAGCGACAGCGTCGTCGGGATATGGTCGACCAGCCGCATATGCGCCGAGCCGACCGCGCCGAAATCGCCCACCTCGGCGTGATACGGTCCCTTGGTGAAGTCGATCCCCGCGATCAGCATCGGCATGATGAAATTCTGATCGGCATAGCCCTGTCCATGGGTATTGGTCGGGCGATTGATCGGCATGCCATCCAGGAAGCTGGCGAAGTCGGTGCCATGATCGAGGTTGAAACCGCGCAACAGATATTGCGATGCCTTGCCCTCGCCCGAATGCGCGGTCACCACCAGGCCGGGGACGGTTTCCAGCAACTGGCCGGGCCGATAGATGGGCCGCAGCGCCACTTCGTCGGCCGTGATCCGCCCCTCGCTGGCGGTGGTCCCCTTGCCCAGCATGTCGAGGCGCGACGCGGTGACGACGATGTCGCCGGTGCTCGACCGATCCGCCCCTTCGTCCTTCTTCACGCGTGGCGAGGCGGCGGTGGGGTGCGCCGCGTCCGACATGAGATTGCCTTTGGCCATGGCTGCGACGCTTGCCGACAAGGCAAGCGCGCCGATCACCATCTTTGCCGAATATTTTGCGACTGTCATTCCGCCCTCGTGATAAGTCCGGGGGCGCCCCTCCATTCAAGGGTAATGCGAGTCAATATCAACAAAATGACAGCTGGTTCACACTCCGCACAAACCACTCGCAGCGTTAGGAAATAATATTACATCGCCGATCGCGGCGTCACCAGCCTGCCCCGCCATGCGAAGGCGAGGAACTGCGAAAGCTGATCCTTGTTGAAATTGTCGTCCGCCTCGACGATCAGGGTCCGCCGACCATCCGGCAGCCTCGGTCCCCAGGCCATCCCCTCCAGATTGTCGATCTTCACGCCCCGATATTGCTGCGGCAGGTCGAGCAACACCGTGCGGGTCATCGGAACGGCGGGGCAGGACGGCAGCGCCGGGCAGGACAGGACGTCGGTCGTGCGATCGGTGATGCCGGACACTATGATCCTGGCCCTCACGCCCGTCCGGGAGTCGAAAGGGACGACCCGTTCGATCGATAGGAAATGCCGGTCGTCGATCGCCAGAAGCTCGGAAACGCTATACTGGCCGTCGGGCACGTCATAGACATATTGGTGAAGCGGCCGGCCGCTCTTGGGGTCGAAGCTGGTCAACCGGTGCCGCGTGGCCTGGCCGGGTCCGTCATCGACGGCAAGGTCTTCATAGGCGGGAACCTCGTTGACCGCATAGACCGTCCCGCGCGGCCCGACCGCCAGCCCCTCGATCACCCCATTGGATGCCGCGCCCCGGCTTCGGTTATCGGCATAGAGATAGGCGGGCGGCAGCGAGAAGCTGCGCAGGATGCGTCCCGTGGCATCGGCCTCATAGATGGCGGGCTGAACCCGCCGCGCGGGGTCGGCATTCCACGTCCCCTCCGACGACCAGTAGACATGATGTCCACCGGCGTGGCGAATGGCCTCGGGATCGACCACCGGATGATCGGTGGGGAATGGCAGGCCCTGGGCATCGCGCAGCACCTGCTGCGCCTCTATCCGCACGCGCATCCGGTGATGGGCGGGGTCGAGCGCGATCGCCAGCCGGTAGTAGCGCGGCGGCCGGCCATCCCCCTTGTCGTCCGAAATGGCGAGATAGTCCCCGCCCGGCAGCCGGTCGAGCCCCGACAATCCGCCGATCGGCAGGCCCTGAAAGCGGGTGCCATGGGGGATGCTGGTCACACCGATCAGTTCCAGTGTCGGGGTCCCGTCCTTTCCGGCCATGGACGCCGTGGCACCCAGCCCGATCGCCAATATCGCCCCGATATTCCGCATTACCTTGCGCATGATGACCTTTGCCTTCGTCTCGGAATCGAAGGCCGGGCGCGATGGTGTTCCTCCATCGTGCCCGGCCCGTCCTTGTCCTTTCGCGGCGGCGAGCGGCTCAGCCGCCGCGATCCGCTGTCAGAACTCGAAATGCACGCTGGCGATCACCGTGCGCGGATTCCCGAAGTTGAAATAGCCGCCCTTGCTGGCCACCGTTCCTAGGTTCGAGAAATAGGCCTTGTCGAGAAGGTTGACGATGTTGAACTGCAAATAGGTCTTCTTCAGGCCGATCCACTCCATCCCGATCTGCGCGTCGAGATCGACCAACGTATAGCCCGCCACCTTCACGTCGTTGACATCGGTCACGAAGCGGTCGCCGACATGCTTGGCCGACAGCCCGACCACGCCGAAGGGCAGATTGACCTGCGCACGGCCGCCATATTGCCAGTTCGGCGTATCGACCAGCGACTTGCCCTTGGTCGCGATCGCCACCTGCCCCGTGGCGGCGTTGATGACATCGTCCTTCAGCTTGGCGGTCATGTAGGAGGCAAAGCCATAGAGGGACAGCCAGCGCGCCGGGCTGACCGAGAGCGAGGCATCGATACCCTTGCTGTCCATCCCGCCGACATTGCGGCTGGCGCTGATCGTGCCGCCGCCCTCGACCGGCGTAGTCACGTTGACGATGCGGTTGTCGTACCGGATGTACCAGCCGCCCAGCTGGGCCTGGGCGATGCCCATCGTATAGCGAAGGCCCAGATCATAGGAATCGGTGCGTTCGGGCTTCACCTCGTCCCCGCCCAGCCGGATGACCTTGTCGTCATAGGCATAGACATCGGTGCTGGGTGCCGAAAAGCCCTTGGTGTAGCTGGTGAACAGACTGACCGCCGGTGTCATCTGCCAGGTCAGGCCGATATTGGGCAGCAGCGCGCGATACTCCTTGATCCGCCCCGTATAGGGCGGCGCGAAACCTTTGGTCCGGCTGTCCGCCTGGACCTGCGCCTGCGTCTGCGACGTGCAATAGGCTTCGCTGCCGCTGCCCGGAATGGTGTAGCAGGCATTGTTCATGTTGCGCCGGAACAGCGCCGCGCGAAGGCCCAGGGTGAAGGACAGCGAATCGTCGAACGGCTTGCCGCGATATTCGCCCGAGAGCTGATGCAGTATCGAATAGGTCAGGCGGTTGCGCTTGTTGAGCACATGGCCCACCGCATCGAGCATGGCATGGGGATTACTCGCATCGCTGGTGCCGAACGGCAGCCACGGCGTGCCATCCGACCGCAGATAGCTTGCCTCGCCCGTCTGCGTCGTCCGCGCCCGATCCCAGGTATAGGCCAGGCGCAACAGGTTGCTCGGATCAATGTCGTAGCGAAGCCCGGCAATCGCGATCAGGCGATGGGTCTGGGTGTTCGACGGATAATAGGCGCGGACATAGTCGAGCATGTCGCCATCGCCATTGAGGTCGCGCCCCTGGGCGACACCGCCGCCCACGCGACCATATTGGTTGCCATTGGCCCCCTTCTGCCCGGCATTGGCGTCGCTCTCGGCGAACACGGTCGAGCCGCCGCCATTGGCACGGGTAAAGGCATAGCCGCCATCCATCGAGAAGGTCAGCCGATCGGACAGGGTGAGCAGGCTGTTGAAGCGGAGGTTGCCCGTATCGACGGGGTTCAGACCCGTTTGACGGGTGTTGGTGCAGCTCGACCGGTCATCCTGCACCGTGCCCTTCGCGGCCTGCATTTGGGAGGGCAGCGCGCAGGTGGTGCTGTTCAGATAGTTGTTGGTCTGGTCGGCGAACAGCTTGTCGAACTGTGCCCGCGTCAGATCGACGCGAACCGGACCGTTCGACGACGATCCATAGGGATTGCCCAGCACGCTGTTGAGGTTGGCGAGCGACGGCGTGCCATATCCGAAATTGCGATGCTGGTAGAAGAAGCCCGCCAGCGACACGAAATCCTTGCCGCCCAGCGGCTGGTAGATCCGGGCGTTATACTGGGCCTTTTGCACCTTGGAATAGCGGTAGAGGTCATAGCTCTGGCTGCTGGCGGAGAACCAGGCACGGGTGCCGCTGGCGGTTAGGTCGCCGGTGTTGAGCAACCCGAAGACGCGGTTCATGTTGCCGCCGCCATGCGAATAGACCGCCGTCGCGCTCAGCGTCTCGGTCGGGAGGATGGTGCGATAATTGACCGTGCCGCCCGCCGCGCTCGCGGTCGGCGAGTCGACGTCGGTCGACCCGAAATTGACGTTGACCGATTGCACCAGCTCGGGATCGATCTGCTGGCTGGAATAGATCGCATAATTGCCCGCGTCGTTCAGCGGCAGGCCATCGAAGGTGAAAGCGATGCGACTGGCATCGAAGCCGCGGATGCGGATGCCGCCGCCATTGCCGCCATAGGGATCGCCCGCATTGTAGTTGACGCCGGGCACGAGGTTGATCGCATTGAAGATCGACTGACCGGGGACGGTATGCTCGATATAGTCCTGCGTGACGATCGCGCGCGCCTTGGGCGAATTGGGCAGGTCCATCACCACCGGCTTGCGGGCGCGTTCGCCCACCACGACGACATCCTGCTCCGCCTTGTCTTCGGCGGCGATCGTGCCCGCCGTCTGGGCAAACACCATTTGCGGGAGCATGGCGCACAGGCACACGCCACCGATACCGGCAAGGCCGGTCCAGTTCTTGATCACATATTCCTCCACGGGAGATTTGGAAGAAGGCCGCCCTATGACCGAGGTTTTTCATTAGTGTGACAATGTTCATGTGTAATGATGATAAAAGCAATAGCGGCGCGGCGTGGCCCAGCCGCTTGATCTGCCGGCCAAAGCCCGACTAGGGCATGCGCTATGACCATTCCCCGCCGCGCGCTGCGCCGCTTCGCCATCGCGATCACCCTTCCCACCCTGACGATGCCATTCTCCGCAGGCGCGACCGCGCAGGGCGTGAAGACGCGGCCTTCTTCGCCCCCGGCGACGGCAAATGGCGGCATCATCCCCCTTCCGCTGAATCCCATCGTACCGCCCGCCCAGCGTGCCTGCACCTCGCGGACGCCGTCCGGGCTGAGCTATACGGTCTTGCGTCCTGGCACGGGTGCGATGCCCGGTGCGGACGCGACCGCGCTGGTCAACTATGTCGGCTATCTGGCCGCGACGGGCGTGGTGTTCGACCAGGCGATGCAGTCGGTCATGCCGGTGGGCGAAGTCATTCCCGGCTTCTCGCAAGGACTGCAAATGGTCGGTCGGGGCGGCATCCTGCGCCTCTGCATTCCGGCCGCCCTAGGTTATGGCGCGCAGGCCTCCGGCCCTATCCCGGCCAATGCGGATCTGGTCTTCCAGGTCGAAATGCTGGACTTCAAGACCGCCGCCGAGATCGCCGAACTCCGCCGTGCTGCGGCGGCTTCTGAGAAGCCCGCGACGCCGCAACCCTGAGTACGACATATCGAGGAGCCTGCGCGCTCGGGGCAGCCAATGTCATCATATGCGATTGACTCGCATTAGCTAATTTGGCAACGGGCTCGGACGGCCAGATACGGCACCGATGGTTCCGGGCCAGGGCTGGCGGGAGCGACGGGCATGCGAAGGAACGAGCGACTGTCGTCTGTGGCGCGGTCTGCCGTGCGTGTCGCTCCGGCAGCATATGCCGCCTTCGGGCTGGTGGCATGGCCCGCGCCATGACAGTCCTGCCGCCACTGGCCACGCTGTTCGCCGACCAGCGGCGACGGCTGATCGCAGAGGCCTCGCGTGTGACAGGCGACCCCGATGCCGCAGAGGATGTCGTGCAGGAGGCATGGCTGAAACTGGCGCAGCGGGGTCCGGAGCGGCCGGTTGGCGAACCCATCGGCTATATCCGACGCGTGGTCCGAAATCTGGCGATCGATGCCTATCGTCAGCGGCGACGACAGGAACGGATCATGCCGCCGGATCTCGACGGCGAAAGCGACCGGGTCGCGGCTGCGGCGGCCGATGCGGAGCAGGCCGCGATCGCCGCCCAGCAACTCGCCATCGTCGCCGCCGAACTGCGCCGGATGTCCCCGCCCATGCGCCGGGCGGTGGAGATGCATCGCCTGTCGGGGGTACCGTTGCGCGAGATTGCCGCCGAACTGGGCGTGTCGATCACGACGGCCCATTCGCTGGTCATCGAGGGTGTGGCGCGCTGTCGCCGCGCGCTTCACCCAGCGACGAATTAGTCCGCCGGGGCGAAAAAATGGCGGCTCCGTTCGTCCTCGGAGAGAAGGAAGAGGCTGAAGCCATTGTGAGCAAGGACGAGGGCGAGACATGTCACCAGCGCGAGGCGCTGGAATGGATGATCCGGTTGCAGGAGCGACCGGATGATGCCGCCTTGCACGACCGGTTTCGGCTCTGGCGCCAGACCCCGGCGCATGATGCCGCGTGGAGTCAGCTCAACCATGTCAGCGCCCTGATCCGGCAGCTTCCATCATCGGGCGGCGTGGTGAGGGTTGCCCCTGCAAGCGATAGGCGATGGCGACGCGCAGGCCGGACCATCCTGGCCCCGTTCGCGCTGGCCGCTAGCCTTACCGCCCTTTTCCTCGGTCGCGACCTTCTGCCGATCCCGGCAGCGGCAACGACGACGCGAACCGGCGAGGTCCGGACGATGACGCTCGCCGACGGCAGCCGCGTCACCCTGGCCCCCCGCAGCGCCATGACGTTCGACGGCGCCCGCCATGCACGCCTGTTGCGCGGAAGCGCCTATTTTCAGGTTCGCCATGATGACGACCATCCGTTCCGGGTCGTCGCGGGCGATGCGGTCGCCACGGATCTGGGAACCGCGTTCGAGGTCGCCATGGAAGACGCCACGACGCATATCGCCGTTCGCGAGGGAGCCGTCGGCGTATCCTGTGCCGGGGGCTGGGAGGATCCCCTTCCCTTGCGTCCTGGCCAGACCGAAGACCTCGACTGCGCATCGCGCACCCGGCATCGGGGCGAGATGCCGCCCTCCCGCGTCGCCGCCTGGGCGACGGGAAGGCTCATCATGATCGATCGCCCCCTGGCGGCGGCGATCGCGGCGTTGCGGCCATGGCATAAGGGATGGCTGATCGCCCGCGGCCCCGGCATGGCGCGCCATGTGACCGGCGTTTACGATCTGCGCCATTCCGACCGCGCCCTCGCCGCGATGCGCCAGGCTCACGGACTGTCCATCACCCGGATCACGCCGTGGATCACCATCGTCCGCGCCGACTGAACGGCGAATCCAAAAAAATTTTGAAACCCTCCGAAAATCCGAGCCGCCCAAACGTCCAACTCATGAATGCAAACAATACGCATTAGCATTTATGCCGTATGACGATGGGGGACTATGTGAAGAGCGGACGGATCGGTTTTCGATGGAAGCGGCTGGGCATCGGCTTGATGCTGACGGCCTCGACGATGGGGGTCATGGCCGCACCGCTGGCGGCTCAGGGTCGGCCGGACGAAATCAGCCTTGCCATCCCCGCACAGCCGCTGGCCGACGCGCTGGCGCTGTTCGCCCAGCAGGCGCAGGTGCAGTTGAGCGTCGATGCGGGCCTGCTCGCCGGGCTGCGGTCACGCGGGGCGTCGGGCCGCATGGACCGCGCCCGGGCCCTGGACCATCTGCTCGCCGGGACCGAACTCGACTGGCAGCTGTCGAACGGGGTGCTGACGCTCCGGCGGCGCTCGGTGCGGTCTTCAGGCGGCACGCAGGCCCCGGTGATCACCGACGCCCTGCGTGTCGAGGGAGACGATGCCCCACGCAATGTCGCGGCGACGCGGGCCGAGCGTGGCCATGACGCGGTCTTCGACGCCGATTTCTCCAGCGGCTACAAGGACCGGGCGGAGATCGAACGCTATAAGGGCGTCACCACCTCCGACCTGCTGAGCGGCATGGTCAATGTCCTGAGCGGCGATGCGCGCAACAGCGGCGCGCTCGACCCCAGCATTCGCGGTATCCAGGGGCCCGGCCGCGTGCCCGTCGTGATCGATGGGACCGAACAGGCGCTGACCGTCTGGCGTGGCTATAACGGCGCGAGCAACCGGGCCTATGTCGATCCCAGCCTGATCTCCGGGCTTCAGGTGCTGCGCGGGCCGACCGATCGGGGCAATATCCGAAGCTCGACCGGCGGTACGGTCGTCATCAACACGCTGGACGCGGACGACGTGCTGCGTCCGGGCCGGACCTTCGGCCTCGACGTGCGGCTGGAGGGCGGCAATAACGCGACCGACCCGCGCCTGCCGACGCTGCTGACCGGGCGCGACTATCGCACCGTGCCCGGCTTCCCGCAAAACTCGCCCAGCTTCGCGCTGCGCGACCCCTCGCTGCTGATCGTGCCGCGCACCCGCGATGACAATCACTTCTTCTCGCTGGGGGACCGCGCCGTGCGGGTCGCGGCGGCGCTGCGGATCGAGGGGCTCGACCTGTTCGGGGCCTATGCCTATCGCGAGCGGGGCAACTACTTCTCCGGGACGAGCGATCCGGATTATTACCGGCAGACGCAACTCCCCTCCAGCAATCTCAACCGGATCCGCCGCATGGCGCTGGGCTTCGCGCCGGGCGATGAGGTGCCCAACACCTCCAGCGATCTGGAGTCCGTGCTGCTCAAGGCGACTTGGCACATCGCCGACGACCAGTATCTGCTGGTCAGCCTGCGCGACAGCGTGACGCGATATGGCGAGATCATGCCGTCGCGCATCCTGATCGACACCGGCAATGCGCAATGGCCGCTCAGCAAGGTGCATGCCCGCGCTTATAATGCCGAATATAAGTGGCAGCCGGAGAGCCGCTGGATCGACCTGAAGGCCAATCTCTGGGCCACCGACACGACCAGCGACACCTATAATTCCGGCGGCATGCCCAATTTCGCGACGTTCGCCCAGCCGATCCTGGTCGACAATGCCCGCGCCAATGCGATCAACAACCGCTATGGCGTCAACGCGGCCAACACGGTCCGGTTGGGGTCGACCTTCGACCTGACGCTGAGCGGCAATTGGCAGCATGAGAAACTGGCGTCGCGGGACGTGTACGACGCCGCGCGCTTCCAGGGCTGGCGGCAATTCCCGCGTGCGGGACGGCGCGAGGAGTTCCTCGTCCGGCTGGACGGCGAATGGCGGCCCGCCAGCTTCCTGAAGCTGAACGCGGGGGTCAGCTATGCCGGTTACTGGGCGGTGGACGATTTCGCGCGGAGCCAGATCGCCAAGGGCAATGCGAACCTGCAATCGGTCGCCTATCGCGGCTATAATTCGTTCTTCAACGTAAAGGGCACCGGCGCCGATTTCGCCAAGCGCTACTGGCGCAGCCTGTTGACCGATGTTGATCCCAAGGAGGTCGACGCGCTGATCGCCCAGCTGCTGCCCGAATATCTCGCCAATCCCTATGAGGTCGCGTTCGAGGAGCAGGGGCCGACCTGGAGCCCCGATGCCCAGGGACGCTATGCCCGGAACGGCAATCCCTGTCTCAACGGTGCGATCGGCCAGATCGCGGGCAATGACGGGACGTGCCGTCTGCAGAGTATCGTCGAGGTCGTTCCGATCACCGCGCCGCGCCGGTCGGATCACCGCTGGGCCCCCAGCCTGTCCGCCACCGTCTATGCCGACGAACAGACCCGCGCCTATGCCCGCTATATCGAGACGTGGCGCTTCCCGAGCATGTTCGAGAGCACGCTGGGCTTCTCCGCATCGTTCAACCCGCTCGCGCAACTTCAGCCGGAGCACGCCAAATTATACGAGGTCGGCCTGGTCCGCGACCTGCGCAGCCTGTTGCACCTCAACCGCGAGGATCAACGCGCGGACATCAAGCTGACCTTCTATCGCAACCATATCTCCAACGTGGTCGAACGGTCCACCAACCTCCAATTCAGCAACATCCAGGAACAGACGATCGCGGGCATCGAGGCCGAGGCGCGGATCGATACCGGCGGCTTCTATACGCAGCTGGGCGCAGCCTTCATGACCACCAACCAGGTGTGCGACGAAAGCGCCGCCGCGCTTGCCGACAAGAAGAATGGCAGCGTTCCCAACTGCGTGAAATATGGCTTTCCCGACGGTTTCCTGCTGACCCAGGCGACGCCGGAGCAATCGGTCAACTGGACGATGGGAGGGCGCTTTTTCGACAAGCGGCTCGAACTGGGCGGGCGGCTGACCTATTACAGCCGCTACAACAATCCCTTCTTCGAAAAGATCGCGAACCTGCCGCGCGCGCAGCAGATCGACGTTTATTCGCTCAACGTGCCGTTCAGCTGGGGCGCGATCGTCACCGCCGACGCCTATGTCCGCTACAATCTGAACAAACGTTTCTCGGCCGAGCTGGTCGGGACCAACCTCAACGATCGTTATTATGCCGACCCGCTGACCCGTTCGCTGATGCCCGCACCGGGGCGCACCGTCCGGTTGAGCCTGACGGGCCGCTTTTGACGATCCCGCCATTCGACCCCGCCGCCCTCGTCCTTCCTGAAAGCCGGACGAGCGGCGGGGCCGGATCGATGCGCCCGAAGCGATCGGGCGCACACAACCGCAGGAGCAATAGCATGACCTCCATCCAGATGAAGACCATCCTTCTCGCCGGCCTCGCCACCGTCCTGGCCAGCGGCGCGGCCCAGGCGCAATTCGCCGGGGGATCGAGCGATATCAATAAGGTGACCGTGGGTGTCAGCGATGTGAACGGCGGCCCCCATGTCGCGGGCCGGGCCGGGATCGGCGTGCCGAGTACCAATGGACGGCGCGTCGATTTTCAGGGGCTCAGCCTCTATGCCGTGCCCGATCTGAACGGGGTGCGTCATCTGAACATGGCGACGAGCAGCACCCAGGATCATAGCAGCTATGGCGATTTCCGCTTTGCCCGTGTCGGCTCGGCGGACCTGTGGTTCGGCGAATGGTCGCAGACGGGCAATGCCTCGGCGGGGGATCACACCGTCTATTATGTCGGCAACACCAGCGGCACGACCGTCCCGACCAGCGGCACCGCGACCTACACGGTCAAGGGGATCGGCGACTATGCCAACAAGGGCGCGCTGACCGGCACCCTGACCGCCAATTTCGGCTCGGGCACGTCGGGTACGCTGCGCGGCAGCCTGTCCAACGCGTCGACCGGCGCGGGGGTCGATATCGGCACGGCGCGGATCATTGGGGCCAGCTTCTCCGGCAATGGAGGCGTGGCGACCCAGTCGGGCACAACGGTTGCGTCGGGCGGCGCGGTGAGCGGTCGCTTCTTCGGCGCCGATGCGGCGGCTCTGGCCGGGACCGTCAAGTTCGACGGCGCGCGCCAGCATGACGCCGCCTTCGGCGGCACGAAGAACTGACGCAAGGGTCGGGGTTCCTGTCTCTCCCTTGCGGGAACCCCGGCTTCGCCAAGCTCCTATGCGCCATATCGTCCTTCTCGGGTTTCTCTCGCTGTCGGCGTTCCTGTCGTCGGGCGCCGTCCATGCCCAGACCGCGCGCAGCGAAGACGATCGCCTTCGCCTCGACCCCGGCATCGACCGCCGCCCCACCGCCCGCGAACGCGCGGCCATCGACGCGAGCGATCGGCCGACCAGCATCACCATCGATGGTCAGACCTACAGCGTCGCCAACAATCCCGACGATCTGGGCCGCGCGCTGTACCTGTCGGTTGCGCGCAGGCAATGGTCCGATGTGCGGCGCTTCCTGCCCGCTTATCTGGCGCTCGCCAATCCCGATCCGATGCTCGTCGCCTGGGCGCGGGGCGGACTGGCGCGCAGTGAAGGGCGGCTGGGCGAAGCCGAACGGGCCTATCGCGCGCTGCTGGCGATCCAGCCCGACTTCCTGCCCGGGAGGCTCGAACTCGGTCGCGTCCTGTTCGAGAACCGCAAGGACCGCGAAGCCCGCACGCTGTTCCGCGACATCCGGGCCGAGCTCGCCGATCAGGGCGAGCGGGCCGCCGGGGTCCGTCGCTCGGTCGACACCTTTCTCTCGGTGCTGGACCGCCGACGCGGCTGGCAGGGGATGATCGCGATGGGGCCGGGTTACAGCAGCAACTTGAACCAGACCTCGGCCAGCCAGACCTGCCTGCTGATCGGGCAGGACGGCCGCTGCCTGATCGACCGGACCCTGCCACCGGCGATCGCCTCGGTCGGCGTCAATGTCGAGGGCAATGCCAGCCGCCGGATACCGCTTGCCGGACATGGTGGGTTGCTCGCCCGCGCCTTCCTCTATGGCGACATCTGGCCGGGCCATGGCGCCTACGACCAGGCGACGCTGAGCGCGCAGATCGGCTATGACCATCAGACCGCCCGGTATAGCCTGACCCTGTCGCCGACCTTCGACCTTGCGGGGTTCGGCCATCGCCTGCTCTTCGCCGCGCCGGGGCTTCGCGCCGAGGCGATGGTCAGTCCGTCGCCCAGCACCGCGATCCGTGTCGAGCTGGCGCGGCGGCAGTTCGATTACCACGGTGGCCATAACGATCTGGATGGCGCCTTGACCGAGGCCAATGCCACCTTCTGGCTGTCGCTTCGCGGCGGATGGACGCTGTTCGGCGGGGTGGAGGGCGGCGACAAGCAGGCCGCCGCCCGTGCCAATGCCTATCGCCATGTCGGTGCACGGATGGGTGTGGCGCATGGCTTTTCGGATTGGGCGGACCTGACGCTGATCGGCTCCGTCCGCCAGCGGGATCATCGGGGCTATAGCGATCTGCTGGGCGCGGTGCGTCATGACCGCGAGACGAACCTGACCGCGGTGCTACGCCTGCCCGGGCTGCGCCTCGCCGGGCTGACCCCGAATATCCTCCTTCAGCACAATCGGGTGAAGAGCAATGTCGACTGGCTCTATTCCTTCCGCCGCACCGCCGCGAGCATCAGGCTGGAACATGGCTTTTAGCGGCGGACGAGACCGAAGCGGCTACCGCCAGCCCGTCCAGGCGCGGGCATTCGGCACGGCGACGCTCTTGGTCGGCATGACGGTCAGCGCGCTGCTGTTCAGCATTCGGTGGATCGCACCGCCGATCCCCTCGGTCGATGCCGGACAGACGGCGGTGTTCCTGGCCCAGTCCATTCCGCTCGCGCCGGTCGTGGAGCCGAGCGCCTCCCCCTCCCCGCCCCGGTCGCCGGCAAAGTCCCCGCCGCCGCTCGCGACGACCGATACGAGTGCCCCGACGCCGACCGCCCCGATCTCTCCTGCCCCAATCTCTCCTGCGCGCGCCATGCCCGCCTCGCCGCCTGCCCCCGCTTTCCAGCCTCAGGCAACGGGGATGGCGACCCCAGTGGCAGGCCCCGCCATGCCCCCGGCATCCGCCCCGGCCACACCCGCCAGCCCGACGTCATCGGCCAGCGCCGCCGCCGACTGGCGCGCCAGGCTCCTCGGCCATCTCAAGCGCTACCGACACTATCCCCGCCAAGCCGAGGCGGCGCGGCAGCAGGGCGTGGCTCGCATCGCGATCACGCTGCGCCGTTCCGGCGAGGTGACGGCGGTCGAGCTGATCCACGGCAGCGGCTTTCCGCTGCTCGATCAGGAAGCGTGCGCGACGGCCCGCCGCGCCTCCCCCGTGCCGCCCGTCGAGGATGGCATTCCCGGCGATCCCGTGACCGTCGAAGTGCCGATCGATTTCGCGCTTCGGCGCTGAGCCTTCCCGCCGTTTTCACCCAGCGGTGGAGGATCCGGGGCCGCCGCGATCGTCATAACCTGTCTCATGGAACCGGATAGCTCGCCTAGCTGACCGGCAATATATGCTTTTCTCGAAACTCCCATCAATTTGATAGGCTTTGACCCGTGGCGCCGAGTGGCGCCCGGTGAGGAGCCGTCCATGACCTCGAACCGCTGTCACGATCCGCCTGTGCTGCGGGCCAGTCGCGCCCGCCTCTAACCTCTGAACCATGATCGGGACCGGCAAGGGTTCGACGCCATCCGTGCGTCGGCGGCCGATGGCCCGCACCTTGGTCCCATTGCCAGAACCATAAGAAAGCCAATCCATGAAAAGGGGATTTCCGGCGGCGATGACGCTCGTGTTGAAGCGCCGCTGCCTGTTGCTGGCCGCCACGGCCTTGATGCCGTCCAGTGCCGGAGCGCAAGTCGTTCTCGCCAGCCATGCCGTGCCCGCAAGCGGGCCGACCGAGAATGCCGAGCCCGAAGCCGCGCCCGATGGGTCCGGCGACGTCGTCGTCACCGCCCGGCGGCGCGAGGAGCGGGCCCAGGACGTGCCGATCGCGCTCAGCGTCGTCGGTGCCGAGCAGCTCGGCCTTCGCGGCGATTACCGGCTCGACCAGGTTCAGCAACTGGTGCCATCGCTTCAGGTTTTCAGCTTCAACCCGCGCAATACCAACATCAATATACGCGGGCTGGGCTCCAATGTCGCGCTGACCAATGACGGTCTGGAGAATGGCGTCGGCGTCTATATCGACAATGTCTATTACGGACGCGTCGGGCAGAGCCAGTTCGATCTCGTCGATCTCGACCGGGTCGAGGTGCTGCGCGGGCCGCAGGGCACGCTGTTCGGCAAGAACACCACCGCCGGCGCGATCAACATCTCCAGCCGCCTGCCGCAATTCCAGTGGCATGCCGATGGCCAGGCCGATATCGGCAATTACGACTATCGGCAGTTGCGCGGCTCGGTCACCGGCCCGTTGATCGACGGCCTGGCCGCCTTTCGCCTGAGCGCCGCCTATACCACGCGCGACGGTTTCCTCTACGACACGACCACACGCCGCCGCATCCATGATTATGAGAATGCGACGGTGCGCGGCCAGTTGCTGCTGACCCCGGCCCCGGCGCTGACCATCCGCATCATCGGCGACTGGGGGCAGCAGAACCAGTCGTGCTGCATCAACCTGCCGGTGCGGACCTTCGCGACCTATGACAATGGCAGGGCGATCGCGAACAGCTTCGAACAGCGGCTGGCGCGCTTCCCCAATTACACGCCGCTGCCGCTTGATCCCTTTGCCAGGCGGACCGATGCCAATTCGCCGTTCCAGGCCAATATGGACACCTGGGGCGTGTCGGGGCAGGTCGATTACGATCTGGGCGGCGCCGCGCTGACGTCGATCACCGCGGCCCGGCAATGGAACTGGTTTCCGCGCAACGACGGCGACCTGACCGCGCTGTCGATCAACACGCAGGGGCATATCCTCAATTTCCAGCGCCAGTTCAGCCAGGAATTGCGGCTCGCCTCGACCGGCTCGCACGCGGTCGACTGGGTGCTGGGCGTCTATTATTTCCAGCAGGTGGTGCGCGGCTATGGCCGCACCGAATTCGGGTCGGATGCCGCGCTCGCGCTCTTTCCGACCGACGATCAGACGGTCGCGAGCATCGCCACCAACGGCCTGCTGTCCGCCTACCGGTCCGATCCGCATACCAAGAGCGGCGCGGTCTTCGGCCAGGCGACCTGGCACATCAGCCCCGCGCTCAGCCTGACCGGCGGCCTTCGCTACACCCATGAGGAGAAATGGGGCAGCTATGCCAATGATCGCCTCTTCGCGCAGCCGACCACCGGGCTGACCGCGGCGCAGATTGCGCGCGTCGCCGCGATCCGCAACGCGCTGGTCCCGAACCAGGCCTTTTCGGTCGACACCGACGACGACAGCGTCTCGGGACTGGCGACGCTGGGCTGGAAGCCGGGCGAGGACGTGCTGGTCTATGCCACCTATTCGCGCGGGGCGAAGTCGCCGGGGCTGAACCTCACCAATCTGCCCAGCGGCGTCGATCCCATCGTCAGGACCGAGACGGTCGACAATTTCGAGGTCGGGCTGAAGTCCCAGTTTCTCGACCGGCGCGCGACGCTGAACCTCGCCGCCTATCAGACCAATGTTACCGATTATCAGACGACGATCGTCCAGCAGGTGATCGGCACCAACACCTATATCAACTATATCGCCAATATCCCCAAGGTCCGCTCGCGCGGGTTCGAGGGCGATCTGGCGGTGCGCCCGGCCGACTGGCTGAGCCTGACCGGCTCGATCGCCTATACCGACGCCACCTATCGCGACTATCCCAACGGCCCGACCCCGGTGGAGGCGCTCAACCCGACCGCCGCCAATCCCGGCGGCTCGCCCGCGCGCGACTTCACCGGCCAGCGGCTGGCGGGCGTGCCGAAATGGGCGGCCTCGGTCGGCGGCGACGTCACCCGTCCGATCGGCGGGGGTGCGGAGGCCTATCTGCACGGCGACTGGTCGTACCGTTCCTCCTATTACACCGTCGCCAGCAACAGCCGATACGGGTTGGTCCCCGGCTATGGTCTGGTCAATGCGCGCGCCGGGGTCCGGCTGGGCGAGGACGGCCGCTACGACCTGTCGGTCTGGGCGCGCAACCTGTTCGACAAAGACTATTTCCAGACCTTGAACGTCGTCAATTACGGGCTCGTCTCCGCCATTCTGGGCGATCCGGGCACCTATGGCGCGACGCTCAAGGTCCGTTTCTGACGGAGACGGCGATGGCCAGCATTCCCCTGCCCGCAATCGAACGCGATCACCCCGCGTCCCGACCGGCGCCACCCCTTGCCGCACCGGGTCAGCGTTACGGCGCGGCACGGCCGAGCGCCTTCGGATCGCTGGAGGTTCCGGCCTGGGGGGCGGAGTTGGCAATCGCCCTCTTCGTCCCGCAAATCTATGCCAGTCACTACGGCATTCCCTTGGCGGCGCTCGGGGTCATCCTGTTCCTGGTCCGCCTTTGGAGCGTCGCCACCGATCCGATCGTCGGTGCCCTGAGCGACCGCAGCCGTACCCGTTTCGGTCGCCGCAAACCCTGGATCGCGGGCGGCGGGCTTTTGTTCGGGCTGGCGTCCATCGCCCTCTTCTTTCCGCCGACGGCTCCCGGGCCACTCTATCTGGCGGCGACGCTGTTCGTGTACACCATCGGATGGACCATGATCGAGGTGCCGTCCTGGGCCTGGGCTGGCGAGGTGTCGGGCGACTATCACGAGCGCACCCGCATCATGACCTATCAACAGGTGCTGCGGTCGATCGGCCTGTTGCTGATCCTGGTCCTGCCGACGCTGATGGATCGGGGAAGCCCGGCTGCGCCGAACGTGAAGCTCCATGTATCGGGCGCCTTCGTCCTGGCGACGCTGTTGCCCACGCTCCTCCTGACCCTGTCCGCGCTGCCTGAGCCTGCGCTGCCGAGCCAGTCGCATCACCGCATCGGATTCTGGCGGACGGCCACGATCGTCTTTCGCGACCGGCTGCTCCTGCGCGTGCTCGCCTCCGACCTGGCGGTGACCGCGGGACAGTCGATCCGCGCCGGGCTGATCGCCTTCTTCTGCATCAGCTATATGGGCCTGGCGCAATGGGCGAGCGGCCTGTACCTGCTGCAATTCGTCTTCGGCGTCGTCGCCGGGCCCCTCTGGCTGGCGATCGGGCGGCGGCTGGGCAAGCGCGAGACGGCGATCACGGGCGAGCTGGTGCAGGCGGCGATCAATATCGGCCTGCTTGCGGTCTTTCCTGACACGCTGTGGCTGCTGGTCGTGCTGGCGGTGGCGCAGGGGCTGACCCAGGGCTCGGGCAACCTGATGCTGCGCGCGATGGTCGCGGACGTCGCCGATGCCCATGAACTGGCGACGGGGCACAATCGCACCGGCCTGTTCTTCTCCGTCTTCAGCCTGGCATCCAAGGCGGGTCCCGCGATCGGCATCGGCCTCGCGCTCCCGCTCCTCGCCTGGGTGGGTTTCCGGCCCGGAGGGCATAGCGCGCCCGCCGCGCTGGAGGCCCTGAAATACGTCTTCGCGCTCGGCCCCGCCGCCGCGCACATCATCTCGGCTGCGCTGATCTGGCACTTTCCGCTCGACCAGACCCGCCACGCCGCGATCCGCCGCGCGCTCGACACCCGCGCGGCCTCCGTTCCCGTCGAAGCCTGAAGGAGTGTGTGACATGACCGTGATCCAACACCAGTTCGATAACGCCGCCGACGCGCAGAGCCCACTCGACATCGTCCCCGTCGCCGGGCGGATCGGCGCGGAAATCCGGGGCGTCGCCCTGTCCGGCGACCTGGACGATCTGACCATCGATGCGATCAAGCGGGCGCTCGGCCGCCACAAGGTGATCTTCTTCCGCGGCCAGACCCAGCTGGACGACGAGGCGCACGAGGCCTTTGCCGCCCGGCTCGGCGAACCGCTGGCGCATCCGACCGTCCCGGTGGCGGAAGGATCGCGCTTCCTGCTCGAACTCAACTCGCGCGAGGGCGAGGCGGCGTCGCAATGGCATACCGACATCACCTTCCTGCCCGCCTTCCCCGCCGCGTCGATCCTGCGCGCGCTGGTGATACCGCCGGCGGGCGGCGACACGCTCTGGGCGAATGCCGTCGCGGCCTATGAAGGTCTGTCCGCCCCGCTCAAGGCCCTGGTCCACGACCTGCGCGCGGTCCACACCAATGCCTATGACTATGCCACCGCCAGCCCCGAGGCATCTTCGGAGGCGATCCGCCGCCACCGCGAGATATTCGCCTCCACCGTCTATGAGACCGAACATCCGGTGGTGCACGTCCATCCGGTGACGGGCGAGAAGGCGCTGCTGCTGGGCAATTTCGTCAAGAGCTTCGTCGGGCTGAGCCGTGACGACTCCAACCGGGTGTTCCAGATCCTTCAGGATCAGATCACCAAACCGGAAAACACCGTCCGATGGCGCTGGCAGCCGGGCGATGTGGCGATCTGGGACAATCGCGCGACCCAGCACCGCGCGATCGCGGATTTCGGCAGGCAGAAGCGCCACCTGCGCCGCGCGACGATCGCCGGATCGGTGCCGGTCGCGGTCGACGGCGGCTCCAGCCGCGCGCTGAAGCCCGAGCGACTGCTCGAAGCCGCCGAGTGATCCTTTCCGCCGGCATCCCCGCGACACGGGATGCCGGCGGCTGTTTGCCCGCCGTTACCGATGGCACGGCCGCGCGCGCGTAGGTCGCGCTGCATGACCGATTTTTCATGATATATTGTCTCCGCGACGCGCATGGTGCACAGGTGCCGGACATCCGAGCATCGAGGTATCCATGTCGCTCCCACCATCCGCCCCGATCCTGATCGAGGACCTGTCGGTCGCCTATGGCGATCATCGCGTTCTCGACGGGCTGTCCCTGGCCGTGGGATCGGGCAGCATCACCGCCTTGCTGGGCGGCAATGGCGCGGGCAAGTCGACCACCCTGTCCACCCTGCTGGGCTTTACACGCGCGCAATCGGGGCGGATCGCGGTGTGCGGCGTCGATCCCGGCACGGCCCCCGACACGGCGCGTCGCCACATCGCCTATCTGCCCGAGAATGTCGCACTCTACGAGCATCTCTCGGCCATCGAGAATGCCGATTACCTGCTGGCGCTCAGCGGCGAGCGACAGGGGCGCGACGCGATCGTCGAGGCGTTGCGGGCCGCCGGGTTGCAGGAGCGCGCCTGGGACCAGCGGCTGGGCGGTTTCTCCAAGGGCATGCGGCAGAAAGTGGCGATCGCCGTGGCGCTGCTCCGCGCCGTCCCCGTCCTGCTGCTCGACGAGCCGACCTCCGGGCTCGATCCGCGCGCCACGGCGGATTTCAATGCGCTGGTGTCGGCCGTGCGCGAACGCGGCACCGCCGTGCTGATGGTGACGCACGATCTGCTGAGCGCCGCCGATGTCGCCGACGACATTGCCTTTCTGGAGGCCGGTCGGGTCACCCACCGGGTGACGGCGAGCGGGCCGGACCGGTTCGACGTGCGCGCGCTCCATGCCCGGTTCCAGGTGAGCGGGGAACGGATCGCCGCATGAGGATCGTCCGCCTGATCGCACGCGACGAATTGCGGCTGATGCTGCGCAACCGCGTCGCCCTGATCGCCTTTGCGCTGATCGTGCTGCTGACCCTGGTGGCGGTGGCGAGCAGCTGGTCGCACCAGCGCGGCGTCGCCGAACTGCGCGAGCGGCATCAGCATGAGGCCGAACACGCGTTCGACGCGCAGCCCGACCGGCATCCGCACCGGATGGTCCATTATGGCCATTTCATCTTTCGCCCGCTCAGCCCGCTCGCGGCGTTCGATCCGGGTGTCGACGCCTTTACCGGCAACAGCATGTTCCTGGAGGGGCATCGACAGAATAGCGCGAATTTCGGCGATGTCCGGCAAAGCTCGCTGCTGATCCGCTTCGGCCAGCTGACCCCGGCCTTCGTGCTTCAGATCGTCGCCCCGCTGCTGCTGATCTTCCTGGGGTTCGGCAGTCTGGCGCGCGAGACCGAGCGCGGGACGCTGCGCCTGCTGATGTTGCAGGGGGCATCGCGGCGACAGGTGGTGGTGGGCAAGCTGCTCGCGCTCGGCGGGGTAGCGCTGGCCGCCGCCGCACCGGCGATGCTCGGCCTGCTGGTCATCGCCGGACAGCCGGGCGCACTGGGCCTGCCGTTGCTGGTGATCGCGCTGGGTTATCTGCTCTATCTGGGGCTGTGGGTGGTGCTGATCCTGCTCGTCTCGGCCTGGGTCCGCCGCAGCCGCGATGCGCTGCTGGTGCTGGTCGCCCTGTGGGCGGTGACGACGGTCCTGCTGCCCCGCGCCGTGCCCGACCTGGCGAGCGCGACCGTGCCCTTGCAGAACCGCCTGCAGACCGATGTCGCCATCGGGCGCGACCTGCGGCGCATGGGCGACAGCCACAATCCCGACGATCCCCATTTCGCGCAGTTCAAGCAGGCGCTGCTCGATCGCTACCATGTGAAGCGGGTCGAGGATCTGCCGGTCAACTATAAGGGGCTGCTGGCACTGGAGGGGGAGCGGCTGACCTCCGAACTGTTCGACCGCTATGCCGCACAGAGCTTCGCCGCGCAGGCCCGGCAGAATGGACTGGTGAACGCCGCCGGACTGCTCAGCCCCGCCATCGCGCTGCGCGGGCTGTCGATGGCGGCGGCCGGCACCGACTTCGCCGCGCATCGCCGGTTCCTCGAACAGGCCGAGGTCTATCGCTATGCGCTGGTCCAGCGGCTGAACCGGATGCAGGCAGAGGATGTCAGCTATGCCGACGATACCGCCACCGATGCGGGGGCCGACCGGCGCAAGCGGATCGGTGGCGCGCATTGGCGGGCGATCCCCGATTTCCATTTCGACGCCCCCACTGACGCGACGCTGGCACGGGCCGCGCTGCCCGGCCTCGCCATATTGAGCCTGTGGCTGATCGCCGCCCTGGCCTTGCTGGGGCTGGCCACCCGCCGACTGGGAGCACGCCGATGACCTTGTGGCGGCACGAACTTCGCTTGTTGCTGCGCCAGCGGCTGAGCGTCCTTGCGCTGGCGCTGCTCGCGCTGCTGACCGTCGCCGCGCTGGGGACGGGCATGGCCGAGGTCGCTCGCCAGCGGGCCGCCATCGCCGCCATTCCGCCCGCCCAGGCCGAGGATATCGGCGCGGTCGCCGACTATGTCGTCCGGACCAGGGACGCCGGAAGCGCGGCCTATTACAGCTTTCACGCCACTTGGGACGCGCCCGCGCCGCTGGCTTTCGCGGCGCTGGGCATGCGCGACGTCGCGCCCTACATTCTGCGCGTCCGCGCGCTGGGACTGGAAGCGCAGATCTATGACGGCGACACCTTCAATCCCGAGGTCGCCCTGCCCGGCCGGTTCGACTTCGCCTTCGTGCTGGTGTTCCTTGCCCCGCTGTTTGTGATCGCGCTGTTCCACGATCTGGCGTCGGGCGAGCGGGAGGCCGGGCGGCAGCGCATGCTCGACGCGTTGCCGCGCGGTGGTGCAGCGCTGTGGCGGCGACGGACCGGGTTGCGCCTGATCCTGCTATGGGCCGCGCTCGGCCTGCCGTTCGCGGTGGCGGCTTTGGTCGAGGGGGTAGCGGTCGGTGTCGTCCTGCTCGTCCTGGTTGTGATCGTCGCCTATCTACTGTTCTGGATCGGCTTGGCCGCGCTGGTCGGGCGGTTGCGGTGGAGTTCGGTCGCCAATGCCGCGACGCTGGCCGCCGCTTGGCTGGTGCTGGTGCTGATCGTGCCAACCCTCGGCAATGTCGTCATCGATCGCGCCATTCCGGTCGGACAGGGAGCCGAGATCGCGCTCGCACAACGCGAGGTCGTCAACCATGCCTGGGACATCCCGCGCGAGGCGACGATGCGCCGCTTCTATGCTACGCATCCCGAATTGGCGGACTCGCCGCCGCTGGGGAGCGACTTCCACTATAAATGGTATCTCGCCTTCCACCAGAATGGCGACGAGAGCGTCGCGCCCAAGGTGCGGGCCTATCGCGCCGCGCTGGAACGGCGCGACCGGGCGGGCCGCGCCTTTGGCTGGGTGCTGCCCTCGGTCGGGGTGCAGGCGCTGCTTACCCGGCTGGCGCGGACCGACCTGGCCGCGCAACTGGCCTATCAGGATCGCATCCGCGCCTTTCATGGCCGTCTGCGATCCTTCTATTACGGCTATGTCTTCTACGACCGGCCGTTCGGGCGGGCCGAGTTCCGGCGCGCGCCACGGTTCGACGACCGGGCGGGAGGCTGAGCCTCAATCCACTTCCCGCGCCACCGGATATTGCAGGACATGGGGATGCCCCGGCCCGGCCTTCGCATAGAGCCAGGCCAGCCGCGCATCGGGGTCGGCGGCAAAGTCCGGTTCGTCGCGCAGCCTGGACTCGAACGCGGCCTTGACCTCGGGCTGCGTCGCTAGGACATGTTCGCCCAGCCTGGCGAGGACGAAGGCGTCCGTATCCGGTGCCGGTGCCAGCATCTCGGGGAAGAAGCCCCAGGCCAGGAAGGAATCCTGGCTCTCCGGCTCCAGCAGCGCGGCGGCCAGCAGGCCCAGCGGCTGGTCGGCGGGCACTCGCACGCTGCCCGCGGGCATGGCCTGCTCGACGGGTCGATGCTCGAAGCGCGCGGTGATCGGATAGCGCCCCTCCTTGGGCTGCGTCACCTTGGGATCGATCAGCCGGACCCGATCGACCGTCAGCGTGCGAGGCGTGGCGATCGTCTCGAACGCGATGCCGTGCAGGCGCAGGCGGTCGATCACCTCGGTCTGCGCGGGCGGCACCCACCAGGCTTTGGGCAGGCGGACCGTCTCGACCGGCTGCTGGCCGATGATCGGCATGCGAAAGGAGATGGGCTTGCCCAGCCAGCGCTGCTCCCGGCGGCCCGAGGCGGGTGACAGATAGGTGTCGAACGCCACGCCCTTGAAATCCTCCACCCATCCGATCGGCTTGGGCGCCGGCTGCCAGCGGGTCAGGAGTTCGGCCGGGCGGCTGGCCCGATCCTCGGCCTTGGCGGCGGCGATGCGGGCGGCGTCGGTCGCGGCGATCCTCAGCGCCGCCTCCATCAGCACATAGGTACCGAGCACCCGCCGACGATAGGGCTTCAGCATGTGGTTCTCGACCAACACCGTCGGCATGCCGATGAAGTCGCCATAGCCCGTCGAATAGCGCGGCCCTTCGGGGCTGTAGCGTATGCCCTTGTCGGGCTGGCGCGTGTCGATGGGGCTGGGATAGATGGTAGGAACATGTCCTGCGGCCGTCAGCGCCTGCGACACGGCCGGACCGAAGCGGTTCTCCAACCACCCGGCCGTCGCACGATGCCGCGCATATGTGCCCCAACCCGCATAGGTGAAGGTCACGTCATACTGCATGTCGAAGCCTTCGCTGACATGGCAGTCGATATAGAGGATCGGGTCGAGCGCGCGGATCAGGCCGACCATCGCCCGCGACTCCGGCGCGTCGAGCTTGGCATAATCGCGGTTGAGGTCGATATCGCGCGCATTCGCGTCGCGGCCCTTCTCGGCCGGGCCGCGAATATGCGGATAGTTGTACGCGCTGCGCTGTTCGTGACCGTCGATATTGTAGATCGGCACGAACACCAGATCGACCGTGTCGAGCAGGCTATCCTTGCCACGCAACGCGATGTCGCGCAGCAGCATCAGCCCGGCATCCTTGCCGTCGATCTCGCCCGAATGGATGCCGCCCTGGATCAGCACGACCGGCTTGCCGGGCCCGCCCTTGCTGGCGCGGACATAGATCATCTCGCGCCCCCCGGTCGTGCGGCCGAAGCTCTGCACGGAAATCAACGGCGATGCCGCGTCGAGCCGTTCCAGCCATGCGCGAACCTCGGCATAGCGCGGCGTGGTGCGGAAGGCCGCGGCCTCGGCCGGGGTAATCCAGGGGTCGTCCGCCGGGACGATCAGCCGCTCGCTCGCGCCCTTCCACGGCATCGTCGGCGGCAGAATCCTGGCGGACAGATCGTCCGACCCGACCTGCTCCGCCAAAGCGGGAAGCGGCGTCATGGCAATCAGGCCAAGCAGGGCGCCCGCGCGCAGGGCATGAAGGATATTAAAGCGAGAGTGGTTCACGATCACGGTCCTGTCGTCCGCCATCACCGATGGCGTGGAAGGCCGCCTGCTGGCGCATCCTCGCCAATAAGACAATATATCGTTTCCTATGCATTCCGTTGGTCGGTCTGGCAAAACTCGACCCAAGCCGGGAATGGCGATGCTCCGGCACGTTATGCCCGGTGAGCCGTTTGCTGCTGACCCCTTTCAGCAGGAATGGACATGACCGACGATCCCCGCACCAGCCAGCCGACGCATTTTCCCGACGAGCCGCACCAGCCCAGCCCCGGCCTGACCACCGCGATGCGCACCAAGCCCGACCATGGCGAGGAGAGCTATGTCGGCAAGGGGCTGCTCACGGACCGGATCGCGCTCATCACCGGCGGGGA
The DNA here is from genome assembly GCF_031453055.1 of Sphingomonas sp. SORGH_AS_0789. NCBI lineage: Bacteria > Pseudomonadati > Pseudomonadota > Alphaproteobacteria > Sphingomonadales > Sphingomonadaceae > Sphingomonas > Sphingomonas sp. SORGH_AS_0789. The sequence goes on from NZ_JAVIYV010000001.1 coordinate 3,403,331, forward strand.
CTCAGGCATCGGCCGGGCCGTCGCCATCGCCTATGCCCGCGAGGGGGCCGACATCGCCATCTCCTACCTGGCCGACGAACAGGCCGATGCGGAGGAAACGCGCCTCTGGGTCGAGAAGGCGGGACGGCGTTGCCTGTTGCTGCCCGGCGACATCCGCGACCGGGATCACTGCGCCAGCCTGGTCGAGCGTGCCGTCGCCGAGTTGGGTGGGCTGGACATCCTCGTCAACAATGCCGCCGCCCAGACCATGAACGAGGGGCTCGACAGCATCGACGATGACGAGATGCAGGACGCCTTCGCCGCCAATGTCTTTGCGATGATCCGTCTCGCCAAGGCGGCTGCGGCGCATATGAAGCCGGGCTCGGCGATCATCAACACGACCAGCGAGCAGGCCAAGATCGCGAACAAGACGATGATCGTCTATGCCGCGACCAAGGGCGCGATATCGAGCCTGACGGTGGGGCTTTCCAACCTTCTGGCGAGCGACGGCATTCGCGTGAACGCGGTGGCGCCCGGCCCGATCTGGACTCCCATACAACCGATCGCCAAATCGCCGCAGGAGCTGGAGACGCTCGGCCATGACACGCCGATCGGGCGCGCCGGACAGCCGGGCGAGCTGGCCCCCGCCTATGTGCTGCTCGCCTCCGCAGAGGGCAGCTACATGTCCGGCAACGTCGTCGCCGTCACCGGCGGCGTCCCGATCTCCTAACCCCCGAAAGCCGGGCCTCGACCGGCGGCCTGTTCGCATATGGCCGAGGCCCGCACCGGATCGCGCATTGTCCTGGCCTGCGGCGATGCTAGGGGTCCGTTCCTTCACGGATTGGAGACGGAGATGACGGTCACATCCAGGCCATGGGACGGTGCGGCGGTCGGCCAATGGCTCGACCACCGGGTCCAGGCCGCCAGGCTCGACCAGGCGGCGGCGGACCGGCGGGGCTACGAGGCGCAGGACGACTATGACAAGGCGGCGGCCGAGGAATGGGTGTGCCGGGCATTGCAAGCTGGCGGAAAGGCCGATGACCAGGCGGCCTTCGCGCTGCACCTGAAAAGCTTGCTCGCGCAGGAAGAGTACCGGACGACCGGCATTTATGATGACCGGCGGTTCGACCGGAACGTCCGCGCCACGCTTCGCAAGATCGCCAAGATGACCAAGGCAAATGAAGGCTTCGAGAACAGGCTTCGCTATCAGCGGTCCGCCTGAACGCCGTCATGCCCGTGGCGAGCGTGGCGCGGCCTAGTCGCGCCGCGCCATCGCGATCAGGGTCGGCGCATCGACCGTGAACTTGAGCCCGAAGACGAGCGCATTGCCGATATGGGTCTTGCGGAACGGGGCGCCGGTCTGGTCGGGGTTCAGGATATATTGGATGTTGGGCGACAGGCGGATGGCGGGGCCGATCTGGGCGCCATAGGCCAGCTCCATCATATATTGGTTGCGGCGGATGTCGCCATCGCCCCCGGCGGACAGGCGTGCGGCACGCATCCGGGCCATGGCCAGGTCGGAAAAGCTCTGCTGGTTGATGACGAACCCGATCGTATCCCGATCGCGCCCGGCAAAGGTCCCCGTCTGGAGCAGGCCCAGTTCGAGGAAATGCCGCTCCTCGACCCGGCCCGACAGGTTGGTCATCGCGACCCCGAACACCGCCAGCCCCCGGTGCGAATTCATGTCGGGGCGGGTCAGCATCTGGTCGAAACGGGCATAAAGGCCGCTGCGCCCCTTGCGCGTGGCGGACGGGCGACCGCTCAGGATCGCGATGCCGCCCCGATCGTCGAGCAAAGGATCGGCATAATCGCCGCGATCGACCCAGCCGCCCAGGATGAAGTGGCGCGGCAGCCGGTCGGTCTTGAAGTCCGAGGCGTAGCCGATTTCATAGGGCACGATGAAACCCGTGCCGCCCTTGAAGCTGAGGCTGAAGCCGTTGTCATCGGCCCGCTTGCGGTTCGGGTTGACCTCATAGATGCCGGCATGGGCGAACCAGTTGTCGGCGATGGTCACCTTGGCGCGGGCCATCCAGCTCGATGCCGGGAAATAGGTGAAGTTGCTGTTCTTGAAGACGAAGGTCGGATTGCCGCAGGCGGAGTTCGACTGGAAGTTGCAGTAGAGCGGCGAGTTCAGGAAATGGATGTTCGCCTGGCTCTTGCCCGCCTCGATATCGAGCCGGTTGTCGAACAGCCTCTGTTCCCAGGTCAGGATGGCCAGATGGGTGTTCTGCGTGCCCCATACCTCCTGCACCGAGGTATTGTTGCCGATCGCGATCTGCGACAGGCTCTGGCCATGGCGGTTGGTGATCGCCAAGTGAAGGCCACCGCCGCCGATGCCCGCGATCTTGTCGAAGTCGAAATCGGCCCCGACATAGATCTGCCCGGTATAGGCGGCCTTGCGCTCCAGCCCGCCGGTGACGTTGGTGGCGGCTTCGCCCGTATAGTTCAGCGCCAAAGTGACGCCGTCATCGGCCAGCGTCTGCCAAGTCTCGTCGCCCTTCCTCCGCTGGCCCAGGACCAGCGGCACGGCCTTGGTCGCATGTTGCGAGACCTGCGGCGTCGTGGGATCGGATGCGACGGGCGACCTATCCTCGGCGACCACCGTGGCGGCCGGATCGACCGTGCGCGACCAGAGCGGGGACACCGGCAAAATGGCCGCCCCGACAATGACACCCAGCTTGAATCGGACCTTGTCCATCCGCATCCTCACCATCATGTTATAGAAAACGTTTTCTCAACTGTTTGCGATAAGCAGCATGAAGTCCAAGGTCATCGTCGCGTAGAACGATTTTCCGCCAAGCCCTGTTTATCGCCCCTAGGAGCGGCCTTCCGCCGCCCCGCCTTTATCCCGAGGCGGCAAGCGGCAGGACGGCGTCCCTCTCTTCGACATCGCACAGCGTGGCGACCTCGGCAGCATCGCCCAGCACCACGCCGACCCGCTGGTGCAGGCCCGTCGGCTGGATGTCGAGGATGCGCATCGCACCATCGATCGCCGCACCGCCCGCCTGCTCGATCAGCATCGCCATGGGATTGGCCTCATACAACAGCCGAAGCCGTGCCTTGCCCGGATGGCGGTGATCGGCCGGATAGAGGAACACCCCGCCCCGTTTCAGGATGCGATGGATGTCCGCCACCATAGAGGCGGTCCACCGCATATTGTAATCGCGGCCCAACGGCCCCTCGCTGCCCTGAACCCGCTCTTCGACATAGTCGGCGATGCGCGGCGACCATTGCCGCCGCCGCGCCAGGTTGATCGCGAACTCGCACGTCCCGGCGGGCAGCCGCATCGGCCCGTCGGTCAGCCGCCACGAACCGACCTCCCGGTCGAGCGTGAATTCATAGACGCCGGTGCCGATGGTCAGCACCAGCAGCGTCTGCGGACCATAGATGGCATAGCCCGCCGCCACCTGATCGCGGCCCGGCTGGAGGAAATCGGCCTCGGTCGGCGTACGCCCGGCGCAATCCTCGGGCGCGCGCAGCACCGAGAAGATGGTGCCGACCGACAGGTCGACATCGACATTGCTCGACCCGTCGATGGGATCGAACAACAACAGATATTCGCCCTTGGGGTAGCGATTGGGGATGTGATGGATCGTCTCCATCTCCTCCGACGCCATCGCCGCCAGATGCCCGCCCCATTCATTGGCGTCGAGCAGCAGCTCGTTGGCGATCACATCCAGCTTCTTCTGGACCTCGCCCTGGACATTCTCCTCGCCGAGACTGCCCAGCACTTCGCCCAGAGCGCCCTTGGACACGGCGTGGCCGATCGTCTTGCAGGCGCGCGCGACCGTCTCGATCAACAGGCGCAGTTCGGCGGGCAGCGCGGCATCAGCGCGTTGCTGCTCGATTAGGAACCGGGTGAGCGACATGCGTTGCATCGTGGTCAGGCTCCGAATAATGTCGGCGGCGCTGTTCGCCCGCCCGTGATATGGATCATGCCGTCACCGAGGGAGACGGGGCGGGAATGGGCGAAAGGCTGGAACCGCGCGAGATCAGTCGCCCGGCCAGCACGACTTTCCGGGTGGCGGCATCGGGATGGTCGAACCGGTCGATCAGCATCGCCATCGCGGTGCGACCGATTTCCTCGACGGGCTGCTCGATCACCGACAGGCCGCCGCCGACAATGTCCATCCATCCTTCATTGTCGAACCCGACAAGCGCGATGTCGTCGGGCACCGACAGTCCGTGTTCGCGCAGCGTGCGCAGCACCGCCAGCAAGGTCACGCCATTGCTGGCGACCAGCGCCTGGGGTCGGTCGGCGCGCGCGAGCAGGTCGGCCATGACCTCCGCCACCTCGCCATCGCCATGCGGCACCGCGATCGCCTCGGCCACCAGCCCCAGCCGCTGCGCTGCGGCCTCGAACCCGGCGCGACGCTCCATGCCGGTACGGCTGGTCGCGCCGAACAGGCCCGCGATCCGGCGAAAGCCCCGATCGTGGAGATGCTCGACCAGCATCTCCGACATCGCGCCATTGTCCAGGACCACGCAGTCATGCGCGATACCCGGCGCCGCGCGATCGATCAGCACCATGGGATAATCGGGCTTCGTCCGGGTGATGTTGGCCAGCCCGTCGCGGGTCGGCGCCAGGATGACCCCGGCCACCCGCTCCTCCTGCATCAGTTGCAGATACATGGCCTCGCGCGCGGGGTCCTCGTCGGTGTTGCACAGGATGACCCGCTGTCCGCGACTATAGGCCAGATTCTCGATCGCGCGGGATACGGCGGTGAAGAAGGGGTTGCGGATATCGGCGACGATCAGCCCGATCGTATTGGTATGACGCGACCGCAGCCGCCGCGCCGCGAGATTGGGGCGATAGCCCGTCGAGCGCACCGCCGCGAGAACACGCTCGCGCATCGCCAGATCGACGTTGCGACCCGCCAACACGCGCGATACCGTGGCCGCGGACACGTTCGCGACGCGGGCGACGTCTTTAATACCCACGCTCATGGAAAACGTATTCTCCTCTCCGCGCCGTTCTCTACGGCTCATTTCTATCCTTCATGTCGCGTAAGGCGATTCGTTGCAAGGCCCATTGACAAAGTTGCGGGAAAACGTTTTCCAGTCGAGCAAGCGAAGAATTGAGACTCGCGGCGGAGAGGCCAACAGAGACATGCACACCCAGTCCCCATCACCCGTGATCAGCCCGGAGCTGATCCGCCTCGCCGTGACGGCGACCGACAAGAGCGATGCGATCCGCCAGGCGGGCCAGCTGCTGGTCGCCGCCGGTTGCGTCGCGCCGGGCTATGAGGAAAGCATGATCGCGCGCGAAGGCGTCGCGAACACCTTTCTGGGCGCGGGCGTCGCCATTCCCCATGGCCTGGGCGAGGACAAGGGGCTGGTGCGGCGCGACGGGATCGCGGTTCTCCAGTTCGTCGACGGCATCGAATGGAATCCCGGCCAGATCGCGCATCTGGTGATCGGCATCGCCGCCAGTTCGGACAGCCATATCGCGATCCTGCGCCGCCTGACGCGGCTCATCCAGGACGAGGCGCGGTTGCAGCAACTGGCGAAGACCAGCGACCCGGCGCTGATCGCCGCTGCACTGAGCGACGATGCGCGCGACCAGGGGCAGGCCCGCCCTCCGGCCGAGGATCTGGACGAGCGGGTGAACTGGACCATCGACTATCCCGCCGGGCTGCACGCACGCCCCGCCGCCGCCTGGGCCGAAGCGGCCAAGGCGCTGCCGGTCGCGTTGCGGGTCCGACATGGTGCCGAAACCGCCGATCCGCGCAGCCTAGTGGCGCTGTTGCAGCTGGGGCTGAAAGCGGGTGACACCGTCAGCATCTCCGCATCCGGTCCCGCCGCCGCTGCCGCGATCGAGACCTTCCGCGCCGCGATCAGCCGCCTGACCGGCCGCGAAAAGGCGGATGCCGCCCGCGCGGCGGAAAAGGCCGCCGCCGCCATACCCGTACGCGGGTGGAAGCCCGTCGGCACCCCGGCGATGATCGCGGGGGTGGCCGCCAGTCCCGGTCTCGCGATCGGCAAGGTCCATGTCCTGGCGGCGGCCGAACTGGACGTCCCCGACCAGCCGGTCGATCTGGCGCGCGGCGGCGCGCTGCTCGACGAGGCGCTGGTGCGCACCCGCGCGCAGATGACGACGCTGATCGACGAGACCACGCGGCGTCTCGGCGCGGGGGATGCGGCGATCTTCAAGGCGCAGGCGACGCTGCTCGACGATACCGATCTCATCACCCTCACCTGCCAGTTGATGGTCGAGGGGCATGGCGTCGCCTGGTCCTGGCATCAGGCGATCGAGCGAATGGCGGGCCAGCTGTCCGCGCTGGGCAATCCGGTGCTCGCCGCGCGCTCGGCCGATCTGCGCGATATCGGTCGGCGCGTGCTGGCCCAGATCGATCCGGGCCTGGGCCTGGGCACGCTGGACGACCTGCCGCAGGAGCCGTGTATCCTGGTCGCGGCCGATCTGGCGCCGTCGGACACCGCCGCGCTCGACACCCGCCGCGTCGCGGGCATCGCCACCGCGCTGGGCGGCCCCACCTCGCACAGCGCCATCCTCGCCCGTACGCTCGGCCTGCCGTCGGTGGTCGCGGGCGGCGCGGAGCTCTTGTCGCAGGCGGCGGGATCGATCGCGATCGTCGATGGCGATACGGGCCGCGTCTGGCTCGATCCCTCGGAGGCCGATCTCGCCTCCGCGCGGGGCTGGATCGCCGAGATCGCGGCGCGGCGCGCGGCGGAGGAGGCCGAACGCAGCCGCCCCGCGGTGACGCGCGACGGCCATCAGGTCGCGATCGCCGCCAATGTGAACCGGCCCGATCAGGTGGCCGAGGCGCTGGCACAGGGTGGCGAGGGCGTCGGCCTGATGCGTACCGAATTCCTGTTCCTCGAGCGCGGCGACAGCCCGAGCGAGGACGAACAGTTCGCGGTCTATCGCGCGATGATCGATGCGTTGGACGGCCGACCGCTGATCGTCCGCACGCTCGATATCGGCGGCGACAAGCAGGTGCCGCATTTGCATCTGCCCAAGGAGGAGAACCCCTTTCTCGGCGTGCGCGGCGCGCGGCTGTTGCTGCGCCGCCCCGATCTGCTGGAGCCGCAGCTGCGCGCGCTCTACCGCGCGGCCAAGGAGTCGGGCGATCTGTCGATCATGTTCCCGATGATCACCTCGGCCGCCGAACTGGTGGCGTTGCGCGAACGGTGCGAGGCGGTGCGGGTCGCATTGGATGCGCCGGTCGTGCCGATCGGCATCATGATCGAGGTGCCCGCCGCCGCCGTCCAGGCCGATGCCCTGGCCGCCCATGCCGATTTCTTCTCGATCGGCACCAACGACCTGACCCAATATACGCTGGCGATCGACCGGCAGAACCCCGAACTCGCCAGCGAGGCCGACTCGCTTCACCCAGCGGTGCTGCGCCTGATCGCCATGACGGTGGCGGGCGCGCGGCGGCATGATCGCTGGGTCGGGGTGTGCGGCGGGCTGGCGGGCGATCCGTTCGGCGCGGCGCTGCTCACCGGGCTGGGCGTGACGGAATTGTCAATGACCCCGCGCGACCTGCCCGCGGTCAAGGCCCGGCTTCGCACCAGCGAGCTTCCGGCATTGCAGGCGCTGGCGGCGCGGGCGCTGGAGATGGAGAGCGCGGCGGATGTGCGGGCGCTGGATGCCGCCCCGACCGGCGACCAACTCGAAAGGAATGCCGCGTGATGCGTATCGCCACCGTCACCTTCAATCCCGCGATCGACCAGACGATCACGCTGGATCGGCTGATCCCAGGCGAGGTCCATCGCGCCCGTTCCGTCCGACAGGATGCGGGGGGCAAGGGTATCAATGTCGCCAGCTGCCTTGCCGACTGGGGCGTGCCGGTCAGCGTATTCGGGCTGCTGGGGCAGGCCAATGCGGCGCTGTTCGAGACGCTGTTCGCGCAAAAGGCGATCCAGGATCGCTTCCTGCGCGTTTCCGGCGATACCCGCGTCAACATGAAGCTCGTCGACGATGCCGACACCACCGACATCAACATGAGCGGAGCGGCGGTCGAGGAAGCGCAGGTCGCCGCCGTCGAGCAGGCAGTGGCGGACTTTGCGGGGCCGGACACGCTGATCGTCCTGTCCGGCAGCCTGCCGCCGGGATGCCATCCCGGCGTGTATGCCGACATGATCCGAACCCTGAGCGAACGCGGCGCCAAGGTGCTTCTCGACACCAGCGGCCCTGCTTTGACCCAGGCGCTTCGCGCGGCCACCCTGCCCGCGATCGTCAAGCCGAACCGGCGCGAACTGGCCGCCTGGTCGGGCGAGCCGCTCGACGGCCTGGACGATGTCATACGCTGCGCCGAGACGCTGCTCCGGCGCGGGGTCGCGCTGGTGGTCGTGTCGATGGGCGAGGACGGCGCGCTGTTCCTGTCGGACGAAGGCGCGATCCTGGCAAAGCTGGCGGCGGGGCCGCTGGCCAGCACCGTCGGCGCCGGGGATGCCATGGTCGCGGGCCTCGCCGCCGGGCTTGCCGAGGGCGCCTCGCTCGAACGCATCGCTCGGCTGTCGACGGCCTTCGCGGTCGCCAAGCTGGGCCGCACCGGCCCGCACCTGCCGAGCGGGGCGACGATCGATTCCCTGGCCGGGCAGGTCATGATCCGCCAGGTCGCCAAGACCGGCCCGGCGATGACGGGAGAGGACGCATGAAGCGGATTTTTGCGATCGTCGATGCGCGCGAGTCCGGCGTCACCGGCGTGCTGGCGGGCGAAGCGTTGCGCCGTGCCGCACGCGATATCGGCTCGCCGATCGAGATCGAGCTGCGCACCGCGCAGGGTATCGTCAACCCGGTCTCGCCCGGACCGGCGGAGAGCGGCGACCGCCTGCTGTTCGTCGGCGCCGCCGACACCGCCGATGAGGCCACCCGCGCCCGTGCCGATCATATGGTGACGCTGGAGGCGGTGCTTGCCGATCCGGCCGCCGCGCTCGACATGCAGTCCGACCACCCGGTCGCCGCTCGGGCCCGGAAAATCGTCGCCATCACCTCCTGCCCCACCGGCATCGCGCATACCTTCATGGCGGCGGAGGGGTTGCAGGAGGGTGCGCGGCAACTCGGTTATGACATCTATGTCGAGACGCAAGGGTCGGTCGGCGCGGGCAACCCGCTGACCGCCGAACAGATCGCCGAGGCCGATGTGGTCCTGATCGCCGCCGATCGCGAGGTCGATCGTGCGCGGTTCGCGGGCAAGCGCGTGCTGGTCAGCAACACGAAACCGGCCATCACCGGCGGCGCGGCGCTGATCGAAAAGGCGCTGGCCGAGGCGAGGGTCCAGGGCGAGGCCGCCGGCGGCGATGCGCCCACCGCCTCCCCCGCCAGCGAGCGTGCCGGGCCCTATAAGCATCTGATGACCGGCGTCTCGTTCATGCTGCCCTTCGTGGTGGCGGGCGGGCTGCTGATCGCCCTCGCCTTCGCGCTGGGCGGCATCCACGCCAATGACGATGCCGCTGCGGGCACGCTCGCCCATGCCCTGTTCACCATCGGCGCGAAGGCGGGCTTTGCGCTGATGGTCCCGGCGCTGGCCGGATATATCGCCTATTCGATCGCCGACCGGCCCGGCATCGCGCCGGGGATGATCGGCGGGATGCTCGCCAGCACTTTGGGGGCGGGCTTTCTCGGTGGTATCGTGGCGGGCTTCATCGCGGGTTACGGCGTCGATGCGCTGAACCGGGCGATCCGCCTGCCCAAGAACCTTCAGGGTCTCAAGCCCGTGCTGATCCTGCCGCTGCTCGGCACGCTGCTGACCGGGTTGCTGATGATCTATGCGGTGGGCACGCCGGTCGCGGCGGCGCTGGCCTTCCTGACCGAATGGCTGCGCGGAATGCAGGGGTCCAACGCGGTCCTGCTCGGGCTGATCCTGGGCGCGATGATGGCGTTCGACATGGGTGGCCCGGTCAACAAGGCGGCCTATGCCTTTTCGGTCGGGCTAGTCGCATCGCAGGTCTATACGCCGATGGCGGCGACCATGGCGGCGGGCATGACGCCGCCGCTCGCCATCGCGCTCGCGACGCGGCTGTTCCGCACCCGCTTCACCGCCGACGAGCGCGAGGCGGGGGCCGCCGCCGCCGTCCTTGGACTGGCCTTCATCAGCGAGGGCGCGATCCCCTTCGCCGCGCGCGATCCGCTCCGGATGATCCCGTCGCTGATGGCGGGATCGGCCGTCACCGGGGCGATCTCGATGGTCGCCGGTGTCGAGCTGCGCGTGCCGCATGGCGGTGTGTTCGTGCTGCCCATTCCCGGCGCCGTCACGCATCTGGCCGCCTATCTCGTGGCGATCCTGGCCGGCGTGGTGGTGAGCGCGCTGCTCATCGGCGTGCTGAAGCGTCCGGTGGCGCAAGGATGATTTCGGGGCGGTCGTGACCGGCCGCCCCCCCCACGCCCGGCGGTTCCTCCGATGAATGCCGCGCCACGTCCCGTGGCGGGCGAAAGGGACGTTCGGGCCGATGCTTACCCGAGTTGCAACCGGTCGCGGGATCGCGCAGGAGGGACGCCACATAAAAGGGCTTGGGACGGAATATGGGGGTAAGGCGCCGGGCCTTTGGGCAATTGCCGCTGCTTCGCGAGCGCAGGGCGCTGGCCTATGCGGCGGTGCTGCTGCTGTCGGCCATCGCCTGGTGGGTGCGCTGGGCGCTCGATCCGGCCTTTCCGCCGGGCTTTCCCTATCTGACCTTTTTTCCGGCGGTCATCATTTCCGCGTTCCTGTTCGGGCGCGGTCCGGGCACCGTTTCGGCCATCGTCTGCGGCCTGCTCGCCTGGTATTTCTTCATTCCGCCGGTCCATACGTTCGATTTCGAATCGCGTACGCTGGTGGCCCTGGGCTTTTACGCCGGGGTCGTTGCGGTCGATATCGGGCTGGTCGATGCCATGCAGCGTGCCAATGAACGCTCGTCCCGACTGGCGGCCGAGCAGCGGCAGCTGGCCGAACGAACCGAACTCCTCTTCCACGAATTGCAGCACCGGGTGTCCAACAACATCCAGATGGTCGGCGCCATGCTGTCCCTGCAGCAGCGGCAGATCGTCGACCCGATCGCGCGCATGGTCCTGACCGACGCGTCCACCAAATTGCAGCTGATCGGGCGAATCCAGCGGCAGCTCTATTCGACCACCGGGGAGCAGGTGCCGCTGGACATCTTCCTCCGCGACCTGATGACGGACCTTTTTGCCGCCGACAGCAAACCGGGCATCCTGCACCGGATCGAGGCCGTGCCCGGCATCCGCCTGTCGCCCGATGCGGCCATTCCGCTGGCCCTCATCATGGCCGAAGGCATCGCCAATGCGATGGAGCATGGCTTTGCCGACCGGGAATTCGGCCAGCTCGTCGTCACCCTGACCCTGGAGGACGATATCATAGAGCTTCGCGTGATCGACGATGGAGCGGGCTTGCCGCCGGATTTCGACCTCCATCGATCGGACAGCCTCGGCCTGAAGCTGGTGCGCAGTCTGGCGAAGCAGATGGAGGCCGAGATCAGCATCCAGAACAACAGGTCATCAGGGGCGATGCTGCGCCTCTCGCTGCCCAACAGCGCCGATCAGGGGTGATCGGCAAGGCGCTGCGTGCCCGCGCGAATGGGTGTGTCCCGTCGAACCGGTCAACGCGCATGCTCCTCATACACTGCCAGCGTCCGCGCCAGCGCGGCCTGGTCGAGCATCACGCGCTCGACATTCTGCCGCAGCTCATGCGCCAGCGCGCGGGTCGTCGCGACCGCGTGAGGCAGGGCCTCACCCAACGCGTGGAGGATCTTGAAGGCGCGGATGGCGACCTCTTCCTCGCCTGCCCCCTCCCGCACGATCGGCGTGAAGCCGGCGCGGATCATCTCGTCCACGGACGGACGCGGGACATGGACGGGCGGCAGATCGGCGTCCGCTGACGGCGCCTGGGCGGGCAGCTCGCTCAGGGTGCGCAACAACGCATTCAGCACCTCGACGGCGGTGCCAGGATCGTTGGTGGCGGGGGCCAGCGCCCGCCCCGCAATCTCTCCAAGGGCGATCTGTCCCAGCCGGGGATCGTGATCGAAATCGCGGTGCCGCTCAATCACGAAGGCGCCCGACAGGTCGTCGTCGCACTCCCCCGTTCCCCCGACCACATGGAGCAGCGGACGCCCCTTGTGCACCAGCGTACCGGGGATCGCCTCCACATGCACGACGAGGTCGTGTTCCCGGGCCAGTGCGGCCAGTCGACCGATATCGACATGCGTCACATAACCGATCGTCTGCGACCGCACCAGCCGCGCATGGGCGGGAACCGGGATGGCCGGTCGTCCGCCCAGATATGGGTCGCTCGCGAACGCCTGCATGGCGGACCCTGCCGCATCCTCGACCCGGTCGATCACGTCCGACATGCGCCCGAACGCGGCGAGATGGGCGATCCAGCGCAGCAGGGTCACGACCACCAGCGCGACGAGCAGGACCGTGGCGATCAGCAGCAACACGCGCCCCTGCCCGCCATAGAGACGGGTTTGCAGGCCGATGATGCCGACCACGGCAAAGATGAAGGCCCCGAGGAAGGTCGAGAGCGCATTTTGCGACATGCGATCCGAGATCAGCAACTGGGTCGCCCGCGGCGTCGCGAGCTGGGTCGCGGACGAATAGGCGCTGACCATCGCCGTCAACGAGAAGGTGGTGACGGCGAGCATCGAGCAGGCGATGATCTCCAGGACCGTACCGACGGCATTCTGGCCGATGTCGCCGGTAAAGTGATAGGGCACCGTTCGGGCGACGATCCCCGCAAAGGCGGCGACCACCACGCTGGCGGCACTGATGAGCGCGGCGCGGAACCAGATCTTGCGAGCGATACGATGGAGGAGCCATCCGATGCGGGCCTTCGAGATCATCGGGTCCTGCGTTTCCTTTTTCTGCCTGTGCCACCCTTGTCGACGCCGATCCCTCCCACCGCGTCGCCCGGATGGAACGCGGGCGCACGGCAAAGGGATGGCGTCGTCTTCGGCAGCTTATACGCAGATGGCCGATCTTTGGCTCACCGCCCCTCAGCGACAGGACGATTTTTCCACGCCGCGCCCGGCCGATTACAGCCCGTTCAGCATCTTCAGACCCGCCCTGTAGATCGTCGGCATGCCATGCTCGATATAGAGCGCCCGCGCATAATCCTTGATGACGTCGATGCGGTAGGCGGTCATGGTGTTGCCGAAGCGAAGCACGACATAGTCGCTCTCCACCGCCGCCAGCAGCGCGTGCTGCTCGTCGGCGTCGAGGCGGTGCGTCTCGCAATGGAGGACCATCGGCATGGCTTCGTGGCCGAGAATGTCGAGGATGATCGCCCTTCCCATGCCTCCGGCGTCGACAACGAGGATGTCCGCCGCGCGTCCGCCGGTCTTGGCCAGCATGTCCTGATAGGTGACGACCGGCTTCGCCGCCTGCTCGATGCAGGACGAGCCTTGGATCATGCTCGTCTTGCCGTTGATTGCCTTCCTGCCATTGCGGGCCGGGGAAGCGCCGACCGCCTGGGCCAAGCCCGGTGCCGCGACTATTATCGGGTCGACCGCATAGACACTCCCCTCACCCGTCTCGTATCCGAAGGGCAGGAACATCGCGTTGCGGTTGTTGCGATAGCCGCGCTCCAAGGCCGCGAACCTGTGCGCATCGGGCTCCAGCAGCAGCGCGGGCGGATCATAATTGACCATCACCGGCCGCAGCGGGTCGACCGACGTGCCCTCGCTCGCACCAATCCGCCACACCATATGGCCGCCATCGCGGTCGAGCAGCCAGGCCGCGACCTTGCCGAATTCGAATGCGAGCCGGTCGTCCGCATCGATCGACATATCGGGTTGCAAAATCGCCGCCATGCCGACGCTGCCGGTGCGGATTTCCCGCATTCCCTGGATCAGGATGCTGACATCCTGTGACCATTCATCGTCGTAACCCGCTAGGATCGCGGCGGGTTCTTCGAGATCGCCCTTGCGAAGCAGATCCATCGCCTTGTCCTTGCGCACCTGTTCGGGCAGCCAGGAGCCGCCCCAGACGTGGATGCCATAGGTGTTTTCCAGCGTCCGTCGGCGCACCGATGCCAGCGGCTGGTCGTAAAGATACGGGTAGAATGCCTCGGTCCCGAGCCGGCGATGGGCGTGCCGCTTCAAGAATGCGCCGAACAGCCAGGGCCCGGTCGAGATATTGACCCGTGTCTCATCGAGATCATGGCTCATGATATGATCGAGCAATTCGCGGAAGATCGCGTGCCCCTTCGGCGCGCCGATGAAACCGATCGAGCAATAGTCGGTCGAGGCGTCCTCGTTGCAGACGGTCAGCGTCCGCGACATTTCGGCCGGGTCGAAATGCCGATGCGGCATGACGTCGCAATCCAGGCAGATACCGCCGAAGCGATAGAGGATTTCGTAGCGTGCGATGTCAGCGCGCATCGGAAGGACCGAGACGGCCTCGATCTTCTCGCGCGACATGGTCAGTTTCGCCACGTCCGCATCGGTCCAGGTGATGAAGCGCGCATCCGGGAACTGGCGCTGCCATGCCGCCCAATAGGCTTCGTAATGCGGCGGGATCGGCTTGTCTCCGAACCAGACCCGGTGGAACAGACCCTGCTCCAGATCCGGGTCGTGCACCGCCACCGGGGCCTTGGGCTGCGGGGCGGGAACCGGAGCGGCGGAGACGAGCGCGTGTTGGTGGATCACGTCATAGGCGCCGCGCGTCGATCCCCAGAGCTGGTGCGCATAGACCGGATCGCTGCCGTCATAGGCGATGCCGGTGAAATGCTCCGGGATGAAATAATGGCTGGGATAGATACGCAGCCGATTATAGCCATAGGCGCGATAGGCGTCGGTCACGCGTTGCGGGCCGACGCTCTGCCACGCCATCCGGTCGGTGACGCTGGTCTCGGCGGCAATATCCTTGATGATCTGGCCGACGAACGGGTTTTCGCTCTCGCACCCGAAATAGCCCGCCGCGATCAGGCCCGGACGCGCCACCTCGCTCTCCCAACAGGCGAACGCCTCGCACTCGAGAAGGTGCTCGTCCAGCGGGCGGACGCAGATGCTGTCGGCATCGACCAGAACGCCGCCATGGTGGTAAAGGATTTCCCAGCGCATCATGTCGGCGACGCCGTTGAGTTCGCGCGACCACATCGCATCCATATGCGCGCGGTTGGCCCATTGGCAGGCGGAAAAGTCCTGATTGCCCCATAAGCGGAACTCCCAGTCGGGATGCATCGCCCGCCAGGTATCGATGCAATTGTCCGGCCGCTTGGCTTCGTCGCCGACCCAGATGACGTGGAGGCGCTTGGGGATCATGGCGGCAATACCTTCTGGCTTGGTCGGGATGTTTGCCGAAGGGTAACCGGACGTGTTTAAGATTGTGTTGTCGCAATCGGAACGGAAAGAATCCGGGCACGAGCGCCGCCCGTGCCGCGCAGGGCATGCGATATTGGCGAGCGAGGTTTCAGATCGTCAGGCCGACGAAGATCGCGCCGGTCCGGCCGCGATCCTGCGCCGCTTCGAAAGCGTCGTTGATCTGGTCGAGCGGGAAGCGGTGGGTAATCAGCTCCTGCGTCTTCAGCACCCCGCGCGCCACCAGATCGATCACCTCGACCTGTTCGGCATGGATGTCGTAAAAGGCGAAGCTGGCGCTGGGGATCAGGGTGATCTCGGACATCTGGATACGCTGCCACTCCAGCGGGATGGCGATGTCGCCATCGTCGAAACCGCCGACGATGACGACCTTGCCGCCGCGCCGCACCAGTCGCGTGGCGAGCGGCAGCGTGTCGGGCATGGACTCGCCGCCCGCGCACTCGAACACGATGTCGGCGCCGCGATTGTCGGTCATGGCGCCGACCGCCGCCTGCGGGCCATCGCCGTCCGAATGGACGGTGCGGTCCGCGCCCAGCCGGGCGGCCAGCGCGAGGGCGTGCGGCATCCTGTCGATGATCGTGACGGTCGCCCCGCTGGCCTTGGCGAGCATCAGCTGGCCCAGCCCGATCGGCCCCGCCCCGATGATCGCCACCCGCGATCCGATGGTCAGGCCCGACAGATGCTGGGCATGCAGCGCCACGGCATAGGTATCGAGCAGCGCCGCATCGTCGAACCCCACGCTGTCGGGCAGGCGGTGGAACTTGTGCTGCGGCCCGACGACATATTCGGCATAGGCGCGCGAAACGCTGGCACGGCGGGTCGGATAGAGGTCCGGGCAGCGATTATATTGCTGCACCCGGCACCAGTCGCAATGGCCGCATCCGAGCACGGATTCGACCAGCACCCGGTCGCCGAGCGCGACGCGGGTGACCGCCGAGCCGATCTCGACCACCTCCCCCGCCAGCTCATGGCCCATGATACAGCAGTGAAGCTCTTCCTCCGCCTTTTCCCAATGGCGCAGGTCGGTTCCGCATATACCCGCCATCCGCACCCGCGCCTTGACCCAATCGTCGGCGGGCAGGCGTGGCTCCTCGACTTCGGCGATCTCGAAACGGCCATTGGCGGTCTTCCGGGCGGCTTTCATGGCATGTCTTTCGGATGGGCGGCGACCGGGTTCCGGCCCGCCGCGATGGTGGTCGATGTCAGGCCCCTGTCCCCCATGCGAATTGCGCGCCGCGCCAGGGCGGCGGTCAGCACCCGGCCGTCGCGCAGCCCCGCATTCCATCGCTGCCGAACCGAGCGGGGCGAGAAGTCCAGCGCCTTGCCCGCGACCTCGTCCTGCTGGTCGGCATAATGGAGCTGGACCAGCGTGACCGATGCCTCCTGTCCATCGGAGCCGTTGTCATAATGGTCCCGCCAGCGCGCCAGGGTCCGGCGCGACTGTGCGGCGAAGGCCAGATCCTGCGTTCGACTGATCATCCCGCCGATGCTCGGCGCGCGCGGCCCGGCCAGCGGCAAAAGGTCGACCGCGATACACAGCAGCGGCGCGTCACCGGGCCGGACCAGCACGGGATCGAGCGGCAAATTGGCGGACAGCCCGCCATCGACATAGAGCGCACCCTCGACCGCGACCGGAGGAAAGGCGGGCGGCATGGCGCAGCTCGCGCGGATATGGTTGGGCACGATCCGGCCGCGCACGCTGTCGAACACGACCTCCTCGCCCGTATCCAGCGCCACCGCCTGCACCATATAGCGAACCGCGCCGTCATTCAGCCGGTCGAAATCGACCAGCCGGGCCAGCGTGAAGGCCAAGGGCGTCGTGTCATAGAACGCGGGCGTATCGCGCGCGGCCAAGGCCGTGCCCAGCGGCGCGAACAGCCCCCGTCGCCCGCCAAGCAGCGTCGCGATCACCTCGCCGCTGCGCCGCCAACTGTCGATCATCGCGTCCCATGCCGGCACGCCCACAGGGTCGCTGGCTTCGGGACGCCACAGGTCGGACAGCCGGGAAAGCCGGTACTCCGGCGCATTGCCCGCGATGATCGCGCCGTTGATCGCCCCCGCCGAGGTGCCGACGATCCAGTCCAGCGCAATACCGGCATCGTGCAATGCCTCATAGACACCCGCCTGATACGCGCCCAGCGCATTGCCCCCGGCCAGGACCAGGGCGATACGCAGATCGGGCGGCATGTTGAGCGTCATCCATCGACAAACCCGCGAGCGCCCGGATGGTCGCGCATGGAAACGTCAATATCGCTAATTCTCAATGATATAGATTAGCATTGCTGATAACCGACGGCAACTCGCGTCGCAGGCGAGACGTTGCCCCGGCACCGATGACCCTGGACCCGCAAGCCGAACTGACCGATGCCGACCGTGAGCGCGGTTTGCGGCTGCTCGTCATCGAGGCGGGGTTTTCCGGCGGTGCGGCCGCGCTGACCAGCGGGGTGATCCTGACCGCCTTCGCGCTGCATCTGGGCGCGTCGAACGTGATGGTCGGCATCCTCGCCGCGATGCCGTTCCTGGCGCAGCTGCTGCAACTGCCCGCCATCCAGCTGGTCGAACGATGGCGGCGACGCAAGCGGATCGCGGTCCTGTCCAGCCTGATCGGACGGACCATGTTGGCGGTGATGGCGGCACTCGCCTTTTTCAGCGGGACGGCCGCGCTGTTGATCTTCCTGGCGGCGCAGATGCTGTTGTGCGGGCTGGGCGCGGTCGGCGGGTGCGCGTGGAATGCCTGGATGCGCGATCTCGCGCCCGACGACCGGCTGGGCGATGTCTTTGCACGGCGGACGGTCTGGCTGACCGCGATCAGCCTGATCCTGGGCCTGGCGGCCGCGCTGGCGCTGGACTGGACGCAGGCGGGATCGTTCGCGCGGGACATGGTATTCGCCGCGATGTTCGCGACCGGCTGCCTCACCGGGCTGATCAGCGCGCGGATCGTCGCGATGATGCCCGAGCCGCGGATGCCGCCCGCCCCCGGCCCCGTCGCGCTGCGCGCGCTGCTGTCCCAGCCGCTGGGCGACCCGAATTTCCGCCGGTTGCTGGTCTTCGTGGCCAGCTGGCAGTTCGCGATCAATCTCGCGACGCCCTTCTTCACCGTCTTCATCGTCCGCCAGCTGCATTTCGCGGTCAGCTTCGTGCTCCTCCTCAGCGTCGCCAGCCAGCTTGCCAATATCCTCGCGCTCCGGCTCTGGGGGCGGCTGAGCGATCGGTTCGCCAACAAGTCGGTCCTGGCGGTCTGTGCCCCCGCCTATATCCTGGCGATCGTCGCGATGATCGGCGCCTCGCAACTGGGCGACCGGGGCGCGGTGAAATGGTGGCTGATCGGGCTTCACCTCGTCATGGGCGCGACCATCGCCGGGGTGACGCTGGCCAGCACCAATATCGCGCTGAAGTTGTCGCCCAGGGGCTCCGCCACCGCCTATGTCGCGGCCAATGCGATGACGACCGCCATCGCCGCCGGGATCGCACCGATCCTGGGCGGGTTGCTCGCGCAATTCTTCGCCGCGCGGCAGTTCGAGCTGCTCGCGCGGTGGCGCAGCCCGAACGGCATCTTCACCCTGCCGATCACGCTGACCGCCTGGGACTTTTATTTCCTGCTGGCCGGACTGATCGGCATCTATGCGATCCACCGGCTGTCGCTGGTGCGCGAGACGGGGGAGATCGAGCGGCGGGCGATGGTCGGGCAGTTGCTGAACGAGACGCGGCGCAGCATCCGCAACATCTCCTCGGTCGCGGGCCTGCGTGCCGCGACCGATCTGCCCGGTACGCTGCTGCGCGATGCACGCACGCGCATCCGCCTGAAACGGGCGCAGGCGGCGCGGGCGGCACGAATGCGTTGACCCAGTTTAGCGGAACGGCATTTGCCAGGAACTCCGCTCTTTTCCAGTGGGTTGGGGAGCACATCCGTCACACTTTCGGAATTGTGTCATGCCCCGAACCGCGACGGCCGAAGCGCCGCCCGCCATCAGCCCCCATCTGCTGGACCTGCGCGAACTGCTGCGCGACGAACCCGCCCCGCTGGCCGATTTCACGATCGGCGACCTGACGGTCGGGCTGCACCGAACCGACGCATCGGTCTTCGCGATCGTGCGGCGCAGGGGCAGTAGCGGCGGGCTGGCGGTGCGGGCCGCCTTCCTGTCCACCGGCTTCGACTGCGCGGTCCTGCCACCGGAGGAGGGGGAGGTCGCCCGGCTTCGCGTGACCAGCGCAATGGGCGAACATATCATATCCTGCATCGCCGACCGGCTGGCGGTGGAGCGGCTGCGCATCGCGACGCGCTTCACGCCCGCCCGGCCGATGGTCATGCCCCCCGCCCCGCGCGACCTTTATCCCTTTGGCGCGGGCGACGATCCCTTGCGCGCGCAAGGCGTGATCGAGGCGTCGCAGCGCGGGCTGAACACCGGCCTCCTCTATTTCCGGATCGATACGCCAGCCTTTGGCAACATACTCTACATCCAGAATCTCACCGCCTCGAACGCCTATTTCCGCGCCACCGGAACCGTCCCGCGCGAGGCGGTGGGGGGCAGCTGGCCCGAACTGGGCTATGCGCTGCCCGTCCCCGATGCGGAGGCGGACCCCGCCGAGGTCGCACTTCCGGCGGGGGAGAGCGTGACGCTGTCCGACACGATCCTGGTCTTTCGCCACCATGCCCCGCCGCACGAACGCGAGTCCGCGCGCCAGTTCGTGCAGATGCTGGGAAGCGCCTATGACCTGCTCGACCCGCCGCCGGTCGCCTATCGCGACTGGATCGACCGCGCCGAGCGTGCCGCGCGTGATCTGGACGAAGCGCCCGACGCCACGATCCGCCATTACGGCCATCGCTATGTCCATCCCTATACGGGGGCGGAATATCCCGACATCATGGTGCAGATGTCGGTGATCGCCGCGCTCCACCGATGGGGCAAATGGCGCGGCGAACCGCATCCGCTGGAGGCGACGTTCAAGGCGGGGCTGCCGCGCTTCTTTGACGAGGGGCTCGGCACGTTTCGCCGCTATCTGCCCAATGTCGGCAAGGACAAGAACGCCGATGCCGTAGACAGCTGGTATCTCTATCACCCGCTGCTGAACCTCGGCACGCTGGCGCTCGACGGCGATGACGAGGCGCGGGCGCTGTTCCTGAAGGCGATCGGCTATGGCGTGCGCGTCGCGCGGCATTTCGCCTATCGCTGGCCGATCGAATATGACGTCACCGACTTCTCGGTCATCACAAAAGAGGCCCCGGTCGACGGGCGCGGGCAGACCGATGTCGGCGGCATCTATGCCTGGGTCATGCTCCAGGCGTTCGAGCTGACCGATGACAAGACCTATCTGGACGAGGCGCGCGCGGCGATCGACGCCGCCATCGGGCTGGACTTCGCCATCAACTATCAGGCCAATCTGACCGCCTGGGGGGCCGCCGCCTGCATGCGGCTGTGGCGGATCACCAATCGCGACGTCTATCGCGAACAAAGCTATGTCTATCTCGCCAGCTTCCTGCACAATGCGGTGATCTGGGACAGCCGCATCGGCCATGCCGCGCATTACGAGACGTTCCTGGCGGTCACCTGTCTTCAGGACGCGCCCTATATGGCGATGTACGAATGTTTCGACAGCTATGTCGCGTTCGAGCGTTATCTGGACGATGGCGGTCCCGACCTCGACCCGGAGGCGCGGATGCTGATCGGCGAATATTGCCGCTATGCCCTGTCGCGCGCCTGGTATTACTATCCCGACGCGCTGCCGCCCGAGGCGATCTCCGAGGAACAGCGCGAGGCCAACGGCCATATCGACCATGGGCTCTCCTTCCCGCTGGAGGACCTGTATCCCGACGGCCAGCCCGCCGGGCAGGTGGGACAGGAGGTGTACGGCGCGGGCGCGGCGTTCATCTTCGCCTCCAGCGCCTTCCACACCGTCGAGGGCGCCCCCTTCCGCCTCTATTGCGACATGCTGCTCCGCGCGGTCGAGCGGGTCGGGGACCATGCGCTGTCGATCCTGCTCGACGGGGGCGAGACGCGCACCGCCTGGCTGCGCCTCGTCCGGCTGAAGCGGCGCACGCTGACCGACAGCCGCGTCACCACCGCCAGCGGCGAGGCCATCGCGCCCGATGCCGTCGACGCCGATCGCATCGATTACTGCGTGCCCGCCCATGGGCGCCTGATCCTGACCTGGGAATAGCCAATGACCAAGAACCCCACCATGTTGTCCGGCCGCCGCATCCTGCTGACCGGCGGCACCACCGGCATCGGCCTTGCCGCGCTGAAGGCACTGGCGGCCGAGGGTGCACGCGTCCTGACCTTCGGGCGGCATCAGGACGCGCTCGACGCGGCGCTGGCCGGGATCGATGGCGATGTCACCGGGATCGCCGAGGACGCCGCGACGCAAGAGGGTATCGACCGCGTCTTCGCCGCCGTCGACGACCGGCTGGGCGGTATCGACATGCTGGTCGCCTGCGCCGCACTGGGCGCGCAGCCGATCCACGAGATGGCCGACGACGATTGGCGTTATGTGATCGATGCCAATCTGACCGGCTATCTCGCCTGCGCACGTGCAGCCATCCTGCGGATGCAGGACCAGGGCGGCGGCCATCTGCTGTTCGTCGGATCGATCAGTACCGAGATCAAGGCCGCGGGCGAAAGCGTCTATGCCGCGACCAAGGCGGGCATCCAGGCCTTCGCCGAGACGCTGCGCAAGGAGGTGGCGGACAAGCGTATCCGGGTCAGCGTGATCCAGCCCGGATCGGTCGACACCGAGATGCAGGAATGCAGCGAGGAGGAGAAACAGGCCGCCGTCGCGGACGGACGGATGCTGCCTGCCGAGGATGTCGCCGACGCGATCCTGTTCGTCCTCAGCCGATCGGCCAATTGCGACATCGTCAATCTGCGGATCGAACCGCTGATCCAGAAGACGGCCTGACGCGGATCAAATCCCTCGACGGCCAGCGCCGCGATTGGCGGCCAGCATCATGCTTTATGGTGATCATATGAACCTAACAGAGCCCGACGAGACTTCTTCCAAGGCGGATCGGCCCGATGCCGTGTCCGGCGTTTCGCGCAGCGCGATGCTCGACCTGCTCGGCATGCTGCGTTCGATGGACTACGACTTCATCGCGCCCACCCCGGCGTCGCAGGCGCGGGTGATGGCGCGACCCGATCGGCAGGTCGGTTCGACCGTCGCCGACCTGCTGGGATGGTCCCTGCCTTGCCGCCGCGACACCCTGCCCCCTGCTCTCCTCGCGATCCTTGCCGCGCAAGGGTTGCTGGGGGAGCGTCCGGACGGACTGGTGACCGCCGCCATCCGCGTCTCGAACGTGCTGGGACAGCTGTTCCTGCATTCGCGCTATCCGACCACGGCACGCGATGCCGTATTCCTGGGCCCCGACAGCTACCGCTTCGCCGACTATATCTCGCGCCATCTTGTCGGGTTGCCGACCGAGGCCCGCATCCTCGACTATGGGGCCGGGGCCGGGGTTGGCGGCATCGTCGCTGCATCGCTGCACGGCAAGGCGGAGCTGACGCTGGCCGACCTGAATCCCAAGGCCCTGCAACTCGCATCGATCAATGCGACCTTCGCCGGGATCGCCAACCATGGCGTGATGGCGCAGACACCCGAGGAGGTCGACGGGCCGTTCGATCTTATCGTCACCCATCCGCCGTTCATGATCGATCCCGTCCGCCGCGCCTATCGCGACGGCGGCGATCTCTATGGCGGCAGGCTGTCGGTCGACTGGACGCTGATGGCGATCCGCAAGCTGGTGCCGGGCGGCCGCTTCCTGATGCATACGGGCGTGTCGATCGTGCATGGCCGCGACGTGGTTCGGGACGCGATACAGGACGCGATCCCCAGGGCGGGCTATCGCCAGGATTACCGCGTGCTCGATCCCGACATCTTTGGCGACGAACTCGACAACGCGCCCTATGCCGAGGTCGACCGCATCGCGGCGATCGGATTGTGCGTCGAGCGCGCGACCGCCGACCATGGCTGACCTCGCGCGGCCATTTCACCGTCATCCATGAGCTACAGGCCGGACAGAGACGCGGGCGACGACGGGCATGACCCCATGACGCGGACCGCCAATCATCGGCTGGCCTCCGTGCCATTCGAGCGAAAATTCGGCCGCCCGCCGCTTCCGCCCCACCATCCCGACGCGCGGATCAACGACGTCATCTATGACCGGATGATCGATCCGGACTGGTCCGCATCGGAGCGGACCTTTGTCGACAAGCAAACCGCCAAGGTCGAGGCACAGCGACGTTGCCCCGATCTTCATCTCCCCGAGACACTGGCCGTCATCCCGGTCGAGACGCTGGCCTCGCCCGAAGACCTATTCGACCGGCTCCGCTCCTTTACCGGGACCGATGCCCTGGCCAAGCCGACCCATGCCAGCGGCGGCGTCACCTTTTTGCGGGATCTCGCCGATCCTGCGGCGCTGCGCGACCTGTATGATCTGGCCTCGATGGATTACGCGTCGATCCTGCGCGAGATGCAATATTGGCGCCTGCCGCGAAAGATCATCGTCGAGTCGATGATCCCGACGCACATGGCCGGGCCGCCCGACGATTACAAATTCCACTGCATCCATGGCGAGCCGCTATTGTGCCAGATCGACCATGGCCGGTTCGGACAGCCCTGGAGTCGCCTGTTCCGCGTGCCCCAATTCGATCCGATGGATGAAGGCGACGGCCTGAGGGCGCCGGATGGCTTCGCCATGGCGGCGAGGGACCGACTGGAACGGATGATCGCCGCTGCCCGCGCGCTGTCGGCGCCGTTCGCCTTTGTACGCGTCGACCTGTATAACGGTCGCGACGGCATCTATTTCGGCGAGCTCACCTTCACCCCCGCCGCATCGCTGGGCATCGCGCCGTCCAGCGCCGGTGTCCACCGGAAGACCGCGACCCACCGCATCTACAGCCGCATCCTGATGGATGCGCTGCGCCGGGCGAAGCAGGCGCCCTAGCCCCCTTCGATCAGCGCCTTGATCCGGGTGGCCATGGCTTCCATGGCAAAGGGCTTGGTCATGACATGCATGCCCGGTTCAAGCTGCCCGTTGCCCACCGCCGCATTCTGGGCGAAGCCGGTGATGAACAGGACCTTCAGATCGGGTCGGGTCACGCGGGCGGCATCGGCCATCTGGCGACCGTTCATGCCCCCCGGCAGACCGACATCCGAAACCAGAAGGTCGATCCGCGCATCGGATTGCAGGACCTTCAGCCCCGCGGCGCCGTCGGCCGCCTCGATCGCGGTATAGCCCAGTTCCTCCAGCACGTCGGTCACCAGCATGCGCACCGATGGTTCGTCGTCGACGACCAGCACGGTCTCGCCCGATATGGCGCGGGGGGCATCGGCCAGATCGGCGTCATCGTCGTCCGCCTCGGCGCGGCCGATATGCGCGGGCAGATAGACGCAGACGGTCGTCCCTTCGCCGGGCTGGGAATGGATACGCACGCTACCCCCCGACTGACGGGCGAAACCATAGATCATCGACAGGCCAAGGCCGGTGCCGACGCCGATCGGCTTGGTGGTGAAGAACGGGTCGAACGCCTTGGCGACGACATCGGGGGTCATCCCGATCCCCGTATCGGACACGCAGACCGCGACGTAGCGCCCCGGCTCCATCTCGTGGAACCGCGCGGTGCGATCGTCGAGCGAGCGGTTGGACGTTTCGATGGTCAGCCTTCCGCCGTCGGGCATCGCATCCCTGGCGTTGATACAGAGATTGAGCAGCGCGTTTTCCAGCTGATTGGGGTCGACCAACGTGGCCCAGAGATCCACCTGCGCCACATAGCGGGTATCGATATCGGGCCCCGCCGAACGCATGATCAGCTCGAGCATGTCCTCGATCAACCGATTGGGGTCGATCAGCCTGGGGTCCAGCGTCTGGCGGCGGGAGAAGGCGAGCAGGCGGTGGGTCAGGGCGGCGGCGCGCTTGGCCGCGCCGTGCGCCGCCGCGTTATATTTCTCGACATCACCCATCCGCCCCTGCGCGATACGGATCGCCATCATCTCCAGGCTGCCCGTGATGCCGGTCAGCAGATTGTTGAAGTCATGCGCCAGCCCGCCGGTGAGCTGCCCGACCGCTTCCATCTTCTGGCTCTGGCGCAATTGCTCCTCGACGCGGCGATGATCCGTCATGTCGCGGCCGATCGAGTAGAACAGCTCCGCCTCGGGCGCGGTGGTCCAGGAGATGACGCGGTAGCGGCCGTCGCGTCCGCGAAACCGGTTCTCGAAATGCGCCGCCTCCTCCCCCTTGGCGAGCCGCGCAAACTCGGCGGCCGTCGCCTCGCGATCCTCTGGATGGATCAGGTCGAAGAAATTGCCGCCGAGCAGTTCCTCCTCGGTCCAACCCAGCATCGCCGTCCAGGCGGCATTGACGGTGTGGAGGCGACCATCGGCGCTGCACACGTCCATCAGGTCGCCCGACAACTGCCATATCCGGTCGCGTTCGCGGGTGCGTTCGGCGATCTCCTCGGCCAGCGTGTCGTTCCGCGCCTGCAACGCGATCTCCGCCGCCTTGCGCTGGCTGGCGTCCTTGAAATAGACGGCCAGTCCGCCGGTCGTGATCGGATGGATGTCGATGTCGATCCATTTGCCCAGGATCGGCGACTGCGCTTCGAGCCGGATGGCGATGCGCTCGACCATCGCGCGTTGATGGGCATGATAGGGTTCGCTGCCGACCGCCTGGGGAAACTCGTCCCAACAGATCTTGCCGATCAGGTCGCCGGGCGCCCGCCCCCAGAGTTCGCCCGCCTTGCGGTTTATATAGGTGAAGCGCCCCTCCGCATCGACCGCGTAAAACGGGTCCTCGAGGGACTCGGTCAGTTCGGCCAGCATCGCATGGGCGCCGCTGGTCGCCTTGCGACTGTCCTCCAGGTCCTGGACCGCGCGACGTTGATCGGTGCGGTCGCGCAGGATCTTGACATAGCCGCCTTCCTCCAGCCGGAGCGGCATCAGCTCGCCCAGCGCGAAGAACAGGCTGCCGTCGCGCCGTACGTGCCAGCGTTCGCCGGCGGCGCGTCCCGCTTGGTCGGCCTGCTGCATTTCCCGGCGCGGCACGTCGGCCGCACGATCCTCCGCGGTGAAGATGATCTCGCCCGGCTGGCCCAGCGCTTCTCCCGCAGACCAGCCGAGCACATGTTCGGCCCCGTCGTTCCAGCTCGTGATGACGCCTTCGGAATCGAGCGATATGATCGCATAGTCCATCGCGCTTTCGATGATGGCATTCGCAATGGCGGCTTTACGCTTCATCGTCTGTCAAACTCGTTGCAATAGGCCCCGCCCCGCACATCCGGCCGATCACGTCTGCTCCGCGACCCAGTCGGGCGCGATCCTGCGAGGCTGCGGTATCGAACAGGATGCGGCACGGACGGACTGCGTCGCCAGGAGCTGCACGGCCTGCGATGGGTCGACCAACGGGCCGATGACGGAAGTGGCACGCTCCCTGAGGACGCTTGCCACGTAATCGGTGACGAAGTTCGTCTCGGCCGCCAGCAGGACGACCGGCTTGACGGCTTCGTCCGCTCGCTGGTGGTTCATGCCGCGCTGCGTCCCCCCGCCAGTGCGGCGACACCCGGCATCGCGGCCTCGTCCAGCATCGGCTTCAACCGGCGATAGGTCGCCAGCGCCTGTCCGACGACCTGGTCCATATTGTAATAGCGATAGGTCGCCAGCCGCCCGACGAAGCTGACATGCGGCTCGGCCAGGGCCAGCGCCTCATAGCGTCTGTAGAGCGCCTGATTCTCGTCGCGGGGGATCGGGTAATAGGGATCGCCCGTCGCGCTGGGATATTCATAGGTCAGGCTGGTCTGCGGCGCGACCTGCCCGGTCAGATGCTTGTATTCGGTGATGCGCGTATAGGGGACGGCCTCGTCGGGATAGTTGACGACGGCGACGGGTTGATGCCGTTCCTCATTCAGCGTCCGATGCTCGAAGCGAAGCGAGCGATAGGGCAGCCGACCGTAACGATAGCCGAAATATTCGTCGATCGGCCCGGTGAAGACCAGATGGTCGTGCGGATAGGCGTCGCGGACATCGGCATAGTCGACCCCCAGCAGCAGGTCGATATTGGGATGGTCGAGCATCGCCTCGAACATTCGGGTAAAGCCCTGCGCTGGCATCGCCTGATGGCGATCGCCGAAATAGCGGTCGTCGGTACAGGTCCGGGTCGGCACCCGCGCGGTGACCGACTTGTCGAGTTCGGACGGGTCCATGCCCCATTGTTTGCGGGTATAGCCCTGGAAGAAGGTTTCGTAGAGTTCGTGGCCGACCTTCGACACGACGACATCGGCGGATGTGCGGATCGGATCGACCGGCTCGGCGCGGGAGGCCAGGAACGCCTCGACCTCCGCATCGCTCGACAGGTCCAGCCCGTAGAGCGCGTTCAGCGTCGTGCGGTTGATCGGCATCGGCACCTGCTTGCCGCCGACATCGGCCAGCACGCGATGTTCATAGGGCCGCCAATCGGTGAAGCGCGACAGATAGTCGAATATCTCGCCCGAATTGGTGTGGAAGATGTGCGGGCCATAGCGATGCACCAAGATACCCGCCGCATCGTGATGGTCATAGGCATTGCCCGCGATATGCGAGCGCCGGTCGACCACCAGTACGCGCTTGCCCCCATCGGCCGCCAGCCGCTCCGCCATCACCGCCCCGGCGAACCCCGCGCCGACGACCATCACGTCATAGCGATCGTGCCGCGGCGGCCAGGTGACGGGGGAGACGATCGGCTCATGCCGGTTGCGCCCCGCCATCTCCGCCTCGATCAGCGCGGTCATCTCCAGCGCCGTGCTGCTCCACGAACCGCGTGACAGCTGCCTGTCCGCTTCGTCGCGCCAGCCGTCGCCTGCGGTTCGCAAGGTCATCGCCGCTTCGCAGGCGGCGACGAAGGCGGCAGGCGTGTCGGCGATGGTCACGCCCACCAGCGCTCCGTAATGGCGCACGACATCGGTGATCGGCGTCGAGACGACCGGACACCCCGCCGCCAGATATTCCGGCGTCTTGGTCGGGCTGATGAAGCGCGTCGCCTCGTTGATCGCGAAGGGCATCAGGGCGACGTCCCACCCCGCCATATAATCCGGCAGCGCGCCATAGGGCCGCCCGCCCAGATAATGGATATTGGCGCGACGCGGCAAATCGGCTTCGTCGATCTTCACGACGGGGCCGATGACCACCAGCGACCATTCGGGATGGGCATCCGCCAGGGCGGCGAGCAGGGCGAGGTCCATCCGCTCGTCTACGACCCCGGCAAAGCCGAGCCGTGGACGCGGCAGCGACGCCTGATCCGCCGGTTCCCCGCCCCCCGACCGCGCGCGTCCGAAATGCGCCGCGTCGATGCTGGAGGGAAAGGCATGGACATTGGAATGGCGGCTGCGCTTCGCCTCGTACAGGCTGGTCCCGCCGGTAAAGACCAGATCGGCCCGCTCGATCAGCCGCTGCTCCCGCTCGAGCAGCTGTGGCGGCGCGCCCTTGAAGGCCGAGAGTTCGTCCATGCAGTCATAGACGATGCACGCCGCCGGGACATGGTCCGAAAAGGGCAGCATCATCGGCGTGTAATACCAGCGGATAACCGGGCCGGTCACACCCTCCAGCTCGGTGTCGAGCAAGGCCGCCAGCGCCGCGTCCTCCCGGCCTTGCAAGGCCGCGTCGAGTTGCGGGGTCAGCACCACCACGCCGCTTTCCGGGCATGTCCGGCGGTGCAGTTCGGATGGGCCGGGCCGATATTCGGGTTCCTCCCAGAACAACACATCCTGCGTCGCGGCGAAGCGCGTCATCAGATGCTGCGGCCGTTGGAAGACGAAGGCCCAGCGAAGATGACTAAAGCAGATCAGCGTCGATCGCGGACGGCGGTGGTAAAGGCTATTGGAGCCATGGGCGGCGCTCGACAGCTGGGCGGTCACGGAAGCTCCTTCTAGGTCTCTGTTACAAAACAGAAACATCCCGCCGCTTCGCCACGTTCCGCCTAACCTACTGTATATAAATGCAAATCAGTCATTTTCCCGGAACGCCCGCAACGCCGGTCCGTTGGGCTCAGGGGAGACGGCGATGGATGGCCTGGAACTTTGGGGTGGCGTGGAATGCACCGTCAATCGCACCGCCACGGGCTATCGCGATCAGATCCGCCTGAGCGGGCATCACGACCGGATCACCGACCTCGACCTGTTTGCCGGCCTGGGCCTGTCGGCGATACGCTACCCCGTCTTGTGGGAACGGGTGATGCCGGACGGCCGGACGCCCGACTGGGCGTGGACCGACGAGCGGCTGGCGCGGCTGCGTTCGCTGGGCGTCCGGCCCATTGCCGGGCTGGTCCATCATGGCAGCGGCCCGCCCCATACCCATTTGCTCGACGACGGGTTCGCCACCGGCCTCGGTGACTATGCGCAGCAGGTGGCGGAACGCTATCCCTGGATCGAGGACTGGACCCCGGTCAACGAACCGCTGACCACGGCGCGCTTCTCCGCCCTATACGGCCACTGGTATCCCCATGCGCGTGACGAAGGGGCATTCTGGCTGGCGCTGCTCAACCAGATCGACGGCACGCGGGCCGCGATGCAGGCCATTCGCCGGGTGAACCCGGCTGCACGGTTGATCCAGACCGACGATCTCGGCCGCACCTATGCCACGCTGGTCCTGCGCGAACAGGCGGCGTTCGACAATCTGCGCCGCTGGGCCGGATGGGACCTGCTGTTCGGACATGTCACCCCGCATCACCCTTTATGGGAAAGGATCAACGGCTTCGGGTTCGGCGAGCGGTTGCGGCGCATCGCCGACGCTCCCTGCCCGCCCGACATCGTCGGGGTGAACCATTATCTGACCAGCGACCGGTTTCTCGACCATCGGTTGCAGCGCTATCCGCCGCGCAGCCATGGCGGCAATGCCCGCCGCGCCTATGCCGATGTCGAGGCCATACGCGTCCTCGATCCCCCGCCCCCCGGACTGGCCGGGGCCCTTCGCGAAGCCTGGGACCGTTACGGCGTCCCCCTGGCGGTGACGGAGGTGCATAATGGCTGCACGCGCGAGGAGCAGTTGCGATGGGCAGCGGAGGCGTGGGACGGCTGCGCACTACTCCGGCGCGAGGGCGTCGATATCCGGGCCGTCACGGCGTGGTCGCTGCTAGGCTCGCAGGACTGGGATCGCCTGTTGACCGCGCCCGGCACCTATGAAGCGGGTATATTCGACATATCGGGTGGCACGCCGCGCCCGACCGCCCTGGCTTCCCTGTGGAAGGGACTGCCCGCCGCCGCCGAACGCCATCCGGTCGCGCGCGCGCCAGGATGGTGGCGGCGTCAGGATCGGCTCGTCTATCCGCCGATCCCCCATCCCATCAGGACGCCGCTCTCGCACGCAGCGCCCGCCGACCCGGTTCTGCTGATCTGGAGCAGCGACGAGGCTCTGGCCCAGAGGTGGTCGCAGATGTGCAAGAAGCGCGGCATCGCCCATCAATGGGCCAAATGCGAAGCGCATGGAGGAGACATCGCTGCGATGCTGGATCATATCCGGCCATGGGGTCTGGTGCATGCCGACGCCCCGAGCACAGCCGATGCGATCGGACTGGCGCGGGCCTGTGAGAGCAGAGGGATAGCGAGCCTCCACCTCGTCCCCGCGCCTGACGGTCACGCCCCGCATGAAGCCTTACGAACCGCAGAAGACGAAATCCCACAGTCGTTCCCATCCGGCGCCTTGCTAATCCCCTGGGAAGGGAAAGGCTCGATCGCGGACGAGCGGGCGGACCTTGCGCGGATGAATATCGCGCTGGACCTGCTGATCGACGGCCAAGGCGGCCTGCACGATCCCATCCGATCCCCGGCATCGGAGCCCCCCGAAACCGCACGACACGCCGCCGCTATGGGAGCTTTTGGCGACGCCGCTCGAATTTGAGCGAACGGCGTCCCTCCTCCGGCATTTCCCCATTCCCCGATCATCACCCCATCGCCGGAGATTTTCATGCCGAAGATCAGAGAGATGATGAAGCGGCAACAGGTGCTTGCCGATTTTGGCGATTTCGCCATCCGCTCGGAGGATCTCGACGCGGTCCTGACCGAGGCCTGCCGCCTGGTGGCGAAGGCACTGGGTACGGACCGCGCCAAGGTCCTCGAGATCCAGGAGGAACGACAGCAACTCTTCGTTCGGGCCGGTGTCGGCTGGGCAAAGGATGTCGTCGGACATGTCCACCTGTCGATGACGGAGGCGTCGTCCGAAACCTACTCGATCAATGCCGGCGAACCCGTGGTTTCCCAGGACATTACCAAGGAAGACAGGTTCATCATCCCCGCATTCATGAAAGAGGCCGGAGTCGTTGCGCTGGTCAACGTACCGATATTGGTACCGGGCAGACGGCCCTATGGCGTCCTTCAGGTCGATGCGTCCGGCCCGCGCACATTCGGCGACGACGAAATCCAGTTCCTGCGAACCTATGCTACCATATTGGGCTCGGTGATCGACCGGCTCCGCAAGGTGGATCGCCTCCATGCCAGCGAAGAACGCTTCCGCCGCATCGTCGAAACCGTCCAAGACTATGCCATCTTCACGACCGATGCCGAGGATCGCATCGACAGCTGGTTTCCGGGTGCCGAAGCCGTCTTCGGCTGGACCGCCGACGAGGCAGTGGGGCAGCTCGGCAGCATCACCTTCACCCCCGAGGATCGGGCGGCGGGAGAGGACAAGCAGGAGATCGAAACCGCGCGCCGCGACGGCTATGCCGCCAATATCCGCTGGCACCTGCGCAAGGACGAACGACGGATTTTCATCGAGGGGGCCGTGTGGGCGCTTCTCGACGAGGGCGGCACGGCTCGCGGCTTCGTCAAGGTCGGCCAGGATGTGACCCAGCGCAAGCGTGCCGAGACGGCCCTGCGCGAAAGCGAGGAGCGGCTTCGCAGCGCGGTCGAAGTCGGTCAGCTGGGGTTATGGGACTGGAACGTCATCACGGGAGAGGTCCACTGGTCCGACGAGCATTTCCGCATGGAGGGCTATGATGTCGGAGAGGTGACGCCCAGCTATGAAGCCTGGTCGTCCCGCATCCATCCCGAGGATCGCGCACGGACCGAGGCGGCAGTTCACCAGGCCATGGAACGGCAGGAGGAATTCGTCCATGAGTTTCGGGTCGTCCATCCGGACCACTCGGTCCATTGGCTGTCCGGTCGGGGCAAATTCTATCATGATGCCGCCGGTCGCCCGGTCCGCATGGTGGGTGCGGTGGTGGAGACCACTGATCGCCGCGAATGGGAGGATCGCCAGCAGATCCTGGTCAAGGAATTGCAGCACCGCACCTTCAACCTGATGGGCATGGTGCGCTCGATGGCCGATGCGACCATCCGGTCGAGCGTCGACCTGAAGGACTTCCGCGCCAAATTCCGTGACAGGATCGAGGCGCTGGCCAGGGCCCAACGCCTGTTGTCGCAATTGCGCGACGACGACCGGGTGACCTTCGGCGACCTCATCCAGGCGGAGCTGGATGCGACCGGCGCGCTCGATGCCGCGCGCCCGCGCGTCACGCTGGACGGCCCGCACGACGTCCCCCTGCGGTCCGGCACGGTGCAGACCTTCGCAATGGCGCTGCACGAACTGACGACGAACGCGGTCAAATATGGCGCGCTCAGCCAACCGGGCGCGCATCTTGCCGTTCGCTGGCGGGTCGAGGACGGCGCGAACGGGGAACCGTGGCTGCATGTCGACTGGCGGGAGAGCGGCGTGACCATGCCCCCCGATGGCCAGGCGCCGGGCGGCACCGGCCAGGGCTGCACCCTGATCGAAAAAGCGATGCCTTATCAATTACAAGCAGAGACGACTTACGTTATGGCGGCAGATGGAATTCACTGCTCCATTGCTCTGCCGGTATCCAACCGGAGCCCATTGGAGTCGCATGATGCCTCTCACCAATCGCCGGATCCTGATCGTTGAGGACGAGTATATGCTGGCCCAGGATCTCCAGCTGGAACTGGAAGAGGCCGGCGCCATCGTCATAGGCCCCGAAGCCTCGGTCCCCTCCGCCCTGTCCCGCATCGAACAGGAAGACCGGATCGACGCCGTGATCCTAGACGTCAATCTGGGCGGGCAATTCGCGTTCCCCGTGGCCGACGCCCTGACCGCGCGGCACATCCCGTTCATATTCGCCAGCGGGTATGAGGATGACGTCGTGAAGAGCCGTTACCCCGACGTCGTCAACTGTGCCAAGCCGTTCGTTGCCAGACAGCTCCTGCATTCGCTGGAGAATGTCCTACCCTGACCTTCCGGGCCCATTTGCGCCGTCGAGGCCGACGGGTGGCGCGATCGCACATAAGGGGCATGGACCCGATGGACTTGATCCGGATCACGTTGCATGATCCGGAAAGCGCGGGGGTGAAGAGCGGGGGGAGCGACCTCGCCGGCGGCGCCAGGGGCGGATTTGACAGAGCTCGCATCGTTCCGGCGTGGCATCCGGCATGGCGGTCAGGAGGTCGGATTGGCGTATTCCTCGAATGTCGGCGGCCAGCACTTCGTCTTTCGCGATCTCAAACACCTCCTGGCCTGCGCATCGCCGCTGCGCTCCGGCGACGAACTGGCCGGTATCGCCGCGGAGAGCGCGGCGCAGCGCATGGCGGCCCGGTTCGTCCTGGCCGATCTCCCGCTCGACCGGTTTCTGCACGAAGCGCTGGTCCCCTATGAGGAGGACGAGGTCACCCGCCTCATCATCGACGGGCACGATCCTTCCGCCTTCGCGCCGCTCGCGCATCTGACCGTCGGTGGCTTTCGGGACTGGCTGCTGTCCGAACAGGCGGACACGGCCATGCTGGCGGCGGTCGCGGGCGGCCTGACCCCGGAAATGGTCGCCGCCGTATCCAAGCTGATGCGCAACCAGGACCTGATCGCGGTGGCGCGCAAGGTCCGCGTCGTCACCGCCTTTCGCTCGACGATCGGGCTGCCGGGGCGATTGTCGACGCGGTTGCAGCCCAACCATCCGACGGACGATCGCCGCGGCATCGCCGCGAGCGTGTTCGACGGGCTGTTGTTCGGGGTCGGCGACGCGACGATCGGCATCAACCCGGCGACCGACAATGTGGCCAATGCGATCGACCTGATGAAGATGCTGGACGATCTGCGCCAGCGCTACGACATTCCGACGCAGACCTGCGTGCTGACCCATGTCACCAACACGATCGACATCATGGCGCGGGGTGCCCCGGTCGATCTCGTCTTTCAATCCGTGGCGGGCAGCGAGGCGGCCAATCGCGGTTTCGGCATCGACCTGGCCATCCTGCGCGAGGCGCACGACGCCGCGCGGTCGCTGCGTCGCGGGACGGTCGGCGACAATGCGATGTATTTCGAGACGGGACAGGGCGCGGCGCTGTCCGCCAACGCGCATCACGGCGTCGACCAGCAGACGATGGAGACACGCGCCTATGCGGTCGCCCGCGCCTTCGATCCGTTGCTGGTCAATACCGTCGTCGGCTTCATCGGCCCCGAATATCTTTACGACGGCAAGCAGATCATCCGGGCCGGGCTGGAGGATCATTTCTGCGGAAAGCTGCTCGGCCTGCCGATGGGGTGCGATGTCTGCTACACCAACCATGCGGAGGCGGATCAGGACGATATGGACATCCTGATGACGGTGCTGACCCAGGCGGGCTGCACCTTCCTGATCATGGTGCCCGGCGCCGACGACATCATGCTCAACTATCAGAGCCTGGCCTATCACGACATGCTGTACCTCCGCTCCGTCCTGGGCGTCCGCGCCGCGCCGGAGTTCGAGGCGTGGCTCGACCGCATGGACATGCTCGCCCCCGACGGCACGATCCGCGCCATCGGCCCGGACCAGTCCCGGCTGCGGGCATTGGCAGATATGGGGGCGGATATGGGGGCAAATATGGGGGCAGCGCGGCCATGAGCGACGGTCGCGACCGGCCCCTGACCGAAGACGCCACACCACGCGATCCATGGACGATCCTTCGCCGGGCGACCAAGGCCCGTATCGGCCTGGGCCGCTCGGGCAACGCCATACCGATGGACGAGGTCCTCCGCTTCCAGGCGGCCCATGCCATGGCGCGCGACGCCGTCCATGCCATGCTCGATGTCGCCGCGCTGGAGCGGGACCTGGCGCCGCTGGCCGCCATCGCCGTTGCCAGCATGGCCCCGGACCGGGCGACCTATTTGCGACGGCCCGACATGGGGCGCCTGCTGGCGCCGGACGACGCGGAGCGGCTGACGGCCCTGTGCGGCCCCTTCGACATCGTGTTCGTGGTCGGGGACGGCCTGTCCTCCACGGCGGCACAGCGGCACGCCGCGCCGATGATCCATGCCTGCCGTCAGGCCATGCCCGAGCTGTCGATCGCGCCGGTCGTCATCGCGCGACAGGCCCGCGTGGCCATCGCCGACCCGATCGGGGCCGCGCTCGGCGCACGCCTCAGCGTCATCCTGATCGGCGAGCGACCGGGCCTGACCGTCTCGGACAGCCTGGGCCTGTACCTCACGCACGACCCGCGTCCGGGGCGGCGGGATTCGGAGCGCAACTGCATCTCCAACGTCCACCGGCATGGCGGCCAGAGCTATGAGCAGGCGGCGCGGACGCTGGCATGGCTGGCGCGCGAGGCGCTGCGCCGGTCGCTGTCGGGGGTCGCGCTGAAAGAGGGGCAGAATGCGGACACCCTGGAGTCTCCGGGGACCATGCCGCGCATCGCAGGCGAATAATCGTAAGGGGGCTTATGACGCACGGGGCAGACACGCATCTCAGGAAATCGCTGAACGCCTTCCACCTCTGGGGCATTGCCGTCGGCCTGGTCATATCGGGGGAATATTTCGGCTGGAGCTATGGCTGGGCGACGGCCGGGACGCTGGGCTTCCTTGCCGTCACCGCGATCGTCGCGGCGATGTACATCGCCTTCATCTTCTCGTTCACCGAACTGACGACCGCCATTCCGCAGGCGGGCGGCCCCTTTGCCTATGCCTATCGCGCCTTCGGCCCCTGGGGCGGTGCGATCGCCGGTTTCGCCACGCTGATCGAGTTCGTGTTCGCCCCGCCCGCCATCTCGCTGGCGATCGGCGCCTATCTCGCCGTGCAGTTTCCGTCGCTCGATCCCAGGACGGCAGCACTGGGGGCCTATGCGATCTTCGTCGCGCTGAACATCGTCGGGGTCGGGATCGCGGCGACCTTCGAGCTGTTCGTGACGATCCTGGCGGTGGGCGAATTGCTGGTCTTCATGAAGGTGGTCGCGCCGATCTTCTCGCTCGACCATTTCGTCACCGGGGGCTGGGCGGGCAGCGATACGCCCACGCTGCGATCGCTCGGCGGCATGTTCGCCGCCATCCCCTTCGCGATCTGGTTCTTCCTGGCGATCGAGGGCGTGGCGATGGCCGCCGAGGAGGCCAAGGAGCCGCGCCGGACGATACCGATCGCCTATGTCACCGGCATAGTGACGCTGACCGCGCTGGCGTTCGGCGTCATGATCCTGGCGGGCGGGTCGGGCGACTGGAAGTCCCTGTCCAACCTGAACGACCCGCTGCCCCAGGCGATGCGGCGGGCGGTGGGGGATTCCAGCGGCTGGCTGCACATGCTGGTCTGGCTGGGTCTGTTCGGCCTCGTCGCCTCGTTTCACGGCATCATCATGGGCTATGCCCGCCAGATGTTCGCCCTGGCGCGTGCGGGTTATCTTCCGGCCGCGCTGGGGCGTCTGCATCCCCGGTTCCGGACGCCGCATATCGCCACGATCGCGGGCGCGGCGATCGGCATATTGACGATCTATAGCGACGGCTGGATCCGCTTCGGCGGGCAGCCCTTGACGGCGAGCGTCGTGACGCTGTCGGTCTTCGGCGCCCTGACCATGTACATCATGTCGATGCTGTCGCTGTTCCGGCTGCGGCGGCGCGAGCCCGACCTCGTCCGGCCCTATCGCGCCCCCGGTTTCCCGGTCGTGCCCGGCTTTGCCCTGGGCATGGCGGCGGTCGCGGCCGTGGCGATGGTCTATTACAATACGGCGATCGCGATGCTGTTCGTCACGGTCATGCTGATCGCCGTGCTGCTGTCGGTCCGGCTGCGCGCGACGGCGTCACGCGACCATGGAAACCGGACGGACATGGTCGCCGCCAGCGACGCGTGACGGGCCTCCCGGTGCCGCGACATGGGCGCGGCACCGGCTGCCTCGCCGCGGCCTATCGCTGCCGCGTCTCCCAGCCCTCGGCGCGGTAATAGTCCGCGTTCGAGGAGGCCAGCATCGGGCGCCCCAGGATATGGTCGGCCGCCTTTTCGCCGATCATGATCGTCGGCGCGTTGAGATTGCCGGTCGTGATCGACGGCATCACCGAGGAATCGACCACCCGCAGCCCCTCGACCCCATGCACCCGGAGCGCCGGGTCGACCACCGCCATGGGATCGGACGCCGCGCCCATCGCGCAGCTGCACGAGGGATGATAGGCACTTTCGACATGGGTGCGGACGAATGAGTCGATCGCCTCGTCGTCCATGACCGCCGCGCCGGGCTGGATCTCGCGCCCCGCGAACGGCGCCATCGCCGGTTGCGCGAAGATCTCGCGCGTCAACCGGACACAGGCCCGCATCTCCACCCAGTCGTCCGGATGGCTCATATAGTTGAAGCGGATCGAGGGCTTCTCCGCCGGATCGGCGCTGCGCAGCCGGACATGGCCGCGGCTTTTCGAGCGCATGGGTCCGACATGCGCCTGGAACCCATGGCCCGTCGCCAGCGACGATCCGTCATAGCTGACCGCCAGCGGCAGGAAATGATATTGGATGTCGGGATAGGCGATGCCCGCGCGGCTGCGGATGAAGCCGCAACTCTCGAAATGATTAGTCGCGCCGAGGCCCTTCTTGCCGAGCATCCATTGCGCGCCGATCAGCGCCTTTCGCAGCGGATTCATCGCAGGGTACAAGGTGATCGGCTGCTTGGATTCGATCTGGAAATAGAATTCCAGATGGTCCTGCAAATTCTCGCCTACGCCGGGCAGGTCATGGACCGGGGAGATGCCGTGCGCGGCCAGTTCCGCCGCCGGACCGATGCCCGACAGCTTCAGCAACTGCGGCGAATTGATCGGTCCGCCCGCCAGGATCACCTCGCGCCGGGCATGGACCGTCGTCTCCACCCCGCCCCGACGATAGACGATCCCGGTCGCCCGACGCCCCTCCAGCACGATGCGGGTCGCCAGCGCATGGGTCACGACCGTCAGGTTCGGGCGGCGCATGGCGGGCTTCAGATAGGCATTGGCCGCGCTCCAGCGACGTCCGCGATGGACGGTCATGTCCATCCGCCCGAACCCCTCCTGCTGGCGACCGTTGATGTCGGCGGTCTCGGGATAGCCCGCCTCGCGCGCCGCATCGATAAAGGCCCGGTACAGCGGGTTGGCCAGGCGGCCATAGCTGGTATGGAGCGGACCGGAATCGCCGCGCCAAGCATCGCCGCCCTCCTCCCGCGTCTCCGCACGCCGGAAATAGGGCAGGACATCGCGATAGCCCCAGCCCGTCGCGCCCTCCGCCTCCCATCGGTCGAAATCGGCCGGATTGCCGCGCACATAGACCATGCCGTTGATCGAGGACGACCCGCCCAGCACCTTCCCGCGCGGGGTATGCAGCCGTCGTCCGTCCAGATGGGGCTCGGGCTCCGTCTCATAGCGCCAATTGTACCGCGCCATGTTCATCGGGATCGACAGCGCGCTGGGCATCTGGATGAAGACCGAGCGGTCGGACCCGCCCTGCTCCAGCACCAGCACCGAATGGCGCCCCCCCTCGGTCAGCCGCGCGGCCAGCACGCACCCGGCCGAGCCCGCGCCGACAATGATGTAATCGAAGCTGTCGGTCATCGCAGATCCGCTCAATAGGGGCAGTCGATGTCGGTCATCGCGACATAGACGCTCTTCAGACGGGTATAATGTTCGATCGCGGCCAGACCGTTCTCGCGGCCCAGGCCCGACGCCTTGTAGCCGCCAAAGGGCAACTCGATCGGCGTGACATTATACTGGTTGATCCAGCACGTCCCGGCCTCCAGCCGTGCGATCACGCGGTGCGCCCGCGTGATGTCCGCGGTGAAGACGCCCGCCGCCAGCCCGAACTCGGTCGCATTGGCGCGCGCGATCACCTCTTCCTCGTCATCGAACGGCAGCACCGTCATGACCGGGCCGAACACCTCGTCCCGAACGATGGAGGCGCGGTCGTCCTCCGCGACGAAGATCGTCGGGGCGACGAACCACCCGCGCGCGAGATCGCCTTCGGTCAGCCGCTTGCCGCCGGTCAGCAGCCGCACGCCCTCGCGCCTGGCGCGCTCGATATGGCCGAGCACGATGTTCATTTGGGTTTCCGTCACCAGCGGGCCGATCTGCGTCGCGGGATCGAGCGGGTCGCCGACGACCAGGCGGGCGGTGCGCGCCGCGAGGCGTTCCAGAAAGGCGTTCAGCACCGACCGATGCACGAAGACGCGCGTGCCGTTGGAGCAAACCTGTCCCGTCGAATAGAAATTGGCGAGCATGGCGCCCGACACCGCATTGTCGAGCGCGGCATCCTCGAACACGATCAGCGGCGACTTGCCGCCCAGCTCCAGGGTCACCGCCTTCAGCCCCGGCGCGGCGGCCGCCATCACCGCACGGCCCGTGGGCACCGATCCGGTCAGCGATACCTTGGCGATGTCCCTATGCGTCACCAGCGCGCGGCCGAGCGGACCATAGCCCTGCACGACCTGGAAAATGCCGTCGGGCAGCCCGGCGTCCCGGAAGACCTCCTCCAGCGCAGAGGCGGTCAGCGGCGTCTGTTCGGCGGGCTTGAAGATCATCGCATTGCCGCAGGCCAGCGCAGGCGCCGCTTTCCAGCAGGCGATCTGCAACGGATAGTTCCACGCGCCGATCCCGGCCACCACCCCCAGCGGCTCGCGCCGGGTATAGCCGAACGCCTCGGCCCCCAGGTCGAGATGCTGCCCCGCCACGGTCGCGGCGACGCCCGCATAATATTCCAGGCAATCCGCGCCGGACAGCACGTCGACCGCCTCGGTCTCCTGGACCGGCTTGCCGGTGTTGAGCGTCTCGATCCGCGCCAGTTCCAGATTGCGTTCGCGCAGGAGATCGGCGGCCCGATGCAGGATGCGACCACGATCGCGCGGGGCGAGCGCCGCCCAGGCGGGCTGTGCGGCACGGGCGCGCGCGACGGCGGCGTCGAGGCCGCCCTTGTCCGTCACCGCGATCCGCGCCAGCACCTCCCCGGTCGCGGGATTGCACGGCACGATCTCGCGGCGCGGCGGCGGAGCGGCCGGTATCGCGGCCAGGCGGCTGTCGACGAACGACCCGATCAGCGCGCACGCGCTATCGCCGTCAATCTCGCTCCACTCCGACAGGGCCCCGCGAAGCCACACCCCGTCGATCATCGCCGCGATGGTCGCGGCCAGCGCGGGCGCCTCCTCGGCCGACACCAGCGCGCGGAGCGGATGGCGCAGGTTGGACAGCATCCGCCGCTGATACACGCGCTGGATGCGGAACAGGCGGGGTTGGTGGCGGACATGCCCCCAAAAGGCCAACCAGACCTTGCTGGTCGCGCC
This sequence comes from Sphingomonas sp. SORGH_AS_0789, assembly GCF_031453055.1. Taxonomy (NCBI): domain Bacteria; kingdom Pseudomonadati; phylum Pseudomonadota; class Alphaproteobacteria; order Sphingomonadales; family Sphingomonadaceae; genus Sphingomonas; species Sphingomonas sp. SORGH_AS_0789. Next base: position 3,444,058 of record NZ_JAVIYV010000001.1, read on the forward strand.
GTCAAGTTCCTCGGGCGCCAGGTTCGTGTCGATCACCGCCTGAAGCCGCTCGCGCGGGCCCTCCGCCTGCGCCAGCCGTAGCCGGAGCCGGGCCCCGAGGCGCGTGGTCAGCGCCCGGAACACCGCTTCGAGCAGGCCTTCCTTGTCGCCGAAATAATGGGCGACGAGCCCCGGCGACACGCCCGCGCGCCCGGCGATTTGGACGAGGGTGGTTCCGACGAACCCCAGTTCGGCCAGGCTGTCGATCGTCATCTCGACCAGCTGGCGGGCGCGACCATCGTCGGCGATCGGCGAAGAACGGGCAATGACCATGTTCTGAAGACTCGTTCAATTGAGCAAGGCACGGAAATCACGTTGCCTGGGGTTATATGGCGTTTCTGACCAGGGTGACCAGCCCGTTCGTTGAACGCTTGGTCAATCGCTGTCAACACCTGCGACCGATTCGCAGGGGCCAAGGCCGCCATGGCTCCCCCCTCACCCCGGAAGCACCGAGAAATGATGGGCGGCCGCGATGATCGCTGCGGCCAAGGCCAGCGCCGCATAGGGGCGTATCCCCGCACGCGGCGGATCGGCCGGCCGCGCGCCATCGCCGCGCGCCGCCGCCGGGAACCGGCCGCCGTCCTGGACATAATGGCGAAAGACGAACACCGGCAGGATCATCGCGGCGGCGACCAGTCCGTTGCGCAGCGTGCCGGGACCCCACACTTCCGCCCCGGCGCCCAGCAGCGCCAGATTGACGAACCCCAGCATCGCACCGACCGCGATCAGCCAGTTCGGCGCGCGGAACGGACGCGGCCAGTGCGGACGGTCGATGCGGTGGATCCACCCCGCCTGAAGATTGAGGAAGATGAAGATCATGTAGCAGACGTTGGACACCATCAGGACCATGAAATAGTCCGACATCATCAGCAGGATCAGGTTGAAGCCCAGGTCCGTCCACATCGCCGCCGTCGGCGCGCCGTGGCGGTTCACCCGCGACAGATAGCATGGCAGCCAGCCATCGACCGATGCCTGATACAGGGTGCGCGACGACCCCATCATCGACGACATGACGATCAGCAGCAGCGCCAGGATGAACATCGCGACGAACAGGTTCGTGACGATCACGCCGCCCTTCACGATGCTCGCCAGCGCCAGCGCCACGCCCGTCCCGTCATAGATGGCGGGATCGATCAGCCCGCGCAGGCCCAGCGACGCCTGGAACGCCAGCGGCACCAGGGTGAAGATCGCCAGGCACATCAATCCCGCCGAGAAGATCGCCTTGTACGTGTCGCGCGCCGGGTCCCGGAACTCCCGCACATAGCAGACCGCGCCCTCGAAGCCGTAGGTCGACCAGCCCGCCCCGAACAGCCCCGCCGCCAGCACCGTCAACCCTGCGGCATTCCAGCTGCCAAAGCCGATATGCCCCGCCGCATCGCGGACGATGGGGACGAGCGGGAACAGGTTCGCAGAGGGCAGATCGCCCGTGACGATCGGCACCAGGCCGATGAGCGCGAGCGGGCAGAGACAGGCGAGCGCCAGCACCTTCTGCGTTCGCGCCGCCCGGGCCGCGCCCTGATGCTGCAACAGGAAGGTCATCAACAGGAAAGCGGCGCCGATGATCGCCACGGCGTTGATCCGCAGCGTCAGTCCGGGCCGGATAGCGCCCAGGTCCAGCAGCGTCAGATGCCATGTGTTGATCGCCGCCCCCGCGGGAAACAGGCTGGTCAGGACATAGGCCGCGGCCAGCCCCGTACCCAGCGCCAGCACCGGCGACCAGGCCAGCCAGTTGCACCATACGGAAATCGGCGCGACGAACTTGCTGTACCCGATCCAGGCCGCCGCGCCATAGACCGATGCCCCGCCGGACTTGTCGGGATACAGGCCCGCAATCTCGGCATAGACGAAACATTGCAGGAAGCCGATCAGCACCGACAGGATCCAGACCGCCCAGGAGGCCTGGCCGACCACCGTCGCGACGCCCCCCATGGTCAGCAGCACCCCGGCGGGCACGCCGCTGATCGCCCAGAATGCCCCGCGCCAATCGAGTGCCCGTTGCAGCGTCGGGAGGCGCCCGCCCTGCGCCCTGGGCCGGATACCGGCCTTCACTTCGCCGTCCCAGCGCGCCGCCATCACCACATCGTCCGCCATTTCGCCCCCCTCGTTCGTCAACGGGTCGATCGTCGTCTCGCCGGGCGGATCAGTCGCCGCCCCGCCATCGCCCCGCTGCCCCCGACAGGACCCGCGCACGCGCCGTCGCCCACCATGTGGCGGCAGCACGGAGTCATCGAGAGCAGGCGGGAACGGGTCGCGGCGACCGGATATCGCCGCGACCCGCATCAGAAGCCGCGCCGAAGCGTGACGAACCACTGGCGGGGCGCGCCAGCGAGCAGGGTCTGGTTGTCGCCGCTGGCGGTGAAGCCATTGGTGCCGACGGTCGAGATGTAGCGCTTGTCGGTCAGGTTGGTCACGCTGCCCTCGATCGCGACGCCGTGGAGCGCTCCCGCATCCTCGCCGAAGCGATAGCCGATGCTGGCATCGACCAGCACGCGACCCGGCACCGACTGGTCGTTCAGATAGGTGAAATAGCGTTTCGACAGATAGTCCGCACCCGCACGGGCAAAGACATGGCCGTCGTCATAGACGACCTCGCCCTTGACCATATGCTCCGGCGTATCGACCACCGTCTTCCCGGCGGTCGCGGTCAGCACGGCACCGGCGGCGTTCTTCACATCGTCCTGATAGGTGGCGTGATTATAGGAATAGCTGGCGAACAGGCTGAGCGGCCGGACGATGCGATAGAAGGCAGACACTTCCGCGCCATAGCTGTGCACGCTGCCCGCATTGTTCAACGTGGGCGGATTGCCCTGGATGCCCGACCCGTTGGCGAAGCTGAGCAGCCGGTTCGAAAAGTCGATGAAATAGCCCACTGCCGACAATTGCAGCCCGCCGCTGCGCAGTCGCCCGCCGCCCTCGATCGTCTTCGACGTCTCGGGCTTCAGGGTCGAACGGATGCCGTTGAAGCCCGCCTGGGTCGTGGCGAACGGCCCCGTCGTCGCCGACGAGACGAAGGCGCGCATATTCTCGGTATAGCTCGCGAAGAGTTCGGCTGCCTCGCTCACATGATAGACCGCACCGACCTGCGGCAGGAACCAGTCCTCGGCCTTGATCCGGCCGTTCACCAGGCTGCCGACCAGCAGATTCGCCTGGTTCTTGACGCGCATCCCCTTCCATCCGCCGTTCAGCGTCAGATTGCCGAGGGTCAGCGTATCGGCGACATGATATTGCAGGGTCTCGGTGTCGTATTTGCCGTACCACTGCGTCCGATACGGGTTCGACTGGAACTCGAGCGCGTTGCGGTTCGGCCTGGTCCCATCGTTCATGCCGTAGAAGCGGCGCGCCTGGGTGAAGCTGTTGCTCTCATACCAGGCGCCGACCTCGAAGCGGTTCGCGCCGGTCTCGTAGAACAGGTTGGTCAGATTGCCCCCGCGGCTGATGCTATATTCGGTGACCCGAAAGCCCAGTGGCGAGGCGAGCCCCGTGGTCGATGTCGAGGACGCGGCCAAGGGCGTTCCATCCGGCCCCAGTGCACCGGCGGGCGTCGCCGAATAGGGGGTGATCCACGACCCCTGCCCCTTGTTGTAATGATAATAGCTGGTCGAGACGATCGACAGTTCATCGGTCAGGTTGCCGTCGAAGGTCACGCCCCCCAGCACGTCGCGGCGCAGACCGGCCGCATTATAATAGGCGTCGTCAGGTGTCCCGAACCCGCTGGAATAGGTGAGGCCCGCACCCGTCCAGGGCGCGACGAAGCCCGCCGACGAGCCGTTATTCGCCTTCTGATAGCTCGCGAGCGCGGTCTGGTTCTGGTAGACACGCGCAATCTGCAGCGCGAGCGAATAATTGTCGGTGATATTGTCGTTGTTCAGGCCCCGGCGCCGGATGATGTCATAGCTCAGGTCCTGATAATCATTCTCGCGCCGGTCGGAATAATCGACAAAGGCGGTGATGCTGCCGCGCGCGCCCATGTCCTTCATCAGCTTGGCATTGACCTGCTGCTGGCGCTGGCGGCCGAACCCTTTCCACTTGTCGGTGGTGAGATAGGCGTAGCTGAGATAGCCCTTGACCCCGCCGCCCAGATCGCCGGTGTCGAGCCGCGCGAAGCCGCGCCAGGTATTGTTGCTGCCATAGGTGCCCGACCCGACGATGTCGAACGCGTCGGACGGCTTGCGACTGACGAATTGCAGCGTGCCGCCCAGGTTGCTGGTCGACGCCGTCCCGAGCGCGCCCGCCCCTTGCGCGACGGTCGTGCTGGCGAGGTTGTCGGAAATGATCGCGCGGCTGATGTGCAGGCCGTTGACATTGCCATAGCTCATGTCGCCGAGCGGCACCCCGTCGAGCGTGAAGCCGAGCTGGTTCTGGTTGAACCCGCGCAAGCTGATCCGCGTCGACCATTCATAGGCGCCGAACGCATCGGCCGACTGGAAATTGACGCCCGGCAGCTTGGCGATCGCCTTGAGCGGCGACGTGCCGGGGGTGAGCCGCTCCATATCGATGGCCGCGACCGTCTGCACCTGGCGCGCCTGGCCAAAGCCCAGCACGACGATGTCGCCATGGGCGGCCTCGGCATCGCCCGAATTGCCCTGCGCGCCGGCGGCCGGCTTCGGCGCCTTGGCGGCATCCTGTGCCTGGGCCGCAACGGCCATTGTGAGCATGCCCGTTCCCGCAAGCAGATAGGCAACGATCTTAGTCATCCCACACCCCCCAAAATGTTCCGCGACGGCCCGATTCGGCATTCAATTGTTCGCATCCGCACAAATTTTTGCAAGATGGTTTCACCAGCGTTGAATGAACGATCAGCACCTTCCATGGGACATATTAGCGAACGTTATGGCCGCTATGCCCCTAGGGCCGGGCAAGGTGCGATGCCGGGGAGCAGGGCACTGCATAAGACCAGAATGATCTTGTCCGGCATAACTTGATTGTTTATTCAATACAGTGATCGCAGGTCGGGACCGACAGGCCCGGCCGCGCTTGGAGGCCGACATGGATCAGCACAGTCGCCGTCATTTCCTGTCCTCGATGGCGGGCGCTGCCGCAGCGTGCGCGATGCCGCCGTCCATCGCGCGGGCGCTCGCGCTGCCCGCCGATCGCCGAGGCGGGACGATCGCCGATATCGACCATGTCGTGATCCTGATGCAGGAGAACCGGTCCTTCGATCATTATTTCGGCACCTTGTCGGGCGTGCGCGGGTTCGGCGATCCGAGGCCGCTGACGCTGCGGTCGGGGCGCAGCGTCTTTCACCAGCCGGGCGCCGACGGTCATGGGATCGTCCCGCCCTTTTACCTCGACACGTCGCGCACGCGGGGCCAGCTGCTGAAGAGCCTGGATCACAGCTGGAAATCGGACAGCGCCGAATGGGCCGCCTATGACTGCTGGGTGCGGCACAAGACGCCCATGACGATGGGCTATTTCCGTCGCGCCGACATACCCTTTTACTATGCGCTGGCCGATGCGTTCACGATCGGCGATGCCTATTACGCCTCGCTTCACGGCCCGACGAACCCAAACCGCATGTATCTATTCACCGGAACCAGCGGCCTGACCGTCGGCGATCCCGGTCCGCAAGCGGTCGACAATGCCGATGACGGCAACTGGACCGGCGACGCCGCCCGCGACCGCCCCGACTTTCCCGGCGCGCGCTGGACCACCTATGCCGAACGGTTGCAGCGGGCGGGCATCCGGTGGAAGCTGTACCAGGAACATGACAATTACGGCGACAACAGCCTCGCCTATTTCGCGGCGTTTCGGGGCCTTTCTCCGCAGGAAGAACTGTATCGGCGCGGCCGGGCGATCGTGCCCGGATCGACGGCGGCGAACGCGGCGGAGACCACGGCCCAGCATCTGGTCGACGCCTTTGCCGCCGATGTGACCGCCGGAACCCTACCGCAGGTGTCCTGGATCGTCGCCCCCCAGCGTTATTCGGAACATCCCGAGGCCCCACCGGCACTGGGCGAGTCGCTGGTGTCGCGGGTGATCGATGCGCTGACCGCGAACCCGGCGGTCTGGGCCAGGACCGCCCTGATCATCACCTATGACGAGAATGACGGCTTTTTCGACCATATGCCAGGACCGCTCCCGGCGCTGACCCCGGCGGCCGGGCGATCGGGGATCGATGTGGCGGGCGAGAGCTATCGCGGGCAGCCGGTTGGACTGGGCGTTCGCGTTCCCCTGATCGTGGTATCGCCATGGACGCGGGGCGGATGGGTGAACAGCCAGGTCTTCGACCACACGTCCGTCCTGCGTTTCCTGGAACGGCGGTTCGGCGTCATGGAACCCAATATCGGCCCGTGGCGGCGTGCGGTCACAGGCGACCTGACGAGCATGTTCGACTTCGAGGACCCCGATGCGTCGGCGCTGCATGCCTTGCCCTCGACGCGCGATGCCGCGGCCCGCCTCTCCCGTCAGGCCCGCCTGCCCGATCCCGTGCCCGGCACCGTCAGCGATCCGCCCGTGCAGGAGCCGGGAGGCCGTCCGGCGCGGCCATTGCCCTATCGGCTGGCGGTTGACGAAGCGGCGGCGCCGGGCCTGGCGCTGCGCTTCGCCAACACCGGGACCGCCGCCGCCGTCTTCGCGGTGTACGACGTGATGGGAATGGCGGGGCCATGGCACTACACCGTCCTGCCCGGCACGACCATGTCGGACACGCCGCACGGCCTTCCCGCGCACGGCGGCTATCGACTGGAAATCCACGGACCAAATGGTTTCCTGCGCGGGCTTTCCGGGACGATGGACGGGCCGCCGGGACTGCGCGCGTCCCTGGCTGAAAGAGGTGACAGGATCATGCTGACGATCACGCATCACGGCACCGCGCCCATCCGGGTTGCGGTGACACCCCCGGCTGGCACCGGCCATCCCGAACAGACATGGCGGATGGCGCCCGGCGCGACCCGCACCATCGGCTATGACGTGGCGGGGAACGACCATTGGTACGACCTGACAGTCGCGATAGCGGGCACGACATGGGCCCGCCGCTTCGCCGGTCATGTCGAGACCGGACGTCCCAGCCGCAGCGATCCCGCGATCCGGACGGGAGCGTCAGCATGAAGCGGCTCGTCATGGCACTGGCATCCATCGCCCTGATCGGCGCCGCCCCCGATCCGCTCGCCAACTGGACACCGGCCGAGCGGGCCGCGATCGATACGACGCTGTCGCACGTCCAGCCCGGCGACTATGCGACCTTCGACGCCGACAACACGCTGTGGGTCAGCGACCTCGAGGAGTCGTTGCTGCCATGGCTGGAAAACCATGGGTTCCTGCAGGCGGATCGCCTTGATCCCATGCTGAAGCCGGTGCCGATGCTGCCGGGGGAAAGCCTGTATGGCTATTATCATCGGCTGTGCGAGGTCGATGACAATCTATGCTATCCTTGGATCGCCCAGGCTTTCTCGGGCCTGTCGCTGAAGCTGTTGAAGCAGCAGGTCGACGCGATGATCGCCGATGGGCGACCGATCCCGGTCCGCTACCGGGTGGGCGATCGCGAGGTTGCGGGCACGGTCATGCCGCCCCGCATCATGCCGGGGCAGCGCCAGCTGCTCGCCGCCCTGCGCGCGCGGGGCGTGCGAATCTATGTCGTCACCGCCTCGCTCGAGGAGCTGGTGCGGATGGTCGTCTCCGATCCGCGCTATGGGCTGGACGTGCCGCCGGACCGGGTGATCGGCGTCACCATGCTGCTCCGCGATCCGGAAACCGGGGCGGTGACGACCGCCCGGCAACAGATCGCCAAGGGGCATTTCCTCGACGGCGTCTATTCCGCCGAGCATCACGCCGACATGGTCCTGACCCCGACGCTCTGGGCGCCGCTCACCTGGCATGAGGGCAAGGTCGCGGCGATCCGGACCTATATCGACCCGGTGCGCCATCCGCTGCTCGCCGCCGGGGACAGCGCCAGCGACTGGCCGATGCTATTCTATGCCGACGGATTGCGGATCTGGGTGGAACGTCGTGCGACGCCCAACACCGCCCTGCTCGCGCGGCGCCATTTCATGGCCGATGGGTCGCATGGGCGCGAAAGCGGTACGGGGGCATTCGACCAGCACTGGATAACCCCCTTCCAGAGCGATCTCGCCCGCGGCGATTGAACACCGCTCCGCCTGCAGCGCCCGAAAAGCCTGCGGGCGGACGCGTCATGATGGGGGCAGGATCAGCGGGGCGGCTAGGCCCCGACCTGCACATCGCCGCGCGGAACGGAGCAGCAGGCGAGGATGTATCCGTCCGCTATGTCTTCGTCGAGGATGCCGCCATTGTGGTTCATGTCGACCGCTCCAGCGGCCAGGCTGATCCTGCAGGTGCCGCATAGCCCCGACTCACAGGCGGCCGGGATGCGCACGCCGACCGAGCGGGCGATTTCGAGGACGGTCTGGCCAGCGGGCGCGACCGCTGCGACGTCGGACTCCAGGAACCGGATCGTCGCCGCATCGGCGTCCGGCGCGGCCTGCTCGGCGGGTGCCTCGCGGGTCGCCACCGGCAAATCCCCGAAACTCTCCTGATGATAGCGCGCCATGTCGTGGCCCCCATCGGCGAGGATGCCGCGCACGGCGCCCATGAAGCCATCGGGGCCACAGCAGAACACCTCCCGCGTCAGCATGTCGGGCACCAGGATCGGCAGCAGCGTGGCGTCCAGACGACCGCGATGCCCGCTCCAGGCCACGCCCGGCGGCGTGTCGCGCACGATCATGCTCAGCGCCAGATTCGGCATCTGCCGGTCGAGCAGTTCGAGTTCGTGCCGGAAGATCAGTTCGTCAGGACTGCGCGCAACGGTGACGAAGGCGATGTCGCTGTCCGGCGCGACATCGGCGATCCAGCGGAGCATCGCCATCATCGGGGTGATGCCCGATCCCGCCGACACGAACAGATAGCGCGACGCCGGATGGGCGACATGGGTGAAATGCCCCGTCGGACCATAAGCACGCAGCCGCATGCCGACACGCAGATGATCGAACATCCATCGCGTGCCGATGCTCTCCGCCTGCGCCTTGACCGTCACCGCTACCGACAGGGGGCGCGATGGCGAGGAGGACAGGGTATAGGTGCGCAGCAGCGGCCCACCCTCGATCGGGAGTTCCAGCGTCACGAACTGGCCCGGACGATAACGGAACCAGAGGCCGGGATCGGCGCGGAAGACGAAGGTCCGGACCGTCGGGGTTTCGGCATGGACGCCGATCACCTCCAGTTGGTGGAGCCGGTCGTTCCACACGGCCATGTCATCGAGATGCAGATGCGATCCCCCGATCATGCCACGCGCCGGACATGGCCCCGCCCGGCCCCGCCCAGCCGTTCCTCGACCGAGCGCGCATACCAGTCGACGAACTGGATCACGCCGCCTTCCTGCAAGGGCGAATAGGGACCGGGTTCATAGGCGGGGGAGCGGATGCCCAGCGCATTCTCCTCGACGATGCGACGATCCTGGTCGTTGGTCTGCGTCCAGACATGGGTCAGCCGGTCGAGGTCATAGTCGACGCCCTCCACCGCATCCTTGTGGACCAGCCATTTGGTCGTCACCGCCGTCTCGTTCGGCCCGATCGGCATCACGCGGAAGGTCACGGCATGGTCGATCAGGACGTGGTTCCACGTCGTCGGATAGTTGAACAGCATCAGTGCGCCGATGCGTTCGGCCGCCACCCCGTCCGACAGCCCGCGCGCCACCGCCCGCGCTCCGTTCATCGTATAGCTTTCGGCATCGCGCAGCAGCGGTGCCCGGATCGCGCGGAACTGGCCGCTGTCGTGCATGCGGAATTGCGCGGGCAGCCCCGCCGCCTCGCACCGCGCCCAGTGGTCGGCCATCTCCGGGTCCTCGCCGCCGCCCGCGACGCCGGTGACGTTCGGCGATTCCGAATAGGTCTTGCACAATTCGGGATGACTGCCCGCGCAATGATAGCATTCGCGGTTGTTTTCCCAGACCAGCTTCCAATTGCCCTTCTCGACGATGGTCGACTGGAAGGCGATCTTGGCATCGGCCAGGTTGTGCGGCGCGAAATAGGGGCGCATCAGGTCGCTGAAGGGCGCGAAGGCGGGCGGCTCGGCCGCGAGGCAGACGAAGATATAACCCGCCACGCTCTCGCACGCGACCGGCTTCAGCGAATGCTGGCTGCGGTCGAAATCCTCGCCCATCTGGCGCGCGAAGGCCAGCGAACCGTCCAGATTATAGGTCCATTGATGATAGGGGCAGACCAGCTTGGGGGCGACGCCACGCTCCGCATTGCAAACCCGGCTGCCCCGATGGCGGCAGCTATTGTGAAAAGCGCGGATCGTGCCGTCGCGATCGCGCAGGACGACGATCGGATAGGCCCCGACCTGCATCGTGAAATAGCTGCCCGGCTTGGTCAGCTCGCAGTCGTGCCCGGCGAACAGCCAGTCGCGATACCAGATCAGCTCCAGATCCAGGTCGAAGAAATCCTGGTCGACATAGAAGGGCTGCGGCAGCGAATATCCCGCCTTGCGGGACCGGATCAGGTTCAGCATCTCGCTACGGGCGTTCACCTTGCCATCCTTCTTCTCATGGGTGGTCCCGACCGACGTGAATCACACGGGCGAGCTTCGGGGATCATTGTCGCAACGCTGATTTTATGAGCAACCCGGCATTTGCTAATAGTCGCTGGCGTCAGCTCTTCGGCTTGCGGTTTTCGGGGTCGTAGAGCGGGCGATAGCCGACCGAGGCGACCTCCACCGGATAACGCTCCCCGAAATACTCGACCTCCAGCTTGCGCCCCTCCTGGCACAATGCCCAGGGTAGATAGGCCAGCGCGATGTTCTTGCCGATCGAGGGGCCATAGGCGATCGAGCTGGTGTAGGATCGCCGCCCCAATTCGTCGACCGGCACCTCGCCCGTCTCGGGATCGATCACCGGCAGGATGCCGACGGGATAGCGCTTCACCCCCTTCGCATCGACATTGTCGGTCATCACCAGCGTGCACAGCTTGGCGGGCTGATGCGCGCGCGCGCGGTGTTCCAGATGCTTCGCCTTGCCGCGGAAATCGGCTTCCTTGGCCTTGGGGCGCGCCAGATCGGCTTCGAGCAGGTTATAGTGCGTCAGCAGGTCGGCGTTCTGCAGGCGCAGGCTTTTCTCCATGCGCCGCGAATTGGCATAGGTCTCGATCCCGACCGCGATCACGCCGGTCGAGCGCAGCGCATCCCACACCGCCAGTCCGTCGTCATAGGCCATGTGCAGCTCCCAGCCCTGTTCGCCGACATAGGAGATACGGAACGCCATCACGTCCCTGCCTGCGATGCGAACGGTGCGGATCGCGGCGAAGGGGAAATTCTCCAGCGACAGCGCGTCGGGGTCCTCCACCACCTTCTGGAGATTGACGCGGGCGTTCGGGCCCCAGATGCCGATGGTGACGTACTTCTCGGTCACGTCGGTGACGGTCACGTCCAGTCCGCGATCCTGCGCGACCCGGCGCATATAATGGACGTCGCGCGGCCCCGCATCGGCGCCGTTCACCAGGCGGCAGCGATCGGCGAGGCGAAAGACGGTGAAGTCGGCGCGGACATTGCCCTCGTCATCCAGGAAATGGGTATAGACCCCCTTCCCGATCGTCGCATCGCCGCCCACCTTCGCCGCGCACAGCCATTCCATCAGCGCGACATGATCCGGCCCCTCGATGTCCGTGATGTGGAAGTGCGACAGGTTGATCAGCCCGCAATTGGCGCTGAGTTCCAGCTGCTCGGCGTTCGACACGCGCCAGAAATGGCGATTGTCCCATTCATTCTCGCGCACCGGCACCTGATCGGCATATTTCTCGAGCAGATGCTCGTTCGCGGCATAGCCATGCGCGCGTTCCCAGCCGCCCAGTTCCATGAAATAGCCGCCCAGTTCCTTCTCCCGCTCCCAGAAGGGTGAACGGCGGATGCCGCGACCGCCCGAAAAGGGCTCGCGCGGGTGGACCGGCGGATTGTAGATCTTGGCGGCGGTTTCGAGGCAGCGTTCCTCGATGAACTTCGCCTCCAGCTGGAACGGGTTGAACCGCGCATAATCGATACTGGCATGATCGATCGCGGTGCGCCCGTCAGTCATCCAGTCGGCGACCAGCTTGCCCATGCCCGGGCCGTCCTTCACCCAGATGCCGACCGCATACCACAGCCCGCGCACCTTCTGGCTCTCGCCGATCGACGGGCCGCCATCGGTGGTGGTCTGGAGCAGGCCGTTGAACGAATGCCCCTCGTTATAGCCCAGCTCGCCCAGCATCGGGGTCAGTTCGATCGCGCGCTCCAGCGGTTCGAGGACTTGCTCCATCTCCAGGTCCCGCTGCGACGGCGAGAGGCGCGCCTCCTCCTTCTCCAGCAGGTCGCGCGGATGGACGAGGCGGGGCGCGTGCTCCTCATAATAGCCCCATTCGATCTGCCCGCCCTCGGTCGTGCGGGGATCGCCAGTGTCGCGCATATAGGCCGAATTGCCCTGATCGCGCAGCAGCGGATAGCCGATGTCCTTCCCCGTCCCCTCGAACGCCTTGTACGGCCCGAAGAAGGTCAGCGGGTGGTCGACCGGGAAGACCGGCAGGTCCTCGCCCGCCATCTCGGCGATCAGGCGGCCCCACAGGCCGGTGCAAACCACGACATGATCGGCCATGATCGGCCCACGTGTCGTCACCACGCCCCTGATCCGCCCATCCTCGATGACCAGCGATTCCGCCTGGTTGTTGGCGAAGACGGTCAGCTTGCCGGCCGCGACCGCCTGGTCGACCAGCTTGCCCGCCACCGTCTGCGACCGGGGGACGACCAGACCGGCATCCGGGTCCCACAGTCCGCCCTGCACCAGGCTTTCCTCGATCAGCGGGAACTTCGCCTTGATCGTCGCGGGATCGACCAGCTCCGCGCGCGTCCCGAACGCCTTGCCCGACGCGACCTTGCGGCGGATTTCGTCCATCCGCTGGTCGTCGCCGACCCGCGCGACTTCCAGCCCGCCGATCCGCGAATAATGGCCCATCTTCTCGAAGAAATCGATCGAGTAGAGCGTCGTCCAGGTCGATAGATAATCGTGACTGGTCGCGTAGCAGAAGTCGGAGGCGTGCGCGGTCGAGCCGATATCGGTCGGCACGCCCGACTTGTCGATGCCGACAATATCGTCCCAGCCGCGTTCGACCAGATGATGGACGACCGATGCGCCGACGATACCGCCGACGCCGACGATCACGACACGGGCCTTTTCGGGAAGCGCTGCCATTCTCTACTCCTATCGGTACGGGGTCGTCGCGGGGATCATGTCGTGCATCCGCCCGGCCTTCACGGCGCGAACACCACGGTGCGGTGGCTGTTGAGCATCACCCGCCCTTCGAGATGATATTTGACGGCGCGGGCCAGCACGCGGGATTCGATGTCGCGGCCCGCCGCCACGAAATCCTCGCTGGTCATCATATGACTGACCCGTTCGGTTTCCTGTTCGATGATCGGCCCTTCGTCCAGGTCGGGCGTGACGTAATGCGCGGTCGCGCCGATCAGCTTGACCCCGCGCTCATGCGCCTGGTGATAGGGCTTGGCCCCCTTGAAGCTCGGCAGGAACGAGTGGTGGATGTTGATGACCCGGCCATAGAGCCTTTCGGACAGCTCGTTCGACAACACCTGCATATAGCGGGCGAGGACGACCAGTTCCGCCCCCGTCTCCTCGACCAGGGCGAGCAGCTTGGCTTCCTGCTCGGCCTTGTTGTCCTTCGTAACCGGCCAGTGATGAAAGGGCACGCCCTCTATCTCCGCCGCCCTGCGCGCCGCATCATGGTTGGAGACGATCGCGACGACCTCGGCGTTCAGCCAGCGAACCTTGATCTGGTATAGTAGGTGATGCATCGCATGGTCGAACTTCGATACCATGACGATGATCTTCGGACGCTCGGCGACATCGACGATCGTCAGATCGAGGCCGAACCGCGCGATGGCGGGGTGCAGCACCCCCTCGATCGCGTCGCGCGTCACCGCCTCGCTCACCGTCACTGCGATCCGCAGAAAGAAATGATCCGCCTGCCGGTCCCAGAACTGGTTCGATTCCAGGATATTGGCACCCAGCCCCGCCAGCGCGGTGGTGACGGCGGCCACGATGCCCGGCTGGTCCTTGCAACCCAGCCGTATGACATAGGATTTCTCGGTCATGGAAAGGCTTTCGCTAGGGGTCAGAGCTGGCGTTCCAGGTCCGGCAGGACCTCGAACAGGTCGCCGACCAGGCCGTAATCGGCGACGTGGAAGATCGGCGCGTCTTCGTCCTTGTTGATCGCGACAATCACCTTGGCATCCTTCATCCCCGCCAGATGCTGGATCGCGCCGGAGATGCCGCAGGCGACATAGAGGTCGGGCGCGACGATCTTGCCGGTCTGGCCGACCTGCCAGTCATTGGGCGCATAGCCCGCATCCACCGCCGCGCGCGACGCGCCGACCGCCGCCCCCAGCCGGTCGGCGAGCGGCAGGATCGTCTCGCGGAACTTCTCCGCCGATCCCAGCGCGCGACCGCCCGACACGACGATCCGCGCGGCGGCCAGATCGGGACGCTCGCTGGCGGCGAAGCGATTTTCGACAAAGGTCGACAGGCCCGGTACGTCCGGGACGTCGACCGTCACGATCTCGGCAACCGCCTCCTGGAAAGCCGCCGCCGCGAAGGCCGCCGTGCGGACCGTCACCACCTTGACCGGGTCCGCCGACCGCACCGTCTGCACCGCATTGCCCGCGTAGACCGGCCGCTTGAACGTGTCGGGCGCGACGACCGCCACGATCTCCGACAATTGCATGACGTCCAGCAGCGCGGCCACGCGCGGCAGGATGCTCTTGCCGTTGCTGCTCGCCGGTGCGACGATCACGTCATAGCCACCGGCCAGCGACACGATCAGCGCGGCGGTAGGTTCGGCCAGTCGGTGTTCCAGCGCCGCCCCCTCGGCCAGCAGCACACGCCGCACCCCGGCCAGCCTGGACGCGGCCAGCGCCACATCCCGCGCACCCAGGCCCGCCACCAACAGGTCGACCTCGCCTCCGATCGCCGACGCGGCGGTCAGCGCGCGCGCGGTCAGTTCCGAAAGGGTCGAATTGTCGTGTTCGGCCAATAGAAGAATGGACATTGCTCTCGCTCCCCCCTTCGCGATCAATGGATGCCGGCCGCTTCCTTCAGCTTGCCGACCAGTTCGGCCGCCGAGCCCAGGCGCACGCCCGGCTCGCGGACCTTCGGCTCCTCGGTGGTCAGCACCGTCAGACGCGGCGCGACGTCGACGCCCAGGCTGCCAGCGTCGACCTCCTCGAGCGGCTTTTTCTTGGCCTTCATGATGTTCGGCAGCGAGGCATAGCGCGGCTCGTTGAGGCGAAGGTCGACCGATATGACCGCGGGCAGAGCGACCCGGATCAGCTGAAGGCCGCCATCGACCTCGCGCGTCACATCGGCCACGCCGTCGGCGACGGCGATATGCGATGCGAAGGTCGCCTGCGACCAGCCCAGCAGCGCCGACAGCATCTGCCCGGTCTGGTTGGCGTCATCGTCGATGGCCTGCTTGCCGAGCAGGATCAGTCCCGGCCCCTCGCGCGCGGCAACCTCCCGCAACAATTTGGCGACCGCCAGCGGCTCGGGCATCGTGTCGGTCTTCACAAGGATCGCCCGGTCCGCGCCGATCGCCAGTGCGCTGCGCAGCACGTCCTGCGCCTGTGCCGGGCCGATCGACACCACGACGATCTCGCTGGCGATCCCGGCTTCCTTCAGCCGCACCGCTTCCTCGACCGCGATCTCGTCAAAGGGGTTCATCGCCATCTTCACATGGGCAAGGTCGACCCCCGATCCGTCGCTTTTGACGCGAATCTTCACATTGTGATCGACCACGCGCTTGACGGGCACCATCACCTTCATTCCGCCGCCCCCTCGCCAGAATAATCGTGCCGAACCGGGAGAAATCCCGTTCGACAACAGTAGGTTTGCGACGGGGTGCGCCGAGGCGGAAAGAATATTTGCGTCAAATGGACACAAACTCTACGACATGCCGTCCGAAGTTTATCGGCCGACCGGAGAACGGAATGGATCGCCCCCCACCGTCGGTGCTGAGCGCGTCGCTGCAACGCCGTGCAAAGGGGCTGCGATTGTCGGTCGGTTTCATTCTCGCGCGGCGGTTCACGCTCTGCGCTTTCGCCAACTTCGTGGACGTCCTGCGGCTCGCCGCCGACGAGGGCGATCGCAGCCGACATATCTTGTGCGACTGGAAGATCCTGTCGCGCAACTCCGCCGCCATCCCCTCCAGTTCCGGCATCGCCATCCAGCCCGACGAACAGCTGGGCGACCCCACCCGGTTCGACTATATCGTCGTGGTGGGCGGACTGGTCGATGAGATCGATGGCTTCGACAGCGAATATGTCGCCTATCTGCGCAAGGCCGCCGCGCTGGGCGTGCCGCTGGTGGGGGTGTGCACGGGCGCGTTCCTGCTCCACAGCGCGGGCGTGCTGGCCGGGTATAAATGCTGCGTCAGCTGGTTCCACCACCGCGACTTCCTGGACCAGTTTGACGGGCTGGACCCGGTGTCCGATCAGATCTTCATCGTCGACCGCGACCGGCTGACCTGTTCCGGGGGCGCGAGTTCGGCGCATCTCGCCGCCTATCTGGTCGACAAGCATGTCGGGCGGGCGCAGGCCAGCAAGAGCCTGCACATCATGATTATCGACGAAGCGCTGACCGGCGAAAAGGCCCAGCCCGGCGCGATGCTCGACTATCGTACCGACGACCCCATCGTGCTGCGCGCGCTGCTGATCACCCAGCAGAATATCGAGACGCCGCTGTCGGTCGCCGACATCGCGCAGCGCATGGGGAAGAGCAAGCGGCAGCTGGAACGCCGCTTCAAGACGGCATTGGGGGTATCGCCGCAGGCGGCGTTCATGGACATTCGGCTGTCGCTCGCCCGGCACATGCTGGAAAGCAGCGCCAAATCGATCACGATGATCGCGGTGGAATGCGGCTTCTGTGACTCCTCGCATATGAGCCGCATGTTCCGGCGGCGCTTCGGATGTTCGCCGCTGGAGTCCCGCCACGCGCTGGCCAACGGACGCGCCGTCGCCAGCGCTGCTTCGGATTGAGGCACCGGCAGGCGCGATTCCGCCCTATGAGGGCGCCCCCTCCCAGGCCATGGCGTCCTCGATCCAGGGAAACATGCGGATGAGCGATTCCACTTTCCCGCCCCGCAGGATCGCGGCGGCCTGAAGCGCCATGTCGCGCGGCAGGTCGCCGAATTCGCCCTTGCGCGCCACCAGTTGGATGCGACGGCGGAAGCTTCCCCGCGGCATAGGCAACACCGTCAGCGCGGGCAGAAGCTCGATCTGACTGGCCAGGCACAGCGGGGTGGCGATGCTCCACCCTTCGAGCGCGACGACGCTGGACAATTGCTGATGGGTGGAATCCACCTCGATCACATTGGGAATACGCAGCTTCATCCGGGCAAGCTGGCGTTCGATCCGTTGCCCCATCGCCGACAGGAGCGAATAGCGGACAAATGGCAGCTGGGTCATCGCCTCGATCGAAACCGGCAGCTCCGCATAGGCGGCGGGCGCGACGATCACGAAAGGTTCCTCCATGATCGGGTGATGTTCGATCTCCTCGACATCCTCCAACTGGCTGGACCCCGTGATCAGCATGTCGATGCTCCGCGCCAGGAATTCGCGGTGCTGGACCAGCGATATGCCCGATCGCATCTGCCATTGCTGCGCCCGCGACCCCAGCGCGCGCAGCAATGGCGCGGTCAGGTGGTTGGCGATGCTCTCGGCCATGGCGACGACGACGCATTCGGCGGTCTGCGAGGATTGCTCGCACACCTCGCGTGCCAGCATCCTGGCCGCCGCGACCAGTTCCGCGCCTTCGCGCCGCAACAGCTTGCCCGCCGGGGTCAGCGCCAGCGGGCGCATGGTGCGATCGAACAGACGCGTATTTAGCGCCATTTCGAGCTTCGAGATGATCTGCGACACGGCCGATTGCGTCATGCCCAGATGCCGCGCGCTCTGGGTCATGCCGCCAAGCTCGGAGGTCAGGATGAAGACCTCCACGGCGTTGAGGTCGAAGCCGGGCGTCAATCTGGCGGACATTGGCATTACCGTCCCATGTGGTGGAGGATGTCGGCGACACCGTCCGGTCAGACCATCAGCATCGCGACCTCACGGCGCCACGGATGCCCCGCCCGGCAGCGCGACGACCCGCACGTCATGGCCAAGCCCCTCCAGCCACGCGACCATCGGCGCGAACGGCACCGCGATGGTCGCGCTGTTGCGAAGCGGATGGACGGCGATCCGCTCGGCGTGGCGGAAGCTCTCGTCGAAGACCAGCGACACCGGGCCGGGCGGCGCGTGCGTGACCGCCAGCGGCGTCACCGCGCCCGGCGTTACGCCCAGCAGCTGCTCCATCTCGTCGGGCTTGCCGAACGAGAATTTGCCCGCGCCCAGCGTCGCGGCAAAAGCCTTCAGGTCGGCGCGCCGGTCATGCGGCAGCACGATCAGCCAGAAGCGCTTCTGCTTGTCCTTCAGGAACAGGTTCTTGGTGTGCGCGGCGGGCATGGCGGCATGGATGCCCGCGCTCTCCTCGACGGTGAAGACGGGCGGGTGCTCGATCTTCTCCATCGCGATCCCGGCGGCCTCGAACTGGGCGTAGATTTCGTCTTCGGTCATGATCCACTCATCAACATTCGGGAAAACTCACCGCCAGGCCGCCTTGCGACGTCTCCTTATACTTGGCGTGCATGTCGGTGCCGGTGCGCATCATCGTCTCGATCACCTGGTCGAGCGAGACGATATGCGTCCCGTCGCCGCGCAGCGACAGGGATGCCGCATTGATCGCCTTGATTGCACCAAAGGCGTTGCGCTCGATGCAGGGCACCTGCACCAGCCCCGCGACCGGATCGCAGGTCATGCCGAGATGATGCTCCATCGCGATCTCGGCCGCATTCTCGATCTGCGCGTCGCTTGCGCCCATCACCGCGGCCAGCCCGGCGGCGGCCATCGCGCTGGCGGTCCCGACCTCGCCCTGGCAGCCGACCTCCGCGCCGGAGATCGAGGCGTTGAGCTTGGTCAGCACCCCGATCGCACCGGCGGTCAGCAGGAAGTCGTGCATGCCCGCGCGGTCGGCATCGGGCCAGAAATCGCGGTAATAGCGCAGTACGGCGGGCACGACCCCGGCGGCGCCGTTGGTCGGCGCGGTGACGATCCGCCCGCCCGCCGCATTCTCCTCGTTCACCGCGATGGCGAACAGGCTGATATGGTCCATGATATTGTGCGGCGCCTGCCGGTTGCGGAAACGGTCGCCGGCCAGCTTCTGGCGCAGGGCGGGTGCCCGGCGCGGCACCTTCAGCCGCCCCGGCAAGACCCCCTCGGTCTGCATCCCCCGGTCGATGCAGGTCATCATCACCGCGATGACCCGGTCCAGATAGGCATCCAGTTCCTCCTCCGAGGCACGCGCGCGTTCGTTGGCGCGCATCACCTCGGCGATCGACAGGCCGTGCCGACGGCAGATGGCCAGCAACTGCGCGGCGGTGCGAAACGGAAAGGGCGGCTCGCCGGGATCGTCCTCGGCCGCATCTTCCCCGAACCGTTCCTCCGGCACGATGAACCCGCCGCCGATCGAGCACCAGCGCTCGCTGACCACGGTCTCTCCGTCCCGACCCAGCGCGGTGAGACGCAGCGTGTTGGGGTGGACCGGCGTCTCGCCATCGCGGTCGAAGACGATGTCGGCGTCGGGATCGAAGGCGATCGCGCGACCGGCCACCACCAGGCTCCGCGCGGCACGGGCCTGCTCGACGACCAGGTCGATCTGCTCCGGCTCGATCGTGTCGGGGAGAAAGCCCGCAAGCCCCAGCATGACCGCCTTGTCCGTCGCATGGCCCATGCCCGTCCAGGCCAGCGAGCCCAGAAGGTCGACCCGCACCCGCTCGAACGCCAGGCCCCTGAGCCTTGCCGCAAAGCCCTGCGCCGCCTTCATCGGCCCGACCGTGTGCGACGAGGAAGGCCCGATGCCGACGCGAAACAGGTCCCGGACGCCCAGCATCGGCCTACGCCTCGGTCTCCGCGACGTGGAGCAGCCCCTCGACATAGCGCGCGAAGGACCGCCACGTCTCGAGATGGAAACGGTCCGGCGCGCGGCGCCAGAGGATGATTTCCGCCTTGTCGTACATGGTCCGCGTACACATCCCGACCGGAAAGGCGCGAAGCGACAGGTCGAGCGCGCAGCCGCTCGCCAACAGTGTCTCGGCCATCACGCGCCCGCCCGCAATCTCCAGCGCGACCTGCCGATGGCTGACATCGACCAACGAACACACGGCATCGCCCAGCCGCGCCTGGAGAGTCGCCACCCAGTCATCGCGCGCATCCGCCGCCAGGAGCAGCCATTCGTCCGGCCCCAGCCAAAGGGCCGCGACATCCGCCTCGATCGCCGAGCGGCATGCCTCGCGTGGCAGGACGATGCCGAGCCGTTCGGCGACCAGATCGAGGGTCGCCGCCGGACAGCGCAGCACGGCGCGGCCGAAATGGCCCAGCGGACGAACCGACTCGCTACCGGCCGCGAAAGGCGAAGCGGGGGAGAGATCACACATCGATGCGGGTGCCTTCCGGATCGTAGAAAACGGGGGAGACGATCTCGACCGCGATCGGCCCGCCCGGCATGGGCACGTGGAGCGTCTCGCCCAGACGCTGGCGGCCGCCGCGCACCAGCGCCAGCGCGATCGGCGCGTCCAGTACGGCGCTGCGATAGGCGGAGGTGACATGCCCGATCGGCGTCGTGGCGGCGGACGGCGCCACGATCTGCGCCCCCTCCTCCAGCACCGTCCGACCGTCCAGGCTCTTCAGGCCGACCAGCTGCTTGCGATCGGACGCCGTCATCGCGGGACGGGCGAGCGAGCGCTTGCCGACGAAATCGGGCTTCGCCTTGCCGATCGCCCAGGACAGGCCGACATCGTCGGGCGTGACCGTCCCGTCGGTTTCCTGTCCGACGATGATATAGCCCTTTTCCGCGCGCAGGACGTGCATCGTCTCGGTGCCATAGGGCACCATGTCGAACGCCTTGCCGCGTTCCCATATGGCTTCCCAGACCATGCGACCATAGCCGCTCGGCACGTTCACCTCGAAACCCAGCTCGCCGGTAAAGCTGACCCGCATGAGCCGCATCGGCACGCCGCAGATGCGGGCATCGGCGATGCTCATGTGCGGGAAGGCGGCGGCCGATATGTCCAGCCCCTCGATCAGCGGCGCGATCACCTCGCGCGCCTTCGGGCCCTGGACCGCGATCACCGACCATTGCTCGGTCGTCGAGGTCAGCCAGACGTTCAGGTCCGGCCATTCGGTCTGGAGATAATCCTCCATCATTCCCAGCACGCGCGCCGCGCCGCCGGTGGTCGTCGTCACATGGAAACGATCCGTCGCCAGCCGCCCGACCACGCCGTCGTCCATCACGAAGCCGTCCTCGCGCAGCAGCACGCCATAGCGGCACTTGCCGATGCCCAGCTTGGTCCAGGCATTGACGAAGAAGCGGTTCATGAACTCCGCCGCATCCGGCCCGACGATCTCGATCTTGCCCAGGGTGGAGGCGTCAAAGATGCCGACGCTCCGCCTTACGCCCACGCATTCGCGCGCGACGGCGGTGTGCAGGTCCTCGCCGGGACGCGGGAAGTAATGCGCGCGGCGCCAGTTGCCGACATCCTCGAACGCCGCGCCTTGCTCCCTGGCCCAGTCGTGGATCGCGGTGATCCGCGCCGGATCGAACAGGTCGCCACGCGCATGGCCCGCCAGCGCGCCGAACGTGACCGGCGTATAGGGCGAGCGGAAGGTGGTCAGCCCGATCTCCGGGATCGACCGCCCCGTCGCCTCCGACACGATGCCCAGCGCGTTGATATTGGACAGCTTGCCCTGGTCGGTCGCCATGCCCGTCGTCGTATAGCGCTTGACATGCTCGATCGACAGGAACCCCTCGCGGGTCGCCAGCAGGATGTCGCGGGCGGTGACGTCGTTCTGCCAGTCGACGAACGCCTTGGCCTTGCCCAGATCGCGCGACGTCGGGGCCGCGCCCATATGGCCACCCTCGCCTTGCGCATGGCGCAGCGCGACCATGGGAAGCACGGCCGGGCCTGACGCCGTAAAGCCCGCCGCCGACGCGGCGTCCCGCCCCGCCGCGATGCCGTCGCCCAGTGCCTCGGCCAGCGCGAACCGGCCCCGACACGCGCCTGCCGACCGCTCCGCCTCGGCCGAGACGTCGGGCAGATAGGCCTGGAGCCCCTCGTCCCAGGCCAGCTTTCCGCGCGATTGGGAGAAGAGGTGGACGCTGGGCGTGAAACCGCCCGCCATCAGCACCGCATCGCAGTCGTGACGAACGGTCTTGCCCTGCGCGGTGATGGTGATGGACGCGACCCGCAGGCCGCCGGTCGTGCCCTCGATCCTGGCATCGGTCGCGACCGGCAGCCCCGCCGCCTGTGCCGCCCCCGATGCGGCGGACGGCGGGCGAATGTCCGCGACCATCGCGACCGTCACGCCCGCCGCCGCCATCTCGTGCGCGACGCGATAGGCATTGTCGTGTGCCCCGACGATGACGACGCGTTGCCCGACCGCGACGCCATATTGCTGGAGATAGGTGCGCGCGGCGTCCGCCAGCATGATGCCGGGCCGGTCATTGTCGGGGAAGACCAGCGGCCGCTCGATCGCACCTGTGGCGAGCACGACCTGGCGTGCGCGCACCTGCCACAGCCGCTCGCGCGGCATGCCCTCGGCCGGGTTCGCGAGATGATCGGTCAGCTTCTCGGTCAGCCCGATCCAGTTGTGCGGATAATAGCCAAAGGCGATCGTGCGCGGCAAAAGCGTGACGCCCGGCAACGCGGCCAGTGCCGCCAACTCCCGCGTCAGCCACTCCGTCGCCGACAGCCCGTCGATCATGGTGTCGGCCGCCGCCAGCAGCGATCCGCCGATCCGGGGGCGATCGTCGCACAGCATCACCCGCGCGCCCGCCTCCGCCGCCTGCCGCGCCGCCGCGATCCCCGCCGGTCCGCCGCCTACCACCAGCACGTCGCAATGCGCGTAACGCTGCGTATAGTGATCCGGATCGGGCTCGGACGGTGCGACGCCCAGCCCCGCCGCCTCGCGGATGCGCGGTTCGTACAGCCGGTCCCACGCCTTTTTGGGCCACATGAACGTCTTGTAGTAGAAGCCGGCCGGAATGAAGCGGCTCAACAGCCGGTCGTTGATCGCCATGCGATCATGTTCGAGGCTCGGGTACCGGTTCTGGCTGACCGCATCCAGCCCGTCATAGAGTTCGACCTGGGTCGCCAGCAGATTGGGGGTATAGCGTGCCCGGTCGCGACGAATGCCGACCAGCGCATTGGGCTCGTCCGCGCCTGCGCCCATGATGCCGCGCGGCCGGTGATATTTGAACGACCGCCCGACCAGGTGCACGCCGTTCGCCAGCAATGCCGAGGCGAGCGTGTCGCCCTCCTGCCCCGTATACTCCTTCCCGTCGAAGGTGAAGCGCAGCGGGCGTCCGGTGGTGACGCGGCCTCCCACGATGCGATGATCGCCGGTCGTCATGCCCGCTCTCCCTCCGGTGGCTGTTCGCCGACCTTGTAGGTCGCGACGAACGCGTCGGTCCGCGTGTCGCGGATGGCGTTGAAGAAACGGGCGCAGCCATGGACGTGACGCCAGCGCTCGGCATGTCGCCCCTTGGGATTGGAACGGGTATAGAGATAGGTGCTCCACTCCGCATCGTTCAGCTCGGCCGGCCGTGCCGGACGCTCGATATGCGCCTCTCCGGCATAGCTGAATTCCAGCTCGGGCCGCTCGCCGCAATAGGGACAGGGGATGATAAGCATGGTCGCGCCTCTCAGTGGGCGACGGCGGCGGCCGCCGCCTCGTCGATCATTTGGCCGTCGCGGAATCGCTCGATCGTGAAGGGGGCGTTGATCGGATGCGGCTCGTCGCGCGCGATGGTGTAGGCCAGAAGATGCGCGGCGCCGGGCGTCGCCTTGAACCCGCCCGTGCCCCAGCCGCAATTGACGTACAGGCCCGGCACCGGCGTCCTGGCGATGATCGGCGAGCGATCGGGCGTCACGTCGACGATCCCGCCCCAGCTGCGCAGCATCCGCATCCGCCGGAACTGCGGGAACAGCTCGCAAATCGCCTCCAGCGTGTGCGTGGCGATGTGCAGGCCGCCGCGCTGCGTATAGCTGGTATAGGCATCGGTCCCCGCCCCGATCACCAGCTCGCCCTTGTCGGACTGGCTCATATAGGCGTGGATGGTGTTGGACATGACGACACAGGGGAAGATCGGCTTCACCGGCTCCGACACCAGGGCTTGCAGCGGATAGCTTTCCAGCGGCAGCCGCACGTCCGCCATGCCCAGCACCACGCTGGTATGCCCCGCCGCCGAGACGCCGATGCGCTTCGATCCGATGAAGCCGCGGGTGGTTTCCACGCCCGTCACCGCACCGGCCGCATCGCGGCGGATGCCGGTGACTTCGCAATTCTCGATGATGTCGACGCCCAGCGCGTCGGCGGCGCGGGCATAGCCCCAGGCGACCGCATCGTGCCGTGCGGTGCCGCCCCGCCGCTGCAACGCGGCGCCCAGCACGGGATAGCGCATGTCGGGCGAGATGTTCAGCGGCGGACAAAAGGCCTTGGCCTCCTCCGGCGTCAGCCACTCATTGTCGACGCTGTTGATCCGGTTGGCATGGACGTGCCGCTTGAAGACTTGCACGTCGTGGATGTTGTGCGCCAGCATCATCACGCCGCGCTGCGAGAACATGACGTTGTAGTTAAGTTCCTGGCTCAACCCCTCCCACATCTTCAACGCATGGTCGTAGAGCGCGGCGCTCTCGTCGAAAAGATAGTTGGAGCGGATGATCGTCGTGTTGCGCCCGGTATTGCCGCCGCCGATCCACCCCTTCTCCACCACCGCGACATTCCGGATGCCGAACCGGCTGGCCAGATAATAGGCCGCACCCAGTCCATGCCCGCCGCCGCCGACGATGATCGCGTCATAGGATGGCTTCGGGCTGGCGTTGCGCCATTGCGGCTTCCACCCCTTGTGACCGCCGAGCCCCTGCCGGAATAGCGAGAATGCGGAAAAGCGCTGCATCGTCCCCCTCCCTTTCCCGGCCTCAGCTGCGCGACGTCGCGTAGATCGGATAGCGGGCGCACAGCGCGACCACCTCGCCCCGTGTCTGTTCAATCAGCGCGTCGGGCACGTCCCCAGCGGAGGCCGCGTCGAGGATGCGGTTGATCAGCCGCGCGACCTGCTGAAAGGCGGCGACGTCGAAGCCACGGCTGGTCAGCGCGCCGCTCCCGAGACGGATACCAGATGTCACGGCGGGTTTCTCCGGATCGAACGGGATGCCGTTCTTGTTGCAGGTGATGCCGGCGGCATCCAGGATCTGTTCGGCGCGCTTGCCGGTCAGACCCTTGGGCCTCAGATCGACCAGCACGACATGGGTGTCGGTGCCGCCGGACACGATGGTGTAGCCGTTCGCGGCCAGCGCGGCGGCCAGGGCCTGGGCATTTTCCACGACGCGCCGGGCATAGTCCCGGAAGGAGGGGCGCAGCGCCTCGCCGAACGCGACCGCCTTGGCCGCGATGACATGCTCGAGCGGGCCGCCCTGGATGCCGGGGAAGATGGCCGAGTTGACCTTCTTCGCCAGCGCCTCGTCATTGGTCAGGATCAGGCCGCCGCGCGGTCCCCGCAGCGTCTTGTGGGTCGTGGTCGTGACGACATGCGCATGGTCCAGCGGATTGGGATGGACACCGCCCGCCACCAGTCCGGCGAAATGCGCCATGTCGACCATCAACACCGCATCGACCGAGTCCGCGATCGCCCGGAACCGCGCGAAATCGATCTGGCGCGGATAGGCAGAGCCGCCCGCGATGATCAGCCGGGGATGATAATCCCGCGCCAGCTCGGCGACCGCGTCATAGTCGATCCGCTGATCCTCCTCGCGCACGCCGTAGGGAATCGCGTTCAGCCACTTGCCCGAAAAGGTCGGCGCCGCGCCATGGGTCAGATGCCCGCCATGCGCCAGGCTCATCCCCATCAGCGTATCGCCGGGCTTCAGCAGTGCGAACTGCACCGCCATATTGGCCTGGGCGCCGGAATGTGGCTGGACGTTGGCGAACCGCGCGCCGAACAGCGCGCACGCCCGGTCGATGGCGAGCTGCTCGGTCACATCGACATGCTCGCACCCGCCATAATAGCGGCGCCCCGGATAACCCTCGGCATATTTGTTGGTCAGGACCGAACCCTGCGCCTGAAGCACCGCCGTCGAGACGATATTCTCCGACGCGATCAGTTCCAGCTTGTCGGATTGGCGCACCCATTCCGCCTCGATCGCCGCAGCGACGGCGGGGTCGGCGTCCCGCAGCGCCCCGCCGAAGAACGGAACGCCAGCGTCCTCCCCGCAACTGTCCAAGGTCATCATGTCCAAGCTCCCCCCGACGCTTTGGGCAGGATGATGCCTCGCCCGCCCCGCCGCCGGGATGCGTGCGCCGCACGCCCCGAAGATTTGCGACACGGCGCGCGCGCGTAGACCGGCGGCGCCCTGCGCCAGAAGACAAAGCCGCAGCCCGGCGATATGAGCGCGGGATGAGCCGCCTGCTGTTGTTCAACAAACCCTTCGGGGTCCTATCGCAATTCACGGACCGCGGATCGCCGACGGTCCGCGCGACCCTGTCCGACTTCATCACGGTGAAGGGTGTCTATCCCGCCGGAAGGCTCGATCGGGATAGCGAGGGCCTGTTGCTGCTATGCGATGACGGGCGGCTGCAGGCGCGCATTGCCGATCCCCGCTTCAAGATGCCCAAGACCTATCTGGTGCAGGTCGAAGGCGATCCGCAGGACCAGGAACTGGAGGGCCTGCGGCGGGGCGTCCGGCTCAACGATGGCATGACCCTGCCTGCCGAGGTCGCGCGCATCGACGCGCCGGACCTGTGGCTGCGCGATCCGCCGATCCGCCAGCGCAAGTCGATCCCCGACAGCTGGCTGAAGATCACCATCCGCGAAGGCCGCAACCGGCAGGTGCGGCGCATGACGGCGGCGGTCGGATTGCCCACGCTGAGGCTGGTCCGCTGGTCAATCGGCGACTGGTCCGTCGCCGGGATCGCGCCGGGCGCGTTCGAGGAGGTTTCTCCGCCGGGCAAATCGGAGCGATGACGCTGTCTGGCGGACGGCAGGCGGCATTGCGTGCGACGCCCCTGCCCGTTGCCGGTTGCCGCCGACCGCGAAACCTGATTTGAGGCTTTGCCCGGAGGCGACTTGACGGCATCCGCCCGGCTCATACGAGCTGCGGGTGGGTTGCCGCCATCGTCTTGCGATCGGCCTTCCCGTACGGCAGATCGCATGAGGGCCATTCGGCAGAGTTTTGGATTTCCATGAATTATCGCCATTCCTTCCATGCCGGCAACAGCGCCGATGTCGTGAAGCACAGCCTGCTGATCGCCCTTGTCCGGGCCTTGCAGCAGAAACAGGGTGCGCTGACCCTGACCGACACCCATGCCGGTTGCGGTCTCTACGACCTCGGTGGCGAGCAGGCCCAACGCACCGGCGAGGCCGCCCAGGGCGTGGTGCGGGCCTTTGCCGATCCGAATCCGTTGCTGGACGACTATCGCGCCGCCGTGCAGGCGGTGAATGACGGGGCGGAACCACACCTCTACCCCGGCTCGCCGCAATTCCTGGCGCAGCTGTTGCGCCCGCAGGACTTGCTGATCCTCAACGAAAAGCATCCCGAGGATGCCCGTGCGCTACGCGGTGCGATGCGCGGTACGCCTGCGGCCGTGCATGAGCGCGATGCCTATGAGCTTTGGCTGGCGATGCTGCCGACCCGCACCGGTCGCGGCGTGGTGGTGGTCGATCCGCCCTATGAGCAGACCGACGAACGCGCCCGCATCACCGCGACCCTCGCCGCGGCGCACCGCAAATGGGCCCATGGCGTGACGGTCATCTGGTATCCGCTGAAAGACCGCGCGACGCATCAGCGCTGGAAGGACCAGCTGCGGAGGCTCGGCATCCCGAAATTCCTGTCGGTGGAACATTGGCTGTACGATGCCGATCAGCCCGGCATCTATAACGGCGCGGGCCTCTTCATAGTCAATCCGCCCTATGCCTTCACCCAGGCGCTGCCGCCGCTGCTGGAAGCCCTGCGCGCCGCGCTGGCGCCGGAAGGACATAGCGGCGTGATCACGGCGGACTGGCTGAACGATTGAAGGGAGAGCCCGGTCCCTGCTCCTTGCTTTCCTCCAGCGGCACCATCTCACCGGGCGGACGTTGACCGCCGCATGAAGACGATCCGCTTTCCCGACGGTACGACCGTCCCCGCGCTGGGCCAGGGCACCTGGATGATGGCCGAAGACGCCGCCCGCCGATCCGACGAGATCGCCGCGCTGCGCGAGGGGCTGTCGCTCGGCCTGAGCCTGATCGACACCGCCGAGATGTACGCCGACGGCGAGTCCGAGCGCCTCGTCGGCGAGGCGATAGCGGGCCTGCGCGATGAGGTGTTCCTCGTCAGCAAGGCCTATCCGCAAAATGCCTCACGCGATCGGCTTCAGCGGGCTTGCGAGGCGAGCCTCGACCGGCTCGGCACCGACCGACTCGACCTGTACCTGCTGCACTGGCGGGGCAATGTGCCGCTGTCCGAGACGGTCGAGGCGATGGAGCGGCTGGTCGCGGCGGGCAAGATCTTGCGCTGGGGCGTCAGCAACCTCGACACGGACGACATGGCGGAACTCGTCGCGAGTGGCGGCGAACGCTGCCAAACGAACCAGATCCTCTACAACCTGACCCGGCGCGGTCCGGAATATGATCTGATCCCCTGGCTCGCGCAGCATCGCATGCCCGTCATGGCCTATAGCCCGGTCGAGCAAGGCCGCCTGCTGGCGCATCCCGAGCTTGCCGCCATGGCCAGGGAGCGCGGCGTCACGCCCGCGCAGCTCGCCCTGGCCTGGCTGCTGGCGCGGGACGGCGTCCTGCCCATCCCCAAGGCCGGATCGGTCGCGCATGTGCGGGACAACCGCGCCGCACTGG
This sequence comes from Sphingomonas sp. SORGH_AS_0789, assembly GCF_031453055.1. NCBI lineage: Bacteria > Pseudomonadati > Pseudomonadota > Alphaproteobacteria > Sphingomonadales > Sphingomonadaceae > Sphingomonas > Sphingomonas sp. SORGH_AS_0789. The sequence continues at coordinate 3,473,054 of NZ_JAVIYV010000001.1, forward strand.
ACCTCACCCTGTCCGATGCCGAGTTGCACCGGCTCGACAGGCTCTTTCCTCCCCCACACGGTCCCGAACCACTCGCGATGCTTTAGGTACGGATGTAATCGAGGAACGCCCGCAGCGGTGGCGGCACCAGACGGCGGCCCGAATAATAGAGGAATGGGCCGGAGAAGGACTGCCACCAGTCGGGCAGCACCGGCTCGAGCGTGCCGTTTGTCAGCGACGGCGCGAGCCAGTCCTCGAACAGGTGAATGATCCCGCCGCCCGCGACCGCCACATCCACCAACAGGTCCGCCGCGCCGGATACGCTGGCGATCAGCGGTCCCTGCGGCTCGACCCGCACGATCTCGCCGGACCGCTCGAACTCCCATGGACTGGTCAGCGCACCACTGGTGAAGCGGCCACCCAGACAGGCATGACCCAGCAGATCGCGCGGATGGCTCGGCCTACCCCGCGCGTCCAGATAGGCGGGTGCCGCCGCCGTCGCGAAACGCTGGGTACGCGGGCCGATCGGCACCGCGATCATGTCCTGCTCCAGCCGCTCGTCATAGCGGATGCCCGCGTCGCAGCCCGACGCCACCATATCGACGAAGCCGTCCTCGGCGACGATCTCGACCTGGATGTCAGGATAGGCGGCCAGGAAGCCGGGCAGGATCGCGGGCAGCACCAGCCGCGCCGCGCTGACCGGCACGTTGAGCTTGAGCGTGCCCGCCGGGCGGTCGCGGAACAGGTTCACGACGTCGAGCGCCGCCTCCACCTCGCCCAGCGCCGGGGCCAGCCGCTCGATCAGCCGCGTCCCCGCCTCGGTCGGCACAACGCTGCGCGTGGTGCGATGGAGCAGCCGGACGCCCAACCGCGCCTCCAGCCGCCGCACCGCTTCGCTGAGCGTCGAGGCGCTCGACCCGACGGTGCGTGCCGCATCGCGAAAGCCGCGCGCCTGCGCCACCGCCAAGAACGCGTTGAGATCGGCAAGGTCCGCCTTCATCGTTCGGTTTTCCGTACAGCCCGTACGGACCACTCCAGCTTATCGCGATGATCCGCAAGCCGTATCTCAAGGCGAGCATAGGAGAATAACGATGACGATCGACCAGGCAGACACCTATTCCTTCGCCGGACGCGCCGTGAAGCGGCTCGGCTATGGCGCGATGCAACTCGCCGGCCCCGGCGTGTTCGGCCCGCCGCGCGACCATGATGCGGCGCTCGCCGTCCTGCGCGCTGCCGTCGAGGCCGGGGTCAACCATATCGACACGAGCGACTTCTACGGCCCGCACGTCACCAACCGGCTGATCCGCGAAGCGCTGTCCCCCTACCCCGACGACCTGCTGATCGTCACCAAGATCGGTGCGCGGCGTGGTGACGATGCATCTTGGCTGCCCGCGTTCGCGGCGGACGAACTGGCCCGCGCGGTCGAGGATAATCTGACGAACCTCGGGCTGGAGACGCTCGACGTCGTCAACCTGCGGCTGATGTTCGACGTCCACGGTCCGGCGGAAGGGTCGCTCGCCACGCCGCTAAGGGCGGTCGCGGACCTGCAACGCCAGGGGCTGGTGCGCCATATCGGGCTCAGCAACGTGACGCCGAGGCAGTTTGAGGAAGCCCGCGACATCGCCGAGATCGTCGGCGTTCAGAACCAGTACAACCTCGCCCACCGCGACGACGATCGCTTTATCGACGCGCTGGCGGCGGAGGGCGTCGCCTATGTGCCCTTCTTCCCGCTCGGCGGGTTCAGCCCGCTCCAGTCGGCGGCGTTGTCCGACGTGGCGGCGCGGCTCAAGGCGACGCCGATGCAGGTGGCGCTCGCCTGGCTGCTCCAGCGCTCGCCCAACATCCTGCTGATCCCCGGCACCTCGTCGGTAGCGCACCTCCATGAAAACCTCGCCGCGGCATCGCTGACGCTGCCCGAGGATGCAGTGGCCGAACTCGACGCGATCGGCGGGTAATCAGGCCGGTCGGTTGGCGAGCACCGCGTCGAGCAGGCCGGGAAAGCGCCGGTCGAATTCGGCGCGGCGCAGCGTGTTGATCATCTCGCGCCCCGCCTGCGTCGTCTCGATCAGCCCGGCCGCGCGGAGCAGCTTCAAATGGTTGGACAGCGTGCTCTTCGGGATGGACTCGCACGGGGCGGCGTCGGAGCAGCTCAGCCGTTCGGTCGCCGCGAGACGCGCCACCATGGCCAGCCGATTGGGATCGGCCAGCGCATGCAGCGCCAGATCGAGCGGAACGTCCTCCAGCCGGGGATGGGTGAAGCGGGGCATGCGACAGATATAGGGCGCCACGGTAGATTTAATAGTTCGGGATTATTGAACAGTTGAAGTGTGACCCCATCTCCCGCCTGCCGACAGCGCACGACATCGTGATCGCGGGCCCAGTTTTTGGAGAATGCACATGTCCCTTACAGGCAAGACAGCGCTGGTCACCGGCGGATCGCGCGGTATCGGCTCGGCCATCGCCAAGCGGCTTGCGGCGGATGGCGCGGCCGTGGCGATCACCTATGCCGGGAACAAGGCAGCGGCCGACGAGACCGTGGCGGCGATCGAGCGCGCGGGCGGCACCGCCTTCGCCTTCCAGGCCGATGCCGCCGATCCGGCCTCGCAGCGCGCGGGCGTCGAACAGGCCGCCGCGGCCCTGGGCGGGATCGACATCCTGGTCCACAACGCCGGTGTCGCCGAATTCTCGACGCTCGCCGAGGATACCGACGAGACCTACGACCGCCAGTTCGGCGTCAATGTGAAGGGCCTCCATGTCGGCACCCGCGCGGCGCTGCCGCATCTCCGCGACGGCGGCCGGATCGTCCTGATCGGCAGCATCTCGGGCGAAATGGCCTTCCCCGCGACCACGGTCTACAGCGCGACCAAGGCAGCGGTGGCGGCACTGGCGCGCGGCTGGGCCAAGGACCTCGCGTCCCGCAACATCCTGGTCAACACCGTGCAGCCGGGGCCGATCGACACCGACATGAACCCCGCCGACAGCGAGTTTGCGGGGCAGGTGCTGCAAGCAATCCCGCTCGGCCGATACGGCAAGGTCGAGGAGATTGCAGGCGCGGTCGCGTTCCTCGCCGGACCGGATGCGAGCTATATCACCGGCACGACGCTCAACATCGACGGCGGCGCGACGGCATAAATCCGGTGATCGCCCCTCGGGCGGAGGTCGTGAAGTCCGCTCCGATACTCGCCAGCCCGTCGGACCGGCCCGCTGGATAAGGCCCTGAAAACACGACGCGTGCCGCCCTTCCCGTGACGGCGGCGCGCGTCAACTTGCGGCCATGCCCCATGGCTATGGCGGAACGATCTGCCAAATAACGGCCTCGTGGCAGGCGATCCTGCGGGATCGAAGATCGCGGCGGGCTTGCCTCAACCAGTCCGGCAGGACATGCTCGTTTTCATGGCGACCCGTCACGTCCGATCCGTCTTTCTGAGCGCTGCGCTGGCTTTGCTGGCGGTGTCCGGGCTGATCGGCTTGTCGGGTTGGCATAGCGCCATGGTGCATGATGAAGATGCCATCCATGCCGTCGTCATACTTCACGACCATGCCGCGTCGCACCGCGATCCCGACGCGCCCCTTCATGCGCTTGCGCATACGGTCAGCCAATGGGTCGTCCATGCCGGCGTCACGCCTCTCGCGCGCATGATAGACGCCCCGGCCATCCGCTGGACGATCGCCATGGAAGACCGGCTTGGAGGTATCGCCCCCGCGACCTTGCTGAGGCCCCCGCGCCGCTGAGCCCGGTTGGGCGCTTCGGCGCCAACAGGCTTCCCATGTGGCAGGAACAGCGAAGATATGAACGGTTATATTGGCCGGGCGCGCATGATGGCGCTTGCCGGTACGCTGGCGGCGCTATGCCCTGCCGGTGCGAGCTGGGCGCAGACCGCGCCTCCTTTCCCGGAATTGCTGCGTCGGGCACGCGATGCGCCGCGCGTTGCCGCGCTCGACGCCGATATGGCGCAGGCGCGCGGCCATGCCGAACAGGCGCGGGCGCGCCCCAATCCGTCGATCAATCTCTATGGCGAGAATTTCGCGGGCGACCTGCGCACCAATGCCCGCGACCAGCAGCAGACGACGTTTCAAATCGACCAGCCGATCGAACTCGGCGGCAAGCGCGCCGCGCGGATCGCCGCCGGGGATGCGGCAGTGGCAGCCGCGTCGGCGCGCGGGGTCGAAGGGCGCAGCGCCTTCGCGACCGAACTGGCGCGTGCCTATGCGGCCGCCGAGATCGCGGACCGCCGCATCGCACTGGCCGAGGATGAGGTCGAGGAAGCGACCGACGTGCTGAAGGTCGCCCGCGCGCTGGTTGCCGCGGGCAAGGAAGCCCGATTGCGCCAGGTCCAGGCCGAGACCGAGCTGCATACGATGGAGTCGGACCTGGAAATCGCCCATGCGCAGCGGGTCGGTGCGCTTGCGCGGCTGGCGGCACTGGCGGGATCGCCCACGCCCTATACGGGTCTGGCGGAGTCCCTCATCGATCGTGTGATTGCGCAGCCGCCGAGCGGTCCGGTCGACCCGCTCCAAAGCACGACCGTGCGGCTCGCCATGGCCGAAAGCGAGGCCGCCGCCCAGGCCGTCACCCTGCAGCGGCGCCATGCCACGCCCGATATCACCGCCCAGTTGGGGGTACGTCAGCTGCGGGTCGCCAGAGGGCCCGCCATCGTCGCGGGCGTGACGATTCCCCTGCCGGTGTTCGATCGCAATCGCGGCAATATCGCCGCCGCCCAGGCCGAATTGCAGGGCCGCGAGGCGCGCGCCGCCGCCGCCCGACTGGAAGCCCAAGCAGGCGCCCATTCCGCACGGGCCTTGATCGCGGCGACTGACGCGCGGGGTGTCGCGGCACGCCGCACGCTCGCGACCGCGGAGGAAGCCTATCGGCTGGCCCGCCTTGCCTATGAGGCGGGCAAGGCCCCGCTGAGCGAGCTTCTGAGCGCTCGCCACAATCTCGGCGCCGCACGCGGCGTCATTCTCGACGCCGACATCGCCCGCTTCGACGCGCGCGCCTCACTCGCTCGCCTCGCTGGCCTCAGCATTACCGGAGAACCGGTCCAATGACCGCCCGATATCGTCTTTACGCAGGGACCACGTTCGGCCTGGCGGCGGCGGCCACGCTCGGCTTCGCCGCCGCGAAGCTGACCCAGCCCAGCGTACCGCCTACCCCTCCCCCCGCCTCTCCGTCCTCGACCAAGACCGGGCCCCGCGACACGCTGGCCATCTCGCCACAGGCCATAACGGCCTCGCAAATCGCCGTCTCGGCCGCAGGCACGGGGGAGCTGGACCAGGCCGTGATCGCCACCGCCACCGTGCAGGCCACGCCCGACGGGGATGCCATATTGACCGCCCGCGTGCCGGGCACCGTCACGCGCATTCTCGTCCGCATGGGGGACACGGTACGCGCCGGACAGACGCTGGCGTTGATCGAAAGCCGAGACGCCTCGCAGATCACCGCGGACCGCGCCACCGCCATGGCCCGCGTCGGGCTGGCCCGGCGACAACTCGCCCGCGAGCGCGGGCTGCTGGCGCAGGGCGTATCGCCGCGCGCAGACTATGAGGCGGCCGAAGCCAATCTCGCCGTAGCGCAGGCCGATGCCCGTCGCGCGAGTGCGGCGGCGAGCGCGGCGCGGGTGACGAGGGACGGACGCTCCGTCGCCGTCACCAGCCCCATATCCGGGCGCGTTACCCTGACCGAGGCGAAGCTGGGGCAATATGTCGCCGCCGAGGCCAATCTGTTCCGCGTCGCCGATCCCCGCCGCCTGGAGATCGCGGCCGCCGTACCCCCGGCGGAGGCCGCGCGAATCCGGGACGGCGACCGGGTGGAACTCGTCACCCGCGAGGGGCAGACCGTTGCGGGCCGGGTCCGCGCCGCGACCGGGGTTGTCGATCCCCAGTCGCGCACCGCCACCGTCATCGTCACGCCGCTCGCCTCCACAGCCGCGCTCGCACCGGGTCAGCTCGTCCAGGCTCACATATTCGCCAGCGGCGGTGCCGCGCGGAATAGCATCATGATCCCGCAAGACGCGGTGCAGACGCTAGGCGAGCAGGAGGTGGTGTTCGTCCGCACGGCGCAGGGCTTCCGCGCGCAACCGGTCAGGATCGCGGGCCGGGCGGGCGGCATGGTCGCCATCGCCGACGGGATCACGGCGGGCACGAAAATCGCCACGACCAACGCTTTTCTGATCAAGGCGGAACTCGAAAAGGATATGGGGGGCGAGGAATGATCGCCGCCATCCTGTCCGGCTCGGTCCGGCTGCGCTGGCTGGTCGCGGTCCTGACGCTGGCCGTTATCGCGGTCGGCGCGTGGCAGATCACGCAGCTCCCGATCGATGCCGTGCCCGACGTCACCAATCGCCAGGTGCAGGTCAGTACCTTCGTTCCCGCGCTGGGTCCGGTCGATGTGGAAAAGCAGGTGACCTTTCCCATCGAAACGGCGCTGGCCGGCATTCCGGGTCTGGAAATGACCCGCTCGCTGTCGCGCAACGGCTTCAGCCAGGTAACGGCGGTGTTCACCGATGCCACCAGCATCTATTTCGCGCGCCAGCAGATCGCCGAGCGACTGGCCCAGGCAAGGGACAGCCTGCCCGCCGGGGTCCAGCCCAATCTCGCCCCGCTAAGCACCGGCCTGGGCGAAATCTTCTTCTATTCGATCGCCTTTCGCCATCCCGATGGGCGCGGTGCGCCCCGGATAGACGGCAGGCCCGGCTGGCAGAGCGACGGCAGCTATCTGACGCCCGAGGGCGAAAGGCTGACCACCGAACTCGCCAAGGCGGCCTATCTTCGCACCGTGCAGGACTGGATCATCCGGCCGCAGATGCGCACCGTGAAGGGGGTGGCAGGGGTCGATTCCAACGGCGGCTATGTCAAACAATATCTGATCGAGCCGAACCTGTCCGCGCTGGCCGCCTATGGCGTTTCCATGACCGAGCTGGCCGATGCGGTGGAGCGCGCCAATGTCTCGGCGGGGGCGAATTACGTCCGCCGCGCGGGCGAGAGCTTTCTGGTACGCGCCGACGCGCGGCTAAAATCGATCGAAGACATTCAGGACGCGGTGATTGCCACGCGCAACGCCGTGCCCGTCCGGGTGCGCGATGTCGGTCAGGTGACGATCGGCGGCGCGGTCCGCACCGGCTCCGGCAGCCGCATGGGGTCCGAGGCGGTCATCTCGACCGTGCTGATGCTGGTCGGCGAGAATAGCCGCATCGTGTCGACCGCCGTCGCCGACAAGCTCGTCCGGATCAACCGAACGCTGCCCCCGGACGTCTTTGCGGAGCCGGTCTACAACCGTTCGAAACTGGTCAACGCCACCATCGCCACCGTACGCAAGAACCTGTTCGAGGGCGCGCTGCTCGTCATCGTCATATTGTTCCTGCTGCTCGGCAATGTCCGCGCCGCGCTGATCACCGCGGCCGTCATCCCGATCACCATGGTAATGACCGCGACCGGCATGAACATGCTGGGCGTCTCGGGCAATCTGATGAGCCTTGGCGCGCTTGACTTCGGACTGATCGTCGACGGGGCGGTCATCATCGTCGAGAATGCGCTGCGCCATTTGGCCGAGCGGCAGCATGTCGAAGGACGACTGCTGACCCGCGCGGAACGGTTGGAGACCACCGCCGCCTCGGCGCGCGAGATGATCCGGCCGACCGTCTATGGCCAGGCGATCATCTTCCTGGCCTTCGCGCCGCTCCTCACCTTCCAGGGGGTGGAGGGCAAGACCTTCGCACCCATGGCGATCACGCTGATGATCGCGCTCGGCTGCGCCTTCATTCTTTCGCTGACGTTCGTACCCGCGATGATCGCGATCTTCATAAAGGGGCGCGTCGAGGAAACCGAAGTGCGGCCGATCCGCTGGTTCAAGGCGCGCTATGCCCCCCTGCTCGCCCGCGCGATCGCCCGGCCGCGTCCCTTCGTGCTGGGCGGGGCGGCGGTGTTCGTGGCCGCGATCCTGGGCTTCGGGTGGCTGGGTGAGGAGTTCATGCCGCAGCTGGACGAAAAGGATATCACGGTCACGAACTTCCGCGTGCCCTCCGCCTCGATCGACCAGTCGACGCAGATGCAGATGCGGATCGAAAATGCGCTGAAGACGCTGCCCGAGGTGGCGCTGGTCTTTTCCAAGAACGGCAATGCCGATCTGGGCACCGATCCGATGCCACCCAACGCGTCGGACACCTATGTCATCCCCAAGCCCGAGAGCGAGTGGCCCGCAGAGGTGCGGACCAAGGCCGACATCATTCGACGGATCGGGGAACGGATGAAGCAGGTCATCGGTAACCGTACCGAGGTCCAGCAGCCGATCCAGATGCGGTTCAACGAACTGATCGCGGGCGTACGCGCCGATGTCGCGATCAAGCTGTACGGCGACGACCTCGACGCCATGGGGGACGAAGGGCAGAAGATCGCCGATGTCGTGCGCACGATTCCGGGCGCAGCGGATGTCAGCGTCGAACAGACCGACGGCGCGCCGACCTTCGACGTGCGGATCGACCGTCAGGCGGCGGGGCGTCTGGGACTGTCGGTCGATGCGGTCGCGGCGACCGTCGCGGCGGCGCTCGGCGGACGCGAGGCCGGTTTGCTATTCGAGGGGGATCGCCGCTTCGCGGTCGTCGTGCGCCTGCCCGATGTGCAGCGCGACGATATCGACACGCTGGGCGCCATCCCGGTGATGCTCCCCGCCGCCGAGGGGCAGACCGCCCGCTCGGTTCCCCTCCGCGAGGTGGCGAGCTTCCACTACACCCAGGGGCTCAACCAGATCAGCCGCGAAAATGGCAAGCGGATGATCACCGTGCAGGTGAATGTCCGGGGCCGCGACCTGGGCGGCTTCGTTGCGGAAGCGGAGGCGCGGATTGCGAAGATGACCCTGCCGCCGGGCATGTACACCGAATGGGGCGGCACCTTTCAGAGCCTGCAATCGGCGCAGCTTCGCCTGATGCTGGTGGTGCCGATCTGCTTCCTCGCCATTTATGCGCTGCTGTTCATGGCACTTGGCGGTTTCGTCCCCGCGCTGATCGTGTTCTCGGCGGTGCCGATGGCGCTGGCGGGGGGCGTTTTCGCCCTGCTGATACGGGGCATCCCTTTCTCGATCACGGCGGCGGTCGGCTTCATCGCGCTGTCGGGCGTGGCGGTGCTGAACGGACTGGTCATGATGAGCGCCATCGCCCGCCACCGCGAGATGGGCGAGGCGGACGACCAGGCCATCGCCGAAGGCGCGATGGAGCGGGTGCGTCCCGTCCTGATGACGGCGCTCGTCGCCTCGCTGGGCTTCGTGCCGATGGCTCTGGCGACCGGCACGGGCGCGGAGGTGCAGCGGCCGCTGGCGACGGTGGTGATCGGCGGCCTCATCACCTCGACCGCGCTGACGCTGGTCGTGCTGCCCGCGATCGCGGCCTGGGTCTCGCGCCGCACCAGGGCGGCGGATCGCTCCGGCGCGGAACGCCTGGCCCGGACCTGATCCGGGGCCTGCCCCCGGTCGCCGCCGGGGGCAGGCAAAGGACGTGCTTTGCATCGCCGCCATGGCGGCATCTTGTTCGCATGGACGACGAAAGACGGTCAAAGCTGCGGTCGATCCACGACTAGCCTCTGGTGACATTGGCAAAGGAGTGATGACGTGGCGAAGCGAACGACGCTGATCTGGTCCACCGTCCTGTCCGCAGGGCTCTCGATCCCCACCATGGCCGACGCCCACGGCATCTGGTTCGCGCAGCGCGCCAAGCAGATCGCCATCATCTACGGCATCGGCGGCGACGACCTGGAGGCGGTCAAGCGCCAGCCGAATATGGAAAGCGTCCAGGCCTGGGATGCCGAACTGAACCCCATCCGGGCGCAGCTCCGCACGGCAGGGCCGGTCGTGCTGGTGGACACCGACGCCCCGCCGACGATCGTCAGTGCTGTCCTTCAGAACGGCACCTGGTCCAAATTGCCCGATGGCGAATTCGTCAAGAAACCCAAGGACGAGGTTCCCAATTCCGTCAAGAGCGAGACGACGATCAAATATGCCACGATGATCAAGGGGCCGCTGGCAAAACCTGTGCCGTTGATCCCCGCGCAGACGCTGCAGATCGTACCGGTCGGCGCCCTGCCCGACAAGCTGGGCACGCCGATGACCTACCGCGTGTTCTTCAAGGGCAAGCCTGTCGCGGGCGCGACGATCATCAACGACATGGTCAACGACCCCGACGCGGCCGAGATCGCGACCGGACCCGATGGCGCCGTCACCCTGCCGGTGCGCAACCAGGGGTTGAACGTCCTGCGCGCCGTCTATGTCTCCCCGTCCGATCAGCCGGCCAAGATCGACCGTTACGAACACACCGCGACGCTGTCCTTCACCTTGCCGCACGCGCCCGAGAAATGACCCCTGACCGCCAGCGGAGACCGATCATGAAATACGCCATCGCTTGCCTTCCCCTGATGCTCGCCGCGTCACCCGCCCTCGCCCATGGCGACGACAAGCCCCGCCATGGCGGGCAGGTGGTCGAGGTCGGGGACACCGTGTTCGAGCTGGTCCGCGCCAAGGGCGGCGTATCGCTCTATGTGATGGAGGATGGTGACGAGGTGCCCGCGTCCGGAATGTCGGGCAAGCTGGTCGTGACCACGGGCGCCAAGAAGACCGAGATCGCGCTGACCCCGGCCGCGCGCAACCAGTTCGTCGCCAAGGGCGCGGTCGTCGCCCCCGGATCGAAGGTCGGCGTCCTCCTGATCGACCGTCAGACCCAGGCGCGCCAGACGGCGACCTTCGTGATCCGATGACCGGCGGGATGCGACGCAGGGTGCTGCCGCTGGTCGGCATCGCCCTGGCGGTCGGTTGTCACGGCATGGCCGCCGCACACGGCGTCGCCGAAGGGGACAAGGCGTTCATCCAGAACAATCCGGGGATCAATATCATCCCCTATCTGTATCTGGGCGCCAAGCACATGGTCACCGGATACGACCATCTGCTATTCCTGTTCGGCGTCATCTTCTTTCTCTATCGCCTGAAGGATGTCGGCACCTATGTCACGCTGTTCGCCATCGGGCACAGCACGACCCTGCTCGCGGGCGTGTTCTTCAACATCCACGCCAATCCCTATCTGATCGACGCAATCATCGGCCTGTCGGTCGTCTACAAGGCACTCGACAATCTGGGAGCGTTCCCGATGCTGATCGGGTTTCAGCCCAACCCGAAGGCCGCGGTACTGATCTTCGGTCTCTTCCACGGCTTCGGTCTTGCGACCAAACTCCAGAGCCTGATCGCGTCGCGCGACGGATTGGTCCCCAATCTCGTCAGCTTCAATGTCGGGGTTGAGATGGGGCAGTTCCTGGCCCTGTGCGCGATCCTGTTTCTCATGACGCTATGGCGGCGCTCGCCGAACTTCGCGCGCGGCGTCGTCGTCGCCAATACCGTGCTGATGAGCGCGGGTATCGTCCTGACCGGCTATCAGTTCGCCGGTTTCCTGATGGAGAAGGCCGCATGACCGCCACGCTTGCCACCGATCCCGCTGTCGCATCCCCCCGCACCGTCGGACGCGCCTTGCTCGCCGCGCTGGGCGCGGGCGCTGCGATCCTGACCCTGTTCGTCCTACCCGCCGAATATGGGATCGACCCGACCGGGGTCGGCCGCCTCCTGGGGCTGACACGCATGGCGACTGGCGGCGAGGAGACGGAGGACGCCCCCGCCCCCATGATCGGCACGCCCGCCGCCATTGCGATACCGACCCAAACCCAGGCCAACATCGCCCGCGTCACGCCCTTCCGCACCGACGAGAAGACCGTGACGCTCGCTCCCGGCAAGGGCGTCGAGGTGAAAGCGCGGATGAAGGCGGGTGACAGCTTCAACTTCCGCTGGAGCGCCTCCGGCCTCGTCCGAGCCGACATGCACGGCGAGCCTATCGGCGGCGGTGAGAGCGACTTCACTGACTATTGGAAGCAGAAGAATGTCCGCTCCGGTCAGGGGAGCTTCACCGCGCCCTTTGCCGGCACGCATGGCTGGTACTGGAAGAACCGGGGGGCGGTGCCGGTGACTCTCGTCGTCCGGCTCGACGGCTTCTACGACAGCGCATTCATACGCGATTGACCGCTTCGGGCGGGGCGTGGCCGATCACATGGCGGAGATCGGCGGCTCGCAAATCCCCGCCCAGGCCACCAGCCCAACGATCGCCACGGCGGCGGCCAGTTCCAGCGACAGGCTGATCCGTAACGCCCGCTGCCCCTTCCGTCCGGATGCGATCAGGCCGGGGGTCAGCCAGTATCGGTTCGCAGAGGCGAGCATCAGCATGGCCCCGAACAGCGCCAGCTTGGCGATCATCAGCCGACCGTAAAGGCTCTCGGGCAACCGTGTGATCCCATCGACCCCGATCAGCATCGCCGCATTGACCAGTCCCGTGGCCAGGATAGCGGCAACGATCACGCTGCCCACGCCCGCAAAGCCCGCCAGCGCTCGTGCCGCGGCCTCGTGATCGGACTCGCGGCGGACGACAAGGCCAAGAAAGACGATCAGCGCACCGATCCACGCTCCGACCGCCAGCATATGGACAATATCGGCACCCAGATGGATCCAGCCGAGCGCGCCGGAGTCCATGGCGCCATGCCCGTTCCAGGCCAGGGTCGCCGTAGCGCCCGCCGCGAACAGTGCGACGACGGCCCGTGGCACGATCGACCGCACCAGCAATGTAAGAAGCAGCGCCCCCAGCAGCATCAGGCGCATCACAAAGGCCAGCCCCGGCGCGGTGTCCCGGAGGAGCATGGTCAGCAGGTCGCCGCTCAGAGCGGCATAGTCGCCGCCGGTCATTGCAACGGCCAGCAGGACGAAGCCGATGGCCGACGCAAGAATCGCGAGGGCGGTGACCGCTACCAGCGACCACCGCCCCCCTTTTGCGAACAGGGCCAGTCCGAACAGTCCGGGGAGGATGGTCAGCGACAATCCCCGCGCAAGGATCAGCGCGGCCTCCGCCACGGGTCAGCCGACCTGAATCTTGTAGCTGCCGGTGATGCGATGCGTGTCGGCCGACACGACATGCCAGTCCACTTGATACTGGCCACGCGGCAGGGGTGACGCAGGAACCAGGACCAGCGAGCGCCCGTCCGCCCCGACCGAGGTCTTCACGGGGATGGCATGCCCGGCCATGCCAGGCATGATCATGGTCAGCTCGGCCCCCGACATCGGGGCGATCAGCTTTTCGGAGAAGTTGAGGACCAGGGTCCGCGGTGCCGTCGCGACCGTGGTGTCGGCGGCGGGACTGGCCCCGAGCAGCTTGGGATGCGCCAGGACGGGCGCAGACAGGGACGCGGCCAGGGCCAGGCCGAGCAGGATGCGACGCATGGGATCAAACTCCGATTGAGGGTGTGAAGAACCGTTGCCCTTCAATACGCGGGCGGAGCGGCCGCCCCTCACCCGCCATGGTTTTTTCGGACCATACCGGGGGGAAGACGGCCGCCCACCGATCAATAGGAATAACCGATCCGGACCATGAACTGGCGCGGTGCACCCGGCAGCGTCCACAGCCGCGAATAGGAACTGGGGAAATAGTGGACGTTGAACAGGTTGGTGACCTCGCCCGAGATACGCAGCCGATCGGTTGCCTCGAACGCCGCCGTCATGCGGGTCAGCGTATAGGCGGGCAGATAGTAGAAACTGCCGTTGGCAAAGCGGTAACCGGTCTCGCCCAGGCGCTTGCCGACATAATTGACACCCGCACCCACGGTCAGGCGCTTTTCACCAATGTCGAAATCCTTGAAGATCAGCGCGCTGCCGCTGTTCTTTGCGATGTTGATCAGCGGGTCGCCTTCGCGCAGGCCGAAGCCGAAATTGGGGTCGAGCGCATCCTGCGCCACTTCGGCGTCGATATAGGCATAGTTCAGCTGGACCCGGAACCCGGCGGGGAGCTGGCCCGACAGCTCGGCTTCGACGCCCTTGCTTCGTGCCTTGCCGACCGCCAGCGAGAAATTGGCGTTGATGGGATCGGCGGTCAGGACGTTGTTCTTGTTGGTCTTGAACAATGCGACCGTGCCGGTCAGCCGCTGGTGGAGCAGCGAAACCTTGGCCCCCGCCTCATAGGAGATGGTACGCTCGGGCACAAAGGCGTTGCCGTTCGCGTCCGTGCCGTTGTTCGGGCGGAAGCCACGTCCGTAATTGGCGTAGAGCGAGAATTGCGGTCCGAACAGATACGTCGCCCCCACCGAGGGGCTGAACGCGGTGCGGAACTGCTGCGCGCGGCGGCGCGAGACACGGTCGTCAATGATCTGCTCGAACTGGTCGTAGCGGCCGCCCGCGCGCAACTTCAGTCCGTCCGTGACGTCGATCTGATCCTGCAGATAGGCACCCCAGCTATATTGACGCTCCAGATAGCTCTGGAACGCGCCGGTGCTGGGCAGCTTGCCATAGGCGGGGTCGAAGATGTTGATGCGATTGCCCGCCGCCAGATTCCCGGCCGTCTGCGATGCGACGGCGGGCGGGCGGTAGCGGTTCTGGACAATGTCCAGCTCATAATCGTCCCAGTCGGCCCCGACGATCATATGATGGGTCAGCGGCCCGGTATCGAACGTGCCGCTCAGTTCCCCGCGGAAGGTCAGGTCGGTGGTCTTGTAATCCCGGTCGCGTCGTTGGCGCGAAAGAGTGATGCCGTCGGTGTAGAGCCGCTGGCGCCCTGCGGCCAGCTCCGCTTCGGTCGACACGCCCCGGAAGAAGGTGTCGCGATAGCCGACGCCCAGGATGATCGACCAGTTCCTGTCGAAATCATGCTGCAACTGGGCCTGGTGGCCCATGGCGCGGACATGGACGGGTCCATCGCCCGGCTCGCCGAAAAAGCGGTTGCGGGGAATGAGAGACAGATTGCCGGTCGGCGCGACGATACCGCGATCGAAGGTCACTTTCTGGTCGATGAACTCGAACTCATAGCTGGCCGAGCTGTCCTCGCCCAGTTTGACGAGGAAGGAGGGCGTGACCGTGATCTTCCGGCTGGAGTTGAAATCACGGAAGCTGTCAGCCGATTCCGCCGCGCCCGTCACGCGCATCGCGATGCGCGACGACAGCGGCACGTTGAAGTCGCCCTCGCTGCGATAGGTGTTGAAGCTGCCCGCCGACAGGATCGCGCCGCCGTGCAGGTCGAAGCCCGGCTTTTTGGTGATGATATTGACCGTACAGCCCGGCTCGCCGCGCCCGAACAGCGAGGAATTGGGGCCCTTCAGCACCTGGATCTGCTCGACATTCGAGGTGTCGCGCGACCCGCCATAGCCGCGCGCGGCGTTGAACCCGTTGACCAGATAGTTGCTCGCCGAGCCTTCGTCCCCCGAAAAGCCACGGCAGGCGAACACGTCGAACAGGCCGCCGAAATTATTCTGGCGGGCAATGCCGGTCGCAAAGTCCAGTGCGTTGTCCAGCCGGGTTACACCCGCATCGCGCAACGTCTCGGCCGACAGGACCTGGATGCTCTGCGGCACCTCGATCGTGGGGACGGCGGCGACATATTGCTGGCGCTGGCCCTGCACGACGATGTCGGCCTGCTGGGGCTCCTCGGCGATCGCCGCGGTCTTGGGATCGCCCTCGGCCGCCTCCGCCGCCGGACGAAACGCCACCGGCACCGTCTGCGCCGAGACCACCGTGGATGTCGTGATCGCCAGAGCGGCGACGCTGAACGATAGCAGATGTCGATAGCGCATATATTTTCCCCCGAAATGATAGTGGCAGTCGCATCGTCCTCATCGTGACGGCGCCCTGGCCTTCGTCGCGGTCTTCTTGGACCGGCGGGCCATTGTGTCGCCCTCTCTGCGATGCCGGCATCATGGGCAGCAGCGACAAGCATTTTATTGCGAAGCCGTGACCGGATCGGAACGAAATGCGGATTTGCGCGCACCTCACCGACATGATCTTGCCGCCGGAGGAGGCGGGTCTGCCGGGACGCCGTCTTCAGGCGGGCAGTAGCATCCGGGCCAGTTGGGCGAACCATGCGATGCCAGAGGGAATGACGGCATCGTTGAAGTCATAGCCGGGGTGATGCAACGGCGCGGCATGGCCATCGTCGCGCTGCCCGAGCCACAGATAGGCGCCCGGCCGCGCCCGCAGCATGAAGGCGAAATCCTCCGAGGTGAAGGCGGGATCGGCAGCAAGCTGCGCATCCGGGCACACCGCGCGAGCCGCCGCCAGCGCGATGTCCGCGCTGTCGGCGTCATTGATCGTCGCGGGGTAGTAGCGGATATAATCGACCGACACCTGCGTCTCGCTCGCCCGCGCGACGCCCTCGCAGATCGCCCGCAAAGACTCCTCGATGCGGTCCTGCACCGCCGCGGAGAAAGTGCGCACGGTGCCGGTCAGCTTCACCTCCGCCGGGATGACATTGTGCGAATCCCCGCCGGTGACCTTCGTGACCGACAGCACCGCGCTTTCGGTAGGGGCGACGCGGCGCGCGACGATCGTGTTCAACTCGCCGATCAGGGTGGCAGCGGCCAGTATGGCATCCGGCGTCTGGTGCGGCATGGCGGCATGGCCGCCGCGCCCCGAAATGATGATGTCGAAGCGGTCCGCTGCCGCCATGATCGGTCCGTGCCGCGTCCGGGCGCTGCCCAGCGGCAGGTCGGGCCAATTGTGGAGCGCGAACACCCGGTCGCAGGGGAACCGGTCGAATAGCCCGTCACGCACCATCGCATCCGCACCACCCAGCCCTTCCTCGGCGGGCTGGAAGATGAAATGGATCGTGCCTGAGAAATCGCGGGTCCGCGCCAGGAACCGTGCCGCCCCGATCAGCGTCACGCTGTGCCCGTCATGGCCGCAGCCATGAAAGACGTTCGACGTCGTGCTGGCATAGGGCAGCCCCGTCGCTTCCGCGAAGGGCAGCGCATCCATGTCCGCGCGGAAACCGATCGCACCGTTGCCGGGGCCGTGGCGCAGCGTGCCGACGACCCCCGTGCCGCCGATCCCGGTTGTCACCTCCAGCCCTGCGGACCGGAGCGCATCGGCGACGATCCCCGCGGTGCGATGCTCATGAAAGCCCAGTTCCGGATGCGCATGAAGATCACGCCGAAGCGCGATGAGATGGCCGATTTCCTGGGCATCGATGGGCATAAGCAGACCTTCCGGCAACGTCAGCCGCGATCCTCGAACAAGGTTTCGATAGGGTCGTAACGTTTCACGATCGGCGACTTGAGGACGATGTAGCTGAAATATTTCTCGATCCCGAAATCGCTTTCGAGAATGGACTCGATCAGTTCCTGATATTGCGAGACGTTGCGGGTGATGAACTTGATCAGATAATCATATCCACCGCTGACCAGATGACATTCCACGATCTCGGGCACATTGCGTGCGCGTTGTTCGAAACGGGAAAAGTCGCCGGTGCGATGATCCTTCAACGTCACCTCGGTAAAGACGGTCAGCGTCTCGCCCAGCTTGGCGAGCGCGACATGTGCGCCATAGCCGGTGATATAGCCCGCCTTTTCCAGCCGCTTGACCCGCGACAGGCATGGGCTGGGCGACAAGCCCACCGCATCGGCCAGGTCGACATTGGTGATCCGCCCGTTGCGCTGCAGCTGCGCCAGAATACGAAAGTCCAGTCGATCAAGTTTGGGCGCTGACGTCATGGTGGCGGATATACCCCTTCATTCCCCGTACGAACCGCGATCATCGCAGCGCGGCCCGCACCTCCTGTTGCTCGGCGACATCATCCAACGTGCGCGTCAACCGCGCAAGCAAGGTCGCCATATCCGCCTCGTCGCAACTGATCGCGGGGGCAAGCCCGATCGTCCCGTCGGCAAAGGCGCGGAAGATGATGCCGTGGGCATAGCCTGCCCTCGCCAACCGGTCGGGCAAGCCCAGCGCCGGGTCGAAGCGCGTCTTGGCGGCCTTGTCGGCGACAAGCTCGATCCCCGCCAGCATCCCCACCTGTCGCACGTCGCCGACCAGCGGATGATCGGCGACCGCCGCCAGCCCGTCGGCCAGCTGCGGCGCGCGGGCAAGACCGTTGGCGATGATACCGCCTTCGTAAAGGTCGAGCACCGCCATCGCCACCGCCGCCGCGACCGGATGTCCCGAATAGGTGGCGCCATGCCCGATCGGCAGGTGGTTGTCGGGACCCTCGGCGATTCCGTCATAGACCTCCGCCGACATCAACACCGCGCCCATCGGCACGTAACCGGCGGTCAGCCCCTTCGCCAGCGTCATCAGGTCGGGCGACACGCCCTCATGCTCGCAGGCGAACATCGGCCCCGTCCGCCCGAAACCGGTAATGACCTCGTCGACGACCATCAGGATGCCGAGTTCGGTGCAGGCCGCCCGAATTGCGGCCAGCCACCCCTTGGGCGGTACGATCACGCCCGCCGAACCCTGCACCGGCTCGGCGAAGAAAGCCGCGACATTCTCCGCCCCAAGCTCGGCAACCTTGTCCTTCAGCGCAGCGACGCTGGCGGCGATCACCGCCGCCGGATCGTCGCCGGCGGCATGGCGATAGGGATAGGGCGCCGGAATGTGATGCTGCCAGCTGTGCGGCAGATCGAACAGGCGGTGGAAGGCTGGCAGGCCGGTGATGCCCGCGCCATTGGACGACGAACCGTGATAGCCCTTGTCGAGCGCAATGATATGCTTCTTCGTCGGGCGGCCCCTGGCGTTCCAATAGTGAACGATGAAGCGCAGCGCGGAGTCGACCGAGTCCGATCCCCCTTGCGTGAAGTAAACCCGGTCCAGTCCCTTGGGTGCCAGGCCCGCCAGCCGCTCGGCCAACCGGATCGCCGGTTCGCTGGCATAGGAAAAATAGCCGGTCGCATAGGGCAGGCGCCGCATCTGTTCGGCGGCCGCCTCGACCACGCTGTCGTGACCATAGCCGATATTGACGCACCATAGCCCGGCAAAGGCATCGAGCAGGCGATGCCCGTCGCTGTCGGTCAGGTACATGCCCTGCCCCTCGGTCAGCACGGTCGCGCCCCGCGCCTCATGCCCGCGCCATGACGTGACGGGATGAATGAGGTGGCGGCGATCCGCCTCGATCAGCGAATTGGAGAACATGACTGGCCTTATTGTCTTGAATGATGCCAGCTTAGGCGTCCGGTACGGCGGAAGGGTCCGCTCGCCCCATTCCCGGCATGGGAAGCTGCCGAGTTTTCCGACCCGGCGGCAGATTATGCCGCCGCCGTCCTCAACCGATCGCCGCCGCGATCGCCTTGCCGCATTGCACGGTGTCGGCCGATCCCTTCAGGTCGCGCGTGCGGCCGCCCTCGCTGGCCAGCACCGTCTCGATCGCGGTGACGATGGACGCCGCCGCAGCCGTCTCGCCGAGGTGATCGAGCATCATCGCCGCGCACCATATCTGGCCGACCGGATTGGCGATCCCCTGCCCGGCGATATCGGGCGCCGAGCCATGGACCGGCTCGAACAGCGACGGAACCGCGCGATCCGGATTGATGTTGCCGCATGGCGCTATGCCGATCGTGCCGGTGCAGGCCGGGCCCAGATCGGACAGGATGTCACCGAACAGATTGGAGGCGACGACCACGTCGAACCGGTCGGGATTCATCACGAACTGCGCGGCGAGGATGTCGATATGATATTTGTCGGTCCGTACCTCCGGGTATTTCTCCGCCATCTCCGCGACACGACTGTCCCACCAGGGCATGGTGATCGCGATACCGTTGGATTTGGTGGCGGAGGTCAAATGCCTGGCAGGCCGCTTCCGCGCCAGTTCGAACGCATATCGCAATATGCGGTCGGTGCCGATACGGGTCATGACCGTTTCCTGAAGCACCACCTCACGATCGGTACCGGGAAAAGCGGTGCCGCCGATCGCGGAATATTCGCCTTCGGTATTCTCACGCACGATCATCATGTCGATGTCGCCGGGCTTCCGCCCCGCCAACGGGCAAGGCACGCCCGGCATCAGCCGCGCCGGGCGCAGATTGACATATTGGTCGTACTCGCGCCGGAACTGGATCAGCGAATCCCACAACGAGATATGATCGGGCACGGTGTCGGGCCAGCCTACCGCGCCGAAGAAGATCGCATCGACATCGCCGATCCGCGCCTTCCAATCCTCGGGCATCATCCGACCGTGGCGGACATAATAGTCGCAACAGGCGAAATCATGCCATTGCTGCTCGACGGTGAAGCCATAGGCTGCCGCCGCCGCTTCCAGTGCGCGCACGCCCTCGGGGACGACTTCCTTGCCGATCCCGTCGCCGGGGATCACCGCGATCCGGTAATGTCTCACAGGCCCTTCAATCCCCCCCAATGGAACGCCTTGGTTTCCAGATATTCCTCGATCCCCTCGCGCCCCCCTTCCCGGCCGAGCCCGGAGGCCTTGATCCCGCCGAACGGCGCCATCTCCATCGCCAGCGCGCCCGTATTCAGCCCGACCATGCCGAACTCCAGCGCCTCTCCCACGCGCCAGGCTCGGTGCAGGTCGTCGGTGTAGAAATAGCTGGCCAAGCCGAACGGCGTCGCATTGGCGAGCGCGACCGCCTCTTCCTCGTCACGGAAGCGGAAGATCGGGGCGACCGGCCCGAACGTCTCTTCGGAGGCCAGCCGCATGCCCGGCGTCGCTTCGGTCAGCACCACCGGCCGCGCAAACCGCGCATCCCCGCTCACGCCGTCGGGGGCAGCGGCGATATGGGCGCCCTTGGCCAGCGCGTCGGCGACATGCTCGGCCACCTTGGTCGTGGCGGCGGCGTTGATCAGCGGACCAATGGTGACCCCCGCCCGCCGCCCATCCCCGACGCGCAGGGCACGCACCGCCTCACCCAGCTTTTCCACGAAACGATCGTGAATGCCGTCCTGCACGAACAAGCGGTTGGCGCAGACGCAGGTCTGTCCGGCGTTGCGGAACTTGGAGGCCATCGCCCCGGCCACCGCCGCATCGACATCGGCATCATCGAACACGATGAAGGGCGCGTTGCCGCCCAGTTCCAGGCTCAACCGCTTCAGCGTGTCCGCGGACTGCCGCATCAGCAGCGCCCCGACCCGCGTCGATCCCGTGAAGGACAGTTTGCGCACCACCGGCGAGGCGGTCAGCGCCGCGCCGATCGCCTGGGGCATGCCGGTGACGATGTTGACGACACCCGCCGGAATCCCCGCGCGTTCGGCCAGCTTGACCAGCGCCAGCGCGGTGAAGGGCGTGAGCTCGGACGGCTTGATGACGACGGTGCACCCCGCCGCGAGCGCGGGCGCGACCTTGCGGGTGATCATCGCGGCGGGAAAGTTCCAGGGGGTGATCGCTGCGCACACGCCCACCGGCTCGCGGGTCGTCAGGATGCGGCGGTCGGTGGTCGGCGCGGGGATCATGTGCCCCGCGATCCGCCGCCCCTCGCCCGCAAACCATTTGACGAAACTGGCGGCATAGCCGATTTCGCCCTTCGCCTCGGCCAGCGGCTTGCCCTGCTCGGCGGTCATGATCGCGGCCAGTGCATCAACATGGTCGAGGATCAGCCGGTGCCATGCCTCGAGCAGGGTCGCGCGATCGTCCGCCGTGCGGCGCCGCCATCCGGGCAACGCGGCGGCGGCGGCGGCGATCGCCGCCTCGGTCTCGGCCGTCCCCGCCGCCGGGATCGTCCCGATCGTCTCGCCGGTCGCCGGATCGGTCACCTCGAGCGTCGCGCCGTCGTTCGCGCCCGTCCAGGCTCCATCGATCAGCATCGTCTCGACCAGCAGGCCGGTCGTGCGCAGGTCCTGAGCGGTCAGCATAGCGCCTGGCTCACGATCGCAAAGGCGGTGCCGGGTGCGGTGCCTTGCGGCTCCCCGCCCCGTACCATCGTCACCACCCGGCCAACGCGGACCAGCCCCAGTTCCTCCAGCCACGCCCCAAGCCCGCTATCGCCCGGAATGTCCAGCCGGATGAATTCGCCGCTGCGCGATCCGATCCACTGGGCGATCAATGCCTTGGCGCGGGTCGCGTCGGGCGCGATCACCGGCCCGACAACATAGCCGCGTCCGAACCGGCGGAAAAGCGCCGCCCCGGTCACCGTATCGCCATGCGTCAGCACGACGCCGTGCGCCTTCTCGCGCAAGAGCGTCATGACCGACGGACGATCGAGGCCGGTCGCCGCGTGGACCAGTGAGTCGACGACCGCGCCGTCGCGCTCCCCCATCGGCCGGATACGCTCCCCCGGCTCCAGTGGAACCAGCGGGGCCTGAAACGCCGCCCCCTGATGCTGGAGGATTTCACCGACGCCGCGAAAGCCGAGCTTGCGATAGAGCGGCAGCCCATCCTCGGTCGCGTTCAGCATGATTGCCGCGTCGGGGCTCAGCGCGGCCGCAATCCGGTCGAGCACCGCGTCCATCACGATCCGGCCGAGGCCAGCCCCGCGATGACGGCGCGAGACGATCACCATGCCCAGCGTCGCGGTGACCGGACCGGCCCGCCACCACATCGTCGTGCCGATGATCTCGCCGTTCAGCTCCGCCACCGTGCCGGAGCCGACAGCCAGCATGTCGGCAAGATCCTCCGCCCGGTGCGGCCATTGTTCGGCCTTGGCCAGCAGGTGCAGCGCGGCGACATCCTGCGGGGTCATGGCGCGAAGCCGCATCGTGCGATGCTCGACCTCGGCAGGGGGCAATTCGGCGCTTGTTGGCATGGTTTTGCGTTCCATCGAAATCCTCTCCCATTCTTTTATCGCAACCATGATGCAGGAGGTGCGTCGCTCACCGCCTTCCGAAGCATTTCACGTGTGATTTGGATGCCTGCACGGAATATCCTGCCGCATCGGGTATCACACCCCCATATCGCTGGCCGCGGCACCTCTGGCGGCGGTTTCCCGTTGAGAAGGGTGCGGTATGCTGTGCGGTCCCGATGGGTCGGATCGGCACATAAGACCGGCCGACGACGCAACTAAAGTGATACCATGCCGACGCAGCGTAGCAGACTATGCCGCGTCGGAGCTGCGTCGGGCGGCCCGGCACCGGGGGGACGCGAAACCGCACGATGATGCTGGAATCCTATTGGTTGGATAGCGGCGAACGCTTTGCGCAGGATGGGGTGCCACCGCTCCCCGCCCGGGCGACGGTCGTGGTCGTCGGAGGCGGGTTCACCGGCCTTTCGGCCGCCCGCCAACTGGCGATGGCAGGGACGCAGGTGATCCTGATCGAGGCAGGGCGTATCGCGAGCGAAGCATCGGGCCGCAATGGCGGCCAGTGCAACAACGGCATTGCGGGCGACTTCGCCGCGCTCAGCGCGCGCTTCGGGCGTCAGCGCGCCACCGACCTCTATCGCGCCTTCGACGCCGGGGTCGACCGGGTGGAGGCGATCGTGAAGGCGGAAGCCATTGCCTGCGACTTCACCCGCAACGGCAAGCTGAAACTGGCCGACAAGCCCGACCATGCCGTCAAGCTCGCCCGCTCCGCCGAGCTGCTGGCGCAGACGGTAGAGCCGGACATCCGCCTGCTCGACCGCAACCAGCTGGCCGGGGAAATCCGCTCCGATGCCTTCCATGGCGGGCTGGTCTTCCCGCGCAGCGCCTCCCTCCATATGGGCCGCTTCGCCGCGGGACTGGCGCGCGCCGCGACCCGCCACGGTGCCAGGCTATATGAGAATACGCCGCTGACCGAGCTGTCGCGGGTGCCGGGTGGACGGCACAAGCTGGTCACGCCGCGCGGTACGATCATTGCGGATGACGTCCTGCTGGCGACGGGCGCATCGATGACCGGGCCGTTCCGCTGGCTGCGGCGGCGGATCGTGCCGATCGGCAGCTTCATCGTCGCAACCGATCCGCTCGGGGATCTGGCCGACACGATCATGCCGGGGCGGCGCAATGGGACGACGACACGCAACATCGGCAATTATTTCCGCCTGACCGCCGACAACCGGCTGATCTTCGGCGGCCGCGCCCGCTTCGCGCTCTCGACCCCGCGCAACGACCTGCGCAGCGGAGCGATCCTCGCGGCGCGGATGCGCGAGATCTTTCCGGGATTGGCGGGGGTCCGCATCGCCCATAATTGGGGCGGGATCGTCGACCTGACCGCCGACCGCCTGCCGCGCGCCGGAGTTCGGGACGGGGTGCATTATGCGATGGGCTATAGCGGCCATGGCACGCAGATTTCGGTGCTGATGGGCGAGGTGATGGCGCGGATCATGACCGGGGCCAGCCCCGCCGAGGCCAATCCCTTCCACGGCATCGACTGGCCAGCCGTCCCGGGGCATTTCGGACCGCCCTGGTTCCTTCCGCTGGTCGGGGCCTATTACCGGTATCAGGACTGGCGGCATTGATCGGGCGGCGCGACGCAATCCGCCTGATCGGCGGCAGCGGCCTGTCGCTGGGCCTGGGCGCATGTGGCTTTACGCCCGCGCGTCCCGAACCAGCGGGCGGGCGATTGCGGGTGGCGGTCGCGGTCAGTTCGACCGCCGACACGATGGACCCGGCGCGCCAGACGGTGGTGTCCGACTTCTGCCGCTGCGCGATGGTCTATGACGGGCTGACCCGGCTGGACGCACGGTCCCGTCCCCAATTCGCGCTGGCCGAGGCGATAGAGAGCCAGGATTCGCGCGACTGGTCGATCCGGTTGCGGCGTGGCGTGCGTTTCCACGACGGATCGCCACTCACCGCCGCGGATGTCGTCTACTCGCTGAACCGCCATCTCGACCCGGCGGTGGGGTCGAAGGCGCGAATCTTTGCCCAGCAATTCGCATCGGTCCGTGCCGATGGGCCGGATCATGTCCGCCTTGTCCTGGAAAGCGCCAATTCCGACCTGCCGACGATCCTGGGCATATCGCAATTCCAGATCGTCCGCGACGGTACCCGCGACTTCCGCCATCCGGTCGGCACCGGACCGATGCGCATGGTCGAGTTCGCACCCGGCGTGCGCTCGCTCGCGGTGCGCTGGCCCGACTATTGGCGGCGCAAGGTGCGGCTGGGCGAGATCGAACTCTTCTCCATTTCGGACGACAGCGCGCGGATCAATGCGCTGCTGTCAGGCGACGTCGACCTGATCCACGCGATCAATCCGCGTATCGCCCATCATCTGGAGCATGCGGGCTTCGACCTGCTGGTGACCAGGTCCGGCGGCTATACCAACCTGATCGCCCGGCTGGACCGGGGGCCGACCAGCCATCCGGATTTTGTGGCAGGCCTGAAGCTGCTGCTGGACCGCGAGACGATGCGCAATGCCATTTTCCGCGGCTATGCGACGATCGGCAACGATCAGCCGATCGCGCCGACCAATCCCTATTTCGACCCCAGCGTGCCGCAGCGCGCCTTCGACCCGGACCGGGCCCGCCATCATTTCGCGCGAGCCGGGATGATCGGCGCACGCCTGCCCATCGTCACCTCGACGGCGGCGGACAAGTCGGACGACATGGCCGTGCTGATCCAGAATGCCGGGCGACGCGCAGGGGTCCGGTTCGATATCCGGCGCGTGCCATCCGATGGTTACTGGACGAACAGCTGGATGAAGGTCCCGTTGGGCTTCGGCAACGTCAACGCCCGCCCGACGGCGGATATCATCTTCACCCAGTTCTTTGCCTCCGACGCGCCGTGGAACGAGAGCGGGTGGAAGAACACGCGTTTCGACAGCCTGCTTCGGGCCGCGCGCGGCGAGACGGACGAGGCGCGCCGCAAGTCGCTCTATGGCGAGATGCAGCATCTGGTCCATGACCAGGCGGGCATCGGCATTCCGCTGTTCCTCAGCTCGCTCGATGCACACAACCCGAGGGTGAAGGGCCTGCGACCCATGCCGCAGGGGGGATTGATGGGTTTCGACTTTGCCGCCGACGCATGGATGGAGGGCGCATGATCCACTCTCCCCTCATGGTGCTGATCGGCCGCCGGGTGGCTGCGGCGCTGGCGACGCTGATATTCGTGTCGCTGGCGGTGTTCGCCATCGCGCAGCTGATGGAGGGCGATGTGGCCGAGGCGATACTGGGCCAGAGCGCTACGCCCGAGGCGCTGGCGGGCCTGCGCCAGGCCATGCATCTCGACCAGCGCGCCTGGCGACGATATCTGGAATGGGCGGGCGGCGTATTGACCGGCGACCTGGGCCATTCCCTGATCACCGGCCTGCCGATGCGCGAGATGATCGGGGCGCGATTGGTCAATTCGCTGACGCTGGCCGGGCTGACCGCACTGGTGTCGGTACCGCTGGCCCTGGCGCTGGGCATCATGGCTGCGGTCAGGCGGGGTACCGCATTCGACCGGGCTATCAGTATCGCGACGATCGGCATCGTGTCCGTACCGGAATTCCTGATCGCGACGCTGGCGGTCATGCTTTTCGCGGTAACGCTGCGCTGGCTCCCCGCCCTGACCTCCACTCGCGACGTTCATTCGATCTGGGACTTGGTCCGGGTCTTCGCGCTGCCGGTATTCAGCCTTGCCTGTTTCGTCATGGCGCAGATGGTCCGCATGACCCGCGCGGCGGTGATCGACGCGCTCGACACGTCCTATTGCGAGGCGGCGCGGCTGAAGGGCTGCTCACCGGCCCGCGTGGTACTGCGCCATGCCTTGCCCAATGCCATCGGGCCGATCGCCAATGCGATCGCGCTCAGCCTGTCGACCTTGCTGGGGGGCGTCATCGTGGTCGAGATCATCTTCAACTATCCCGGCATCGCGCGACTGATGGTCGATGCGGTCGCCACCCGCGACCTGCCGCTGGTCCAGGCGGTCGCCATCATCTTCTGCACCGCCTATCTGATCCTGGTGACGACCGCCGATGTGGTCACGATCCTGGCCAATCCCCGGCTGCGTCACCGATGAGGAGGTTCACGACCAGCGGCCGGATCGGCCTGGCCCTCGTATCGGCATGGATCCTCGTCGCGCTGCTCGGCCCCGGCATCGCGCCCCATGGCGTGGGCGAGGTCGTGCATCTCGACGTGTTCGACGGGGTCAGCCGCCGCTTCCCGCTGGGCACCGACTATCTGGGTCGCGATATGCTCAGCCGGGTGCTGTACGGCGCGCGATATACCGTCCTCATCGCTTTTGTCGCGACGACTATAGCAGCGATGTCGGGCATCCTGCTCGGCCTGGCCGCCGCGGCTGGCGGTTGGATCGACATGGCCCTGTCGCGAACCTTCGACATCATTATCGCCATCCCCAGCCTGATGCTGGCGCTGGTGGTGATCGCGGCGACGGGCGCTTCGATACCCGTGCTGATCGGCACGCTGGCGATCATCTATACCCCCGGTGCCTTCCGCACCGCCCGCGCGCTGGCGGTGGGCGTCATGGCGCTGGATTTCGTCGCCGCCGCCCGCGCCCGCGGCGAACGTCTGCCCTATATCGTCGTGCGGGAGGTGCTGCCCAACGTCACCGGCCCCCTCGCCGCCGATTTTGGCCTGCGCTTCGTGTTCATCGTCCTGCTGCTCAGTGGCCTGTCCTTTCTGGGCCTGGGTGTCCAGCCGCCCCAGGCGGACCTGGGCGCGCTGGTTCGCGAGAATATCGCCGGGCTGGGCTTCGGCGCGCCCGCCGTGCTGTTCCCGGCGGTGGCGATCGCTTCCCTTACGATAGGAATGAACCTGGTGATCGACTCCCTTCCCGGACGGCGGCGGCGATGACCGACGTGCCGCTTGCCCGCATCGACCATCTGCGCATCACCGCCGTCGGCGAAGACGGACGCGAGATCGTGATCGTACCCGATGTCAGCCTGTCGATCACGAAGGGCGAGGTGCTGGCCCTGATCGGGGAGTCGGGGTCGGGCAAGACGACCATCGCCCTGTCGCTGCTCGGCTATGCGCGTCCCGGCTGCCGGATCGCGGGCGGCGTGATCGAGGTGGCTGGCCACCGGCTCGATGGCGCAACGCCCGAACAGCTGCGTCAGGTGCGTGGCCGCACCGTCGCCTATGTGGCACAGAGCGCCGCCGCCGCATTCAACCCGTCGCTAACCATCATGGCGCAGGTGATCGAGCCCGCGCTGATCCACGGTACGCTCGACCGCGCCGCCGCCGAGGAAAAGGCCAAGGCTCTGTTTCGCCGCCTGGCGCTCCCCGACCCCGATGGCGTCGGCGCACGCTATCCGCATCAGGTATCGGGCGGGCAGCTCCAGCGGCTGATGGCGGCGATGGCGCTGATCACCGACCCTGCCCTCGTCATCTTCGACGAACCGACCACCGCGCTCGACGTCACGACCCAGATCGAGGTGCTGAAGGCGTTCAAGGACGCGGTGCGAGATCTGGGAACCACCGCCGTCTATGTCACCCATGACCTTTCGGTCGTCGCCCAGATCGCCGACCGCATCGCGGTACTGCGCGGCGGCGAGGTGCAGGAACTGGGAACGACCCGGCAGATCCTGTTCGCCCCGCGCCACAGCTATGCGCAGGCCCTGGTCGCGGCCGCCGCGCCCCGAGCCCGCATCGTCCCGCCACCGACCGACGAAGCGCCGCTGCTCGATATGTGGGGGATCGTCGCGGGTTATGGGGGGACGGGGCCGGACGGCGCGCCTCGGACCAAAATCCTCGACGGGATCGATGTCTCGATCCGGCGTGGCCAGGTGCTGGGCGTCATCGGCGAATCCGGCTGTGGCAAGAGCACACTCGCGCGGGTGGCGGCAGGGCTGCACGCGCCCTCGGCGGGCCGCATCCTGCTGAACGGCCATCCTCTCGCACCGCTGGTCCGGCACCGGTCGCGCGACGAGCTTCGCCGGGTGCAGATGGTTTTCCAGAGCGCCGACACCGCACTCAACCCATCGGTCAGCATCGGTGCTGCCATTGCCCGGCCGCTCGCCTTCTATCATGGGCTGGACCGACGATCGGCCAAGGCGGAGGTGGCGCGACTGCTCGACCTTGTCCGCCTGCCCGCGTCGCTCGCCGACCGGTTGCCCGGCGAACTGTCGGGTGGGCAGAAGCAGCGGGCCAATCTCGCCCGCGCGCTGGCGGCACGCCCCGACCTGCTACTGTGCGACGAAGTGACCTCGGCGCTCGACCCGGTCATCGCGGAAGCCGTGCTCGACCTGCTTGTCGAGCTGCGCCGCGAACTCGGGCTCGCCTATATGTTCATCACCCACGATCTCGAGATCGTGCGGGCGATCGCCGATGACGTGCTGGTCCTCTATGCCGGTCGTGTCGCCGAGCAGGTGACGCGCGATGGCCTGGGTCACGGGCCCCACCATCCCTATACGCGGTTGCTGACCGCTTCGGTCCCCGAATTGCGGCCGGGCTGGCTGGAGGAGACACCGGCCCGACAAGCCGGGGCGGCGGGCGCGCGGATGTCGGCAACCGGATGCAGCTTCCACCCGCGCTGCATCCGCGCGAATGCCTCCTGCGTCGATACGATGCCGCCGCGCCTGCTGGAGGGGGATCGGCAGATATTCTGCCACCAGTCGCTCGACCTTCTCGCGACGCCCTGAGCGGGCAAGCGGGGCGATACCGTCTTCGGCATCGCCCCGGAAAGCGATCAGGCGACCATCGGCCGCCAGATTGCATAGACCTTTTTCACATGCTCCCGGCTGTCCCACAGACATTGCGCAGCATGTTCCAGCAGGAAGATGTCGCCCTTGGTGAAGGTGCGGCTGGTCCCCGTCTCGTCCTCGAACGTCACGCTCCCTTCAAGCAGGTGCATCAGCTCGTGATGGCGATAGCGCATCGCGGTGCGGTGATAGGGCGTCGAGTCCCAGGTGCCGCAGACGAATACGCCATCGCTCGACCGATAATCGGTATGGTTGCGGCACGACGGCGTCGGCCCGACCAGCAGCTCGGCGAGCGGCGGATTGGAAGGCGTCAGCTCGGCGCTCTCGTCGATCGGCACGATGCGGTCGGCGGCGGGCGTGTCGGTCGCATAGCGCATCGCAAGCGCGCGCGTGCCGGGCGCCGCTTCCCAGTCAAAGGCCACGCCGCTGGGAATCACCGCACAGCCATCCGCCTCCAGCACCACCGGCCCCAACCGTATCGAACCCGCCAGCACGATGACGAACTCGTCGCCGGGCAGGCCCGCCTCCGACCCCGCCCCGCCATCGAGGGCGAGCAGGTCGAGCTGGCACGGCCCCTCGACCAGCGGCAGCGCGGTGCGTGCGGTGCGATAGTCCCCCGTGGCGGGCGCTTCGGCCGATGCGGCAAAGGCGCGCAGATCTATGAACGACCGGACATCGGTCGCCACGCTCACAGCCCCACCAGTCCCGGCAGGCCCGCGATGCTCGGAATCTCGTGCACCTGATAATAGCTGTTCAGCGGTTCGTGCCCGCGATTGACGAAGGCCTTGTTCGTAATACCCATGTCATAGGCGGTCATCAGGTCGTACCGGAAGCTGGAGGAAACGTGCAGCACATCCTCCGGCCCGCAGCCCAGTTGATCGAACATATACTCGAACGCCTGCATCCGGGGTTTGTAGGCCTGGGCCTCCTCGGCGGTATAGACCGCGTGGAACGGCGCCTCAAGGTTGCGGACGTTCTGCGGGATGAGATCGACCATCGAGTTGGACAGGATGACCAGCGGATATTCCGCCGCGACGCGCTTCAGCGGCTCGACCACGTCCGGGTGCGGCCCCCAGGTCGGGACGGCGGCATAGACGTCGGCCGTGTCGCTATCGCGATATTCGATGCCCCACTTCGCGCAGGTGCGGCGCAGCGATCCTTCCACGACGTCGCGATAGGGCTTCCACGCACCCAGCACCTCGTCGAGGCGATAGGCGGAAAAGTCGTCGCAGAACCGGCCCATATCGGCCGCCGCGATCCGATCAGCGTAGAGGCGCCGCGCGATCGGAGCCATCTCGAAATAGATCAGCGTGCCATAACAATCGAAGGTGATATATTTTGGACGAAGCATGGTCGGCCCCCTTTGCTGATGTGAATTGCCGAACACGGTGATAGCGGCCGGCGTGCGGCAGAATCGCTCGTTGCAGCCGCGCCGATGCGGCACGACAAGCAACCTTGATAACGTCACAGCATAATATGCTGCGCATTTCCGGTGGCGGATAGCCTGCTGGCGCGCATCCCACGGGGTAAATCGCTGCTCGTGGCGGACGGACACTGCGGGAATGCCGTTTGCCCCCCGATTTTCGGAAGCGTCTGCCGACCGGTCGCCGCTACACTCCGGTCAGACCTTATCGCGTCGGGAGCGCCTGCGCTCAGGGAAACGCGGTAGGGCCGGGACGGGTGGGACATGACGAACGACAGAGCGGGACAATTCTATCTCGATGGCGCATGGTGCGAGCCGGCGACGCCCGCACCCGCAATTCCCGTCACCGACCCGGCGACCGAGAGCCTGATCGGCACCATCGCAGCAGGGTCTGCCGCCGATGTCGACCGGGCGGTCGCCGCCGCCGCCCGCGCCTTTCCTGCATTTGCGGTCAGTCCGGTCGCGGAACGCATCGCCCTGCTTGGCCGGATCGCGGCTCTGCTGGAAGAACGCGCCGAGACCTTTGCCCAGGCGATTGCGACCGAAATGGGGGCCGCCATCGGATTTGCCCGCGCGTCGCATGTGCCCTTCGCCATCGCGCATGTCCGCGCTCAGATGGAGGTACTGGCGGACTATCGCTTCGAGCGGCCAGCGGCGGGTTTCACCTTGTGCAAGGAAGCGATCGGCGTCTGCGCGCTCATCACGCCTTGGAACTGGCCGCTCTACCAGATTACGGCCAAGGTCGCGCCCGCTATCGCCGCCGGATGTACGGTCGTCCTGAAGCCCAGCGAATTATCACCCTATAGCGCGCTGTTGTTTGCAGACGTGATGCATGATGCAGGTACGCCTGCGGGTGTTTTCAATCTGATCGGTGGAACCGGTGAGGCCGTTGGCGCGGCACTGGCGGCGCATCCCGACGTTGCGATGATATCGATCACCGGCTCGACCCGCGCGGGGGTGCTGGTCGCACAGGCGGCGGCGGTAAGCGTGAAGCGCGTCGTGCAGGAATTGGGTGGCAAGTCACCCAATATCCTGCTGCCCGACGCCGACTTCGCGCAGGCCGTTCCGCGTGGCGTGATGGCCGGAATGCGTAATGTCGGCCAGTCGTGCAGCGCGCCGACCAGAATGTTGGTCCCCGCCGCGCGGCTGGCCGAGGTCGAGCTTCTGGCGGCGAGTGCGGCCGCCGAATGGCGCGTAGGCCCGCCCGATGACACGGCGACGACCATGGGCCCCATCGCCAATGCCGCGCAATACGCCCGTGTGCTGGACATGATCGCGGCCGGCCAGGCGGACGGCGCGCGGTTGATCGCGGGTGGCCCCGGCCGCCCCGCCGGGCTCGACCGGGGTTTCTACGTGCAGCCGACGATCTTCTCGGGCGTCACCCGCGACATGCGCATCGCCCGCGAGGAGATTTTCGGCCCGGTGCTGTGCATCATGCCTTACGAAAGTGAGGATGAGGCGGTGGCGATCGCCAACGACACGGTTTACGGCTTGGGAGCGCATGTCCAGTCGACCGACCCGGTCCGCGCCAGGGCCATCGCTCGGCGCATCCGATCCGGACAGGTCCATATCAACTACCCCGCCTGGACCGCGCATGCGCCCTTTGGCGGCTACAAACAGTCGGGCAACGGCCGCGAATATGGGGTGCATGGCTTCGAGGAATATCTCGAAACCAAGGCGATCCTGGCCTGAGCGCGGCATGGAAACCAGGATGATCCTGGCCGACGCGCCCACACCGGTTCCGCCACCCGTCACCGAGACGCTGGCCACTGTGGAGACGCCGTGCCCGTTTCCGAACTGCATCACGGCCATTTGGTCGAAATCGACGCCGTCGCGCTGCTGACGCGCGACTGAGTTTTCCCTTCTCCTGTGGAGAGCATCACCATGGCAAGCATCACGACAGCGGGCCTTGCACCCGATGGGACCGTGTCCCGGCCCCAGTCTTTCAACAGCCTAGCGCGGACGGGCGCGCGATTGGTCGGCATCGACGCGCTGCGCGGTTTCGTCATGGTGCTGATGCTGCTCGACCATGTCCGCGAGGCGTTCCTGCTATGGGTGCCGATCGGCGACCCGGTCGACGCGCTGACCGTCGCGCCCGCATCCTTCTTCAGCCGCATGACCAGCACCCTGTGCGCGCCGATCTTCGTCGCGCTGACCGGACTGGGTGCCTATCTCTATGGCCGGAAGCACAGCCGTGCAGAGACGAGCGCATTCCTGTTCAAGCGCGGTGCGTTGCTCGTCCTGCTCGAACTGACCGTCGTCAATTTCGTTTGGCGTGCCGAATTTCCGCCGACGATCCTGTATCTTCAGGTCATTTGGGCGATCGGGTTGAGCATGATCGTGCTCTCGCTGCTGATCCGCCTGCCGCACGCCGCCATCGTCGCGATTGGATTGGCCATCGTCGCCGGACATAATCTGCTGAGCCCGATCACCGTGCCCGAGGGGAGCATGTTCCACACCGTCTGGGCGTTTCTGCACGATCGCGGGACGGTGAGCTTCGGCGGCCTCCCGGTTCGGTTCAGCTATCCGCTGCTGCCGTGGATCGGCGTGATCTGCCTGGGCTGGGGGATCGGACCGTGGTTCGTCGGTCCCGACGCCCTGGCACGGCAGCGGCGGCTGGCGCAGACCGGCGTGCTGATGCTGGTCGGGTTCGTCGCGTTGCGGGCGCTCAACATCTATGGCGACGCCCCCTGGTTCGTGGTGTCCGGCTCGCCGATCCGCACCGTCATGAGCTTCCTGGCGCTGACCAAATATCCGCCCTCGCTGCTGTACGTGATGGCGACGCTGGGCGTCGGGTCGCTTCTGCTGGCGCTGTTCGACCGGGTGGACGACACGCGGGTGATCGGCTGGCTGGCGGTGTTCGGTGGTGCGCCCATGTTCTTCTATCTCCTCCACCTGTATGTCCTGCGCATGATGTACCTGGGCGCGGTCGCGATCTGGGGCATCAATCACGAAACGGTCTTCGGCTTTCCGTCTATCCCGTGGATCTGGCTGATGTGGATCGCGCTGATCGTGCCGCTCTACTTCCCGACGCGCTGGTTCTCGAACCTGAAGAAGCGCCGCAAGGACCTTGTTTGGCTGAAATATTTCTAAGCCAGCCCCCTTCCCCGGACCCGTTGGAGCCCCGGAATGCCCGCACCGTTGACCCTTGTAGATTCAAGCCCCGCCCTGCCCGACATGGCCGATGTCGTCGTGATCGGCGGCGGTATCGTCGGCTGCTTCACCGCCTATTATCTGGCAAAGCGCGGAATGAAGGTCGCGCTGGTCGAAAAGGGCCGCGTCGGTGGCGAGCAATCAAGCCGCAACTGGGGCTGGTGCCGCCAGCAGAACCGCGATGCGCGCGAACTGCCTATGGCAACCAAGTCGCTCGACCTGTGGGAACAATTCGCGGCCGACACCGGCGAGGCAACCGGGTTCAGCCGTTGTGGGTTGCTCTATCTCAGCGACAATGAAGCCGAGATCGAGGGCTGGGCACGCTGGCGCGATTTCGCCCGGACGGCGGGAGTCACCACCCATATGCTCTCGTCGGCCGAGGCCAGCGAGCGCGGGCGGTTCAGCAACAAGCCGTGGAAGGGTGGCGTCTTCTCCCCGACCGACGGCACCGCCGATCCGTCGCGGACCGCGCCCGCCGCCGCCCGCGCGCTGATGGCGCTGGGTGGAACGGTGCATCAGAATTGCGCGGTGCGTGGGCTGGAAACCGAAGGCGGGCGCCTTTCCGCCGTGGTCACCGAACGGGGTACGATCCGCACCCGCATCGCGGTGCTTTCGGCGGGCGCCTGGGCTTCGTCCTTCTGCAATCAATATGGCATCCGCTTTCCGCAGGCCACGATCCGCCAGACGGTCATGGCGGTCGGGCCGGGCGATGACATCTTCCCGGCCGCGATGCACAGCGAGTATATCTCCATGACCCGGCGCGGCGATGGCGGCTATACGCTGTCGATCAGTGGCAGCGGCAAGGTCGATCCTACCCCGCAATTCCTGCGCTTTTCGACCCAGTTCCTGCCGATGTTCCTGCGTCGCTGGCGCAAGCTGTCGCCCGGCGGGTTGGAGGGCGTACGGTCGGGCCATGAGCGGCTCGTGCGCTGGCGGCTCGACCGGCCGACACCGATGGAGGCGACGCGGATCCTCGATCCCAAGCCCGACCGCGCGGCCGTCGCGCGCACCCATGCCCGCGCGCTCGCGCTGATGCCGCGCCTGTCGGAACGCGTCGTGACCGGGGCCTGGGCGGGCTATGTCGACAGCACCCCAGACGGCGTGCCCGGCATCGGCGAAGTAGACGAACTGCCCGGCCTGATCCTGGCGGCGGGCTTTAGCGGGCATGGCTTCGGCATCGGGCCTGGGGCTGGCCATCTGATCGCCGATATCGTCAGCGGCGCCGCACCCATCGTCGACCCCAAACCCTATCATCCAAACCGCTTTCGCGACTCCGCCTGGGGCAAGGTCGCGGAATTCTAGGGCCGATCGACATTCATCGATGCCTTTCCTTCCCTCGCCCCTCGCAGAGGGGAGAGGGTTGCGCAGACTTGGTCTTTGCGAAAGCAAAGGCTTAGTCCGAGCTGGGTGAGGGGTGGGCGCTCGCTCCGCGAGCGCGCGAGCCTCTGGGTTCGCTCACCCCCTCACCCAAGCTGCGCTAGCCAGCAGGCTGGTAAGCTTCGCTAACCCTCTCCCCTGTCCAGGGGAGAGGGGAAGAAGAAGCAATGCTGAATGTCGATCCGCCCTAGGCCCCCCCGAGAACCCGAACCTCGGATACTCGAACCAAACCACCGCTTGCGTTGAGGTTCAAGCTGGTCGCATTCCCTGGCGCATTGATGAGTTCGGAAAGAACGCTGTCACCGTCGTTGATGAACACCTCGATCGAACCGGCATCGAGGAAGATGCTGACCGTCACCTTTCCGCCAGCGGCTTCGCACCGTACGCTGCGAGTCTCGCGCCATGCACCATGGTCGGGCGGGTAAGGACCACTGGTGTCCCGTTTCACAAATACATGGCTTTTGTTCAGTTCGAAGCCGATCTGAGTGAAGTAACCTTGGCCGCCGCGCACCGACAGCCATACCCCGCCCGGCCATTCGGCACCGACGCGCGTGAGCGTCAAGTCGATCCGCTCGGCGATCATTCCGGCATCGGCGGGCCAGACATAGTCGCGTCCCTCGGCGATAGTCTGATCCGTCCCGAGCATCACGCTCTGGAACGCA
This sequence comes from Sphingomonas sp. SORGH_AS_0789, assembly GCF_031453055.1. Lineage (NCBI taxonomy): Bacteria > Pseudomonadati > Pseudomonadota > Alphaproteobacteria > Sphingomonadales > Sphingomonadaceae > Sphingomonas > Sphingomonas sp. SORGH_AS_0789. Next base: position 3,508,902 of record NZ_JAVIYV010000001.1, read on the forward strand.
TTATTCTGGGCTGCGATCGGCGTCATGCGCAGGCTGGGCGTGCCGTCGAAGTTTCGCTGCAGTCGGATCTGGCGGACGATGCTCAACTGTCCGCGATAGCCGGCGGTGGCGGGCAGTTGATTGGCATAGGCCCAATTGTTCATCCAGCCCATCGTCCACGCCGCGGCACGCGGATCGGCCGCTCGCGGATCCTGCCACACCATGGCGGCATAATAATCGGCCCCGCCGTCGAGCCAGCGGCCGGTCGCGCTGTCGGCGGTAAAGCCGGTCCCGTCAAAGCTGCCCACCCAATAATAGCTGCCGCCGGTAAAGCCGCCGCCCGTCCCGTCGCCGCCGACCAGCAACACCCATTTGTCGACGCCCGTGGCCCCGTTCGCATCGTAGAGGTGCAGCGGGAAGAGGTGCGAACATTCCATCACCCCGCCGACCAAGGTGGAGACAAAGCCGCTGGCATAGCTCCACTGTTTCAGGTCGGGAGAGGTGTAGAACCCGATCTTGCCCTCTTCCGACAAGGTCATGACCCAACGCGACGTGGGTGCATGCCAGAACACGGTCGGGTCGCGGAACGGCTTATTGCCCGGAAAATTGGGATGGACGATCGCGTGGAAGGCGAAGCTCGCCCCGCCGTCGCGCGAATACCACAGCGCGGTCGACTGGTTCTGTCCGGCGGCATTGTCGGCGGGCATGGTCGCCAGCGCGATCAGCGTGCCCGCCCCGAAACCGGCGGTGTCGTCGGTGTCGATCACCGCGCTGCCGCTCCATACATCGCCGAACGCCGTCGTCCGACGTGGAATCGACACGCCGCGATCGGTCCAGGTGACGAGATCGGTCGAGGTCCAGCGGCGCCATTCGGTGCCGCCATTCGGCCATGTGGGATTGTAGAGCGCCCACATCGTCCAGCTGTCGCCGATCCGCACCGGGCGCTGCGGATCGTTGATCCAGCCGCCATCGGGCGCGGCGATATGATAACGCGGACGGCCGCCGACCGCCGCCGGGGCGGGGCTTTGGGTCGGGCTGGGGGTCGGCGTCGGGGCCGGAGCGAGTCCGGCGGCCGAGGCGCTGCCCCCTCCCCCGTCGCCCGATCCGCCACAGGCGGACAGCATGGGCAGGGTCGTGATGAAGCCGAGCGTCTGACGACGCGAAAATATCGATGCCATCTGCTTCCTCTCCGCGTGCGACGAGCCGCCGCACGTCATCCTCCGCGCCTCGCTTCTTCAAGCGATCGCGCGATATTCGCATCGGGATCGTCCGGCGGACGCGGCAAGGCACGTCCGCCGCCCAGATTACATCTTGAAGCGGACGCCCAGACTGAAATAGCGCCCCTCCACCCGCAAATCGCGGCCAAAGAACTGCGTCTCGTTGTAGAAGCGATAGTTCTTGAACGGCTGCGCCAGAATATTGCTGACGTTCGCGACCAGGGAGATATTGCGGAACGCGTCGTAGCTGGCCGAAAAATCGAGCCGGGAGACCGGCCGCACCAGCTCACCGGCATATTGGTCTTCGTTGATATTGCGGTTGTAGCTGGTGACGTAGCGCGATCGCCAGTTATAGGACAGCCGCGCGGAGATGCCGCTCTTCTCGTAAAAGGCCGTCAAATTGTACGCCCATTTCGACAGGCCGGTAATCTCCACCTGCCGGTCGCCCTCGCCCAGCACGCGGGGCAACTGATTGGTGCCATCGAGATAGGTGACGTTGCCCTGGACGCCGAAGCCCGACAGCGCACCGGGCAGGAAGTCGAAAAAGGTCTGGAGCGACGCCTCGATCCCCTTGATCCGCCCGTCACCGGCATTTTCCGGCCGGTTGAGCTGGACGCGGCCATAGATAGGATCGGTCACGACCTGGGTATAATAGCCGATGAAACCATTCAGGTCGCGATAGAAGGCGGCGACCGATGCCGATCCGTTCTTCGAGAAATACCATTCGAGCGAGGCATCGTAATTCTTCGACGTCAGCGGTCGCAGATCGGGATTGCCGCCCGAACCGCTCGCGTCGAACACCGGCGGCGTGCCGTCGGGACCGGGGCTGTTGCGGGTGATGTTGATCGACGGATTGAGCTGGCCGAAGCCCGGCCGGGTCCGCGTCTGGGTATAGCCCAGCCGTATCTGCCATTCGTTCGAGAAGCGGATCCGCGCGATCGCGGAGGGCAGCACATCGACATAATTCTGGCGCGTGACGCTGGGGACGATGCCGACTGTACCGTCGGCGGCCTGCACCCGGCTGAACCCACGATAGGTGCCGTCGGTGTTGACGATGCGCGCGCCCACCGTGCCGTCGAGCCGCACCCCGCCCAGGTCGATGTCGTATTTCGCCTGGCCATAGCTGGCATAGCTCGCCTCGCTGGCGGTGAAGCCGCCCAGCGGATCGAACGGGATCTCGGCGGTGGCGAACTTGGTCACCGCCCCGCGAATGCCATTGTCCGAGGGGAATAACAGGGTCGCGCGCTGGACCGATTGCAGCGCCAGCAGGCGCAGGGCCTCGCCATTGTCGCGGATCGCATCGCGACTGGGGGCGAGCCAGTTCTTGAAGCGTTGCGGATCGTCGCGAAACCCGTCGGTGATAAGCCCGAGCGCCCCCGTCGGCAGGCTGTCGAGCGGGATGTTCAGCCCGGCGGTATAGGCATAGCGATTGTTGTTCTGCGAATAGGCGTTGCGATCGCTGGCGCGGAAGCCGAATTGCAGCCGCGGCAGCCAGTCCCAGTCGGTTTCGAGATCCAGGTCTATGCGACCCTGGACGCCATCGCCCTTGGTCACCAGGTCGCGCTGATAATAGCCGCGCCAACGGCTATTGGCCGGATTGTCGATGGCATAGCCGCCCAGATCGAACACCGCCGATCCGCGCACGTCCCAGTCGACATTGATGGTGGGCGCGCTGGCGAGCTGGGCGTCGAGGCTATATTCCGACGCCTGATATTTGCTGTTGGTATAGGCGAAGTCGCCCGACAGCGTCGCGCGGCCGGTGGTCCATTTGAAACCCGCCGCCGCCTGCCACGTATCGGTGCGGTCATTCTGGGTCGAACGATAGAATTCGGGGACGTAACCGCCGGTCTTGGTGAAGCTGGCCGCCTTGTCCGGCTCGCCGGGCACCAGCACGACATTGCTCAACGTCGGGGCGACGCCGCTCGCATCGCGGCGTTCGAAATTGACGTTGAACGCATCGCGCAGCACCTGGCCGCGATAGGCCTGCCACAGCCCTTCGGCGAAGACTTCGAGATCGGGGGTCGGACGCCACTGGATCGTGCCGTTGACCGCCGGGCGGTGGCGCACGCCCTTTTCGTAGAAATTGCCCGCATTGGCGGGAAAGCGGAAATCCATGCCCACGCCCGGCGTGGTCACGGTCAGGTCGTCGGCGGCGTCGTTCGCCCCGAAGCCGCGCGGCGAGATAATCGCGGAATCGGCATAGCGATCGGCGTTGCGATAGGTGGTGCGGACATAGCTGACGTTGATCAGCGCGCCGACCTCCCCGATCGGCGTATCCCAGCGCTTGGTCAGCAGCAGATTGCCCGCCGGGTCGAACGCCCGCGCCTGATCATTATAGGACGCGCGCAATTCACCCGCGATCTCGGTATCCTTGACATCGAACGGGCGGCGGGATCGCAGATTGACCAGCCCAGCAAGCCCCGGCTCGATGAGGTCGGACGTCCCCGATTTATAGACCTCGATCCCCGCCGCGACGCCCGCCGGAAAATCCTGAAGGTGCAGCACGCGGTCCTCGGCCGAGAAGAATTCGCGGCCGTTGAAGGTGGTCGCGACATCGGGCAGGCCGCGCACCAGGATCACCCCGGCTTCGTCGTTATAGCGCTGGACGGTGACGCCGGTGACGCGCGCAATCGCTTCGGCGGCATTGTTGTCGGGCAGCTTGCCGATGTCGTTCGACACGATCGCATCGACGATCGACGCGGAGTTGCGCTTGATCTCCTGCGCCGATCCCAACGCGGCGCGATAGCCGGTGACGACGATATCGGCGCTGGCATCGTTTTCGGGCGCGGCATCGGCCTGCGCCTGGGCGCTCCTGTCCTGTGCGGCGGCGGGATTGGCGGCAAGCGGCACCAGCGCACTGGATGTCAGCAGGGCGAGCAAGGTCTTCGGCATAAATCCTCCCAGATTTCCGTTATGTTTTTTTTGATTTTCAAAAGATCGACGGGGTGGGCATCAGCCCGGCGCGATCGCTTCCACCGTCATGACGAAGCCGTTCATGTCAGCGCGAGCCCCCGGTCATCGGCCACGCCTGCATCGTCAGCCGCGCCGATCCGCCCCTTGCGCTCGCGCTCCAGCGAAGCGGGCCGCCACCGCGAAAGAAGCGGTCGGTAATGGTGCGCGTGCCGTCGCCGACGAACACCTCCAGGATCGACTGATCGGCCAGCACGCGCAGCCGCACCCGCTTTCCCTTCAGGTCGACCGGCGCGATATGGCGGGTGGCGAAACCGTCATGGAAATGCGGCCCCGAGCGGGTGCGGTCGACGAACACCTCGTCGACGGTCGGGTTGACGCCAATCAGCGTCTGGTAACCCTGTTCGTCGGTCAGGGCGATCGTCACCTGCTCCGCCGTGCCGGTGTCGAGATCGAGCATCAGGTCGGCCGAGCCGCCCGCGATCGGCAGATCGACCGGCGTTTCGCCGAGCGGCGCGGCGAAATCCCGTCGCTCGCCGCGCAGGCTCGCCACCTCGCGCACCGGTGCCTGGGCGATGCGATAACCGGCGGGCGTCTTCTTCAGCGTTACCTCGCGCGGGACGGTCATCAGGCCGCGAGCGGGCCAGGTCGGTATGGCCTCGGCATAGCGCCAGTCATTCGCCCAGCCGATCCAGATGCGGCGCGGGTCATCCTTGGGCAGGTCGTTCCACGACACGGCGGCGTAAAAGTCCGCGCCATAGTCCATCCACTGCGCTTCGCCGGGCCAGCCCGGCACCGGGGTGAAGCGCTTGCCGTCGAAATCGCCGACGAAATACTGCCCGCCCGAACCCCCGCCGACCGCATTGTCGCCGAGATTGATGCCCAGCACCCAGCGCTTCTTGCCCGGTGCGCCGCCTTCGACCGGCAGTTCGAACAGATCGGGGCATTCCCAGTTCTTGCCCCGCCCGCCAGCGGGCCCGAAGCTGCTGGCAAAGGTCCATTGCTTGAGGTCGGGCGAGGTGAACAGCACCGCGCGGTTCTCCAGCGCCATCACCGCCACCATCACCCAGCGCTTCGTGGGGGCGTGCCAGAACACCTTGGGATCGCGGAACTCGGGCGATCCGACGCTCAGCACCTCGCCATGCACGGTCCAGGTCCGGCCGCGATCATTGCTATAGGCGACATATTGCGATTGCAGCTTCGCCTTGGGATTATGCCCCGTATAGATGGCGACCAGCGGCGGCTTGCCGTCCCGGCCGAAGCCGGTCGTGTTGTTCCAGTCGACCACCGCGCTGCCCGAAAAGGCCATGACATCGGCGGTCTCGGGGATGGCGATCGGCAGTTCCTGCCAATGGACCAGATCGCGGCTGACCGCATGGCCCCAACTCATATGCCCCCAGCGATCGCCATGCGGATTATACTGGAAGAACAGATGATACTCGCCGTCATAATAGACGAGGCCGTTGGGGTCGTTCATCCAGTTGCGCTGCGGCGCGAAGTGATAGGTCGGGCGCGGATCGGGACGCTGCGCCGACGCGGCGGAGGCCAGCGCGATCCCGGTCATCGCGAGGAGGGCGATGGTCTTCATGCCGCCTGCCCCTTCAGGTTCATGTCTTCGAGGGCGACGCCGTTGGTCTCCGGCATCACGCGCAGCGTCCAGAGCAGTTGCAGCAGCATCATCGCGCCGAAGAATGCGAAGACCCAGCCGCCGACCGCGCTCGCCACGATCGGGAAAAGCCAGGTGATCGCCGCCGCCGCGACCCAGTGGGTGGTGGACCCCAGCGCCTGTCCCTTGCCACGTACCGCGCTGGGGAAGACTTCAGAGATGAACACCCAGATCACCGCCCCCTGGCTGATCGCGAAGGCGGCGATGAAGGCCAGCAGGCCGCCCAGGATCAGCGTACCGTTCGGGGCGCTGCGTTCGAGCTGCCAACCGACCAGCAGCAGCGCGGCGGCGCACACCACCGACCCGACGATCAACAGCGGCTTGCGCCCGAACCGATCGATGAAGAACAGGGCGGCGACGGTGAAGAGCAGGTTGGTACCCCCGACCGCGATCGACTGGAGCAGTGCGCTGTCGGCCCCCGCCCCCGCGAGTTCGAAGATGCGCGGCGCATAATAGAGCAGCGCGTTGATGCCCGACAGCTGGTTGAACAGCGCGATGGCGATTGCGCAGGCGACCGGGAAGCTGTGCGCGCTCTGGAACAGCCGGGCATCGCCCTGCCCCGCATCGCGGCGTTCCGCGGCCTCGATCCGCGTCAGTTCGGCCGCAGGGTCCAGGAAGCCGAGGCGCGCCATGACCTGCACCGACTTCGCCTGTTGCCCGTGCACCGCCAGCCAGCGCGGGCTTTCGGGCAGCAGGAAGGTCACGGCTAGGAACAGCGCCGAGGGCACCGCGACGATGCCGAACATCCACCGCCACGCCGCTTCCGGCGGCAGCGCCTGCGCAATCAGATAGTTGCTCAGGAACGCGATCAGGATGCCCAGGACGATGTTGAGCTGGTTCATCGCCACCAGCCGCCCACGGAACTTCGCGGGCGACACTTCGGCAATATAGATCGGCGTCACCACCGATGCCGCGCCGATCGCAAGGCCGCCCAGAAACCGGAACGCGATCAGCATCGGCCAGCTCTGCGCAAGCCCGGCGCCGAGTGAGGAAACGACATAGGCGATGGCGACCGACAGCATGATCGCCTTTCGCCCATATCGGTCGGCGGGCGCGCCGGTGACCAGCGATCCGATGACGGTTCCGATCAGCGCGGAGGCGACGGTGAACCCCAGCGACGCATCGGTGAGGGCGAAGCGTTCCTGCAACGCCTGCGTGGCCCCCGAAATGACGGCGGTATCGAATCCGAACAGCAACCCGCCCAGCGCCGCCCCGGCCGCGCTCAGCACGATCGCGATCGTCGCCCGTGCATCGTCCACATCCTGCCGACCGTCCGGCATGGTGATGCTATGCATCGACCGTCTCCTTGTTCGCGTGAAAGGGTTCGGCCATGCGCCAGTGCATCGGCCATTGCCGTGTCGCGGTGCGATAGGCGAGCGCCAGCGCGCCGGTCAGCCCGGCGGAGGCCCCGGCGGTCGGCGCAGCGAGATATTGGTCCATGTCGATCGCCCGCATACTGGCATCATAGCCCGCGAGCTTCGCGACCAGCGCGGATCGCACCCTCGGGTACATTTGCGGCTGCATCACCCCGCCGCCGACGATGATCCGGTCCGGGCGAATGACATAGGTGAGCGTGGCGCAGAGTGCGGCGATATAGTCCGCCTCCATATCCCATGCCGGATGGTCGGCGGGCAGGCGTTCGGCCGGTACGCCCCAGCGTGCACGCATCGCCGGACCAGAGGCCAGCCCCTCCAGGCAATCGCCATGAAACGGACAAATGCCCTTGAACGCATCGTCGCCGGGCGCGCGCGGCACCATGATATGCCCGGCCTCCGGGTGGTTCGCCCCGCCATGCGGCGCGCCACCGATCAGCAAGCCGACGCCGATCCCCGTACCGATCGTGACATAGCAGAAGCTGTCCAGCCCCTGTCCGCTGCCGAACAGCCGCTCGCCCACCGCCGCACAGTTGACGTCGGTGTCGAGCGACATCGGTGCGTCCGTCATCCGGCGCAGATGGCCGAGCAGGTCGACATTTTCCCAACCGGGTTTCGGGGTCGAGGTGATGCTGCCGTAATCGGCCGACAGCGGATTGAGCGAGAGCGGCCCGAAGCTGCCGACCGAAAAGGCCGACAGATCGCCATGGACGCGCTGCGCCTCGCGGAAAAAGGCGCTGGCGGTGCCCAAAGTCTCGGCCGGGGTCGTGGTCGCGATCCGGGTTTCGGCGAGGATCGTCCCATCACGATCGGCAACGGCGCACAGGAACTTGGTGCCCCCGGCCTCGATCCCGCCAAGCAGCAGCGGTTCGGTCACCACGAGCAGCCCGTCCGCCTTGTACGCCGAGATACGGTCGCCATCGTCATCCTCCCATCACCTGCCGCTATTGCGGTCGATGCCATTAAATCTACTAGTGTGATTTAGTTGGTCAAGGACAAATTTTGCGGCTTTTCAGGGGCTTGCAGAGCAATCGTTTGCCGTTAGCGATACCAGGCACCCCTCACGCGGTCAGTTCAAGCGAAAGTCGACTAGTTGCGCTTGAACAAGCTGCTGAGATCAGGCGAATACTGTGCGTGCAGCGGCAACAGTCCTGCACCGATCGCTGCGGCCTGCCGCCCCAGCGTGCCAATGCGCAGTTCGGGCGCGAAGAAATCGGGCGGGGCATGTTCGGCGAGCTGCCGTTCCACCGCCGCCGCGATGTCGGCCATCTCCTCCGCTGCCAACGATCCGTCGAGGATGACCGCTTCGAGATCGAGCAGGCTGTTCGCACCCGAGATTGCGAAGGCCAATGCTTCGGTACAGCGCCGTCGCCAGCCCTCCAGTTCGGCCGGCGTCGCCGCGAGATCCCGATCGTAGAGCGAGGCATGATGGATCAGCGAATCGCGCCGACCATCGGCCATGACGGGCATCGACGCCAGCGCCCCGGCATTGCCATGCCGCCCCTGCACCACCTGCCCGCCAAGGACCAGCCCCCCGCCGACAAAGGTGCCGAGGTTGATCAGAAGATAACTCTGGAGGTCGGCCCCCGCCCCGCACAAGAGATGCGCCAGCGCCGCCGCATTGCCGTCATTGTCGAAAAAGGTCGGCCAGTGCAGTCCGGCGCGCAGGCGGCTGGCAACATCGCCGCGCCGCCACTCCTCGGCCTGATCCTCGGAAATGCCGAGCTCGTCGCGCCATTCGCCCAGGAACCACGGCATCGCTATGCCAATGCCCAGAAAGGTGCTGGGATCGCGCAGCGACGCCGGCAGTTGCTCGTGCAGGAACCGGTCGATCCGTTCCACGACCAGGTCGATGGTCGGAAAGGCGCTGGCATCGCAATGCACCGCCTTTTGCTGCCCGTCGAAGTCGAGCAAGACCAGCGTCATGGCGTTCCGGCCGATTTCCACGCCGACCGTGTATCCGCGCGCCCCGTTGATACGATAGACCGTGGCGGGCTGCCCCATGCCGCCCGTGCGCTTCTCGGCCTGGAACAGCAATCCGTCGCTGTCGAGTTCGTCGATGATGCGGACCACGGCCTGGGGTGACAGTCCCGTCACCCGCGCCAGTTCGGCCTTGGATGCACCGTTTAATCGCCGGATCGCCGACAGGATCAGCCGCTCGTTATACCGCCGCATTCCGCTCGCGTTCGTGCCCTTTCGCACCCCATGCATATGGGCATCCGCTCCTATCGAACCATCGTTATCACCCTGTGATACACGGGATTCGGCAGAAAGTACCGCTTCACGCGCGCATTCATGGTGCGGGCGAAGTCAGAGCGTGATGGGTGGCGGCACGCATATCGCTACGACGCCGGACACCCCTGACGGCGGGGATCGGTCGCTTCGGCTACCCGCGCGTCGTGACATCCGCCGTCCGCTCCTTCCCCGCATTGGCCATCGTCGAGCGTCGCGGAATAAGGGTCGGCGCTGCCATCTGGATCGGCTCGCATGGCCGACTGCGGCCCGAAATGAGCAGGTCGAGTGCGGTCATGGCGATCTGATCGAAGGGCACGCGGAGCGTCGTGAGCGGTGTTGGAAGGCAGCCTACGATGGGAATGTCATTATATCCGACCAGTGATACGTCCTCGGGCATCCTGAGCCCGAGGTTGAGCAGCGCCGACATGGCCCCGATCGCCGTATTGTCGTTGACCGCAAAGATCGCCGTGGGTGGCGACGACAGACGCATCAAGGTCAGTGCCGCATCGGTGCCGGCATCAATGCTGAACGTCGAGTCGACGATGAGATTGGGGTCGGGGCCGATGCCCTGTTCGCCAAGCGCCCGAAGATATCCCTCCTGCCGCCCCCTTGCACTGGAGGCATAGCCCGGCCCCGCAATGATACCGATCCGCCGATGGCCCAGGTCGAGGAGATGCCCGCCCAGCCGGTCGTCGCCGATGGAGGACAGGCTCTTGCCGTCGGTCCTGAGCGCCAGCACGAACGGCACGCTGCGTTTGGCCAGAATGTCGGGCAGATCGTCATCGTCGCGTGCGGTGGCCAGGATCAGCCCATCCACGCCACGCTGCAACAGGGACTCGGCGGCCCTTAGCTCGCCCTCGACCTGCTCGTCGGTCGTCGCGACCAGTGCGATACGACCGGTTCGCCCGCATGCCCGGGCAATGGCTTCGTACAGCATCGCCATGACCGTGTCGGTCAGCCTGGGCACGATGACACCGATCGTCATCGTCTGCCCCCAGCGCGGCCGCAACATCGAGGATCGTCACCCTGCCCGGCTTGGTGTTGCCATCCATCTTCGCGATGCCCCGTTGACGCAGACCGAATTCGGCCGCCTGCTCGTAAAATCTGGCATTCGGCCTGCGTGTCTCTATCGACGAAGCCGCATTGTTGGGCATGCCCGTTCACGGATCGAGCGGGTCCGCGGGATCGATGCGCAGCGCCTCGCGGGATGGCTTCATGGCGATCGCGGTAAGGGCGATACGCCCATCGGCGGTGGCGGGCTGATAGCCGAGTTCGCGGCGGTTGCGCTCGACAAAGGCCGGGCTGGCGACCGCATCGATATGGGAGGCGTTGCTGACCACGAGCATGTCCCGGTCGAGCGGCGCGCCCATCGCGATCAAGCGGCGCGTCGCGTTGCGGACATTCGTCGTCGTATGCCGCGCATAGGGTTCGACCACGATCGCGTCCGCCGGAATACCATAGCGTTCGATCAGGGCGCGCCGCATCTCCAGCGCCTCGACATGCGGTGTGTCGCGTGGATGCACGGCACTGCCGCTGACGATCAGAAACGGCGCTGCGCCCATGGCAAATTGCTCGGCGGCGACGCGCACATTGACCTTGTTCTTGGCGCTGAGCGGCGTTTCCAGGTCATCCGGCCCGACCCCGAGGACCAGGATCGCGGTGTAGCGATAGCGGATCCACGCCATGGTCCGCGCCCGCCGGATGGCGGCGGCATTATACCGCTGATCCAGGGGCTCGAAGGCGACGGCCGCGTTCTTGTCATTGGCATCGAGCAGGGCAAGCGCCAGCGACAGGCTGATGTCGCCGCCGACCGCCGGATCGCCGCACTGCGCCCCGGCCATGACGACCGCATCGGCCACCTTGGCCGCAAAGGCCTCGCTCCCGAACGGCGCGTCGGACCCGTCGATCAGCGGATAGCGCGGCAGTTTGCCGACGCCGTACACGCGCAATATGTCGTTCAGCCCGTCGACCTGCCGCCGCACATCATCCCCATGATCCGGGGAGCGCGCGGCCAGGGCCTCCCGCTCCTCGTCACGCAGGATCGCGGCCGCGACGACGCAATCAGGCACTCCCGCGCAGGCGGCGACGCGCCGATCCCGTGCATCTCCCGCCAGCGGCCCGTGCAGCGCCGGAAACAGCCGCGCCGCCATCGCCGCCAGCTGGGTATCCCGTACCGCTGGCGCGGCGGCGGGCAGCGGCTGGGCGATGGAGATCGCCAGCGCCGCCGCCATCAGCCGCCCCATGGGCCTCACCAAGCCTTGCTGACGACGAAGCGGACGCTGCGCCCGAAGATCGGGCGGCCATAGATCGCATCGCGCGAAGTCTGCCCGTCGAGCTGGTCGGTGCGCGGATTGCCCTCGGTCAGCCCCTTGTTGTTGAATATATTGTCCCCGACGACCTGGAACTGGAACCCGCCATGGGTCAGCGTCGCGCCGAGCCCGAAGGTGTTATAGGCGGGCAGGCCGGTATTGTTGAACAGGTCGACATACCGACGTCCGACGAACTCGTAGCGGCCATAGACCTCCACCTGATCGCTACCTGCATCAAAGGCGAAGGTCGGACGGATATTGCCGAACACCTTGGGCTCGCGGATGATCTGCTTGCCGTTGACGGCGGAAGGGTCGGCGCCCGAGCTGTTCTGCAGATTCTTGTACTTGGGCTCCTGATAGGTGAACGAGCCGGAGACGAAGAACCAAGGCGCCGGGGCCAGCGTGCCGTCGACTTCGACGCCCTTGACCTCGGCCTGGCCGATAAAGGGCACCGACTGGTCGTTGCGGCCGGTCGTGGGGTTGAACGCCACGAACGAGGCGTTGAACGGATCGAACTTCGTATAGAAGCCCGTCATATAGAGGTAGTTGCGCCCGAAGGATGCCTTCAGCCCGGCCTCATATTGGTCGGCCTGCGTCTTCACCAGCACGGGGTTGATATTGTAATAGCTGGCGGACTGCGGCGGCACCTCCAGATGCGACGCACGCAGATAGCCGCCGAAATGGGTGCTGACGTCGTAGTTGATGCCGATCGTCCAGTTGGTCGCGACCGGGCTGTCCTTGCGTGTCTGGCGCCCGCCATCGAAGCTGCGGACGCTGTTGTCGGCGAGCGTGGCGGGATCGCCCAGATTGACCGAGGTCGATGTCAGGCCATAGCCGCTGATATTGTACCATTCATGGCGAATGCCGCCATCGATGCGCAGGCCGGGCGTCACCTCCCAGGTGTCGTTGGCGTAGAGCGCATAGACGGTGGAATCGACATCGCCCTGGTTCAGCGTCGTGCCGTAACGCAGCACGCCCTTGTCGGTCACCGAGCCCAGCACGGCCCCGCTCGCCGAATAGGCGACGAGGTCCAGCGTCCGGGGCTGGCCGCGCACCTCCATCAGATAATCCTGATAGACCGCCTTGTTGGTCAGCCCATAGGCCGAGGCATAGCCGCCCAGCCGCACGTCATGCGTGCCGAAGCCCGTCTCGAATTTGCGCGTGACGCTGACATCGCCCTGCCCCGAATAGAAGCTGGAATCGACGCCGCGATACTGGCCCTGCACGACCAAGCCCGACGCGGCATAAGGGTCATAGGCCGTCGCGCCATTGGTCCCCGACAGCGCATAGCCCAGCCGCGCGACGGGCCCGAACGCGGCGGTCGCCGCACTCTGGAAACCATTGGCAAAGCTGTTGGCGTCGACCGGATTGGAGGTCGAATAGAGCGCGTCGAAGCGCAGCTTGCCCTGGGTGTAGCCGGTCTTGGCCGAGAACTGCCAGCCGCCAAATTCGGCGTCATATTGCAGGCCGATGTTGCCATATTCCATATGACGGCCATCGGCCAGATCCCGCGTCTCGCTGCGCACGACCCCGGCAGAGTCGCGGTACTTCAGCGTCACCCCGCGAAAGGCGGGCGAGTTCAGCGTGCCGTGGAAGAAATCGATATAGGGATTGAGCGACACCGACGGATTGCGCGGATCGGCGATCGGGATCGGCAGGTAGAAGCTGTTATGGTCGTTCAAATAGTTGACGCTGATCTTGAGCGTGCCGTTGTCGAGGTCGCGCTTGATATTGGCGCGGATCTGGCCGCCGCGATCATTGGGAAAGCCATTGTCGCGCTGCCCCCCATCCCGCCGCAGATAGCCCCCGATCGCATAATAGGTCCGCTCGCCCAGTGGCCCGGCCTGCATTGCATCCAGGCGATACAGATCGGTGGTGCCGACCGTCACCTGAACCTTGCCGCGCGTCGTGTCGGTGCCGGTCGCCGTGATCGAGTTTACGATCGCCGCCGCCTGGCTGGCGAAGATCGGCGCCGGGCCGCCGCGCACCACCTCGACCCGCTCGGTCATCAGGTCATAGCGGTTGAGGCTGTCGCCGCGGAAGAAATTGCCGTTGATGTCGTGGAACAGCGGCAGGCCGTCCTGCTGGAACACGGCATAGCCGTCATCGGTCGGAATGCCGCGAATGCGCGTGACGTTCTGCACCTCGCCGCCCGTCGCCTCGACCTGGATACCGGGCAGCTTGCCGAGAAGATCGGCGAAGTTCAGCGGGGCAAGCCGCTTCACATCGTCCTGCCCCAGCGAGTTGACCGCATAGGACACGTCGAAGCGCCGCTGCCGCCGCGCCGAACCCGTGACGATCACCTCTTCGCCGGTCGCCGACTGCGCCGCCATATCCGCCTGCGCGGCATCGGTCCTCGCCGTCTCGTTGGCCGTCTGCGCACTCGCCAGTTGCGGGGTGAGGAGAAGGGCCGCGCTCAGGGCGGTCGCGCGCAGCAGCGCGGCTTTGGCAAAGGTCATGATTTCCCCCGTTTCGGATGAATTGGCGGCTCCGATGCCCGTTGTTCGCGACAGATTTGTGAAGCTTTTGAGGGAAATGCATCAACCTGGATCAACGCGGCCGCGTCGTGACGGTCAAAATGCCCCCTTCCAGCAACGCATGATGCCCGACCCGCCAGTCCGCCAGCGTCCGTCCGTTCCAGTCCGCGCGGAGGACCACGCCATCGCGGGGGCCGATCCGCCGCACTGTCATCCGTCGCCCCTGCCCCAGATCGATGCTCGTGCGCGCAAATGCCGGCACCGTAACCACATACCAGGGCTCGCCCGGCACCAGCGGATACAGCCCCAGCGAGGCGAACACATACCAGGCGGTCATCGCCCCGGCATCGTCGTCCATTCCGTCGGCAAATCCCTGCGGCGCCAGCGCAAAGCTGTGGCCGACAAAGGGCTGCGGCAACTTGCCCGCATTGGTATAGGGATGCGCCATCGGCTGCGTCAGGATCGTGCGGACCAGATCGGCGGTCGCCTGGGGCTGCCCCGCCGCCGCGAACAGCCAGGGGACCTGGATGTCCGGCTCATTGGTCATGTTGAACAGGCCCGCGTCGAAAAAGCGGTGCAACTGCGCCAGCCACTCGGACGGGCCGACCGTCGCCATCATCCAGTCGAGATCGAACACCGGCGCCCAGCGATATTGCCACAACGTCCCTTGATACAGCCCCCTCGCCTTGACGGTATCGCCATCCGCGCCCTGCGTCTGAAAGACCGAACGCCACATCGGGCGATAGCCATAGGCCTGCGCGGAGAAACGGTGCGCCGTCGCCGCCTCCCCCAGGTCCCGTGCCAGCTGCGCGGTCGCCCAGTCGTCATAGGCGGCCTCGATCTGCTGGTCGGGCGTCTCGCGCTGGAGCGTGGCGCTGTCGGCCACCATGCCCGCAAGGGCCGCCCTGGCGTCGAACCCGGCGATGCCTTTGCGCCGCATGTCGAGCAGCGCGATCCCGGCATGTTCGGTGCGAACCGTCAGGAACGGCTCGTTCATCGTCGCCCATTGCGCCTTGCCGCGCCTATAGAGATCGGCGAGCGACCGGGCGATATCCTGGCTGCGTTCGGGTTGCAGCAGCGCAAGCAGGGGTAGCTGGGTCCGGTAATTGTCCCATAGAGACCAGCTCGCATAACGGGTCTGGCCGACTGCCGACCGGGCGATCGTGCCGTCATTCTCCCGATGGCAACGATCAGGATCGTCGATCGCGACGGGGGTCTGGAAGACCCGGAACAGCGAGGTGTAGAACAGCGCGCGTTCGGCACGAGACCCTTCCGGCCTTACCCGGCCGAGCACATTGTTCCAGGCGGCGCGCGTTTCGGCGGCGACCGCGTCGAACCGGCGATTTCCCAATTCCCGCTTGCGAACGAGCGCGGCGCCATCGACGTCGACACTCGACAGGCCCGTCGCCAGTTCCACGACGTCGCCGCGCCGCACATCGAGGTCCAGGGTCGCCAGGCCCTCCTTCACGGTCAGCGTGCGGTGGAGCGGGCGACCGTTCAATGTCACCAGGCTGGACGAAAAGAGACGGTAGAGCCCTTTGTCGCACACCGTCCCCGCCACCATCTCGGCGCGCAGGTCGTCGCTGTCCGCCGTTCGCCATGCGGCGGAGGCCCGCTTGGCATAGCTGTGCCCCGCATCGATCCACAGCACGACGCGTCCCGGCCGGCGCACCCGAAAGCGCAGCAGCCCCGCCCCCCGGGTCGCGGTGGCCTGTGCCGTGACACCATCGTCGGACGCGACCTGATAGAAGCCAGCACTCGCGCGCTCGCTGCGCTTGTCCATGACCGCCGGGCCGCTTGTCCCTGCGGGCCGCAACGATACGAGCAGGTCTCCACCCCCGCCACCGCAACCCACCCCGACGCCGCGTGTCAACGAAAAGCCGTGCAGTCGATCCGCCGCGAAATCATAGCCCGCATGGTTGGCGGGATCGGTATCGGGCCCCAGCTGCACCATACCGAATGGCGCCACCGCAGCGGGCGTCAACTGCCCGAAATCGGCCAGCGTCCCGACAAACGGATCGACCAGATCGGCAGGAGCATCGCGCCCGAATGCGGGTGTCGCGATCATGACCAGCCCAGCCGCAATGATGAATTTCATTCCTTGCTTCCCCGTTCGTCGCTCCGCCGAGCGAAAGGGCCATTCCCTATGCGCCTTTTTTGACGCCGCCATGACCTGCCGATCGGCTATGAGCCCGTTTTAGCGGGTAAAAGCCCTTTTGCGTTCATGTGGTACCGTGGCAAACGTCAGAAGCGGCATGGAGCCCGTTTTGACCGAACGGAATACACCTTGAGACGAAGGCTTGGGGCTATTTCCTGGGCACACCGGTCTTCGACACCGGGCGCGTGCTGCCCGACCTGCGCCGCCAATCCCTTATCGGGTTGCGCCCTCGATCCAAGCCGCGACCTCCGCTTTAAAAGCGCCAAAGGCGGCGTTCGCGGCCGTCAGGTTCACGCAAAATCTTTTCTCCAGAGCCGGGTTTGCGGCCATGAAAAGAGCGGGGATGTCCTCACGCCGGGGTTGCATCCTCCCGTCGCCCGCTTCGATCTCCGCCAGGATGACATGGGCGGCCTGCTCGTCCTCCTCCGTCCACCCGGTCGCCCTCGCCATCTGCTGGGCGCGGAGCTGGCAGATCGCCTGCATCATTTCGACCAGCCCCGCCCGCGCGGTCGCGAGCGGCCAGGCCGCGGCTTCCGCGACATGGCCAAAAGCCCGAACCTCGGCATCGCGGTCATCGCTCAGCGCGACGGCGGCGCTGCGCAGATTTCGCCATTCGGCGGAACCGGTCCGACCTTCGCGATGCGCCATGAGCAGAGCCTGCATGACGTTCCGTGCCGCCTCGGGCCATGGCTGGATGGCGTTCAGCATCCAGCAGGCCAGCCGCGTCGCATCATCGGCTCCGGCTGTCACGGGATCGGGCTCTTCCATCCCCAATGCGTGGCGGAGCGTCTCCATCGCGGGCACGGTCGTCGTGCCGTTCATTCCGCAGCGTCCCCGCGCTTCAAGGCGTCCTCGATCATGAGCGCAAGCCGTGTCCGTGTCATGCCACCGACATGGCGGTCGATGATCGCGCCCCTGCGGCGCGTGATCACCGTGGGCACTCCGCGCACGTCGAATTCTTTTGCAAGGCCCGGCGATGTTTCGATATCGATCTTTACCACGACGAGATCACCGGCATAATCCTGGGCGATATCTTCGATGGCCGGCGCCATGGCCCTGCACGGCCCGCACCAGGTCGCGCTGAAGACCAAAAGTTGCAGCGCCTCACTCGAGACGGGGTCGGCCGTTTCCGGACGATTTTCATGGCCGGGAAGAATCGTGGTCACGTTAGGTATCTCACTTTTCTGGGATTTTCTGGTTGGGTGCCGGGCACGATGATCACGACGCGCCGCCGACCATCATCGCATCGATCCGGATCGTCGGCTGGCCGACACCAACGTCGAGATGCTGGCCGTCCTTGCTGCAACTGGCGACCCCATCGTCGAGCGCAAGGTCTTGGCCAACCATCGAAATCTGCTTCAAGGCCTCATGCCCCACCCCGATCAGCGTCGCGCCCTCGACCGGGGCGGTGATCCGGCCATTCTCGATGAGCCAGGCCTGCGTCGTGGTGAAGTTGAACCGGCCGCTGACGATATCGACCTGCCCTCCCCCAAAGGCGGTGGCGTAAATGCCGTTCTTGACCGAGGCGATCACGTCGTCGGGTGCGTGGCGCCCGGCGAGCAGGAAGGTGTTGGTCATGCGCGGCATCGGCAGATGGGCATAAGATTGCCGACGCCCGTTTCCGCTCGGCCGGGCGTTCATCAGCCCGGCGTTGAGCCGATCCTGCATCAACCCCGTCAGCACGCCATCCTCGATCAACGTCGTGCGCATCGCCACCGAACCTTCGTCATCGACGCCAAGCGAGCCGATCAGGCCGGGCAAGCCGCCATCGTCGACCACCGTCACGCCCGGTGCCGCGATCCGCTCGCCGATCCGCCCGGTAAAGGCCGACTGCTTCTTGCGATGGTGATCGCCCTCCAGACCATGACCGATCGCCTCATGGAACAGGACACCGGGGTAGCCGGGCCCGAGCACGACCGGCATCATGCCCGACGGCGCCGGCCGGGCATCGAGATTGATACACGCCATCTCCACCGCCTGTGCGACGAGCCCGTCGATCCGGGCCTCGCTCACACCCTCGACCCCATGACGTCCGCCCAGCCCTGCCTGCCCCTGCGCGCGGCGACCTGCTTTTTCCGCGACGATGGTGACGAATACTTGCATCGTCGGCCGAACGTCACCCGCGACACGCCCGTCGAGATCGGCGACGAAGATGGTCTGGTCGACGATCCGCAAAAAGGCATCCACCCTGGAGACCCGCGGGTCCGCCGCGCGGGCGACCATGTCGATCCGCTCCAGCAAGGCGATCCACGGGCCAGCGCTGCCCGGCGCGTTCAGCGTGATCGGCGGATAGAGATCGTGAACCTGCGGCGTGCCGATCATCGGCACCGCGACCTCACCACCCTCCCCCCCGTCCAGCGCCCGAACCGCTGCCGCCAGCGTCGCGAGCGCCTCCGCACCCATGTCCGCCGAATGGGCAAAGGCAACTTGGCCGCCCCGCGCCGCGCGCGCCCCAACTCCTTGTCCGATCTGGTACGATCCGCCCGCGACGCGGCCGTCCTCCAGCCAGAAAGTCCGCGTGCGTTTCGTCTCGAAGAAAAGGTCGGCGAGGTCGGTACCCGCACTCGCCAGCTGGCCCAGCGCGCGGGACAGGTCACCCATGTCCAGCCCGGCGGGCGCCAGAATGCGCGCCATGGCGCTATCTATCGGGGTGCTGGGGGTCATGGCGCTCCTCCAATCTGCATGACATCGATCAGGATGGATCCGGTGGAAAAGGCACCGTGCCGCTCTACATCGTCACCGACCGCGACGATGCCGGTCAGCATGTCGCGAAGATTGCCGCCGACCGTGACGTCGGTGACGGCGTGGACCGGCGAGCCGTCCTCCACCCACGCGCCCGCGACGGCATAGGTCCAGTTGCCGGTCACGGGATCAGCCGCGCCCCCGTTCAGTCGGCGCACGATCAGCCCCCGCCCCATCCGTCGGCACAGGTCCGCGAATGATCCGCGCTCGGCCCGACTGGTCAGTACAAGGTTCCACGGGCCATCGGCATTGCCGGTCGATGCCATGCCCAGCCGCCGCGCCGACCGCGTGCCGAGAAACAGCCCCTCGACCGTTCCGCCCCCGATGATGGTGCGGCACCGACCCGCAATCCCTTCGCGATCGAAGCCGCCGCTTGCCGGACCGAAGGGTTCATAGGGGTTCTCGTATACGTCGAGATGGGGCGCTGCGGCGGCCTTGCCCAGCGCATCAGGCAAGAAGGTCGCGCCGCGTAGCTGCGGATTGCCGGACAGAGCGTTGACCAGGCTGCCGATCAATGCAATCGCAGCGCGCGGCTCGAACAGCACGGGTGCCCTCTGCCCCGCCACCGCGCGCGCTCCCAATTGGCCCGCCGCCCGTGCCACCGCGCGCTCGGCCAGTACTGGGACCGGGATCAGCCGGTCGAAGCGTCGATCGAAGCTGTCGGCGCTGTCGTTGACCGCACCGTCCGCATCGCGGGCCAGCGCCACCAGCCACAAGCCATGGTTGGAATATGCCTGCCCGCGACAGAAACCCGCGCTCGTCGCCAGCGCATGGACGCCCTCGCTGGACGAGACACCTGACGACACGGTTTCCAGCGTCATGCCCGGCCCCGACGCGGCGCGGATCAGCGCATCGCCCTCCAGCGCCATCGTTCGCAGCCGGGCGATATCGACCCCCGACGGCGCATCGAGCGGCGGCAGCGGCGTATCGACGGCCATGTCGGCCAGGAGAGGCGGCAGCGCGTCGGGGTCCTCGCCGACCAATGCCGCCATCGCATAGGCCTCGTCCACCGCCTCGGCGATCGCGTGCCGGTCGAGCGCCGCCGTACTTGCCGTTCCGCCCCGCGTCCCCCGATAGACGGTGACGCTGAGCCCCTGCCCCGCATCGCGCAGCGCCGTGTCCGTGGTCCCAGCGCGGGCCGTCACCCGCACGCCCGCCCCGGCGCTCGCCGAGGCGACGGCATGATCCGCCCCGATCCGCCGCGCGATCGCGACCGCCTGTCCGGCAACGTCCTCCATGTCCGCGACATCCGCAGCAAGCAGTCTGGTCATGATCGTGACTCCAGAGGTCCTGCCACCGCACGACCGTCGGCAATGATCAGCGCATGGTCGTGATAGCGGTGGAGCCGCTCGTCATGGACGACGCTGATGATCGTGACGTCGGTCAGACGCTGGCCGAGCAGATCGTGGAAATGCTGCGTGTTCGCCGGATCGAGCGCACTCGTCGCCTCGTCCAGGATCAGCAGGTCGGGCTTCTGGAGCAGTATCCGTATCAGCGCGATCCGCTGCTGCTCGCCAGGGGACAGTTCCTCGGACCACATGCGCAGGGCGTGCAGGTCATCGGCGAGATGCGGCAGATGGACCGTGTCGAGCATCGCGGCAATCTCGCTATCGGCATGATCTTCCGGCGCATCGGGAAAGCAGATCGCTGCCTTCAGCGTGCCGAGCGGCAGATAAAGGCGCTGCGGCACGAACATGGCCGTGCTCCGGTCCGCCAATGCGACCCGCCCCACGCCATCGGGCCACAGCCCGGCGAGTGCGCGCAACAACGTGCTCTTGCCCGCGCCCGACGGTCCACGGATCACCCAGCGTTCGCCCGCGCGCACCTGCCAGTCACCGACATCGACCAGCGGCTCGCCATGCGGGCGGCGGATGACGAGGCCAGCGGTTTCCACCGCGATCGCCGCCGAGGTGCCGACGGTCGCCGTGATGCCTGCCGGACGTTCGTAATCGATCGCATCGTCCAGGGCCTTCAAGCGGTTGATGTACGAGATCTGCGTCGCCATCCGGGGGTAGAGGTGGACGAAGAACCCCAGTTGCGGCACCAGTGCCTGAAAGGCGTCCCGGCCGCCCATGACCTGACCGAAGCTGATCGCGCCGGCGAAATAGCGCGGAACGAGGATGAACAGCGGGATGATGGATCCGATCCGATCATACAGGCTGTTGGCGGCGTTGAGGCCGATCAGCGACCGGATGACGGACCGCGAGGTCAGATAGATGTTCTGCAGGGCGGTACGAAGCGAGAGCCGCTCGGCTCCGATGGCATTGGCGAGCCCGATCTGAGGGGCGTTACGGCGGACATGGATCAGGTTCGACCGGAAATCCGCCTCGCGGTGCTGCCACCCCATCATCGCCCGGATATACGGCCTGCCCAGCAGCACCATCACCACGCTGCTCGCCAGCACGTACAGGACCGCATAGACCACCGTGCTACCCGGCATCGCCACATGCCGACCGAACAGCGCGAAGCGGATCGGTGCGGCGGTTTCGAGCAGGATCATGATCGATGAGGCAGCCGACACGACCGCGCTGACCAGGCTCAGCAGGATCGACAAGGTGCCGACCTCGGGATCGGAGACGAATTTCACGTCGTCGGCGATGCGCTGGTCGGGATTGTCGATCATCCGCAGCCGTTCGATTTCCGCATAGCGGTTGCGCGCCAGCCAGCGGTCCAGATAGGTCCGGGTCAGATGGACGCGCCAGCGCAGGCACAATATGCGGCGGACATAGGGTTCGATGGTCTCGAAGGCGACCTGCAACGCCAGGATGCCGATGAACGCAGTGAGCAGCGAGGCAAAGCCCGCAACGTCACGATTTTCGACGCCATCGAAGAAACGCTGTTGCCAACGGTTCATCAGTACGAAGAGCCATGCGCCCGCGAACTGGAATGCCAGCAGGACGATCAAGGCGCTCCACGCGAATTTCCAGTCCTTCGACGTCCAGTAATCGCGCAACAGGCCAAAGGCATGCCGCCACCGCTCGCCCGCCGGTTGTGGCCGGGCGAGCCCCGTTTCACGACGGGATTCACCGGATGGAACGGGTTGTGGCAACATCGATCAGCCAGCCTTCATCAACGGAAACGATAACCGACGGTCAGCCGCCATGTGCGCGGTTCGCCGAGTGGGACATAGCTTGTGGTGATCGTCGGACCGTAATTCCGGCGGTCGAACAGGTTGCGGACGCCCAGGTTCAGGTCCAGCTTGCCGATCGTAAGGAAGCCGTTGAGATCGGTCTGTACCGACGGGCCCACCCAATATTGCCCGGCCCTGTCGATGGCGGCACTCGATCGCCCATAGATGCCCGCGCCGAGACCCGCCGTCACGTCATCGGCCACGCGGTGGCGATAGGAGGCATAGGCGCTATACTGGTCGCGCGGCTGCAGCACCACCGTGCTCCCGACGTCCGCGTTGCCCGACGTCAGCATGGAATATCGGGTGCGGGTGAACGCGCCGCTGACCATCAGTCCTTTGAGGGGTTCGCCCGAGACGCTGACATCGACACCCTCCGCCAGTTGCGCGGGCAGATTGATGTAATAGAGCCGGTCGAGCGGATCGGGGACCTTGTAGTTGCTCTGGCTCAATCGAAACCAGGACGCATTGAGCAACACGCGCTTGTCGAGCAGATCGAGCTTGATCCCCGTCTCGGCATTGCGCGTCCGCGTGTCGGGCAACAGGTTCCGGCGTCGGTCATACTGAAAGCTGGCGATGAAACCAAAGGCGAGTTGGCCATAGACCGACACATTGTCCGTCACCGCGACCACCGCGCCATAGCTGGGGGTGACGGCGCCATTGGACGTATAGCGGGCCGTGGGGCCATCGCGGAAGCTCGATATGGCGTCGGACGATGTCTTGCGTACGCTGGCAAGCAAGGCGAACTTCCAATATTTCACCAGATACTGGGCATAATAGGAGGTCTGCTTGCCGGTGCCGGTGCTCGTCGTGAAGTAATCCCTTGGCAGGGGCGGCAGGGGTGGATCGCCCGCGACGTAATCATAGGGGAACATGTCGCCCGAGCCGGTATCGTCCGCGGACGTCTTGAAATTCGTCGCCATCGCGCCGGCGATCAGCTTGTGCTCGACCGGCCCGGTCTTGACCGCAATGCGGGCGTAGCCGTCGACCGCGTTGTTGGTGGCGTGCTGCTTCACGCCGCTCGTGCTGACGAGCACGAGGTTCGGGGCGAGCACGACGAAGGGCGAATATTGGCTGATGAACAGGTCGGTATTCTGATGCTGCCAGTGGCCCACGATCGTCAGCCAGCTTCCGACCGCCTGATTGACCTGCGCATCGTAGATGGTGCTCTTGATCTGCGAATACTGGTTCTGCCCACCGATCAGGGGCACCCCGGCCCGGATCGGCACGGGCCGCTTCGTCGTCGTATCGTATAGCGTATAGGGCACCATGCCGAAAATCTGGTTCCCGGTCGTGATGCTCGCGATGATGTCGGTCCCGCCCTTCTTGTAGCGGATCGAAGGGGCGAACAGATAATCCTCATTGCCGCGATAGCCGCCGAAATTATGGTCCGCGGTGGCCGCCGTCGCGATGATACGGGCGCTGACGCTGTCGTCGGCGGAGATGGACCGGTTCGCATCGACCGTTCCGCGCACCGAACCGAAGGAGCCGACCTCGCTCGACACGTACAGCCGCTCGTCGGCGCTCGGTTTCTTGGTGACGATGTTCACCGTCCCGCCCAGGCTGTCCCCGCCGAGCAGGATGGCATCGGGCCCCTTCAGGACTTCCAGTCGCTCGACATTGGCGATCGGCTGGGTGCTGCCCGCTGCGAAGCTGCTGTTGGACGGCGTCGGCAGACCGTTGACCGCCCCGCCCGACGAAAGACCGCGCACGGTATAGCCGACGCCGCCCTGAACGGTCGCGGCGTTGACGGTCACACCACCCGCGTTGCGCAGCGCGTCGGGCAGGCTCTGCGCCTGCTGCTCGGCCAGGAGCTTGGCGGAAAGGACCTGAACATTGCGCGGCTGATCGCGCAAGGTTTCCCCGGTCCGCGTCGAACTGGTCGCCCCCCGCACCGTCACATTGGTTTCCGCTTCATCGCGATGCGCGATGACGATGATGTCATTGACGACCAGGATGCTACCGTCACGCTCATGGCTGACGGCAAGGCGCAGGCCCCGCGTCGCCTGCCTGACCGCCGCCATCGCGTCGCGCGCGCCCTTCACCGACCGGGCGCTCAGCCCGCGCACCGCATCGGGATCGGCGTTGATCGTCACCCCCGTCTGCTGATGAATACGCGCCAGGGTGTCCTCCAGCGGCATCGCCGGCACCGTGGTGCGCTGGCCTTGCGCCGAGGCGGGCCCCGGCATCCCCCAGGCGATCATCGGCACCATCGCGATGGCCGCAACCCGAATTTGCAATTTCGCACGACGACTCAGCATGAAAGCCCCCTTCCCCGCGTCGCGGCCACACGTCTCCATGCCCTGTCGGACACCCATTGGAAGCGTTGGCCACGCCACGCTTTACAGCGATGACAGCGAGCCCCACCCTAGGGCGAGACGGTCGATCGTCGACGTCGTCCAAGACCATCGACGGTTCACTCTGCAGTCGCGAAGTCGGCCGCCGATTGTCACGGAGCTTGCCCGGTGCGATCCTGTCCTTCGTCGTGAAGAAACTGCGCGCAACCACAGGCATCATCAAATCGTATTTGGTTATGCCCCTATAATTCCAGATCGAGCGGCTTGCCGAGCCCCGCCGCCGCGCGTTCCAATTCGGCGACCAGCCAGCGAATGACAGGCTCCTTGTCGCGATAGGGTTGCCACTGGACGACGAGATCGGTCGATGTGACGGGGAAATCCAGTTCGAGAATGGTGACGGGCAGGAATGCGGCCTGATGCTGCGCGAACCAGTTGCTCGTCGTGACGATCAGATCGGACCCGATCGCCAGCACCGGCAACATCGAATGGAGGCCCGTCCGTATCGCGACGTTACGCCGTGCAAGCGGACTGTCATTCGCAAAGTCGCCGAATATGGCACGTTCCATGTCCGCGTGCACGCCCGCATGAGACGCTTCGAGATAGGTCTTTTCGCCGACGCGACGGCCCGCCAGGGGATGCGACGCACGTACCAGCGCACTCGGCGCGTGATCGATCAGGCGCGCGGCACACAGATCCTTGTCGACCATTGCCTGCGGAACGACGGCAATATCCACGCCCGCATCGAACAAACGCCGGACGGAGCCATGAACGAAAGGCGTCATTTTCAGTTCGATGCCCGGTGCCACCGCACGCAGTCGCGGCACGACGCGACTGAAGAACATCAGTTCCACGACCTCGGGTGCCGTCATGGTAATCGTCCGCCGCGCCGTTGCCGGATCGAAATCCAACGTCAAGTGGAACGTGTCATCGACCTCGCGCAGCAAGCGACCGACCCGTTGGCGCAGCGCCTCGCCCAAGGCCGTCAACTGACGACGCTCACCGAACACGACCAACTCGTCTTTGAATTGATCGCGCAACTGGCGCAGCTTGACGCTCATCGCGGGCTGGCTGATCGCGATGGACTGCGCCGCGGCGGTCAAGGATGGTGAATGGAGCAACGCGTCGAGCGCGTAGAGCAGGTTTATGTTCAGGCGACGCAACCGGGTTCGCCCTTCAGCCAGCGGTGTTGGATCGCCCGAATCCTGCAACTAATACCCCTATCGCTTGCCCTCCGATGCTACCAGATGACCGCCTCCCAGCGCATTTGGCAAGATTTCTCCTGTCTGCCCGCCAGTTGTCGCGAACAGGATCGCCCGGAATAGCCGTAAAGGTGCCGACCTGGAGACATCATGGTCATTCCCAGCATAACATTTGCCGGGGCCGAACGGCAAATCAGGGTTTCGCAAGGCACCGGCTGATCAGACGACGTTCAAATCGGTTACGAATTCGTATCGATCCCCACGATAGACCGAACGGGTGAATTCCACGATGCGGCCATCAGGAATGCGAGTGCAGCGCTCGATCCGCAAAACCTCGGAATTGTGTCGTACATTCAGGATTCCAGCTTCGGTTTGCGTCGCGAGCGAGGCGCGGACGCGCTGCGTGCCCGATGTCGGGCGAAAGCCATGGGTTTCCAGCGCCTGATAGAGGGAGTCGCCCAGCGCATCGAGATCGGGCATGAAGATCGCAGGGATCACCGCATGCTCGATCGCCAGCGGCTCGTCGCCGACCAGACGGACGCGACCCAGCCGGGCGACGCGGACATTGGGGGCCACCCCCACCGCCGCAGCTTCCTCCTCGGTAGGCAGCGCGTAGGATTTGTAGATCCATACAACGCCGGGATCCTGCCCTCGCGACCGGGTGTCATCGGTAAAGCTATTCAGCTTCGCGCCCGATGCTTCGATCCGCCGCGCGACGAAGGTGCCCGACCCGTGGCGGCTGACCAGCACGCCTTCGTCGATCAACTGCCTTATGCCCTTACGAACGGTGACGCGCGACAGGCCCACCATTTCGCTCAGTTCCCGTTCCGAGGGCAGCGCGCTGCCCGGATCGATCCCCCCGCCGTCGATATGCTCGCGCAGGCTTTGGGCGAGTTGGAGATACAGGGGCGTCGCTTCGTCGCTCCGCGTCCAGGCGATGTCGCGCATCGTCACGCCTCCGGTGCATCCAGCGCCTGCAGCACCGCGCGCAGGCTGCCATGATGCGCATCGAGCAGCGCGTCGGCCTCGCCCAGGGAGACCCCCATGGCGACGAGGACGCCACGCCTTATATCATTGTCTGCCACGTCGAGCGCACGGATCGCCACCTCTGCCTCCACACCGGCCAGTTCCTGGATCATGCGGCGACCGCGTTGCAAGAGTTTCGCGTTGGAAACGCGCATGGCCACCATTCGCCCGCGATAGACAAATCCCAGGCGCAGCATCAGTGCGGTGGACAACAGGTTCAGCACCGCCTTTTGCGCGGTGCCCGCCTTCATCCGGGTCGACCCCGCCAGAACTTCGCTGCCCGTATCGGCCAGCACATGATGCTCGGCATGTGCGATCAGCGGAGTCCCCGCATTGTTCGAAATCCCGATCGTCAGCGCACCGAGCGTTCTGGCATGCTCGATTGCCGCGACGGTGTAGGGCGTTGAGCCGCTGGCTGCCACGCCGATGACGACATCGGACGGGGTGATCGCGCAGCCATCGATATCGGCGCGTGCCGCCTCGGTATTGTCCTCCGCCCCTTCATATGCCTGTGTCAGCGCGCCATAACCGCCCGCCATCAGGAAGATCAGGCGTTTCATAGGCCAGTTGAACGTGGGGTTCAGCTCCGTCCCGTCCTGCACGGCGAGCCGGCCGGAAGTGCCTGCCCCGACATAGATCAGGCGTCCCTCATGGCCGAGCCGTGCCGCCGCCGCTTCGGCGGCCCGCGCGATCGCAGCGGTCTGCGACTGGATGGCGGCAATGGCCGCCATCTGGCCTTCCAGCATCGCCTGGACGGCCGATTCCGTCGGCCACTTATCGAGGTCGAGATAGCGTGCGTCGAGCGTTTCGGTTTTCATCATAGCGTCGATCCCGATGGGAGCTTCGATGCGGAGCGGCCCGCGCCCGATGGCGCAGCGCAGACCAGGAACGCCAGGGCGGTTCCTATGCAAAGCTGAAAAGGAAAGGAGAGCCCGCTCAGTTGGAGAGGCAGGCCGATGGCGCGCGCGATGGCAGGTTGCAGGAGGATGATCGTCAGGAAACCGATCAACATCGCGGCGATGGCCGAACCGGTCGTCCCGCGCGTGGTGAACAAGGCGGTGAAATAGACACCCAGCAGCCCCGCATAGCTGAACACCATCACCTGCAGCGCGAACTCCAGCAGGCCCATCGAGCTGTGGCGCTGCCAATAGAAGGAGAGGACGGCCATCAGGAACATCGCGAAGCCGATGATCCCCATGCCTGCGCGCCCGGCCTGGACGAAGTGATGCTCCTCGACCGGCCCGCGCCGTTCTCGCCAGGGGCGATAGAAATCCTGCACCAGCACCGACGACATCGCATTCAGCGCGGAATTGGTGGTCGCCACCGCCGCCGCGCAGATGCCGATCGTCACCAGGCCGCGCAGGCCGCCGGGCAATTGCGTCAGGATATAGTGCATGAAAATGCTGATCTTCTGCCCCTCAAACTCGCTGGCGGCGATGGCGCCGGAACCAACCATCAGGTCGGGGCGGTCATAGAACACGTACAGCAACAGGCCGATGACAATGAACATGCCGACGGTCGGCACCGTCGCCAGCACCGACAGATAGAGGCTACGCGCGCCCGTCTTTGCATCCCTGCACGAAAGCAGGCGCTGCGTGGTGTCCTGGTCCATGCCCGCATTGGCGATATAGAGCAGTGCAAGCCCGGTAACGATCGCCAGCATCGAGAAGGGCCGCGAGAGGTCCAGGGAGAAATCGAACAGCCGCAGCTTGTCGACACCCTGCGGGGTATGGGCCAGCGCCTGCAGGATCTGGGCATTGGAGGCGGGGATCGACAGGCGCAGGAATGCCAGCACCGCGACCGCCGAGCCGACATAGACGACGAACTGGATCAGGTCGTTCCACAGAACCGACTTCAGACCGCCGACGAAGGTGAACGCGACACTCGCCACGACCAGCGCGGCGGCGGCGATCACGATGCCCTGCACGCCGACGCCGCCCGTAACGACCATCGCCAGCGCGATGGCGGCGAGATACACGCGCGCGCCACCGGCAAAGACCCTCCCGACCAGGAACATGCCACCCGCCCAGCGGGTCGCTCGCTCGCTGAACCGCAGGGTCAGCAACTCATAGGCGGTATTCGCGCGGATCGCGTAGAAGCGTGGGATCAGGACATGGGCCACGAAGATCGCCCCGATCAGCCCGCCACCGATATTGGCGCTGAGATAGGTCAGGTCGCCGTGATAGCCATAGTCCGGCCCACCGAGGAAAGTCGCCGCCGACTGGGTGGCGGACAGGACCGACAGCGCCGCGAGCCAGGCGGGAACGGTGCCGCCCGCCAGGAAATATTCGCGAGCCGACGCCGTCTGGCGCGGCGTCAAGAGCCACCCGCCCGCGACCAGCAGCAGCAGATAGCCAACGATCACGAGCCAGTCGGCCATGGAGAAGGGCAGCATCATCGAAGCATACTCCGATCGCCCCGGACCAAAGGCCCGCAGGCATGAGGCGATGGCGTCCGGCCCACCGATCGGGCCGGACGCCGTGGCAAGGCTATCCGGTCAGAGATGCGCGGTCAGCGAGAAGCCGATCGTCCGCCCCAGAATGTCGTAGGTGTCGGGGAAGGTGTTGAACACACCGCCCGTCGACACACGCGGCGGCGCCTTGTCGAACAGGTTGTAGACGCCGGCGCTCATCGTGACGACATCGGTGAAGTCGTAGGAGGCCGATAGGTCGAAGACATCCTGCGCCTTCAGCGTCTCGGTCGATCCGACCGTGCTCGACCGGACCTTGCCGATGCGCTGCCAGTCGAACTGGATCACGCCCCCGTCCAACAGCCAGCCGAGCCCGGCCGTGTGGCGATAATCCGGCTGGACGAGCGTCGTGCCGTCGCTGGAGCAGGTGGCACCGAACGTCCCCTTGCACTGAACTGCGGACACAGTCGGGTTCGCCTGGATCAGGTAGGATGTGACGATATTGCCCTGATAGCTCGCCCGAAGGCCCTTGCCCGGCAGCCAGTCCGGTCGCAGGGTATAGGCCGCCGAGATGTCGAAGCCGCGTTGCAGCAGGCGACCCAGATTCTGGTTGTTGACGAAGGCATCGGCGAAGGTGCCGTTCGAGTTGCGCGTGACCAGCGCGCATAGCGGATTGTTCGCGGTCGGATTGGTGATGTAGCAGCTCGTGATCGCCGCGATCGGCTGGATCACGCCGACCGCTCCACGCAGGTCGAGATTGTAATAGTCGACCGTCACGTTCAGGCCCGGCAGGAAAGTCGGCGTGAACACCACGCCCGCCGTCGTCGTATAGCCGGTTTCCGGTTTGATGTCGGGATTGCCGCCATAATAATAGTTGCCGGTCAGGTAGCCGGGGGCGGTGGAATTGGCCGATCCCACCGACGGAGCGCCGAACCGCGCGCATTGCGCCGCATTGCCGGTGCCGATCACGCAAGGATCGCCGCCATAGCGCGGCTTCAGGCGATCGACGGTGACCAGGCTGTTGAGCGGCAGCGACGAGGTACTGGCGGCGAATTCCCCGAAATTGGGCGTCCGCAAAACGCGCTGATAGGTGCCCCGCAGCCGCAGGTTGCGGTCGACTTCCCAGTTACCCTCGACCTTCCACGTACCGTGCGTGCCGAACCGATTATAATCCGACAGGCGATAGGCGCCGCCGACGTCGAGCTTTCGGATCAGCGGAGTGTCGTGGATCAGCGGGACAAGGACTTCGCCATAGAGTTCGATGACATCGAACGCGCCGCGATAGGCGGCCTGCACGCCCTGGCGATAGGTGTTGCCGGTCAGCAACGCACTATCCTGATTGATGCTCGCCGTTTCCCGCCGATATTCGACGCCGCCGGCAAAGCCGATCGGCCCGGCAGGCAGGGAGAACAGCTCGGCCAGCGTGCCGCTGACCGTCCCTGCCGTGACGAACTGGTCACGCTTGCGGTTGAAGCCGTCGATCGTACTGCCCAGCGCGGCGGCCAGCCCGGGCCGGTTGGGCCCGAAGATGTTGACCGTATTGACGATCGACGCGAAATTGTTCGCGCCCGCCGGGCTGGTGATAAGGCCATCGCCCGAGATCAGCGACGATTCCGTCGAACGGCCATATTGCGCATAGACGTTCCACCGCACCGCATCGGTCAATGGTCCGCGCAGGCCCGACTGGATCTGCAATGTGTCACGCTCGGTGGCATAGCGGATCAGCCCCAGTTCGCTGAGCGACCGGGACACGTTTACCTGGGCGGTGCCGTTCACGAACGTCAACTGGTTGCGGATCGCATCCGTCAGAAACGGATTGGTCGCGCTGATCCCAACGGTGCGGTTGACCGATGCGGGCGCCGCCCCGGGGGTACCCGTCTCCTCGGTACGGGCATTGGTATACATGGCCCGGCCATAGACCTCGATCTGCGGCGTGATCTCATATTTGTACAGCGCGGCCACGTTGATCCGCTTGAGCGGCGAGATCAGGGGGTAGGTGGCCGAGATGTTGGAGGCGGCGGAAGGAGTGGTCGTGAACGTGCCATCGTCCGTGAAGCCGAAGCGTCGACCGCTCGCGACGTCGGTGAAGACGCCGCCGATGCTCGGAATGGTTTGGTTGGGCGTCGCGGCCCAGCTGCGCTGTCCCGCCCGCACACCGTCGCGCTGGGTATAGTCCGCCGCGATCACCAGATTGCCACGGTCACCAATGCCGGTTCCCAGCATCAGCGAGCCGCCATATTGCGCACCGCCATGGACCGACAACCGGCTGGTTGCGGTGCCGCGGATGCCCTCATATTCGTCGTTGAGGATGAAGTTCACGACGCCCGCGACGGCATCCGCGCCATAGACCGCCGCCGCACCACCGGTCAGCACATCGACGCGCTTGATGAGCGATGCGGGAATGGCATTGACGTCGACCGAGTTCCGGAAACTGAACGGTGCCGCACGAGTGCCGTCGATCAGCACCAACGAGCGGCTTTGACCGAAATTGCGTAGTTCGAGAACCTGCGCGCCGAACGCATCGCTGCCCTGCGAGCCCTGGCGCACACCGCCCGAAAGCTGCGGGATGGTGGTGGAGAAATCCTCGATCGTCAGCGCGGACCGCAATCTGATCTGCGCCTCGTTCGTCGAGGCGACCGGGCTGCTGGAGGTCAGGCCGGTGGCGGGAATGCGCGTCCCCGTAACCACGACCTCGCCGCTGGACGTCGAACCGTCCTGGGTCGCGGGCGTCGCAGAGGCCGTCTGGGCCTGCAAGGCTGCGGGTGCCTGCACAAGGGCTACCGCCAGTGCGGCTGCGGCTACGCTATGTCGGTACGACGTCATCATTGCAGTCCCTCCCTGATATGCCCGAACCCAGTCTGCCGATCATGGATCACGACCTGTGGCAGGCCTGGGGCCCCACCGCGATCATGTATACCTCTCCTCAATATGTAAACAGGTGGTATTATATTTTGGTATTATTGCGTGGTCGCCAAAGGCGACCGCCGGTCAAGGGTTCGACGACACCGGTCGTGCCCGGAAAGGTCAGCGGCAGACCATGCAGGCTACGTGCAGCGAGGAAGGCCATCGCCTCGGCCTCGATAAAATCGCTGCGCAGACCGATCTCGTCCGCCGTCCGGCAGCCCCCGAGGCGATCGCGCAACGCCGCCATCAATACCGGATTATGTCCCCCGCCCCCGCACACGATCCACAATTCGGGCGGGGCGGGCAATGTCCGCGCCGCCAGGGCCACGGCCTCCGCCGTGAACGCAGTCAGTGTGGCGGCGGCATCCTCGATCGAACAGGCCGCCACCCAGTCGAGCGGAAAGTCATAGCGATCGAGCGATCTCGCTCCCTCTCCCTGAAAATAGTCGTGCGTCAGCAGACGGGCCAGAATGTCCGTGGCGACACAGCCCGCAGCGGCAAAACGGCCCCCATCGTCATAACGGCCCGCCCCGCGCGACTGGACGAGCTGGTCGATCAAGCCGTTGCCCGGTCCCGTATCGAACGCGATCAAGCTCCTGTCCGCCCCGATCCAGGTCAGGTTCGCAACGCCCCCGATATTGAGGAACGCGACCGGCCGCGCGATGCCAAGATACTCGGCAAGCGCGGCGTGATAGACAGGCACCAGCGGGGCACCCTGCCCGCCGGCCTGCAGATCATCCTGCCGCATTTGCGCGACTACCGGCACGCCCAGGACATCCGCCAGCATCTGGGGATCGCCGATCTGGACCGACAGGCCGCGCTCGGGCCGATGGAGCAGCGTCTGGCCGTGAAAGCCGATCAGGTCCGGACGCCGCCCGGCCTCCGCCATCAGCCGCTCGCCAGCCTCGATATGCACCCGCTCAATGACGGTTGACGCCGTATCGAACGATGACGGCATCGCACCATAGCCGTTCCATGCCAGCGCATCGCGCGTCGCCTGTTCGATGCTCACGCGTTGGGCGTCGGTAAAGGGGGTCATCGCCGTGGAGCCGAACGCCTCGATCCGCTCGCCATCCGTCTCGATCAGTGCGACGTCGACGCCGTCCAGCGACGTCCCGCTCATATAGCCCATCACCAGCATCAGCAGGACGGGTCCCAAGTGCAGACGATCAGACTGGCATCGTCGTGCCGCTTCACCCGGATATGACGCCGCAGCGAATCCGGCTCGCTTTCGATATCGCGCAACCGCGCCAGCCAGGCGGCACCGTCCTCCGGCGTGGCGATAGCCAGCAGATCGTCGGGCGTCGCCACATCGAACAGTTCCACGAGTCGCAGGAACCCGTCGCTGGCAATGGCGAAGCGCTGGCCGGGATGGAGCGGAACCGTCGCCTGCCAGAGATGGTCGGCGGCGGCAGGCTCCGTCCCGAGCACCCAATAGCCGCCGTCGCGGTTCTTCAGATGGCGATTGGCGCTCAGTCCCGGCAACAGCAGATTCTTCAAGGCCTCGGAGTCGATCGAGGGGTTTTCCTCGCGAATCGCCTTGACCGCAGCCAGCGTCCGCGCCTCGACGACATCGAGCGCATAGGTGCCGAACAATCGCGCAACCCCGGCATCGTCCACCGCCGCTACGCGGCAGTCGGCCAGCGCGGTGATCTCGGCAGCATCACCACGCAACCGGATCATGGCAAAAGCCGCCGAGGGCAGTTCGTGGGTGCCATCGAAAGCGCGAACCTGCGCATCCGCAAGCGCGGTCGCGCAGCGCGTCATGACATCGCGCAATATCTCGATTGTGGTACAGTCCGGATCTTCGGCAAGGGCGGCGGCGATCAGCCGATTGGCGGTCTGCGCCAGCCATGCCGCGTCGCTGGGCGCGTCCAGCAGGGATGTACCGATCCCCGTGGCTCCGTCGATCACCCAGGCCGCATCGCCGAAATGGCCGATCGCATCCTCGTTCACCATGCTCCCGGCATCGGATAGCGCGACGTCGATCCTCAGCATCCCATGCTCCTCGAGCCGATCCTCATGCGATGCGAAATGCTATCCCGATCCTCCCCAACATGCAAACCAATAGCATGCCACTTGCACCGCTGTGCATAGTGGTATTTACTCAGGTTATGACACGTCCTACGGCCCCGAACGACGCTGCCACGCTGCTCGCCCTGCTGCGCAACGCGGTCGGCCGCCGTCATGTCCTGACCGCGCCACGCGCCACGGCACGGTTTCGCAAGGGCTATCGCACCGGCGAGGGAGCGGCGATCGCCGTGGTGCGTCCGGGAAGCCTGGTCGAGATGTGGCGCGTAGCCCAGGCCTGCGTCGCCGCCGATGTCTCGATCCTGCTTCAGGCGTCGAATACCGGGCTCACCGGCGGCTCCACCCCCGATGGCGACGATTATCCCGGCGGCCTCGTCATCATCAGCACCACGCGCTTGTCGCGGCTGAGCGTGATCCGGGGCGGCAAGCAGGTGCTGTGCCTGCCGGGCACGACCCTATATGCGCTCGAACAGGCCCTGCGGCCTTATGGGCGTGAGCCGCATTCGGTCATCGGATCATCCTGTTTCGGCGCGTCGGTGGTCGGCGGCATCTGCAACAATTCGGGTGGATCACTGATCCGGCGCGGGCCCGCCTATACCCAGCTGGCCCTGTTCGCGGCCGTCCAGCCCGATGGCCGACTGCACCTGGTCAATCACCTGGGCATGGCGCTGGGCGAGGAACCGGAGACGATCCTGTCGCGCCTCGATCGCGGCGAATTCAGTGACGCATGCATCGAAGACGTGGATGATCGATGGGCGCACGACCATCGCTATGCCGAACATGTCCGGGCAATCGACAGCCCTGTCCCCGCCCGTTTCAACGCCGACCCGCGCTGCCTGTTCGAGGCGGCGGGAAGTGCGGGCAAGCTGATCGTCTTCGCGGTGCGCCTCGACACCTTCCCACGCGAAGCGGGCGCCGCCACCTTCTATATCGGCACCAACGAGGCCGATCGTCTCACCGATCTGCGGCGCACGATGCTGCGCGATCTCGACAGGCTACCGATTGCGGCCGAATATATGCACCGGACCGCCTTCGACGTGGCGGATCGCTATGGGCGCGACACCTTCTTCGCGATCGAGCGGCTCGGCACCGAACGGCTACCCGCCCTCTTCGCTGCCAAGGCACGGTTCGATGCGCTCGCGGGTCGCCTGTCCAGGGGCCTGAGTGATCGTCTGCTCCAGGCGGCGGGACGTTTCATCCCGGATCCGCTGCCCGGCTGGATGCGGGGCTATCGTGATCGCTTCGCCCATCACCTGATGCTGAAGGTGTCGATCGATCAGATCGACGAAACCCGCGCCCTGCTGACCCGGCTGCTCCCCGGTGACGACGCGGGCGACTATGTCGAATGCAGCGCCGCGGACAGCGCCAAGGCGTTCCTTCACCGGTTCGTCGCGGCGGGAGCGGCGGTCCGTTATCGGGCGATACATGCCGACGACGTCGCCGACATCGTCGCGCTCGACGTCGCGCTGCCCCGCAACGCCGGGATATGGACCGAGACATTGCCGCCGGCGCTGGATGCCCAGGTCATCCATGCGCTCTATTACGGCCATTTCTTCTGCCACGTCTTCCATCAGGACTATATCGTGCGCAAAGGCACCGATCCCGTGGCGTTCGAACATGCGCTATGGGCCTTGCTCGACGCGCGGGGCGCGCAATATCCGGCCGAGCACAATGTCGGCCACCTCTATGTCGCGCCGCCCGCACTGGCCCAATTCTATCGCCACATCGATCCGCGAAATCAGCTCAATCCGGGGATCGGCCACACGCCGCGTGCGCGCCACTGGAGCTGCGAGAGCCCGGAAAGTGCCGAACGGCCCCAACCACCATCGGAGAATCGGGTTTGAGAACCGGTCACCGTCGCCAAGGGCATGGCCGGCCGTTATGGCGGTCCGCCATGGTGGAATGGGTGACCATTGGCCGCCATGCTATGACGGAACGATGAAGCGCATGACGATTCGAGCCGCGCGAACCCGCCGCGCCCGCATCGCCCCGCTTTTCATGTGCCTCGGCCTATGCGCGGCACCGGTTCTCGCGGCTTCCCCCGCCTGTCCGATCCTGAACACCACATCCGCTCGCGTTGACGACATGCGTTTCGCACCGATCGATGCGGCGATTCGCGACGGCGTCGGCGCACTCTATCCGGGCGCGGTACTGATCGTCACCGATCGGGGGCGGATCGTTCATCAGGCGGCCTTCGGCGATGCACAGACGCTGACCAGCGCGCCCGACGGCACGCTGCGGACGCTCGCCACGCCGCGCGCAATGGCGGTCGACACGCTTTTCGACATGGCCTCGATCACCAAGATCGAGGCGACCACCGCGGCGATCCTCCATCTCGTCGGTACCGGCCGCCTGTCGCTCGACGACCGGCTGGGTATGTTGCTGCCCGCGTTTCGGAGCACCGACAAGGCGGACATCACCGTCCGTCAGTTACTGACCCACCGAGCAGGGCTTTGGGAATGGCAGCCGACCTGGCTGCACCGCGACGCCTCGGGCCAGGTGCTGCCCTATCTGGCGGCGCTGCCGCGCCGTTATCCGCGGGGCTCGCGCTTCGCCTATTCCGACATCGGTTTCATGCTGCTGGGGGCCGTCGTGGAGCGGGTCACGGGCACACCGCTGGACCGTTATGTCCGCGAACGAATCTATCACCCGCTCGGCATGACCGATACCGGCTTCCTGCCGTCACCGTCCTTGCGTCGGCGCGCGGCCACGACGTCGCAGGGCGACGCCTATCAGCGGCGCATGGCGGAGACCGGCAAGCCCTACCCCGCCGCGCCTTTCCCATCGGCCCAGCCCTTCGACGGATATCGGAACCGGATGCTGGTCGGCGAGGCGAATGATGCCAATGCCGCGCTCGGCTGGCGGGGGGTGGCTGGCCATGCCGGGCTGTTCTCGACCGCGACCGATCTAGCCCGCTATGCCCAGCTGCTCCTTAACGGCGGCTGCTACGGCGGCTGGCGGCTCGCGCCCGCCCGGACGATCGCAGCGTTCGAGCATACGCCCTTCGATGCCGATCAGGCACTGGGTTTCCACAAGACGCAGCTCGCCGGGATCGCGGCCCCCTTTTACGGGCATTCGGGTTTCACCGGCACCTGGTTCGCCTTCTCGCCCCAGCTGGACGTGACCGTCGTCCTCCTCACCAACCGGGTCCACCGGCCGGACGGCGAACCCTATCCCACGCTCGACGCCCTGCGGGAGACGGTGCTGCGGCAAGCGGTGACGACGGTGCTCGAAAACCGGAAAAAGGAGAAGACATGGCGCTGAACCTGGGCGTGATCGAAGGCTTTTTCGGTAAGCCATGGAGCTGGGCCGATCGAACGACCGTGCTAGGGACGCTGGCAGGGGCAGGCTATCGCTTCTATCATTACGGGCCCAAGGCCGACCCGTTCCTGCGCCGCCGCTGGCGCGAGCCGCATCCGCCCGAACAGTTCGCAGCCCTCGCGGCCTTCGCCGCCGAGTGCAAAAGGCTGGGCGTGCGCTTCGGTGTCGCGCTGACCCCGGTAGGCAGCACCCATCCCTTCAGCCAGGAATCGCGCGACGCCCTGAAGCGGAAGCTGGGGCAGCTCGACGCGCTGGGCATCCAGGACCTCGCCATCCTGTTCGACGACCTACCCGCCGAACTGCCTGATTTGGCGCGCGGCCAGGCCGAACTCGTCGATTTCTGCGCCAGCAACAGCCGCGCGACCCAGGTCTTCTTCTGCCCCAGCTTCTATTCGGACGATCCCATTCTCGAGCGTGCTTGGGGAAAGCGGCCGCCCGCCTATCTGCCCGAGCTGGGGCGCTATCTCGATCGCAACGTGCGCGTCTATTGGACCGGCGAGGAAGTCGTGTCCCGCGAGATCGGTGTTGCCCATCTGGAACGGATACAGCACGAACTCGGCCGCAAAGTGTGTCTTTGGGACAATTACCCCGTCAATGACGGTGTGCGCATGTCGCAATATCTGCACCTGCGCGCCTTCACCGGTCGCCCGGCCGCGATCCGCCATCATGTCGCGGGTCATGCGATCAACCCCTCATCGCAACCGCTCCTCTCCTGCATTCCCGCGCTGACGCTCGCGGCCAGCTATCGGGAGGGAGAGCGCTACGCTTATGGCCAGGCATTTCTGGCGGCAGCGAAGCAGGTGCTGGGCGCCGACTTCGCCACCCTATTGCACCGCGACATCCTGCCGCTCCAGGATACCGGGCTCGACAATCTCGGTCCGCGTTTCGCTGAGTTACGCGAACGCTATGGGGCGATCGATCATCCCGCCGCCCGTGAAATCACCGACTGGCTGGACGGACGCTTCCGCACCACGCTGGACGAGGTGCAGACGCAATAACGAAAGGGCAGAACAGAACATGACGCAGTTCTTTCTCGGCGTGGATGCGGGCGGCAGCACCTGTCGCTGCCGCCTGGTCGACAGCGCGGGTCGGATGCTGGCCACCGAACAGGCCGGTCCCGCCAATGCCGGACTGGGGCTGGACGCGCTCTATACGACGCTGCGCCAAGTGACCGAGAATACGGTGCGCGCGGCCGGACTCGACGCGGAGCAGGTCGCGAGCGTCCGGGCGGCGATGGGCATCGCAGGCATCTCGCGCCCCGGCGTTCGGGCGGCGCTGGAGGGCTTCGTCTTTCCCTTCGCCTCGACGGTGTTCGACACCGATGCCGTCATCGCCAATCTGGGAGCGCATGGCGGCGGCGACGGGGCCGTGCTGATCATCGGCACCGGCAGCATCGCGCAAGTGCGGGTAGCCGGGCGGAGCTTCCGGATCGGCGGCTATGGCTTCCCCATTTCCGACGAGGGCAGCGGCGCGGCCCTGGGCCTCAGCGCGATGCGCCACGCATTGCGCGCGCTGGACGGACGGACGCGCGCGACGCCGCTCAGCACGGCAGTCACGGAGCGGTTTGGCCATGACACGGCGCGCGCCATCGCCTGGATGGATCAGGCGACCCCGCGCGACTATGGCAGCTTCGCCCCGCTGGTGATGGACTATGCCGAAGCGGACGATACGATCGCTCGCTCGATCGTCGAGGACGCGGCAGGCC
The DNA here is from genome assembly GCF_031453055.1 of Sphingomonas sp. SORGH_AS_0789. Classification (NCBI taxonomy): domain Bacteria; kingdom Pseudomonadati; phylum Pseudomonadota; class Alphaproteobacteria; order Sphingomonadales; family Sphingomonadaceae; genus Sphingomonas; species Sphingomonas sp. SORGH_AS_0789. The sequence goes on from NZ_JAVIYV010000001.1 coordinate 3,547,988, forward strand.
ATATCGAGCGGTTCATCGAGACGATCTACGAACGCGGCGCACCTCGATGCGCGCTGCTCGGCGGCCTGTCGGCGAAGATGCGCCCCTGGTTGCGCGCCCGGACCGTCGCCCGGCTCAGCGAACCGCTGGGCGATGCACTGAGCGGCGCGCTCTATCTTGCGGGCCTGCCCGCCCGCGCAACGGAGACTTTTATATGATCGAGCGTCGCCGGTTCCTCGCCGCCACGGGTCTGGCCGCGCTAGGCCGGGTCATCGTACCGTTGCCCAAGGCGTTGGCGGCCCAGCCGCCCGCCCCGACGCTGCTCGCCTCCAACGTCCTCGCGCTCATGCGGGGCTGATCAACGGGCGCTCAATTCGCTCCGGCGATCGCCACCAGCGCCGCGTCGATCGCCGGGGTCGCGCTCATGTCGCCCGGCATGTCGTTGGCATAGGCCGCGAAGGTCAGCATCCGACCGCTCGCCGCGATCATCGTGCCAGCCAGCGCATTGGCGGCGTTGAGCGTGCCGGTCTTCGCCATCAGCCGACCCGCCAGCGGCGTGCCGACGAACCGTCGCGCGAGCGTCCCGTCGGTGGCCGCGACCGGGAAGGTCGCGCGCCAGTCGGCGCCCCAGGGCTGCGTCTCCGCCCAGCGCAGCAGCGCCACCGTCGTGCGAGGGGTGACCCGGTCGTAATTGGACATGCCCGCACCATCGGCAAAGTCGTAGGTCACGCGGGCAATGCCCGCACGTGCCAGAACCGCATCGACGACGGCATGACCATCGGCGACCGAGCCGCTAGCCCCAAGTCGGCGTAGCAGCAGTTCGGCATGGAGATTCTGGCTCGTCTTATTGGTCTGGTATAGATCCTCGGCCAGCGGTGGCGGCGTCAGGGCCGCCAGTACCGGAATGGGTGCGGCCACCGCAACAGGAGCGCGGCCGCGGCGCGCGGGATCATCCGCGTCCGTCAAGGGCCGGTGACGCACGGCAATGCGCCCCTTCACCGTCACACCCGCCGCGCGCAAAAGCTGCGCGAACCGCCAGGCCGCCCGGTGAGCCGGATCGTCAACGCCCAGCTTCAGGACCACCGGAGTCGCCCCGGCCGCGAGACTGCCGGTCACGCGCAGCAGATCGCTGCCCGGCATGCGCTGGACCGACAGCGCGTTCCCACTACCGGCCTCACCGGTCGTCGCGGCGTTTTCGATCCGGTAATAGCCGTCCCCGACGACCTGGAGCGGTTCGCCCGGTGCCGTGGGGGACACGGTCAATATCGTGACATTGTCATCCAGGGTCAGCGCCGAGATGCCGGTGCCATAGACGCTGTCCATGTTATTCCAGCTCATCCCCTGCGGCCAGCGCTCGTCTGAGAATGCCGTGTCGTCGCCGACCACATCGCCCACGACACGCGTGCGTCGGGCGACCGCCGCCACCAATTCGCCCAAGCAGTCGACACGGCAATCGGGAGCGGAGGACAGGCGGGCATCGCCATGTCCGGCCAGGATCACTGTCGGTATGTGCTGCCCCTCCAGCCGGACGGTCGCCCCACCCGGCACGTCGGGTGTCGTCACGTCCAGCGTTGCGAAGGCGGCGGCGGTGGTGAACAGCTTGGTGTTCGACGCCGGGATGAAGCGCTCGTCGGGGCGCAGGGCGACGATCTCGCGTCCCTCGGCATCGACCACCACGAGCCCGATCCGCGTGCCCGGCGGCGCCTTGGCCAGCGCTTCGACGGCGGCGGGCGGCAGCGGCGCCCCGACCGGCGCGCCCGCCAGCAACAGCGGCAGCAACAGGCTACCCATCATCGGCGTTCGATCTCTTCGCTCAGCAGGGTCAGGAACTCGGCGGCCAGCATCGAAGGTGGCCGATCGAGCAGGTGGATGGCGTGGACGTCGAAGGTGATCGAGGGGCGAAGCGGCCGCATCGCGAGCCCCGGCGCCATCGACGCCGCCGCCGTGAAATTGTCGACGATCGCCAGCCCCACCCCTGCACGGACCAGGGCTGCGGCGATATAGAAGGTCCGCGCCACCACGATCTCGTCGAGGACCAGATCGTGCCGGTCGATTTCTTCGGACAGCAGCTTGCCGATCGGGCCGCTGCCCTTGAGCGAGATCAGCGGTCGCCCCACCAGTTGCGACAATTCCAGCCGGGGCGGCGCATCGGGCATGTCGCGTTCGCGGTAGAGGACGACCATCTCGCCCTCGCCCAGCCAGTCATGGGTGAGCGCCACGCCACGCGGCGGCTCGCTGGCGATGGCGATGTCGCTTTCGCGTTCATAGAGTTTGCGCAGCAAATCGTCGTGATGGACCGTCTGCAAGTCGAAGCGGACATCAGGACGCCGCGCGAGGAACCGCGAGACCGCATCGGGCAGCACCCCCAGCCCCAGGCTGGGCAACGCGGAAATGCGCAACGTCGTGCCCGCGCCCATGCGCAGGTTGCGCCCCGCCTCACGCAGCGCACGCACCCGCTCCTGAATATCGGCCACGTCGGCGAACAGCGCATGGGCGTCCTCGGTCGGTAGCAGCCGCCCGTTCGAACGCTGGAACAACTCGAACCCCAACAGGGTCTCGGCATGGCGGAGCGTCTTGGACACCGACGGCTGCGACACGTTGAGCGCCCGGGCTGCGGCGGATACCGAGCCGTTGACATAAACGGCGTGGAAAATCTCGATATGGCGAAGGTTCATGGGTGCAGCCTAGGCCCTGTCCTGTGCCTGTTCCACCATCGACCCGCGAAAACGCGCCGCGTCCAGTTCCCCCTCGGCGCGCGCAACCAGCGTGGCCACCGCCAGATTGGCCGAAGCGGATGGCACGGTACGCGTCATGTCGAGCAGTCGGTCGAACGGCAGGACCAACCCTACGACGAGGGCGGTCTGCTCCGCCCCCACGCCCACCGCAGACAACATCGCCGCCAGCATGAAGAGCGAAGCCGAAGGGACGGGTGCCGTACCGAAGGCCGCCAGCGCGCCGGTCACCAGCATGACGACGAGCATGGTCGCGTCCGGGACGATCCCCAACGCCTGCAACGCGAACTGGCCGAGCAGCCCGACATACATGGCCGTGCCGTCCTTGCCGATCGATGCGCCCAGCGGCAGCACCGTCGAGGCGACGCCGCGCGACACACCCAGATTGTCCTGCGCCACCCGCAGCGCGACGGGCAGCGTCGCCGAGGACGAGGCGGTCGAAAAGGCGACGATCAGTGCATCGACGATCCCCCGGAAGAATCGCACCACTGGCAACCGTGCGACGAGCCCGACCAGTGCGGCATGAACGACCAGCATCTGCATCAGCGACGCGATTATGACCGCCAGCGCAAGCCAGCCGACATGGACGAACAGCGCCGTGCCGTTCATAGCCACCGCCTGGGCGATCAGCGCCAGCACGCCGAACGGCGTCACCTCCATGACAGCGCGGACGATATGCAACAGTACCGCCGACAGCCCCTGGAGCAGGGCGACGACCGGCCGCCCCGCCTCGCCCGCCATCACGCTGCCGGTGCCGAGCAGCACGGCGACAAAGATGATCGCCAGCATTTCGCCGCGCCCCAATGCCTCGACGATGTTGATCGGCACGATCGACAGCAGTTGGTCAGCCGGCGTCACCGGCGCCCCGAGCGGATGGGGAACGACGTCCGCCAGCTGCATCCCCGCGCCGGGCCGCAGGATGAGACCCATCGCCATGCCGATCGATACCGCCACCAGCGTGGTCGCCGCGAATAGTCCCACCGTACGCAGCCCGATCGACCCCAGCCGCCGGGGATCGCCCAACGTCGCGATCCCGCCTGCGATGGTGACCAGCACCACCGGCACCACCAGCATCTTGATGAGGCGGACGAATAGCTCACCGACCAACCGGATCGCCCCGGCCCCTTCGGGCCAGAACAGACCGAGCGCGACGCCCAGCAGCAACCCGCCGATCACCCGCTGCCACAGCGGGATGCCGAACCACCCCCGGATCAGGCGCAAGCCGGCGCTCCCCAGAAACCGGGCGCGGGCGCCGTCAGAATGCCGCCCTCATCCCGCGCGCCGCCGGGACGATCGGCCGCCAGCCACAGCGGGCCGTCCAGATCGACGAAGTCCGCGTCGCCCGCCACCAGCATCGCGGGCGCGATCCCCAGCGACGAACACACCATGCACCCCACCATCACGCCGAACCCCCGCTCCCTGGCCTCTGCCGCCAGCGCCAATGCTTCGGTCAAGCCGCCGGTCTTGTCGAGCTTGACGTTGACATGGCTATAGCGCCCGGCCAGCCGATCGAGATCGGCGCGGGTGTGCAATGCCTCGTCGGCGCAAATCGGGATCGTCCCTGCCAGCTCGGCCAGTCCTTCATCCTCTGCGGCAGGCACCGGCTGTTCCAGCAGGTCGACGCGCTGGGCGAGCAGCATCGGCAACCGATCGGCGATGTCGGCCACCCGCCAACTTTCATTCGGGTCGACGATCAGCCGGGGCGTGAGCGCGACGGCACGGACCGCCGCGATTTGTTCGGCCGCGCCCTCGCGATCCACCTTGATCTTGAGAAGCGGCACCCGCGCCACCGTTCGGGCGACCTCCGCCATGGCCTGCGGCGTGTCGATACCGATGGTGATCGCCGAGGCGAGCGTCGCCACCGGCGGGAGACCCGCGAGCGCCGCGACGCTGGTTCCGGTCAGTCGCGCCTCCAAGTCCCAGAGCGCGCAATCCACCGCGTTGCGGGCGGCCCCCGCTGGCATCGCCCGGGCGATGTCCGCTCGCGTCGCGCCGCCCTCGATCAGGTCGCGGACCGCTTCGATGGCCGCGATCGCCGCCTCGATCGTCTCGCCATAGCGGGGATAGGGCACGCCCTCACCCCATCCTTGCGCGTCGCCCTCACGGATCGTCACCGTCACCACATCGGCGGCCGTCTTCACCCCGCGCGCGATGCGGAACGGCGCCCTTAGCGGGAAAGGGTCGTGACGAACGGCGAGGATGCGGCGCATGACGTTTCCAGCAGGAGGTCGACGATCGCCTCGGCACCGAAGCGATAGGGATCGGTGCAGGGCAGGCCCAGCGCATCCTCGGTCTCGGAACACAGACGCTGAGCGGCCGCTTCGTCGAGCTTGACGGTGTTCAGCGCCACGCCGACCGCACGAACGTCCGGGCTGGTCAGCCGGGCAACGCGCAGATTGGCATCCAGGCACTCGGCCAGCCCCGGCATCGGGAAATGCGGCAGGCCGCGCATATGCGGGCGCAGTGGATCGTGGCACATCACCAGCGCGGTCGGCTGTGCGCCATGGAGAAGGCCGGTCGAAACCCCTGCAAAGGCGGGGTGGAACAGCGACCCCTGCCCCTCGATCAGATCCCAGCCCTGGTCCGTGCGGGCCGGGGCCAGCGTCTCGATCGCGCCCGCGATGAAATCGGCGACCACCGCGTCGAGCGGCACGCCCTTCCCTGCGATCAGGATGCCCGTCTGGCCGGTCGCGCGGAAATCAGCCACGACACCCCGTGCACGCAGCGCATCGCGCAGGCAGAGCGTGGCATACATCTTGCCGACCGAACAATCCGTGCCGACGGTCAGCAGCCGGTTGCCCGTACGCCTACGTCCATTGCCGACCGGCAGTGTCTCGGGCGCGTCGCGTACGTCGAACAGGGTAACGCCCGCCTCCGCTGCCGCCGCGACCAGCACGGGCACGTCGCGCAGCCGCTGATGAAGCCCGCAGGCGATGTTGAGCCCGGCGCGGATCGCTGACAGTGCGTCGCCTATCATCCAATCGGGGAAACGCCCCCCCGGATTGGCAATGCCCAGCACCAGCGTCCTTGCCCCTGCGGCGCGTGCAGCAGCGGCATCCATCCGGGGCAGGCCGAGCGTGAACGGGCAGTCGTCGTGCCGCCATTCGCCCACACAGTCGTCGCTGCGGAAGGCGGCCAGACCGCGCGATGTCTTGAGGCCGATCTCGTCATCGGAATGGCCGAGATAGAGGAGGTAGGGGGCGGGAATGGTCATGATGCGAACATGATAGGAGCAACGTCCTAGGTGCCGCCAATCGCGCTCGCATCGCCGCCTATAACGTGCGGCTATTGGCCGCAGCCGCTGGGCCGGGCCCGCAGCAGCGCTCGTCCCGCCGCCACGCCGGTCGCCGCCCCATCCGACACCGCCCGTCGCCCGTTGACGAACAGCGCGGTAACGCCGACGCCAGGCACGCGCGGATGCATATAATCGGCGCGGGGCGCATAGGTTCTGGGATCGAGCACCACGACATCGGCAAAATAACCTCGCCGCAGATAACCGCGCTGCGCGATGCGGTACATGTCGGCCGTCGCGCCGGTCGACCGGCGGATGAACTGTGGCAGGGTGATCACCTTCCGCGCAACGACATAGGTGCGATAAAGCTGGGGGAAGGTCGCATATTGGCGGGGATGGCCGTCAGATCCGTCCGATGACGTCACCACCCAGGGCTGCTTCATGATCAGGTCGACGTCACGATCGGCCATGTTGAAGCTCGCCACGCTGCTGCCCGCCGGGCCGGTGCCCGTGGCATTGGGCGTGCGCAGGATGCGGATCGCCGCGTCGATCGGTGAGAGCCCCCATTGCGTCGCCATCGCGGCGAGCGTCTTGCCGCTCCAGGGCTGGCCCTGCGCGGTCAGCAACAGCGAATCCGCCCCACCCCGCCGACGCAGATTCTCCGCCATCTCGGTCTTCAACCGCGCGAGCGTCGCGGGATCGTCGAACCGGGCGAGCAGCTTGGGATAGCCGCCGTCCATCGCCCAGCCGGGCACCAGCGCGGCATCGACGCTCGAACCCGAGGCCAGCCAGGGATATTGGTCCGCCGTGACAGCCTGCCCCTTGCTGCGCGCCGCCTCGATCGTGGCGATCAGCGCGGGCGCCTGGCCCTGCACATCGACGCCCAGTGCCTTCAGGTGCGCGAAATGGACCGGCGTACCAGCAATCCGGCCGATCTCGATCGCCTCGCGGGTCGAGGCAAGAAGGCCGATCGAATAATGCGCCTCGTCGCGCTGGTGCGTGTCGTACATACCGCCGCGCTTGCCCGCTTCACGGGCGACCGCCGCTACTTCAGCCGTCTTGGCAAAGCTTTGCGGCGGATAGAACAGGCCGGTGGACAGGCCATAGGCGCCCTCGCACATCGCACGGGCTGCAAGGCGCTTCTCTTCCGCCAGTTCCGCGGCCGTGGGCGCGCGGGCATTCTGTCCCAGCACGCGCTCGCGGATCGCCCCGAAGCCGACGAAAGGCACGACATTGGTGCCGATCCCGCTGGCCTCCAGCGCGCGCGCATCCTTCGCCACCTCGAACGTACCATAGCCGTCGACGCCGATCACCACGGTCGAGACGCCTTGCGCCAGCCAGGGAAGATTGAGCCGCGCCTTGGCATCGGCCGAGCGGATATAGCTGTCCGGATGGGTATGCGCATCGATCAGGCCGGGTGCGACGATCAGCCCCCGCGCGTCGATCTCGTCAACCGCCGCCGTGCCGCGGGCGCGGCCGACATAGACGATGCGATCGCCCGCCAACTCAACATCGCCGACAAAGGGCGGCGTCTCGGCACCCGTATAGATGGTGCCGCCCCGGATCACGACATCGACGCGTGGCGTACTCGACGCCGTGGCGACGCACCAAACCAGGGCGGTCAGGACAAGACGCTTCATCTCGGGCTCCTCTCGGGTTGCAGGTGGGTGACGGTCGTGGTGACCGCGTCGACCGCGGCGCGACTGAACGGCATGGGCAGCATCTGGCCCGCACTCCACGGGCCACCCTGATCCTGCCGGTGCGGGGAGCGCGGATCGTTCGACTGGCCCGGCAGGTTGAGCATCAGCGAACGATCCCAGTCACCGACATCGATCACCTCGAGATAGCTCGCGCCGCCGCCAACCCGCCAGTCCGGTCCGTTGCCCAGCCAGCGGGCCATCACCGTAAAGCCATCGCCGCCGGAGCCGCCCACCTCGATCGCGGGGAAGGCCGCCGCGATCGCCGGAAGCCGCGCAAGCGGATGCGTGATCCGGACCCGGTGCAGCATATCCCACCGCCAGGCCTTGGGATCGGGCCCCAGCAGCTTGGCCGCTTCCGCCCAGCCGACGGCGAGCGACTCGTCGATCAGGTCGGGCCGGCCAGAGGCCACACGGAGCAGTTCGGGCGGCTCGATCGAGGAAATCAGGCTGCGCGCGTTTTCCGGGACCAGTGCGCCGAGCATCCGTACATTCAGCGCGCGCAGCACGATCTCGTACAGTGCAGCCGCCCCGCTCGCACCGTCGATCCGCGCATCCCAGCGCGCCAGCATCGCGACCGCCGCCGCCGCTCCGGGCGAAGGCTGGCCCGGTAACATCGCCTGGAAGCGCCGGGCGAGCGACGACGATGTGTCGTGCTGCAGCGCCACGCTGTCGGCCAGGCTGTGCCGGGTCTGCTTCGACAACATGTCGGCAATGCGATCATAGCGTGCGGGATCGCGGAACGAGAAGGCCGGGCTCCTTTCGATCGGCCAGCCTGGCGGCAGGTTGTTCTGGTTCGCGGAGGCGAACCAGCCGGCAGCGGGATCGAACACACCGGGCAAGGCACGGAAATCGCGCATCCCCACCCAGTCGTAACGGCCATCGCCCGGCACCGGCAGCAGGCCATGGCCGCGCTTGCGCTCCGGCCAGAAGCCGATGGCCTGCCACGCATGATGCCCGCGCACATCGGCATAATGGAAATTGGTGGGTGACGGGTGAAGCTTGAACGCCTCGCGCAAGCCCGCCCAGTCCTGCGCCAGGTTGATGGCCACCATCGAAAACGCACCCGATCCGCCCGGCTGCATTCCCACCGAGGCGATCGCAGTCGCGCGCGAACGGGCCGGATCGTGCGACACCACCGGCCCCTGCACCGCGTAACGGAGCACCGCCCGGTGCGGCGGCGCGTCCTTCACGGGAATGTCGATCACCTCCCGGTCGAACCGCTTCCAGCCGCCGTCATGGCGGTAACGCTCCGGATCGTCCGGATGGAGCTCCAGCACGAACAGGTCTTCCTGGTCGATATGGAAATTCGTGCGACCGAAGGCGAAACGGTCCGTATGGCCCTGCATGATGCCCGCCAGCCCCGGCGCCCCGCCGCCGATCACGTCGAGGCCGGGCGCGGTGAGATGGGCGACGTGGCGCGGCCCGAACCCGCCAATGCCCAGATGCGGGTCATTGGCCAGGATCGGACGCCCCGTCGCGGTACGGCTTCCCGCCACCGTCCACGCGTTCGACCCGGCATTGGTGGCGCTCAACATCTCGTCCCGCTCCCGGGTCGGCGTTTCGCGTCCGAACGGCAGCGGCCCAAGCTGCAACACCCCCATGTCCGCCTCGCTGACCTGTGCCGGGTCCAGTCCCTCCGGCACGGTCATCGCGATCGCGGGGCGCAGCGGGGCCACCAGCTGGTCGAGGTCGAGCCGCCCCATTGCCGCCAGCATGGCGCGGCGAATCTCGTCGTCGACATTGCCGACCGAGCCGCCCCGCGCCACCACCAGATCGCGCAATTCCCAACGCATCGGCATCACGCCCAGAATGCGATATTCCAGCGGCAGCAATGTCGGATCGCGCTCCACTTCGGCGATCCGGGCATTGATTCCCGCGACATAGCCCCGCACGCAGTCCAGGACCGGCGACGGGATGCGGGCCAGCTCCGCATCGAGATCGCCGCGATAATGGAACAGCCGAGCCTTGGCGTCATACGTCGCGAACGCCGCGCCGAACGCCTCGGCCATCCGCCCCATTTCCCGGCGATGGGCGAAGTCGATCTGGAACAGCCGGTCACGCGCAACGACATAGCCCTGACCGAAAAAGGCGTCCGCCTTGGTCTGCGCGCGGATATGCGGGATGCCCCAGCCATCGTCCACGATCTCGATCGGTCGCGACAGGCCGGGCACCGTCGCATAGGCGGTCGAGCCGACCGGCCGGGCGATCCCTCGCCAGGGCGCAAGCGCACCCAACGCGGTGGCGCCGAGCAGGAATGTACGGCGAGAGACCATGGCTTCCCCCTTCTCGAACCATGCGGTGTGTCGGATCATCCCGTGGCGCACCCTCCGCAAACTCGGTGATGCCCCTGTCGACAGGACGGCCGGTGCCAGACCATAGGGCGGCCCGACGCGCGTGCAATGCCGCCATAATCCAAGGCTATGGCCCACCCAACGATCGGTAGTCGGACGACCCTTGACCTGGGTCGCGTCTCGCCTGCACCATTCCGGAAGCACGGATCAGCGAAAAGATCATGACCGGCCGCAGGGAGATCACGCTCCAAAGATCGTGAATAGGGGGATTGCATATGACCGACGGATCTCGGCGCCGTCTGATGAGCGCCGGCACGGGCCTGACAGCCTTGTCGATGGCGCTTGCCTTCCCCGCCTTTGCCCAGACGACGCCGTCACCCGGCGCGACCCCGTCCCCACCGGACATAAACGGGACGCAACTCGACCCGGACGACATCACCGTCACCGGCACGCGGATCATCCGCAGCGGGTTCCAGTCGCCGACGCCGCTGACCGTGGCGACGCAAGAGGATATCCTCAACACCTCACCGACGAACAACATTGCCGATTTCGTCAACCAGCTGCCCGCGCTGGCAGGCTCCACCCGCCCCTCCAATTCGCGGCTGGCGATCAGTTCGGGCCTGGCGGGCATCAACGCGCTCAACCTGCGCGGACTGGGCGAGATCCGCACGCTGGTGCTGCTCGACGGGCGGCGGACGGTGTCGTCCAGCGTTACCGGTCTGGTCGACGTCAACACCTTCCCCCAGGCCTTGGTAAAGAGCGTCGAGATCGTCACGGGTGGCGCATCGGCGGCCTATGGATCGGACGCGGTCGCCGGGGTCGTCAACTTCGTGCTCGACAAGAAATATCAGGGCATCAAGGTCCTGGCCGACAGCGGGATCACCGAACGGGGCGATGGTGCTAATTACTCATTCAGCGCCGCCGTCGGGACGACCTTTGGCCGCGATGATCGCGGTCATCTGCTGCTGAGCGGCGAATGGGCGCATCGCGACGGCATCTTCCGGGTCGACCGCGCATGGAACGCGCGCGGCGTGGTCCGGATCACCAATCCCAATTACACCAACACCAATGGCCAGCCGCAATATCTGATCCGCCAGCCGGTCGGCGTCTCCAACACGACCCCCGGTGGCATCATCCTGAATTCCAGCGGCGGCGTGGCGAACCGGCTACGCGGTCTCTATTTCGGGCAAGGCGGCGCAGCGAGTCAGTATCAATATGGCGCGCTCAGCTTCCCGGCGCCGGGCGGCGCCACCGCCCCCTCGCTGACCCAGGGCGGGGACTGGCGCGTCAACGATCAGGGCCGCAATATCGGCCTGGATGCGGACGACGATCGCCGGGGCGCATTCGGCCGGTTGAGCTACGAAGTCGCCAATGGCGTGACGCTGTTCGCCGAGGCATCGTACAATTGGCAAAAGACGCTGTTCAACGCCGGGCCGCAATCGACGACCGGCATCACCCTCACGGCGGCCAATCCCTATCTGCAGGCCGCCCTGGCCAATGCGGTGTCCGCCGGGCTCATCACCTCGGCGGAGCGGTCCGCCGTCACCTCGGTGACGGTCGGCAGCACCGCCGTCGACCTGCCCTACCGAAAGAACAACAGCAGCCGTGACGTTCAGCGTTACGCGATCGGCGGCGAGGGTGAGTTTCAGGCATTCGGCCACACGGCCTTCTGGAACATCTACGGCCAATATGGCGAAACGAATGCGCATGAACAGCTGCGCGATATCATGAACACCGCCAACATGGCCGCAGCGACCGACGCGGTCGCCGCACCGGCGGGGAATGCGCTGGGTGTGGCAGCGGGCACGATCGTATGCCGATCCTCGCTGACCGCGCCGACCAATGGCTGCGTGCCGCTCAACCGGCTGGGCATCGGCGTCGCGAATCCGGCCGCGATCGACTATGTCCTGGGCGATCCCTATCGCGACCAGAAACTGAAACAGACGGTCGCCGGTGCCAATCTGTCGATGACCCCGTTCGCAACCTGGGCGGGCGACGTCAGCGTCGCGGTAGGCGGCGAATATCGCCGGGAGTCGGTATCCGGCTTCGTGCCCAGCCAATATCAGACCGGCTGGTCCGTGGGCAATTTCCTGCCCACCTTCGGCAGCTATCACGTCAAGGAAGCCTATCTCGAAACGGTGGTCCCGCTGGGCCTCGGCCTGGAGTTCAACGGCGCGGTTCGCGGGACCAACTATTCCACCTCGGGTTACGTCACCACCTGGAAGCTCGGCGCGACGTGGCAGCCCATTCCGGACATCCGCTTCCGCGCCACCCGTTCACGCGACATCCGTGCCCCCAATCTCAGCGAGCTGTACGCATCGGGCACGTCGCGGACCAATACGCTGACCGATCCCGCGACCGGGCGGACCACCGTCACCTTCCGCGAAATCACGACGGGCAACCCCAATCTGCGGCCCGAAAAGGCCGATTCGATCTCGATCGGCGTCGTGCTCCAGCCCCGCTTCCTTCCCGGCTTCTCGGCCTCGGTCGACGGCTTCGACATCAAGCTGAGAGACGCGATCGGGCAATTCTTCGCACAGGACATCATCAATCGCTGCTATGAGGGGCGCAAGGACTTCTGTGCCGCCTATGGCCCCGATCCCTCGGGCGACCGGGAGCTGTTCTTCCGGGCCAGCCCGTTCAACTTCGCGCGACAATGGGTGCGTGGCATCGACTTCGACGCCAACTACCGCGTGCCGCTGAGCGACCTCGTCCGTCAAGCCCCCGGCGCGGTGACGCTTCACGGGCTGGCGACGCGGTATATCCACAACATCACCGACAGCGGCGTGCCGAACGTGGTGCCGGTCGACATCGTCGGCCAACTGAACGGCACCAGTCCGCCCAAATGGATCTATCGCTTCAACCTGGCCTATGACGATGACGGCTTCTCGGTCACCGGCACGGCGCGCGGGGTGAGCAGCGGGACCTATGGCAACAACTACATAGTCTGCAATGGCAACTGCCCGACCGGGCGCCCCGCCGCGACCGTTTCGCAATTCCCGACGATCGACGACAATTCCATTTCGGGCGCGATGTATCTCGACCTGAACCTGACCGCCAAGATCAAGACGCATAGCGGAGGTCGCGCCGAGCTGTTCCTGAACATCACGAACCTGCTGGATCGCGATCCGATCCTGTTGCCGGAAACCGGGCTTGCGGCGAACAGCACCTATTCAGACCTGCTCGGCCGCGCTTTCCGGGTCGGCATCCGGTTCCAGACCCGCTGAGCCGGCGCAGCGGAGCGTTCACGGCGGCGGGATCGCCGTGATCCGTCCCCGCCGTCCCCCTCCCGTCCGGTGCCGCCATCAGGCCGGCAGGGTGGGCGGCGCGACGACGGCACGAAGCGAACTGCCCGATCCAGGAAAGGAGGAAAGCCGTGCCGCTGCGGGCATCCGTAACCATCGCCGACGACGAATGGGGCGTGCCGCATATTCGCGCATCCTCGATCCCCGATGCGTATTTCGGTCAGGGCTATGTCGTCGCCCGCGACCGGCTGTTCCAGATCGATCTCCAGCTGCGGCGCGATCTGGGACGGCTGGCGGAAGCGTTCGGCGCGCGGTTCGTGCCCCATGACCATACCGCGCGCCTGCTCCTCTATCGCGGCGACGTCGAGAGCGAACTGACGGGGCTTCCCCCGGACGTTTTCGCTTGCGCCCGCGCCTATGTCGACGGGATCAACGCCCGCATCGCCGAGCTGGAGGGCGACCCCTCTCTATTGCCGCCGGAATATGACGTGCCGAAGCTGCAACCGCTGCGGTGGGACATTGCCGACCTGGTCCGCGTCCGCCGTGGCGACATGGGCAGCGTTACCGACGAAATACGGCGGGCCCGGCTCGCAACGCTTGGCCTGCTAGACCTCGACACGCTGGTCGCACCGCTGGCCGGGGACCGCACGCCCCAGCTACCCGAGGGGCTCGATCTGGCAGCCGTCTCTCAGGCCGATCTGGGTATCTTGGGCGAGACCGAAGAGCCGCTGCCGTGGAGCGGCACCTCACCTGCCGGTTACGACCCGGTCGAGGACCGCCTCGACCGCGATGCGCATGGCAGCAATGCTTGGACAATCTCGTCTGCGCGGTCGGCCACCGGTCGCCCGATCCTGGCCAATGATCCGCATCTCGGTATCGGAGGCTTTTCCCCACGTCATCTTGCCCATCTCACCGCCCCGGGTTTCGACGTGATCGGCGCGGGGAGCCCCGGCATGCCTGGCATCATGCAGGGCCATACCGACCATTATGCGTTCGGGCGGACCAATTCGCATATCGATCAGGAGGATCTGTACATCCTGGAGCTGAACCCGGACGATCCCGAATGCTATCGCCATCGGGGCCAGTGGAAGCGGTTCGCAAGGGCGACCGAAACGATCCGCGTGAAGGACGCCAATGACGTGGCGGTGACGCTCCGCCATGCCGAACACGGGCCGGTGCTGCTCCACGATCCCTCCCGCCTGCGTGCCACGGCCATGGCGTCGGCCTCGCTGCTTCCCGGTGCCAACATGACCTTTGCCATCATCGCGCTCAACCTGGCAGGGAACTGGGACGAAATCGCCGAGGCCGCCCGGCTGCACGTGGCACCGACCAACTTCCATTATGCCGATATCGACGGCAACACGGGCTGGCGGTTACTGGGCCATGTTCCGATCCGTAACCAGGCTGACGGCCTGCTGCCGGTGCCGGGCGACGGACGCCATGACTGGCAGGGTATTCTTCCCGCCGAGCAGATGCCGACGCTTCTCAATCCGGCGCAGGGCTGGTTCGCCTCGGCCAACCAGTTCAATCTTCCACCGGAATGGTCGTCGACCAAGGGAATGACGAGCTTCACCTGGAACGCGCCTTATCGCTACGACCGGGTCGCGCACGTGCTCGGTGAAGCCGACCGTCATTCCGTCGCCGACAGCGTGGCGTTACAGCATGACGATCTCTCGCTGCCCGCGCAGGCCCTTCTGCCGTTGCTGCCGAAGGCGCTCGACGGCATGGCGGGGCGGGCGGCAGCCATGCTCAGCGACTGGGATGCCCGGCTGGGTGCGGACAGCGCCGCCGCCGCTTTGTTCGAAATGCTGTGGATCGAACTCGGCAAAGCCTGCCTCGCCGCGATCGTGCCCGACAGGGCGCGCGAGTTGGTGACATCGATCGATCCGCGAGCGATGCTCGCGCTGCTGACTCATCCCGATACGCGCTTCGGCCCCGACCCTGAGGCAGCGCGCGACGCTCTGCTGGCGAAGGCGCTCGGCCGGGCCTGGGAGACGGCGTCGGAGGCGTTGGGCACCGATCCGGCCGCCTGGCGTTGGGGTGACATTCACCGCGTCGTCCTTCGCCATCCCCTGTCCGGCTTGCCCGCGATCGACGCCGCGCTACCCGTCATCGAGGGCGGGCGGTCCGGAGGCGACACCTTCACCGTGATGGCGCGCGGCTATGTCGCCACCCGCGACTATCATGTCAGTCACGGCGCGAGCGTCCTGATGGTCTGCGATGTCGGCGATTGGGATCGGAGCTGTATCCTGACCCTGCCCGGCCAGTCGATCGATCCGCGCTCCCCGCATTACCGCGACGGCTATGCGACGTGGGTGGCCGGTCGGCCCCGCCCCTTTCCATTTGGCAGGAAGGCGGTCGACGCACATATTCGCCAGGTGACGGAGCTTCACCCATGACGATCGACCGGCGGCGCTTCGTGCAGGGGATGACCGTGGGGGCAATATTCGCCCAGGCTGTCGTTGCCCAGGCACGGCCGCCACGCTTCGCCGAAGCCTTTGATGAAATCCAATCCTGGGTCGGCAAGGCCTTTCCAGGCGCGGTCGTCGCGATCGGTCTCCATGGTCGGCTGGTGGCGCTGCGCAACTTCGGGCGGATGTCGTCCGCGCCCGATGCGCCGCCCATGCCCCGCAATGCGATCTTCGATCTCGCCTCGCTGACCAAGGTCGTCGGTACGACGACCGCGGCCGAGTTGCTCTATGACCGGGGGCTGCTGGACCTCGACCGGCCGGTGATCGACTATCTGCCGACCTTCGCCGGTACGCCCGGGCATGAGCGGATTTCCGTGCGTCACCTGCTAGGGCACAGCTCGGGCTTGTTCTCCACGGATCTTCTCTGGCGGCATAGCCGCAACCGGCAGGAGCTGCTCGCCCTGATCGATCATATGCCGGTCGCATGGACACCCGGTTCGCACTATCAGTATCGCGACGAGAACATGATCCTGATGGGCGAGATCGTCGCGCGCCTATCGGGCAAGCCGCTCGACCGCTTCCTGCACGACGCTGTGTTCGGACCGTTGGGAATGAAGGATACCGGCTTCAACCCGTCCTCTCGCAACCTGCCCAGGATCGTGCCCACCGAGCAGGACAAGGTATTCCGGCACCGACTGATCCGGGGCGAGGTGCATGACGAAAATGCCTATGTGCTGGACGGGGTCTCCGGGCATGCTGGCCTATTCTCCACCGCGCGGGACCTCGCAAAGCTGGCGGAACTCTATCTTCGCGACGGCAAGGGCCTGTTGAAGCCGTCCACCATCGCTGCCTTCACCACTCGCCAGGCCGAACCGCCGGGCACTTCGCGCGCTTTGGGATGGGACATGCCCGATGCCTCCGGTAGCTTTGCCGGGCCGCGCGCCTCACCCGACGCGCTGATCCATACCGGCTTTACCGGCACGTCCATCTATATCGACCGCAAGCGCGATGCCTTCATCATTCTGTTGACCAATCGCGTGAACCCCACCCGCGACAACAAGCGCATCGGCGAAGCGCGGATCGCGATCCACACCGCTATCCTGGCGGCGATCGATGGACTGGCCCCCCAGCGCCACGTCGGTTGATCCCGGACGATCGCTCATCGCATGATGTGCGACATGTGCCATCGCATTTGCCGAGATTATCGGAAGCGGGCGACGTCGCGAACCTCCCCGGCCAATATGCCTTTCACAAGGAGGCACTTAAGGCATGAGGTTCCCTCCAGTGTCTCATCCAGTCTGAGGGGGGGAACATCCGGCGTTTATTCGGCGGCAATCCTGGCCGCCTTTCCGATACAGTGGGTGAGCACGTTCGTGGTTCGCGCCCCATCCTTCCCCGCTCAGCAGGATGCGCGGATGCCGCCGTGGGACGCCCGAACATGCGAGACGGTCCCGCGCCCGTCCGGCCATCAGAGCTTTGTTGTCAGAACATTCTGCGAGATATGCCTGTCGAAACTCAGGTCCGCGACGGCTGTTTCAGCGTCCGGTTCTCCTCCTCGCGTTACCTCACGCGTCGCAACCCACCAGCCTCGAGCCCGCCGTACCCCTTTTTCCAGCGATAGAATGTCTGCTCGGAAATCCCCATCGGGCGGATGACCTTGATCACCGGCGTGCTGGTTTCTGCCCGGTTCAGCGCAAAAGTGATCTGCTCTTCCGAATACCACGACTTCCTCAGATCCCAGATCCTTGCCCGTATATTTCAAAGGGCCGGTAAAGTCCTGCTCAGATCGGTCTAAAAAACGGGATGCATGTCAAAGGGTTGACCCCCAGCTTTCGGCTCAGCGTCGCGGACTGATCTTGACCTTCCGCACCGCTTCTCGGGTAGGATGAATTAATGTGTCATTCCCGTGACAAACTCGTCCCATCGGGCGTTCTTCCATTTCAAGGAAGGTATCAGACCGCGATTTCATGAGATCATATACAGCAATCAATAAAAATCGTATTTAGCCAATCACTTGGCAATCATGATACATCCAACTGCACGCGTCCACGGAAAGGATAAACCAATAAGCAGAATTTAACTAACATATGACATTGACGCGCATATGGTTTCCGCATCGCCACTTCGTAGCGTGAGCATTGCTTCGGCCCGCTCCGGATCGGGCAACCTCCACGCGCCCGTTCGCCCGCTGCCTTGATCGAAACCCATGTGGACCGCTCTCCATCTTGCGCTGCTGGCGGGTGCCGCCACGCCGTCCGGGGCGACGGAATCCGCGCGCACAGTGATCCGGCGCGATGTGATCGATCTGCGGGACTTGCCCGCGCGCTCCCGATTGTCGGCCCTGACCGTCGACGTGCACGGTCGAGCGGGCAGCGGCCACCTGCAGCCCTGGGTGTCCATGGCCGTAAACGGCGTTGTGATCGCGCGGACATGGCTGGGGCGTCAGGACAGCGTCACGCTGCGCGCCAATGTGGACGAACGCCTGCTGTCGATGCGCAGCCTGGTCGAAGTGGCCGCCTATGTGCCGCAATGCGAGACTTCCTATTGCCGCGCTCTGGCCGCTTCGGTGCGCGTCGTCGGCCCCGTGCGCCAAGACTATGATGCCGCCCGCGCCGACGCAACCTTCGCGCATCTTGCCAGCCGCTATCGGGCCGGCCTGACCCTTTTGCAGGGACCGGACGTCGATCAGGCATTCGGCAAGCTGGTCCGCAATGCCCTGGCGCCTAGGGCCCGTCCGTTCGCGGAAGGCGGGGGGCTGGTCTATGTCTCGCGACAGCAGCCGCCCGATTTTATCGCCCCGATACGCTTCGATCTCGGCCCGGTGAGCCTCGTCCGTCAGGATGGCGTCACGGTCATCCCGCCGGACATGCTGGACAGGCTGACCGTGGTGCAGGTGCTGCGGACCGGCGACCACCCGGTCATCTGGGTGCGCCCAGGCCGGGACGTGCCGCGCGAGCTGGATCTGGACAGCGGCGACATCGGTATTTTCGGACCATCGGGAAGGTTAATGGCCTTTTCCTATGCCAGCGATGCGCGGACCCTCCATCCCGCTTATGGCCCCGGCGTCGATGCCGACGGATCGCAGCGGACGAAACGGATCTGGCGCTGGCTCCTCCTGATCGGCTGGGCAGCGGCCAGCGTCGGTCTGGGCCTAGGCTCAGGACTCATTGATTGATCCAGAAGATGAAGGATGCGGCGAGGGCGATGGCCGACATGAAGGTGTGTGCACATCGATCGTAGCGGGTGTGAATGCGCCGCCAGTCCTTGAGGCGGCCGAACATGTTCTCGATCCTGTGACGCCGGCGGTAGAGTGCAACATCATGCGGGATCGGCGCCTTGCGGCCCTTGCGTGACGGGATGCAGGCAGCAGTTCCACGGGCGGTGAGCGCTTGGCGGAACCAGTCGGCATCGTAGCCGCGATCGGCGAGCAGAATGGGAGCGGGCGGCATCGCGTCGAACATGAGGGCAGCGCCCTTGTAGTCGCTCACCTGCCCTTCGGTGAGCAGCATGACACGCGGGCGTCCACGATCGTCGCAGACGGCGTGCAGCTTGGAGTTCAGGCCGCCCCTGGTGCGCCCGATACATCGGGAAAGAGCCCCTTTTTGAGCAGGCTGGCTGCCGTCCGGTGCGCCTTCAGATGCGTGGCGTCGATCATCAGCTGATCCGGTGGTCCGCCCTCGGCTGCCAGTCCGGCAAAGATGCGGTTGAACACCCCCATCCGGCTCCAGCGGATAAACCGGTTGTAGATCGTCTTGGGCGGACCATAAGCCGCTGGCGCATCCCGCCAACGCAAGCCGTTACGGATCACGAAGATGATGCCACTGACGATCCGCCGGTCATCCACGCGCGGCACGCCATGCGACAACGGAAAATACGGCTCAATCCGCTGCATCTGCTTGTCCGTCAGCCAGAACAGGTCACTCATCGGCGGCACCTCCACCGCCAATGAATCAACCCGCCACCGATCATGCAAGCTATTTAATAGGTCCTGAGCCTAGTCTAAAGGTAGAAGTGTAGCTGCAACAAGCAATCTGTTTATTGGCCTGAATGACAGACGCGAGCGGTCCCGCACCAGCAGGTGTCACAACCGAGCGGTTGTGACACCTGCCAAGCAGCCGCTTTTTGCCTCCCGCAGTTGAAAGCGGCATATCGGCAAACGGCCCATTCTGCGGCACTCCGCGATGACTGCGGTCGGGTAAGTGCTGGGCGTCGGCTTTTAAGAAAAGCTGCCGCTCGAAGCGCAGCCGACCAACGGCGCATTGTGGTCGTTAGCGGCCGCCCTGCCCTTCACCTTGATGACCCACAGCACGAAGCCGCTGCGCGGCACTGGTGCTGGTGGTGAGGCAACGCGTCTGCGCTGAGGTTTTGCCGTGCGGCAGCGGAGGCGGACGATGGGGTTCCTTCAACATGAGGAACCTCGCCATGACGACGTCACCGACCCAAGCACCCACCACTCCGCTGCGCCAGCAGATGCTCGACGACATGGCGATGCGTTCGATGCGGGCGCGAACCCAGCATGACTATGTCCGCCACGTCCGCGCCTTCGCGACGTTCCTGGGTCGCTCGCCCGACACGGCGACCGCCGAGGACGTGCGGCGCTTCCAGGTTCACCAGCGCGAACACGGCACCAGCGAGTCCGTCATCGGCGCTACGGTATCGGCGCTACGGTATCGGCGTTGCGCTTCCTGTTCGGGGTAACGCTCGACCGGCCGGATCTGTCGCGCAAGCTGGTGCTGGCGCCGCGTCCCCGGAAGCTGCCCGATGTGCTGAGCGTCGACGAGGTCGCACGACTGCTGGAAGCAGCGCCGGGCATCAAATACCGCGCGGCACTCGGCGTGGCATACGGCGCTGGCCTGCGCGTGTAGGCGGAACCCGTTAACGAACCAAGTCCCGCCGTGCAGGAATGACGTTCGGATTGCTGCAACATGCGGCAAGCTGGGCGGCTTATGACTGCACAATCCGCGATATTTTGAGACGCTTACCTCTTCAGCAGCGACAATCTGCTGGAGGAAAGAAAATGAAGCGACGCCGCTTGCCGTTGGTGTTCCGCCTAAGCGCCGTCCTGCTGTTTACCGCCCTGATCGCCGGACAATGGTGGCAGCGCCAGCCCGCCGGCAGCATCGCCGACTGGGTGCCCGCCATGGCCGAGGTGTATTGCCCGGCCGCCGCGATCCATCGCTCGGGCACCATCGCGGACAGCGCCCGCACGCTCGATAGCTGGGCCTATGCCGTGATCGGCAACGCCATCTTCCGCGATGGCCGCGACCGCTGCCGCGTGAAGAGGGGAGGATCGGCCGGGGCCGAGCGAAGCCCTGACGAGCAATGAAAATCGAAGGGGCCTGAACCGGACCAGCCGGTCCGGGGATCACGCACGTCCACAAAGGTCCCATGTCTCTCATGATCCACGATGTTTTGCCGACCGCCTCGGTTGCGCTGATGAACTATGCCCTCGCAGCCCTCGGCTGCGACGAACCCGCGCCGCTCTTCGGCAACTCCGGCTTGCCCGGTGCGGTCGAATGCCTCGACCGTAACGTCATCGTCGCGATGACCCCCATCACCGAGCCAATGTTCGATCAGGCGCTGCTGCGTTGTGCAGCGACGCGCCGTCGCGATACGCTGTTGATTCGGCACGGTTTTCACCCCGAGACGATCGACCCGGTCCGCGTCGACGTCGCGCTGCGGTCGATCACCGGCCCGCTGCTGCTTACCGACCTCAGTTTCTTTCGCGACCGCGACCAGGGCCTGCATCTTGTGCCCGCTCGCGGCGGGCTGTCGGTGAAGCTCGGCCGCCACGGGGTCGAGATCGGCACCCGGCTGCCCTGGAACTGCCTGTGGGACCGCGCTGCCGGACTGGAGTGCGCCGCCGCCGAGATCGTGCGCGCCTGCCGGAGCGAGAACCAGGTTTGAGATGAACGAGATGATGAACGGCCCCGATGCGGGGATGAAACAAGGAGATAGAATGA
The DNA here is from genome assembly GCF_031453055.1 of Sphingomonas sp. SORGH_AS_0789. Classification (NCBI taxonomy): domain Bacteria; kingdom Pseudomonadati; phylum Pseudomonadota; class Alphaproteobacteria; order Sphingomonadales; family Sphingomonadaceae; genus Sphingomonas; species Sphingomonas sp. SORGH_AS_0789. The sequence continues at coordinate 3,569,541 of NZ_JAVIYV010000001.1, forward strand.
TGACCATCACGACCTTCGAAGCCGCCGTCACCCGCGCCATCGTCAAGCTGCTGCTCGGCAGCCGCAAGCTCAAGCCCGGCGTCGTCATCACCGGTGGCGATCCGCTCGGGATCGAGGACAAGATCGAGATGGGCCGCCATGCCGTGGAAACCAGTTCCGATCTGCTGCATCTCGAATTTCGCAACTGTCCGACCCCGGCGCTGACTGGCATCGCGCTGTTTCTGCCGCGCGATGGCCGCTGCCACATCCAGAGCGGCTGCCGCCTGTGGCTGTCGAAGGCGGGCAGCCGCGGGCTGATCCTGCCGCAGGCCCATGTGCGTGGACATTTCCGTCTCGCGCCGCGCGAGATCGTGCACATCGACAGCAAGCCCGCAGACGATCTGAGTGAGGGCATCGAACGCGCCAGCACGTGGCTGACCCGGCAGGTCACGCGGCCGGACATCCAATATGACGCCGCGCAGTGCATGCTGTGGGCGCAGGCCGCCTGACTGATCCGGGTCGAGCTCTATCACCCTATACGGACAAGCCAGCGAATTCGGACAGCCGCGGATATATTTTCTCCGTCTGTGTCCGAATACGCCGTCTTGCGCGTATAGGGTATGAGAAAGCCCTTTCTTCCCTCGGAGCAGCGGTCGTTGTGAGCGATGGCCAACGATTGGTCGGAGACCACACGCTGCATTCGTCCATTCCGATGCGCGGGCTCGCTAACCGAACAGCGGCTTCAGCGGATTACCGATGAGGCCGCTGACCATGGCCGCCTGGATGCGGGTGGCTGGCCAGAGCTTCGACAACGGCCCGACGATGCGGTCGCGCACGAAGGGGATCGCCCGGCTGTCGGACTGGTAGACGGGGGTGAACAGCGCGGTCAGCGCCTGGTACAGCTGGACATGCCGCCGGCGCATCGCGATCGCCGAACCGAGCGCCGCTGCGACATCCGGTGATCGCCGCAAGGCCAGCGCCACGGCATAGGCATCGAGTAGCGCCATGTTCGCGCCTTGGCCCAATTGTGGGCTGGCCGAATGCCAGGCGTCGCCGATGTGGATCATGCCCGCCTCCGCAGGCGTCGATAACGTACGATGTGCATAATGGGCGAAGGTGAGTTGATCGGCTGATCGGATCTGGTCGAGCAATCCTCGCGTTGCTGGCCATAGTGCGGATACCTCGGCCTTCCAGACGTCGAGCCCGGCCGTCCTCCATTCTGCCAGCCGATCCGCGCGCAACGACCAAAATAGCGCGGCCTGTTGGCGCGGGGCGCCGGGAAACCGCCCGACGGGCAGGACGCCGACCATCACGCTCGCCCGCCGATAGCGTTGTTCGAGTGCGCCGGGATCGAAACCGGCATCGGCGGGCCAGTCCAACGTGCCCCAGAGCGCGCCATAGGCCAGTTTGCGACCGCAGGGCGACGCCAGCGGCGTCCGCGTGCCGAGCGCATCGACGATCAGGTCGAATGGCCCGACGCGGCGACCGCCCTCAAGCAGCAGGAACCGGCGGTCGTCTGCTGCCAATTCGCTTCCCGTCACCGCACAGCCGGTTTCGATCGCGATCCGCTCGGCAGCGACGGCCTCATGCAGCACGGCGAACAAAGTTGCGCGGTGGACGCCGATGCCAAACCCTGCGCCTTTGCCGAGCGCGGCATAGCGAACGTCGAGTATGACCCGTCCGCTGCTTCCTGCCTCGCCGTGGAGGCGATCGATGCGCGCACCGTGGTCGAGCAGCGCGTCGGCCAGCCCGAGTTCGCGCAGGACGGCAAAGCCGGTCGGCTGGATCATCAGCCCCGATCCCACCGGGCGGGGCACATCGAACCGCTCGAACAGCGTGACATGGTGGCCGTCGCGATGCAGCAGCAACGCCGTTGCGAGACCCGCCGGGCCACAGCCCGCGATGGCGATGTGAAGACGCTGCATCGCGCCAGCCTAACCAAGCTCGGGCGTGACGACATCCTCTTTGATGCTGGTGATGGCCACGGACCGCTCGATGCCGATCGCGTTCATGAGGCGAGCGTCGTGGCTGACCACGAGCAGCGCTCCGTCGAACCGTTGAAGCGCGCGTTCCAGACCTGACACCGACCGCGAGAGAGATGGATGTCGAGCTTGGCTGGTCGGCTGCGCTGTCGCCCACCTCGTCGCTGCGGCTCGGCATCGCCCATGCCTTCGATGCCGGCCACGTCGCCGGCGCGCAGGACACCGCAGGCTTTCTCAGCCTGACCCTCCGCTGATCCCCCATCACCACAAGGACATAGCCATGTACGACAGAATGAAATTCGCAGCGGTTGCAGCCGGACTGCTCACCTTCGCCGCACCCGCCTATGCCGCCGATCCGTCAACCATGGACGTGGCCGGCATTCGGCTCGGCGACACGCCGCAGCAGGTGAAGGCGGCCCTGCAACAGGCCGGGTACAAGATCACCGAGACCCGCAAGACCGAATCCTTCGCACAGCGCGTCGCGGTGGAAGTGGCGAACCGCAAGGGCGCGGCAGCACCCAATTCTACCTATGCGGGGATCAGCAACATCAGCCGCCTTGCCATAGTTGACGGAGAGCTGATCGAACCATTTGTCGAGCTTGACGATGTCCGCCTTGGTAACCCGCCACATCGGCGTGCCGGGCGGCAACGACTTCTGCAGCAGCACGGCGGCCCAGCGGATCTGGCGCAACGTCTGTTCGCCGACGCTGTCCTTCTCACGCTTGCCGCCCTTGCGATGCTCCAGCAGGCGGGGCGTTGTGGCGATCATCCGTTCCGCCGCCTCGACGGGGGTGCAATGCAGCCAGTCCTCTGGCACCCCCGGAGCCGTACCGACCGGCGCAGGATGAACGCCAGCGACGGTCAAAGGCGACGGCTGCGCCGGTGCAGGCGTGGCCGAATTGCCAGGCGCCACCGTCCTGGGTGTGGCCGCACTTCGAAGCTGCGCCTCTGCGGCGGCATAGGCGTCGCGGTAGGCCGGATAGAGGGCTAGCTCCAGCATCCAGCGCAGCCGGTCATCGACCGCAAAACCGGCGGCGGCAAGATGGCGATCGATCTCGTCCTGCCGGATCGGGTCGATCCCTTGCTCCTCCCGCATGGCGATGATCGTGCGCAGGTCGGCGATCCGCTGCGCGCTCCAGCCCTCCGCCTGCAACTTTCGCTCTTCGGACGGCAGGAAGGACACGCGACCGCCCTGGTTCTTCAGCCGCTCGGAAATAGTCGACGAACGCCAGATTGGCGGCCGAGTGGGTCTCGACATCGTACGGCGTCGATCGCTGCAGGGTGCAGACCTCCGCCAGCCGCTCCTCGTACATCGCTTGGCGATCGCCTGGAGCTCCTGCTCGGTGATATCGGTCTTCTGCCTGGCCCGCCTGTCGAGCATCTCCAGCACCCTCGGCGTCACCGCCGTGAGCGCCGCCCCCATGTTGCGCGCTGCCTTCCGGTCGGTGGTCCGCAGCGACAGCCGGACATCTAGGGTGCCATTATCCAATAAACGGTGAATTCGGCGCCACCAGAAAATATGCCCGCGCCGATATACATGCTGAAGACAGTCCAAAACCGCGGCCTTCCCGGCCAGCGCATTGGCACAATCCGATGCACAATTGTGCATGTGCCAACGGCCGACCCTGATAGTCAGCCAGCATCTTCAAACACTTAGCAGCCAATTGGCTGGGATTTCAGGCAGATGGCTGGGGCGGCAGGATCCTCACTTAAGAATCCCTTGCCTCCGCCAAGTGACTGACTTTCAACGCATTCGCGAAACGCCAATGACGAGTGGTTACACTCACTGGCGTCACTTACTGGTATCGTACACACTTGGCAATTCTTCCGTTCTCAAGGGCGCTCAGCGCTCCACCGGTGAGCAGCGCGTGCAGCGACTTCCGGTGGCAGTTGCCATCCTGGGACCTCCTCGGATGCCGAGTTGTGTAGCTGCACACACCGATCCTTGACGATCCTCATCCCAGGCAATCGACAGGTCATAACGTCGGCCAGCGAACCTGAGGATATGAATTCCGGTAGCTGGCGCCGCTCCTCATCGGACAACGCTTCCCAAACGACGTCTCCCGGCCGGTCTGCGAAAGTGCGCTTCGCCAGAAAAGCTGTGCAGAGAATGCTGATCAGCAGCGCCGCCGTCAGGAGCGTCAGCAGGGTCGGTCGCACCCATGATATCTCCTCTCGCAGCGCCCGATAGGCCGAGCGACTTTCGTAGGCCTGATCGCGTAGGTCGCTCTTGGCCTGCTCGAGCGCCGAAACCGTGCCGCGAATGCGGGCACCGAGATCAACGTGTAGGGCCGTGAGCGTAACTACCGAGGATTGGGCTCTTCCCGCCGCATCCTCCAGCAACGACGCGGCATGGGCGGTGCCACGCACATTTTCCAGGAGCGCCGGGCTATGGTCCTCCAGCCAGTCGGCGATCGACGACTTGAGCACCTGGCCATGACGGTGCTGGTACATGGCGATGACTAGAAAGGGATCGTCCTGATAGGGCGCGCATATGCTTGCGATCTCGTCCAACGACGCGGCCACCCGATCATCGGGCTCTTCATCAGGCCAGATCTGATACCAGAGCACGCGCCACTGAGTCACAGGACGTCCTCCAGCCCGGCGTTGAGCAGCCGGAGGGCTCGGGCGAGCAGCATGGCTTCTCCTGCCGACGCCTCCAGCAAAGCCGAGCTGAGGCGGCGCTTGTCCTTGTAAAATGCCTGTTGGAGCCGCTCACCGAGCCGGGGCACCTGCAATACGCCGCCCTCTGGATCGTGGCGCATGTTCGTAGCACCGGCACCGGCCCGAAGCCCCCGACGCGGCTCAGTGAAACACCGGATAACCCGGCCTAGGCCTCCCTTCTTGCGGTAATAGGCCTCAGCCCGGCTATCTTCGCTCCATTCGGCTAACTTGACGAGAACGCGGTAGCGTTCGGGCGCCCGTTCGATCCATGGCGCAAGTTCACCTTCGATCTCAACGAAATCCTTCCACGCCCCGGCGTTGACGCTCAGCAGGATCGGATAGCCGGTCGGGACCTCCGACACAGCCGTGAGGAGGTTGGCGACGACATCCGGGTCCGCGACGTCGACGAAGACATACTCTCCGGGTTCGAGCGTGCCCTTCAGATACCCACGGGTCGTTCCCAGTTCGATTACTCGGCATCCTCTTCCGGCTCCGTCCAGAAGGGCGACGATACAGCCGACGAGCGTATCCACACCCGCTCCACCAGTTTCGCCGGTCACGACCAGCAGCGTCGCAGTGATGCTGTCGATTAGTAGGTTGGACGCCGCCGCCGTCACAGGCAGTTGCGGGCGGTCGTGAATGACCACCGCACGCGGCGTCGCGACGACGAGATCGGTCTTTTCATTGCTCATTTACTTGATCCTCAATAGTCTTCGTCATCAATGCCGAGCATGTCCGCACCGGAAATCCGGGAAGCCGGATATCCCGATGGCGATCCGACAGGCTGCGAGGCTTGCTGCTCGGGCGGCAAGTCGAACAGCTCCCAGATGAGCTCAGTCACCGGCTGCCGGAGCAGATTCGCGGTACGCGAAAGCGGCAATTCGACCGTCAGGTTGAGGGGAACATCGATGCCGCGCGACTGCGCCAGCCAGCGCACGTCGGCCCGATCGCGCACCAACAGGGCGAGGTCTCGGACCTCCTCCCGATGCTGACGCTCGAGAGCAAGTCTCCAGTCTTCCGCCAACAAGATCGTCTTGGCCCAGGATGCCTGACCCGACTTGTCTCGGTCAGCCTCGGTCAATCGATCCGCGAAGGCGCGCCGCATGCTGACGTCGTGACCGATCGTGTCCATCAGCGCCTTCCAGCGGTCTTGATCGGGACCGTGGAGATGCTCCAGCATCTGGCGCGCGATCGATTCAGCATCCTCAAGGGACGGATCATCGACGGAGCGTGACGGCGGGAACAGGATGTCCCATGCGCGCTCCTCCGCCGCTTCGCCGCCGCCGAGGGCCTCGGCCAGAGACTGAAGGTCCTGCTGAAAGGCCTTTTCCTCGACATGATCAACGGTGCGATCTGCGCCGGGCCAGACGCCGTCCGATCGCTGTCGCTCCGCCGCCCGCGACAACGCCCCGGCGAGGGTTGGAGAAATTTGTAGCGGTCGACCCGCTGCTGCCTCGAACGCGGACTTCGCGGCGATATCAGCTTCCGAAATTCTGCCCGCAGCCAAGAGCACGGCCATCTCCTCATCCGGCGTTAGCCCCTCTACGGCAAGTTCGAGATGGCCTGCCCGGAATGCGGCCATCCCCACGCCGTCCTGCTTTTGGTGCCGCGGATCACGCAGCTTTTCCCGGACGAAGGTGGCGACGAACGAGAGGTCGTCCTTGGATAGGCGGGCCAGTTGCCATAGCGGGCATCCGGCGTCCTCTAGCGCCTTCAGAGCCGCGCTGTCCTTTCGGGTCAGCGTCGGCTTCGCCTTGACCTCGGCGCGCTCTTTTCGGATCTCATCGATCTGGGTGCCGAGGATCAGCGCCTCAACGACGACCTTTACCATATTGCCCAAGTCCGGCCGGTGTTCGATAAGGAGCTTATTCAGCGCCTTGGTCAGGTCCGCTTCTTCCTGCGCAAGCGACGCCTTGCGCCCCCGTGGATTTTGCAGGGTCTGCTTGGCGGCCTTGGCCTTCCGCTTAGCCTCCATCTTCTCTTGGGGCGTCAGATTAGCAAGCCGATCCGCCGAGGCATCCGCGATGACTCTGGTAAGCTCCTCCCGCTGCCGTACCGCTTCCGCGATCCCCGCAAGAACACCGCTGAGTGCGTCGTCTTCGATAATCCTCCAAATCGACATGGCCTCACCTGAAAAAGGCAAACAAACCACTTTGTAGGATTCGAAGCGAAATCGCGCAAAAATTTTCTGAGCAGCATGGAAAAGCGCCGACCATAGCGGCGCAGATAAGGTGCAATGTCGGCGAAGACCTATCGCGAATACCCTTCGTCAAAGCGATCGTCTTCCAAACCACTCGGCGAAGGAGTGTCGCCACAGCTCCTTCGCCCACTCAAGACAGGCGCAATACCTACAATTTGACGCACCTAACGGCGCGACAAAATTGTGTGCGGCGGCGCCTTTGGCGCCGCTTGGATCGGCGCTGACGCGCCGAGGTGGCACCGCTCTCTCGTTGCCAGCGCTAACGCGGGGGTCGCGGCTTCGCCGCCTCGGGCGGGGCGTGGGCGCCCCGTGTCGCTACGCGAAATCCTGAAGATCATGAGCCTTTCACTCAAGTCAGGAACATCATGACCGCTGCGCTTGGGCGACGGAATACGATGCCCCAGTAGCATTGGTGCGGATCATGACCGATCCGCCAGGCTCCGGAACGTGATCGACCAGCGCGGTCGCGTCAGCGGAGCGATGCTGTGCTCCCAGTCGTGCCGAGCGGGGCCGGTCATGTGATAGCCGCCGCGCGGATCGAGCGGCACAGAAACGCGATCGAACCCGTCGGCACGCCGCTTCCGAAAACGCATGACGGCCGGCTCGCCAAGCGAAATGCCGAGGACATGCCCATAGATCGGTCGGTCGCGGTGCCAGCCGATCCCGGCGCCGGGATCGTAGCGGATCAACAGCGCCTGGATCAGAGCGTCGGCGTCGAGCCCCGCAAAGCTGGCCGCCCGGTCACGAAACGGCCGCAGCCAGTCCGGGATCGGTGGAGCGTCCTTGGGCCGCCCAATTTCGAAATCATAGCTCCAGCCGAACGACGTGGTCAGCCGCTTGCCGGTCCAGCCCTGGAACCGGAAGGGAGCCAGATCGGTCGCATCGATGCGATCGATCAGCATCCGCTCTTCCGTGAGGCTGATCAGATCATGGCGAGTGGTGAGGCCGGGCAAAGCGGGCGCATCAAACAGGTCGAGCATCAGGCCGCCGCCTCCACGAAGATCGGCAGTTCGTCGACCGCCTCGGTATGCGCCTCGGCAAAGTTGGATACCGTCACGCCGACCAGCCGAATGCCCTTCTGGGTCGGCAGGACCGATCGGATCAGGTCGAGCGCGGCCCGGTGCAGCGCCTCTCGCGTGGCAACGACCATCGGCTGGCTGCGTCGGCGCGTGATCTGGTGGAAGTCGCCATATTTGACCTTCACCGTGACCGTGCGGCCGAACGCCTGACGGCCTTCGCACCACGCCCAGACATCATCCGCCATCTTGAGCACTCCGACCCCGATCTCCGCTGCTTCGATCAGGTCGCGGTCGAAAGTGGTCTCCGAGCCTGACGACTTGCGGACCCGGTTGGGGTTGACGGGTCGGTCATCCTGTCCGCGCGCGATGGCGTGGTACCATTCCGCCGAGCTGCCGAAATGCTGCTGGAGGAAGGCCATCGACTTGGCCTTGAGGTCGGCCCCCGTCTCGATGCCAAGCCGCTTCATCTTCGCGGCCGTGACCGGTCCGACGCCATGGAAGCGGCAGACCGGCAGCGTCTCGACCCAGGCCCCGCCCATCTCGGGCGTGACCGCGAACTGGCCATTGGGCTTGCGGTGGTCGGAGGCGAGCTTGGCGAGGAACTTGTTGTAGGAAATGCCGGCCGACGCCGTCAGCCCCGTCTCGGCAAGGATGTCGGCGCGGATCACCTTGGCGGTGCGCCACGCGGTCCCCACCCCCTGCTTGTCGGCAGTCACGTCGAGATAGGCCTCGTCGAGCGAGAGCGGCTGGATCAGGTCGGTGTAGCGCGCAAAGATCGCGTGGATCTGGCGGGAGACATCGCGATAGACCTCGAACCGCGGCCGCACGAAGATCAGGTCGGGACAGCGACGCAGCGCCGTGACCGACGGCAGGGCCGACCGCACGCCGAACGAGCGCGCCTCATAGCTCGCCGCTGCGACCACGCCGCGCGCCGCGGCGGAGCCGACCGCGACCGGCTTGCCGCGAAGCGTCGAATCGTCACGTTGCTCTACCGACGCAAAGAATGCGTCCATATCGACATGGATGATCTTGCGCGTGACCATGGACGCGAGCTTACCCGATTCGGAACGAATTGGGAACATTCGCCTGCGCATCCACGCGGAGGACTGCCTATGAGTTTGCCGTGGCTCGGAAATTACCATGAAACGTTGGGTTCGGCATGAAGACGATCCGCTTGCCCGACGGCACCGCCGTCCCCGCGCTTGGCCAAGGCACCTGGATGATGGCGGAGGATCGCCGCCGACGCGCGGAGGAGATTGCCGCCTTGCGGGAGGGCGTCGACCTCGGCCTGACGCTGATCGATACCGCGGAAATGTATGCCGATGGCGAGTCCGAACGGTTGGTCGGCGAGGCAATTGAGGGTCGGCGCGACGACATCTTCCTGGTCAGCAAGGCCTATCCGCAGAATGCGTCGCGTGATCGCCTGCCCCGCGCGTGTGAGGCCAGTCTGGCGCGGCTCGGTACCGATCGGCTCGATCTCTACCTGCTGCATTGGCGCGGCAGCGTGCCGCTGGCAGAGACTGTGGAGGCGATGGAGCGGCTGGTCGAAGAGGGCAAGATCCTGCGCTGGGGCGTCAGCAATCTCGATACCCACGATATGGAGGAGCTGGTCGCCAGCGGCGGCACGGCGTGCGCGACCGACCAGATCCTCTACAATCTGACGCGGCGCGGCCCCGAGCACGACCTCCTGCCCTGGCTCGCGGAACGCGGCATGGCGACCATGGCCTACAGCCCGGTCGAGCAGGGGCGCCTCGTCGCGCATCCAGGATTGCGCACGCTCGCCGACGAACTCAGTGCTTCGCCGGCCCAGGTGGCACTGGCCTGGCTGCTGGCGCAGGGTGATGTCATCGCCATCCCCAAGGCCGGGCGCAGCGCGCATGTGCGGGAGAACCGAGCGGCGGCCGACCTGACGCTCGATGCGGATGCCCTCGCTCGCCTCGATGAACTATTCCCGGCCCCCAAGGGACGCGTGCCCTTGGAGATGCTCTAGCCGAAGCGGTAGACCCCACCCGCGTCCGCCGCGACGAAGCGGTCCGGGGCGATGTGCGCCTCGTCCAGCGCTATCGCCAGTTCCTCGACCGGTGCTTCGCGGGCCTCGTCGGGCAGCTGGAAGGTCCCCCAATGGATGCCGAGCGCGCGCCCTGCCCCGACGTCCTTGAAGATCCGCACCGCCTCGGCTGGATCGACATGCTGTGCGGCCATGAACCATCGCGGGGCATAGGCGCCAATCGGGATCAGCACGACGTCGGGTGCGCCGAGCCGCTCGCGAACTTCGCTAAAGATGCGTCCATCGCCATAGCCGGTGTCGCCGACGAACCAGATCGTCCCGGAAGGCGTGTCGAGATAATGCCCACTCCACAGCGTCATGCGCGTGTCGCTCGGCCAGCGGTTCGACCAGTGGTTGGCCGGGGTCAGCTTTGTCGCGAGGCCGCCGCCGAGGTCGAGCCGGTCCCACCAGTCGCCGGTCACGCATCGTGCGGCCGGTACCGCTGCCCGGACGACCGCATCATTGCCGAGCGGCATCGCCATTAGGGGATTGTGCGCGGCGTGGAGGCGCCGCAACGTGTCGAGGTCGAGATGGTCGTAATGGGCATGGCTCAGCAGCACGACATCGATCGGCGGCAGATCCTCGAACGCGATCCCGGCGCGGTCACCCGCATCGGTCCGACGCGGCGGAACGGGCTGGCGCGCTTCGACCAGACCGGGTCGGTGAGGATGTTCACCCCCGCCACCTGGATCAACAGCGACGCATGGCCGACCATCGTCACGCACAGGCCATCGACGCGCGGCTCGGGTCGTGCGGGCGTGACCGGCACTGACTTCGGCCACTTGGCGGCACCGCCCGCCAGCTTCCAGCGGAGCACCGCGCGCAGGCCCCGGTCGGTGCTGGCCTGCCCCGGGTTGAAGAAGCGCGTGCCGTCGTAGTGATCGCTCAGCGGTCCGTCATAATAGCGGTTGCGGGCCATGGTCAGGCGACGCTCATCAGCTGCGAGGGATAGGCGTTCAGCATCGTCACCGCCTCCTCGACCGGGGCGGTCAGCCAGCGCTCCTGATCCTCGGCGAGCAGGATGACCGGCATCGCCTTGGGATGCTTGGGCGCGACCAGCGGATTGGGCTCGGTCGTGCAGAACGCATAGACCCGGTCATGGTCCTGGTCGACCTTCCACAGTCCGGCAAAGCACGGCGCTGACTGGTCCTCGACGGTGAACCACCAATTGGTGTCACCGGGCGCCTGCCGGTCGGCGGCCGCCTTGGGCTCGGCAAAGCGCGTGAAGGGCACTAGGCAGCGATACTCAGCCTTGAGCAGCCACGGCTTCCACATATTGCTCTGCATGTTCCGGGCGTTGGTCCACCAGTCGTAAAGGAAAGGCAGTTCTCCCTCACGCGCCGGCCGCTTGCGCGGTTTGCGGGTTGGGAAGCCCCAGCGCATTGTGCTGAGCACCCGTCGGCCCTCCTCGACACGAACGACATAGCCGGGTTTGCCGGGCGCCGCGTAATCCTTCTCGACCTCCAGCGTGTTGCTCGCATCGTCGACTGCAGCAAGCGCGTCGAAATAGGTCCGCGGATCGACCTTGATGTTGTAAAGATTACACATTCGCCTGTTCGATCACGACCGGTAGCGCGACACAAGCTTCTTCCACGTCGCGGCATCCGGATAGGGCAGAGCGGCACCCGTAGGCTGGTCCCGCCCGATCACCACATGAGGACGCTGGGTGCGTCCTTCCGCCTGGCATGCCGAGCAACATAGCCGTCGACCAACCACCCCCAGCGTGCCGTCCCAACCTCGCCGGTAGAACAGCCACCAGAGCGCAACGGCATCGAAGACGCGGCCGTGACCGCATTTTGGACAGGTGAGGCGCAGCGTACGCTTGTGCAGGGCACGCTCCTCCAACGTGCGCAGACGCCGCCCGATATGATCGTGATCGGCCCCTGCCCCGCCTTCTTGGCTGCCCCTTTTACGGCCCTCATCTGCCACCGCCCTGTCCCGTTCCGATTATCGATCCGCTTCCGCAACGCCTTGACCCGCCTGCGGAATCAACGGAACATATAGCGAACATATGAGTCGCAGCAATGATGTCTTCCACCGCCCCACCCATCGAAACACTGGCTCGCCTGCGGAGCGCCATAGGCGCTGTGCGCGGCAGCGAGGGCGCAATTCTCCCTTTCGGCATCGAAGCGGTAGACACGCGATTGACGGGCGGCGGCCTGGCGCTCGGCGGTTTGCATGAGACGTCTTCGGCGACACCGACCCTTACGGATGATGCGGCTGCCACGCTGTTCGCGGTGGGGATTGCCGCGCGCGCAGCAGCGCTGAGCGGCCGCCGGGTGCTTTGGGCGCTCACCCGGTTCGACCTCTATGCGCCGGGTCTCGAACAGGCTGGGCTCAGCCCGGCCACGCTGTTCTTCGCCGAGGTACGTGAGGACAAGGACGTTCTGGCCGTCATGGAGGATGGCTTGCGTCATGGCGGGCTTGCAGCGGTCGTCGGCGAGGTAAAGCGCGCCGACATGGTCGCAACCCGGCGACTTCAGCTGGCGGCGATGACGGGAAATACCCCTGCCCTGCTTTCGCGCCGCTGGCGCCGACAGGGCATCTGCCCACTCACCGAGCTGTCGGCGGCGATGACACGGTGGCGGATCGCCTGCGTGCCTTCCACGCCGCTTCCCGCCCCCGGGGTCGGCCGCGCGCGCTGGACGGTCGAGCTGGCGCGCCAGCGCGGTGGCCCGGGTTTCACGATGGACTTGGAGGCATGCGATGACACGGGTCGCCTCGCTCTACCTGCCGCATCTCGCGATCGAGCGACTGCGACGGCTGGAGCGGCCGCGCGCGCTGCCTGAACCGAGGTCCGCGCCCATGCTTCCCATTGACGACGACCCCGGCGCCTGCTCGGTACCACGGGGCGGCGGCTGGCGTCCCGGCGCGCGCTGGGCACAGCAAGGCGCTGCGCGTGGGGCGGTCGAGGAGCAGGTGGCGGCACTACCGCTGCACCAGCGACCGCCGATGCGCGAACTGGGTCGCCGGTCCGAGGCGGCGGACCATCCGTTCAAACGCTCCAGCGCTCCGGGCCAGCACAAGGCAGTATCAGGGCCAGCACCCGCGTTGAACCTCGTGCCGATGGTATTGGCCGAGCAGATCGGACAGCGACAGGTCATCGCCGCCGCTTGCCCGGCGGCGATGACGCTCGGACTGACCCCGGGCATGGCAGTGACGCAGGCACGGGCGCTGATCCCGGATCTCGACATCCGACCCGCCGACCGGGCGGCAGATGCCGCGTTGCTGGCGGATCTGGCACTGCATGCCGTGCGTCACTGGACCCCGACCGCCGCGGTCAGCGGATCGGACGGGCTTTGGCTGGACCTGAGCGGCGTCGCGCATCTGCATGGCGGCGAGGCACGCTTCTGCCAGCGACTGGTCCGGTTCTGCCGACGTTTCGGCTTGACCGCACGGGTCACGGTCGCCTCCACGCCGGGCGCAGCTCATGCGCTCGCCCGTTTCGGTCGCGATGCGATCCTCCTGGTTCCCGGCGGACAAGAGGCCCAGGCGCTGGCCACCCTACCCCCCGCCGCACTCCGCCTGACCCCGGAAGCAACAGCGGCGGCGAACCGCTTTGGGCTCGACCGGATCGCCGATCTGCTGCCATTACCACGCGGGCCGCTCGCCCGGCGGCTGGGCATGGCGAGTGTCCGCCGCCTCGACGAGGCACTGGGGCGTGTCCCCGAACCGATCGTGCCGGTGGTTCCGCAAGAGACGTCCGTCGCCCGTCTCCGCCTGCTCGAACCCATCGGCACGGCCGAGGCGATCGAGCAGGTGATCGGCGACCTGCTCACCGACCTTATCCGGCAATTGGTGGAGCGTGGCCGCGGCGTCCGGGCGTTGATCCTGACGCTGGAGCGGATCGATGGCAGCGAACAGCATCTGTCGATCGGCACCGCGCGCGCGACCCGTGATACAGGCCATCGCGCCCGGCTTTTCCACCTACGCATCGACCGGGTTGATCCGGGCGACGGAATCGAGGCGATGCGGCTGGCTGCCCCCCACACCGATCCGCTGGGCGCGATCGCGCTGGCCGCCAGTTTGGCCGGCGACGATGCCCCACCCGACGTCGCGGTTTTGGTCGACCAGATCGCAGGGCGGGTCGGCGAGGACGCCCTGTTCACGACCGCACCAGTGGAAAGCGACGTGCCCGAACGTGCCGTGCGCCGATGGTCGCCGCTCGCCGCCCCCACGGGCTGGCCATCGTGGAAGCGGCCCGTCCGTCTGCTGTCGCGCCCCGAACCGCTGGTCGGGGTGCTGGCGCTCCTGCCCGACGCACCGCCGCGACGCTTCACCTGGCGGGGCAAGGTCCATGCCGTGGTCGCAGGCGATGGCCCCGAGCGCATTCACGGCGAATGGTGGCGGCGCGACGGCGAGGTCTGGGCGGTGCGCGACTATTTTCGGGTCGAGGACGACACCGGCGCACGCTTCTGGCTGTTCCGCCGCGGCGACGGGGTCGATGCCGCAACCGGTGATCTCAGCTGGTACCTCCACGGGCTATTCGGCTGATGGCGGCCCCCACCACGACCTATGTCGAGCTTCAGGTGACGAGCCATTTCTCGTTCCTGCGCGGCGCCTCCAGCCCCGATGAACTCTTCGCCGCCGCCGCGCTGTACGGCCACACCGCGCTCGGAATCGTCGACCGGGGCAGCGTCGCCGGGCTGGTCCGCGCGTGGGAGGCGCAGAAGGCCACTGCCGTGCGGATGATCGCAGGGGCGCGTGTTGATCTCGACGATGGGCGGGCCCTGCTGCTCTATCCGACCGATAAGCCAGCCTGGTCGCGGCTCACCCGGCTGCTGACCCTCGGCAAGTCGCGTGCTGGCAAAGGTGGCTGCACGCTCGGCTGGAGCGACGTCGTCGCGTGGCACGAGGGGCTGATTGCGATCCTGCTGCCGGGCGAGGCGGATGCGGTGACCACGGCGCGGCTCGCCGAACTGCACACCACCTTCGGCGCGCGCGGCTATTGCGGCCTGGCCTTCCGCCGCCGGCCCGACGATGCGCTGCGGCTGCACGATCTCGCCGCGCTCGCCGGGAACGCGGGCGTCCGCGCTGTTGCGCTCGGCGACATCCTCTACCATGCCCCCGAGGCGCGGCTGTTGCAGGACGTCGTCACCGCGATCCGTGAGAAATGCACTGTCGACACGCTGGGCTACCGGCGCGAGCGGCATGCCGACCGGCACCTCAAATCCCCAGCCGAGATGGAGCGTCGCTTCGCCGCCTTCCCCGATGCGATCGCCGCCACCGCCGCGATAGCGCACGCCTGCACCTTCGACCTCAGCGAACTCAGCTATCAATATCCGCACGAGCGGGTGGTCGCGGGGCTGACCGCGCAGGGCGCGCTCGAACAGCTAACCGAGAAGTCAGCGGCGCGAATGTTCCCCGACGGCCTGCCACCCGCCTATCGCGACCAGATCGCGCACGAGCTTCGCCTGATCGGCGAACTCGGCTATGCGCCCTACTTCCTGACGGTGAACAGCATCGTCGCGGAAAGCCGCAGGCGGGGCATCCTCTGCCAGGGGCGCGGCTCGGCGGCGAACAGCTGCGTCTGCTTCGTGCTCGGCATCACCAGCATCGACCCCATCAAGCACGAGCTGCTGTTCGAGCGCTTCGTCTCCGGCGAACGCCGCGAGCCGCCCGATATCGACGTCGATTTCGAGCATGAGCGGCGCGAGGAGATTATCCAGTGGATCTATGACACCTATGGCCGCAACCATGCCGCGCTGACCGCCGTCGTCACCCGCTACCGTGCGCGCGGTGCGGTGCGCGAGGTCGGCAAGGCGCTCGGCCTGCCCGAGGATCTGACCAAGGCGCTCGCCGGCCTCATCTGGGGGTGGAGCCAGGAAGGCGTCGGCGAGAAACAAGTCACCCAGCTCGGCCTCAACATGAACGACCGGCGATTGCGCCTCGCGCTGGAACTGTCGCGCCAGCTCATCGGCGTACCGCGCCACCTGTCACAACATCCCGGCGGCTTCGTCCTCACCTATGACCGGCTTGACGATCTCGTCCCCATCGAGCCCGCCGCGATGGTCGACCGGCAGGTGATCGAATGGGACAAGGACGATATCGATGCGCTGAAGTTCATGAAAGTCGACGTGCTCGGCCTCGGCATGCTCGGCTGCATGAACCGCGCCTTCAACCTGCTGGAGGAGGCCAAGGGCCTGCGCGTCGGCATGGCCGACCTGCAGGACGACGATCCGGACGTCTATGCGATGATCCAGAAGGCCGACACGCTCGGCACCTTCCAGATCGAGTCCCGCGCGCAGATGAGTATGCTACCTCGCATGAAGCCCGCGCGCTTCTATGACCTCGTGATCGAGGTCGCGATCGTGCGGCCGGGGCCGATCCAGGGCGACATGGTCCACCCGTACCTGCGCCGCCGCGAGGGGCGCGAGAAGCCCGACTATCCCCGTCCGGAATTGCGCGCGGTCTTGGAGAAGACATTGGGCGTGCCGCTGTTCCAGGAACAGGCGATGAAGGTCGCGATCGTCGGTGCAGGCTTCACCGCGGTCGAGGCCGACCAGCTGCGCCGCGCCATGGCGACGTTCAAATTCACCGGCGGGGTCAGCCACTTCCACGACAAGCTGGTCGAGGGCATGGTGTCGCGCGGCTACCCCCGCGACTTCGCCGAACGGACCTTCAAGCAGATCGAGGGCTTTGGCTCCTACGGTTTCCCCGAGAGCCACGCCGCCAGCTTCGCTAAGATCGCCTATGCCAGCTGCTGGATGAAGCATCATCATCCCGACGTGTTTTGCGCGGCGCTGCTCAACGCCCAGCCGATGGGCTTCTACGCGCCCGCCCAGGTCGTCCGCGACGCGCGCGAGCACGGCGTCGAGGTGCGGCCCGCCTGCATCAACGCCAGCCGCTGGGACTGTACGCTGGAGCCGACCGCCGGCCGCTACCTCGCCGTGCGGCTCGGACTGCGCCAGGTGCGCGGCCTCGCCAACGCGCATGGTGCGGCGATCGTCGCGGCACGGGGGGAATCGCCTTTCCAGTCGGTGGAGGAAGTGTGGCGGCGGGCCGGCGTCCCGAGGGCCGCGATCGAGCGACTGGCTGAAGCGGATGCCTTCCATGCGCTGGGCGAGGATCGCCGTCAGGGGTTATGGAAGGTGAAGGGCCTGGGCGAGGCCCCCCTGCCCCTGTTCGCCGCCGCCGATGCGCGGCACGCGTCGTTCAACACGGAGGGACTGGAGCCCGCCGTGTCGCTCCGCCCGCTAACCGAGGGCCGCGAAGTGGTGGAGGATTATCGCGCGCTGCAATTGTCGCTGCGCGCGCATCCGCTCGCCTTCCTCCGCCAGGACCTGACCCGCCGCGGCATCGTCCGCTGCGCCGACCTCGCCCACATCAAGGACGGCCGCCACGTCGAAGTCGCCGGGATCATCCTTGTCCGCCAGAAGCCCGGCAGCGCCAAGGGCGTGCTATTCATCACCATCGAGGACGAGACCGGCATCGCCAACGGCATCCTCTGGCCCGATCGGTTCGAGGCACAGCGCCGCACCGTCATGTCGGCGGCGATGATCGGAATGAAGGGCCGGGTCCAGCGCGAGGGGCTTGTCATCCATGTCATCTGCGACCGGATCATCGACTATGGCGGGCTGCTCGCCCAAGTCGGACAGATGGACTTCCCTCATGCGACCGGCCGGGGAGACGGTGCGCGCCATGCCGGGTCGCCCGACCGTGGCGATGCCGGCTGGCGACCGGGCCCGCGCGACAGCTATTGGCCGCCGCACGCCAATGGCCAGGATCCCGAGCAGGTGGTGCGGATCAAGTCGCGCGACTTTCATTGACCCGCCATGTCGCGCCATCAGCGGATCATCATAGACTTGTCGCTCCACATCCTGCGCGGGGCCGCCGCCCGGTCGGGCAAGGGCAAGGTCGACACCATAGAGGTGCGCCTCGCGCTGCGCTGCCTGATCGCACATTGCCCAGAGCGCTGGCCGCTCGACATGTTCTGGAACTCGGCCGGCACCGATCACGATATCGGCCGCGCGCAGGGATGCACCGCTGCGCTGAACGGCATTATCCGGCAGATCGGCGGCGATCCTCGCTAGGCGCTTGTCCAGCGCGCCGAAGCCAGCACGCTGGACTGCCCCCAGCCAGCCATTCTCGCATAGGCCGAGAATGGAACGTGGCTATTATCGGCTCGCAACGGGCGTGTGTAACCTCACATGGTAATGTACCACTTGCCATCAAGGCGGCGCACCTTGCCGGTGTCGGTCTGCTTCGACCCGTCGCCAAAGCGGGTGACGGTGGTCACCAGTGCGTGATCCGCGTCAGACTGGTCGACCTTCTCTACCTCAACCGACGTCACTCCGCCCCGCTTCTCCGCGTTCGCGGCCTTGCCCTGCAGCATCGGCGTGATGAACATCCCGGCGGTCGCCTTGATTTCCGGGTCGATCCGCTCGAGCGCCTCGGCAGTCTGACCGCGCCCGGCTGCCTCCATCGCGGCACGGGCAGCGTCACCCGGTCCCTGGCCGCAGGCGGTCAGCGCGAGAAGTGCGGCGGCTGCGAACAGCGGACGAATGTGCATCGTCCCCTTCAGGATCGCGGCCATCACAGCACCGGCTTCGTGGCACGAGCGGCAAAGAAGGCGTCAGCGGCTTGTGCCACCAGAGCGGCTGGCCGTTGGGATGATCCATCGGGTGAACCGATGCCGACCGTACCACCACGAGGTCCGACATCGGCGTCGGCGTGGTAGCCATCCAGCCCGGCTTTCCCCCAACGCGCGGAGAAGGTGTCGCGGCTGCTCTCCTGATGGGGCGTGCCCCATTTGGTGACGAGCATCTGCCGCCATTCGCCGGCCGCCGTACCTTGTGGCGCGATATAGGTGATCCCGGACAAATGCGCCCCATCCGGCCAAACGAGCATTCGGAGCGTATATCGTCCGCCCGCGTCGTCCTGAAGCGTCGCCTCGCCAAGCACGCTGCGCCGCGTTTCCACGCCCCCAGCGCCGCCACTAATGTTGATGGCGCTCCGAACCTGACTTTCGAAATCGACGAAGCGGGTCACGCCCCGGCTGGTCAGCTTTCGCGTCGCGATGACGGCGGAAACCTCCGCCTCGCTCATGCCGAGGCGAAAGCCGCCAAGATCGAAGGTGACCGGATCACCGGCAACGCTGCGATCGGCAGCGCGGGTCAGGCCGACGATCACCGGCGTGGGCGGCATAGTGATGGCGGGCTGCTTCGGGCCACCGCCGAATACGGATGGGATTTTGTCGAGCAGCTTGGTGATGGGTGCCCGCTGGGCGGCGGCGGGCACGGCGGCCAGCCCGATGACGAGTGCAATGGTCAAACGCATGAGTCTCTCCCTGTAAGATGGTCAGATCAGAAGCCGGTGTGCCAGCCGACGAGCGTGGCGACGGAGCCGTCGGTGACGTCGTGCATGACGCCGAGGCGGAGCGGCATCGCGGTGTGGGTGACGTAACCCGCGGTCAGTTGGACACGGCGGGCTCCCACAAGGCTGGCGCGGGTGACGCCGTACAGGATCGAACGGCTGGCAAGGTCGTAGCCGGTGCCCAGGGTTAGCTTCGCCGCGCCCGCCTCGATGGCGAGCGGCTGCGCGATCCCGAGCGTCAGCAGGCCGCCGGGCACCGCACCGGTTGCCTGCACGCCGATCCGGCTGCCGAGGATCGGGGTGGCGCCCGTCACCAGCGAGGCGGCGTCGATCTTGAGCCGGGTGATGCCCAGTGAGCCATAGCCCTCCAGCGCCCAGCCGTCGGTCACGCCGATGCGGTGGTGAACTTCGACCATGACGGTGCGGGCACCGCGTCCCAGCCGCAGAGCGCCGCTGCCGGTCGGCATCCCCATCAGCGTGCCGTCCTCGTCGATGTATGAGGCGCGCAGATCGAGGCCACCCTGGCTCCAGCCCAGCGTCATCGCCTGCGCGACACTCCCGCTGGCTCGCCCCGCCGCCATAGTCAGGCCGAACCGCCCGCCACCGACCGCCCGGTCGACGCCGAGGCTGGTCGCAGCCTGCGGGACATAGGCGAGTACGCCATCGGCGAAGGGGGCCAGACCCATGACATCGGCTTGAAGCATGTCGGCGCCGTTCCACGCCGCGTGCACCCCGGTCGTCCCGTCAGTGTAACCGAAGGTGCCTGCCGTCGCTGCGGCTCGGACCTGATCCTGGCCAGGGCCGAAGCGGGTACTGGTAAAGCCCAACGTCCCGCTAAAGCCGCCGAGTGACAGGCTCGCCTGTCGCCCCATCTGCTGGACCCGTCGCTCGATGCGACGGTCGGCCATCACCTGCGGCTGGACGACGAGCGCGGCGACCGAACCCGCAAAGTCGCGGCCATAGGCGTCGAGCACCGTCACATGCGACAGCGCCGTCTGGATCGCAGCGGTACCGACCGCTGTCGGCACCATCATCGCCGACTTGGCGATGCTTGTCTGGGTCGATCCGTTCGACAGCGTCGGATTGACCGGCGACAGCGCCGCCTTGAAGTCCACCAGCCCCATGCCGAATACCTCGTCCGGTCCCGGCGCACCGATGTCCTTGGCGGTCTTCAGGATGACGTCGCCCGCCTGCTGGCCGCTCAGTTGCGGCCACTTGGACAGGATGTCGGCGGCGAGGGCTGCGACCACCGGTGCCGCCGAACTGGTGCCGGAGAAGACGCCGACCGTGCCATCGACCAGCGTCGTCACATTGGAGCCGACCGCGACGACGGTGCGATCCTTCATCGACCCCGCCCGATTGGAATAGGCCTCGATTTCGTAGGCGTTCAGCGCCGGGCTGAGCGCGCCGACGAACAGCACCGCGTTGCGATTGCCGACGGTAATCCACTGGCTATTGTGGGGATCGGCAGCGCCATAATTGCCGGTCGAGTTGACCAGCAGCCCGCCGGTTGCCGCCAGCCGTTCGGTTGCCGCAGTCCAGCTCGCGCTGCCCCCGACCAGCGATGAACTGACGATCTTGATACCCTTGTCCGCCGCATAGCGGATGGCCTCGTCGGTGTGCGACAGGATCTCGCCTTGCGTCTTCTCGTCCCAGTCGGCGACGCGGAGCGCGACGATCGTCGCGGACGGCGCATAACCAACAGTCGCGTTGCCGTTGATGCGGGCGGCGATGATGTTGGCGACCGCCGTACCGTGGTCCGACGCTGCGCTGCCCAGCTCGTTGCGCTTGGTCCGGGTGCCGTCGGCGGCCACGATATAGCCGAAGTCCTTGGACAGCGTCTGGTCGATGCGGCCGTCGAGCTCGCCGTTCACGTTCATCACGCCATCGTCGACCACGGCGACGGTGACACCCTGACCGGTGTGCCCGCTGTCGAGCGCGTAGAGCGCATTCATGAACTCGTTCGCACCGTAGTTGCGGCGGAACTCGGGCGTGTCGTTGACCGAGCGGATCGGCTGGCGGTCCGATGGCGTGATGACATAGCCCGGCGGTGGCGGCACCGGCGCCGAATAGACGGGCGGCGTTGGCGTTGGCGTTGGCGTTGGCGTTGGTGTGGGAGCCGGTGTCGGCGTGGGTGAAGGCGTCGGAGACGGCGTTGGCGTTGGGCTCGGCGACGGTGTTGGCGACGGTGTCGGACTTGGCGATGGCGTCGGCGCGGGCGTCGGTGTCGGTGATGGACTCGGCGTCGGCGTCGAGCCGCCAGTCGGCGGTGGCGGCGCTACGCTGCCCGAACTGCTGATCGCGCCGCCGCCCCCGCAGGCGGCGATCGTCAACGCCAGCATGCTGACCGACGCTGCCCTAATCCCCCGTATTGCAACCATCATCATCCCCCGATGGGGATGCACGCCGGACAGCCGGCGGCACCCCGTGAAATGGCGGGGTGCCGGCCCTCTGGAGACCGGATGTTCGAAACCTGTAGCGAACAGGCGCGGGCGCCTTTAGCCGGGTGGCCTGGACATACGCGTCCGCCACCCGGTCACAAAGAGCTTTGCGACCGTTTGTTGGTCTTGCGACCGGCTTCGCTACGGGGTTTCGACGCCCCGGTTCACGGACAAAATCCGCGAACCGCCTCAGGCTATAGGCCAATCCTTAACAAATTGCGACAGTCCGACGGGCCACTGGATAGGCACAGCCATGCTGCTGGCATGAAAAAGGGGCGCCGTTGGCGCTGATCCGTACGAACGGATGAAGCGAAGGTTCTGAATGAAGGGAAAAATAGGGTTGGCATCCGCCGGCTCGGCCTTGGGTCAGAATTTTCGTCGTCGATCGGTCCTGCCGGTCATCCCCCACCATCCGCGTGTCCTACCCTCCAGCCGCTTCACGCAGCCTGGGGCCTATGGCGCGTGCCTGGAGCTATCCGCCTATGCTTCCCTCACCTATCATCACGGCCCTGAGCGTCGCCCGGCTCGATATCGGTCATCGCCTGGGCGTCGACCGCCAGATCCCCATCGGTGCCGCCATCCTGACAGCCGAACTGCGCGGCCAGCTCATCCACTTCACCCTCGACAGCTGTGTCCTCCAGCCTTCTGATCCCGCCGAATGGCTCCTGACCTGGCTCGACGAACAGCTGCTCCGCGATGGGGCAACGATTGCCGGATATTGCCTCGACGATGACGCGGCACTTCTCGACCACCTGCCGGGAGCCGAATGGTCGCCCTGCATCCGCGCGCTCGCGGGATGCGGTCAGCAATATGCCCTGAACCTGACCGCCAGCCATGACGACAAACGGCTGACCTTCGCGCAGGCCTGCACAAACATGAACATTCTCCATGCCCAGGTCGATCGGGGGCGCCGCTTCGCCAGCTGGCTGCGGTCGGACATCATTGAGATCGAGGGGCAAGTGCAAGTCGATGCGATCGCCACCTTCCGCCTCGTCATACGACGCTTCTCTGCACTGAATCCGGTCGGACACAGCATCGCCGCCGTCCTCAGCGACCATCTCTCCGTCTGGCTCGGCGAAAGCGATCACGCCGCGGCGCAAGCGCATGTCGCGGACCTGCTGTCCGCCGCCGACTGATCCCACACGGCCGCCATACGGCCAATGTTCAAGGAAATGCCCATGTCTCTCGTCGACCTGTCGGTCGAGGAGCGCGGTTTCGCGCCCTCATCGATCGCACTCGCCATCCGCACCATCGGGGCCTGCCCCGCCGCGCGTAACAGACCGGATGCCCGCATCCTCTGCGGGATCGGCGTGCTCACTGTCACCCCGGGTCATGACAGCTACCGCTTTTCGACCGAGGCTCGCTGCCTCGGCGAAGGGGATACCGTCCTTGATCTGCTCGACTGGCTGGAGCCGCACGTCGCATCGTCCGGTGCCGTGATCAGCTGGGACAATTTCGGCGCGGTGCCCTACCGTCTGCTCGCACTGGCCGATCCGGCGCGCCATCCGCAGATCATCATAGCTGCAGCCGACACCGCGGGGCGATGGCGGGCCCTGCCGCCCGGCCACACATGGCACCTTCGTCAGGCACGCGCGCATCTCATGCCCTGCATGTGCCCGCTGCAGACGCCAGTCGACGAATGCGAGGGGTCAATGCCGACCTTCCTGTTGCCGGATCCGAGCACGACTGCTGTCGAACTGATCGGCGAGGCGATCGCCGGATGGCGATGCTGGGCTCAAGGCTTCGGCGATTTCGACGACGCCGAACATCCCGCACAAGCCGCCCTCCGGGCGCTGGACCGCTGGCGGGGCGAGCAGCCCGCCGCCCGCTGACCTTTACCCATCGAAATGCGGGCACACGACCGCCCGCCGGAGAATCACCATGCACCACGACCTGACATCGCTCTGGAAGAGCAACACGCCCCGCTTCGTCGTCGTCCTCGATGCAGAGCTCGCCTATGATCATGAAGCGCATGGCCGATACCAGGCAAGCGAACGCTTCCTGCCCGCCGATGCCGCAAACCTGCCTTCGCGCGAATTGCACACGGACCCGCGCGTGACGCCGCGCTGGCCCTGTCACCAGATCACCACGCTGAGTTGGCTGGTGATGACCGAGGCCGAGGACGGCCTGCGCCCGGTCAGGCTGGAAACGCGCGGCCTGCCGGAGCAGGACGAATCCGCTGTCCTGAAGGCCTTCTTCGCCGACATGGAGCAACTGGGCCATGTCCAGCTCGTGACCTGGGGTGGATTCCACGCCGACCTGCCGCAAATCCTGATCGGGGCGATCGACGCGGGGCTGCGGTTGCCGCCGAGCCTCACCGGTCTGCTGTCGCCGTGGCGGCGCGATGCGTCGGGCCATCTCGACCTCTGCAGCGAGATCTGTGGCGGGGCGGCACCCGCGCACCTCGCCGAGGTCGCCGCCCGGCTGGGCATCCCGGCCAAACTGACCTGTCGGCCGAACCTCGTCTCGAAATTGATGCAGCAGGGCAAATGGTCGGCCGTGCGCTCGGTCGCGGAAGGGGACGTTCTGACCACCACGGCACTGCTGATGCGCTGGCGTCACCTCTCCGGCGGCACCGTTTCCGTCCTGGAGGCGGCACGTCGGCTGACCGGCTTCGTCGCCGAACACTGCGCCCACCGACCCTACGCCGCCGATTGGCAGCGATACGCCGACGACCTGCTCGCCGCATCCTTCGCGGCGGAAGCCCGCAAACTGGAAACCTTGGGAGCCTCGGCCTGCAACTGAGCCGTGATGATGGCCTCTTCGAAGGGGCGGAAAAGAAAGAAGGATCAACGATATGAGCGTCATCGAATCAATGGATACGATGCAGGCCTGGACCATCGGCCTGCGCCTGGCGATGGGTTATCCGCAATATGCGCCCATCGGCAATCCGATCGCCTATGCCTCGGGCGGGCGCAAGAACTTCGCCGAGGCGCTGGAAATCGCCGCCATCGTCGAACAGACGAACCGAGATTTCGTCCTCGTGCAATTCGACCTGCCCATCGCCGACGGGCCGGTCGGCATCTCGCTTGCCACACGCGGCAACGTCCTTGTCGAGTGGCACGCGGACGTGCAGCCGTACCTCGCCAGCGATGACGGGATCATCGAACTGCTCAGCGACACGCATCGCTGGTCGGTTGGGCCACGCTCCATCCTGACCGCGTCGCCGCTGCCGTCCCGCAGCCGCATCAAGCGCGGCATCGAGCGCGCGCACCGGCGCTGGCGGGAAGCTGCCGATCAGATGCGCGGCATCGAATTGCACGGTTCGGTTTTCATACCCGCCGGGGGCAGCTACGCCGACGCGACACCGATCGAGGTGGTGAGGGCGGCGGCATAAACGTCGCCAGCCTCGTCGGCGCGTAGATGTGCGTACCATCAACGCTAACAGTGCTGTTACATCGCTGGCGGTCGTTTGGACGCCCGCATACAATCGACCGTCAGCCAGTCCACTTTCGACCAGCTTAAGTCGTTCCGATGCGAAGGAGTGACGTCGGCTAGTGTCAAAACCAGCCATTCGTAATCCAGATCGCTGCTGCGCAATGGCTTCGTGCATTGGATAAATGGACTCAAGGAACCCCCTTGTCGGCACGCCGAAGATTAGCAGCCATCCACTTGCGCACGGGCCGGATGGGCGGCTCTGCACCATGCAATCCAAGGTGGCGGGCCAACGCATCATCGATCAGGAACAGCATGGCCCGGCGGGGCAGGATGTCGTCGGGCGCATGAGGCTGGTCCTTGGCGACGATCATATCGACGGGCTTGCCCCATAGCCGGGCTCGGGCGGCGTAATCGAGTACGTCGCGTAGCGCTATTCGGTCGTCCCGCTCGGCGGCGACGATCGTCAGCGGCGCGGACAGTCGGGCGATCCGCCTGACCGGTGCCTCGTGCGTTAGGCGACCCATAATCGTCGGGTTTGCTGGGTCCAGGTCAAGCGCCCGCAGGCGGGACGCGAAATCGATGCCCTGATAGTCGCCGCCAATATCTCGGGCGACCATGCGTGCGATCGTTCGTCCGAAATCGGGCGGAGGCACCGCCGCTACGCCGGCGCGATAGAGGCGCGAACCGTCCGACAGCGCCTGCAACACCGCGTAACCGCCATAGGAGGCGCCGACGATCGCGACGCGCTTGGGATCGCCGATCCGGCTGGCCAACAGCCAGCGGGTGCCATCCTCAATGTCGCGCTGGACGCGACCATCGCCGAAATCGCCGTGCGCCGCGAACAGATAGCGACGCCCAGAGCCGGTGGAGCCGCGATATTGTGGACGAAAGACGATATAGCCCCGGTTCGCCAGTAACTGGGTCTGCGCGCTATAATCGGTGGTATCGCTGGACCAGGGGCCGCCATGGACGAAAACGATCAGCGGCGCGTGGGACACATCGCGGCCGGGTGGCAGGGTGAGCAGGCTGCGGATCGTCATGCCGTCGCCCGCACGGAAAGCGAACGGCATCACCCGCGCGAGATTGCTGGGCGCGATGCGTGGGGTCATGCCCGGATCGTCGATCAGCGATCGCAATCGGCCGCTGCCGCTATCGAACAGATGCCAGCGCCCGCTTTGCATTCGCGCGTTACGTTCTTCGATCAGCCACACGCGCCCGCTGGACGGCTGCACCCGATGTTCGCTGCCGGGAAGGACGCGGTATAACTGCTGCAATGTTGCGTTCGCTTCTGGCGTCAGCCCGGTGAGCGAGGGGATGGGGCCGCGATAGGTGGCGATCAACGGACGTCCGTTTTTTGGGGCGAGCGCCACCGTATCAATGTCCGCGACATGAGCAGGGTCCGTCTGAAGCCGTTCGATCCGGCCATCACCTCGCATCTCCATGACGCCTTGCAGGTCGCCGTCGAGATCGCCGCGCAGGAAGAGCTTACGGCCCGTCGTATCGGTTCCGAGCAGATCGCAGCGGCGCAGATGCTCGCAGCGGGCGATGACCCGGTAACGCCCGCCGTCCGAACGCGCCGTGACGAGATGCCGGTTGCCATCGACCAGCTTGGCAAACGCGACATGGCCATCGGGACGAACCGCGACATCGACGATGCGGCGGCGCGCGAAGGCCACCAATGTCCGGCGACCGCCCGGCGTGACGCGCCGCAGCCTTGTGCCGATCGGCTCCCGCACACCGAAGCGATGCTGGGTCTCCAGCAACAGCATCGCCGCCGGTTGCCACGGGTCTGGACCGACGACGCGCCAGTCCTGCGGTCGATCGAATGACGCTATCACGCCCGCCCCGGATGCACCGTCGATCGGAATCGCACGAAGCGATTTTGACGCGACGAGGAACAGCCACCGCCCGTCATGCGACCAGTATAGCCGCTCGGCATCGACCCGTCGCAGCCATCGCCGAGGTGTAATGCGGTCCGTCGCGGTCAGCCACAGACCCGTATTGTTTCCCTGACGGCGCAGCCAGGCGACACGCTGCCCGTCCGGCGACAACTGGACCGAGGTAATGGCAGGCTCGATCAGAAACCGATCGCGCGCTATGGCAGGCGGAACGGGACGGCTGCGCTCCATGGCGACATATTTGTCGAGCGGCATGGCGGCGCAAGGCGTGAAGGCACAGGTGATCAGCGCGGCTGCGACGCCGCGCAGCCACCGATACGGCTTCGTCATGGACAGGTTCCCCCTTAGCGGCGCGGTGCCGGACGGATCAGGACCAGTGCGACCAGCATCGGCAGGCCGATCAGGAGCGTCGCGATCGACCAGAAGGCGGCTCGGCCTCGCGCGATCCGCCATGATTGCGCGCGCCACCAGGTCGCAGCGGCGGATGCCAGCGACAGGGTCAATGCCAGCATCCAGATGATGCCGGGCGGCGGATCGTTTCGCCGAACGGTGAGAGGATGGCGATCGCTGGATGTCGCCACGATCGCGTCCCGCACGGTCGCCAGCGAAGGCGATAGCCACCAGCTCGCAAAGCGCGACAGCGCGGGATAATCCGGTGTCAGCCGTCGCTCCGCGATCCGCGTCACGCGGTGCCGGTCATCGATACGCAATATCGCCTGCCACGTCGCATCGGGCGAGTTGATGTCACGACCAAAGGTGAAGACCGCCAGATAGCCGTCGAGCAGTTCGATCAGGTCGATCCGCATCAGGCTGCCGACCGGGCCGGGCAGCGGCAGCACCGCCTGCACCGGATAGAGCCGGTCTCCATCCTCCAGCATCCGCGCGTCATAGAGGCGGAGGTCGCGATTGGTCAGCAGCGCCACCGCATCGCCGATCGGGACCGGCGGCGACGCGATCACATGAGTAGGTAGCAGGGTCAGCAACGGATCGATCCTGCCACTTGCCTCGTCGAACGCAGCCATGCCCGACGCCATCAGCAACCGGCCGTCGTCGATGACGAGCGGCGGCTGGCCGAGCGGCTTATTGTCGTCCCCCAGTCCCAACACGCCACCGCGACGCTTCGTCGCCGTCGCCCGGCCGTGGAAGCGCATATCGTCATGGCGGAAGGTCCATTCGACATGCCGGTCTGGGTCGGTGAAACGGATCGCGCCGATATTGGTCAGGGCTCCATGCTGTGGCCAGTCCGTCGTCAACGGATCGATCCGATAGACCTCGGACAGTGCCGCCTGCTCGCGCCACAATCGGGCCTCGGGCGCCTTGCTGGGCATGAGGGCGGCGGCGATCAGCGCCTGTCCGTCCGCCCGGCTGGCCTCGACGATACCGCCGCGCGGCGCCTCGCCGTTCAGCGGGTCGGTGCCGGTCGCGATCCAGATGGTCTGGAAGGCCAGGTCGCCGATAATCGTGCCGACCGCCCAGACTCCTGTCGCCACGGCCAAGGCCGTTACCGCCAGGGCGACGCCGGTTCGAGGTGGACCATCCAGATCGGGCTTGAAGACCGTCGCGACCATCGCTGCCAGCACCAGCGTGACCGCCGCCTGGACGGCGAGCGCCTGCCACCCGGCCGCTCCGCTGACGGCGGGCAGGAAGGCCGGGACCATCGCCAGCCAGCCATAGCGGCGCGGTGCCAGCGCCAGATACAGCCCCGCCAGATAACCGATCATGCCGATCAGCCACGCGGCGGCGGGCAGCAGCCAATGGCGGCTGTCGGGGGCCGATCCGCTCCCCGCCTGATGGGCGCTCAGCATGAGCAACACGGGAAGGATCGTGACGATCATCAGCGTGGCTCCGCCTCCCAGCCCCAGCGCCGCCAGGATGCGAACGGGGGCGATCGGGCGATGGATCAGCGTGATCCACTGGCTGGTCCGACGATAGCTCGACGCCTGATACAGCCCCAGCGCCAATCCCAGCAGGGCGCAGACCGCCGCCGCCAGACGATAGGTCGAGAGGGGCTGCAACAAGGCATCGGCCAGTCGGTCGACGAACAGCAACGTGCCGCTCAGCAGGAGGGTTGCGGCGAGCGCCAGCCAGCGAAAGCGGCGGATTTCCGCGATCCACAAAGCGAACATCGGTGGTCCTTTCGCCTCAGCCCTGCGGGCCGGCGTGATGGCGGGTCAGAAAGGCATCGACGGCGCGATCCAGCGGCACGTCCTGTCGCTGGACGTGCCGTGCACCGTGCGCGTGCAGGAAGCCTGCGAACGCCTCGCCCTGGTCGATCACGGTGTAATGATGGAGCGTGTCAATCCGGCGATGGCGCAGCAGTCCCGGCACGTGCGCCAGCGCCGGTCCTTCCGAAGGCATGTCGGCGATCCAGTGATCGATCCGTTCGCAGAATGCGTCCGGCGCCGACTGGCTGCGCAACCGTCCGCGCTCCATGATGATGAGGCTGTCGGCCAGTCGCTCCACCTCCTCGATCTGGTGCGAGCAATAGATGATGGTGCGCCCGTCCGAAGCGACGCTGTCGATCAGCGCGTCGAGCAGGCGGCGCTTGGCGACCACGTCCAACCCCAGCGTCGGCTCATCGAGGATCAGCAATTCGGGATTCTGTCCCAGGGCCAGCGCCAGGTTCAGCCCGGCCCGCTCGCCGCGCGACAGTTGTGCGATCCGTTGCCCGGGCAGCAGGTCGAAGCTCGCGAGCACGGCGTCGAACGGGCGTTCGTCCCACCGCGCGACATAATGGGCGCGCTGCATCGCGATGACCGCCGTCACCGTCATCCAGGGCGGTAGGCTATGCTCTTCGTTAACGAAGCCAATCCGACCACGATCCCCGGCGGTCAGGTTCGTGCAGTCCCGACCGAGCGCGAAGGCATCGCCAGAGGTGGGCGCCATCATACCCAACAGGATACGGAAGAGCGTGGACTTGCCCGCCCCGTTCGCACCGACAATGGCATGCACACCGCCGACCGGCAGGATCAGGTCGAGCGTGTCGAGCGCCAGCTTCTGCCCATGGCGACAGGTCAGGGCGCGTGTTTGAATGGCGTCGGGAAGCGAGGGCACCGCTCAGGCCCGCTTGCGCGCATCAAGCGCGGCCAGTGCATCGTCGAGACGCTGGACCGCGTCTCTGGGCGGATATTGCAGACTGATTATCTCGCTGACGAACACCTCCAGCGCATCGTCGAACCGGCGCTGTCGCTCGGTCGGATCGAGCCGCTGACGCTGGGGCGCGACGAACAGGCCCTGTCCTGGCTGGGACAGCAGCCAGCCCTCGGTCGTGAGCTGGCCATAGGCCTTGGCCACGGTGTTGGGATTGATCCCCAATTGCTCGGCGAGGCCGCGCACGCTCGGCAGTCGCGCGCCGGTGGCCAGTTCTCCGGTGGTAATTTGCATCCGCACCGCATCGACGATCTGCCGCACGAGCGGACGACCGTCGCCGGGAGTAATGGACACTGCTAGAGGGGTAATGCGGCTCATGAGAGAATCTCCGTACTACTACAAATAGTACAGATGGTTCGTCGGTTGTCAATTCACCGGACGCTACCGGGAATACGCGGCAACGTCGCGATCGGAAGCTTGTGCATATCTGGCGTAACCACAGGGCCGTCGGATGCCGACCAGACTCGGTCGTACAAACATGAACCGATCTACGTCGCATCCTGCCAGAAGCGGACATACAAGTCGACAGAACCACACCATCAGCATTGCGCCTATTCGAGCGTCAGCATCGAGCGACAATCGTCATTGGCATGAAATGATCGCAGTGCCGCCCTGCGACGTAATTAGACTAGTATGAGAGCCGCGGTATTAGAAAAGAAATTCCAACTGTTTCCGGCACTGCATTTCAGTTTGATGTAGGTGAATTAATCCGATTGATTAAGCACGCGATCGACGATCTTCATGGTGTCAATCAATCTTGCGGATTTACATGATCATGGCAATCTGCTCCTCATCGGATCGGGGAATTCATGTGGACAAGACGGAACATAATTCACGTGAGGGAGGCGCCCGGTCTGCCGCGTTCCGTCTAGCGCTTGCGGCTAGACTCAAGGGCTTCAGCGCTGAAATATCGGCTGAAGCCGAGCAGACCCCCGTGCGCCCCTACCGTCCCGATCGAGCGCTATTTCCCGTGCCGGAGCTCGTTCTCTTCGCGTTACGCGAAGGCATGGGGTGGCGGTGGTACGGCCACGGCGAAAAAGTCCTTTGGACGGTGCGCGGTACGATCGACGGTCAACGGGTCGCGTTCGAACGGCAGAAGTTCGGTTTCACCATTTTCCTTCCCAAGGATCGGGCAGACCTGAAGGCGCGTGTAGAAGGGCAGTTGCGTGCCGCACTGGGCGAGGTCGAGACTTATCTATCCGAATTTGCTGAAGCCCAGGTCGAAGCCGGTGAAGTCGTCATCGCTAATCACTTTTCTGAGTTTGAAGATCGTTATCGGTTTCATCGCGAGCTTGCCGATGCCGCGCACCGCTTTAAACTCGAGCCGCACGACGACATCGTCGGTGCACAAGGAGATGCCGCCACGCATTCCGGGTTCATCAGCCGAGACATCACCCAACGGATGAACCGCATGGCGACGGTGCAGCGCGAGGCCTTTTTCCACTCCACTGCGATGATCGACGCCTATTTCAGCTGTCTCGAGCATCGTCTTATTTTGCTGCGCGCTTTCACTGGGCGCCCATTTGGACCGGGGGAGGTGCTTAAGCTTCTTAAGATGCGTTGGGGTGACAAGCTAAAGGACGTTCTTGGGCTGCCCTATTCAACGGAGGCGGCAATAATCATTCGCCGCATGCGCCGCATCAAGGAGCGCATCCGCAACCCATTCTCTCATGGAGGCGTCGAAAACGACAAGGGGTCCATCCATTTTCACCTTCCAAAGATCGGCATGATACCCACCAACTTTACGCGCTTCGGCGACAGCATCCGCTTTTCGGTAATTCCCGTCGGTGCCGATGACCATGCGGGGGTCTGCGAGACATTCGACGCGCTTGATGCGCTTCTCAGCACTGGCGCGCTCGCCAGCCCGCACGAGTTCGTTCGCTGGGGCGTCGACCCCAATTTTGACGCTGCGCACTCTGCCGAATATGCCGAGGCCATCGCCGAGGGGCCGGAGGTAGTCGACGCCTTTATCGAGGCTTGGTCGCGCCGTTGGGAGAACTTTCAGAACATGGACTTTTGATCGCCTACGTCACACATCAAGAACATGTTTGAGGGGTAAATTCACGAGTACCCATATGCGCGTTGTCGGCCGTATCGATCTAACCAGCCTAGCGCGACATTTGCGCGATACCGGACGCCATGCCGCGCTCGTCAAGGCGATTGATCGCGCGGCTGCTGCTGGCTCAATCCGCGAGGATTTGCGAACCGCGCACTGAGCTGCTGCCGGTTTCGCGGACACGAGGTTAAGCTACCTGCGCTTGCCGCTCGAAGTCCATGGGGCTGAGATAGCCCAGCGTCGAGTGGCGGCGCGTCGGATTGTAGAAGCGCTCGATGTAATCGAACACATCGGCCTTAGCGTGATTGCGCGAGCGGTAGGTTTTGCGCCCGATCCGCTCGGTCTTCAGCGATGAGAAGAAGCTCTCCATGGCGGCATTGTCCCAGACGTTGCCCGACCGGCTCATCGAGCAGGTCACACCATTGTCAGTCATCAGCCGCTGGAACTTCTCACTCGTATATTGGCTGCCCTGGTCTGAATGGTGCAGCAGGGCATCCGGCTTTCCGCGCCGCCAGATCGCCATCATCAGTGCGTCGGTGACGAGCTGCGCGGTCATGCTGTCGTTCATCGACCATCCGACCACACGCCTGGAGAACAGGTCGATGACGACAGCGACGTAGAGCCATCCTTCGGCGGTCCAGATGTAGGTGAAGTCGGCGATCCACCTCTGGTTCGGCGCCTCGGCCGTGAACTGGCGGTCGAGGATGTTGTCGGCGATGACGGACCGCAGACCATCGTCTTTGGGCAAGCCACGACGTCGCGGACGCGCCCTCAGGCCCTGCACACGCATCAGCCGTTCGATGCGATGCAGGCCACATGAGAGGCCTTCGGCCAGAAGGTCGTGCCAGACGCGGCGTGCACCGTACGTGCGATAGCTGGAGATGAAGCTGGCGCGGATCCAGGCGCCGAACTCCTCGTCGCTGCGGGCGCGCGCACTGGGTGCCCGAACCAGCCAGGCGTGAAAGCCGCTGCGCGAAACTCCGAGCGCTTCGCAGATCCACGATACCGGCCAGATCCCTCGGTGCTTCGCTACGAACTCGAACCTCATATCGAGTCCCTGGCGAAGTAGGCCGCCGCTTTTTTTAGGATGTCGCGCTCCGCCTTCATCCGGGCCAACTCCCGGCGCAGCCGCTCAATCTCCTGCTGCTCGGGCTTCATCACCCCGTGACCGGGAAACGCCGATCCCGGGTCCGCTGCCTGCTCACGCACCCACTTGCGCAGCACGTTCTCGTGCAGGTCCAGATCGCGGGCGGCTTGCGATACCGACACCCCGCGCTCCCGAACCAGCTTCACCGCCTCCAGCTTGAACTCACGACTGAACTTCCGTCGTTGCATGCACACCCTCCGGTCTCAAAAACACCTTATCTCGGTGTCCACGAAACCGGCAGCAGCTCACACGACGCTTTGCGGCAGATCGTCGACATTCAAGATCGCAGCTTCTCCGAGCCGAACGAAAACTCCCGGCACGAGGAAACCGTGCGGACGGGGGCGCTGTTCACCCAGGCCGTCGTTCTCTACGCACGCGCTACCGAGACCCAGGGCGATCGGCCGAAGCTGCTCGGCGAAGCCAAGCTCGACCCCGATCAGCGCGCAACACATGACGAGGCGATGGACATGCGCAACAAGGCTATCGCGCACTTCGGCCGAGGCGAGTCACTCTTCGATGGCCCGCTGGTAAAGGAAGCGGTCGTGCTCAGTCTCTATCTGGACGGAGACCGCCGCAAGACCCGGATCGGCACCTACACCACGCGCGCGGCGCACAAAGTGGCGTTCTCGGCGCGGCTGGCGGCCTTGCTCGAAACCCGCCTGAAAGAGATCGCGGATCGCTACCAGCGACTGTTCGACGCGGTCAATGCCGAACTAGAAGCCGCGGGCAAGGCCGACCTTGGCCTTGGTCCTGACCTCAAGCGCTTCGAATTCGATGTCGATGCCTTCAGCGCTTCACCCGAAGCGGCCGAACATCTTCGCGCCCAGCTCAACGACGATGTCGGGCACGACCTCGATTATGCCGTGCCAGTACCCAAGCCATGAGGAAGAACATCGATCTAGCGGCCGAAATTCATGAGGGGCGCAAGCGGCGCTACACCGATCCGTTGCGCGGCGCGCTCCCAGAGCTTGAACGCTGCCTCATCCGTCATCGTGCGCTTCAGATGATACTGATCATCTACCATGCCGAAGAGTTGAAGCGTGATGTCATCAACGGGGTGGCGGCGCAGGCGTACTTGCGCGCTGCCATCGCGGATGATGACGCCGCCACGCCGGCAGAAGTCGTAAAGGAGGGAACGAAGCTCAAGCGGGCCTTCGCCCATCTTGTTCAGGACGGCGTTCTCACCGCCGACGAGCGACGCGACATGGTCGCTCTGATCGAGAAGCGGAACAGCATCGCCCACCATCTTGATCAGGTAACTGCCGACCTCTCGACCGATCCGTTCGTCCTCGACTGGCTCACCCTTATGCCCGATCGCCAAAGCCATGACTATGAGGCGCTCGATAAGTTGCGCGCGGCTCGCCGCCTGCTGTCCGATCGCATGATCGCGAAGCATTATGTGAGCGAAATCTCGATGCGGTCGCTGTTCTTCGATGCCACCGACCGCGCGCTGTCAGCGGACATCAAGGCGCTCAATCGCCGCATACGCAAGCTAGTCCGCCAGCGTCGCGACGCAATCGCCACCCTCAATGACGAGCTAAGCGTGGCTGGATCGCCACTCACCGGCCTGTTCGATCCGGGTTGGCCGGACAATCGCTATGATCGGGGCCGGCTGACCCCGCGCGGCGTCGAGACGTGCTACCAACTTTTCGACATGGGCAAGTCAGCGTTGGCGGTGGCGCACCTGATGGACTTGTCGCTCACATGCGCCCGCAAGCGCGAGCGCATGTGGCAGAATCTGGGCGGTGACCAGCGCAAAAAGCAAGTTATCGCTGAAATTCCTAAAGTCCTTATCCGCTATCGGATGGAAGAATAGCTTGGCTTTAGCCCTCCTGGCGGAGAGAGCCGAACATTTCGCGGATGCCGTCCTCGTTGGCGCGTTCCTCGCGCATATATTCCTTATACTCGTCCATATGCTGATCAGCGCGCCGCTCTTCGTAATCGACATATTCGTCACGCGCCTCATTGGCCGACGCGATCTGATTGTCGACGTCGAACGCGAACGTTCGGCCAAAATATTCGAGATGGTCGATCAGGCTGTCGAAGTCCTGCTCCGACCGGCAGTTTCGAATCTCGTCGGAAAGGTAGCTGCCCAGAAATTTTTCGAACGCCGCCTTGAGCGCATCCTTGAACGGATGGCCCGGTGTTTGCCCATCCTCATATTGCTCCAGCAGTGAACAGCCCCCACCGAGTGGTCCGGCTTGTTAGTTAGTGCATTGTCGTCTCCGCCGCCATTGCCGGGCGTAGGTGGAGCGAAGCGGAACCGGAGGCCGGTAATGGCGGTGTCACCGCTTCCGGGGCCGGCGGGCGGTAGCCCAGGCTGCTGTGCGGCCGGACGGTGTTGTAGTGACGGCGCCATGCCTCGATCAGCACCCTGGCCTCCGCGAGGCTGTAGAAGATCTCGCCATTGAGCAGCTCGTCGCGAAGCGACCCGTTGAAGCTCTCGTTATAGCCGTTCTCCCATGGCGAGCCCGGGGCGATGTAGAGCGTCTTCACGCCGATCTGGCCGAGCCAGGTCTGGACGGCGGTGGCTATGAATTCGCTGCCATTGTCCGACCTGATGTGCGCTGGCGGACCGCGTTCAATGAACAGGTCGGCCAACGCGGCCAGCACGTCTTCGTGGCGGAGCTGGCGTGACACGATCAGTGCCAGGCACTCGCGGCTGGCCTCGTCGATGATGGTCAGGATGCGGAACTTGCGCCCATCGTGGGTACGCTCCTCGACGAAATCATAGGCCCAGACGTGCCCCGGATACTCTGCTCGAAGCCGGATGCAGGAGCCGTCATTGAGCCAGAGCCGGCCGCGTTTCGGTTGGCGCTGCGGCACCTTCAGCCCCTCGCGCCGCCAGATCCGCTCGACCCGCTTGTGGTTCACCGACCAGCCCGCCGCATGCAGCAGCGCGGTTACCCGACGGTAACCGTAGCGCCCGTACTGCTTTGCCAGCGCGACGACGTCGTCGGTGAGCGCCTGCTCATCATCTGCCCCGCACGGCACTTTGCGCTGCGTTGACCGGTGCTGGCCAAGCACGCGGCACACGCGCCGCTCGGACACATCCAGTACCCCCCGGACCTGGTCGATGCAGCCCCGGCGCCGTGCGGGGCTCAGAAGTTTCCCTTTGCCGCCTCCTGCAGGATGAGCTTGTCCAGCGTCAGATCCGAAATCGCACGCCGCAGCCGGGCGTTCTCCTTTTCCAGATCCTTCATCCGACGCGCCTGGTCCGTCTTCAGGCCACCATATTCCTTGCGCCAGCGATAATAGGTCTGCTCGCTGACCGCGATCCGCCGGCACGCCTCGGCGGTCGTGCCGCCTTGGCCCAGCACGATCTCAACCTCACGCAGCTTGCCGATGATCTCCTCGGGCTTGTGCTTCTTCGAAGGCATTCGTTGTCCCTTCCTTGGTCCAGACTGTCATAGCCAATGGACCACTCAGAAGGGGGCAGCTCACCCGCGGTGGCTTCCGCCGCATCACGCGGTGGGAAGGCGAGGCGGTGCTCAACCGCATGGCGACACGCCTCGCCGTGCGGCCTGAGATCCTGAACATCCGGCGCGAGACGGTCGAACACCCCTTCGGCTCCATCAAGCAGTGGATGAACCAGGGCGCGTTCCTGATGCGCGGGCTGGAAAAGGTGCGCGCCGAGTTCAGCCTGACGGCGCTCACCTACAACCTCAGGCGGGCGATCAACCTCGTCGGCGTACAGGGGCTGATCCGGGCGGTACAAGCCTGAACCTCGCTGCTATATGGGCCAGTGCAGCGTCTGATATCTTTCCCACAACGCCGTTCTGACCCCGATGCAGCGGGAAACCCGAACATATCAGTAGTATCTGCCACTCTGACCAAAAGGACGACGGGCGGCTTCATGACCGCGAGTTTTCGCACGGTCTGGATCGCGATCGAGAAAGCACCTTGGTCGGCTGCCGTCACTTGCCGTCAATCGATGGGGCGCGTCGCAGGCTGCGCGAGGCCCTACGCCGTACGCAAAGGGAAGAACTCTGCTGTCGCACCATTCCGCTTGACGATGAGGGCATCGGTCGCGGTGGCCATCGTGATGTCGCCTCGCCACTTAGTATCTGCGTGTTGAGGGGGGCAAGGTCGCCGACTTCATGGACGAAGATGCAATCGACCTCCTCGCCGAGCGCTCGCACCGCAGTTCGAGATGCTCCCGCCCCCCCCCCGCCTTCGAACAGGGCTCAAAGCCGCCACCGGGCCACACATGGCTGAATTCGATGAAAGCGACATAACAGTACCAAGATCAAAACGGTGATGCATCCACACTAATTCGCATTTAAACGAATATTTACCGTTTCCCAATAATCTTCGCTCTACATATGGCTGGAATTATGCAGCCACTGGGCTTGCTCCTAGATATTTAGACATACGTGATTACCCTCGGCGACGAATTCGTAAGTCGCCGTACTACAAGGCGAATATTGAATGCCGTGGCGAATGCATCGAGAAAATTTGATGAAAATCACAGCCATGTTGATCGATCTGACGTTCCATATGAGCCAAAAAAGGGATTGGCGCACTCTGAGGCTGATCACAGGAGCGATGGCTGTCGGCACAACCGACTTGCCATCCTCACCCCTATTGGGCAGAAAACATCCTGCCAGAGCTTGTGGCGCAATCAAACGGTCATTGCTCCCTACCGCCTTGCTTTCATTATTGATGTTTGTGAACATCAATCCGGCTCTAGCAATGTCGAATGGCTGCAGCGCTATCAACGCGCTCTCCGGTTCTTCGTCTCTTTCCTACGGCAGCAATAGATACAGCGCGTCAGAGTTTGCGACTGGTGACTCCTTGACGCTACGGTTCACAGATAGCGGCGCTGGCAAGGGGCTGGACCCTAGGAATACGGACAGCGTAGCCATAGCGCGTTACGACCTTTCAAATACCCAAGCATACAACGCCACGAATTCTACCAGCAATACCACGAACAACGTTACAATTACTGTTCCGGCTGGCAGTCTCGAGGCTTATGGGGCTAGCATAAGAGCGAGCACCTCTCGTGGTCAGATCAGCAACCTAGTGTTCACCTGCACTAGTCGTTCGGCCGCTTCCACGGACGCGACTCTTTCGGGGCTGTCGCTTTCCACGGGCAGTCTATCACCAGTCTTTTCCAGCGGCACAACCAATTACAGTTCCCTCGTCGGCAACGCGACGACATCGCTGACGGTTATGCCCACCGCCACGGACAGCGGAAGCACCATTAATGTCAATGGCTCCTCAGTTGCGTCGGGCAATACCTCAGGGCCAATAAACCTCGCAGTCGGTTCGAACTCGCTGACGATCATCGTCAGGGCGGCCGATGGCCTAACTACTAAATCTTATTCCGTCACCGTGACGAGAGCCGAAGCTGCACCGATTGCCAACAATGTTGCCGCAACAGTGGTGGCCAACAGTTCGAGCAACGCCGTAGCCCTTTCGATTTCCGGCTCGGCTTCTTCGGTGGCCGTCTCAAGTTTGCCAACTCATGGCACAGCAACGGCCAATGGCACCAGCATCACCTACACGCCGAGCGCCGGATACTCGGGTAGCGACAGCTTCACCTACACTGCGACCAATTCCTCGGGCACTAGCGCGCCTGCGACTGTCACCATTTCTGTAACCCCGCCGACGCTGGCATTGGCACCGGCAACATTGCCGGGTGCGACTGCGGGGACTGCGTACAGCCAGGCGCTCAGCACCTCGGGCGGGACCGCACCGTACAATTATGCCCTCACTGCAGGGGCGTTGCCGGCCGGGCTCACCCTGTCGAGCACCGGCACACTGTCCGGCACGCCAACTGCTGCGGGCACGTTCAACGTTACCGTCACTGCGACCGACGCGCAGAACTTCACGGCTATTCGTGCCTTTACCCTCACCGTCGCCGTCCAAGCACCGGTGGCCGGCGCGGTCAGCACGACCGTCGCTGCCAACAGCACTGCCAATGCGGTGACGCTCGTCTCGTCGGGCGGGGCTGCGACCTCGGTCGCCGTCGCCACCGCGCCAGCGCATGGCACTGCCACCGCCTCGGGTACCGGTATCAGCTACACGCCGAACGCCGGCTATTCGGGCAGCGACAGCTTTACCTACACTGTGACCAACGCCTCGGGCACCAGCGCGGCCGCGACCGTCACCGTGACGGTGAGTGCACCGACGCTAACGCTGGCGCCGGCAACGCTGCTGAGCGGGACTGCGGGGACTGCGTACAGCCAAGCGCTCAGCACTTCGGGCGGCACCGCGCCGTACAACTATGCGGTGACCGCTGGCGCGTTACCGAACGGCCTCACCCTGTCGAGCACCGGCACGCTGTCGGGCACGCCCGCCACATCGGGGGCGTTCAATTTTACGATCACCGCGACGGACGCCCAGAACTTCACCGTCACGCGCGCCTATACCATTACCGTTGCCGGCCAGGCACCAATGGCGGGTGCGCTCAGCACGACCGTCGCCGCCAACAGCACCGCCAATGCGGTGACGGTCGCTTTGTCGGGTGGGGCTGCGACCTCGGTCGCCGTCGCCAGCGCACCGAGCCACGGCACCGCTGCCGCATCGGGTACCGGCATCAGCTACACCCCGACCGCCGGCTATTCGGGCAGCGACAGCTTCACCTACACCGCGACCAATGCCTCGGGCACCAGCAGTCCTGCGACCGTCACCATCACGGTGACCGCCCCGACGCTGGTCGTTGCACCGGCCTCGGGGCCGCTGCCTGCGGCTACGGTCGGCAGCGCCTATAGCAGCACGCTCACCAGTTCTGGCGGCACCGCGCCTTATGGCTACACCGCCACGGGTCTGCCCGCCGGCCTCACGCTGGCCGCGGACGGCACCCTGTCGGGTACGCCGACCACTGCGGGCAACTACACCGTCACCGTCACCACCACCGATGCCAACGGCGCCACCGGTGCCGCGACCTACAGGCTCGCTGTTGCCGTCCAGGCACCTGTCGCCAGCGCGGTCAGCAAAACCGTTGCCGCCAACAGCACCGCCAACGCCGTTACGCTCGCCCTGTCGGGCGGCGCGGCGACGTCGGTCGCCGTCGCCACCGCACCGGCACACGGCACCGCCACCGCCTCGGGCACCGGCATCAGCTACACCCCGAACGCCGGATACTCGGGCAGTGACAGCTTCAACTACACCGCGACCAACGCCTCCGGCACCAGCGCGGCCGCAACCGTCACCGTCACGGTCACCGCGCCGACGCTGGTCGTAGCACCAGCCTCGGGTCCGCTGCCTGCAGCCACCGTCGGCACCGCTTATAGCCAAGCGCTCGCCACCTCGGGCGGCACCGCGCCGTACGGCTTCACCGCCACGGGTCTGCCCGCCGGCGTCACGCTGGCTGCGGACGGCACGATCTCGGGTACGCCGACAACCGCCGGCAACTACACGGTCACCGTCACCACCACCGACGCCAACGGCGCCACCGGCACTGCGACCTACACGCTCGCCGTCAGCATCCAGGCACCGGTGGCAGGTGCGGTCAGCAAGACCGTCGCCGCCAACAGCACCGCCAACACGGTGACGCTCGCCCTGTCGGGCGGGACCGCGACATCGGTGGCTGTCGATACGCAGGCCAGCCATGGCACCGCCACCGCCTCGGGTACCGGCATCAGCTATACGCCGACCGCCGGATACTCGGGCAGCGACAGCTTTACCTACACCGCCACCAATGCGTCCGGCACCAGCGCGCCCGCGACCGTCACCGTCACGGTCATCGCACCGACGCTAGCCCTGACGCCGGCAACGCTGCCAGGCACGACCGTCGGCGCCGCCTACAGCCAGGCGCTCGCCACCTCGGGCGGCACCGCGCCCTACAGCTATGCCGTCACCGCCGGCGCACTGCCGGGCGGGCTGATCCTGTCGAGCACCGGTACGCTCGCCGGCACGCCGACCGCAGCGGGCACGTTCAACCTCACCGTCACCGCGACCGACGCGCAGAGCTTCACCACCGCGCGCAGCTACACCATCACCGTTGCAGCCCAGGCACCGGTCGCAGGCGCTGCCAGCGCCACCGTCGCCGCCAACAGCACCGCCAAGGCGGTGACGCTCGCCCTGTCGGGCGGGGCCGCGACCTCGGTCGCAGTCGTGACCCAGGCCAGCCACGGAATGGCCACGGCCTCAGGCACCGCCATAAGCTACACCCCGACCGCTGGGTTCTCCGGCAGCGACAGCTTCACCTACACCGCCACCAACGCTTCGGGCACCAGCAGCCCTGCGACCGTCACCGTCACGGTGACCGCGCCGACGCTGGCGATCTCGCCGGCAACGCTGGCGGGTGCGACAGCCGGCACCGCCTACAGCCAGGCGCTCGCCACCTCGGGCGGCACCGCGCCCTACAGCTATGCCGTCACCGCCGGCGCACTGCCGGGCGGGCTGATCCTGTCGAGCACCGGTACGCTCGCCGGCACGCCGACCGCAGCGGGCACGTTCAACCTCACCGTCACCGCGACCGACGCGCAGAGCTTCACCACCGCGCGCAGCTACACCATCACCGTTGCAGCCCAGGCACCGGTCGCAGGCGCTGCCAGCGCCACCGTCGCCGCCAACAGCACCGCCAAGGCGGTGACGCTCGCCCTGTCGGGCGGGGCCGCGACCTCGGTCGCAGTCGTGACCCAGGCCAGCCACGGCACGGCCACGGCCTCAGGCACCGGCATCAGCTACACGCCGGCAACCGGCTTCTCGGGCAGTGACAGCTTCACCTACACCGCGACCAATGCCTCGGGCACCAGCAGTCCTGCGACCGTCACCATCACGGTGACCGCCCCGACGCTGGTCGTTGCACCGGCCTCGGGGCCGCTGCCTGCGGCTACGGTCGGCAGCGCCTATAGCAGCACGCTCACCAGTTCTGGCGGCACCGCGCCTTATGGCTACACCGCCACGGGTCTGCCCGCCGGCCTCACGCTGGCCGCGGACGGCACCCTGTCGGGTACGCCGACCACTGCGGGCAACTACACCGTCACCGTCACCACCACCGATGCGCATGGAGCCACCGGCACCGCGACCTACAGCCTCGCCGTCAGCGTCCAGGCACCAGTGGCCGGTGCGGTCAGCACGACTGTTGCCGCCAACAGTACCGCCAATGCCGTTACGCTCGCCCTGTCGGGCGGCGCGGCGACGTCGGTCGCCGTCGCCACCGCACCGGCACACGGCACCGCCACCGCCTCGGGCACCGGCATCAGCTACACCCCGACCGCCGGCTATTCGGGCAGCGACAGCTTCACCTACACCGCGACCAATGCCTCCGGCACCAGCACGCCCGCAACCGTCACCATCACGGTGACCGCACCGACGCTGGTCGTCGCGCCGGCGTCGGGTCCGCTGCCTGCGGCTACCGTCGGCACCGCCTACACCACCACGCTGACCAGCACCGGTGGCACCGCGCCGTACAGCTACACCGCCACGGGGTTGCCCGCCGGTGTCACGCTGGCAAGCGACGGCACCCTGTCGGGTACGCCGACCACCGCCGGCACCTACAGCACCACGGTTTCCGTCACTGACGCCAATGGTGCCGCCGGTACGGCCAGCTACACGCTCGCTGTCAGCGCGCCGCCCCCGCCGGTTGCGGCGAATCCGGTGACGACCTCGGTCGCGGCCAACACCAAGACCGAGGCGGGGCAGAGCGTCAGCCTGAACCTGTCGAGCCTGGTCACCGGTCAGTTCGACGACATCCGCATCGTTACCCAGCCCGCCCATGGCACGGTCACGATCTCGCGGACGCTCGCCATGCGCGGCTTTGGTGGCTCACCGCTGATGGCCGCAGCGCTGGCGATGTCGTCGGTGTCGGTCCCGAGTCAGGTCATCGCGGTCTATACCCCGGAAGCGGGCTATCACGGCACCGACACCTTCCAATATGTCGCGGTTGGACCAGGTGGCACGTCGACACCGGCTACCGCCACCATCCAGGTGGTCGGCACGGCACCCGCGGCACAGGCGATCACCGCATCGGCGATCGATGGTCAGCCCGTCTCGATTGACCTGACCGCTGCGGCCAGCGGCGGACCGTTCACTGCCGCAACGGTCACCAGCGTATCGCCTGCCGATCAGGCGACCGCCACGATCGTTGCCGGGGGAACTGCCGATGCCCGGACCTTCCGTCTGCAGATGACGCCGAAGGCGCGTTTCAGCGGGACGATCACGGTCGGCTATACCCTTGCCAACGCCTTTGGTACCTCGACACCCGCCATCGTGACGGTAACCGTCACCGCGCGTCCGAACCCGGCTCAGGACGCAAACGTCCGGGCGATGAGCGATGCACAGGCAGAAGCGGCACGTCGCTTCTCTCGGACGCAGGTCGGTAACTTCATGAACCATGCCGAGACGCTGCACGGGGCCGATTGCGCCCGGTCGACGAACAACCTGCGCCTGGGTTCGACCGACCTGGCGTATCAACGGCACATGCCGGGGCAGCCGATCGAAGGTAGCGCACCGGATGGCAATCGACGGACTTCGCGTACCACCGAAGCGGCGGCACGGGACGAAGCACCGGTCGAAGCGCCGACCGGGTGCGGCGGCAAGGTCGGCGTCTGGGCGGGTGGTACCATCGACATCGGTACGCGCGATGCGATCACCGGCCGTTCGAAGGTAAGTGCCACGACCTCGGGCGTCAGTGCCGGTGTCGACCTGCACGTCGCCAAGGGTGTGACCCTTGGTGTCGGCGGGGGACTTGGTCACGACCGCAGCACGATCGCGGGCGGGGCCGGTCAGGTGAACAGCGACAGCCAGGTGCTGGCCGTCTATGGCAGCGTGGCCCCGGTCCAGGGACTGTTCGTCGACGGCATGCTCGCACGCGGTTGGCTGGACTATTCGCTGCGTCGCCTCGATGCGGGAGCCGGAGCGCTGGCCACCGCCGACCGGACTGGGACGTTCACCACCGGCGCCTTGTCGTCGGGGATCGATCGTACCACCGGCGAACTGCGCTGGTCGCTCTATGGCCGTGCAGAGTATCTGAACGGACGTCTTGGCCGCTACGTCGAAGAAGGCGCGGGGATCTACAATCTGCGCTTCGACGATCGCACCCTGGAATCCGTGACCGGTGCGCTCGGCGTCCGTCTGGGGTGGCAGCGCCAGCTACCGTTCGGGGTGCTGACCGGGCGGCTGCGGACCGAATGGCTGCATGAGTTCACCGATGGTACCCGCCAGGGGCTGGACTATGCCGATGTGACCGGGCCGTCCTACTACAGCCTGATCGCATCGGGATGGTCGCGCGAACAACTTCTGTTCGCACCGGGCATCGGCCTGACCCTGCCATCGGGCTGGGACCTCGGGATCGACCTCGGCGTCCGGGTCGCCAACGGCGAACGCGCCGCAACCACCGGGGTGCAGGTCCGGAAGCAGTTCTGATACGAAAGGGGCGGTCAGTTGTACGTCGAACATCGGCCCGCCTTTTCCGTCATGGCACTTGGTAAATTCTGTCGATAGTCTCGGCACCGATCCGCCCATACTGTTGGGCAAAATCGGAAAGCCGCTTTCTTATTGCCTTCCGAATATGTCTTTTGAGAAGATCGACCGATTCTCCTTACTCGATCCCAATGGGAATGTCCC
Source organism: Sphingomonas sp. SORGH_AS_0789 (assembly GCF_031453055.1). Lineage (NCBI taxonomy): Bacteria > Pseudomonadati > Pseudomonadota > Alphaproteobacteria > Sphingomonadales > Sphingomonadaceae > Sphingomonas > Sphingomonas sp. SORGH_AS_0789. The sequence goes on from NZ_JAVIYV010000001.1 coordinate 3,614,337, forward strand.
CGCCGTCTCGCCCAACCTTCTAAATCCAGAATCTGGTTGATCAGCTGGTGCGCCTTGTCTGTGGTCTATCTGGACAATACAGTAGTGCCTTACTGTGAAGGGAGAGCGAACGTGGAGCGACCGATGAGCGGATATTGGCGCATTGCGGCTTGGGCATCGCTGGCCCTGAGCAGTCCGCTGCTGGCACAGGACAGCGACGGTCAGGATCACCCCGATCTCCCGCGCTACCCGCAATCTGTCATCGACGGCTATCGCGCGCCCTCGCTGGACGAAATTGTCATACCGACCGGCCCTATCGCCAACATAGAGGCGCAGGCGAACAGAAAGGTGCTGGAAGGCAAGATCACCCATATCGACTATCGAGTGAAACCCGCCACCGCGCCGTTGCAGATCGAACGCTATTACGGCGAGATGCTAAAAAAAGCCGGGTTCTCGATCGCCTATTCGTGCGTCGGCCCGTCCTGCGGGCGCGACATGGGCGCGCTTATCCTGAATTCCGGCAAGGTGGCGCCGGTCGGGCTTGCGGACGGCCTGTTCAACGACGGGATACGGGTGCTCATCGCCCAGCGCGCCGATAGCTGGGTCGTGCTGCACATCGCGGAGGGGCCGGATCGCTCGCAGATATTCCAGGCGGTCGTAGAAAACGCATCCCCGCGTCGATAGAGTGGGGGGGCTTGCGGGATCGCCTAGTCCCGTAACGGAGATGAGCCGAACAGATCAGTATCGCGCCAGAGGACGACATCGCCCGTGACTTTACACCTTACAGCCGCCATGCTGATCGCCGTTGCCGTTGCCGGTCCCGTTTCCGCCCAGACCCCCGACCGCACGGACAGGAATGTTCGGGCTGTAGCGGTCAGGTTTCAGCATGCGATCCGCCACCGGGATAAAGCGGAGTTCCTGTCACTCTTCCTTAATCCGGCTGCCACCAACTGGCAGGAGGTCATGAGTATGAAGGCCTTGGCAAAGGACGCTTCGAGTAAGGGTATCAAGGCGGCCTATGATCCAGGGAACAATCCGGTCGCGTTCATCGACAGCATCGTTGCCCGAAAGGGTAACGCGGATGAGGATTTCAACGACATCCGTATCGCAGGGGATGGTGAATCGGCGGCAATGTCGTTCGACTATGCGTTCAGGATCGACGGCGTGGTCCTGAACACCGGCATGGAGCATTGGCTTCTCGTCAATACCAACAGCGGATGGCGGATCGTATCAGTGGCGTGGTCGGTAAAATGACGATAGTTGCATGATGAATCGCCGCGATGTGATGCTGGCGATTGGCGCGAGCCTGGTCCTAGCCGACCGCGTTGATGCAGGGACGCACATGCGCAATCCGACCGCGCGTCTTCGTGCGATCGAGCGGGCATCGGGCGGCAGGCTGGGTGCATTCGTATTCGACACCGGCAGCGGACGTAGCTTTGGCTGGCGCGCCGACGAACCCTTCTGTCACTGCTCGACGTTCAAATTGTCATTGGCCGCCATGGCGCTCCGCGAAGCCGATGCCGGGCGCCTCGACCCGATGGAGACGCTCCCCTTCAGCCGTGCCGACATCGTCGCCTATTCGCCGGTCGTCGAGGAGAATCTGGATAAGGGGACACTCCCTATCCTAGCGCTGGCGGAAGCCGTGCAGGTTACGAGCGACAATGCCGCTGCGAACGTGCTCATGCGCCGCCTGGGAGGCCCCGACGCGGTCACACAGTTCTGGCGCGACATCGGGGACGCCGTGAGCCGGCTTGACGGTTACGAACCCGCCATCAACGTGATCCCGCCCGGCACGCAGGAGAACAGTACCACGCCGAGGGCGATGGCCGAAACGGTGCGGCGGATCGTCCTTGGCGATGTGTTGCGCCCAGCCAGCTGCGACCGGCTGCGTGGCTGGATGGCAGCGACGCAGAGCGGATCGAAGCGCATCCGGGCGGGCCTGCCCGCTGGTTGGCATGGTCTCGACAAGACCGGCACGGGCATGCGCCCCGGCGTCGGCAACAAGACCAACGATCTGGCGGTGCTCATGCCTCCGGGAGGTCGTAGCCCCCTGATCGTGACCGGCTATTTCGAAAACCCGAATTTCTCGGAGGATGTGCGGCCGGCGGACGAGACGACCCTAAAGACGCTCGGCAGGGTGGCAGTGACCTGGGACGGATAGGGTTACTCTAATATATCATCCCGACCGGGACGCTCGTGAACGGCTGCTCTCGGTTGAACTCGCCGGTCGGCTTGGCCTCGGTGGTTGGCAAGTTTGTCCCACTTTTCGCCGTGCCGCTCTCAACATGTCGCTTACGGCGACGGATCAGCATCTGCGACAGTTCGGTTGTGCGGCAGGATATGGATCGAGGTTGCGCCGACATCGGATTATAGCAGGTACCCCTGATCGATCAGGCATCCTCACTGTTCGCAGGCGATCCACTGCGTTACGCCGCTTGAATGGATGACGACGTTCATGCCTCAGCGGTCCGGCTTCAGATACTCGCCACGCGGATGCTCCGGCTCGCGCGCTCGTCTCACGCCGACCATAAGCTCACCAGCGCGCAATTCTCCGCGCTGTCTGTTCTCCGTGAGCGCGGCACCTTGCCGCTTGGCGAGGTCGCTCGCGCCGAACGCGTGTCCCACCCGACCATGAGCCGCATCATCAGTGGCCTGGCCCAGTCCGGTTTCGTCGAGCGCGTCGGCGGGTCCTCTGACAAGCGTGTTCGCCATGTCGCCCTGACTGCAGAAGGGCGCACCTTGTACGAGCAGGTCGCGGCCAATCGCATCGCGATCATGGAAACGATCCTGACTCAGTTGACGCCGGCAACGCGAGCGGATGTCATCGCGGTCGTCGCACGGGTGGTAAAGGGTATCGAAGAGCACCTCGACCAAAATTGACGGACCACAATCCGTAGCTATGCTACATATCCGTACCGAGGGGAGGTATGGATGCATAAGCGCAAGTCAGCGGGTATCGTGGCGGGGGTCGGGCTGATCGGCCTGTATCTGGCGAATGCATCGTGGCTTGCGGCCACGCCGCAGGGGCGTCCGATGCTGCTGGCGCATCGCGGCGTTCATCAGACGTTTGATCGGACTGACCTCAAGGAAAACAGCTGCACCGCGACCCGCATGCGGCCGCCGACCAACCCCTATCTCGAGAACACGATCGGTTCGATGCGTGCGAGCTCTGCGCTGGGCGCCGATGAGATCGAACTGGACGTGCATCCCACCACCGACGGTGAGTTCGCAGTGTTCCATGACTGGTCGCTCGAGTGCCGGACCAACGGCAAGGGCGTCACCCGCGAGCAGAGCATGACCTACCTTCGCACGCTCGATCTCGGCTATGGCTATACCGCGGACGGTGGCAAGACTTATCCTTTCCGCGGCAAGTTCGTCGGCGAGATGAAGACGCTGCACGAGGTGTTGGCGACCTTCCCCGGCAAGCAGTTCCTCATCAACATCAAGAGCAACGATCCATCCGAGGTTGACAAACTCGTTGCCTATCTTCGCGCGAAGGGCGATCCCACGGACGAACGGCTGCACGTCGTCGCCAGCGACCCCGTGCTGGATCGCATGCGGGTCGTCGCCCCGCGGGCCAGGCTGCTGTCGACGGCGCGCGGCAAGGCGTGCGCCTTCGGATATGTGGCGTTTGGCTGGAGCGGATATGTCCCGGACAGCTGCCGCCACGGCGCGATCGGCGTGCCCGTGAACCTGCGCTGGGCCTATTGGGGGTGGCCCAACCGCTTTCTTCAGCGGATGCGCGACGCCGACGCAGACGTCTTCATGGTGGCACCGATCGGTAACAAGGACGGCGATCAGGGCCTTGCCGATCCCGCGCAGTTGGCCGCGATTCCCCAGGCGTTCGACGGCGGGATCATAACCGACGATGTCGAGAAGATCGGCCCTGCGGTGTTGCGGCGCTGGCCGCGCCCGCAGGTCGCCCAGCGTGGCGAGGCCACGCCGACTGAACCATCGCGTTGAACAATGGGGGGACACATGAAACGTCGGTATCGGGCGGCAATAGGCGCGGGCGTGATCCTGGTGCCTCTGTACCTCGCGAACGCGTCTTGGTTGGCAAACCCGCCGACGGGGCGGCCGACGCTCATTGCGCAACGCGGCGTGCATCCGCTTTTCAAAAGGAGTTCGGACGATCCCCAGGATTGCAAGGCCCGGCATATCCTGCCGCCCCGCAATCCCTTCATCGAGAACACGTTGCCGTCGATCCGCGCCGCCATCGCAGCCGGCGCTGATATCGTCGAGGTGGATGTCAGGGAGACGGCCGATGGGGAGTTCGTGCTGTTCCATGATTTCGGGCTCGAATGTCGCACGGATGGCAAAGGCGCGGTCAATCAGACGACCTTCGCCGACATGAAATTCCTGGATGTCGGCTATGGCTATACGGCGGACGGCGGCAAGACCTACCCGCTCCGGGGTCGGGGCCGCGGGCTGATGACCACGCTGGACGAAGCGTTTGGCGCCTTTCCGAAGCAGCGCTTCCTCGTCCAGCTAAAGGACGGCCCGTCGTCGGGCACCAACCTTGTCCTGTACATCGACAAACGACATCCCGACGCCTGGGGCCGCATCGCCCTGTTCGGCGACACGCCAGCGACGGAGGCAGCCAAAAAGCTTCGACCACAGGTGCCGGTGGTCCATGACCGACGCGGCGCGAAATGCACGCTCACCTATGCCGCGCTGGGCTGGACAGGTTACGGTCCGAAGGCATGTCGAGATGGCACGATGCTCGTCGCGATGAACATGCGAGCCTTGGCCTGGGGATGGCCCAATCGCTTTCTCGGGCGGATGGCGAGCGCCGACGCCGATGTCATGCTGATCGGATCGGTATCCGGCCTGGGTTCCAACGACTTCACCCGGCTGGATACGCTCGACGAGCTTGCCAAAGTCCCGGATGGTTTCGGCGGCCTGATCTGGACGGACCGGGTCGAGGTCATAGGACCGGCCCTTCAGAAACGGTGGCCGCGTCGATCCGGCAGTCCGAAGACGGCCCAATATCCGCCATGAGAGAATCTATGATCTGACGCGATTTAATATCCTTTGTCGGCCCGTGAGCCCCGAACATATGCTCCCTCCAGGACTGGCAGGGAATGTAGCCAGGAGGTTTACGCGGCGCGCGCGGAGGTCGCATCCATTCATCATGACGAGGAGATCAGGCATGACCCGATCGGATACGATATGGCTGCTTGCCGTGGCAGGTGCTCTTTGTGCTTGTGGTGGCTCGACGGCAGCCGAGCAGAGCAAGCCTGTTTCGCCGCCTGACGATGCGGTTGAGAAAGTCGAGACCTGGAGAGCGCCCACCGGGTCGCGGCAGATGAATATCTGGCCGGGCGCGGCGCCCGATGGAACGTTCCGGCCGCAGCGCGGCGAAACCGTCCGAACATATCGCGATCCCGGCGTGGCAGGTGGCTGGTCGCAGGTTGTCATGAACGTCGCGGTTCCGACGATGACCATCATGTCACCCAAAGAGCCGAAAACGAAGACGGCGGTCATCGTCTTTCCGGGCGGCGGCTTCCAGAAGGTCTTCGTCGGGCTGGAAGGAACGGAAATCTGCGATTGGCTGGTGGCCCGGGGCATCACCTGCATCGTCTCGAAATACCGGGCGCCGGGCGGTAACGATTTCTGGGATCCGGTTACACAGCGCCAGATCACGCCGAAGATCCCCCGCGCATTGCAGGATGCCCAGCGCACCATAAGGTTGGTGCGGTCTAAGGCCGCCGAACTGGGGATAGATTCCAACCGGATCGGCGTCCTGGGCATGTCCGCTGGCGGCTATCTGGTGGCGCAGACCAGCACCATCCTCGCGCCGACCTATCGCCCCGTCGATGCGATCGACAAGATCAGCAGCCGTCCGGACTTCGGCATCGCGCTCTATCCCGGTCATATCTGCCGCGACGACGGGTCGTTCGATCCGAAACTGCCCGTGACGAAAGCCGCACCCCCGCAGTTCATCGTGCAGACCTGGGACGACCAGACCGATCCCGTCTGCAACAGCCTGATGTATGCCGCCGCGCTCGACAAGGCGGGGGTGCCCACCGAATTGCACCTATTTGCGCATGGCGGACACGCCTTTGCACTCCGCCATCCGAAGGAGCCGGTCGGAAAATGGCCGGAGCTGGTCAAACTGTGGCTCAGGCAAATCAAAATGCTGTAATTCCAGCACGGGTGCTCGCATCAGCTCGTCCGGACTAAGCAGGTGCCTTGGTTCGGGCTGCCGCCAAACCAGGTTATGAATGAATGACCGAATGTAGGTCATTCCGTTGAAAGCAGGCAGGCTGATGTTCACCGCCGCCGATCTTTAATGGCTCAGCGCGCGAACGTCGGCTGTTGTCGGAAACCGCCGTTTCGCGGACCAGTTCGGAACGTCGTCTTCGTCCCACGAACGACCGGCAGCAGGCTACCAATCGAGGTCTTTCGGGAAGCAAGATCCAAATGGCTGCTTTGGCCGAAAGCGGTAAGTCGCAGGTGCTCGACCAAGCGACCAGCATCGCCCCGTTGCAAGCCGTTCGTCGTACGCTTCTCAGACCCGGCACTTGCTGCTGGGCTACGCATTTGGCAGTCCCAGTTCTCCATCTCTCGGGACAGTTTCAGGAAAGAGTGGTCGGGAATAGATTGTGGCAAAACTGCCGCCTATAGGCCCAGGAAAGACCGTTGCGCTCGTCCCGTCGCGCTAGCGGTTCCCAACGAGAACGGCTTACATGGGGACATCCCCTAAGAGAAGCATAGCTATGCGGAGGTGGCGATCCTGCCGACCGGCGATGGGTGAAACTTGTCCTTTGGAAATCACCTGTTCATCGTCAGTGCGCGCGCCCCGCCTCCGATCCGGGACACTTCCATGGGCACACGCAATGGAAGCGTCAGCAACGTGTCGTTGTCGCCCGGCTGGTCGACCACCAGAGGCCCGGTCAGGATATAGCCCTGTTCACTGAGATAGCGTTCTAGCGTGCCGTTGAATGGCGATGGCCCCTGGCTTTGGTCGCCCAGCGCCAGGATGAGCTTGCAGGATCGATCGCATTCGATCCGCCCCTCCCGGATCATCGGGAAGCGGGCAGTTACGAGCGTGACGAGGTGCTGCCCATCATCGGCCGGAATCGCCGCCGCCGCGATCGGCGCGGTTGGCCTGGGGGCGGTGACAGCCGGCGGCGTCGATGTCGCGCCGCCGCCGACCACCTGGACGCGGCCTGTATCGCGTGGCGACGCAGGACCGTGTGACCGCATGACGAGCAACGACACGGTGATGACGATGGTCAGCACCGTGATACATGCCATTCCCACCCCGGCTGCAAAGCGCATATCATCCGATCCCCTGGGATGCCGTGACCAGGGATGGGCGCATCCGATGATGGCCCACCCCCGGCGGATTCAGTTGCTGATGACCGACGTGTTGCGGCGATTCTTGCCACGCAGGTTGGAAATGGCAGTGATCGGGTCGTCGGTGATGATGTAGGAGAAGCTTCCGCTCACCACATCCGTCAGCCAGTTCAGGTCCGGCCGGTTGTCGGCGGTTTCCTGGCCCCAGCCATGCTGGGATTTCCACAGCCAGTATTTCGGCTCGGTGCAGCAATGGCCGTCGAGCGCGAAATAGGTATTGTTGCGCGTTTCGGGCACGGGCTGGTACGCGCCCAGGATCTTGGTGGTCCGCTGCGTCGTGCGCAGGCCGTAATAGCGGTTGACGATGTTATCCAGCGGATAGCTCAATGAATTATCATACTGCTTCATCCGCACTTCGGTCGCATAGACATAGCCCTTGTCGTAATAGGCCTGCCAATTCGACAGCGCGTTGGACGGGCCGCCGCTCGCATCGATGAAGTCGGCGCCGAACACGGGGATCAGCCGGAACCGACCGCCTTCGGTCGACGGATCGAAAATTCCCTTCTGCTCGAATTCGGCGGGCGTCTTGCCGATCGAGCTGACCGGCATCTTGAAATAGACCCAGCGTTCCGCCGGCGTGCCCCAGGCGTTCTTGTAACCCTTGACGATCTCCCACGCCGCCTTGGCGACGGCGACGTCCTTCACGTCGAACAACAGGATCATCGAGATCTTCTGGTCGCGGACGGCGCTGAGGATATCGTGCAGGCGCGTGAAGCGGCTGTCGGTATAGCCCGACAGGCTGGGCTTGCGCAGGGCGAGCTTATAGGTTTCGCCCGGAAACTGATCGACATTGGGGTTATAGCCGCGCCCCGTATATGGATCATATTCGGTGGCGCCGCTGACCGCGCTATAGGCGTTGGTCGTGCGGCCGAGATTGCTGTCATGCATGACCGCCACATTGCCGTGACGGTCGAAACGCAGGTCGATCTCGGAACATTCGATGCCCTGCGTCGCGGCGGCCTGGATCGCCGCGACCGAATTCTCGGGCACGTCGCGCAGCCAGTCCTGATGCGAGTTGGTGCCGACCGCCGTGCCGTGCAGGCCCCGATGGGCGCACACCATCGTCATGTCGGTGCGCGCGGTCTTCATCAGATTGCCGATCTTGTCCGTGTTGTAATTCGCGGCATGTGCGGTCGAAACCGCCAGGCAGGCCAATGCCAGGCCGATGATGCTGGACAGGCGAAATCCCATGGATCGTTCCTCAGTGAAGGGTTCGTGGATCGGTACGCGGTACTAATCGAATGTCGGGGTCCGTATCGGCGACGAAGACCGAAGGCGGCGGCGCGGGCGCGATGGCGGGGGACAGCAGGGCGCCCGTATCGGGATCGTAGCGGAACACCTCTGTCACGGGCCCGGTGACGACGGTCAGGACTCCGCGCAGGTCGTCCGTCACCGCGATCCGGGTCGCCGGTTCATCGCCGCAGACGACCTGCGCCCCGGCGTCGAAACCGGCGCCGCCATCGGGCTTTATGAGACAGGACCGACCGCCGGGCCGGGCAATCTCCAGCCACCCTCGCGCGGTGATCCGGTGGCTGTAGAGGCCACGTCCGTCGGGCGCGATCGAGGTGAAGGTATCGCCGCGGCCAAAGCGACGCTCGGGCGTACCCAAGCCCTTCACGCCGACGATATTCTCGGTCAGCAGTCCATCCGGGCCGATATAGTAATGGCCGATCTGCGTGCCCGTATCATCGGGCCAGCGCAGATGCATATGGACATGCGGCGGCGCATCGACATGACCATGCGGGGCATTGGTGTCGAAACCCATGATCTGGATGCGGCCCAGCCCCTCCCGCTCGGCCTCCTCGCCCAGGCCCAGGCGGCGCACGACTTCGCGCTGGGCAAATTCGAGCACGTTCGCCGTGCGGCGTTGCCGATCGGGAAATGGGCCGGTCGCATAGGCACCGGCGCGGCGCGCCGGGTCGGCATGTTCGAAGCGCAGCACCATTCCCGGCTCGACGATATGCGTCGCGACCTCGGCGGCGGTGATCGCATCGGTCGCGACCGGCGGCAACTGCACCACCACGCCGTGCGGCCCCGACCGGAACGGCACGTCCCCGCCCGACAGGAGCACGCGCCGCACCGCCAGGCGCGGCCCGTCGAACGCCAGTTCCAGCGATCGCCGCCTCGGCACGTGCAGGGCGACCACGGTCTCGCGCGGATTGTCCGCATTGAACAGCGGCGTGGTCACGGGCGCGCAGGCCGGACAGGATTCCGGCTGGAACCGTGCGACCGGACGGTCCGGCGAACCGTGCTTCACGAACTTGAGCACGATCTGCACCGCATCGCCCCCCTCCTGCGGGGGCGCAGCCCAAGCCGGGACGGCAGACAGAAAGGCGGCGCAGAGCAGGGCCTGGGCTGCCCGGCTTACCATTTCGGCTTCCACGACAGGCCCAGCCAGAAGGTGCGCCCGACCGGGAAATAATAGTTCACATAATCGCGCCGCACGCCCTGGCGGACGATAAACGGCTCCTTGGTCAGGTTCTGCACCTGCCCGACCAGCTCGACGCCCTCGCGCAGCGTCACGCGCGCCTGCATGTCCAGCTGCTGACGCGGTTCCTGATACAGGTCGCGGGTCGGCGTATCGCCATCGGCGGACTGCAGCGCACGGCCGATGCGATTATAGGATGCGCGAAGCTCGACCGGCCCGGCGACGTAGAAGACCGTCATGTTGGCGATATAGGCGGGTTGCTGGATCAGGCCGGTCGTGCGCCGCGTCCGGGGTAGGCCGGTCGCGATGCCCGCCGCGCTGACCGGCTGGTCGAACGATCCGTCGAGCAAGGTGATGTTAGCATTGACGCCCAGACCCGGGATCGCCGCGATCCGGTCGAGCGTATAGCTCGCCTCGATCCCCTTGACCCGTGCGCACGCCGCATTGCGCGGCGTGCTGATGAACACGGTCTGGTAGGTGACGCCGGCGAAGCTCGTCGGGCTGCCCGCCTGGGACGAGGTGAAGATCTCGTTGCGGATGTCCTTGGCGAACCCGGCGAGCGACACCATGCCCGCGCCCCCCAGATACCATTCGTAGGACAGGTCGTAATTCCACGCCTCGCGCGGCTTCAGCGCCGGATTGCCGGTGTTGATGGTCAGCGTGCCGTCTGTCCCGACGCCGAAGGTCGTGCGCGCCGCATATTGGCTATAGTCGGGGCGGCCGATCGTCTTCGACACGCCCGCGCGCAGCCGCATTCCGTCGCCCAGATCATAGGTGGCGAGCGCCGAGGGCAACCAGAAGCCATAGCCGGTCGTCCGCCGCTGCGGCGTATAGGTCGTGGCGTTGACCAGCTGGTTGGTGTCGATGACCAGGTCGGTGCGGTCGTAGCGGACGCCCGCGCGCAGGTCGAACCGCTCGGTGCGGTAAAGGCCCTGAAGATAGGCCGCCTTGACCCGTTCGATATCGTTGAAGTCGTCGGCGACATTGTTCGCAACCTGGTTGGTCGCGATGAAGGCGCTGCGGTTCGCGGCGAAGCGCGCCCAGGCGGCAGCGCGGTTGAGCAGCAGATAGGGGACGCCCGGCGTCTCATAGGTCGCCGGACGCTCCGGATAGAGGAGGCCCGCCAGCGTGCCGACCGCCGCCTGCCCAGCCACGGTGCCGGGGACATATTCCAGATAGGTCTGGTCATAGCCGACATCGGTGCGCGTCGTGGCGACACCGACGTTCAGGCCCGCACCACGATCGTCCGCGCCACTGTTATAGCCGAGATTGGCGGTTGCATATTGGACCGTCGAATCCAGATCGCGGTGGATGTCGCGATAATAGAGGTTCTTGTACGAATTCGGGTCGGCCGCCGCGACGGGGTCGTTGAAGGTCAGGCGCGGACGCCCGTCGACCAACGTGTAGCTGTACCCGAAAGCGTTCGCGAACCCGTTCGATGCCGCGCCGGCACGCGGGGCGACATCATATTTGATCATCTCGCGATGTTCCCGGTACAGCGCCTTGGACCGGGCGATCGTCGCGTCGAGCACCCAGCCGCTGCCGAAATCATGCCGCCCCTTCATGTCGACGAGCCAGGTGTCGCGGTTGACCGGCTGGAAGGTCAGCCCCTGCTGCGTATCGCCCTGGGCGAAGCGGCCGCTGGTCAGGGTCGTCCCGATCGGCGCGCCGGTCGGCTGGGTCAGCGCCTCGTAGCGCGTCTCGGTGTCGGTATCGTGATAATAGCCACCGAACAGCGACACGGCTGTCGCATCGTCGGGTCGCCATTCGAGCTTCAGATTGCCCGACAGGCGGGTGCGCATATTCTCGAAGAAATAATCCTGGTTGCGCACGGGCACGAGATTGCCGTTCGACAGGCCGGGAAAGGCTGTCCGCGCGCCCGCCGCCGTGAAATAGCTCCACCCCGCACCGTTGCTGTCGCCCGGCAGTTCGGCGCGCGCCGTCGACGGCAGCCGCTGATATTCGACCGACGCGACCACACCGAACTGGTCGCCCGATCCGAACACGCGCGACGCCGTGGCATCGGTTCGGATCGAGGCGCCCCCGCCGCGCACCAGCTTGCCCGTGGTGTCGTTGTAGCCGCCATTGGCGTTGACCACGAAGAAGCTGTGCCCCTGCTGGTCGAAGGCGCTTTTCGACACGATGTTGATCTGCCCACCCAGCGCATGGGGGTCATATTGCGCCGACACACTCTTGATCGCCTCGATCCGCGACACGAGCGAGGCGGGCAGCATGTCTAGGCGTGCGCCACGATAGACCCAGTCGGGTGAAGCGAGCGGAATGCCGTCGATCGTCACCAGATTGTAGCGCGGGTCGAGCCCGCGGATCGTCGCACGCTGATAGATGTCGCGGTTCTTGGTCGGGTCCGCGCCGCCGACCACCGAGACGCCGGTGATGCGGCGGCTCGCCTCGACGATATTGAGGTCGGGCAGCCGGCCGACATCGTCCTGCGACACGGCGTCGAGGATGACGGCGGCGTTCTTCTTGGCCTTCGTGGCGGATCGTTGCGACGCGCGGAAGCCCGTCACGACGATCTCGCCGCCCGCTTCGCCGGACGCCTTGGCGGTCGACGACCCGGTCGAAGGATCCGTCGCTTGCGCCAGCGCGGGCGACACCCCCGCCAGCATCGTTCCCGCCAGCCACAGATCGGCCCATCGCTTCGTGATTCGCATGATCGTCTTCCCCTTTGGTCTCTTTATATATCATGATGTATGATATTATTTTGACAGTCGTGCGCTATGCAGCGCCGATCGAGCCGGGTAGACGCCGGTGGCGTGGGGAAGGTGATGACGAACCGTCGATTATCCGCGCGTGCGCGCAGCGTGCTGAGCATGATCCGCCGCCATGGCCAGGTGTCGCGGGCGGTGCTGATCCGCGAGAGCGGCCTGTCGGGCACCGCGATCTTTCGTGCGACGGAGGAACTGGAGGCCTCCGGTCTGGTCCGCTCGGGCGAGTCGGTCATTGCGGGGCGCGGCCAGCCGAGCACCACGATCCATATCGAACCCGATGCGGCGTTCAGCCTGGGCCTGTCGGTGATGACCGACCGGGCGGACGTCGTCCTGATCGACATGGCGGGAACGGTGCGCGCCCGGCGCGAGGTGACATGCCCCGACATGTCGCGGTCCGCCATCATCGCGGAGGTCCTGCGCTTCAGCGACGATGTCTTCGCGGCGTCAGGCCTGGACCGGCGGCGCCTGCAGGGGCTGGGGGTCGCGGTGGCGGGCTATTTCGTCGATCCGGGCACGGTCAATCCCGGCTTCGAACTGGAGGATTGGGCGCTTGTCGATCTGGGCGATGCGATCGCGCGCGACCTGGCGATGCCGGTCGTGGTCGAGAATATCGCCAATGCCGCGGCACTTGGCGAACGCCTGTTGGGGACGGGCGCGCGGTTCGAGAGCTTTTGCTACATCAACGTCGCGGCCGGGTTCGGCGCGGGCATCGTGGTCGACGGCGCGTTGATGCGCGGACGCCACGGCAATGCGGGCGAGATCGGCGGCCTGTTCCTGTCCAGCGGACGCGTCACCCCCAATCTCGCGACGCTGCGCGATTGCCTGGCCGAACATGGCGTTCATTGTGACGGCATCTCCGACATGATCGCCCGCTTCGATCCAGAATGGCCTGGCGTCGAGGCATGGCTGGCGACGCATCAGCCGTCTTTTTCCTATCTGTTCGGCGCGCTGCGCTTCACGCTGGATTGCGAAGCGCTGATCCTGGGCGGCCGCCTGCCGCGTGCGCTCGCCCGGCGGATCGTCGATGCGATCGACTGGCCCGAAAACCACTGGCCGATCCGGCGCGGGCGACGGGCACCGGCCACCGCGACGATGGTGGCGCATCTGGAGCCGGAACTGTCCGGCCCGCTGGGCGCCGCGGCCCTGGTCTTTCACCGCACGCTGTTCGACTGACGCGAAAGACGGGGATGGCCGCCACGCACAGCAGCGCGACGATACCCGCCGCCGCCGCCATCAGCATCAGGGGCGCAGACCGGGGATCGGCCATCGTCACGCGGTAGGGCGATGCCGAGAGTATCTCGCCGAGCAGCAACATGGCCCCCGCCTGCCCCAGTTTCGAGACGCAGGTGAACAGACCAGCATGACCCGTCGCCTTTGCCGTGGCGGCATGGGCCATCATCGCCGACCAGAGGATCAGCCACAGGCCGCTCATCCCCGCGCCGAAGCCGAGCCCCGCCATCGCCCCGGCCATGGCGGGTGGCGCGACCAGCAACGCGGCGGCGGCAAGCAGGAGCAGCGCGGCGGCGCCCGACAGGACGCTCGCTGGCCCGAGACGCCGGTGACACAGGGCCCAGATCGGCGGACTGACGATGCCCCCGATCGCGCCCCCGATCAGCAGACCGCCGCCGGCCCCGGCATAGGCGGCATAATAGGGTTCAAGGGCGCGAAAGCTAGTGCCCAGGATCATCATCAACACCAATATCGCCAGAAGGATGGGTATGGCGATGCGCGTATCGCGTTCGAGCACGGGGTCGGCAGGCGCGCGATGATCGTCCTCCGGCCCGCCGCACAGCGACCAGGCCGTGCCGCACACGAAAAGTGCCAGGCACCCGGCCCATGACAGCCACGCGGCCAGGGTCTGCCCATGGATCATCAGCGGCGCCGCGATCGTCGCGACGCTCAGACCGGCCAGCCCAGATGCGACATTACGCCGCGCCAGCAATTCGCAGCGTGCGTCCGTTCCCGGTACGAGCAGGGCAACCATCGCGTTCTGCGGGACGTCGACAAAGGGATAGCAGGCCCGAAACGGCAGCAGCATCACCATCGCCCAACCCAGCCTGTGTCCGGGCGCCAGCAGCGGGGTGGCGCAGAATGCCAGGAAGAACAAACAAGCAACCGGCGCGGCCAGCGCCTGCCGACGGGTCGCGGCGCCCACCGTCGTCACCGTCCGGCTCCAACAGGCCCCGAGCGCGGCGTCGATCAGACCGTTGAGCATCAGCGACCCCGCCATGATCGCGCCCATCGCCCGCGTATCCAATGCGCAGATCTCGGTCAGGAAAAAGCCGAAGAGCAGTGTGCTGGCATGCCAGAGGTGGCTCTTGGCGAAGTGCGCCAGCAAATAGCGCACCGTCGCGCGTCGGCTGAGCACCCCCCTTGAGACTGACCGATCCCGCACGCGATCCACCCGAAGCCCCGGGCCAAAGAGCGCCCATCCGCTATCCTGGCGGAAATTTATGCCCCTTTTATGTACCGCGTCGATATTGGGTCACGCGAAACGGAATAGTCCGCGCTCAGCCGGAACCGCACTGGCAAATACATTCCCCGCTTCCCCATTTTTCGACTTTCAGAGAGCGGCTGGTTTCTCAAAACATCGTCCTTTTCGGGACACTCGCGAATGGCCGGACTCCGTCGAACCCGCCGTACGGCGAGGCTACTGCGAATAGCAGATTTGTCCCAAGGGCTGTCGAATTCTGAGTTGTCGGCGACCGACCAGACTGCAAAATTCGGCGACGTTGTTGCGAGCGGCGGCTCTTGCCGAAACTCGCCATCCATGTCTCGCAAACCAGCCGGTCAGCTCTGCGCCCTAACAGCCGTCGTTCAGGCCCGCCCGGGGCGATCCCAAATGCAGTCCTTCGTTCAGCCGCACGGTACCCAGCGCGTCGTAACCGACCTGTTCTATCGGCAGAAGGGCGTCGTGTTACGCACGCCGTCGCTGGCCGAACGGGCGACCGATGTACCGCTGCTCGCCAGATTGTTCCTGCGGCGGGCGGCCGAAGGTTGGGCCAACTTCTTGCCGGACGCGCTGAATTGGTTGGCGGGCCGGGGAAGGCCCGGCAACGTCCGCAAATTGCGCGCCGCCGTCGAATGCGCCCCAGCGCTGGCGATCCTGGGCGCGGCGGGCACCATCGTCACGGCCGCCGACCTCGCCTTCGCGGTCGGCGACGCTCCGTTACCGGTAGGGAGCGTCGCCACCATCGCCCCCCAAAGTCTTGAAGAGGAAATCGCCGCTCTGGAACGCCGCCGCATCGTCGAGGCGCTTCAGCGGACCGGGCACAACCACACCCATACGACGCGCGAACTGGGTCTGTCGCGCGTCGGCCTGCTCAAGAAGATGGACCGGATGGGGCTGCGCTGATCTCCGTGCTGTAACCGCGCTGGTCAGCCTCGCGTCCTCCGGCCCGCCGACTGACGCGTCGGGCGCGCACAGCGCAGATGCTTAGGAAGAAGATTAATGGTTTCAGGCGACGGCAGATGGCCGGTGACGATGGGCAGGCGGTCCACGACATCCGCCAAGATCTCCAGCCGCGTCGCTCCCGCATAGCGAACGGCATTTTCGCCACCAATCTGCTGCCCGAGGAGGTCGGCCCGCGTCTCTTCGAAGGTCTGCAACGCCTTCAGCTCGGTGCTGACCATGTGTCGGCCGCTATGCACCGCCTGGCCCGGCTTGATGAGCGACAGCAACGGCTTGATCTTCAGCCAGATGGTGTTGAAGAACACATCGCCCAACGGTCGGCCGCCCTTGCCGGGCACGATTTCCGGAAAGAGATATTCTTCGCCCGCCGCCCGCATCGCGGCAACGTAGTCCAGCAGGCCGAGCCGGCGAAGTTCCGCGCAGATGGGAACCTTTCGAGTGCTCTTGGCCGTTTTGACCCGTCCGGCGCGGGTGTTGCGGATATCGAAATACGGGACGCCATCTTCCTCGCCGATGTCCTCGACGAGCAGCTTGCATGCTTCCTCACGCCGCATACCCGAGTACCAGACAATCGGCATGATCCAATAAGCCGCATCATGCCAAATCCGGCCGTCACTTCCCTTCGTGAACCGGCCGTCCAGCGTTGGGCTGCCGGTCCAGATTCCGAGTGCGAACAGCTCTTGCCCCTGCTGGATGGTGTAGGGATCACGCTCCGTCCGTTCGTCGCGCTCCTCTTCCACGAGAATGTAGTCGGAGAAATCAAGCACCCGCATTTTTGTCTTGCTGGCAAGCCATGTGGACAGCTTTTTCAGGTTGGCGAAGTGCCTGTTGATCGTACCGACATCCAATCCGATCGTGAAATTAATGGCTTCTGCGTGCTTCTCCGCCTCCTCCACCCGGTCGGCAGCCTCGAGGCAGATGTCTTCGATCTTCATCGGCTCGTGCCGCACCGACTTGTGATGCGTGGAAGGCATGCGGTTGAGCTGGTCGTAGAACCGGTTGAGATCCTCCTGCCTTGTTTGCGCCAAGGGCTTGCCGCCATTCGACTTGCCGAACAAGAAGGCCGCCGCCTTAAACTGACGCCGCTGACTGTCGGCCCAAGTCTTCGCCTGTGACTTAGGCTTGTTAGCGGCCGCTTTGGTCACGGTGGCGCGCCCTCGGGCCTTTGGCTTGAGGCTCATATACGCCTCAACTACCTCCAACGGGGTCATGCGCGCGTAGCGCTGCCTTTCCGCTTTCTCGTCCTCCCCATCCTCCTCATCCCATTGCTCGGGATTGGCCGAGACATTCGCCGCCGTCTGCGCGGACATGGGGGCTGGCGTCGGGGCTACGCTTTGTGCAGGCGAAGGAGCCGCCGCGCCGAGGGGTCGCATAATGGTCGCCGCGACGGCCATTCGATTGGCCATGTCCTGCAACGCCGGATCGGCGTACGACGCCGCGGCCGCCGCTCGCGCCTGACACATGATCTGACGGGCGGCCTCACTCCGGTCGCCGGATTCGTCGATACCCACGCGGCGCAATAAGTCTCGCGCTTCCTTCAGCAGATGCTCGGGCAATTCGGGGGTTCGGCCGAGCATCGCATAGAGATGCCCGCGTGCGTCGTCGTCCAAGTCGGCAAAGCGGCTGTCGAAGCCGCCAACATAATCGATTCCCAGAAAATCAGTGAAGCCATTGTCGGCAAAATCGCGGTTCACCGCGCCATAGATGGCCCGCATCTGCGCGAAGCGTTCCGCGACATGGCCTTCGCCGTCCTGCTGGATCGACTGGTGCTGATAGGCCAGCATATTCCGGTAGCGGATCATCTCCTCCTGAAATATGGCACTGGCTTGGTCGGCGGTAAGGCCGTCTCGCTCAATCTTCTCGTACAGGCTCATCCGCACCGTCTCGCTCTGCCCGGTCATCGCGACCGCGCGTCGACGCGCGACCGGCTGGTCCTTCGTCAGAAGGCTGACCATCATCACTACGGTTATAGGTTTTGCGCTCGCGGGCGCCAAACGCAGTCTTCGCCGCCACCAATAGACCGCACTGCGGCGGGTGACGTTCTCGATCGCTGGCATCAGGGACTGGCTCCATCGACTGGCGTCAGTTGACGCCACTGCGATGGTTGAATCCCTGCCAAGTTACCGAAAACCGCAGTTTTCCGTCCCCTTAGCTGGGGCAATCAGTGCTTGGCTGGGGCGGCAGGATTCGAACCTGCGTATGACGGTACCAAAAACCGTTGCCTTACCGCTTGGCGACGCCCCAGTGGAGAGGCGCGCCTTATACCGGGCGCGCCGCTCTTGAAAAGCCCCTAATGCGGGGAAAATCGTCAGCCCAGGCGGCGCATCCAGCCGTGCGGATCGGGGGCCTGGCCGCGCTGGATCGATACCAGCTGGTCGCGCAGACGGGTGGTCAGCTGGCCGGGACCGCCACTGCCGATGGTGAAGCGGCCCGCGGGCTCGGCGACGCTGCCGATCGGGGTGACGACGGCCGCCGTGCCGCAGGCGAACGCCTCGACCAGGCGGCCGCTGGCGGCGTCGGCACGCCACTGGTCGATCGCATAGGGCTCCTCGCGCACGGTCAGGCCCTGCGCGCGTGCGATGGTCAGGATCGAATCGCGGGTGATGCCGGGCAGGATCGTGCCGGTCAGCGGCGGCGTGACCAGCGAGCCGTCGTCGAACACGAAGAAGACGTTCATGCCGCCCAGTTCCTCGACCCAGCGGCGCTCGACCGCGTCGAGGAAAACGACCTGATCACACCCGTTGGCGATCGCTTCCTTCTGCGCGAGCAGGCTGGCGGCATAGTTGCCGCCGCACTTGGCCGCGCCCGTGCCGCCGGGAGCCGCGCGGGTATAGCCCTGGCTGACCCAGATCGACACGGCGGGCGCGCCGCCCTTGAAATAGGCGCCCACCGACGAAGCGATGACCATGTAGAGATATTCGGACGAGGGCTTCACGCCCAGGAAGACCTCGCTGGCGAACATGAAGGGGCGCAGATAGAGCGCACCGCCGTCCTGCTCGGGAATCCAGTTGCGCTCCACCTCGACCAATCGCTCGACCGATTCCAGGAACAGGTCCTCGGGCAGCTCGGGCATCGCCATGCGCCGCGCCGAATCCTGGAAACGGCGGGCATTGGCCTCGGGCCGGAACAGCGCGGTGCCGCCATCGGCCAGGCGATAGGCCTTCATCCCCTCGAAGATCTCCTGCGCATAATGCAGGACCGAGGCGGCCGGATCGACCTGAAGCGGCACGCGCGCGGTGATCTGCGCGTCGTGCCAGCCCTTGTCGTCGCTATAGCGGATCAGGGCCATGTGATCGGTGAAAACGCGCCCGAAGCCGGGATCGACCAAACGCGCCGTCCGCTCGCTCGCCTCGACCGGGGTCTGGCTAGGATCGAACCGAAACGTAAGGGATTGATGCGCTTCCATGATCAACTCTCTGTTTTGGGTTGCCGTGGCCTAGGCGCTGTGAGTAGACGGGTCAACATGGCTGCCTCGAACCAGTCCGCATCGGCACAGTTTCTTCGTGAACCCGAACTCCGCAGGGGTATGGAATTGCTGTATTTCGGCAATAGCCACCTCGTGCGATCCATCGATCGTGGCCTGGCTGCGCAAGGGCTGGGGCGCGCGCATCACCGCGCGCTCTATTTCATGGCGCGGCGGCCCGACATGACGGTCAGCGAGCTGTTGTCGCTCCTGGCCATCACCAAGCAATCGCTGGGGCGCGTGCTCAACGAGCTGGCGAGCCGCGACCTGGTGGAGACGCGGCCGGGGGACCGCGACCGGCGGCAAAGGCTGCTACGGCTGACCCCGGCCGGTGCGGCCATGGAGGCCGAGCTGTTCGACGCGTTGCGCGAGAAGCTGGCCAAGGCCTATGCCCGTGCGGGGCAGCAGGCGGTGACCGGGTTCTGGACGGTGCTGGAGGGGTTCATCCCCGAGAATGAGCGCGCCCGGATCGAGGAACTGCGTTCCAACGACGGTTGATTTCGGTTCGCGCGAAGACGCGATGGCGCGAAGGTGTTGCGAGCGAGGCTTCGCGCCTTCGCGAGAACCCCAGATCAGCGCCGCGCCGCCGCCGCCATTTCCCGATTGCGCCGTTCCGACGCCGCGAGCGTGTCGGCCATTAGCCGCTGGAGCGCATTCCCGGCATCCAGCACATTGAGCCCCTCGCGGGTCGAGCCGCCGGGACTGGCGACCCGATCGGCAAGGATGGCGGGTGACGCATCGGCACCGATCGCCATGGCCCCTGCCCCGTCGACCGTCGCCAGCGCCAGCTGCCGGGCGAGATCGGGATTGAGCCCGAGCGCCACGCCCGCCTGCGCGATGGAATCGATGAAGCGGAACACGAAGGCCGGGCCACATCCGGCCAGCGCGGTGACCGCGTCGAACTGCCCCTCATCCTCGATCCATGGCGCCAGGCCTAGCGGTCGGGCGAGCGCCTCGGCCGCCGCGCGGACGGCCGGATCGTTCGAGCGGGTGAAGAGCGCCGTGACCCCCTGCCCGATCGCGACCGGCAGATTGGGCATCATCCGGACGACCGCGTCCGCCGGGATGCGCTCCGCCAGCGCCCGTTCCTCGACCCCGGCCAGGATCGAGAGGAGCAGCCGGGGGCGCAGATGCGCCAGGGTCGGCGCGATATCGTCAAGCTGCTGCGGCTTGAACCCCAGCATCAGGGTCGCCGGTCGCTCGTCGGTCGGTAGCGCGGTCAGCGAGCGGACGCCATCGGGCGCGCGCGTTCCGCTTCGGGTAATCACCGTGACCTGGGCGGGATCCAGCCCCTCGGAGAGCCAGCGGCGAAGCATCGCGCCCGCCATGTTGCCGCAACCGATCAGCCAGATCGGCCCGTCGGGAAAACCGCTCACGTCCCAGCTCCTCAGGCTTCGCCCTGCGTCTCGATCAGCGCGGCGGCCAGGGCCTCGCGCGGGGTCTTGCCGCCCCAGAGGACGAACTGGAACACGGGATAGAAACGCTCGCATTCCTCGATGGCCGATTCGACCAGCAATTCGGTGGCGGACAGCGAGATAGTGCCCTCGTCCCCGCCATCGACCATCGCCGCATGGCGGTAGAGCAGGATGCCGCTGTTCGACCAAAGCTCGAAATGGCCGATCCACAGCTGTTCGTTGACCAGCGCCAGCGCCTCATAGATGCTGGAGCGGCGATCCTCGGTCACCTTGATGTCGGGAAAAGCCAGGAATTGCAGCACGCTGTCGTCATCGCGCCACAGCGCGCGCAGCTCATAGCTGGCCCAGCTGCCCTTGACCGTCGCGACGATCTCTTCTTCATGGCGCTCATGCTCCCACCCATGCGCGGCGAAATACGCCTCCAGCATGTCGATGGGCGCCGATTCCTCGGTTTCGTGATCGTGCGATTCAAGCATCGTGGCTTCCTGCGAACAAAACCAGACCGTGACAGGGTGCACCCTGTCCGGCCCCGCCGCAAGCAGAGACCCCACGAAAACTGTGGATAGCTGCCCGCCCGCTGGGGACAGGCAGCGAACCGATGTTATCCGTCGGGATCAGGATTCCGCCCCGGTCACGGGCGCGCTCGCCAGCCGGGCTTCCAGCGCGTCGAGCCGCGCCTTCAGCGCATCGGCCTCGTCCCGCGCGGCGACGGCCATCGCCTTGGCGACCTCGAACTCCTCGCGGCTGACGAAGTCGAGCCCGCCGATCCATTCGCGCGCGCGCGAACGGGCGCTGGCTTCCGCCTCACGCCCCATGCCCGCCACGGTGCCGGCCAGGCCGTTCATCACCTTGGCGAAATCGTCGAACAGCTTGTTGTCGGCCTGCATGATCAAATTCCCAAAAATCGTTTCACAGCATTTGGGACGTCTGGGCGCGCGGCACAAGGCTTTCCGCATTCGGATTGAGCTGACCGATCCGCCAGTTGAGCACGCCCGCGAACGAAAGCCATATCAAATAGGGCAGCATCAGCCACGCTGCGCCGCGCCGGATACGGGCAAAGGCGAAGGTGGTGGCGATCGAGACGGCCAGGATCGCGACGATCACGAACAATGCGATATCGACCAGATGCGCGCCGAAGAACAACGGCGTCCAGGCGAGGTTCAGTGCGAACTGGACGACGAACAGGCCGATCGCCACGCCCCGCCCCCGCGCGCCGCGCGCATGGACGATCATCGCCAGCGCCAGCCCGATCATGATGTAGAGCGTCGTCCAGACGACCGGAAAGACCCAGCCGGGCGGATTGAGTTCGGGCTTGGTCAGCGCCTGATACCAGACATTCTCGCTGCCCGAGGGGACCGCGCGGCCCGAGGCGAAGCCCAGCAGCAGGATCAGCGGAACGATCACGATGGCCCAGCGCAGGAACGACATCCGCAACTGTTCCTTTGATGCGATCGTGCCCAAGCGTGCCTCTCTTCCCATGATGGCGGTCGGTCTGCCGCAGTGCCACACAACAGTAAACGAAAAGCTGCCGCGAATGCGTGACAGCACCGTTCAATTTCGGGATGCGGCGACCAGAAACTCGATATTCCCCTCCGGCCCGGTGATCGGACTGGGCGTCACGCCGACGACGTGCCAGCCGATACCGGTCAGCCAGGCGACGACCGCCTCGCACACCCGCTGGTGCACCGCGGGATCGCGGACCACCCCGCCCTTGCCGACCTCGTCGCGCCCCGCCTCGAACTGCGGCTTGATCAGCGCGAGCAGCCGCGCCTCGGGCCCGGCAAAGCTCAGTGGGCGCTCCAGCACCTTGGCCAGACCGATGAAGCTGGCGTCGCACACGACCATGTCGACCGGCTCGGGGATTTGCGCTTCGGTCAGGATGCGCGCGCTGGTCTGTTCATGGACGACGACGCGCGGGTCCTGGCGCAGCGACCAGGCAAGCTGGTTGGTGCCGCTGTCCACCGCATAGACCTTTGCCGCGCCCTTTTGCAGCAGGACGTCGGTAAAGCCGCCGGTCGAGGAGCCGACGTCGATCGCCACCACGCCGCCCACGTCCCAGCCGAAATGGTCGAGGCCATGCGCCAGCTTGATGCCGCCGCGCGAGACCCAGGGGTGATCGCGGCCACGCACGTCGAGCGCGGCATCCTCGGGCAGTTGCTGGCCCGGCTTGGCGATCTTCGTTTCGCCCGAAAAGACCAGCCCGGCCATGATCATCGCCTGGGCGCGCGAACGCGATTCCACGAGTCCGCGATCCACGAGCATCTGGTCGACACGCTGCTTGGCCATAAGCGCCCCTATCCCGCGCCTCCGTCCGTCGCAAGCCGCGATCCGTCCGACGGAAAGCCTATTGCCTATTAGATTGATAGGAATATGTTGATGCCAAGGATCGGGAGTCGTAGGATCGATGCCCATCGCTCCACCGGCAGCCCGGCCCTGAGCCAAGGAGATGCCATATGGGTTCGTTCGCATCCTATGAGGCGCGCAAGCCGACCGTCCTCACCGTCCCCGGCCTGGGTGGGTCGGGCCGATCGCACTGGCAGAGTTTGTGGGAAGAGGCGCGGCCCGACACGATCCGGGTCGAGCTGGGCATGTGGTCGACCCCGCACCGCAACGCCTGGGTGACGCGGCTGGACGAGGCGATCAGGCAGGCGCAGGCGCCGGTGATCCTGGCGGCGCATTCGCTGGGCTGTCTGGCGGTGGCGTGGTGGGCGGAATTGTCGCCGCAACCCTATGGCTGGCCGGTCGCCGGCGCGCTGCTGGTGGCGCCAGCCGATGTCGATCGGCCGGACGCGCCCGACAGCCTGAAGGGCTTCGCACCCAGCCCACGCACCCCGCTTCCCTTCCCTTCGATCCTGGTCGCCAGCCAGGACGATCCCTGGATCTCGATCGAGCGGGCGCACAGCTTGGCGGTCGACTGGGGCAGCCACTTCGTCGATGCCGGGCATCAGGGACATATCAATGCCGCCAGCGGCCTGGGTTGGTGGCAGGAAGGGCAGGAGCTGCTCGGCCGGGTGATCGCGGCGAGCGGCATGGACCGGCCGACGCCTTCGGGCCCGTTACCCCCTTCTGAGGCGCGGGCGGTGCTGGCGGTGAATGCGACCGACGCGGCGCAGGCGCATTATCTGGGGCGGTCCTGACGGCGGGTTCGCGGCGGGTGCCGGGGCGTGCGCTTCGACTGCGCTCAGCGTGAACGGGCTGAAGGGATTGTGGCCACCCGCTCCCCCGCCCCGTTCAGTTACTCCCCCTCCCCGTTCAGCCTGAGCGAAGTCGAAGGCCAAGGGAATCCCTCACCACTCGGCGTACCCCGGCGAAGGCCGGGGCCCAGTTTCGATGAAGCTGAGAGGAAATAGAGACAGTGAGTGGGAGGCAAAGCCAATCGGTCGCATAGCCTCCCACGCCAATTACCCGCGCCATCGCGGTGCCATGGAAACTGGGCCCCGGCCTTCGCCGGGGAACGGCTAAACCAGGGAATGTCCTCGGCCTGCGACTTGGATCGAACCGAACGGAGGTCCGGGTCAGGCTGAAGCAGGTTCGCCCCGATCAACCGTATCGCCTTCGCCTTCCCGCTCGGCATCCGCCTTCGCCGCCGCGGTGGCGGCTTTCATCCGCCGCCACATGCGGACATTCACGCCCACCATCATGACCACCGCCAGCGTCGTGAAGACGATGACGGCGGTCCATCCCCGGATCACGCCCGCGCGCCTTCGGTGACATGGGTGCTGTTGTGGCGCAGCGCCTTCAGCACTGTCTCGACGATCGCATCGGCGTCGAGCCCGGCCTGCGCATATTGCACCTCGGGCTTGTCCTGATCCTGGAAGATATCGGGCAGGCGCATGGTGCGCAGCTTCAGCCCGCCGTCGATCAGCCCCTCGTCCGATGCCATGGTCAGGACGTGCGCGCCCAGGCCGCCGATCGCATTCTCCTCGATCGTCACCGCCACCTCATGCGTGGTCAGCATCCGGCGGATCAGCGCCTCGTCCAGCGGCTTGGCGAAGCGCAGGTCGGCGACCGAGGTCGACAGCCCCTTGGCCTCCAGCGTGTCGGCGGCGCGCAGCGCCTCGGCCAGGCGGGTGCCAAGCGACAGGATCGCGACCTTCTTGCCCTCGCGCACGACGCGGCCCTTGCCGATTTCCAGCCGTTCAGGCGTCGCGGGCAGCGCCACGCCGACGCCATTGCCGCGCGGATAGCGGACCGCGATCGGACCGCTGTCATGATGGACGCAGGTATGCACCATATGGATCAGCTCCGCCTCGTCGGCGGCGGCCATCACGACCATGTTGGGCAGGCTGGCGAGATAGGTGACGTCGAACGAGCCCGCATGGGTCGCCCCGTCCGCTCCGACCAGTCCGGCGCGGTCGATCGCGAAGCGGACCGGCAGGTTCTGGATCGCGACGTCATGGACCACCTGGTCATAGGCGCGCTGGAGGAAGGTCGAATAGATGGCGCAGAAGGGCCGCATACCCTGCGCGGCCAGTCCCGCCGCGAAGGTCACCGCATGCTGTTCGGCGATGCCGACATCGAAGAAGCGGTCGGGATAGGTGACGGCGAACTTGTCCAGCCCGGTGCCCGACGGCATGGCCGCGGTGATCGCGCAGATGGTCGGATCGGTCGCCGCCTCGCGGGCCAGCGCCTCGCCGAAGACATTCTGATAGGCGGGCGGTCCCGGCGGCGCCTTGGCCTGGGCGCCGGTGATGACGTCGAACTTCTGGACGCCGTGATATTTATCCGCCGCCGCCTCGGCCGGGGCATAGCCCTTGCCCTTCTTGGTGACGACATGGATCAGGATCGGGCCTTCCTCGGCGTCGCGGACATTCTCCAGCACCGGGATCAGATGGTCGAGATTGTGACCGTCGATCGGGCCGACATAGTAGAAGCCCAGCTCCTCGAACAAGGTGCCGCCCATGGTCATGCCGCGCGCGAACTCGTCGGTCTTGCGCGCCGCCTTCTGGATAGGACGCGGGAAGCGCTTGGCGAGCTTCTTGAGCACGTCGCGCACGCCCAGGAACTCGCGGCTCGACACCATGCGCGACAGATAGGCCGACAGGCCGCCGACCGGCGGCGCGATCGACATGTCGTTGTCGTTCAGGATGACGATCAGGCGATTGCCCGCCTGCTCGGCATTGTTCATCGCCTCATAGGCCATGCCCGCCGACATCGCGCCGTCGCCGATCACCGCAATGCCCTTGCCCGGCGTTCCCGCCAGCTTGTTCGCCACCGCAAAGCCCAGCGCCGCCGAGATCGAGGTCGAGCTGTGCGCCGCGCCGAACGGATCATATTCGCTTTCGGTCCGCTTGGTGAAACCCGACAGGCCACCGCCCTGGCGGATGGTGCGGATACGCTCGCGCCGCCCGGTCAGGATCTTGTGCGGATAGCATTGGTGCCCGACGTCCCACACCAGCCGATCGGCGGGCGTGTCGAACACATAATGGAGCGCGACCGTCAGCTCGACCACGCCCAGCCCCGAGCCGAGATGCCCGCCGGTCGTGCCCACCGCCGAAATCGTCTCGGTTCGCAGCTCGTCGGCGAGTTGTCGCAACTGTTCAGGAGCCAGTCGACGCAAATCGTCGGGAGTGTGGACCGTGTCAAGCAACGGGGTCTGAGGAATATCTGCCATCACACCGGCTTATCGCAGCAAATCGGTGGTGTCGATTGCATCCGTCGGCCGGATCTTGATTGACGTCTGCGGTCATCGCGCCAGAAACGGGACATGTTTACCTTTCGCTGGGCCGAACCCAAGGACCTCGAACCCATTGCGGTCCTGATGGACCGCGCCATCGCAACGCTTCAGCACGGATTTCTTTCCCCGGCCGAAATCCGCGCCAGCCGCTCGGTCATGGGGCTCGACACGCAATTGGTCGCCGACGGCAGCTATCTGCTGGCCGAATGCGAGGGGCGGCTGGCGGGATGTGGCGGATGGAGCCGCCGCGCGACGCTTTATGGCGGCGACCACAGCCTGGGCCTGCGCGACGCCGCGCTGCTCGATCCAACGACCCAGCCCGCGCGCATCCGCGCGATGTACACCGACCCGGATTTCGTTCGTCGGGGCCTGGGTCGGGCGATCCTGGCGCGGTGCGAGGAGGCCGCGCGGGCGGCGGGCTTCCACTCAGCGGAGATGATGGCGACGCTGGCCGGCGAACCGCTCTACCGCGCCTGCGGCTATGCGGTGATCGCGCCCGTCCGGTCCGCGCCGGTCGAGGGGGTCACGGTGCCGCTGATCCGCATGGGAAAATGGCTATAATCTGCCGAGTCGCGGCCGATTCGACGCGCTGGACAAAAGGAGTACAAATGGGTAGCCGCCACGGATGGCAGCCTCCCTGTTTCTTCTCCTGGCGGTAATTCTGGCGTTCGCCGGGGGAGGCGGGCCCTGGACCATGGTCGCGACGGTCGCGCTGGCGACGGCATCGGGCACGACCTTTCCCGATCTCGACAGTCCGTTGCGGCTCCAGCATCGCAGCGCGGTGGTGCACAGTGTGCTGCCGCTCTATATCGCGATGCTCGATCCCCGGACATGGCCGGTGGCGGCGGGGCTGGGTTTCGGGATCGGATTCCACCTGGCGGCCGATCTGTTTCCTACGACGATGCGCGGCTATGCCACCATCAAGATGCCGCTGCTCGGGTCGATCGGCGTGCTTCCGTCCTATTTGTGGATCGCGGTCCATGCGGGTGCCAATCTGGTCGGCGGGGTCCTGATCCTGGAGCGGATCGGCACGCGCCCGGCCACCACCTGCGCACTGGCGGCGGCGGGGGTGCTGGGGGCGGCCTATCTGATGCGCACGCAGGGCGGGCTCTACGCGCTGGCGCTGCTGACCGGGCTGGGCTGGCTGATGCTGCGCTGAGCAGCGGGCCGGATCAGTCCTTGGCGCAGTCCGCGCAGCGGCCGCGCACCTCGATCACCGGACGCTCGGGGCGGAACCCCGCGCCGCGCGCCGCGTCGCGCACCGCGCCGGTCAGGTGATCGTCGTCGATATGCATCGTCTGCCCGCATTTGTCGCACACCAGGAAGATGCAGTCGTGCAGGCAGTCGGGATGCGCATTGGCGACATAGGCGTTGGCGCTTTCCACCCGGCGGGCGAGATTGGCGCCGACGAACAGGTCGAGGATGCGATAGACGCTGTTCGCGGCGACCCGCCGCCCCTGCGCCTTCGACATGGCATCGGCGATGTCATAGGCGCTGGCGGGCTTTTCGAACCCGGCCAGTGCCTCGAACACGCTGGCGCGCATCGACGTCCATTGTTCGCCCGCGCGTTCCAGCGTGGCTTTCGCGGCGACG
The DNA here is from genome assembly GCF_031453055.1 of Sphingomonas sp. SORGH_AS_0789. Classification (NCBI taxonomy): domain Bacteria; kingdom Pseudomonadati; phylum Pseudomonadota; class Alphaproteobacteria; order Sphingomonadales; family Sphingomonadaceae; genus Sphingomonas; species Sphingomonas sp. SORGH_AS_0789. Next base: position 3,642,398 of record NZ_JAVIYV010000001.1, read on the forward strand.
GCCAGATCGGCGCCTTCGGGTTCCTGATGTTGATGCGCATGCGCCATGGCGTTGATTTAGGTGGTGGCGACACGGGGAGCAAGGTCCGCCGTCATGCCGGTGCGCGCATCCTTTCGCGAAGAGGGCATTCGGTCCACTATCCGCCGCCGCCGCCGCTTCCTATGATGGCATCATGTTGCAGCCGAGCCCCGCCTTCATGATCACCGCCCGCCCCCGCGCCATCGCCCGCTGGCTGTTCGCCGTGGCGGGGCTGATCGTGACGATGGTGATCGTGGGCGGCATCACCCGCCTGACCAATAGCGGGCTGTCGATCACCGAATGGAAGCCGATCACCGGCATCGTCCCCCCGCTGACCGACGCGCAGTGGCAGGCGGAGTTCGCCAATTACAAGCGCATCCCCGAATATTGGACCTTCAACCGCGACATGACGCTGGCCGGGTTCAAGGCGATCTTCTTCTGGGAATATCTGCACCGCGTGCTGGCTCGGGTGATCGGCATGGCCTTTGCCCTTCCGCTGATCTGGTTCTGGGCGAGGAAGGCGATCCCGGCCGGATACAAGCCGCGCCTGGTCGCGCTGCTGGCGCTGGGCGGGCTGCAGGGCGCGGTCGGATGGTGGATGGTCGCGTCGGGCCTGGTCGACCGGACCGATGTCAGCCATATCCGGTTGACCGTCCACATGCTGACCGCATTCTTTATCCTGGCGGGGATCGTCTGGACCGCGCTGGACCTGGCGGCTCTCCATCGCAACCGGCTGGCGGCTCCGGCGCGACTGACGGCGCTGGGTGCGGGCGCGCTCGTCCTGCTGTTCGTGCAGCTGATGTTCGGCGCGCTGACCGCCGGGCTGGATGCGGGCTATGCCTTTTCCAGCTGGCCGCTGATGGGCGATGCCTGGTTCCCCGCGGGCACGCCGATGATGACGCCCGCCATCGCCAACGCCTTCGACAATCCGGTCGTCGTCCAGTTCATCCATCGCTGGTTCGCCTTTGCGGCGGCGGCGATGCTCGTGCTGATGGCGGCGCGCGCGATCCGCGCCGGCGCCCTGCGCGCAGGCTGGCTGGTGATCGTGCTGGTCGTCGTCCAGATCGGGCTGGGCATCGCCACGCTGCTGTCGGGTGTCCAGATCGACATCGCGGTGGCGCATCAAGCCAATGCCGCGCTGCTGCTGATCGCCGCGACCGCCGCCGCGCACCGGCTGGGCAGCCACCCCGGAGCCCTCAAGGTATCATAATACCCGTCAGCAAAGCCGCGCTTTGCTTGACTTTTTGGGGCACCTCCAGCATTGGCCACTCGTCCGCGCCGCCCGAGACAAAGGGCGGCGTGTTGCATTTCAAACCGAAAGGTCTCACGCCCATGAAGGCGCTCATGAAGACCACCAAGGCGGCCAAGCCGCACGAGGTGGAGAAGAAGTGGCATATCGTCGACGCCGACGGCCTGGTTGTCGGCCGCGCCGCCACCATCATCGCGAACATCCTGCGCGGCAAGCACAAGCCGTCGTTCACCCCGCACGTCGATTGCGGTGACAATGTCATCGTCATCAACGCGGACAAGGTGCGCTTCACCGGCAACAAGCTGGGCCAGAAGGTGTACTACAAGCACACCGGTTACGCCGGTGGTATCAAGGGCATCACCGCCGCCAAGGTCCTGGAAGGCCGCTTCCCCGAGCGCGTCCTGGAAAAGGCCGTCGAGCGCATGATCCCCCGTGGTCCGCTGGGCCGCCAGCAGATGCGCAACCTGCGCATCTTCGCCGGCACCGAGCATCCGCACGCCGCGCAGAACCCCGAAGTGCTCGACATCGCGAGCATGAACCGCAAGAACAAGGTGGGCGCATAATGTCCGACAACCGCCAGTCGCTCGCCGATCTCGGCGCCACGCTGAACCAGCAGGCCGCCGCCGCTTCGGCGCAGCCCGCCGCCGTCGCCGGTGAAGCCCCCGCCGCTCCCGTCGAGCGCGTCAACACCACCCCGCTGCGTCAGCAGGAACTGGACAAGTTCGGCCGCGCCTATGCGACCGGCCGTCGTAAGGACGCCGTCGCTCGCGTCTGGCTGAAGCCGGGTTCGGGCAAGATCACGATCAACGGTCGTGACCAGGAAGTCTATTTCGCGCGTCCGACGCTGCGTCTCGTCATCAACCAGGTGTTCGGCATCACCGAGCGCGAAGGTCAGTATGACGTCGTCTGCACCGTCAAGGGCGGCGGTCTGTCGGGCCAGGCCGGTGCGGTCAAGCACGGCATCAGCCAGGCGCTGACCAAGTACGAGCCGGTTCTGCGCGCTCCGGTCAAGGCCGCTGGCTTCCTGACCCGCGACAGCCGCGCCGTCGAGCGTAAGAAGTATGGCCGCGCCAAGGCGCGTCGCAGCTTCCAGTTCTCGAAGCGCTAATGGCGACTTGCCCTGGATGGCCCATGCCATCCGGGGACTTGCCACGGCACGAAGGGGCGGTCCGGCAACGGGCCGCCCTTTTGGCATTCCGGCCAGGTGATCCTCACCGCGACGGCCGCGCCTTGATCAGTGCCACGACCGGGATAACGCAGGCCAGGATCGCCAGGCCGAGGCCCGCCAGCGCCGCCCAGATGCCGATGGCGACACCACCATAATAGGCGCCGATCACGAAGCCGAGCAGCGGCAGGATGATCAGCGACAGGCATCCGATAACCATCATGATGCCTATCAACGACACCGCCCTCGCCTGTGTTCCGCGCGGGCCGGGCCGACAAACCCCTTCGCAGTCGCAACATGACGGCGTAGGAGCACTTCATGGCCAACTTGCTCTGGATTCCCGCCACCATCGCCGCCTCGGTCTTCCAGGTCGGCCGCAACGCGCTGCAACGCGGCGTCATGTCCTCCTCCGGGCCCTGGGGCGCGACGCTGGTGCGTTTCCTGTTCGGGCTGCCCTTCTCGTTGCTGTTCGTCGCGGTGGCGCACAGCGTGATGCCGGGCGTCGACCTGCATTGGGGCGGCGCCTTCTGGCTGTCGGCCACGGTCGGGGCCGCGTCGCAGGTGCTGGCGACCGCCGCGCTGCTCGCCGCCATGGACCGCGCCGGGTTCGCGGTGGGCACCGCGCTCCAGCAAAGCTCCTTGCCGCTCGCCGCGCTGCTCGGCCTGGTCGTCTATCATGACCGGATCAGCGGCATCGCCTGGGCCGGGGTCGCGATCACGACCGCCGGGCTGGTCGCCTTGTCCTGGCCCGCGCCCGACCAGCGGCGCGGGTCGCTGATCGGAGCGGCGCTGGGCCTGGCCTCGGGGCTGTTCTTCGGCTTTTCGCTCAACGCCTTTCGCCATGCTGCGCTGGCGCTCGACCCGGTGCATCCGATCTTCGCCGCACTGGTGTGTGTCGCGGTGGTGCAGGCGATGCAGACGGTCGCGCTCGGCCTCTATCTGGCGTGGCGCGATCCGGCGGTGCTGGCGGAGGTGCTGCGCCGCTGGCGGCCCTCGCTGGGCGCGGGGCTGTGCGGGGCCTGCGCCTCTGCGGGATGGTTCGTCGCGCTGGCCCTGTCCCCGGCGGCCCCCGTCCGCGCGCTGGGCATCATCGAAGCGCCGATCGCCGCCATGGCCGGACACCGCCTGTTCCGGGAGACGCTGAAACTGCGTCAGATCCTGGCGGGCATCGCGATCGTCGGCGGCGTGGTGCTGACCACCCTGTTCTGACGTGGACGCTATAGCCGGACGATGGCGGTGGCGATGCGCTCGGCCTCGTCCGGGTCGTGCGTCACCATCAGGATCGGGATGCCGGTCGTGTCCCGCACCGCCACCAACGCATCCAGTATCTCGCCCCGCCGCCCCCGGTCGAGCGAGGAGAGCGGCTCGTCGAGCAGCAGGACGCGTGGTCCGCTGAGCAGCGCGCGCCCGATCGCCACGCGCCGCGCCTCGCCACCCGACAGGGTGCGCGGCCAGCGGTCGAGCAGATGGCCGATGCCCAGCATCGCGACGACCCCGTCCCGGTCGCCGCCCGCCTGCCGCATGCCGTAGCGCAGATTGGCCGCGACCCGCATATGCGGGAACAGCCGAGGCTCTTGAAAGACATAGCCGATCCGTCGCCGCTCGGGCGGCACGTCGATCCGCGCCGGGCCGTCGAACAGCGTCTCGCCATCGACGCGGACATGGCCGCTTTCGGGCCGCACCAATCCGGCTACCATCTGCAGGATGCTGGTCTTGCCGACCCCCGATGGCCCGAACAGCACGGTCGCGCCGGGCCCGGTGGCGAAGCGCGCCGCGATGAGGCTCTCCCCGCGCCGGACCGAGACGTCGATATCAAAGGACATGCAGCCCCCGGCCCATGCGCCGCGCCAGCCATTCGGACGCGATCAGCGCGACCAGCGACAGCGCGACCGATACCCCCGCCAGCCGCCACACCATCGCCTCGCCATCGGGGCGTTGCAGCGCGGAGTAGATGGCGAGCGGCAGCGTCGCGGTCTCGCCCGGCACGTTGGAGACGAAGGTGATGGTGGCGCCGAACTCGCCGATCGAGCGCGCAAAGCCCAGCACCAGCCCCGCCAGCACGCCCGGCGCGCACAGCGGCAGGGTGATGGTGGCGAAGACCCGCCACCGCCCCGCCCCCAGCGTCCGCGCCGCCTGCTCCAGCCGGGGATCGACCGCCTCGATCGACAGGCGGATGGCGCGCACCACCAGCGGCAGGGCCATCACCCCCGCCGCGATCGCCGCGCCGGTCCAGCGGAACAGCACGCTCACCCCGAACCACGCCGCCAGCCGCGACCCGATCGGCCCGGCGGGGCCGAAGGCGAGCAGCAGCACCCAGCCCGTCACCACCGGCGGCACCACCAGCGGCAGGTGCACGATCCCGTCGAGCAGAACCCGCCCCGGAAACCGCCCCCGCGCCAGCGCCCAGGCGATGACGAAGGCGACCGGCACCGTGACCAGCATCGCCGATCCCCCGACCAGCAGCGACAGCCGGACGATCCCCCATTCCTCGGCCGACAGCATCATGCCGTCATCGCGTCGAAAAGCCGTAGCGTCGGAAGATCGCCTTGCCCTCGCCCGAAAGCAGGAACCTTCGGAAGCCTTCCGCTTCCGGGTTGGTCGAGGATTTCAGCCGTGCGAGCGGATAGGTGATGGGCGGATGGCTGGCCGCCGGGAACATCCCCGCCACGCGGACGCGCGGTGCCGCCCTGGCATCGGTGGCATAGACGATGCCATAGGGGGCCGCGCCACGCTCAACGAGCGCCAGCGCGGCACGGACATTCTCGGCACGGACGACATGCGGGGCCACCATGGACCAGGCTCCTAGCCGCTCCAGCGCGGCCTTGCCATATTTGCCCGCAGGCACGCTGTCGGTGTCCGCCATGGCGAGCGGCCCGGCCGACAGCGTCCGGCCGAGCGTGCGCGTCGTCACATGACCACCCTGCCCGGCCGGAGCGATCACCACCAGTCGATTGCCCAGAAAGGCGCTCCGGGTCCGCGCGGCGAGCAGGCCGCCGCGTTCCAGCACGTCCATCCATTCCTCGTCGGCAGAGGCGAACAGGTCGGCCCTGCCCCCCGCCTGGACCTGCCGCGCCAGCGCCGAGGAGGCGGCGAACGAGATGACGGGACGGACATGCCCCCGCCTGGCCCAGGCATCGGCGGCGGCGGTCATCGACTCCTGAAGACTGGCGGCCGCCAGTATCAACGGCGCGCGTTCCTGGGCCGCGGCGGGCACCGCGCCCAATGACGCAATGAACGGCAAGACTTTGCACGCTACCAGACACAGCTTCTTTCGTCGGCTCGACATGTTCTTTCCTTGGTTATGTTGGCGCGGCAATTACGCGTCGACCTTGACAACAAAATGTCGTAATTTCAGACATTTGTCATTGTATCGCGCCATCTTCCCGAATAACTCCGTTATCGGAGCGGCGTAAGGACGACGCCGGACTACAGGGGAATGATAATGATGATGCAGGGACTCACTCTGCCCGCCACAGACCGGCTTCGCCGCGCGCTGATGACATCGAGCGCGTTGCTGGCGCTGCCCGCCGCCGCACAGGCGCAAAGCTCGGCCGAAACACCGCGCCCGCAGATCGCCCAGGACTATGCCAGCGCCGCCAACGCGATCGAGGCCGTACCGGGCCTGCGCGTCACCGACGAACCGCAGATCGTCATCTCCCAGCCGGGCACCGCGACCAGCGCGATCGACAATGCCGGGGGCGTCAACGGGGTCGGACAGATGTTCGTCTCCGCAGGTGGCGGCAGCCTCAGCCTGTGCACCGGCACGCTGATCAACCCGCGCACGGTCATCTTCGCTGCGCATTGCGTCAACACCCGCGCCGCCGCCGATTACGGCACGGCGCGCGGCGGTACGCCGATCTCGTTCGGGTTCAAGACCGACAATCTGACCGGCGTGCGCGAATGGCTGCTCGACACGCTGGGCGGCCGCGCCAATCCCGACCAGTTCAAGACCAAGGCCGCCAACGCGCTCTACAATGTCAACCAGGTCAGCTGGAATCCCGCGTCGCAGCGGACCGGCTTCCTGGAAGGCGACGTGGCGCTCGCCACGCTCGACACGCCCGCGACCGGCATCCCGACCTGGGCGCTGCTGTTTTCCGCCCTGCCCGCGCCCGCCTCGATCAGCAACGACAGCGGCACCGGCTATCACGTGACCGTCACCGGCTATGGCCGCAGCGGCGTCGGCAACCAGGGCGACACCAACGGCATCGATTTCCGCCGTCGCGTCGCGGAAAACTATATCGGCATGCTGGGCTCGCTCGACGACCGCAATCTGTGGCTGTTCGGCCAGGGCGCGAACCTGCCGCAAAATCTCTACCAGATCGACTTCGACGATCCCCGTCGCGGCACCTCCTCCGCCAGCCGGTTCGACTTCAACCTGTTCCGCGACAAGGCACTGCCCAATGAGGGCACGACGGCGGGCGGCGATTCGGGCGGGCCGCTGATCCTCGATCGCACCTTTGCGCGGCAGGTCGTGATCGGCGTGCTGTCGGGCGGCAGCCGTTTCTACAACGCGCAGGCTTCGTCCAGCTACGGCACTTCGTCCTTCTACCAACCGCTCTACCTCTTCTGGGACTATATCGCCGCCAACAACCCCTATCGCTATGCCGCCGCCAAGGCCGGCGACGGCGCCTGGGAGGATGGCACGCACTGGGTGACGACGACCGACCCGGCCTATCAGATCATCCAGAACGGCCAGCTGACGAATGGCGTTCCCACCTCGCCCGGCCTCGGCCTCGCAAACGATCCGACCAACAAGTTCGGCGACATTTGTGACGGCGTCGAATGCTATAATGTCAAGACCGGCGCGGTCACGCGGCAGGATGGCGACGGCACCGGACAGACCGGCACGGGCGAAGCCAATGCGGCGGGCAAGGCGATTCTGACCGAGACCAGCCGGACCGCCACCGACGAAGCCCAGGCCTCGGGCAGCGCGACGGCGGCGGCGCTTCCGGCCGCGACCATCGCCAACGGCCTGCCGGGCGCGACCAACTTCGTGCCGAACAATGTCGACCCCAGCCGGACGGTCGCGGCGCGCTATTACGACGTCACCCTGTCGGCGGCGGGCAATACGACGCTGAGCTCCTCGGCGACGGTCGACCGCTTCACGCTGAACGGGTCGCAGGCGCGGCTGACCGTGGCGAGCGGCGGCACCCTGTCCACGGTGGCCGAGTTCAACCATCTGGCGGGCATGGTCGCCAATAGCGGCACGATCAATGCGGGCGGCGATTACCTGATGCTCGCGGGCGGGCTTCAGGGCACGGGGCGGATCAATAGCCGCTTCTTCACCAGCGTCTCGGGCATGATCGCGCCGGGGACCACGGGCACGATCGGGACGCTGACCTTCGGCGGCAACGTCATCCTGGCCTCGGGCACGCAGCTGCTGATCGATGTCGGGCCGGGCGGCACGGCGGACAAGATCGCCGTCGTCGCCAACAATGGCAGCGGCGGGCAGCTGAACGTGGGCGGATCGGTCGGCTTCGCACCGGTCAGCGGGCAGGTGATCCGCGCGGGCGACGTCTATACCATCGCCACCGCGACCGGCGGGATCAGCGGCCAGTTCAACAGCCCCGCCGCGCTCAGCGCCATCCTGACCCCGACGCTCAGCTATTCGGCCAATGCGATCACCGCGCGGATCGTCGCGGGCTCCTATGCCAATGTCGTCAACGCCACGCCGTACCAGACCGCCTATGCCCGGCTGCTCGACCAGAATCGCAGCAACCAGGCCAATCTCCCGAGCCTGTACGGCACGCTCGACCTGGCCTCGGCCGCGTCGATCCGCACCTCGTTGGAGGGGCTGGCCCCCTCGACCGAGGCGCTGAAGCGGGCGCAGGGCACGATGGCGCTCGACAACACGGCGCGCTTCTACCGCGAGCATCTCGCCACCCTGTCCCCGCGCGAGGGGCTGGGCGGCACGCTGACCATGGTCGGCCAGCCGGTGCAGGTCGCCAGCCTTGCGATGAGCAATCTGGCCGGCACCCAGCCGCAGATGGCGACCGACAGCGGCGGCGTGTCGATGCGCGAGAATGTCCTGCCCGAAAATGTAGCGGTGTTCCTGGCGGGCGGCTATCTCGACGGCCGGTCCCGCGCCCTGCCACAGACGACCAGCGCGAACGTCCGCGACCGGTTCGACGGCTTCTATGTCGCGACCGGCATCGAGACCGAGGTGGACGAGGCGAGCATCATCGGCTTCGGCTTCTCCTACACCAAGACGACCGGCAACACCTCGTTCGGGCAATATGCGCGCGGCGACCTGTATCAGGGCACGCTCTACGGCAAGACCGAGCTGGGTGGCGTCTCGCTGGACAGCCAGTTCAGCGCGGGCGTGTTCCAGGCGCGGACGCAGCGCAACGTTTCGCTGGCGGGGGTCGCCTATGACCTGCGGTCGCGCGACAACGCACTTGCGCTGTCGAGCGAGGTCGGGCTGGCCAAGACCTATAGTTTTGGCGGTCTGAAAATCGGCCCGCGTATCGCCGCGCGGGTCAGCCATCTGGGCTTCACCCCCACGGCCGAGACGGGCGGCGGCCCTGCCCTGCGTTATGATCGCCAGGATTATAACAGCGTGCAGGGGCGTGCCGGGCTGATGCTCAGTTCGGACGGACCGTTCCGCCCCTATGCCTCGGCCTATTACGTCCATGACTTCCAGGATCGGCCGGGCGTGTTCGGCGCGAATTTCGCAGGCGGCATCGGCCCCTCCGCGCTGTTCGCACTGCCGGGCCAGGACAAGAACTGGGGCGAAGCGAGCATGGGCGTGTCCTATGTCGCGGGCCGGGTCCAGCTGTCGCTGGGCGCCGACACGACCTTCGAGCGCCGGGATGTAGAGAACCAGTCCTATCGCGGCACGATCAAGATCGCGTTCTGATACACTGAAGGGCGGCCGCTTTACTCCCTGGGCGGCCGCCCCGCTTGTACTGCACGTCTTTCCGAAAACCCATTGGCGGACCGCCGTCCGCCATGCGATGGATCGGTGTTCTCGGGGGGATTGTCTTGATGCTTGCGGCTTTAATGTGGGCGATCGCTTTGGCTACACCGTCTGCGGATGTCGCCGTGAAGCCGTGTTCGCTTCGGCGGCTAACAGGCTGCGATACGGTCAATCCCCTATCTTGGCGTCCGGACTTCCAGCAGGCATTGGCTCAGTTTTTGGGGAGAGATGGCCGCAAGCGCATCAGCCTGCTCTACCATAATGGCCGCCTGATCGATCAAGTCAAAGCCGTTCTGGGCGGACCGCCCGACGCCCGCCGGGATTTACCGGATGGCAGCCACCTCTTCACCGCCTGCCGCGTTCATTCCTGCGATGAAAAGGGTGCGATCCTACTCGATCCACAAGGTGAGATACATGCGATTGCTGTCATAAGCTATCACTGCGGCAGGGGTCCCAAGCCGTGCGAGAGCCTACCTCAACTCGACCTGTTCGTACGGAACCGCAAGGCGATCGATGGAGCACAAAGGCATCTGTCCCAATGGGCTCACGCGGTCGTCCCTAAGGATCTCGCCGCCATGCCGATGACGGTGCATGAGCTACCGACCCGACCGGGCGCTCGGCTTTAAACAGCCACGCGTCCGGCCGGTCCGGGTTCTTACGCCTCGTCACCCATGCGCAGCGCCGCGATGAAGGCTTCCTGCGGGATGCTGACCGAGCCGTATTCGCGCATCTTGGCCTTACCCTTTTTCTGTTTTTCCAGAAGCTTGCGCTTACGCGTTGCGTCGCCACCATAGCATTTGGCGGTCACGTCCTTGCGCATCGCACTGATCGTCTCGCGTGCGATCACCTTGCCGCCGATCGCTGCCTGGATCGGAATCTTGAACAGGTGGCGTGGGATCAGTTCCTTCAGCCGCTCGCACATGCCGCGTCCGCGCGTTTCGGCGGTGCCGCGGTGGACGATCATCGACAGCGCGTCGACCGGCTCTTCATTGACCAGGATCGACATCTTCACGAGGTCGCCCTCGCGATAGCCGATCTGGTGATAGTCGAAGCTGGCATAGCCCTTCGACAACGACTTCAGCCGATCATAGAAGTCGAACACGACTTCGTTGAGCGGCAGTTCATAGGTCGCCTGCGCGCGCCCGCCGACATAAGTCAGGTTCTTCTGAATGCCGCGCCGGTCCTGGCACAGCTTCAGGATCGAGCCCAGATATTCGTCGGGGACATAGATGGTCGCCTCGATCCACGGCTCGCTGATCGACTCGATCTTGTTGGGATCGGGCATGTCGGCCGGGTTGTGCAGGTCGATCTGCCCGCCGTCGTGCGTCAGTTCGATCTGATAGACCACCGACGGCGCGGTGGTGATCAGGTCGAGGTCATATTCGCGGGTCAGCCGCTCCTGGATGATCTCCAGATGGAGCAGCCCCAGGAAGCCGCAGCGGAAACCGAAGCCGAGCGCAGCCGAGGTTTCCATCTCGAAGCTGAACGAGGCGTCGTTCAGCCGCAGCTTGCTGATCGACTCGCGCAGCTTTTCAAAGTCGTTGGCGTCGACCGGGAACAGGCCGCAGAACACGACCGGCTGGACTTCCTTGAAGCCCGGCAGCGCCTGCTCGGTCGGCTTCTTGGCGTCGGTCAGCGTGTCGCCGACGCGCGCCTGCGCCACGTCCTTGATCTGCGCGGTGATGAAGCCGATTTCGCCGACGCCCAGCTCGGTCAGCTGCTCGATCTTCGGGCGGAAACAGCCGACGCGGTCGATCAGGTGGGTGGTGCCCGCCTGCATGAACTTGATCTGCTGACCCTTTTTCAGCGTGCCTTCCATCACGCGGACCAGGATGACGACACCCAGATAGGGGTCGTACCAGCTGTCGACCAGCATCGCCTTCAGCGGCGCGGTCGCGTCGCCCTTGGGCGCGGGGATGTTCTTGACGATCGCTTCCAGAATGTCGCCGATGCCGATGCCGGACTTGGCGCTGGCCAGCACCGCGCCCGAGGCGTCGATACCGATCACATCCTCGATCTCGGCGCGGACCTTTTCGGGTTCGGCGGCGGGCAGGTCGATCTTGTTGATGACGGGCACGATCTCATGGTCATGCTCGATCGACTGATAGACATTGGCCAGCGTCTGCGCCTCGACGCCCTGGGCGGCGTCGACGACCAGCAGCGCGCCTTCGCACGCCGCCAGCGACCGGCTGACCTCATAGGCGAAGTCGACATGGCCCGGCGTGTCCATCAGGTTCAGCGTATAAGTCTCGCCATCCTGCGCCTTGTACGCCAGGCGCACGGTCTGCGCCTTGATGGTGATGCCGCGTTCCTTCTCGATCTCCATATTGTCGAGAACCTGTTCGCTCATCTCGCGGTCGGTCAGGCCGCCGGTGAACTGGATCAGGCGATCGGCGAGCGTCGACTTGCCATGGTCGATATGCGCGATGATGGAGAAGTTGCGGATCTTGTCGAGCGGCGTGGACACGGGGGGAATGGTTTCCTGAAAAGCTATTCGATGACGCCGTTAGCAAAGATGCGGGCGGATGCCAAAGTGCTCTAGCGCGGCGATGCAATTTGCATAGCGGCTTTCGCCCTGCCCCTCGATCAACCGGTATGCCACGCCGCGCCGATCCAGCTCGGCGCGCGACAGGTCGAAGAAGCGTTGCCGCGCCGCGCGCGTGCCGAACAGGCGGGTGCCGTCCTCGACCCAGGGGAGATCGGGGGCGAAGAGAAGATAGACGTCGGACAGCCGGTTCCACGTCGCGAACCAGGGATCGCGCGCGGCGAACAGCATGTCGGCCCAGACGGCGGTCATCAGCGGATCGGTATCGGTCACGACCGGCCATGGCCCCTTCGCCATCGCCCGGGCCAGCCGGGCATCATGCCCCTGCCCGATCGCCACCAGATCGGCCATGGTGAAGTCGGTGCCATGCGCCTCGGCATAGTCGCGGCCATATTCGCCCAGATAGCATCCGCCCAATGCCCGGGCGAGGCGCGGCCCGACGGTCGATTTGCCGGTGCTTTCGGGCCCATGCAGGCAGATGCTCGTCACGCCCGCCCCCGCCATTCGCGATAGCCCCACAGGCTCAGCCCCAGAAAGATGACATAGAGGATGGCGGTCAGCGTCAGCCCCTTCACCGCATAGAGCGCGATGGAGGACAGATCGACGACGATCCAGAGAATCCAGTTCTCCAGCCGCCGCCGCGCCAGCAATATCTGCGCCGCGACGCTGGCAACGGCATTGGACGCATCCCAGAAGGGCATCGCCGCATCGGTCCAGCGTGCCATCGCGGCCCCCCAACCGAGCGAGGCGATCGCGATCCCCGCCAGCCACACGCCACGCGCGCGCAAGGACAGCGTCTCCACCGTCACCTCGCCCGCCTGCGCGACGCTGCGCCGCCAGACGATCCAGCCATAGAGGTTGAGCGCGAAGAAGAAGAGTTGCAGCGCGGCGTCGCTGTACAGCCGCTCCCGCCAGAACAGCAGCGCATAGAGCGATACCATCACCAGCGCGACGGGATAGTTCCACAGGCTGCGCCGCACGACGAGCGTGACGTTCGCGACCCCGAGGACGAAGGCGATGGACTCAAGCCAGGTCATCGGACCGGGACAGGCCGGACCACCGTCAGCGGCGAATGTCCCTCGCCAGGAAGACCGGCGCTCGCCGACGCCTGCGGGCCGGAAGAGTCCTTCCCATTCCTCATAGCGGATCGGCCCGAAGTCGAAGGGTTACCATAGTGGGATCGCCCGATAGGCTAGCTGCGTGCATTTGCGATAGTCACAATCGACGGCCCCAATATCATGGCCGACAGCCCCACCTCGTGCATCGCACAACTCAGGATTGTGTCGGCTCTGTCGATCAATTCCGGGTCAACGGCACCGCCGTCAATCCCGTCGGTGGAGCTGCAGCCCCCAACAGCCCCCCCTTCGGAAAGGGCAGGTAGGACAGAGGACGATCAGGGCGAAACTCGCGCCTTATTCCCGACATGCCATCAAGCCGTCGCCCCGCAATACCCCTTGAGAAACGCAAGATGGTCCGGGATCGGCTGTAACTGCCGCGAAAGCCGTTGGTCCAGTCCGTCGAACGAATCCTTAAGCGCCTGACGGCTCAGCATTCCGGGAATGCGATGATGGGCTTTCGGGACAAGTCCCTGTCCCAGCATCACCGAGACCCAGGAATCGATCTTGAACAGATCGTCCTGCCCCTGCCACGCCCCCGCGCTTTCGGCGAACAATGCGATCCGTTGCGCGAGGGTCTCGGGCACGCGCATCGTCGAGCAGCGCTGCCAGAATGGCGAGTCCGTTCGCTCCGTCTGTGCGTAATGCAGGATGATGAAGTCGCGGATATGCTCCCATTCGTGACGCGACTGGGCATTGAACCGCGTCCGCAGCGCCGCGCTGTCCTGCCCCTGAAAGGGAAAGCCTTGGATCAGGCGCATCACCGCGATCATGACCAGATGGATGCTGGTCGACTCCAGCGGCTCGATGAACCCCGCCGCAAGCCCCAGCGCCACGCAGTTGCGGCTCCAGGCCCGGCGACGCATTCCGGCGCGGAATTGCAGGGCGCGGGGCTCGGACAGCAGCATACCCTCGATCCCCGCCATCAGGGTGGCGGTCGCCTCGTCCTCGCTCATATGGGCCGAGGCATAGACCAGGCCATTGCCCACCCGCGTCTGGAGCGGGATGCGCCAGCGCCAGCCCGCCCGGTGCGCGATGGCGCGGGTATAAGGGACCGGAGCCGCGACGGCCTCGGTCTGGACCGCGATCGCCCGGTCGCAGGCCAGCCATTCGCTCCAGTCCTCGAAACCCGTCTCCAGCGCACCCTCGATCAGCAGCGCGCGAAAGCCGGTGCAGTCGAGGAACAGGTCCCCCTCGATCCGGTCGCCCGATACCAGATGCAGCGCGGCGATGTCGCCGCCCTCGCCGTGGCGCTCGATGCTGGCGATGCGGCCCTCGACCCGGCGCACCCCGGCGGGTTCGGCGATCCCGCGCAGGAAGCGGGCATAGGCGGTGGCATCGAGATGATAGGCATAGGCCAGGGTCCCGGCCTCGTCCCGTCCGAACCGGCCCGCCGCCGCCGCCCGCGCCTCGAGCGAATAGTCGATATAGGCGCCGCCGAACCCGTGACGCCGCGCCTCCAGCCAGAAATGCTGGAAATCGGCGATCGCCACGGATCGCCCCACGGTTCCGAACGGATGGAAATAGCGGTCGCCGACCCGGCCCCAATTCTCGAACCCGATGCCCAGCTTGAAGGTCGCCTGGGTGGCGCGCATGAACGCCGCCTCGTCGATGCCGAGAAATCCATGGAAGCTGCGCGCGGTGGGAATGGTGGACTCACCCACTCCGACGGTGCCGATCTCGTCGGATTCGACCAGGACGACTTGGACGAGCGGCCCCAATTGCCGCACGAGCGCGGTGGCGGCCAGCCACCCGGCGGTCCCGCCCCCCGCGATGACGACCCGCGTCGGCGGACAGGGATCGCTCATCGGTTCAGCCTTTGCAGAAGATAGGCGCGAAGCCGCCGCGCCATCGCCTCGTCGAGCGGCGCGAGCGGGCCGTGCGACGCCGGGGGCAGATGCGCGACGACCGCTTCGGGATCGCCAAAGACATAATGGTCGAAGATCGCGCGCCAGGCCCGCTTTTCCGCCGGCGGTCGATCGCGCAGCGACAGCATGGCGTGCATCACCGTATCCATCGGCGTGTCCAGATAGGCGGGCGCGGTGTTCCACCAGTAGTTGACGAGGACGTTGAACGCCTCCAGCGCCTCGACATGGTGCCACCATAGCGCCGGATAGACCAGCAGGTCGCCGGGTTCGAGTTCCGCCACCACGGCCTCGGCCATGGCGGCAGCCAAACGGGGATAGCGATCGAGGTCGGGCCGGGCGAAGTCGACCATGCTGACGACCTGCCCGCCCGGCGTCGGGGCCAACGGTCCGGGATAGAGGTTGGCGATCTGGTCGGGCGGGAACAGGGTGAAGCGACGCCGACCGACCGCGCAGATCGCCGCATTGTTCGCCATGTCGTAATGCGCCGAGGCGATGGTGCGATTGCCGATCCAGATACTGGCCAGCGGCGGATGGCGGACGAACAGGCCATCCGACGGCACAAGGTCATTCTCGGCGCGAAAGCCGGGCAGATAGGCGTCGAGATCGGTCGACCCCATATAGAGCGCGGGCGCCTCCCCTTCCCCGTCCGCCCCGTCGAGCAACCGCGCCAGCAGATCGCGAAGCGGCAGCGTATGGCTCTTGAAGTTCAGCGCGGTGGCCGTCTCGTCATAATGGAAACGCCCCCGGATCGCCGCGTCGCCGACATAGCCCGTCACCGGCCGTCCGCGATCGAAGCGAAGGAGATAGTCGGCGGCCGTATGCGCGGAAATCCGCCCCGCGCGGACCAGCGGCCAGTCGGCGGCATAGCCCCGCAGGATGACCGGCTCGTCCCGCTGGACCAGCGCGGCGAGATCGAGGGGCCGCGTGCCGGTCATCTCGCGGGCGTGACGCGCGGCGGACAGGCGATCAGCCATGCACATCGCCGACCAGCTTGCGATCGATCAGATGGCGCAGATTGCCCAGCGAGGACGCGATCCAGAATGCCGGGCGCAGATAATCCTTTGCATGAAGGTCGCCAAGCGCCCCGCCCTCCAGCGCCGCCAGGCGCGCGCTATCGATCGTCAGGCAGTCCGGCACCTTGTATCGCCGCCCCTCGTCCAGGTCGAGTTGCAGCACGGCGGGCGTCAGCAGGTCGAGCGCCGCCCAGGCCTCGTACATGGCCTGCTCGGTCTGCACGCCCTCATAAATGCGTTGCAGCATGACCGAGACATGGTCGAGCAGCGGCGCATTGCCGCCATGTTCGCGAAAGACGGGCATGCCGTCCGTGCTCAGTCGGGGATGCTCGGGATCGATGAAGATCATCGGTTCACCGGCGGGGTCGTGACCGATCGAAAACGGCCCGCGCGCACGGGTCGCCGGGATGTAGCGGGCGTCCCAGCGATCGCCCTTCAGGAACAGGTTCTCGTCCGGGTCCAGGCCCAGAAGGATGGTCGCATATAGCGCACCCGCTTCGTCCCGGCGCAGCAATATGGCGTATTCGCGCTGAAGCTCCTCGAACTCGGCGGGGAATACGCGGGTCTGGTTGATGGCGTCGCCGAAGCGCGCATGATGACCCATCGCGACGCGAAGGTCGCGATGGTCGATATTGTTGAGCAGGACAGGTGCGGCCATGATCGCCCCATGTACCCGGAAGACCGCGGAGGGGACAGCGGCCTTCCGGATTTCCGAAATCAGAAGCGATACCGCGCGCCGACCAGATAGCGTGCCGAACCTTCGGCCAGATACCAGGTGTTCATGCGGTCGCGACCATAGGTCTGCACGCCTTCTTCGGTCAGGTTGATCGCCTCGAAGCCGAGCGCGAAGCGCGGCGTCAGGTCGAAGCTCATGGACAGGTCGAGCTGGCCATAGGGCGCGGTGAAGACCGGGTTGCGGTCGCCGCCGCGGTTGATGTCGCTCAGGAACTTGTCGCGCCAATTGTACGACAGGCGCATCGATATGCCGTTCTTGTCGTAGATCAGCGTGGCATTGGCGGTATCCGACAGGCCGACCAGCGCGAAGGTGTTCACGCTGGGGTCCGCCGCGATATCGATGCCGATATTGCCCCGGACCAGCGTATAGCTGGCCGCGATGCCGAAGCCGGTCTCACCCAGGAAATACTGACCCGCCAGCTCGACGCCATAGATATGCGCGTCGCGATTGTTGATCGGCGTGTTGACCGCGAAATTGAACAACGGGTCGCTGGCATTGGGGCTGATGTCGACCTGGCTCAGGATCGAATCGACGAAGCCCTGGTTCAGCGCGCGGCTCTGCATGTTGTAATTGGCCGCGAACTGCGCGTTCGCCGCCGCCACATTGCCCGCATTCTGTTGCAGCAGGGCGGTGTAGGTGAACAGGTTGACGTCGGTGATGTCGGCGCCGAACGTGTTGGTCAGCTGCTCGCGCGCCGTGCCCGAGCGCGTGCCCGCTTGCCCCGAGGTCGCGTCGCGCAGCCCGAACAGGTTGCGGTTCACCACCGTGTTGCCGATGAAATTATGCACCCGCTTGTCGAAGAAGCCCGCCGACAGGAAGACATCCTTGCGCGGATACCATTCGACCGACACGTCGATATTGTCCGACGACAGCGGCAGCAGGCCGGTATTGTTGGCCGAACCCGTCGCGATGCCGCCGATCGCGGTCGGCCGTCCCGGCGCGCCGACGCCCGTCGAGGCGAAGAGGTTGCCGTACGGCGCCCGCGAGATCGTCTTGCTGTAGGATGCGCGCGCGAACAGATTGTCCATCACCTCGATCTTGGCGTCCACGGCGGGCAGCCAGTTGTTGTACGATCCCCGCGCCGTGATCGCCTGGCGATCGGTGCTGTTCTGGAGCACGAAGTCATTGTCCGCGGTCCACACGATCGCCAGCGGCACCGGCTGCAACGACACGGCGTGCACCTTGGTATTCTCATAGCGCAGGCCGGCCACGATCTGGACGTTGCGGCCGAACACCTGCCCGTTCCAGCTCCCCTGGAGATAGCCGGACCAGATATTCTCGCGCACCGAATTGTCGCTGTTCGCGTCGATATTGTTGCGGTGGTCGACGCCGTCGTTCGTCACGCCGGAATAATAGTTGAACAGCGTATTGTAGAGCTTGGTCGCATCCTGGGTGCGGAAGGCGATCTGGGTGTTCGGGTCGGCGTTCGGATTGTTATGCTCGAACTTGCAGGTATTGCAGAACTGGAAAACCTGCCCCGGTGCCAGTCGCGCGATGTCGGGCGGCAGCGAGTTGCCCCAGTCGCCCAGCACCTGGCGCGTGTTGAACTGGGTCTGGCGGGTCGTCGTGGTGCGGTAATCGACCCCTGCGTCGAGCCGGATCTGATCGGTGAAGTCCCAGGCGGCATCGGCACGCAGCTCGCGAATCCGCTGCGTCTGGTTCGAGGCGAATTGGCGCTGCACCGCGCTTGCCAGATCGCCGACGTCCAGTACGCCGTTGTTATTGCCCTTGATGAAGGGCTGGCCGGTCGGGGTCGTGCTCTGGGTGCCGTCGTTGATCGCCAGCGTCTGCTGCGGGAAGCCGTTCTCGGTCCAGCGCAGCGTGTGGCCGGTCACGACCGGCGCGTTGATCGCGACGGTGGTCGAAGTCTGGCCGTTGGGATTGTCGGGCAGGCTCTGCGCCTCGCCGATATGGCCGTCGACCGACAGGGTGAACCGATCGCTCGGCTTCCATTCGATGTTGCCGCCGACATCGTACAGCCGGTTCTTCTGCGCGCGGTACGCCTGTTCGAAGGCCGCGTCCTTCACGCCGTTGATCGTCTCGGCCAGGAACTGGGTGGTGGCGACGCCGTTGCTGGCGTCGTCGAACGTCACCTCGCTGAACGGCCGGTTGAACCAGTTGGACTGGCTCGAGCGGCGCTCCGACTGGCGCAGCTGGGCATAGAGACCATCGGCGGTGAAGGTCAGCGTATCGGTCGGGCGGAATTGCAGGATCGCCTGGCCGTTGATCCGCTCGCGGCTGGCCTCCGAGAAGTGATAGCGGAAGTCGTTGGGCACCGATACCAGCGGGTTGCCCGTCGGGCGGTTGTTGATCTTGGTCGCGCCGTTGACGAAGCCGTTGGCCGGGTTGAGGAAGTCGTTGAGCGAGCGGATATTCCAATTGTCCGGCGCGACGCTCGCAAAGCTGAAATTGCGTTTCTGATAGCTGCCGAACAGCGACACGCCGACGCGCTTCTCGCTGTCGGACCAGCTGACCGTGCCCGACGCCTCGGGCGTGACGCGCGCGCCGCAGTCGATGCAGTCGGCCGAGCTGTTGTCATAGCTGCCCTTGACGCCCAGCGACCCGACCAGCCCGGTATCGGCATTGTCGAGCGGGCGGCGGCTGACCACGTTGACCGTCGCGCCGATACCGCCCGACGGGATCGCGGCGCGGCCCGTCTTGTAGACCTCCAGCGTCTTCACCCCTTCCGAGGCGAGGTTCGAGAAGTCGAACGAGCGCCCGAAGCCGCCCGCACCGTCGCCGCCCTGGTCGCCGCCGACCGCGACGATATTGGACGTCGCCAGCTGGCGGCCGTTGAGCGTGACGAGATTATATTGCGCGCCGAAGCCGCGCACCGTGACGGTCGAGCCTTCGCCGTTGCGCCGGTCGATCGACACGCCGGTGATACGCTGCAACGATTCCGCCAGGTTGGTATTGGCGAACTTGCCGATATCCTCCGCGCTGATCGCATCGACGACGCCGTTGGAGTCGCGCTTGATCGCGATCGACCGCTCCAGCGAGGCGCGGACGCCGGTAACGACGATGTCGCTCGAATTGGTTTCGGGCTGGGGATTGGTCGGGCTCGACTCGCCCGGCGGCGGCGTCTGGCTGCCGGTATCGGCCTGGGGCGTGCCTTGTTGCGGTTCGGCCGGTGCCGTCTGCGCCTGCCCCTGGGAGGCCAGCAGCAATCCCGCCGTGAGCCCCAGAACCGATGTCGAGCGCACGAGCACGCGCGCAAGCGTCTTCCCCTTCATGTCACCTCTCCCTTTGCGACCTTCACGGACCGCGTTTCACCGATCGCGTCGGCGTATTATTTTGCCATATCACGCTATACGGCATGACATCGGTGTCAACAAAATTGACCGGCGCCGGGATCGCCCGGTGAATCAACCGGATGACTGTGGTTCCGCCGCCACACTCCCCTTGTCCTTCGCGACGGGAGCAGCGCGTTTCGCGGGGCGCGCCGTCGGCGTCCCGATGCTTTCCGGACTTCGCGACGACGGTATCGATCGCCCGTCTCCTATCGAGACTGCCCCGGGGGCACGGCATGATTGCGGGCCGCATCCGATTGCATAAGATGACGCCATATGGGACGCTTGACCCCGGCGTGCCGCTCCTTGTCTTCCGGCCGGATGTTTCGATGAAGGCGCTTACCATCAAGGACGTGGCCCGGCAGGCCGGCGTTTCCCCCAAGACCGTCTCGCGCGTCATCAACGGCGAAGCGCATGTCCGCCCGGCGGTGCGCGAGGCCGTCGCGCGCGTCGTGGCGGAATTGAACTACCGGCCCAACACGTTCGCCCGCAGCCTGTCGAGCACCCGCTCCTTCCTCATCGGGCTGTTCTTCGACGACCCGGCGTGCAGCTATGCCAATGACGTCCTGCTCGGCGCGCTCGAGCGGGCGCGATCGCTCGGCCGCCATGTGGTTATCGAGACCGTCTCGCTCGACCGTTCCGACTGGCAGGCGAGGCTGGAGGACAGCCTGGTCGGGCTGAAACTGGGGGGTGCGATCCTCACCCCGCCCATCTGCGACTGCGCCGACCTGATCGCGATCTTCGAGCGGCATGCGGTGCCCGTGGTCCGCATCGCGCCGGGCAATGATGTCGACCGGACACCCTATGTCAGCATCGACGACCGCGCGGCGGCCCGCACCATGGCGGAGCATCTGATCGCGCTGGGCCACCGCCACATCGCTTTCATCAAGGGCAATCCGACCCATAGCGCGACCCATCGCCGCTGGCTTGGGTTTCGCGATGCCATGGACGCCGCCGGGATAGCGCCCGACGACCGGCTGGTGGTCCAGGGCGACTTCACCTTCCGCTCCGGCATCGTCGCGGCGGAGGCCCTGCTACATGGCCCCCGCGCACCCGACGCGATCTTCGCGAGCAACGACGAGATGGCCCTGGGCGTGCTGGTGGCCGCGATGCGGGCACAGATCGCCGTGCCGCAGAAATTGTCCATCGTCGGGTTCGATGACGCCCAACTGGCCCGCATGGCCTGGCCGCAGCTGACGACGATCCGACAACCCAATTGCGACATGGCGGCGGCCGCCGTGAGCCTGCTGGCAGACCGCAGCGATGGTCCGGAGAGCGCCCGATCCTCGATCAAGCTTCCCTATGAGCTGATCGTCAGGGCCAGTTCCTGCGGCTCTTGAGGGCGGATGGCGAATGCCAACGCCGCAATGAACCGGGAGGGGTGAGCGGCGGAACAAGGATGCCCGCCATCATCGCGATGCAGGGCGCTATCACACCAGCAAACGGTGCCCGCGCCGAGCAACGTCGGGTGCTCCCCGCAAGGGGTACGTCATGTTCGCGATGATGAAATGGTCGGGGAGAGAGGATTCGAACCTCCGGCCCCTGCCTCCCGAAGGCAGTGCTCTACCAGGCTGAGCTACTCCCCGACTAGAGAGTACGGATCGGTTTTCAGAGCCTTTCGGGAAGGCCGATCCGTGCTGGAGGCGCGCCAATAGCCAGCGGCTCGGATCGGTGCAAGAGGTTTTTTCACCGAAACGAAATTTCTCTTACAGGACCCGCTCCATCCGTCCCGCCAGATCGACGATATATTGCCAGGCCACCCGCCCCGAACGGCTGCCGCGCCGGGTCGCCCAGTGGACCGCCTCGGCCCCGTCGAACGGCAGGTCGTGGCGCTCGGTATAGGCGCGGACGATCGCCAGATAGCCGTCCTGGTCGAGCGCGTGGAAGCCCAGGCTCAGGCCGAAACGGTCGGCGAGCGCCAGCTGGTCGTCCACCACGTCGCGCGGATTGATCGCGCTGTCCTGCTCGCTCAGGTCGCGGGGCAGCAGGTGGCGGCGATTGGCGGTGACCAGCAAGCGGACATGCGCGGGCCGCGCCTCCGCCCCGCCGTCGAGCAGCGAGCGCAGCTTGCGCGCCTCGCCCGCCTCGTCGAAACCCAGATCGTCGATGAACAGCGCAAAGGCGCGGTCCACCCCTTCCAGCAGCGCGAACAGTGTGGGCAGGCTGTCGAGCGTATCGACCGACACCAGCGCCAGACGACCGGGCCGCGCCGCCTGTACCGCCGCGACGCTGGCCTTCACCAGCGCCGACTTGCCCGTGCCCCGCGCGCCCCAGAGCAGCACGTCCTGCGCCGCATGCCCGTCGGCCAGCCGGGTCAGATTGGTGAGCAGCGCCTCGCGCTGACGGTCCAGCCCCTGCAACAGGTCCAGCGGCAGCGGCGCGAAGCCGCGCACCGGCCGAAGCACGCCGTCACGCCACAGATAGGCGGGATGCGCCAGCGGATCGGCGGAGGCGATGGGCGCGGGGGCCAGGCGTTCGAGCGCGGCGGCGATGCGCTCCAGCACGGAAACGGGAAGGTCGGTCATGCCCGCGCTTCTACGGCGCGGATACCCCGCTGCAAAGACCGGCGGGCGTCAGAGCGCGGCGCGATGCCCCGCAATGACCGGATTGCCGGGAGCGAGCGCCAGCGCCTTGTCGAACAGCTGACGCGCGCCCTCCGTCTCGCCCGCCGCCGCCAGCGCCACGCCATAGGCATCCGCCGCCGCCGCGTTCATCGGAGCCAACCCATAGGCCACGGCGCCGTAACGCCGCGCGACCAGCCCGTCCCCGGCCCCGGCATAGGCCAGCGCCAGATCGTGGAGCAGCGCGACGTCGTCCGGCCCCAGCTGCATCCGCAATCCTTCGAGCGTTTCGATCGCGGCATCCCATTCCCCGGCGGCCAGCTGCCACCGTCCGAGCAGACGGCGCGCGGGCACGCTCTGCGGGTTTTGCGAGAGATACAGGCCGAGCGCGACGGCGGCATCCCTAGCCCGCCCGGCTCGCCCATAGCCGTCGACCAGCCGCAACATCGTCGGCTCGTCGAAGGTCAGATCGGCGGCACGGGCATAGGGGCCCAGCGCCTCCGCCGGGCGGCCGATGGTCGCCAGCACATCGCCATAGGCCAGCAGCGCGGCCGGGGCGCCCGGCGTGGCGCGGACCAGCGCCTGCGCTTTGGCAAGCGCGCCTGCCCGGTCCCCCTGGCTGGCCAGCGCGCGAATGACCCCCAGCGCATAGGTCGGGTCGGTCGGCGAGGTTTCCGCCGCGATGGTCAGGTCGCCCAGCGGGCGGTCGGGGCGAAAGATCGCCGCTTCGCCGACATGCGCCTGCGCGATCCGGTCGACCAGGCCCGCCCCCTCCCCCGCCGGGGCCGCGAACGCCGCGAGGCGCAGCGCATAGCCATCGGCATCCACGCGGCTCAGGATCGGGCGAAGCGTCGCCAGCGCGGCCGGGCGATCCCCCGTCGCGATCTGTGCCGCCGCCAACAGGCGACGGGCGGCGACGTTCATCGGCTGCATCGCGACGAGCCGCCCCCACACCCGCACCGCCCGCTGCGGCCGCCCCTGGGCATAGGCCAGCAAACCGTTGAGCAGCACGACGGCGGGACGATAGGACAAGGCGCCGCGCGTCTGCTCCAGCACGCCCTCCGCCAAGGCGAAACGCCCGGCCCGCGCGGCGATCACCGCCTGGAGGTAGAATGCCTCGGGACTGCCCGGCTCGGACACCAGCGCCCTGCGGGTCGCCGCCAGCGCATCGCTCAAACGGCCGCTATCGCCCAGCGTCGCGGCATAACGGATCAGCGCCGGATGATAATAGGCATCGCGCCGTAACGCCGCCTCGAACCAGGGCAGGCTCGCCGCCAGACCATAGCGCGCGCGCACCACCTCGGCCTGCAGGGTCAGCGCCGCCGGATCGGCGGGGGCCAGCGCGGCGGCGCGGGTCGCGGCCTCGCTCGCGCCCAGCATGTCGCCCGCACCGAACCGGCTGCGACCCAGATCGGTCCAGCTTCGCGCGTCGTTCGGAAAGCGCGCCACGACCGCCTGCAACATCCGGCGAAGCGTCGCGCCACCGGCGCGGGCGGCACGAACCTGCGCGGCGGCGCGCATCATCGCGGCGTCCTGCTGCGCGGGCATGCGATCGACCGCCTCTTGCGCGCCCGCCAGATTGCCCAGCGACCAGCGCGCCTCCGCCCGCCCGGCCAGCGTCTCGACCTCTGGCACGCCGTCGGCCAGCGCGCGGTCCAGCGCCGCCTCCGCCGTCACCCCCTGCCCCAGCAACAGGCTGGTCCGGGCAAGCATCATCTGCGCCGGCCCCGAGCGCGGCGCGGCAGCCGCGGCCTGGAGCGCCTGGTCGTGCGCGGCGTGATAATTGCCCGCCTCCAGTGCAACGCTCGCCTTGCGTAGCGCCAGCACGGGGTCGACCGGCGGCCTGGCGGTAAACAGCTGGACCAGCAGCGCCCCCACCGCCAGCGCGATCGCCGCCAACACGGCGATCAGCCGGACGCGAAGCGGCAACCGCCCCCGACGCCAGAGTCGCCGCTTGCGCCGCAGCATCGGATAGGGGCTGGCCGCCGGGGCGCCCGGCCCGGCCGCGTCGCTCACCGCGCGCCCGACGGCCACAGGATGACCCGCAGCGTCTGGAGCAGGATCAGCGCGTCGAGGAAGGGCGAATAATTCTTGGCGTAGTACAAGTCATATTCCAGCTTGTGCCGCGCATCGTCGATCGAGGCGCCATAGGGATAGTTGAGCTGCGCCCATCCGGTGATCCCCGGCTTTACCATATGCCGTTCGGCGTAAAAGGGAATTTGCTGTTCGAGCTGTTCCACGAATTGCGGGCGTTCGGGGCGCGGGCCGACAAAGCTCATCTCGCCCTTCAGCACCGACCAGATCTGCGGCAGTTCGTCGATCCGGACCTTGCGGATGAAGCGGCCGACACGGGTGATGCGCGGATCGTCCTTTTCCGCCCAGACCGCCTGCCCGGCCAGTTCGGCATCCTGCCGCATAGAGCGCAGCTTGGGAATGTCGAACGCCTGGTTGAACAGGCCGACACGGCGCTGGCGATAGAAGACGGGCCCCTTCGACTCCAGTCGGATGGCGATGGCGGTGATCGCAATGATCGGCACCGCCGCGATCAGCAGCACCAGGCTGACCGTGACGTCGAACGCCCGCTTGAGGATCACCGAGCGGACGCGCCCCGACGAGAAACCGTCGGAGAAGATCAGCCAGCTATGGCTGACCGAGGCCAGGTCGATCCGCCCGGTCTCGCGCTCCAGAAAGCTCGACAGCTCGAACACCTGCACGCCCGCCGTCCGGACACGCAACAGGTCCTGATAGGGCAAGGCGCGGCGGCGTTCCTCCAGCGCCAGCACGACCTCGACCACCTCGCGACCGACGACGAACGCCTGGAGATTGGGAATATCCTCGCGGTGAATGGCCTGTGGCAGCACCCTTTCGGCGTCGGACATGGCGATCACCCCGACGACCAGGAAATTGGCGCCCGGCCGCTCGGCCAGCTCGACGATCTGGGCGGCGCGGCGCCCCGCCCCCATCACGATCACCCGCCGCTTGAACCGGTCCCCGCCCAGCAGCCGCCCCAACGCGCCACGCATGACGACCAGCAGAAGGATCGCGAACATCATCGCGAACAACAGGCTCGATCGCCAATAGGAGACCGCCGGAAAGAAGAAGAAGATCAGCGACAGGAAGATGACGCCCAGCGATACCGCGACCATCAACCGCGCCGCCGCGAAGCGCAACGACAGAAAGGACGCGGTCGAATAGGCCCCCACCGCCAGCAGCGCGACCTGAAGCGGCGCGGCAAAGCTCAATATCTGCGGCCAGCGGTCGATCGCCGCACCGACCGGATAGCCGATCTGCCAGGCCCGCAACCGCCACCCCAGCTCGGAGGCGAGCAGCAGCAGCGTGAAATCGACCAACCCGAGCAGCAGAACCGCATGGGGGACATAGTGTTTGAACACACGGATCATCGACCGGACGCTACTCGTCACCCCCCTGAACGCACGACTGTCCCAATTTTTACACGGAATGACAAACGAAGCGTGAAGATATGCGTTATGGGCGCGTTATAGGCGAAACCGTCATCCGATCGGCGATGGCGGATCAACAAAGGGGCATTCATGCACAATCCGATCGTTCCGGTCATCCTGTCCGGCGGCTCCGGCACGCGACTGTGGCCCATGTCCAAGCCGGAAATGCCCAAGCAGCTGCTCGCGCTGACCTCGGACGAGACCATGTTGCAACTGACCGCGCAACGCACCAATTCGGAAGACTTCGCGGCACCGATCATCGTCGCGGGTCAACGTCATGCCGATCTGGTTGAGAACCAGCTGGTCGCCGCGGGCACCCCGGCCCAGGCGCTGATCCTCGAGCCGGTGGCGCGCAACACCGCGCCCGCCATCGCACTCGCCGCCCTCGCCGCCAAGCCCGAGGACGTGCTGCTGGTCATGCCGTCCGACCATGTCATCGCCGATCTGGACGCGTTCCATGCCGCGATCCGCGCCGCGCTGCCCATGGTGTCGCAGGGCTGGCTTGCGACCTTCGGCATCTCGCCCGACAAGCCCGAGACCGGCTATGGCTGGATCCAGGTCGGCCGCGAGATCGCGCCGGGGGTCAACCAGGTCGCGCGCTTCGTCGAAAAGCCCCGCCTGGAACGTGCCGAGGCGATGCTGGCGCGCGGCGACTATGCTTGGAACGGTGGCATCTTCCTGTTCCGCGCCGACCGCTATCTGGAGGAACTGGGCCAGCACGCCCCCGAAATGCTCGTCGCCGCCGAAAAGGCGATGCGCGGTGCCACGCATGAGGGCAAGCGCATCTGCCCCAACGAGGCCGACTTCGCCGCCTGCCCGTCCGATTCGATCGACTATGCGGTCATGGAGCGCGCCGATCGCGTCGCGGTGGTGCCGGTCGCGATGGGCTGGAACGATGTCGGCAGCTGGGACGCGCTGCACGCGATCAGCGAGCTGGACGGGTTCGGCAATGCGCATCGCGGCGAAGTGCTGGCGATCGATACCAAGAACTGCCTGATCCGCACCGACCGGGTACGCGTCGCGGCGGTCGATGTCGAGAATCTGATCGTCGTGGCGAGCGGCGACGACATCCTGATCCTGCCGCGCGGTCGCAGCCAGGACGTCAAGAAGCTGATCGAGGCGATGAAGCGCTGATCCCCGACCGGCGGGCGGCCGTCCTGGTCGCCCGCCGGTGTCAGCCGGGGCGCCGGTCGAGCGCCGCGAGGATATCCGCGACCGTGGTGGGCAGGACGCCCCGCTCGGCCAGCCGGTCGAACACCGCATCCCACCACCGGTCGAACTGCGCCCGGTCGCGCGCATCGCGGACATAGGGGGTATGCCCCGGCTCCAGCGTCGGGGAATGAAAGGAAAGGACCAGCACGCGGATACCGTCCTGCAAGGACCGGTCGATCCCCGCCAGCGCATCGGCGATACCCACCCCTTCGGGCGTCAACGGTATCCGGTTGAGCAACCCCGCCCGTGCCAGCATTCCGCGACCATATGGGACCTGCCCCGTGCACCGATGGAGGCGCGGTCCGCATCGCCGCAAGCGCCCGTCGAACACGCTGGTCAGCGGCAACTCGATCATCCCGTCACGGCGAAAGCCATGCGCCGCGATGCCGCCGAAATCCATGCCCCCTTCGTCGCCATAGTCGTGCAGCGCGCGCATCGAGCTGTCGATCCGATAGCCCCGCTCCGCCAACAGGCCCAGCGAGGACGACCCCAGCCCATAGCGCCCCGACCGGAAGATGCGCGGCCCCGTGCCGAAGCCCTGCGCCAGTGCCTCGGTCAGCGTATCGAGCTTGGCCGCCTCCAGCGCGAGGGGCAGGTTGCCCGCATGGCTGGTGAAGGGGTCGACCACCTCCCGATAGGGCGGGGTGACCCAGGCATGAAGCTGCGCCCCGATTTCCGACCGCCCGTCGTTCAGACACTCGGACAGGATCGCGACCGACGCCGGATCGACCGCGACCGGATAGTCGACCATGCAGGTCAGCCCGACGCCCGACGCGGCAAAACGCCGATGCGCCGCCGGGAAGGCCCGCATCGCCGTCGTCGCGCGGTGCCGCCGGTCGAGCGGCGCGGACCAGTCGAATTCCTCCTCGACATCGACGGTGACCAGGAAGCGGGTGCCGAAATCGGCGGGCCAGTCGATCCGTTCCTCCGCGCTGGGCGGGTCGGGGCGCCAGGGCCGGGTCGACATGGCCGGCTTCAGCGGCGCGACGCCTGTCCCGCGCGCTGCTCCCCGCCGAGCGGCAGTGCCAACACGACCCGGTGGAGCCCGATGGTCAGGCCGCCCCCCATCTCCGCGCCCAGCTTGTCGATCAGCCGCAGCGAAAAGCCGGTGCCGAGCAGCGGCGCGCCGTCACGCTGATCCTCGTCGCCCGCCTCGCTGAGCAGCGCACCCTCGGTCTCGACGGTCAGGGCCAGCGGTCGGTCGACGCGAAGCACCGCCATGCCCTGATCGATCGCCAGCCCGGCGGCCAGCCGCTCGCCGACCACGCAATTGGACAGCAGGACAGAGAACAGCCGGGTGATCAGCCGCTCGCTCGCGCGGTCATCCGCCAGGGCGGTGATCGCCTGCTCGGGCGCCTCGAACCGGATTTCCGCACGGCGCAGTTCGGCCAACGGGTGGAGTTCGGTCAGGATGCGCCGGATCAGCGGCTCCAGCGGCACGACGGTCGGCCGTAGCTCGAGCACCCGTCCCTCGATCCGCGCCGCCGTGTCGAGATCCTCGACCGAGGCGAGCAGGTCCGCCGCCATCGACCGGATGGCCGATGCCCGGTCGCGATAGACCGGCGCGACGGGTCCGAGCAGTTCGCTTTCGATCAGCTCGGCAAAGCCCGCCACCGCATTGGCGGGGGTGCGGAGTTCATGGACCAGCTGGCGCAGCGAATCGGACGAGGCCTTGTCCGACGCCGTGTCGGCGCCGACCGCATTGGCGATCTCGTCGCGCCGGGGCCGCCGCCCGCTGCCGCGATAGCCCAGAAACTGGCCGGTCAGCGGGTCGAAATAGGGCATGGCCGAAACCCGCCACGATCCCGCCGCTTCCGATGCGCCGCCAATCTCCAGCCGGGCGTCGCGGAAGGGCGAGCGGCGACGAAACGCCCCCATCGCCACGCCGTCGAACTGCGCCAGCCCCTGCATCACGGTCTCGGCGATGCTGACGCCGACCAGCGGCCCGCGCGCGACGCCATCGACGCCCAGGATCAGTCCGCGCGTGTCGGTCTCGAAATCGAAATGCGCCGGGCCCGCATGGCTCGGGGTCGCCCCCGCCACTTCTTCGCGGCGCTGGTTGAACGCGTCGATCCGCGCGACCAGATCGGCGATCTCATAGCGCGGGGGGGCGGAAGCGGGCTCGGCATGGCGCATCGCCTCGGCCATGAAGGGCAGGGTCCGGGCCACCTGCCCCAGCGCCACGAACGGCGTGGCGGGCTGGGTCGGCACGGGATCGAGCAGGATCGACAACGGCGGCTGTTCGGCGACCGGCGGCTCCTGCGGCGGCAATGGCGCAGCGGCGGGCGGCGGCGGGGGCGTGTCGCGGGCGATCGGCCAGCTTTGCGGCTGGGATGGGGTCGGCGCCACGGTGACGGGTTCGGGCTCAGGCTCGGGATCGGCCACCGTTTCCGCGCCGAAGTGCGGCAGGACGAAATCGACCGCGCCGAAGCTCTCCAGTCCCCGCTGCACCGTTTCCGACAAATCTCGACGATGACGGAGGATCGATCGGGTGCCGGGCGTCAGCCGGGGCAGGATCGCCAGCCAGTCCGCATCCGCCAGGGTCACCGAGCGCAGGACTGGCCCCGCGACGGGCAGATCGTCCTGGGCGAAGAAGGCGACCAGCGCGACCGGTGCCGGGCCCTGACGCAGCATGCGGGCGCTGGCGGCCCGAACGGGCTCGGGCACGATATCGCGCAACGCCGCCAGTCGCGCCAGCATCGGCGGATCCGCGGGAACCCGCCCGCGACTCATCAGGTCGACAAGCTGCCGCCAGGCAGTCTGCGCGCCGAATGGCGTCGCAGTGTCGGCCGAAAGAATCGTCGCCAGACTGTCGTCGAACCGCACAGAGCTCCCTTTACGCTTGGGCCATGGCCCCCGAGGACCCTGACGTAACGTCTTTATCCTTCCAACTGGTAACCTGCAAATATCACGCGACATGCCGTTGCAAAGTGAGACAATTGCGGTAGTGCGTAATTTTCTTATATCCAGCCGCAAACGAACATAGGGAATCGGCTTTTTATGTGGAGTATCGTGTAATGGCGCTCGATCGTATCGATCGGCAGATCCTGGCGCTGTTGCAGGCCGATGGCCGTATGACCAATGTCGAACTCGCCGAACGCGTCGGCTTGACCGCCCCGCCCTGCCTGCGTCGCGTCCGCGCGCTCGAGGAAGCGGGGGCGATCCGGGGCTATCACGCCGATCTGGACGCCGCGCGTCTGGGCTTTCCGATCACCGTCTTCGCGATGGTGTCGCTGCGCAGCCAGGCCGAGCATGACCTGGCCGCGTTCGAGGCGCATGTCGCGGGTATTCCCGAAGTGCGCGAATGCCACATGCTGAACGGCGAAATCGACTTCATCCTGAAGATCGTCGCGTCGGACCTCAAGAGCTTCCAGGAAATCCTGACCGGGCATCTGACACCGGCGCCCAACGTCGCCAGCGTCAAGACCTCGCTGACCATTCGCACCGCCAAGCAGGTGTCGGGGATTCCGATCGAAGCGGACTGACCCACGGGTTTTCGGCAAGACAGGAAACCGGCCTTCCGCGAGGGGGGCCGGTTTTTTTCTTGGGCCTCGATTTGCCGGGGCAATTCCATTTCCGGGGGATCGCGTGGCCTTCGACTTCGCTCAGGCTGAACGGAGGGCGGGACGCGGGCGGCGCCTGGGGCTGCTGACCCGACAGCTGTTCGCGCTGAGCGAGGTCGAAGCGCACGCCCTGCGGCCTCCCTCCAGGCGAGCGCAATCCCGTGGCCTTCGACTGCGCTCAGGCTGAACGGAGGGCGCGGCGCGCGCGGCGCTTGGGGCCGCTGACCAGACAGCCGTTCGCGCTGAGCGAAGTCGAAGCGCGCGCCCTGCGGCTTCGCGCAATCCCGTGGCCTTCGACTGCGCTCAGGCTGAACGGCGGGTGGGAGGGAGTTTCGCCCCCTCCCCCCGGAACGAAAAAGGCCCCGGCTTTCGCCGAGGCCTTTCCGCAGGACAGGACCGCGCCGACCGGATCGGCGTGGAGTTGACCTTATGCCTGGGTCGAGAGCCAAGCCTTCCAGAAGCCCGCCAGATCGGCGCGCGGGGCGCTCTTCACGGCGTCGAAGGCGGCGATCGCACCGGCCTTGTCGCCCTGCGCGGCGAGCGCGATGCCCAGGCGGGTGTTCACCTCGCCCGCATCGACACCGCCCTTTTGCAGCGCGGTGCGGTACAGCTCGGCCGCCTTGGCGTAATTGCCCTGGCCGTAATAGGCCTCGGCGGTCAGCGCGGCGAGCTTGCCGTCGCCGGCCGACTTGGCGCGCGCCTCGGTCGGGGCGAGCGAGCCTTCCTGGCGGCTCTTGGCGGCGGCGGCGGTCAGCATCGCCTTGGCGGTGGCGTTACCGGCGGGGATCTTGCCGGTCGCCATGCCTTCCTTCAGGACCGCTTCCGCCTCGGCGGGCAGGCCCTTGTCGGTCGCATATTGCGCATATTCCATATAGTCGTTCTGGTCGGCCAGCGACTTGGAGGCGCGCATCAGGCGGAACAGGTCCAGCTTCTGGTTCTTGTCCAGCGTCGCCAGCGAACCCGGCTGCAGGCCATAGATGACCAGCGCGTTGCGCCAGTTCTGCGGCGTCGGATAGGCGACGATCCACTTGCGCATCCAGGTCAGCGTCTCGGGGACCATCTTGCTCTTGTTGGCGCGACCGATGGCGTACTTGTAATAATCCTCCGGCGCCTTCTGGCCCGAGGCGTTCATCTGGTCGATGGTGGTGGCCAGCGCGGCGTTCGCGCCCGCGACGTCGCCCGTCTCCATTTTCGCCTTGACGATCAGCAGCGGCAGGTTGGGGTCGTTATAACCCAGCTGCTGCGCCTGTTCGAAATATTTCAGCGCGATCGGATACTGCTTGCCGTTATAGGCCAGCGCGCCGCGACGATAGACATAGCGCGGCTTGTCCGTCACCGGGGTCGAAGGGCTGGCGATCAGCACGTCGAGCGGCTTGGCGAGCGGGGCCTCGTCGATCGGCGCATTCGGGTTCGCCTGTTGGGCGGCGAACAGCTTGCCCGATTCGAGCTCGTAGCGCATCGCGGCCGCGATATACTTGTCGTCCTCGGTCTTGGCCGCGGCCTCGACCGCCGACACCAGCGGATCGGCGGCGGCATAATTCTTCTGCTGCAGCACCGGCTGTGCCGCCTGCGCCGCCTTCAACGCCTCGGGGCTGAGCTTCAGGCCACCGGCTTCCTGCTCCTTGCCCTTCTTCTGCGCGACGGCCGGCGCGGTCAGCGCAACGCCACCTACGCCCGTCGCAAGCACCGCCGCCAGCGCGAGTTTCGGAATGATTTTCATGCGAATTCTCTCCAAGAATAGAGCCTGTCAGGTCCGGAACCGTCGATGGCGCGCTTGTAGGGACAGGTCTCGTCCCGTTCAAGCAAAGCGATGATGCGTGCCACCCTATCCGTCAGCCGCTGAACGCGGATTGAACGCGAACGCTCCGCCCGCTAGCGCGTGCGCCATCATGATTGCCGTCATTTCCCCCGCCAAGACGCTCGATTACAAGAGCCCCCTCCCCGATCTCGCCCCCACCCGTCCGCATTTCGCGGTCGAGGCGGACGCGCTGGCCGCCGCCGCTGCGGGCCTCGGCGAAGAGAAGCTGTCCGCGCTGATGCGCATCTCGCCCGCGCTCGCCAAGCTGAATGCCGAGCGGTTCCGCGACTTCGCCGACGCGCCCGAGCGGCCCGCGATGTTCGCCTTTGCGGGCGACGTCTATACCGGGCTGGAGGCCAAGACGCTGGACGAGCCCGCGATCCTGTTCGCGCAAGATCATCTGCGGATGCTGTCGGGGCTTTACGGGCTGCTCCGCCCGCTGGACGCGATGCGTCCCTATCGATTGGAAATGGGCACGCGCTGGGCGCCGCGCGGGGACAAGCTGACCGACTGGTGGGGCGACCGGATCGCCACGCGCCTGGCCGAGGAAGTCGAGGCGGAGGGGACCGGCACCATCCTGAACCTGGCCAGCCAGGAATATTGGCATGCCGTCGACGGCAAGCTGCCCGCGTCCATCCGCGTGATCGGCGTCGATTTCCGCGAGGGCGACCGCTTCGTCAGCTTCCACGCCAAGAAGGCGCGCGGCGCCATGGCGCGCTGGATGGTCGAGCATGCCATCACCGACACCGATGCGATGCGCGGTTTCGATAGCGACGGCTATGCGTTCGATGCCGAGGCGAGCACGCCGACCCTGTGGAGATTCGTGCGATGAGCGAGTGGAAACGGGCAATCGTCATCGGCGCCTCGGGCGGGATCGGCGCAGCCCTTGCCGACGCGCTGGAGGAAGAGGGGATCGCAGTCGCCCGCTTCGCCCGCTCGATGACCGGCGACACGCATATCGACCTGGAGGACGAGGCCAGCATTGCCGCCGCCGCCGCGCGGATCGCCAGCGGCCCTGCCCCCGATCTGGTGATCGTCGCCACCGGCCTGCTGCATGACGGCGAACAGGGGCCCGAAAAGGCGATCGACCAGCTGTCGCCCGCATGGCTGGCGCGCAATTTCGCGATCAACGCGATCGGCCCTGCGCTGGTCGCCAAGCATCTGCTGCCGCTGATGCCGCGCACCGGCAAGACGATCTTCGCGGCGCTGTCGGCGCGGGTCGGATCGATCTCCGACAATCGCATGGGCGGCTGGTACGGCTATCGCGCGTCCAAGGCGGCGCTGAACCAGTTCATCCGCACGCTGGCGATCGAGCACAAGCGACGCAACGACCGTTCGATCGTCGTCGCCCTTCATCCCGGCACCGTCGATACCGCGCTGTCCAGGCCGTTTCAGGGCAATGTCCGCCCCGGCGGCCTGTTCGCCGCCGACCGCGCCGCCGTGCAACTGCTCGACGTCCTCGACGGACTGCGCGCGCCCGACAGCGGCAAGCTGTTCGACTGGGAGGGCAAGGAGGTCCAGCCCTGACCCGTCAAACCCCTTGTTACGACAACGTCTGTTACGACAACGTCATGACAGAATAGTAACATTTGCGACATGTCGCCGAAACCGCCGGGGCGGCACAAGATCCTGGCTGGTCGCCGTTTACTCCCGTCGGCGACCAGCGCCTCGACAAGTCCCGCGATCCTGCTGCCCGGGGAGAGCATAGGCGCCGGGCCCATCCCCGCCGACCCGCTCCGTGCCCGCCGTTGCTCCCGAACGGCCCCTCGCGAATGGGGTCGCGCGGGGGTGGTCAGGCGGCTCACGCTCGGCTAGTACCCTTGGTTCCCATCTGACCATCAAGCCGGAAAGCAACAGACTTTGGCCGACGAGACGACCCTCGCGGAACCTTCCGATATTTCGACGATCTCCATCGTCGACGAGATGAAGTCGAGCTATCTCGACTATGCGATGAGTGTAATCGTGGCGCGTGCGCTGCCCGATGTGCGCGACGGCCTGAAGCCCGTCCATCGCCGTATCCTCTATTCGGCCGCCGAGAGCGGCTTCGTCGCGGGCAAACCGTACCGCAAGTCGGCGCGCATCGTCGGTGACGTCATGGGTAAATATCACCCGCACGGCGACAGCGCGATCTATGACGCGCTGGCCCGCATGGCGCAGGACTGGTCGATGCGCGTGCCGCTGATCGACGGCCAGGGTAACTTCGGCTCGATGGACCCCGATCCGCCCGCCGCGATGCGTTACACCGAAGCGCGTCTGGCCAAGGTCGCCAACTCGCTGCTCGACGATCTCGACAAGGACACGGTCGACTTCCAGCCCAACTATGACGGCTCGGAGCGCGAACCCTCGGTCCTGCCCGCGCAATACCCGAACCTGCTGGTCAATGGTGCTGGCGGTATCGCGGTCGGCATGGCGACCAACATCCCGCCGCACAATCTGGGCGAGGTGGTCAATGCCTGCCTGGCGTATATGGAAAACGGCGCGATCACGGTCGAGGAACTCAACGAGATCGTCCCCGCCCCCGACTTCCCCACCGGCGCGCTGATCCTCGGCCGTTCGGGTGCGCGGTCGGCCTATCAGACCGGGCGCGGGTCGATCATCGTGCGTTCGCGCCACGAGATCGAGGAAGGGCGCGGCGACCGCCGATCGATTGTTCTTACGGAAATTCCCTATCAACAGGGCAAAAATGCGCTTGTTGAAAAAATTGCCGAAGCCGCGCGCTCGCGCAAAGACCCGAAAAATGGAAAGTCTGAAAAGGCACTGGTCGAGGGGATCAGCGACATTCGCGACGAGTCGAACCGCGAAGGCGTTCGCATCGTCATCGACCTGAAGCGCGACGCGACCCCCGAGGTCGTACTCAACCAGCTGTGGCGGCACACCCCCGCCCAGACCAGCTTCCCGGCCAACATGCTCGCCATTCGCGGCGGGCGGCCCGAACTGCTGAACCTGCGCGACATCATTCAGGCCTTCGTCCAGTTCCGCGAGCAGGTCATCACCCGCCGCTCCAAGTTCGAACTGGCCAAGGCGCGCGAGCGGGCGCACATCTTGCTGGGCCTCGTCATCGCGGTGACGAACCTGGACGAAGTGGTGCGGATCATTCGCGGTTCGGCCTCGCCGGTCGCCGCGCGCGAGGCGCTGCTTGCCCGCGAATGGCCGATCGCCGAGATCGCGCCCTATATTCGCCTGGTCGAAGCGGTCGAGAGCGAGGGCTTTGGCGATACCTATCGCCTGTCCGAGACCCAGGTTCGCGCCATCCTCGACCTGCGTCTGCATCGCCTTACCGCGCTGGGCCGCGACGAGATCGGCGACGAGTTGAAGGGTCTGGCGGACTCGATCACCGAGCTGCTGGAAATCCTCGCCAACCGCGTGAAGCTCTATGAGGTCATGCGCGGCGAGCTGGTGGCGATCCGTGACCAGTTCGCCACCCCGCGCCGCTCGGAGATCGCCGCCGCCGCCGATGGCATCGACGACGAGGACCTGATCGAGCGCGAGGACATGGTCGTCACCGTGACCATGCAGGGCTATATCAAGCGCACCCCGCTCGACGCCTTCCGCGCGCAGAACCGGGGTGGCAAGGGCCGCTCGGGCATGGCAACCAAGGACGAGGACGTCGTCACCGAGCTGTTCGTGACCAGCACCCACACGCCGGTGCTGTTCTTCTCGAACCATGGCAAGGTCTATCGCTACAAGGTGTGGCGCCTGCCCGAGGGCGGGCCTGCCACGCGCGGACGGCCGATGGTCAACCTGCTGCCGCTGGCACCGGGCGAAACCATCTCGACCGTGCTGCCGCTGCCCGAGGACGAGGCGGAGTGGGGCAAGCTCCACGTCATGTTCGCCACCGCCAAGGGCGCGGTGCGCCGCAACTCGATGGACGCGTTCACCAACGTCCCCTCGAACGGCAAGATCGCGATGCGCTTCGACGACGAGAGCGAGGACCGGCTGATCGGCGTCGCGCTGCTCGGTGCCCAGGACGACGTGCTGCTCGCCACGCGCTGCGGCCGGGCGATCCGCTTCGCCGCCGACGATGTGCGCGAGTTCCAGAGCCGCACCTCGACCGGCGTGCGCGGCATCGCGCTGAAGGGCGAGGACGAGGTCATCTCGCTCTCGGTCCTGCACCGCGTCGGCACCACCCAGGAAGAGCGCGAGGCTTATCTGCGCTTCGCCCCCTGGAAGGGCGAGAAGGAAGGCGAGCCCGAGCTGTCGGTCGAGCGGTACGAAGAGCTGCGCAACTCCGAGCAGTTCATCCTGACCGTCTGCGCGAACGGCTATGGCAAGCTGTCCTCGGCCTATGAATATCGCCGCACGGGTCGCGGTGGCCAGGGCATCACGAACATCGACAATATCGCCCGCAACGGCGATGTCGTCGCCAGCTTCCCGGCATCCAAGGGGCATCAGCTGATGCTGGTGACCGATCAGGCCAAGCTGATCCGCATGTCGCTGGCGTCGCTTCGCGTCATCGGGCGCGGCTCGGCGGGCCTGCGGCTCTTCAACGTGGCGGCGGGTGAGCATGTCGTCTCGGCCGCGCGCATCGAGGAGACCGAGGAGGATGCCGAGATGAACCTGGCCGACGGCACGTCCGACATCGCGCCCGAGCCCGACGCGGTCGTCGGCGAGAACCTCGCCGCCGGACCGGAGGATGGCGAGTGAGCCATCCGGCGACCGCCTATAAGGTGCTGACCGCCGATCAGATGGCGGTGCTGGAACAGGAGGGCACCTTTGCGGGCGCCCCCGTGGATATGGCCGATGGCTATATCCATCTGTCCACCGCCGCCCAGCTGACCGAGACGGTCGACAAGCATTTCGCCGGCCAGGACGACCTGCACATCGCGGCGGTCGATCTGGCGGCGATGGGCGGGGCGGTGAAGTGGGAAGAGAGCCGGGGTGGCCAGCTCTTCCCGCATCTCTATGCGCCGCTGCCGCTGACGGCGGTGCTGGCCTATGGCCCGATGAAGCGCGATACGGACGGGACGGTCCGCCTGCCCGTTTCGGGGTGATCGCAAGGAAATTGATGGCGTTGCGTCACGAAAACGTCATCAATTCCTAACACGGCGTTTACGGTTGATGACCTAGGGACGGAGGCGATGAAGCCGCCCGTCTTCTCCTCCGGGGTCGCCGAGCCCCAAGCCCCGGTGATCGACGCCGATGCGTCGTTGACGGCGGCGATCGGCCTGTTCCGGCAGCATCCCGACATGCGGCTGCTGCCGGTGCTGGACGCCGAGCGCCGCCCGGTCGGCGCGATCCGCGAGCGGGACGTGAAGGGGCTGCTCTACAATCCCTTCGGCCATGCACTGCTGCAAAATCCCGATTTCGGCGCGACGTTGGATGGTTATGTTCGCGCCCATCCCTGTTGCGAGGTCGGGGCAAGCATCGCCGAAAAGCTGGCGCTCCATGCCGATTGGGGCGCCCCCGACGCGCTGATCCTGACGAAGAAGGGTGTTTTCGAAGGCACGCTGGATGCCGCCACGATCGCGCGGCAGGCGGCCGATGCGCAGATCGCGCTGGCGCAGGAGCGAATGGCGCGGGCGCGTCGGATCGACGGCGCGGCGCACGGCTTCCTGGCCGATATCGCCATCCTGTCGGACACGCTGGCCCGCGCGACCGGGGATATGGGCCGCGTGGCGGGCGATCTGGCGCGCTATGCGGGCGAAACCCAGACGGGCGCGACATGCATGACCGAGGCGGTCGAGCAAAGCCGTTCGGCGCTGGGTGACACGGCGGCGCGCGGACGGGGCCTGGCCGATGCCTTCGCCTCGATCACCCGCGACATGGACAAGGCGCGCGATATCCGCCGCACGGTCGGCGACCGGATCGCCGCCACCGGCCTCCGCGCCGATGCCCTGGCCGACAGCGCCACCGCGATCGACGCGCTGCTCGCGCTGATCGAGGCGGTATCGGCCCGCACCAACCTGCTCGCGCTGAACGCCGCGATCGAGGCCGCGCGCGCGGGCGAGGCCGGACGCGGCTTCGCGGTCGTCGCGCATGAGGTCAAGGCGCTCGCCAGCCAGACCCGCGAGGCCGCGCAGGACGCCGCGCGCAACATCGCCGAGGTCAAGACCAACCTCCACGCCCTCGTCGCCGAACAGGGCCAGCTTTGCGAGGCGGTCGGGGCGATCGGCGCCATCTCGCAGGCGATCGACCTGGCGGTGGCGGCGCAGGGCGTCGCGACCACCGCGATCGCGGGCAATGTCGAACAGTCGGTGACGGCCGCGCACCAGATCGGGCGACAGGTCGCGCAGATCCAGCAGGATGCGACCCGGATCGATCAGGAAGCGGGCGCGCTCCACGGGCTGGCGCAGGCTTTGGGCCAAACCATCGGCGCGCTGCGCGACCGCACGGCCAGCTTCGTGGACCTGGTCGCGGTCTGATCAGACATAGAGGTCAATGACCGTCATCCCCTGCCCCACCGCCTCCAGCAACAGGGTGCGATGGCAATGGCAGGGATCGCGTTCGTAGCAGAGCAAGGCGGACGGCATCTCGTCCGCCAGATCGAGCATCCGCGCCGCCGCCGCCTGCGCCTCCGGCAGCGCCAGCTGATCGTCATAGACGTCGCGCAACGTGCCCACATCGCCCTTCTTGGCCGCATCCCGCCCGCGCTTCGGCGTGCCCAGATCCTTGAGGTGGACATAGTCGATCCCGACCTCGCGCAAGGCGGCGGCCAGCGGCGACTTGGAAAAGCCCGGCCGCCGCGACAGCGGCAGCGCGCGGACGTCGATCAGCCGCGCGACCCCCGCCTGTTTCAGCGTCGCGAGGAACCCGTCGACGGTCGCGCCCTCATAGCCGATGGTGAAGATGGTCGTCATGGTCCATGAGGTGGCGGCGGTGCCGCATCGGCGCAAGTGCTTCCACCCCGGCGCTTCCGGGTCTAAGGCGACGCGATGACCTATGACATTCATGTGATCGGCGGCGGGCTGGCGGGCTCGGAAGCCGCGTGGCAGCTTGCGGAAGCGGGGCTGAAGGTGCGCCTGTCCGAAATGCGCGGCGGCGCGGACACCACGCCCGCCCATCATGGCGGCGACCTGGCCGAGCTGGTCTGTTCCAATTCCTTCCGCTCGGACGATGCGACCTCCAACGCGGTCGGCCTGCTCCATCAGGAGATGCGCGCGCTCGGCTCGATCATCATGGCCAAGGGCGACGTCCATGCCGTGCCCGCCGGTTCGGCGCTGGCGGTGGACCGCGACGGCTTTTCGGCCGGGGTCACGGCCGCGCTCGCAGCGCATCCCAACATCACCATCGTTCGCGAGCGGATCGATGCGCTGCCGGAGGGGCCCGCGATCATCGCCACCGGCCCGCTGACCGCGCCGTCGCTGGCGGGCGGCATCGGCGAGGCGACCGGCGCCGAGGCGCTGGCCTTTTTCGACGCGATCGCCCCCATCGTCCACCGCGAATCGATCGACATGGACGTCGCCTGGTTCCAGAGCCGCTGGAACAAGGGCACGGGCAAGGATTACATCAACTGCCCGATGGACAAGGACCAGTATCTGGCCTTCCATCAGGCGCTGCTCGACGGCGAGAAGACCGAATTCCGCGAGTGGGAGAAGAACACGCCCTATTTCGACGGCTGCATGCCGGTCGAGGTGATGGCCGAGCGCGGGGTCGACACGCTGCGCTTCGGGCCGATGAAGGGCGTCGGGCTGGACGATCCGCGCACCGGACGCTGGCCCTATGCCGTCGTCCAGCTGCGCCAGGACAATGCAGCGGGCACGCTGTGGAACATCGTCGGTTTCCAGACCAAGCTGAAATATGCCGAGCAGATCCGCATCTTCCGCACCATTCCGGGGCTGGAAAAGGCCGAGTTCGCGCGGCTGGGCGGGCTGCACCGCAACACCTTCATCCGCTCGCCCGAGCTGCTCGACGCGACGCTGCGGCTGAAGTCGCGGCCTAATCTGCGCTTCGCGGGCCAGATCACGGGGTGCGAAGGCTATATCGAGAGCGCCGCCATCGGCCTGCTCGCCGGGCGTTTCGCGGCGGCCGAGCTGACCGGCAAGACTATCGCCCCGCCGCCGGTCGAGACGGCGCTGGGCGCGCTGCTGGGTCATATCACCGGGCTGGCCGAGGCCGAGACCTATCAGCCGATGAACGTCAATTTCGGCCTGTTCCCGCCCATTCCCGGCCGGACCAAGAAGGCCGATCGCAAGAAGATGTACACCGACCGCGCGCGCGAGGCGCTGCCCGGCTGGCTCAACTCTCTTCCGCCGGGGCCGCCTCCGGCGCCTCAGCCGGTGCCGTTCGCGCCGGAGGACAGTTCGCCCGAGCCGGTCGACGCTTGACGGCGGTGGTGGCGAACTCCGCCGCGTTCATCGCGCCGGACCTGTCGCGGTCGGCGGTGGCGAATTTGGTCGTCGCCTTCACCGCCCATTCGTCGAACGACAGCTTGCCGTCGCCGTCGCGGTCCAGCTTGGCGTAAGCCTTGCGCCGCGCGGCGAGATATTCCTCACGGGTGATTTTGCCGTCGCGGTCCTTGTCATAGCGGTCGAAGCGCTTCTGCTCGCGGGTGCGGGCGGAGGCTTCGGGGAGCGGGGCGTCGTCGCTCTCGGCGGTCTGCGGAGCGGTCGCGGCACTGGCGGCCGGGAGCGGGGACGGTGTGTCGGGGCGGCTGCCCCAGAGGAACAGCCCTGCCCCCATCAGCACGAGTGTGCCCAACCCTCCGGCCAGATAGCGCCACATCGGTTCCGTCTCCCCCGTCAGACGGGCTTATGGTTAAACGGGGTTATATGCGGGCGGCAAGGGATTCCCTTGGCCTTCGACTTCGCTCAGGCTGAACGGTGGGAGGGAGCGCCATTCCCAATGCTAGGCGTACCCCGGCGAAGGCCGGGGTCCAGTTTCTGTGCAGCCCGTGGAGCGCCAAGGATCGGAGGGGGAGGCAAAGGTCCCGCGCCGTCGA
Organism: Sphingomonas sp. SORGH_AS_0789; assembly: GCF_031453055.1. Classification (NCBI taxonomy): domain Bacteria; kingdom Pseudomonadati; phylum Pseudomonadota; class Alphaproteobacteria; order Sphingomonadales; family Sphingomonadaceae; genus Sphingomonas; species Sphingomonas sp. SORGH_AS_0789. The sequence continues at coordinate 3,683,789 of NZ_JAVIYV010000001.1, forward strand.
TAGGGCATTACAACTGGACCCCGGCCTTCGCCGGGGTACGCCTACGTCGCAATGCAAAGGACGTCAGCGCCCCGTCAAACCATGCCACGCCAGCCGCGCCGCGCGGAGGGGATGGCCCGGCAGGCGGTCCGGGTGGCGCAGACCTTCACGGGCCAGGACGCTCAGGCCGCTCAATCCCCGTGCCCCTCGCGCCCGCTTCGGCGACAGCGCGGTGTCCAGCTCGCCCAGGGCCTGTGCGCCCATTCGATCCGCCAACGGCTTGTCGCTGATATGCCCGGCCAGATCGGCCTTCGCCCAGGCAACCCCGAGAGGCTCCCACCCCTCGCCACCCAGCAACCGCCCGATCGAAGCGAACAACACGCCCCCGCGCGCCTGCGCATGGCGGGTGACACGTTCGTCATCCAGCGCTTCGCCATCATCGAGCAGCGCCTCCCACCCCTCGATCATCGGCGCCAGATCCGCCCCCAGCACTCCGGCGGGCAGGACCGATGCCGCCAGACGCTGCAACACCGGATGCGCAGGCGCGGGCTCGCGGTCGAGCTTTTCCAGCGCCTCATACCACCAGGTCAGCCGCATCTGGCCGATCATCGGCTCGGTCGTGCTTTGCAGGATCGAGGCGAGCTGATGATCGACGTCCAGCAGCGCCGCGAACCCCTCGCGCGCGGCGGCGGGCGCATAGCCCACCGCCAGCGCCTGTTCGCGCATCACCGCTTCGATGGCGGGCGGGGGCGTCGAGGTGGCGGGGGCGTCGGTCATCCCCTGCCCTTCGCACGAATGAACCCCATGAAAAAGGGCCTCCCGGTTTCCCGGAAGGCCCTCCTCAAATCATAAGGCAATCCGCAGCTCAGCCGCGATAGGTGACCTTCTTGACCGCCGCGACGACCTTGTTCGCGTCGACCAGCGCCAGCTTCTCGAGGTTGGCGGCGTAGGGCAGCGGCACGTCCTCGTTGGTCACGCGCAGCACCGGCGCGTCGAGGTCGTCGAACCCTTCTTCCATCACCACGGCGGTGATTTCCGACGCGATCGAGCAGGTCGGCCAGCCTTCCTCGACCACGACCAGGCGGTTGGTCTTGGCGAGCGACTTCAGCACCGTCTTGGTGTCGAGCGGACGCAGCGTGCGCAGGTCGATGACCTCCGCATCGATACCCTCGGCGGCCAGCTTCTCGGCGGCTTCGAGCGCGACGCCCACGCCGATCGAGTAGGAGACGAGCGTGACGTCCTTGCCCTCGCGCATGATCCGCGCCTTGCCGATCGGCAGGACGAAATCGTCGAGCTTGGGCACGTCGAACGAACGGCCGTACATCAGCTCGTTTTCGAGGAAGACGACCGGGTCTTCCGAACGGATCGCCGCCTTCAGAAGGCCCTTGGCATCGGCCGCGTCATAGGGCGCGATCACGATCAGGCCGGGGACCGACGCATACCACGGGCCGTAATTCTGCGAGTGCTGCGCGCCGACGCGGCTGGCGGCACCGTTGGGACCACGGAACACGATCGGGCAGCGCATCTGGCCGCCGGACATATAGTTGGTCTTGGCGGCCGAGTTGATGATGTGGTCGATCGCCTGCATGGCGAAGTTGAACGTCATGAACTCGATGACCGGACGCAGGCCACCCATCGCGGCGCCGGTGCCGACACCGGCAAAGCCATATTCGGTGATCGGCGTGTCGATGACGCGACGGTCGCCGAACTCGTCCAGCAGGCCCTGCGTCACCTTGTACGCGCCCTGATACTGGGCGACTTCCTCGCCCATCACGAAGACGCGGTCGTCGGCGCGCATTTCCTCGGCCATCGCATCGCGCAGCGCTTCGCGGACGGTGAGCTTGACCATCTCGGTGCCTTCCGGGATTTCCGGCGAGGCGGGCGCTTCCTGCTCGGCGGCGGCGACCAGCTTCTGCGTGCCGCTCTCCTGCTCGGCGGCGGCGGCGCCCTCGGGCATCGGCGGCGAATTGGAGTCGGTCGCCTCGTTCTTCGGCGCGGCGTTGGCGGCCTCGCCCGAACGGCTGCCCGACGCGGCGGCGGTCGCGACGTCCTCGCCCTCTTCGGCCAGCAGCGCGATGGCGGTGCCGACCTTCACATTGTCGGTGCCCTCGGCGACGATGATCTTGGCGATCACGCCCTCGTCTACCGCCTCGAACTCCATCGTCGCCTTGTCGGTCTCGATCTCGGCCATGATGTCGCCGGACTTGACCGTATCGCCTTCCTTCACGAGCCACTTGGCGAGCGTGCCCTCTTCCATGGTCGGCGAAAGGGCCGGCATCTTGATCTCGATCGCCATCTTAGTAACGCTCCACCAGCACTTCAGTGTAGAGTTCAGCCACATCGGGCTCGGGGGTCTGCTCGGCGAAATCGGCCGCTTCGTTGACCTGCTTGCGAATGTCCTGCTCCAGGACCTTCAGATCGGCCTCGGTCACGCCCTGCGCTTCGAGCAGCTTCTTGACGTGGTCGATCGGATCCGACTTGTCGCGCACGCCCTGCACTTCCTCGCGGCTGCGATACTTGGCGGGGTCGGACATGGAGTGACCGCGATAGCGATAGGTCTTCATCTCGAGGATGACCGGACCCTTGCCCGCACGGACCCAGGCCAGCGCCTCTTCGGCCGCGCCACGGCACGCCAGGACGTCCATGCCGTCGACCTGGATGCCGGGGATGCGGAAGCTCTCGCCACGGCGATAGAGCTGATCCTCGGACGAGGCGCGGTTCACGGCCGTGCCCATGGCATACTGGTTGTTCTCGATCACGAAGATGATCGGGAGCTTCCACAGCTCGGCCATGTTGAAGCTTTCGTACACCTGGCCCTGATTGGCCGCGCCGTCGCCGAAATAGGCGAGGCAGACGCCGCCGTCATTGCTGTACTTGTGCCCGAACGCCAGGCCGGTGCCCAGCGACACCTGCGCGCCCACGATGCCGTGGCCGCCATAGAATTTATGCTCGGTCGAGAACATGTGCATCGACCCGCCCTTGCCCTTGGAGATGCCGGCGGCACGCCCCGTGAGCTCGGCCATAATGACCTTGGGATCGATGCCGTACGCCAGCATATGGCCATGGTCGCGGTATCCGGTGATCACCGAGTCCTTGTCGCCGTCGAGCGCCGACTGGAGGCCCACCGCCACGGCCTCCTGGCCGATATACAGGTGGCAGAAACCGCCGATCAGGCCGAGGCCATAGAGCTGGCCCGCCTTTTCTTCGAAGCGGCGGATCAGGAGCATCTGCTTGTAGAAATCCAGCAACTGTTCCTTGGTAGCCTGGAACGGTTGCGGTTCGGCGGGACGCTCCCGATTGGGAATGGGGGGCTCGCTGGTACGGCTTGGAGCTTTTGCCACAGTCGGGAACACCTTTGTTTCCGTTAGGGAAGGATGGACGCCTATTGGCGTGCTTTGTCATGAAACTCAATTCCCCCTCTTAATTCCCATTCGGACAGAAGGAATTTAGCGGAGAATAGCTTTGCCTCGGTTGCCTTGACGGCGCGCCGCAGCCTACAACGCTCGCCGACCATGGATAGACCCAAACACCCGTTCCGCATCGCCAATTTCCGCAGCTACTGGCTGTCGCGGTTCAGCGGGACCATCGCGGTATCCGCCATGTCGATCGTCATCGGATGGCAGGTGTACAATCTGGCGCGCGAGACGATGGACGTCCGGCAGGCGGCCTTCATGCTGGGCATGATCGGCTTCGCGCAGTTCGTGCCGCTGTTCCTGCTGACCCCGATCACCGGCCTCGTCGCCGACAGCGTCGACCGGCGCTGGATCGTACGCGCGACGACCGGGCTGCTGGTGCTGACTGCCGCGAGCCTCTGGTTCCTGACCTGGTCGGGGCATCTGACGCTGGGGGCGTTGTTCACCGCCGCAGTCGCGTTCGGCATCGCGCGGGCCTTTTCGGGACCGGCCTATTCCTCGCTCGCCCCCAATCTGGTCCCGCGCGAGAGCCTGCCCACCGCCATCGCGGTCAGTTCGATCGCGTGGCAGGTCGGCACCATCGCCGGGCCGAGCGTCGGCGGGCTGCTCTATGCGATCCATCCCGAATTCGCCTATGGCGTCGCCACCTTGCTGTTCGCCGTCGCGCTGCTCTGCATCTTCCTGATCGGCCCGGTGCCGCAGCCGCCCGCGCAGACCGACCGCCGCCCGCTGACCCGAATCGTCGAGGGGTTCAGCTATGTCCGCCGCAACCGGCTGGTCCAGGCGGCGATCACGCTGGACCTGTTCGCGGTGCTGCTCGCGGGCGCGACCTCGCTGCTGCCGGTCTATGCGCGCGACATATTGCATGTCGGGTCGCAAGGGCTCGGCGTACTGGCGGCGGGCATGGGCATCGGCGCGGCGACCACCGCGATCTGGTTCTCGTTCAAGCCGATGACCAGCAATGTCGGGGTCAAGATGCTGATCGCCGTCGTGGTCTTCGGCCTGTCGATCCTGACCTTCGGCATCGCCAGCCATGTGACCGGCGCTCTGGGGCTCCAGAGCGGCACGGTGGCGCTGGGCGGGGTGAACCTGTTCGTCCACCCCGCCTTCCTGCTCAGCCTCGCCGCGCTGATCTGCGCGGGCGGTGCGGACATGGTGTCGGTCTATGTCCGCCAGTCGCTGATCCAGCTCCACACCCCCGATGCGATGCGCGGGCGGGTGAGCGCGGTGTCGCAACTGACCATCTCCGCCTCCAACGAACTGGGCGAATTCGAGAGCGGGGTCATGGCCTCGATCCTCGGCCCCGTCGGCGCGGTGGTGTTCGGCGGGCTGGGCGCGATCGGCGTCACCCTGCTCTGGTCGCGGCTGTTCCCGGAACTCCGGCGGGCGCGAACCTTTGATCCGCCTGAAATCCTTGCAACCGAACCAACCCACGGAGAAGCCAAGCCATGAAGGCCAACACCATCCTGGAAACGATCGGCAACACGCCGCATGTGAAGATCCAGCGGCTGTTCCCCGGATCGGAGGTCTGGATCAAGTCGGAACGCTCCAACCCCGGCGGCTCGATCAAGGACCGCATCGCGCTCGCCATGATCGAAGCGGCGGAGGCCAGCGGCGAGCTGAAGCCCGGCGGCACCATCGTCGAGCCGACCAGCGGCAATACCGGCGTCGGCCTGGCGATGGTCGCGGCGGTCAAGGGCTATAAGCTGATCCTGGTGATGCCCGAGTCCATGTCGATCGAGCGTCGCCGCCTGATGCTGGCTTATGGCGCGACCTTCGACCTGACCCCGCGTGAAAAGGGCATGAAGGGCGCGATCGAGCGCGCGCTGGAGATCGTGCGCGAGACGCCGGGCGCCTGGATGCCGCAGCAGTTCGAGAACCCCGCGAACATCGACGTCCATGTCCGCACGACCGCGCAGGAAATCCTGAACGATTTCCGCGATTCGCCGATCGACGTCATCATCACCGGCGTCGGCACCGGCGGCCATATCACCGGCGTCGCCGAGACGCTGAAGAAGGAATGGCCGCAGCTGAAGGTCTATGCGGTCGAACCCGCCGCCTCGCCGGTCATCCAGGGCGGCCAGCCGGGCCCGCACCCGATCCAGGGCATCGGCGCGGGCTTCATCCCCGCCAACCTCCACACCCAGGCGATCGACGGGGTGATCGAGGTCGATGCCAATGTCGCCAAGGACATGGCCCGCCGCTCGGCCCGCGAAGAGGGGCTGCTGGTCGGCATCTCGTCGGGCGCGACGCTGGCGGCGATCCTGCAGAAGCTGCCCGACCTGCCCGAAGGCGTTCGCGTGCTCGGCTTCAACTATGACACGGGCGAGCGTTATCTGTCGGTGCCGGACTTCCTGCCCGAACAGTGAGCGATCTGTCCCGGCCGCGCGGCGGCATTCGCGCGGCGCTGTTTGCCATCGCCGGTACGGCCAGCGTCGTACCGGCTTTGCTCGTGGCGAACGCCCCCGCCATTCCGAAGACGCACCGCACCGCCACCGAGCGGCTACGGCAGGTCCCGCGCGTGGTGCCGCCCGCCGAGCTTCCCCCGGTCGAACCCGTGTCGTTTATCGACATGACGCCCGACGAGGCACGCGCCTATAACGAAGGCGTCCCCTTCTCGACCGATCCCAACCCGGCCGCCCGCCCCTTCGTCTTTCGGGGCACGGCGGAGGACAAGGCGCGGGCGCTCGACTGTCTGGCGGCGGGCGTGCTGTACGAGGCAGGCGACGATGCCAAGGGCGAGCAGGCGGTGGCGCAGGTCGTGCTCAACCGGCTGCGTCACCCGGCCTTCCCCAAGACGGTGTGCGGCGTGGTGTTCGAGGGGCAGGAGCGCAGCACCGGCTGTCAGTTCACCTTCACCTGCGACGGCGCGCTGACCAAGTGGCAAGCGCCCGAGGCGGCCTGGACCCGCGCCCGCCAGATCGCCGCAATGGCGCTGAACGGCAAGGTCTTCCGCCCCGTGGGCCATGCCACCCATTACCATACCGACTGGGTCGTCCCCTATTGGCAGGCCAGCCTCGACAAGGTCGCGCGGGTCGGATCGCATCTGTTCTTCCGCTGGGCGGGCTGGTGGGGCACCCCGCCCGCCTTCAACCGGCACCAGGTCGCGGGCGAGCCGGTCATCGAAGCCCTCGCCCCCTTCTCGCCGCCGCATCGGGCGGGCACCGACGCGACCGACGAAGCAGGGGCCGCGCTGGCCGAGGGGGCGGTGGCGGGCGGGACGCTGGCCCCGCTGGCGAGCGACCCGGACATGTTCCTCGTCACCCTGCCCACCGGCTTGGCGCCCGAGGGCTTCGCCGCCTTCGCGCTGACCCTGTGCGGCGAGCGCAAGCATTGCACGGTCATGGCTTGGCGCGACACCGCCGCCACCCCGCGCGCCGTGCCGCTGGCCCCGACGCAGTTGGAGACGATGGCGTTCAGCTATCTGCGCGATCCCGCCACCGGGCTGGAGCGGACGCTGTGGAACTGCGCCCTCTATCCGGCGATGCGGGGGTCGCGCTGCATGAAGCGGCAGACGCTGACCGTCATGCCCGTGCCCGCGGCGACGCCAACGCCCCAGCCCGCCGCGACGCCAGCGCCGGGCGAACTCGGCGGCGTGAGGCGCGCCAGTGGGCCATCGCCCGAGGGAAAACCGTAGGACGCCAGGGTCCGTCCAGCCCCAACCCCGCTCCCCCCACCCCGTTCAGCCTGAGCGCAGTCGAAGGCCAAGGGAAAACCTCTCCGACGCCACCATGGGACGACGGCCCGCTTTTCAGGGCCACGTGAAATCGCTTGCGGCGAGCGCCGGACGTGGCCTTCGACTTCGCTCAGGCTGAACGGAGGTTGGTAAATGGGGGACGGCCGCCGTATCGCGCCCGCCTGTCCCTCGCCCTCAGTCGCGATGCGTTTCCACCAGCGTCACGAACTCCGCCAGTTCCGCGATCGCGGCATCGATGTCGTGCTTCTGCGCCTGCAGGGCCTCGATCTTGGCGGTGCAGCGGGCGATCGTCACCTCGCGCTGCTGGCGGCGGCCGTCGCCCAGATCGTACAGGTCGATCATCTCGCGTATCTCGGCCAGGCTGAACCCCACCCGCTTGCCGCGCAGGATCCAGGCGAGGCGCGCGCGGTCGCGCGGCGAATAGATGCGCTGCGTCCCCCGCCGCTCGGGCGAGATCAGCCCTTCGTCCTCATAGAAGCGCAGCGCGCGGGCGGTCACGCCGAACTCGCCGCACAATTCGGTGATGCTGTACGTGTCGCGGTCGGGTTCGGGCGGGGACACGGGATGGGCAGCGACCTTGGCCATGATGCCGGAGGCTAGGGTCCGTTTACGTCAACGTCAATCGCCGCAAAGCGCCGCGCCGTCCGCACTGCGCAGCGTCCGCGCCTCCGCCACCGACCGGCTGATCCGTTCGACGATCAGCGCCGACAGGCTCGCGCGTCCCGTGCACAGCGAGGCGCAGGGCGCGGGCAGCGTCGCGGGGAACTGGATATCGTCGCCGTCGAACCGCGCGGTGAAGCGACAGCCGCCCAGCGTCACGGCCAAGTCGCGCCCCGACCGTCTGAGCGTGCCGCGCGCGGTGCACCCCTGCCCCTCGCCATAATCGAGCATCACGCCGATCCGCCAAGATGCGTCCGACCCGCCATCGCCGGGCGGCAGGATGCACATCCGATCCGAATCGCGCACCCACATGCCCTCGAGCGGGACGGCCGCCGGATCGGCGACGAGGCCTGCGGCGATGCTGGCGGCCTCCAGTTGCTCGCCCGCTGCATTGTCGGCATCGTCGGCGCCCGAACCGCAGGCCGCCAGCGCGACGGCGAGCATCAGGCCCGCCCAGCCCCGTCTCACGCGACCGGCACCAGCCCGTCGCCCTCGATCCGCCGGAAGAAACAGCTGCGCGCGCCCGTGTGACAGGCCGGTCCGGCGGGATCGCAGATCAGCCAGAGTGCATCCTGGTCGCAGTCGATCCGCATCTCCACGACGCGCAGGACATGGTTCGAGCTTTCGCCCTTCTTCCACAACCGTCCCCGGCTGCGCGACCAGAAATGCGCCTCGCCGGTGGTCCGGGTGGCTTCCAATGCCTCGGCATTCATATGCGCGACCATCAGCAGGTCGCCGCTCGCCCGGTCGGTGGCGATCGCGGTCAGCAATCCGTTGGCGTCGAATTTGGGGTCGAGCGTCAGCCCGGTGTCACGATGGTCGGCCATGGCGGCATGGTCTAGCCGCAACCGCGCCGCCTTCCAACCCGTCAGCCGTGATCCCGAATCGCGGCGATCAGCGCCGCCTTGTCCATCTTCGACCGGCCCGCAATGCCGATCCTGCGGGCTTCCTTCAGCAGGTCATCCTTGGTCCGGTCCTCCAGATGCGTCGCACGGTGGTCCAGGCTGCCCTTGGCCTTGGCATTGGCGATTCTTGCCGCCTTTTCCTTGGATTGGCCCTGCTTGCGCAGCTCCTCGTACAGGGCGTCATCCTTGACCTGGGGTCCGTGGTCGCGCGCCATATGACATCTCCTGTTTTCGGTGCCGAAACGCAGCCTCCCCGAAAATGATCCCGTCAACCATGACAAACAGGCGACAAACGCGGATGACGTTCCTATATGCGCCCCGTCTGCCCCTTAGTTGCGAACGTTGCGAGCGCCTCTCCCATGCTGACCACCCATCCTTTCGACGACGACAAACTCCGCGAGGAATGCGGCATCTTCGGCGTGTCCGGCGCCAGCGGCGCGGCCGCGCTGACCGCGCTCGGCCTGCACGCGCTCCAGCATCGCGGGCAGGAAGCCGCGGGCATCACCAGCTTCGACGGCGCGCTGTTCCACACCCACCGCGCAATGGGTCATGTCGCGGGCAATTTCGACCGCGACGACGTGATCCGCGGCCTGCCGGGCGATGTCGCCTGCGGCCATGTCCGCTACTCGACCACCGGCGAGACCGCGCTGCGCAACGTCCAGCCGCTTTATGCCGACCTGTCGACCGGCGGCTTCGCCATCGCGCATAACGGCAATATTTCCAATGCGATGAAGCTGCGTCGCGAGCTCGTCCGTCGCGGTTCGATCTTCCAGTCGACCAGCGATACCGAGACGATCATCCATCTGGTCGCGACCTCGAACTATCGCACCCTGCTCGACCGCTTCATCGACGCGCTGAAGCAGGTCGAGGGCGCCTATTCGCTGATCGTCATGACGCCCGAGGGCATGATCGCCTGCCGCGATCCGCTGGGCATCCGGCCGCTGGTCATGGGTCGCCTGGACGGCGCGGTGATCTTTGCCTCGGAGACGGTCGCGCTCGACGTGTGCGGCGCGACCTTCGAGCGCGCGGTCGAGCCGGGCGAGCTGGTCATCGTGCAGGGCACCGAAATCCGCTCGATCCGCCCCTTCCAGGCGGTCGATGCGCGCCCCTGCATCTTCGAGTGGGTCTATTTCAGCCGCCCCGATTCGATCGCGGGCGACCAGTCGGTCTATTCGGTGCGCAAGGAAATCGGCGCGCAGCTGGCGATCGAAGCGCCGGTCGATGCCGATCTGGTCATCCCGGTCCCCGATTCGGGCGTCCCCGCCGCGATCGGCTATGCCCAGCAGTCGGGCATTCCGTTCGAACTGGGCATCATCCGCTCGCACTATGTCGGCCGCACCTTCATCCAGCCGGGCGACAAGGTCCGCCATCTGGGCGTCAAGCTGAAGCACAATGCCAATCGCGCGCTGATCCAGGGCAAGAAGATCGTGCTGATCGACGATTCGATCGTGCGCGGCACCACCAGCCTGAAGATCGTGCAGATGATGCGCGAGGCGGGCGCGGCCGAGGTGCATATGCGCATCGCGTCGCCCCCGACCCGCCACAGCTGCTTCTACGGCGTCGACACGCCCGAGCGGGCCAAGCTGCTGGCCGCCAAGCTCGACCTGGGCGGGATGACCGACTTCATCCATGCCGACAGCCTGTCCTTCGTGTCGATCGAGGGGCTGTACAAGGCGCTGAACGCGGCGCGCGACGGCAAGCCCAGCTATTGCGACGCCTGCTTCACCGGCGATTATCCCACCACGCTGACCGACCATGACGAGACGGCGCCGGTCGACCAGTTCCAGATGCTGGCCGAGCGGGTCGCCTGATGACGGGCGCGCTGTCGGGCAAGCTGGCGCTGGTCACTGGCGCCAGCCGGGGGATCGGTGCCGCCACGGCCATCGCGCTCGGCGCGCAAGGGGCCCATGTCGTCCTGACCGCGCGCACCCCCAAGGGGCTGGAAGAGGTCGAGGAGACCATCTTCAACGCGGGCGGATCGGCCACCATCGCGCCGCTCGACCTGACGGAGAATGAGTCGATCGGCCGGCTGGCCGGGGCGATCGGCGAACGCTGGCAGGCGCTGGACATCCTCGTACTGAACGCCGGGATGCTGGGGTCGCTGGCCGCCGTGCCCGCCATCGATCCCAAGGAATTCGCCCGCGTCCTGACCCTGAACGTCAGCGCGCAGGCGGCGATGATCTCCGCCTTCGACCCGATGCTGCGCCGGTCGAAGGGCGCGCGGGTGATCGGCGTCACCTCTTCGGTCGGACGCCGTCCCCGCGCCTATTGGGGGGCCTATGGCGCCTCCAAGGCGGCGTTCGAGACGCTGCTCGGTGCCTATGGCGACGAGACGGCCGAGATCAGCGCGATCCGCACCGCCATCGTCGATCCGGGCGCGACCCGTACCCAGATGCGCGCCAAGGCCTATCCTGGCGAAGACCCGGCATCGGTCAAGGCGCCCGAAACGGTGGCGGAGCGGATCACCGCGCTGGCCATCGACGGCTTCGCGCCGGGGCATTTCGAGCGGGTGGGTCTGTAACAGGCCATTTGGCTGGCGGTGATGCGTAGGCTTCGACTTCGCTCAGCCTGAACGGCTGGCGGGAAAGGGCGTGCCTCGACCTCCGTTCGGGCTGAGCGAAGTCGAAGCCCAAGGGCAACCCTCACCGCAAGGTCGCGATGATCCCCGCCATCTCGAACACCGTGCCCTGCGCATCCAGTGACAGCCCGCGCGCCGCGCCCGCTAGATCCTGCGCAGCGGCATAGGCATCCAGCGCCACCTTCAGGGCAGGCCCAGACCGCGTCTGCGCCCGACCCGCGATGAACGCAGGCACCCGGTCCAGAAACGCTTCGTAGCGCGCCTGTGCGGCCTTGCCCGCCAGCGCCTTGGCCAGCTTGACCCGCTCGGCATTGCCCGGATCGCCGCTCTCGGCAATGCGCGCGATCGCCGCGTCGAGCCCTGCAATGTCGAGCCCGGCAAAGCGCAGCGCACGGCCCGGCGCGCCATCGGCGGCGGCGACCAACGCGGCGATCTCGTCCTCCTCCGCCTCGGGCAATTGTCCGCGCAGCACCGTGGCGACCTCGCCGTCCGACAGCCGCTCGAAGCGTAGCAAGCGGCATCGCGACCGGATGGTGGGCAGCAACCGTCCCGGCGCATGGCTGACCAGCAGGAACAGGGTGCCCGCGGGCGGCTCCTCCAGATTCTTGAGCAGCGCATTGGCGCCGCCCCGCTCCAGATCGTCGATCGCATCGATCAGGACGACCCGCGCCGGGCCCATGGCAGGCGCGGTCGCGAACATCGGCTGGAGCGTGCGGACCTGCGCGATGGTGATCGACCGCGCCAGATCCTGGTCGGGCTTGTCCGCATCCTTGGGCAGCCGCGCCAGCACACGGAAATCGGGATGCGACCCCGCCTCCATCAGCCTGGCGGTCGGATGATCGTCGGGCACGGCGAGGCCGGGGGGCAAGCCCCCCTGCCCGCCCGCCCGAGCCAGGACGCGCCTGGCCGCCGCGCGCGCGAAGGCCGCCTTGCCCACGCCCTCCGGCCCGGCCAGCAGCCAGGCATGGTGCAGCTTGGCGCCCCCCAGCGCGGCGGCAAAGGCGGCCTGCGCCGCCGCATTGCCGACCGGCAGGTTCATGCGATCACCCGAAGAACGAGGTCAGCCCGGCCCAGGCACGTCCGAAGAACCCGGCTTCGCCGACATCCTTGTCCGCGACCAGCGGCAGGCGCTGGGCGGGCATGTCGGGCGAGCTGACGACCAAGTCGGCGATATGCTGGCCCGCCTTGATCGGGGCCTTGATCGGGCCCTGATAGACGACCTTGGCGCTCAGCTGCGGGTCGAGCCCGGCGGGCAGCGTCACGGTCAGCTGGCGCGGCGCGACCAGGCCGACGCTGCTCGACGATCCCATCTGGACCTCGGCATCGGCGACCTTCTTGCCCTGCGCCACGACCGGCTTGGCCTGCCATGCGCGGAAGCCCCAGTTCATGAACTTCACCGATTCCTCGGCCCGAGCGCCGAAGCTGTTCAGCCCGGCGACGACCATCACCAGACGGCGGCCATTCTGCTCGGCCGATCCGGTGAAGCCGTAACCCGCTTCCTCGGTATGCCCGGTCTTCAGGCCATCGGCCCCCGCGACGCGACCCAGCAGCGGATCACGGTTCGCCTGGGTGATGGCGTTGCCGCCCATCGTCTTGCCCCAGGAGAAATCGCGGCGCGAATAGAATTGCTTGTAGAGCTTGGGGAAGTCCTCGATCGTGTGCTCGGCCAGGTTGGCCAGGTCACGCGCGGTGACATAGGTCACGCCGCCGTCCGGCCAGCCGTTCGAGGTGCCGAAATGGCTGTTGGTCAGCCCGATCTGCTTGGCGGTTCGGTTCATCCGCTCGACGAAGTTCGGCTCGGTCCCCGCGATATGCTCGGCCAACACGACGCAGGCGTCGTTACCCGACAGGGTGACGATGCCATAGAGCAGGTTGGCGACGCTGACCTGCTCGCCGGGCGACAGGAACATGGTCGACCCCGCCTGCGGGCCATGCCACTTCTTCCAGGTCTCGGGCTGGACCGTGACCATGTCGTCCAGCTTCAGCTGGCCCTTCTTCACCAGGTCGAAGGCGACATAGACCGTCATCATCTTCGCCAGCGAGGCGGGCGGCATCCGGCGATCGGCGTCCCGCTGGAACAGCACCGCGCCCGACGACAGGTCCTTCATGAACGCGACCGGCGCGGGGGTATCGAACTGCGGCGCGGCCGCGATCGAGGGATAGGCCAGCGCGACGAGAGCGAGCGGGGCGGCGAGCGATGCGAACAGGGTCTTCATGGATGTTCCGTGACCAAAGGGAGGTAGGAGGTCAATCCTGATGCAGGATGCGGGCGTCGTCATAACCCGCCTGTGCCGCCGCGTCACGCAGGGCTTTGGCGGAATCGGCATTCAGTGACGACCGTTCGACGCGCCAGACCCGGCCGACCCGGTGCGCCCGCGCATCGAAGCGGCGGGCCAGCGCTTCGGCCCGAGGCTGGCTGGAGAAGCTGGCGATCTGAACGCGGTAGCGCGCCTGCGGATCGAGCGAGAGGGGCTTGGCGACCGGCGGCACCGCGCTGGCCCCCACCAGCACCAGGCCGGGATTGTCCGCGCCGGTCCGCAGCGCGCGCAGCCGGATATGGGCCACCGCCCGCCGGTTCGTCCCCAGCAGCCGCGCCGCGCCCAGCGACAGGTCGGCCAGCCGGTCGGCGCGGCCCGGCCCGCGATCGCCGATCCGCGCCACGATCGTCCGGCCGGTGTCGATGTCGGTCACCTCGACCATCGAATCCAGCGGCAGGCTGCGATGCGCGATCATCACGTCGTCGGGATCGAACCGCCGCCCCGTCGCGGTCCGCCGCCCGGCCAGTTCATGGCCGTACCAGCTGGCATGGCCACTCGCCTGATAACTGCCGTAGCGCGGCGCCTCCTCCGCCCGGACCGGCGCGGCGAACCCGGCGACCAGCGCCGCCAGGGCCAGGATCTCAGCCCGCAATCGCATCGGCCAGCAGGCCCACCGACAAGGCATAGAAGTTGGAGCAGTTGTAATCCAGGATCACGCGGTAATTGCCGGTCAGCAGATAGGCGGTCCGCCCCGGCCCGTCGGGCTCCATCAGCGTGGCCAGCACCTGATCGCCGGGCCAGGCGGTGCCCTGCGGCACGATGCCCAGCGCGCGCCATTCGGCCATGGTCCGCCACCCGCTATGCCGCTCGAACACCCGCGGGCAGCGCGGGCTGACCAGCCGGTTGCGGACCTGCGACTGATCGAACCCGGCTGGCACCGTCACCGCAAAGCCCCAGGGCTGGCCCGCCCGCCAACCGGCATTGACGAAATAATTGCCGATCGAGGCCAGCGTATCGGCCTCGCTGTTCCAGATGTCGGCGCGGCCATCGCCGTCGCCGTCGCGCGCGAGGCGCAGATAGATGGACGGCAGGAATTGCGGATTGCCGGTCGCCCCGGCCCAGCTGCCCTTCAGCTGTTCGCGGCTGACGCCCCGGTCCATCATCTTGAGCGCGGCGATGAACTCGCCCTCGAACAGCGGGCGGCGCCGCCCCTCATAGGCCAGGCTGGCGAGCGAGCGCAGCAGGTCGAAATTGCCGGTATAGGCGCCATAATTGGTCTCATGGCCCCAGATCGCGACCATGATCGATTCGGGCACGCCCGTCTCGCGCTCGATCCGCGACAGGCGCGGGCGCTGCGCCAGATATTTGCTGCGCCCCCGGCCGATCCGCGCGGCATCGACATGCGCGGCCTTATAGGGAGCAAAGGGGCTGAAGCCGGTATTGCTCGGGCCGCCCGGCTGACGACGGTCGAGTTCGATGACACGGGTGTTGAGCGTCAGCGTCGGCAGCACGGCGTCCAGCGTCGCGCGGCTGACCCCCTGCGCGCTCGCGGTGCCGCGCACCTGTTGCAGATAGCTCTGGAAACCCGCCTCGTCCTGCGCAAGCGCGGGCGTGCTGCCGACCAGCAGTGCCAGAGCCGAAGAAATGCCGAGGCGCCTCACGCGCCGGGTAATGTCCCCCCACATGCGGCCTGTTTGCCATAGCGACGGCGGAACCGGAACCTCGCGTCACCGCGCGCATGGCACGGATCACCCGCGGATGGCGGGATTGTCCCATCCTGGCGGGCTTAAATCCAAGGGTGGATTCGCCGCCCGGCTTGGCGTACAGGCCCCTTCCGCCGATCCGGAAGAGTGGCCGAGCGGTTTAAGGCACCGGTCTTGAAAACCGGCGATGGTGCAAGCCATCCGTGGGTTCGAATCCCACCTCTTCCGCCATGACCCTGCATCGATACGCTCCTAACGTCTCCATCCCCTCGTAAACGCGGGGTTGTCGTGGATGCATGGCGGGGCAGATCACTTTGATCGACACGGCGGAGCGACGCGGGAAGCCATACGGGATGGCCAGTTCAAGCGGCCTATGCCCGAACCGGGTCGAAATGCAGACGCATGAAATTCCGGGTCGACGGCAAGGTGAAGCTGCTGACGTTCGTGGCGGCGGGCCAAGGGCCCCCCGCCCCCGGTCGCTGTAATCACCTGCACCTCACTCTCGGCCAACCGCAAGTCGTTGAAATGGTTCGACTCAATTTTCAGCTAGGATCCCAAGCCTAAACTTTCGGTCAAAACCGGGGCCATTTCACAACATTTCGCTCAGTTTCGGCCACTGTTAGCACAGCATATACCTTACACATGCGAAACGAAGCATCTATTCCGAGTTCGTCACGGTGATTGCCCATGCCCTCCTCCCGCCGCGCGCAATTTGATCTCCCTGTGGCGAAAATCCCAGACGAGCTTTCTGCGCCTATCGTTCTGGACCAGATTGCCGAGATCAAGAGCTGCGTCCGGGTCGCCATACCGGTCAATATGATGCTCGGCATGGTCAACCTTCTGGTCGCGATCAGGAGCGACCTCGCGCTTTACGGCATCGTCTGGTTCGTCGCCTCGCTCACCGTGAACCTCGTGCGTCTCTATCTTTGCTATCTGCCGGCCCCGGACGTGGGAAAGGTTTCCGGCCGGCGGTCGCCGCTGCGATCGATCGCCGTGCAGAGATATCTGATGTGGACGGGAGCGCTGCTTTCGGGACTGGTATGGGCCTGGGTTCCGATCCTGTGCGCCGGCTACACCTCGCCGCAGGCGCTCTTCTATCTGACCGTCGTATGCGGCGTCACCGCAGGGGCCGTCACGCACGGCACGCCCGATGCCCGCACGCCCCTATGCTTCATCCTCCCGGCTCTGGCATCCGTCGTCATCTGCCTGTTGGTGGCAGGAGGGTTCGAGCGGGCTTGCATCGCCTTCACCACGATCGTTTACATGGCCGCCCTCTCGCGCAGTTCCATTCGCGCCGAAAGAACGTTCAAAGCGCTCAGCCGCGCCAAGCACGAAGCCACGACGAACGCTGCGGCCCTTTCCGCGGCGCACGAACATTCGCTGCACATCATCGACATCATGCGACATCGCGCAACGCATGACGACCTGACGGGCTTGCTCAACCGATCCGGTTTTCTCACCGAGGTAGAGGAACACATGAAGGCGGGGCCGGATGCCTATTGCCTGATGTTCATCGACCTTGACGGCTTCAAGGCCGTCAACGACGTCTATGGTCACCGCAAAGGCGACCAGGTGCTGATAGAGGCGGCCAGGCGCCTTCAGGCCCAGACCCACGGCAAAAGCCTTCTCGCGCGCATGGGCGGCGACGAGTTCGCCATCTTCCTCCCCGTCGCGGCATTTCAAGAGGCCACCGACCTCGCACAGGCTGTCATTGGGGCCCTGTCGGTTCACATGGACGGCGTCGATACGGGCGCGCTGGGGGCCAGCATCGGGATCGTCATGGGCCTTCAGGCGGACCTGGCCGATGTCCTGGCCTGTGCCGACGAAGCCCTTTACGCCGCCAAGAATGGAGGCCGGAACCGCTATCACGTCTTCGACAACGAGCTGCGCGAACGACTGGAGATGCGCCGCGACCTCGAACGCGACCTTCCACGCCATCTCGAGGACGGATCGCTGGATGTCTGGTTCCAGCCGATCTTCGCGCTCGGCCACAGCCTGCCGAACACGATCGAAGCCCTGCTGCGCTGGAAGCATCCGCAGCACGGCTGGATCTCCCCGGAAAATGTGGTCCGCCTGGCCGCGATCAACGGACACGCCGAACCTCTGCTCCGTTTCGTGCTGCACCGTGCCAGTCAACTTCTGGAGGCCCTGGTCCAAGCCGGACTGAAGGAGATCAAGGTCGCGATCAACATATCGCCGCGCGAGATGGCGCAACTGTCCGTCGACACCATCATCCTGGAGCATTTCGAGGCGCTCGGCCTTGCGCCTCCCTTACTCGACGTTGAAATCACGGAGGAGACCGCCTTCGAGACCAAGGCCATACAGCACAAGATACAAACGCTGTCCAAGGCGGGCGTGACGATCAGCCTGGATGATTTCGGCGTGGGTTATTCGTCGCTGGAGGCTCTGCGCCATCGCCGGGTTGATCGCATCAAGATCGATCGAAGCTTCGTATCCAACATCACCCGGTCGCCCGAGGACCAGCATCTGGTCAGCGCCATCATCGATTATGGTCGGAAATTTGACCTCGAAGTCGTCATCGAAGGCATCGAGACGCGCGAGGATTATGCGATGATACAGGGTCTGGGCGGCCACCTCTTCCAGGGATATTATCTGGCCCGCCCCGTGCCTGAATCCGACTTGCTGGATTATCTCCTGGCCCGTGAGACCGAACCTTTCGGGTGATGGATAGCCTCCGCTTCATACCGCAGGCGATACAGGCTGATTTTCTACAGGGTTCGGAGGCGCGAAGATCAGATATTGCCGGGAGCGGATCATCTGCCCCCTGGTCGGATCTGATGATGGTATGAAGAGGTCGCGATCGCTGTCCAACCCTCTTCTTCTCCGCCGGCGCCCTCGCTGCCACCGTCACCTTCCGGCTGTGATCAACGAGTCCTGCCCCCAAGCCAGCCCTTCCTATTGACACCATCGCCCCGCCGCTTTCTATCGACGGGTCGATAGGGCATTTTTGCCCCTCGCCCCCTATCCTCCAGGAAAGACCCGCTCGCGCATCATGGAAGCCTGGCTGCACGGCGGCATCGTGACGTTGCTCGGACTGGCGGTCGCGCTGTTTCTCAGCGAGGCGCCGACCCGGCCCAGCCGCTATGGCGCGGCGCTGGCCTTGGCCGCGCTGCTGGCGGAATTGGCCGGGCTGCCTTTCGTGCAGGACCGGCCGATGCTGGCCACGGTGCTGCGGGTCGCGGGATCGGCCAGCCTGCCGCTATTCTGGCTGTTCGCCCGTTCGTGGTTCGACGACAATTTCCGGCCCGGCGTCGCGGAACTGGCATGTGCGCTGGGCTATCTCGGCCTGAGTGCGGCGGTGATCGGTGGCGAGCATGCGGCGCAGGCGGCGCTGCATCCGCTCGACGGCCTGCTCTACATCGCCGGGGTCGCCCTTGCCGTCGATACGCTGCGTCATGCCTGGCGGAACCGGGCGAGCGATCTGGTGGAGGCGCGGCTGCGCGCGCGGGTCGCCTTCATCGTCATCGTCACGATGGTCATCCTCTGGACGATCGGTGCGGAGGTCATCGGACGGGCGCTGGGCGGTTTCGCCATGGCCGGTATCGTCGGCGCGATCGGCATGCTGACGGGGATATTCGGGCTGGCGCTGCTGCTGTTCGGGTTGCGCCACCCGGACATGTTCGCATCCGCCTCGCCCGAGCGCGCGCCGTCCCTGCCGGTCGCCGCCGATCCCTCCCCGCCCCAGGACTTGGACGAGCCGCTCGCGCGTGCGCTGGACATGGCGATGACGCAGGAGCGGCTGTACCGCGCACCCGACCTGACCATCGGCGCCATCGCCACGCATCTGGGGGTGCCGGAATATCGGGTCCGTCGGCTGGTCAACGGCCGGTTCGGTCATCGCAACATCAGCGATTATCTGAACGGCCTGCGCGTGGCCGAGGTCTGCGCCGCGCTGGCCGACCCCGATCAGGCCGAGGTGCCGATCCTGACCATCGCGATGGATGCGGGCTTTGGCAGCCTGGCGGTCTTCAATCGCAGCTTCAAGGCGCGCCAGGGGGAGACGCCCAGCGCCTATCGCCGCCGCCATCTGGACACGACGCCCCCGTCCGACTGATCGATTTCGAAATCGATCGGTCGAAATCCGAAATCCGGGAGGCGCCGCGCCGCTTCCTCGCCATGGCACCCCCATTCCGATCCCGAGGGGGCCGCCATGCCATTTGCCCGCACGCATCGCATCGTCGCGATGCTGTTTCCCATATCCGCCCTGGTGGCAGGAGGCTGTTCCTCGCCGCCGCCGCGCCAGCCCGATCGCAACGTGGCGATCGTCGATATAATCCCGGTCCATGCCGCAGGCGACGCGTTGCGCCAGTTCAGCGGCGTCGTGCGCCCCTATGGCGAGACGATGCTGGCGTTCAAGCGGCCGGGCCGGGTGCTCGCGCTGACGGTCCGGGTCGGCGATCGCGTCAGCGCCGGGCAGGTGCTCGGTCGCTTGGGCCGGGGCGAAGCCGATGCCGGGGTGGCGCAAGCCTCGGCCGAGCTGGCCGCCGCCACCGCCGATGCGCAAGGCGCGCGGGACGCGGCGAACCGTGCGCAGGGGCTGGACGGCCTGGGCGCGCTGTCGAGCGCCGAGGTCCGTCAGCGGGCTCTGACCGCCCGCGCCGCCGACGCCAAAGTGGCGGTCGCCGCCGCCGCCGTCCGACGCAGCCGGGATATGCGGTCCGACGCCATGCTCGTCGCGCCGCAGGATGGGGTCATCACCGCCAGGCTGACCGAACCGGGCAGCGTCGTCGATGCGGGCACCACGGTCCTGAAGCTGGCGAGCGGCCCGTCCGAGGTGGAGATCCACGCCCCCGCCGATGTCCGCCTGACGCCCGGCATGATGGCCGATGTCCGCAGCCCCGGCCAGGCCATGGCGGTCACCGCCCGGTTGCGCCTCGTATCGCCCGAGGGCGATCCGGCCTCGCATCTGCGCGACGCCCGCTTCAGGCTGAACGGAGCGGGGTCGCCGCCCTATAACAGCATGGTGACGCTCAGCCTGCGAGCGTCGGTCCCGGCCCAGCGGATCCGCGTGCCCCTGTCCGCAATCGCCGATCGTGCCGGGCGACCCTATGTCTGGACGATCCTGCCGGACAGGCGCATCCGGCGACAGCCGGTCCGGATCACCGAATGGATCGGACAGGATGCGCTGGTCACCGGACTGCACGATGGCCAGTCGGTCGTCGCCACCGCCGCAGATACGCTGGTCGACGGACAAAGCGTAGTCGCGGCCGGTATCGAGTCGGGATTCCACTGATCCATGGACCGTTTCAACCTGTCCCGATGGGCCATCCGTCACCCCGCGCTGGTCGGCTTCCTGATCGCGTTGCTCTTCGTCGCGGGGGCGTTCCAGTTCCTGTCGCTGGGCCGCAACGAGGACCCCGGCTTCACCCTGAAGGAGATGATCGTCTCCGCCCGCTGGGACGGCGCCAGCCCGGCGCAGATGCGGGCGCAGGTCGCCGATCCGGTCGAACAGACGCTGCGCGGGATCGACCATCTCGATTATCTCCAGACCTATTGCCTGGAGGGCGCCTGCCTCATCACCGTCGAACTGAAGGATGCCGCGCCGCCCGGCCAGGTGAAGGAAGTCTGGCGGCAGGTCCGGCGCAAGCTGAAGGACGTCGAGCCCGCCTTGCCCGGCGGCGCGTCGCTGGCGGCGAGCGAGGACAATGCCGATGTCTATGGCTATGTCTTCGCGCTGACCGGGGCGGACAATGCCCGCCTGGTTCGGCTGGCCGAGCAGGCGCGCGACGCGATGCTGCGCGTGCCGGGGGCGGGCAAGGCCGAGATCATCGGCGAACTGCCCCGGCGTCTGTTCGTCGACGTCGATCCCCGGCGGCTTGCAGCCATGGGCCTGTCGCCCGGTCGCGTGGCGCAGGCGCTGGCCCAGCGCCAGGCGGTCGGCCCGGCGGGCGGGGTCCAGGGCACGATGCAGACGCCGGTGCGGCTGGAGGGCCAGGTGGACGATGTCCGCGATCTGGAGGGCGCCGCGATCCCGACCGCCGCCGGTGCGGTCCGACTGGGGGATATCGCGCAGGTGGCACGCGGCTATGCCGATCCGCCCGACGCGCTGGTGCGCCATGACGGACGCCAGGCGGTCATCCTCGCCGTGTCGATGACGCCGGGCGCGGACGGCCTGGGCTTCGGCGACGCCATCCGCGCGGCGGCCGAAGAGGTCCGCCGGACGCTGCCCGCCGGGGCGCAACTGACGCAGGTGGAGGATCAGAGCGCCAATATCCGCGAGGCGGTGAACACCTTCCTCGTCAAGTTCTTCTGCGCCTTGACCGTGGTGCTGGTCGTCGCCTTCGTCACGCTGGGCTGGCGGACGGGGATCGTCGTCGCGCTGTCGGTGCCGCTGACGCTGGCGATCGTCGCCCTGTACATGGGGGTCGCCGGGATCGGGCTGGAGCGAATCTCGCTCGGTGCGCTGATCCTGTCGCTCGGCCTGCTGGTCGACGATGCGATCATCAGCGTCGAGGCGATGGTCGTCCAGATGGAACAGGGCGTCGACCGGCGCGAGGCCGCGGCGTATGCCTGGACCCACACCGCCTTTCCCATGCTGACCGGCACCCTGATCACCATCGTCGGGTTTCTGCCGGTCGGCCTCGCCCAGTCGACGACCAGCGAATATGCGGGGGGCATCTTCTGGGTGACGGGGTCGGCGCTTCTGGTCAGCTGGATCGTCGCGGTGGTCTTCACGCCGTTCCTGGGGGTGAAGCTGTTGCCGGAGCCGGTGCGGGCCCATGGGCATGACGCCAGTCCTTCCGGGCCCTATCGATATCTGCGCGGCGCCATCGACTGGGCGCTCGACCGGTGCTGGCTGATCGTCGGCGTCACGGTCGCGCTGCTGGCGGTCAGCCTGGCCGGGGCGATGCTCGTGCGGCAGCAATTCTTCCCCAATTCCGACCGTTCCGAGGTGATGGTCGACGTCGCGATGCGACCGGGAGCATCGATCGAGGCGACCGAAACCGCCGTCAAGCGGCTGGAGGACGTGCTGCGCGGCGATCCCCGTATCCGCAGCATGGACAGCTATGTCGGGCGCGGTGCGGCGCGCTTCTATCTGCCTTATGGTCCGGCGCTGCCCAATCCGGCGACGGCGACCGTGATGCTGGTCACGACCGACCTGGCCGCACGCGACGCGCTGATCCGCAAGCTGGAGCGCATGCCGGGCATCGCCGGAGCCAGCCTGCATGTGCGTCGCCTGTCGCTTGGGCCGACCTTGGGTGCGCCGGTACAGTACCGGGTGGTGGGGAGCGATCCGGCGCGGCTGCGTGCGATCTCGGAGCGGATCGCCGCCGTGCTGCGCGCCACCCCGTCGACCACCGCCGTTCAGATCAACTGGGGCATCGCCGCGCCCGTCGCACGCTATGCGATCGATCCGGAACGGGCGGCGGCGCTGGGGGTGGACCGCGCGCAGGTTGCGGGCGACCTCGCCGCCATCCTGTCGGGCGCGCCGGGGGGCGCGGTGCTGAACGGGACCAAGCAGATCGGCATCATGGTGCGCGGCCGGGCCGAGGATCGGCACGATCTGGGCGGCCTGATCGACATGCCCGTCGCCACGTCCCATGGCATGGTGCCGCTGGGCCAGGTGGCGACGCTGCACCCCGCCACCGAACAGCCGGTCGTCTGGACCCGCAATGCCGCGCCGACCATGACCGTGCAGGCCGACATGATCGGCGATGTCCAGGCGTCGGAGATCGTTCAGGCCGCCGCGCCCCGGATCGCCGCGATCCGCGCCGCCCTGCCCCCCGGCTATCGGCTCGAGGAAGGCGGCGACGGCGAATTGTCCGCTGATGCCAATCGGGCGATCTATCGCCTGCTGCCGCTGACGATCGGGATCATGCTCGTGCTGCTGATGATCCAGTTGCAGAGCGTCTCGCGAACGCTGCTGGTGCTGGCGACCGCGCCGCTGGGCATCATCGGGGCGGTGGCGGCGCTGCTGCTGACCGGCGCGCCGTTCGGCTTCGTCGCGCTGCTGGGGCTGATCGCGCTGGCGGGGATGATCATGCGCAACACCATCATCCTGGTCGATCAGGTGCAATCATACCGAGCCGACGGGATGGCGGTGCGCGACGCCGTGGTGAATGCGACGACCGGCCGGGCACGCCCGGTCGTGCTGACCGCGCTGGCCGCCGTGCTGGCCTTCATCCCGCTATGCTTCAACATCTTCTGGGGTCCGATGGCGATCGTGATGATCGGCGGCCTGATCGGCGCGACCATCCTGACGCTGGTCGCCCTGCCCGCCTTCTACCTGTTGCTGTTCGGGCGCGAGGATGCGTCCAGGGAGACCGCCCATGATTGACCGTCGCATCGTCGGCACGGGGTTGCTCGGCCTGCTGCTGGGCGGCTGTACGGTCGGCCCGGATTTCCATCCGCCCGTCGCCGATCTGCCCGCGCGGTGGCAGGGGGCCACCGCATCGCAGACCTCTCCGTCAGAGCCCTGGTGGCGCAGTTTCGGCGATCCGGCGCTGGACGGGTTGGAGGCACGCGCGCTGACCGCCAATCTCGACCTGCGCATGGCGGAGGAACGGCTGGTGGCGGCGCGGATCGCGCGCGACGCCAAACGGGGCGAAAGCCTGCCGCAGATCGGCGGGCAGCTCGGCTATAGTCGCAACCGCATCGGCACGGCGGGCCTGGCCGGGGTGCTGGCGCCGCTGCTCGGTCAGCCGCCCAGCGAGACGGAGGGCGCCATCCCGAAGGGCTATGCCTTCGATCTCTACCAGGCCGATATCAGCGCCACATGGGCCATCGACCTGTGGGGCAAGCATCGCCGCGAGGTGGAGGTCGCGACCGCCGGGATCGCGCAGGCCGACGCCGCCGCCCGCGCCGCCCGCCTGTCGGTCGAGGCGGCGGTGGCGCAGACCTATTGGCAATGGCGCGGGCTGATCGCGGAGCGCGGCCTCGCCGAGCGCGACCGCGCGCTGGGCGAGCGCAGGCTGGCCATCGCCGCCGCGCTCCGGGAACGGGGGCTGGCCAGCGGCATCGATGCCCGCGCGGTGGAAAGCGAGCAGCGGACACGACAGGACGCCCTGCTCGCGCTCGACACCGACATCGCCCGCGCCGCCCGCGCCCTGGCGATCCTGGTCGGGGACAATCCCGATACGCCGCCGCCGGACGTCGCAGGCCGACCGGCCGCGCCTGTATTGGCCGAGCCCGCGCCGGGGCTGCCCAGCGATCTCGCCCGTCGTCGCGCGGACATTCTGGACGCGGAAGCCGCGCTCCACGCCGCGACCGCCGCGATCGGCGCCGCACAGGCCGACTTCTATCCCAGCCTGAACCTGTCCGGGCTGTTCGGGATCGACGTCCTGAACCTGGCCGATTTCGGATGGGATGCGCGCACCACCGGGGCGGGGCCGGTGCTGTCGATCCCGATCTTCGCGGGCGGGCGGCTGCAACGCCAATTGTCGCTGCGCCGATCCGAAGAGCGCAGCGCCGCGCTGGCCTATCAGCAGACGGTGCGCAATGCCTGGCGCGAGGTGGACGATGCGCTGGCCCTGGTCCGCGCGCTCGACCGGCGACGGGGCCTGGCGGCGGCGGATAGCGATGCCCGGCGGCAGACCGTCATGGCGGTCGAGGCGCGGTATCGGCGCGGCGACATCGCCGCCGGGCCGCTCATCGACGCGCAGGCGGCGCAGATCGCCGCCGAGCGCGCCCTTCTCCATCACACCACCGCCAGCGCGCTGGCGCGTATCCAGTTGCAGGTCGCCCTGGGCAGCTGATCGAAAGGACGATCGCATGTCGACATTCCGTTTCATGGTCGCGGCGGCCGGGCTGATCGCAGCGCCGCTACCCGCGCAGGTCTCCGCCCAATCCCATCCCGAGCCCTCCCCCTTCGACCGGGACCGGGTCGCGTTGGGGGCCGGTCTGGCCGTCATTCCCGATTATGAGGGCTCGGATCACTATAGCCCGGTCGTCGCCCCGGCCGCGATCGGTTCGGTCGAGGGACATTCCTTCGTCCTTGCGGGCAACCAGTTGAGCGTCGACCTGCTCCGCGACCGGCCGGGGCCGGGCTGGCGGTTTCAGGGCGGGCCCGTCGCCCAGGTCAATTTCAACCGCAGCACGCTTAGCGGCATCCACGATCCCCGCGTCCGCGCGCTCGGCGCGCTGGGCACCGCCATCGAACTGGGCGGCTATGTCGGGGTCCAGAAAACGGGCGTCGTGACCAGCCCCTATGACACGCTGTCCCTCACCCTGTCCTATCGGCACGATGTAGCCGGAATCCATGATGCGGGGCTGTGGCAGCCCGGCCTGACCTATTTCACGCCGCTATCGCTTCATATGGCGGTGGCGTTCACGGCGGCGGTCGACATAGCCGAGGATCGCTATGCGCGAACCTATTACAGCGTCTCGCCCGCCCAAAGCCTCCGCAGCGGCCTGCCCGTCTACGATGCCAAGGGCGGGATTGAGAACTGGACGATCGGCCTTGTCGGGGTTCGCACGTTGCACGGCGATCTGCTGCACGGCGTGCACCTCGTCGCGCTCGGCACCTTTGGCGGCATGATCGGCAGCATCGGCGACAGCCCGATCGTCGCGCAGGCGGGGTCGCGCCAGCAATGGCTGGGGGCGCTGGGGCTGGCCTACAGCTTCTGATCGCCGTCGCTGCCGATCATTCCGGCCGCCCCGAAGCCCAGCGTGACCCGCAGGCCGGGTCGGGTGCTGACGATCTCCAGCGACGCATCGAGGCGCGACGCCGCAGAGCGGACGATGGCGAGGCCAAGGCCGCTGCCCTGGCTGTCGCGCGCGGTCGAAAGGCGGGTGAAGCGTTCGCCCAGACGGGCCAGGTCGGCATCGGGCAGGCCGGGGCCGTCATCGGCCACCACGATCCTGGCCCCCGTCCCTTGCTCGCCCGAGATGGTCATCATCACCTGGCCGCCGCGACGATTATAGCGGATCGCATTATCGAGCAGGTTGGACAGGATTTCGAAAACCAGCGTGCGATGGCTGGCGATCACCAGATCGGCCGGGGCATCGAGATGGATTTCGACCCCCGCCTCGATCGCCTGCGCGATCCGGCGGTTGATGACGGCGACCGCGACTTCCCGCAGGTCGACCCGCTCGCGCGGGGGCGCGACGCCCGCTTCCTCGGCACGGGCCAGCGCCAGCAGCTGCGTCACCAGATGTTCCAGTCGGTCGGCCGCATCGGCGATCTCGCCCATGGCGGTCGGGCTGCCGCGCCTGGCCAGCGCGACCTGCACCTTCAGCACCGCCAGCGGGGTGCGCATCTGGTGCGAGGCATCGGCGGTAAAGCGCCGCATTCCCGCCGTCGCGCTGTCCAGCCGGGCGAGCAGATGGTTGAACGCATCGGCCAGCGAACGAAGCTCGACCGGCAAGGGGCCGGTATCCAGCGGCGAAAGGTCCGGCGTCGCGCGCCGGTCGCGGGCCGACACCGCCCCCCGCAGGCCCGCCAGCGGGCGCAGGCTCCAGGCGAGCGCCGGGCGGATCAGCAGCATGGCGACCCCCACCAGCAGGATCTCGCCCAGCACCAGCGCGATCACCAACCGCCGTTGCAGCGCCCGGCGACCGTCAAGGGTCTCGGCCACCTGCACCACCACCGGCGCGTCGATGCGGGGCAGCGCGCGGCGCACCTCGGCGACGCGGATATCCTGGCCGCGATAGCGGGCGAAGCGGAAGCGCGGCGTGTCGAGCGCCAGTTCCGCGACATGCGGCGCGGGCAGGTCGCCATAGCCGGTCAGCAGGCGCCCCCCCACCGCGATCCGGTAATAGACATTGTCGCGCTCGCTATTCTCCAGCATCCCGAATGCCGCGGCGGGCAGGTCTAGCGTCACCTCGCCCCGCTCGACCTGCACCGTCTCCGCCACCGCGCCCAGCGCCCCGCCGAGCACGCGGTCGTTGGTGCGGCGGACGACATCGGCGATCAGCGTCGCCCCCGCCAGCCCCAGCAGCACCGCGATCGCCAGCATCGGCGCCAGCATCGCCGCGAGCAGCCGGGTGCGCAGCGCCAGCGCGCCGCCGCGCGCGCGCTCAATCGGCATGGAGCATATAGCCGACCCCGCGCACCGTGCGGATCGCCGGGCCGTCGGGGGCCAGCTTGCCGCGCAGGCGGGTGATGTTCACCTCGATCGCATTGGGGCCGACCGGCTCGTCATAGCCGAACACCTCGGACTGCAACGTCTCGCGCGGCACGATCTGTCCGGCGCGGGTGGCGAGCGAGTCGAGCACCGCCCATTCGCGGCGGCGCAGGTCCAGCGCCCGCTCGCCGACCCGCGCCTCGCCGCGCGAACGGTCAAGCACCAGCGCGCCGACGACCAGCGCCGGGGTCGGATCGCCGCCGCGCCGCCGCCCCAGCGCGCGGATCCGCGCCTCCAGCTCGGCGGGGGCGAAGGGCTTGCGCAGATAATCGTCCGCGCCCAGGTCCAGCCCGCGCACCCGGTCGTCCAGCGCGTCGCGGGCGGTCAGCATCAGCACCGGCACGCGCGCACCTCGCCGCCGCAGCGCCTCCAGCACCGAGAAACCGTCCATCCCCGGCAACCCGACATCGAGCACGACCAGCGCATAGGCCTCGTCCGCGATCACCATCAGCGCATCCTCGCCGCTGGCGACGTGATCGACCGCATGGCCAGAGGCCCGCAGCAGCGCGACGATCCCGCGCGCCAGCGCCGCATCGTCCTCGACGATCAGAATCCGCATCGCACCGCCCGGTGAAAGGTGGATGACAGCTTGCCGGCATAGTTCATGTCCATGAGCTTACCCGAACTCAGAGGCGGGAAGCGAGAGGACCTGAACGATGCGAATCCTGATTCTATCGATGCTGCTGCTGGGCGCCCCGGCGTTCGCGCAAGGCAGCGCGCCGCATCGCCCGGTCGGCTATCCCCGCTCCTATGACGCGCTGGTCGCCGATGCGCGCGCCGAGGGCGGCCTGCGCGTCTATGGCAATGCCGACACCGCCGCGATGCAGCCACTGATCGCCGCCTTTCGCCGCACCTATCCCGGCGTCACGGTCCGCTATGACGACCTGGAATCGAGCACCATCTACGACCGCGTCGTCGCCGAGGCGCGGCAAGGCACGGCGGGGGCCGATCTGGTCTGGTCCTCGGCGATGGATCTCCAGGCCAAGCTGATCAACGACGGCTATGCGCAAGGCTATCTCAGCCCCGAAAAGCCCGCCTTGCCCGCCACGGCCGTCTGGAAGAACATGGGCTACGGCGTCACCGCCGAGCCGGTCGCCTTCGTCGTCAACCGCCGCCTCATCCCGGCGGCACAGGTGCCGCGCACCCATGAGGCGTTCGAGCAATTGCTGCGCGGCCGTCGCGCCGCGCTGACGGGCAAGGTCGCCACCTATGACCCCGCCCGGTCCAATGTCGGCTATCTCTATCTGATCGAGGATCATGCGATCACCCGCGACACCCGTTCGCTGGTCCAGGCGATCGCGGCGACCCGGCCGATGCTGTCGCGCACCACCGAGCCGATGCTGGACGCGGTGGCGGCGGGGCGGATCGCCATCGCCTATAATGTGGTCGGCCCCTATGCGCTGACCCGCGCGCTGCGCGACCCGCGCATCCGGGTGGTGTTTCCGCGCGACTATACGATCATCGCCTCGCGCGTCGCCTTCATCACCCGCGATGCGCGGCATCCGGCGGCGGCGCGGCTGTTCCTCGACTTCCTGTTGTCGCGCACCGGACAGACGCTCCTCGCGCGGCAATGGCTGTTGCCGGTGCGCAGCGATGTCCGCGCGCCCCGCCTGTCGTCCGAACAGCAACGCCCGATCCGCGTCGGGCCGCAGCTTCTCGTCAATCTCGATACGATCAAGCGCCGCCGCTTCCTGGCCGACTGGCGCGCCACTCTAGCCGAAGGGGCCCGAACCCGATGATCCCGTACCGAACCGCGACCGCGCTGGTCGCGCTGCTGGCCGCCACCCCCGCGCTGGCCCAGACGCCCAGCAACGACGACCTCGCCGCGCTGGTCCGCCAGCAGGCCGCCGAGATCGCGACGCTGCGCGCCCGGCTCGACCGGCTGGAGGGGACGCAGGCCCCCGCCCCGATCGCCGGCACCATGCCCGCCACCACCACCCCGGCGGCAGCGGCGGCGACGCCCGCATCGCAACTGGCGCAGAACGACACGACCGGCCGCGACACCGTCACCCGCCCCTTCGCGCCGCAGCTCGTCCCTCCCGGCCCCGCCGAGCGCGACGTGGCGCAGGCGCGGCAGGCCAATGCGGCGGGCGTGACGACCGAATGGGGGGCGGGGCTGCCCGTCTTCCACTCGGCGGACGGCATCTACACCTTCAAGCCGCGCGGCCGCATCCTGGCCGATGTCAGCTCCAGCTTCGGGTCGCGCTATGACGGGCGCAACATCACCACGACCGGCATGCGCGCGCTGCGCCTGGGCCTGGAAGGCGGGGTCGGCACCCATTTCTTCTACCAGTTCGAAACCGACTTTTCCGAAAATGACGTCGACATCGTCACCGCCTTCATCGGGTGGCGTAACCGTATCCGGCCGGGCCTGGATTACGACCTGCGCGCCGGGCATCTGTTCAACGATCGCGGGTTCGAGGGCTCGACCGGATCGGACTCGACGCCATTCATGGAACGCACCGTCGTCGCCACCGCGATCATCCCGCAGCGCGGCTTCTACGGCGTCGGCATCATGCCGCGCCTGTTCTGGAAGACGGGCCACGCCTCGCTGACGCTGACCGGCGACCGGATCGACGGCAGCCAGGCCGCCAATGACAGCCGCACCGTGCTGGCCCGCGCGCACTGGAACCCGATCAAGGGCGAGCGTTCGGTCCTCCATGTCGGCCTGTGGGGCTTTGACGAGGCGCTGTCCTCGGCGGCGACCACCCTGACCCGCAACACGGTGATCGGCGGCCGCTTCAACGGCGCGTTGCGGGTGTCGACCGGCGCCCTGCTCGGCGGGCGCAGCACCACCGGCTATGGCGCGGAGCTGGGCGGCTATGTCGGCCCGGTCTGGGTCATGGCCGAGGCGGGCGAGCGGCGCGCGCGCCTGACCGGCGACCGCCCCGACTTTCTCAGCAAGGCATGGAGCCTGTCGGGCGGCTGGTTCGTCACCGGCGACCTGCCCCCCTATAACCCGCGCCTGGGCAGCTTCGGCCAGCCGCGCGTGCTGAAACCGATCTTCGAGGGCGGACCCGGCGCGATCGAGCTGACCGCGCGCTACGAAAATCTGGACTATACCAGCCTGTTGACCGGCGGGCGCGGCTGGGCCGCGACGGTCGGCGCCAACTGGTACCTCAATAGCTTCACCCGGCTCCAGTTCAACTGGGTCCATTGGGACACCGACAATCGCGCAGGCGCCTTCACCGGCCCCGACAGCGGCGAGACGATCGGCACGCGCATCGCCGTCACCTTCTAAGACACCCTCCTCCCCTCACGGAGCATCCTTCGATGGATCTTGCCCTGCTTGGCTTCCTGATGGTCGCCACCTTCATGACGCTCATCATGACGAAGCGGATGACCCCGCTGGTCGCGCTGATCGTCGTGCCGACCGCCTTCGCGCTGATCGCCGGTTTCGCCTCCGGCCTGGGCGACATGATGATCGACGGCATCAAGAATCTCGCGCCGACCGGCGTCATGCTGCTCTTCGCGATCCTGTTCTTCTCGATCATGACCGATACCGGGCTGTTCGATCCGCTGGTCAACCGGCTGCTGCGCGTGGTGCACGGCGATCCGCTGGCCATCTTGATCGGCACGGTTGTGCTGTGCGCGATCGTCAGCCTGGATGGCGACGGGTCGACCACCTACATCATCACCATCGCCGCGCTGCTGCCGCTCTACAAGCGGTACGACATGAACCGGCTGTATCTGTGCTGCCTGCTGATGAGCACCAGCGGGATCATGAACCTGACCCCCTGGGGCGGCCCGACCGCCCGCGCCGCGAGCGCGCTGAAGCTCGACCCCGCCACGCTGTTCCTGCCGCTGATCCCCGGCATGATCGCCGGGCTCGCCTTCCTGATCGGGCTGGCGATCTGGTTCGGCCGCAAGGAGCGTCGCCGCATCGGCCATGTGAAGGCCAATGAGCCGACCGCCTTCACCGGCATGGCCGTGTCGCAATTTCCCGAGGCGCGCCGCCCGCACCTGCGCGGGTTCAACGCCGCGCTGACCATCGCGCTGATCGCGGGGCTGGTCTCGGGCATCCTGCCGCTGTCGGTGCTGATGATGCTGGCCTTTGCGGTCGCCATGATCGTCAACTATCCGCAGGTCGCCGAGCAGAAGGAGCGGATCGCCGCCCATGCGGGCAATGTCCTGTCGGTCGTCTCGCTGATCTTCGCGGCGGGCATCTTCACCGGCATCCTGTCGGGCACCGGCATGGTCGAGGCGATGAGCAAGGAGGTCGTCGGCTGGATTCCGCCGGTGCTGGGGCCGTATATGGCGCCGATCACCGCCGCGCTCAGCCTGCCCTTCACCTTCTTCATCTCCAACGACGCCTTCTATTTCGGCATGCTGCCGATCCTGGCCGAGGCGGGGACGCATTATGGCGTGTCGCCGATAGCGATCGCCCGCGCCTCGCTGATGGGCCAGCCGGTCCATCTGCTCAGCCCGCTGGTGCCGTCGACCTATCTGCTGGTCAGCCTGGCGGGCGTCGACCTGGCCGATCACCAGCGTTTCACCCTGGTCCCCGCCGCGATGGTCTGCGCGGTCATGACGCTGGTCGGGATGGCGGTGCTCGCCTTCCCGCTGATGGGCTGATCCGATGGAGACGCTCTGGCAGCATATCGTCGCCGACTTCGCCGCGATCGGCACGCCAGCAGCGCTGGCGGCCTTTGCCCAGGTCGTCCTGATCGACGTGCTGCTCGCCGCCGACAACGCCATCGTCGTCGGCGCGCTGGCGGCGGGGCTGCCCCCGGCGATGCGGCGCAAGGTGATTCTCGTCGGCGTGGTCGCCGCGTTGGTCCTGCGCATCGGTTTCGCGCTGGTCGTGACCCAGCTGCTTCAGGTCGTCGGACTAGTGCTGGCGGGCGGGCTGTTGCTGGTCTGGGTCGCGTGGAAGATGTGGCGCGAACTGCGCGGTGGCTATGGCGACGACGATGCGCTGGCGCACCAGGCCCCGCGCCGCTTCTGGGCCGCCGCCTGGGCGGTCGCGGTCGCCGACATATCGATGAGCCTCGACAATGTGCTGGCGGTCGCGGGGGCCGCGCGGGACCATCCCGGCATCCTCGCCATCGGTCTGATCCTGTCGGTCGCGCTGATGGGGCTGGCCGCCAATATCCTCGCCCGCGTGATCGAGCGCTATCGCTGGCTCGCCTATGTCGGGCTGCTCGTCATCCTGTGGGTCGCGGGCAAGATGATCTGGGAAGGCCTGACCGACCCGGCGCGCGGACTGCTGACCTGTTCGCCTGACCCATCCCACCCCACGCCCCCTTATCGGGAGAGATTGCCATGATCCGCCACGCGCCGCCCCTCATCCTGCTGCCCGCCATGGGTTGCGACGGCCAACTCTGGGCCAGGCAGGTGATCGACCTGAGCGACGTCACCCATCCGATGCTCGGCGATCTGACCGTCGACGACACGCTGGAGGCGATGGCCGCGCGGGTGCTGGCCCATGCCCCGCCGCGCTTCGCGGTCGCCGGGGTCAGCCTGGGCGGCTATGTCGCGCTGGAGGTGATCCGCCAGGCCCCCGAGCGGGTGCAGCGGGTGGCGCTGTTCGGCACCCGCGCGTCGATGCGGATGCGCCCACGCACCGTCGCCGAGCAGGGCCTGCTCGCCACCGCACCCCATGCCGACCCGACGCTGACCCCGATCGTCAGCGGCCCCGTCCAGGCGATGACCGAGCGCGTCGGCGCGGCCGTGTTCGAACGCCAGCAGCGCGCCATGCTCGCCCGGCCGGACATCAGCGCGGCCATCGCGGCGGTGCGGGTGCCGACGCTGGTGGCGGTGGGCGAATATGACCGCATATGCCTGCCCGCCGAGGCGCGCGAGCTGGCCGACCGGATTCCGGGCGCGCGGCTCCACGAGATCCGCAATTGCGGGCATCTGGCCCCGCTGGAGCGCCCCGGCGAGGTCACCCAGTTGTTGCGGGACTGGCTGCAAGGCTGAACGGTCCGGCACGCCGCCGGTGCGGCACGGCCGCGCGATCCGGACGACATGAAAAAGGGGCGCGGCGACCCGGACCTGAGTCCGGGCACCGCGCCCCCTTTGTCGCCCTAAGTGTGATTAGCTGGCCTGGTTGGCCGATACCGGCTTGGCGGTCACGTCGAAGCGATCGGCGTTCATCACCTTCACCCATGCCCGCACGAAGTCGCGCACGAACTTCTCCTCGTGCCCGTTCTCGGCATAGACCTCGGCGGTCGCGCGCAGCTGCGAGTTGGAACCGAAGATCAGGTCGGTCCGGGTCGCGCGCCACTTTTCCTGGCGGCCGCCACGGTCGTAACCGATGAACTTCTCGTCGCTCGACGCATCGACCAGATCCCAGAAGGTGTCATTGTCGAGCAGGTTGACGAAGAAGTCGTTGGTCAGCTGCCCCGGACGGTCGGTCAGCACGCCCTCCGGCGCATCGCCGAAGTTCGCGCCCAGCACGCGCAGGCCGCCCACCAGCACCGTCATTTCCGGCGCGGACAGCCCGAGCAGCGAGGCCCGGTCGAGCAGCAGCTCCTCGGTCTTCACCGGGTTGCGGGTCTTCAGATAGTTGCGGAAACCATCGGCCTGCGGCTCCATCCAGATGAAGCTCTCGACATCGGTCCATTCCTGCGTCGCGTCGCCGCGACCGCCCAGGAACGGGACCGCCACGTCGAACCCGGCATCGCGCGCCGCCTTCTCGACCGCCGCCGAACCCGCCAGCACGATCGCATCGGCCAGCGACATGTCGCCGCGCAGCTCGTTCAGCTTGGCCAGGACCTGCTGAAGCTGTTCGGGTTCGTTGACCGCCCAGTCCTTCTGCGGGGCCAGCGCGATGCGCGCGCCGTTCGCGCCGCCGCGATGGTCCGACCGGCGATAGGTCGAGGCCGAGGCCCAGGCGGTCTTGACCAACTGTCCGACCGTCAACCCGCTGGAGAGCACCGCCTCCTTGAACGCCGCCACGGCCGCATCCGACGGCATGGTGCCTTCGGGCACGGGGTCCTGCCAGATCAGCGTCTCTTCGGGCACTTCGGGGC
The DNA here is from genome assembly GCF_031453055.1 of Sphingomonas sp. SORGH_AS_0789. NCBI lineage: Bacteria > Pseudomonadati > Pseudomonadota > Alphaproteobacteria > Sphingomonadales > Sphingomonadaceae > Sphingomonas > Sphingomonas sp. SORGH_AS_0789. The sequence goes on from NZ_JAVIYV010000001.1 coordinate 3,718,045, forward strand.
CGAGATAGCGGATCTTGGGACCCATGTCGCGATGGGTCAGCTTGAACCAGGCGCGGGCAAAGGCGTCGTCCAGCGCCGCCTGATCCTCGCGGAAGCGCAGCGCGATCTCGCGGAACTCGGGGTCCATCTTCAGCGCCATGTCGGCGGTGGTCATCATGGTCGGCACGCGCTTGTTGGGATCGCGCGCGTCGGGGGCCATGTCCTCGGGGTCGGGATTGACCGGAGTCCACTGCTTGGCGCCTGCCGGGCTCTGCGTCAGTTCATAGTCATATTTGAACAGCAGGCGCAGATAGTCGCCGGTCCACTTGGTCGGATTGTTCGACCATGCGCCCTCGATGCCGGAGGTGGTGATATGCCCCTGGCCGATCTCCTCGCTGTCGGTCAGCCAGCCCAGCCCCTGCTGGTGCACCGCTTCCGCCGCCGGGTTCTTGAAGTGCGGGGCGGGCTTGGCGCCATGCGCCTTGCCGAACGCATGGCCACCCGCCGTCAGCGCCACCGTCTCCTCGGAGTTCATCGCCATCCGCCGGAACGTCGCCTTCATGTCGCGCGCGGAGGTCAGCGGGTCGGGATTGCCGCCGGGCCCTTCGGGATTGACGTAGATAAGGCCCATCTGGATCGCGGCGAGCGGTCCTTCGAGCTCGGGCGTCTCCTCGGTGATGCGGGTCTGCGCGCCTTCATCGACCCACAGCTCCTCGGCGCCCCAGAAGGTATCGCCCTCCGACGCATAGACGTCCTTGCGGCCGCCCGCGAAGCCGAAGGTCGGCCCGCCCATGCTCTCGATCGCGACATTGCCCGCCAGGATGAACAGATCGGCCCAGCTGATATGCTTGCCGTATTTCTGCTTGATCGGCCACAACAGGCGCCGCGCCTTGTCGAGATTGCCATTGTCCGGCCACGAGTTCAGCGGCTCGAAACGCTGCTGCCCCGAGGACGAACCACCGCGCCCATCGGTCACGCGATAGGTGCCGGCGGCGTGCCACGCCATGCGGATCATGAAGGGGCCGTAATGGCCGTAATCGGCGGGCCACCACGGCTTGCTGTCGGTCATCAGCGCGAGCAGGTCGGCCTTGACCGCGGCATAGTCGAGCGCGTTGAACGCCTCGGCATAGTCGAAGCCCTCGCCCATCGGGTCGGGCGAGATGCCGTGCTGGTGCAGCATGTCGATCGGCAGCGCGTCGGGCCACCAGTCCTTGTTGGTCCGTCCCAGCAGCGACCGGGCCTTGACCTCGCCGCCGCCCTTGCCACCCATCGGGCAACCGCCGCTCTTGGGCTTTTCGTAATCGGCCATCTCGGTGTCCTCTTCCTACCGATGTCACTTCACCACATGATAGTGCCGCGCCCGCAGGCAATCTGTCCAATCGATTATTCGGGACGGATAGATCATGATACTCGATCACTACCGGTATCGCGCCTCTCGGCTCAATGCCTGTCGCCGCGACCGGCTTCGACCCGCCGGAGCCGCTGCGGCATAGCGTGCAAAAGCATCGGCCAAATGCTTTTGCACGACGAAGTTCAGCGGGCGATACCGATCAGAGTGGTCGCATCGTAACCCGCCGCGACGTTGCCGCTGAACACCGGCGTCTGCTGCGCGACCTGCGCCGCGCTGTTGTCGCCGAAGATGCCGTCGCTGGACAGCGAAATGCGCGCGAACTTCGCGGCGCTCGACGGATAGGTCGTGGCATCGGCATAGACCGCCGAGCAGGCGGCGCTCGGCATCGCCAGCTGCGAGGTCAGGACCGCATAACGACCGCCCAGCGCATTGGAGAGGCTGGAGAAGACCTCGAAATGCATATGCGGCCAGCGCCCGTCATAGCAGCCGGGGAAGATGGTGGTGAAGCTGACCTGGCCATTGGCATCGGTCACCTGGACCCCGCGCAGATAGCTTTCCGCCGGGGCGGTATAGAGCGAATAGAGCCCCTGCCGGTCGCAATGCCACAGATAGACCGCATAACCGGCCAGCGGTGCGCAGGTGGCGTTGACGTCGACCAGGGTCAGCGTGATCTTCAGCAGGACGCCGGTCGCGACCGTGGTGGTCGATAGGAAGCTGGGGCGGATGTCGCTGCGCACGACGCCGCTCACGGTGAGGATGTTGGACGTCCCCCCGGAGGCGGTGTTGGTGCCGTCGCCGGGATAGGGACCGGCGGTTTCGGCCGGGTCGGCGATGCACGCCGCGCTCGTGCCGCTGGCGGTCGGCGTGGGGGTGGCGCTGGCGGTCGAGCCGCTCACCACCGCGACGCTGCCCGGCGCCGCGTCGCTGCCGCCGCAACCCGCGACCAGCGCGGCGGTGCCCGCACCGGCAAACCACTTTAGCGCGCGACGGCGCGCCATCAGCGTCTCCATGACCTTCAGATCGTCGGCCAGGCTGTGGGCGTGGTCGGGATGGCGGTCGGACATGCACTCATACTCCTTCGGACAGAAGGAGCATGTCGGCGTGGCGGATTGCCCGGCTATGTCGGGATGCCGCCATGATGTTGCAGCGTGTGTCAGCTCGCCAGCGGCAGCACCACACGCGCCATCGCGCCGCGATCGCCATTTTCCAGCGTCGCCGCGCCGCCGTGCCGCGTCGCGATCGACCGAACGATGGCGAGACCCAGCCCGGTGCCGCCGGTGGCGCGGTTGCGTGAGGGGTCGCCGCGCACGAATGGCTGGAACAGTCGTTCCGCCTGCGTCGGATCGATGCCGGGTCCGTCGTCGGCCACCCATATGCCGACATTCCCGCCCGCGACCTCCCACCCGATCGTCGCCCGCTCGCCATAGCGCACCGCATTCTCGATCAGATTGGAAAACAGCCGCCGCAACGCCGCCGTATCGCCGCGCACGACCGCACGCGGGCCGGGCATCAGCGTCACGGGCTGACCGGCATCGGCCATGTCTTGGACCAGACTGTCGAGCAGGCTGGCCAGGTCGAGGCGGCGCGCGTCGGCCTGGACCGCCTCGTCCCGAGTGAAGGCCAGCGTGGCGGCGATCATCGCGCGCATCTCGCCGATATCGGCGGCGGCACGGGCGCGCGCGTCCTCGGGCAGCTGTTCGACACGAAAGGCGAGCCGCGACAGCGGCGTGCCGAGGTCATGCGCGATCCCCGCCAGCATCGCGGTGCGCGCCTCGGCATGGTGCGCCAGACGGGCGTGCATCGTCGTCACCGCACGCGCCAGATCGCGCACCTCACGACTGCCCCCCGGCAGCGCGGGCAGCGCAGCGCCGGTGCCCGCCTGATCGGCGGCGCTGGCGAGGCGGCGCAGGGGCCGGGTCAGCGCGCGGGCGATGGACCATGCCGGCAGGGACAGCAGCAGGATCGCGACCAGCATCGCCAGCATGGTGCGGACGTGCCAGCGCGTCAGATAGGGCGGCACATGGCTGCGCACGACCCACCAGCCCGCTCCCTCATGCCAGGCGAAGGTGAAGCTGCCGACAAAGGCATCGCGCTCCGTCTTGCCCGCCGTTTCGGTAAAGGCCAGGACCGCGGCGGGCGAGACGCCCAACTCGGCAGCGAGGCGACGACGGGCGGTGGGATCGGCGACTTCCCCGCTACGGGCCATGGGCGGGGCCCGTTCCCTTCGACGCCGTGGCGGCCCCGGTCCGGGATCCTGGCCATCGGCCGCTTGCGCCACGCCGAGCGGCGGGCCGCCCCGGTCGAAGGGCGGCGGCCCCTTGCCTTCCAGCGTCATCGCGATCGAGCGCAGGCTGCTGGGAAAGTCGAAGGGCGGCGGCCCGGAAAAGGTGACCACGAACGAGATCGCCGTCGCCACCAGGACGGAGACGATGACCAGCAGGAAGATCGGCGCCGCGATCGAGGCCCCGCGCCGGTCGCGTCGCCGGTCAGCGACGCTCGACATCGGCCGTGAACAGATAGCCTTCGTTGCGCACGGTGCGGACCAGATCGTCGCCGCCGCGCCCGTCGGATCGTTGCAGCTTGCGGCGCAACCGGCTGATCTGGACGTCGATCGCGCGGTCGAAATGCTCGGCATTGGCCCCGCGCGACTGGTCGAGCAGGAAGTCGCGGGTCAGGACGCGGCGCGGATGCTCGACCAGTACGATCAACAGGCGGAACTCGCCATCGGACAGGTTGATGAGGACCTCGTCCGGATCGAACAGCTGCCGTCCCAACGGATCGAGCCGCCAGCCCGCGAAACGCAGATACGCACGCTCCGGCAATGCCGTCTGGACCGAGCCGATCGCGGCCGGCCGCCCCTGGTTGCGACGCAGGACCGAGCGGATGCGGGCCAGCAGTTCGCGGGGATTGGCGGGCTTGGCGATATAATCGTCGGCGCCCATTTCCAGTCCGACGATCCGGTCGACCTCTTCGCCGATCACCGACAGGATGATGACCGGCGGCGCGGTCGCACGGTCGAGGCTGCGAAGCACCGACAGCCCGTCCTCCCCCGGCATCATCACGTCGAGAACGACCAGCGCATAGGCATGGCGCACCAGCGCCGCCCGCATCGCCGCCGCATCCTCGGCGACATCGACGACATAGCCATGGTCGGCGAGGAACGCCGCCGTCAGCTCGCGAATGCCGGGATCGTCGTCGACGATGAGAAGGCGGGTTTCGAGGTCCATGGTCTCGATCGGTTCAGGACGGGCGACGGTCTGCATGACGCCCGGATGCCGTCCCGGTGTATCGCGCGGATTGCAGCGCTGCAACATCGCCAGAACGGGACCGGACTGTGGCCGGGGCGCCACACCGGGATCGGGCCGACCCGACCTTCGTCGCGGGGCGCGGACCGGAGCGTTCGATCACCCTGTCGTCAGGATGGGTAAGTGCTGGAGCCGCCCTGACCCGAATACGTCGTTCCGATCCGGGAACGAGATCGCCTTGCCCTTGTTTTCGTGGGCAAAGGAGATCGCATGAACGCCAATTCGCGCCTGACCGCCCTCACCCGGATCGGCTTTGCAACGCGCGGCCTGCTCTATCTCGTCATCGCTTTTCTCATCCTTCGCACCGGCAGGGCCGAGGACCCCAGCGGCGCCATCGCGTATCTCGGGCGGGGCGGCGGCCAGATCCTGCTGGGGATCATCGCCGTCGGTCTGGTGGCCTATGGCATCTGGCGCCTGGCCGACGCCGCGCTCGACATCGAGCGTCACGGCACCGATCGCAAGGGCGTGATGGAGCGGGTCGGCGCGGGGGTCAGCGGCGTGGTGCACCTTTTCCTGGCGTGGCAGGCCGTCGCGGTGATGCGGGGCGCGGCCCTGTCCGGGGACGGCACGCGCGAAGGCGCGCGAACGGCGCTTCAACTGCCCGGCGGCTGGGCGCTCGTGCTGGTCGGGGCGGTGGTGCTGGCGGCGCTGGGTGCGGTCCAGCTGGTCAAGGCGACGAAGGGGTCCTTCCTGCGCTATCTGGACGCCTCGGTCGCGCGGCAACGCTGGGTGCAGTGGAGCGGTCGCGCGGGATATGCCGCGCGCGGGCTGGTGTTCCTGATCAGCGGCTATCTGCTCGCACGGGCCGGGATCGAGGAACAGGCGGGCGAGGCCGGCGGCATGGCGCGGGTCCTGTCATGGCTGACCAACCCGTTCGACCTGATCGTCGGCGCAGGGTTGCTGGCGTTCGGACTCTTCAGCCTTGTCGAGGCGCGCTATCGGCGGCTGCATGACGTGCCCGTCGGCGCGGCGATCCGGCGGGCGACCAGCTGGCATTGATCGGTCCGCGTCCCACGCAGCGATGGGGGGATCAGGCCGCCACCGCCTCGGGCAGGTCGTCATCGGTCAGGGTCGAGGACCGGCGGAACTGACCGGCATTCTCATCCAGCCACGCCGCCGCCGTCGCCCGCCCCAGATCGCGCAGTTCCTGGATCTTGGACCAGCGGGTGTCGAGCTTGCTCGCCGAGCCGCGTTCAGCCAGCGCGGTCGGGGCGGCCATCATGTGCAGATTGGTCGCGGCCAGCGCCTGCATAGCCGGATCGGACGAGCCCGCGCTGCGGGCAATGGCCTGCACCTCGGTCAGTGCCTTCAGATCGCGCAACAGGCAGGCGTTGAAGCCGATATCGCTCATCCGCCCGATGATCCCGCCCAGCGAGGTCGGCGCCTCGTCCACACCGAAGGGGGTGATCTGCACGATCAACAGGTCGGTCGCGCCATGATGGTCGAAGATCAGCGGCTCCAGCGCGGGGTTGGCGGAAAAGCCGCCGTCCCAATAGTCCTCGCCATCGATCGTCACCGCCGCGAACAGATCGGGCAAGCAGGCCGACGCCATGATCGCATCGACCGTGATCTCGTCGTTGCGGAACAGACGCGCCGCGCCGTTCGACACCGCAGTTGCGGCGATATAGAGCGGCAGCGCCCCGTCGCGCGTCAGGGCGCTCAGATCGATGCTCGACGACACCACCTGGCGCAGCGCCCGCATCTCGCGCAGTTGTGGAGACAGATGCGCCAGATAGCGGCTCATCATCTTCGACATTTCGAGCGAGCGCCGGAACCACGGCTCGAACAGCGGCCCGCCCCATTGGTGATCGAAGGCGCGTAGCGGCGATCCGTGCGACACCGCCCTCCACAGCCGCTCCAGCCCCGCCAGCGCACCGTCCCGGCCGCCGATGGCCAGTCCCGCGACCAGCGCGGTGCCGTTCAACGCCCCGGCGCTCGCCCCGCTGACCGCGACGATGTCGATCTCCTCCTCCAGCAGACGCTCGATCACGCCCCAACCATAGGCGCCGTGCGCCCCGCCCCCCTGCAAGGCCAGCGCCAGCCGAGGACGAGCGGAAGAGGTCGAAGGCGATGCGGTGTCGGTCATGGCGGGCTCCCGAAAGGCGTCCTCACGGGTCTGCGACGACCCATGGTCCGCTTGGGGATGCAACGAACGCCGCCGGATTTGGATGCAGTGCAGCATGAAACCGGCCCATGGCCGGGGCGGTCACGCCGCGTCCCGCGTCAGTCGCGTGTCCTCCCGATCCGGACGTCCCGATAGCGCGGGTTGAGCAGGTGGAAGACCAAGAGCGCGACCAGATAGGCCAGGCCGCAGGCGATGAAGAAGGGCTGGTAGCTGCCCACCCGGTCGAGCAACATGCCCAGCGCCTTCGACGCGATGAAGCCGCCGGTCGCCCCGGCAAAACCGCCCAGCCCGATCAGCGTACCTTGCGCATAACGGGGGAACTGGTCGCCGGGCAGCGCGAAGAGGTTGGTCGAGAAGCCCTGATGCGCCGCGCAGGCCAGACCGATCATCGCCACCGCGATCCAGATGCTGCTCGCCTGTGCCGCGAACATTACCGGCAGCGCGAACAGTGCGCAGAAGAACATCGCCCGCTTGCGCGCCCGCCCGGTCGCCACCCCGGCCTTCAGCAGCCGCGACGAATACCAGCCGCCGACGATCGCGCCGACATCCGCCATGATATAGATGGCGACAAGAGGCGGCCCGAAGCTCTTGAGATCATAGCCGTAACGGCTGTGGAAGAAATCGGGCAGCCAGAACAGGAAGGTCCACCAGACCGGATCGATCAGAAAGCGCCCGGTCATATAGGACCAGGCCTCGCGGTGGCGCAGGACGGTGAGAAACCCGGCGCGGCCGCTCGTCTCGGCGGGCTCGGTCTCGATCCAGGCGCGCTCCTCGGGCGTGATGCGCGGATGGGCATGGGGCGGGTGATAGAGCCGCCACCAGGCCGCCAGCCAGACGAGGTTGAACAGCCCGGTGATGATGAACGCCCAGCGCCAGTCGAGCACCAGATCGGCGACGATGAAGCCGATCAGCAGCGGCGTCACCACCGCCCCGACATTGGCCCCGGCGTTGAAGATGCCGATGGCCAGCGCCCGTTCCTTCTTGGGAAACCATTGCGACGCGGCGGCGAGCGCCGAGGGATAGGTCCCCGCCTCCCCGAAGGCCAGCGGGATGCGGGCGATCACGAAGCCGGTGGTCGAGGTGACCAGCGTCTGCGCGAAATGCCCGATGGTCCAGCTGCCCATCGCCAGCAGATACCCGGCGCGCGGCCCGATCCGGTCGATCAGCCAGCCGAACAACAGGAAGCCGATGCCATAGGCGACCTGGAAATAGCCGGTGATGTCGCCGTAACCGCTATTGGTCCAGCCATAGAGCGCGGTCAGCTGCGGCTTGAGCACGCCCAGCACCAGCCGGTCGATATAGCTGAGCACCACGGCGGCGAAGAGCAGGCCGCAAATCACCCAGCGGACCCGCCCGCGCGGCGGCGGCACGGCGTGCGCGGCGGTTTCGGGGGCGGTCGCGGCGGCGTTGGCCATGTCGCTCATCTCACCAGCTCCACAGGGTGCCGTCCTCCAGCCGGTTCACCGGCAGATAGGCGCGTTTATAGGGATAGGTTTCCGCCAGTGCCTCGTCGATCTCGACGCCCAGCCCCGGCGCATCGCCCGGATGCATCATGCCGTCCTCGAACCGGTAATGATGCGGGAAGACCGCGTCGGTCTCGTCCGTGTGCGGCATATGCTCCTGAATGCCGAAATTGGGCACCGACAACCCGAAGTGCAGCGCCGCCGCCATGGTGACGGGCGACAGGTCGGTCGCGCCGTGGCAGCCGGTGCGGACCTGATACAGATCGGCGAGCGCGGCGATCCGGCGCAAATGGGTCAGCCCCCCGGCATGGACGACGGTGGCGCGGACATAGTCGATCAGCTGGTTCTCGATCAGATGTTTGGCGTCCCAGATCGAGTTGAAGATCTCGCCCACCGCGATCGGCGTCGTCGTATGCTCGCGGATCAGGCGGAACGCGTCCTGGTTCTCGGCCGGGGTCGCATCCTCGATCCAGAAGGGGCGATAGGGCTCCAGATCCTTGCCCAACCGCGCCGCCTCGATCGGGGTCAGCCGGTGGTGGACGTCGTGGAGCAGGTGCACGTCCCAGCCCAGCGCCTCGCGCGCGGCGGCGAACAGTTCGGGGACGATGCGCAGATATTTCTCGGTCGACCAGACGCTCTCGCTGGGCAGGTCGGCATCGGCGGGCTCGTAACGCTGTCCCGCCTTGGCGACGCCATAGGTGGAGGCCAGCCCCGGCACCCCGCATTGCAGGCGGATCGCGCGATAGCCTTCGTCGCGGTGGCGGATCGCGGTGGCGATCGTATCTTCGATGCTGGTGCCGTTGGCGTGGCAATAGACGAGGCAGCCGTCGCGCGCCGCGCCGCCCAGCAACTGATAGACGGGCAGTCCGGCGATCTTGCCCTTGATGTCCCACAGCGCCATGTCGACCGCCGCGATCGCGGTCATCGTCACCGGGCCGCGCCGCCAATAGGCGCCCTTGTAGAGATATTGCCAGATATCCTCGATCCGGTGCGCGTCGCGCCCGATCAGGCAGGGGATGACGTGATCCTGCAGATAGCTGGCGACGCTGAGTTCGCGGCCGTTGAGCGTCGCGTCGCCCAGGCCGGTGGTGCCGTCGTCGCACTCGATCTTCAGCGTGACGAAGTTGCGCCCCGGAGAGGTCACGATCAGGCGGGCGGAAACGATCTTGGGCATGGCGGCGTCCTTCAGGCGACCAGAAGCGCGACAGAAGGATGGCTGCGCAAAACGGCATGGCGAATCATTCGATGCCTGCGGCTCATGACGGCCCTCTCCTGTCAGGCAGCCGGTCTGACCGGACTTGCCAATTGGTCTGATAGCGGTAACGTGCGGGTCAAGCGTCGGCTTGTCAATCGCCGACACATCGGGAGAGCATGGCATGAAACGGATTCGCGCATGGGCCACCGCGCTGTCCCTATCCTTGGTGGCGTTGCCCTTTCCGGCGATGGCGGATGATGGCTATGCGCTGTGGCTGCGCACCGCCGCACCGACGGTCGGGCAGGCCGATGTCAGGGTGTCGGGCACGTCTCCGACGCTGGAACTGGCGGGCTCCGAACTGAGGCGCGCCCTCCCCTCGGGCACGCCGCCCGTCATGGTGGCAACCGCATCGGACCCGGCCCTGCGCACGCTGCGGCTGAATTTCGGCGGGCTGGGCGAGGAAGGGTATCTGGTCCGCCCGGTGACGTTGCAGGGCCGGACCATGCTTCTGGTCGCGGGCAACAGCGATCGCGGCGCGCTCTATGGTGCCTTCGCGCTGCTCCGCCATCTTGCCACTGGCGGAACGGCCGATCGGGTCGAGCTGCGGTCCGCGCCCAAGGTGAAGCTGCGCGTGCTGAACCATTGGGACAATCTCGATGGCTCGATCGAGCGCGGCTATGCGGGCCAGTCGCTGTGGGACTGGTGGACGCTGCCCGACTTCCGCGATCCGCGCTATACCGACTATGCCCGCGCCAACGCCTCGATCGGGATCAACGGCACCGTCCTGAACAACGTCAACGCCAAGGCCGACAGCCTGACCGCGCCCTATATCGCCAAGGCGGCGGCGCTGGCCGATGTCTTCCGCCCCTGGGGCATCCGTGTCTATCTCTCGGTCAAATTCTCCGCACCGATCGAACTGGGCGGACTGACGACCGCCGACCCGCGCGATCCGGCGGTGGCGGCCTGGTGGAAGGCCAAGGCGGACGAAATCTATCGCGCCATCCCCGATTTCGGCGGCTTCCTGGTCAAGGCCAATAGCGAGGGGCAGCCGGGCCCGCGCGATTACGGGGCCAGCCATGCTGACGGCGCCAACATGCTGGCCGCCGCCGTCAAACCCCATGGCGGCATCGTGATGTGGCGCGCCTTCGTCTATGCCGAGACCGATCCCGAAGATCGCGCCAAACAGGCCTATACCGAGTTCAAGCCGCTGGACGGCAAGTTCGCCGACAATGTGCTGGTGCAGGTGAAGAACGGCGCGATCGACTTCCAGCCGCGCGAGCCCTTCCACCCGCTGTTCGGCGCGATGCCGCGCACGCCCCTGATGATCGAGTTCCAGATCACCAAGGAATATCTCGGCTTCGCGACCCATCTCGCCTATCTCGGCCCGCTGTTCACCGAGGTCCTCGACGCGAAGACCGGGTGGAAGCCGGGCGAGACGGTCGCCGATGTGGTCGACGGCGCGGCGGAGCATCATGCGCTTTCGGGCATGGCGGGCGTCGCCAATATCGGGCGCGACCGCGACTGGAGCGGATCGACCTTCAACCAGGCCAATTGGTACGCCTTCGGCCGCCTCGCCTGGGACCCCGACCTGTCGGCACAGGCCATTGCGCGCGACTGGACCGAGCAGACCTTCGGCACCGACCGCCAGGTGGTCGATACGGTCACCGCGATGATGATGGGATCGCGCGAGGCGGTGGTCGACTATACCGGCCCGCTCGGCCTCGCGCATCTGATGGCGACCGGCCATCATTACGGGCCGGGGCCATGGGTGGCCGATCTGGCGCGCCCCGAATGGAACCCGGCCTATTATCACCGCGCCGACGCGAGCGGTATCGGCTTCGACCGGACCGCGAAGGGAAGCAACGCGGTCGGCCAATATGCCGCGCCGGTCGCCAGAACCTTTGCCGACCCGGCGACGACGCCCGAGTCGATGCTGCTCTGGTTCCACCACCTGCCCTGGGATCATCGCATGACGAGCGGGCGCACTTTGTGGGACGAAATGGTCGCGCATTATGATCGCGGCGTCGCCTATGTCGGCCAGATGCAGCGGCAATGGGACACGCTGCGTCCCAAAATCGATGCCGAACGCTGGCAGAAGACCGCGACCTATCTCGCCATCCAGGAGAAGGAAGCCCGGTGGTGGCGCGACGCGAGCCTGGCCTATTGGATGTCGGTCAACCATCGCCCCCTCCCCGCCGGGGTCCGTGCGCCCGAGCATGACCTGGCCTGGTACAAGGCGCGGAGCTTTCCCTACGCGCCGGGCCAGGCGCACTGACCGGAGGCGGAGCGAGGCCGGACCATCGCGACGCCTTTGGTCCGGCCGCCTGTAGGGCGTCGGCGCGAGCGGACGGCATGACCGGCCTGCCTTGCAGATTCCTGTAACGGCCGCACCGCGACCAAGGGACCCGCGAACGCCGGCCCGCAATCGATAACAGCTTGCAGATGGGCAAGAATCTTCGCCGGGACGCTTTGGTCTAGCCAATTTCATTTGACTTACAGACCAATAGGCCTGACGATACCGCTATCAACGAAGCCGCATCAGACGGTTGTGAGGGGAAGCGGAATGACATCCATGGCATCATCATGCCCGACCCGATCGGGCGTCACGCGGGCCGCATCATCGGCCGCCGCCTTGCCGCACCGCTCGCCCGACGCCTGATCGCCCCGACCGCCATCAACATTCGAATAGCCGCATGTCCCGGCGAAGGGCAGCGGACCGACCGAGAGGACCTGACATGAGGACTGTGCCCCCCATCCGCCTGCGCCGCCTGGCCCTGCTGTGCGCGACCGCCGCCGGTGCCATGAGCGCGTCGACCGCGCTTGCCCAGGCGGTGCCGCCGCCCCAGGAACAGGTTCCCGCCGACGGCCAGGACAATGGCCCGTCGACGCCCCCCGCGCCGCAGACCGACCAGACCCAGGGCACGACGAGCGAGGACATCGTCGTCACCGGCTATCGCTCGAGCCTGGCCAAGTCGACCAACGCCAAGCGCGCCTCGACCGGCTTTACCGATTCGATCTTCGCCGAGGATATCGGCAAGTTCCCCGACACCAATATCGCCGAGTCCTTCAACCGCATTCCGGGCGTGACCATCACCCGCGACGTAACCGGCGAAGGCACCAACGTCGCCATTCGCGGCCTGGGGTCTAACTTCACCAACGTCACGCTGAACGGTGCGCCGATTGCCGTCGCCTCCTCGGGCGCGACCGACGCGCAAGGCACCGACCGCTCGGTCGACCTCAGCTTCTTCCCGACCGACCTGTTCACCAAGCTGACCGTGAACAAGAGCTATACCGCCGACCTGCTCGAAGGCGGCGCGGCGGGCAATATCGACCTGCGTTCGGCGCGGCCCTTCGATCGCCAGACCTCGTTCGTCGCCTATAACGTCCAGGCGTCCAACCAGACGCCCGAGGACCGGATCGGTGCGCGCGGATCGCTGATCGGCAGCTGGCGCAACGACACCGTCGGCATCCTGGCGGGCGTCTCGGCGCAGCGGCTGTTCACCGACACGCGCGGCTTCGAGACGATCGGCTATACCAACCCCGCGCTGACCGCCGCGCAGTGCGGCGCGACCAGCGGATGCAACAGCACCGGCGGCGGCAACTGGACGATCCCGTCGGTCGTGCCCGCGGGCGCGGGCGGCGGTCTGGTGGCGGGGACGACGATCGACCGCAACTTCCTGCTCGCCAACAATCCGGGCGCGACCATCCAGCAGATCGACAACGGCCTGCTGCCGCGCCTGGGCCGCGTCACCAGCATCCGCGGGCCGCGCGACCGCATCAACGCGATCGTCAGCGCCGAATATCGCCCCACCGACCAGCTGCATTTCTACATTGACGGCCTGTACGGCTTCAAGAAGAACGAGCTGACGCGCGAGAACATGGCCTGGATCGTCCGCAACGGCGCGATCATCCCGACCAACCTGACCTTCGACAAGGCGGATTGCAGCGCGGGCTGCACCGTGACCGGCGGCACCTTCGCCAATGTCCAGTTCTTCAACGAATTCCGCCCCTATACCGAGACGACGCACCTGTTCAGCGTCAATCCCGGCGGCGAGTGGGAGATCAACGACAAGCTCAAGCTGAACATCCAGGGCAATTACGCGCGCTCGACCTTCCACCGCGAAAGCCCGACCGTCGGCATGACCACGCCGCTGGGCGCTGGCAACACCGTCACCTATTCGAACGACGGCGGCATCCCGACGATCACCAGCGCGCTCGACCTGAACGATCCGAAGAATTTCGGCTGGAATGCGGGCAGCCGCGTCAACCTCCAGGACGAGCGGCGGCTGTACATCAACAAGGGGATGCGCGGCGACCTGACCTGGGGCGACACCGCGCTCAACGTGAAGATCGGCGGTGCGTTCGACAATACCGCGCGCCGCATCCGGGGCTTCGACAACAGCCAATATTGGCAGAACGCGGTGTGCGGCAACAATCCCAACGTCGCGGTCCCCTCCCCCAATTCGCAGCCGCCCTGCGAGGGCCTGAACGCGCCCGGCGCGGCCCCCGCCGGCTATCCCACCTATCCGGGCTATGGCACCGGCTATACGGCAGGGATGAGCGGGCCGGTCAGCTATGGCGGGTCGCTGATCCCCAACAGCGCGGCGTCGAGCTATCTGATGCCGGGACCGGCCGGGTTCGTGACGGTCAACTGGCCCGCCTTCGCCAAGGCGAGCAACTATCAATTCTATCACGACAACGCCCCCGAAAATGGCGGCGCGAACACCGGCGCGAGCGCGGGCTATATCCGCGAGATCGTCAAGTCGGCCTTCGCGACCGTCAACGGCGCGCAGGAACTGGGCGGCAACACGCTGCGCTTCAATGTCGGCGTGCGCTACGTCAACACGATCCAGACGATTTCGGGCCGCGTCTCGCTGCCCGATCCGCGCAACACGACCGCCTCGGGCGCCTCGCTGCCCGATGGCAGCCGCTATCCCAGCATCGTGAACATCGCCAACACGCGCAACGTCTATTCGGAATGGCTGCCCGCCGCGACGCTGGCCTATGACATTGGCGAGCATGCGGTGGTGCGTGTCGCGGGCTCGCGGACGATGACCCGCCCCGATCCCTCGGCGCAGCTGCCGGGCGTCAACTTCGGCGCGCCCTCGGCCGACCAGGCCTCGATCGGCAATCCGGCGCTGGCGCCCTATCTGTCGACCAATCTGGACCTGGGCTTCGAATATTATACCGGGCGGGAGGGCGTGATCAGCTTCAACGCCTTCCGCAAGTCGATCGAGGGCTTCACGACGACCGCGATCTCGACGGTGCCCTTCTCGAACCTGGCGCAGTACGGCATCACCTATGACACGCTGAACTCGACGCAGCAGATCGCGATCAACGCGCGCGGCGGGCCCAACCAGGCGCAGGTGCAGGTCACCTCGCAGGTCAACGTGCCCAACAAGCTGACCATCAACGGCCTGGAATTCCAGTGGGTCCAGCCGCTCGACTTCCTGACCCGTGCGATCGGCATCACCGGCTTCGGCTTCAACGCCAACGCCACCATCGTCGACCAGCGCAGCGACGGCCCCGCCGTGGCGTTCGGCGTCGCGCCCTTCACCTACAACATCACCGGCTATTACGAGAAGAACGGCGTGATGCTGCGCGTCGCCACCACCTCGCGTCAGGGCGCGCAGAACAGCGGCGCGGCGCAGAACGGCATTCCCAATGCCGCGCTGTTCGGCACCGACTTCACCACCTATGACTTCTCGTCGTCCTTCGACTTGGACAAGCTGTTCGGCATGCCCGGCGCGCCGCAGCTGACCATCAACGTCGCCAACTTCACCAACGCGACGCTGCGGTCCTATTTCCAGTTCGAGAACGCCACCTTCACCCAGTACAAGCCCGGCCGCCAGTTCCTGATCGGTCTGCGCGGAACGTTCTGACCCTCTGCTTCGGCAGGCCCGGCGGAGCCGATCGGCTCCGCCATCCTCTCCCGACAAACTTCGGGCTCCTTCCACATCGGTGGAAGGAGCCCGTTCTTATTCCGGCAAAGACGATCGTCAGAACTTGACGGTCGCCCCCACGAAGATGCGGCGGCCCAGCACGTCATAGACGCCCGGATAGGTGTTGCCGTTGCCGAACAGGTTCAGCACGCCCGAAGCAAGGGCGGGCGGGCTCTTGTCCAGCAGGTTGTTCGCACCGATCCGCAGCGTCAGGTTGCGATCGACCTCGACCCCCGCCGTCAGGTCGAAATAGCTATAGGCGGGCAGACGCGAGTCGATCGGATCGGCCGCGCCGGTCAGGAAGCTGTTGCTGGAGGTCGTCGACAGCTTGGTCTTGTCGATGTAGCGCCAGTTGAACGACAGGCTGGTCTTGGCGTCGGGCTTCCACGTCACGCGCAGATTGTGCCGCCAGACCGGATTGGGCTGGCCGCAGGCATAGCCGAACAGCCCCTTGCAGTCATAGCTGTCGCCGGTCGGCAGCGGCTGCGTCGCCTGTTCGAACAGATAGGTGCCGATGAAGTCGGCATAGAGGCGACCCAGATTGCCGATCGGCACCATCGCATTGGCCGCCAGGTCGAGACCCGAGGTGCGCAGATAGCCGGTGTTGAGCGTCGTCGAGGTGACATAGCCCGTGCCGAAGATCGAACCGGTCAGCGGATCGCGGTGGAACAGCCCGCAATAATAGGGGCTGCCGGTCGAGAAGCACTGGCTGATGATCGTGTTCGTATCGATCGTGCCGATATAGTCCTTCACCTTGATGTTGAAGTAATCGATCGACACCGACAGGTTACGCCCGCCGCCCGGCGTCAGGACGATGCCCGCCGTATAGGTGTCGGCGGATTCCGGCTTCAGGTTGCGGTTGCCGCCCGACTGGCCGGTGCACTGGTCCGACGGACATTCGATCACGAGGCGGCTGTTATACTGCGCCGCGGTCACGCCGGTCAGCTGGCAGGCGGACAGTGAGGCAGTCGGCTTCGCACCAGCGCACGGGTCCTGGGCGTTGACGTTGCCCAGCGACAGGTTGGAGAACAGCTCGCTGATATTGGGCGCGCGGATCGCATGGTTGAAGCTGGCGCGCAGGCGGATCGGATCGATCACCTGCCAGCTCAGCTCGCCCTTGTAGGTGAAGGCATTGTACCGCGACGAATAGCCGGTCGAACGCTGGTTGTTCTTATAGGCCGAATAGCGGAAACCGCCGTTCAGCGTCAGCGACTTGCCGATCGCGGAGTCCTGCGCGATCGGAACCTCGATCTCGCCGAAGCCCTCATTGACCGCGATGATGCCGTCCGAGTCCTGCGTGCCCGCCTGCTTGGCCACCTCGTCGCCGGTGAAGTACAGCGTCTCGCGACGATGCTCGCCGCCCAGCACGATGCCGACGCCGTCCTGCGCCCAGGGGCTGGTGATGCCGAACGTACCCAGATCGCCCGAGATCGAGCCCGAGACGACGTTCAGGCCATAGCGGCCCCAGGTCGTCGTCGGCGCGTAGAGATACTGCGCCTGCTGGCCGGTCAGCCCGCCCGCCTGGAAGACGTTGATCGGAGTACAGGCCGTATCGGTGCCGTTGAGCACCGACTGGCAGACCGCCCCACCCTTGCCGTCCGGCACGGCGAGCAGCGCGCGCTGCGCCTTCACGACATTGACGTCGTTCATATACTGTTCGTCATAATGCGCGGCCGAGCGCAGCACGCTGACGTCATAGTTGAAGCCGTGGCCGATATCGCCGCGCACGCCGACCATCGAGCGGTAATAATGATGCTGGAGGTCGTCGCGACGCGGCAGGGTGCCGCTGCCGCCGAGGCGATAGCCGACCAGCGTGTTCTGCGTCGTCGCGGTGCCGGCGGCGGCGCCGCACAGCGCCTGTTGCTGGCTGGCGCTCATCAGCGGGTTGTTGCAGGTCACGGCATAGGTCTGGCCGAACCAGAGCGCCGAGGGCGCGACCTGCGAGAAGCTGCGGTCGTCCATGTACATGAAGCTGCCATAAATTTCCGCCGCCTTCGAGATGTCGAGGTGGAGGAACGCACCGGCATTGTACCGCTCGCCGCTGCGCTGGATATAGTTCAGCGGCGCGTAATTATAGGTGTAGCTGTTGTCATAGGGCACCCAGGTCTTGGTGCCGTCCTTGCTGTTGGTCAGCTTCTGCCCCGCCAGCGGACCGGCGAGCGGCGTGAAGGTGCCATAGGGTGTGTTGCTCGACCCGCCGCAGCTGAAGGTCGTCAGTTCGCTGTTGAGCGCGCAGGCCGACACGTCGCGGGTCGACTGGAGCACCGGCTCGGTATGGCGATAGCCGCCGAAGACGGTGATGTTCAGCCGCCCGTCGAGCATGGTCTTGCCGAACGCGGCGTTGATGTCCTGCTTGGCGCCGTCGAACACATGTTCGGGTGCGGTCTGATAGCCGCGCGCCGACACGATCCCGCGCAGGAACTGGTTGTCGTTGGTGTGGTCGGCGATGCTGGTCTGCGCATCCAGGCGGAAGCCGTCCAGCTTGTCGCGCAGGATGAAATTGACCACGCCCGACAGCGCGTCCGAACCATAGACCGCCGACGCGCCGCCGGTGACGACATCGACCCGCTCCACGATGGCGGAGGGGATGAAGTTGAGGTCCATCGCCTGGGTCGGCAACAGGCGCTGGCCGTTGACCAGCGTCAGCACGCGGTTCGAGCCGAGGTTGCGCAGGTTGATCTGCGCGGTGCCGTTCGACCCGTTCGAGACATTCTCGTTCGCGTCCGCCGTGAACTGCGGCAGGCGGTTCAGCGCGTTCTCGATATTGTTGGTGCCCTGAAGGGTCAGTTCCTGCGAGCTGACGCTGGTCAGCGGGCTGTTGCTGGTCAGGTCCGGGCGCTTGATGCGCGTGCCGGTGACGACGACGTCCTCGCCCGCCGCCGCGTCATCGGGATTGCTCAACCGCGTCTGCTGCGCCGCCGCGCCGTTCGCCGTCACCAATCCGGTCGCCAGCGCAACCAAAGCGGCCGATCGCCGCCAGTTTCTGCCATATACCATGTTAGATGCCCCCTTCCGAGCAATTTTGCGTCTGTTCTCCCGTTTCTGCCAACTACATTATACGATATTCAGTCAATCGAAAATTTCTTTATTTATTGGTGAATGCACGAAAAAAGCCGGACGGCGGACCGTCCGGCTTGGAAGAAACGCTGTCGGCGTTGCGGGGCGGGTCGATGGCGGAGGCCCGACCCGCTGTTTCAGGTTCAGGGCTTGATCCCCCAGCGGGCATAGGTCGCATCGACCTGCGGATCGAGCAGCCGGGCGTCGCGCAGATCGGCGGCGGCCTCGCTCGCCTTGCCCAGCCGGGTCAGGACGACGCCGCGCATGAACAGGCTCTCCGCGCTCTCGGGACGCTGGTCGAGCGCGGCGTTCAGGTCGGTCAGCGCGCGCGCCTGGTCGTTCTGGCGGAAATACACCATCGCCCGGCTGTCGAGCGCCATCGCGCTGATCTGTCCGCCCATCTCGATCGCGCGATTGCAGTTGGCCAGCGCGGTTTCCAGCCCGAAGTTCAGCGTCCCCGCCGTCCAGCAGCGTTCGTTGAGCAGGCGGCCATTGTCGGGCTCGCGCTCCATCGCCTGGTCGATCGCGGCCAGCGCGGCGTCGCCCTTGCCCGCCGCCGCCAGCACCTCGGCCTTGGCCATCAGGACGCCGGTCAGGTTCTCGCCGCCTTCCTCGACCTGCGGCTCGATCATCGCGAGCGCGGCATCGCCCTGCCCCGCCCGCGCCATCACCAGGCCCAGACGCTGGAGATAACCGATATTGCCGGGGTCCAGATCGCGCGCCGCCTTCAGGTCGGCGATGGCCGCCGCCCGATCGCCCAGCGCCAGATGCACATTGGCCCGGTCGAAGAGATAGGGCGCGCTCGCCTGGATGGCGATCGCCTTGTTCCAGTCGGCCAGCGCCTGCTGGCGGTCGAGGATATGGCTCTGGAACTGCGCGCGGGCGGCATAGCGTTCGGGATCGTCGGGCCGCTCGGCGATCAGCGAGGCATAACGCTGGAGCACCGTGTCATACAGATGCGCGCGCCGTGCCGCCTCGATCCCGCGCCACGGGCCGGGATAGCCGGGCTGGGTCCGCACCATCATCCGCTTGTTGCGCAACTCCGCCAGCCGCGTCCGTTCGGCCGGGAAGTCGGCGGGCGCGATCTCCGCGCCGCTGGTCAGGCGTTCGGTCCGCACCGTCAGCAACGGGCCCGCCAGGGTCGTGGTCGTCTTGACCCGCCCACCGGGCAGCGCCGCGTCGAGCGTCGCGGGCCCTTCGATCTCGAAGCCCTGTCCATCGCCGGGCAGGCGGACCGAATAGGTGAGCAGCGCATGGCTGGGATTGCCCGTCGCGACGGGAACATCCTTCCATGCCTCGCGCGAGCGGTCGGGCAGGCGGAGATTGGAGAAATTCTCGGTCTGGTCGCTATAGCGACGCTGCGCGTAATTCCAGGACGGGTTCGCGATCCCGCTCAGCGCCACCGTCGCCGTGCCCGCCGCATCGTCGAACGTGACGTTGCTGTCGGTCAGGACGATGCGGTCCTCCCCCACGCGCGGGGCGACATGGCCGAACAATTCGCGCAGCTTCTGCTTGTCGAGCCCGCTGGCCAACGTCTTGATCTGCCCGGCGACACCGCCGCGAAAAGTCATGCGGATGTCGGCGGGGGCGGCGATGTTCAGGCCGCCGCGCTGGTCGATATTGAGCGTCGCCTCCATTTCGGGCCGGGCGGGGGCGCGACTGGGCATTTCGACCAGCTGCGCGCCCTCGGCCCGCAACGGCAGGACCCAGCGGAACGGCAGGCTGTCGCCCAGATCCTCATATTGCGTGCCCGCGCCCGTCCCGTCGAGCCACAGCTTGTCGCCGCCGACCGTCGCGACGACGAAGATATGGTTGAACGCCGCGAACGACGGCAGCCGCCGCGACACCATGTCGCCCCCCTCCATATTGGCGAGCGCGGGTTCCGCCTCGAGCCCCAGTTCGTGGAGCATGGCGAGGAGCAGCAGCGTCTTGGCCTTGCAGTCGCCATAGCGAAGCGACCAGGTTTCGGCCGGTTTCTGCGGGACATAGTTGCCGTTATTCATGCCGTTGAACAGATAACGGACCTTGCCCTGCACCAGCGCCAGGGCGGCGGCGACGCGGTGGCGGGGGTCCTTTTCGGCGGCGGCGATCCGGGCGACCTCGGCGGCGAGCGGGCTGCCCGCCGGGATCAGTCCGTCGGTCTTGTAGAGCGTCACCGCGACCTTCGACACGCTCGGCCAGTCAGCGAAGGTCGACGCCTCGACAAAGCCGGGTCGTGCATAGCGCCCCGGCGCCTGCGGGGCGATGTCGGGCTGGCGCGGGAACGGCTGGGCGAAGACCAGTTCATGCCAGCCATTGGCATCGCCGACCACGGGATCGGCCCCGGTCAGATAGGCGCGCCACTGGACCGCCGATTTCTGCGGCCAGAGCAGGCGCGCACGCGAAAAGCCGATCTTGACCGGCTGCGCCAGCAACGGCGCATTGCCCATGCTGTTGCCCATCAGGCTGGGGTCCTTGACGGTACGCGATGCGCGCACATCGAGTATGTCGCCCTCCCGCAACCCCTCGACCGCCAGCGTCGCGGTGAGCATCCCGTCCATCGACATCCGCTCCAGCCCCTGTTCGCGGCGCAGGACGGTGAACTGCTTGCCTTTCAGCGCGTCGATCCGCTCCCCGTCGCGGATGATGTCGACGCCGTGGATGATCAGATCGCCATGCGCGGGTTGCCAGGACAGGCTGATCGTCCCTGCCTGCGACAGCGCCTGGACCGAATTGGCGCGCGTGGCCTGTTCGAAATAGGACCAGCTCATCCCGTCGCCCAGCCGCACCTGCGCGTCGGCGATCAGCGTCGCGGGACTGTCCGCCGTCAGACTCTTGGTATCGGGCGCGGGAGCCAGCTTCACCCAGTCCGGCACCGGCTGGTAAAGAGGTTTGTCGCTCCCCTGCACAACACTTGCCGACGACAACAGCATAGTCACCAGTAACGCACGTCCGAACATTATCGTCCCCACCCCAAGAAGGGGTCGAACGTAGCGACTTTCCATGACGCCTCAATCGGCACAGGCAAATTTTTCTTGCCTGACGAAATTGTCATGCCGGTACATATTTATAAGCCGCGCCGCCTGAACCGTCCGCGCGCACGGCCAGGGTCAGCGATAGCGCCCCATGACGACCTTCAGGACGACGGGACGATCGACGATGTTGATGCCGTAATCGGTCTGGTCGCCGTTCCACAGCCGGTCCATGACCCAGCGCCCCTCCGCGAAATGCCCCTCCTCGACCCGCAGCACCATCGCCCTGGGATCGGGGGTCGCGGGCTCGAAGCGGACGCGGACATGGTCGGCGGTCATCAGGAATTCGTCGCGCGACAGCTGGATCACCGCCAGGCCGCCGACCGGCTCCTTGCCCCAGGGGGCGGGCTCGGACTTGAGCCAGCTCCAGCTCTTCTCGCCGAACTGCCACTGGCCGAAGCTGCCTTGGATCGACCAGTCGCCCATCACCGTCTTCACGTCGGCGCCGTCGTCGGGCTTGGACGCGCCCCAGGTCGGATGCTCGAACGCCAGCCGCGCCCAGTCGCACATCACCCCCGCCACCGCGCCATAAGGCCCGGCAAAGGCATCGAGCGTCGCCGCATCGAGCTTCGTCGCGCCCAGCGGATAGTTGAAGAAGCCGGTGTCATCCATGCCGAACGGCGCAAAACCGATCGCCCCGCGCCCCAGCGCGTCGTAGAAATAGCGGCCGAACTCACGCGCATTGCCGATCTCGGGCACCAGCAGCGGATTGTCGGGCCGGGCAAAGGCCTTGAGATACAGCGCGACATTGCCGCTGGCGCGGTCATAGATATCGGGGGCCTCGGCATCGATGGCGGGGGCCGCGACCTTCCAGATGTCGAGCACGTCCTGCTGCGGCCCGCCACTCGCCACCCCGTCGGGGTCGGGCACGTTGGAGGGGCCCGCCAGCGCGGCGTTGACGTACATGGGCAGCGGCTTCACCGCCTTGCCCGCCGCCGCGATCTCGTCGATGAAACGCGCGGTGTACCAGGTATTGAAGGCGCGGTCGGCCTGCGTCCCGAACACGGCGCTCCACGTGCCCGGCCGCTTGCCCAAGCGGCGGACCAGCATGGCGGGGACCGGCCCGGCGAACAGCCGCTGCGCCTCCGGTCCATAGTCGCGCGGGTTGCGATAGCTGCCGACCTCGTTTTCCGGCTGGACCATGATGACCGTGTTCTGCGGATCATGATCCTTCAGATAGGTCATCAGCCGGACGAAGGCGCGCTTGTCCGCCTCCAACGTCGCACGGAACATCGGCGACAGGACGTAATGGTCCTTGCCGTCGCGCGTCTTCATCCGGGGAAAGCGGCGATTGTCCAGCTTGACCCAATCGGGGGTATAGCCGGGCGAGGTGTTCTTCCACGTCCCGAACCACAGCAGCACGACCCGCTTGTCATGCGCGCGCGCCTGGTCGAGCAGGGTCTGTACAAAGGAAAAGTCGAAACGCCCCTCCTCCGGCTCGACCTGTTGCCATGCTACGGGGATCTCGACGGTATTGGCATGGATGCGGTCGAGCACCGGCCAGACCTGCGGCAGGGCGGCGGCATAGTTGCTCGAATTGTTGACCTGCCCGCCCAGCATCAGGAAAGGCCGTCCATCGACGATCAGCGCGTGGCGACCGTCGCGGGTCGCGATGCGGGGGATCTCGGTCGACTGGGCACCCGCCGGAGCCGCCGCCGCCAGCGCCAACAGAGCTGTAACCAGTTCACGGCGCATGACTTTTCCCTTCCCATCATCCGCGATCGATCGCGTTTGCGCGCTTGTGCACGGCTTGATGGTGGGGATCAACCAGCGGAGGCACCCTTTACGGGCAGATGGCGGTCACCGTCTGGACCCGTGCGTCGCGCGCGGCCTCGGTGCGGAGCGAGCGTTGCGCCATGGCGGACCAGGCCGCCTCCGCGCGCAGACAGCGTTCGCGCACATTGGCCAGGTCGGAGGCCGCCGCCTGGTCGCGGCAATCGGCCGCACGCTGCTGATAGAGTTCGGAATCACGCATGGCAGGATCCTTTCCGACACCAACATCAGGAACAGGCGGGACCGGACTATCGGGCCCCGCCATCGATACGCGTCAGTCGACCGGTTGCAGGTTGACCGCCGCCATCTTGCCGCGACGATCCTGCTCCAGCTCGTAACCGACACGCTGGTTCTGCTGGAGCGTGATCATCCCCGCACGCTCGACCGCCGAGATATGGACAAAGGCATCGGTGCCGCCATTATCGGGCGCGATGAAGCCATAGCCCTTGTCCATGTTAAAGAATTTGACGGTGCCGTTCTGGCTCATGATATTTCCTTCGGATCACGGTCTGCCGAGGATCGGCGGACCCGGATGCCCGGGCAGCAGGGAAAGAAGGAAAAGGGGGCCGCAAAGCGCCGAGAACCGTCGATATGCGACTAAAGCCCCGACGATATGGGGATCAGGCCGCCATTCCGCAACCATGCGCCATCCGGGGCGGCGGCGCGGCGAGCCGATAGTCCCCCGCGATCCGCAGGATTTCGGCAGGCGTATAGACCATCTCGGCGGCGCCGCGCGCGTCCTGCGGGGCTTCGCGCCAGCCGTCGATCTCGGTCATGCGGACCGGCCGGCGGGCGACCAGCCCGATCCAGTGCGCCAGCAGCACGTCGAGTTCGCGAAAGCCGTTGGCGGTCACGCGGTGGCGGACAATATGGTGGCGATCCGACAGCCCCCGGCGGTCGGCGCTCCATAGCGGCGCAATCCGTTCCTCCACCACGCGGATGCCGTCCATCAGCGCGCGATAGGCGCGGTCATGGTCTTCGATGCTCGAAGGGCGCCGGCTCATCGGCAGCCCATCCGCCGCCAATAGCGCCGCCGAAGCCAGCGGGTCACGAAGCGTGCAATCATGCGCCGCCCGGTCCGTCGAGGAAAAGGATCACCAGGTTGCTCCGACGCGACAAGCGGGAGCACAAGGTCTCTCAGCCGCCAGCGCTTGCGGTCGTCAAACCGGCGATGCCACCGACTAGCATGTCCGCCCCCACCCGTCGCGCTGTTTCTGCCGTCACACCGGCGTCCATGCGCCGGTTGCCACCACCGGCCCGGTGGGCAGCGGCCCCGGCGCGCCGCCAACGGGCTCGATCGAGATGGCGATGGTCGCCCCGACCCGCATCCGGTCGCGAAGCGCGCGAGACAGGGCCAGCCGGGTCGCACCCCGATCCGCCATCAGGCCCAGCGAATGCGGCACGCCGTCCGCTCCGATGATCCAGAGCTGCGCGCTCCGCCCCGCCCGGCGCTGGTTGGCGACGTCCAGCGACAGGCGGCCGGTCGCGGGGTCATAGAGTGCGGCGATCGGCCCGGCCCCGTTGTTCGCGACGATCGTCGTCAACAGCGGCGATGGCGAAGCCACCTCGGGCCCGCGCAGGGCGACGAACAGCAACAGACAGGCCGCGACCAGCCCCGACAGCGCCGCCAGCCCCTGCCACAGCCGGACCGACGACCGCTGCTGCGGCGGCGCGCCGAAGATCGTCGCTTCCAGCCGGGCGAGCCCGTCCGCCGGAGCCGCGACTTCGGGCCAGGCCTCGAACCAGAGCGCGAAACGGTCGCGCCACCACGCCACTTGGGCCGCGAAACCGGGATCGGCCAGCATCCGGCGGAGCGCCGTCGCCCGCTCCTCCCCCTCCAGCAGCCCGAGCGCCAGTTCGGCGGCCATCGCGTCGGGTTCGTCGCCCGTCATGGTCGGTGGCGGTGTCATCGCTCCATGCAATCCTTCAGGCGGATCAGGCCGCGGCGGATCCAGGTCTTCATGGTGCTGAGCGGCACGGCGGACCGATCGGCCAGTTCGGCATAGGTGCAGCCGTCGAAAAAGGCGGTGCGGATGGCGTCCCGCGACCGCCCTTCCAGTTCATCGAGGCAGCGGCCCAGGCGATGCGATTCCTGCGCATCCTCGACGACCGTGCTGGCGATGGGGGCGTCGTCGACCAGCACCGGCTGTTCGTCGATCGGCGAGGCCCGGTGCCGCCCATGCGCCCGCCGCCAGTCGATCGCCCGGTTGCGCGCAATCGTCGCCAGCCAGGCCAGCGGGCTGGCGGGTCCGGGCTCATAGCCGCCAGCGCGTTTCCAGACGGTCAGATAGACGTCCTGTAACACATCCTCGGCCGCCTGGCGCTCGCCGCAGATACGCAGGCAGATGCCGAACAGTCGCGCCGACGACAGGCGATACACCTCCCGAAAGGCCGCGCGATCCTCCTGCGCGGTGCGGAGCAGCGCCTCGGCGAGACGCGAGCGGCTATCGTCTTCGATCACCATGATGCTGGTCCTTTGGCGGCAAACTATCCTATGATATTTTCGGACGCCACCAAAATGACTTAGGCGCGTTGTGTGACATGATGACCGCCAGCCGCGCTGGCCTGTCGACCGGGCCGGTTGCGTCCTGAGACCTTTTCGCGCGGATGACGGATGACCGGAATCCAAGGGAGCAGGACGGTGGCGGACAAGAGCGAATTTTCCGTGTCGCGACGCGGCGTCATGATCGGCGGCGCGGCAACCGCGATGGCGGCGCACAGCCCGGCCGAGGCGCAACCCCGAAAGGCGACCATGCCCCCAGAGCCCGCCACCATGCCCGTCACCCTGAAGGTCAATGGCAAGGACCGCGCGCTGTCGCTCGATCCGCGCACCACGCTGCTCGACACGCTTCGCGAACATCTCCACCTGACCGGCACCAAGAAAGGGTGCGACCATGGCCAGTGCGGGGCCTGTACGGTGATCGTCAACGGCCAGCGGATCAACAGCTGCCTCTCGCTCGCGCTCCAGCATGACGGCGACGAGATCACCACCATCGAGGGGTTGGGCACGCCCGATCGGCTGCACCCGATGCAGGCGGCCTTCGTCAAGCATGACGGCTATCAATGCGGCTATTGCACGCCCGGCCAGATCTGCTCGGCGGTCGGGGTGCTCGACGAGATCAAGCGCGGCGTGCCCAGCCATGTGCAGGCCGACATCACCGCGCGTCCGCAGGCGACCGGCGCCGAGATGCGCGAGCGGATGAGCGGCAATATCTGCCGCTGCGGCGCCTATTCCAACATCGCCGAGGCGATGACCGAAGTCGCGGGAGCCAGGGCATGAAGGCCTTTACCTATGAGCGCGCCAGGGACGCGGTCGCGGCGGCGCGCGCGGCGTCGCGGCCGGGTGCCAGGTTCCTGGCGGGCGGCACCAATCTGCTCGACCTGATGAAGATCGAGGTGGAGACGCCGACCCACCTGATCGACGTCCAGGATCTGGGGCTCGACCGGATCGAGAAGACGAAGGAGGGCGGGCTGCGTATCGGCGCCTTCGCGACCAACACCGCGCTCGCCGCCGACGATCGGGTGCGGCGCGATTATGGTGTCCTGTCGCGCGCGATCGTCGCGGGGGCCAGCGGCCAGCTGCGCAACAAGGCGACGACGGCGGGCAATCTGCTCCAGCGGACGCGCTGCCCCTATTTCTACGATACCAACATGGCCTGCAACAAGCGCAAGCCCGGCACCGGGTGCAGCGCGATCGGCGGCTATTCGCGCCAGCTGGCGGTGGTGGGGGCGAGCAGCGACTGTATCGCCACCAACCCCAGCGACATGAACGTCGCGATGCGGGTGCTCGACGCCACGGTCGAGACGGTGAATGCGGACGGCCGGACCCGCGCCATCCCCATCGCCGACTTCCACCGCCTGCCCGGCAGCACCCCGCATATCGAGACGGCGCTGCAACCGGGCGAGCTGATCACCGCGATCACCCTACCCCGCCCGATCGGCGGCACGCATATCTATGAAAAGGTGCGCGACCGCGCCTCCTATGCCTTCGCGCTCGTCTCGGTCGCGGCCGTCGTCCAGAAGGATGGCACCGGCCGGGTCGCAGTGGGCGGCGTCGCGCACAAGCCCTGGCGGGTCGAGGCGGCGGAGGCCGCCTTGCCGCAAGGGGCCAAAGCGGTGACGGCGACCCTGCTCGCCGACGCCCGCCCCACCCAGGACAATGCCTATAAGGTGCCGCTCGTCGAACGGACGCTGGCGGCCGTCATCAGCCAGGCGAGGACCGCATGAAATTCACCGAGCCTGCGGGCGCCAACCCCATCGACCGCATGGCCGTGGTCGGCCGGGCGCATGACCGGATCGACGGCCCGAAAAAGGTCACCGGCACCGCCCCTTACGCCTATGAGCATCATGCCGAGGCGCCGAATGCCGCCTATGGCTGGATCATCGGTTCGGCCATCGCCAAGGGCCGCATCCGGTCGATGAACCTGGACGATGCGCGCGGCGCGCCGGGCGTGCTGGGCATCGCCACCGCCGCCGATGCGGGCAAGCTGAACAAGGGCAATTTCAACACCGTCAAGCTGCTCGGCGGGCCCGAGATCGACCATTATCACCAGACGATCGCCATCGTCGTCGCGGAGACCTTCGAACAGGCGCGCGCCGCCGCCGGCCTCGTGCGCATCGATTACGAACGCGCCAAGGGCCAATATGATCTGGACGATGCGCTGAAGACCGCGCCGCTGACCGGCGGCGAAGAGGGCAAGCCCGGCAAGGCCGACCGGACCGGCAGTTTCGAGAGCGCCTTCGCCGCCGCTCCAGTCCAGCTCGACGCGACCTATACGACGCCCGATCACAGCCATGCGATGATGGAGCCGTTCGCGTCGATCGCATCCTGGGACGGCGACCAGCTGACCGTGTGGACCTCCAACCAGATGATCGCCTGGGGGCGCGGCGACCTTGCCAAGACGCTGGGTCTGCCCAAGGAGAAGGTGCGGCTGATCTCTCCTTATGTCGGCGGCGGGTTTGGCGGAAAACTGTTCCTGCGCGCCGATGCGGTGATGGCGGCGCTGGGCGCCAGGGCGGTCGGGCGGCCGGTCAAGGTCGCGATGCAGCGGCCGCTGATGGCCAACAACGCCACCCACCGCCCCGCCACCACGCAGCGCATCCGGATCGGCGCGAGCAAGGACGGCAGCATCCAGGCGATCGCGCATGAAAGCGGATCGGGCGACCAGCCCGGCGGCGGCCCCGAAACGGCGGTCAACCAGACCAAGCTGCTCTATGCCGGTCCCAACCGCCTGACCTCGATGCGGCTCGCGGTGCTCAACCTGCCGGAAGGCAATGCGATGCGCGCGCCCGGCGAGGCGCCCGGCATGATGGCGCTGGAAATCGCCATGGACGAAATGGCCGAGAAGCTGGGGCTGGACCCGGTCGCCTTCCGCGTGAAGAACGACACCCAGGTCGATCCCGAAAAGCCCGAGCGCCGCTTTTCGCAGCGCCAGCTGGTGCGTTGTCTGGAGGAAGGGGCGCAGCGTTTCGGCTGGTCGCGGCGCAGCGCCAAGCCCGCCCAGGTCCGCGACGGACGCTGGCTGGTTGGCATGGGCGTCGCCTCCGCCTTTCGCAATCACATGAACATGAAGTCGGCCGCACGGGTCACGCTGGGCAAGGACGGCCGCCTCGTCGTCGAAACCGACATGACCGATATCGGCACCGGCAGCTATACGATCATCGCCCAGACCGCCGCCGAGATGATGGGCGTGCCGATGGACAGGGTCGATGTCCGGCTGGGTGATTCCGCCTATCCCGTATCGGCGGGCTCGGGCGGGCAGTTCGGCGCGGCCAATGCGACGGCCGGGGTCTATGCCGCGTGCGTCAAGCTGCGCGAGGCGATCGCGCAGCGGCTGGGCTTCAACTCGGCCGACCTCAGCTTTGCAGAGGGCAAGGTCACGAGCGGCAACCGATCGGTCGCGCTGCGCGACGCCGTCGCCGCCGGTCCGCTGTCCGCCGAGGACCGGATCGAGTTCGGCGACCTCGACAAGACATACCAGCTGTCGACCTTCGGCGCGCATTTCGTCGAGGTCGGGGTGGACGCCTATACCGGCGTCACCCGCCTGCGCCGGATGCTGGCGGTCTGCGCGGCGGGCCGCATCCTCAATCCCAAATCGGCACGCAGCCAGGTGATCGGCGCGATGACGATGGGCGTGGGCTCGGCGCTGATGGAGGAACTGGCGGTCGACAAGCGTTTCGGCTTCTTCGTCAACCACGACCTGGCCGGTTATGAGGTGCCGGTCCATGCCGACATCCCGCATCAGGAGGTCGTCTTGCTGGAGGAAGCCGATGACAAGGCCAATCCGATGAAGGCCAAGGGGGTGGGCGAGCTGGGCCTGTGCGGGGTAGGCGCGGCGGTGGCGAATGCGGTCTATAACGCGACCGGCGTGCGCATTCGCGACTATCCGCTGACGCTGGAAAAGCATCTCGACCGGCTGCCCGCCATGGCGTGATCGACCGTCGGCTTCCCCTTCGCCTGATATCGTCAGGACCTATGCAGAGCATGGTCTGCCCCGCTAAGGTCATGATGATACCGCTCCCCAAAGGGGAACGGATGGCAGGAGGGGGCTCGGCAGGGCGATATGAACGACGCGATCGACAGTTTTTGGCAGACGGCGGGGGGCATATTGTCGCCGCATGGCCCGGCGACCGCAGCGGCGGCGGCCAGCTATGCCCCCGGCGACTTCAGCATCCATTTCTTCCTGCAACTCGCCGTCATCCTGTTCGCCTGCCGCATCGTCGGATGGCTGGGGCAGCGTTTCCTGGCGCAACCGCCGGTCGTGGGGGAAATGATCGCGGGCGTGGTGCTGGGCCCCTCGCTGCTGGGACTGGCCTTTCCCGAGCTTCAGGGCGCGATCTTCCCCAAGGAGACGCGCAACATCCTCTATGCCGGGGCGCAGCTCGGGGTGGCGCTCTACATGTTCCTGGTCGGCCTGACCCTGCGGCTCGACCATTTCCAGTCCAAGGCGCGCAGCGCGATGGCGGTGTCGGCCTCGGGCGTCATCGCGCCGTTCCTGATCGCGGCGGTCATCACGCCTGCGCTGCTGACCGTACCGGGGCTGTTCGCGCCGGGAATCAGCCAGGCCAATGCGACGCTGTTCATGGGCGCCTGCATCGCACTGACCGCCTTTCCGATGCTGGCGCGGATCATCAACGAGCGCGGGCTGGCCGACAGTCCGCTGGGCACCCTGTCGCTGGCGGCGGGGGCGTTCGATGACGCAACGTCCTGGTGCGTGCTGGCCGTGGTGCTGGCGACGTTCGGCGGGGGCAGCGGGGTCGCGATCCTGGCGATCGGCGGCGCGATCCTCTATGTCGGTTTCCTGATCCTGTTCGGCCGCCGCATCCTCGCCCCGCTCGGCCGCGCGGTCGAGGCGCGGGGCGAGATGAGCATGAACGTGCTGGCGATCACGCTGATGGCCTTCTGCATCTCGGCCTTCATCATGGATGCGATCGGGGTTCACGGCATTTTCGGCGGCTTCATCCTGGGCGTCTTCATGCCGCGCGGACTGTTCGTCGCCGAGCTGAAGAAGAAGGTCGAGCCGCTGGCCGTCGTCCTGCTGCTGCCGATGTTCTTCACCTATTCGGGGCTCAATACCCGGATGGACATGGTCAATTCCCTCCCGCTGCTGCTGATCGCGCTGGGCATCCTGGCCGCATCGATCGCGGCGAAGTTCGGCGCCTGCTATCTCGCGGCGCGGGTGTGCGGCGAGGACAACCGGACCGCGATGGGCATCGGCGCGCTGATGAACTCGCGCGGGCTGATGGAGCTGATCATCATCAATATCGGGTTGCAGAAGGGGATTATCGGCCCCGCGCTGTTCTCGATGCTGGTGCTGATGGCGATCGTGACGACGATGATGGCCAGCCCGCTGTTCGAGCTGGTCTATGGCCGCCAGGCGCGGGTGATGGGCGAGATGGAGACGCTGAAAGGCGCCCGCGTCTGACGGCGAAGGCTGTCACCGCATCGCCACGCCCCGTTTCGTTTACAGTCTGTCAACGGGATTGACCCAGAAGGGCGCGGCCGACCCATTCCAACAGGATCCATCAGATGAAACGGGGCAAATTCTTCGTCATTGCGGGCATTGTGCTCGTGCTGGCCCTTCTGGCGTTCATCGCCATGGTGCTGCTGCGCCGCCCGGTCGACAAGGCCGAGCCCGCCCCCGTCTTCGTCGACCGCCCGGCCCCCGCCATAGCCCCCGCCGCCGCGCAGGCCGCCGCGACCAAGGCGCCCGGCGATGCCGCCGCCCAGAAGCGCCTGGGCGATGCGATGCTCGCCGCCCGCCGCTTCGACGAGGCCGCCGCCGCCTATCGCGCCTCGCTGGCGATCGATCCCAACCAGTCGACCGCCTGGTCGGCGCTCGGCGAAGCGGTGATGCAGACGACCAAGTCCAACTCCGCCGACCTCCCCGCCCCCGCCGCCGAAGCCTTTCGCAAGGCGCTGGCGCTCGATCCGCGCGATGCGCGCGCGCGTTTCTATTTCGCGATGGAAAAGGATCTGAAGGGCCAGCATGACGAAGCGGTGGGCGACTGGCTGGCGCTGTTGCGCGACGTGCCCGCCGGTTCGGATGCCGACGAAGCCGTGCGCGCGGCGCTGGCCGCCTCGATCAAGCGCAACATCGCGCTGATCCGCCAGGCCGCCGACGAAGCCGGACGCGCCCAGCCGCGCTACAAGTCGCAACCCTGATCCCCAGCCGTATGCCGCATCGCGGCGTCCGGCCCCCTCCTCGATACACAGGGGCATGAGCGGCGATCCGTTCCTGCCCTTTTTTCGTGGCCTTGGGTCGTCTCACGCCCAATCATGTGAGCGTTATACTCACACCCCCTGCGGCCCGTTGCACCGGCTGGACATAGCCCGTGCCGCCCCTTTGGCTGATGCAGGATAACCCTCCACTTTTCCGTTGTTTAATCCAACAATCTGCCACAGATTGCCCGCGCCGCGAGGCCATAAAGGCCCCGGCATGCGGGACGCGGAATGCGGGACGGACTCTCCGTCCGGGCGCCGCTTCCGCATTCGGAAATGATAGCGCTACTAGGAGGGGATATGCTGAAACGGATGGGGATTGCCTTGTTGGCCTCGGCCAGCGTGATCGCCGGGGCCCAGGCGGTCCGGGCACAGTCGCTGGCCGTCACCCCGGCGGAGACGCTCGAGCGCCAGGGGCTGACCGTCATGCTCGACCAGAACCAGTTCAGCCCGATCTTCTTCGACGAGAAGAATGCCGGGCTCCAGATCGTCCTGCATGGCGAACGGATCGCGACCGATGGCGCGGTGCGGCTGAACCGCACGCCCGAACAATGGGACCCGGTCCCCGCCTTCATCAGCCGGACGCGCGGGACCGAGCCCAATCAGGTGGTGGTCCGATCCACCTATAAGGACGTCGATCTGGGTTATCGGGTGAAGGTGACGGCGGAGGGCGACGGGTTTCGCATCGCGGTCGACCTCGACAAGCCGCTGCCCGCGGCGCTGGCGGGCAAGGCGGGGTTCAACCTCGATTTCCTGCCGACCAGCTATTTCGGGAAGACCTATCTGATGGACAGCGCGCCGGGCCTGTTCCCACGTCACGCCACGGGGCCGATGCGCAAGGATGGGTCGGGCGATCCGATGCCGCTGGCCGCCGGGGGCAGGTCGATCACCCTGTCGCCCGAAGATCCGCTGACCCGCGTCACCATCACCTCGGACGCCGGGGCGCTGGAACTCTATGACGCGCGCAACCGGGCGCAGAATGGCTGGTTCGTCGTCCGCTCGCTGATCGCGGCCGGGGCCAAGGAGAATGCCGTCGTCTGGCATGTCCGTCCCAATGTCGTGAAGGACTGGGTCCGCGCGCCGGTCGTCTCGTTCAACCAGGCGGGCTATACGCCGGGCCGATCCAAAGTCGCGCTGATCGAGACCGATCCGCACGGCTCCGCCCCCGCCGAGGCCGAACTCGTCCGCCTGGCCGCCGACGGAACCCGGCAATCGGTGCTGCGCAGCCGCGTCACCCCACGCGGGCGCTGGATGCGTTATGACTACGCCGCCTTCGACTTCTCGCAGGTCCGCGAACCGGGCGTCTATGCCATTTCCTATGGTGGCCAGGTGACCAACCCCTTCCGCATTGCGCCCGACGCCTATGACCGCATCTGGCAGACCTCGCTCGACACCTTCATCGCCGAGCAGATGGACCATGTCGGCATTCGCGAACAATATCGCGTCTGGTCCGCCCCCTCGCATCTGGACGATGCGCGCCAGGCGCCGGCCAATCACGTCCATTTCGACGGCTATAAGATGGGTCCGACCCTCGATTCGCCGTTCAAGCCGGGCGAGCATATTCCGGGGCTGAACGTCGGCGGCTTCCAGGATGCGGGCGATTACGACATCCAGACGCCGCAAAACGCCGCCGTGGTCCGCGATCTGGCCTGGGGACGCGAGCTTTATGGACTCGACTGGGACGAGACGAGCGTGGACGAGACCGCTCGCGCGGTCGAGATCCGCAAGCCCGACGGCCAGCAGGACGCGCTCCAGCAGATCCGCCACGGCGCGCTGCAACTGCTCGCCCAGTACAAGGTGTTCGGCCATGCGATCGTCGGCATCATCGATCCCGTCCAGCGGCAATATGCCCATCTGGGCGATGCGGGGTCCCAGACCGACAATCTGACCTATGACGCCTCGCTGGGCGTAACCGAGCGGCGTGGCGGGTCGTCGGGCGCGCAGGACGATCGCTGGGCCTTCACCACCGATCTGCCCGCCAACAATCTGGCGGTGGCGGGCGCGCTGGCCGCCGCCTCGCGGGCGCTGGCCGACAGCGACCCGACCATGGCGGCCGAGGCATGGGATGCCGCCAAGACGCTGTGGTCCCGCCAGCAAAAGGGCCCGGTCAAGGCGGGCGACGGGCGTGACGATTCGGGATCGCCCTGGTCGGCGGAGGGCGCCAATGTCGGCGCGACGGTGGAAATGCTGATCACCAGCAAGGGCGACCGCGTCTATGCCGATCGCCTCCGCGCGCTGATGCCGGTGGTGGGCAAGAGCTTCGAATGGGTCGGGGCCTCGGCGATCCGCGCCCTGCCCTTCATGGACGCCAAGTACCGGGCCGCACTGGTGCCGCTGGTCCGGCGGGCCAAGGCGAAGCTCGATGCCGATCTGGCCAAAAACCCCTTCGGCGTGCCGATCAGCGAGGCCAATTGGGCCGGATCGCATCAGGTCGTTGCGTTCGGATCGAACATGTACCTGATGCACAAGGCGTTCCCGGAGATCGTCGGGACCGAATACACGCTGAACGCGATCGACTATGTGCTGGGGCGGCACCCGGCGAACAACCTGTCCCTCGTCTCGACGGTGGGCACCGCGTCCAAGCTGATCGGCTATGGCCACAACCGCGCCGATTACGGCTTCATCCCCGGCGGGCTGGTGCCGGGCGTGCTGATCGTGAAGCCGGACTTCCCCGAGTTGAAGACCGACTGGCCGTTCCTGTGGTTCGAGAATGAATATACGGTCGCGACCACCTCGGCCTATATCCTCGCCGCCAATGCCGCGATCGCGGCGACCCGCGAAACCCGCTGACCCGAACGGGGCGAGACGCGATCGTCTCGCCCTTCGCCCCCGCTCCGTCATGACAAATACGTCATGATGGCATCCCTAAATTGACTGCCGTGGCAGCTATTGCCATGGCAGTCATATGGCTCACCAAGATACTGCCCATTTCGATCCCGAACGCTCGGTCGGTTATTTGACCAAGCGCGTGTTCCAGCTCGCCCGGATCGGGATGGAGCCGATCTTTCAGGATGAGGAAGTCACCCATGTCCAGTGGAGCGCGCTGATGACGCTGCTCTGCGGTTTCGGGGAGACGGCGGCGGAGATGTCGCGCCACCTGTGCCACGATACCGGCGCGACGACGCGGATCATCGACACGCTGGAGGAGCGCGGCCTGATCGCGCGCCGCCGCTGCACATCCGATCGGCGGGTCGTCCGCCTCGCGCTGACCGAGGCCGGGCGCATCGTCGCGGAACGCTGCAAGGTGAAGGTCGTCACCCTGTGGAACGACTGGATGGCCGACTGGTCGCAGGAGGATGCCGACCAGCTCGTCGCCCTTCTCCTCAGGCTTCGCGACCGTCTGGAGACCCAGGCATGAAGCGGTCGGCATTCCTCACCGCCCTTCTGCTGGCGGGCTGTTCGGTGCCGCAGGCGCATCCCGCCGTCGCTCCCGTCGCGCCCGACACGCTGGGTCTGGGCACCGCGCAGGCGCCGCTAGTGGCGACCGAGTGGTGGCATGGGCTGGGCGATCCGCAGCTCGACCGGATCGTCGGCGATGCGCTGTCCGGCAATCCGTCGCTGGAGATCGCGATGGCGCGACTGCGCCAGGCCGAGTCGGTGCTGGCCAGCCGCCGGGCGGAGGACGGCCCCGCCGTGTCGCTCGACGCGCAGGAGCAATATAGCCGCATCTCGGGCCGCTATACCATCCCGCCACCCTATGCGGGCACGACCCAGTGGCTGGGGCAGGCACAGGCCAGTCTGAACTGGACGATCGACCTGTTCGGGCGACAGGCCGCCGCGATCCAGGCGGCGCGCGCTTCCACCCGCGCGGCGATGCTCGACGTGACGGCGGCGCGGCTCGCGCTCGCGGGATCGGTCGCGCAGACCTATGTCGAACTCGCCCGTGCCGAGCGTCAGGCGGCGATCGCGCGCCGGACCATCGATACGCGCACCCGCTCGCTGGGGCTGGTGCAGGCGCGCATCCGCAACCACCTCGCCAGCCAGCTCGACGCCAGCAGCGCGCAGACTTTGCTCGCCCAGGCGCGGGTCGCGTTGGCGAGGGCCGAGGCACAGGCGGCGCTGGCACGCAACGCGCTGGCGGCGCTGGCCGGGCGGGGCCTCGACTATCCCGCGACGATCGCGCCGACGCGGATCGCGCTCGACACCGCGCTCCCCATGCCGGGGATCGTGCCCGCCGACCTGCTGTCCCGTCGTCCCGACATCGCCGCCGCGCTCGCCCGGATCGAAGCAGCGAAGGGCGGGCAGGAAGTCGCGCGCAAGGCGTTCCTGCCCAATGTCAATCTGATGGCGCTGGCGGGGTTCCAGGCGGTCGGGCTGGGCAATCTGTTCACCGCCGATGCCGGGACCGTCGGCGCCGGGCCCGCCATCCACCTGCCGATCTTCGACAGCGGACGGCTTCGCGCGGGCTTGGCCGGCGCCACCGCCGCGCTCGACCTGGCGACCGCCGACTATAACGACCGGGTCGTCGGCGCGGTGCGCGAGGCCGCCGATGCGGTGACGCGCAGCCGCACCCTCGCCACCGAGCGCGCCCGCCAGAGCGAGGTCACGCGCGGACTGGCCGAGACGCGCCGCCTGAACGCCATTCGCGTATCGAGCGGGCTGCAATCGCAACTGGGGCTGATCGACCCCGATATCCGCCAGCTGGAGGCCGATCAGGCCGACGCCAATCTCGCCGCCGACGCGGTCCAGGCGCGGATCGCGCTGGCCGTCGCCCTGGGCGGCGGTTTCTCCCCTTCCACCGAAAGCACGCCCCGATGAGCGACACCGCCACCGCCGCCCCCTCCCCCGCGCCCGCGCCCGCCGGCAAGCCCAGGGCGCGCAAGACCGGCCTGACCATCCTGGCGGTCGTCGTGGTGATCGCCGCGATCATCTGGGCCGTGTTCCACTTCCTGCTCGCCAAGCCCGAGGAAGAGACCGACGACGCCTATGTCGCGGGCGATGTGGTGGCGATCACCGCGCGCGATCCGGGCACGGTGCTGGCCATCCATGCCGACAACACCCAGACGGTGAAGCAGGGCGCGCCGCTGATCGACCTGGACCCCGCCACCGCCGATGTCGGCCTGGCCTCGGCCGCCGCCGAGCTGGCGCGCGCGGTCCGCGCGACGCGGGCGGACTTCACCAAGGTCAACCAGAGTGGCGCGGCCATCGTCCAGGCGCAGGCCGAACTGACCCAGGCGCAGGCCGATTATGCCCGCCGCCGGGGTGCCGCCGCCGAGGGGGCCGTGTCGGGCGAGGAGCTGTCGCACGCCGCCGACGCGGTGAAGGTCGCGACCGCCAACCTGAACCTCGCCCGCGCCCAGGCGGCGCAGGCGCGGACCGCCGTGCAGGGAACCGAGGTATCGACCAACCCGTCGGTCCTCGCCGCGATCGCCGCCTATCGCCGCGCCGCCATCGCGCGCAGCCATATGCACGTCGTCGCGCCGATCACCGGCGTCGTCGCGCAGCGCACCGTGCAGGTCGGCCAGCAGGTCGCCGCCGGAACCCCGCTGATGGCGGTGGTGCCGCTCGACCGGCTCTGGGTCGACGCCAATTTCCGCGAAACCCAGCTGAAGGACCTGCGGATCGGCCAGCCCGCGACGATCGTCGCCGACATCTATGGCGGCAAGATCGTCTATCACGGCAAGGTGATCGGCCTGGGCGCGGGCAGCGGCAACGCCTTCGCGCTGCTGCCGCCGCAAAATGCCAGCGGCAACTGGATCAAGATCGTCCAGCGCGTGCCGGTGCGGATCGGGCTGGACGCCAATGAGCTTCGCCAGAACCCGCTGCGCGTCGGCCTGTCGGCGACCGTCACGGTCGACACCGCCGACCAGCGCGGTCCGCGCATCGGCGCGCCCGCCAGCCAGACCTATCGCACCCCCGCGACCGACGGCAACGATCCCGCGATCGAGGCGCGGATCGCGCAGATCATCGCGGCCAATCGCTGATGGCGGGCGGCCCTCCCCAGGCGGGCGCGGGGGATGGCCCCGCTCCGCTGAAAGGCGCCTCGCTGGCGCTGATCGCCTTCGCGTTGGCGCTGGGCACCTTCATGCAGGTGCTCGATTCGACCATCGCCAACGTCTCGCTGCCCACCATCGCGGGCAATCTGGGCGTCAGCTCGGACAACTCGACCTGGGTCGTCACCGCCTTCGCCGTCGCCAACGGCGTGGCGGTGCCGCTGACCGGCTGGCTGATGGGCAAGTTCGGGGTGGTGCGGACCTTCTGCGTCTCGGTCTTCCTGTTCACCATCGCGTCCTTCCTGTGCGGGATCGCATGGGACCTGTCCTCGCTGATCGGTTTCCGCGTGCTACAGGGCGCGGTGTCGGGGCCGATGATCCCGGGCAGCCAGGCGCTGCTGATCTCGATCTTCCCGCCGCAGAAACGCTCGACCGCGCTCGGCATCTGGTCGATGACGACGCTGGTCGCGCCGATCATGGGGCCGATCCTGGGTGGCTACATCTCCGACAATTATCACTGGAGCTGGATCTTCCTGATCAACGTGCCGGTCGGCCTGTTCTGCGCCGGTGTCTGCTGGCGCGGCCTGTCGAGCCGGGAAACGCCGACCCGCAACCTGCCGATCGACAAGGTCGGCCTCATCATGCTGGTCGTCTGGGTCGGGGCGCTCCAGATGATGCTCGACCTGGGGAAGAATGACGACTGGTTCCATTCGACCCGGATCGTGGTGATGACGGTGATCGCCATCGTCGGCTTCGTCGCATGGCTGATCTGGGAACTGACCGACGCCAATCCGGCGGTCGACCTGTCGTTGTTCAAGGGGCGCAATTTCAGCATCGGGACGCTGGCCTTCTGCCTGGGCTATGCGGTGTTCTTCGCCAACACGCTGCTGCTGCCGCTCTGGCTCCAGACTCAGCTCGGCTATACCGCGACCTGGGCGGGGCTGGTCGCCGCGCCCAGCGGGGCGGTGGCGGTGGTCCTCACCCCCATCGTCGCGCGGCTGTCGGGCAAGGTCGATGCGCGGATCATGGCGACCATCGCCTTTGCCGCCTTCGGCCTGTCCTACTGGATGCGCTCGGGGCTCAACACCTCGGCCAGCTTCGGCGACTTCGTCCTGCCGCTGATGGTGCAGGGGATCGCGATGAGCACCTTCTTCCTTGCGATGCTGACCATCGCGCTGGACGGCGTGCCCCAGCATCGCATTCCGTCGGCGACCGGCATTTCCAATTTCGCGCGCATCACGGCGGGCAGCTTTGCCGCGTCGCTGACGACGACGATGTGGGACCGGCGCGAGGCGCTGCACCAAGCGCATCTGTCCGAGGCGATCGGCCAGAACCCGGTGTGGCAGATGGCCCGGACCGGGCTCAACCATCTCGGCCTGACCGATACCCAGGCCGCCGCCGCCGTCACCCGGCAGATGGTCGGCCAGGCCTATCTGCTCGCCTCGACCGACATCTTCTATGTGTCGGCCTGGCTGTGCATCGTGCTGGCGGCGCT
Source organism: Sphingomonas sp. SORGH_AS_0789 (assembly GCF_031453055.1). Classification (NCBI taxonomy): domain Bacteria; kingdom Pseudomonadati; phylum Pseudomonadota; class Alphaproteobacteria; order Sphingomonadales; family Sphingomonadaceae; genus Sphingomonas; species Sphingomonas sp. SORGH_AS_0789. The sequence continues at coordinate 3,757,396 of NZ_JAVIYV010000001.1, forward strand.
GACCTGGTTCACCCGGCGACCCAAGCCGCATGACGGCCCGATCGCGGCGGATTGATGGTAATTCCTCCCCTGTAAGGGGAGGTGGCAGCCCGAAGGGCTGACGGAGGGGTGTCATGGCCGATGGAGATACCCCTCCACCATGCTACGCATGGTCCCCCTCCCCTTACAGGGGAGGAAGAGGTTGCGCGCGTAACCAATCTCGGTAGCCTCTCCCAAAAGGGAGACAGATGATGCTGAAAACACTGATGATGATGGCGCTTGTCGTGGCCGCGCAGGCGCCATCGGACCCGCATCTGCCCGGCCGGACCGTCGACAGCGTCGCCCCCACCCTGCCCGCAGGGTTGCAGCGCGGCGTGCTGATCGTCTCCAAGACCAATGGCTGGCGCCATATCGAGCATATCCCGCATTCCAACGCCGTGCTGGCCGACATCGCCAAGGGTCTGGGTCGCCCCAGCTTCACCACCGAGAATGCCGCCATCTTCAACGACGACCAGCTATCGCGCTTCTCGGTCGTCGTCCTCAACAGCGCCAGCGGCGATTTCCTGAGCGCCGAGCAGCAGGCGGCCTTTGCGCGCTTCGTCGCGCGCGGTGGCGGCGTGGTGGCGCTGCACGCGGCGGGCGACGACAGCCACAAGGAGCCCTGGTATACCGATACGATCATCGGCACGACCTTTATCGGCCATCCGGGCGGCGCGGATCACATCCAGCCCGCGCGAGTCGTCGCGGTCCGGCCGGACCATCCCGTGCTTCGCGGCGTGACGATGCCCTGGGTCGCGCGCGACGAGTGGTACAGCTTCGACGCCAATCCGGCGGCGCGCGGGATGACCGTGCTCGCCCGCGTCGACGAGGGCAGCTATCGCCCCGGCGAGCGGTTGCGCATGGGCGCAGATCATCCCGTGCTGTGGATCAACCCGCGTAGCAAGGGGCGGGTCGTCTATTCCGCGCTGGGGCATGAGCCGCAGCTCTATGACGATCCCGCCTATCGCCGCATCCTGACCAACGCGATCCGCTGGGCAGCGCGCTGACCGGGCGGGTCAGCACTCGACGACGTTGACCGCCAGCCCGCCCAGGCTGGTTTCCTTATATTGCGACTTCATGTCCTCGCCGGTCTGGCGCATCGTCTCGATCACCTGATCCAGGCTGACGATGTGCCGCCCGTCGCCGTGCAGCGCGAGATAGGCGGCGTTGATCGCCTTGATCGCGCCCATCGTGTTGCGCTCGATACAGGGTATCTGGACCAGCCCGCCGATCGGATCGCAGGTCAGGCCCAGATTATGCTCCATGCCGATCTCGGCGGCATTCTCGACCTGGGCGGGAGTGCCGCCCAGCGCCGCCGCCAGCCCCGCCGCCGCCATCGAGCAGGCGACGCCGACCTCGCCCTGGCAGCCCATCTCAGCCGCCGAGATGGAGGCCCGCTTCTTGTAGAGCATTCCCACCGCCGCCGCCGTCAGCAACAGGGTGCGAACCCCGTCGCGCGTCGCACCATGGACGAAGGCCTCATAATAGCGCAGCACCGCCGGGATGACCCCGGCCGCGCCGTTGGTCGGCGCGGTCACGACCCGTCCGCCCGCCGCATTCTCCTCATTGACCGCCAGCGCCCACAGGCTGACCCATTCGAACACCAGGCTGGGATCGGTGCGCGGCCCTCGGTCGAGCAGCTTCTGCTTGATCGCCTGCGCACGGCGCTGGACCTTCAGCCCGCCGGGCAGGATGCCCGTCGCGGTACAGCCGCGATCGATCGCGCCCACCATCGCGTCGCGAACCCGGTCGAGGAACGCGTCCGTCTCCACATCCTCGCGCCACGCCGCCTCGTTGGCGCGGACGATCTGCGCGATCGACAGGCCGGTATCCCCGGTACGCTCGAGCAGTTCCGCACCGGAGGCGAAGGGATAGGCGAGTCGCCGGTTGGTCCGCGCCAGTTCGGCCCCCTCCATCCGGATCGCACCGCCGCCGATCGAATAGAAGCGCCGCACCACCGAACTGCCGTCGGACAGGAAGGCGGTGAAGACCATCCCGTTGGGATGGGCGGGCAGGAAGCCGGGGCGGAACAGCAGATCGGCCTCGGGATCGAAATCCATCGCATGCCGCCCGTCGAGCGTGATCCGCCGCGTCTCACCGATCTGCGCGAGCAGTCCCTCGACGGCGTCGGGATCGATCGTCTCGGGCGTCTCCCCCGCCAGACCCAACAGGACGGCACGGTCGCTATGGTGCCCGCGCCCGGTCAGCGACAGCGATCCGAACAGCTCGGCCTGCACCCGCACCGGGATCAGCCCGGTGTCGAGCATCTCGACCGCAAAGGCCTTGGCCGCGCGCATCGGCCCGACCGTGTGCGAGCTGGAGGGGCCGATACCGATCGTGAACAGCTCGGTCACGCTGACCGCGGCGACACTGTCTTCGCCACGCGGTAGCGCGGTCACGGGAGGGACTGGCAAGGTCAAGATCGTTCCATTTGTAACGAATAGGCCCATGGACTAGCCCAGCCGATCGCCCCTGGCCACCCCGCGATCAGGCGAGCGGCGCCAGCACCTCATAGGCGTCCTGCGCCAGCGGGGTCTGGAACTGACACCCCGCCGCGAAATCATCGGCCCAGACGATCCGGGCGATCACCTGCCCCACCTTGGGCAGCCGCAGCCAGATCGTCATCCCGCTGCGCAGCTCGGTATAGGTTTCCAGCCGGGCGCCGTGGGTCGAAATGTCGAGAACGCGGCACAGCGCGCGGGCCAGGCCGTCGCCCTCATAATCGGCCTCCACCTTCACCTCCGTCCGCTTCGAGCGACGGCGGGCCGGGATTTTCATGGGCTCGAATTCGGCGGCGAACATGCAGGCAATGCTAAAGCGAGGTGGTAAATACATCGCAAACGATTTGCCCGCCCCGCCCGGCGGATACAAAAAACCCGGCCCCTCCGCATGGAGGCGCCGGGTCATTTGCAACGGCACGGCCCCGCAGGGCCAGGCCATTACTTGCGGAGCGTGAGACCGCCACCGAAACGCTTGTTGAAGCGCGCGACCTGACCGCCGGTGTCCAGCATCTGGCCACGGCCGCCGGTCCAGGCCGGGTGCGCCAGCGGATCGATGTCGAGCTGCATCGTGTCGCCTTCCTTGCCCCAGGTGGAGCGGGTTTCGAACACGGTGCCGTCGGTCATCTGGACCTTGATCATGTGATAGTCGGGGTGCGTATCGGTCTTCATGATATTGCTCCGGAAAATGGCTGGTTCCGACCAGCCTTAAAGCTCAAGGCGCGGCCCATAGCGGACCGCGCCCCGATAGTCAAAAGCGACGTGAGCCCTTACGCCTCGGCGGGCGGATCGGCGATCATCGCGGTGAAATTGGCCTCCGCCACGGCGACGCCGTCGATCTTGGCGACACCCGCGAACTTGCACACGCGGGTCCGCTTCGACACGAACTCCACCTCCAGATGGAGGAGGACGCCGGGTTCCACGGGCTTGCGGAACTTCACGCCGTCGATCGACATGAAGTAGACGAGCTTGCCCGAATTGGCGAGGCCCAGGCTTTCCACGCCCAGGACACCGGCGGCCTGCGCCAGCGCCTCGACGATCAGCACGCCCGGCATGATCGGACGGCCGGGATAATGGCCCTGGAAAAACGCCTCGTTGATCGTCACCGCCTTCACCGCGCGGATCGACGTGTCGAGGACCAGTTCCTCGACACGATCGACCAGCAGCATCGGGTAACGGTGCGGGATCGCCGCCATGACCCGCGTGACGTCCAGCGGGCCGAGGACGGTCTTCGCCTCGTCGTTCACAACGTCGCTCACGAAGCGATTACCGGCCGCTGTTCTGGCGACGCGCGGGCGCCGGAGCCGGGGTGGCGGCCGGAGCGGCGGCGGGGGCGGCGCCCTGCTGGCCACCCTGCTGACCGGGCTGCCAGCCCGCCGGCGGGGTGATGCTGACGGTCGGGACCAGCTTGTCCAGCTCGGCCGTCACCGCCGAGGTGATGTCGGCGGTCGGCTGCATGAACAGCACCGCCTGCGGGCTGACCAGCAGGCTGACATTCTTGGCGCGGACGGCGTTCTGCACCGCTTCGCCCAGCTTGGCCTGGAGCTGCTCGACGGCATAGGTCTGCGCGCGGACGGCGGGCTGGGTCAGGCGGGCCAGTTCCTGCTCGGCGGCCTGCTGCTTGGTCTGGATCGCCTGCGCCTGGGTGCGCAGCGCCGCTTCGTTGGCGTTGGGGGCCGAACGCGCGGTCTGGAACGCCTGGACCAGCGGGTTCAGCTCGGCGGCGAGCGCGGTGCGGCGGGTCTCGGCCTGGTCGAGCTGCGCCTTGTAGGTCGTCTCGATCTGCTGGCGGGCGGTAGCCCAGGCGCGCGAACCGGCGATCGCACCCTGCGGATCGGCCACGGCGACGCCGTTCACCTGCGCACTCGCGGTCGTCGCGACGGTCGCGGCCGGGGCCACCAGGGCCGCCGCGAGGAGGAGCTTGGAAATCGTCTTCATCAGAACTGCGTCCCTACGTTGAAAGTGATGAGCTTGGGGTCGTCGCCCGGCTGCGTGACCAATGCCTTGGCCAGGTCGATGCGCAGCGGTCCAAATGGTGAATTCCAGTTCACACCGATGCCGATCGACACGCGCGGACGCCAGGTGCCGCCGTAGAACTGCTCTTCGGCATAGTTGGTATTCTGCGCGATGGTGTTGGTGCTGGTGCCCGAGCAGGCACCGCCCGACGTGGCCGAGAAGCCGACCGAGCAGGTGGTGAACTGGCCCGCATTGTCCGACCCGGTCGGCACGACGTACAGCTGCCGCCCCTGCCCGTCCTTGAGCAGCGAGGGGGCGAGCGTCTTCGACCCGTCCTTGTTGAACAGCAGATTGCCGTTGGCGTCGCGCGCCTGCGGGAAGTCGAGCGACGGCAGCGGGCGGGTGATGCCCCACAGGCTGCCCGCCTGGACGTAGATGCTGGGCCGCAGACCCATTTCGCGCGCGCCCGAGCCCAGCGGAATCTCGAGTTCGGCGCGCGTCAGATAATAAGCACGGCCGCCCAGCGCGTCGTCGACGATCTGGTCGCGGTCGGTCTGACGCGACTGCGATCCGTCGGTGCCGATGACATAGGGCACGCGCAGCACACGCGGACCGACGCCGCGAATGTCGAAGCCACGGAACTGCGGCTCGCCCAGATAGAAGCGGTCGACGATACGCACCGGGTCGATGCCGGGACCGCGGCTGTCCTCCAGCGAGTGGATATAGCCGCCCTCGCCCAGGACCGAGAAGACGAAGCCCTTGCCCAGACCCCAGAACTTGGCGCCTTCGCCACGGGTGCGGATATATTTCACGTCGCCGCCCAGACCGGCAAAGTCCTGGCTGAACGAGAAACGCTGACCCGCAGTCGGACGCAGACGGCTGTTCAGGCTGTCATAGATCAGCGAATAGCCGACCGACGAGGTCCAGCGATTGCCGATCGCGTCGCAGAGATAACGGCCCGCCGTCTGGAAGTTACAGCTGCCATCGGCGTTGAAGAAGGACGAGGCCAGGCCGACCTCGTCATAGGTCAGGCCATAGCGGCCCGACAGCGACCAATATTCGGTCAACGGCACGCCCGCGCGCACCTGGAAGCCGGTCGACACCTGGCTATAGGTCGTCTGGCGGGTGGTGCCCAGATAGTTGAACGAGTTATAGTCGCGACGGAACACGTCGACGCCCAGCGCGACGTTCTTGTCGAACACATAAGGCTCGGTGAAGCCCAGCTCGATCGACTTGGAATAGGCCGAATAGTTCACGCCCGCGCGCAGTTCCTGGCCCTTGCCGCGGAAATTGCGCTGGGTGATGTTCGCCTGGATGATGAAGCGTTCCAGCGACGAATAGCCCGCCGACAGCTGGAGCGAGCCGGTGGACTGTTCCTCGGTATTGGTTTCGAGGACGATCCGGTCGGGGGTCGAGCCGGGGTTCTGCTTGACCTCCAGCTTTTCCTGGAAATAGCCGAGCGAGTTAATGCGGTCCTGGCTGCGGCGGACCTGGAAACTGTTGAAGGCATCGCCCTCGGCCACGCGGAACTCGCGGCGGACGACCTTGTCCTGGGTCTGCGTGTTGCCGTTGATGTCGATCCGCTCGATATAGGTCCGCTTCGCCTCGGCGATGTTGAACGTGATCGACATGGTCAGCGTGTCCTTGTCACGCTGGAACTCGGGGTTCACGTCGGTAAAGGCGTACCCGAACAGACCCGCCGTCTGGCTGAGGCTGTCGATCGAATCCTCGATCAGCTTGGCATTGTACCAGTCGCCCTTCTTCATCGGCAGCGACTGGGCGAGCTTTTCATTGTCGAAGTCGCGGATCTGGCTGTCGACCTTGACGTCGCCGAATTTGTAGCGCGGGCCTTCTTCCACCACGTATGTGATGATGAAGTCCTTCTTGTCCGGGGTCAGCTCGGCCACCGCGCTGGTCACGCGGAAATCGGCATAGCCGTTGGACAGATAGAAGGCGCGCAGCTTCTGCTGGTCGGCGGCCAGGCGATCCTGGTCGTAGCTGGTGGCCGAGGACAGGAAGCGGAACCAGCGCGACTGCTTGGTGTACATCGCACCGCGCAGTTCGTCGTCGGAGAATTTCTCGTTGCCGATGATGTTGATCTGGCGGACCTTGGACTTGGGCCCCTCGCTGATCTCGAACACCACGTCGACGCGGTTCTGGTCAAGATTGACCATCTTGGGGTCAACCACCGCGCCGAACCGGCCCTGGCGGCGGTACAGCTCGACGATCCGCGCCACGTCCTGGCGGACGGCGGTGCGGGTGAAGATCTGCCGCGGCGCGAGCTTGATCTCCTTCTTGATCTTGTCTTCCTTCAGGCGCTTGTTGCCCTCCAGAATGACCCGATTGATGATCGGGTTCTCGCGCACGCGCAGCACGATGTCGCCGCTCTCGACGCCCGAGATCGAATAGTCGGCGAACAGCTCGGACGCCTGGAGATCCTTCAGCGCCTGGTCGAGCGTTTCGGCCGAATAGGGAATGCCCACCCGCAGCTTGGTGTAGGACAGAACCGTCTCCGGCTCGATCCGCTGCGCGCCCTCGACCCGCAGCGTCTTGATGATCCGCTGCGGCGCGGGCGTCGCGGCGGGTGCCGCCGCCCCGGCGGGCGTCGCGGGCGCGACCTGCGCCATGACGGGGACGCCCGACAGCATCGTGCCCGCCAGCAATAAGGCGCCTGCGCGCACAGTCTTGATACCCGTCATTGCTGTCACCAAACCCACCCCAGAAAAGTCGAACCGACCCCTGTCGTCCTCGCGCCCTGCCCCATCGGCGTCAGCCGATCAAGCCAGCGATATTTTTCCAAAGCCCCAAATTGCCCAGATCGTTGAACGTCACGAAGAGCATCAGGGCCAGGATCGCCACCAAACCGCCACGGAACGCCCATTCCTGGGCCGCCGGCTCCAGGGGGCGACGTCGCACCGCTTCGATTGCATAGAAGAGAAGATGACCGCCATCCAGCATCGGCACTGGCAAGAGGTTGATGAACCCCAGATTGATGGACACCAGCGCCACGAAGAAAACAAAGGCGTCGAGGCCCAGCGCCATCTGCTCGCCCGACACCTTGGCGATCGACACCGGCCCGCCCAGTTCCTTGACCGAGCGGCGGCCGGAAATCACCTGCCCCAGCGTCTCGACCATCATGCGGACGATCTCGCCGGTGCGCTTCACCGCCACCACGGGCGCGCGAAGAACGCCGACCGGGCGGACATCGACCGTGCCGGTGCCGCGCACGCCCAGGCGGCCGATGCGATAGCGGTTGCCGAAGCGATCGCGCTGCTCGTCGGTGCCGACGGTGACGTCGGTCGCGAACGGCACGCCGCCGCGCGTCGCCTCGATCGTCACCCGCTGCCCGGCGCGGATCTGCACATAGCGCGCGATATCGGCGAAATCGGTGACGGAGCGCCCGTCGATCGCCGTCACCCGGTCGCCGGGGCGCAGCGCCGAAGAGGCAGCGGCGCTTCCCGTCACGACCTCACCCACCACCGGCGGGATCACCGCCTCGCCATAGGCACAGGCAAAGCCCGCCAGGATCAGGATCGCCGCGACGAAATTGATCGCGGGGCCCGCCGCGACGATGATCGCGCGCTGCCACACCGGCTTGGCCTGGAACGTCCGTGCGCGCTCCTCGGGCGGGAGCGAGAGCCAGGCCGCGTCGGGCTGGCTGGCGGGGTTCATGTCGCCGGCGAACTTCACATAGCCGCCCAGCGGCAGCCACCCGATCTTCCACCGCGTACCGCGCCGGTCGGTCAGCCCGAACACCTCGTGCCCGAAGCCGATCGCGAAGGTTTCCGCCTTCACCCCGAACCAGCGCCCGGCGAGGTAATGGCCCATCTCGTGTACGAACACGAGCGGACCGATGGCGAGAACAAAGGCCAGGATGGTCAACAACAGGCCGGGGGTTTCGATCAAACGACGCAATCCTCAACGCGCTCGCCCGCCAGCTCCCGCGTCTCCGCATCGATCGCGATCACCGCGTCGAGCGTTTCCGGCGGGGCCGGGTCGTAGCGATGGAGAATATCCTCAACGATTGCGGCAATTTCGAGGAAGCCGATGCGGCGTGCGAGAAAAGCCGCGACCGCGACCTCATTGGCCGCATTCAGAATGGCCGGAGCCGCCCCGCCCACCTCCAGCGCGGCACGCGCCAGTCGCAGCGCGGGAAAGCGCACCGGGTCGGGCGCGGCGAAGTCCATCCGGCCCAGCGCGACCAGGTCGAGCGGCGCCATCGGCGTCGGCATCCGGTCCGGCCAGGCCAGGCAATGCGCGATCGGCACCCGCATGTCGGACGGCCCCAGCTGCGCCAGCATCGAGCCGTCGACATAATCGACCGCCGAATGGATCACCGATTGGGGATGCAACACGATCTCGATCCGGTCGGAGGGGACCGGGAACAGCCGGGCCGCCTCGATCAGTTCCAGCCCCTTGTTCATCATCGTCGCCGAATCGACCGAGATCTTCGCGCCCATCGACCAGTTGGGATGCGCCACCGCCTGTTCGGGGGTGACCTGGCGCATGGCCTCGGTGGTCCAAGTCCGGAACGGGCCGCCGCTGGCGGTCAGGACGATGCGTCGCACCCGCTCGGGCCGCGCAAAGTCGAAACATTGGTAGATGGCGTTGTGCTCGCTGTCGGCGGGCAGCAGCGTCGCCCCCGCCTTCACGGCCGCCGCCAGCACCACCTCACCCGCCGAGACGAGCGGCTCCTTGTTGGCCAGCACCACCGTGCCGCCCTGGGCGATCGCGGCCATGGCGGGCTCCAGTCCGGCGCACCCGACGATCGCCCCCATCGTCCAGTCCGCGCCGCTTGCCGCCGCCTCGATCACCGCCGCGCGGCCGCCCGCCACCCGCGTCCCGGTTCCCGCCAGCGCCTCGCGCAGATCGGGCAGGCAGCGTTCGTCGGCGACCACCGCCAGCTCGGCATGGGTCCGCTTCGCCGCCGCCGCCAGCTTGGCAACATCGCCATTGGCGGTCAGCGCGCGGACGCGGTAGCGATCGGGCTCGCGCTCGATCAGGTCCAGCGTCGAGGTGCCGACCGAGCCGGTCGCGCCGAGAATCGTCACGCTTCGCATCAGAACAGGTCCGGCAGAAAGATCAGGAGAGCCGCGATCGGGGCCACGGGCACGATGCCGTCGAGCCGGTCCATGACGCCGCCATGGCCTGGCAGGACATTGCCGCTGTCCTTCACCCCCGCCCGCCGCTTCAGCCCGCTTTCGAACAGGTCGCCGATCTGCGCCAGCACCGCCAGCACCGGGGTCGCGATGACGAGGTGCAAAGGCAGGCCGTGATAGGCGCGCATCAGCACCGCCAGCAGCGTCGCCGCCGCCACGCCGCCGATCAGCCCCGACCAGGTCTTGGCCGGGCTGATGCTCGGCGCGAGCTTGGGTCCGCCGAACTGCCGCCCGACGAAGAACGCCCCGCTGTCGCAGGCCCAGACCAGCGCCATCGTCCAGAGCGACAGCGCCAGTCCGTCGTCATGCAGACGGATCGCCAGCAGCGAGAAGACCGGCAGACCGACATAGAAGGCACCGGCCCCGAATGCAGGCCGCCGCGACACGATGGTCAGGAAGAAAAAGGTCGCCGCGATCAGACCCAGCGCGAAAAAGCCCGGCCCGGCCGCCAGGCCCGGCGCCATGATCGCCAGCGGCACCGACAGCGCGAACTGCGCCAGTCGCTTCTGCTTGGCGTCAACCTTCAACAGGTCGGACCATTCGGCCATCATGAACAGGCCGACGACCACCGCCAGCAGCCAGAAGGCCAGATCGCCCAGCGCCAGGCACAGGCTGGCCACCGCGATCATCACGATGCTGGCCAACACCCGCTTGGTCAGGTTGGACATGGGCTTGGCGGCGGGCTCGACCGGCCTTGCCGCGGGTTCGGAATCGCGATCGATCACAGGCCGCCGAAACGCCTGTGCCGTTGTCCGAAGGCGGCCACCGCATCGGCCAGCGCGGCCTCGTCGAAATCGGGCCAGAGCGTGTCGACGAACATCAACTCGGCATAGGCGGCCTGCCACAACAGGAAGTTGGACAGACGCTGTTCGCCCGAGGTGCGGATGACCAGGTCGAGCGGCGGCAGGCCGTTGGTCTGCAACTCGCCCTCGATCGCCTCGGGCGTGATGGCGTCGGCGGTCATCTCGCCCGCCGCCACCTTCATCGCCAGCCGCTTCGTCGCCTCGACCAGTTCGGCCTGCGCGCCATAGTTCAGCGCGATGGCCAGGACCGGCCCGCTATTGACCGAGGTCCGGGCAATGGCGTCGTCGATCATCGCGACCAGATCGGGCGCGAAGCGGCGATAGTCGCCGATCACGCGCAGCCGGACATTGTCCGACACCAGCTCCGCCAGATCCTTGCGCAGGAAGATGCGGAGCAGCCCCATCAGGTCGCTGATCTCGGTTTCGGGCCGCCGCCAGTTTTCCGAGGAAAAGGCGTAGAGCGTCAGTGCCTCGATCCCCATCGCCCGCGCCGCGCGCGCGATGCGACGCACGGCATCCACTCCGGCCTTGTGACCGGCGAAGCGGGGCAGCAGACGGCGTTTGGCCCAGCGGCCATTGCCGTCCATGATGATCGCGACGTGACGCGGGACCGCACCCGTATCGGGCACGGCCACCAGCGACCCCAGAGCCGTCTGGGCCGAGGCGGCCGGAGGACTCACTTGCCCAGGATTTCCTTTTCCTTGGCCGCCGCCGCCGCATCCAGCTCGGCGACGGTGGCGTCGGTCAGCTTCTGGACCTCGGTCTCGTGACGCTTGCGCTCGTCCTCGCCGAAGACGCCCTTCTTCTCGTCGGTCTTCAGGCTGTCCATGCCGTCGCGACGCACGTTGCGCACCGCGATGCGCGCGCCCTCGGCATATTTGTTCGCCAGCTTGGCGAGCTCCTTGCGGCGCTCCTCGGTCAGGTCGGGGATCGGCAGGCGTAGAGTCTGGCCGTCATTGATCGGGTTCAGGCCCAGACCCGCCGAGCGGATCGCCTTTTCGACCGACGACACGTTCGACTTGTCCCACACCTGCACCGACAGCATGCGCGGCTCGGGCGCCGAGACGGTCGCGACCTGGTTCAGCGGCATGTGGCTGCCATAGACCTCGACCGTCACCGGATCGAGCAAGGCGGTCGACGCGCGACCGGTGCGCAGACCGTTCAGGTCGTGCTTCAGCGATTCGACCGCGCCCTGCATACGGCGCTCGAGATCGGACTTGTCATAGGCTGGCATGGGTTAAGCTCCTGCGTTCTGAACGACCGTCGACACACCCTGACCGGCGAGCACGGCACCGAAATTGCCATGTTCGCGGATGTTGAAGACGACGATCGGGATATTGTTGTCGCGGCACAGCGCGATGGCCGAGGCGTCCATGACCTTCAGGTCGTCGGACAGAACCTTGGAATAGCTGACGGTTTCGTAACGGGTGGCGGTCGGCACCTTCTTGGGATCGGCGTCATAGACGCCGTCGACGCTGGTGCCCTTGAACAGCGCGTCGCACTTCATCTCGGCGGCGCGCAGCGCGGCACCGCTGTCGGTAGTGAAGAAGGGCGATCCGACGCCCGCCGCGAAGATCACCACCCGGCCCTTCTCCAGATGCCGCTCGGCGCGACGACGGATGAAGGGTTCGCACACGCTGGCCATCGGAATGGCCGACTGGACGCGCGTGTCGACGCCGATCTGCTCCAGCGCGTTCTGCACCGCCAGCGCATTCATGACGGTCGCCAGCATGCCCATATAGTCGGCGGTCGCGCGCTCGAACCCCTTGGCCGCCGCCGACAGGCCGCGGAAGATGTTGCCGCCACCAACCACGATGCAGAGTTCATAACCCTGCGCCCGGACATCGGCGATCTCCTGCGCCACGCGCGCGGTGATCTCGGGGGAGATGGACAGTCCCCCCTCGCCCATCAGCACCTCACCCGAGAGTTTCAATAGGATACGTTTGAAGCGCGGGCTGGTCATCGTTTCTCGGATCTTGATGGTGAAAGTGCCGCGGACCTTAGGCGGCGGGCGGGCGGCGGGCAACCGTGGAGCGGCGGATCGCGGGGATTTTCGTGGGCCTGCCGTGTCTCACAAAAGCGACTCGGCGTTTCGGCCCAGCCCCGTTCAGGCGGCGCGACGTCGAAGCCCATGGAGCTCCGCCGACCCGGCACCCTTCGACTTCGCCCAGGGCGAACAAAGGCTCGGCAGCGATCGCCCACCCCCAAACGCAAAGGGAGCGACCACCTCGCGGCGACCGCTCCCCTTTGCCGTCACCGTCCCATCAAGGGACGGCCCGGATCGTTACGCCTTCTGCGGAACGCCCGAGGCTGCGGCGACTTCGGCGGCGAAGTCCGACGCTTCCTTCTCGATGCCCTCGCCCAGCTGGAAGCGGACATAGTCCACCAGCTTGATCTCGGCACCGGCGTCCTTGGCGGCCTTGGCCACCACGTCGCTGATCTTGGTCTTGCCGTCCATCACGAACAGCTGGCTGACCAGCGCGTGCTCCTTGCGGTACTTGGCGATGCCGCCCTCGACCATCTTGGCGATGATGTCGGCGGGCTTGCCCGATTCGGCGGCCTTTTCGGTCGCGATCGCGCGCTCACGCTCGATCTCGGCCTCGTCCAGGTCTTCCTCGTTCAGCGCCTTGGGGAAGGCGGCCGCGACGTGCATGGCCAGGTCCTTGCCCAGCTTCTGCAGGACCTCGTCCGACGCATCCGATTCGAGCGCGACGAGCACGCCGATCTTGCCCAGGCCCGGCGCCTGCTGGTTGTGGACATAGGACACGACCGCGCCCTTCGACACTTCGAGGCGCTTGGCGCGACGCAGCGACTGGTTCTCACCGATGGTCGCGACGTTGTTGGTCAGCACTTCGGCGACGGTGCCGCCCTGCGGCATCGCTTCGTTCTTCAGCGCCTCGACATCGTCGGTCGACTTCAGCGCGATCGCGGTGACGTCCTTCACGAACGACTGGAACTGGTCGTTCTTGGCGACGAAGTCGGTTTCCGAATTCACTTCGACGGCCGCGCCGACGGTGCCGCTGGTGGCGACGCCGACCAGGCCCTCGGCTGCGGTACGGCTCGACTTCTTCTGCGCGGCCGCCAGGCCCTTCGTGCGCAGCCAGTCCAGCGCGGCGTCCATGTCGCCATTCGCCTCGGCCAGCGCCTTCTTGCAGTCCATCATGCCCGCGCCGCTCTTTTCGCGCAGGTCCTTGACCATCGCTGCGGTGATATCGGCCATTGTCTGATTTCCTCTGTCTGAAAAGGGGGATGCGGGTAGGGCCGCCCCATCGGAGGCGGCCCTTAGCACGGCTTGCATGTCAAGCCGATGTCATCGACCGACGGGTTGCCCCATCCGGTCGATGATCGCCCCGCCCGCACCGCGGGGCTTTCTCACGCGATTACGCGTCGATCTGGCGCTCGGCCTCGACCGCCTGCTCGGCGACGTCCGCCGGGGCGACGGTCAGCGCTTCCTCGACGGGCGGCTCGGCCATCGCGCCGAAGTCCGCACCGCCACGGCGCTGCTGCTCGTGACCGCCACGGGTCGCGGCGATGGCAACGGCTTCGCAGTACAGGCGGATCGCGCGGCTGGCGTCGTCATTCGCGGGAACCGGGAAGGCGATGCCGTCGGGCGAGACGTTCGAATCGAGGATCGCGACGACGGGGATGCCCAGCGTGTTGGCTTCCTTGATCGCCAGCTCTTCCTTGTTGGCGTCGATCACGAACATCACGTCCGGGATGCCGCCCATGTCGCGGATGCCGCCCAGCGACAGCTCGAGCTTGTCGCGCTCGCGGGTCAGGTTCAGCACTTCCTTCTTGGTCAGGCCGTGCGTGTCGCCCGACAGCTGCTCCTCGAGGGTCTTGAGGCGCTTGATCGAGTTCGAGATCGTCTTCCAGTTGGTGAGCATGCCGCCCAGCCAGCGATGGTTGACGAAGTGCTGGCCCGCGCGACGAGCGGCCTCGGCGACCGGCTCCTGCGCCTGGCGCTTGGTGCCGACGAACAGGACCTTGCCACCGCCCGCGACGGTCGAGCTGATGAACTCCAGAGCGCGCGCGAAGAGCGGCACGGTCTGCGACAGGTCGAGGATGTGGACGCCGTTGCGGTCGCCAAAGATGTAAGGCTTCATCTTCGGGTTCCAGCGGTGGGTCTGGTGGCCGAAGTGCGCGCCGGTCTCGACCAGCTGCTGCATGGTGACGACGGGTGCCGCCATAAGATAATTCCTTCCGGTTGGTCCTCTGGGAAGCGGATGACGCGGCGGGCAAAGCCCATGCGCACCGAAATATGATGCTTCCCATGCGGTGTTGAGGTGCGCGCCCTTAGACGATGGCCGACCGCCTGGCAAGCCACCCTTTGCGTTCACTTTTGTTCCGCCGCCGATTGACTCTGGAACATCGATGGAACATAAGATGACCACAACAGGGAAACGGGACGGATCGCCTTATCACGGAATCGCAACATCGGGGTTTTGGCACGACTCGCCCTGATGTTGCCGCGATGGCGACGGAACCGGACGAAAAAATCAACGGTTGCGGTTCGGTTAATGGCCGCACCGTTTGGGAACGGCAGGAGGCAGGCATCATGATGATCGTGGTGAGTGTTCTGGTTTTCATGGGCGCGCTGGTCGCCTCGCTCGGCACCATCGTCATGATGGTCGCGCCCCAGTGGCGGCGCATTCTCCATCTGGCGACCGGACATGCCGAGCCGGCCTTCACGCCGCTCGCCACGCTGGTGGTGGCCGAGCGGCGGATCGCGGTCAGGCGCTGGGCGGCGAACTCGCCTGCCCCTTCGCTGGTGCGCCGCCGCGCGGCCGCTTGATGCGGGCATAGGCGAGCATCGTGAAGGGGATGCTTGCCAGATAGGCAAGGCAGATCGCCGTCAGGGCATGCCAGGGCGCGGAGATCAGCGCCACGCCGACCAGGACGATGATGGCCAGCGCCTCGAACCGGATATGGCGCCGCAACCGGAACGAGGTCCATGACAGGGTGGCGATGCTGGACACCATCAGCAGCGCGACAAAGGCCACCCATGGCGCGACGAGCAATGGCGAGGCGAAGATCGGCTCGCCGGTCCAGAACCAGAGATAGAGAGGCAGCATCGCCAGCCCCGCTCCGGCGGGTGCGGGAACCCCGGTGAAGAAACCCGCCGTCTTGCGCGGCTGGTCGATTACGTCGAGCTGGGAATTGAACCGCGCCAGGCGAAGCGCGCAGAAGACCGCCTGGAGCAGTGCGCAGATCCAGCCGATGCGAGGCAGGTTTTGCAGCGACCAGAGATAGAGGATGAGCGCAGGCGCGACGCCGAATGAAATCGCGTCCGAGAGCGAGTCCAGCTCGGCGCCGAACCGGCTCTCCCCGCGCAGCAGCCGCGCGATCCGCCCGTCCAGGCCGTCGAGCGCCGCCGCGACCATGATCATCGTGACCGCCGCTTCCCACGACCCCGCAATGGCAAACTTCACGCCGGTCAGGCCGGAGCAGAGCGCCAGCGCGGTGACGGCATTAGGCGCGATGGCCCGGAGCGGCAGACCGCGCGGCGGGCCTCGACGGGCGAAGCGGGGGGAGATGGCCATCGGATCGGTTATTGCGCGATGCCGCTCATCGGCTTGCCGCCGACACGCCCCAGCACCGTCTCGCCCGCGACCGACCGCTGGCCCAGGCAGACCTGCGGCGTGACGTCGTCGGGCAGATACACGTCGACCCGGCTGCCGAACCGGATCAGGCCAACCCGCTGTCCGGCGGCGACCATGTCCCCGGGCTTCACGAAGCCGACGATGCGACGCGCGACGAGGCCCGCGATCTGGGTGAAACCGATCTTGCGACCGTCCCGCCCCTCGACCACGAAATGCTGGCGCTCATTCTCGTCCGACGCCTTGTCGAGGTCGGCGTTGAGGAACTTGCCCGAGATATAGACGACCTGGCGGATGACGCCCGCGATCGGCGTGCGGTTGATGTGCACGTCGAACACCGACATGAAGATCGACACGCGGACCAGCGGCGCCTCGCCCAGCTCGCCGACCAGCTCGCGCGGGATCGCGACGCGCTGGATCATGGTGACGAGGCCATCGGCGGGCGCGACGATCAGGTCGTCGCCCTGCGGCGTGGTGCGGACGGGATCGCGGAAGAACGCGGCGATCCAGATGCACAGGCCAACGAACGGCCAGAACAGCACCTTGGTGATCAGCGTGGCGAGCAGGGTCAGGCCCGCCCCGATCAGCACATATTTGCGCCCTTCGGGATGGACGGCGGGGAAACGCCACTTGACCGTGGTGGTGGCGATGGGAGGCTTTTCAAGCGAAGGCATCGGGCCTGTCTACCTGTCCACCGGCCATCGCACAATCTTTTCGGTTCGCCCCGGCCCTTTCGCGGATCGCGCAGGGTGGTTGATCCGCCGCGCCCCCTCCCCTAGACGCGTTGCCAAACCTGCCAAATCTAAGGATGCGCATATGGCGAAGATCAAGGTGAACACGCCCGTCGTGGAGATCGACGGCGACGAAATGACCCGGATCATCTGGGAGTGGATTCGCGAACGCCTGATCAAGCCGTATCTCGACATCGAACTGGCCTATTACGACCTGTCGGTGCAGAATCGCGACGCCACCAGCGACCAGGTGACGATCGACAGCGCCCATGCGACGCAGAAGTACGGCGTCGCGATCAAGTGCGCGACCATCACCCCCGACGAGCAGCGCGTCGAGGAATTCGGCCTGAAGAAGATGTGGAAGTCGCCCAACGGCACGATCCGCAACATCCTGGGCGGCGTGGTCTTCCGCGAGCCGATCGTCATCAAGAACGTTCCCCGCCTGATCCCCGGCTGGACCCACCCGATCGTCGTCGGCCGTCACGCTTTCGGCGACCAGTATAAGGCGACCGACTTCAAGGTGCCCGGCAAGGGCAAGCTGACCATGAAGTGGGAAGGCGAGAATGGCGAGACGATCGAGGAGGAGGTGTTCAACTTCCCCAGCTCGGGCGTCGCCATGGGCATGTACAATCTGGACGAATCGATCCGCGACTTCGCGCGCGCCTCGATGAACTATGGCCTGGGTCGCGGCTGGCCGGTCTATCTGTCGACCAAGAACACCATCCTGAAGGCCTATGACGGCCGCTTCAAGGACATCTTCCAGGAGGTGTACGAGACCGAGTTCGCCGATCAGTTCAAGGCGGCGGGCATCGAATATCAGCACCGCCTGATCGACGACATGGTCGCCTCGGCGCTGAAGTGGCATGGCGAGTTCGTCTGGGCCTGCAAGAACTATGACGGCGACGTGCAGTCGGACCAGGTGGCGCAGGGCTTCGGCTCGCTGGGCCTGATGACCTCGGTGCTGATGACCCCGGACGGCAAGACGATCGAGGCGGAAGCGGCGCACGGCACCGTGACCCGTCACTATCGCCAGCACCAGCAGGGCAAGGCGACCTCGACCAACCCGATCGCGTCGATCTTCGCCTGGACCGGCGGCCTGAAGTATCGCGGCAAGTTCGACAACACCCCCGACGTCGTCCGCTTCGCCGAGACGCTGGAAAAGGTCTGCATCAAGACCGTCGAAAACGGCCAGATGACCAAGGACCTCGCCATCCTGATCGGCCCGGACCAGCCCTGGATGACCACCGAGCAGTTCTTCGAGGCGATCCGCGTCAACCTCGAAACCGAAATGGGCAACTGGCAGTAATCCTGCCGCCTGTTGCGAAGAAGGGGCTCGGAGGCATTGTCTCCGGGCCCTTTTTTTCGTTCCGCCCAAGTTGCGTGAGGCCAAAGGCCGAAGAAATAATCCTGTTTCGCGCAGAGGCGCAGAGGACGCTGAGAAGCCCCCCTACGAACCTCCTACCACCCGGACGCAGGCCGGAGTGGAGGGCGAGAGCAAAACCTTCTCTGCGCCCTCCGCGCCTCTGCGCGAACAACGTCACAGGATCTTCGCCCCGAATTCTATTCCGAGTGGCCAGCCAGAGGCTCAGGCTGAACAATGGGGATATAACCGAATACCCCCTTGACCGAACCTCCGTTCACGCCAAGCGAAGTCGAGGCGCACGCCCGGCCCTCGCCGCTCAGGTAGTCCGTTACTCCCGCCCTTCCCGCTCCAGATAGGCAATCACATCCGCCCGCGCGAGCGGATCGGGCAGGCCCGCAAAGGTCATTCTGGTCCCCGGCGCGAAGCGTTGCGGCGAGGTGAGCCAGCGGTCCATCGTCGCCCGGTCCCAGCGGCCGCCGACCCGCATCAGCGCCGCGGTATAGCCGAAGCGTTCGCTGCCACCCGCCACCGGCTTGCCCATGATACCGTGGAGATTGGGCCCGCCGCGATCGAGTTCGCCCTTGCCGATCGTGTGGCAGGCCAGGCACTGGCCGAACGTCTTCGCCCCCGCATCCGCATTGGCCACCCGCATCAACGCATCAAGCGACGGGTTCGGACCCGCCGCTTTCAGCCGTGCCTCGCGGTCGCCGTCCCCACATCCCGTCAGGACAAGCATCGACAAAAGGGGCAGGAAAGCGAAACGAAGGGCCTTGGTCATCGCCGCCCCCTAGCCTCGGGGGAGGCCCGCCGTCAGTGGACCGATCGTCCCATCACCGTTTCGCCCGATTAACGACCTGACAAGCGCGACCAACCCGGGTTAGGTTGCCGTCATGGCATTACGGCTCGACAATCAGGGTTTCTCCGACGCGCTCGTCATCCTCGGGGCCGCAGGGATCGTCATCCCGGCCTTCGCCCGTTTCCGGGTCAGCCCGGTCATCGGCTTCATTCTGGTCGGCCTGCTGGTCGGCCCCGCCGGACTGGGATCGCTCGTCCCCCAGGCACCGTGGCTCTATTATCTGACCATCTCCAACCCCGAATCGATCGAGCCCTTTGCCGAGTTCGGCATCATATTATTGCTGTTTTCCATAGGCCTGGAGCTATCTTTTCGCAGGCTATGGGCGATGCGGCGGCTGGTCTTCGGAACCGGCGTGGCCGAGCTGCTCGGATCGGCGGTGCTGATCGGGACGGCGTTGAACCTGCTGGGACAGGGCTGGGCCGGGGCGATCGGGCTGGGGCTGGCGCTGACCCTTTCCTCGACCGCCTTGGTGTTGCCGCTGGTCGGCACGACCAGCCCGGTCGGTCGCGGGGCGTTCGCGATGCTGTTATTCGAGGATCTGGCGCTCGTGCCGATCATCTTCGCACTGGGCGCCATGGCACCGACCGCGAGCGACGAGGGCTGGGTCGGGATTGCGGGCGTGGCGCTGCGCGGCGGACTGACCGTGGTAGCGATGTATCTGGGCGGCAAGTTCGTCCTGCCGCGCCTGTTCGCCCAGGCCGCGCGGACCAAGAGCCCCGAGCTGTTCCTGGCCGCCTCGCTGCTCGTCGTCATCGTCGCGAGCGTCGCGACGACCGCCGCCGGATTGTCGCCGATCGTCGGCGCGCTGCTCGCCGGGCTGTTGATCGCCGAGACCGAATATCATTCGGAGGTCGAGGTGATGACGGCCCCCTTCAAGGGGCTGGCGCTGGGTGTGTTCCTGATCACCGTCGGCATGAGCCTGGACCTGCGGCTGATCGCGCGGAACTGGGATACGCTGCTGCTCGCGGTGATCGGGGTCGTCGCGGTCAAGGCGATTGTCACCTATCTGCTGCTCCGCGTCGCCCATGCGCGGCGCGGGGTCGCGGCGGAGACCGGGCTGCTGATGGGCAGCCCGTCCGAAACCACGCTGATCGTGCTGGGCACCGCGGCGCAGGCACAGTTGATCCTGCCCTCGACCGCCGCCTTCTGGCAGACCGTGACCGCGATCGGGCTGACCATCACGCCGCTGCTCGCGAAAGCCGGGCGCGTCATCTCCCGCCGGATCGAGGCGCGCAGCACCGATGGCCCCGCCCCGCCCGAACTGGAGCATGACGGCGGCCGGACCGTAATCATCGGCTTTGGCCGCGTCGGCAAGATGATCGCCGACATGCTGACCGTGCACGGTCAATCCTATGTCGCGGTCGAGGCGGATATCGATTCGGTCAGCGACGCCCGGCGCGCAGGCTATCCGGTGCTGTTCGGCGATGTCGCGCGGGCGGAGCTGGTCGACCGGCTTAACCTGCCCGCCGCCCGCGCGCTGATCCTGACGATGGACGACCCCGTGCTGACGGTGCGGCTGGCGCGGCGCATCCGCGAGGCGGCGCCCGACCTGCCGATCATCGCCCGTGCGCGCGACATGGCGCACGCCACCGAACTCTACCGCGCGGGCGTCAGCGAGGCGGTGCCCGAAACCCTGGAAAGCTCGCTGCAATTGTCGGAGGCGGTGCTGGTCGACCTGGGCGTCGCGATGGGACCGGTGATCGCATCGATCCATGAGAAGCGCGACGAACTGCGTCAGGTCATCCGCCGCGAGGCACAGCTGCAACGCGAACCGCGCATTCGGCGGCTGCGGCGGCTGGGGGAACAGGGGTAGGAGCCGATCCTCCCCAGGTCATGCCTGGGGAGGGAGACCGTCGCGGCGGCGCAGGGGCGAGACGGATGGCGCCTTGCCCCTCCACCACGCCCTGCGGGCGCGGTCCCCCTCCCCATGCTACGCATGGGGAGGATTTTAGGGGTCAGCCCAGCCGGCCCAGGGCGGCGTGCAACCGGGCGGCCTCGGCCATCTTGTCGGCATGGTCGGCGCGGGCCTTTTCGACCGCTTCGGGCTTGGCGCGTTCGACGAAGCTGGCATTGCTCAGCCGACCGCCCAGCGCATCGCGTTCCTTTTCGACCGCCGCGATCGCCTTGGTCAGCCGCTGGCGTTCGGCGTCGAGATCGATCACGCCTTCCAGCGGCAGGACGAAGGTCGCTTCGTCCACCACCACCTGCGCCGCACCGCCCGACACTTCGCCATCGGCCGCGTCGACGCGCGCGAGGCGCGCCAGTGCCGAGGCCTGACGGACCAGCCGCGCCGTCGTCGCCTCATTCGCATCGCGGACATGCATCGGCAGCCGCGCGCCCGGCGGCACGTTCAGCTCGGTCCGCGCGGCGCGGATCTCGCTGACCAGACGGATCAGCCAGTCGATCTCGCGCTCCGCCTCGGGGTCGAGCGCGCGGGCATCGGCCATCGGCCAATGCGCGACGATCAGGTCATGATCGCGCGCGCCCATGGCGTGCCACAATTCCTCGGTGATGAACGGCATGAACGGATGGAGCAGGACCAGGATCTGGTCGAGCACCCAGCCCGCCACCGCGCGGGTTTCCTCGCCGCCCGCTTCGCCGCCCTGAAGCACCGGCTTGATGAGTTCGAGATACCAGTCGCAGAAACGGCTCCACACGAACTGGTAGATCGCGTTCGCCGCGCCGTCGAAGCGGTAATCGGCCAGTGCGAGGTCGACCGCCTGCACGGTCTTCACCGTTTCGGCGATGATCCACTTGTTGACCGCCAGCGTGGCGTTCGGGGCCTCCTGCGTCGCCGACGCGCCGATGCCATTGGCCTGGGCGAAGCGCGCCGCATTCCACAGCTTGGTCGCGAAGTTGCGATAGCCCTCGACGCGGCGTTCATCCATCTTGATGTCGCGGCCCTGGCTCTCCATCGCCGCCATGAAGAAGCGCAGCGCGTCGGCGCCATACTGGTCGATCAGGCCCAGCGGATCGACCGTATTACCCTTCGACTTCGACATTTTCGAGCCGTCGGCGGCGCGGACAAGACCGTGCAGATACAGGGTCTTGAAGGGCACATCTTCCATGAAGTGCATGCCCTGCATCATCATCCGCGCGTCCCAGAAGAACAGGATGTCGAAGCCGGAGATCAGGACGTCGTTCGGGTAACGCCCCGCCAGCGCCTTGTCGCCATTATCGGGCCAGCCGAGCGTCGCGAACGGCCAGAGCGCGGAGGAGAACCAGGTGTCGAGCACGTCCGGGTCGCGGGTCAAGGTGACGCCCTCCCCCGCTTCCGCCTGCGCCTCTTCCTCGCTCTCGGCGACGAACACGCGGCCATCCTCGGCGAACCAGGCCGGAATCTGATGGCCCCACCAGAGCTGGCGGCTGACGCACCAGGGCTGGATATTCTCCATCCAGTTGAAGAAGGTCTTTTCCCACGCCTGTGGCACGATCTTGATATCGCCGCCGCGCACCGCCTGGATCGCGGGCTGGGCCAGCGTCTTGGCATCGACATACCATTGGTCGGTCAGCCACGGCTCGATCACCACGCCGGAGCGGTCGCCGAACGGGGTCTGGATCGTGCGCGGCTCGGCGTCATGCTCCTCGCCGTCCTTGTCGATATGCGGGATCAGGACGCCCTCGTCCTTCAGCCGCGCCACGACGGCCTTGCGCGCCTCGGCGGTCGACAGGCCCAGGAACGCGTCGGGGATCAGGCCGTCCGCCGTCTGGACGATGCACGCCTTGGCATCGAGCATGTTGAGCATGTCGCGCGCTTCGATACCGGCGCGGCGGCCGACCTCGAAATCGTTGAAGTCATGGCCCGGCGTGATCTTGACCGCGCCCGATCCCAGTTCGGGGTCGGCATGTTCGTCGGCGACGATCGGGATCAGGCGGCCGGTGATCGGCAGGCGGACCTGCTTGCCGATCAGCGGGGTGTAGCGCGCATCGTCCGGGTGCACCGCGACCGCCATGTCGGCGAGCATCGTCTCCGGCCGGGTCGTCGCGACCTCGATAAAGCCCGACCCATCGGCGAGCGGATAGCGCAGGCGCCAGAAGCTGCCCTTCACTTCGCGCGTCTCGACCTCCAGGTCGCTGATCGCGGTGCCGAGCCCGGCGTCCCAATTGACCAGTCGCTTGTCGCGGTAGAGCAGGCCCTGACGGTACAGATCGACGAACACCTTCAGCACCGCCTTGCTGAAGCCCTCGTCCATGGTGAAGCGCTCATTGGCCCAGTCCATCGAGCAGCCCAGGCGGCGCAGCTGGCCGGTGATCTGGCCGCCGCTCTCCGCCTTCCACGTCCATACCTTTTCGAGGAACTGGTCACGGGTGAAGTCGGTGCGCTTCTGCCCCTTCGCGTTCATCTGGCGCTCGACCACCATCTGGGTCGCGATGCCCGCATGGTCGGTGCCGACCACCCACAGCGCATCCTTGCCCTTCAACCGGGCATGGCGGACGAGAATGTCCTGCAACGTGTTGTCGAGCGCATGGCCGATATGCAGGTTGCCGGTGACGTTGGGCGGCGGGTTGACGATCGTCCAGGGCTCGGCATTGGGGCGGTCGGGGCGGAACAGGCCCTTTTCCTCCCAATGGCCATACCAGCGGGCTTCGATTGCGGCGGGGTCGAACGTCTTGGGCAGCTCAGTCATGACGCTGCCTTAATCAGCCTGAGGCTGGGACGCCAGATGCTATCAGGTCCGCGCGCCCGGCCGATCGAGCACGGCGCGAATCCGCTCGTTGAGTTCGGCGCGGCGATAGGGCTTGCGGATCAGCTCATAGGAGCGCGCGCCCTCGTCGATCGCCTCGTCGGCGAAACCCGTGGTCAAGAGCACCGACAGGCGCGGATAATCGCGCCGCACCGCCTGCGCCAACGCCACCCCGTTCATCCCGCCGGGCATGAGGATATCGGTGAACAGCAGCGAGAAGTCGCTATCCTCGGCCAGATGGTCGAGCGCCTCGCGCGCGCTGCGGGCCAGGACCACGTCATAGCCCAGATCCTCGAGCATCGACTTGCCCAGATCGCCGACATCCTCCTGATCCTCGACCATCAGGACGCGTTCGACCCCGCCGCTGCGCGCGGGCTGGGTCGGCGAGGGCCGCCGCTCGGTCACGCCCGCCGCGCGCGGGAAATAGAGCGACAACACCGCGCCGCCCTCCTCGCCCGCCTCTACCGAGGCGAGCCCGCCCGACTGGCGCATGAAGCCATAGACCATCGCCAGGCCCAACCCGGCCCCCTTCCCCATCTCCTTGGTCGTGAAGAAGGGATCGAAGACCTTGTCGGCGATGGCCGGATCGATGCCGGGGCCATTGTCGCCGATGCGAACCATCACATATTCGCCGGGTTCCAGATTGGCCGGTCCCTCGGGCTGGTCGGCGGACTGGATCATGTTGCGGGTGGACAGCATGATCTCGCCATGGCCCTGGTTGCGCGCGATCGCCTCGCGCGCATTGGTCACGATGTTGATCAGCGCCATTTCCGCCTGGACCGGGTCGATCCGGCAGTTCCAGAGATTTTCCTCCAGCTTCTGGCGGACCGCCAGCCCCTCGCCCGCCGTGCGGTTGATGATCGGCCGGAAATCCTCGATCAGCTGGTTGAAGTTGAGCAGCCGGTCGCGCAGCTCCTGCTTGCGGGCAAAGGCGAGCAACTGCTGGGTCAGCGTCGCGCCGCGTGCCGCCGCCGCCGCGATTGCCTCGACCGCGCGCCGCCCGCTGCGGTCGCCCTGATCGACGCGGGCCTCCAGAATATCGGCATAGCCCAGAATGACTTGCAGCAGATTGTTGAAGTCGTGCGCGATGCCGCCGGTCAGCTTGCCGACCGCCTCCATCTTCTGCGCCTCGTGCAATGCATCCTCGGCCTCGCGGCGGCGTGAAATGTCCAGCTGGCTGCTGAAGAAATAGACCAGCTCGCCCGCATCGTCATAGACCGGCGAGACGAACAGCGCGTTCCAGAAGGTCGAGCCGTTCTTGCGATAATTCAGCAGTTCGACCGCGATCTCGTCGCGGCGTTCGACGGCGGCCCGCACCTGCGCCACCACGTCACGGTCGGTTTCCGGCCCCTGCAGGAAACGACAATTGGTGCCGAGGATCTCATCCTCGGAATAGCCGGTCATGAAGCTGAAGGCTTCGTTACAGAAGACGATCGGGTTGTCGGGCTGGCGCGGATCGGTGACGATCATCGGCATGCGCGTCGTCTTGACCGCCGCGAAGAAAATGTCGGACTGGCCCGTATGCGGCTGCCGCGCGTCCGAGATGGGGGGTGAGGACACGAGCGAGCGCGGCGATTTTTCCATCTCGGGCGTCTCGTCTCTCGGGGCCATGCGCTATCGAACCCGGTCAGGTCACGCGGGTTCCGCCCGCGCAACGGCACGGGCGGAAATCGACGGGAATTGCGCGGCTCAGCGCCCTTCGCGAGTGATCCGGGCAATCTCGCGCGCGACCATCGCCTCGACCATCTCGGGCAGGTTCGCGTCGAGCCAGTCGCGCAGCATCGGGCGCAGCATGTCGCGGACCAGCCCCTCCAGGGTGCCGTCGCTGCTCGGTTCGGGCTTGACCATCATACGGCTGAGCGCCTCCAGGGAACCACGGCTGGCCTCCGCCGCGCGAGGGCTGACGATCGCTTCCTCACCGTCATCCGCCTCGATCCCGTTCTGTGCCGCCACGGGGGCTGCGGGTGCGGGAACGGGGGCCGGGGCGACCGGCTCGGGCTTGGCCGCCGCCGGTTCGGGCGCGGGACGGGGGGCGAGTTCGGCGCGCAACGTCGATTCGGCGGCGCGCGCGGCGGCGGCCTCGACCTTCATGCGCAGGGGCATCGGATCGCTGAGTTCGAGGACCTCGGGCGAATCCTCCTCGACGGCCGGTGACGGCACGGGGCGCGCAGGGCGACGCTGGCGCGTCGGGGCCTCCCCTTCTTCGGCGATGATGCGTTTGATCGAGGAGAGGATCTCCTCCATCGACGGTTCGGCGCTGATATCACCCATGACCGCAAACCCCATTTCAGCCCCCCAAGGCCCCCAAAGGCCGCAGCCGACCTTATTGCCGGCTTGGTGCCGATGCACCTGTGGTTAATGCGGGGCTTCTGTCAACAGGGGCGTTGACGTCGGGGTCGAGCGGACGGGTGATGACCGCCGTCTGCGCGGGCGTTCCGGCGGTGGTCGAGGCCACCGGCGCGGGCTCGCCATCGCCGCCCCAGTCGTTGATCTTGTTGCGCACCCGCTTGTAGTTGGCGACCGGGTCGTAGAGCGCCCCGCCGTCCAGCCCCAGGTCGCGCGCCTCGGCATTGCCCATCGCGGCGATCAGCGCGAAACCGGCGACATAGGCATCGCGGCGCGCGGTGACGAGCGTCACCTGGCTGTTCAGCAGTTCCTGCTCGGCGTTCAGTATGTCGAGCACGGTGCGGGTGCCCACGCTATTCTCGGCGCGCACGCCCTCCAGCGACAGCGAGTTGGCGCGCACCGCCGATTCGGCCGACAGGATCACCTCCTGCGAGGATTGCCACACGGCATAGGCGGAGCGGACCTGCGCGACGACCTGCCGCTCGGTCGCGGTTGCATTCTCCAACGCCTGTCCGCGCAGCGCCTCGGCCTGGCGGACCTGCGCCGCCGGGCGGCCGCCCTGGAACAAAGGCATCGACAGCTGCAGGCCGACCGTCGCGTTGACGCCCGAGGACGGCACGGTGGCGACGTTCAGCGAGCCCAGATAGTTGAAATAGTTGCCGCTCGACACCGCCGACACGCGGGGCAGCCGGTTGGCGCGCGCGACGTCGATGTCATAGCGGGTGGCGTCCGCGCTGCGACGCGCCGCGATCAGCTGCGGATTCTGGTCGAGCGCGATGCCGACCGCCGCATTGGGCGAGGCGGGCAGGCTGGGCAGCGCCGGCGGCTGTTCCAGCCCGACCGGCTCGACCCCGACGATGTTGATGTAATTCTCGCGGCTGGAGATCAAATTGGCCTGCGCCGATTGCAGCTGCGCGCGGGCCTGCGCCAGACGCGCCTCCGACTGGGCGACATCGGTGCGGGTCAGGTCGCCGACCTGGAACCGGTCGCGCGAGGCGCGCAGGTTCGTCTCCAGCACATTGACGTTCCGGGTGTTGAGGTTGACGATCGCCTCGTCCCGGATGACGTTCATATAGGCGCCCACCACATTGGTGAACAGATTGGCCTCGACCCCGCGCAGCTGCGCCCGGCCCGCATCCACCCGCGTCTCGGCCGCGCGCACCGCATTCTTGACCGCCCCGCCCTGATAGAGCGGCACCGACAGCTGCACCGCGCCGGTCGCCGTCCGTTCGGGGTTCAGGAAGTTGTTGTTGGCGACCACGATATTGTCGGTGATCTGCCCGGTCGACTGGAGCGAGGGCAGACCGCTGGCCCGCGCGATCGGGACATTCTCATCCGTCGCACGCTGCGCCGCGCGCTGGCCGGTGATCGTCGGATTGCTTTGATACGCCCGTAGCATCGCCTCGCGCAACGTATCCGCCGAAGCGGTGCTGCCGAGCAGCACCGCCCCGATCAGGACACCAGAGGTCAGGCCAAGGTTAAGATACGGGCGCATAGACACTCAGAATTGGAAGGCGCGGGGACGGGCAAAGCCCGGCAGGATGGTGCATTCGGCATCGGCGAAGGGGCGCACGCCGTGGCCGCCCTCGGTCCGGCGACCGCTGGCCAGACGGGTGACGCCGTTTTCGACCAGGCCCGTGACGATGCGGCCATCGACCTTGACCTGCTCGACCAGGGCGGCGGGCAGTTCCTCGACCGCGCCGTCGACGATCAGCACGTCATAGGGCGCACCGGCGGCATGACCGGCCTTGAGCGGGCCCTCGACCAGCGTGACCTTGCCCTGCCCGGCCAGCGCGGTGCGCGCGGCGGCGACCAGCTCACCCTGTTCCTCGACCGCGACCACCTCGGCCACGATCTCGGCCAGCAGCGTGGCGGTATAGCCGGTCGCCGCGCCGATCAGCAGCACGCGGTCGCCCGCCTCCAGATAGGCCTCGGTCAGCAGGCGGCCGGTCGCCATCGGCAGGTTGATCGCGCGCCCCTGGCCCAGATCGAGCGTCCCGTCGCGGTAAGCCACCGCGCGAAGCGCCTCGGGCACGAAGGTTTCACGCGGCACGCGGGCCATCGCGGCGACGACGCGCTGGTCGCTGACCGCCGTGGTGCGCAGCTGGCTCACCACCATCGCGTGGCGCATCGCGTCGAAATTCGAGGAATCATTGCTGATCGTCATCATGGCCCATCCCTGTCGCACAACCGTTTTAGCTGTGCAATACACTAAATCAATCCTGCCGCTTCTATCGCGCGGGCCCGCCCTCGCCAAGCGGAGTACGCGATCAAGCGGGGTCATGACCTAGCGGGTTTTGCCAAGAATGCGACATTTGGATGAATGAGCGGTTGACGCCGCCCCAAAAGCTGCGCAAAGGGCGCGCCTCACCGCATCGAGGCGCGATGGCGGAGTGGTGACGCAGAGGACTGCAAATCCTTGCACCCGGGTTCGATTCCCGGTCGCGCCTCCAGTTTCCCCTGGAAGATGGACGAACGATGCGGGCGGGCATGATGCCTGCCCCGGACGGGAATATGCCGCCCGCCCCTGCCCTGCCCCCCCCCCCGCCATGCCGGTTCGGAAAAGCGATGGACCCCGTCGCCCCGTAACGCCTAGATCGGGTTTCTCGACGCTTTGCAGGGGGATATATGCGCAACGTAACGATGGCCGCGACGATCGCGCTGGCGCTGGGCGGACTGGCACCCGCCACGGCCCGGGCGCGCGACACGGCTGAGGCAGCCACGACGCGCGCGCCGGTCGACTATGACGTTGCCTTCCCCCATCCCGAGCATCACGAGGCGCAGGTCAGCGTCACTTATCGCGGGCTGGACAGCGCCCCCGTCCGCTTCCAGATGGCGCGGTCCTCGCCCGGCCGCTACGCGCTCCACGAATTCGGCAAGAACGTCTATGCGGTATCCGCCACCGACGGCGCGGGCCGCCCGCTGACCGTGACACGCACCGATCCCTATGGCTGGACGGTGGCGGGACATGACGGGACGGTCACCGTCCGCTACACGCTGTTCGGCGATCGCGGCGACGGCACCTATGCGCAGATCGACCCGACCCATGCCCGGCTGAACATCCCCGCGACCTTCCTCTGGGCGACCGGTCAGGACGACCGCCCCATCCGCGTCCGCTTCCACCCCCGGCCCGACTGGAAGATCGCTACCCAGCTCGCCCCGACCGACGATCCGGCCGTCTTCACCGCGCGCGACCTGCAATATTTCATGGACAGCCCGGTCGAGCTTTCGGCGCATGACGTGCGCAACTGGACGGTGGCGGACGGGGCCAAGCGCTATACCATCCGGCTCACCGTGCACCACGACGGCAGCGCCGCCGATGTCGACCGCTTCGCCGCAATGGCCAAGAAGGTCGTCGCCCAGCAGATCGCGATCTTCGGCGCGCCGCCGCCCTTCGACTATGGCACCTATACCTTCCTGGCCGACTATATGCCGCAGATCAGCGGCGACGGGATGGAGCATCGCAACTCGACCGTCATCAGCATGCCCCGCTCGCTGGCGGCCGCGAATTTCCAGCAGATTCAGACGCTCAGCCACGAATTCTTCCACGCCTGGAATGTCGAGCGTATCCGCCCCGCCGAACTGGAGCCGTTCGACTTCACCCGCGCCAACGCCACGCCGTCGCTCTGGCTGGCGGAGGGCTTCACCCAATATTACGGCCCGCTGGCGGTGCTGCGCGCGGGCGAGATGCCGCTGGCGGATTATATCCGGCAATTGTCGGGAACGCTGAACGGCCTGCTCAACACCCCCGCGCGCCGCTATGGCGGACCGCAGGAGATGAGCCTGCGCGCGCCCTTCGTCGATGCAGCGCAGTCGATCGACCCGACCAATCCCAATATCTTCGTTTCCTATTATCCTTACGGCGCGGTCATCGCACTCGCGCTCGACCTGGAGCTGCGCCAGGCCTTTCCGCGGCTGACGCTGGACGATTACATGCGCCAGCTGTGGCGGAACCACGGCCGGAACGAGCGGCCATATCGCCCCGACGATCTCCGCCAGGCGCTGGCGCAGGTGACCGGCGACCAGGGTTTTGCCGACCGCTTCTTCGCGCGCAGCGTGACGGCCAGCGGGCTGCCCGACTTCGCGCCGCTTCTGGCGCAGGCCGGACTGACCCTGCGCCCGGCCCATGCCGACGCCGCCTGGGCGGGCGCGACGCCGGTCGCGGGGGAGGACGGCCTGACCCTGACCAGCGCCACCGCGCCGGGCACGCCGCTGTATGATGCTGGACTCGACAAGGGCGACCGGATCGTCAGCCTCGACGGCAAGCCGCTGGCCGATGCGGGGGCATGGACCGCCCTGCTCGCCGCCCATGCGCCGGGCGACCGCCTGCCCATCGTCTATCGCCAGCGCGGTGCCGAGCGTCGCGCCTTGCTGACGCTTGCGGCCGATCCCACGATGCAGATCGTGCCCGACGAGACGCTCGGCCGGACCCTGACGCCCGCGCAAGTCCGGTTCCGTCGATCCTGGCTGGGTGAAACATCGGTCGGCACGTTCCCCGCATCCCCCGCCAAGACGACGGGATGATGTCGTTTCGGATCGGGAACGGATTTCCGATCCGGAATGTTTATCCATGTGTCTTTTTTCGGGGCCGGCCGCGTTCACGGCCCTTGCGATGGGGCAGGCGCCATGCGAATGCGCGTCAGGGAGCCAGTTTTGCTGCACAATCTCGACATTCCGACCCAACTGGCCGCGTATCTGGACCAGTCCCCGATTGCCCTGGCACTGGCCGATGCGCGCGACGACAATCCGTTGATCTTCATCAATCACGGGTTTCGCGAACTGACCGGCTATACCAGCGAAGAGGTGGTCGGCGAGAATTGCCGGATGCTGCAACGCCATGCCGACAATCGCGAGGCGCGCGACCGGATCCGCGAATTTCTGGCGAATGATCGTCAGGTCAATGTCCGCACGACTTTGATCAACTTCCGCAAGGACGGCTCGCCCTTCGTCAACCTTCTGTACATGTCGAAGCTGCGCCAACTGGGCGGCGACATGCCCTATATCTTCGCCTCGCAATTCGACATCAGCCGTTCGCATCCCGACCGGCTGTCCGCCTATGACGCCGAACTGGGGCGCACGCTGGGACGACTGACCCCGATCCTGGCGGAAAGCGGCATGGTCCTGGAGGGATCGCTGACCGCGATCGCCAATACCGCAGCGACCATCGCCCAGGCCAAGCTGACGCTTTCGGACCTCGACCGAGCGCCCTTTCCGTGAATGCGGGGCAGCCCGCGGCCGGGGATCACGACATGCCGAACCATGACTGCCTGAGCGTGCCGGTGGTCGGCATCGGCGCCTCGGCGGGCGGGCTGGAGGCGCTTCGCGAGATGCTGACCCCGGCGCGCGCGCCGACCGGCATGGCCTTTGTCGTCGTCCAGCATCTCGACCCCAATCACGAGAGCATGCTGGCGCAACTGCTCGACCGGCACACCAATCT
This sequence comes from Sphingomonas sp. SORGH_AS_0789, assembly GCF_031453055.1. Lineage (NCBI taxonomy): Bacteria > Pseudomonadati > Pseudomonadota > Alphaproteobacteria > Sphingomonadales > Sphingomonadaceae > Sphingomonas > Sphingomonas sp. SORGH_AS_0789. The sequence continues at coordinate 3,788,848 of NZ_JAVIYV010000001.1, forward strand.
GGCGGTGCGTCAGTGCGAGGGGTTGGAGCGGATCGAGCCCGATCACGTCTATATCATTCCGCCCGGCCGGGGACTGGCGATACGCGGCGGCGTGCTGGAGCTGACCGACTTCATCCAGCCGCGCGGGCTGCGCCGCCCCATCGACGATTTCTTCCTGTCGCTGGCCAGCGACCAGCAGGCCAATGCCGCCTGCGTCATCCTGTCGGGCACCGGCGCGGACGGCACGACCGGGCTGCGCGCGATCAAGGAAAATGGCGGGGTCAGCGTCGTCCAGAAACCCGAAAGCGCCCGCTATGACGGCATGCCGCTTTCGGCGGTCGGCACCGGCCTGGTCGATTTCGTGAAGCCCGCGGGCGAGATACTGGATTGTCTCCACGCCTTTTTCGCGCGCCGTTCGGGCGACCCCAAGGAGGAAGAGGCCGAGGTCGTCGCCGATCATATCGACGATCTGTGCCGCGTCCTGCGCAACGCCATCGGCCATGACTTTTCGGGGTATAAGCGGACCACGCTGGTCCGTCGGGTCGAGCGGCGGATGCACGTTCTGGGCATCGCGACGGGCTCGGCCTATCTGGCGCGGGTCAAGAAGGATGCCGACGAGTGCGAGGCGCTGTTCCGCGACCTGCTGATCAACGTCACCCGCTTCTTCCGCGATGCCGAGCTGTTCGACACGCTGAAGGCCAAGGCGGTCCTGCCGCTGACCCGCGCGCGCGACCCGGACGAGGATATCCGCATCTGGATTCCCGGCTGCTCCAGCGGCGAGGAAGCCTATAGCATCGCGATGCTCTTCGCCGAGGCCGCGCGCGAAAGCGGACAGCCGCTGGCGGTGCAGATCTTCGCGACCGACATTGACGAGCAGATGCTCCAGATCGCGCGCGAGGGCAGCTATCCCGCCGCCGCGCTGGCCGACATTCCGGCGGCGCTGCGCGAACGCTACACCATGCCGCATGCCGAGCGGTTCACGATCAGCGCGCAGATCCGCGACATGATCCGCTTCTCCAACCACAGCCTGGTCAAGGACCCGCCCTTTTCGCGGATCGACCTGGTGTCGTGCCGCAACCTGCTGATCTATTTCGACGATCGGTTGCAGCAATCGGTGTTGCCGCTGCTGCATTATGCGCTGCGGCCGGGCGGCTATCTGTTCCTGGGTCCGTCGGAAAGCGTCGGGCGGTTCGACCATCTCTTCCCCGCGATCGACGGCCATGCCCGCCTGTTCGAGCGTTCGCCGGGCTCCCCCTCCTATCCGATCGACCTGCCCGGCGGGACGAGCCGCAGCATCCGGCGGCGCGGCGAGCGCGGCGAGCGGGACCATGGCGCACCGATGGGCGAGGAAAGCCTGGCGGCCCGCCGCATCGTCGATCGCTATGCCCCGCCCAGCATGGTGGTCGATCAGGACGGCGGCATCCTGGCCGCGTTCGGCAAGCTCAGCCGCTATTTCAACTTCCCCGTCACCCGCGCGGGCGGATCGAGCGCGGTGACGCTGGCGCGGACCGGCCTGCGCGAAGTGATCGGCCCGATGCTCCGCCAGGCGCGCGACGCCCGCAAGCGGATCGCCGCGCGCGACGTCGCGGTGACGACCGAATATGGCGTCCAGAAGGTCGAGGTGATCTGCGATCCGCTGACCGACGGATCGCTGCTGTTCCTGTTCCGCGATACCGAGCCGTTCAGCCCGGTCGAGGCGAGCGACCTGGCCGATCTGGAACCAGGCGACGATCATATCGAGGCGCTGGAGGACGAGCTCCGCCTGACCCGCCACCGCCTGCGCTCGACGGTCGAGGAACTGGAGACGGCGAACGAGGAGCTGAAAAGCTCCAACGAAGAAATGATGTCGATGAACGAGGAGCTTCAATCGACCAACGAGGAATTGTCGACCGTCAATGACGAGCTGAAGACCAAGGTCGACCAGCTGACCATCGCCAATTCCGACCTGCGCAATTTCTTCGAATCGACCGACCTGGCGGTGGTGGTGCTCGACCGGCACCTGCGCGTGCGCAGCTATACCGAGGCGGCACGCGCGATCTTCCCGCTGCAACCTAGCGACCGGGGGCGCCTGCTGGCCGATGTGTCGACCCGGCTGAGCAACACCGACTATCTCGACGGCGCGGCATCGGTCGCGGCGGGCGGATTGCCGTCGCAGCAGCGGGTCACGACCCGCGACGGCGCGCGGACGCTGTCGCTGCGCATCCTGCCCTATCGCACCCAGTCGGACGGGATCGAGGGGGCGACGCTGGTCCTGACCGACATCACCGAGGCGCTCGGCATGGAACGCGCGCTGGCCGCCGAGCGCGAGCGGCTGGACCTGGCGATCAAGGCGGGCGGCATCGGCGTCTGGGAATATCGCGGCGACACCGGCGAGACCTTTCTGGACGACACCGGCCGTGCGCTGTTCGGCCTGGGCGCGGAGGATGACGGGGCCCGAATGGGCCGCTGGCTGGAGCGGATCGTAGCCGAGGATCGCGCCGGGGTCGAACTGGGCATGGCCGAGGCGATGGCCGGGAACGGCGATTTCGAGATGACCTTCCGCCTCGACATCGACGGCACCCAGCGCTGGATCAAGGGCTTCGGCCGCCGCGTCACCACCAGTCCGCCGCACCGCATGGTCGGCGTGTCGATCGACGTCACCGCCGAATATGCCATCGCCGAGACGCGCGAGCTGATGCTGCGCGAGATGAACCACCGGGTGAAGAACCTGTTCGCGATCATCTCGGGGATCGTGTCGGCGGCGGCGCGTTCGCATGGGGATGTCACCGAGCTGGCCGACGATGTCCGCGAGCGCATCGCGACGCTGGGCCGCGCGCATTCGCTGGCCTCGCCCGCGGGCGAGCAGCAGGCGATCGAGCTGCGCGCCTTGGTGGAGGCGACGATCGCGCCCTATAGCGGCCAGTCGAAGATCGCCATCGACGGCCCGCGCCTGCTGGTCGACCGCCGTTGCCTGTCGCCGCTGGCGCTGATCCTGCACGAATGGGCGACCAACTCGGTCAAATATGGCGCGCTGGCGCACCGACTGGGCGAATTGTCCATCCATTGGACGCTGGCCGGGGGCACGCTGTCCATCGAATGGGTCGAAACCGGCGGTTCGCCGACCGACAGCGACGCGGCGCACGGTTTCGGGACACTTCTCGTCCAGACTTCCTCACGACAATTGGGTGCGCGGCTGGAGCGGAATTACGCCGATGGGCGTTTCATTCTTAACTTGGCTCTACCCGAAACGGTCCTCGCGCATGACTAAAACGATTTTGCTGGTCGAAGACGAATTTTTCGTGGCCCTGGACATCCAGAATATCATCGAAGACGGCGGCTACGAGGTCGACGGCCCTTATGTCAGCGTCGAAGAGGTGCTGGCGCATCTCGACGGCGATCGTCCCGACCTGGCCTGCGCGATCCTGGACGTTCGGCTGCGCGACGGAGAGGTCTTTCCGGCGGCGGAACGGCTGCGCGAGGCGGGCGTGCCGTTGATCTTCCATTCGGGTCATGCCGATGAGCAGGCTCTCCAAAATCGCTATCCGGGCTCGGCGGTGTGCGGCAAGCCCTGCTCACCCTCGCTGCTCCGCCGCACCCTGTCGATGGCGGTATCGGGCCCCAGCGAAGGCGACCGCGAAGCCAGTTGAGGCGGGTCCGCGCTCAGTCGAACGCGCCCCGCCCCATCCGCCCGGTCGCGCGCAGCAGCGCGGCCTGCGCCGTCAGCACATCGACCTTTGCCCGCGCCACCGCCAGCTGCGCCGAGCGATAGCTCTGGTCGGCGACCAGAATGTCGATGGTCGAACGGAGCCCGAATCCATATTCGGCACGCACACCCTTCAGCGCGAGGTCGGCGGCAGACAGCCCCTCGACACTGGCCTTCAGCCGTCCCTCGGCCGCGATCAGCGAAGCCCAGGCGGTATCCGCGCTCCGGACCGCGTCGCGCGCCGCCGTCTCGACATCGAAACGCTCCGCCCGCCGCACCGCCTCCGCTTGCCGGACATGCGAGGCGACCAGCCCCCCGGTCAGCAGCGGCACCCGCAGGCCCAGCCCCGCGCTCGCGGCGCTGTCGAAGCCGGTCCAGCGGCCTCCGGTCACCTGCACCCCGCGCCCGTAATTTCCGGTCAGGTCGAGCGCGGGCGCGCGTTCGGCGCGGGCCTGATCGACCCGCGCCGACGCCGCCTCCACCCGCTGTCGTTGTGCCAGCAGCAGCGGATTGGCCGCCTCCGCCGCGCCGCGCGCATCGGCCAGGGTGCGGGGCAAGGCCGTGGGCGGCGCGATCGTCGCGTCGAGCGCCCCCGCGTCGCGCCCCACGACTGCGCGATAACTCGCCGCCGCCGTCGCCGCCGCCCCCTCGGCATCGACGAGGTTGGAGACGACGCTGGCCCGCTGCGCCTCCAACTGGGCGATGTCGGTGCGCGTCGCCTGCCCCAGGCCATAGCGCGAGCGGGCCTCCGCCACCTGCCGGTCGAGCCGCTCGATCCCGACCCGCGCGATCTCCACCGCCTGTTGCGTATAGAGCAGGTCGGCATAGGCACCGACGACGCGTTCGAGCACATCGGCCTCGACATCGCGCAGCGCCTCGCCCCCCGCCGCGACATCGCCGTCCGCCGCACGCACCGCCGCGCGCACCCGCCCGCCGGTCCAGATCGGCAGGGTCGCCGTCACCGCGCCGGTCCCGCTCGACGCGCCCGAACGCCTGCCCGTATCGTCATAGCCCAGCCGGTCGTAACCCGCGCCGCCCGTCGCCGCCGCCGTCAGCCGCCCGGCCGCGCGCGCCTGGTTGGGCGTCTCGGCCAGCGCCTCCTGCCGGGCGCGCGCGGCGGCGAGTTGGGGATTGCCGTCCCATGCCGCGGCAATGGCATCGCGCAGGGTTTCGCCCGACGCGGGCACGGCCAGGGCCAGCGCAGCCCCCGTCAGAAGCCATCGCTTAGTCATGACGGAGCGCCCAGGCCGGCGCCGCCCGGCTGGCCCGCAGCGACTGGCCCAGCACGGTCAGCACCGCGATGGTCAGCGCCAGGGCGGTGGCGGCGAGGAAATAGAGCGGCGATAGGCTGATGCGATCCTCGAACCCCGCCAGCCATGTCCGCATCGCGACATAGGCGAGCGGCCAAGCGAGGAGATTGGCCAGGATGACGGGCCGCAGGAACTGCCCGACCAGCAGCTTCACGATGGCAGCCGACGATGCGCCAAGCGTCTTGCGGATCCCGATCTCCTTCACCCGCCGCTGGGTGTTGAACGAGGCGAGGCCCCAGAGGCCGACGCAGCCGATCAGGACGGCGAGGCCCGCACCGATGCCGAACAGACGGGTCGCCCGGTCGTCGGCGGTATAATAGTCTTCCATACTCTGGCTGGCAGTGCGCGCGTCAAACGGCACCTGGGGTGCGATCTGCCGCCATAACGTGCGCAGCATAGCGATCGTCGCGCGTGGATCGCCGTTGACTCGCAAGGTCGTACGAGGACTCGTCGAATAGCTCGACCGATAATAATACATTGTCGCATTGACGGGATCGCGCGGCGAAAAGAACCGGGCATTCTCGACAACGCCGATGATCGTGCGCGGGTTCGACCTACCCACCGTCTTGCCCAGCGCCGCTTCCGGGCTTTCGAAGCCGAGGTCCTGAACGCCCCGGCGGTTGACGACGACATTGATCACCGGCGTCCCGCCGACATTGTCGAAATTACGGGTATCGTCGGCACGATGCGCATCGTCGGGAAGCCGTCCCGCGATCACCCGCAGCCCAAAGGTCGGGAAAAAATTCGGTCCGGCGATGATTGCCTGCAGACTAGGCCCGGGTTCTGGCTTGCCGGGCAAGGCATAGCTGTCATTGTTGAAACTGCTCGATCCCGGCGTGGCATCCGAAGTCGTGACCGATACTATACCAGGCAGTGCGGCAGCCCTTGCCAGAAAGGCCGTCCTCTGCGCCTTGTCCACGGCGGAGTCGCTGGTCGAACTGACGATCACCAAACCGTCACGACGGAAACCGACATCGGTCTTACGAACATGTTGGGTCTGGGCAACGAGCACCGCCGTTCCGATCATGAAGGCGATGGCAAGTGCGAACTGAAACACCACTAGCGTCTCGCGAACGCGCGTCCCTGTCCGTCCGCCACCGGGCGAACGGGCCGAGGCCAGTACAGCCGCCGCCGGGAAGCCGGACAGCAGGACTGCCGGATACAGCCCAGCCGCAGCCCCCACGATCACAGCGAACACAACCAGTGCCGGAACGATCTGCCTATAGTCGATCGCCAGCTTCAATCCGCCCGCCGCATTGATGAGGGGAAGGCCCAGTTCAGCCAGGATCAGGCCTCCCAACGCCGCCAGTAGCGCGACCAGTATCGCTTCCCCCAGGAACTGCCGGATCAGTGCCAGGCGGTCTGCACCCAGAACCTTACGCATCGCGACTTCCCGTGCACGGAGGCCGGCGCGGGCGGTGGCGAGGTTCACATAATTCACGATCGCGATCAGCATGGTCAGCACACCGACGATACCGAGTGTCGCAACCGTCAACTTGCGGGCAGGCGCAGTCTGCAAATGGATATTGGTCAGCGGCACAATTGGCAGGCTCAGCATTCTGGCGGCGGGTCCCTGCTCTGTCGCACGACGATCCACAAAGGCGCGCATTTTACTCTGCAGCCACGCGGCATCCTGCGCGGTATCGAGGCGCAGGATCGTCCAGACCCGCTCGCTTCCCCAATGAAACCACATCTTGTCAGGATGGGGACTTGGTGTCCTTGCCAGAATGGAAAAGCGCAGTTCGGTATTGGGCGGCAGGTCGCGGAAGATACCTGCCACGCGATAATTGGAGGTCTTGCCCAATGCCGTGAGCGTCATCGTCTGCCCGACGGGGTTTCCGCCCGGAAAATATCGTTTGGCGATACTTTCGTTAATCAGGATGCTGTCCGGTGCTTGCAACGCATGGGCCGCGTCCCCCGTGACCATTGGCAGACGCACGATGTCGAGGAAATTGGGGTCCGCGTAACCAAATGGCTCGCCGGTGGCAGCCCCACCGCGCACGACGTTGGCATCCATCTCCTGAATACGGGTGCCAATGGTACCGGGAAAATCCTCACGAAGCTGGTCAATCAGGCCGCCCATCGTACCGGTCGAATAACCGTTGGCGGAACTGCCCGGCATGTCCCAGTATTCCTCGACAAGATACAGCTTGTCATGACCAGGCAGCCATTTCTCATACCCCGTCTCGAACCGGACATAGAGGCCCAGCACCAGGAACACGGCGATGCCCACCGCCAGCCCCCCGATGTTGAGCGCGGCATAGAGCTTGTGGCGCACAAGCGAGCGATAGAGCGAGAGAAGCGCGTAGCGGTTCATGATGACAGCCCCCCGATAATCCCGGCATTCAGCCGCAGGTGACGCGGGCGAGCCCGCTCTTGCCCACCGTGCAGCGCGGTTGGCCCGCGACGGTGACCTTAGCCATGCCGCTGGCATCGATCCGGGCCTGCTCGGCGTCGCCGACCTGGATGCTCGCGGTGCCGCTGGCGGAGAGCGCCATGTCGGGCGCGGAAAGCGTGCGGGTGTGGGCACTGCTCGCCCCGCTGCCGCCGATCGTCAGACGGCCGACATCGCCCTCGGCCTGGAACTCGCTGGCCCCCGACAGGTCCAGGGTCAGTGCGTCGCCATGAACCGCGCGGACGGTCGCGTCGCTGGCCCCGGAGAGGTCGAACCTGGCCGATCCGCCGCGCCAGGCGGCGATGCGCAGCACGCTCGCTCCGCTGGCGCGCGCCTCGAACAGGCGGGCGTCGAGCGCTGGCAGGGTCAGCTCGGTCGCACCGCTGAGGCTGACGGCGGCCAGCGACGGCATGGTGATGGCGATCGCGACACGGCGATCATGGCCGTTGCAGCTGTTGTTGCGGCGGCCGATCCGCAGCGTCGACCCGATCGTTTCGACACGAACATTGTCGATATTCGCCGCCCGGCCCTGTACCGTCACCGCATAGGCGGCCCCCAACGTGACGGTTGCGACGTCGCAGCCGCCAAGGTCGATCCGATCGAACCCGCGCACATCGAAGCTGCGCGAGGTCTGGGCATTGTCCTGCGCGGAGACGCCAACGGCGGCGAGCGACAGCAGGGCGATGGCGGGGATCATGGTCTTCATCACAAATCCTTTCAGATCGCGCGCATGGCGCTGGCGACGATGCGGCCGTCGAGCATGTCGATGCGGCGCTTGGCGAGGTCGGCATGGCTGGGCGAGTGGGTGACCATCACGATGGTCGCGCCCGCATCGTTCAGGCCGGTCAGGATGTTCATCACCTGCTCGCCATTGGCGGTGTCGAGATTGCCGGTCGGCTCGTCCGCCAGGATCAGCTTGGGGTCACCCACGATGGCGCGGGCGATGGCGGCGCGCTGCTGCTGGCCGCCCGACAGCTGGTGGGGGAAGTGGCGCGCGCGGTGGGCGATGCCGACCTTGTCCATCGCCGCCGCCACCCGGCCGCGACGATCCCCCGCATCGCTGCGATAGGCGAGGCCGAGCGCGACATTCTCCTCGATGGTCAGTTCGTCGATCAGGTTGAAGCTCTGGAAGACGAAGCCCAGCGTCTCGGCACGGAACTTCGCCAGTTCCTTTTCGTCCACCGCCGCCAGATCGCGGTCGCCGAACAGGTATCGCCCGCCCGTCGGCCGGTCGACCGTGCCCAGCGTGTTGAGCAAGGTCGACTTGCCGCAGCCCGAGGGGCCCATGATGGCCAGGAACTCGCCCGCCGCCACATGCAGGTCGATATCGTGCAGCGCGGTCGTCTCCACCTCGTCGGAGACATAGCGGCGCTGAATGCCTTCCAGTCGGATCATCTGTCGGTCCCCCTTATCGGATGTTCAGTATGTCGCCCTTCACGGACGATGTGTTGCTGGTGACGATGCGCTCGCCGGGGTTGAGGCCGGACAGGATCTCCACCTGTTCGGGATTGCGGCGGCCGATGCGCACGGTGCGGCGGCGGGCATGCGCGCCGTCGGGATCGAGGACGAAGGCCGAGCTCCCGCCCGCCTCCAGCCAGCCGCCGACCGGGGCGACCAGCGCGCGGCTCGCGGCGCCCAGCGTGATGCGGATGTCGATCGTCTGCCCGCGATTGAGCCCGGCGGGCGGGCGGTCGAAGGTCAACTCGACCTGGAACCGCCCGTCCTTCACGGCTGGCAGCACCTTCGACACGGTCAGCCCGACGCCGTCCGAGGTCGTCGCCTTCTGCCCCACCGCGACACGGCCCAGATAATATTCGTCGACCTGTGCGACGAGCTTCCACGACCCCTCGCTGTCGACTTGGCCCGCCGGATCGCCGGGCTTGAGCGTCTGACCCGGCTGGATCGTGAAATTGGTCAGCCGCCCGCCCGTCGGCGCGCGGATGGTCAGCGCCTCCAGCCCGGCGCGCACCGCCGCCAGATTGCCCGACAGCCGCGTCTGCGTGTCGGACAGCCGCGCGGATTGGGTCGCGGTGATCCGCGCCTCGGTCGCGCGGCCGGACTTGAGCTGGGCGAGGCGCTTTTCCTGATAGGCGGCCTCCTCCTCAAAGCTGCGGACGCCCGCATCCGACAGAAAGCCCTGATCGTGAAGCTGACGCCGGATACCCAGGTCGCGCCGCGCCTTGATGAGGTCATATTCGGCCTGCGCCACCTGCCCCGCCCGGTCGAGCTTGTTGCGCTCGATCCCCAGCCCCTCGCTCGCCACGCCGCCCAGCTGGCTGGCGATCTGCGCCTCGCGGGTCAGCACGTCGAGCTTGAGCTGCGGATTGGCGAGGGTGGCGAGCGGCTGTCCCTCGCGAACCATGTCGCCGTCCTGCGCCAGCAGCTTCTCGACCTGTCCGCCCGCCAGCACGCCGACCAGCGTGGTGACGCGCGGCGTCACCGTGGCGCGGACCGGCAGGTAATCGTCGAACGCAGCGCGCGTGACCTCGCCCGTGTCGACATTGGCGGCGGCGATGTCGGTCGATCCGGCGGCGGGCAGGAAGTGCCAGACCAGACCCGCGCCGATCATCACCAGCATGGCGATCACGACCGCACGGCGACGCCACCAGGGGACGGGCTTTCGCGCGATCCGCCGGTCCATCGCGGCCCCCGGCGGGGTCCCCGAAACGCCTCCGCCATCCCCGCTGGCGGAAGTGATTGCGCCTGTCATCTGTTCGGTCATCATGGGACGAATGTCACCCAGGACGGCCGAAAAACCTAAAGCCCTATGAAACCGCCACTTTCCCCGCCGACCGCCGAATCCGACCGTTCGCGTCCGGACAGCATGTCCGAAAATGGACGGTGCGGGGCGTCGTCAAGCGCGCTGTCGATCCTGGTCATCGACGACAATCCGCGCATCGCCGAATCGCTGGGCATCGCGATCGAACTGGCCGGACACCGGCTGGATATCGCATCGGGGCCGGAAGAGGGCTTTTCCCGTCTGGCGGCGCGGCGATACGACGCGATCCTGCTCGACCTCAACTATGCCGCCGGACGCACCGATGGCGCGGAGGGGTTGGCCATGCTCGCGCGGCTGCTCGCCGACGATCCGGCGGCCTGCATCATCGTCATCACCGCGCATAGCGGCATACGCCTGGCCGTCGCCGCGATGCAGGCGGGCGCGCGCGATTTCGTCATGAAGCCGTGGCGCAATGCCGAGCTGATCGCCAAGATCGAGGTCGCCGCCGCCCGCCCCGCCCCCCGCTCCGATCGTCCCCATGTCTATGGCGGCGAGGTCCCCGGCGGCGAGCCCGCCCGGCTGTTGGGCGACAGTCCCGCGATCGAGCAGGTGCGCGCGTTGATCCGCCGCGTCGGGCCGACCCGGGCGGGGATCGTCGTCACCGGCCCGTCGGGCGCGGGGCGGACGCTGATCGCCCAGGCGGTCCATGCCGCCTCTGCGGATGCGGACCAGCCGATGGCGCGGCTGGACCTGCGCGATATGACGGCGTGGGACCGGCTGGCCGGTGAAGAGGCCGGGACCTGGCTGTTGCGCCATCCCGACCGGCTGGACGAGGTCGCGCAGGCGCGGCTGCTCGATCGGCTGCCGATGGCGGCGCGCTTCATCGCAATCGCCGACGATCCGGGCGGGATCACCCCGGCGCTGGCGCGGCGGATCGCGACGGTGGAGATCGCCACCCCCTCGCTCGCCCGGCGGCAGGCGGACATTCCCCTGCTCGCGCGCCATTTCGCCCGGATCGCCGCCGAGCGCCATGGTCGCCCGGCCCCACGCTTCACCCCGGCGGCGGAGGCGCTGCTGATCTCCGCGCCATGGCCCGACGAAGCGCGCGGCCTGTCCGCCGCGATCGAGCGGGCGCTGCTGCTGGGGGATGGTGGCGTGATCGAGGCGGCGCTGCTCGCCCCTGCCGCCGCGCCGGTCGCCGCCGCCGCCACCCCACGCTCCAGCTTCGACCTGGACGAAACAGAGCGGGGCATGATCGAGGCGGCGCTGATCGAGCATCATCACAACGTCACCCATGCCGCCCAGGCCCTGGGGCTCAGCCGGGGCGCGCTATATCGTCGCATGGCGCGCCATGGGCTTTGATGCGCCCACCCGGCGGGTCGTCGCCATCCTCCTGTCGGGACTGATGCTGACGCTGTTCGGTGGGCTGATGGTGGTGACGTGGCAGAACGGCATGCTGGGGTCGGTGCTGGGGCTGGGCCTGGGCACCGGCTGGCTGATCGGGGCGATCGGCTGGGCCGCCGCGCGGACGCCTATCCTGCCCCCTGCCCCCGCGCCCGCCGACATGGCGCCGCGCGGGCCGCCGCTTCATGCGCTGTTCGACCAGATCCCCTTGCCACTGCTGCGGATCGAGGGGCGATCGGCACGGGCGCTCAACCGTGCCGGCCGGACGCTGTTCGCGACCGACGACCGCCTGTCGTCGCCACCGCCCGCGCTGTTCGAGCCGCAGGAAAGCCGGTTGCGGCATGAGGGGCGAAGCTGGCGGATCGAACGCGTCGAGGCCGGGCCCGAGCGCGCGCTGGCCATGCTGATCGATGTCGAGGCGGAACGCCGCGCCGCCGAGGCGCATGCCGATAGCGAGATGATCGACATATTGGGGCACGAGCTGCTGAACGGCCTGTCGCCGATCGTGTCGCTGGCCGACAGCGCGGTGATAGCGGCGGAGCGGCAGGATGCGCGACTGCATGGCATCCTTGCCACCCTCGCCAGGCGGATCGAGGGGCTGGAGCGGTTCACCCGCGCCTATCGCACGCTGGCCCGGCTGCCCGATCCGGTCCGCAACCCGTTCAAGGTCACCGAACTGGCCGTCGATCTGGCGCGGTTGTTTGAGCAGCGCTTCGGAAGCGGGGTCGCACTCTCCATGGCGGTGCCGGACGGACTGATCGGGCGGTGCGACCGCGACCAGATGACGCAGGCGCTCTGGGCGCTGCTGCAAAACGCGGCCGAGGCGGCGCTGGGTGGAGCAGTCGCGCCGCAGGTGACGCTGACCGCCGCGATGGACGGGCCTGGCCTGCGCTTCGCGATTACCGACAGCGGCGGCGGCGTAGCGGGGCCGGAGCGCGCGCGGATCTTCCGCCCCTTCCACACCACCAAGCCCGACGGGTCGGGCATCGGCCTGACCCTGGCCCGACGCATCGCCCGCGCGCATGGCGGCGACCTGACGCTGTTGCCGGTGGCGACGACGACGTTCGCCTTGGCCATACCCGGCGAATAGGGCGATCTTGCCGCTTTACTTGTAGGACATAATGATCGATCTTGCCCCACAATCACAGCATCGGGGGCGGGAATGTCGGGCAGGATTCCGGGATTGGGGCGCGGACAAGGGCTTTTGCTGGCGTTGGCCAGCGTCGCCATCACTCCGACATGGGCGATGCCCGCCGCACCGAAGCTTCCGGCGCCAGCGCCCGCCGATGACGCGGCGGCGCTGGCGCACAGGGTGGCCGATGCGATCCGTCGCGATCCCGCGCTGACCGCGCCGATCCGGGGCAGCATCACCCTGCCCGATACCGCCGCCGATCTTGCCGCCACATCCGACGACCCGCAGGCCCGTCTCGTCACGATAGGCTGGCGCTCGTCGGACCCGGCGATCCTGTCGGACCGCGACCGGGGCCGGGGCGACGATCGGGTCCGCAAGGGCGTGGTCCATCGCGGCCGGACCGACCGCCGGGTTCGGCTGACCGCGACCGTGACCGCGCCGGGGGCCGCGCCGGTGATGGTCCCGCTCGACCTGACGGTCCTGGCCGCCGCCGCGCCGCGTCCCGCCGACATGAGCGCCTATATGTTCGTCTATTTCCATTCCGACACGGTGGAGGGCGAGAAGCTGCGCTTCGCGGTTTCGGACGGCAACAACGCGCTGCGATGGCGGGAACTGAACGGCGCACGGCCGGTCCTGGAGTCGAGCAAGGGCACGATGGGCCTGCGCGATCCGTTCATCCTGCGATCGGCGGAGGGCGACCGCTTCTTCCTGCTGGCGACCGACCTGTCGGTGGGGCGCAGCGGCTGGGGCGGCGCGACCAACAAGGGCAGCCATTATCTGGAAATCTGGGAATCGACCGACCTCGTCCACTGGAGCGAGCAGCGTCATGTGAAGGTCAACCTTCCCCAAGCGGGCATGACCTGGGCGCCCGAGGCGACCTACGACCCGACGATCCAGGCCTATGTCGTCTATTGGACATCGACCCTGTTCACCGATGCCAGCCACCGGACCAGTGACGGCAACGGGCCGCAGATCCTGATCTCCACCACCCGCGACTTCCGCCACTTCACCCCGCCCCGCCCCTGGTTCAAGGCCGCCGACCTGCCCTTTCTGGTGAAGGACAAGGGCATGATCGATTCCACCGTGCTGAAGGACGGCGCGGACTATTACCGCTTCACCAAGGTGTCGGAGGTGTCGGGCTGTCCTTCGTCGGACATTATGGGCCAGCGTTCCCGCACGCTGCGCGCCACCGGCCATTCGGGTGCGTGGCGCACCATCGACCGCTGCATCGGCCGCAAGGCGGGGACGCCCGAGGTCGAGGGGCCGAGCGCCTTCGTCGCCAATCCGGGCGACACCAGCGGGTTCCGATATTTCCTCTGGGTCGATAATTATGGCGGCGTCGGTTACATCCCGCTCGCCACCCGGTCGCTGCGCGGCCCCATCCGATGGACCTATCCCAAGGATTTCCGCCTGCCCGCCTCGCCGCGTCACGGCTCGGTCCTGTCGATCACCGCCAGGGAACGGGACGCGCTGGTCGCCCGCTGGAGCCCCGCCGCGCCGACCAGCGGTGCGGCACGATGAGCGGGTTGCTTCGCGCCGCCGCCTGGCCGCTGATCGTCATGGTCGCCCCCGGCTCCACCCAGCCGGTCGCGCCGCAAGCGGCCCCCTGGATCGTGCCGCCGGTCATGGCATCGGGCAGCCGCCTGCCCGTCTCGCCCGAGGGAGCGATACGCTGGTCCGCCGACCGACCGGTTCTGGACGGCGATCGCCTGGTCCTTCGCGGCGACCGGCAGGTTCGCGTCACGCTGACCGGGCGTCGCGTCATGGCCGGGGCCGGGACCCAGGAGAAGCGCTTCACCGTCACCCTCCTGCCCGGATCCGCGCCGCGCCTGTCGGCCTATGGTCGCAGCCCGACCGATGCGCATGACGCGAACCAGCCGATCATCGCCCGCTCGGTCCATCTGGCGCTTGCCACCGGCGATGGCGCCGCAACCCCGCTCAATGGGAATTACGGCATCCTCTTTCCCATCGGCGAATATGTCGGGGTCGACCGGGTCGAGCATCGCGGGATCGTCACCCCTTCGCTGTTCCATTTCGCCGATGGCAGCCTGGGCGTCATCGCGACGCGGGTCGATCTGGCGGGAAAGCCCGACACGTCGCAGCGGTCGAGCGCGCTGGTGTTCAAGAGCGATCCCGCCAGTCCCGCCGACTTCACCGAACTGGGGCTGATCGACCTTGGCACGACCGGCGGCGTCGTCGCGCCGCGCGCGATCTGGGACAGTGCCGCGCGGCGCTATCTGGTCGCCTGGCGTGACGATGCGGGCAAGCCGCATTGGGCCAGCGTCGCCGATCTGGCACGGACCGAGCGGGTGGCGACGCCCTTCTTCCCCGATCATGACGGACGCCGGATGCGCATCGTCGCGGCGGCCAATGTCGGCGCGGTGCAGGCGGGCAAAGTCGCCGGAATGGTGGAGGACGACGCCGCCCTGCCGCTCGACAGCCGGACCGCCGCCGCGCTGGCCGATCGCTATGGCCGGATCGTCAACCTGCGAGCCATGGTCGACCCGCGCCGCATCACGATCGCGCAAATTCCCCAGCTGGCGAAGACGCGGGCGCGGCTCACCTATTCGGACGGATCGTCCGCGACACGGGGCGTCGACTGGGACACCGCCGATCTGGCGCGGATCGCCCGCGGTGGGCCGGGGCATTATGTCGTGCGGGGGACCGTCCGCCAGCCCGTCTATCCGGCCATCTTCGCCTATAATCGCGCCGATCCGGTCATCTATCGCTACGCACGGGGCGGCCGGGTCCGCTATCTGTTCATCGCGACCGACGATACGAACAACGACAATGTCGGATCGGCCCATCTGCCGATCCGGGTCGCGGACAGCATCGCGGCGCTGGCCGACGACCATGGCGGGCGGGGGCGCGAGGTCGACCTGCTCAACCGCCTGACCCGGCGCGACCGTACCGCCGAGGGACGCGTGATCGCCGGATGCTATTGGGCGCCCGAGCTGCACGAGATTGGCGGGCGGCTGTCCATCCTGTTCGCGCCCTGCTTCAACCCCAGCGACGATCAGTCGAACAAGGACGGCGCCTGGGACCGGGTGGCGTCGCATATCATGCAGCTGCGGCCCGGCGGCGATCCCGCCGACCCGGCCGACTGGTCGCGCCCCGCCGCCATTCGGAAGGCGGACGGATCACCGCTGGGCCGCGTCGAATTCGCCCGCAACATCAGCCTCGACATGTCCTATGCCATGATCGGCGGGAAAGCCTATTACACCTGGTCGCAGCGCTACCTGCCGGGCCAGGGCCCGCTGGGCGATCCGCTGACCTGGATCGCACGGGTCGATCCGGCGCATCCCACCCGCCTCACCTCCACCCCGCGCCCGATCGTCGCGCCGACGCGGTCCTTCGAGGAAAATCTGTCCGAAGGGGCCTTTGCCCTCCATCATGGCGGACGCACCCATCTGATCTATTCCAGCTCGGGGGTCAGCCCAACCTATGTCGTCGGCGGCGCCTGGCTGCGCGACGGCGAGGACCCGACGCGGATCGACAACTGGCACAAATGGAACGCGCCGCTCCAGCATAGCGAGCCGATGCCCAAGGGCGTCATCGACTATCGCCGGTACGAACAAGGCGTCGGTCACGGTGCGTTCACCACCGACGAGGACGGCAATCCGCTCTACGTCTATCACAGCTGGGGCGACGGGGTGGGCGGCAATGGTCGCGACACGCGCGTGCGCCGGGTCCATTGGGCCGCCGATGGTCGCCCCGTCCTCGACATGACCCGTGACGAGGAGGTCGGGCCGTCGCAGCGGAGCGTGACGATGCGGGTGACGGTCACGCGCGGCAAGGCCCGGCGATGAAGCCCCGGTCCGCCCGCTTGCCGGGCGACCGCTTTTCCCGCAAGCTGCCGACATCATGACACTCTCCCGCCGTTCCGTGCTTGCCGCCGGCCTCGCCATGCTCGCCGCGCCCGCCGGTGCGGAAACGCCCCCGCGCCTCCGCCGCCTGTCGCTGCGGCTCGACCGGATGATCGCGCCAGGGACCGAGCCGGAGGTGATCGCGACCGGCATACGCTGGGCCGAGGGGCCCTTATGGGTGCCGCGTGGCGGCTATCTCCTCTTCTCCGATCCGCCCGCCAATATCGTCCGCCGGTGGCAGCGCGGCCGCGCGGTGTCGGTCGTGCTCGATCCTTCGGGCGCACCGGGCACCGATCCGGCGCTGGTCCGCGAGCCCGGCGCCAACGGGCTGGCGCTGGACAGGGACGGCGCGCTGCTGATCGCCAATAGCGGCGGGCGCTCGATCGACCGGGTCGACCTGACCACCGGTCGCCGCACCGTGCTGGCCGATCGCCATGCGGGCAAGCGCTTCAACAGCCCCAACGATCTGCATGTCGCGCGCGACGGGACGATCTGGTTCACCGATCCGCCCTATGGCCTGAAAGACGGCGACACCTCGCCGCTGAAGGAACAGACGGTCAACGGCGTCTATCGCCGCCACCCCGATGGCCGGATCGACCTGATCGACGGTGAGCTGACCCGCCCCAACGGCATCGCCTTGTCGCCAGACGAGCGCCGCCTCTATGTCTCGGTTTCGGACGAAGCCGCGCCCCGGATCATGGTCTATGATCTGGACGCCAGGGGCATGGCGCGCGGGCGGCGCATGCTGCTCGATGCGCGGTCGATGCTGGCGGCGGGCGGCGCCGGGCTGCCTGACGGCATGAAGGTCGCGCGGGACGGCACGCTGGTCTGCTCGGTGCCCGGCGGCATGATGCTGATGACACCGGAGGCCGAGCCGCTCGGCCTGATCGAACAGGATGCGCCGATCGCCAACTGCGCCTTTGGCGAGGGCGGCCGCGCGCTGTTCCTGGCGGCGAACGACCGCATCCTGCGCGTGGCGCTCCGCCCGGGCTGGCAGGGATAAAGCCGCCCGGCGCGGTCCGGCATCTCCAGCACCGCGCCCCACTCACGGATCGCCATCCGGCATGTTTTCATGGCCGGACGCCATGCCGAACGCGAACGGCCGACGGGTCGACCGCGTCGCCGAATCGCGTCGTCGCGCCCCGGTGACCCGGCCGCCTTATTTTGTCTGATGAAAACGCTGTAACGAATCATTTCCGCTTCATCGGCACTCGCGGATGCTCGGCAGGAACATTCGCGACGCTCGCCATCATGCGCAAGACACAGCCGTTTTGACAATTTTTCCGCTGAAAAATGAGCGATTTGCCTCCCTGTTCTTGATCCGAGCAGGTAACAGGCCACAACTTCTATTTGTCAGTCATTTGCCGATATGGCATGTTCCCAGTCGAGCCGCGAAGAGCGGCCGGACATTGGGGGAGGATATATGCGAGATTTGCAATCGCGCTGGCTGATCGGTGCATCCATGGCGGCTCTGGCCATAAGCGGGTTCAGCGGTGGCGCACAGGCGCAGACCGGCGACGCGACACCGATGCAGGGCGGCGGCCTGCGAGTCGAGGCGGGCCGCGACCCGACCAAGCCCACCGGCGCGCTGAACGCCACCCAGGTCGCGCAGGGCGTCTCCGACCAGGACATCGTCGTCACCGGCGTGCGCGAGTCCCTTCGGTCGGCGCAGGCGCTCAAGCGCAACGCCAATCAGATCGTCGACTCGGTGCAGGCGCAGGATATCGGCAAGCTGCCCGACGCCAACACGACCGAGGCGTTGCAGCGCATCACCGGCGTCCAGATCCAGCGCCGCTACGGCGAAGGCGCGACCGACTTCGATCACCGCACCTCGCCCGCCATCACTGTGCGCGGCCTGACCCAGGTGCAGAATTTCCTCGACGGCCGCGCCATCTATTCCGCCTCGGGCGGTCGCGCCTTCGACCTGGAGGGGATTCCGCCCGAATTGCTGGCGGGCATCGACGTGTACAAGAACGCCCCCGCCAACATCATCGAGGGCGGTGTGGGCGCCGCGGTGAACCTGCGCACCCGCCTGCCCTTCGACAAGCCCGGCCAGACGATCAGCGGCACCATTCGCGGCAATTACTATGACCGCGCGGACAAGTTCGGCTATTCCACCTCGGGCCTGTACAGCAACCGGTTCGACACCGGCATCGGCGAGATCGGCTTCCTGGTGAACGCGGTCTATTCGACCAGCTATTACCGTCAGGACGGCATCCTCGCCAATCCGCAACAGCCGATCCCCGCCGGATCGATCGCGGGCGCGCCCGCCAATGCCAAGGCGCCGATGGGCATGCAGGTCTATGACGATCTGGGCGACCGCCGCCGCCTGGGCGTCGCGACCGCGATCCAGTGGCGCGCCGCCGACAATCTGCTGATCACCGGCCAGTATCAGCTCGCCAAATACTGGTTCAACCGGCGCGGCGCCTATTTCTACACCGTCAATGGCGGCAGCCAGTCGAGCCCACTGCCGGGGTCCAATTTCACCTTCAACAAGGATGGCTACGCCACATCGGGGTCGCTCCAGGGCCAGAATTTCGAGTCGGGTCGCTTCGACCAGCAGCTGTGGAGCCAGAGCCAGAATTTCACGCTGGGCGCCGACTGGCAGGCGACCGACCGCGCCAAGGTCCATTTCGACGTCCAGTATCTGAAAAGCTATTACAACGCCGACCGCAACGGCCATGTCCTGACGCTGTTCACCGCGACCGGCCAGAATACGACGACCGGATCGCCGCATCCGTCGACCATCGATTTCGACCTGCGCGGCAGCCGTCCGCAATGGGATGTCCGCGACAAGGCGCTGCTGACCAACCCGGCCAATTACGCCACCCCCTATATCGCCGACGCGTTGCAGCGGAACGACGCCGACACGCTCGCGCTGGCCTATGACATCGACTATGACCTGGAGGGCGGCTTCCTGCAGAAGCTGCGCGGCGGCGCGCGCTATTCGGACAATTCGATCAACCTGCGCGGCACCTGGAACGGTGTCTGCCTGTACGCCACCGGCCCCGACCCGTCCTGCTCGGCCCCCGACGGCACCGCGCTCATCCCGCTCAGCCGCAATCCGCAGCTGGCGATGCAAGGCCCGTCCAAGAATTTCTTCGACGGACGCACCGTCACCGGCGGGCTGCTCTATCCCGCCTTCCCGGCGGGCGACGGGGTCTGGGCGCAGACCAAGGCGCTCTATGCGCTGTTCGGCGCCAAGACCAAGGATGCGTTCACGCCGGGCGACCTGAATGCGCAGACCGAAAAGACCTATACGGTCTGGGGCGCGGGCGACTTCGCGTTCACGGCGGGGGGCGTGCGCTTCGACGGCGGCGCGGGCGTCCGGCTGGTCAAGACCGACCTGACCTCGTTCGGAACGCAGTTCAATTCCAACGGCACCACCTCGCCGCTGGCGGTCCAGAAAAGCTATATCCGCGCGCTGCCCAGCGTGAACATCCGCGCCCGGCTGACCGACGAGTTCCAGATGCGCCTCGCCTATTCCAAGGGGCTGGCGCGGCCGAACTTCGACCAGCTGTCGACCAACCTGACGCTGAACAATCCCAACCAGGTCAATCCGATCACCGGCCGCCCCAGCGCCAGCTCGGGCAATCCGCGCCTGAACCCGATCTCCTCGGACAATTTCGACCTGACGGCGGAATGGTATTTCGCGCCGACCGGCTCGCTGATCGGCGGCCTGTTCTACAAGAAGGTTGACGGCTTCCTGGCCAGCGGCGTGGTCGTCCAGAATTTCCAGGGGCGCGCCTATGACGTCAGCACGGTGCTGAATTCGGGCAAGGGCACGATCAAGGGCGCCGAGATCGGCTATCAGCAGTTCTTCGACTTCCTGCCGGGGCTGCTCAGCGGGTTCGGCGTGCAGGCCAACTACACCTATGTCGACTCCAACGTGACCAACCCCTTCGCGGTCGCCGGATCGGGCATGTCGACCCAGCTGCCGCTGGAGAAGCTGTCCAAGCATAATTACAATCTGATCGGCCTGTACGAAAAGGGGCCGCTGACCGCGCGCCTCGCCTATAACTGGCGGTCGAGCTATCTCGACCAGACCTTCGGCGCGGGCACCAACCAGCCGCAATATGCCAAGCCCTATGCCTCGCTCGACGCCTCGGTCAGCGTCAATGTGAACAGCCATATCGCGCTGTCGGCGGATGCGGTGAACCTGACCAACCGCATGAACGTCACCTATATCGGCACCATCGGCCAACCGCTGCAATATCAGCTGAACGACCGCCGCTTCGGCCTGTCGCTGCGCGCGACCTATTGATCCCCGACTGCCGGCATGTCCTTATTGCAAGGACATGCCGGTATTTTTTGCGGGACGATCGCCATGGCCACCTTGCCGCCCCCGGCATTCTCCTTCTTCGGCGCCGAGGCCGCCTTCACCCTGTTGCGGATCGGGCGGGAGCGCGAACCCCTGCTGATCGTCGACCGGGCGTCGGGGCAGATGGCGGCGCTGCGCGATTTCGCCGCCAGCCGCTCCGCCTTCGCCCCCGCCGCGTCGGTGGGCAGCGGCTATCCCGGCCTGCTGGGGCCTGCGCCGGTCGCCTATATCGATGCGATGGTGCGCGCGGTGCTGCCGCTGATCGCCGCGCATTTCACGGGCGCGCCGGTTCGTCCGGCCCGTGCCCGCGGCAATTTCTCGCTCGTCACCATGCCCGCCGCCGATCTGAGCGAGGATCAGCGCGCGCCGCATGTCGATACCGCCGACCGGCTGCAATTCGCGACCGTGCATTTCCTGTCGGCCGACCATGCGGACGGCACCGCCTTTTTCCGCCACCGCGCGACGGGGTTCGAGACCATCGATGCCGAGCGCCTGCCGTCCTATCAGGCGGCGCGGGCGACCGACCCCGCCCCGCCGCCGGGCTATTGCACCGGCGACGATCCGGCCTTCGTGCGAACCGAGGCGATCCCCGCCCGGCCTGACCGGCTGATCCTCTACCGCGCGGCGCTGCTTCATTCGGGGCAGATCACCGCGTTGCCCGATAGGGCGGCGGACCCGCGCCATGGCCGGTTGACCGGCAATCTCTTCCTGCAATGCCGGATGGACGCATGAACCGACGCGACGACCAGGACGGACCGATCGCCCGGATCGCGATCATCGGCGGCGGGACCGCCGGATGGATGGCCGCCGCCGCGCTGGCCCGCGTGCTGGGGCCGCAGGGCCCCGCCATCACGCTGGTCGAGTCCGAGGAGATCGGCACCGTCGGCGTCGGCGAAGCGACCATCCCCCCGATCCAGGCGTTCAACGCGCTGCTCGGCATCGACGAGGACAGCTTCGTCCGCGCCACGCAGGGCACGTTCAAGCTGGGCATCGAGTTCGTCGACTGGCTGCGTCCCGGCCACCGCTATTTCCACCCCTTCGGCGTGCACGGCGTCGACCGGGGCGCGGTGCCGTTCGAGGCGATGTGGCAGCGGTTGCGGCTGGCGGGCGAAGCCGCGCCGCTCGAGGCCTATTCGATCTGCGCGGCGGCGGCCCGGGCGGGGCGGTTCATGCGGCCGCAGCCGGGCAACACCCCGCTCGCGCATATCGGCTATGCCTTTCACTTCGACGCGACGCTCTATGCACGATTCCTGCGCAGCCATGCCGAGGCGCAGGGCGTGGCCCGGCAAGAGGGCCGCGTGGTCGAGGTGGCGCGCGACGTCCGGCCGGAGCGCATCGCGGCGGTCGTGCTGGCCGACGGCACCCATATCGCCGCCGACCTGTTCATCGACTGCACCGGCTTTCGCGGCCTGCTGATCGGGGAGACGCTGGGCGGGGGGTTCGAGGATTGGGGCCATTGGCTGCCCAACGACCGCGCGGTGGCGGTGCCGACCGCTCCGGCAGGACCGCCTGTCCCCTTCACCCGTTCCACCGCGCATGGTGCGGGATGGCAGTGGCGTATCCCGCTTCAGCACCGGACGGGCAACGGCCATGTCTATGCCAGCCGTCATATCTCCGACGACGAGGCGACCGCGACGCTGCTCGCGCATCTGGACGGCGAGCCGCTGGCCGAACCGCGGCTGCTGCGGTTCCGCACCGGACGCCGCGACCGTTTCTGGATCGGCAATTGCGTGGCGCTGGGGCTGGCGAGCGGGTTCATGGAGCCGCTCGAGTCGACCAGTATCCATCTGATCCAGGCGGGGATCGCGCGCCTGCTGGAAATGCTGCCGACCCGCGCGTTCGAGGCGGCGGACATCCGGCGTTACAACCGGCTGATGGCGGCCGAATTCGAGAGCATCCGCGACTTCCTGATCCTGCATTTCCACGCGACCGAGCGGCGCGACACTCCCTATTGGCGGCAGCTGGCGGCGATGCCGATCCCGGACTCGCTGGCCGAGCGGATCGCGATCTACAACCGCACCGGGCGCGTGTTCCGCGAGGCGGACGAACTGTTCACCAAGACGAGCTGGCTGGCGGTGATGGATGGACAGGGACTTCACCCCGGCGCCTATGACCCGATCGCGGCGGGCATCCCGATCGAGGAACTGCGTGCCCGGCTGGATCGGATCGCGACCGTGACCCGCGCGGCGGTCGGCCATATCCCCGCCCATGCCGACTTCATCGCCCGGCATTGCGCCGCCGGGCGGTAACGGATCGGTTCGCGGCGGGACGAGCAGGCATGACGCCTGTAACGGCGATCCGGCCTAGCGGTTGTACGCCACCATGTAACGCAGGAACGCATCCGCCTCCAGGGGGCGGGCGATCAGGTAACCCTGCGCCTGCGACCAGCCATGCGCGCGCAGCCATTCCAACTGCTCGGGTGTCTGGACGCCCTCCGCCGTCATCGTCATCGCAAAGGCGCGTCCCATTTCGCACGCCGCGCGCACGATCGAATCCGATTGGGGCGATCGGCCGATGTCATCGACGAAGCAGCGATCGAGCTTCAACTTGTCGAAACGGAAACGACGCAGATAGGAGAGCGAGGAATAGCCCGTCCCGAAATCGTCGAGCGCGATGCGAACGCCATGTCGGCGCAGGCGATGCAGCTTTTCCATGGTGCCGTCGCTGTCGCTCATCAGGATCGACTCGGTGATTTCCAGCTCCAGCCGCTCCGCCGCCAGCCCCGATCGCGACAGCGCGGACAGCACCCGCGACGGCAGCAGGTCGTCGCGCAACTGCACGCCCGACAGATTGACCGCGACGGTCGCATCGCCGGGCCAGTTCACGGCATCGCGGCACGCCGTCGCCACGACCCAGTCGCCGATCGCCACGATCTGGCCGGTCTCCTCGGCCAGCGGGACGAAATCGGCGGGCAGCACCTCGCCACGGGTCGGATGATGCCAGCGGAGCAGCGCCTCGGCCCCCGTGATCCGACCGGATTTCAAATCGAGCAGCGGTTGATAGACCAGCCGCAATTCGTCACGCGATAGCGCCGCTTCCAGATCATATTTCATGACCTGGCGGTCGCGCACGCGCGCCGCCATCGGGCAGTCGAAGACGCGGATCGTTCCCCTTCCCGCCTCCTTGGCGCGGTAGAGCGCGATATCGGCCGATTTGAACAGCTCGTTCGCCGAGCCTTGCGCCTGGACCGAGGACGCCACGCCGATACTGGCCGCCAGCCGGATCGCCGTATCCTCCAGCGGGAAGGGCGCGGCGAAGCAGGCCAGCAGCCGATGCGCCAGCGCGATCGCGCTGCCCCCCGCCGGATCGGGCCAGTGGATGACCGCGAACTCGTCACCGCCCAGCCGCGCGAGCACGTCCCCCTCCCCCGTCACCGACCGGAACCGCTCGGCGACCGCGCACAATACCGCATCGCCGACCGGATGGCCCAGCGTGTCGTTGACC
The DNA here is from genome assembly GCF_031453055.1 of Sphingomonas sp. SORGH_AS_0789. NCBI lineage: Bacteria > Pseudomonadati > Pseudomonadota > Alphaproteobacteria > Sphingomonadales > Sphingomonadaceae > Sphingomonas > Sphingomonas sp. SORGH_AS_0789. The sequence continues at coordinate 3,813,100 of NZ_JAVIYV010000001.1, forward strand.
TCCTTGAACAAATCGAGGTCTAGCATGAGGACATCGACCGGCCGTTCGGTCCGCCCGGCAAAGGCGCTTTCCAGCACCTGGTTGAACAAGGTCCGGTTTGCCAGCCCGGTCAGCGGGTCGCAATGCGCCAGCCGGACGAGCCGCTCGCGGTCGCGTATCCGCCTGGTGATATTGCGAAAGAAGATCGCCAGTCCCTCGGCGACCGGACAGGCGTGGATATGCAGCCAGATATCGGGGTCGGACAGGTGCATCTCGAACCGCTTGGGTTGGCCGGTCCCGATCGCCACCTTCAGGCGCTGGGCCAGGTCGCTCTTGCGATACTCGGCGAAGCGATCCCAGACCGCGTCGCCGACCGCCGCCGCGCGGAACGGGCGAAAGAATTTGGACGCCCGCGCATTCAGATAGGTGATCCGCCAGTCGCGATCGATGACGACCACGCAATCGGTCGTGCTTTCCAGCACGTTGCGGGTAAAGGCCGCGCTTTCGCTCAGCGCCTGCTCGGCCATGACGCGATCATGGATATCCTCGATCGTGCCGTACCAGCGATAGATCGAACCATCCTCCCCCAGACGCGGGGCGGAGCGGGTGTTGAACCAGCGATAGGCCCCGTCCTGCATCCGCACGCGCGCATCGACCCCCGTCGAGGCTCCGGTCGACAGGGCCCGCTGCCACGCCGCGGCGATGACGGGCAGGTCGTCGGGGTGAACCGCGCTGGTCCAGCCCTCGCCCAATATCTGTTCGGCCGTCCGCCCGGTCAGGGTCAGCCAGCGCGGGTCCACCTCGCGGATGCTGCCGTTCGGATCGGCGGTCCAGGGCATCTGGCGGCTCAACATGCGGGCATGCGCGCCATGATCCGCCAGTTCGTGCAGTTCCCGCCGCGTCTCGGCCAACTGATCGCGCAGTCGGGCGGTGGTGGCGGCGCTCTCCGCCTCACGCTGCCACAGGGCCGCCGCATCCGCCGCCAGCCGTTCGAGCAGCGCCGACGACCGCGCGTCCCAACGCCGTGCCCCCCGATCGCCGAGCGCCAGCACCCCCGCGCATCCGCCATCCGCGCGCATCAGCGGTGCCGCAGCCCGAAAGGCCGTGGCGCCGCCGTCTTCCTGCACTCCGACCACTTTCACCGCGCGACGACGCATCACCTCGTCGTGCAGAACGCGTTCGTCATCCCGATCCTCGCCCCGCGATCCGGCGACGAGGCGATACTCGCCCCCCTCTTCCAGCAGGACAGAGGCATGGGGCATGGCGAAAAGCTGCCGGGCCAGCGCGCAGAAGCGGGAAAGCGCCGTGCCGCCGTCCACGTCCGATCCGTCCATAGAGCATGCAGCCAAGAGGCGATCCTGGTTCCAAGAAAAGCGGGAGAAAGGGTCAGGTCCGCCCGAGGCCGAGCGAGACGGCCGTCTCCATAAACTATGTTAACACAGAATGCCGCATCGCCATTTGCGGCCGAAAGGGCCGGTTTGTCCCACTCGGGGGCAGGCCGCCCGCCATTCGGGCTTAGTGGTGCGCCGCCGCCACCTGCGCCACGTCATTGGCCGCAGCCGGTCCGGCGGCCACGCGCAGGGGATCGGCCATCAGTCCGGGTGCGGGGCGTCCGTAGAGGAACCCCTGCCCCAGCTGACACCCCAGGTCGCGAAGGCACAGCGCCTGTGCCTCGCTCTCGATCCCTTCGGCGACGACGACCTTGCCCAGGCCGGTGCCCATGCCGACGATCGCCCGGACGATCGCCATCGTCCCTCCCTCGGACTGCTCGATGCTCGACACGAAGGAGCAGTCGATCTTGATCCGGTCCACCGGCAACCGGCGGAGATGCACCAGCGAGGCATAGCCGGTGCCGAAATCGTCGAGCGCGATCGTCACGCCCGCATCGTGCAGGATACGGAGATTGGCCAATATCGTGTCCGCCGTCCGGTCGAGCATCACCCCTTCGGTCACCTCGACGCACAGCCGCGACGCCGCGATACCGTGATGCGCGAGCCGGTCGAGGACATTGCGCGCCGAGCGCGGGCCCGAGAGCTGGGCCGAGGTGAAGTTCACGCTCAGCACGCCCATCCGCTCGCCATGCTCGCGCAGCTGGAGCAGCGCGAGTTCGAGGACATGTTCCTGGATGCGCAGGCCGATCCGCTCCGCCACCAGCACGTCGGCGAAGCGATCGGGCGCCATCAGGCCGTAACGCGGGTGGTTCCAGCGGAGCAGTGCCTCATAGCCGCAGATCCGCGTGGTCTCCAGCGAGACGATCGGCTGGAGGTACAGCTGGAACTCGCCTCGCTGGAGCGCGGCCTCGACATCGCTGGTGAATTCCAGCTGCAGGTCGCGCAGGCTGCGCTGCAAGGGGTCGAACCGGATATAGCGCGCGCGCCCGAGCCGCTTGGCGGTATAGAGCGCCAGATCGGCATTCTGATACAGCATGTCGAGCGCGTCGGCATCGTCCGGATAGCGCGCCGCGCCGATGCTGAGCGACAGGGTGCAATTGCTGTCGGTCGGGTGCCAGCGGTCGCCCTGGACGGTCATGATCGCCTCGGACAGCGCGGTTTCGGCCTCGACCGATCCGGGGCACAATATGGCGAATTCGTCGCCGCCGATCCGCGCCACCCGGACATCGGGCAACAGCCGGGTGGCCTGGGACAAGGCCGAGCCGACGCTGAGCAGCAGGGCATCGCCGCTGGCATGGCCCAGCCGGTCGTTGACGTCCTTCAGATAATCGACGTCGATCAGGAACAGGCTGAACGGGACATGGCCCTTGATGAGGTCGTTGGCATGCTGCTGGAACGCCGCGCGGTTGCCCAGCGCGGTCAGGAAGTCGGTATGCGCGGCGATCCGCAGCGTCTTGGTCTCCGCCATGTCGACCTCGCGACGCTGGCGGGCGAGTTCGAGCTGGTGGCGGATCAGGCGGAACCGGTCGGCGATCGCCAGCGACAGGACCAGCGCCTCGAAGGCCAGCGCGGCGAAGGTTGCCAGATCGACTAGGTCGTTCTGCGGTGCGAAGCCCAGATTGCGCGTGAGGCGCAGCAGGAACAGGCAGATGACCGGCCCCCAGCCGATCATGTAGAACCAGATGACCCGGCTGCCGCGCCGCACCGCGATGCCACACGACAGCGCGATGATCGCCGAGGTTCCCGCGATGACATAGTTGAGCAGGCGGTCGGTGAGGATGACCGGAAACCACATGTCCGCCGCCGCCACGAAGCCCATGACCGCCCCCGCCACGGCCAGCACGCGCCCCGCCCGGACGAAGCCGCGCGGCAATATCCCCTCCTCGATCACCGAGAAGAAGAACATGTTGCACGCCGCCACCATCAGGCCGACCAGCACATAATCCAGCCGGAACGCCACCGGGCCCACCAGTTGCGGCACCACAAAGGCCGCCGCATTGGTCCAGACCAGCCCATAAGCGAGCGAGACGGAAACCCAGAGCAGATACCAGCGCTGAAACGCCAGACGCCGCCCGGTATGGATGACGAGATTGTAGAGAAAGGCCGAGAGCAGCGTCCCGGTGAAGAGCCCGATCAGCAACAGCCACTTCACCTCGCCCGTGGTCAGCGCCGAACCCGGCATCGCCACGACCTTGCGCATCAGCGACAGGTCGTCGATTCGCCGAAAGCCCAGATACAGGCCGCGAATGTCACGACCGGGCACCGTCATCGGGAATTTCAGCAGCCCCCCCGGCGCCCAGTTGCCCCCCAGGTCGGAGGACGACCAGCTCCGGCGCGTCATGCCCCGGTCGGTCACGGTCATCACCGCGATGCGGTCGAACCGCACCTGGTCGACCAGCAGGCTCCACGGCGAGGCCAGCCCCCCAAGATGCGACGGGTCCAGCCGCAGCCACAGCCACTGGTCGCTGTCGGTCGGGGCATCGGCGCCGCAACGATAGGCCGCGGCGGCGATCGCGGCATCGCCCGCCATGTCCGGCAGCGCCGCGCTGCACACCGAGCGATGGAGATCGACGCCGGCGGCCGACGCAATTCCCGGCGCAAGGCCAATCAGGACGGCCAGCATGACCAGCCGCAGCGCTTTGAACATGGACAGCAATTTTTGCGGCCCCCACCGCCGATCGATAACGAACCGTCATTAAATTGGACATCTTAACAAAGATGAAAGCGCGTCCTATCACGCGGCGTGCCAGGGTTGCTAGGCCGGATTGCCCGAAGAAAACCGGGACATACCGGGTGACCTTGCCCCATGGCGAGACTATCAGGCGCCCTGCGACGCGGCCGAGGACGGGCTGAGGCTGCTCGGCCATAACATGCCGCCCGAGACGGGCGAAGGACAGGACCAGACGTAATGACGACGACCACCGCGCTTCGCCCCGAGGCGCACTTGCGCACCGACTGGACCCGCGCCGAGATCGCCGCGCTGTTCGACCTGCCCTTCACCGAGCTGCTGTTCCGCGCGGCCGAGGTCCACCGCGCGCATCATGCCGCCGACGAGGTGCAGCTGTGCACCTTGTGCTCGATCAAGACCGGCGGCTGCCCCGAGGATTGCGGATACTGCTCGCAGAGCGCCTCGGCCGAGAGCGACGTGAAGGCGGAAAAGCTGATGGACGTGCAGGCAGTGCTGGCGGCGGCCGCCGAGGCCAAGGCGGCGGGATCGCAGCGTTTCTGCATGGGCGCGGCCTGGCGGTCCCCGAAGGAGCGCGACATGGACAAGGTCGTCGCCATGGTCGAGGGCGTGAAGGCCATGGGGCTGGAGACCTGCATGACGCTGGGCATGCTCGACGCCCCCCAGGCGCAGCGGCTGGCCGCAGCGGGGCTCGACTATTACAACCACAATATCGACACTTCCCCCGAGAACTACGCCAACGTCATCACGACGCGCTGCTTCGAGGACCGGCTGGAGACGCTGTCGAACGTGCGCGAGGCGGGCATTTCGGTGTGCTGCGGCGGGATCGTCGGCATGGGCGAGAGGCGGGCTGACCGCGTCGGCTTCGTCCATGCGCTCGCCACCCTGCCGCGCCATCCGGAAAGCGTGCCGGTCAATGCGCTGGTGCCGGTCAAGGGCACGGTGCTGGGCGACATGCTCGCCGATACGCCGCTGGCGCGGATCGATGACATCGAGTTCGTCCGCACGGTCGCGGTCGCGCGCATCACCATGCCGATGAGCATGGTCCGCCTGTCCGCCGGGCGCGAGAGCATGTCGGCGGCGACGCAGGCTTTGTGCTTCCTGGCGGGGGCGAACTCGATCTTCACCGGCGACAAGCTGCTGACCGCGGGCAATGCGGGCGACGATGCCGATGCGGCGCTCTTCGCCAAGCTGGGCCTGAAGCCGATGGAAGGCGCAGAACCGATGCGGGTCGCGGCGGAATAATCCTCGAGCCCCCGGCGCAGGTCGGGGGCCACCGCCGCTCACCCCTGACGCAGCGCCCAGGCCGGAGTCGCGCGGCTGGCGCGCAAGGCCTGCCCCAGTACGGTCGCCACGGCGATGACGATCGCCCCCAGGCTGGGCGCGGCGAAATGGAGCGGCGACAATGCGATCCGGTCGCCGAACCCCGCCAGCCACAGGCGCAGCGCCCCATAGGCCAGCGGCCAAGCCAGCAGGTTCGCGATCAGGATCGGCCGGAGGAAGCGGAGCAGCAGCAACCGGACGATATCCGCCGACGACGCCCCCAGGGTCTTGCGGATACCGATCTCCCGCACCCGCCGCGCGGTGTCGAACGAGGCAAGGCCCCATAGGCCGACACAGGCGATCAGAACCGACATGGCCGCCCCGATCGCGAACAGGCGGGCCGCCCGATCGTCGCTCGTATAGAATTCCGCCAGCCGCTGGTCGGCGGTCCGCGCGTCCAGCGGTATCTGGGGCGCCAGCCGACGCCAGGTCGCCCGCACCCGCGCCAGCATGACCGACGCGTCCCCGGTGTAGCGGATGGCCGCGATCGCATTCGGCGGCCCGTCGCGCTGATATTGATAGAAGGTGACCATGTCGGGCGCGCGGGGCGAGCCGAAGCGCAGCTGGTCGATCACCCCGATGATCGTCCGGGGATTGCTGCGCCCCACGTCTTGCCGATCGCCTCCGCCGGGCTGCGGAAACCCAGCGCGCGGTCGCGGCATCGGGAAAGCGCAGATAGGTCATCGCATCGACCGTGCCCCATTTGTACCAATCCCACCGCGCGGGCGGCGGCTTGCGCGGCATCGGGATCAGGATCGAGATTTGCAGGTCGCTGTTCCGGGGCAGATCCTCAAAGATCCCCGCGACCCGATAGCTTTCTGGGGTATCGACCGCGATGGTCAGGCTCTGCCCGATAGGGTCGGCATCCCCGAACAGCCTGCGCGCCTCGGTCCGGCTGAGCAGCGCGCCGGACGGCTCCGCCAGCGCCCGCCGCCCGTCGCCGCGCAGCATCGGCAGGTCGAAGACATCGAAGAAGCCCGGATCCACTTGCGCGACATCGGCGACGATCGCATCGCCCTGTCGCACTATGCTGCCCCCCTGTCTGCCGCCCCGGATGCGCGTACCGACCAGCGCCGGAAAATCCTGCCGCATCTGTTCGAACAGGCCCGCCATCGTCATCGGATAGGCGCCATTGAAAGGACTGCCGGGCAGATGCAGCTCGGTCCGGACGAGATAGATATGCCGATGATCGGGAATCCATCGCTCGAAGCTGCATTCGAAACGGACATAGAGCCCCAATACCAGGAACACCGCGATCCCGACCGCCAGCCCGCCGATGTTGAGCAGGGCGTGCCCCATATGGCGTGTCGTCGCCCGGTAGAGCGCGGTCAGGGCCAAGCTGTTCATCGACGCCTCTCCGTCCGAAACCCGATCCTTTCGCGGGCCGGGCGTGCCCTGTCGCCGCCCCTTGCACGTCCCGGATGATCGGTCATCATGGATGGAGTGTCACTGTCCAGCGCCGGAAACGCCAACCCCCTATGAACAAAGACTTCTCCTGTCCGGCGCCGACCCATGGCCAAACAGGACGGAACATTATGTCCGCCGACGGACAGTCGCCCGACCTGTCAAGCCCATGGACGATATTGCTGGTCGAGGACGATCCGGTCGTGGCGCGGGCGACCGATATCCTGTTTCGGCTGGCCGGGCACCGGCTGGACATCGCCGCCGATCCCCAGGCGGCCTATTCGCTGCTCGCGCGGCGTCGCTATGACGCGATCCTGCTCGACATGAACTTTTCCGCCGGTCGGACGAACGGCGAGGAAGGTCTGTCTTGCATCGCGCGGATCATGGCCGAGGACCCCGATGCTCGGATCATCGTCATCACCGCGCACAGCGGCATCCGGATCGCGGTCGCCGCGATGCAGGCGGGCGCGCGCGACTTCCTGATGAAACCGTGGCGCAAGGACGATCTGCTCGCGAAGTGCACGGCCGCGATTGGCGCGCGTGGTCCCGCCGCAAGTCCGTCCGTGGATCGATCGGGTGGCGGCCTCATGCTGCTGGGCAATTCGGTCGCCATGGAAAGCATGCGCGCGACGATCCGGCGGGTCGGGCCGACCGTCGCCAATATCTGCGTCACCGGCCGATCCGGATCGGGCCGCACCCTGGCAGCCTTGGCGGTCCATGCCGCGTCGCGCGAGGCGGACCGCCCACCGCTGCGGATCGACCTTCGCGATCCGGACCAATGGCCGTCGCTCGACGGCGCGCACAGCACCCTCCTCCTGCGCCACCCGGACCGGCTGGACGCGGTGGCGCAGGCGCGACTGCTCGATCGGCTGCCGCCCGGATCGCGGTGTATCAGCGTGGCGGACGGGCTGGGATCGCTGACCCCCGCGCTGCACCGGCGCCTTTGCACCCTGGAGATCGCGGTGCCGCCGCTCCATGCGCGGCGGGACGATGCGGTGGTCCTGGCGCGTCATTTCGCCCAGGTCGCGGCAGAGGCCTATGGTCATGCCTCGGTCCGGCTGACGCCCGCCGCCGAAGCGGTCTTGGCCGCGACCGACTGGCCCGACGAGGTGCGCGGGCTGGCGGCGGCGGTCGAGCGCGCGGTCCTGCTGTCCGATGACGGGGTGATCGACGCAGCCGCGCTCCGCCCCGTCGGCCCCCTTTCGCCGTCGGTCGCGACCGACGCGGCGCCCGCCTTCCGCCTGGAGGATGCCGAACGATCGATGATCGAGGCCGCGTTGAAGGAGCATCGGCACAATATCTCGCGCGCAGCCTCGGCCCTGGGGATCAGCCGGGGGACGCTCTACCGACGCATGGCACAGCATGGTCTCTAGCGCCGGGCGATCGGCGATCGCGACGGCGCTGTCCCTCGCCATGGCGGGGGCGGCCGCAAGTCTGGCATGGGCGCATGGGTTGTGGCTAGCCGTGGCCGGCGCGTTGCTCGCCATCGCATGGCTGACGCTGCGCAGCCTGCTGGCGACCAGGCGCCCCGCTATCGCCGCACCGCCGACCGCCAGCGAGGCGGATCGCGAGGCCCTGGTCCACGGCGCATTGCTCGACGCCTCCCCTACCCCCTTGCTGCTGGTCGATGGAGGGGATGCCCGCGCGCTCAACCGCGCCGCACGCCGCCTGTTCGATACCGCTGACCGTATCCTGCCGCCCCCGCCGCCCCTGTTCGATCGCGAGGCCACGCATCTCCGCCATGCCGGACGAAGCTGGCGCGCCGACCGTGTCGAACTCGGCACGAAATCCGTCGTCGCGCTGGTCGATGTCGAGAGCGAGGAGCGGACGGCGGAGGCGCGTGCCGGGGCCGAGATGATCCAGGTGCTGGGCCATGAGCTGCTCAACGGCCTGGTGCCGATCGTCTCGCTCGCCGAATGCGGGCTCGCCGCGATCGAGGCGAAGGGCGACGAGCGCCATCTCCTGCCGGAAATCCTGACGACCCTCGCGCGCCATGCCGAAGGGTTGCAGCGCTTTGCCGAGACCTATCGGTCGCTGGCCCGCCTGGCCCCGCCGGTCAAGCAACCGGTCCGCCTGAACGACCTGATCGAGGATCTGGCGCGGCTCTTCGCCAGCCGCTGGCCCGACGCGGTCCTGACGATCGCGATCCCTGTCCCCCGGACCGGAATGGTCGATCGCGACCAGCTTGCCCAGGCGATCTGGGCACTTCTGCAAAATGCCGTCGAAGCGGTGGACGCCGACAGGGCGGCGGTGACCGTGTCGGTGAGTGGACAGGACGGGCTGGTCGCCATCGACGTCACCGACAATGGGCGAGGCATTCCCCCCGACCAGGCCACCGCCATCTTCCGCCCCTTTGCCACGACCAAGACCCATGGCACCGGCATCGGCCTCAGCCTCGCGCGCAGGATCGCCCAGGCGCATGGCGGTTCGCTCGACCTTCTGGCCCTGACACCCGCCACCTTCCGCCTGCGGGTGCCGGGTGCGTAACCCCTACTGGCGGTCATGCCGGGTCGGGTGATGGCCGATAAGGAATGTCCGCCGCGTTACGGCTCGCGAATATCGGGAAAGCTGTAAGCCGACGGTTCGTCCTCCGCCGTTCCGGTCGCGAACACCGCGACGTCGTCCTGCATCACCTCCAGCCGCGCCCAACGGTCCCACCCGATATGGATGAAGTCGGGCGGGCCGAAGACACGTATGGCGCGGACATATTCCTCACCGCGAAAGCCGACGAAGTGAAGCGCCATCCGCCGGGCTCAGCCGCCCTCGCGCCGTGCACCGGCGATCATGCGGCGTGCGATCGCGCGCACCGCCGCATCATCCTTGTCCACGCCGTCCGCCGGATCGCCGAGATGGTCGAGGCTGTCCTCCAGGAAATCGAGCAGGCCGGGATGCTGTCGCTCGACATATTCCATCGTCTTGAACAGCAGATGCTCGGTCGCGATCTCGCGACGGCGGGTCTCGGTGGCAATATCGGTCATCCTGTCCTCCTGTCGGTCAGCGGTTCGGGCGGGCGAAGAGGCGGGACACGCCGAACCCGGCCAGCGCGCCGATGCCCGCAAGGCCACCGCCGACGCCCAGCTTGAGCAGATCGCGCTGCCGCGACGTGAAGAACTCGAGTCGATGGTCGATCGCTCGATCGGTCGAGTCGCCGTCGATCCGCGCAGGACCGGCGACCGGCTCGTCGAGATTGCCCGGCTTGTTGCTGGCCGGGGCACCCAACTGGTCCTTGGCGAAGCCGCTCGCCTGCCGATCGGCGAAACCGGGAGCCAGCGACTGGGCGATCGCCATCTGGATGGTCGATCGGCCGACCCAGATTTCACGCTCCGGCCTGTCGATCGCCGACAGGATCGCCTCCGCGCAGACACGCGGATCGAACAGCGGATCGGGCAGCACCTGCTCGCGCCCGGTATGATTGCGCGCCCAGCCGGGCTGCGGCGTGTTGACGGCGGGCAGATAGACGACGGTCAGCGTCACCGGCACCTTGTCGGCGATCAGCTCGGCGCGCAGCGCGTCGGTGAAGCCCGAGACGGCGAACTTGGCCGCGCAATAGGCGGCCTGAAGCGGGACCGCCCGGATGCCAAGCCCCGACGAAACCTGGATGATAGCCCCGCGCCGCCGCGGTTTCATATGCCGCAGCGCGGCCAGCGTGCCATGGACCTGACTGAGATAGGTGGTCGCGGTGACGCGCTGATATTCCTCCGCACTGATCCGGTCGGCGGGCGCAACGACCGTCGACATCGCATTGTTGACCCAGGCTTCGATGGGCCCCAACTCCCGCTCGATCCGGTCCGCCGCCGCATCGACCGCCGCCGCATCGGCAACATCCGCGCTGATCGCCAGAACTCCGCCGCCATGCTTGACGAGCATGGCTCGCGCCTCCTCCAGCCGCGCCGCATCCCGCGCGATGATCGCGACATTCCATCCGGCCTTCGCCAACGCCTCGGCCGTCGCCAGGCCGATACCCGCGCTCCCACCCGTCACCACCGCCGTTCTCGTCATCGCCAGTCCTTCCCGTTGCGTGGGTGGGACGCGCGTGGAGAGGGTTGGTTGCCGCGAAAAATGCGCGATGGTGATGCGGCAGGAAGGCGGGGTGATCTACGTATTTATCATGCCATTGATATAAAGCACTTTTAGTCGCCTGAGCAGATAGATCGGTTCATGGCGGAATAACAGCTATGTGAAGACCATCGGCCCGACCTCTGCCCCGTTCAGCCATTACTGGCGGATCGTCGCGGATCTGGGCGGGGGCCGGACGGAGGTGTTCTGGGGTCACGCGAAATCGCGGAAAGAAGCCATGGCGCACGACGCGTCGCTGGCGGAAGCGGCACGCAAGCGCGGCTGGGTGGGCTACAGATTCGAGGTGGTGGAATTGGCGGAGAGCCAGGATCCGCCAGCGGTGCTGCCGCCGAGGGGCGGCGGGCGGCGTCGCTGAGGCGTGAACGCGCCAATCCGCCACCGGCTGTGCCGTGGCGGTTTCGTATGGGGTGATGTGGGTAAATATGGTTGCGGGGGCAGGATTTGACCGCTGCAGAACCCGGTTTTCAATTTTGAGTGCCGCATCGGATCATTGCCAGGGTAGATACCTTCCCATTCATGCATCTAGGTGTTCAGTCCCGGCATCTGGTGGATCGGGTTGACGATGAACCGGTCTGGCTCTGACGTCCAGATCTTGGCGATGTATTCGTAGGGCGTGAGCCCGCTGAGCGTCTTGAGCCGGCGGGCGAAGTTGTAGGCGGCCATGAAGTCGGCGAGGTGTGTTCGCAACTGGTCGTGGCTCTCGTAGTGGAAGCGTTTGACGGTCGCCTCCTTGATGGTGCGGTTCATCCGTTCGACCTGTCCGTTGGCCCAGGGATGGTTCGGCTTCGTCAGACGGTGCTCGATGTCGTTTGCCTCGCAGATCATGTCGAAGCGCATCTGGCGCGACCAGGCGGTGTTCCGGTTGCGGGGCTGCTCGGCGAACTGGATGCTGTTGTCCGTCAGAATGGTGTGGATGCGGTACGGCACGGCTTTCAGCAGGTACTCGAGGAACTCCCACGCCGTGCGCCTGTCAGCCTTATCGACCCGCTGCGTGACCGCGAATTTGCTGGTGCGATCGATGCCGACGAACAGGTACAGCTTGCCCTCGGCGGTCTGCACCTCTGCGATGTCTATGTGGAAGAAGCCGATCGGGTAGCGCTTGAACCGCTGCCGCTTCGGTTTGTCGCCTTCGATGTCCGGCAGGCGGGAGATCCCATGCCGCTGGAGGCATCGGTGCAGCGCTGAGCGCGTCAGGTGCGGGAGCGACGGTTGCAGGGCGTAGAGGCAGTCCCCCGCCTACGCGGGGGCAGGCCAGCGGCAGCAGCGTGTGCCGCCGGAACGCCACAACCATTGCCTCCGCCGCCTCGGACAGGGTTGCATGCGTTCGTCCATGATGTTGCGAACATAGGCGCTAATCATGAAGTTAGCCTTCTGTTCAGAAAACTGGGACCACCTCTGTATGACCCTCGCCGCATCGATCACGTCCGCAGCGAGATATCCCGGTGGCAGGTTGGTCGTCCACCTATTTCCTTCGCTGCTGTTTGGTACCCGACCGACAGGCTAATCAGCGTAGTGATGACCAGACCGCTGGCGACGTTGAGTGATCGCGGTTAATGCAAACCCCTCATTTTTGCCGTTTTGACAAGGCCGAAGCAGTTGGAATCGTGTCGACGTATCGGTCCCAATGCTCTAGCAGTTCGTTCACGACAGGCGCGCCTACGCGATAGCTGGCTTCATACGCTGCGATTTGACCCAGCCCTTCGTCACTGACGCTGGCGACGGCGGACTTGCCGGGTGGGGGCATCGAGGGATTGCTACCCGTGCGAAGCACCATCACGCGCGCGGGATCGACCAGCTTCAGCTTTGCGCCGAGTTCGATCGCGCCCGCCAATGTCTGGCTTTCCATGTTGGTCATGGCGAACACGCCTTTGCCATGCGTCCACAACTTGACCCAGTCGCGTGCCCATTGCGTCCGGCCGGATCCGTGCCAGTAGCGCCGCGCCCCGAGTGTCTCACCCATCAGCACGAACGGAGGCCTCTGCGCATTGGGAAAGCCCTTCCAGGCGGCGCGCGCTTTCTGGAGGGCCGGGGTATCCGGAATCGTGATCGAGCGTGTTCGTTCAAAGGCCCAGCGGGCGAGGCCTTGATTCAGTTCGATCGCCATGCCCAGCCCGGCCGTGTCGTCACTGCCACCGAAGCTATTGCCGTTGTCCGGCAAGGCATTGGGCGCCGTCGCCCCTATCGCGAACAGTCCGTAGGGCCAGGACTTCGGAACCTCACGGTCGTCGAATTCGCGCAGCGTGTCGCCCTGCACGACCCAGCGTGCCCACGCCGCGCTGCCGACCGAGGCAAGCTGCGGATCGACGCCCGATATCCCGGTGAACAGCCAGTAGGTCTTCGAAAAATCGAACCGCGGATCCATCAGCAGTCCGATCAACTGCTGCCCGGCATCGCCGAACAAGGTTCCGGTGCCGCCCCAGACCATCCCGTACAGCCCGCGCGCATTGCGGCGCAGCGGGTGGACGCCACCGGGCAACGCGATGACGTCGTCGAGCTTCTCCCGTTCGGCCCACAGCTGGAATTCCCCCGGGATGTCGCCGGTGTCCTCCCCCGGTTCGAAATTGGCGATCACGATCACCTTGACCGGGATGCGCTTCGTGACGGGAAGCGGTGGCACTGTAGGTTCTTGAGCGGCGGCGACGGGGGAGGCGGTGAGCGCGAGCAGTACGGCGGCAAGGATCGATTGCATCGTCATCTCCCGATTTAAAAGTCTATCCGCGCGCCGACCCGCAGGCCCCAGACTGAAAAGCGCGCCTGGTTGGTTTCCACCGGTGCCGTGAACGCGGAGTAGCGATACTGTGCACAGGCGTTGGCGCCGCTGGCGACACAGGCAACACTGACGATTGGCGAATTTGTCGCCACCGTGCGGTACGATCCCCAGTTGTGATCGATCAGGTTGAGCACGTTTTCAAGGTCCGCGAACAGTTTGAACTTCGCTGGCACAAATGGGATAGGCATTTCCTGATCCACGTGCAGATCGACCTTGAACCACGTCGGTGCACGCATGCTGTTCTTGGCGATGACCCCCTTGGTCAGCCCGTTGGCAACGGCATATGCATGCAGCGAGTCATAGGTCGCCGAACTGTCGTACACGACCAGCGGATCCGCAGTCGCGCTGGACAGATCCGGCACGTACAGCAGCGCTCGCGTTGCGGTGTTCGTCGTTCCAAACACCACCGAACGGCTGTTGACGGATGCCGGATCGCGCATCGTCAGACTATAGGGATTGCCTGAGCGTCGTTCACCATACAAACTGAACCGGGTCTTATTGTCGCCGAAGAACGCATGATTGAAGTCGAGATTGAACTTTAGGCTGCCGCGGATTTCATATTGGCTTGTGCCGTAGGCGGATCCGTTCGGATCGACCGCAGCACTTGCACTGTAGAGTTCCGACGCCAGCGAGCCGTTGAGCGGCGCCAGTTCGGTGATATCCTGGAAGGTGTAGCTGGCACCTAGTCCCAAGCTCTTCCCGAAGCGTTTGTCGATGCGGGCGACGGCCACCAGCGAATGGCCCCGGTCAGTGTTTGTCAGCCGGAAATCGCTGTTAACCGTCGCGGTCGAATAGCGTGGGCGACCGTCTGGGGTCGTGCCGATTACTACCGAACGTAAGTCGGTGTAGATCGGCGCGTCCTTTACGACGCCATAGTATATGTCGCCGCCGATGCGCCAGCCATCGCCGAGGAAGCCAAGGTTGGCAATATAATCACCCGAGAGGCTGGTTTTCCACGTCGAGGCAGGCCGATAGTTCGCGGCCATCGATGCGGTGCCCGCATTGGCCAGGCTGGCGGTGTTCGTCCGTAGATAGTCGAGCACGGCGGGAGTGAACGTACGTCCGTTGACGCCGTCCAATGCCGCTGAACACAGTGCCGCAGCGACGTTACAACTGCCGTTCGCAAGCCGTTGGATGGTTATAGAATTGCTGACGACCCCGGTATCGGTAAAACTGCGCCCGATCAGCACGTCGGGTGTGCCGCCCTGAAAGAGCCCCCCGCCCGCGCGTAGCGTTAGCCGGTCACTCGCTCGCCATGTCGCCCCGATGCGAGGTTGCGGCACAAACTTGCCCTTGAAGGTGCTGGTATTGGTGAAGCCGTACCGCGCTTGGAAGAAGTTACTGTCCGCCGGTCGGTCCGACATATCGTACAGGTCGGCTCGGACGCCATAAGTGACGTTCAGCCGGTTGCTAACGTCCCAGCTGTCCTGCAGACCATAGGTGATTTGATTGTAGGAAAAGTTGCCGTACGCATCGGCGTTGTTGCCCGACACGGCCCCCGCCAACACCAGCGAGCTTGCCCGGCCGCTGCGCAAATCCGCGATAGAGTCGAAGTAATACGTCCCCAGCGAGTTGGCAATAAACTGATTTACGATGTCGTTTCGGTTATATCCAAAGTTTAACTTTACCGAATGCGCGCCAAATTCGCCCCGCAGTGTAACATCCGCCCCATAATTCTTGGTACGGACTACGTTGGTCTGGTTGAAACGAGCAGTGCCTACTACCAGGCTGGCGTTATCGGCAACGCCAGTCGTCCCGGATACGCAGTTTATCGGATTTCCAACCGACGACGGATCAAGACAGGTCGTTAGTTGCGCGAATCCTGCTTCGCCGGCTGGCAACCTCGGCGCATCATAGCTTCGGTAATTGACGCGGATTTCGGAATGGAAATTGTCGGACCAATCTGAATTAAGCTGTGCAATTGCCGCATCTGACTCTTGCGGGACTTTCGTTGCGTTGCTTGCCAGTGCCAGCGAGGGCTGGCTGACGGATACCGATCCGCCCCCCGCGCTCACATTTGTGTTCGAATTATGGATATACGTAAGCGCCAGACGCTGCCCATCGACGATATTCCAATCGATTTTAGCCGTATATTTCTCGTCAGTCTCGCGGACCGATCCAAGCACCCCCATTGCATCGTATTTATAGTTGGATGACAGGATCGAACTGACCGTGTCGATCTGCGATTGCGCAAGGCTGGGCACAACGTTCGGCGCGCCCGCCAGCCCGAAAGTCGCCGGGGTAGTCTCGCTTAACCGTTCATAGGCTAATGCGAAGAACAATTTGTCCTCGAAAACTGGTCCAGACAGAAACCCGCCGTAGCTCCGGCTACTAAAATCGAGGACGAGCGGGATTGCTCGCGTGCTGTTCCCGGTAAGGCCGTCGCTAGTGTAGGTGAAGAAGCCGTCACCGTGGAACTTGTTGCCGCCCGAGCGCAGAACGACGTTGATGGCGCCACCCTGAAAATCGCCCTCGGCAACGTCGTATGGCGCTACCTTGACCGACAATTGCTCGATCGCATCGAGCGGTACGGGACCGCGTGCGGTCGGCAGGCCGCCGGTGTTGAGGCCCAGCGTGTCACTGAAGCGCTGGCCGTCGACCGAAAATTTGTTGGTGCGTGCATTCGCTCCGGCGATGCTAATGCCGTTGTTGGTTGGGTCGATCGTCGCAAAGGGATCGCGCTTGGCAATGTCGCGAATGTCGCGTTTGACCGACGCAACGCCAGCGATCGCGGTGCGATCAAAGACTGAAATCGGGCCAGTTGACAATTGTGTCGCCTCGCCACGTTTGCTGCCTGTAACGACGATGTCGGCCCCGTCGCCAGGCTGGCTCAGTTCGATAGGCAGACGCAGCGGCTGACCGGCGGTCAGGCTGATCCCGGTAATTTCGAGCGGAGCATGTCCCGCTACCTCCACACGGACGGTGAACGGGCCACCCGGGCGCAGGCCAGTCGCGGCGAAAGTACCCGAAGCGTCCGTCCGGCTAGTCGCAGTGGTGCCCGACGGCACGTGGACGATGGTGATGTCAGCATCGGCGATGGCCATGCCGCCATCCGTCACTATTCCCCGGATCGCGGATGTCGTCTCCTGCGCATGGATCGCCGTAGCGGAACACAACGCCATCGCAAACAGGCCGGAACGATGAAGAACACGCATGACGAAGCCCCCTTTGACGGCAATGGATTGCATTGATCAGACGCGGAAAGAGCGTTCATTACCCTGCGTCGGATTTTCAGCGGTGCGCGGCTATGGGAGCCGATCTGCGTCGCTATCCCGGCCGTTCAATTAAGGAAGACCACGGGAAAAACAAAACGCAATGATTATCACAGATCGTTGCAAAAATGAGCGCAGCCCACGATCGTCCGCGAGTTTAGCATTACAGATGCGTTCTTGATCGTGTTCTGACTCAATGTGTCACCATGGCGAGGAGGTCGTGGTGACGGGAGCATCGATCGAGACAACGCTGGAGTTTTGGGCATCACCGCTGCGTAAGGTGAAGGCGCGGATGCAGTCCCTGTTCAGCCAAGCGTTCTGCTCCCAGCCAGTATGGCCCTTACAAGACGCTGTACAATCGATGGAAACGCTGGGGCAAGGCCGGTGTGTTTACGCGAATGATGGAAGGTTTAGCGGCAGCTGGCGCTGGGCCGAAAACGGTCATGATCGACGCAACCTACCTGAAGGCGCACCGCACGGCATTGAGCCTGTGGGTTGAAAAGGGGATCTCGGCCGACTGATCGGCCGCACCAAAGGCGGCATGAACACCAAGCTCCACGCCATCGCCGATGTGAACGGGCGCCGCTTGAGCTTCTTCATGACCGCTGGCCAGGTCAGCGACTATACCGGCGCGGCAGCCCTGCTCGATGACATGCCAAGCGCGCAGTGGCTGCTCGGCGACCGCGGCTACGACGCCGACTGGTTCAGGGGCGCACTCTATGCCAAGGGCATCCAGGCCTGCATTCCAGGCCGCAAGTCCCGCAACGAGCCAGTCCGGTACGACAAGCGCCGCTACCGGCGCGCAGGCGCATCAAGATCACGGTCGGTCGCCTCAAGGACTGGTGCCGCGTCGCCACACACTATGACCGCTGCCCAACCGTCTTCTTCTCCGCCATTGCCCTCGCTGCCACCGTCATCTGCTGGCTGTGATCAACGAGTCCTGACCCTGACGATTATGTATCGTTGATGCACGCCTGGATTTTGTCTTCCTATCACCGCCCCATGGCCATCATTCGACCGCCCTGCAAACGGCCACGTCGTCCGACGATCAGGTTGCGGCGTGTGCGCCCCTCGTCAATCTCCTTGGTGGCAGGGTCGTAGCGACCTGGCTTGATCCTGAGATTTCAGGCTATCGGCGCGACCGCCCCGGACTGAGAGGGTTGCTTGCGGCCGTCGAGGCGGGCGAGGTCGACCTCATTGTATGCGAGTCACTGGACCGGCTGGCGCGTGACGCGGAGGACGTGGCCTGGCTGGGCAAGAAACTGCCCTATCACCGCGTCCAGCTGCATACGATCAGCGAAGGCCGGGTCGATGAGATCAAGTTCGCCGTCGCGGGCCTGATGGGCGCGATCTTCCTCAAACACCTTGTCGACAAGACCCTGCGCGGCATGGAGGCGGCGGTCCTGGCAGGGCGTTTCCCTGGTGGACGCGCTTATGGCTACAAGCGCGTCATCCAGCTCGATGCGAAAGGCGAACTCGTCCGTGGGCTGCTCGCGATCGACGAGGCAAAGGCAGACATGGTTCGCCAAATTTATAAATGGTTCGCTGGCGGCCTGTCGTCCGTCGATATCGCCACCCGCCTGAATGCTGAGGGTATTCCAGCACCTCGTGGCGGGGAGTGGAATGCCTCGACCATCCGGGGCGACCACAAAAAGCTGGTCGGCATCCTTAACAACCCCCTCTACACGGGACGGCTTGTCTGGAAACGTTGAACCGCCCCGGGTTTGCCGGAGGCCGTGGGTTGTGAGTTACGCTGCCATATCCAGGTTCTCCGCGGCAGCATAATATTGCTTTTCGGCTTCGGCAGGCGGGATGTTGCCGATGGGCTCCAGCAGCCGGCGATGGTTGAACCAGTCGACCCATTCGAGCGTGGCGTATTCGACGGCTTCAAAGCTGCGCCACGGCCCACGCCTGTGGATCACCTCGGCTTTGTAGAGGCCATTGATCGTCTCGGCCAAAGCGTTGTCGTAGCTGTCGCCGACGCTGCCAACCGATGGCTCGATCCCGGCTTCGGCGAGGCGCTCGGTGTATTTGATGGAGACGTATTGGGCGGATTCAACCGGTCGTCGCAACGCTTCGAAAATGGAGGCGGACGATGGATATAAAGAAGCGGCGTTCGGACCGGTGCACACGGTCACAGTTGCGGTCTCCGGGACGGCCGCCAGTCGCCAATCGGGAAGAGCGTGAACTGTTCTGGCGGTATGTAGCTGCCGGGATGAGCAGCGAGGCGGCAGCGGTGAAGGCAGGAGCGTCACAACCGGTTGGCAGCCGCTGGTTTCGGGAGGCAGGCGGGATGCCACCGGCAGCGTTCAGGCCATCGGCGAAGCCCTTATCGGGCAGATACCTGTCGCTGGCGGAACGCGAGGAGATCGCGCTGTTGCTGGTTCAAGGGCATGGCGTCTGTGAGATAGCCCGCCGGCTCGGCCGTGCTGCCTCGACCATCTCGCGCGAGATCCGGCGCAATGCCGCGACGCGCAGCGGCAATTTCGACTATCGTGCGACGACGGCCCAGTGGCATGCCGAGCGGGCGGCACGCCGTCCCAAGGTCGCCAAGCTTGCAGCCAATGAAGGGCTGAGGCGCTGGGTGGAAGATCGGTTGAGCGGCGTCGTTGCCAGACCCGGTGGCCCGTCTGTCATCGGCCCGACGGTGGCATCATGGAAAGGGCGGCGACATGGACGGCGCCAGAACCGGCGCTGGTCAACGGCATGGAGCCCGGAGCAGATTGCCGGTCGTCTGCCCATCGACTTTCCGGACGACGACAGCATGCGCATCAGCCACGAAGCCATCTACCAGGCGCTGTTCGTGCAAGCCCGCGGCGCCCTGCGCCGTGACCTCACCGCATGCCTGCGCAGCGGCCGGGCTCTCCGCGTGCCACGGGCGCGGGTTGGTCAGCGCGGCAAGGGCTTCGTGACGCCGGAGATCATGATCAGCGAACGGCCCGCCGAAGCCGATGACCGTGCGGTGCCGGGCCATTGGGAAGGCGACCTCATCCTCGGGGTCGGCAGCTCGGCGATCGGGACGCTGGTCGAACGGTCGACGCGTTTCACGATGCTGCTCCATCTGCCCCGTATGGATGGTCACGACGCCAAGCCGCGTATCAAAAACGGACCGGCGCTGGCTGGGCATGGCGCCGAGGCCGTGCGGGATGCCATTACCCGTACCATCACCACCTTGCCCAGGGAGTTGCGCCGCTCGCTCACCTGGGATCAGGGCGCGGAGATGGCGCAGCACGCCCGTCTCAAGATCGATGCAGGCGTGCAGGTCTATTTCTGTGACCCCCAAAGCCCCTGGCAACGCGGCACCAATGAGAACACCAACGGGTTACTGCGCCAGTACTTCCCCAAGGGCACCGACCTCAGTGCACATAGCGCCGATACGCTCGCGGCGGTTGCAGCGACCCTCAATGATCGACCACGCAAGACGCTTGGCTGGAGAACACCGGCCGAGGCGCTTGACCAATGCCTCGCAAAGATCAAACATTACGGCGTTGCGACGACCGGTTGAATCCGCCTTGCGACCCACGGTCGCTATGATGGACGAGACCGCTTCGATGGGCCGGCCGGCGGTCATGAAGCGCTTGTTCCAAAGCATCGAGGACGAAGCTGGCATGCGCTGTCCTGCTCGCCCGCCAGCCGACGATGCGTCTCGCGTAAGTGTCGATGACGAAGGCGACATAGACGAACCCCGCCCAGGTAGCGACGTAGGTGAAATCCGACACCCACAGCATGTTCGGCGCTGGCGCGTAGAACCTGCGGTTGACGTGATCCAGCGGGCACGGCGCTGCTTTGTCGCTCATCGTCGTGCGAACCGGCTTGCCCCGGATCACGCCCTGTAGACCCATATCGCGCATCAGCCGCTCGATAGTGCAGCGGGCGACCGGGAAGCCCTCGCGCATCATCTGCCGCCAGACCTTGCGGACGCCGTAGACCGCGAAGTTCTCGGCGAACACACGCGCCACCTCGGGCTTGAGAACCTGATCCCGCTGTGCCCGCGCCGACAGGCGCATTGGATCCTGCCGCTGCGCGACACGCTCGAAATACGTCGATGGGGCGATCGGCAAGACGCGGCAGATCGGCTCGACCCCATAGGATTTACGGTGATCGTCGATGAAGGCGATCATCGCCGGAATGGGCGGTCGAGCTCCGCCTGGGCAAAATATGCGGATGCCTTGCGCAGGATCTCGTTGGCCTGTCGAAGCTCGCGGACTTCGCGTTCTAGCGCCTTCATCTTGTCAGCGACCTCGGTCGGAACGCCAGCGCGCTTGCCGCTGTTCACCTCCGCCTTCTTTACCCACTCATGCAGCGTCTGCGGAACGCAGCCAATCTTCTCGGCAATGGAAACTACCGCTGCCCATCGCGATGGGTGATCGCGCTCGTGATCCAGCACCATCCTTACCGCTCGCTCGCGGACTTCAGGCGCAAACTTGTTCGTCGTCTTACTCATACAGGCTCCACCTTCTCAGGAGTTGGAGCCTCCGACAAACCCGGGGCGGTTCACGTCGACACTGGCGACGCGATCCGGACTCGGAAAAGCGCGAACGGCGCTATCAGCTTCGAGACCCCAGCGAGTGGATCGAGGTGGCAGTCCCGGACCTCCGCATCGTCGATGACAGTGACTTCGAGGCGGTGCAGGCGGAAATGAACGCCCGCAAGCGCACCACCACGTCGCTGCCGCTGGCCCAGGGTAATCGCAAGAAGCATCTGCTATCCGGCCTGATCCGATGCGGTTGCTGCGGGTCCAACTACACGATCAGCGGCAAGGACTATTATCGCTGCGCCGGTCAGAAGGAACGTGGCACCTGTGACAACAGGCTATCGGTCCGCAAGGGGCCCCTGGAAGAGGCAAGCCTGACGGCTATCCAACACCGTCTGCTCACCGAAGACCATGTACGCCTGTTCATTGCGGAATATGAGCGCGAAGCCACGCGACTTGCGCGGATCGACAGCCATGAGGCTGACACGGCCAGGATCCGTCTGCAGCAACTCGAGCGCGAACTCGGCAATCTACATGAAAATCTGCTGGCGGGTATTGCAAGCCCTGCCCTCCGTCAGATGATCGACGAACGGGAGACGGAGAAGGCCCGCCTGATTTTGCGAAACGCTACCGTCGACAGAGGGGTGGCTTCGCAACCCCCGCTTCCAACGCCATTCGTTCTGCAGGCTCAGTTTCGGGCGCGGATCGCCGCCCTGCGCACCACGCTGGAAGATCCTGCGGTCCGCGGGCAGGCCGCATCAATCATGTCGCGGCTTATCGAGAGCGTGACGATCTATCCGGATGAACCGGGGGGTCCCGCAGCGGAGGTAGCGGCCAGCGTAGCGTCGCTGATGGCGTATGCCCTAAACGACAACGCCGCCCGTGAGGGCGGCGTATCGAGTTCTATAGCGGTGGTTGCGGGGGCAGGATTTGAACCTGCGGCCTTCAGGTTATGAGCCTGACGAGCTACCGGGCTGCTCCACCCCGCGATTGAGCTGAGCCGCACGGCGGCACGCTTCATGCGTGGTGTCGTGGGGCTGAGCGCCCCGGGCTGAGTGCCCGAGGAAACAAGTGAATGGGTTTTTGTGTATACGCGGACTATAATGCCTGGCGACGCCCTACTCTTCCACTGCTTGAGCAGTAGTACCATTGGCGCAGTCGGGTTTCACGGCCGAGTTCGGGATGGGATCGGGTGGGACACCGACGCTATGGCCACCAGGCAATAGAGTCCGCGAATACTGACCCCGCTTTGTGGGCGGGGTGATGGGTATAAAATCGATGCACCTGGCTTGATAATGACCGCACCCTTTTGCCGTCAGCCCAGGGCTGATGGTGGGGGTGTGGAGCTCTCAAGCGCGAATAGGACAATTAGTATCGGTTAGCTCCATGCGTTACCGCACTTCCACATCCGATCTATCGAGGTCGTGGTCTTCGACCGTCCTGAGAAATCTTATCTTGAGGGAGGCTTCCCGCTTAGATGCTTTCAGCGGTTATCCCGTCCGTACATAGCTACCCTGCTGCGCCGTTGGCACGACGACAGGTACACCAGAGGTACGTTCAACCCGGTCCTCTCGTACTAGGGTCAACTCCTCTCAAATTTCGACGCCCACGGCAGATAGGGACCAAACTGTCTCGCGACGTTCTGAACCCAGCTCACGTACCACTTTAATTGGCGAACAGCCAAACCCTTGGGACCTGCTCCAGCCCCAGGATGTGATGAGCCGACATCGAGGTGCCAAACAACCCCGTCGATATGAGCTCTTGGGGGTTATCAGCCTGTTATCCCCGGCGTACCTTTTATCCGTTGAGCGATGGCCCTTCCACGAGGGACCACCGGATCACTATGACCGACTTTCGTCTCTGCTCGACTTGTCAGTCTCGCAGTCAGGCTGGCTTATGCCATTGCACTCTAACAGCCGGTTTCCAACCGGCCTGAGCCAACCTTCGCGCGCCTCCGTTACTCTTTAGGAGGCGACCGCCCCAGTCAAACTACCCGCCACAGAGGGTCCCTGTACCGGTTTCACGGTACGAGGTTAGACATTAAACAACAACAGGGTGGTATTTCACCTATGGCTCCACATCGGCTGGCGCCAATGCTTCAAAGCCTCCCACCTATGCTACACAGTTCTTGTCCAATGCCACTCTGAAGCTGCAGTAAAGGTGCACGGGGTCTTTCCGTCTAACCGCGGGTACTCCGCATCTTCACGGAGAATTCAATTTCGCTGAGCATGTCCTGGAGACAGTGGGGAAGTCGTTACGCCATTCGTGCAGGTCGGAACTTACCCGACAAGGAATTTCGCTACCTTAGGACCGTTATAGTTACGGCCGCCGTTTACCTGGGCTTCATTTCAGAGCTTGCACTCCTCCACTTAACCTTCAGGCACCGGGCAGGCGTCAGGCCCTATACGTCGTCTTGAAGCCGACTTAGCAGAGCCCTGTGTTTTTGCTAAACAGTCGCTACCCCCTGGCCTGTGCCCCCCATGAGAGCTTGCGCTTACATGGGGCCTCCTTCTTCCGAAGGTACGGAGGCAATTTGCCGAGTTCCTTCAGGACACTTCTCTCAAGCGCCTTGGTATACTCTACCTGACCACCTGTGTCGGTTTCGGGTACGGTCTATACGGTGGGGCTATTTCCCGGGACCTCTTCGAGGCACGTCCAATCCGATAAGGACGTACAACACACGAGATCCGTCACACACCACCAGGCCCACGAATATTAACGTGGTTCCCATCGACTACCCCCTTCGGGCTCGTCTTAGGGGCCGGCTCACCCTGCGCGGATTAGCCTTGCGCAGGAACCCTTGGTCTTTCGGCGAGAGGGCATCTCACCCTCTTTATCGCTACTCATGTCTGCATTCGCACTTCCGATACCTCCACGACCCATTACCAGATCGCTTCGCAGGCTTACGGAACGCTCCGCTACCGCGTGTACAAAGTACACACCCTAAGCTTCGGTGCGTGTCTTGAGCCCCGTTACATCTTCGCCGCAGAAACCCTTGTTTAGACCAGTGAGCTGTTACGCTTTCTTTAAAGGATGGCTGCTTCTAAGCCAACCTCCTGGTTGTTTTGGGATTTCCACATGCTTT
>NZ_JAVIYV010000001.1:3842500-4131390 GCF_031453055.1 Sphingomonas sp. SORGH_AS_0789
GTGCATCGCAGCAGCGATTGACGCAATTGCAACCTCAACAAATGTAGTTGCATAAAATGCAATCCATATCATCGGGGCGGCTGGGGCAGCGGGATCGCGGTGCTGTGCTTGATCTCCTCCATCGCGAAGGCGGCGCTGACATCGACCAGGCGGACGCGTTCGATGAGGCGCTTATAGACCCGGTCATAGGATTTGATGTCGGCCACGCGGATCTTGAGCAGATAGTCGATCTCCCCCGCCATGCGGTAGAACTCGACGACCTCGGGCATGTCGTTCACCGCCTTGGCGAAATCATCGAGCCAGGCGGCGGAATGCTCGGCGGTGCGCACGCTGACGAAGACGGTCATCCCCGCATCAAGCTTTTCCGGATCGAGCAGCGCCACCCGGCCGAGGATGATCCCCTCCTCCTCCAGCCGCCGGATGCGCCGCCAGCAGGCATTTTGCGAAAGATTCACCCGTGCGGCCACTTCAGCGACCGACAGGCTGGCATCCGCCTGGAGCTGGGCGAGGATGGCGGTGTCAATTTTATCGATCATATGGCCCTCACATGGGATTTTCTCACACCAAACACGGATTGAACCGCCAACTTTGGTATGATTTCGCGATGAGAACCGCATATCCTTTCCGGCAACGAAGGAAAATATGCCATGTTGATGACCGCGCCCCCCCGCCCCGCCACCGATGAGGATGCGATCCAGGGCGCAGTCGATGCGCTGGGCATCGCCGTCACGGAGAAGCCGGTCGACCGGCATTTCGTCGACGCCGCGCTGGCGGTGCTCGACCGGGATCGGCGCCGTTGCCCGGAAACGCCGCTGCTGGCCGTCACCCTCCCCTCGGCACCCCATGTCGACCTGTATCTGAAGGACGAGTCGGCGCATCCGACGGGCAGCCTGAAGCACCGGCTGGCGCGGTCGCTGTTCATCGGCGGGATCGTCGCGGGCGTCATTCGCGCGGGTCGCCCGCTGGTCGAGGCATCGTCGGGATCGACGGCGGTGTCGGAGGCCTATTTCGCGCGGCTGCTCGGCCTGCCCTTCCATGCCGTCATGCCCGCCAGCACCGCAGGCGCCAAGATCGCCGCGATCCAGGCGCAGGGCGGCCAATGCCATCTGGTCGAGCCGCACCGCCTATATGACGAGGCGCGCGACCTGGCCGATGCGCTGGGCGGCGTCTATCTCGACCAGTTCACCAATGCCGCGCCCGCGACCGACTGGCGCTGCGACAATATCGCCTCGGCGATCCTGACCCAGATGGCGGGCGAGCCGCATGCCGTTCCCGAATGGATCGTGGTGGGCGCGGGCACCGGCGGGACCGCCGCCACGATCGGGCGGCATTGTCGCTATCGCGGGCTGCCCACCCGGCTTTGTGTCGCCGATGTCGAGCATAGCGCCTTTTTCCAGGGCTATCGCGACGACGATCCCACCGCGCGCTGCCCCGCCCCGTCGCGGATCGAGGGGGTCGGCCGCCCTCGTGTCGAGCCATCCTTCCTGCCCGGTGCGATCGACCGGATGATGAAGCTGCCCGACGCCGTGTCGATCGCGGGGATGCGGATCGCGGGCGAGTGCCTGGGGCGGCCGGTGGGGCCGTCGACGGGCGCGAACTTCGTCGCCGCCGCGCTGCTGGCGCTGGACATGACCGCCGCCGGACGAGCCGGATCGATCGCCACGCTGATCTGCGACCATGGCGCGCGCTATGCCGATTGCCACCATGATCCGCGCTGGTTGGCGCATCAGGGGCTTGCCGAAAGCGTCGACGCTGCCGAGATGTCGCTTCGCACGATGTTGCTCAAGGACGCCGAATGACCATCAATCCGCTTCTCGCCGATACCGACCTTCCCGATTTCGCCGCCGTCCGGCCCGAGCATCTGGTCCCCGCCGCCCAGGCGCTGATAGCCGACGCCCGCGCCGCCGCCGACCGGATCGGCGGGTCCAACGCCAGCGATTTCGCCGATGTCGTGCTGGCCAGCGAGCGCGCGGGGTTCGCGATAGCGCGCGGCTGGTCGCCCGCCGGGCATCTTCATTCGGTCGCCGACACCCCCGAGCTGCGCGCCGCCTATGCCGAGGCGCAGGCGATGCTCGCCGAATATGGGCTGGAGGCCGGGCAGGACCCGCGCCTGTTCGCCGCGTTCAACCGGGTCGACCTCGCGCCGCTGACCGAGACCGAGGCCCGCGCGGTCGTGCTGGCGCGGCGCGATTTCACTTTGTCGGGCGTCGGGCTGGACGATGCGGCCAAGGCGCGCTTCCGCGAGATCGGGGTCGAGCTGAACAAGCTGACCACCGAGTTCGGCAATGCCGTGCTCGATTCGAGCGAGGCATGGGGCGAGCACGTCACCGACGAGGCGCTGCTGTCGGGCCTGACCGACAATGCCAAGGCGATCCTGGCCGCCTATGCCGCCGAGAAGGAACTGGATGGTTGGCTCGTCACGCTGCGCGAACCCAGCGTTCAGGCGATCCTGACCCAGGCCGACAATCGCGACCTGCGCGCCCGCGTCGCCAAGGCCTATGCCACCCGCGCCTCCGACCAGGCCGCCGATCCCGCCCATGACAACAGCGCCCGGATCGACCGCATCCTGGAGTTGCGCCATGAGGCCGCCCGGCTGCTGGGCTTTTCCGACGCCGCCGCGCGTTCGGTCGAGACCAAGATGGCGCAGTCGGCCGACGAGGCGCTGGCCTTCCTGTCCGACCTGGCCGCACGAGCCCGCCCGCTGGCCGAGCGCGAACTGGCCGAGGCGAGCGCCTATGCCGCCGAGACATTCGGCATCGCCAAGCTGGAGCCCTGGGACACCGGCTATGTCGCCGAGCATATGCGCCGCGAACGCTTCGGCGTCGATCGCGAGGCGATCCGCGCCTATTTCCCCCTGCCCCGCGTCATGGAGGGCACGACCGCGCTGATCGAGCGGCTCTATGGCATCCGCCTGGTCGAGCGGCCGGGCGTGTCGGTGTGGAATGCCGATGTCCGCTATTATGACGTGCAGGATGCGAGCGGCGAGATCGTCGCGGGCGTCTATTGCGATTTCCATGCGCGCGCAGGCAAGCGCGGGGGTGCCTGGATGGACGTGTGCCGTCCGCGCTTCCGCGATGCCGACCGGTTCCATCGGCCGATCGCCTATCTGACCTGCAACTTCCCGCCCGCGACGGGGGACACCCCTGCCCTGCTGGCGCATGGCGATGTCGTCACGCTGCTCCACGAATTCGGCCATGTGCTCCACCACCTGCTGACCGAGGTCGACCTGCCCTCGATCGGCGGGATTTCCAGCGTGGAATGGGATGCGGTCGAGCTGCCCAGCCAGTTCATGGAGAATTTCGCCTGGGACCGCGACACGCTGACCCAGCTGTCCGCGCATGTCGAAACCGGCGAGCCGCTGCCCGACGGCCTGTTCGCCAAGATGCTGGCGGCGCGGCGGTTCCAGGCCGGGCTGTTCCTGCTGCGCCAGATCGAGTTCGCGACCTTCGACCTGCGGCTGCATCGCGACTTCGACCCGGCGCAGGGCGGTCGGGTGATGGCGGTGCTGAATGCGGTGCGCGACGAGGTGGCGGTGATTCGCCCGCCCGAATGGAATCGCTTCCCGCACAGCTTCGCCCATATCTTCGCGGGCGGCTATGCGGCGGGCTATTACAGCTATCTCTGGGCCGAGCTGCTGTCGGCCGACGCCTTCGCCGCCTTTGCCGAGGAGGGCCAGGTGGCGGGCGACCGGTTCCGCCGCGAGGTGCTGGCGCGCGGGGCGAGTCGTCCGGCCGCCGAGAATTTCCGCGCGTTCCGCGGCCGCGCGCCGGAGCCGGATGCGCTGCTGCGCCATCACGGGCTGGCCGCCTGAGCCCAGGGGCCGGGTTCGCGCAGGCGGCCCGGCCCGTTTCGGGGCCGATCGCGTAACCGACGTGGGTTGCGGGAAAAAATTGTGCCTCATCGGTAACCGCCACGGCTTCTTAACCCTCTTTGCCATAACAGGGCGTGGCATGGAGGATGGGCCGTGAGCGGATCGGAACATATTGATTTTGAGCAGAGGCTGGCGGCGTTCGACTATGATGCGCGAAGCTATGCCACCTTCCCGATGGTCAAGCGCGCGATCGAACGGCACGCCCCCGCGGCGCTGACCGCGCTGTACCGTCACATCGCCAACACGTCGCAGATCCGGGGGCTGTTCGCGTCGCAGGCGCGGATGGACCATGCCCGCGACAAGCAGATGGAGCATTGGCGCAAGCTGTTCTCGCGCCCGCTCGACCGCGACTATGCCGCCTCCTCGACCCATATCGGGCAGGTCCATGCCCGGATCGGGCTGGCGCCGACCTGGTATATCAGCGGCTATGCGCGGATGCTGGAATATGTCCTGCCCAAGCTGATCCTCGGGCGGCTGCTCTGGCCCTTCGGCGCGCGGCGGCGTGCACGGGCGGCGACCGCGCTGGTCAAGGCGTCACTGATCGACATGGATATCGCGCTGGCCGCCTATTTCGAGGCCGAACAGGCCGGGCGCCGAGCCGTCATCGAACGCTGCGGCGCGGTGTTCGACCGGATGGCGAAGGGCGACCTGACCGCCTCGCTCGACGGGCTGCCGACCGAATATCAGGCGCTGGCCGACAGTTTCGAGGCGATGCGCACCCAGATGTGCGCGACGCTGGGCGTCGTGACCCAGTCGGGCGAGGAAATCCGCATCGGGTCGGGTGACATCCGGCTGGCCTCGGACGACCTGTCCGACCGCACCAAGCAGCAGGCCGCCTCGCTGGAGGAAACGGCGGCGGCGATGCAGCAGATCACCACCACGGTCCGCCAGACCGCCGATGGCGCCTCGCGCGCCAACCGGATCGTCGGCGAGGCGCGTCAGGAAGCCGAGGAATCGGGCCAGATCGTCCGCCGCGCGGTCGAGGCGATGGGCGGGATCGAGCGCGCCTCGTCCGAAATCAGCGAGATCATCAGCGTCATCGACGGCATCTCGTTCCAGACCAACCTGCTCGCGCTGAACGCAGGGGTCGAAGCGGCGCGCGCTGGCGAGGCGGGCAAGGGCTTCGCCGTCGTCGCGTCCGAAGTCCGCGCGCTCGCCCAGAGGTCCGCCGAGGCGGCCAAGGACGTCAAGACGCGCATCCTGGCTTCCTCCGATCAGGTCGGCACGGGCGTCGAACTGGTCAACGAGGCTGGCGAGGCGCTGCAGCGAATCATCGGGCGGATCGGCGAGATCAGCGAGTTGGTGTCGCAGATCGCGGCCTCGGCCGGACAACAGTCGATCGGGCTGCAACAGGTCAACACCGCGGTGTCCGAAATGGACGGCGTGACCCAGCGCAATGCCGCGATGGTCGAACAGGCCACCTCGTCCGCGCGCAAGCTGGCGCTGGAGGCCGAGACGCTGGCCCGCGAAGTCGCCCGTTTCCGGCTGACCGACATGACCGGCGATGCCGCCAACCCCGTTCACCGGATGCAGCGGCGGCTGGCGGCGGTCTGATCGGGCCTGACAGCGCGTTTTCCATTCACCGGGGAATGTTGCGACCGCCGTCATGTCCCCTACCCGTTCGCGCTGAGCGAAGTCGAAGCGCATGGGCAGCCTTTGCCGCCTGGCGAAGCCCTATTCCTTCGCCTTCGCGCGAGCAGACGGGTCCTGCCGGACTTGCCCGGCGCGCGCCACGGCGCACAACGCGAAAAACCACCCATGGACGACCAGGGCGGTTGAAGCTGTCAGCGATGTCGAAAGGATGGTGGAGCCGAGGGGGATCGAACCCCTGACCTTCGCAATGCCATTGCGACGCTCTCCCAGCTGAGCTACGGCCCCATCGATGTCGGCATGGCCCGGCGGGATGCGGGTCAGCCTGTCAGCAGCTTAGCTACCGACGTTCCTGCGGAATGGTGGAGCCGAGGGGGATCGAACCCCTGACCTTCGCAATGCCATTGCGACGCTCTCCCAGCTGAGCTACGGCCCCGTTCCGCTGTGGAGGCAGCCCACTAGCGGGGCCGCCGGGGCTCGGCAAGTACTTTTTTCAGGTCCCTGCCGAACCCCGTCGAACGACTTAGTGTTCGTCGTCCTCGCTGGACGTCTCGACGCCCAGATCGTCGTCGCCGCCCAGATCGACTTCATCGTCGGGCGAGGGCTCTTCGTCCTCACCGGTGATGTCCAGATCCTCGTCGTCGCCGCCCGCCAGATCGCTGTCGGCTTCCTTGTTCTCGGCCTTGACCTGCTCGAACGGCAGGGGCTGCTTCGACTTCAGGATGGGCTCGGGCTCCCACTGCGTCCCGCAATTGATGCAGGTCACGGGGTCGTCCTTTTCGAGGTCGTAAAAGCGCGTCGCGCATTTCGGGCACGTACGCTTCGTGCCCCATTCCGGCTTGATCATGCCGTTCATACCTTTCGGATTGGGTTTTCCGCCGGAGCGAAAAGTGGGCGCGCCTTGCCACAGCGCAAGGCCCCTGTCAAAAGCCCGCGCCATCTATGGCGCACACTCTTCCCCAGCCTCGCACCGTGCGAGCCGCCGCCGCCCTTCGCGGCACCATCGCCGTTCCGGGCGACAAATCGATCAGCCACCGCTCGCTGATGCTCTCCGCGCTCGCGGTCGGGCAAAGCCGGGTCCGGGGCCTGCTGGAGGGCGAGGACGTGCTCGCCACCGCCAGCGCGATGCGCGCGATGGGCGCCGACATCGTCCGGCAGGATGACGGGGTGTGGGTGATCCACGGCGTCGGCGTCGGCGGACTGCTCCAGCCCGAGACCGCGCTCGACATGGGCAATTCAGGCACTTCGACGCGCCTGCTGATGGGTCTGGTCGCCAGCCATCCGATCACCGCCACCTTCACCGGCGACGCCTCTTTGTCCAAGCGCCCGATGGGCCGCGTCATCGATCCGCTGTCGCAGATGGGTGCGCAGTTCCAGGACACGCCAGGCGGCCGCCTGCCCCTGATGGTCCGGGGTATCAGCCCGGCGGTGCCCATCCGCTACACCCTGCCCGTCGCCTCGGCCCAGGTGAAGTCGGCGATCCTGCTCGCGGGGCTCAACACACCGGGCGAAACGACGGTGATCGAGCCGATCGCGACCCGTGACCATAGCGAGCGGATGCTGGCGGGCTTCGGCGCCGAGCTGACCGTCACCCCCTCGCCTGAAGGTCGGATCATCACGATTCGCGGGCAAGCCGAGCTGAAGCCGCAGGATATCGTCGTGCCGGGCGACCCCTCCTCCGCCGCCTTCTGGCTGGTCGCGGGGTCGATCGTGCCGGGTGCCGATGTGACGATCACCAATGTCGGCATGAACCCGACCCGGACCGGCATCATCGCGGCGCTCAAGATGATGGGCGCGGACATCACCGAACTGGACGCCCGCATCGTCGGCGGCGAGCCGGTGGCCGACCTGCGCGTCCGCCATGCGCCCCTGACGGCGATCGAGGTTCCGCCCGAGCTGACGCCCAGCATGATCGACGAATATCCCGTGCTGTTCGTCGCCGCCGCCTTCGCGACAGGTACGACCATCGCACGCGGCGCGGAGGAACTGCGCGTCAAGGAGTCGGATCGCATCACCGCCATGGCCGAAGCGCTGGGCGCGTGCGGCGTCCGTTGCGAGGAATATGAGGACGGCATGGCCGTTACCGGCACCGGCGGCGACCCGATCCCCGGCGGCGCGACCATCGCGACCCTGCTCGACCACCGGATCGCCATGAGCATGACCATCGCCGCGCTGAACGCGCGTGATCCGATCACGCTGGATGATGCGGCCCCCGTCGCGACCAGCTATCCCGTCTTCTTCGACACGCTGGAGTCGCTGGGGGCGCTGGCATGATCATCGCGGTCGACGGCCCGGCGGCCAGCGGCAAGGGCACCATCGCCCGCGCGCTGGCCAGGCATTACGGGCTGCCCCATCTCGACACCGGACTGCTCTACCGCGCCGTAGCGGCGACGGTGCGCGCGATGCACCTCGACCCGACGCGCGAGGCCGATGCGGTCGCGGCGTGCAGCTTCGACGACAGCCTGCTCGCCGATCCGGCCTTGCGCGATGACGAGACGGGCAAGCTCGCCTCGGTCGTGTCGGCGCATCCGCTGGTCCGCGCCGCGTTGCTCCAGCGGCAGAAGCGCTTCGCCAACCAGCCGGGCGGTGCGATCCTCGACGGACGCGATATCGGCACGGTCATCGCCCCCGACGCCGACGCCAAGCTGTTCGTAAAGGCCAGCCCGCAGGTCCGCGCGCGGCGGCGGCATAACGAGCTGGCCGCCAACGGCTCGACCGCGAGCTTCGAGCAGGTGCTGGCCGACATCCGCGCCCGCGACGAACGCGACAGCGGCCGGGCGACGGCCCCCCTCACCCAGGCGGCGGATGCGGCGGCGCTGGATACGTCCAGCCTGACGATCGAAGCGGCGGTCGCCCGCGCGATCCAGTTCGTCGACGCCCAGGTCACGGCCAAGGGGCGCTAACATAATCCTCCCCAGCATGGGGAGGTGGCAGCGCGTCAGCGCTGACGGAGGGGGGCCAGCCCCAAAGGTCAAACCTATGCGGCACGCCCCCTCCACCACCGCTTCGCGGCGGTCCCCCTCCCCGTGCCGGGGAGGATAGCCTCACCTTGCACAAAACCCCATTTTCGGCTAAGGCACCCGCGCTCGCGGACCCTGTTCCGCGGAGAGGCTGACGCAGGGCCTTGCCCTCAGCGTCCTTTCCGCATTTGTCGCGGACCGCCGCTTTTCCGTGTTTCAGTCACATCTTCGGGCCTGGTGGCGTCGACATGGGGTCGGCGCGGCCATCGTCGAAGGCCGGGGCCGAATCCCCGACCGGAGGCGAAAAACTCTCAGGAACCTAACCCTTTTATGGCAACCAACCCCCAGCCCACGCGCGACGATTTCGCGGCGATGCTCGATGACATGTTCGGCGGTGCCGACAGCTTCGAGGGTCGCGTCGTGCATGGCACCGTCACCGCGATCGAAAACGACATGGCCGTCATCGACGTCGGTCTGAAGTCGGAAGGCCGTGTGCCCCTCCGCGAATTCGCTGCCCCCGGCCAGAAGGCCGACCTGAAGGTCGGTGACGAGGTCGAGGTCTATGTCGACCGCGTCGAGAACATGCACGGCGAAGCGATGCTCAGCCGCGACCGCGCGCGCCGCGAGGCCGCCTGGGACAAGCTGGAGCTCGAATTCTCGAAGTCGGCCCGCGTCGAAGGCGTGATCTTCGGCCGCGTGAAGGGTGGCTTCACCGTCGACCTGAACGGCGCCGTGGCGTTCCTGCCGGGCTCGCAGGTCGATATCCGCCCCGTCCGCGACGTCACCCCGCTGATGGACATCCCGCAGCCGTTCCAGATCCTGAAGATGGACCGCAAGCGCGGCAACATCGTCGTTTCGCGTCGCGCGGTCCTGGAAGAGACCCGCGCCGAGCAGCGTTCGGGCCTGATCCAGAGCCTGGCCGAGGGTCAGATCATCGACGGCGTCGTCAAGAACATCACCGATTACGGTGCGTTCGTCGACCTGGGCGGCATCGACGGCCTGCTGCACGTCACCGACCTGTCGTACAAGCGCGTCAATCATCCGTCGGAGATGATCGCGATCGGCGATACCGTGCGCGTCCAGATCATCCGCATCAACAAGGACACGCAGCGCATCTCGCTCGGCATGAAGCAGCTCGAGAGCGATCCGTGGGATGGCGCCGGCGCCAAGTACCCGGTCGGCGCGAAGCTGTCGGGCCGCGTCACGAACATCACTGAATATGGTGCGTTCGTCGAGCTGGAGCCGGGCATCGAAGGCCTGGTCCACGTGTCGGAAATGTCCTGGACCAAGAAGAACGTCCATCCGGGCAAGATCGTGTCGACCTCGCAGGAAGTCGATGTGGTCGTTCTCGAGGTCGATCAGGAAAAGCGCCGCATCAGCCTCGGCCTCAAGCAGGCTCAGGCCAATCCGTGGGAGGCGTTCGCCGCCGCTCATCCGATCGGCTCGACCGTCGAGGGCGAAGTCAAGAACGCGACCGAGTTCGGCCTGTTCATCGGCCTGGACAACGATGTCGACGGCATGGTCCACATGTCGGACATCGCCTGGGGCGTGTCGGGTGAGGATGCCCTCAACCTGCACCGCAAGGGCGAAGTCGTTCAGGCCGTGGTCCTGGACATCGACCCCGAGAAGGAGCGCATCTCGCTCGGCATGAAGCAGCTCGAGCGCGGCGGCCCGGTCGCCGGCGGCGTGGCTGCGGCTGGCGATCGCCTGAACAAGAACCAGGTCGTCACCGTGACCGTCCTCGAAGTCCGCGACGCAGGGCTGGAAGTCCAGGCGGGCGACGATGGTGCGACCGGCTTCATCAAGCGCACCGATCTGGGTCGCGACCGTGACGAGCAGCGCCCCGAGCGCTTCCAGGTCGGCCAGAAGTTCGACGCGATGGTCACCGGCTTCGATCGTTCGAAGAAGCCGACCTTCTCGGTCAAGGCGATGCAGATCGCCGAAGAGAAGCAGGCGGTGGCGCAGTACGGTTCGTCCGACTCGGGCGCGTCGCTGGGCGACATCCTGGGCGAAGCGCTGAAGGCGCGCGGCCAGAAGTAAGCCGTAAGGCCGGGACACATCCGCTTTGCCGGATGTGTCCCGGTTTCGCACGCAATGGAACCAGTCCGTCGCTTAATCGTATAATAAAATCGCTTTCAGCAGCGAGAAACACAGGTTAGGAACGGCGCGTCTGTAGCTTGGGACAAGACGATGATCCGTTCGGAACTGGTACAAAAAATCGGTCAACACAATCCGGGGCTGAACCCGCGCGAAGTCGAGTTGATCGTAACCATCTTCTTCGATGAGATTACCAAGCGGCTGGCCGATAACGGTCGTGTCGAACTTCGTGGTTTCGGTGCCTTTTCTACCCGCGCGCGCAGCGCCCGCACCGGCCGCAATCCCCGGACCGGCGAAACCGTGGATGTCGACGCCAAGCGCGTTCCCTATTTCAAGCCCGGCAAGGAAATGCGCGCCCGCCTGAACGTCGAGGGGGCCTGATCCTTCTTGCCGCCACGCGGCGGGCCGACCGGATCGGGTGAGGTTCCTGCTCCCCGATGATCGGTCCATGCTTGACGTGGGCGACAACCTCGTCTCTTCCTGTGCCCGTGCGCGGACGTGGCGAAACCGGTAGACGCTGCCGACTTAAAATCGGCTTCCTATGGAGTGCGGGTTCGAGTCCCGCCGTCCG
Organism: Sphingomonas sp. SORGH_AS_0789; assembly: GCF_031453055.1. NCBI lineage: Bacteria > Pseudomonadati > Pseudomonadota > Alphaproteobacteria > Sphingomonadales > Sphingomonadaceae > Sphingomonas > Sphingomonas sp. SORGH_AS_0789. Next base: position 3,853,590 of record NZ_JAVIYV010000001.1, read on the forward strand.
CACCATCCTGTTGACCGGCGCGCTGCTTGCCACTTCGGCTTGCGAGCGGCGGGCCGATACGGGTGCGGTTATCGTCAGTGCGGTTCGGCCCTCCCCCGACAAGACGTCGCAGAGGCGCGACCCGGTCAATGCCAGCGGCGGCGACATGCCGCATCGGCTGCTGCGTGACTCCCTGGCGCAGGGGCTCGTGCGGTTCGACGCCAATGGGCAGATCGAGCCGGGGCTGGCCGAGCGCTGGATCGTCATCGACGAGGGCGGCAGCTATATCTTCCGGTTGCGCGAGGCGACGTGGAATGACGGGTCGCCCGTCACCGCCGAACAGGTCGTGCCGATCTTGCGCCGCCTGATCACGCCCGGCTCGGGCAATCCGCTTGCGCCGTTTCTGACCGCCATCGACGAGATCGTCGTGATGACGCCGCAAGTCATCGAGGTCCGGCTGTCGCGTCCGCGCCCCGATCTGCTGAAACTCTTCGCCCAGCCCGAAATGGCGATCATCGACCGCGCGCGTCATGGCACGGGGCCGTTCCGCATCGTCCGGGCCGGGCCCCCGCCCTTGCTCCGCCTGATCCCCGACCCTCGCCGCGCCGAGCCTGAAGACGATGCGACACCCGCGCCGGAGGACGATGTCCGCCTGATCGGCGAAAGCGCCGCACGGGGCATTCTTCGCTTTTCGCGCGGTGCGTCCGATCTGATGCTGGGCGGGCGGTTCGAGAATTGGCCGCTGCTCGATCTGGCGAAGATCGCCCCGGCGGCGGTGCGGGTCGATCCCGCCGCCGGGCTGTTCGGCTTTGCCATCGCCAGCCGGGACGGGTTTCTGCGGGATGCGGCGAACCGCCAGGCGCTGTCGGCCGTGTTCGACCGGGCCGCATTGCTCGGAGCGATCGCGCCCAATTGGGAGGCCAGCGACCGCCTGCTGCCCGATGCGCTGGATTCGGACGCGCCGCCGCAAATCCCCGGCTGGGCGCTGCTGACGCTGGACGAACGCCGCGCCGCCGCCCGTGCGCGCGTCGCGGCCTGGGGACAGCCGGTGCACCTGCGCATCGCCCTGCCGCAAGGGCCGGGGGCGAACATGCTGTACGGACAGGTCGGCGCGACTCTGCTCTCGGTCGGCATCGTGCCCGAGCGCGTCGCGCTGGACGCGCCCGCCGACCTCCGGCTGATCGATGCGGTCGCCCCCTTCGACAGCGCGCGCTGGTATCTCGCCACCGCCTGCGCGCCGTGCGGCGATGCCGCCCGTGCGGCCATCGAGCAGGCCCGGCTGGCGCCCACTCTGGCCGCCCGCAGCGCGGCGATCGCCGCCGCCGATGCCGCGCTCAACGCCGATACGCCCTATATCCCGCTGGCGCGTCCGCTGCGCTGGTCGCTGGTCAGCGGCCGACTGCGCCAGTTCCAGGCCAACAGCCGCGCCTGGCATCCATTGAACCGCCTGCGCGCCAACCCCAATTGAGGGGCATGGCCAAAGCGTCTTCCATCGACTCCTCGATCTTCGACAACCTTCCCCTGGACAAGGGGATCACCGCCAGTCGCCAACGGATCGAGGCGATGGAAAGGCTGTTGGAGCGCGTCGTCGTGCTGCCGGGGATCAATCGGCCGATCGGCCTCGACGTGATGCTGGGGCTGGTGCCCGTGATAGGCGACATCGCCGCCGCCGCGCTGGGCAGCTACATCATATGGGAAGCGCGCAATCTGGGCCTGTCACGGTTCCAGATGGCGCGGATGATGGCCAATGTCGGGTTCGACGCGGTGCTGGGCTTCGTACCGCTGATTGGAGATGCGGCGGACGTGCTGTTCCGGTCCAACACGCGCAACCTGCGGATCATCCGCAAGCATCTCGACAAGCATCATCCCTCCACCGTCACGGTGGAGGGATAAGCCGGCCTTCAGCGCTGACCGCGCCAGATCTTGATCGAGGCGCCGGGTTGCAGGCCGCCCTGATGCGCGGGGCAGCGGGTATAGCGGAACGCCTTGTTCAGGCAGATCCAGATTTCGTCCAGCCAGCCCTCGCGGGTCGCGGTGACGCGCATCATGTCCGCGGTCATGCCCCGGTTCGCGGCTGCCACCGCCGTCGCGACGTCACCGGCGGTCAGATTGCCCTGACGCGACAGCGCCATCATGTCCGGGAAGCGCAGGCCGTGATAGAGCGCATTGGACTGCTGGAAATAACGCGCCGGGCTGTAGCCCGCCATGCAGGTGCCATGCTTGGCCCATTCATGCTGCATCAGCTGCGCAGAGGGGGTGGCGCAGATGTGACGGCGGACCACCGCCTGGGGCAGGATCGCGGCCGGGCGACAATATTGCGGCCACTCCTTATCCTCGCCATCCGGCCACAGGCCGTGCAGCGTGAAGCCGAAACGGTTGCCCGTGCCGCACTGGAAGCGGCTGTCGCCCTTCGGATCGCGGCAATATTGCGGGCTCCAGGTGATCGCCAGCGTATAGCTGCCGATAGGCAGCACGCGGGTCGGCTGGCTGGCGCTGGGCAGGTCGGGGCGGATGCGCTGCGGCCCCGAGGGGGCGGTGCATTGCAGCGTCTGCGCCGACAGCATCTGCGGTGCGGCCAGCATCGCCAGCCCGATCAGGATCGTCTTCATGCTTCGTTCTCCTCGGCCTTGGCGCGATACCAGGCCAGCGCATTGGGCCGCAGCATCATCACCACCGCGACCAGCGACGCCGCCGCCTGCACCGCCGTCAGCACGCCGAACACCCCCTCCGCCAGCGCGCCGACCGACACCTGGTACAGAAAGCCCAGCAGGTTGAGCACGGTCATCACGATCAGCAGGCCCAGCCCGATCCGGCTCGCCAGACGGGTGGTCCACAGCGTCGCCAGCAGGAACAGCCCGATCAGCAGGACATTGGCGAAGATCGCGATGCCGACCCCCGCCTGCGCCACCGTATCGTTCCAGCCCAGCCCCGCCAGCACCACCAGCAACAGGATGGCGAGCAACGACAGCCGCTCGCCCAGGATCACCGATTTGGGTCGCAAGACCTTTCCCCTCTTCAGGCCACGGCTCAGGCCGCGGCGAAATCCAGCCCGATATCCGCCGCCGGGGCGGACTGGGTCAAGCGACCGACGCTGACATAGGTCACGCCCGTCTCCGCCAGCGCGCGGATCGTGTCCAGACGGACGCCGCCCGATGCCTCGGTGGGCACGCGGCCCGCGACCTTGGCGACGCCCTCGGCCAGCATCGCCGGGCCCATATTGTCGAGCAGCAGGTGCGTCGCGCCTGCCGCCAGGGCCGGTTCGATCTGGTCGAGCGTATCGACCTCGACGATGATCCGTGCGATCCCGGCCGCCTTCGCCGCCGCGACCGCCGGGCCGATGCCGCCCGCGACCGCGACGTGATTGTCCTTGATCATCGCCGCATCCCACAGGCCCATGCGGTGGTTCTGCGCGCCGCCCATGCGGGTGGCGTATTTCTCCAGCAGGCGCAGGCCGGGGATGGTCTTGCGCGTGTCGAGCAGCGTCGCCCCCGTCCCCGCCATGGCCGCGAAATAGGCCGCCGTCATCGTTGCGATGCCCGACAGGTGCTGGACGGTGTTGAGCGCGGACCGCTCGGCGGTCAGCATCGCGCGGGCCTGGCCCGACAGGCGGAGCAGCGCGGTGCCCGGCGCAACGGCCGCGCCGTCCTCGACCAGCCGCTCGATCGCGACCTCGGGGTCGAGGCGGCGGAAGAACGCCTCGGCAATGGGCAGCCCCGCGACGGTGATCGCATCGCGGCTGGCCATCGTGCCGACGAACCGGGCGCTCGCCGGGATGACGGCGGCGGAGGTGATGTCGCCGCCCGGCCCCATATCCTCGGCCAGCGTCGTGGTGACGAAGCCGTCGAGGTCGAAGCCCTCGATCACGAACGCGGGCCCAGGTCGCCCTTGCCAACCGTCCCGCTCGCCAGCGTCAGCATCGCGTCGAGGCTCTTCTTGGCCTGGAGCCGCAGCCCCTCCTCGATCTCGACGCGCGGGGTCAGGTCGCGCAGCGCGAGGTACAGCTTCTCCATCGTGTTCAGCGCCATGTACGGGCAGATGTTGCAGTTGCAGTTGCCGTCCGCGCCGGGGGCGCCGATGAAGGTCTTGCCCGGCATCGCCTTCTGCATCTGGTGGATGATGTGCGGTTCGGTCGCGACGATCAGCGTGTCGCCGGTGATACCTTGCGCGAATTCCAGGATGCCGCGCGTCGAGCCGACATAATCGGCGTGATCCAGGATGACGGCGGGGCATTCGGGATGCGCGGCGATCGGCGCATCGGGATGCTCGGCGCGCAGCTTCAGCAGCTCGGTTTCGCTGAACGCCTCGTGCACGATGCACACGCCCGGCCATAGCAGCATGTCACGCCCCGTCTTGCGCGCCAGATAGCCGCCCAGATTGCGGTCGGGGCCGAAGATGATCTTCTGTGCCGGGTCGATCTGCGCCAGGATCTGCTCGGCGGAGGACGACGTCACGATGATGTCGGACAGCGCCTTCACCTCGGTCGAGCAGTTGATATAGGTCAGCGCGATATGGTCGGGGTGCTGCGCGCGGAACTCGGCGAACTGCTCGGGGGGACAGCTATCCTCCAGGCTGCACCCGGCCGCCATGTCGGGCAGCACGACGATCTTGTCGGGCGACAGGATCTTGGCCGTCTCCGCCATGAAGCGCACGCCGCAAAAGGCGATGACGTCCGCATCGGTCGCCTGCGCCTTGCGGCTGAGGTCCAGGCTGTCGCCGACGAAATCGGCCAGGTCCTGAATCTCGGGCTTCTGGTAATAATGGGCGAGGATGACGGCGTTGCGTTCCTTGCGGAGCCGGTCGATCTCGGCGCGCAGGTCGAGGCCCGTCAGATTCGTCTGGATGGTCATGTTTCCTCCCCTAAGCGCAAGGCGGTGCGCCGACAATCGGGCACGTCATCCGCCGTTGCCCAGAACCTCCTGAACCGTCCGGGTCGTGTCCCAGCGTTCGTCGTCCCCGGCCTCGTCGGCGTAGCGGACCTTGACGGTCGCATCGACCCCGGCGGCGCGCAGCGGCATCGCGAAGCTGCGTTCGACCGCGCGGCGGGTGGCGTCGCGCGCCAGCTTCATCGGCGCGGGGCCTCGCGCCTGTCGCATCAGTTCGACCTGTCCGGCGGTGCGGTTGGCGGCGTCCAACCGCTGCTCCGCATCGGTAAAGGTGGTCAGCACCCCGCCCGAGCCATATTCGCGGATCGCCGCCATATCGACCTGCGGGCCGTCGATCTCGAGCGGCGGCAGGGTGACGGTCAGCACATGGTCGCCCGCATCCCAGCGGACATCCTGCTGGCGCAGCTTGCCCAGATCGACCTCATAGCGGACCATGCCCGGCATGATGAGCGTCCGCTCGGTCGAAAAGCCCAGTTGCGACTGGCGCGAGGTGACGACCGCGACATAGCGGGCGGCAAAGGCCGACAGCCGGTTCTGTTCGCGCAGGCCCTCCAGGCTGGCGCGCGCGATGGTGGTGGGATCGGGGGTCAGCCGGTCGGCGACGTAACGCTGTACCCCCCAGGCCGCGATCAGCCCGGCCAGGACCAGCAGGACGAGGACGCCCGCCGCCTTGGCCATGAACAGGCCGAAGCCGCCGCGCCGCGTCTCGACCGGCGGGGTCACGCCGCGATCGTCCATGATGCTCCCTCCTCGCGGACCAGTCCCCGCATTCGCAGATCGTAAAGATGCGCCAGCACCGAGCGTTCCGCCGCGGGCAGCAATTTGGGGTTCAGCCCGACATACATGCGCGCGGTCATCGCGGCTATGTCGAGCGGATCGCCGCCGCCCAGCAGGCGCAATATCTGCCCCTCGCGCTGCTTGCGATGGCCCAGCATCCCGCGCACCAGACGCTGCGGATTGTCCACCGCCTCGCCATGCCCCGGATAATAGACGCGGTCGTCGCGCTCCATCAGCTTTTCGAGGCTGGCCATATAGGCGCCCATGTCGCCATCGGGGGGCGAGACGATGCTGGTCGACCAGCCCATGACGTGATCGCCGGAGAACAGCGCCTTGGTCTCGGGCAGCGCGAAGGCGAGATGGTTGGAGGTATGGCCCGGCGTCGCCAGGGCGGTCAGCGTCCAGCCATCGCCCGACACCCCCTCCCCCTCGGCCAGCACCCGGTCTGGCGCATAGTCGCGGTCGAACGCGGCATCGGACCGGCCGCCTTCGTAATCGGGCGCGAAGGGCACGGCGCCGACGACGGGCGCCCCCGTCGCGCGGGCGAGCGGGCGACTGGCCGGACTGTGATCGCGGTGATGATGGGTGACCAGGATCGCGGCGACCGGACGCCCGGCGATCGCGTGCAACAGGGCCTCCAGATGGGCGGGATCGTCGGGGCCGGGATCGATCACCGCCACGTCGCGGTCACCGACGATATGCGTCTGCGTCCCCGTATAGGTGAAGGGTGAAGGATTGGGAGCGAGCACGCGGGAGACCAGCGGCTCAAGCAGGATCGGAATGCCGGTCGGGTGCTCAGCCATCCCGCATCATGTGGGCAAGCCGCCGATAAAGAGCAACCCCTGTACCCATTGACCGGGCACAGGGGTCGAGGGGGGTAAAGTCGGGGCGGATCAATCCGCGTCGCGGTCCGCCATTTCGGCCTTCAGCTCCGCCGTCGCCTCGTTCAGCCCCTTCAGGGCATCGCGCCGGGCGTCTTCGGACAGGTTGCGGTCACGATTGATCGAGGCGCGGGCGCTCTCGATGCTGGCGAGCGCGATCCGCATGTTGGTCTGGGCCGAACGCTGGGCGTTCAGGGCGGACAGCGACGCCAGGCGCGCGGATTGCTCGATCCGGTCGGTGCAGATGATCGTGACCTGCCGCCGGGTCTCGCCGTCGACGGTGGTATAGCTGGTCCGGCTGTCGCTGCCGCTCGTGCCGCAGCTGCGCGACTGGACGATCGGCATCGGGGGCATCGGCACCATCGGGACGACAGCGTTGCGGTCGAAAATCCGGACCTTGTGCCCGTTGCGCAAGGTGACGACGCGGATGCGCGGCCCGGCCGGGGCCTGGGGCGCGGCGGGCGGTTCGACGGCCGGCGAGGTGGTCGGCACGGCAGGAATGGCGGGCGGGGCGGGCGGGGTCGCCGCGATGGCGACGGCGGGTTTGGCGGTCACGACCGGGGCGATCGGCGCGGATGGTGCGGTGGGCGGGTCGGACAGCTCGGGTGCCGTCTGGGCAACCGCGGGCAGGACCGCCGCCGTGCTGGTCAGGTCGACGCCGATGGTCCGCTCGACCCGCTCGGTCAGTGCCGCCGCCGCCGGGGTGCCCGACGCCGTCAGGCCAAGCCCGGCCAGCACGAGCAGCGATACGCTCGCCCCGCCCGCCACCAGCTGGCGACGCGAAGTCGGAGAAGTCGTCAACATCTTCAGCCTCCCTTTCAGATCCTCGATGGTGTGCAGGTGACAGGCGCCCGACAGCGCGCGGCCATGCGCGGCCTTCACGATGGCGCAGGCATAGACATGCCGGTCGGCGCGGCTGCGCCCCTTCAGGACACGCGCGTCATTGGCCAGTTCCTGATCGGCACGAAAGGCGTGGAAGGCCCGCCACGCCAGCGGGTTGAACCAGTGGAGCGCCAGCACGCCCAGCGCGATCCAGTTGGCGATCAGATCGCCGCGCGCATGGTGGCCCAGCTCATGCGCCAGCGCCAGGTCGCGCTCGTCGGCGTCGTAACGCTCGGCGAAATCGCGCGGAAAGGCGACATAGCGGTGCCAGATCCCGAAGGCGAGCGGCCCCGGCGCGCCGTCGCTGGCGACCACGCGCACGCCCTTGACCGCATCCAGCGTCTCCGCCGTGGCGAGCAACCGCGTGCGGAACCGCCAATGGCGCAGCAGCTGGAACCCCAGAAAGCCCCCCGCCCCGACGATCCAGACCAGCGCCACCGCCTGCGCCACCATCGGCCAGAGGCTGGGCGCGGCGAGCGGCGCGGGCAGCTGCTCGGCCATCGGCACCATGACATAGGTGGTGAAACGTTCGCTGGCCGCCGCCAGCGGCGGGGTAGCCTGTTCCGACAGGCCGCGCGGCAACGGGGGCAGGACCAGCCGGAGCAGCGGCAGCGCCCAGAGCGCATAGGCGACCTGCGGCCCGAAGGCCCGGCGGACATGCCCCCGCGCCAGCAGCACCAGCGCCATCAGCAGGGCAGAGGCGATCATCGCCTCCACCGCCCAGCCCAGTTGCGCGCCGCTCACGCCTTCAGCTCCTTGAGCAGCGCCTCGATCTCGGAAATATCCTGCGCGGTCAGTTCGTCGCGCTCGGCCAGATGCGCGACCAGCGGGGTCAGGCGGCCGCCGAACAGCCGGTCGATCAGGCGGCGGGACTCGCCCACGACATAATCGTCACGCGCCACCAGCGGGCGATAGAGATAGCGCCGCCCCTGCTCCTCATGCGCGATCGCTTCCTTGGCCAGAAGACGGCCGAGCAGCGTCTTGACGGTGTTGGTGGTCCAGCCGCGTTCGGGATCGACCCGCTCGGCAACATCCTGCGCGGTCAGCGGCGAGTCCTCCCACAGGACCTCCATCACCGCATGTTCGGCATCGCTGATACGCTCGGCCATCGACTCGCCCCTTCATTGACTACGCTCGTAATCGTACGCCGATTACAGGTGTAGTCAATGGGTCGATCGCTTGGTCCTGGAGATGAGAGATGATCGCCACAAAAAAGGAGGCCGGATAGAAACCCGGCCTCCTCTTCTTGCGCCCGTAAAGGTCGGCGATCAGGCCGACTTCACGTCCTGGACCAGCTCGGCCAGCTCGCCGCTTTCGTACATCTCCATCATGATGTCCGAACCGCCGACGAACTCGCCCTTGACGTACAGCTGGGGAATGGTCGGCCAGTCCGAATAGGCCTTGATCCCCTGGCGGATGCCCTGGTCCTGGAGCACGTCGACGCTTTCGAACGGCACGTCGAGATGGTTGAGGATCGCCACCGCGCGGCTGGAAAAGCCGCATTGCGGGAAAAGGGGCGTGCCCTTCATGAACAGCAGGACGGCATTGTCCTTTACCAGCGCATCGATCCGCGCATTCGTGTCATCGGTCATATCGGTCGTTCCTGAATAAGATCGAAAAGGGTCAGGCGGTCGGTTCGGCACCCGCCGGAACCGCCGTGGTCAGTTGCAGTGCGTGGAGTTCGCCCCCCATGCGTCCGCCCAGCGCGGCATAGACGGCGCGGGTCCGCGCGACCCGGCTCATCCCCGCAAAGCTGGCGGCCACGACATGCGCGGCATAATGGTCGCCGTCCCCGGCCAGATCGGTGATCTGGACCTCGGCATCGGGAATGGCGGTGCGGATCATCGCGGCGATATCGTCGGCGGCCATCGGCATGTCAGCGGCTTTCCATCAATTGGCGGCGCGCCTCGACCTGCTGTTCGTCCAGCGCGCGGCGGACCTCGGCTTCCTCGACGTCGATCCCGGCGGCGGTCAGGTCGCCCAGCAGCTTGCGGATCACGTCCTCGTCACCGGCCTCCTCGAAATCGGCCTGGACCACCGCCTTGGCATAGGCGTCGGTCTCGGCGGGCGTCAGCTTCATCCGCTCCGCCGCCCATTGCGCGACCAGGCGGTTGCGGCGCGCGGTGATTCGGAACATCATCTCCTGATCCGCCACGAACCCGGCCTCCAACCCGCGCCTGCGTTCGTCAAAACTATCCATTGGTCCGCCATCCCCCTGCCCCTCGGGGCACTGATCCAAGTCTCCGAGATAGGCACCGCCGCGCCGACGCGCAACCGATCCGAAACGGCGCCCGATTGTCGCGCCGAACCGAGGAACAGCCGCGCCCGTTCGTGCGTAATGTTCATGACATATAAACATAAGGATGGCGACGCCCGAGCAGTCGCCTCCGACCGAGATCGGCGATCGCCTCCGAACCCGGATCGCGACGCCTAGGATGAGGAGAGTCCGATGCGCGCGCCCCTGTCCCGGCCGCCCGTTGCCGCATACCCCAACGCCCCGGCGATCGAGGGGATCATCAACGGCATGATCGGCGCCTTGGCGCTATGGGCGGCCATCGCCGCCGTCATACTCGCGCTGACCTGACCGCCCCGTCATCAGGCGACGCCACGACCCGCGAGGGTCGCGGCAAGCGCCTCAGGCGATCGGGGTCGCTTCGGGCGGCAAACGGCGACGCCCCTCGATCCAGGGGCGTCCCTGCGCCATTTCGCCCTCGAACGCGTCGATCGCGCTGTCCCGCGCCAGGGTGAGGCCGATCTCGTCGAGGCCGTTCATCAGGCATTCGCGGCGGAACGGATCGAGCTCGAACGGAAAGCGATCCTGAAAGGGCGTGGTGACGCTCATGGTTTCCAGATCGACCGTGATGGGCTGATCCTGCGCCACCTCGACCAGCCGGTCGACCGCTTCCTGCGGCAGGACGACGGGGACGATGCCGTTCTTGAACGCATTGCCCGAGAAGATGTCCGAGAAGCTGGGCGCGATGACCGCGCGGATGCCCATGTCGGCCAGCGCCCAGGCGGCATGTTCGCGGCTGGAGCCGCACCCGAAATTGTCGCCCGCGATCAGGATCGGCGCTCCGGCATAGCGCGGATCGTCGAAGATATTGCCGGGCTGTGCGCGCACCGTCTCGAACGCGCCGCGCCCCAGCCCTGCGCGGCTGATCGTCTTCAACCAGTGCGCCGGGATGATGACGTCGGTGTCGATATTCTTGGCACCCCAGGGATAGGCGGTGCCGGATACGGTCGTAACCGGATTCATGCGATAGTCCTGTTCATCGCCGGTCCCGCCCCGCAACACATGCGGGGCCGGGCGTCAGCGGCGTTGTTCGGCGGTGGCGGGCTTGGAGGCCACCCCGGCGGCATAGGCGGCCGCGCCGCACAGCACCGCGCCGGTCACCAGCATCACCAGTACATGTTTCATGCTGCCGTCACTCCCCTGTTCTCTTCACCGTCCTCGTGCGGCATCAACGCTCTAACATCGGAAAGGCGCCCGGTCACGGCCGCTGCGGCCGCCATCGCCGGTGACAGCAGATGCGTCCGCGCCCCCGGCCCCTGCCGCCCGACGAAATTGCGGTTGGAGGTCGAGGCACAACGCTCGCCCGGCGGCACCTTGTCGGGGTTCATCGCCAGGCACATCGAACAGCCCGGCTCACGCCATTCGAAGCCCGCCTGGACGAAGACGCGGTCCAGCCCCTCGGCTTCGGCCTGGCGCTTGACCAGCCCCGATCCCGGCACGACCAGCGCACGCACGCCGTCCGCCACGCGGCGATCGCGCGCCACGGCGGCGGCGGCGCGCAGATCCTCGATCCGGCTGTTGGTGCAGCTGCCGATGAAGACATGCTGGATCGCCACGTCCTGCATCGCGGTGCCCGGCTCCAGCCCCATATAGTCCAGCGACTTGCGCGCCGCCGCCCGCTTGGACGGGTCGGCGAAGCTGTCGGGATCGGGGACCACGCCGGTGATCGGCACCACATCCTCGGGGCTGGTGCCCCAGGTCAGATTGGGGGCGATGTCGGCGGCGTCGAGCGTCACGACCTTGTCGTACACCGCGCCCGGATCGCTGGGCAGTGTCCGCCACCAGGCGACCGCCTTGTCCCAGTCCGCCCCCTGCGGCGCCATGGGGCGGCCCTTCAGATAGGCGAAGGTCGTCTCGTCCGGCGCGATCAGGCCGGCGCGCGCGCCGCCCTCGATCGACATGTTGGCGATGGTCAGGCGACCCTCGACCGACAGGTTGCGGATCACGCTGCCGGTGAATTCGATGACATGGCCGGTGCCGCCCGCCGCGCCGATCTTGCCGATGATCGCGAGCACCACGTCCTTGGCCGACACGCCATGGCCCAGCACGCCGTCGACGCGGACCTCCATCGTCTTGGACGGCGACAGGAGCAGCGTCTGGGTCGCCAGCACATGCTCGACCTCCGACGTGCCGATGCCGAAGGCCAGCGCGCCCAGCGCGCCATGCGCCGAGGTGTGGCTGTCGCCGCAAACCAGCGTGGTGCCCGGCAGGGTGAAGCCCTGTTCGGGGCCAACGACATGGACGATGCCCTGCGCGGCCGCCGTCGCATCGATATAGTCGACGCCGAACTCGGCGGTGTTCCGGCGCAAGGCGTCGAGCTGCTGCGCGCTTTCGGGATCGGCGATAGGCAGCAGCCGTCCCGCCGCGTCCAGCCGCGGAGTGGTCGGCAGATTATGGTCGGGCACCGCCAGCGTCAGTTCGGGACGGCGGACCTTGCGACCGGCCGCGCGTAGCCCCTCAAAGGCCTGCGGGCTCGTCACCTCATGGACGAGGTGGCGGTCGATATAGATGAGGCAGGTGCCGTCGGGCCGCCGTTCGACAACGTGCGCGGCCCAGATCTTCTCGTACAGAGTCTGGGGTCGTTGGGCCATGATGCGGGCGCTGTTATCCGAAAAGATGCGCGCCGCAAAGGTGCGGCGCAATGTTATTTCGCTTTGCGTGCGGATTCCCGTGGCCTTCGACTTCGCTCAGGCTGAACGGAGCGAGGGAAGAGGCCCTCCACCACCGCCGTTCAGCCTGAGCGAAGTCGAAGGCCACGCCCACCCCCTATCCTTGCGCGCGATAATCCGCCGTAACACCCCCGCACTCGGTCAGTTCGATCTCATGATCCGGGTCCCGCCACGTCTCGGCCAGCGCCTGCACTTCCCAGTCGCGCATCGCCGGATGCGCCAGGATCGTCTCCACCCAAGCGGCCCCCACCGCGCCGACATCGATCCCATAAGTTCGCACCCGGAACGCCACGGGCGCATAGAAGGCATCGACTGCCGAAAACCGCTCGCCGGCCAGCCAGGGGCCACCAAAACGCGAAAGCCCCTCGCCCCATAATTCGATCAACCGCGCGACGTCGCGATCGAGTCGGGCCGATGGCGGCCTGGCGTCTACACGCACCCCGACATTCATCGTCCGCTCGGCCCGCAGCGCGCCGAAGCCGCCATGCATCTCGGCCACCGCGCACATCGCCCAAGCGCGCGCCGCCTCGTCCTCGGGCCAGACGCCGGGATGCCGCTCGGCGAGATAGAGCGCGATGCCCAGCGAATCCCACACGGTCCGCTCGCCATCGATCAGCACCGGCACCTGCCCGGTCGGCGAGAAGGCGCGGAACGCCTCGTAATTCTCCGCCGCCACGAACGGCTCGACGCGGTCGGCAAAGCCGATCCCCAGCGCCTTCATCAGCAGCCAGGATCGCAGCGACCAGCTCGAATAATTCCGGTTCGCGGTGACGAGGGTATAGGCCATCAGCGTTCGAACTTCGCCGTCGTCTTGGCGGCGATCTCGTCCGCCGTGACGCCGGGCGCGCACTCGATCAGGCGGAAGGCGCTGTCATGGTCAGGCCGCTGGAAGACGGCCAGATCGGTGACGATCATGTCCACCACATTGCGCCCGGTCAGCGGCAGGGTGCAGGCGGGGATGAATTTCGGGCTGCCGTCCTTGGCATTATGCTCCATGACGACGATGATCTTCTTGACGCCCGCGACCAGATCCATCGCGCCGCCCATGCCCTTGATCATCTTGCCGGGGATCATCCAGTTGGCGATGTCGCCGCCCTCCGACACCTCCATCGCGCCCAGCACGGTCAGGTCGATATGCCCGCCGCGGATCATCGCGAAACTGTCGGCGGACGAGAAATAGACCGAGTGCGGCAGCTCGCTGATCGTCTGCTTGCCCGCGTTGATCAGGTCCGGGTCGACCTCATCGTCATAGGGAAAGGGGCCGATGCCCAGCATCCCGTTTTCGGATTGCAGTGTGACTTCAACGCCTTGCGGGATATGATTGGCCACCAGTGTCGGGATGCCGATGCCCAGATTGACGTAGAAGCCATCCTTCAGTTCCTTGGCCGCACGGGCAGCCATTTCGTCGCGGGTCCAGGCCATCACTATTCTCCCATCGGGTGCCACCGCCGGTCGGCGGGGAAGATGTCGTCCGCGCTACCCTTCAGCGCCTTGCCATAGACGGGGTTCGGGAAGACGAACCAGCCGCGCCCCCACAAGGCGGCGATGCGCGGGGCGTCCGCACGGGCGCGACGCTGGGCCACGCTGCCAGCTTCGTTGAACAAGTCGCTGAAATCGCCCAATTGATCGCCGCCCATCGCGATCACGCAATAGCGGTCGGCGATCCGTCGACGCCGGGCGTCCTTGCCGTCGCCGGTATCGGTATCGGTCCGCACGAACAGCGTATCGCCATGCACCGCCGGGCCCAGCCCCGCCGCATCGATCGCGCGCGCCGCGCCCGCCGCATCGTCGCGGTTGGTGTTGAAGATCACGGTCACGCCCATCGCACGCAGATCGGCAATCGCCGCCGTCGCGCCGGGGGTCGGCAGGACGGCGCGGCCGTCGCTTTTCTCCCACGCGCTCCAGCGGCCGGGAAAGGCGCGGTCGGCGCGGCCGGTCAGATCGTCCTGCTCGAAACCCAGGTTCAGGAGGACGGTTTCGTCGACGTCGAACACCGCCGCCGGGCGCTTGCCCGCACAGGACAGGAACCGGGGATCGTCGAGGGTCGCGCCCTCCTGGAGCACCACGCTGTCGCGCGGGGGGCGGCGGACCTGGTCGGCGGCATAGGTGACGAGCGCGCTCCAGGCCTGGCGCGAGATCGCATCCGCCTCGGCCGAGCCGTAGAGATATTGCATCCCGGCGAGCTTGGGGTTCGCCGCCGCCGGGGCTGGAGGGGCGGGACTGGTGTTGCCGACCGCGACGACGCAGCCGGACAAGGACAGGGCGGCGGCGAGGGTCAGGGCCAGCCTCAAGCCGGGGAGCCCTCCCCCAACCCCTCTCGCTTGCGGGAGGGGAGAGGTTGCGGGACGACCGACACGGTTCAACATCAGACGTTTCATGAACTCCCCCTCCGCCAGCAACGCTCCCCCTCCCGCAGGCGGGAGGGGCCTGCCCCAACCATCAAGCCCGCTCGCGGACCGTCCGAAACTCGATCTTCTTGTCGTAGGGCGCGCCGACGATCATCCGCTTCACATAGATGCCCGGCAGATGGATCTGGTCGGGATCGAGGCTGCCCACCGGCACCACCTCCTCGACCTCGGCGACGCAGACCTTGCCCGCCGTCGCCATCGGCTGGTTGAAGTTGCGCGCGGTCTTGCGGAAGATCAGGTTCCCGGCCTCGTCGGCCTTCCACCCCTTGATGATCGACAGGTCGGCGCGGATGCCGCGTTCGAGGATATAGTCCTCACCGTCGAAGCTCTTCACTTCCTTGCCCTCGGCCACCTTCGTGCCGACGCCGGTCTTGGTATAGAAGCCGGGGATGCCCGCGCCCCCCGCCCGGCACCGTTCGGCGAGCGTGCCCTGCGGACAGAACTCGACCTCCAGCTCGCCGCTGAGATATTGCCGCTCGAACTCCTTGTTCTCGCCGACATAGGAGGAGATCATCTTCCTGACCTGATGCGAGCGGAGCAGCTTGCCCAGCCCCACGCCGTCGATCCCGGCATTGTTGCTGGCGATGGTCAGGTCCCTGGTCCCCGCCGCCTCGATCGCGTCGATCAGCCGCTCCGGGATGCCGCACAGGCCGAAGCCGCCCGCGCAGATCGTCATGCCGTCGAACAACAAGCCGTCGAGCGCGTGGGCCGCGTCGCGATAAAGCTTCTGCATGGGCGTCCTCCCTATGATGGACGGAGCGTTAGGCGGAGCGGTGGAGCCCGGTCAACCCGGCGTTTGCGCTTTGCGAAGCAGCGGGTCTAGGCTGGGCGCCATGACCCAGATCACCGGCGGACGCCTGCTTGTCGATGCGCTTCTCGAACAGGGGTGCGACCGTATCTTCACCGTGCCGGGCGAAAGCTTCCTGGCGGTACTCGACGCGCTGCACGATACGCCCGCGATCGACCTCGTGACCTGTCGGCAAGAGGGCGGCGTGACCTTCATGGCGTGCGCCGACGGCACGCTGACCGGACGGCCGGGCATCGCCTTCGTGACGCGCGGACCGGGGGCGACCAATGCGGCGATCGGCGTCCATGTCGCACGGCAGGATTCGCAGCCGATGATCCTGTTCATCGGCGATGTCGACCGGGGCACCCGCGACCGCGAGGCGTTTCAGGAGGTCGATTTCCAGGCGATGTTCGCGCCGCTGGCCAAATGGACCGCGCGGATCGACGATGCCGCGCGCATCCCCGAATATGTCGCCCGCGCCTATGCCACCGCGATGAGCGGACGGCCCGGCCCGGTCGTGCTGGCGCTGCCCGAGGACATGCTGTGCGACCTGGTCGAAGGCCATGCCCGCCCCCGTATCGAACGCCCGTCGCAGGATGTGCGGATCGAGGACGTCATGGCCGTGCAGGCGCTGATCGAAAAGGCCGAGCGCCCGGTGGCGATCATCGGCGGCGCGCACTGGAGTGACGACGCGGTGGCGCTGGCCGGGTCCTGGGGTGAGGCAACCGGCATTCCGCTGGTCGCGGCCTTCCGCCGTCAGGATGCGGTGTCGGCGACCTGCCCGGTCTATGCGGGCAATCTGGGCTATGGTCCCAATCCGGCGTTGGTCGCCCGGGTGAAGGCGGCCGATCTGCTGATCGTGCTGGGCGCGCGGCTGGGGGAAGCGACGACCGATGGCTATAGCCTGATCGCCCCCGACCATCCGGGGCAGGTTTTGGTCCATATCCATCCCGACCCGGAGGAACTGCACAGCACCTATCGCACCGACCTGGCCCTGTGCTGCGATGTGGACCGCGCGCTGGGCATGCTGGAATTGCTGGCGACGCAGGCCGCCACGCCGCATCCCTCCGGGGCCGAAGCCCATGCCGCCTATCGCGCTTGGTCCGACCCGGCTCCGCGCGAGGGCGTGACGCTCGACCTCGGCCAGTGCGTCGCGGCGATGCGCGAGGCGCTTCCCGCCGACTCGATCCTCTGCAACGGCGCGGGCAATTATTCGGGCTGGTGGCATCGCTATTGGCGCTACGAGCCGGGGTGCCAGCTTGCCCCGACCTGCGGCGCGATGGGCTATGGCGTGCCCGCCGCCACCGCCGCCGGGTTGCGCCACCCGGACCGGACGGTCGTCGCCCTGGCGGGGGATGGCTGTTTCCTGATGAACGGACAGGAACTGGCGACCGCCGTCCAGCATGGTGTGTCGATGCTGGTGATCGTGGTCGACAATGGCGGCTATGGCACGATCCGGATGCATCAGGAGCGCGAATATCCCGGCCGCGTGGCGGGAACCCGGCTCGGCAATCCCGACTTCGCCGCGCTTGCCCGTGCCTATGGCTGCTGGAGCGAGAGGGTGACGCGGACCGAGGATTTTGCCCCCGCCCTGTCGCGCGCGATGGCGGAGTCGGGCGTGCGGCTGCTCCACCTGAAGACCGATATCGAGATCATCACCCCCGCCACCACCCTGTCGCGGATCGCCGGGCGTTAGGTCAGGCGTCATCTGCCTTCCGCCCCGGTTCTTGCCGGGGCAGGAAGCAAAGGACGCGAAAGTCCCATTCCGACACCCGCAAGACGATCCAAGCAACGCCGCCACGGCCTGCCGGACTTCACCCGATCGCCCCCAGGCAAAACAAAACCGCCCCGGCGTGAGCCGAGGCGGTGAGTTTCGTTGCTGATTGCTTTAGTCAGAAGCGAATAGCAGGATCAGATGTTGTCGCCAAGCGCGCCCTTCACCGATCCCTTGACCTGCTGGCCCTTGCCTTCGACCTGCTGGGCCTGACCCTCCGCCTTCAGATCGGCGTCATGGTTGTGCTCGCCCAGAGCTTCCTTGGCCTTGCCAACCAGTTCGTTGACGTTGCCCTTGATCTTGTCGGTCAGCTCACCCATCGGGGCCTCCATTTACTGGGGATTGTCACATCCCGTTGAACACTCGGAGATAGAACCCTTTGTTACGCGGCAAGTTCCCTGAAATTAATGTCAGATAAGCCCGGCGAGCGGGCTCGACGGATCGGCATAGCGGCGCTGCCCCATCCGTCCGGCGCGGTAGGCCATGCGCCCCGCCTCGACGGCCGCCTTCATCGCGCGGGCCATCAGCACCGGGTCCTTGGCCTCGGCGATCGCCGTGTTCATCAGCACGCCGTCACAGCCCAGTTCCATCGCCACCGACGCCTCGGACGCGGTGCCGACCCCGGCATCGACCAGCACCGGAACCTTGGCCCCTTCGACGATCAGGCGGATCGTCACCTTGTTCTGGATGCCCAGCCCCGAGCCGATCGGCGCGCCCAGCGGCATGATCGCCACCGCGCCGACATCCTCCAGCCGCCGGGCCGCGATGGGATCGTCGACGCAGTACACCATCGGCTTGAAGCCTTCCTTGGCCAGGATCTCGGTCGCGCGTAGCGTCTCGACCATGTCCGGGTAGAGCGTCCGCGCCTCGCCCAGCACCTCCAGCTTGACCAGGTCCCAGCCGCCCGCCTCGCGCGCCAGCCGCAGCGTGCGGATCGCGTCCTCGGCGGTGAAGCAGCCCGCCGTGTTGGGCAGATAGGTGATCTTCTTGGGGTCGATGAAGTCGGTCAGCATCGGCGCATTGCGATCCGACACGTTGACCCGGCGCACCGCCACGGTGACGATCTCGGCGCCCGAGGCTTCGACCGCCGCCGCATTCTGCGCGAAGTCCTTATACTTGCCGGTGCCGACGATCAGGCGCGAGCGGAAACGCCGACCCGCCACTTCCCACGAATCATCGTCCATGACCGGCGCGACATGATCGCCGCCACCGACAAAATGGACGATCTCGATCTCGTCGCCATCCTCGACCTCGACCTGCGCCAGCGTCGAGCGCGGCACGACCTCCAGATTGCGCTCCACCGCCACCTTTTCGGGCACCAGCCCCAGCTGACCCGCCAGATCGGCCAGCGACAGGCCTGCCTTTACCCGCTTATGCTCGCCATTCACGGTGATCGTCACGGTTCCATCGGTATGGGGCATATCTGTGTCACTTACCATGCAAGTCGCTGCCCGCTCGACGTGGGATAGGGCATGCGGTTAAGGAAGGCCCTCGATCTAGGCCCGGCCATTCCGAGCCGCAACCATGGGAGTGCGGATGTCCGCGACCGTTTATGTCCTCAACGGGCCGAACCTGAACCTGCTCGGCCTGCGCGAGCCGCATATCTATGGCCATGACACGCTGGACGATATTGCGGGGATGCTGGAGGATCGGGCCCGCGAGCTCGATCTGGCGATCGACATGCGCCAGTCCAACCATGAAGGCCATCTGATCGACTGGCTGCACGAGGCCCAGGCCTATGAGGCCAAGGCCGTGCTGCTCAATGCCGGGGGCTTCACCCATACGTCGATCGCGATCCATGACGCGATCAAGTCGGTGACGACCCCGGTGATCGAGGTTCACCTATCCAATCCTCATGCACGGGAGCCATTCCGTCATGAGAGCTTCATCGGGCGTGCCGCAAAAGGCACAATCGCGGGTTTTGGCGCGCATTCCTATCTGCTCGCGCTTGAAGCCGCGGCCCGGTTCTGACAGGAGCGCGTCCCATGACCGAAAAGACTGAACAAGCGATGAAGGTCGATGTCGACCTCGTCCGTCAGCTCGCCGAGCTGCTCGACGCCACCGCCCTGACCGAGATCGAGGTCGAGCATGGCGACCGCAAGATCCGCGTCGCGCGCAAGGCCGCGGCCGTCGCCCAGATGGGCTATGCGCCGGCGCCCGCGCCCGTCGCTGCCCCGGCCGCCGCGCCCGTCGTCGCCGCCGCACCCGCAGAAGTCGGAGCCTCGGCTCCGGCCGTCTCGGCCAATGCGGTGAAGTCGCCGATGGTCGGCACCGTCTATCTGTCGGCCGAGCCGGGCGCCAAGCCCTTCGCCTCGGTCGGGCAGAAGGTCGCTGCGGGCGACACGCTGCTGATCGTGGAAGCCATGAAGGTGATGAACCCGATCACCGCGACGTCGGCGGGCACCGTCACCGCCGTCTTGGTCGAGAACGGCCAGCCGGTCGAGTTCGACCAGCCCCTGGTCGTCGTCGAGTAAGCCGCCTTGGCGCAGATCAAGAAACTCCTGATCGCCAATCGCGGTGAGATTGCGCTTCGCATCCACCGCGCCTGTCACGAGATGGGGATCGAGACCGTCGCCGTGCACTCCACGGCCGACGCCGATGCCATGCATGTGCGCCTCGCCGACCAGGCGGTGTGCATCGGCCCGCCCTCTGCGACGGACAGCTATCTCAACATCCCCAACATCATCTCGGCCGCCGAGATTTCGGGCGCGGATGCGATCCACCCGGGCTATGGCTTCCTGTCGGAAAACGCCAAGTTCGCCGAGATCGTCGAGGCGCACGGCCTGATCTTCGTCGGACCCAAGCCCGAGCATATCCGGGTGATGGGCGACAAGGTGGAGGCCAAGCGCACCGCCGGCGCGCTCGGCCTGCCGCTCGTCCCCGGTTCGGACGGCGCGATCTCGGATCTGGATACGGCCAAGGCCCTCGCGGCCGAGATCGGCTATCCGGTGATCATCAAGGCGGCCAGCGGCGGCGGCGGTCGCGGCATGAAGGTCGTGCCCTCCGAAGACCAGCTCGAAACGCTGATGCAGCAGGCGGGCACCGAGGCGAAGGCCGCGTTCGGCGACGCCACCGTCTATATGGAAAAATATCTGGGCAACCCCCGGCATATCGAATTCCAGGTATTCGGCGACGGCAACGGCAACGCGATCCATCTGGGCGAGCGCGACTGCTCGCTCCAGCGCCGCCACCAGAAGGTGCTGGAGGAAGCCCCCTCGCCGATCATCTCGGCCGAGGAGCGCGCGCGCATGGGCGGCGTGGTCGCCAAGGCGATGGCCGATATGGGCTATCGCGGGGCGGGCACGATCGAGTTCCTGTGGGAAAATGGCGAGTTCTATTTCATCGAAATGAACACCCGCCTGCAGGTCGAGCATCCGGTGACCGAGATGATCACCGGGCTGGACCTGGTGCGCGAACAGATCCGCGTCGCCGAGGGACATCCGCTGACGCTGCGCCAGGAAGACGTGCAGTTCCGCGGCCACGCCATCGAATGCCGCATCAACGCGGAAGATCCGCGCACCTTCGCCCCCTCGCCGGGCACGGTGAAGATGTATCATGCGCCGGGCGGCATGCATGTCCGCGTCGATAGCGGGCTGTATCAGGGCTATAAGGTCCCGCCCTATTACGACAGCATGATCGCCAAGCTGATCGTGTACGGCACGACCCGCGAAGGCGCGCTGCGCCGCCTGCGCCGGGCGCTGGAGGAGTTCGTGATCGAGGGGATGAAGACCACCATCCCGCTCCACCAGTCGCTGCTGGACGATCCCGAATTCCAGAAGGGCGACTATACGATCAAGTGGCTGGAGGAGTGGCTGGCCAAGCAGGCCTGACCTCTTTCCATTCCATGTTCGATCAGGGGCGCTCGGCCATAGGACCGGGCGCCCTTTTTGTTTTCCAGGCCGCGTCCCGGCTAATGAAGGGCTGGTGAACAATCTTTCACTGGTGAAACATGGCCTGTGCAACCGGCATTTCCGCGGTGCCTTTGATGAAAGGAGTATCGCAGATGAAACTTCTCCGTCCCCTCCCCGCCCTGGCCGCCCTCGCCATCGTCGCGCTTCCATCGGCCGGCATGGCGCAGCGCGTCTATGAACAGGCTCACGTGCCCGGCAAGAACGGCAGCGTGCGCGTGATCGAAGTGCTCAAGTCCGGCAAGAAGCTGGAAACCGTGTCGTGTCACGACTTCGGCCTGCTGGATGAAAGCTTCCGCCCGCAGGCGATCGTCTATGCGGCGAACTATGGCCCCAAGGGCAAGCCCCATCCGACCTATACCGTCGACGGGGTCGAGAACATCGTGCCCGTCGTCGTCGACCAGTGCAAGGCCCGGCCCGGCGACCATTTCACCACCGCCGTCGCCCGCGCGCTCAAACGGATGCCGGTCGCCGCGAAGCACTAAACGGATTTCCGCGCGGGGCGGGCCCCCTGCCCGTCCCGCTCTTTCCGGTCACGAGAGCCTTGGCTTTCACCGCTGCGGAGCGCATAAGCCGCTCATGGCCATTCGGGCGACCATCTATCACAATCCGCGATGCTCCAAATCGCGCGAGGCGCTGGCCCTGCTGAACGACGCCGGCGCCGATGTGACGGTGGTCGAGTATCTCAAGTCGCCGCCTTCCGTCGAAGAACTCGCGCGCCTCTATGCCAAGGCTGGCCTGGCGCCGCGCGACGGGCTTCGCAAGGCCGAGGCCGAGGCAAAGGCGCTCGCACAGGCGGACGAAGCCACCGTGCTGGCCGCGATGGCCGCCAATCCCATCCTGATCGAGCGGCCGCTGGTCGAGACGCCCAAGGGCGTGGTCATCGGCCGCCCGCCCGAAGCCGTGCGGGGCATCCTGTGATCGCTGCCCATTATTTGAGCAGCATCCATCCTTCTGCCCGCTTTTCGGGCGCAAATCTGACCATTTTCTTGCCCTTCCAGGAGGGGAAGGCAGTTGGCACGATCTCTGCAACGCGTGAGATCGGGCGAGGGTTCGAACATCATCGGGGACAGTCAGGCTCGTGAAAAAGATTGAGGCGATCATCAAGCCGTTCAAGCTCGATGAGGTGAAGGAGGCGCTGCACGAAATCGGCGTGTCCGGCATCACCGTCACCGAGGCGAAGGGTTTCGGCCGCCAGAAGGGACATACCGAGCTCTATCGCGGTGCCGAATATGTCGTCGACTTCCTGCCGAAGGTGAAGCTGGAGGTGGTCGTCGAGGACGGTCTGGCCGAGCGCGTGGTGGAGGCGATCGCCGCCGCCGCGCAGACCGGCCGGATCGGCGACGGCAAGATCTTCGTGATCCCGGTCGAAACGGCGCTGCGCATCCGCACGGGCGAGCGCGACGACGCGGCGATCTGACGCACCCGACACTCATCCGTCACCGGGCTGACATTCGGCCCGGCTAAACACGTATCACCGGCCCCGGCCTTTCGCCGGAGGGCGGCCAAGCAGAGAGAGAACGGCACATGGCGAATACGGCCAGCGACATCCTGAAGAAGATCAAGGACGAAGAGATCGAGTGGATCGACCTGCGCTTCACCGATCCCAAGGGCAAGTGGCAGCACCTGACCATGGTCGCCTCGATCCTGGGTGAGGATGAGCTGACCGACGGCCTGATGTTCGACGGCTCCTCGATCGAGGGCTGGAAGGCGATCAACGAGTCGGACATGGTCCTCAAGCCCGACCTCGACGCCGTGTACACCGATCCGTTCTCGGCCACCCCGATGCTGATCGTGTTCTGCGACATCGTCGAGCCGTCGACCGGCGAGCTGTACGCCCGCGATCCGCGCTCGACCGCCAAGCGCGCCGAGGCGTTCGTGAAGACCACCGGCATCGGCGACACCGTCTATGTCGGTCCGGAAGCCGAATTCTTCATGTTCGACGACGTGCAGTTCGACACGAACTATTCGTCCTCCTACTTCAAGATCGACGATATTGAGCTGCCGACCAACACCGGCCGCGAATATGAGGGCGGCAATCTCGGCCACCGTCCGCGCGCCAAGGGCGGCTATTTCCCCGTCGCGCCGGTCGACTCGGCGGTCGACATCCGCGGCGAGATGGTCACCACCATGCTCGAAATGGGCCTGCCCTGCGACAAGCACCATCACGAGGTCGCCGCCGCGCAGCACGAGCTGGGTCTGACCTTCGGCACGCTGACCCAGACCGCCGACCGCATGCAGATCTACAAGTATGTCGTGCACCAGGTCGCCCATGCCTATGGCAAGACCGCGACCTTCATGCCCAAGCCGATCAAGGAAGATAACGGCTCGGGCATGCACACCCACTTCTCGATCTGGGAAGGCAAGAACCCGCTGTTCGCCGGCAATGGCTATGCGGGTCTGTCGGAAATGTGCCTGTACTTCATCGGCGGCATCATCAAGCACGCCAAGGCGGTGAACGCCTTCACCAACCCGACCACCAACAGCTACAAGCGCCTGGTGCCGGGTTACGAAGCGCCGGTGCTGCTCGCTTACTCGGCGCGCAACCGTTCGGCTTCGTGCCGCATCCCCTACGGCACCGGTCCGAAGTCGAAGCGCGTCGAAGTGCGCTTCCCCGACGCACTGGCGAACCCGTATCTCGCTTATGCGGCGCTGCTGATGGCGGGTCTGGACGGTATCCAGAACAAGATCCATCCGGGCGAGGCGATGGACAAGAACCTGTACGACCTGCCGCCCGCCGAGCTGGCCCAGGTTCCCACGGTCGCCGGTTCGCTCCGCGAAGCGCTCGACTCGCTGGCCGCCGACCACGACTTCCTGCTGAAGGGCGATGTGTTCACCAAGGACCAGATCGAAAGCTATATCGAGCTGAAGATGAGCGAAGTGATGCGCTGGGAAATGACCCCCAGCCCGGTCGAATACGACATGTACTACAGCGGCTGATCCAGCCCCTGCACGATGTCACTACGGGGAAAGGGGCCGCAAGGCCCCTTTCTTTTTGGGACGACAGCCGCCGATACGGCCGTGAGGTACGGATGACGTCAAAGCTCTTGGACTGACGCAAGGACGACACTCGCCGTCCTCCGCAAATAGAGCAGGATAACATGAGTACCTGCCCCCTGCCCTTTCGGGGGCAATGGACTCAGCGAGGGCAGAGGGAAGAATAGGCGGATCGAATGTCGATCCGAGCATTAAACAGGGCGGGCTTCCCCGACCGCATAGACCCGAAGATCGCGCTCACCGATGCCCAATACCGGCCATGCCGCCCGCCATTCGGCAATATGCGGCGACGCGAAATGCGCATCCAGCGCCGCCTGATCGGCCCATATCTCCTTCACATGGATGAGGCCGGGGTCGAGCACGTCCTCGGCATAGCCATATTCCAGGCATCCCGGCTCGGCGCGGCTAGCCTCGACCATGCGGCGCATGACGGGGCGGGCGGCGTCCAGATTGTCCGGCGGCAACCGCACCGTGCCGACGATCAGCAGCCTGTCGCTCACGGCGTCACCGACACCCGCTTGGCCGACAGGATCTTGACCGGTGCCGCCAGCATCTCGCCCTTGAACGGCCCCTTGGCGGCGTCGGTCTGCGCGTCGAGGATCTTGTGGATCACGTCCATCCCTTCGACCACATGACCGAAGGCGGCATAGCCCAGATTGTCGCCGGGCTTGGAGGGATCGGCATCCAGCGAGGGCTGCGCGCCCACCATGATGGTGAAGTCGCCCCGCGCGCTGCCCGGCGCCAGCCGCGCGATCGAGATGGTGCCGTCCAGATGCTTCAGGCCGGTCTTCGTCGTCGGCTCATGCGCGATCGGGGGCAGGATGCGCTTGGGCTCGTTCTGGATACCGAACTGGACGAAGCCGAAATCGGGCGCGACGCGGACCGAGCGATAGAAGGTCACGCCGTCCAGCCGGTGCTGGTCGACATAGCGCAAGAAATTGGCGGTGGTGATCGGCGCATGAGTGCGATCGAGGTCGAGGACGACCGGCCCCAGGCTGGTCTGCATCGCGACCCGGACCATGACGAGCTTGGGGGCTTCGACCGTGGCCGGTGCCGTCGGCGTGGTCGGCGCGGCCTGAATGGCCAGCAGGGCGAGCGGGAGGAGCGCGATCATATGGGTCTCCGGTGGGCGATTTCAGCCAGCTTAACGGGAATGTCGGACGAGGAATATTCCTGGCGCTTCGACTTTGGTCAGGGGATCAGCACCGTGCTCCCCACCGTCTCGCCCGCCTCGATCGCGCGGTGTGCCTCGGCCGCGTTGGTCAGTGCGAAGCTCTGGCCGATTTCAGGCGCGATCGCGCCCTTCTCCAGCATCGCGAAGACCCGCGTGATCAGCCGCCGCTTGTCCCCGGCGGTCACCGCATAGTCGAACAGCGTCGGCCGCGTGACGAACAACGAGCCCTTGGCCGCCAATAGGCCCAGATGGACCCCGTCGACCGGCCCCGAGGCATTGCCGAAGCTGACCACCAGCCCGCGCCGCGCCATGCTGTCGAGCGAGGCGCCCCAGGTCGCCTTGCCCACGCCGTCCAGCGCCACCGGCACGCCCTGGCCCTGCGTGATCTCGCGAACCCGGGCGGCGACATCCTCGGTCCGGTTCAGGATGACGTGATCGGCCCCGGCGGCGCGCGCCTTTTCAGCCTTCGCCTCGCTGCCCACCGTGGCAATGACGGTCGCGCCGATCGCCTTCAGCCAGCCGACCGCCAGGTGCCCGACCCCGCCCGCCGCTGCGTGGACCAGCACGGGCCAGCACGGCTGGACGGCGGCGCAATCCTCGATCAGGAACGCGGTCGTCGCGCCCTTGAGCAGGATCGCCGCGGCCGTGCGATCATCAACCCTGTCGGGCAAGGGCACCAGCAGATCGGCCGCGACATTGCGGGCCGTCGCATAGGCGCCGCGCGCCGGGCCGAACACGCCGACGCGGTCGCCCACCGCGAAATCGGTCACGCCTTCGCCCAGCGCCTCGACCACGCCCGCCGCCTCCGAGCCCAGCCCGCCCGGCAGGTCGATGGGATAGAGCCCGCTGCGGTGATAGGTGTCGATATAGTTCAGGCCCACCGCATGGTGACGCATCCGAACCTCGCCGGGGCCGGGCGGTGGCAGTTCGTGCTCGCGCCACCGGATCACCTCGGGGCCGCCGGTCTTGTCGATGAACGCGGTCTTTTCCATGGGGTTCAGGCTCCTGTTCGACATGGTGGCAAGCGCAACGCCTCAATAATCCTTCGAGATGCGCACGTTCAGGCTCTGCCGCCCCAGCGTCGAGATGCTGGAGAGCAGCGACAGCCAGCGGGTGACCTGGAACTCGACCTGGGTCGCGGAATAACCCTGACCGTCGGTCACGATCTCGGCATAGAGGCGCCGGGTGATATATTTGCCCGCCGCCACCGACGTGCCGCGCCCCAGCTGCACATCGGCGGGCAGCACGCGCAGCCGGTCGAGCCCCGCTGCCCGGCGCACCGCATTGATCGGGTTCAGCCCGCCACCACCATCCTGAAGCGCGGCGACGGCGGCGGCCAGCTGCAACGCCTCGGGCGCGGACAGCTTGGCGATCGAGGTGCCGAACAACAGGCGCGACAACAGCTCGTCATTGGGAAGCGCGGGGGTGCTGGAAAAGCCGATCTCGGGCTTCAGCGCGGTACCGGTGACGCGGATCGAGGCGCTCAGCCCCTGGACATTGGCATTGGCGGCGATGTCGAGCGCGGGGTTGGCGGGCACCTCGCCGCCGAAGCGGATGATGCCGCGCGCCAGATCGAACTCGCGGCCCGCAAAGTCGTAATCGCCGCGGATCAGCGTCGCCTGTCCGGTGATCGCGGGATTGTCGGGCGTGCCGCCGATCTTCAGGTCCGCCGACCATTCGCTGTTGAGGCCCAGCCCGGAGACGATCAACCCGCCAGAGGCGCGCGCGCGGACGTCCAGCGTCCAGGGCTTGCGCGGAGCATCGTCCTCCTCGCCGCCGCCGGGAACATTGATCTCGCGGATGTTGAGCTGCGGCACCGCCGTCGCGGCGGAGGCGCGGCCCAGGCGATAACGGCTGCTGTCGAGCACCACATCGCCCGCGATCGTGCCGCCCGTCCCGTCCGAATGGAAGGTCAGCGGCCCGGTCACCGTCGCGGAGATATCGTCGCGCGCGATCATCGCGGCGCGGCTGGCCTGAAGCGAGAGGTCCAGCCCGATGCCATGGGCGGCGGCGAAGTCGAACTGGCCGCTGCCGCTAACCCGTCCCTCGCGCCCCGCCTGTGCGGCGAACCGGTCGATCACCAGCCGCGATCCGCCGAACCGGCCGCTGGCCTGGACGTCGGTCAGGACGGTGCCGGTCGTCGCGCTTTCGATCCGCGCGCCGGTCGCGCGCACCACTCCCCGGATGACCGGCTGGCGGAGCGAGCCGCCGACATCCGCGCCGATCGCCACCGGCCCCGACAGATCGAACAGCTCGACCCCGGTCAGCCGCCACAGCGTATCGGCGGGCCCGGCATAGCGTAGCTGCGCGATCAGCTGCCCGGTCTGCATCCCGCTGGCCCAGTCGCCCTGTCCGGCGGGCACCAGCAGCGCCTGGCCGCGCCCGACGATCCGCCCGCCCGATGCCATGACCGCGCGCACGCCCAGCCGGTCGGCGGACAATACCCCCGCCACCCCCATGTCGATCGGCCGCGAATTCAGCACCAGCCCCGCGCGCGTCAGCCCGCGAATGGTCAGGTCGACCTTGCCGGTCGGCGCCCCGCCCGCCCGGCGCAGGGTCAGCATCCCGCTGGCGCTGCCCCCCAGCCCGAGGCCGGGATAACCGATATCGAGCACGGCCAGCGGCATCCGGGACAGCCCCGCCTGCACCTCCACGCCATCGGCGTCGAGCCGCCCGGCCAGCTTCGCCTCACCCCCCGCAAAGGCGAGGCGCGTCGGCGCGAGGGCCCAGCCGTCGCCGTCGCGCGTGACCACGGCGGGCGACAGAAATTGCAGCGGACGCCGGTCGAGCGTGCCCTGCGCGGTCATCGACAGCCGCCCCGGCGTCACCTGCGTCACGGTCTGGATCGCGAAGGCGCGACCGCGCGACCCCGAAATACCGACCCGCACCTCGCCCGTCCCGCCACGCAACCGCGCGGTGCCGGTCATCTGCGCAATGTGGAAGGCGCCGTGCCGCACTCCCTGCGCACGCGCCGACGCCTCGACCGAGGCCCCGGCGGGATCGAGCAGCGCGATCAGGTCGAGCCGCCCCTGACGGACCGCCACGCCCGCGATCTGCGCCTGTCGCGCCGCCAGATGGGTTTCGATCCGCTGCACGCCATTGGCGGGCCGGAACAGCAATTCGCCCGACAGCCCGCCGCCCGCCACGCCCAGCTGTCCGACAAAGCCGCCCTGCGCCACGGTCAGCGCGCCGGTCGCCCTGGCACCGGCAACCTCCAGCGGCTGGAACTGGATCACCGCATCCTGCCCGCGCGGCAGCAGGATCGCGCCGGTCAGGCGGAACGAGCCCAGGCGCGATCCGCCATCGGCGCGGACCGCAAAGCCCTGGTCGCTGGGGTCGAGATGCGCGCGGACATTGGCAAGGCCCAGCGCGGCATTGGGCTGGGCGAGGATCAGGTCCAGCGTCGGCCGGTCGATCCGCCCGTCCAGCGTCATCTGCACCGGGCCATAGCTGCGCTGCCGCCCGCCGCCGACGAAGCGGAAGCTGCCGTCGGTCCGGCGGATCGCCTCGCCGGTCAGCCGGATATCCGGGCCGGTCAGCACCAGCCGATGGAAATGGAAGACGCCGTCCGGCCCGCGCTCCAGATCGGTGGTCAGGCGCGGCAATCCGCCCGCCAGCGACCGCAGGAAGCTGTTGTCGAGACGACGGACCTGCGCCTCGCCGCGCCCGACGATGCGCGTGCCATGGCCGCCCGCTCCCGGCACGGCGGTCAGTTTGGACCGGACGTCGACGACGCCCAGGCCGGGGATCAGATAACGCTGCAACGCGCCGTCCAGCGCGACATCGTAGCGACCGTTGGTCAGGTCGATCCGCAGGCCCAGCCGCCCCGCCAGCCTGTCCGAGCGCAGCGCGAGCCCCTGTCCGACGATCGCCCGCGGCGTGATGCGCAGGTCGCCCGCCACCGACAGGCGGCGCAATATGCCGCCCGCCGCCTCGCCGACCCCCGTCACCCGTGCGGCGGTGAAGCGGACCGGCAGGGTCAGCGGCCAGCCCCCGCTCAACCGCCCGCGCCCCTCGGCCAGCGCGCCGTCGAACCCCGTGCGATCGAAGGAGAAGCGGGTGGCCGCCAGCCGATAGTCGAAGGCTGCCCGGTCGAACGCGCCGTCCAGCCGCAGGCGCAGCGCGATCGCCTGTCCGCGCATATTGGCGAACAACGCTTCGGGCCGGAGCAGGCGCGCCTCCACCCGCAGCCCGTCGAAACGGTTGCCGCCCAGATCGACCGTCCCCGACGCCCGCGCCCGCAAGGCGGCCGAGCGCAGCGCCAGTGCGCCGGTCAGGCGGCGGTCGGCGAAATCGGCTTGCCCGGCCAGCGTCACGCGCGGCGCGGTCAGGCGCTGCAACCGTCCGCGCAGGATCAGCGAGGGGGTGAGATAACCCGATAGGGCATAGCGCCCCGCCCGCGCCGACAGCGTCAGGTCGGCCGCGCGCCGCTGCGCGATCAGGCCGTGCGCGCGCCCGTCCCAGCGGGTCCAGCTGCCCTTGCCCGCAACGTCGAGCGACACCGGCGCGCGCGCGCCCGACAGACGCGACAACACGCCCCCGGCACGCCCCCGCGCCTGGACCGCCAGGTCGAACCGGTCGCGGTCGGGCTGCGCGTCCAGCCGCAGGCGAAGCCGGTCGCTGCCCGCCACCGCGCCGTCGAGCGCGACGAGCGCCCGGCCGTCGCGAATATCCGCGCGTCCATTGATCCGGGCCACCCGCCGCCGCCCCAGCACGGCGGGCGCGAGGACCAGCCGGTCGAGGTGGAGCCGATCGATGCGGATATCGAAATCGGGCAGGATCGGCGTGTCGCGCCCGGTGCGGCGGGTGTGCGGCACATGGTAGAGCGTGGCCAGCGGCGCTTCGACCGCGCGGATGTCGAGTGCCCCCCGCGCCCAGTTCAACGGCCGCCAGTCCAGCCGCGCTCGCGGCACCCGGACCAGCAGGCCGTCCAGATCATAGACGCGCAGATCGACCAGCCGCATGTCCGAATAGAGCGACCCTTCGATCCGTCCGATCGAGAAGCGCAGGCCGGTCGGGGTGCGGATCGCCCCGATCCGGTCGGCGACCCAGCGATGACCGATCGCGGTATCGACGATCATCAGCGCGGCGCCGATCGTGGCCAGCACCAGCGCCATCAGGATCGCCAGCGCCCGACTCCAGCGGAACCGGCGCGCGGTCACCGGCGGATCGGCGGGCAGGTCCTCCCCCTCGTTCAAAATGCCTGCCCCAGCGAGACATAGACCGCGACCCGGCTATCCCCCTTTTGCGGGTTGAGCGGCGTGCCGAGATCGAGGCGGATCGGTCCGAAATTGGAGTAATAGCGCACTCCCAGCCCGGTGCCGAAGCGCAGCCCGGTCAGGCGCGGCAGCGGCGAGGTCGCGATATTGCCCGCGTCGAGAAAGGGCACGATGCCGAAATTGCCGAACGTCCTGACCCGCGCCTCGATCGAGAATTCCGCCAGGCTGCGCCCGCCAATGGGGTCGTTATTGGCGTCGCGCGGCCCGATCGCCTGAAAGCCATAGCCGCGCACCGACGCGCCGCCGCCCGCGTAGAAACGTCGCGACGGTGCGATCTGGTCACGCGGCGCGCCCAGGATCGTCCCCAGCCGGGTGCGCGCCGCCAGCACCACCCGGTCGCCGAGCGGGCGATAGATGCTGGCATCGACCTGCGTCCGCGCATAGCCGAACGCCGCCCCCTGCAACGACAATTCGGGGCTCAGCCGCCCGCCCAGCCGAAAGCCGCGCGTCGGGTTCAGCAGATCGTCCGATCCGTCATAGTTGAGGCTGGTCGGCAACGCGCCGATGAAGAAGGTCCGTCGGCGCGGCTGGCCGGTCGACTCGATCACGTCGCGCTCGTCCGAGGTCAGCAGCTCGCCGCCCAGCGACCAGGTCCAGGTCTTCTGGAAGAAGATGTTGGTCTGCCGCTCCAGGCTGGCCGACAGCGACAGCGTCTTGGCCTCATAGGCGTCGCGCAGCAGATGCGCGGCGGCGAACTGCGCGGTCAGCACCCGGTCGCGGCCGTTGAAATTGTTGCGCCGGAACACCACCGAGCCGAGCTGCTCGCGCGTGCCCAGCACGCTGCGCAGGGTCAGCGCGCCCTCGGGCGGGAAGAGGTTGCGATCGGTCCAGTTGATCGCCGCGCGCGCGCCCTCGCCGGTGCCATAGCCCAGCTCGCCCGCGATGGTATGCGACGGCGCGGGTTCCAGCGTGACCGCGACATTGACCGTCTCGGGCGTGTCGCCGGGCACCGGCTTGACCTGGACCGAGGAGACGAGCCCCGTCTGCACCAGCGCGCGGCGCAGATCGTCCAGCCCGGCCGAGTCATAGGGATCGCCGGGGCGGAAGCGCGCAATGTCCTGGACATGCTCGGCGTCGAACAGCCGGTCGGTGGTGGTGACGATCCGCCCGTAACGGCGCGGCGTGCCCGGTGCGATCGTCAGGTCCAGCGTCGCGGTGCGCGCGGCGCGATCGACCACGATCTGCGGATCGCCGACCTTGGCGAAGGGAAAGCCCGCCTCGCCCACCGCCGCTTTCAGGGCCGCCTCGCCCGCGACGATGGTATCGGCGTCGACCGGATCGCCCGGCTTGATGCCGAACGCCCGCGTCAGCGGCGCGGCCTTGTCCCCCGCCTTCTGCACCCCGTCGAGCGTCACCCCGGCGAAACGGTACAGATTGCCCGGCGTCGCCTGCAGCAGCACGGTCGGCACCTCGCCGGGTTCGATCCGCGTCGCGACCTGCGCATCATAATAGCCCGCGCCGCGCAGCAAATTGGTCAGCAGCGCGGCATCCTCGCGCGCGCGGCGGTCGAGCTGCGCGGCGTTGGCGGGATCGCCGTCATTGGTGTGGAGGCTGGACAACTCGTCGAACCGCTTGCGGAGCAGGTCCCCCGCGCCGTCGATCCCCTCGACCCGCCAGCGATAACGTCGCTCCGCCGCCGCATCGACCGTCGCCGCGATCGTCGCGGACGGATCGCCCGGCGCGGTCGACAGGTCGGGCCAGGCCACCCCGATCTCGGGCAGCGGCGCAAGCGGCGCGGAAGGGTCGAGCATTGTCGGATCGATGGCATCGGGCGTCGGCTGCGCGGCGGGCGCGGTCGAGGACGATGCGGGGCTGGTCCCGACCGGGACCGTCTGGGCACGCGCCTGGCCCGTCCAGGCGATTCCGCCCATTTCCATGGCAGTACAAAGGATGGCGACCGAGCGGCGCGGCCGCCCGACGCGGACCATCATGGCCCAGTCCCTAGCCGCGACGGAGCGGCAGCGACACCCCCCGGCACGCTCGGTTGAACAGATTTGCCGCGCCGGACGTCGCGCGCCATGGTCCGCGTGCCACCCGGCCCGCATCAATGAACGGTGCCGAACGCCTCTTCGCTGGACAACAGGCCGATCAGGCGCTCGATCTGGCGCCAGCGGCAGAAATGGATGTGGTTGCCCAGGTCGCGGCTACGCCCCGCGCGCGCCGCCGCTTCCCCGCCCGCCGATTCGCCGAACGTCTCCATCATCTCCGCCGCAGTCGCCACATCGGTGTCGGTGACGAAGGGAGGAACCTGAAAGCCGCCGCCGCGATCGGGCATATACACTCCTGAACCGTGCCGTTTCGCTGGCGTCCCTAATCCGGATTTCCGTTTTTCGCCAGTCCCCTTGACCTGTGCCGCGCGCCCCGTCGCGGGACGGCTGGCCTCGCCCGGCGCATCGTGCGAGGACGGTCGCCATGACCGATCCCCAGCGCCCTTCCGCCCCGCCGTCCCCGCCCCGCGCGTCGCGGCCGTCCGCGCCCGCGGGCGGGTTCTTCATCGCGGTCGGCGTGGTGGGCGGCATCCTCGCCGGGCTGGCGACGGGACAGGTGACGCTGGGCGTGCTGGCCGGACTGGGGTTCGGCATCCTCGTCGCGCTGCTGCTCTGGTGGCGGAGCCGCTGAGGCCGTCAGCTGGGCAGGCGCATCTGCCACACCACCCGCCCGATTACCGTGATCGGCCCCTGCGGGACCGGCGGCGCGGCGGGATTGTCGCTTGAGGCGACCAGCCCCTCGGGCCCGGCGCGGACGCGCTTGACCATCAACACCTCGCCGATGCGGATGATATAGAGGCCGCCCCGCGCGGGCGGACGGACATCCTGCTGATCGACGACCAGGTGATCGCCGTCCATCAGCCCCGGCGCCATCGAGTCGCCCCGCACCCGGATGACCGAGGCGGCGCCCTCATGCAGCCCCAGCCGCCGCGCCAACTGGCGATCGAGCGCCTCGACCCCGATCATCACCTCGTCATCCACGGTCGCCCCCGGCCCCGCCGAGGCCGCCACCGCGAGCCGCCGCACCAGCATCGGCCCCGCCTCCACCGACGCGCCCAGCCGCGTTTCGGGGATGCCGAAGAACTCGGCCAGCTGACGGCGATCGCCCTCGGCCAACATGCGCGGCGACCCGCGATGGACGAACTGGTGAAGATAGGCCTCGTTGCGCCCCAGCATGCGCGACAGCGCGGCCAGGCTGACGCCCGCCTGCTCCGCCAGCGCCTGAAGCGTGGCCCTGATCTCCGATCCCGACATGGCCTCCGATATAGGCATAGGATTTTTCCTAGACAAGTTGGAAATTAGAACAGAACAAGAACACCAGAGATTCGGACAATGGGAGAACGTCCATGGAATTGCTGGGGTTAATCGAACGCTATCTGAAGGCCAGCCACATGCCGGAAACCAAGTTCGGCCGCATGGCGGTCAACGACCCGCGACTGGTGGGCGACCTGCGGCGCGGGCGAGAGCCGGGGCCGGAGATGGTCCAGCGCGTCCGCAGCTTCATCGCGGAGCATCGCGCATGACCGCGCTCGCCTGGTCGGACCCCGCCCGCCGCTCCGCCGGTCTGTGCCGCAGCCGTCCGCGTCCCGCCGATCGCGGCGAAAGGCTGGCCCGCGTCCTTGCCGCCCATGCCGCGCAGGCGGGCTGTACGGTCACGATCGCGGTCCAGGCGGTCGAACCCTGGTCGTCGGCGACATTCAGCGGATCGGTGGCGACCCTGTCGCTGGCCGCGCCCTCCTCCCCGGCCCTGGCCGCCTGGCTGGCCGATCTGGCGGAGGCGGATATTCCGCTGGGTCGCGATATCGTCGCGGATCTGTCGGTCGAACCGGCGGCGGAGGGGTGGCTGCTGCGCGTCCTGACCTGTGCGGATGCGGCAAACGGATGAACGGTCGGTCATTTTTCTGTTGATATGTTGTAACACTACGCTACCGACGGGGCTTCGCCAATCATCGGAGCCCTGTCCTTGCCCAAGTCCGTCCTGCTGTCCGGCCTGTCGGCCACCGCCGTCGCCGCCCTGTTCGCCCTTCCCGCCGCCGCGCAGACCGCAGGCCAGCCGACCAATCGCGGCCGCGAGATCGTGGTGACCGCGCCGGTCCAGCAGTCGGAAGCGGACGTGCTGTCGGGCACCTCGATCGTGACGGGCGAGGAACTGCAACGCTCGATCCGTCCGACCATCGGCGAGACACTGGCCCGTCAGCCGGGCGTGTCGGCCACCTCGTTCGGCCCCAACGCCTCGCGCCCGGTGCTGCGCGGTTTCCAGGGCGAGCGTATCCGCGTGCTGACCGACGGCATCGGATCGATCGACGTGTCGAACACCAGCGTCGACCATGCCGTCGTCATCAACCCGCTGCTCGCCGAGCGGATCGAGGTGCTGCGCGGCCCCTCCGCACTGCTGTTCGGATCGTCGGCGGTGGGCGGCGTGGTCAACGTCATCGACACCCGCATCCCGCGCACCGTGCCCGAAAATGGCTATCGCCTGTCGGGCATGGCGACCTATGGCTCGGCCGCGACCGAACGGTCGGTGGCGGGCGCGACCGATGTCGCGGTCGGCAAGCAGTTCGTGGTGCACGCGGACGGTTCGTATCTGAAGACCGACAATCTGAAGATCGGCGGCTATGTCCTGTCTCCGCGCGCCCGCGCCGAGGCGCAGGCGGCGGCGGCACAGGCGCCCCGCGACCCGCTCAACTTCGCCCGACTCGCCAATCTTAGCGGTCGCCTGCCCAACACCGCCAGCGAGACCTGGACGGCGGGGGTCGGCGGTGCGCTGATCACCGATACGGGGTCGCTGGGCATCGCCTATAGCCATTATGACAGCCTGTACGGCGTGCCGATCCGCTATACCCTCACCCCCGGCGGCGAAAAGCCAGAGGCGCCGCGTCTCAGCCTCGTCCAGAACCGCCTCGACCTGCGCGGCGAGATCGAGACGGGCGGCGGCTTCCTCGACCGCATCCGCCTGCGCGCGGGCGCGGCGCAATATCGCCATTACGAGCTGGAGGAAGATGGCGGCATCGGCACCGCCTTCTACAACAAGGGCATCGAGAGCCGCCTCGAGCTGGTCCAGTCGAAGCGCGACGGCTGGCAGGGCGCGTCGGGCGTCCAGTTCTTCAACCGCGACTTCGACGTGCGCGGCGACGAGGCGTTCCTGCCGCGCAACAACACCGCGCAGGTCGGCCTTTTCACCCTGCAACAGCTGGATCGCGGCGCCTTCAAGATGGAGGCGGGCGCCCGTTACGAGCATACCTCGCTGACCGCGCGCACCGCCGTCGCCGACAACCGCTTCTTCCGGGGCCAGCGCAGCTTCGACGCCTTTTCGGGCTCGGTCGGTGCCAGCTACGGCTTCGCGCCCGACTGGCGCGCGGGCCTGAACCTGTCGCGCACCGAACGCGCGCCGTCGGCCGAGGAACTGTTCGCCAACGGCCCGCACGCCGGGACCGAGGCCTATGAACTGGGCAACCCCAATTTCAAGAAGGAAGCGAGCTGGGGTATCGAGGCGACCGTCCACGGCCATGGCGAGGGATATAGCTTCGACGCCTCGGCCTATTACAACCGCTTCTCCAACTATATCTATGACGCGCTGGTCCAGCAGGGTCCGTGCGAAGCAGCGGCCGCGCCGTCGGGACGCAAGGTCGATCTGCCCTGCTTCCAATATGCGCAGGCCGATGCCCGCTATTACGGGATCGAGGCGGAGGGTTCGGTTCGCCTTGCGACGATCGGCACCTATGCGATCAACGCCGACCTGCTGGGCGACTATGTCCATGCGCAGATCCTGAACACCGGCCCCGCCCCGCGCATCCCGCCGCTGCGGCTGCTCGGCGGGCTGGAAGCGCAGTCGGACCGGGTGAACGCCCGCGTCGAGGTGGAGCGCAGCTTCCGCCAGAGCCGCGTGCTGGGGCTGGAGACGCCGACCAACGGCTTCACGCTGGTCAACGCCTCGGTCCAGCTCAAGCCCTGGGGCGCGGTGAACCCGACGACGCTGACCCTGTCGGCCAACAACATCTTCGACGTCGACGCGCGCCGCCATGCCAGCGTGCTGAAGGACTTCGCGCCGCTGGCCGGTCGCGATCTGCGCGCGACGCTCAGCTTCAAGCTCTGACGCCCCCTCGAGCGTTCAGACCTGGGCCCTTCCCGTTCCGGCGGGAGGGGCCCTTTTTCATGTCGCCGCCCGACCCCGCCGGGGGTGGACAAACCAGGCCGCCTTCGGGAGAAGCGGGGGGACAAGGAGAGAAGACATGTCCCGAATGGGCAAGTTCGACTGGGCGGATCCGTTGCTGCTCGACGACCAGCTGACCGATGACGAGCGGATGATCCGCGACACCGCGCGCGCCTATGCCGACGACCGGCTGGCGCCGCGCATCATCGACGCCTTCGCCAACGAGCATACCGATCCCGCGATCTTCCGCGAGATGGGCGAACTCGGGCTGCTCGGCCCCACCATCCCGGAGGAATTTGGCGGCGTCGGCGCATCCTATGTCGCCTATGGCCTGATCGCGCGCGAGGTGGAGCGGATCGACAGCGGCTATCGCTCGATGATGAGCGTGCAGTCGAGCCTCGTCATGTATCCGATCCATGCCTATGGCTCGGACGAACAGAAAAGCCGCTATCTGCCCAAGCTGGCGAGCGGCGAATGGATCGGGTGTTTCGGGCTGACCGAACCCGATGCGGGCTCCGATCCCGGCGGCATGCGCACCACCGCGAAGA
Organism: Sphingomonas sp. SORGH_AS_0789; assembly: GCF_031453055.1. Classification (NCBI taxonomy): domain Bacteria; kingdom Pseudomonadati; phylum Pseudomonadota; class Alphaproteobacteria; order Sphingomonadales; family Sphingomonadaceae; genus Sphingomonas; species Sphingomonas sp. SORGH_AS_0789. Next base: position 3,890,967 of record NZ_JAVIYV010000001.1, read on the forward strand.
AGGTCGATGGCGGCTATGTCCTGTCGGGCGCCAAGACGTGGATTTCCAATTCGCCGATCGCCGATGTCTTCGTGATCTGGGCCAAGTCGGATGCGCATGGCGGCGCGATCCGGGGCTTCGTTCTGGAAAAGGGCATGAAGGGGCTGTCGGCGCCCAAGATCGACAACAAGCTGTCCTTACGTGCCTCGATCACCGGCATGGTGATGATGGATGAGGTGGCGGTTGGCGAGGACGCGCTGCTGCCGCATGTCGAGGGATTGAAGGGGCCGTTCGGCTGCCTCAACCGCGCGCGCTACGGGATCAGCTGGGGCGCGATGGGGGCGGCGGAATTCTGTTTCCACGCCGCGCGCCAATATGGCCTGGACCGCAAGCAGTTCGGGCGGCCGCTGGCGGCGACGCAACTCTATCAGAAGAAGCTGGCCGATATGGAGACCGAGATCGCGCTGGGCCTGCAAGCCTCGCTGCGCGTCGGCCGCCTGATGGACGAGGGCCGGTTCGCGCCCGAGATGATCTCGATCGTCAAGCGCAACAATGTCGGCAAGGCGCTCGACATCGCGCGGGCGTCGCGCGACATGCATGGCGGCAACGGCATTTCGGGCGAGTATCAGGTGATGCGCCACATGCTGAACCTGGAGACGGTCAACACCTATGAAGGCGCGCATGACGTCCATGCGCTGATCCTGGGCCGCGCGATCACCGGGATCGCGGCATTTTGATCCCGTCCCCATTCCTCCCCAAGCTCGGCTTGGGAAGGGGAACCATCCGAAGGATGGTGGAGGGGCTTATGCCCCTGCCCCGCCACCACGCCCTGCGGGCGCGGTCCCCCTCCCCATCTTGCGATGGGGAGGATTGAGGATGGCAAATCCCCCACCCCTGACCGGCCTGAAGGTCGTCGAGTTGGCCCGCATCCTCGCCGGTCCCTGGGCGGGGCAGGTGCTGGCCGATCTCGGCGCACAGGTCGTCAAGGTCGAGAGCCCCGAGGGCGACGACACGCGCCGCTGGGGGCCGCCCTTCATCGCCAACCCGGACGGCAGCCGCGACGCGGCCTATTTCCACGCCGCCAATCGTGGCAAATCCTCGGTCGTCGCCGACTTCGCGACGCCGGAGGGGCAGCGGATCGTCCGCGACCTGGTCGCCGATGCCGATGTGGTGATCGAGAATTTCAAGCTGGGCGGTCTTGCCCGCTATGGCCTCGACCATGACAGCCTGTCGGCGATCAACCCGCGCCTGATCTATTGCTCGATCACCGGCTTCGGGCAGGACGGCCCCTATGCCCCGCGCGCGGGCTATGACTTCATCGTCCAGGGCATGAGCGGGATCATGGACCTGACCGGGGAGCCGGACGGTCCGCCGCAGAAGATCGGGGTGGCGCTCGCCGACATCATGACTGGGCTCTATGCCGTGATCGCGATCCAGGCGGCGCTGCACATGCGGGAGCGCACGGGCCGTGGGCAGCGGATCGACATGGCGCTGCTCGACACGATGACCGGGGTGCTCGCCAACCAGGCGATGAACTATCTCGCCTCGGGGACGACGCCGACCCGGCTGGGCAATGCGCATCCCAATATCGTGCCCTATGCCGCCTTTCCCGCCAGCGACGGCTGGTTCATCCTGGCGGTCGGCAACGACACGCAATTCCGGCGCTTCGCCGCGCTGGTCGGCATCGATGGCGACGATCCCCGCTTCGCGACCAACGCCTTGCGCTGCGAGCATCGCGACACGCTGACCCCGATGATCGAAGCGGCGACGCGGGTCTGGCCGCGCGACACGCTGCTCGCCCGGCTGGCGGCGGAGGGCGTGCCCGCCGGGCCGATTAATACGGTGGAACAGGCCTTTGCCGATCCGCAGGTCATCGCGCGCGGACTGGCCATCCATCCGCAGCGGCCCGACGGCTCCACCGTTCCCGGCGTCCGCACCCCGATCCGCTTTTCCGACGCCGACCTGATGCTCGATCGCGCCGCGCCACTGCTGGGACGCGACCGGCCGACGACGTGACCCGCCTCGATTGAGCGGGGCTGGTCGATCGCCTATGCCTCGCCCCCGATGACCAGCCTGACCGTCAACAACCAGCCCGTCCGCTATCGCCTGCCCCCGGATACGCCGCTGCTCTGGGCGCTGCGCGACGCGTCCAACCTGACCGGCACCAAATATGGCTGCGGCACGGGCGATTGTGGCGCGTGCACGGTCGATCTGGACGGGCGGGCGGTGCGCAGTTGCCAGATCCCCATCGGCCGGATCGAGGGCAGCGTCGTCACCACGATCGAAGGGCTGTCGCGCGACCGATCGCATCCCGTCCAGCAGGCTTTCCTCGCGGCCAATGTCAGCCAGTGTGGCTATTGCATCCCCGGTCTGGTGATGGCCGCCACCGCGCTGCTCCGCCGCGATCCCGCCCCCTCCGAAGCGACGATCCGCGCACAGATCACCAATTTGTGCCGCTGCGGCGTCTATCCCCGGCTGGTCGAGGCGATCCAGCGCGCCGCCCGTGCCGCACGTGGCGAGGAGACGATCCCCGCCGCCCCCCTGCCCGGCACCGATCCCGCCGACGCCGCGCGTGCCGTTCCCGCGCTCCTTGCGCCTGCGGGCGTTCATGACACGCCATGACCCGATTCTTTCACAATGCTGACGGACGGGTTCAGCATCCGCTCAACGGCCATGGGGCAAGGTGCATCGCATGATCGGGGTCGGCTCGTGCGCCGACGGATGGGGATGCGAGCGATGAGCAGGAACTGGATGGCGGGCTTGCTGGCGACGGCGGCGATGGCGGCGGGCATGGCCCCCGCGATGGTCGGCGCGCAGGCGATGATCATGGATGGCCCGCGCGGCCGTCCGGAGGGCGGACCGCGCCCCGGCGGTCCCGGTCCGGGCCCCGGTCCGGGCGGCCCGGCCGGTCGGCTGGAGCGCAGCGAGGGGCGGCCGATCTTCCACGACCGCGAATCCTTTCCCGAGAACCGCCCGGCCTTCCGCCCGGACCATGCCGAGGCGCCGCGCCCGCAGCGTCCCGAACCCAGCCCCGCACCCAGCCGCCCCGGCGGCCCCGAGGGCGGACCACGCGACTATGACCGCCCCGGCCCGGACGGACCCGGCCCGGAGCGGCCGCGCCCCGATCGCGGCGACTGGCGCGGCGACCGCCCGCGCGACCCGGCGGGCTGGCGGTCGCCGGACGACGACCGCCGCCAGCAGGAATGGCGTCAAAGGGAATGGCGGGACCAGGCGCAGAACCAGCGCTGGCGCGACGAGGAACGGCGTCGGCGCGAGGATCGCGACCGCTGGGGCCGCAGCTTCGGCGACTGGCGGGATCAGAACGACCAGAATTACGGCTTTGCCGAACGGCGCGCCTGGGCCGATCAGTGGAACCGCAGCTGGCGTCGCGACCGCCGCTATGACTGGCTGGGCTGGCGCTCGCTCAATCGCGGCGCCTATCACCTGCCCCGCTATTATTCGCCCTATGGCGGCTATGGCTATCAGCGTTTCTCCAGCGGCGTGATCCTGGAGCCGATGTATTTCGGCCAGAGCTATTGGCTGGACGATCCCTATGCCTATCGCCTGCCGCCCGCTTACGGCTCGTATCGCTGGGTCCGCTATTATAATGATGCGGTGCTGGTCGACCTGCGCAGCGGGCTGGTGGTCGACATCGTCTACGACATCTTCTGGTAATGGCGGGACGGAGGGGGTGGACGCGCCCCCTCCCTCTCCAGCCTCTTGTCTTTGGCGGCCCATCGTCGCACATCCGGGGCATGTCGTTGTTTTCGAGGAAGCCGAAGGGCAATCCCGCCGCCTCCCCCGTCCGCGCCCGCTTCGGGGTCAGCGTGCCCGAACGGCTGGACGCCAACCCCGCGGTCCAGCGCGTGGTGACCGACACCGCGCAAATCTATTATCAGCATGACTTCCTCACGCCCGCCCAGTGCGACGCGCTGATCGCGATGATCGATTCCAATCGTCGGCCCTCGACCCTGTTGTCCGACCGGCCCGATTACGGATTCCGCACCTCGGAAAGCTGCGACATGAACCGCTGGTCCCCCGATGTGCAGCCGATCGATGAATCGATCGCCGATCTGCTCGGCATCGCCCCCGAACAGGGCGAGACGATGCAGGGCCAGCGTTATGCCCCCGGCCAGCAGTTCCGCGCGCATCACGACTATTTCCACGAAAGCGAAAGCTATTGGGAAAAGGTCCGGGTCCATGGCGGCCAGCGCACCTGGACCGCGATGATCTATCTCAACGACGTGCCGGAGGGCGGCGCGACCTGGTTTCCGCAGGCGGGCATCCGCGTCGCGCCGCGCCGGGGCTTGCTGCTCGCCTGGAACAACATGAAGCTGGACGGCAGCCCCAACGAGATGACCCTGCACGAAGGGATGCCGGTGGTCGAGGGCGTCAAATACGTCATCACCAAATGGTTTCGCGAGGGCAACTGGGTCAGCTGACCCGGCGGTCCCATCCCCCCTTGTCGCGACTCCGCGCGGCATGGCATGGCGTTCGCGTGACGTTCTCCGCTTTCGCCGCTCGCCCATGACCGAAGTCCTCGGCGTCGGTCAATCGATTCTCGGCCAGCCCTGGCGCTGGCGTGCCCTGGCCGCCGATGCGCGCGACGGGCTGGGCCATGACGATCTGGTCGCGCAGCTGTTGCTCGCACGCGGCTGCCCGCCCGATGCGGTCGAGGAGCATCGTACGCCTTCGATCCGGGGGTTCATGCCCGATCCCTCGATCTTCCGCGACATGGACCGCGCCGCCGCGCGCCTGGCCGATGCGGTGATGGCGCGAGAGGCGGTCGCCATCTTCGGCGATTATGACGTGGACGGCGCGACCTCGGCGGCGGTGATGGTCCGCCTGCTGCGCGACCTCGGCCTGGCGCCCCGCGCCTATATCCCCGACCGTCTCAGCGAAGGCTATGGCCCGACCGAGGCGGCGCTGCTGCGCCTCCAGGCGGAGGGTGCGAACCTGATCGTCACCGTCGATTGCGGCGCGCAGGCGTTCGAGCCGCTCGCCGCCGCCCAGGCCGCCGGGATCGAGATACTGGTGGTCGATCACCATAAATGCGCCACCGAGCTGCCGCGCGCCCATGCGGTGGTGAACCCCAACCGGCTGGACGAAACCGACGGCGCGGCGCACGGCCATCTGGCGGCGGTCGGCGTCTGCTTCCTGCTGGGCGCGGCGCTGATCCGGACGCTTCGCACCCGCGGCTTCTTCGCCGACCGGGCCGAGCCGCGCCTGCTCGACCTGCTCGACCTCGTCGCGCTGGGCACGGTGGCCGATGTGGCCCCCTTGCGCGGCCTCAACCGCGCCTTCGTCGCCCAGGGGCTGAAGGTGATGGCGCAGCGGCGCAATATCGGCCTGGCCGCGCTGACCGAGGCGGCACGGCTGACCCGCGCACCGACCTGTTCCGACCTCGGCTTCGCGCTGGGTCCGCGCATCAATGCGGGCGGACGGGTGGGCCGCGCCGATCTGGGGGTGCGGCTGCTCACCACCGAGGACCCTGCCGAGGCGCGCGCCATCGCCGAGGAGCTCAACCATTTCAACGACGAACGCCGCGCGATCGAGGCCGGGGTCCAGGCCACCGCCGAGACCATCGTCGACCGCGCACGGCAGGTCGCGGTCGTCTCCGGCGCGGGCTGGCATCCCGGTGTCATCGGCATCGTCGCGGGGCGGCTGAAGGAAAAGCTCGACCGCCCCGCCATCGTCATCGCCATCGACGAGCATGGGATCGGCAAGGGATCGGGCCGCTCGATCGCCGGGGTCGATCTGGGCGCCGCCATATTGTCCGCCAGGGAACAGGGGCTGCTGATCGCCGGAGGGGGCCATGCCATGGCGGCGGGCCTGACGGTGGAAGCGGATCGGATCGCCGAGTTCGCCGAATTTCTGGAGGAACGCCTGGCCGAAGCGGTGGTCCGCGCCAGCGCGGGCCGCGCGCTGCTGGTCGACGCCGTGCTGGCCCCCGGCGGGGTCAATCCCGCTTTGGTCGGCGCGATGGAGGCGGGCGGCCCTTACGGCATGGGCTGGCCCGCCCCGCGCATCGCCGCCGGTCCCTTTCGCGTGATCCGCGCCGATCTGGTCGGCACCAACCATGTCCGCGCCATCGTCGCCGGGGCGGACGGCCGCAGCCTGAAGGCGATGGCCTTTCGCCAGGCCGACACCGCACTGGGCCAGGCTTTGCTGGGCGCCGGCAGCACGCGCCGCCTGTGGCTGGCAGGCCGCGCCAAGGTCGACGATTGGTCGGGCCGCGACGTCGCCGAACTCCATATCGAGGACGCCGCATGGGCCGACTGAAAAAAGTTGTTGACCGATTCCACAACCTCCCTTAGAGGCCCCTCCACGCCACCCGGCGGCCCCTTCGTCTAGCGGTTAGGACGCGGCCCTTTCACGGCTGAAACACGGGTTCGATTCCCGTAGGGGTCACCACTTAAGTGGTTGGAATCGTTGGCTTTTGCGGACATTGTGGATATTTCGTGGGAGATACGCGAAATTTGCCACCCTGAGGAGCCCCGCCCGATGGCCGCATCCACAGCACGAGAAAATGGTGGTATGCCCTCCCCAGCACCGGCTGAGCAGGATGGCTCGGCCGACAGCTTTGCCGTCGGCCACGACGGTGTTTCCAATTCCTTCGAGTTCGATGATGACGAGGACGTCGAGTTATCCCTCGAGGACGAGGATCTCGTTCGGACTGCATTCGCAGCCGCTTTGGCCGAAGCGATCGGTTACAAGGGACTGATCGACGCACCGTCGCGGACGCGCCAGGACCGCGCCCAGCTCGTAGAGGTCATGCAGACGCAACTGCACGGCAAAGAGATCGAGGAGCTTCATTTCATCGCGACGAGCTTCGGACTTGGGGCGATCGTCGAACTCGATCCGATGATGCCGGAGGGACATGAAGGTCGCGTGACGGTCACGATCAAACCAACCGGTCGCAGCTACGTCTAACCTGTCGCCGCGCCTGGCTTGCGGGGTTTGTGAAGGGCGTTGAGCTTTGCCGCTTCGGCACCCCCATCAGCACCGTCGATCCACTTCCCATAGTGCTTAAACAGCATCGTCGGGTTCTTATGCCCTAACTGCCGCGCAATATAGGCCGGGTTGACCCCTGCCATGAGGGCCGTCGTCGCATAGGTATGGCGGGTCTGATAGGCATCCCGGCTTCGTATCCCCAGCGCCCGAAGCGCCGGGTGGAAGTAGAGCTTCCGCTGGTCCTGCACGTCGGGCCATGGCGTTCCGCTCACCGGGTTGAGGAAGATCGGCGAGTCGCCGCCTCGCATGAAACTATGCACCTTCTGACGCTGGAGCACCTCCATCATCCGGTCGGTCAGGTCGACGTCGCGGACGCTCGACGTTTTAGTCCCCTTCTCGACATGGCGCACCCGCGCGCGTTGCACGCGAACCGTGCGCCGCTTCCAGTCGACGTCCCGCCACTGGAGCGCGATCTGTTCGCTCGGTCGCATTCCGGTTCCGAAGGCGAACTCATACCAGTTCCAGACCTGCGGATCGTAGCGGCGGCCGATGAAGTCGATGATCTGGTCCATCTCGTCACGGTCGAAGGGATCGGGGACCGGCTGCTGGTGCGACAGGCTGCGGATGCGCTCCATCGGCGTCCGCTCGATCAGGCGGTCGTCGATCGCCATCTCGAAGATGGCGCGTAGCGGGATGAGGTTGTTGTTGACCGTCTTGCCGCTCACACGCTTCGCCAGCTTGGCGATCTCGCGCTTGATCTCGCTCGTCTTGATGCTGGCGAGCTGCCGTTCACCGAAGATCGGTCCCCAAAGCTTGCGGACGGCGTACTCATAGCCCTGCATCGTCGACTTCTCGGCAACGACCGTCGTCAGCCAGGTTTCGGCGTAGCTGGTGAAGCCATTGCCGGGGGTCGCCCGTTTGGAATGTGGGAACGTCGCTTCGTAATCGAAGACGCCGAGTTCGATCTCCTGGAAAACGCGGGCCATCAGCCGCTCGGTCGCCTTGATGTTGGCGACCGTCGGCGCAAGCGGCAACGTTTCGCGGCAACGCTTACCCGCGAACACGAACGTCACACGAATGCACGACTTCAACGGCTCGACGCCGGTCCCTCTTTGCCTTCCACCCATCGATAGTATCCTTCCAGATCAATACAGATCGAGCCATCGGGCGCGCGGCGGTACTGGTGCCCGTCCAGCCAGACGCCGCGTTGGATTTTCAGATAGATCGCCCGTTCGGAATAGCCGCTGACTTCAGCGAATCGCCGCACGCGAATGAATCGCGGCAGCCCGGATGCTGTGTCGGGATTCAATCCAGCCATACGACACCCGACACCACCCCCTTCCCCTCTCCCAAGAGGATCGGGACAAAGCGAGGGGAGCCGCGGGTCGGCAAACCGCTAGGTCGCCACGCCAGATCGCGCAAACACTCAGGGGACATACGACGTCCAACGCTGGACCCGTCGCGAAGGTGATGAAGCCCGAAAATTTTAGCGAATTTTCGAACGGTGGGAAAGAATGTTTTCTGCCTTCTTTTATACCGTGTTGGCGCGCGGTCACGTCACGCTGGCGGAGTCGGAGATTGCCCCTGCGCTCCAAACGATCCTTGCCGTCTCGATCTTCGCGCTTGCCGGGGCGATATCAATCTGAACCCGACACTCGATCAGTTCGTACATTTAACAGCAACGGGATCGGAGCTGCACCGCCAGTCATTGTGACAGCGGCAGCAGGTTTACCGACCTGCTCTCCGGATAAATCGGACCTGAAAGCCCTATTCATCGGAAGGGCGGTTCGACATTGACGTCTTCCGAACTTTTCAGCTTCACCCAGCGCAAAATCGAAATACCGAAGCCTGTGGCTTAGGTGTTTGATCCCACGGTTTGATGGTGCGATCCTTTCGTTGGAATGGAAGGATGCCGCATGGGACAGGTACGTCATGGGTGCGCCACGACCACGCACGCCGTCCGAGCAGCAATACAGCGATCGCAAGCTTCGCTCGCGACGCTGAGCCGTGAGTTGGGGATCAACCCGAAGACGGTCGCGAAGTGGCGCAAGAGGGCGACGGTCGAGGATCTGAAGACCGGGCCGAAGGCCCCTCATTCCACCACTCTGTCCGAGGCTGAGGAGGCAGTTGTTGTGGCGTTCCGGCGGCACACGCTGCTGCCCCTGGATGACTGCCTCTACGCCCTGCAGCCGTCGATACCGCACCTGAGCCGTTCAGCGCTACACCGATGCCTGCAGCGGCACGGCATCTCCCGCCTGCCGGACATCGAAGGCGACAAACCGAAGCGGCAACGCTTCAAACGCTACCCGATCGGCTTCTTCCACATCGATATCGCCGAGGTGCAGACTGCCGAAGGCAAGCTCTACCTGTTCGTCGGCATAGACCGCACCAGCAAATTTGCGGTCACGCAGCTGGTCGACAAGGCTGATCGCCGGACAGCATGGGAGTTCCTCGAACACCTGCTGACAGCCGTGCCTTACCGCATCCACACCATCCTGACCGACAATGGCATCCAGTTCGCCGAGCAGCCTCGCAACCGCAACACCGCCTGGTCTCGCCAGATGCGCTTCGATATGATCTGCGAGGCCAACGACATTGAGCACCGGCTCACCAAACCGAACCACCCGTGGACCAACGGACAAGTCGAGCGGATGAACCGCACCATCAAGGAGGCGACCGTCAAACGCTTCCATTACGACAGCCATGACCAGCTGCGGACGCACCTCGCCGACTTCATGGCCGCCTATAACTTTGCCCGCCGGCTCAAGACGCTCAGCGGCCTCACACCCTACGAGTACATCGTCAAAATCTGGACATCAGAACCGGACCGGTTCATCGTTAACCCGATCCACCAGATGCCGGGACTGAACACCTAGCTTCTCGCGATGTGCATCTGAGTGCGTCCGGCACAGTACGGCACCGATCTGCCAACTCGGCTTGTCGTCCATCGACTCAGGATCGCGAACCAGCTTTCATTTTGGAGGTTAAATAAGTTGCCTCAATGGAACTTCAATGCCAATATTGATCAGAGATAAGCAAAGTTGCGGTGAGTAGCACCTCCTTGAATAGGAAGCATTTTGCTATCCTATCCAAAGCGTTCTTTCGCAAGCTGATGTCATGGCAATTGCCTATTCTCAGTACATTTCAAAATACAATCACGGAGATTCTTTGCACTCTTTCTGATGAGAGGAGGCATTATGCTGTCTTACGGCAAAGCAGATGTTCGAAACGCAAGTCACCTTGCCCTTTCGAATCCCCTATCGAAATGCGCGGAATCTACGTCAAGTGACTTGGCGACCAGCAAACTGCACACAATAATAGATGCTCTCGCGTTTCGGGCTCGGTCGATTCCAGATCAAACGGCCTTTGTCCACTTGGTCGACGGTGAAGTGATCGAACAAGCGATCACCTACCGTGAACTTTGGTCGAGAAGCCAATCCATAGCCGCATATCTCAAGGCATTTGAGCCAAACGGAAAACGGGCCGTTTTACTATTAGACACAGGAATAGAATATGTTTCTTGGCTGTTTGGCTTGTTCCACGCAGGCATGACGATCATACCAGCATTTCCACCAATAGGGTCGCGTGGCCTATCAAGATTAGCGTTAATTTGTGCCGATGCGCAACCCGATATAATAGTCGCAGATGCGCGCTTTTCTAATGCACGTGAGCGCCTGAACGATCTGCTTCCAAGTGCCATGCCTCAACCCTATTGGGTTGAGACCACAATTCCAACCGGTGGGCCAGACTGTACAGGAGTCGGTCCCGCCCGAGATGACATTGCGTTGCTGCAATACACATCCGGTTCGACATCGACTCCAAAAGGAGTAATTCTTACCCATGCCAACCTTGTAAGCAACTGCGAGAACGCCAGTTTATGGATGGGTGACATCCGTGGACGGGTCGGCTGCACTTGGCTTCCTCCCTACCACGACATGGGCCTTATGGGCGGTATCCTGCAGCCCGTATATGACGGGTTCAGTACGCTCCTCATCAATCCCGGGCACTTCATACAGAAACCGTTCCGTTGGCTGAGCGCCGTTTCGCGGTACAAGGTAACCGTAACGATCGCCCCCAACTTCGCGCTGGATCTCTGCACCGACGGCATTTCGGATGCCGAAAGGTCGACGCTTGATCTGCGGCACGTCCGAGCAATCTACTGCGGGGCAGAGCCGGTCCGCTCGCGAACAATCGAGCGCTTCACAGACCGTTTTGCCGCAGCCGGACTTGATCCTGCAACGATCGGCCCCTGCTACGGACTAGCCGAGGCCACGGTGCTGGTCGCCGGCAAGCCGGTCGATAAGCCCTTCGTCTCTTTCCATGTCGATCGGGAAATGTTGAGCCGCGGGACAATTCAGGTCGTCGATGAAAATGCGCCTGGGGCATGTCCTCTGGTCAGCAGTGGTCGCCCCGCCGCCGGCGTGGAGATTCTGATCGTCGACCCCCTCGAACTGCAGATTGTGCCAGAGGGTCGCATCGGTGAAATCTGGGTCAAAGGCGACAATGTCGGTACCGGATACTGGCGAAACGCGGTGGCGAGCAGCGAGACGTTTGGCGGGACGTTGCCCGAGGTCGACGGACAATTCCTGCGCACGGGGGACCTTGGGGCGCTGCTGGAAGGAGAATTGATCGTCACCGGTCGCCTTAAGGACCTCATCATTGTGTCGGGGCGCAATCTCTACCCGCAAGATATTGAGTTGACTGTCGAAGAGACTGACAGCCGAATCCGTCCGAACGGTTGCGTTGCTGTTGCACTCGACGATGGTGAGCGCGAGCGGATCGCGATTGTTGCGGAGATAAAGCGGAGCGAAAAGCTCGACGATGTCGCGCAGGAACTTCTTCGACGGTCACTTACCGCAGCAATCGTTGCCGCCTACGGCGTGAAGCCCGAACATATTCACCTTGCAACACCCGGTACGATCCCGCGCACTACAAGCGGAAAGGTCCGGCGCCGGGCAGTTCGCGATGCGCTGCTGGCAGGAAACTTCGCGCAATATGGCGGACGTACGCGGGCACCCGTACCCGCGGATAGGAGTGCCTCATGATGACACATGCCCCGGTTGCCGATCTGACCGGTCGGCGCGAACGCCAACTTGCATGGCTGACCGTAGGCATTCCAACTTTGGGTGCAATAGCCGCGCTGGCCATCGCCTGGGTCCGAGGGATAGGCTGGCTAGAAATCGGTGCACTCACGAGCATGTACTTCATCACTGCGCTTGGCGTGGAGGTAGGCATGCATCGCTTCTTCTCGCACCGCGCGTTCCAGGCCGGTCCGCTCGTAACTGCGTGGTTCGGGATTACCGGCTCAATGGCGGCACAAGGTCCGATCCTATTCTGGGCAGCCACCCACCGGCAGCATCACGCCTTCACCGACACCGAGGGCGATCCGCATTCACCGCGCCCCCTAGGCGAGGGTTTCGTCGCAAACGTCAAGGGCTGGTGGCACGCCCACCTCGGCTGGCTCTTCAGCCTCCGTCGCCAAAACTGGAGCGCCTTCGTGCCCGACCTGCTTCGCGACCGGCAAATGATGTGGCTGAACCAGCACTATTATGTTTGGATTCTGCTGGGGCTGTTGGCCCCGGCGCTGGTCTGCGGCCTCATCTCGCATAGCTTGGCCGGCGCGCTTACCGGATTCCTTTGGGGCGGATTGCTGCGGATATTCTTGGTGGATCACGCAACGTGGTGCATCAATTCATTCGCCCATCGAACCGGGCGACGCGAGCATTCGACCCGTGACACCAGTCGCAACGTCTTCTGGCTGGCCCTCCCGACCGTCGGCGGCGGCTGGCACAACAACCATCATGCGTTTCCGGCGCTTGCCCATACCGGGCTGAAACCCTGGCAGTTCGACGTCGGCGGCCTGTTTATCGAACTGCTGGCAAGCCTTGGTCTGGTCTGGGGCGTCAAGCGGCCGGGATCGCCCCCCTCACCCGCGGAGCCAAAGCGCGTGTCGCCGCTCCGCCAACATTCGGAGGACAGTCATGGATGAGACGATGCCATCGTCGGCACCCCCCGTGATCGGCGGGGTCACGCCGCTCGGTCCCAAGGCCGCCCGGATCAAGTCGCTGGTGGCGTTGGCGGTCATGCTCGTTCCGCTGATGGGTGCGATCGAGGCGGTACGACTCTGGATGACGGAACAGGCACGACCCGTCGACATCGTCCTGTTCGCCCTATTCTACACGATCCAGATGTTCGGCATTTCGATGGGCTATCACCGCTACCTCGCCCACCGCGCGTTCAAGACGTCGCGACTAGTGCGTGGCCTGCTGCTGATCGCAGGCTCGATGGCTGCGCAAGGGCCAATCCTGTTCTGGGTCACAACGCATCGGCGTCACCATGCGTATAGCGATCGTCCCGGCGATCCGCATTCGCCCAATCTACTGGGGGACGATCGCTGGTCAAGGGCGAAGGGGCTGTGGCACGCACACATGCCGTGGATGCTGGCCCCGGACATGTCGAGCTGGACGTACTTCGCGCCCGACATCCTGCGCGACCGCCAGTTGTTCTTCTACGACAGGACATATCTGCTGTGGGTGCTCACCGGATTGGCGCTCCCGGCGGCGGTGGGCGGCATCGTCTCGGGCGACTTGCACGGCGCATGGAACGGGCTGGTCTTTGGCGGACTTGCCCGCATCTTCTGGGCTAACCAGTTCGCTTGGTGCGTGGGATCGATCTGCCATCGGTTCGGCAGCCGCCCCTTCGCGACCGGCGACCACAGCACCAACAACTGGCTGATCGCGATCCTGACCTTCGGAGAGGGATTGCAGAACAATCACCACGCCTTCCCCGCCTCCTATCGTCACGGCGTCCATTGGTGGGAGCCTGACCTGTCAGGCTGGATGCTGGCGCTGATGGGCCGGCTCAAGCTCGTCTCGGAGCTCCGTTCGCCCACGCCCACCACGGTGGCACGAACCACGCGGAGTCATCAGCAGCGCTGATCCCCCATTCACCGATCAACAGGCAAGAAGGAAATCTACCATGGCAAGCTTTTTGTCCAACCTGATCAACAAGATAAGCTTCGCCGAAAAGTCGTCACCCCCCGTCGAACTGACCGAACCGAATATCCGGCAGTGGCTGGTCGAGCGGATGGCGGTCCTGGTTAACACCAAACCCGAAGAGGTCGATACCGCGCGCAGTTTCGAATCCTACGGACTGGACTCGCTCGCCGCCGTCAATGTCGCCGGGGATCTCGAACGGTTCATGGATCAACGGCTCTCGCCGGCACTGTTGTTCGAATATCCGAACATCGACGAACTGTCGCATTTCCTTGCCCAGGAAACGCGCCCGATAGACGCATAGCTTTCAGGAGAATGGTCATGGTCACCATCACTATGCCTTCGAACAAGACCGAGAAATTCGACAGCCTGCTGCACGCATCGAAATCGCTGGATGGCGTCCGCCTGACCGATGCGATACCAAAAGACCTTTACGAGCCGCGTCTAGCCCGCGGCCTGCTAAGCCTTTCCGTAAGCTATGCCATATACATTGGCGCGGTTGTCGCGACCGCACATGTCCACTGGGCGTTCTATTTGCCTCTCTGGTTGCTGGCCGGACTGGGCGGCTGGGGGTTGTTCTGCGTCGCGCACGACTGCGGGCATAACTCCTTCTCCCGCAACCGCAAATTCAACCATGTGATCGGCCATATTGCGCTGTTGCCGCTGCTCTATCCGTTCCACGGATGGCGTCACATGCACAACATGCATCACGCCAATACCAACAGCCTTGAGTTGGATGTGGACTGGCGACCGGTCCTCCGGTCCCAATATGACGCGATGCCTTGGTGGGACAAACTCGTCTACGGCAGCACGCGCAGCTGGCTCTTCTGGCTGGGCACGGTGAACTATCAGCGCCACTCCGGTTTCCGTCCGGCGATGTTCGCGAAGCGCGAGGCCCGCAACGAAGTGCGCCGCTCGATACTGTTCATGGCCGTCGCTGCGCTGCTGTATCTTCCCGCTCTGGTCTATTTCACCGGATTCACTGGCCTCATCATCTACTTCGTCATGCCATGGTTCGCCATCCACGCATGGTTCAGCGTGACGACCATGATGCATCACATCAGCGAAGACACGCCATTTCTAACCAGGGAACACTGGACGTCCAATGCCAGTCGGCTGCTGGTTACGACTGACTATACGTATCCTAAGTGGCTTCTCTTCCTGACCCACTACATCTCCGTCCATACCGCACACCATGTCGCACCCGTCATTCCCCACTACAACCTGCCCAAGGCTCAGACGGCCCTGAAGAAGGCCTTTCCGGGCATGGTCCGCGAGAAGCCGATGAGTGTGCGTGCACTGTGGAGGGTGGCGCGACACTGCCATCTGTACGATCCAGTGGATGGCTTCTACGAAGCATTCGATGCGGCCGCGCCGGCAGGCCCAAGCCAAGGCAAGTCCACTCCCCCGGCCGACCTGCAGACCTTGACGACGAAGCAGCGCCTGTTGCGCACATATATGACAGGACTGAGCGCAATCTCTGTCGGTGCGGCCGGCCGCAAGGCGACCGATCTGTTCGGATATACGCGCGAGTACATCAAGGCGCCCACCAAGGAGATGAATGCGCTGGGGGCTAGTCGGTTTGCCATCCCTGGGATCCACGGCACGTCGTACGGATATCGATGGGGCCACGGCGACCACACAATATTGCTCGTCCACGGCTGGGGCACCGATAGCCGCAGCCTGTATGCTCTGATTCGCCCGCTGCAACAACTCGGGTACAGCGTCGCCGCCTTCGACGCGCCGGCCCATGGCATGTCGCCCGGTTCACTCAGCACGATGACCGAATTCAAGGATGCCGTGAAGGCGGCCATCCTGGCACTCGGCAACGTGACCGGGATCGTCGCGCACTCACTGGGCGGCATCGCCACGACCGGCGCATTGTCCGAGCTCGCCGGGGCACACGGGGTCGAGGCAATCTGTCTGGTGGGAGCGCCGGCTGACCTGCCGACGGTCATCCGGCGCTGGGCGAATGGGTTCCTGCGGCTGAATCGCCGTACTGTCGAGGCGATGCATGTCGAACTGCATGCGCGCAATGGCGTCCCGGTCGAGCATTGGAACATTCCGCAGCTTGCGAGCAGGCTCCACCGGCCGGTTCTGGTCCTGCACGACGTTGATGATCCGGTTGTGCCATTTTGCGAAGCGCAGCGTATCGCCGAGCTGTTGCCGGAGGCGCAGTTGGAGCCCGTGAACGGCCTGGGCCATGTCCGCATCCTTTCGGCGCGCCCAGTGATGGATCGAGTGGCAAGTTTCATGGCGGAATACGCCCCGATTGACACGCGCCGTCGAGTGAAAATCTGAGGCAGGGCTCCTTTCGGAAAGGTAGATCGTCACATGACCACCCTGACATCCTCTGCCGGAACCGGCGCCAGATGGATATGCCTGATCTGTGGATGGATTTACGATCAGCGCCTAGGTGATCCTGAATCTGGGATCGCACCGGGCACCTCTTGGGACGATATACCCGACGATTGGAGATGCCCGGAATGCGGAGTGAACAAGACCGACTTTAACATGGTGAGGTTGTAGCGGCTCCGCCTGACAGCAGCCGCGGCGCGCCACGCCTTTCAAGGCTTGGCTGAGAGCGGCATACCACGTGATGCTTTTCTGTTGGCGGTGACGTTCATGGCCGCGCTCCTCTTCGTTCACGGGGTCGCCGCAGCATGAGTGTTCGGGATGCTTACGACGCCTCCGCCCCCACCTGTCCGTTACGGTAAAGGTGATGGTTGATCATGATTATTCATTTCGATGTCGTAATTGTCGGCGGAGGTCATGGCGGGACACAAACCGCAGCTTCACTGCGCAACCTCGGTTTTGCGGGATCAATCGCTATAGTTACTGACGAAACCGATTTACCGTACGAACGTCCACCACTTTCAAAGGATTATCTTTCAGGTCGAAAGGAGCTACCGCAATTATATCTTCGCCCTGAACGTTTTTGGGAAGAGAATAACATCTCGATCTTAACAGCCAATCGGGTGGAGCACGTTGACCCAGGCCGCCAACAGATTCTTACATCGAGCGGAGCCGTGATTGAGTATAATCACTTGGTATGGTCGGCAGGCGGCAACGCACGAAAACTCATGTGCGGTGGCTGCGATCTTGACGGCATACACGCAATTCGAAACAGGTTAGACGTTGACAGCTTGAAACGCGAACTACTTTCCAGCCAAAATATTGCAATAATTGGAGCTGGCTACATCGGCCTTGAAACGGCGGCTGTTTTAACAAATCTAGATAAGCGCGTCACAGTTATAGAAGCACAAGACCGCGTTCTACCTCGCACTGCAGGACGCATTGTCTCAAATTTTCTCGAAACCGAACATCGATCTCACAACGTAGATATTCACCTTAAAACTGTTGTAGAACACATCGAAGGTAAGGACGGGCGGGTCGAGTCACTTTCTCTCTCGGGTGGCAAGGAACTTGCCGTTGATGTAGCGATAGTTGGGATCGGCATCATTCCAAATGTGGAGCCCTTGTTGATAGCGGGGGCTTTGGGAGATGGTGGCATCACAGTAGACCAAACCTGCCGCACTTCAATCTCAAACATTTTTGCAGTTGGAGACTGCGCGGTGCAACAAAGCCGCTTTGCCAACGGCGAACTCATCCGCTTAGAATCGGTGCAAAATGCGAAAGATATGGCAATGATAGTTGCCAAATCGATTTGTGGTCATATGATACCGTCACGAACTGCACCTAGGTTTTGGTCGACCCAGTATGACATTCGCCTTCAATCGATCGGCTTGAATATCGGTGCCGACGAAGAGATTTATGCCGGAAGCTTTGCCGACCGCAGCTTTTCGGTATCTTATGCTAAAGGCGGAGATATCATCGCAGTAGACTGTATAAATGACACAAAAGCCTTTGCAGAAGCTCAGCAGTTTTTCCGGTAATATGGACATTATCCACCTGTCATATTCGAGGGGTCCAGGCTTAATCAGAGCCAGAAGGCGATCGTAATGGCGATGGGGACACCTGCGAGGAAGTTGGCGGCGAGCTTGTCGTAACGTGTGGCGACCCGACGGAAGTCATTGAGGCGACAGAAGGCGTTTTCGATCAGGTGGCGGCCGCGAAACCTTTGCTTGTCGTAACGGACTGTGCGTTTGCGGTTTCGCCGTCCGGGAATGACAGGAACGACTCCGGCGTCACGTAGCCAACGGCGCAGTCGGTCGGCGTCGTAGCCTTTGTCAGCGATGAGGTAACGCATTCGGCCAGCACGTTCGAGAAGCGCGGGCGCCGCTTTCACGTCGCTGACATTGCCGGCGGTCAGCATCAGCGCATAGGCACGGCCGATGACGGCGGTGAGCGCGTAAACCTTGGTCGTCCATCCGCCGCGCGAGCGACCGATCGCCTGGGTCTGCCGCCCCCTTTTCCGCCGAACTCCGCGCGTTGCGTTTTGATGCAGGTGCTGTCGATCGCGGCCAATATGCCTTTCGCGAGGGCTCGCGGCGGATGCGGTCTACGGCGTCGGCGACATCGAGCAGGTGCTGCGCCGTGCCGGCAAGGGCTATCTGCTGTGCGTAAAGAGCGACCATCGCTGCGGCTCGTGGGGCGACAAGCCGATCGTCGCGGGCACCACCGCGCAGATCACAAATGACCTCGATGCTGCTGCGTGGCAGCGCCTGTCGGTGGGCCAAGGCACCAAGGGCGAGCGCATCCATGACTAGGCCTGTTTCGAACTCACTGACCTCGAAGCCGACGAATACGTCGATGGCGCAACCGGGGTATGGACCAGAGGCGTGTTGATCCGCCGCCACGTCGCCGGTGATGACCTTGCCTGCTTCACCACCTGGTGTCCGGCCGGCACGACTATCGAAACCCTGGTCGGTGTGGAAGGGCATCGCTGGGCCATCAAGGACAGCTTCGAGACCGCCAAGAATGAACTCGGCCTCGACCACAACGAGACCCGCTCCTGGCATGGCTGCACCGGCACGTCTCGCTCGTCATGCCGGCCTTCGCCATGCTGGCAGTCATCCGCACCCGCGCCAATGCCGCGCGCCCAAAAAGAGCTTGGGCGAGACCGCGGACCTTATCCACTGGCCCGTCCAGGAAATCCGCCGTATCGTCATCAGGCTGGCACAGCGGCGCATCGAGCCTCGTCACGATATCGCTTGGTCATGCTGGCGACGCGCCCGTCAAGCCGCCGCTCGGCACGCACATATCCGATCAAAAGCGCAACTGTAATGCTAGCCGAACTTTTTTGTAACGTGGTTAACCTGACGCATAACGTCGTTGCGCGTTAACTCGAGCACTGATGCAGCACTGGCGCTATCGGGAAGACTTCTCGCAATCACCAAGCTGCCGACCATCTGTGTCAATATTGTTTGAGCGAGCGGCTGCGGATTCTCAGCATTTCCAAGTTCCAGCAGCTTTTCGATTACAGCGATCAGCCGTTCGTACCCAGCCTGAAAGGCGGCACGTGCCGCGAGGTCCAGACGCGGCACTTCGGAGGCGAGCATCGGTATCGGGCAAGCTTTCTCTGGCTGCCGCAGGTGGGCCGGATCGAGGTAGGCACGCACAAACATTTCCAGCGCCGCCTTAGGTGACTCCACACTATCGAGCTGCATCAGACGACCGTAGCGCTCATCGAACATATGTCCTATCGCCTGAGCGATCAGGTCGTCTTTAGACGCGAAGTGGGCGTAGAAGCCACCGACCGTTAGACCAGCGCTGCTCATCACCGTTGCAACACTGACACCGTGGGGGCCGCTCGCGCGCATCGCAGCGGCTGCCTCGTCGAGAATTCGAGAGCGGGTGCGTGCCTTGTGTTCAGTGTCGTATCGCATGCTTCGTCCTATCTGGCGGTGGAAGGGACGTTCGCCAAGGCGATATTACTGCGCCAACCGCCACCAAGCGCCCGGTAGGCAGCGATGGCGGCGCGAGCTTCGCCGCCGCGCGTCGAAGCCAACGCATCTTCGGCCGCAAGCAGCGCTCGATCGGCATCGATTACGTCCAGCATCGCGACGACGCCGTTCGCATAGGCCAACCGCAACTGATCTCGTGACGCCTCGAGCGCCGCTCTTTGCTGTAGCAAGGCTCCACGTTCGACACGGGCCTCAACCAGGCGAGTCAGTGCGGTCTCCACGTCCTCTGCCGCTGACAGAGCGGTGCCGCGCCAAAACGCCAGCGCTTCGGCATTATGGCCGCGGGCCGCCGCCACGTCCGCGTCCACTCGACCAAAATCGAACAGACGCCAGCGCAGGCCCGCCGAGCCGACCGCCTGCACCGCCTCGCCGGTGAGCAGTCCACCTGTCCCGATACCAGCCACGCCAAGCAGCCCGGATAACGACAGCCGCGGATAATATTCCGCCATCGTCGAACCGATACGAGCATGTGTCGCCGCAAGCCGACGCTCTGCCGCTACGATGTCGGGACGTCGGCGCAAAAGATCAGCCGGCTCGCGGCTGCCGGCAGGATCAGGGGCGATCGGGATCGACCCATTAAAGTCGGGTACGAGCCGATCGACTCCCGGCTGCGTTCCTAGCAGCACCGCGAGGCGATTTTCCTGGGCAGCTAAGGCGGCACGCAACGCGGGCAATGTGGCGCGGACACGTTCACGTTCGGCAGTTGCCCGGTTCAGTTCCCTATCAGCGGAAAGCCCCTCTCGGACACGCTGTCCGACCAGGTCCGCGAAGCTTGCGGCACTGCGTTCCGCCCGGCCGGCGATGCCGAGCCGGACCTGAAGCGTTCGGATCGAAACATAGGCGTCTGCCGTTTCGGCGACGATGGCAATTCGAATGCCGGCAGCATCCGCCTCCGCAGCGGCGAGGTCGGCGCGCGCGCTTTCGCGTTGTCGGCGCAGACCGCCGAACAGGTCAATCTCCCACGACGCCTGCGCGCCGACCGAATATTGCGTGTAGCCCCGTGGGAGGCCGAGCCGCGTCACGGCGGACCCGAAAGGAGTTCTGAGTGACTGGCTGACGCTCTCGACCCCGGCGCTGGCGTCCAAGGAGGGTGCCAACGCGGCACCTGCGCGCTGTGCCGCCGCGCGCGCCTGATCGATCCGGGCGGCTGCCCGCGCAACGTCCGTATTGTTCGCGACGGCACGTGCGACGAGTGTGGTCAAGGTCGGATCATCGAACCTTTCCCACCAGTCCGCGTCGCTGGCGACGGTGTCTATCGGTGTACCGCTTTGCAGCGGTGCCGCGAGCGGCGAGACGGGAAGGTGGTAGTCAGGACCGACGGTACAGGCGGCGAGCGGCAGCAGTGCGATCAGGATGGGTCTGCGCATGACGGCTCCTCAATGGGTATCGGGTGACGGGGCAGCTTCGGTTGCCCCCTCTGGGCGTCCGTCACAGAAGGGCACCATCACGAGCGCGATGACGAACATCCATGACATCGTTCGAAAGACCTCACCGAAGCCGACCACAAGGGCTTCGCGACCGACGAACCGGCCGAACACCGCCTGCGCCAGCGACAAGGCATGGTCCGGATCGGGCGTCACAGAAGACATGCGCGCGGCGAGCGCAGCCAGCGTCTCTTCGGCGACGCGTCCGCCGCTCGCCATCGCCTCACCGAACCGCGCGGCCTGGATGCGGGCGGCATCGCCCAGCCATGTATTGACGGTCGCGATCCCGATCGCCCCGCCCAAATTACGCATCAGGCTGAACAGGCCGGACGCATTGCGCAGCTCCGGCCCTTGGAAACTGCCCAATGCCATACCCACGGTCGGAACGATGCAGAACATGATCGAAAGCCCGCGCACCACCTGGGGCAACGCCAGTTCCCAAAAACCCCATTGCGCGTTGAGGTGTGAGGCAAGCCACAGGCTGAAGGAAAAGCCGGTCAGACCGATGGCAAGGAGGATACGGCGATCGACCGTCTGCGACAGCCGGGCCGAGATGATCGTGCCGACGATCTGCCCAAGGCCGACGATGAACACGGTCGTGCCGATCTGCAGGCTATCATAACCGCGGACCCTGCCCAGATAGACCGGCACCAGATAGGTCGAGGCATACAGGCCGAATCCAACCACCAGGTTGAACACGCAGGAGAAGGCGAAGGTCGGGCGGGCGAACGGGGTCAGTCGGACGATAGGATTATGTGAGGCGAACGACCGCTCGAAGAACAGGACGAACCCGACCAGCGAACACCACGCAGCGATCTGGATATGAGGATCGCCGAACCAATCCTTCCGCGGGCCCTCCTCCAGCACATATTGCAGGCAGGCCAGTGCCACCGCCATCGCCGCCAAATGGACCCAGTCGATCTTCCCGAGCAGCGAGAGGTTCGGCCTGTCCACCCGGATCAGCGACACGGCCAGCGTCGTGATGACGATGCCCGGCAGCACATTGATGAAGAAGATCCAGCGCCAGTCGATCGCCTGGGTGATGATGCCCCCGACGGTCGGCCCCAACGTCGGCGCCAGCACCGATACGATGCCGAGGATCGCCGGAATCATCGCGCGCTGCTTGCCCTCAAACAGGGTGAAGCCGACCGAAAAGGCGGTAGGGACCATCGCGCCTCCGACGAAACCCTGAACCGCGCGGAAGACGATCATCGACTCGATATTCCAAGCGAAGCCACAGGCGATGCTCGATACGGTAAATAGCCCTGCCGACAGCGAGAAGAGCCAGCGTGTCGACAACGATCCTGCCAGGAACGCCGAGAACGGGATCATCACGAGTTCCGCCATCAGATAGGCCGTCTGCACCCAACTGATCTCGTCCGGCCCCGCGGACAGCCCGGCCTGAATGTCATTCAGCGACGCAGCGACAATCTGAATGTCGATCAGGGCCATGAACTGACCGAACGCCAGCACGCCGAAGATCAGGAATTTGCGGCTTGTCGATAGTTCGACGGGCCGGACGTCCTGCGCGCTCTGTCCGACGTATCGGCCATTCCGATCGATGCTGACACTCGCCATCCCGCGCCACCCCTTGTCATATGACGATCATAATATTATGGTCGTCATATATTGGCAAGCGGGGATTATGAACATGGATGCCAAAGCAGGGATCGAGCAGCCGAACGATGCCAAGGCCACGTCCGCGTCAGGCTCCAGACGCAAGATCATCGTCGCGGGGATCGCACTTACGCTGGCGGTTGGGGGTTCGGTCTGGATCGCCACGCCCGCATCCAGCGAGTCGACCGATGACGCCTATGTGCAGGCCGACACCTCAACTGTCGCTCCCCGGGTCAGGGGGTTGGTCGCGCAGGTGTATGTCCGGGATAACCAGCGAGTTCGGGCGGGACAGCCGCTCGTGCGGATCGACGCCGAAGAGTTCGATGCGCGGCTTGCCTCAGCCCGGGGCGACCTTGCCGATGCGCAGGCCGGTCTGCTGTCGGCGAGGGCCGCGTTGCAGGGGCTTGCCGCCGAAGAGCGTCTGGCAGCAGCGACGGTAGCGGCCGCTCGAACGACGATCCGTTCCGCGCAGGCCGAAGCGACGCGCGCGGGATCGGATCGCCGGCGCTACGATGCCCTGATCGCCAGCGGCGCGATCGCCCGCACCGAAGCGGATCGCGCAACGGCAGGCGCCGTTGTCGCCGAACAGGGCGCGGCGCGGATGCGCGCGCAACTCGCCGTGGCCATCGAACAAGCTGGCGTCACCGCCGCCAAGCGTCCCGGCTTGCAGGCCGCCGTCGCAGCCGCCGAAGCGCACTTTAACAAAGCGCAGGCGGCTCTCGATCTGGCGCGCCAGGATCAAGGGCATACGATCATCCGGGCAGCGATCGACGGCACCGTCGGCAATCTGCAAGCCCGGGTGGGAGACTATGTGCAGCCAGGGTCACGGCTGATGCTGCTGGTCCCGCTGCACGCCCTCTATGTGACGGCCAACTTCAAGGAAACGCAGACCGCTCGAATGCTGGTCGGTCAACCGGCAAGCATCGACGTCGACGCGCTCGATGGTCCCGCCCTCAGAGGCCGCGTCGAGAGCTTCGCTCCGGGCTCGGGTTCTACCTTCGCTCTCCTCCCGTTCGAGCCGGGGACTGGGAACTTCACCAAGATCGTTCAGCGTGTGCCGGTCCGCATCCGTCTCGACCCCGGACAGACGATCGTCGATCGTCTGCGTCCTGGCCTTTCCGTCACCGCGAAAGTGAGCTTCAACCATGACTGAAACCCTCCAGGCACCGGCAGCGCCTGCCGGCCTCACTTTTGTTCGCGCGATCCAGGACGGCCACATGCAGCCGCCGCCGATGGCGCAGACGATCGGGTTTGACATCATCGAGGCCGAGATCGGATCAGTCGGTATGCGGCTCGCCTATGATCGCAAGCTCGATAACGGCATGGGAATGCTTCATGGAGGAGCGACGGCAACTATCCTGGACACGGCCATGGGATGCGCTGCGGGTACAGTCGTTCCGGATGACAGCACCTTACTGACGCTGGATCTGCACGTTACCTACCTGTCGCCGGTCACTCCCGAGGTGATGCCGATCACGGCGACGGCACGCGTAGGTCATGTGGGGCGGGGCACTGTATATGTGCTGGGCGAAGTTCATGCCGCGAGCGGAATGCTGGTTGCGCATGCCGTTGGGAACTTCAAGGTTATCGCGCGATCAGCAAAGGCGGCAGCGTAAATTCTTTATAGCGCAATTAAAGTGGAAACCCAGTCAACGACCTATGCCGAGGCCTCCGAGATGTTCGATGACGGCATGACCCATTCTTGTGCGTTTGCGGTGACGGCCCCCGATATCGATCACATGGGCCACGTCAACAATACGGTTTACCTGCGCTGGATACAGGAGGCGGTCATCTCCTTTTGGCATCGGGTCGCCCCGGCGGATGCAGTGAGATCGATCGCTTGGGTAGCGCTCAAGCACGAGATCACCTACCGCTGCCCGGCCTTCGTTGACGAGCGCGTTGATGTCATTACGCGTGCAGAATATCTGGTAGGTGCAAAGGGTTACTTTCTTGCCACTGTTCGTAGGGGAGATACAGTTTTAGCCGAGGTCCGCAGCGTGTGGTGCAGCGTGGACTCTACATCGCTCCGCCCTATCCGGCTGGCGCGTGAACTAAGGGATATGATCTTCGTGAAGCCGAAACCTAGCTTGTGAAGTTAGGCGTTGCCGATCCGCGACACAATTAAGATGTGGGCTTTCAAGCGGTTGTTCGTCCGGTCGGCCCTCGCAGTCTGACGTTCGCAACATCATTCTTGCCTTGGCGCGCTAGATGAACAATCTCCTGAAAGCTCACATTTTGACCAATCCCCACGCTCAACCATTCTCGATGCAAGACTAGTCACGCGAACGAAAGGAAAGTCTGAAACTAGGTGTTTGATCCCACGGTTTGATGGTGCGATCCTTTCGTTGGAATGGAAGGATGCCGCATGGGACAGGTACGTCATGGGTGCGCCACGACCACGCACGCCGTCCGAGCAGCAATACAGCGATCGCAAGCTTCGCTCGCGACGCTGAGCCGTGAGTTGGGGATCAACCCGAAGACGGTCGCGAAGTGGCGCAAGAGGGCGACGGTCGAGGATCTGAAGACCGGGCCGAAGGCCCCTCATTCCACCACTCTGTCCGAGGCTGAGGAGGCAGTTGTTGTGGCGTTCCGGCGGCACACGCTGCTGCCCCTGGATGACTGCCTCTACGCCCTGCAGCCGTCGATACCGCACCTGAGCCGTTCAGCGCTACACCGATGCCTGCAGCGGCACGGCATCTCCCGCCTGCCGGACATCGAAGGCGACAAACCGAAGCGGCAACGCTTCAAACGCTACCCGATCGGCTTCTTCCACATCGATATCGCCGAGGTGCAGACTGCCGAAGGCAAGCTCTACCTGTTCGTCGGCATAGACCGCACCAGCAAATTTGCGGTCACGCAGCTGGTCGACAAGGCTGATCGCCGGACAGCATGGGAGTTCCTCGAACACCTGCTGACAGCCGTGCCTTACCGCATCCACACCATCCTGACCGACAATGGCATCCAGTTCGCCGAGCAGCCTCGCAACCGCAACACCGCCTGGTCTCGCCAGATGCGCTTCGATATGATCTGCGAGGCCAACGACATTGAGCACCGGCTCACCAAACCGAACCACCCGTGGACCAACGGACAAGTCGAGCGGATGAACCGCACCATCAAGGAGGCGACCGTCAAACGCTTCCATTACGACAGCCATGACCAGCTGCGGACGCACCTCGCCGACTTCATGGCCGCCTATAACTTTGCCCGCCGGCTCAAGACGCTCAGCGGCCTCACACCCTACGAGTACATCGTCAAAATCTGGACATCAGAACCGGACCGGTTCATCGTTAACCCGATCCACCAGATGCCGGGACTGAACACCTAAGCAGATCGGTTCGGAATTTCGAAATTATCTTGATATGTTACCAATCGAATGCTCCAAGAATGATCGGACCGAAACCGAAACTCAAAAAGGAGCACCCGGCTAACAGTGTTTGGGCATCGCCATGGAGAGAAGGCGCTACACCTGCCGCAAGCTAGCTGGTATGAACGCGCGCGCACCTGACTCCTTACAGTCCTTCCAGTTGCTCTTTTCGAATCGTCAGCCTCGATCCTCCGCCGCCACTTCGAACCAACAATCCGTTGCCAGTCACGCTCAAGGTCGGAAAGCCTGATCGCCGAACCGCCTACGCAGATGAAGCACAACGGAGTTGACGTACTGCTTTTGCCGCCACCCGGTGGGACTGTGGTACCGTCCCACGGCACGCCAATAAGGTGTGCCCGACCGTATCATCGTCAGAAAGATCCACCGTGCCGCGTCCGCGTTGAAGCACGGATCGTATCGCAGCCAGTAAGTGACCGATCTCTCGTCGTGGCCGAGCCTGGAGGCGATCTTCGACGCCCACCAGCTGTTGATCTGGAATGGTCCCAGGTCATAGGAGCCATTGAGATTGCGGACAGCGGCCCCGATCCAACCGCCCTCCTGATCCCGCAGACCCCACAAAGTCTTCTCCAGCCAGGGTCGTCCTGCTGCTGCGCGGTGGATGCACCAGCCAATCAAGCGCTCCTCTGCCATTTTGCGCGGCCGGGCCGCGCTGGCTGGCACGGCGCAAAGCATCGCAAGGAGGCCGACGGCTGCCCACCGAAGATGCATGGACGCGCCTCTCATCGCCCTGCCCTATCGATCAGGTCCAGGCGCTCGCCCCTGATCAAGGCCAGAAGAGCCCGGCCGGAGATGATGACCACGTCTCCAGTCCTGCATGCCGCCCGACTGGCCGGCCCCGTCCGGCCAGTATGGATGAAAAGCCCCCGCTGCCGCCGCGTCCGGCAGAGCTCGGCAAAGGCGACGACATGCGCCGGCTTGATCGGTCCTGCATATCGCTTGGCCTGGACCAGCCAACGCTCACCAGCGAGGACGACCTGACCATCGATACCGCCATCGCCGGTATAGCGGCAGTTACGGACGACGGTGTGTCCTTGTCGCTCGAAGCTCTCGAGCAACAGTTCCTCGAAGGCCAGGGCATCCATCGCCCGCAATCGGGCAAAGATCATGGCGGGCGACTGCTCACGATCGCTACCGCGGAGCTGCTCCGCCATCGCTCGCGCCTGACGGCGCCGCCAGCGATGGCGCCAGGGCACAGCAGAGTGCCGCCACGCTATGATCAGGAGGACAAGGGTGAAGGAGACAAGGGCGACGGTCATGGTCGATCTCATCGTTCAGGCCCGCGTGGATGCGGGACGGTTTCAGGGGAATGGGACTCGCGGCCGGCAATGTGCGTGGGCGTTGCGACGATCTCGCGGTCCGTGGTCCGTTCGCGATCGAGCACCGCCTGTAGGAAGCGATCGAGCCGGACCGCGATCTCGCGTGCCCCGTCGGCAAGGTGTTCCGCGATGCCGTTAGGGGGTGCCGGGCGTCGGCCGAGACGGCGGGCCAGCGCACGGTCGCGACGCTCCTCACGCCAGCGTTCCTGTTCGGCCCTCCCCATGCCGAGCCGGTCGGCATGGCGCGCGGCGATCGCGCGGTGGCTGTCCCGCTCCGTGCGACCCAGCCCTTCGAGCGAAGCCGTCTTCTCGCCGCTGTTCTTTTCGAGTTTCTCGGCGAGCGCCTTGGGGTCCTCGGTCCACAGCTTCACCCCGAAGCGGGCGCGGGTGATCGCGGTGTAGTAATTCTGTCCGTTGACCAGCGCTGACCCGATTGGCGCCAGGACATAGGCGCGCGGGTAAGTCTTCGACTGGGCCGAATAGACCGTCTCAGCATAACCATGGTCCCAGGTACGGTGCCGATCGAGGTCGATCTCCTGTACCCGCCCGTCCCGGTCCCAGCGGATCGTCGCGACATGTTCGACGAGTTTCTCGACCGTGCCCCGGTCGGCATTCTTTAGACCGAGCTCATGGTTGACCAGTCGCCACTGGACGCGATCCCCTTCGGCAAGGTCGCGATCCTCGACGTTGAAGACGTTGACGTGTCGGACCTGCCCCAGCCTCGGATCCCAGCGGATGATCTGGCCATGCTGGTCGGCGAGCTTGACGACCTGGCGCCCGCTCGGCTCGCGCCCGACTCCGACGACCCGGTACTCGGTATCGCGCGTGATCCCTGCCGCGACGACGTCGCGTCCGAACGTGAGCACCTGTCCTCTGGTGTAGAAGCGGGCGTAGAGCTTCTCCTGATCGGTCATCGGCGCGGCGGACAGCACTTCGAGGCGCGCATCCTCCGCGGCGAGCACGCCCTCCCGCTTCAGCGTGTCGCGGATCAGCGCATGGACGAACTGGCGTGTGCGATTCTCGAGGACGAGGATGTTGGTCGAGGCGCGGGTGTCTCCGCGCAGCCGGGTCCATTCGGCGACCAGGCCTCGTGCCAGTTCCTCGGTATCCGCGCCGCTCGTCACCCGGTCGAGCGCGGCCATCGACGCTGCGTAATTTCCTGCCCGGGCCGCGGTGACGGCAGCCTTCATCGAGCGGGTCTGCTGGCGCATTGACTCTGTCAGTTGGGCGGTCGGCAGGCCGAGTTGCTGCATCAGCCAGAAGGGCTTGCCCTGTTCGATCGCACCGGTCTGGCGGTTGTCGCCGAGCAGCAGCAGCCGGGCACCGGATATCCGGCTGATCTCCAGCACCCTCAGCGCCTGCCGGTTGCCGAGCTGTCCGGCTTCATCGAGGACGAGGACATGATCCGGCGTCAGCCCTCTGCCACCGCCCGCCAGAAGACTGGCGACGGTGCGGGATGGAATGCCGGCCCCCTCCCCCAGATTGGCCGCCGCCGAAGACGTCGGTGCCAGCGCGATGAACGCGGTCCCCGGCTCCGCTGCCTCCCGCAGCGTGCCGACCAGCATCGACTTGCCCGCACCGGCAACGCCGTGGATGCCGGTCACCCGGTCGCGGGTGAGCGCAGTCGACACGAGCGCCTGTTCCTGTTGCGGTGTCAGACCCGCCGTCTCCAGGACGGCGAGAAGCCGGTCGGCGCGGGCGATCGGCCGGGCGTCGTCGAGACCCAGGGCGATATGTTGCGCGAGCGCCTGTTCGAGGCGCGCTGTCCGCCTCGTCGTCCGCCCGCGCAGGAACGGCTTATCACCAGTCGGCTCGTGGGTGGCGAGGAGTTTGCGGCGCTCCTCATGCCCCTCCATCAGCGGCGCGACTTCCGCGAGGCGCACCTCGCCGACATGGCTTGCCAGCCCGACCCGGAGCATCCGGCCATGCTCGTTGACCGCCTCACGGGTTTCGGTCTGACGGATGCCGAACAGCGTCGCGCGGGCCGCGGTGGCCGGATCGATGGGCAAGTCGCGACCGACCGCTTTGCCCTGCACCTCGTCCAGCACCTCCAGCTCGATGCCGGATCGTTCCGCCCAGCGCCCATGGAGGTCCTCGAGCCCGATCCGCTCCTTGGCCGGGCGCGTCGCATAGAAGGCGCGGCGACGCGCCGCCTGCCCTTCCAGGCCATGCTCCTCGGCATAGGCGTCGATCTGCTCGGCGCGCTGAGAGAACGCGTGCATGAGCCGATCGGGTACGCCGCGTATCTCGAACAGGCCGGTGCGCGGGTCGCTGTCGATCTCGTAGCCGAGTTCGCGCACGGCATGCGCGAGGTCGTTGCGATAGACCTGCCCGGCGGTCATCTGCGCGGCATACATGGCGCGGGTTTCGAGGCTGGCCATCGGGCCGCCATCCTCGCGGTTGGTCATGTTGAGCACGACCGCATGGGTATGGAGATGCGGGTCGAGTTCGCGGCTGGCGTGCTCGGTGAAGCGCGCGACGAGGAAGCGGCCGGTCGTCTCGTGGACGATCTTACCCTCGTCGCGGCGGCGAAGCGTCGCCCATTCCTCGAGATAGGCGAGCGCGGTGCCGACCGCGCGTTCATGCGCGGCAATGATCCGCTCGTCGCCCGCGACCAGCGCCATGATCGACACCGACTTCGGGGCGTTGACCGCGAAGTCCCAGCCGGGGTGATGCTCGATCCCGCCCTCCTGGCGGTGGCGGCCGAGTTGCTGTCCAGCGACCTTGCCGGCCAGCAGCTCCTTGAACACGGCAGGGTCGACCTTGCCCGACAGCCCGAGATCGGCGGCAAGCGCCCCGCCCCATTCGGAATGCTCGTCGCTGCCTTTGGTGTAGTAATCGCCGACCGTGTAGTAGCGGGCGATATTGGTCGGCGCGCCCTTGAGGCGACGGGGGTGGATCATGCCGGCCTCGCATCATGGCGGGGGCCGTCCGCGTCGGCATGCTGGACGAGATGGCTCGCCAACTCACCCGCGCGCACCCCGATCACCTGCCAGGCGATGCGTGGCGGGATGGGCAGTTCGCCGTCATCGGCGGCAAGGATCGCCTCCTCGATCGGCAGGTCGCCCGGGATGGAAGGGGCGGCGGAGAACAGGTCGGGCTGCGCCGCAGCAGCATCGACCGAGGCGTTATCTCCTGGATCATCGACGGGCGGGGTTGGGTCCGACGGTGCGTCGGCCTTCGGCTTGCCGGTCTTCCCGGCGACCTTCTCCGCCTCCATCGCTTCGCGCACTTTCGCCTGCGCGTGCGCGACCTTCACCAGCACCTTTGCGGTATCGAGGCGGATCGCCGGCTCTGCCCGTTCGAGGAAGCCCGCCGCGATGGTCGGGAGCGCATTGAAGCGGTCATCGAAGCGCACGACGGGCAGGTTGCGACCGAAGCGCAGATAGCCCGACAGGTTGGGCAGGTTGGTGACTTCGGTGTGCATCACCAGCGGCCGGGTCACCTGCATCCGCGACAGGTTGACCCCGTCGCGCATGTCGTTGACGCCGTAGCTCATCCCCTCATTGGCCTCGACCTGTTCGACCTGGCCGAGATTCTCGGAGACATGCTTGGCGGTGGGCGTGTCGTTCGCCCGGAGCGCCACCCAGGTCGAACAATAGCCGGTAATGGCGGCGGCATCCTGGATGCCGTAGGTCGCCTCGAGCTGGGGATAGGACTGGAAGCCGAGGATGCCGCAGCCGCCATATTTGCGCGCACGGGCAAGGAAATCGGAGAGCGAGGGCAGCTTCTGGAGCGTCGGCAACTCGTCGATGACGCAGTAGAGCCGGCGCAGCCGATCGGGGTCGAGGCTCATGATCGCGGAGATGGCGATGTCGAGCCAGACGGTGATCAGCGGGCGGAGCGAGGGAAGCTGGTCGGCCTTGACGGTGATGAACAGCCAGCTGTCCGCCCGCCCCTCCTCCACCCAGTCGCGGATCGAGAAGCCATCCTCGGTGTCGTCGAGATAGGCGAAGGACCGCATGACCGATGCGAGCTCTGCCTGGACGCCGGCCGAGGTCCGCTCCCCCTCGGTGGAGATGAAGGCCGCGGCATCGGTGCCCGCGGCGAAGGCGGCGAGGTCCTTCAGCTTGGAACGGACGAGCCGGTCGAGCAGCACCGAGACATAGGTGTGCTTCTGGGTGGCAAGCTTGCGCAGCACCGCGACCAGCGTACCGCGCGCCGCCTTGGCCCAGAACGGATCGCCATGCTTGTCGGGGATCGTGGACTCGGCGATCTGGTCGTAATGATAGTCGCGCGGGACATCGACCCAGGGCGACCAGCGGGCAGTCCGCGCGTCGAGCGGATTGAGCAGCGTGTCGATACCCGGCCGGTAGAATTTCTCCACGAAGGTGCCGGCGGTATCGTAGACGATGGCTCGCCGCCCGGCCTTGCGGATGCCGGCGAGCATGGTGACGATGAGGTTGGTCTTGCCGGTGCCTGGCGCCCCGCACAGCAGGATGTGTTCGGGCTCGAACGCCTCCGGCACGGCGATGCCGCCGATGCTGAGCGGCCCCTTTTTTTGCCACCGCAAGGCGCGCCGGATGTCGCGGCGGCTGCCGAAATGAGCCCCCCGCAGATACTCGTTCGAGCCGAGCCCCTTCCCCGTCCGGGTGAAGGTGAACCAGGCGAAACCGAGCGCGGCCAGGGCAAATGCACCGGCAATCAGCGCGCCGTGGATCAGGTAGATTTCGAAAGCGTGGAGGGTTCGCTTGCCCAGGCTGGAGGCGAGCAGCCAGTCGGCCGAGGTCCAGTATTCGCGTCCCTGCGGATCATGGAAGCGAACCGGGTCGTTGGTGCCCGGCGCGGCATCCACCTTGATGGCAGCTTCGGCCAGCTTGATGAGGACGAAGCGCTCATATTCGGTGGACTTCTCGAAGGCGTACCAGACGATGCCCATCACCCAGATCACGAGGCCGGCGGTGGCGGTCTGGAAGAAGACCTGGGTGGTCATTCGGACATTGTGGACGATCGCCTGGCCGCCCCGCGTCCAGGAACCCAAAGTATCGTGGCGGAAGATGCTCATCGCGCAGGCCCTCGGGCGAGCAGACCCCGCTCGGCGAGGATCGTCCGCGCATCCGCCATCCCCTGTTCGAGCGCCTTCGGCGACTGCTGGCCGACCCCGGTGGCGACGATCGAGAGGATCTGGATGCAGGTGGCCAGGATCTCGTCTTGCGACGAGAAGACATAGCCGCGCGCGGGATCGGCGGCCTGTTCTAGGGCGGGACGGATGAGGTGGGACAGCGAGACGCCGGCGGCGTCGGCGCGCCGGCAGAGACGCGCGTGAAGCGCCTCGTCGATGCGGATACTGATCTTGGTCACGGACGCTCCGATCGATCGGAGCCCCGTCACGGGTGATGAAGCGTCGACGAATGTAGCCGATCCGTGCCTGAGCATCAAGGAAATGGCCGCGTCGGACCTGTCCGACGCGCCAAGTCGTTGATGGTGCGGGTCTTTACGTCGCGCCGGACGAGCGGGTCAGACGTGTCGGACCCGTGTGGCGGCAGCGTCCGACGCTGCGATGTTTTCTATGTCACTGTTTTACAGGCGGATTTGCTCCGCAGCACCCGTGCGTACGGTGCATCAACAACGGCCAAGGCCGTGCGTCATCCCCAGCGCAGCGGCCGGACCGCTGCGACCATCGATCGCCACACGGGCGGCCACCCCCCGGTAGGGGGCACACTTGTTCCCTCCGGCGGCACGCCGGTCCCCGACGCATGACCGATACGAGACGATGATGCTCATGATACGAACCTCCGTGTTCGGGTTGCGCACGCGCCGCGTGCGCTACACATTGGGGTTGGCGGGCAGCCCGATGACAAGCGAGTTGGACATGCCCAAGTTGAGTGAACGCGAACGGCTGGCGGACCTTGAAGTGCGCCAGCGCAAGATGGCCGAAGAGGTGGCGCAGGCGCGAAGCACGCTGCGTGATCGCTATGCCGCGATGGTCCGGGAGTTGGGCGTCGAGGCCCTCACCGAGCGTGAGTTTCGCGACGTGCTGACCCACGCGATCCGGGCCGGTGGTGCTCCCTCCATCGGCGCGCTGAAGGCGTTGCCGGCGGCCAGGACTGCATGAAGAGAGGCGGTACGCTGAGGCCCCGCAGGGTCGCAGCGTACCGCCTTCGACGGCACCATAGAAATCATCGCGCGCGGCAGGGATAGCGGTTCACGAATGCTCCGCGTCTTGCCGTCGAGTTGAGGTTTTCGAACCGCCCCTCAGGCCCCAGCCATACCGCCACGAAGCACTGTCGCTCGCAAAGACGGTGGACATTGGCAAGGCTGCCGCGACTTCTTCCGTCCCAGATGACCAAGCCGGCCCCCGCCTCGGCCGCCATCGCCCGGTCCTTGGTCGCGTGGAAACCCGCTGTGCCGGCACGCCCCTCACCGGGGATGTTTCGGACCGCCCAATCGCCGATGTTGTTGCGCGGAAAGCCGTCTGCCGTGGACACCGTCACATTCGGCGCGCGCTGATCCATGAGCAGGCGTTGGACGGCCGAGTCGACCCCGCGTGCGTCCCCGATCAGGACCGGAAGCCGGCGATCGATGATCTCGAGCAACCGTGTCAGAACAGCGGTGGGCAGGTGCCGGATCGAGATCGACCCGGAGATGAATACGGACGGCTTGTCGGCGATGGGCTGGGTGCGATCATTGGTCATGGCTCTTGAACTCCTCTGTCAGGCACCCCTCCAGATCCTCCTCTCCTCTGACGTGGTGCGATCCGTCTGATCCCGAACGGCAAGCAACCGACGTCATCCCGAAGGGATGGCCCTGCGACGAGCACGGCGGAGCCGCGCGCAGGAGGCCGGCGGCATCGCCGCCGCATCGGTCCGGCGACGGACACGGCCCGCCAGGGCCGTCGTCCCGAGCCGGAGCGAGCCAACCGACCGACAAAAAAAAATGGGGACCGGCCGGGTATGAACCCGACCGGCCCCGCCAAGCGGCTCACGCCGCCTGCTGTCCGTCATAGCGGAAGAAATGCGCCGGGATCCCCGCCGCCCGAACCGCCCGCGCGAGGTGCGATTGCAACCCCGAGCCTTCGCACACCACCGCCTCCACCGGTTGCAGCTTGATCAGCTGCTCGTTGCGCGCGAACCCTGCCCGACTACCGAGCCGATGGTTGAGCGTCATCGCCACCAGCGTCACTCCGCGACTGGCCGCCCATGCCGCTGCGATCGCGTCGCACCCCTTGCCCTGAGCGGTTGTCACCAGCACCATTGCCGGAACCCGCGCCTTGATCTGGTCGAGACGATCCCAGAGTTGCCGGTCATCATGCCAGCGCTGCCCGCCCGAGAAGATCACCACCGGCCCCTGCGGCGCTTGGGCCTCGATCCGGCGCTGGCGACGTGCGGCGAGGAAATTCGTGCCGTCGATCACCGAGGCGGTGCGCTTGCTCGATACCAGCGTTGCGCGCGGAGCCGACCATGGCCGCCTGGTTTCGACCCGGTAGGTTTCGGCCGCCCGGTCGCGCATGCAGGCGACCGCCTCTCGTGCCTCGTCCAGCGACTGGCAGAGCGTCTGCGCCTCCTCAATCTCGACGGTGCCGACCTCGCTGCCGTCGGCTGATCGGATCAGATCCTTGACCTTCATTGCCGCCCGGTCAGCTTCCTGATCGAGTTGCTGCGCGACCTTGTGGAAGGCGTGGACGACGCCCCACGCCAGTCGGCCGGCGATGTCCTCCAGCCGGGTATCGCGCATCACATCGAAGAGCGTTTGCACGACCATCTCCGACGCGCGCTCGGCCTCCCAAGCGTCGGGAAGTCCCGCCGTGATCGGTTCGTCGCCACGGGTCATCTGGAAGCCGTCGACCGTCTCGGTGAAGGCGGCGGCGAAGCTGCTCGACGGGTGTCCGGTCTGTTCGGCGAAGATGTCAGTGATGTCGGCGAAGCGGGAAACGTCGGTGCTGGTCATGAGAACCTCCTTCTTCTTCAAGAGGTCTCCTCCCCTGCACGGGCTCCGAGCACCGGGGTCAAGGATCGGGCGCCAGCCCGACCGCGTTAGCGGCGGTGGGGGTCACGATTTTTCCCGGCGGCCGAAGCGCTCTGGGGGGAGGACGACGCTGGCTCCGCCGGGAAAAATGGTGGGGCCCCGCCGTCCTTGAGGCCGGTGCGGTCCCGTGCCACGATAGGACTTGTTGAGAGAGAATATTGTCCCTGACAGTCGCCACGAGCGCCCAAGGACCGGCATGGGCTCGATGCCCATGGCGGCCCTTTTCGCCGCTTACCATGATCGGTGAGGCCATTGTCGCTCCGGATTACCGGATAGCGCCGCAGGGTGCGTGGACCTCCGACGCCTGCCGCAGGCCACTGTCGCATTCGCGCTCGGCTTATAGGTCGTCCCAGAAGCCGTCATAATGACCGCAGGTCGTGCAGGAAACCGGATGATAGGCGTTGATACAGCCGCCCTCGAGCTGCTCGACGTGACCATGCCGCGCCGGCGCTCCGCACTTGGGACACGGTGCGGTCCACCATTCGCTGTCGAGGTCCATGCCGTCCGGTTCGATGCAACCTCCATATACGCGCATGATGATGAACTCCCAAAATTAGGGGATGCCGCGCATCGCGCCACCCCCCAAGGTTGGCATGAAGGATCAGGCGGCGCGGCGCAGTGCCGGGCCACCCGGCCGGCCGACCCGTTCGATCGGGGCCTGATCCGCCTTGCGGAAGGCGTGGATCGGAACGTCCGCCTGCCGCAGCGTCTGGTAGAGATTGGCCTGAATGCCCGAGCCTTCGCCAAGGACCGCCTCGACCGGGTTCAACTCGGCGAGCTTGCGGTTGCGCAGGAACGGCGCGCGTCGCCCACCGCCGACCAGTCCATACGCCAGCAGCGGCACGTTCCGGCTCGCACACCATGCGGCGACGATCGCGTCGAACCCCTTGCGCTGCGCGGTGGTGACGACGGTCATGGTCGGGATGCGCGCACGGATCGTATCGAGACGGTCCCAGATCGGTTGCCAGTCATGCCACTGGGCATGGCCGGAGGCGACGACCAGCGGCCCCCGGGGCAGGTAACGGTCGCGCTGATCAAGCTCCCGCTGGCGGAGATAGTCCTGGATCGCGACTTGCGTGGCGGTCGAGGCTTTCGAAGCCCGGCTGCCCCGCGCCGGGGACCACGGCCAGCCAGTCTGGACCCGGTACATTTCGGCGGCATAGTCGCGGCACACCTCCATCGCCTCGCGGTGCTCGGCGATCGACTGGCAAAGAAGCTGCTTTTCCTCCATCTCGCGGTTGTAGACCTCGCTCAGGTCCGGCCGGCGGGCGAGGTCACCCAGTTCGTCGGCCAATGCCTGTTCGCGTCGCTCCAGCTTCTGCGCGGTGAAGTGGAAGCTGTTGACGAAGCCCCATGCGACCTCTGCCGCCAAGGGTTCGATCCGCGTGTCGACGAAGAGATCGAACAGGGTGGCGATGATCGCGCCGCAATCCGCCTGCACCGCCAGCGGATCGGGCATGTCGTGTTCGCCGGGCTCCTCGCCGGGTTCGATGATCGACAGGGGGATGGGATCGCCGAACGCCCGCTCGAATTCGGGTGTGGCGGTCAGTTGCTTGTACAGGTTCGGCAGGTCGGCAAAGCTGCGGACGCTGCCCGATGACGCGGTATCGGTCATGATGCTGGCTCCGGTACATGACGGTACGATGGGGCCACGCACGCGGCCCCGGGCTCGGATGGAAGCGTCAGCCCTGTCGTCGGTGCCGCGCGCCGTTGATCAATCCCGAGGCGATTTGCGGCGCGAGGGGCTCGAAACTCGTGCCTTCGAGCAGATCGAAGGTTCGGGCGATCAGTGCACCGATCTCGATGACGGGTCGGACCCGCTGAGCGGAACTGACGCTCGATCCGGGGAAGCCGGCGGAGTTGGCGCTGAGGCTGGTGGGGAACAGGTGGTTTGTCACGATGCTGGCTTTCGGCTGGTCGGACAGGAAAAAGGGCCGGAGAAGCGATGCTCCCCCGGCCCCGATTTGCGCTGGGCGCGGTCGATCAGAACGGCATGTCGTCGTCGAGATCGCCTGGGCCGTCAGCGCCGACCAGTTCGCCACCCACTCCGGCCGTGCTTTCACCGAAGCCACTGTCCTGCTGGTCGCGGGTATTCCCGCCGCGGCTGCGTTCGCCCTGCTCCCGGTCGTAGTTGCTCGCCCCGAAGCCGCCGCCGATGTCGGACCGCATCGTATCGCGACGCCACGCGACCATGTAGCCATCAAAATCGGTGGCGGGGAACAGGGCGACGGGAAGCGCCTCGGGCAGGCTCGGATCATCGATCGTGCCGGCAAGGAAGACCTCGCCGGTCCGCTTCATCACCGCTTCCCAGACGGCGCCGATCTGCACCCAGCGCCGTGCGACGTTGAGCGCTACGACCTCGTATTTCGGCGCCCGCGGATTGTCGTTCTCGACTGGACGCAGGCCGATCCGCGGCAGGTCGATGGTGCGGGTCGCGATCGAGCCCATCAGACGGCCATTGACGTTGCGAAGTTCACCGATGTTCATCGTCTCAACCTTTCGACATTCAGGTCGCTCTCAGGCTCATTCCCGGCGACACGAACCTCGATCCTCCTCTCCTCTGATCCCGCACCCACCGCGCGCGCCGACGCTCGCCACGGCCTCCACACCTCGCCACGCATCCCGACGCCCATGCGCACCGCCCGCCACCTGCCCCGCCGCCAAAATTTGACCGACACGTCCGCGCTGAACCGACGATGCCCAGTGGTGCACGGCCCCCGATCGACCCGGAGTGAGTGCCCGGCGTTCGTCAAGGAACGGCGATCGTCCACGGAGCGGAAGGCCCAACGGTGCCGCAGAGGTCCCCTGCGCGAACCGCAGGGTCAGGCGAGGCTCCCGCCTATCCGCGCGGCCCGTATCCTCGACCTATCGGCAGGGCCGCCGAAGGAAGTGCCGGATGGAAAGGGTAGCGGTAGTCAGGGCGTCAACCTCTGCCAGCCACCGGCGATGCCGGGATAAACGTCAGGTTCACCGTGCGATCCCGCCCGAGCCTGTCCAGCACTCGGTCTGCCATGGCGTCACGTTCGGCATGGGTCGCAGCGATCTCGACCGAATAGGCCGAGCGGGCAAACAGATCCCCCTCGTCGCCTGCGCGGGCGACATGATCGGCTGGCCAGCAGCAGAGCAAGATCCACGGCCAACCCGTTTCGGCCGGATCATAGTGCGCGAACGTGATCGTGCCGGCATGGAGCGCGGACGGGCGACGGTCGAAGAGGTCGGGAGCGCAAGGCACGATCCGATTGGTTGCGAGGAAATGATCCCATTCCGCCCATTCCGCCTCCGTTTCGATGATGACGGGATAATAGCGGCCGAGTGGCAGCGACGGCGATGCGTAGGGCTGCGGAATGTCGATCAGGCAGATGTCCGGCAAGGTCGGAAGCGGTCGTGGATAGCGCCGGCGTCGGCGTGCAAGTATATCATCGAGACGCATGGCGGATCATCTGCATCAAGCCCGCCGGCGTGACTGACAAGCTGGTGCGAGGAAGCCCGAAAGACCGCGGGCAAGCGATCATCTGAGGCCTCCGGTCGCTTGGGCAGGTTGGCCCGACTACTTTCCTACGGCATGCGCGACATCGCAACGATCGATATTGATTCCGATCCGGCCGCCTCCGTAAGGGAGGCGCGATGCGCTATGTTCTAACTATCGATGACCGGTCGGCAGGTGTCTCTTGCACTACACTCGTGACCCGGGAGCAGGCGATCGCCATCATGGCGATGGCGCCCGGCGACGCGGTGCAACTGGATGGCGAAACCGCCTATCACCTCGGCGAGCCCGGTGAAAAGGATCCACTGATCGAGTTCGTTTCGCGGGGCGTTCGGCCATCGGCTCGCCGATCGCGGCTGCTTCCGGAACTACAGGCGATTCGCGATGGTCGGGGCGTTCCTGCAGACGATTGAAGAACCGGTCAGGTGCGAAGGCTATAGCGTCGAGTGACCGATCATTGGCTCGACATGCATGAACGCACCGAAGCGGCGGCGCAGCTCCGTGACGGCTTCGTCCGTGGCATCGACGATCACGCGGTCGGGATTGGCATCGCCGACCAGCGTCACACCGGGGACCTGCCCGGCCTTGGTCGCTTCGACACCCTGGCCGTGCAGACCGCGTTTGATTGCGACGACGAACCGCATGATCTGTCCACTTGTCTCCGGCGTCACCATAGCAGCTACGACAGGAAGGCGATACCGCGTCCCTGATACTTCGGCGCGAGCCCGACATCCTGCAAGCCTGCCGTGAGCAGGCTGCGGCACAATGCCGCGCGGGACGCATCTCGCGGCAGCGTCGCAAGCCCCGCCTGACGCGACAGAAGCGCCGCCGCGATGCCGCAGGCGACCGGTGATGCCATCGAAGTGCCATCCATCGCCGCGAACAGCGCGTCGCTCCGTCCATCGGGATCGTAAACGGGCGCGATGATGCCGACGCCCGGTGCCGCGCAGTCGATCTCCGGACCGAAGCAACTGAAACTGGCGAGAAACAGGTTGTCGCGACCGAACCGGTCCGCAGCTTGTGGCAGGCGGGTCGCGCTGAGCGATGTCGGAGGAGCCCAGCCCGCGAGGCCAAGGGCGGACACGGCCACGCACTCCGGGAACGCCGCCGGGTAACTTACCGGTCCGGCTTCGTTGCCCGCCGCAACCACGCACAACGTCCCACGCTCCAGTGCATCGAGCATGGCGTCATGGATCACCTCGGATGGCGTCGACGCGCCGAGGCTCATGTTGATGAGGTCGACACCGTGACCACGCGACAGGGCATCGATCGCGTTGGCGATGTCGGCGTTGGAGGCGAGCTTGCCGGGCGCGAAGACTCGCGCGGCGAACAGGTCGACACCCGGCGCGATGCCGCCATAATCGCCCTGCCCGACCGGACGCGCCCCGATCGTCCCAGCCACATGGGTTCCATGCCCCTCGCTGTCGTCGGTGGCACCGGGGCCGTTATCCTCGACGCCATCGATGAAGCTGCCGATGCCATGGGCATGCTGCAGGCAGCGATGCGGCCCGAGCCCGGTGTCGATGACGCCGACGCGCACGCCCGAGCCGAGCGCAGGATCGAAGGCATCGATACCGGTTGCGGCATGCCACCAGCCTAGCGGGCCGTCCGTCGGAAGTGGTACGCAGTCAATCGCCGTTGCGGCCCCCCGCGACAGCGTCGGCCAGAATCCGCCGTTGGGCAGTGCGAGCACACCCGCGACGACGGCACGGGCCGGATTGGGGACATCGCAGCGTCCCTGTGGGTCGGTGATCGCCTCGGCGCTGGACGTTCCGCCGAACCCGCGGAAAAACACCGTGACGCGGCAAGCCGCCAGCCCTGCACCGCTACCGGTCACCGTGATGCGGGTGACATTGTCGATCGCTGCCGGAATCACCCCGATCGGCACGGCGCCGATCAGATCGGGTGGAAGGACGTTCAGCGGGTGATGGAGGATCTCGGGTTCGATGATCGTATCCGGCCCCGCCGCGGCGCGCTCGCGCTCGACTTCGACCGGGTCAGCCTCCACCACGACGACGCGACGGGCGAGCGGATCTTCGGGTTCATTATCCTCGACGATCCGGGCTGAGGACATTCCCTCCAGAGCAACGCCGACCGAGAAGCGTGAGGCGACCTTGGCATCCGCACTGAAGCGTCCGGCGCGGCGATTGGCGATGACGAAACGGGCCACAGCAACGTCTCCCCTGATACGGGCGGCTGGACGCTGGCACACGGCGAGATGGATCAGTGCCTCGTCCGCATGGCTGTCCGCAACCGCCACGGATCGCCGCGATTGGCGATCCGCGGAGACATCTATCACAGAACCGCTATGACGTAACCGGCGGTGCGTATGATTCTGTTCATTGCGGCTGCTGAAAACACGCGGATGCCTGATGTTGCTCGCCGATGATGATGTGACCATTGTAGACATTGATCATTCTGATCGTCCGGACGATTACCTTCATTATGGATCAATTTGCGATGCTATTCATCGCCGGAAGGTATCGAGACAGCACTATTTCACCTGCATGAGCTGCGATGGGTAAGGCGCGAGCAAATCCATGACCTGATCGGCAGGGGCGGTTAGCCAGCGCTCATGATCGTCTGCCAGCAGGATCACCGGCATCGCCTTCGGGTGCTTGGGCGCGACCAGCGGGTTCGGTTCTGTCGTGCAGAAGGCATAGACCCGGTCATGGTCCTGGTCGACCTTCCATAGCCCGGCGAAGCAAGGCACCGCCTGGTCCTCGACGGCGAACCACCAGTTGGTATCGCCCGGCCCTTGCCGGTCGGCAGCGGCCTTGGGTTCGGCGAAGCGTGTGAACGGCACCAGGCAGCGCTGCTCGGGCTGCGCCAACCATGTCCGCCACATGTTGCTCTGCATGTTCCGGGCGTTGGTCCACCAGTCGTAGAGGAAGGGGAGTTCGCCCTCCCGAGCCGGACGCTTGCGTGGCTTTCGGGTTGGGAACCCCCATCGCATCGTGCTTACGACCCGCGCACCGTCCTGTTGACGAACGACGTACCCGGGCTTTCCGGGAGCGGCATAGTCCTTCTCGACCGACAGGGTATTGGCCGTGTCCTCGGATGCGGCAAGCGCGTCGAAATAGTCGCGCACGTCGGTTTTGAGTCTGTAAAGATTGCACATTCCACCGTTCGATCACGAGCGGTAGCGCGATACAAGCTTCTTCCACGTCGCCACGTCGGGAGAGGGAAGCTGCTCGCCGGTGGGCGGATCGCGCACGATCGCGATGCCGGGCCGGACCGGCGGACCGCCGCCCTTTGCGCAATGCGCGCAGCGCATGCGCTCCCTTGCCGCAGCGATCGCCCCATCCCACCCCCGGCGATGGAACAGCCACCAAAGCGGAACCGCATCGAGGATGCGGATATGGTGGCATCGGGGACAGGTCAGCCGAAGGGTCCGCTTGTGCAAGGCACATTCCTCCAGCGTGCGCAACCGGCGGCCGATGTGATCGAATAGAGGATCACCATGGCCAGCGGGAACGCTGCCATCGCCCCGTACTGGTGCATTGTCGTCCATCGGCAGCGCTCCGCAACATCTTGACCAATCGGAAGGATTTACGGAACATAAGGCGAACATATGAGTCGCTGCAACCATGTCCATCGAAGCCCGTCGTCATCACGCCATGGCCCTCCTCCGCGAGAGCATCGGAGAGGCGCGGGCCAACGATTCGGCGATTCTACCGTTCGGGATCAACGCGCTCGATGGCCGGTTGGCGGATGGCGGCCTGACGCTTGGCGGCCTTCACGAGATCGCAGCGGCTACGACGACGCTCAGCGACGATGCGGCAGCGACGCTGTTCGTGGTGGGGATCGCCGCGCGGGTCGCCGCGACGACAGGACGCCGCGTCCTGTGGGCGCTGACCCGCTTCGATCTTTACGCACCGGGGCTCGAACAGGGCGGGCTCGATCCGGCGACGCTGCTGTTCGTCGAGACGCGAGAGGACAAGGACGTGTTGGCCGTCATGGAGGATGGCCTGCGCCACGGCGGCGTCGCGGCTGTGGTCGGCGAGGTGAAACGCGCGGATATGGTCGCCACCCGGCGGCTGCAACTGGCGGCAATGACCGGAGGCACCCCTGCCCTGCTCTTTCGGCGCTGGCGACGGCAGGGCGTCTGCCCGCTGACCGAGCTGTCGGCGGCGATGACCCGTTGGCGAATCGCGTGCGCGCCGTCCGCTCGATTGCCTGCCCCCGGCGTCGGCCGCGCCCGCTGGACAGTCGAGTTGGCCCGCCAGCGTGGCGGCCCCGGTTTCACGATGGACTTGGAGGCATGCGATGACACGGGTCGCCTCGCTCTACCTGCCGCATCTCGCGATCGAGCGACTGCGGCGGCTGGAGCGGCCGCGCGCGCTGCCTGAGCCGAGGCCTGCGCCCATATTGCCGATCGACGACGACCCCGGTGCCTGTTCGGTACCGCGGGGTGGAGGCTGGCGGCCGGGTGCGCGCTGGGCGCAGGTTGAGGGCACGCGTGGGGCGATCGCCGAAGAGGCGGCGGCACTGCCGCTTCACCAGCAACCGACGATGCGCGAACTGGGCCGCCGGTCGGAGGCGGCCGAGCATCCCTTCAAACGGGCACTGTCTGCCGAGGCAGCCCACCTGTCAGGGTCGGCCAGCCCGGTCACCCACATGCAGCCGCTGATCCTCGCTGAGGCGATCGGCCAGCGCCAAGTGATCGTCGCGGCCTGCCCGGCGGCGCTCACGCTCGGCCTCGTGCCCGGCATGGCGATCACCCAGGCACGCGCGCTGGTGCCAGATCTGGACATCCGCCCTGCCGATCCTGTTGCAGACCTCGCCGTGCTCGACAGTCTTACGCTCCATGCCGTGCGCCACTGGACGCCAACCGCCGCGCCGAGCGGAACGGACGGGCTATGGTTCGACCTGACCGGCGCCGCGCACCTGCATGGTGGCGAGGCGCAGTTCTGCACTCGACTGGTCCGCTTCTGCCGACGCTTCGGCTATACCGCGCGGGTCGCGGTGGCAGGTACGCCGGGGGCAGCGCATGCGCTGGCGCGCTACGGGCGCGAGGCCGTCACCCTGGTTCCCGGCGGCGGCGAAGCACGGGCGATCAGCGCACTGCCCCCCGCAGCGTTGCGTCTGTCACCAGAGGCCATCGCCGCCGCGCAACGTTTTGGGCTCGACCGTATCGCCGACCTGGTCCCGCTGCCGCGCGGGCCGCTCGCCCGGCGGCTGGGGCTCGCCAGCGTCCGGCGGCTCGATGAGGCGCTTGGCCGGGTGGCGGAGCCGATCGTGCCCGTCGTCCCGCAGGAGACACCAGTCGTCGAACGCCGACTTCTCGAACCGATCGGCACTGCCGACGCGGTCGAGCGCGTCATCGCCGACCTGCTCGGCGACATGATGCTGCTTCTGCAGGAGCGCGGGCACGGCGCGCGAACGTTGGTGCTGTTGCTGGAACGGATCGATGGCAGCGAGCAGCGCCTCGCGATCGGCACAGCGCGCGCGACACGTGATACAGCGCATCTTGCTCGCCTGTTCCACCTGCGCATAGAGCGGATCGATCCGGGTGACGGGATTGAGACCATGCGCCTTGCGGCGACGCGCACCGATCCGCTCGGTGCGATCGCAGTGGTGGGCGACCTGACCGGCGAGGAACCGACACCTGACATCGCCACGCTGGTCGACCAGATCGCCGGTCGGGTTGGC
The DNA here is from genome assembly GCF_031453055.1 of Sphingomonas sp. SORGH_AS_0789. NCBI lineage: Bacteria > Pseudomonadati > Pseudomonadota > Alphaproteobacteria > Sphingomonadales > Sphingomonadaceae > Sphingomonas > Sphingomonas sp. SORGH_AS_0789. The sequence goes on from NZ_JAVIYV010000001.1 coordinate 3,935,608, forward strand.
GAGAACGCGCTGTTCACAACCGCCCCCGTCGAAAGCGACGTGCCCGAACGCGCGGTGCGCCGCGCCTCGCCGCTCGCGTCTCCCACCGGCTGGCCGGCTTGGCGCAGACCGGTACGGATCCTCCAGCGTCCCGAACCGCTGTCAAGCGTACTCGCGCTGCTCCCCGACGCTCCACCGCGCCGGTTCACCTGGCGGGGCAAGGTCCATGCGGTGGTCGCGGGCGACGGACCCGAACGGATCCATGGCGAATGGTGGCGGCGCGACGGCGAGGTCTGGGCGGTGCGCGACTATTTCCGGGTTGAGGACGACACTGGCGCGCGTTTCTGGTTGTTCCGGCGTGGCGACGGGGTCGAGCCTGCGACCGGCGATTTGAGCTGGTATCTGCACGGGCTGTTCGGCTGATGGCCACCTATGTCGAACTTCAGGTGACGACCCATTTTTCGTTTCTGCGAGGTGCGTCCAGCCCGGACGAACTTCTCGCCGCCGCCGCGCTTCAAGGCCACACTGCGCTCGGCATCGTCGACCGCGGCAGCGTCGCCGGGCTGGTGCGAGCATGGGAGGCACAGAAAGCAACTGGCGTGCGGATGGTCCCGGGCGCGCGGGTCGACCTCGACGATGGCCGCGCGCTGCTGCTCTATCCGACCGACAAGGCCGCCTGGTCGCGGCTCACCCGCCTACTGACGCTGGGCAAGTCGCGCGCCGGCAAGGGCGGCTGTACGCTCGGCTGGTCGGATCTTTGCGACTGGCGCGACGGGCTGATCGCGATCCTGCTGCCGCACGAAGCCGATGATCGCACCGCCCGCCACCTTCTCGAACTGCGCCAGACCTTCGGAGCGCACGGCTATCTCGGCCTTGCCTTCCGACGGCGTCCCGATGATGCGCTTCGCCTGCACCAACTGTCGACGCAGGCGGCGGCGGCGCGAGTCGCCACCGTAGCGGTCGGCGACATCCTCTATCATGCCGCCGAAGCGCGGCTGTTACAGGACGTCGTGACCGCTATTCGCGAGAAATGCACCGTCGATACCCTCGGCTATCGACGCGAACGGCATGCCGATCGACACCTGAAGTCGCCGGAGGAAATGGAACGGCGTTTTGCCGCCTTTCCCGAGGCGATCCGCGCGACCGCCGCGATCGCGCGTGCCTGCACCTTCGACCTTGGCGAGCTCAGCTACCAATATCCGCACGAACGCGTCGTTGACGGCCTGACCGCGCAAGCTGCGCTCGAACGGCTGACCGATCAGGCGGTCGAGCGCATGTTCCCGGACGGTGTGCCGGAAGCGTATCGGAAGCAGATCGACCACGAACTCAGGCTGATCGGTGAACTCAGCTATGCGCCCTACTTCCTGACCGTGAACGCCATCGTCGCGGAAAGCCGGCGGCGGGGCATCCTCTGCCAGGGCCGCGGGTCGGCGGCGAACAGTTGCGTCTGCTTCGTGCTCGGCATCACCAGCATCGATCCCATTCGCCATGAATTGCTGTTCGAGCGTTTCGTCTCCGGCGAACGCCGCGAGCCGCCCGATATCGATGTCGATTTCGAGCATGAGCGGCGCGAGGAGATCATCCAGTGGATCTATGAGACGTACGGGCGCAACCATGCCGCGCTAACCGCCGTCGTCACCCGCTATCGCGCGCGCGGCGCGGTGCGCGAGGTCGGCAAGGCACTCGGCCTGCCGGAGGATCTTACCAAGGCGCTCGCGGGCCTCGTCTGGGGCTGGAGCCAAGAGGGCGTCGGCGAGAAGCAGGTCACCCAGCTCGGCCTCAACTTGGACGATCGGCGGTTGCGGCTTGCGCTGGAGCTATCCCGGCAGTTGATCGGTGTACCCCGCCATCTGTCCCAGCATCCTGGGGGCTTCGTGCTGACCCAAGACCGGCTCGACGATCTCGTTCCCATCGAACCGGCGGCGATGGTCGACCGGCAAGTCATTGAATGGGATAAAGACGATATCGACGCGCTCAAGTTCATGAAGGTCGATGTGCTCGGCCTCGGTATGCTCGGCTGTATGAACCGCGCCTTTAACCTGCTCGAGGAGGCCAAGGGCATACGCGTCGGCATGTCCGACCTGCAGGACGACGACCCCGACGTCTACGCCATGATCCAGAAGGCCGACACGCTCGGCACCTTCCAGATCGAGAGCCGCGCGCAGATGTCGATGCTGCCGCGGATGAAGCCGACGCGCTTCTATGACCTCGTCATCGAAGTCGCGATCGTCCGCCCTGGCCCGATCCAGGGCGACATGGTCCACCCATACCTCCGCCGCCGCGAGGGGCGCGAGAAGCCCGACTATCCGCGGCCCGAACTACGCGCGGTGCTGGAGAAGACGCTGGGTGTACCGCTATTCCAGGAACAGGCGATGAAGGTCGCGATCGTCGGCGCGGGCTTCACCGCGGTCGAGGCAGACCAGCTCCGCCGCGCCATGGCGACATTCAAGTTCACCGGCGGGGTCAGCCACTTCTACGACAAGCTGGTCGAGGGGATGGTCTCGCGCGGCTATCCCCGCGACTTCGCCGAGCGGACTTTCAAGCAAATCGAAGGCTTCGGCTCCTATGGCTTCCCCGAGAGCCACGCCGCCAGCTTTGCCAAGATCGCCTATGCCAGCTGCTGGATGAAGCATCATCATCCCGACGTCTTCTGCGCAGCGCTACTCAATGCTCAGCCGATGGGCTTCTATGCGCCGGCGCAGGTCGTGCGCGATGCGCGCGAACACGGCGTCGAGGTGCGGCCCGCCTGCATCAACACCAGCCGCTGGGACTGTACATTGGAGCCGACCGCCGGCCGCTACCTCGCCGTCCGGCTGGGGCTGCGCCAGGTGCGTGGCCTCGCCAATACGCATGGCGCGGCGATCGTCGCGGCGCGAGGAGATGCGCCTTTCCAGTCGGTCGAGGAGGTATGGCGCCGCGCGGGCGTGCCCCGTGCCGCGATCGAGCGCCTGGCCGAGGCGGACGCCTTCCATGCATTGGGCGGGGATCGCCGTCAGGGCTTGTGGAAGGTGAAGGGCCTGGGCGAGGCTCCCCTGCCCCTCTTCGCCGCCGCCGATGCCCGCGAAACCTCGTTCAGCCCGGAAGGGCTGGAACCCGACGTTGCGCTCCGCCCGCTGACCGAGGGCCGCGAGGTGGTGGAGGATTACCGCGCGCTCCAACTGTCATTGCGGGCACATCCCCTCGCCTTCCTCCGGCCGGATCTCACCCGGCGCGGCATCGTTCGCTGCGCCGATCTCGCCCACATCAAGGACGGCCGCCATGTCGAAGTCGCGGGCATCATCCTCGTCCGCCAGAAGCCGGGCAGCGCCAAGGGCGTCCTCTTCATCACCATTGAGGATGAGACCGGCATCGCCAATGGGATATTGTGGCCCGACCGGTTCGAGGCGCAGCGCCGCACCGTCATGTCGGCGGCGATGATCGGGATGAAGGGCCGGGTCCAGCGCGAGGGGCTGGTCATTCACGTCATCTGCGACCGGATCATCGACCATGGACCGCTTCTCGCCCAGGTCGGCCAGATGGACTTTCCACAAGCCACCGGCCGCGGCGATGGCGCACGTCATGCCGGATCGCCCGACCGGGGCGATGCCGGATGGCGGCCGGGTCCGCGCGACAGCTACTGGCCGCCGCACGCAGATGGCATGGACCCTGAACAGGTGGTGCGAATCAAATCCCGCGACTTCCACTGAGCCGTGCGCCCGGTTTCCCGACACCAGCGCATCGTCGTCGACCTGTCGATCCGCATCCTGCGCGCCGCCATGACCCGGTCGGGCGAGCACCGGGTCGACACGATCGAGGTGCGTCTCGCACTGCGATGCCTGATCGGTCACTGCCCCGAGCGTTGGCCACTCGACATGTTCTGGAGTTCCGCTGCAACTGAGCACGACATTGGACGTGCGCAAGGTTGTACGGCGGCGTTTGCCGGGATCGTAAGGCAATTGCGCCGTGCCGGCGCTGTGGTGGATTAAGAACATGTCCAGCGCCTTGGTAGAAGTGAAGGCAGTTCCCTCGCCGTTGGCAAGGCATCGGTCGTAAGTCGGCCGGACGATGCGTCCGGCGAGCGAGCGGCGCGAGAGGTCGAAGCGCCCGGCGTCGAGACGCCTGATGTCCTCGGTAAAGATACAGCCGGTGACGTGCTCCCCGAAAATCATGCCATTGGTAAGTTAGCTTGTCAGATGGAGACGAGCGATGCGGCGAGGCCGTTTTACCGAGGATCAGATCATAGGCGTGCTGCGTGAGCACGAGGCTGGCGTGAAGACCGCGGAGCTGTGCCGGAAGCATGGCATCAGCGATGCGACGTTCTACAACTGGAAGTCGAAATACGGCGGGATGACCGTGTCGGAAGCGGCACGGTTGCGGACGCTGGAGGACGAGAACCGGCGGCTGAAGAAGCTGCTGGCGGAGTCGATGCTGGACGTATCGGCGCTGAAGGATCTGCTAGGAAAAAACTGACCCGGCCTGCGGATCGCTACGCTGCGGTGGAGAAGCTGATGACCGACCACGGCTTCTCCGAGCGTCGCGCGTGCAGGCTGGTGGGGGTCAACCGGTCGGCGTGGCAATATGAGCCGCTTCGCGGGAAGGACGATACTGTCCGCGAGCGGATGCGCGAGATCGCGAACGAGCGTCGTCGGTTCGGCTATCGCCGACTGGCGATCCTGCTTTGGCGTGAGGGCAAGGGCATGAACCTGAAGAAGGTGTACCGGCTGTATCGCGAGGAGCGGCTGACGGTGCGCAAGCGCGGCGGCCGGAAACGAGCGCTGGGCACGCGGGCGCCGATGGCGATCGGGAGTGTCAGGAATTTCGTGTGCGGGCGGGCGGATGAACATTACGCCGCCATGGCCTTGATGAAGCGTTCGCCGAAGATGACGGCGAACTGTGCCTTTGCCATGGTCCACTCACGTGGCGGCATTCTCCACTCTTTCTCCGAGCGGTTCAAGATCAGGTAGAGCAGCTTGGTGGCGGCCTCGTCGCTGGGGAAATGTCCACGGGCGCGCACGGCCCGGCGCAGCTTCGAGTTCAAGGCCTCTATGGAATTCGTGGTATAGATGATCCGCCGAACCTCGTCGGGAAAGGCGAAGAACGGGATGACCTCGGCCCAGGCGCGCCGCCAGCTCTGGCCGATGGCAGGATAGCGGGTGCCCCAGGGGCCCGCCTCGAATGCCGTCAGAGCCTGTTCGGCCGCCTCGGCGCTGGGTGCGCGGTAGATATCCTTCAGCGCGGTCGCCAAGCCCTTGCGGTCCCAGGACACGAAATCCATGGAATTGCGCAGCAGGTGGACGATGCAGGTTTGAACCACGGCGTCGGGAAACACGGCGGTGATCGCCTCGGGAAAACCCTTCAGGCCATCGACGACAGCGAGCAGGATGTCCTCGGTGCCGCGGTTCCTGAGCTCGTTCATCACCCTGAGCCAGAATTTTGCACCCTCGTTCTGCTCCAGCCACAGGCCCAGCACCTCCTTGGCACCATCGGCACGGACGCCGAGCGCGATGTGGATCGCCTTGTTGCGCACCATGCCCTCGTCCCGGATCTTCACCCGCAAGGCGTCGAAAAAGACGAGCGGGTAGACCGGATCCAGCGGCCGCTGCTGCCAGATCGCCACCTCGTCGAGTACGGCGTCGGTTACCGTCGAGATCAGATCGGGCGACACAGCCTGCCCCGGCGAAGGCCGGGGTCGATGCCGTACAGATCGTGCAGGTGCCCCGTGATCTCCCGGGTGCTCATACCGCGCGCGTACATCGACACGATCTTTTCATCGAAACCTGGAAAGCGCCGCTGGTATTTGGCGATCAGCTGCGGGTCGAAGCTGGCTTGCCGGTCGCGCGGTACGTCGATCGCCAACTTACCGGTATCGGTCGTGATCGTCTTCCGACCGTAACCGTTGCGGCTGTTGCCCGCGCCATCTTCACCGGCGAGGTGATGATCCATCTCGGCATTCAACGCGCGCTCGGTCAGCGCCTTCTTCAGCGCGTCGAGCAGGCCACCCTGCGCCAAAGCGGTGCCCGCGTCACCGCCGGCCAGCAACTGATCCAGTAACTCGTTCGGTATCGCAGGCTCTTTGCGTCGGGACATATCGGGTCTCCTTCTTCCCCTTTATGCCCGCCCGCACACGAAATTCCTGACACTCCCATGGCGATCCCGCAGGAACCCAACCAGCGCTGGAGCCTCGACTTCGTGTCGGATGCATTGGCCTGCGGCCGGCGGTTCCGCGTCCTCAACGTCATCGACGATTACAGCCGGGAGTGCTTGGCCTGCATCGTCGATACCTCGTTGTCAGGACGACGTGTCGTGCGGGAATTGGCCGCCATTACCGAACGTCGCGGGCTCCCATGCATGGTGGTCAGCGACAACGTCCTATGTCGGGAAGCAGCGGCCGGTTTTGGCCAGCAGATATCCATGCGCCGACAACCATCGGCGCGGCATGCATTCTCAGCCAGATGGCTCCCACCGTCAACGGGATCGCTCCCTGCCATAGCAAACACAGGATCCAGCGGCGCCGGGGCGGCCGTGGTCCTCACCATCCTTAAAACGAGATACGCACCCAGGTGGAAGGCCCGAACATTATCTACAGGGTCGCTCGACGAGCGCCCTCACGGCACTTGCAGAGAGGGGTCCTTCCACCTGGCATCCGACCGTTCGAGGAACGGCCGGTACTCTGTCCCCGTCTTGATGACGGCGTGAGCCACGCGCGCCATCTTGGCGGTGAGCGCCGTCATCGCCTTGCGGCGACGGTCGGCATCGTCCGCGTGCCCGGCGGTGTACCGTCCGAGCTTGTCGCGGAAGCTATTGTCGCGCTGACGCGCGGCGACCTGGGCAGCCATCCAGAAGGTGCGGCGCAGGCGCGCGTTGCCGTATTTGGACAGCTTGGTGCGGCCGCGGAACGTGCCCGACTGACACGTTGCAAGATCGAGACCGCAGAACTTCAGGAACTGGCGATGATGGTTGAAGCGACGCAGATCACCGGCCTCGGCCAGGATGGTCAGCGCGTTGAACGGACCGATGCCCGGAATGTTGCGCAGCAGCTGGTAGTCGACGTCATCGGCGAGCCGCGCATGGGCCAGCCGCTCGATCTCGTCACGCTGGTGGATGAGGCTGCGCCCCTGCGCGATGACCATGCGGAACATGGTGATGGCGGCCGAGGCCTCCGGCACCGGCAGCGCCGTCGAGGCGGACGCAGTCTCGTAGATGTCGTTGATGAGGCGTGCCTTGGAGACCTTGCGGCCGATGAGCGGCCATGCCGCAGCCGAAAATGCCTCACGGTCCAGCGCCGTGATGGTGGCCGGTGTCGGAAACCGCTCGATAAGCGCGAGAAACCAGTCGGACCGGCTGTTGCCTGCGAAACGGGCGATCTCGGGGAAATACAGCGGCAGGTAATGGGTCAGGATCCGGTGCCAGGTCTGCGTCTTCATCCTGGAGATCGTCTCGTGTGTCTTTGAGAGCTCCTGCAGGTCATTGATGCCCGCGGCGAGCGGGTCGACGTAGCGCTGCGTCGCGCCGATCCGCAGCATGTGCAGGATGACCTGCGCGTCCTTGGGGTCGTTCTTGTCCCAGCCGTTGTGCAGCGCCTCGCGCGTTCGGGCGAGCGCGACCGACGAGATGAGGCGCTGCTCGAACCCCGCCGTCAGCAGCCGGTGTGCCAGCGTGCGATGGTAATTACCTGTCGCCTCGAACCCGATGACGATGGGGCGGCCGATGGCCGCGAGTTGCTCGGCAAAGCCGTCATAGTCCTGTCTGGTCGCCATGACGGTCATCCGCCGACGCCGGCCGCCTTCCGGTCGCTCGATGAGTACCTCCTGCCGGTTCTTGGACATGTCGATGGCTACTAGCACGGCGCCAGCAGGCGTAGAGGTGAGCTTGGTCATGGTCGGTCGGCCTCCAAAGTGTTGTCTCGACAACCTCACTTTAGATACCTGCTGACCGGCCATGGCTTGCCCTGTTGAAGCCTGCGGCCGCTACGCGGCCTTGTCTTCAACAGGGCCATAGCGGCTCCCGAACCAGCGCTTCCCGATGTGCTACGGCACCGAACTGACCAGTCACGCCGTGCTCGCCTGGTGCCAGGACACCGGCGTCGAGTGGCATTACATCGCGCCCGGCAAGCCGCAGCAGAACGGCTTTGTGGAATCGTTCAATGGTCGCTTGCGCGACGAGTGCCTGAACGAGCACCTGTTCCCCTCGCTGGCTGCGGCGAGACGGATCATCGAGGCATCGCGCACGGACTACAACACCGTGCGTCCGCACAGCAGCCTCGGCGGCATGGCACCCGCCGAGTTCACCAGCCGCCCCCGCCAAGGGCATGAGGAAACCGAAGCTAACTTGTCAGCGGCCTGAAAATGGGGAGCACGTCAGTGAATGTCATGCGCCGCATGCTCGGTGTGTCGCGCAGCGGCTATTACGACTGGCGTGGCTGGGCACCGAACGCACGAACCACGGCGAACCTGGCACTACTCGGCGACGTGCGCCGGCTCCAGGAGCGCCATCAGGGGCGCTACGGGTCTCCCCGGGTGCATGCCGCCCCCGGCCTTCGCCGGGGCAGGCTCTGCGAGCGGAGGGCTGGCAGTGCAGCCATGGCCGCGTCGAGCGCCTGATGCGCCGGCATCGCATCCGCGCGCTTGCCGGGCGCCGGTTCCGGCCATGCACGGCCGACAGCCGCCACTATCTGCCGATCGCCGCGAACCTGCTGGCGCAGAACTTCGTGGCGACCACGCCGAACCGGATCTGGCTGGCCGACATCAAGTACATCGCGACCGGCGAAGGCTGGCTCTATCTGGCGGCCGTGCTCGACCTGGCAACCCGCAAGATCGTCGGCTGGGCCATGCGTGACCAACTGCGAACCGAACTACCACTCGCTGCCATGATGATGGCCGCCCAGCGGCAGCGTCCAGCGCCCGGCCTCATCTGCCACTCGGATCGCGGGTCGCAATATGCCGCCGGGGCCTATGTCGCCTATCTGTCGGCGATCCACGCCGTGCCCTCGATGAGCCGCACCGCCAATTGCTACGACAATGCTCCGATGGAGAGCTTCTTCCACACCCTCAAGGTCGAGCTGGTCCATCAATGCCGATCGGCGACCCAGTTGGAAGCCCGACAGGCCCTGTTCGGATACATCGAAGGCTACTACAACCGGCACCGGATGCACTCGGCCATCGGGTATCTGACACCCGAGCAAGCCGAGCAGCGCATGACCGGCTAACCCCGCGTGTCCGCCAAAACGGGGGATGATCAGTCGGTGATGGTCTCGGACACGGACATAAGCCTATGCTCAGGGGATAGCCCCAAGCCTCCTTCTAAGGCTTGAATCCGTCCGGTCAAAACGGGGGCCAGCTCAGAGAAGTGTCCCTCGCGGTGCGCATAGCGCTGATTGTCCCGCGCCGAACAGTCATAGCCGATCAGGCGTACAGCCGTCCGGCCCTTGCTCCATGCGTGCTGCGCCAGCGGCCAAGCCTTGACCCATTTGTCCTGTGGCGAAATCTTGTGCCGTGCGGAACAGGAATGAAGGCCGAAGGCGATTGAGGGCAACTGCTCACCACAGTCGCCCCCATAGCCCTGCCCGCCTTTCCGCCGCGAGGCCTAGCCGGTCCGCTTGTCCGCACGCGCTGACTGCCATCGCAGGCTAGGTTAAATTCCGACTTCCCAGCCTGAATGGGTTATCCAGGAGATGATTCCAATTCGACATTGCAACCACTCGACTTGCTAAATTTCACGTACATTTTCTTTGTCGAGCCATCGACCCTCAAATACACAGTTCCATCATCATCCGAGCTGATCGAACAATAGAAATTCGATTTACACGTGTAGGCAGCACCATTTTGGGTAGTGAATTTGATCCACCAATAATCAAACGGACTTCCGCTGCCCACAGTATATTTGACCGGAACAGGGCCAACTTTGGCATCAGGTTCTACATTGTGGAACGTATATTGCTCCTGCTTGGATTCATCGTTACCCCGCCTGTGACGGATAGTAACCTGTGCCAGGTCAACACCCCAATCATTGACTAAATAAACTGCGCCGATGCGATCATCGCCGAGAGCGATGGGGTTATCGCCTTCATCATCACCCAAAGGCAAACGTGATACTCCCGACATAAGTCCTCCATTCGTCAACCTACAAATGAAAAAGGCGCTTGCTCCGAACATGGCGCTTTTATCGCTAATCTTTCAACTTCACGCCAAAACGGATCAGAAATTCTTTCGGACCTGCACCCCCGTAGTTGCAGCCCGTTCACCGTCGGCCACCCTCAGGCCAAGGTCGAGCCCGATATCCCACCCCGCGGGTAGGGTGAGACCAATGCCCGGCGCGAACATGAACTGCTCGCGTGACCACCCGGATGCGATCAGGCTGTAATAGGACGGTCCGCTCACATCCGCATAGTCCAGCCCCTGGCGGGTGCCGCGGGTGAACTCGTGAAGCCACTCGGTCCGCAGGCGTGCGGTAAGGAGACCGACCGACACAGGGCGTTGCCACCCCAGGCGAAGACCTAGCGCCCCGGTAACGGACATCAGGTCGCGGTCGTCGAAGCGCAGGTTATACATGCCCGCGCCCTCTTCGATATAGCGCGTCAGACGCCCGTCGAGATACTCAGCCCGGCCATAGAGCGACCAGCGTAGCGCCCCGGAGGTACGATCGATCCCCGTCGACAGTGCGCCGGTGGTGAAGGTGCCAGTCCGGTCCGCCATCGCCAGCGCTCCCGCCGCGGCATCCTGGCGCCGCAGCGAATAGTCGAGCCAGCCTTGGGCGAGCATCCCGTCGATGAACAGCCCGCGCAGCGGCATCGCGCTGCCATAGACGGCCAGCACCTGGCTATCGCTGTTCACCTGGGCCGCCCCGCCGGCGATCGTGCTGCGGTCGAGGCCGAGCCCACCGCCGATCCCGAGCGTGACCCCCTTGGCGACCCGCAGGTCGACGCCGGCGCTCACACCGGAGGTCGTGGCGCTCACCTTCGAACGACCGGTGATCGCATCACGCGTCCCGATATCGACGGTCCCGCCTGCCCATAGGCCGACCCGGCCGCAACCCGTCGCCGCAGTCTCTTCGCGCGTGGAGGTTTCGCCACGACGTCCCTCCCGTCGATGCGCACCCGGCGCACTGTCATCGATGGGTTGCCCCGGAAGACGCCGGTCATAGCTGCGATCGGTCGAGCTCAACCGCAGGCCGTTCGCCGAACGGGTGCAGTCGTCGCCGTGCAGCGTCTCGGCATGACCCATGAAGTTGGCCACCTGCGTCCGCGAGAAGCGGCGCGCCGCCTCCGCCTGCGCATCGCTCATCGCGCGAACGTTCGCATCCCGCGACGGATCCGGACGGGCGGTAACCGTGATGGTTACCGTTGCCGGTGAGGACGTGCCGAACGTGTTGGCCAGCGTGTAGCCCACCGCGATCGTCCCGCTGAAGTGCGCCTTGGGCGTCACCTGGAGGCGGAAGGTGCGCGCGTCGGCGGTGCCCCCGGCAACGATCGTCGCGGTCGCCTGGTCGGCAGGCGACACGCTGGTGATCGCCGCCGCGGTGAACGGACCGCCCGAAGCAGCAGCGGTCAGGTCGACCGAGACGGGCTGGCCGTCGATGGCGGAGGCCGTGATGGTGGTTACTGTGGGCGCCTTGCCGACCACCTGGATGGTCGCGGTGGCCGGTGCCGACGTGCCGCCCGGTCCGACAGCGACATATTGGAAGGTGTCGGTGCCCTGATAGCCCGGTTCCGGCGTGTAGACCGCTATGACCTGGCCTGGAATGGAAACCGAGGAAGCTGCCATCGCCACAGCCATGAAGGACGGACCACCGAAACCACGCATCGCAAGGGTGCGCGAGATCGTGACCGTGCCATGCGCGGGTTGGGTGACGATCCGGATTTCATCGAACTGGCCCGTCACCAGGCTCGACAGATTGAGGCTCACGCTTTGCCCGGCTTCCGTCTTGGTATTGGCGGCAACCGACGTGGTGACCGGATTGGCCGCGACCGGGGGAGGCGGGGTGCTTACCGCGAGCGTGTAGGTGGCGGTACCGGTGGCGCCGTTGGCGTCGGTGACGCTGACGGTGACGGTGTAGTTGCCCGGCGTGGTTGGCGTACCCGACAGGATGCCGTTCGACGCAAGGGTAACGCCGGCGGGCAGACCCGTGGCGGTGTAGCTGTACGGCGCGGTGCCGCCCGAGCTCATCAGCGTGGCGCTGTAGGCGGTGCCGGCGGTGGCCGCAGGCAGCGGACCTGAGGCGGGCGACAGCGCCAGCGTCGGCGCGGTCACCGTGACGGTGACGGTTGCCGGGCTGCTGGTGCCCGAGGCATTGGTGGCGGTGTAGGTGAAGCTGTCGCTGCCCGAGAAGCCGGCGGTCGGGGTGTAGCTGATGCTGGTGCCCGAGGCGGTGGCGGTGCCATGGGTGGCCTGGGTCGCGACCGCGACCGAGGTCGCAGTGCCGCCCGACACATTCAGGGTCACGGCATTGGCGGTGCTGTTGGCGGCAACCGTCGTGCTGACCGCGCCGGCCACCGGCGCCTGGACCGACACGGCGATCGTGTAGCTGGCAGTGCCGGTGGCGCCGTTGGCGTCGGTGACGCTGACAGTGACGGTGTAGTTGCCCGGGGTGGTCGGCGTACCCGACAAGGTGCCGTTCGACGCGAGGGTGACGCCGGCGGGCAGACCCGTGGCGGTGTAGCTGTACGGTGCGGTGCCGCCCGAGCTGGTCAGCGTCGCGCTGTAGGCGGTGCCGGCGGTGGCCGAAGGCAGCGGACCCGCCGCAGGCGAGACGGTGAGCGTCGGCGCGGTCACCGTGACGGTGACGGCCGCCGGGCTGCTGGTGCCGGACGCATTGGTGGCAGTGTAGGTGAAGCTGTCGCTGCCCGAATACCCCGCGGTCGGGGTGTAGGTGATGCCGGTGCCCGAGGCGGTGGCGGTGCCATGCGCGGCCTGAGTCACGACCGCGACCGAGGTGGCGGTGCCGCCCGAAAGATTCAGTGTGATTGCATTGGCGCTGCTGTTGGCGGCGACCGAAGCCGAGATGGCACCCGCGACCGGTGCCTGCGCTGCAACCGTGATGGTGTAGCTGGCGATGCCCGTGGCACCATGAGCGTCGGTGACGCTCACGATGACGGTGTAACTGCCTGGCGTCGTCGGTGTACCCGACAGGGTGCCGTTCGCCGCGAGAGTGACACCAGCGGGCAGACCCGTGGCAGTGTAGCTGTACGGCGCGGTGCCGCCCGAGCTGGTCAGCGTGGCGCTGTAGGGGGCACCGGCGGTGGCTGCCGGCAGCGGACCTGCCGCAGGCGAGACGGTGAGCGTCGGCGCGGTGACCGTGACGATGACGGTCGCAGGTGCACTGGTGCCGGACGCATTGGTGGCGGTGTAGGTGAAGCTGTCGCTGCCCGAGAAGCCGGCGGTCGGGGTGTAGCTGATGCCGGTGCCCGAGGCGGTGGCGGTGCCATGCGCAGCCTGGGTCGCTACGGCGACCGAGGTGGCGGTCCCGCCCGACAGGTTGAGGGTGACGGCATTGGCGGTGCTGTTGGCGGCCACGGTCGTGCTGACCGCGCCGGCCACCGGTGCCTGCGCGGCGATGGTGACGCTGTAGCCGCGCGCAGCGGTGAAGTTCTGCGCATCGGTCGCGGTCACCGTGAAGGTGAAGGTGCCCGCTGCGCTCGGCGTGCCCGCCAGCGTGCCGTTCGACGCCAGGGTGACGCCGGTCGGCAGCGCGCCGGCGGTGATGGCATAGCTGTAGGGTGCGGTGCCGCCCGTGGTGCTCAGCGTCTGGCTGTACGCGCTGCCCGCCGTGCCGCCCGGAAGGCTGGTCGGCGAGAGCGTCAGCGTCGGCGCGGTCACCGTAACAGTGACGGTCGCGGGACTGCTTGTGCCGGACGCATTGGTGGCGGTGTAGGTGAAGCTGTCGCTGCCCGAGAAGCCGGCGGTCGGGGTGTAGCTGATGCCGGTGCCCGAGGCGGTGGCCGTGCCATGCGCAGCCTGGGTCGCGACCGCGACCGAGGTCGCGGTGCCACCCGACAGGTTCAGGGTCACGGCGTTTGCGCTGCTGTTGGCGGCGACCGTGACGCTCACGGCGCCGGCCACCGGCGCCTGCGCGGCGATCGTGACGCTGTAGCCGCGCGCGGCGGTGAAGTTCTGCGCATCGGTCGCGGTCACCGTGAAGGTGAAGGTGCCCGCCGCGGTGGGCGTGCCCGCCAGGGTGCCGTTCGACGCCAGGGTGACGCCGGTCGGCAGCGCGCCAGCGGTGATGGCATAGCTGTAGGGTGCGGTGCCCCCCGTCGTGCTGAGGTTCTGGCTGTAGGCGCTGCCCGCCGTGCCGTCCGGGAGGCTGGTCGGCGATACCGCCAGCGTCGGCGCGGTCACCGTGACCGTGACGGTCGCGGCCGAGCTGGTGCCGGACGCATTGGTGGCGGTGTAGGTGAAGCTGTCGCTGCCCGAATACCCCGCGGTCGGGGTGTAACTGATGCTGGTGCCCGAGGCGGTGGCGGTGCCATGGGCGGCCTGGGTCGCGACGGCGACCGAGGTCGCGGTGCCGCCCGACAGGTTCAGGGTGACAGCATTGGCGCTGCTGTTGGCGGCGACCGTGACGCTCGCGGCGCCGGCAACCGGTGCCTGCGCGGCGATGGTGACGCTGTAGTTCCGCGCGGCGGTGAAGTTCTGCGCGTCGGTCGCGGTCACCGTGAGGGTGAAGCTGCCCGCTGCGCTCGGCGTGCCCGCCAGGGTGCCGTTCGACGCCAGGGTGACGCCGGTCGGCAGCGCGCCGGCGCTGATGGCATAGCTGTAGGGTGCGGTGCCGCCCGTGGTGCTCAGCGTCTGGCTGTACGCGCTGCCCGCCGTGCCGCCCGGAAGGCTGGTCGGCGAGAGCGTCAGCGTCGGCGCGGTCACCGTAACAGTGACGGTCGCGGGACTGCTTGTGCCCGAGGCGTTGGTGGCGGTGTAGGTGAAGCTGTCGCTGCCCGAATAGCCGGCAGTCGGCGTGTAGCTGATGCCGGTGCCCGAGGCGGTGGCCGTGCCATGCGCAGCCTGGGTCGCGACCGCGACCGAGGTCGCGGTGCCACCCGACAGGTTCAGGGTCACGGCGTTTGCGCTGCTGTTGGCGGCGACCGTGACGCTCGCGGCGCCGGCCACCGGCGCCTGCGCCTGCGCGGCGATGGTGACGCTGTAGCCGCGCGCAGCGGTGAAGTTCTGCGCGTCGGTCGCGGTCACCGTGAAGGTGAAGGTGCCCGCCGCGGTCGGGGTGCCCGACAGAGCGCCGTTCGACGCCAGGGTGACGCCGGTCGGCAGCGCGCCGGTGGTGACGGCATAGCTGTAGGGCGCGGTGCCGCCCGTGGTGCTCAGCGTGGCGCTGTACGCGCTGCCCGCCGTGCCGCCCGGCAAGGTCGCCGGGGCCAGCACGAGCGTCGGCGTGGTGACCGTGACGGTGACGGTCGCCGGGCTGCTGGTGCCCGAGGCGTTGGTGGCGGTGTAGGTGAAGCTGTCGCTGCCCGAGAAGCCGGCGGTCGGGGTGTAGCTGATGCCGGTGCCCGAGGCGGTGGCGGTGCCATGGGCGGCCTGGGTCGCGACGGCGACCGAGGTCGCGGCGCCGCCCGACAGGTTCAGGGTCACGGCGTTTGCGCTGCTGTTGGCGGCCACGGTCGTGCTGACCGCGCCGGCCACCGGTGCCTGCGCGGCGATGGTGACGCTGTAGCCGCGCGCAGCGGTGAAGTTCTGCGCGTCGGTCGCGGTCACCGTGAAGGTGAAGGTGCCCGCCGCGGTCGGGGTGCCCGACAGAGCGCCGTTCGACGCCAGGGTGACGCCGGTCGGCAGCGCGCCGGTGGTGACGGCATAGCTGTAGGGCGCGGTGCCGCCCGTGGTGCTCAGCGTGGCGCTGTACGCGCTGCCCGCCGTGCCGCCCGGAAGGCTGGTCGGCGAGAGCGTCAGCGTCGGCGCGGTCACCGTAACAGTGACGGTCGCGGGACTGCTTGTGCCCGAGGCGTTGGTGGCGGTGTAGGTGAAGCTGTCGCTGCCCGAATAGCCGGCAGTCGGCGTGTAGCTGATGCCGGTGACCGAGGCGGTGGCCGTGCCATGCGCAGCCTGGGTCGCGACCGCGACCGAGGTCGCGGTGCCACCCGACAGGTTCAGGGTCACGGCGTTTGCGCTGCTGTTGGCGGCGACCGTGACGCTCGCGGCGCCGGCCACCGGCGCCTGCGCGGCGATGGTGACGCTGTAGCCGCGCGCGGCGGTGAAGTTCTGCGCGTCGGTCGCGGTCACCGTGAAGGTGAAGGTGCCCGCCGCGGTCGGGGTGCCCGACAGAGCGCCGTTCGACGCCAGGGTGACGCCGGTCGGCAGCGCGCCGGTGGTGACGGCATAGCTGTAGGGCGCGGTGCCGCCCGTGGTGCTCAGCGTGGCGCTGTACGCGCTGCCCGCCGTGCCGCCCGGCAAGGTCGCCGGGGCCAGCACGAGCGTCGGCGTGGTGACCGTGACGGTGACGGTCGCCGGGCTGCTGGTGCCCGAGGCGTTGGTGGCGGTGTAGGTGAAGCTGTCGCTGCCCGAGAAGCCGGCGGTCGGGGTGTAGCTGATGCCGGTGCCCGAGGCGGTGGCGGTGCCATGGGCGGCCTGGGTCGCGACGGCGACCGAGGTCGCGGCGCCGCCCGACAGGTTCAGGGTCACGGCGTTTGCGCTGCTGTTGGCGGCCACGGTCGTGCTGACCGCGCCGGCCACCGGTGCCTGCGCGGCGATGGTGACGCTGTAGCCGCGCGCAGCGGTGAAGTTCTGCGCGTCGGTCGCGGTCACCGTGAAGGTGAAGGTGCCCGCCGCGGTCGGGGTGCCCGACAGAGCGCCGTTCGACGCCAGGGTGACGCCGGTCGGCAGCGCGCCGGTGGTGACGGCATAGCTGTAGGGCGCGGTGCCGCCCGTGGTGCTCAGCGTGGCGCTGTACGCGCTGCCCGCCGTGCCGCCCGGCAAGGTCACCGGGGCCAGCACGAGCGTCGGCGTGGTGACCGTGACGGTGACGGTCGCCGGGCTGCTGGTGCCCGAGGCGTTGGTGGCGGTGTAGGTGAAGCTGTCGCTGCCCGAATAGCCGGCGGTCGGGGTGTAGCTGATGCCGGTGCCCGAGGCGGTGGCGGTGCCATGGGCGGCCTGGGTCGCGACGGCGACCGAGGTCGCGGCGCCGCCCGACAGGTTCAGGGTCACGGCGTTTGCGCTGCTGTTGGCGGCCACGGTCGTGCTGACCGCGCCGGCCACCGGTGCCTGCGCGGCGATGGTGACGCTGTAGCCGCGCGCAGCGGTGAAGTTCTGCGCATCGGTCGCGGTCACCGTGAAGGTGAAGGTGCCCGCTGCGCTCGGCGTGCCCGCCAGCGTGCCGTTCGACGCCAGGGTGACGCCGGTCGGCAGCGCGCCGGCGGTGATGGCATAGCTGTAGGGTGCGGTGCCGCCCGTGGTGCTCAGCGTCTGGCTGTACGCGCTGCCCGCCGTGCCGCCCGGAAGGCTGGTCGGCGAGAGCGTCAGCGTCGGCGCGGTCACCGTAACAGTGACGGTCGCGGGACTGCTTGTGCCGGACGCATTGGTGGCGGTGTAGGTGAAGCTGTCGCTGCCCGAGAAGCCGGCGGTCGGGGTGTAGCTGATGCCGGTGCCCGAGGCGGTGGCGGTGCCGTGGCTCGCCTGCGTGGCCACGGCGACCGAGGTCGCGGCGCCACCCGACACGTTGAGGGTAACGGCGTTGGCGGTGCTGTTCGCGGCGACGGTCGTGCTCGAGGCATTTGCTACCGGCGCGACTGCGGCCTCACTGCATGATACAATAGCAGTGACCGTTCCTGCCGAGTTTACGCTACCTTGAGCACCAAAGTCATAGTCTCTGGACGGACTTGGGTTAAAGGAACCAGACGTCACCGCCTCCGAACCATTTCGCGGACGGGTTTCGACTATTACATTTACACCGCCATCCGCATATATACCGAAATATGCCGCACCTAAATTTCCCGGCGACGGCTCATTTATTTCTGATGCACTACTGTTTCTGGTCTCAGCTCGGTAAGTAATGACCTCATTCGATCCAAATCCGGAGTACGTTATGTAAAGACCGCTATCTCCACCTGGAGATGTCCGTCCACCACTCCAGTCGGCGTTTAGCTGCGTGCAAGCTGCCGTTCTCGCATCTGCCCGATCCGCAAACTGCGTCACAGATAGCAACGTCGCAGCGACCCCACCGAACACACGCAACGACCGTCGCAACCTCATTAGCGCATGCAGACTCAGCTTCATTACAATCTCGCCCCGATGCCTCTGCCCCTGTGTTAAAGGGAAGGCTGCAAAGGCTAATTGGCAGGTAAGCATCTCCATTTGGTTAAAGGCGCTGCTGGAACTGACGTGCCCCCCGTTTCTCCATTCACCTGAAACTGGAAACCTGCCCTTGGTGAGCCTCAGCGACTGCTACGGGCTGAAATCAGCTTTGCGCCTTCGTTGAAGCGCTCCAGCCACGTTTGCATGGTCTGCCGCTCAGCAAGCGGTCGCGTGGCTGCCACCTGTTGGAAGGCCATTAAGTCCAGGGGAGCCGTGGCGATGATCGTGTCGATCTCGTCCGGATCGAGCAACTCCTCGTTCCGAATGAAAGCGGTCATTGACCCTGGCCTCGTTCGGGTGGAGCGCCGCCATAGCCCTTCGACGGTGCGGAGCCGAGGCGCGGCGCGCGCCTCCATCAATACGATCAGACGCAGTTCCTGGCGCGGTAACGCCCTCACCTCCTCCGGCTGCATTGCAGTGCAGAAAAAGCACGAGCTCTTCGGAAATGGCGGTAGGCCGGCATCGGCAATGCACCGGTCACATGCCTCACGGTCCCATCGCCACTCGCGAAGCGGATATCGATAGTCGTAGAGGTCGGAGACGTGTCCCTCGCGGTGCTCATAGCGCTGATTGTCCCGCGCCGAACAGTCATAGCCGATCAGGCGTACGACCTTCCGGCCCTTGCTCCATGCGTGCTGCGCCAGCGGCCATGCCTTGACCCATTTGTCCTGTGGCGAAATCTTGTGCCGTGCGGAACAGGAATGGAGGCCGAAGGCGATCGACGGCAATGTGCCGTTGGTCAGGCAGGCTTCGAGGAGATCATCGTAGGGCGGCCAGTGTTTGCAGTGCGTCACCCGGTACCAGACAACTTCGTTGGGGACACCGTGGGCATCCATCCAGTCCCGGAACAGCGGTATGAGAGGTCTTGTCCTTGGCTGCTCTGGCATGTCGGCCAGCAAGACCATGTCGGGCGGTTCACCGCGCTGGACCAGTTCGATGATCATGGCGGTCGAATTGGCCCCCGCACCCCAGGCCGCCACCACGGGCACGCGAGGACGGCCGATCATCACGCAATCATCGCCAGGGCCCGGTCCGGTCGGGGCGGCTGACGGTCGGTGACACGATAAGGCTGCAACGGGTTTCGGGTCTCGACGACGTAATGAAGACGCCCGGTCACCCGTCTCAGCCGGAGGGCTACGGCATAAGCGTGGTCGAACGAGGCGAGCTTTGCCCGGAGCGGGGAGATTGGCACCACGATGACCTCCATGGGAAGTGGATCAAGGATCGACCGATGCGGATGTGTTGTCGCGGTCGCATTACGGCTGGTGACAAGGTGCGCAGTCTCCGCCTCGTGGAGGAGGCGCACTTCAGAACGTTCATGCATCCCGCCAACTTTCGTCGCCGGGACTCATTTGGCGACCAGGCTGGGCACCGCATTCAGGCGGCAAGGACGGAGCGGGCATTGGCGCTTCGCCAGTCGGGCTGCTCCCGATCGAGCACTTCGCGAACGATCTCCAGGTCGTCCGTGGGATCGTTCGCGTCGGCGCCGACCAGGCAGAGTGCGATCAGATCCGTGAGGACCGCCTGCATCAGGTCGTGATGATAGCCATCGACATCATAGCCCGTGCACGGCAATTCGCAGGCCAAATGCAAGGCCGCATGAAGCTCCTTCACCCGGAGTTCGGCGCGGCGTCGGCGGCTGACATCGTCGTCGCGGGTGGAGCGAGCGGCGATCCGCAAGGACGGTGACCATCGCCAACGACCATCAGGGTCTGGAAGCATCGAACCGACAGCAGCCCATCCGGCGGCGGACAACGCACCCCTTGGGATGAGCGCGATCGGGTCGTGCGACCATTCGAGTTCTTCGAGGTAAAGGATCCGGGCGGCGATACGATCCTTGCGCGCGGTCGCATCGGGGTGGCTGGCGCGAAGACCTTGGCCAAGCTCGAACGGCGTCAGCGAAACCAGGAGGGATGGATCGGCCGAATCCGGCACCAGACGCGACGCATAGAGCGCCGCCAGCCCCACCGGGTCGACCGGCCGCTTGGCTCCAAGAAAGTCCGGAGCAAGAGCCCTCCATAACGCCTCGAGCCACGCTTCGAGTGGGACCGTGTGGCGCAACGTCCCGCTGTTGTCGGCGTCGATTATGTTGATCCGATTGCCACTGCGGATCGCCGGCAATGTGTCAGCATCGAACGCGACGGTGCTCAGCACCGACAGTTCGATGCTGCTGAGCGCAACGTGGGCCGCCACGGCGGGAGAAGTACCGGCGCGCGTCATGCAGCCACACCCGAGTGATGGGCTGCGAGCGGCGTCGCGACAACGCCGACATAGCGGTCGCAGCTGTTGCAGAAGACCGCATCGTACGTGTCACCGAGCTTCCAGGCCTGCGCCGCCTCGTCCCAGGCTGCCCAGGCGTCCCGCACGACGTCACGTCCCCCGCACTCGCGGCAGCCGATCGCAATCCTGTTGGCGAGACCAGGCGGCGCGTCTTCCGGATAGACGGTCAATGAAGAGCACGGGATCTCCTCGCGATCGAAAGAAAGCCAGCTGGCGCCCTCGTCCAGTGCCTGGCCGAGAAGCCGCCAGAGGACAGGCGTCACATTGTGGGGTCGTCGGGGATGGTCCTCGATGACACCGATATGGATCATATAGCCATCGTGATGCGGCACGATCGTGAGGTCCGCGCGACGGGAAATCGGGTGCCCCGCGCGACTGTCGGCGATCAGGTCTTCGATGATACGTCGCTCCTCGGCAGGCAGATGCAGCGTCGAGCAGACGCACGTATGGAAGCGGCGCATGAGCGTCTCCGCGTTATTGTGGCAGGGGCGACGACGACAGCGGTTGGACGATGATTTGCCGATCGGGCGCCTGCCCGCAGCCTGCGGTGGCGCTGCCCGATCGGCAGATACGGATCAAACCACTATGCCTCCTCGCGACTGCCGTGGTGAAAGGGTGCGAAGGTGTCCCGCGTCAGGCGGCGAGCGCGGTCGGCGGCACGATCTCGATCCGCGCGTCGCGATAACCATGCTCGGCCTGCCAGCGCTCGGCAGCAGCGCGGTCCGCGGCGACATGCTGCAACTCGGTACGGCCCATCAGGCTGGTGATCACCAGCGCTTCGCCGGGTTGCGGCACCGATACGATCTCGAAGCGCAGCGGAGTGTCGACGGTGAACACCCGGTGCATTCGCATCACGATGGTGCCGTGCTGACTGAAATCGCCCACATGGATCGTGAAGCTGTTGATCATGCTTGATCCTGCCCGCAGTTCGCGTCCGGCTAGTCGCCCGGTACCGTTCCGGCTTTCCCAGTCTTGCACCTTGCGAACGTACCGGGCCGGCGGTCTGGGCGTGCCATCGCTCCAGCGAACAAGCGACCCGAGCGGTGCTTCGGCAATGAGGGCGGCGGTGGAAAGGATCATGAGACATCTCCGGACCGGACCATCCGGTCAGTCCGCCTCCCTCACCTCCCCTTCCATTGCTGCGGCCCGCCAGCTCGCGATTTCGCGGTTCATTCAGCATCACCCCGGAAGCAGGCCGGATCGCAAAGGACGATAGCGTAGCCGCGATGGTGGAAATCGTTGCCCATCGATCGTCACCGGCCGAACGCCAAGGCGTCGGCACGGCATGTTGCGTCGGTCAACGAAACCGCATGGTATCGCCAGGATTGGGCGCGGTTCCTGGTCGCCATCGCCCGTCATCCGGCGCTGTTGGTCGAGCCCATCGAACAGATCGGGGTTGCAATCCCTTGTCATTGCCGAGCCTCAGGCAGCAATTGCGAGGCGGGTCGCGGCCCCGAACGCACGTAGCGCCCGTGCCATCTCGATCCGCAGCCGCGCCTTGTTCGATATCACGATCTCCGGCGCGAGAGCGACACCAGCGGCAGTGACATAGCCGAACGCCGGCACTCCGGGCGCGATCTCGATCACGATGCGGTGACCGCACGGACTCACCTTGCCGGCATAGCGGGCGGTGAACTCACCGAGCTTACCGGTGAGCCCCTGGATGACCTTGCTCCAGCGAATGTGCCCGGCACCGACATTCTCGCCCATATCTCGCCCGCGCGCCAACCAGGTCCTTACGTGCTTGCGCTGCTGGAGGGGGGCGTTGCGCGTGCGCTCCATGACCCGGCAAAGCGGAATCACCGCTGCGTGCGCATCGATGACGCTGAGGTAGCTGCCCTGGGCCACCACGAGGATATCGTCGATCTCGGCCCCCTTCAGCAAGTTCGCCAGTTGCTGGCGGGCGGCCGGCGATGCGGCGAGCGCATCGGCGCGTTCCGGCGTCATCGTCTCGGTCCATGGAACGCGGGGAAGACGAGCATCGACGAAACCGTGCATCGCCGACAGGATCACGGTTCGCGCGTGCCGTGTGCCCGGTATCTGCCGTACCTCCTCCGCGAGCGGGCAGTCGAGCAGGTCGATCGTCGGGGCGGCCGATCGGTCGATATCGCGGGCCACAACGGCGGCGAGGATGATCAGCCGGCGGTTCCAGGCGACCGGGCGATGGCCGTCGGATGGCTGCGGCCAGGTGCTCGGCAGCGGGCGTGATGCCAGCGGCGCGGTCGACGCTGTCGTCGCCTTGCGCTCCGCGGCGGCGAACTGTCGGCGAGCAGTGTCGAACAGGTCGTCGCGTCGTCCGCCGCCATCGGTGAAGCCCTGCGCATAGGCCTCGGTCGATCCCACAGGAATGACGCCGGGGAGGTTGGGACCGGGTGGTTTATACTCCCATCCTGCCTGCGCCGCGTACCAGCCATGGGCATAGTCGACCGATCGCAGCCACTCGTAACCATGGCGGTCCCGCCCCGCGAGGATCGCGGCATCCTGCGCCGACGCACGGCCGAGGCGGAGTTGTGTCGCGGTGAACGCGAAATTGGCAGCGTCCCGCTCGCGCGCGGCATCCCGAGATATCTGCTCGTTGACCGGTCTCATCGCCGCGACCCGTGCACGAGAGCGCGCCATGCGATCAGCGAGCGGTGCGGATGGTGGCAGGTCAGGATGATCGCGCCAGGCGGCGGCGATCAGAGCGGCGTGTTCGGGTTTGCGGCCGCGTGCGACCCAGCAAGCCGCATCCGCCGGATCGAAGCTTGTGTCTGGCATATGTGGCCCTGGTCAGGCAGCGATCCGGGGCAGGTTCGGCGACGCCGGCGCCAAACGCCGCGCGCCCGCAGTAGCGAACTGCCCGCCGCTGATGATGGCGATCTCTTCGGCACATCGGCGGCGCAGCACCGCGTCGCCCGACGGTAATGCCGCAGCAATTCTGCCAAGATGGCGCGCCAGCAGGATCACGGCGGCGTCGGCGTTTGGCTCCTTGCCGGCGGCGTAACAGTCCGTGATCGCGGCGGATACCGCATGAGTGGCGCCGGTGATGACGGTCAAAGCGCTCGGATCGAGTGCCTGCTGATGGCGGTATAGGGTATCGATGGGCATCGGCTGTCTCCCTGGTTCACACCCGAATCCGCACCGCCTCCCCCTCCATGCGCGATCGCAATCTTCTCGTCGTCAGATGGTACCTGCCTGCGCAGGTTAAGGTTTCTTGATCGAGAGGCAGCCGCGGCGGACACGAGGACGGCGACCTATGGTCGTGGGTCCTCACGATTGTCGTAGATCGGCTGGGCGCCAGGCAGCCAGTCCCCAAGCGGCCATATCCGGCCGTTATAGCTGACCCGCGCGATCGGCTGCTTGCCAAGCAGCAGCACGGCTTCGGGAAGGTCTCTGGCGCCGAGGCCCAACCTGTCGCGGCGTCGGTCGTGAAGACGTGAGGCCTCAGCCCAATCGGTGGCAACCAGGTCGGGAAAGCCGCGTTGGACGATGCGGAACGGCTTGCGGGCAAGCGGGCGTTCATGCCGGTCGAGCAGCGCGCGGGAGATATGTCCGGCATAGACCGCGACCGCCGCCCAGTAGGCGGCGATGAACGCCTTGCGCCTGTCCTAGTTGATACCGGCGCGGGCGCGGGCATCGCGCGCGAGATCGCGCAACAGGATCGCAAGCGGCAGGCGGCAAGCGATCGGCATCGCCAACAGCAGGCGCGCCGCGGGAAGGCCCAGCACGGGATTGCGAACCTCGGCCCGACGTGAGCGATGATCCATGTTCACCTCCCTTGCAGTCAACTGAAGGCTGCGCGCAGCCGCCACCGGCGCGCGAACGGGGAAGATTACGGGCGTCAGGTCGAAGCGAGTTCGCCAGACCCGCTGCGAAAACCGCGCTACTCCGGCCGGGAAATGGGGGGTGCGACGCGCGACCTTGATGCTGAAGAGCAACCTATCGTGAAAAATCGCTCGATGCGGACTTGGCTGGATTCAGCATCGTCACGAGGCGACGTCTAATTTCGCGTTTTATCTGATCACGCGAGAGATCGTGGGTGCAGGAACCGGATACGCTCGGCGCATCAAGGAGTCCGGCGATGCGGAAGCCGGTATTGAATTTCCTCGTCGGTCAGATCCTCGAGCAGTTGCAGCGTCGTGCCGATACCGGCGACATAGACGAGGACTGTCCGTTTACCGAGATGTTGCCGAGGCCAGGCGGTCGGGTTCAACTCTCCGGCCAGTCCCCGAAAGTCACTATGGGTCGTGGACCAGACGGCCTCGAGCTTCTCGCTGCGACTCATGTGAGAGGTGTCGCCGGTTTCCCGCAACAGGATCGCGGCGCGCATCCTGTCCGGAGCGCCGGGATCGCCAAGGTCGCAATAGCCATGGAACCAGCGTTTCCGGCCGGCGACCTCGATCTCGAAAAAGACCGAGCCGACACTACCGGCTTTCATCTCCGAAAGCGCGAACATGGCGCGGCCGATGAACAGCGGCGGGAGCACCTCGAACATCTCGTCATATGCGCGCTGCTCGATCTCGAACCAGCGGCCCGCATAGCAAGCGCCGGTCATTCGATCTTCGAGCGAGGCATCGACAGGAATGTTCAGCAGTTCGAACATCTCGGTATGCGACGCGACGTCGGCGAAGACTTTGTGGTAGAAGGGATCGATAGGCATGGGATGTTCTCCATGGCGATGGAACCCGGAGCCGGGAGGCGGTGAGTTAAGGTAAAGGTGGCAGCACATCGGTTTGCGCACGCCATGAGCGGGAGGCCGGTGACGCCATTGGCGGCCGCTAGTCGTTCGAGGATCGGATACGACAGACTGGAGAGCCGCAGCCGGGCCGGTTTGGGTCAACCAGCGACTTATGAGAAGTCGGCGGCGAAGCGGATCGGATCTGGACCGACGCGTACCCTGCAACGGCCAGACACCCGATAGCCTGGTCCAGCCGACACGTTACCGATCGCCTCGTGACAGACCGCGCCAGCGATGCAGCTTCTCCGCGCTGCCAAAGCAGCCCGGCGGGGCGTAGCCGGTCAGATATTCGACATAAAGTGGTAGAGCCGCAAGGTTTTCCTGGTCAGCGCCTTCCAGGGTGCCGAACAGGTCGTTCGAGAGAAGACAACGGTAGAAGGTGCTGAGCGAGGCACCATAGCCCTCCTCGATGTAACGCCGGATGCGCTCGCGACCGCCCTCCGGCAGCATGTCCAGCTTCTCAATCCACAATGCGTTGGTCATGGGTTCACCTTTCGGAAGGTCTCGTTGCAGGAGAAAATGATTGTCGCGCCCGGGCGCGCGGCCGCGTCGGCACGTCCGTGACCGAGCGCAGCCGCACGTCAGAGGCTGGGCGGCGTTCACCAGTTATGGACATCTAGCCCGACCACCACGGAGGCGTCGCAATCGAACAGGATCTGGTCGAAGCCGTGCTCCCTCGCGAAGCGCATCGCTTCGCGTAGATTGTCGGGGATCTGGTCGGTGGGCACATCCGGTTCGCGGGTCGCGACGAGCCAGCCGTAGAAGGTGCTGGCGATCGGGATTGGTGCGGGCGGCGGAGGGCCGATCGACCAACGTTCCAGCCACTCCGAGGTGGCATGCGACAGATGGGCGGTCGACAGTACGCAGTACCGCCCCTGCTCGATCGGTACCTCATCGGTCGTGATGCGAGCGGTGCCGATCGCGAAATATTCCGCGATGTCGCCAGAAAAATAGACGTCGGCGACCGTGTCGTCGCTGAGCGTGGCGGGATCGCGTGCATCATCCGTTCGATCCCAGCGGGATCGGCACCAGGTCGCCAGTTCGCGCGTGAGTGCCGCAGCGCTCTCGGCGACATAAAAGCGGGTGCCATCGCCGGAATCGATCAGGGCGACCTCGACGCTTCCACCATCGATGCCCTCGCTTTTTGCCCCGGCGGCCGCCAAATCCTCCATCAATGCGGCGCGCGCGGCATCGTCGAGACCGCCTGGCGTTTCGAGGGCATCTCGGGCACGGGCAAGCAGGTCGCGCAGGGCGCGATTGGTGGAATCGGTCATCACGGGTCCTCTCGTGGACATCGCCGTCCGCACCGAGGCGGACCGCAGCCAGGTTCATGCCGCCCGGGCAAGCAATGGCAGAGCGGTGATATCGCCGGCCGATGCCGAGCGATCGATCACCGGATAGGGATGTTCGGGCACCTTCTTTGCGGCGAGCCGCGCCGCCCGGGTCAGCGGAAAGACATAGGCATGGCATCCCGGATGGCGCTGCCGGCGCAGGAAGCCCGATCGTTCGAGCGCCGTCAGCCATGCAGATGGCTCTTCGCCGTGCATCGGCGCCCGTGCGCCAGCGCGCAGCAGGTCTTCGACCGCATAACGCTGGCCGCATTCGGCGTTGCGGATTTTCGACAGGGCGCGCGAGGAGATCGGGCGGCCATCGGGCATGATCAGGTCGGTGCGCTGACTGGAGCGTCCGACATAGCGTGCCGCCATCACCGCATAGAGGCCGCCGACATGCCCTGGCATGAAGACCCGGCCGTTCGCGTCGGTACGCCGAACCGAATCAGCATAGGAGATGACCGCCAGGATCTCGGGCTTCTCCCGTCGAAGCAGACGGAAGGCTCGAGCGACGAGAAAGCTCTCAGCGTTACCACCCTGACAGTCGAGCACCACCAGACGTCCCAGATCGCAGGCGGAACGAGGGACATTGAGGCCGGTATTCTTCGGGACGCTGGCATCGTTGACCGGGTGTGAGAAGACACAGACCCCGACAAGCTCCGGCCGCGCATCCGCACCGTTGGCGAACAATCCGACCGAAAGCCGCGTCACCGGCATGGACCCCGCATAGTGATGTGCACGCACAAAGGGCGCTGCGGCCTTGCACGTATCGATCACATCGACTGCGAGGCGCTGCGGATCGATCTCGCTCGCAGTCGGTACCCAGCGGCTACGACGGTCGCGCCAACGCTGCGAGCGGGTGGTGTGCATGACGATCTCCCGACTGTCCGCCATTCACTCCCCCCCTTCCCTTCTATCCGTCCGAGCCGCTGCCGCTTCGCGGCAAGGGGATCGGCACGGATCGACCGGCGGCGAGGTTGATGAAGGCCCCGGCGTGACCGATCGACCCTCGACCCAGCAGGTCGAACAGCAAAGCGAGGGCGTGGCTGGCTATGACACGGTTGACGAACAGCGACTGGCGTTCGAGCGCCTCGGCCACCGAGCAGGAAGGCGTGTCGTCGTCGGGCAGGCCGTCATCGGCCAGCTCGGGGAATATCTCGAGCACGGTCGGCAATCGCGGGCGCGCAGGCTCATCCGCCGTTCCGGGACAGCCAATTACGAATTGCCCATCCAGTGCCCGGTTGCCGAGATCCATCCAATAAACCGGTTTACGCCTGGCGTCCTCGATCGCGGCGCCGAGCGACCGACGAGCCGAGGCGGTGTCGACGCAGCTGATGACGATGTCCATCGTCGCGAGGTCGACCGCTTGCGGTGCACGGCCACGGACTGCGGTCCAGCCGAGACCATGGGCGATGTTGATCCGCTCGGTGAGCACGCGCGCCTTCGAGTCGCCGACATCGCAGGGATAAAAGGGCTGACGCCCGAGATTGGCTTCGCTGACGATATCGTCGTCGACGGTGACGACGTGGAGCGAACGCGAGGAGATCGCCCGCAGGCCGGTCTCGAGGGCGGCCAGTCCCATCAGCATCTGGGCCCCGTTCCCACCACACCCAACGAGCAGGGTCCTGATCGTCCGTTGGTCGAAGGCTGCCGGGAGGTAATGACGATCCGAGCTATCGATTTCCATCATCCGTCTTTCGCAAAGGGGCTGCGCGGCAGGGGGATGAACATGCCGGCAGCGCACAGCCTCGCCGCCATATCCGGACCGGCGGGATCATCGAGACGGCCGATGACGATGGCGATCTTGGTCGCGTGCGCGTCATCGGCGTCGTCGGTGGGGCTGAAATAGGAACGGAAACGCCCATGGCTGTGGACGTCGCAGACGACGTGCCAACCCGGCGGAGGAATGGGCGTGCGGTATAGGATACGGGACGGACTCGCCTCGATCACGGTCGGAAACTCGATGCAGAAGGTGCGCGTGTCCTCGTTCCAGAGGATGAAGGCGGCCCCCTCGTCGGGCAGGCTGGCGAGGAAGTGCTCGCGGATTGCATCGAGATGCACGCGCGGGATCAGACCGCAACGCAGTTCGGCTTCCGTCTTGCCTATGCTGCCATAGGGCAGATAGGCCGGAATCGGCGGTGTGACCGGCAGGTCGAGTATCAGCCAGGGCCGGCGCAGGATCAGCATCACACCGTCCTTGCCGATGGCGAAGCCATGGCCAGACTGAGCCGCGCGCAGCCCATCGATGGCGGGGGATCGGCCGGTCGCCGGCACCGGGTAGCACGGCATGGCCGCCAGGACCGCGGCCGCTGTTGGATCGTCGGCGAGCGGCGTCATCGACCGCCTCGTGCGATAAGCCGGGCCACGGTCATCGGCTCGGGCACCCCCTGAGCCGAGCCTGTTCGCATCCGCCCTTTTGACCTTACGACGAAGGGCTTGAGCCGCCGGACGGGAAATCGCGTGGCCTCGCGAGCGGCGAGGTCGTCCCAGAGCCGGATAAGCCCCCCTTTGCCGGTCACGGTCAGGTCCTGGCCTTGATTGGGATGGGTCGACCAACTGTCGAACACCGCGCGTTCGAAGGCCGGTATCGATGCAACCTCGAGTTTCGTGGGTTTGGGGACGGTGCCCCAGCAAAGCTGACCGTCGGAAAAGACGTTCAGGATCGGAGAGTGGCGCAGCACCGTATCGGCGCTCGGCCGTGCGTTCACCGGCAGGGCATAGACCCCAAGGCGGGCGTGGGTCGCGACGAAGAGATGGGCTGGATAGGGCACCGGTACGATCGTCCGCTCGCCTAGTCGATGGAGATCGGGCGGCGGGTCCGACAGCGCGAAAAAGCCCATCCGAACCTGCGCCGGCGCCCACCATGCGAGCATGTCCGAGTGGGCGACCAGGACATTCTCCGGCAGGAGTTCGGGCCTGGTGATGCGACCCAGCGCGGTGGCCCAGTGGCGCAGATCGGCGCGCGACAGCGGCACACCCGCCGCAATCGTCGGTCGATCCTCTTCGTCGAGTTCGACCTCGTGGATGCTGGCGAAGGCAGACGCATGCTGAAGCGCGCCACCCGACCGATAGAGCAGAATGGCTTTGCTCAGGATCAGGCTATCGCCGGACGCCAGGAAGCTGGTGGAATGATACGTCATGGCGAACCTCACGATTGCGTGGGATCGAAAGCGAGGAGATCCTGGACCGCGCACAGGAAGCGCGCGCCGAGCCGGAGCGAGGCGAGCCAGTCGTCGATCCTCGACGCGTCGGGAAGTGGGTACAAACCAGCGACGTCGGTGAATCCGGCTTCCATCCCGTGGCGAGTGATATCGTCGAGTTCATCGGCGAACGACGCAAGGGGCACGATCGTTAGCGGCGGGAGGTGGAAGCACTCCTCCAGTTCGGGCATGTAGTCGAACAGGATCTCCTGCTCGACATGCCACGCGTCGCAGTCTGATGGAGATGCACCCACGGCATCGTGTGCCTCGCGGACGCGGTCCAGGCGCTCGTTCAAGGAGCGGGGCAGCAGTGCGTCGCCGACTGCATTCTCTGCGATCATCCATGGCGGCCGGTCAGCATTCATTGTCGACGGGAGGATCTGGCCATCAAGGTCCTGCTCGCTCACACCGTGGAGCTCTATCAGTGCCTGGCGAGCCCATTCGTCATCGGTCTCGCCTTCCCAGTTGTAGGCGGCGTACGCGTCGAAGAGATCCCCGTAACCGAAGACCGGCAGGACGCGCCCCAGCATCCGCTCGAGCGCCGAATAGGCGGTAGCGCGCCAGGGGATCGGCGCATCGCTGTCTTCGATCCAGCCGAGATCGAGTTGACCAAGACTGTCGCAGTTTACAGCAAGGGCGGAACGGTCACCGGCCTCGTCGCTGCGAACAGAAACCCGCAGGTCGGCGAGCACGACAGGTTCCAGAATGTCGGACACTGCCGTGGCGAAGGCACGCTCGATACGACGCCGGGCTTGTGAGCGAGTATATTCCGTCCCGTTGCTGTGGTGCCCCCCAACCCAGGTCCCGATCAGCCGGTGCTGCGGTGACAACGGGCCATCGAAGACGGTGGGTATGTCGTCTGCCAGCCGGACCGCGCGGCCAGTCAGGTCAACCAATCGGGGCGAGTTGCATTTCGGGCGGCGGCCGAAGTGGCTCGCGCCCGTAACCCTCGCTCGCATGCGTGCCGGCAAGGACCGCCGCGTGAAGGTGGCTTGCCTGCGCGCTGCAGGTGGGGCGGGAAAGACCGGGCTGTTCGCTTTCATCGCTTGCGATCCAGTCGAGGAGGGATTTGCGCGGCGCAGCGGGGATCGCCGATGGCTTTTGGCTGGCCATGGGTTCAGCCCTTGGTCCCGACGGCACGGCGATATTCGATGACATGCGCATCGCCAGACACGCCGGCGTCGACCATGTCGGCGTTGAGGATCGCAGGATACAGCGTGGCGTGATAGGCGCGCAGCGCGGCCGGGTCCTCGGCAAGGTGGGGAGGCACGGGAAGATCGATGCCGTCGTAACGATAGCTTCTGGTCAACTGCCGGATCTGCATGAACGGTCTCCTGCGAGATGGTCGTCGAACGAAAATCGATGGCGATCAGAAGAGAGTGGCCGGCTCGTCGGCCCTGGCACCGGCGGGCGGGCTGGTCGGTGCCGGTGCCTTGACGGGTGCGGGCGCCGCCGCCTTGGGCACTGCTGGTGCGGCTTTCGTCGCCGCGGCGCTGGAGGCAGCCTGTTTCGCCGCTTCGGCCGCCTGCCGCTGATCGGCGATCTGGTCAGCCAGTGCCTTCCGACTTGCGATCAGTTGACCAAGCGCGCCGTCCTCCCCCAGCGCAAGTTCGGCATCGATTTCGTGGGCGGGTGCCGTGATCGCGATCGGACGCGTCTCGTTTGCGTCCAAGGCGCTGGTGGCCCCTTCCCGCTTCCGCGGAATGATCGTCAGTGTGACCGTGTCACCCGGCCCGGCGACCAGATCGAGGCCGAGTGAGTAGCGTCCCAGCAGCGGGAGAAGGTTTGCGATCAGCATGGCGGTCGATCTTTCGTAGTCGTGATAAAGCAGGTCAGGCGGCGATAGCGGTGACGGATGTCGGGCCGGCCGATGTGAGCGGCGGCGCATAGGTTCCGTCGAGCGTCATCGCGCTGGGCAGGCGACCTGCCCAGTCGAAGCCGAAGCGATGGATCATGCCGCTCAGGAGGTCGGCCTTGGTTGCGCCGAGCAGTTTGGCGAACGCCTTGTCCCCCATGTGCGCGACCAGGCCGCATTCACGTGCGATGAAGGTCAGTTCGGCCTTGGTGTAGCGTTCGAGGAACGCCCGATCGACCTGCCAGCTGTCGCGCAGATCGACCGCAAAAGCGCGGGCAAGATCGGCAACGTGGTCGAAGCTGCCCACGTCCCGGGCATAGGCAGCGCCGATCACCGCCAGCACATTCCCGGCCGGACCATCGGACAGCCCGTCGATGTGAGCGATCTTGCCCGCGAAATGGAGGCTCGGGAAGGTCTCGCCAACGAGCAGGGCGGCGCGGGAGGTCAGGGTCTCGGGCTTGATCTGGCTGAGCGTTCCCGAAAGAGCCGCGACTAGGATCGCGGTGCGGGCCTTCGCCGGGTCGCCGGCGAGCGTCCGGGCGACCGCGGTCCTCCAGCTTGCCTCGCGATACTCTTTCGTCCGTGCCGCGATATAGCGTGCATCGACGGTCGGAGCGCGAACGGAAGATGTGGTGCTCACCGGCTTTACCGGCTTCGGCGGCATCGCCCCGCTTCCGACGTCCTTGGCCGAAGTGATCCCGTCCGTCCGGTCTTCGCCGCTTCGCGACGCCGCTTCATCGTCGACACCGCTATCCTCCGGTCTCTCGTCGTCGACCTCGGGATCGTCAGTCGCGTCACGTGCGAGCCGTGCCGCTATCTCCTCGCGCTCGTCCCGCAACATCTGCTCGACTGCCTCGGTCTTGAGCTGGAAGCAGGTTGCATTGGTGCAATGACCGTCCTCCACATGGGTGTCGAAAAGCGCACGCTGCGTCGCGGAGTTGAATGGACAGGTGGTGCATTCCGACTTGTCGAACGAAGCATGTCCAAGGTCCTGCGTCACTCGCATCAGCAACTCGCGGGTTTTCGCAACGTCGAGGTTCGCGCCGAGGATGGTTTCCAACGCCTTGTCCTGCTTGTCGCCTGGGACGGCGGCGAGCAGTTCGGCATGACCGACCTTGATGCGGCGCTCGTCGAGCGCCGATTTGACCGTCTCGGACAGGCTGGCGAGCGCGAGACGCCGATCGAGCTTGGCCCGCGACCAGCCAAGCCGGCGGGCGGCCTCGGCACGGTCGTTGCCGCAGGCCGCAAGGCGACGGGCGGCGGCATCCGCCTGCTCGGTCTCGGACGCATCATCGCGGGCGTCATTCTCGTCGATCGCGGCTTCGAGCGCCTCATCGTCGCTCATCACGCGGATCACGACCGGGATGTCGCCATCGGAACCATAAACCTCGAGCGCCGCGCGGTAGCGCCGCTCACCGCAGACGATCTCGAACAGATCGCCGACGACCGGTCGAACGACGATCGGCTGGAGGATGCCGCGTAGCCGCACCGATGCGACCAGTTCGATATGCTTTTGGCGATCGAAGTAGCGGCGAGGGTTCGCCCCCTTGACGATCCTCGAAAGCGGCAGCGTATCGCTGACCGGGACTGGCAAAGCGCTCAAGACGGTTCTCCTGGCGGGATACGGAACACCGATGCGGCTGCGCGGCGCGCGGCGAGCAATCGGCGCGGTCATGCCGAGCCACGGCCTGGTCGTTGGACCGGGCCGCGCATCGTCGGGACGGCAAATGGATCGGCTCGGTCAGCGTGCCTGTTCGAGCAGCTTCGTCGCCTTCGCCTCGAGTTCGAGGCGACTGTCCTGATGCGTCCTGGCGCGGGCGAGCGCCGTGATGCCCTGGACGAAGTCGAAGACGGATGCTGGAGGGTGCCCCTCCTCGGCGAGCACCATCTCGATGACCTTGGAGGTTTCCGCCTTCGAGAAACCGCGCCTGCGGAGGAAGTCGGTCCGATCCTCGTCGTCCCTGGCAACGATCCGCTCACGGGCCGACCGAATGCCGTCGATGAAGTGACGTGGCGAACTGTCGGCAAAGCTTTCGAGCGCCGGCGCCGCCTGATGCGCGAACCGCGCCGCCGCGAACTTGGAATGGCGGATGTTGACCTGCTGGAAATTCTCCGCGCCCCAGATGTTGCGGTTCTGGCACACGCCGCGCAGGTAGAAGGTGGCGATGCCAAGCGTCTTGGCGCCGACCTCGCTGTTCCAGCAATAGAAGCCGCGGAAATAGTAATCGGGATCACCGTTCGGCAGCTTGCCCGCTTCGATTGGATGGGTATCGTCGACCAGGAACAGGAAGACGTCGCGATCCGAGGCGTAGAGCGTCGTCGTCTCGCGGCTGACGTCGACATACGGGTTGTGGCACATCGAACGCCAGTCGAGGACGCCGGGCACCTTCCAACGCGAATCGCCGACGCCGTTGCCGGCGATCTTCATCACCGCGGCGACCAGTTCATGGTCCCAGATGCGGCCGTAATCGGGACCGGTTACGGCGCGCAGTTCGGTACGACCAGCGTCGGTCTGGAGGAGTTTCACCTGTTCGGCGCGGTGATGGAGCAGGCCGTGCTGCATGTTGATGCCCGCGAGAACCGCGGGAAGCTGGCGCAGGTAGGACGCCGGCGCGCCGACAAGGCTGCAGAGCTGCCCAAATGACCAGTTGGTCGGTGCAATCGGGCCGCCGGTGTCCGGCACCAGGAGCGCCAGTTGCTCGCGGTGCTCGCCGCGCGCCTCGACGCGAATGCTGGCGCTTTCGACGACTCCCGTTCGTGCCCGCTCTGCCCGCCCGCGGACGCTGGCATAGAGGTCGGTCAGCGAGAGATATCGCTCGTCGTCGGGACGAGAATACCATTCCGACGAGACGCGATCGATGTTACGCCCGCGCGAAATGTCGACGCGGTAGGCGCCATCGACCGGCGGCCGGTGGGCGACGGAAGCAAAGCTCGCCATGGATATGTCTCCTGCTGCTATAGGGCTAGGATCCGGTTTCCCGATCCGCCCTTCTTCCCACTCTTCCCTTCCGGCAGGTCGGGCCGCCCTCGGGCATCGATCGACGCGGCCGCCCATTCCGTGATCCACCCGGCGGTGATCTGGTCGTGCGCGATCTCGCCTTCCTCGATCAGGCGGTGGATTTCTGCACGAGCATCAGCCAGTGCCCGTTCCCAGGCGTTCACTGGCAACGCGTCCGGCATTCCAAGATCGAGCGCTGTCTGGACAGGTACGGGATGCGCGCGCCGCATTCGCTGTCGTTCGGCCCAACGCTGCATATGGGCAGCGACCATCGCCGCGGTCTTCGGCCGGCCAGCGGCATGAGCCTCGCGGCGGGCGGCAATGCCATAGGCCTGACTGTCGATGCTGGCGACGCGGTCGCCGAAGCTCGCCAGGAACGACAGCGCCGTACCCTTGACCCCAAAGCCATGGAGCCGGACATCTCGCGGCAGCTTTCGATCCAGCCGATCGATGACGGCAATCAGGCCCTCCGGACCGCCGACATGTCGGCGGCAAAGGCTGCCGACGCCGACGACCTGCCCGGGGCGCACCAGATGCGCGATCCCGTCCCATGATCGAAGATAGTCATCCGGCCGCCTGCCCTGCAGGACCGGCTTGAAGGCGCATGCAATGCCGGCCTCGGTCGCGCGTGCGTGACAGGCCCGGTTCAGCCGGATCGTCCGGGCGATCCGGTCGAGCA
Source organism: Sphingomonas sp. SORGH_AS_0789 (assembly GCF_031453055.1). NCBI lineage: Bacteria > Pseudomonadati > Pseudomonadota > Alphaproteobacteria > Sphingomonadales > Sphingomonadaceae > Sphingomonas > Sphingomonas sp. SORGH_AS_0789. Next base: position 3,970,913 of record NZ_JAVIYV010000001.1, read on the forward strand.
CTTCATCGCGATCGCGCGCGATCTCGGCTTCGCAGCACAGGTCGAGGCTGGCGAACCGGCGGAACGGGAAGCTGGCGGCCAATCCGATATAGTCGTCGATGCTCCATGGGATTCCGCGCTCCTTCACCGCCAGCACGAAGCCGGCGCTATCGAGATCGAGCGACACGAGATCATGGGCGTTGGCGAGCGTGCCGGTGCGCCACCCGGACCAAATGCGACAACCGTCGCGCCGCTTCCAGCGCGAGAAGGCGTTTGCCGATACGAGCACCGGCACCTGCATGGCGCGGGCGCGGTCGAGCAGCGGCCCCCTCGACAGATGGGGCAGGCCGACGACGATCTCGATCGCCACGGATCAGGACTGGTTGGGCCGTCCCTGCCTGTCATATCGCGTCGGATCGGCGCCCGGGACGTCCCAGCCGAACATCGAGCCGGCGAGCATCGCGGCGACATGCGAGGGACTTGCACGAAATACCGCGTTGATCCGCTCGACCGTCATGCCATCCGGGAGCGGCCAGTGGCCGGACTCGCCGCGCTTCATGACGATAGGCTCGTGGGTCGACAGGCAATATGTCGCGCACATCTCGGGCAGAGTGTGCGCCAGATCGGCAGGCTCGGTCATAATGGCAGGCTCCGTCCAAAGATAAGGGGGAACGGACTCAACAGGCCCGCCAGCAGCACCAGCGCTCGGCAATCTGTCGTGGCGTCAGGAGATCGTGGCTGCGAGCGCAATAGCCGCGGAAGGCCGGATCGAGGGCAAGGCCTGGGTCACGCAGCAGCGTGATGACCTTCTCTATGACACAGGTGACAGCATCGCTCTCGTCTGCGCACTCCTCGGCAAGAAAGGCAGCGAAAGTCTCGGGCGTACCCCGACGGGCGGCGTAGCGGAGCAGCACCGCAATGCGACCGGCATCGCTCCAGCCTGCCTCGGCCGCGATACGGCCGAACAGCGTTTCAATCATCGAAAACTCATTGCGAGCGCCGGCAACGCTCGCTTGACCAGCTCTTCAGTGGAACAACCGCAAATCGGGCTGACGGCAGTGGGACGCCTTGCCGCAGATGCCCAGGGGACACGGGCCGTACTGCCCCTCGCGATCGGCGAGCAGATCACGCGTCGCATGCAATTCGACAAATGGCCCGCTATGTCCGATCGGGCGTCGGCAATGCCTGGCGACAGCGGCGCCGCCGGAGGGACACGGGACCTCAAGCACGGGATCGCGTAACCAGCGACGGCTGCAGCCTGGCCGAAGGCAATGGGCCACGCTCCGAACGATGTGCGCCATCACTCGATGCTTTCCGGTCAGGGTATGACGTAGCGCGCCATATGCTCCCAGCACAGCGCGAGCGCGTCGTCGGGAGTTCGGACGCTGCCGAGTTCGCAGGCGATGTACCGGCACCGCCCCGCCCGCCGTTCATGCGCGCGGACGTCGATGACGTCGCCCGCAGGATAGTGAACGCCACGACGATCGTTGAACATCGCGGGCATGAAGGTCAGCTGATAGGGTGCGTAGAGGCTGACCCGGCGATCGTCAGGCGACCGAACATGCGTTTCGGTCGCCAATTGGCGAAGGAGTTGGTCGACGTCCTCGGCCTGAGCCAGATAGGCACTACGCAGCCGAGCGATGCGAATGGCCTGTTCTGGCGTGCCATAGCCATCGATCCGCAGCCGCTCCATGAGCAGCATCGCGCGGCGAGCGGCGTCGAAATGATCGGAACAGGCGAACTCGGTGACCTGCGACCGATTGTCATAGATGACGGGCGTCGGGAAATCGGCGTCGCGCCAGCGTGCCAGTCCCTCCTCAACGGCATAGGCCCAGGCAACGGCATTCTCGTCCTCGGGATCGAAGCGCGCCGCCAGTTCGCGATAGGTACCGAAATCGTGGGCGTTGCGTTCGACACGGAAGGCGGCACCCGCAGGCGGTGCACCATGACACGCGATCAGGGTTGCCCGGTAGCATAGGATCTCGAGCAAATTGGCCTGATCAAACAGGTCGGTGATACCGAGTTGCGCGCAGGGCTCCTCGGCGGGGGCGGGACCGATGTTCAGCGTTTCACGGGTCATGGGCGGACGTCCTCCTTGCCAGCACGTCCGCCCCGCCCCCTCCCCCCCTTCGATCAGGCTGCCTTGCGTTCCCATTCGTAGAGCAGATGGGCGTCCGGGTTACGTTCGTCGCCCAATGCGATCCGCACCAGGCGGCCATCACAGGCAAAGCCGGCGGCGCGGGGATAGTTGAGGTGGCTGCCACCGAGCACCAGGTCGGCGGAGCGGATCTTCTCCACCACTCGCGTGACGCCGAGATTGCGTGTCGGCCAGGGCGCATGGATCAGCTTCAACGTGTCACCGGGCTTGACCGTCTTGCGGAACGCCGCGAGCGTCAGCTTCTGTTCGACCGGATCGGCCATGCCGCGACGCGCCGCGAGCGCCGTCCAATAGGCCGCTCCGATCCGAACCTCATTGTAGAAAGCGCAGGACGAGTAATCCTGGTACAGGTTGGACCGAGTGAAACCGAACCGTTCGATTTGGTCGCGCACGGTGATCTGGAATGCGGAACGATCGGTGTCCGCGGTGAGGTCGGCGGCGTGATCGAGCAATTCGACGAGGACTTTTCGTCCCCCCGCGAAGGTTTCGCCGCGCACCGCAAAGCGGCTTTCGGAGAAGGTCGCGGCGAGGTGACGTTCGATCCGCCGGCAGAGGTCGGGCAATGCTTCGCCGGCACGATGCAGATCACCCTGATAATGGAAGTTGCCGCGATCGTCAGTCGGGGTCTGGCTGTAAAGGCGCGTTTCCTGCGCCGCCATATTGACGTCGGTCATGATGTCATCTCCTTGGATGAAGGGATCGATGACGCGCGACCACGCTCCCGCCGGTCGGCGCGGTGGCCTCGGTCGCGCGGGTTGGATTCAGTTGCTCAAGGCGGCGGCGAGCGCCTCGTCGGTAGTCCCGCTCTCGATGCGATCGGGGTGCACGACGCACCAGCCGCCGCCGAGTTCGCCGACACGCGGCTTGTTGCAGGTCCAGCAATATTCGAAGCCGACAGGTGCCTGCCGGAGGCTTTCACGACAGCAAAGCTGGATGAGCCGGGCAACCGCATTGGGTTCGAAATCCGTCATGCCGAAGATCGTGGCCTGACAGAGACCGGGGTCCGTTAGCGTGTTGGCGCCTTCGATCTCGGCGCCGAAGTCAGGAAAGTGCGGATCGGCGAACAGGGTACGAAAGCCACGCCACGCATCGCCGCCAGATGGGGGAAAGATGTCGAGGAACTCTGGGCTTGGTGGATCAGGCTCCATATCTGCCGCGAGGTTGGCTGCTGCGAGGAACGCCTCTTCGAGCAATGCCATCTCCGCGTGCGAGCAGGCAAAGGCGAAACTCGCCTGAATGAATGTGTCAGCCATGGCGCGCGCCCGTCATATCTGAAGGGCTGTCGTCGACGACGGTAAACGATCCGGGCGTGAAATTCCCGCTGGCTGCAATCGCCTCGATCGCATCGAGGCTCCCGAGACGGCGGATCGTCGCGAGATCGAACACCAGTTGGTCATCCTCGGCGACGGCATGTACCTCCGGCCCACCCGATCCGGTGAAGACGATGCGTTGCGAACTGAAGCTGCCCGAACGACCGCCAGACCAGCGGACATAGGACAGACCATGTTCATGGCAGAAGGACTCCAACTGGCGGAAACTGCCAGATGCTACCTCGTGCGCCATGAGTATAAGAGGCTCGTCCGCCGGAATTTGATCCCCAACGAAAGGTTCGCCGTCCCAGTCGAGGCGGGCATCCTCGTCGTTGATTGTCTGGGTGAATTCATCGAGTAGCGATCGTGGCAACTTGCCACCGATCGTGATCCTGGCCGATACGCGGTCTGCCATGGCAGTTCTCCCGGTCGAGCACATGCGCGTGCTCACCTATCCGCCCTCCCTCCCCTCCCCTCATCCGCGTTACGAACGCTGATCCCGATAGGGCTGGACATGACGGCCCTTCGTCGCTCAAACCTACGAAACCGATGCTTCCATGAAAGATGTATGTGATGGCCGATGCCGAACAGCCCGATTTCACGACGCTGACCGTCCAGTTGCTAACCGCCTATGTCTCGAACAATACGGTGCCGATCGATCAATTACCGGCACTGATCGAGAGTACACGCGCCGTGCTTGCCAAACGGGATGAACCTCAGTCAGCCGAGACCACGCCTGAGGAGTTCGTGCCCGCGATTTCTGTTCGAAAAAGCCTCGCGTCACCTGAGTACATCATCAGCATGATCGACGGTAAGCCCTATCGGACGCTCAAGCGGCATCTCTCGACGCATGGCCTTACACCGGCTGACTATCGGAACCGGTACAAGCTGCCTGCCGACTACCCGATGGTTGCTCCCGCCTATTCGGAAGCACGCCGCGACACCGCCAAGCGGCTTGGGCTCGGTCGCAAGCCAGGGCAAACGGCGGCCCAAGCCAAACCGGAGACGGACGGCCCGGCGCCTGTTGCGGCCGCCACTCCGAAACGCGCACGGCGCAAGGCGACGGCTGCCGAGACGGCCTGACCCCGAACGCTCCCAGTAAAGAATCTCGAGCCACTTAATTTGATGCCGTAGTGCGTCGCATGCGGCTTACAACGGACGCATTTCAGCTTCTCGGCGAGGGTGTCGCCATCGATCTCGAAGTCGACGCCTAGCCTACACTATGACGGGCTATCAATGCGACGACACCGGCCTCCCGGCTGTTGTCCTCATAATACTTTATTGTATAAGTGAAAGGATCGCGGCCGCACGATCGACCGGCACGAACAGACGCGTTTTATACTGAATGATCTGTGTGAAGCATCCCAGGTATTTAAGCCATTCGCGCTTTTCTGCGGGATAATCGCGAATCTCCAGGCGCCAGTCGCCGTTGACCATGACCCGGTGCAGCGATGCATTTCCAAGCGCGGATAGTCGCCCTGCGTCACCGGCCATGGCGCAGGCGATCGTCTCGGCGATTGACATCCTCGACGCGGTTTCCACGCCAAATTTCTCGGCGAGCCGCGCCAGGGCATAGGTCGGCACGACCCGGCCCAGTTGGGAATAGCCATGAAGATCGACGATGCGGCGGACGCGGACTGCGTCGTCCGGTAGCTTGTCCCATACTGGCAGAAGCAGTCCCGTGGCGATCGCGACCTCCTCACGATAAAGTTCGTTCCGCGCCGCCGCCGCTTCCGCTTCCCATAGCGCGCGAAAGTCCGCCTTCGGAATCGCATGCCAATGGCTTCGCTGAAGCTTGCTTGTCGCTATGCGTTCGGAGGCGGTTGGATGAACAAGCCTGCACATCGGAATCGGCCGGCCCTCTTCGTCCGTGATGGACCAGGAGGGCACGCGCAACGCTGCACGGCCCGACTTCCGATTCTGCAGGAACACGATATCGTCGACACGCCCGTCCGCCGTCATTAGTTCGTCGAACGCCTTCGCGTGCCGGCGCATTTTTAGCTCGAGGCGATGCAAGCGCGTTTCCGCCCCGGTCTCAGGGTCGGTTCGCAAGAGTATATCATCGAGCAACAGGACGCGGTCGGCCAGGATAGTCTCGACGCCAACGTCCAGCGTCCCGGCGGCGCGGGCCGCATCGACCCGTGCCTCGATCAGCCCGAGATACTCATCGAAGATCGCGTTCTGCACACCGATACGGAGGGCAAGTATGCGATTGAGCCACCGCTGTATCGGCGGAAGCTGCTGGCGAAGCGCCCCACTCTCCTCGGTGAGGGACAATCCGGTCATTTCCTCAAAATTGCTCAGGCTGATGCTGGCAAGCTTGCCCTGCTGAAGCAGACGATACCACTGGCTCAGCGATTCCCGGGCCATGTCACTTTCGAGGTTGTCGGCTGGATTGAACAGATTCTGACTTCCTGCCTGGCGCTGGCCCCGGGTTAGCGCACCCAACGCATCGAGACGCCGCACGATCGTCGATATGAAACGAAGCTCTCCCCGGCAGTCGGTGGTGACTGGCCGGAAAATCGGCGGTGTTTTCTGGTTGGCACGGTGCGAGCGTCCGATACCTTGAATGGCGTTTGCAGCACGCCAGCCGGGTTCAAGAACCATATGTACGCGGCGGCGATCAGCACTTTTCGTAGCACGGTCGCTGTCGTAGGACCGCCCAGTCCCTCCGGCTTCGCTGAATGCGAGGATATGTTTTCGCGCAGCCATGAAGGCGTCGGTTTCAGCCAGATTGGCACGACTGCCACGACGTTCGATCCTCTGTCGCCCTGAGGCATCGACGATGATTCGTCGGCTTCGTCCCGTCACCTCGGCAAGTCGGTCCGGGCCGAAATGACGGACCAGTTCGTCAAGCGCCGCTGGAACAGCAGGCATCGCGCACAAATCTTCGATAAGGCGATCCCTGGCCCGGATTGCAGCCTGACACGCTACCGCATTGCCGCCGGCGTCGAACATCGGTTCTGAGCGCATCGTACCACCGGAATCTTTGAACACTCGCATCTGGCGCGTCGGGAAAGCGCTCTTCAGATAATCGATCATTGCGTCGCGGGGCGACAGGTCCAGATCGAGGCTGGCTCGTTCCTCGGGTCCCAGCGCGGCAAGGCGTCGGTCCAAGACTGCTTCGGCGGTTGTGACGAGCTGAACCACCACCGAGTGACCTGTATCCACTTCGCGTTCGATGGCCGCGATCACGGACGGCATCTTCATTCCGATCAGGATTTGCGAGAAGAAGCGCTGCTTGGCGGACTCGAACCGCGACAACGCGGCTCCCTTCGCCTGGGCGTTGAGCGTATCCCCTCCTACCTGGTCGATCACCCCGCTGGCCTTCAACGCCTGGTCGAGCCCACGATGGATAATAGCCCAGGCGTCGGCATAGGCATCGTAGATCCGGATCTGATCGGGGGTCAGGCGATGGACGAGCGGATCATACTCGACGCCGGCAAAGCTCAGGGAACGAGCGATGTAGCGCCCCATCGCCTTCAGGTCGCGCGCGATGACCTCCATCGCCGCGATGCCCCCGGCCTCCATCGCAGCAAGAAAGCTGGCTCGATTATCGAAAGCGGTGCCTGGTCCCCAAAGGCCGAGGCGAGTTGCGTAGCAGAGATTGGCGGGGTCGGTAGCACCCGTGGCCGACACGTACAGAATACAGGCGCGCGGGACGGCATTCTGCAGTCGGACACCGGCCAAACCCTGCTCCGATCCCTTGGTAGTGCCGAACTCGCTTTCGGTGCCGGCAGCATTCGCCATGCAATGCGCCTCGTCGAAAACGACCACACCCTCGAAGTCCTCTCCGAGGAATGCGAGGATTTGCTGCAGGCGCGAGGCGTGCTCCCCGCGTGACGAACGAAGGGTCGCATAGGTCACGAAAAGGATGCCGCTCGTCATCGGAATGGCGGAGCTGATGGGAAAGGCGTCAAGACCCTGGATGTCGATCGCTACGCCGCCAAGGGCCGTCCAGTCGCGGCGGGCGTCCTCGATCAGTTCCGCGCTTTTGGATATCCATACATGACGACGGTATCCGCGACACCAGCGATCCATGATGCAGGCTGCGGCCTCGCGGCCCTTGCCAACGCCGGTGCCGTCGCCGACGAAGAAGCCCATCCGATAGGCTTCGCCATCGGCATGCTCGTCCAGTTGATTCCCCGCCCTGTTGGGTCGAAATCTCCCAACCAGATCGCGTTCGAAAGCGGCGCCTGCAAGGATCACCGTTTCGAGCTGCGCCTCGGACAATCCGGCGACGGTACGAGCGGGCAAGCGTGGACGGTAGCCGACACGTGGCGGCAGCACCGATGCCATGGCGACGGACTCGACCAATTCGTTCGGGTGCGGCTTGGCTCCGGGTATGTCGATCCGCGCCAACCGCCACGGGGCGTAGATGCCAACGACCTCGCCCACCGGCCGAGGTTCGTCGAGCAGCGTATAGGAGAGCAGCGGCACCTCATTTTCTACGGCAGGCGCCGGCTCAGGGCTGGACAATCGATGGACCGCAACACCTCCAAACAGCCCTCCCGATAGGGTCATGGGCCGGGTCAGTGGAGGTCTTGCCGGCGGAGCCGCCGGTGGCGGTTGATCATCGCAACGCAGTCGGGCTGGCACCCCGAGCACGATCGGCAAAGCCATCTCGATCGACTCTGCGACATGTCGATCGGGTTTGCCGATCCATCCCTTGTCGAAGATGATCAACCGAACGGCGATCGAAGTGCCGTGCTTGGCATAGGCGCCGCCGCCTATGGTGATCTCGGCCCGCGGGAGCACGACCTCGGCGACGCTGGCATAGCCTGGCCCGCCCGCGCCCTCCGCCATGAACGAGGGCGGCATGATCGCGACGCACCGTCCGCCCGGCGCCAGACGCTCCAATGCCGAGCGGAGGTGGCGGGCACTGGCATGACGATCCCGACCCCGCAACTCGCTGCGACTGAAGGGCGGATTCATCAGGATGACGGTGGGCTGCTCAGTAGCCGGCAACAGGTCGTCGATGTGCTCGCCATCGTGTCGGGACACGGATTGCCCGAATGTGCGGGCCAGCAGATCGGCTCTTCCGGTATCGCGCTCGTTCAGCGTCAGCGTGGCTTCGGCCCGTTTGGCGTGGATCGCAAGCATTCCGGTCCCCGCCGACGGTTCAAGGACGTGGTCTTCAGGCTCAATTGCCGCCGCCACCGCTGCCAACCACGCGAGTGTGATCGGCGTCGAGAATTGTTGCATCTCGATCTGCCCCTCCGAACGGTAGGTCTGCGTCGGCAGATTGCGCTCGAAAGCGCGCAGGCGGGCGAACACCTCGTGCGGAGCGGCCTCGACGTCGCTCGGCCAGCTCCAATCACAGAGGGCAAGAACCTGCGCCGTCTCGAGCGCGTCGTAAGCGTCGCGCATCGACCACGCGCCATCGGCATCGGAGCCACCGAAGCTCTCCCGCATCAGCCGCTTGATGATTTGCGGAGTAACGGTCTCGCCATGTTCGAAGGCGCGTGCGATCGCCGACGCTACCGCAGATAGCCGCGACGCGCGGTCTGGCTCGCCACCCTCAGGTGCGAGCGCCAGCATTCGCTGGGTCATGAAGAACCTCCGGATCGTTAAGGCAATCGGGGCGGCTGGTGGCCAGCCCCGGGCTTGGACTTCATGCGGCTTGATCGAGGTCCGGTTCGTCCACACCGATGACGGAGGCCTGCCGTTCCTTATCGGTGTGATTGCCTTCGACTGATGCAACCTGCACCTGCGGCGGCGGTCCAAACCGCATCGCATCGGGCACCCAGGCGAGCGCCCGAGCCTTGATGTCTGCCTCGACGATCGTGTCGCCAGCGAAGATCCGCTCGGCCGAAGCGGCAAGGTCGTGCTTCTTCGATGCGCCGTACCGTGCACGGAGCTCTGCCCCGCCGACGTCCTCCAGGATCGACAGCGTCGCTTTGAGGGTCAGTTTGTCGAAGAAGTTTGTCGCTGTCGGACGCCACCATGCCGCGACGTCGATGTCGAGCTTCTGCCCCGCGCGATCGATCAGCGCGGTGCCTGGCTGGGCATGCGGGACTGCATGGAGGGTTCGGGCGACGCACCAGCCGAGCCACGCCGCACGGGACTCATCCGGGAGAGAGCAAAAGGCATCATAGCGATCGTCGATTGCCTCATGCACTGCCCAGCTGCGATCGAGCGCGTCGTCGAACTTCGCCCACTCGGCCGCGGCAGCCGTACCGCTGTCGAAGTCTCGTGCGCGGGTTGGCGCAGCGTCCGCACGAAGCTCGCTGGGGATTTCTGCGCTGTCGTTGGGGCGAACTGCGCGATCGGCCATCAGGAAGGTGCCCAGATCGAGCGCGAAGGGGGGATTGTTGGCGACGTGAACCGCGAGCAATTCGGTCTTCATGATAGCCAGCCGATCGATCTGCACCTGGCTCATCATCGGCTGCTCGGCCGGCCCGTCTGTTCCCGTAATGTCCTCGCAAGCCCGCGCGGCAGGATCGCGATCGACGGCTGCGCCATCCATGTCTTCGCTCTCAAGTGGAGTGAAGGTCGGTGCAGGCAGCGCGAAAACCTCGTTATGGAGTCGCGGCTGACCATCGCTGCCGATGATCAGATACGCACGCGCATTCGCCCGTTGCGCCTCTCCTAGGTCTGCCGAACGCGCCTCGATGGCCTCATACTCGACGATCAAGGCTGCAAGGCGGTCTTGGCCATCGCCCTCGGCGCCATGGTCAGGAGCGTCGTCGTCGGACGTGATCGTCGCGATTTCGGTCCTCAGCGCCTCGAGCCGTTCCTCCTGATCGCACGTCAGCGGCTGCGGCTCCCCGTAGACTGGTTCGAGGTCATAGGTTTCCGTGTACGGGACGACCGTGGCCGGGACGGCACGGACTTCGCCATACCCCTCACGCACCTGGATTTCCTCGGCGGCCTTCAGCAGCGCCTCCTGGGCAAGCTGGTCGACGATATGGGTATCCAGCCACCGTTCGTTGTCCGCATCGGTGAACAGGTCGTTATCGAGCTGGCCGCCCGCTGCCAGATAAGCTTCGCGTCCGATCAGGAGACAGCGCGGGTCGCTTGCCTTGTAGCTGTAGGATGCGATCAGCCGCCGGATTTCGTTGACGTTGTCACGGCTGTGCCCTTGGCCCAGAAGTTCGAAGACGGCGGCCTGACGGTCGATGTCCGACGTCGAGAGGGCATAAGCCTCGGCGACCTCGAGTGAGATCTCGCCGGCGTCGAGAGCGTTGAAAATCGGCGTTGCCAGATCGGCAAGTCGGAGGCGGCTGCGGATGTAGCGTTCGGTCCGGTGCATCCGCTTGGCGAGAGCGGCAGCGCTGACACCCTCGATGCGGATGATATCCTGATAGCCCCGACATTCCTCGGTCGGCGTCAGATTGGCGCGCAGTACATTCTCGATCAGGCTCGTGGCGCTTGCATCCTTGCCGTCGCGAACCAGCACGGGAACCGGATAATCAGGGTCGAACACGCCATCGGCGATGTTGGCCTGCACTGCCTCCAACCGAGTTCCACCGGCGGAGACATAGTACCAGCCCTTCTTGCGCGGCACCGGGCGTCCCACAAGGTTCTGATAAATGCCGTTTGATGCAATATTCGCCTTCATCTCCGCCAGGAAGGCCGCACTGCGCTTCTTGCGGGTGTTCTTGGGGTCGAGCATCAGTCGCGATGCGGGAACGAGGATCGGAAGCTGGGACATGCGCGGATACTCCTTGGCGCCGCGGACCTGACCGTCAGGCCGCCTGCCGCAGCCCTTCCACTCCCCCTCCCCTCACCGCCCGAAGCACGTCATTCCAATCGTTAAGCCCATACCATGGCCAGAGCGTCTCGATCGTCCGCCCAGGTGCGGCATGCGCGATGGATGCCGCCAAGGCCCCACGCCTGCCCGGCGCATCATTATCGGGGAGCAGGAAGAGGCGCTCAACCGTGTCGGGTATGGCTACCTGCGCCATGCGTCCCGCGCCGAGGACCGCCCAGACGGGGAGGCCCAGCAGGATCATGGCCGAGAGGGATGTTTCGACCCCTTCGGCGAGGGCGAGGTTGTCGTTTGCTGCGGCCAGACGGACGGCGCCACTGCCTGGATGGCCAATAAGCCTCCGCGGGCGGCGAAGGTCTCTGGCGCGGCGGCCATATGCATCCAGAAAGGTGCGCTGAAGGGCAACTAGTTGGCGCGCCGCAGTGACAGCGGCCAGCATGGCAGGCCGATGTTCCAGGGCGCGACCACTGCCAAGCGGGGTTTGGGGATGAAAGCGTAGCGACGGTGGCGCGATATCTATGGCGCGTCGGCAGAGGTAACGTTCGGCGAAGGTGCCCTGAACCCGTTCAGAGGTGTTCCAGAGGCCGATCAGACGTTGCTTCTTCCATTCGGTGTGCGGATCGTATGCTCCGACAAAGCCGGGGTCGGCTCGGCATTCGAGCGCCAGCGGGCGCAGACGACTGACCGCACGTAGCACGTCGCGCGTGTCGCAACCCGCGAAGCAATGGAACAGAAGTCTAGTATGGCCAACGCGAACCGAGAGGCTTGGCAGCCGATCGGCATGTGCAGGGCACAAGCACATACCCCGATCTTCCCGCCATACGCCACCGAGGCGACGGACGAGATCAGACCCCACGATTTTCAACTCGGAAATACCCAGATCGAGCAAAGTCGTTTTCCCATCAAGCCGCGACACCATGAACCCCGCCCACCCCCGACATATTAAAGCCGAATCGGATTCGTTCGTGACCGCGATTGTCATGAAATCTGCATGGATTGCTGAGACTTGCTCGTCAGAGTTGGTTCTGACCCAGTCAGCCAGAAAATCAGCAATCGGGATGTATAACCATGTACACGTTCAGGAATTGCGCAGATATATCAATACCATGAATGCTCGAACGACCGAAGTTGCGCCAAGCTAGGTTTTTCGAGATTTCACACCATGACGTGGATGCAACGGACCAGCAATCGGATATTATGGGAACCTCGGCCGGTGGCAACGTCGTGCCGTTCGCCTAAACGACTATGCTCAGCGCGGGATCGATTGGGTCGGAGAGACCGGCTAATTTTCTTTTGATGCGGTACCGCGGCGAGGATGAGGACTGCTTGAGCGCTTCCGTAAGGGTTAGCTCGCTTTGGGCAAGCTAGCACTCCGTTCGAAATTCCATTCTGCCTGGTGCGCCGCAACATGATCTTGTCGTTGCCTACACCTTCCCGTTAATCTTTGCCGGCGAGTATCGCCGCGCGTGTTCGTCGACCGACGGATCGCTTGGACCCTCCGCCCGTACGCGGTGGACCTCCAGCGTTGCGGGAGCGGATGGGCGGTTTGGCTGTAACAATTCACGAGGGCCCGATCAGGGTGGCGGTTAGTGGATGACAGAATCGATCGAACGCGGAGGCCTGGAGCAGCCTGCAACTCCCGTTGGAGCTCAGATGAACGATGACAGGTTCGCCCGCCTGAACGACCGTCATCGTCAATATCTGCGGTACGCCGCAGATAACCGTAAATCGAAGGAGATCGCACGCCTCGAGAACGTCAGCCCGCGTTCCGTTGATAAGGTGTTGGCAGAGGCCAAAACAATTATAGGAGCGAGCGACAGGTTCGAGGCCGCCCGCCTGTTCGCCGCGTTCGAGAACAGGGGGAGGAACTTCCCCCTGCAATCATCCCCACTGGACGACCAAGCCCAACTTCGTCTCCTTCCGCCGGTGCCGACCTGGCGCATGCCGGTGAGCCTGCTCAAGGCCCGTGAGGTCCTGATCTGGAGCGCGATCATCATGGTCGCCACACCAGTCGGGTTGACCGTGGCCGCGATGCTGATGCTCGCTCTCATGATCCTGTTCGGCGCGAGAATCACCTAACCGGCGCTGCGGCGCCATCGGAGGCGCTGATGCAATCGACCTTGTCTAACACTGCCCTCACCATTGCCGACGAACTACGACGCGCGGAGCACTCGATCAATGTCGCGACCCGGGATGTCGCCCAAATCCTTGTGACGACGATCGACGCGACGCACGCGCACGGATTATCGGCGGCCATGACGCACCGTGCGGTCAAGGCGACAATCGGTGCCCTGAATGCTTTGGCCGAGGGGCAGAACCAACTAGCCATGAATGCCCACCCCCAGATGGAGCGGGTCGGAAGGCGGTTGGGATTGACCGAAACGAGCTGGGGAGAGTCCCTGCCGAAGCCGTCGAGTGCCATTACCGAAACCGTTGCCAAGGCAGATGCCTGAGCGGCAGGAGCCCTCTGTCATGGTACACCCTCTCGGCTATGAACACACCCCTCATCCTCTCTTGCATGTACAACGGCCTTCTCGTCGCAACATGCGGGTTCGCGTTCGTTCGGGGCGGTCGTCCCGAACGTATCGGCGCGCTGACGTGCCTGGCAGCCTCAGCAGCGACAGCGCTGGTGCGGTACCTTTTGCCAGGGCAGTGGCTGCCGGCGGCGGGACTTGTGCTGATGATCGATGCATCGGTGATCGCGACGTTCTTCTGGCTCGCGACCACAACAATTCGTTTCTGGCCAATTTGGGCGCTCGGCTTCGCGCTTTCGAACGTCCTAGCCGCGATCGTTGCCGCTTTGCTTCCGCGGATGCAACTATTCGCATTTCACACCGGCCTCGGCGCATATGCCTATCTCGTTCTCGGAGCATTGGCGCTGAGCATCTGTCGCCTCGGACGCGACCCGGACCCCATCATCCTGAATGGGTCCAGAAAGGCATGGCTCGAGCGCGAACGACGTTCAGGTCGGCAATTCTGATCGGAAAAGGGGGCGTCTCGTTATGGAAGCCCGATCAGGCTGGCATCAATCTCCTTCCGCGCTGGTCGTGCTCCACCGCCGCGTATGAACGTGGGACATGATGCCATGCCGGACGATGCGATCCGCCATGCTGAGGTTTGCAAAGCCATGATCCTCGAAAGGAGAATCGTCGGTGAAGCTTTGGGTTTCTCGCTGGTCGAGAACGCCAATTTCGACATTCTGATGGAATTGTACCTGGCACGCGCCGAACGTCGACCGGTGTTCGTCTGGTCACTGTGCGCCGCTGCCAACACTCCACATTCGACAGCGTATCGGAAGATCAAAGAACTCATCGAAGCCGGATTGATAGTTCGGCACGATGACAGGAAGGACCGGCGGCGCGTCGAAGTCGAACTGACGGAGTCTGGCATCGCCATGATCGAAAGGCTCGTTTGCAGGGTGGCCGCAATCCCTTGGCCTTCCAGGAAGCAGTGAGACGGTGTCGCGCGATGCGCAACAGTCATCAATGCGGCGTCGGCCAGATCATGCCGGATCGCGCATCGCATTGGAAATGGCCAACAGCGCGTCGGCGATGAAGCGCTCAGCCTCTGCGGGGCTAATACCATATTGTCGAGCAACCGTCGAATAGTCGAGTTGCTCGTTCCGATGCGTCAAATAGACCTCGCGCGTAAAGAATGGCAGCGCCGCAAGCGCATTTTCATACCGCAGAAACCGATCGGCGTCGAAAGGGGTGACCTTTAACCAACCGCGTACCCAAGTCCCGTCCTCAGCAACCTCGACGCACCGTTCGTCCGCATCGACGCGTAAAAAGGACACCATTCTCCAGCGTTCGCGCGCGATTGCGATCGCAGGATGGGCTGGGAGGGATCGTTTGTCCGAAAGTAACCACTGAATTGAAGGCCCCCGCCTGCCTGCTCCATCATCGTTATGGTTCCACGGTAAGCGAAGGTTCCTGATGACAGTGCACGCAACGATCAGGATTTTGAGAAACGCGGTCATACTGGATCTCCGGTATCGCGACTGTTCATAATCGCTCCCTGTTCCTTCCCCGTCTCCTCACCAGTTGACGGCCCTATCGCGGGTAACTGCGGTACAGCTATGCAGTCCGGGGCCGGCGCCCGGCTGGATCAGGCCGCCCCCTGTGGTGGCGTCATGCGCAGATAATTGTCGGGGGCGGCGCCGATCGACGCCATGGGCGTTCGCGCGCATACGTCCCGAAAGGGCCGATCATGGACTGGCTGTGTGATATGGTCCCGGTCACCTGGACAGGATGCCAAGCTGTCCCGGCAGTGAGGGGTGGACGGCAATGAAGACGACGTGGGAGTGGTATTCGAGCGACTTCAAGGCCGGGGCGGCGCGGGAGGAGATCGGTGGCGGCGCTGCTGCTCGAGCAGAACGATGAAAGGGGCCGCCGGCGGGAGCGCTACATGACGCTGGAAAGCGTCGCGCAATTGAGCGATGATCCCACCGTCACGCTGCCAGCCATGGCCGCGTACCAGCCCGGCCTGACCGGAGATCGGTGCGGCTATGCCGCTCAAGCTACACCACCCCCCGCGACACGACCCATGCCCCACATGGCTTCGTGCCCCGCTTATTGATGTTGGCAGCCTGGCCAGTCCAATGGCGGAGAGATTCGCCCCTTTCCGATAGCCAAGCCAGCAAAAACATCGTGAGATCCAACCGTAACGGACGCAAAAATTCGATTCGAAGACTTGAAAGACGACGTTTTATTAACGGATTTTGCCAAAATAATAGCAGACATGCGGGCGTGCTTAGCTCCCGTATGATTCTGATATGTAGGAATTATTCATGAGCACTGACCATCAAGGAAACGTATATCTCCAGAATGATTGGGGTGTCGATCTGTCACAACTGACGATCCGTCATCGGCGAAGCAATGATCCAAAGCTACAGGAAGAGCAAAGCTATCAGTTGGTCGCTGCCGGCGAAAAGGTCGGACCAATGCCAATTACCTACACCACCGGCGCCGGTAGCCCCTTTGATTACTGGTGGGTCAAATTCGTGACGCAAAACGGCAGCACATTTGATTGCAAGGATAATTTCTACTGCTCCATCAGCTCCGACGATGATGGCAACGTTACACTGAGGATCGACGGGTCGGACACGAACATGTACGTCGAGTTTAGCAGCTCGAGCGGTTGCACCGTTGATATCGACGAGGTCAGCGGATAAGGCAATTCTCACCCGCGCAGATGATCCACATTATTGAATGAAACGAAGCCGATTTGGGGAGTTCGCAAAATGGGCTTTTATAGCCAAATAACTCATATTCTGAGAGCGTTTTCAGTACTAGCGCTGTCGGCTTCGTTTGGAGTATCGTCCGCCGCTGCGCAAACCCCTGAATACACTTACATCGGAGAAATAAGGACATTTGCATTCAATCATTGCCCGGCAGGTTTTCTTCCTGCGGATGGCAGACTTGTGAATATCACCGCATACAGAGACCTTTTCTCCATAATTGGGACGACTTATGGGTCTGGGCCGGGCCAGTTTGCTCTTCCGAACCTGATTAACAGGTCCGTGATTGGCGCGGGCACATCTACCGCAGTCGGCACGGCCGTGGGGAATTCGGTTGTCACACTTCAGCCAAACCAGGTCCCACTAGTGAGTCACACTCACACCGCGACCTTCACTCCTGTCATTCAGAACAAGGACATCACTGTCCCGGCCACCCAAGGGACACTCGCCGTCACGCCCAAGATTCTCGTGAAGCAAGCTACGGGGCTGAATGGCATGGCCGCCGGATCGACCCTTTCGCAGGGCGGCTCCGGTCAATCCTCTGCTCCAATCTACGCCCCGACATCAACGGCAGGAAACACAGTGGCCTTGGGTGGCGTCAGCGCTGACATTACAGGTGTGTCCTCGACGAACGCCATCACCACAACCGTGCCGATGGTCACAGGCGGCAGCGTTGCCATTTCTCCTTCCGCCGCAGCGGCGACCCAGCCTGTACCCACTCAGTCTCCCGCACTTGTGATGTCGGTTTGCATTGCTCCAACCGGTATCTACCCTACTCGCCCTTCATAATAGTGATCTGCGTGACCGCAGTTCTATATAGCCAACGGAGCGAGCAACCGTTCGCCTCCTTGGCTCAGTTGCGCCGAACGTTAATTAAAGCTGTATGCGATCATACGGTAACATAGCCGGCGTGCCTGAAGCAGTTTGAGCACGAGCTTGGCGGGCAGTCGTCGAGGAGCGAGTCGGCGCGGTTCCACAGGCCCGCGCGGATGCGCTCCCCTACCTTTCGCAATAGGTCCTTGAGGTTGGCGAAGCCCATTTCGATCGGGTTGAGGTCGGGCCTGCAGGGCGGCAGGAACAGCAGCGTCCCGAACGCCTCGTCCAGAGTAGCGGCTTATGCTCCTTTGTGGCTGGATAGATTGTCGAGGATCACGACCCCGCCGGGGTTGCGTTCGGGTGATCTAGCCCCCGTTTCACCGGACGGATTCAAGCGGTTGCAGAAACCAGTGCGCGATGCGGCGGTAGCCGTATGTTGGCCGCTGCGCGGCGATCTGGCGGATACGGGGGAGCAGATCCGCGTCGCCGGCCTTGGTGTAAGACCCGCGCGTCCTCATGCTGCCGGTCAGGCGATCGTACACCGTCGAGCGCCCGACCCCGAGCGTGCTGGCGACTAGGCTCACCGGATAGTCTCCGGCAGCTGCGAGTGCGTGAGCAAGCTCGCTTTTTTGGGCGCGAGCGCTCCCAGCGCTTCCTTGAGGATCTCCACCTCCAGCGTCTTGCGCCCGAGGTGACGCCCCAGTTCGCGGATGCGGGCTTCCATCTCGCGGACCTGCCGGTTGCTGGTCACGTCGTCGTCGCTGGCGACCGCGACGCTCTCGCCCTCCAGCATCAGCCGCCGCCAGCGGCACAGCAGGTTCGGCGCGACGCCGTTGCGGCGCGCCACCAGCGATATGCTCTCGCGACCATCGAGCGTCTCCTCGACGATCCTCAGCTTCTCAGGCGGGCTCCAGTGACGGCGTCGACCGCCGTCGGTGATGATCTCGGACACGGACATAAGCCTATGCTCAGGGGATAGCCCCAAGCCTCCTACTTCGGCTTGAATCCGTCCGGTCAAAACGGGAGCCAGCTCAATCCCCCTATTGGCATCCGCATTCTTAGTAAAATCAGCGCTATATGCCAATCTTGCTCAACGCGGCAGCGGTGCCACAATATGGATCACACTCCACTTATATAAAATAATAAAGCTCACATCTTTTAGCAAGACGCAGGCGATGTGAACCGCCCCGGGTTTGCCGGAGGCCATGGGTTGTGAGTTACGCTGCCATATCGATGATGTCCGCGGCAGCATAATAATGCTCTTCGGCTTCGGCAGGCGGGATGTTGCCGATGGGCTCCAGCAGCCGGCGATGGTTGAACCAGTCGACCCATTCGAGTGTGG
This sequence comes from Sphingomonas sp. SORGH_AS_0789, assembly GCF_031453055.1. Taxonomy (NCBI): domain Bacteria; kingdom Pseudomonadati; phylum Pseudomonadota; class Alphaproteobacteria; order Sphingomonadales; family Sphingomonadaceae; genus Sphingomonas; species Sphingomonas sp. SORGH_AS_0789. Next base: position 3,989,471 of record NZ_JAVIYV010000001.1, read on the forward strand.
CGTATTCGACGGCTTCAAAGCTGCGCCACGGTCCACGCCTGTGGATCACCTCGGCCTTGTAGAGGCCGTTGATCGTCTCGGCCAAAGCGTTGTCGTAGCTGTCGCCGACGTTGCCAACCGATGGCTCTATCCCGGCTTCGGCGAGGCGCTCGGTGTACTTGATGGACACGTATTGGGCGGATTCAACCGGTCGTCGCAACGCTTCGAAAATGGAGGCGGACGATGGATATAAAGAAGCGGCGTTCGGACCGGTGCACACGGTCACAGTTGCGGTCTCCGGGACGGCCGCCAGTCGCCAATCGGGAAGAGCGTGAACTGTTCTGGCGGTATGTAGCTGCCGGGATGAGCAGCGAGGCGGCAGCGGTGAAGGCAGGAGCGTCACAACCGGTTGGCAGCCGCTGGTTTCGGGAGGCAGGCGGGATGCCACCGGCAGCGTTCAGGCCATCGGCGAAGCCCTTATCGGGCAGATACCTGTCGCTGGCGGAACGCGAGGAGATCGCGCTGTTGCTGGTTCAAGGGCATGGCGTCTGTGAGATAGCCCGCCGGCTCGGCCGTGCTGCCTCGACCATCTCGCGCGAGATCCGGCGCAATGCCGCGACGCGCAGCGGCAATTTCGACTATCGTGCGACGACGGCCCAGTGGCATGCCGAGCGGGCGGCACGCCGTCCCAAGGTCGCCAAGCTTGCAGCCAATGAAGGGCTGAGGCGCTGGGTGGAAGATCGGTTGAGCGGCGTCGTTGCCAGACCCGGTGGCCCGTCTGTCATCGGCCCGACGGTGGCATCATGGAAAGGGCGGCGACATGGACGGCGCCAGAACCGGCGCTGGTCAACGGCATGGAGCCCGGAGCAGATTGCCGGTCGTCTGCCCATCGACTTTCCGGACGACGACAGCATGCGCATCAGCCACGAAGCCATCTACCAGGCGCTGTTCGTGCAAGCCCGCGGCGCCCTGCGCCGTGACCTCACCGCATGCCTGCGCAGCGGCCGGGCTCTCCGCGTGCCACGGGCGCGGGTTGGTCAGCGCGGCAAGGGCTTCGTGACGCCGGAGATCATGATCAGCGAACGGCCCGCCGAAGCCGATGACCGTGCGGTGCCGGGCCATTGGGAAGGCGACCTCATCCTCGGGGTCGGCAGCTCGGCGATCGGGACGCTGGTCGAACGGTCGACGCGTTTCACGATGCTGCTCCATCTGCCCCGTATGGATGGTCACGACGCCAAGCCGCGTATCAAAAACGGACCGGCGCTGGCTGGGCATGGCGCCGAGGCCGTGCGGGATGCCATTACCCGTACCATCACCACCTTGCCCAGGGAGTTGCGCCGCTCGCTCACCTGGGATCAGGGCGCGGAGATGGCGCAGCACGCCCGTCTCAAGATCGATGCAGGCGTGCAGGTCTATTTCTGTGACCCCCAAAGCCCCTGGCAACGCGGCACCAATGAGAACACCAACGGGTTACTGCGCCAGTACTTCCCCAAGGGCACCGACCTCAGTGCACATAGCGCCGATACGCTCGCGGCGGTTGCAGCGACCCTCAATGATCGACCACGCAAGACGCTTGGCTGGAGAACACCGGCCGAGGCGCTTGACCAATGCCTCGCAAAGATCAAACATTACGGCGTTGCGACGACCGGTTGAATCCGCCTTGCGACCCCCGGTCGCTGTGATGGATGAGACCGCCCCGATGGGCCGGCCGGCGATCATGGAGAGCCTGCTCCAGGGCATCGAGGACGAAGCTGGCATGCGCCGTTCTGCTCGCCCGCCACCCCACGATCCGCCTGGCGTAGGTGTCTATGACGAAGGCGACGTAGACGAAGCCCGCCCAGGTCGCGACGTAGGTGAAATCCGACACCCACAGCATGTTCGGCGCTGGCGCGTAGAACCTGCGGTTGACGTGATCCAGCGGGCACGGCGCTGCCTTGTCGCTCATCGTCGTGCGAACCGGCTTGCCCCGGATCACGCCCTGTAGACCCATATCGCGCATCAGCCGCTCGATTGTGCAGCGGGCGACCGGGAAGCCCTCGCGCATCATCTGCCGCCAGACCTTGCGGACGCCGTAGACCGCGAAGTTCTCGGCGAACACGCGAGCCACCTCGGGCTTGAGAACCTCATCCCGCGGCGCGCGCGCCGACAGGCGCATTGGATCCTGCCGCTGCGCGACACGCTCGAAATACGTCGATGGGGCGATCGGCAAGACGCGGCAGATCGGCTCGACCCCATAGGCTTTACGGTGATCGTCGATGAAGGCGATCATCGCCGGAACGGGCGGTCGAGCTCCGCCTGGGCAAAATATGCGGATGCCTTGCGGAGGATCTCGTTGGCCTGTCGCAGCTCGCGGACTTCGCGTTCCAGCGCCTTCATCTTGTCGGCAACTTCGGTCGGGACGCCAGCGCGCTTGCCGCTGTTCACCTCCGCCTTCTTTACCCACTCATGCAGCGTCTGCGGAACGCAGCCGATCTTCTCGGCAATGGAAACTATCGCTGACCATCGCGATGGGTGATCGCGCTCGTGGTCCAGCACCATCCGTACCGCTCGCTCGCGGACCTCAGGCGCAAACTTGTTCGTCGTCTTGCTCATACAGGCTCCACCTTCTCAGGAGTTGGAGCCTCCGACAAACCCGGGGCGGTTCAATGCGTACGCCCCTCTCTGCTTGACGCAATACGTCGGCGTACGACCGCACCAAGAGGAATGTTATCTACTACGAGCCAAGCGTCAAGCATTTCTAGACCGAACCACAACACTCAATATCTCCGTGGCAAAAAATCCCCAGTTTATATCATGTTAGTGAGGCCCACCAAGGGCACACCCTACTGGCTGATCACATGGATCGCGCGGGTAGTTTGCAGCTTGTCTTTCACTAGACTTTAACTACGACGAGCGTCGACTCCCCAAACGCGACCTTCCGTGGCCCAACAATCAGCTGAAGTGGATCGGTCAGGACACCAAACTCGAGCATTTAGCAGTCTCTACGAACGACATTATCAAGGGCGGACACGCATCAGCCATCACGGCCACCTAAGTCTACTATTATCTCGAAATACTCAGCAGGTCGACGCCCGTGAATGCACCACTTGGATTCGGAGGTCAAAGCCAGATTGGCATATCATCAATCAGACTGACCCGATAGCAAGACCAAATATCGCCCCATATATCGCGACAGCTAGACTACAATTCCCCCATCTAACAATACCTTCGGCATTTTGCGCTGCGCATGATCCTATTTTTCCTGTCATAACCCGACGCTATGATGTAGAGATAAGCAAACACAGCGATTCTACGTTGGATTGATCCGATATGGATGGAATTTAGCAGCCAGTGGATGGGGGATTATGCCATGGATGAACCAGCGACACCTCTGACGCCTGCCGAGAAGGTTCTTGTAGAAGCCATTAACCTAACCTCGAATCGCGACGCGGTTATTTCTCGGTTGAAGGCGGATCTCCAGACCGCGCTCACCATCGAACTTGCGACCATCCCGATCTATCTCTTCACATATTACTCGCTGGTACGTGATCAGCGGAGTGGTGAGTCGCTCAACGACACGCAAATCTATGCCAACATGGCGGGCGGTATAATCATGAGCGTGGCGGTGGAGGAGATGCTCCATCTGTCGCTGACCGCAAATATCCTGTTCGCCATGGGTGAGCGCCCGCGGATCTATCGTCAGGCACCGAGCCAATATCCCACCGCGTTGCCCTATCACAATCCAACTGGACCGGCCGGACCCGATGGCCAGAAGCAGGTACAGATCCCGCTCGCCAAACTCGGCTTCGAGCAGCTCTGGCATTTCCTACAGATCGAATATCCCGAGCAATGGAATACGCTACCCAAGGATGACAACTGGGACACGATCGGGCAATTCTATTCCTACATTCGATGTTTGCTGTCGTCGAAGTTCGTGCAGGATAGCGATTTCCGTCAGGGGCGGGCGGCGTCCGCGATTCAGCCGTATAATTACTCTCCCAATAACATCGACACCGCCTATCCGAAGGCAGCTTTCAACCCCTGGTTGCCCGCGCCGCCCGCCCCGACGCCTGGTTGGAGCGATGGCGTCCAGGGTGCGGTTCCAGCCACGGTCTTTCCGGATGCTGAAGATAGCTATGTCGGTGCCGCGCCTCTCGTCACTATCGCATCGGTCCAGGACGCGCTGGATGCGATCGACACGATCTGCGACCAGGGAGAGGGGACGCCAATCGCCAATGTCGGTCCTGGCTCAGACGACGACAGCTCAGGGATGGAGCAGTCGCATTACGTGAAGTTCCTGCGCCTGCAGGCCCAGTTCGCCGATTATGCCGGCACTGTCGAAGAGCGCGCCAAGCAGCCCCCTGCCCCGGCTGCGGTGATCCAGCCTTCCGTCACTCAGAAACAATTGATCGACGCGGGCGTACTGGTCGACTTTGCCGATAACCCGGTCGCGGCCGATTACCCGGAGCTTTACAGCGACATCGCCAATTTCTGCAGTGCCTGCTTCCAGTATATGCTGGTGATGATCGAGACGATCTACCTGGTTCCGCCCGACAAGCAGAAACTCTTCTTCAACGAAGGTCTGCATCGCTCGATGATTTGGGTGATGGACAAATATATCCAGACGATTCGGCGACTGCCGATCCCAACAGGCATCCATGCCGGCACGATGATGGCCCCGACCTTCGAGAATGTGTCGCTGGGCACGCAGGCGGACTCTTTCGCCGGTCTCACCCGCTTCGGCAACGCCGCCAGGCAGGCCGCCAGCGAGCTGATGAACAGTATGCGCTGCGACAAGGTCAGGAGGGACGTAGATAGCCTCGTCGCCCTGCGGCCCCCATCGGCCTCCGGGCCTGATCAAGATCTGTGCCATACGCTGCAGAGCGTCATCGACTACATCACTCTCGCGATCGGCGATGGTTCGAAGGGTTCGTCGATGCGGTTGCCCGATGTCCGTCCCTATTGGATTGCTGAAGCACCGCGGCCGGACGATTCGAGCTCCACGTCTGACGGTGCGGTAACGCCACCCCCTGCGACAACCCCTGCGCCCGGAGTGCCGGTTCCCAGCCCCTATCCCTATGCCGGCGAGCCGCCCTTCCCGAAGGCGATTGGAGCCCAGCCAGCGGGCCTGCCGCTACATGCATGCATGGGCCTGAATAGCTGCAAGGGCGCGGACCGCTTCGGCCTGGAAGGCGCGCCGCATGGCAACGTCAACCAGTGCGCGGGACAGGGCTATTGCGCGACTGCTGTCGATCATACCTGCCATGTCCAGAACCAGTGCGCGGGACAGGGCGGCTGCGGCCTGTACGGCACGGGCGAGGAGATGAACAAGCCCGGCGCCAATGAGTGCCGTTCCCTCGGTTCGTGCGCGACCCCGATCAACGCCGAACGCTTCAGTACCAACGGTCCTAATCAGGGAAAAAGCGTGTGGCTGCGCGCTCGCGCGGTGTTCGAGGCAAACTGGCAGCAAACCCGCGCGGCCCTGCTCGAGCAGCAGGCCCAGGGCCTGGTGACGCCGGACCAAGTGATCCCGACGGTGCCTGGGCCACCCCCGGCCGCGTTCGCTAGTACCGGCCCATCCTACCTGTGGATCTCCGCCGACAATGTGGATCGGGTCAACATGACCGCTTGCGGCGCGAGCGGATTGAGCGGTGCCGGTGGCTGTAGCTGATCATGGGGTGGCCGCGCTGCGGCAGCGTGGACTGGGTCTGGGCCTGGGCCTGCGCGGCCAGCATTTCGAGGCGATCCTCGCCGGCCAGCCGCGCGACCTGTGGTTTGAGGCGATCTCCGAGAACTTCATGGATTCCGGAGGGCGGGCGCGGGCGACGATCCGCGCCATCGCCGAACGTCATCCGCTGGCGCTGCACGGCGTGTCGCTGTCGATCGGCAGCAGCGATCCGCTCGACCGCGCCTATCTCGCCACGCTGAAGCGGCTGGCCGACGAGGTGCATCCGGTCTGGGTCAGTGACCACCTTTGCTGGACCGGCGTCGCTGGGCGCAATTCGCACGACCTGTTGCCGATGCCGCTGACCGAGGAGAGCCTGGCCCATGTCGCCGCTCGCGTGGCGGTGGTGCAGGACGTGCTGGAACGTCCTCTGATCCTGGAAAACCCCAGCAGCTATGTTCGCTTCGACGGTGCGACCCTGGACGAACCCGCCTTCCTGCGCGCGCTGGCGGACCAGACCGGATGCGGCCTGCTGCTCGACGTCAACAATGTCTATGTCACCTGCTTCAACGCCGGCACCGATCCCGAGGCCTATATCGATGCCTTTCCATGCGATCGCGTCGTGCAGATGCATCTGGCCGGGCATCAGGATCTGGGCAGCCATCTGATCGACACCCATGATCGGCCGGTGCGGCCCGAGGTCTGGGCGCTGTTCCGCCGTGCCTGGGCGTGGACGGGCGGCGCGGCGACGCTGCTGGAATGGGATGACCGCATCCCCGATTTCGAGACTTGCCTGGCCGAGATCCACAAGGCCAGGCGCTATATGACCGCATCGATCGACGGCCCCGATGGGATGTCGGCGATGGATGGGTCAGCGTCGTTGGACTCACTAACAGATCCGGCAGCGGGGACTGGCGTGTCCAACCCGATCGGCTTCCTTGTCCCGCGCGTGGCCGAAGATGGGGTGGCCCACGCAGCATGACCACGCACCCGGACCATTGGAGCCCACCGCTTGCCCTTGCGCAACGCCGGATGCACGATGCGCTGATCCGCCCTGACGCCGACCCCGCCGCGGTGCGGGCGCTGTTCGCCGATGACGGGCGGCTGGGTGCCGCGGCCGGGCTGGCCATCTACCAGCGCGGCTATGTCGCGCGTCTCACGGGCTGTATGCGTGAGCAGTTCCCGGCCCTGTGCCACGCGCTGGGCGGAGCATTGTTCGACGATTTCGTCGCCGCCTATATCGGCGATCACCCACCGGTAAGGCATACGCTGTACGATCTGGGGCGCCGCTTTCCGGAATGGCTGGAGGCGAACCGGCCGGACGCGGCCGCACGCGAGGCATGGATCGACTTCATGATCGCGCTCGCCCGCTTCGAATATGCGGTCTTCGCGATGTACGACGCCTCGGGGCATGAAGGGAAAAGCTTCGCGGCCATCGACACGCCGGACGAGGCGTTACGCCTCCAGCCGGCCTTCGCGCTGGGTGACCATGGCTTTCCAGTCGCCGATTACTATCATGCCGTGCGGCGGGGGGAGCAGCCGGCGATGCCGTTCCCGGCCGCCTGCCAGGTCGCGCTGATCCGCACCGATTATGTCGTGCGCACCATCCCGCTGGACCCGGTACACTATCGCTTTCTGCAGGCGATGGCGACCGGTGCGTCCGTATCCGAGGCGATCGCCATGACCGCGATGGCGTTCGGCGTCGAACCGGCCGTGATCCAGCGGAGTTGGTCCGAACCGGGGGGACGTCGCGAACGCTGGATCGACTGGGGCGTGTTCATCGCCGCCCCGTGACCGTTCCGCTTCCCCCTCCCGGGCCCCTCCCGGGGTTCGTGCCGTCAGTCGGGTGCCTTGTACTTGGCAATGGAACTGGGGCTTTGCGCCAGCCGCCGTAATTGCGGCGGCAGGTCGTGCGGCGGGATGACCAGCTCGACCAGGGTCGTGCCGCTGCCCGGCGCGGACAGCGTCGGCAGCAGCGCCTGCAACACCCCGACCGTCTCCGCGCGCAGGCCCTGCGCGCCGAAGGCCTGGGCCAGCGACGGGTAATCCCATCGCGGCAGTTCATCGAACGCAGCGAAATTCCCGCCCGGCTCGAACGCGGTGATGTCGACGAATGCCTGCTCGATCGCATAGCCCCGGTTGCTCATCACGAAGACGGTCGCATCGACGCCGGCGCGGACCAGGCTGGACAATTCCTGGCAGATCATCATGAAGCCGCCATCGCCGGCAACCACCCAGGGCCGCCGCCCCGATCCCAGCGCGATGCCGAGCGCGGCACCCGTCTCATGTCCCAGTGATCCCCAGGCGGCCTGCGCGACAAAGGCGTCGCGGGGCAGACCCATCATGTTCCCCAGGACGTAGAGCGACGTGCTTTCGCCCAACACCAGCACGATCTCACGCCTCCGCTCGCCCATCGCCAGATAGTCCGCCAGGATCCGGTAGACGCCCTCATAGGTCAATGCGAGGTCGGACGCGGGGGCGGGATCGCGATCCGGTGCGCACGGGCCGGCCAGCGGCAAGGGATAGCGCGGATCGGCCTGGAAGCGCGTGGTCAGCGCCTCCAGCAGGTCGGCCAGCGCGATGCGCGGGAAATAGTCGATCCCGACCCGCGCCCGCTCCACGTCGACCGCGATCATGTCGGCATAGCGCGCCGCCATGATCGCCAGATAATCGTCAGTGATGATCGCGCCCAGCGCGATCGGACAGTCGCATTTGGCCATCACCTCCCGCGTCAGGGCGGGCGAGGCCGGTCCGGCAAAGGTGCCGATGAATCGCGGCTGCGCCTCGTCCAGCGTGGTCTTGCCCAGGCTGGTGGTGGTAAAGGGCAATCCACTGGCATCGATCAGGCGTTGCGCCCGGTCTTGCAGGCCAAAACGCTGGATTTCGACGCCGAACCACAGCACCGGATCATGCGCCGTGGTGATCCGGTTCCAGGCGGCCTCGACTATCTTCGCCAGCGTATCGGCATCGCTGGTCGCGATCACCGGCTGCAGCTGGCCCTGCGGCGCGGCGCACGGCGCGGTCCAGCAATCCTGCGTCACCTCGATATAGACCGGCCGGCGATGGGTGAGCATCGCGACCAGCGCCGCATCGATCTGCGCAGGCGCGGTATCGGGGTCGCACACGATTTCGGACGCGACGGTCACCTTGGCGAAGATCGCACGATCGGCGTCGAGCGCGCCGGTGGAATGATGGAACAGGATCTGGCGCTGCCGTTCGCGCAACCGGTCGCCATTCGCCGGACTGGCCGAGATCAACGCGACCGGCACGCGCTCGACGAACGACCCGGCGATACAATTGAGCGCGCTGAACGAGCCGACGCCATATTGCAGGCAGGCCGCGCCGACCCCGCGGAACCGGGCATAGCCATCGGCCGCATAGCCGGCCCCCAGTTCGTTGATCGTCGATACGCGCACGATGCCCGATCCGGGATCGTCCAGCGCGGTCAGGAAGGCGGAGGCATAGTCGCCGGGCACCGCAAAGAGATGGGTCAGGCCGATCTCGCGCAGCCGCTGGAGCAGGTAATGGGCAACGTCCATCTTAACCCTCCTGTACGGCACGGCGGCAGTTGGGGGTAATCGCTGCCAGCGTCGCGGCGGTCGTGAACGAGGGGATGCCGCCCTCCAGGTCGCCACAGCCGACGCAAGGGTCGCCGGGTGGGCAGGGATTGGGCATCAGGGCATAATTGGGATCGAGCCAGCGCGGCCGCTTCATCCCAAAAAAGTCCTGCAGCGTCGATTCCGCCGTCGTCAACGCCCCCTCGACCCAGCCCTGTCCCAGCGAATAGGCTTCGCCGACGATGTGGATGTCATGTTCGGCCACGGGCTTGCGCATCTGGCACGTGATCTGGTCGAGACGGTAATTGGCCTTCCACTCGTGCCAGCCGCCGCCATAGGGATCCTCATTCCACGTATGATAGATGGCGGCATAGGGTTCGGGCACCTGGGGCAGCGCGTGGACCTGGGCGATCTGGCGGTTGGCGACATCCACCATATCGGCGGTGGCGCGGAACCCGGTCAGCGGCGGCACCGCCGCCTCCCCGCTCAATCCGGACGGGGCATAGCCCTTATACGCCTTGCCGCGTTCCAGCCCCTTCCAGAAGGGCACGGTCGACATGTCGTTGTAGCTCGCCATCAGCAGCGAATTGAGGGAAGGCTCGCCGTCTTCCTGCGCGCCTTCGGTGCCGAAATAGTAGATCTGGCGGACCGGCAGGTCGGTGACCGACCGGCCCGCGACCAACCCCAGGGACCGCCACCACGGCGCTTCATAGGCCAGCAGCAGCTTGAATGCGCTCTGGATCAGCACGGACGGGATGTTCTTGCGCAGCCAGGGATCGTCGAAGAAACGGCTTTTGACCAGTTCCAGGCTGCGGCGCGGCATGGCCAGGATCAGCTTACGGCAACGCACGGTCACCGGATCGCGATCGGGCAGGTCGCGCGTCTGCTTGTCCGTATCGGTCTCGGTGCGGTGGAACACCAGTGTATAGGGCCAATCGCCCTCGCCGATGATGATTTCGGCCAGGCGATGATTCATGTGCAGCCGCTTGCCCTGCGCGATGCAGCCGGGCAGCGTCTCGTTGAACTGCCGGGCCAGCGTGATCGGCAACTGGTCGTACCCCTCGGCCAGCGTCAGGAATTGCGTGTCGTCGCTATATTCGGTGGCTGGCAACTGGGTCACGGCGCAGGCATTGGCGACATTGGCTTCATAGCCGCCGGCGTCGCGCATGAACTGATAGCCTTCGTTCGACAGGACCTTGAACATTAGGTCCCAGAAGCCGTATTTCCACATCGGCTTGCCGAACACCTCGACCTTCATCTGGTCACAGAGCGACAGGTCGGCAAAGCCGGGATACAGGTTGTTCATCACCTGCACCTGCAGGTTGGTCGGACCCAGCCCGCGTTCCGACCAGGCCAGGTTATAGGGCACCTTGTCCGGGTCGGACAGGTCGTGCATCCGCAGGTGCCGGCCACGCAGATAGAAGAGGTTGCATCCCGACCCGACCGGTGCCGGCGCGCCCATCGGAAAATCCTTGGTCTTCAGCTTCAAATGCTTGACCAGGTCGGCGACCATCACATGCTGGCTGGGAATGTAGCGCATCCCGCCCAGTTCGGCCACGACATTGGGCAGGCCCGGCATCGTCACCGAATAGAGGCGACCGCCAATTCGGTCGGAATATTCAAACAACCCGATCGCCTGCGCCGCGCCGCGATCCTGCTGCAATCGCCAGGCGCTGTACGCACCCGAAACGCCTCCGCCAACGACGGCCACATCCAAATCGATCATGTCTCTTCCCCCGTGCGATGCGCCGCGACAGCCGCTGGCTCCCCGTCCGTGCTGGTCCTCAGGCGGCAGGTGCGACCTGCCGCAACGTCGCTACCGAGACGTGCGGCCAGCTCAGGCCGTTGAAATCGAGCAGCACCGTTTGCGTATATTGGAGTTGCAGGACGATCGATCCGTCGGACTGCCGGACCTGCTCGATCCAGAAAATTGCTTCCATGCTGACGGCGTCGGCATTGGGGCCAGCGGCATCGCCCTGCAGGAAGGCGGTATTGGCCGTCCCGCCACCGATGATCGGCGTCGGTCCGGTAGTCAGGATCAAATTGGTCGTTGATACCACGTCCTGCCCGGCCAGCGCCGCCTGCAACACGCTGTTGGGATCGTCCACCATCGCCTGGGTTACACCCGCGATCAGCGACGGTTCGGACCGGAATTCGGTCGGGATGGACAGGTTTGTTTCCGGGAAGACCAGTTTCTGCGTCGGGTCGCCGATCACGAAGGGCGTGATGTCGGCCACCGCGAATTGTGGCGCGCGGGATTCGCTGGTCACCAGACCTTGCGCCAGGATCGTGGTGCCGTGCGGGATCGACCCCATCCGCACCACCGATAGCGGCACCGATGGTTCGGTCGTTGCGGGCACAGTCAGCCACACCCCCGGTTCGAGATGCAGGCCATTGCCGTGGTTGTCGTTCACCTGTTGCAGATAATGCAGTCCGGCCATGAGCAGGTCTTGCTGCAATAGTCCGCGATTGGGAATCGGCCCATTTATCTTTGAGAAAGCAATGCTTTCGACGGTGAGATTCAGTTCCAGAAAATGCTTTTGATCGGGTTGATCCGGATCGAACAGGGGGCGCCAGATCGTATTAAATCCCGTTCCTTCCCAGGAACCAAGGAGGGGTGATAACGGGCCGAGAGGATCGGCGTTTGCGCTATCGAACGACAGAATTTCGCTTTTTGCAATCTCTGTTGTGTTAGAGAGCGGCCGAAATTCGAATTCACCAGACGTTCCCATCAAGCACCCTCCCCCAATAACCATGGTAAACCGTATATGTAATTTACAGAATGGCAATAATATTATTACCTCCAAATTGAGATGTATTTTCCGATGCAGACAAACAACAGGCAAGCCAAATATTACACCAATAATACAATAACCTAGGGCGCAAACACGATCAGCACCTTGAAAGGTAACGGTTTCCCTGATCCATTGGCGCGTGGATCGGTTGGAGTGAGGCATGGCGCTGTTCTGTTTGCCGGATGAAATTTGGGCGGCGATCGAGTTGCAACTGCCCAAAAACTAGCCCGGTGCTCGGTGAGTGGACGACTGGCGCCTTATCTCCCGGATCGTGCATGTGCAGATTCGATCACGAGCGCGTCGGATGCGGGATCATCGCCAGCCGCATGCGTACAGGCAGTCATTCATCGGCAACAGCGTGTACGGCGAAAGACGACTATGACCGCCTCTTCCTGATGCTCAGAACCATCGAGTGCGGATCCTTCGGGCCGGTCGGCAAGTGCTTGACTGCCGTAGGCTTCTTCCCCTTCGCCACCGTCTTTTGGTTGATGGCGTGGCGCTTGGCCAACACTCTTACGCCCTCTTAACTAAGCTGCATCGCTTGCCTGCCTCGGCCAAGGCTGGGGAGCTGCCTATGTCGTGTGGGCGCTGCCGTGTGAAATCTGTCCCATGATGCATCCTTCTAGGCTCACCACGATGACGCACCATCAAATGCCGGGATCAAACATCTAGGCCCCCGGAGGGTGAAGTCGCGTATCGAGGGCAAAGGGCTCCTGCGCAACGAGCCGGTACGCACCGCGACCGCGTACCGGGTCGAACAGCAGGTTCCAACTATGGCTGGACACAGCACTTGGCAGCACAACGAAAGCGTGACGCTCGAGCAGATCGTCTCCGAACCCCTGCTGCCCGGCACCGGGAATACCCGGTCGCAGCCAGTGCGGATTGGGTATGTCACCGGGTTGCACGACATGAATAGCGGTCGGCTCGATCACCTCGAAAGCGGTCAGGACATGCGGCACCGTGTCGAGAACGCGGAAGGTCTTGTGCACGGCAACTTCCAGGATCGCGGTCGACGGATCGAGGGCACAATAGACCGCACGCACGCCCTTGCTGTTCCAGCGCCCGCCGACACGGAAGGCTCCCTCCCCGCTATCCCATGTACCGGCAAAGCTCGCATGATCGAGCCGCCAGCCGTGAACCGCTCCGCTGCCGAGCGGAGGAGGTAGCGGCGTCATGCGTAGACGCCGTACCGCATCCGTTCGAGATGATCCTCAACGAGTTCGACCCCCGCCGGCGTCGAGAGCAGGTCGATGGGTCGGCGCTGATCCAGCGCGATCGCTGGCGTCTCGAGAAACCGCTCCGCCTCTTCCTGCGATCCGAGGATTTCCGTGGCCTTGCCGACGATTTCGGCAAACTTCCACGCGCGACCGCTCTGTTCCTGGCTGAGCCGTTTGGGGACGGCTTCCTTCTTCCGACGCTGGAACGTCCGCAGGCTGATCCCCGTCGCCTTCTCGAAGGATTCCGGACGCTGGATCATTGCCACGTTGGTCGCGAGGTGGACGAGCGCGTTCCCGGGAAAGCCCGACAGAATGACCTCATGCGCGTCGAGCGCAGACATCAGCGGACGCTTGAAGGTCGTCAGCCCACCCAGCAGATCCGCCACGCGCGCGATCGTCGCCTCGCCGTCATGCATCATACGCCACCTGTCGTTTCGTCAACGACAAATGTCGTCAATCGTTGCGACAAGTCAAGACCCCTTGCCCTAGATCGGCCTGTCACGATGCCGAAACTTGGCTGCCGCCCGTCAGCATGCTACCCCGACTGGGCGTCGTGATCCGCGCGGCGCCGGGGCTGGTAACCCCGCAAGAGCACAGGACTCGGTGGAGCTTTCCGCCGGGGTGCCTGCGCATATGTCCAGGTCGCTTGCGGCTAAAAGCGCAGGCGCATGTGCTCTTGCATGTTACCAGCCCCGGCTCCCGCGTCTCGCACGCGGGAGTTTTGGCGCTTGTGTCCCGGGCCCGCCCTCCCTGTATCCGTGGGACTTGCGAGGTGTCGCACCCGATGACGGCATATCCCGAACTTGAAAGCAGAGCCCAACGCAACGGCGCTACGTTGCCGCGCGCTGTTGCTCAAACCGATAAGCAGCAACTCGATCGCGCGACCCATTTTCTGTGGGTCAAAGCGCTCCTTCACCTGGACGCGGCTCTTCAAACAATCGAGCAAATCGGGGCGAACAGCGCGCTTGTGGCAAGCCATATCGAGAATGCGCGCGTTCACGCGAAGCGATACTTGCGCCCCGCTCGGGCCGGCGGGGCGGACACTCCAAAGACAACTCGCCGCAGACCAACGCCGGGTGCCGAATGCCCGACGCCGCGCCGATGACATGGGAGCGTCGCCGACTACCGCCCGCCGACCGCCGCGAAGAGCATGGTGATGATCCCACGATCGAAGCCGTCTTCCGCGCAGAAGCGCCCAGGCTCAATCGCTACTTTCGCAGTCGGGCGCGCGGGACTGACGATCCTGTCGATCTTGTGCAGGAATCGTTCCTACGGCTTGTGGGGCGACTGCGATCCGGGGCGGTGGGCAATCCCGCCGGCTACCTCCACAGCATCGCCAGAAACCTTCTGTTCGAACGCAGCCGGAGGCAAGCAGCGAAAGGCGCGCCCCCTGCACACGATTTCGTGGCCGAGTTCGAGATCGCCGTGGAGCCAAGCCAGCATTGCGACATGGAGGCCAGCGACTTGATCGCAGCATATCGGTTGGCGCTGAGCAAACTGCCGCCCCGGACGGCCGAGGTGTTTCGGCTTCATCGTGAAGAGGAGCTCAGCTATAAGGAGATCGCCGATCGTCTGGGTATCAGTGCGCGAACGGTGGAATGGCATGTCGGCGAGGCACTGCTTCGCATCCGACGGATGATGGACGCGCAATGACCGAGGATTTCAGCGCCGAAGCGAAGGATCGTCGTGAGCGCGAGGCGTCCGCGTGGTGCGCACGCATGCACGGTCCCGACGCGGACGCGAGCCGTGACGATTTCGATCGATGGCTGCGCGCCGACCCACGCAATCTCGAAGCCTACAACCAGATGGAGGAAATCTATCTGATCGCCGGTTCATCCGCACGGCCGGGCGAACGGGTTCGGTCACAAGCGGCCGAGACGAGCGATATGCCTCGCGCATACGTAACCCGCCGCCGTCGGCTGGCCGTGCGCAGTCTGATTGCAGCCGGGACGATTGGCATCGTCGGGGTCGCGGCTATCATGCTGACCCCAGGGGCAACGCCGAACGGTCAACCGGATCTACCCGCTGTCCAGTCTGTCGACCGGACGGTAGACCGCATCCTCAGCACCGACACCCATGCTCGCCGATATGCTCTGGAGGACGGTTCCATCGTGTTTCTGGCAGCCGAAAGCCGGCTCGCGCTCCGGTTCGATCGGACACGTCGGACATTGGCACTCCAGCAGGGTGGCGCCCGCTTCGAAGTGGCCCACGAGCCACGGCCCTTTGTCGTGCTGGCCGGCGGGGGTAGCGTGACAGCCCGCGGTACCATCTTCGACGTTAGGTTGGGAAATCGACGGGTCGAAGTGAAGCTGATCCGGGGCGCGGTCGATGTTGTGCCGACGGCAGCCGATGCCGATGATGCCGGACGCAATGAGGATCGCTCGGCCGTACGCCGCCTCAAGCCGGGCGAAACCATCGTCTTCCGGGAGAAAACGAGTGGGCCTGCTGCATCAGCCCCGATCGATTCGCCATCGCCAGTGGCAACCCCTGACGGAGTAGTCCCTAGGACGGTCGGCGAATTGGTGGACACGGTCAATGCGTCCCATCCCCACGATCCGCAACTCGTTGTGGATGACGTTTCGGTCCGCGGCGTACAACTGGGCGGAAGCTTCCGCCCGCGCGAACCCACAGCAACGGCCGAATGGCTGAGCAGCATGTTCGATCTCGCGATCGACCGGTCATTAGCTGGACGGATCATCCTTCGCGACCGACGCAGATAAATTCTCCAGCGCACCCCGTGAACTTCGACTAACTCGCATCAACGCTCCCGAAGGCGCCGTACCGGCACCTAAGGGGGCGTTGCATGGCATTTCTATCGATCCGAACCCTGGCTTGGACAGCAAGCGCAGCTGCGCTCGTCATTGGCTCAGGCGAGGCGCAGGCCCAGAACCGGCCGGTCTACAAGTTCAATCTGCCCGAGCAGGATTTGGCGGACGCACTCGTGGCGATAAGCCGCACATCCGGCAGAGAGGTCATCTTCCCCATGGATTTGGTCCGTGGACATCGAGCACCGGCATTGGCGCGCGCTGCGACTGCGGATGAAGCGATCGAGGCTCTACTGGCGGGTTCCAACCTAGAACCGCAATTCCGCCCTGACGTCGTTCTCATCCGCCGCCGCAAGAGCACCGGCGAAAGCGCGCCTTCAAACCGTGACCGAGCTGACATCGTGGTGACCGGTTCCCGCATCGCTGGCGCTGCTGTGGCGGCACCCGTCATCACTATATCTCAGGGGCAGATGCGTCAGGCTGGGCAGACCGATCTTGGCGATGTGGTTCGCAGCATTCCGCAGAATTTTAGTGGCGGTCAGAACCCCGGCGTCGCCTCCGGGGCCTCCAGCAGCAATGTGAACAATGCCAACGCGACGGGCGGCTCATCCATCAACCTTCGAGGACTCGGACCAGATGCGACCCTCACCCTGCTCAATGGTCGGAGACTATCCTACGGGTCTTTCAGCCAAGCCGTTGATGTTTCGTCGATTCCTCTTGCAGCCGTAGAGCGCATTGAGATCGTGGCCGACGGCGCCTCCGCCATCTATGGATCGGATGCTGTTGCCGGTGTCGCCAACATCATTCTTAAGCCGGATTATGATGGCATCGCGACCAGCGCCCGACTTGGAGCGGCGACTGATGGAGGTAACTTCCAGCAACAGTATAATTTGGTTGCGGGGGCCAGGTGGGTTTCAGGTGGCATTATCGCGACCTATGACTTCGAACGCGATACCGCCATAGAGGCTAGTCAGCGCGAGTATACCGGCTACGTCCTGTCACCGCAGACCATTCTCCCTTCGCTCAAGCGCCATAGCGCCGTTGCGAGTGCCCATCAGCAACTGTCTGAGGGGGTTCGACTTTCGATCGACGGGTTGTACAACCGCCGATGGTCGTACTCCGTTCAGACCCTCACCTCGTCGATCAACCACACCGATCGCGCTGCGGAGAATTGGGTGATTTCGCCAGCTCTTAGCGTCAACTTTCCGGCACGATGGTCGATGACGCTCAGCGGAACGTACGGGAAGGACGACGTCATCCTGGATCAGCCTTCGTTCACGCGGGCAGGTGTTCAGCGATCACGTACGCGCAACTGCTATTGCAACGCGGTCAAAAGCGCTGAACTCGACGTCGGTGCCACGGTACTCGATCTACCCGGTGGCGCGGTACGACTGGCGACGGGTGTTGGCTATCGCGAAAACATATTTGACCAACGGTCGCTCACCTCTGCAACGCGTGTCATGGGTCGACAAGGCAGTAGCTTCGCTTTCGGCGAACTGTTTGTTCCCGTAGTTGCACCTTCACAGCATGTCGCGCTTGTCGATCATTTGAGCCTCACCGGAGCCGTACGACATGAGAACTACTCGACGTTCGGTGGGATAACGACACCCAAGTTCGGGATCATATACGCGCCTGTTCCTGGGCTTGAACTGAAAGGATCATGGGGCCGATCGTTCAAGGCTCCTACCCTTCTGCAACAAAATTCGCCGGCTTTTGCCCTACTGTTTCCCGCAGCCTCGCTCGGCGCGACAGGTGTTCCCTCGCAAGCCACGGCTCTCGTAGGTTTCGGCGGTAATCCGGAACTCCGACCAGAGCGAGCGACAAGCTGGTCGACCACTATGTCGTTCAGGCCGATCTTCGCTCCGGGCCTGATCGCGGATATCTCCTACTTCAACGTGCGCTACAGGGATCGAGTTGTCGAGGCTGTAGGCAATCTTTTCTCCGCGTTCGGAACCCCAGCTTATGCCGAGTTCCTCTCCTTCAATCCCACCCCTGCCCAACAGCAGGCGGTGATCGACCGCGCGGGAACGATGAATTTCATCAATTACACCGGCCGCACTTACAATCCGGCCAACGTCGTCGCGATTGTGAACGACTATTACACGAACGCGGCAGTACAGCGCTTCAGCGGCATTGATATCTACGCCAGCTATCAGGCCGACATCGGTCGATCGAGCGTGACCCTGATCGGACAGGCCAGCCGGATCGAAAGTCGCCAGAAGAACAGCGAGTTGTCTACCTACTACGATCTTGCTGGAACAGCCTTCAATCCACCGACATTCCGAACGCGGGTCGGGTTCACGCTTGAAGAGGGCGCATTCACTTTTTCGCCGTTTGTTAACTATTTCGGCGGTGTCCGTGACACACGATCGGCTTCCGTACGTAACGGCGCGTCGATGGCGACGATCGATATGACGCTAATGTATGACTTCAGCACCCAGGATGGACTGATGCGCGACCTGGGTATGGCGCTGGTCATACGGAACGTCGCCAACGAGCGGCCACCATATCTCAGGAACACGTCGACGTCGGTAGTGAACTATGATTCCACCAATTACTCCGCTATCGGCCGGTTCGTCAGCCTCACGATCCGTAAGGGCTGGTGACCTCGGATGGCGAGGCTGCTCAAGTGGGTCTTTCCCTTTGCCGGGGTGGTGCTGCCGCTTGTGGAACTGGAGGCCGATGCGGTCGGTCCCGGTGCGGTCCACGCATCCCTCGCTTCGCCACCAGCGGGTAGTCGCGATTCCTGCAGTAACATCCTGCCTGCGAATATTGTCCCTCGCCGCGAAGTCGATGCGTTGGCGCTGGCGAAGATCCGCGACATCGGCACAGTACGCGATTTTCCAGCAGGATCACGTCCGCTGGCCTTGTCGCCCGACCGATCAAAGGTCACGTTCGTCCTGCAGCGCGCCGATCCTGCGAGCAATAGCTACTGCTTCGCCCTCGTCGTCTTGCCGCTTTCTCGAGGCGCGATACCCCAGGTCGTCGATACCGGAGGCGACCTCATCACGATCCGGGGCAATTACCTTGGAATGGGGGATTTCCCGACAGGCGCGCAGGTGACTGTAGAACCGAAATGGGCCCCCGATGGCCAATCCATAGCGTTCCTCAAGCGCTTTAACGGCGTAACGCAGCTCTGGCAGGCATTCCTGGACGGCCGCAAAGCCCGTCAACTTACATGGTCTGCCACCGATGTGGACCATCCAAATTGGTCGGCTGATGGCCAATCGATCCTTTATCGAACCCGGCCAGGCCTTATCCCGGCGCATAATGCAATCGAAGAGGAGGGAAGAAAGGGCTATCTCTACGACGCCCGCTTTCCTGCATTGGGTTCCGCAAAACCGCTACCTTCTTCCAGCGTCCCCTTTGTCTGGACGACGCTTCGTCTGAGCGATGGCGTCTCAAGCGCCGCGAGCGAGGCTGATCGCACCCATCGTGGCGCGGGTGCACCGGTAGGCGCCAGAATGGCAGCAGCTTCCGGTCACCACCTTGCTTGGGTGGACTTGCTCGAGCCCGACGCGCTGATGTCGCTGCTGCACCTGCGCGTTCGGCTGGCAGGTCGCGAGATAGAGTGTGGATTCGACGCGTGTACGGGGGATATCAAAGGACTTTGGTGGCTCGCCGACGGCGAGTTGATCTTTATGCGAAGCGAAGGGATCGGCAATGGCGAGATCGCTTTTTATCGGTGGACTCCTGGCGCACGTGCGCCCCGGCGTGTTCTCAGAAGCGATGCGCTTTTTATAGGCTGCGACGTGCTTACCGACCGTCTCGTGTGCCTCCGCGAGTTGCCAACGCACCCTCGAGAAGTCGTGCTGATCAATCCCAAGAACGGCAAGACCAGAACAATCTTCGATCCCAACCCGGAGATCACGAACGCACCCCATGGTCGCATCGAACGCCTGACTTGGCGCGACGCACGTGGCGGGTCAACCTTTGGCTACTTAGTCCTTCCCCGCTCCTACAGGGCTGGCGACAAGTTGCCATTGGTAATAGTCCAATATTGGGCAAAGGGGTTCCAACGCGGCGGCGTCGGCGACGAGGTGCCGATTTTCCCGCTGGCGAACCGCGGTTTCGCTGTCCTGAGCTTCGAGCGCCCTCGCGATCGAGAGACGCTGATCCGCAATCGATCCGACGACGAGTATATGCGCGAGGCGATGCGAAACTGGAAGGACCGTCACGATGTGCTGGAGTCGCTGGAGACGGGCGTTCGCCTCTTGATCGATCGCGGCATTGTCGATCCCGCGCGGGTGGGCCTCACCGGATTGAGTGACGGCGCGGAAACTACCCAATTCGCGCTCATCAACTCCACCATGTTTGCCGCCGCCTCAATGGGCACCTGTTGCAAGGATCCGATGGCGTTCACGGCGTTTGCGGGTCCAGCCCAATGGGCCGCGCAGAACAGATGGGGATTGCAACCGTACAACGAGGCCAGTCGGGGACAATGGCAAGCCGTATCTCTAGCGCTGAATGCGGATCGGATCACTACACCGATCCTGCTCCAACTCTCCGACTGGGAATACCGCATGTCGCTACAAACGGTAGCTGAGTTCCAGCGGCTCGGCCGCCCTCTCGAAGTGCGGGTTTTCCCTGACGAGTTTCACATCAAGACCCAGCCAGCCCACCGCCTCGCTCTTTACAATCGAAATATCGCTTGGTTCTCGCGCTGGCTCATGGACGCCAAGTTGGAGCGTCAGCCTCGGACGCCTTGATGGATCGCGCCCATGCCTCGACGTCGGCGAGTTCCAAAAGTCGGTAGAAGCGGTAATTGGGCCTGGCGCGCTCAAGTCGAAGTTCAGCGGCAATTTCATCGACGTCGAGGAGGTGATCTTGTGCAAGCAGCCCGCTGCACAACAAATCTCGAATTTTCTCGCGATTCCGGGCGTAAAGCGCGTGGCCGAAAAGATCGAGCCGGCCCTTGGACCGGCGAAAGGCGATGGCACTTGGAAGAAGGTCAGCGAACGCCCGCCGAGCCAGAGAACGGTCGTAGCCGTCTAGGACCCAGAGCCAGCTCGGCATACGCAGGCATTCCTCGATGACGGGTTGCATCATCAAAGGGAACAGCAAGGGATACGAGCGAGCCCGCTCAAAGCCGACAAGATGGCCGCTAATGCCTACTATGGTTTCGACATGGGCGCGAAGGCCTGCGGACGTTCCACTGACGGCTTCGCACCATGGATGAATCGGAGGCTCAACAATCATTTCGATGGCATCTGAGTTTAAAAAATTGGAGTCCCATCGCAGCGAGTTTTGGCGCCTGCGGCGCAGGGCTCGTCCGAGAACCCACCAGAAGGTCCGGTCCGCCACCTCGGCAACATCCAAAGCTGTCGATAGGGTATCGCGTCCGAAATGCCCGGCTCGCGCCATGTCGAGCACCGGCGTTACTCCGGGATAAGAGAAGAACACGCTATCCCCGCCGCCCCCGCTGACGAAACAATCGCCACCCACCTCGGCTGCAACCTCCAGGGATAGGCGATCGGACTCCTGAGTAAAGGCCCTCGCGCTCGGTCGTGGCAAGTCGGACGCCGCAGAGTGCAGCAAGTCAATGCGCTCATCTTCACGTTGCAATTCTATGAGGGGCGCTCCAAACCTCGCCGCCACCGATCTTGCTTGCTCTCGCTCATCCCCATCGGCGGATGGAGTGACATAGTTTACGCAAACGAAATCCTTTTGCTGTGCGGCCAGCGTTGCGGCTAATATTGACGAGTCGAGTCCCCCTGAGAGCTCGAGCACCGGGCGACGATATTGTTGGACCGTCCTAGTGACGGATTCCTCGATAGCAGTCCGCAGGGACGCGGCAGCGTTGCCCGCGTCGCCCCGGCCACGCTTCATGCGCGCCTGCTCAAAGTGTGCAGGTGACCATCGCAGCTCGGTTCGCAACCCCTTGTCCGACAGGACCACGGCCTCTCCCGGTAGGATCTCGTTGAGGTGGCACAATCCCGTTCTCGCAGAATGGAATCCGGGGCGGACAATCAACCTCAAGACGGGTTGCCAGTCGATCTGGGCTTTAAACCCTACTATATTCTGGGCCATCCGCCAATCGGAACAGACAATCAGGTGTTCCGGCCGGCAGATATACAGACAGTCGAGCTGACCTGACGGATCACGAAAGACCGAGACGCCTTCATCGGTCGGATAGACAGCGACATAGCTTCCCCATCCCGAACTCTCTAGACTGAAGTCGCCTCCTACAATGTTGGGTACAACCTTCTCGAAATAAGGGCCGACAATCGTTCGACCATCCAGAAAAGTGCGTAAGGGTAGGTCGGCGGAGCGTATAAAGATCATCTCACCAGTCGGACCAGGCAGACGATCCACTACCATCATCGATTCGACTTCTGCATCTATGGCGAGATGGGCAGAATGGGCCGAAAATGGTATGATGATCAGGTACCGCCTCATGGGCATCGGCGCACGATAGTGAAAGAGCGAACCCGATGCACGAAGTCGTTCAACACAACGCCATCCCATTGCACCCAGCAATGAGCTCGGAACGGTTCGCCTTGAATGCCAAATACGAGTTCGCACGGCGCTCGCGCTTCCGAAAGGAAATATGCCAATGCCAGCGAGTCGACTAGGCATACCGGCTTAACGGGAATAATCCGGCGACACGCATGAAAATCCAGCGCGATTGGCGCAGGATCACACTCTCGGCGCGCTTGAGATTGTCCTTCGGAGAGACGCCGCAATGTTTCCGAAAGCCCTCCAGGTTTCGCAACGCGCTTCGCCTGACTAAAGCTCGCAAGAACCTTGCCTGCGGTTCGTAGATTGAACGGTCGGCGGGACAAGCCCTTTTCGAGTAGGCTATCGCTGATCGGTGAGCACGAAGCCGCCTCGACATAGGCATTAGATGCCATAGGAAGGTTCAAGGCAGATTGGGCGTGTAGAACAGCCTGAAGGTCCGGCGCGTCCCGCAGGGGTACCCGCCCAGATAGAACTGAGTTCCACAGCGAATTATTGGCTGTCTCAATAGAGTAGTATCGATCAGACTTAACGTCCAGAAATATTGCTCGACTCGCGGCCATTGCATAAGAGACGTGCCACGCAAGAGCATTGCTCGTAGAAGCAGAACGGTGGCGTGCTTGGCCTATTTCAGACGCAACCACGCCACCCATGACGGGATCAATCGTCCGACATGCCCATACCGAGCACTCGACCCTGATCTTCAGGGATACCGAGATCTTGTCCCTGGGTCTCGACGCTGGCCACCCCGAGTTCGCAGACGATATTGTCCTGCACGTCTTCCTTGCGGTCCATGACAAACTCCAAGATTTTCCGCACCGGATTGTGCGGCTACTCATGATGTTACGTCATGCTCTACGGGTCCACATCAAACGCCTCCAATTTGAAAGTGGGAGGGTTAGCCGCGGAGCCGAGCAACGTCGTACGGTCACCTAGCGAGGTGAGTTTTGATCGTCCGAGGCAGGTTTCAGCGTGCGACGCCACCGCCCAATAATTTGATCGGAAACAGCCTCCATGCACTGGTCTCCCATGGCCTCCGCCTCGGTCAGGAGCAGTTCGCGTGGGAACCGGACGCCGCGTTCGAGGAAAAGCATCGGGATGGCAATGCAGCCCGCCGAAATGTCGAGCGCAGCGAGGCATTTAATGTGGTCGTCGAGCGTGCATTTTGGATTGCCGCTTTCAATTTCTCGGATCCACCGACTGGTAATTCCCGTATCCTGGGAAAGGCGTTCCTGCGCGACACTAAGATGCCGGCGCCGGCCTTCGATGCACCAGCCTGATATCGCCTTCAACTCAGCAAGCCGTTCGGCGAATCCGATACGGTAGTGGGCTCGCATGGGCATGTCCGGAACCTTCCTGACATTTCATCAGGATTCCTTGTGCCTCGAGCTGGTAAAAGGAGCGTTGTGCACCACAACGCATAGCAACGTATTTCGCCTCCATTTTGAAAGTCATCGTCTGGCGGGAGGTGAAGTATCATACCGGAGACAGCGAATACGTCATCGACTCGATCGGGTACTTTCCCGGGCGGCCTGATACGCTGCGCCAAGTACGGCGACGTCCGCTTCACTACATGCCTGCAGCGCTGCGGCGTAGATCAAGGCAACTCGCGGCTGCCATATCGGTAAATCCCCATTCTCCAATCTTACGCAAATCGCCTCGACTAACTCTCGCAGCGCGGTCGAACTCCCGACGAAGTGAACGTTAGGCCCCCACAGTCTACGGGTGTCTGCGCCGTCGTAAGTTGCCGACTGATCAGATGCATCGAGCTTCGAGAAAATAATGAGGGCTGTTAGCAACGTCATTCCGTAAGGAATGAGTTCGGTGGAATATGTCACGATACGTGCATGACACTGAATAAAGCAAGCGAGTCCCGCTGGCGATAATTGCAGCTTGTAGGTTCTCGATTTTCGGCTTGTCACGACTGTCCTCCCAATTTTTTGACCATCGCAGTGCGGCAACCCTTCTGCGCTGGCAGCCTTTCTCACCAGCACACCGGAACTGACGTTCCGGTTCCGGATCTCTCGTTCCGTGACCGGAACATCAGTGCCCTGCTCGTTGCAGCGTGATCGTCCATCGTTCATCGAACCATTGTTCCAGCGAGGGAACTGCGGCGAGGGTCGAAAGACTGCCCCGCCCATAGACGATCGACATTCTACTACCTCCGGGGGCGGTGCGGACCGCTTGTTGCCGGACAGAAGGGATATTGCCCGATGCTGCTTGCGCCGATGCCGCCCGATGCGATTCCACATTCTCAGCCAGTGAGCGAGTCTTCTAGCGAGACTCGGTCGCACGTGGTGGTCCGGCCCCACGGCGCTGGCTTCGTGCTCGTGCGGCGCGCCCCCCCTCCAAGGCGACCGACAATCCCGATCGGCCGCACGATTCTGGTGGACACCGATTTGCTCGGTGTTGAGACCATTGATGCCGGAGAAACCGAGCAATGAGCCGGGTCGTATATTCTGCCGCTGCCGCCATGCTCACGCTGGCGGCTGGATTGATGGCTCAGTCGCCAGGAAACGCTCAGGCAACGACGGCAACGTCCGCTGCCGAATTGAGCCGCGAAGCCGAACTGGCGCAGAGGCAACTCCACCAGACCTTCACAAACCTCCAGTTCGAGGATTTCGGCCCATCGCCGGTGGAAGGACCGATCTATCAGGCCAATGCCGGGGGTCGCATCGTCTATTTCGCACCGAAGAGCGAACACCTCTTGTTCGCAGCGGTCTACGACAAGAACGGCATCAACGTCACGGCGCTGGCGCAGGAAGCGGCAGCGCAGCGGCACCTGAAGGCGATCGACCCCGCCAAGGCACTCGCCATCGGGCCACCAACGGCGCCGACCGTCATCGAGTTCACCGATCCCGACTGCCCCTATTGCCGCGCGCTCGACCGCTTCTGGGCGGCCAAGGCTGCGGAGGGAAAACCGGTCCGGCGGCTCGTATTCTTCGTCACGGGCATCCATCCGGAAGCCGCGGCCAAGGCGGAGCACATCCTGTGCTCGCCCGACCCCGCTGCCGCCTTCGCCGCCATCTACAAGGGCGCCGCCCCCAAGCCGCTGCTGACCTGCGACAAGGGCAAGGCCGACCTCGCCGCCCACGAGGCGACGGTGGCAAGGATGGCGATCGGCGGCACGCCCACCATCGTGGCCGGCGGCCGGATCGTCTCCGGCTTCCGACAGGACGAACTCGAGGCGTTCCTCGCGCAGGAGCATGGGCGCAAGCCCTGAGGGTTCATGGCGGAATCGTCGGCGACATGGCGCGCGAGAACGCATCGCCTGCCGCCCGACGGACCGGAATGCCGGGGGGCGCGGGCCTAAACGGGGGCTGTCCGACGCGCCGCCCGGCCGGGAACGACAGGCTCGTCTCCGCGGCCAGGCATCTTCCGGACGGTCTCCACAACAAGGAGTGACTTCATGATCCGTGTACTCGGGCGCCGCGCCATGCCCGTCGCCAATGTCGGTGTTCCCCTGCTCGCCATGCTGGCGCTGTCGATGGGTGTCGCTCATGCCTTCACCGCGCCGACGGCCGGTGACCTCGGTTACGACATCTACGACATCGTCGTGAACAAGGGCGTCAAGGGACCGCTCGGCTTCGTCGCCGGCGTCGCAGCCTTCCTCTTCGGGGTCAGCCGGCTGTTCTCGAACATCATGGTCGGCATCCCGACCATCGTCGCCGCCGTCTGTCTCATCAAGTCCGACGCCATCCTGCAGACCTTCGGCATGGTGATCTGATCCGATCGGCAGGGTGCCGATCGGCACCCTGCCCCCGTCCTCGGCGCCAATCCCGGCGCCGGGAAACCGCCCCGCCACGGGGTGATGAAGCAGGGGAGAAGGGCGATGGACGAACGCCTGCCGCAATACCTCCACCGACCGGTCCAGATCCTCTGGTTCGGGGCCGACGAGTTTCTCGTGGTGATGGCGACGATCTTCGTCGCGGTCATCGTCGGCGGCATGATCGGCTGGGCGTTCATCGCCGCCCTTCTCCTTTTCATACCGTGGAAGCGGACCAAGCCGCGCGGCTTCCTGGCCCACCTCGCCTGGCGCTGGGGCCTGGTTTCCTTCCCCCATTATCCGGGTCCGACGCAGACCCGCTTTTTCGAGTGAGCGGCGCCATGTCCCTCTTCCATCGCCAGACTTCGGACAGTGATCCGCTGACCGGCAAGCCGGCCTCCTTCGGCATCCACCGCTTCGTGCAGGGGTCCTCGAACCTTTTCGAGGAAAACCGGCTGCTGAAGTTCGCGATCACCGGGCTGTTCGGCATCACCGCAGTGCTGGGCGCTGTCGTCTACAGCGCCGACCAGAACCGCCGCACGGTGGTCGTGCCCTTCGCCTCCGGGGGTGACCTCTACGTCACCGGCTCGAAGCCGTCCGCCGATTACCTGAAGGCGATGACGCGCAACATCGTCGCGCTCGCCGGCACCTATTCGGCCTACAGCGCCGACACCCAATTCCAGGCGCTGCTCGGCATCGCGCATCCGTCCGCCTTCAATGGTTTGCGCGACAGCTTCAACGGCGTGCTCGACGAGCTGGCGGACAATCCGACGCTCTCGATCGCGACCTATATCCGCCCCGACCAGCCGGTCACCTTCAGCGACCATGAGATCGTCGTGCCGGTCGAGAAGGTCCGCGTGATCGGCGGCGTCGTGCGCAAGTTCCGGGGCACGCTCCGGATCGGCTTCACGATCGACAATGGCCGCTTCTGGCTGACCCGCCTCACCGAGGAGAAATTCGATGCCGAACTCCGGTAATCGCACGGCCGCGCCTGCGGCGCTGATCGCCATGCTCATGTCCACCGCGCCGGCGATGGCGCAGTCGATCACCGCGCTGCCCGACCAGCGCAGCACCATCCGGCTCTCCAACCGCGATATCAACCATGTCGTCTGTCAGGGCGGCGAGATCGAGGACGTGAAGTTCTCGGCCGAGAAGGGACTCGCCGTCGAAAAGGCGGGCGCCGACGCCTGGATCAAGTTCCTGGTCACGGAAACCGATGATGCAGGCCAGGTCACTCGCGCCTTCGTGACGACGCCATCCGAATTCTTCGTCTCGTGCAACGGCGCGATCTACCCGCTCTATGCCGAGCCCGCCGACATCCCGGCGCAGACGGTCCTGCTGGTTCCCGGCGCAACCCAGCGCGCCCGCGCCAACCAGGATTTGCTCGGACCGCTGGTCGAGGAGGAACGCGCCGTCTCGGTGACGCTGGCGATGCTGCAGGACCGCGTACCGGCAAGCTTCACCCCCGTCGCGCCGGAGGCCAACGATATCCGGCTGGCCGACCTTTCCGGCGCGACCCTGCGGGAACGCCGCCGGGTCGAGATCGATGGCGCAGGTCTCTCCGCCTCGGAGTATCTCGTGTCGGCCAGCGCGCCGGTCGAGCTTGACGAGCGGGTGCTGCTCGACCGCCGGCTGGGTTCGCGGATTTTCGCTGTCAGTGCCGACCGGCTGGTGCTCCGGCCCGGCGATACCGCTCGGGTGATCGTCGTTCGTCGGGGAGACGTTCGGTGAACGATCGCCACGACACGGATATCGGCTCGGCCGATACGGCGACGCCGGCGACCTCCGCGCCCGGGATAGCACTCCTCGACCTGAAGGCGCGCTGGGCAGCGATGGATGCCAGGGCGCGACTGCGTGCCAAGCAACTGGGCGTCGCGGTCTCGGTCGCGGCGCTGGGATACGGGCTGTACACGGCGTCGAACGGCTCGGGCAACGCGGTCGAGACCGCACCCGCCACCTCAAAGATGGACATGGGTGCAGGGCTTCGCGGCGACAGCCTCGAGCTGAAGCTGCGTGGCGACCTGAAGAAGGTGCTCGACGGGCAGAACCTGCTCGGCGAACGCATCACCGCGATCGAGGAAGGTCGGGTGGTGCCGGGCAGCAAACCTGGTCTGAACGGCCTGCCGCCGGGCATGAATGCGGAAGGCGATGATCTGCCGCCGGCGCTCCCGGGAAGTGCCCCCGCCTTCCCGCCGTCGCCGGACACATCCGCAGTCGAGCCCAAGGGAGACATTCCGCCGCCGCCCGCGCCGGTCGGCCCGCCCGCCCCGCCACCACCGCCGGTCGAAAAGACGGTCGGCGGGATCGGCAGCGCGACGGGACCGATCGCGGCTGCTGCCGGTGCGGGCGGCACCACGGCTGCGAACGCTAAAAAAAAGACCCGGACGATCTATTTGCCGCCTGGTTTCATGAAGGCGCGGCTGCTGACCGGGATCGACGCGCTGGCGAGCCGCGACGCGACGTCCAACCCCGAGCCGCTGATCGCGCGCGTCCAGGCGCCCGCCGTGCTGCCCAATGACGTCAAGGCCAACCTCTCGGGCTGTTTCGTCGTCGGCAATGCGACGGGAAGCCTCGCCAAGGAACGCGTCGAGGTGCAGCTCGTGTCGTTGTCCTGCGTCGACTTCGACGAGCGTTCTGTCGTCGATCAGCCAATCAAGGGCTTCTTCGTCGATACCGACGGCAAGAAGGGCCTGTCCGGCAAAGTGGTGACCCGGGCCGGCGCGAGCCTTGCCCGCACCTTCATCGCCGGCACGATCGCCGGAATCAGCCAGACCGTCGAGGGCACGTTCGGCAGCACCGCCACCTCGGCGCTCGGCAATGTCCGCACGCTCGATCCCGGCGATGCGGCGAAGAGCGGCATCGCCGGGGGCCTTGGCAAGTCCTCCGACAAGCTAGCCGACTTCTATCTCGATCTCGCGCGCCAGGCCGGTCCCATCGTCGAGGTCGGCGCCGCCAAGGACGTGGTCGTCGTGATCCAGGAGGGCGTGACCCTCGAGATCAAGGCGAGCGCGGGAGTGAAATTCTGATGCGCCGCCTGCCCCCTTTCAATGGAGTGTCCTTCATGCTCGCACGATCGTGCTCGACGATCTGGCTGCCGCTCGCCGCCGCGACATCGCTCGCCGGCTGCGCGTCGCTCGGTCAGACGCTGTCGCCCTATGCCGAGAATTTCTCGTGCAAGAATAGCGACCACGGCCAGTGCATCGCCCCCGACAAGGCCTATGCCGACGCGGTCGCCGGTCGCACGCCCCGCTCCGACCCAGCGGTGACGCGCGACAAGGCCATGCTGGCGAAAGCGGCACCCGCCTCCGGTCAGACCCACGGTCGGACCGATCGCGCGGGCGTCCCCGCCACCGCCTTTCAAGGCTATCGCGACAGCGTCTATCAGGAGCTGAAGGGCCTCATCGATCAGCCGGTCACGCCGATGCTCCGGCCTGGTCGCACCATCCGCACGCTGATCCTGCCCTATGCCGACCGCGAGCGTCCGGACCGCCTCTACATGCCACGCTATGTCTATTCGGTGCTGGATGCGCCGCAATGGGTGGTGGGCGACTATCTGGTCAATCCGGTCAGCCCGGCGGTGCGCGCGCCGGTGCTTGGACAGGTCCGGGACAAGCCGGTGGACGCCGCGATCCCGACCCCCGTCGTGCCGGACCTCGGAGAGGACCGATGAAGGCGCCCGGCACCCGCACCGGCGGCGGCCTGACCTTTTCGGACCTGCACCGCGCGGTCGCCCGCGACCGCTATTCCGATTTCCTGCCGCTCGTCGCCTGGCATCCGGAAAGCGAAGCCTGTCTCTGCATTGATGATGGCTGGGGCCATGCCTGGGAGCTGACGCCCTCGGCTTATCTGTTCTCGCACGTCCACCAGGCGCTGGTCGGGCTGTTCAACGTCGCCTTCCCGGCCGGAACGGTGGTGCAGCTTCACGCCTTTGCCGATCCGCTGATCGACGATGCGCTAGATGGGTTCCTCGATCTCAAGACCCGGCCCGATCCGCTGATCCAGGCATCGGCGCGGCGGACCGCCGAGTATCTGCGCGCCGGCACGGCAGGCCTTCCGGCGCTCAACCATATCCCGCTGCGCAACTTCCGCCTGTTCCTGTCGGTGAAGACCCGTGCTCCCCTGGACGCCGATCTGCGTCGCCAGATCGAAGAGCAGCTCTCGCGGCTCGGCATCCGGCGGATGCCGCCGGAGGGTCTGGTCGCGCTGTACCGCCGGATCTTCAACGGCGTCTTCACGCCCGCGCCCGGCGTATTCGCGGATGGCGGGACGAACGGACGTCCGATCCGCAAGCAGATCATCGATGCCGGTCCTGATCTCCGCTTCGAAGGGCCGGAAGTGTTCTTCGGCAACCAGGTCGCGCGCTGCCTGACGCCGCGCGCGCCTGCACGGCGGATCACTGCCGAGCGCGCGAACCGGTTGATGGGAGGCATGCGCGGGAGCAGCGAGGACAGCGACCAGATCGGCGGCCCGTTCCTGCTGACGCTCAACATCCTGTTCGATCATTCGCAGTTCGAAATCCACAAGCGCGCGCAAATCCTGTCCGCGCAGAAGGCGGCGGGCAGCTTCGCGGTCGAGGTGGGCAAGCAGGTCGAGGAGATCGGCTGGGTTCTGGACGAGGCCGGCAACAGCCGGTTCGTGACTGTGATCCCGACCATGTGGGTGTTCGGCCGCAGCCGCGCCGAGGCGCGCGAAATGGCTGCCCGCGCCAAGCGGTTGTGGGAGTCCGAACCGCTGCCCTGGATGATGCAGGAGGAAAGCTACCTCAATCCCGTCCTCCTGCCGATGAGCCTGCCGTTCGGGCTGTACCCCGAGAAGCGCACCCTGCGCCTGCTCGAACGCGATCTCTGCATGCCGGCCAAGGCGGCGGTGTTGATGGCACCGGTGCAGGCCGACTTTCGCGGCGGCGGTCGCCCCGCCCTGCTCTATGCGGGCCGCAAGGGTCAGCTCGTCACGCTCGACCTCTTCGATCCGCGCATCAACAATTACAATTTCATCGTCTCGGCCGAGAGCGGCGCGGGCAAGAGCTTCCTGCTCAACAATCTCTGCCAGCAATATTATGCGCAAGGCGCGCTCGTCCGGATCATCGATATCGGCGGGTCGTACCGCAAGCTCTGTACGCTCTGCTCGGGCCGCTACATCGATATCGGCGAGGAGCGCCTCGTCCTCAACCCGTTCGACATGGGCTTCGCGCTCGACGGCGACGATCGTCAATCCGCCATCGCCATGGCGGTCGCGATCGTGGCGGAAATGGCCAATGCGGCGACCCGCAAGGGCGTGACGACCTCGGAATGGAACCTGCTGAAATCGGCCGTGCAATGGACGATCGATGGCGGCCGTGCCGAGGAAGGCATCGATGCGGTGCGCGCCTGGCTCGGCGCCTACCCAGAATTCGCATCCTCCGGTCTCGACCGGGTCGAGCATCTCGTGCCGGTGGCGCGCGAACTGGCCTTCAACCTGCGCGACTTCGGATCGGACGGGGCTTACGGCCACTTCTTCAACGGCCCCTCGACGTTCGACATCTCGGCCGATGAATTCGTCGTGCTCGAGCTCGAACGGCTCAAGGGCATGCCCGATCTCTTCAACGTCATCGTCATGGTGGTCGTCAACGCGGTGACGCAGGAGCTTTATCTGTCGGCACGCGACCGTCCGCGCTTCGTGCTGTGCGACGAAGCCGCGCAGTTCATGACCCGCAGCGATGGCCAGGATCTGTCGCGCCTCGCCGAGGCGTTCGGCCAGGGTTATCGCCGCGCTCGCAAATATCAGGGCAGTTTCGGGGTCGTGCTTCAATCGATGAACGACCTGCTGCTGTTCGGTGGGACCGGTCAGGTGATCCTCGAAAATGCCGCGACCCGGTTCCTGCTCCAGGGATCGACTTACGACAAGGCGGTCGAGAACAAGATCCTCGACTATTCGGGGTTCGTCCTAGACCTGCTGAAGTCGGTGCGGAACCACAAGCCGCATTACTCCGAGGTCTTCATCGACTCGCCGCTGGGCCTGGGCGTCGCGCGGCTGGTGGTCGATCCCTTCAGCTACTGGATCAACACATCGGCGCCGAACGAGGTCGCCGCTTTCGAGGCGCTGATCCGCGCCGGCCGCTCGCCGCTCGAGGCGGTCTGCGAACTTGCCGGCGTCGACCCAGCCGAGATCCTCGGCGCAGGCCGCCCCGACAACGCACCCGCCATGGAGACGCTGTGATGGCCCGCAAGCCTCACCCCGACCAGTTTCCGCTCGACTGGAGCCGTGACGCCCAACTCGAGCGAATGATCGAGGCGCGGGTCGCGATCCGCGCCGAACGCGACGCGACCCGCTGGCGCATCCGCCTGATCTGTTTTGAGGCGGTGATGATGGTGGCGCTGGTCGCGCTGGCTGGTTTCTCGCTTGGCCAGCCGGTCGCCAGAACGCTCCACGTCGCCATCGGCGTCGGCGTGGCCTGCGTGGTGAGCGGCCTCCTGTTCGTCGGCCTGTCGGCGATCACGGCCGTGCTCGTCGCCCGCTTCTATCGGTGGAGGGGGCGATGACCGTCTCATCCGACCGCGATCCGTTCGCCGCGCTGGCAAAGGACTTTGCCGCGCTCCGCCAGGATGCCCTCATCATCCACACCACCGCCCTTGAAGTGGCTGGGATCATGCAACGCACCGAACGCCGCGCCCGGCGGAGGCTTGCCACAGCGATCACGGCTGCCACGCTGTTCGCGGCGACCGCCGCGTATGCCGTCGCCCTGTCGCTTCGGTTCTCGCCGCTCAAGGCAATCGAGGTTGCGATGCTCGTCGGCATCTCGGCCGCCATGTCGACCCTCGTCGTCCTGCCCTGGGCGACGATCATTCGGCGGCTCGTCCATTTCGCGACGAAGGAGGCGGCGCGATGAACGGCATCCTGTCCGCGCGGCCCGGCCAAGGCGCGATCCGACTGGTCGTCGCCGCCGACGGCCTGCTGCTGATCCAGTCCGTCCTGCTTCTGCTCGGAGACGATCTGCTCGGCGCGTTCCGGGTGCCAGTGCTCGGCGTCACGCTGATCGCGGCGCTGGCCAGTGTCGCTGCGGTGATCGGCGATGGTGCGGATCACGATCGTCCCTGGAGGTTGCCGCGATGAGCGCTGGACAGCCTTCCATCACCCGGTCGCTGCGGCTGAACATCCTGGCGATCCCGCTCGGATTGCTGGCTTCGCCCGCCGTCGCCGACACGACGACGATCGGGCGCACCTGGCCGATCGTCGAACCCGACGCGCTGTCGGAAATCGAGGCGCGGGTCGGTCGTCAGCCGGCCGACATCGCCTCGAAGTTCGGTCCGCGGGAAAGATGGTCGGCGATGCGCGCGGCAAGCCTCGCCCCCGCCGCGCAATCGCGGGTGCGTACGGTCGTTCCCTTCCACATTCTCGAGATCGACATTCGCACGCCCGATGGCCGAATCGTCTACCCCAAGGGCTTCACCTTCAATCCGCTGGCCTATGTCACCCTGCCGCAGCGACTGGTCGTCGTGACACCACGCGATCTTGCCTGGGCGGTGGCACAGGCCCGGCCGGCCGACTTCATCCTTCTCGCCGCCGGCAAGGGCGCGGATCCGGTCGCTTTGTCCGAGAAGGCACAGCGACCGATCTTCCTGCTTGAGCCGCGGGTGAAGGAGCGGCTCGGCCTCACGGTCGCACCCGTCATCGTCCGCCAGGTCGGCCAGAAGCTGGAGCTGACCGAGGTGCGGCTCGAACCTGCCGGAGGTCGGCGATGAGCCGTCTCGCAACAAGCTTGCGCATCGGCGCAGCGATGATCGCCTTCTCCCTGCTCGGTGCCGCGAGCCCGGCCCGGGCGTCGAAATGTGAAAGCGGCGCCTTCAACCCGATCACCAAGGTGCGGTGGAGCTGCATCTTCCCGATCACGATCGGCGGGGTGAAGGTCGGTCAGTCCGATCCACTGGGCAAGGCGCTAGATGCGCAGACGGCTGCCAAGCCGCTATGTGCGTGCCGGAAGGGCGCGACGTTCACCTTCGGGGTGAAGGTCAGCTTCTGGTCGCCCAATCGCATGGTCGATGTCGTGACCGAACCCGGCTGCATGATGGCGCTGGGCGCGGACATCATGAACACCCATGGCCGCCTCCAGGGCAGCCAGACGAGCCTGTCAGACGGGACCAACACGCGCAAGCTGTTCGCGCAGATGCACTATTATGTCGCGCCGGTCTGGAAGATGCTCGACATGTTCACCGACCTGCCGTGCATCGAGGACGACGGGTTCGACGTCGCGCTAATGACCGAATTCTTGCCGACCTGGCGGTCGGCGACGCTCGGCGCGATCGTCCAGCCCGAGGCGGTCTTGTTCGGCAATCCGGCCGCCGGTCTCGCCTGCATGGCCGACAGCGCCGCGGCGGCAGCGGGCAAGGTCATCGATCCGCTCTTCTGGTGCATGGGAAGCTGGGGCGCGACCTATCCGATCGCCGGCGACATCCATTTCGGAGATTCCGTCGAGGCTTGGGCCGGGCTGGCCGCGCGCGGCACCTTCCTGATGGGCCGCCTCGGCGCGCTGACCATCTCGTCCGAGGATGGCTGCTCGTTCCGGCCCCAGCCGATCTGGACCAAGTCGCGGTACAAGCTCCAGCTGATGGAGCCCGTGAAGGGCGGCCAATGCGTCAACATCGGTAGGCCCGGTTCGCTGTGGACCAGCGCCAAGCACGCTCCGGGCAAAGACAATGCCGAATTCATGCTCTTCGAAAAGGTGATCTGCTGTGCCGGCATCTCCACGCCCTGAGCGGCGATCACCCCTCCTCTTCGCGCGCGTCCGGGATGTGCCCGGGTCTGCCCGCCACAGCCATGGTGGCTGTCCGGGCGCGTGCGGGGGCGGTGCGGTATCGGGAAATCCCCTGCCCGGTATCGCACCACCAGCACGGCCGCCGGCGGCGGGCCCCCTTCCCCCGTCCCGTCGTCCGTCGGTCGTGCTGGCATGCTGTCTCGGATTCGTGCTTTCGAGTATGAATGCCACTGCGCAAACGGTCGAGGATCGCGCGCGAGCGGCCGCCACCGCGACACGCGGGCGTTCGGGCGACAGCGAGGCGCTGCGTCGCAACTATGTGACGCCGGGCCTGGCCGGCCAGCCGATTGCGACGGTCGACGAGCGCGCCCGCTTCACGGCCGATATCGCCTGCCGGCGCACGGCTACGATGCTCGAGCTGATGGTGCAGCCCGGCGCGACCGGCGATATCGCCCGCCTCACCGTCGCGCGGGACAGCGATCTCGATGGCCGCTTCGACTCCAGCCTGACCGCGCCCTTCCCCATTTCCGGGGTGTGCGCCGATGGCGTCGTCGCCTGCGCGCCCGGAACCTGGGACGGCTGCCGCTACTACCGATGGGACATCGGGTCCGGCGGGGCGGTCAAACTGGCGGAAACCGACCTGACCAGGCTGGCGGGCTGCTACTGTGTCAATGGAAGCTGCGGCGCCAACCTCGTCATGGGCAATCTGCCTTCGGTGCTGAAGGATCTCGGCGGCGGGGTCGTCGGGGCGCTGACCAGCGTCGATCCCCGCATCGGCGTCGCCGAGGCGTCGATCGATGGTCCGGTGATCCGCTACACCGGTGCCGCTACGACCGCGTGCGCCGCCGCGCCCGACCTCGCCGCCACGACCTATCGCGCCAACCCGTCGGCGATCCCCGGCGACGCGTTTGCCGCATCCCGGTCGAACAGCGTGTTCCAGTCGCTGAAAGGATCGCTGGCCGGGCGCGACCGTTTCGAGACGACCGCCAGCTGCACGGTCGAACGCGAGGTCCGCGTCGCCGACGTGAACCCCGACGCCATCATTGCGCGGGTCAGCGGAGGCTATGCCACACTGGCGCCGACGCCGGACACGCGGCTGTTCCAGCTCGGGTCTCCGGCCAACGATAGCCTGAGCGGGGGAAACTGCCGGCTCTTCGATTTCCGCATGACCCTGCGGGTCGGCGATGCTCAGCGGCTGAAGAGCTCGCGGCTCTCGCGCTACTTCATGGACGACTGGCTGCAGCTTCGGATCGACGGGCGGTTGATCGTCGCCGATCCCTGGAACTGGATGGGCAGCGGTACCCCGGCGAACCGCTGCGAGCGTAAGCGGACCTGGTATGGCGCTCCCGATCTCGATCTGCTGCCCTATCTCTCGAATGGCGATCACGAGATCTGGCTGCGCGTCGCAGTTGGT
Organism: Sphingomonas sp. SORGH_AS_0789; assembly: GCF_031453055.1. Taxonomy (NCBI): domain Bacteria; kingdom Pseudomonadati; phylum Pseudomonadota; class Alphaproteobacteria; order Sphingomonadales; family Sphingomonadaceae; genus Sphingomonas; species Sphingomonas sp. SORGH_AS_0789. Next base: position 4,025,795 of record NZ_JAVIYV010000001.1, read on the forward strand.
GGCCGGGGCGAGGCATTCGCCGAAATCGCGGCCACTATCGATACGCAATGCCAGTCGTCGGAGCGCCTCATCGACTCCTGCGCCGGTTATGCCGGGAACGAAGCGTGCCGCCTCACCGACGAACGTGTCGACGATGTCGTCACCGTGCAATCCGGCATCGCCACCGGGTTCAAGCCGCTCCAGCAGACTCGTGCATTCGGCACTGGCGCGTGCAGCGTCAGCGTGACGCGCGACTTCTTCCGGAAGGATCGGCGCTATGCCTGCGTCGTCCGTAGCGGTCTGACCCCGGAGCCCAACCTCGAAAGAGATGCCTTCATCATCGACCATTCGACCGAGACGATGCTCGCCGATCGCACGCATGGCTCCGATGGAGCGACCGCAACGACCACCCGGGCGTTCGGGCTTCCCGACCGCGGCTCGGTCCCGGCCTGCGAGACCCTGTGCAAGACGCGCGCGCCGGTCGCGAACACCGCCGCGACAGCGGACGGTGTCGTGGGGGCGCGGCAGATCCAGGCTACAGGCTGGCAGACCTACTACCACGCCTGCACCGCGTCGAATGTCTGTCCGGCCGGCCCCGGTGAAGACGTCGTTTCGCCCTGCGGCTGTCTCGATGACTTCCCGGAAGCGGCGGTGATGATGCAGACCGTACGGCTCGGCGGCGCGGACCTCGTCTGCACGGGGGCGCCGCGATGATCCGCTGGCTGCTTCCCCACCGGCTGGCGCTGCTCTCGCTTACCGGCTTCGCTGCCGTCGCCGCGACTGCGCCGGCCCAGGCGCAGATCTGTGCCGCCGATCGCAACGGCAATGGCGATGCGACTGATGAAGGCGAGACCGCGATCTGCGATGCGGTAGCGGATGGTGGCGCGCAGTGCCCGATCGACCGGGTGGAATGCGTCGCCGATCCGGCCGGCGCCTATAGCTGCCCGCTCGGCCCACAGTTCTCCTGTGCCTCGGTGACGGACGATGCCGCGCCGACTTGCTCGCCGCACGCCTGTACCGCTCCTGGTGCGCCGGGCGGCGGCGTCGAGCAGGAAACGGTCGTCGACGATCCGGGCACGCCGGCGGACGGGCCGGCCGATGCGGCCGGCAACTGCACCGGTACGATCGAGATCTTCTCGGGCCGCGCCGTCCGCTGCCGCCCGCCTGGGTTGAACACGACCTTCTCCAACTGCTGCAAGGACAAGGGTAGAATCGTCAAGGACGGCTCCGGCTCGGCGCTGTCGTCGACCGCAGGCACCGTCGCAGTCGCCAAAGGCGTCTTCACTGGCATGAAGGCGGCCTACACCGCCTTCCAGGCCGGCGCGACCGCGACCCAGGCGGCCTCGGCGGGTGCGAAGGCACTGATCGTCGGCATCGACCCTACCAGTCTGGCGATCAGCGTGGCGATCAACCTCATGATCGACGTGCTCCTTCAGGGCTGTGACCAACAGGACATGGAAACGGCGATGCTCAAGGGATCGGGCATGTGCCACGAGGTTGGCGACTATTGCGCCTCGAAGATTCTCGGGATCTGCGTCCAGAAGGCGCGCGGCCAATGCTGCTTCAACACGAAGCTTGGCCGCATCATCCAGGAACAGGGTCGCCCGCAACTGAAGTCGTTTGCCGGCCTCGGCTGGGGCACGCCGAAGAAGCCCTATTGCCGGGGCTTCACTGCGGAAGAGTTCCAGGCGCTCGATTTCAGCCGGATGGATCTCTCCGAATATTACTCCGAGATCGAGGCCCGCGCGCAGGGCCAGATTCAGACCGACATGAAGGATCGGATCGATGCCTATTCCCGTACGATGGGCCGGTAGGATGCTGCTGCTCGCCGGAAGCGCGGCCGCGCAGGTGCCGCCCACGCCACAGCAACCGCCGGATGCGCGCGCACGCCTGTCCGTCGAGGGCGATGCCGCAATGGAGCGGCTGAAGCAGGCGACCGCTCGTCGCAAGGCGGAGACCGGCATTGCGCCGACGCTGCCTCAACGCCCTGATCCGTCCATTCAGCGCCGCGCGGGCGAAGCACTACGCCGCCGCCCCTCACTGCTGGCGATGGGCGACCGCGCCCGAAGCGGTGTGACGAAGGGCCGGGAGGCACTTGCGGCACAGCGTGACGCGATGGCGAAGCGGCTCGGCCAGGCACTCGGTCTTACCGCTCCTGACATGGCCGCGATCGCTGGTGCCGCGGCGCCCGGCACCAGCGGCTGGGTGCCGGTGCTGTTCGTCTCATCCTCAATGCCGGTCACGACGCTGCGCACCTATGCCAGCCAGCTCGAGCGCGTCGGCGGCGTGCTCGCCTTTCGCGGCATGCCGGGGGGCATGACCCGCGTTGCGCTGATGGCGAAACTGTCGGCCGAAATCCTGCGCCGCGAGCCCGGATGTTCGGGTCCGGCGTGCGCGATGCGCAACGTGCAGGTGATCGTCGATCCTCTCGTCTTCCGCCAGCACGCTATCACTCGTGTGCCGGCACTGGCGATGATCCCCGGCGATCCCACCCAGGCTTACTGCGAGCGCGAGGAGGGCAGCCCGCGCAGCCCCCATCTCGTCTATGGCGACGCCGCGCTCTCCGGTCTGCTCGATGAATTTGCTCGCCTCGGCGGCAAGGAGGAGGTACGCGATGCTCGTCGCCGTCTGGAACACCGCTAGGCGCGCCTGGCCTGAGGTGAAGCTGCTCCCCTTGCGCGCCGCAGTCGCGCTCGGCAGCGCCGGGCTTGGTGAGCCGCCACGGCCCGAACGGTTGTGGAAAGGCATGGCTATCGTCCTGCCAGTCGGCCTCGCCGCCTGGTGGGCGATCCCGCAGGTCACCTGGGTGATGAGCCCGTCGATCGATGCGTGGGCGGTCCGCGCCGCGCCCGGCGTCATCCGGCGCGGCGATCTTGTCACCTTCACCCTGTCGCACCCGATCGCGGGGCCGAAGCCGATCACCGTTACAAAGTACGCGCTTTGCATGCCGGGCGACCGCATCGCAGTGACCGAGAAGCCGTCGATGACACGTGGCCTGACCGATGGCTGGTACTATTGCAACGGACACCTGCTCGGGGTGAGCAAGGCACTCGCGCACGACGGTCGGCGGCTCGACCATTGGCATCCGGGCAGCCCCCGTATCCTGCCGGGCACCATCTATGTCGGGTCGAGCCATGAGCGTGGCTTCGACAGCCGCTATTATGGCCCGGTCGCGATCGACCGCCTCGCCCGCATGGAGCGGGTGCTATGAAGCCGCAGCTTTCGGTCATCGCGGTCGCGCTCGCCGGGATCGCAGCCCCGTCTCCGGCACAACAGGCGAGCGCCAACCAGCGTGGCTATTGGTGGTATCAGGCACCACCAAAGCCGGTAGCGGAACCGGCCGCACCCGACGACCTCGTCAAACCGGTCATCCCGCCCATGGCCGAACTGGCGACCTGGACGCCGCCCAGGATCCGCAAGCTGATCGAAGCCCAGCGCGATTATGCGGCAACGGTGCTGACGGTTGATGCTGTCACCGACTTCTGGCGGCTGCAGGACTTTGCGCGGCGCAAGGCGCGCGCCTTTGCCGGGGTGACGCAGGTCGCGATGCTTCAGCATCCCGAACTCAACGCGCGCAGCGCCAACCCGCTAGTCGGGGAGGCGCGCGACCGGATGGGCGCGATGAAGGACGCAACCCGGCTCGCCTATCTTCGCGCCCATGCCGGCGAGTTCGCCCTCGTCATGTTTTCGAGGCTGTCCTGCGGATACTGCCACGTGCAATGGCCGATCATCGAGCGGTTCCGTGAGGAAACCGGCTGGCAGGTCACCCTGATGGACATCGATCGCAGGCCGGACCTGGCCGGCCGGTTCGGCGTCTCGGTGACGCCGACCACGATGGTGATCCGGCGGGGCTCGGCACAGCGGATGGTGATCGCCACCGGCATCGAGGCCTATCCGGGTCTTGCCCAGACCGCCTATCAGGCGGTGAAGCTGCTCACCGGCGACATCCGGCCCCAGCAGTTCCTGACCGGCGCCGGCGAGGAAGGCGGCTTTTTCGACGCGCTCGCCAATGGGCCGGTGAGTGCTCGCGACCCCAGGGTCGCGAATGACGATGCCGATCCCGTCGGGGAGCCGGGGCGATGATGCGGCACGCACCTTGCGCCGTCCGAGGATCAGCTCGGCAGCAATACCGCCTGGCCGCCGCGTTCCAGCAGATTGATCGCCTTGCGGTCGAACGACACGAAGGTATCGGCGCCCAGCCATTTGCCCTGGTAGGCGACCACGCCATCCGCAAAGTCGCCGCCTTGCTCCAGGATGGCGAGCCCGGCGTCGACGGCAGGCATGTCGACGACCGCGTTGGCGGCATTGGTCAACGTCCGGATCGCCCGCGCGATGTCTGCCCGGTCGACGCGGTAGAGCCGGTCGAGCACCCAGCAGAACTCGCACAACGCTGTCACAGGCATTGCCACGACGGTGGCCTCGGCGAGCAGCTTCTGTGCGATCGGGCTCTGGATCGGATCGTCTTCCGTGACTGCCCGGACAAGGATGTTGGTGTCGGCGGTGATCCTCATCGCTCGCCGGTCCAGCCGGCAGCGATCGCCTCATTCATCTCCTCGATCGAGACCGGACGCTGCCCTTCCCGCTTGAGCATGCCGAATGCGTCCGAGATCTGGCCATCCGACCGCGCCGCTTCGACTTCGATCCGTCCGTTCGGCAGCTTGCGAACCGCGATCTTCGAGCCCGCATGGACGCCCAGATGCCTGAGCAGGTCTTTGCGCAGCGTGATCTGGCCCTTGCCCGTCACCGTCAACATGGTCATCGCGAACCTCCGATCGTCACCGCCGAAAGTAAGGCATATCGTCCTTACATTCAACCTGACGGCTATACTTTTGCTCGGTTTGTCGTCGCCGACAACCGCCCAGATGCCGTCGGGTGACGCCGCGCGTCGGGCGGCCATCCACCCGGTCACGACCGTCACCGACATGCGCAGCTGGCTGGACCGGGTGCCGGTAACGCGCGCGTTTCCACCCGACTTTGCCGCGTCGCTGCGCAGCCAGGCACCACTCTTCACGATCGAGATGAGCAGCGCACCCGGATGTGTACCGTGCGCCGACGCCTGGGCGAGACTTACGACGTTTCGCGCCCGCTATGGCTGGCAGGTCCGCGTCCTCAGCAAGGACGAGGCATTGCTGCGTTCGGGTCGGCTGGGTCTTCCCTGGGTCGGGCACCCCGTCATCTGGGTTCGCCCGATCGCCGATCCATCGCGCGTCGTCCCCATTGCCGTTGGCACCGACCATGACGCCAATCTTGCGCGCAACGCCTGGCTGGCTGCCCGGATGCTGACGGGCCTGAAGCCTGGAGTGGGCCTGCGGGCGATGTCGAAATTCACCGGAATCGTCGGTGCCGCATCGCCGACATCCATCCACGCTGCGCGGCGCTGACATGGGCAACCCCGCGTCCCCTTTTCGTCCTTCCTGAGGATCGCCGACATGCTGTCGCTTCGTGCTCGCCTGTACACCACCGCCTGCGCTGCCCTTTTGTCGTGTGGGATCGCCGCGCCTTCCGAGGCGCAGAGCTGGGCGGAAAGCTGGTTCGACAACGTCACCTATACCCAACCCGGCAGTTTCGAGGACCAGGCGCGCGGCTATGTGACCGCCGGTGGCATGTCGGGTCGGGTGGATGTCCATGACGATTATCTGATGAGCCTGACGCTGCCCAAGGTGAAGGCGGGATGCGGCGGCATCGACATGTTCCTTGGCGGCATGTCGTTCCTCGACCCGGATTATCTGGTCCAGAAGCTGGAGACGATCCTCCAGGCCGCGCCCGCTGTCGCCTTCCAGTATCTGCTCGAAACGCTCGACGAGAAGATGGGCAACGTCATCTCGAAGATGGAGGCGGCGACCAACTATCTGAATTCGATCCAGGTCAACGACTGCCGGCTCGCCAATCGCATGGTCCAGATCGCGAAAGGCGACGACAACATGTCGGGCATCGTCGAGGAGATGACCGGCTACAAGTCCGTCCGCCAGGGCTTCGCCAAGAGCTGGCAGCAGAGCCGTGAGAAGATCCAGGCCAATCGGGGCAATCCGACTGAAGACCTGAAGGACGCGCTCGCCAACTGTCCCCGCGAAGTCACCGATATCTTCCGGACCGGATCGTTGCTCGCCCATGCCGCGGCGCGGGTCGGCGCCGGCGATTGGGCCGGCGTGATGCGCGCGCGCGTCGGCGACGTCTACATGCGCTGGAGCGAGACCGACAAGGTACCAGTCTTCGCGGCGATTCCCGCCTGCCCGCGCCAGGACGGCGAGTCCGCCGACGACTTTCTCACCGGCCGCGTCCAGCGCCGCGCGCTCAACATTCCGGCGACCGCGAACGACTGTTCGCCGGACGGTTCGGGCCGGGGGGCTCTCGTCCTCGCGCGCGAGCGTATGCAGGCGATCTCGACCAAGATCCGCAACCGGACCGCGCTCACGACTGAGGAACGCCAGTTCGTCGCCAATGTCCGCACGCTGCCGATCTACCGGATGCTCGAATGGGGAGTCCGCGAAGGCGTCACCGATTCCGTCATCGGCGACACCGACGAGCTGGTCGCGCTCACCCTCGCCTATCAGATGCTCAACGATCTCACCCGGACGATCGATTTCGCGTTGTCGAACGCCGAGCGCGGCGCGAATGCCGCCGGTGCCCTCGACGCCGGCAGTCCGAACCTCTGCCAGACTGGCATCCTCACCAAGGGCATGGAGCAGCTGCGCGGTCTTCGCGACGAGGTGCTGCGCCAGCGGGCGCAGATGCGGCAGAGCTATGTCGCCGCGCTCGGGGCCGCCAACCTGTCCGCCAACTATGCCGGGCTCGTCCGCCAGCGGGATCGCGATGCGCGCGACGCCGCCGGTGCCGACGTGCGGCGCTGAGCACCGTGATGAACACCAGCTTCCACACCTGGGACGGCTTCGCCGAGACCGTCGATGCCTTCCGCCTCGTCGCGATGATCTTCGCCGATCCCCGCTACATGACCCTCGTCCTGATCGTCGGCGTCGTCGGCATCGCGCTTGGCGCGGTGATCGCCAGCGTGCGCGGTCAGGGCATGGGGCTCGTCGCCTATGGCTTCCAGATGCTGGTCGGTGTCGGGCTGTTCGTCGGCCTGATCGCGACCACCGGCACGGTCCACGTCTATGACCGGGTGCGGAACGCCTATCAGCCGGTCGGCCATGTGCCCAACCTGATCGTGCTGGTGGCCGGCGCGACCAACATGATGGAGCGGGCGCTGTCCGAGGTCATCGACGACAACACGCTCGATCCCGATGCCAAGCTCGAAATGGGCGCGGGCGGCCATAGCTTCGATCTGTTCCTCAACGCCGTCTCGCCGGCTGCCCCCATGACCGACAGCTTCATCGACGCGACGCTGCGCGACTATGTGCGCCGCTGCTATCCCGTGGCACGGGTCTCGCCGGCGTACGGCGTCGATGACGACACGCTGTTTCGCACGACGACCGATCTGCCCGGCGCGTTTGCCGCCATGGCGGGGCCCGCGACCTACTCCACGATCTACACGGCCTCCGCGAAGGGCGGGCGCACGGCAAGTTGCAGCGAGGCCTGGGATCATATTTCGAACCGGCTGTCCGATCCGACGCTGTTCGACAGCTATACCCGCCAGATCTGCCAGCGCACCGGCTATGCGGTCGATCATGCGGGTCAGTTGGCGCGTTGCCGCCAGCGCCTCGGCCAGATGGGCGGGATGATGATGGGGACCTCGCTGTCGCTGCAGGGCTTTCTCACCGACGTGCTGCTGGGCCGTACGGTCGGGGACGTGCTCTTCGAGGACAGCCCAGCGGCGGCCGCACGCACCATGGCCAATCGGGCGATGATGTCGAGCGGGCTGGCCACCATGTCGGTCGCCAACGAATGGATGCCGACGATCCGCGCGACGGTCTTTGCGATCATGCTGTTCATGGTGCCGATCGCGATGCTGTTCATCCTCACCCCCATCAACCTGCGCGTCGCGAGCTTCGCGCTCGGCCTGTTCGTCTTCGTGGCGCTCTGGGGCGTGATCGATGCCGGAATCTACCAGCTGACGCTCGGGCGGGCGATGGCGGCGCTTGCGGAGATGCGAACCAACCATCTCGGCGCGAACGCCTGGATCCTCGCCCCGTCGGCAGCGATGAAAGCGCTCGCCATCTTCGGCAGCTTCCGCACCGCCGCGGCAGGCCTTGCCGGCGCATTCGTCTTCACCGTCTTCCGCTTCTCGGGCAACGTCTTCACCGCGCTGACCAGCGGTTCGCTACAGGCGCAGGCGCAAGGCACGTCTGCCGCAACCGGCATCGGCACCAGCGAAGGCTATGCCTCCGCGCTCGAGGCCCAGGCCTCGGCCGGCGGCACCTTTGCGAAGCGGGCAGCGGTGTCCAGCTTCGGCGACTTCGGTGAACGCTCGACCTTCGGCACGACGCGCGCGTTCGGTGCAGCCGATGCAGTGCTGGGCGAACATGGCGGCGGTGCACCGGGTGTAGCGGCGTTCGGCATGGGTGGGCTCGACGCCGCCCGCGAGTTGGGTGGGCTCTCCCCTGCCCTACGTGGCCGTGACCCAAATGATCCGGCGGTCGCACAGGCTGTCCGGGCGAATGCCACCACGACCGCGATCCACAACTTCGCCGACAAGGATGCGCTGCGGTCGTTGGGCACGACCTATTTCGGTCAGGGTCAGGCCGGCGAACGAGCGTTCGCCGCGTTCACACACGGTATGACGCAGTGGAAGGCGTTCGGCGACAACCGCGCCTATGACATGATGCGTCAGGGTGCGGAGCGATTTTTTCAGCGTGGTGGCTATTCCCAGGACGATGCCGCGCTGAAGGCGTCCACTGTGATCGCGCAGGCGTCTGCCGATCCGACCTTTGCCAAGCTGACCGCCAATGCCTTCGATCAGGAAGCGATGCTCCGCAACGACCTGACTGGAGCACAGGTCCGGGTCGGTGCGATGGAGGGGCGGCGCGATCAAGCCGGCGATCATGTCGCAGCGACCGAGCGCGGCAATGTCGCGACCGAGCAGGCGTGGCGAACGGGCAGCAACGCGGGTCATCGTCGGGCCGCAGCGATGTTGGGGATTCCTGTCGAAGAGACGTCGCGGCGGATCGGGTTCATCACCGCCCTGTCGGGCGAGGCACGCGCCTCCGCGATCTCGCAACTAAGCCGAGCGACCGGGCGCAACGAGGCTCAGGTGCTCAACGCGCTGGAGACGTACACCGCCGCCACGCAGGTCGGCACCGCCGATGGCGCGACGGCGGAAACCGCTCGCGAGGGCAGCAGCGTCTATGGGCGCGCCCGTGAGACCGCCGGCTATGACGTCGCCGAGCGTGCCGGCAAGCTCGATGCCCAGCGCGAGGTCGGGCACGACGGTACGCAAGCCGCCGCGCGTATCAGCGAGCAGCGACGTCAGGCCGACAATGCCGGTTTTGCCGAAGGCGCCGCAGAGGCCGGCGTGTCGGTGCGTGAGGCCGCCCGGCTCGACAGCTTCATCCAGGCGCTGTCGCGCACTTCCGGGAACCAGGTCGAGATGGCCGAGGGCGGTGCGGCCGGCATCGCCGATCGTGCGCGCAACGAGCGGCTGACACGAGTTGTCGAGAACGAGCGTCTGACCCGCATGCGGGGACTGCTCCACGAGCATGGCATCGAACTGTCGCGGCGGCAGATCGCGATGGATCAGAATGGCGATCTCAACCTCAACCTGACGCCTCAGACGGCCGCGGCAATGTGGAAAGCCGGCCTTATCAACGAAAGCCAGCTCGGCGCTGTCGCGAACGGCGGCCACGCCCGCTTCAGCTTTGCCCACAATGATCTGCTCGTCTCCAGCAGCACCGGCTTTTCCCGGTCCGCCCGCAACGACACCAGCACCCGGTTCGAGGCCGGCAAGCAGGCCGGGCCGGACACGATCGAGCACTTTCTTGGTGGTGGCGCCGAAGGGCATGCCGCAATGGCCAACTGGTTGCGCGGCGGGTTCGAGATGGACCGCAAGGGCAACTGGCGCCTCAAGCCGCAGGTCGCGGATACGATCCAGCGCGATGTGAGCGCAGTGATGGCGCAGACCGGATGGCAACGTTCGTTGTCGCGATCCGCCGAACATTCGGCGTCAATAGCGACAAGCATCTCCGGGAATATCAGCGGGTCCGCATCGCGCGGCGGAGGGACATCTGGTGCCGAAGGTCGAACGTCAACCGGTGGCACCGTTGGCCGTACATCCGGCAGTATAGGTATAGAGAGCGTCGACCGAGGCGCGACGGCCGAGACTGGGAGCTCCTCGCTTGACATCGTAAATTACAATGTTCGTGATGTTATCGCCTTGGCGGAACGAGCAGCCGCCCGCTCAACCAATCCAGCTACAGTTTTTACAGGTTATCTTGCAGAAAAAGTTCTCGGAAACGATGGACTTCGTAACCGCTACTTGGAGCAAGCGGATGCAGCACGAGGAGTCCTAGATCCCTCGGCGCCGCTCACATCCATGGAGCAGTCTTCGATTGCTCGAACCGGAAGAATGTCGCTCGATCCTGCGGGTGGCCCGACAGATGGTGATCCGTCCTTCAAGTCCAGGAGGGATCAGTGACTTCCGTCTTTCAGTACACCCAGATGTCGAAGATGCCGGACACCAGACCGCGGGTCCGTCGGATCGGTATACGGATCAGACAGGTCACCGGGCCGCAGCATTTTCTCCGGGACATCAGGCGTAATCACCCAATCGCCTCGATTCAGCTTTGCACGAACAAAGCCGAAGCCCAGTAGAAGCAATATGATCAACGGATTACAGAAAATCGCGAGGTAGCCAGCTAGCAAGGAATCGTAGAAGCTCGAAAGAACAGGAAATTTGACCGAGGCCATACGTCCGCCCCAGTAGAGGGGTATCGTACACCACCACAGTTTGGCATACCACGGTCGCCAAAGCCAATCGGAAGCAAACAGCGGCGCATCTTCCGTCTGGTCACGGCACATAAATTCATCCGAAGATCGCGACTCGTCTTTCATGATCGACACCTCTCAGATCGAGTTTCTACCATCGTCTGCCGGAACGGGAAATGCTGGGGATCAGCGGTCCGACTTACCACTGACACACATCTGCCGCGCTCCCCCTCCTTCCATAGCTTCGCGGATCGTGAACTCGACTGTACGCCTCGTGCGCCCATACGAGGTGAGAAACCGAGCGTGGTCTCGCAACAAAGAGCACGATGTGTGACGCCCCTGCCCTTCGCGATGAAAGCGTCGAATGTCCGGTTTTTTGATAGACGCCGACCAGTTATGCGATGTCGCTCAAACCCGTAACCGTCTATCGTCTGAATTGCCGGTATCGCATCTGCTCGATCCATGTACGGACTAGCGATACTCCAGGTGAGGAACGACGATGATCGGAAGTATCATGCCGGAGGATGAGCAAGGCGCACAAACCGCCTCGTTCCTGATAGCGGCCAGCGTCCAGCTCGCTGCCGCACGGTCGATAGACGATGTCGTGGATGTCCTTCGCCGCACTGCCCGCGCGGCGATCGGGGCGGACGGCATCGCGGTGATCGTGCGGGACGGCGCATTGTGCCATTACGTCGCGGAGGATGCGATCGGGCCACTGTGGTGCGGGCGCCGGTTCGAGGCCGGAGGCTGTGTCTCCGGGCTGGCGATGCGCCATGGCGCGACGATCGCCATCGCCGATGCGCAAAACGACGATCGGGTGCCGCAAGGCCTGTACCGCGATACCTTCGTGCGCAGCATGGTGATCGCGCCGATCGGCGCCCCTGATCCCATCGCCGCGCTCGGGGCCTATTGGTCGACGGTGCGAACCGCCGATGCCGCCACGATCGAACGGCTTGAGAGCCTGGCGCAGCTCGCGACGATCGCGATCGAGAATGTGCGGCTGATCGAAGCGCGGGATCGCGCGGCCGACCTCGCTGCGGCGCAAAGCAGAATCCTTGAACGCGTTGTGCGTAACGCACCGCTGGCGGAGACGCTGGATGCGATCATCCTCACGGTCGAGCGATTGTCGAAGTCGGGAGTGCTGGGATCGGTGCTCTTGCTCGATGAGGACGGCCGGCACCTGCGCCATGGCGCAGCTCCGAGCCTGCCGCAGGCATATAACGAAGCGATCGACGGCATCGCGATCGGTCCCGCTGTCGGATCGTGCGGCAGCGCGGTCCACCGCGGCGAGCCAGTCTATGTCAACGACATCATGAATGATCCCCTATGGGCAGACTTCCGTGATCTGGCGCGCGACAACGGTTTGCACGCCTGCTGGTCGGCTCCGATACGGTCGGCGAACGGCGACGTCCTCGGCACGTTCGCGATGTATCATCGTGAGCCGCGCGAGCCGCTGCCGTCCGATCTCGAGATCGTCGAGTTCGTCATTCACACCGCCGGGCTCGTCATCGAGCGGGCACGCGGCGAACTCATCGCCTTGCGCAGTGAGGCCCGTTATCGGCAGATCGTCGAGGGTGCCGAAGACTTCGCGATCGTCACGATGGATGCAAAGGGCGTCATCTCCGGCTGGAACAGCGGTGCCGAACGCCTGACCGGCTATTCGCGCGAGGAGGCGCTCGGGCAGCCCGGCAGCCTTTTCTACACGGAAGAGGACCTGGCCGCCGGCGTCTTCACCGCCGAAATGGCGCGTGCCCGGCAGGAAGGTCGGGCCGTCAACGAGCGCTGGCATAGCAGGAAGACCGGCGAGCGCTTCTGGGGTTCGGGACTCATGATGCCGCTGGCGATGGACCATGGCGGCTATGTGAAGATGTTTCGGGACCGCACCGCCGAGCACGAAGCCGATGAGGCGCGGCTCGAAAGCGAGGCCTTGCTGCGCCTCGCGACCGAGAATGCCGAGGTCGGCTTCTGGGATGTCGAGGGCGGCACGGAATTTCTTCATTGGCCGCCGCGAACCAAGGCGATGTTCGGGATCTCGGCGGATGCCCCGGTCACGATGAACGACTTCTACAATGGCCTTCACCCGGATGATGCCGAGGCGACTGCCGAAGCCTATGCCGCCGCAGCCGACCCGCTGCGCCGCGCGCTCTATGACGTCGAGTACCGCACGATCGGCAAGGAAGACGGTGTCGTGCGCTGGGTCGCTGCGAAGGGCCGTGGCGTGTTCGACGAACAGGGGCGATGCATCCGCGTCACGGGCACGGCGATCGACATCACTGCCAGGAAGGCGATGGAGCTTGAGCTTCGCGATCTCAACGAGACGCTGGAACAGCGTGTCGGCGAGCGGACGCGAGAACTGATGATGTCGCAGGAAGCGCTGCGACAGGCCCAGAAGATGGAGGCGATGGGGCAATTGACGGGCGGTGTCGCGCACGACTTCAACAACCTGCTGACCCCGATCGTCGGCAGCCTGGATATGCTTCAACGCAAGCGCCTCGGTAATGAACGCGAACAGCGGCTGATCGCGGGCGCGATGCAGTCGGCGGAGCGTGCCAAGACGCTCGTTCAGCGTTTGCTCGCCTTCGCCCGGCGCCAGCCATTGCAGTCGGTGCCGGTCGACATCGCGCAACTCGTTCACGGAATGGGTGATCTCGTGTCCAGCACGACCGGTCCCCAGATCAAGGTCGTCGTCGAGGCGGCGACCGACCTGCCGCCAGCGATGGCCGATCCTAACCAGCTGGAAATGGCGCTGCTCAACCTCAGCGTGAACGCGCGCGATGCTATGCCGGACGGTGGAACGCTGCGCATTTCGGCCAGTGTGGGACGGGTAGCCGAACCTTCAGTCCACGGCCTTGATCCCGGCGATTACATCCGCCTGTCGGTCGCGGACACCGGGACTGGCATGGACGAGGTGACGCTGTCACGCGCGGTGGAGCCCTTCTTTTCCACCAAGGGAATCGGCCAAGGCACGGGTCTGGGCCTGTCGATGGTCCATGGGCTCGCTTCGCAGCTTGGGGGTGCGCTCGTCATCCACAGCCGCCTGGAGGTGGGCACCAACATGGAGCTATGGCTGCCGCAGAGCGCCGCCATCGCCTCGCCTCCCGAACCGAAGGGCAAAGAGGATCAGGTCGCCCCGCTCAGCGGCCGGGCGTTGCTGGTGGACGACGAGGAACTGGTCCGGCTCAGCACCGCGGACATGCTGGCGGACCTCGGCTACGAGGTGATCGAGGCATCGTCGGCCGAACAGGCGCTGCGCTTCCTGGACGACGGCGTTCGCGTCGATCTGCTGGTCACCGATCACCTGATGCCGGGCATGACCGGCGTCGATCTGGCGCGTGAGGTGCGGCAGCGATCCGCGGAGACGCCGATCCTCATCGTATCGGGCTTCGCAGAGGTCGAGGGCCTGGACGCTACTTTGCCACGCCTCATCAAGCCGTTTCGCAAGGATGAACTGGCCTCAAGTATTGAGCGGGTAGCGACAACCGATCGCTGACGAAGCAGCGCGGCAGTCCCTTTGCTCTTGATGAAGTGTTGCCCTCGGGACGGCTCTCTGATGGGACGGACGGGCGGGAATAATGCATCTCCGTCGGCAAACACCCTCATTGACAGCGCTCAGTGCGTGAGGCGACTCTATGTTGACGTCCCAAACACAGGATCGACATGCTCGTTCACGAACGCAAGCGTTCCTCATTGATGAGGATATCCATTTCCGCTGACTCACCCGCACATTTCGAGCGTCCGAAACCAGTCGCTTGTTCATGAAAGAGGATTGACCGCTTGGACGCGCCGAGCCGCCCACACAGCAACGGCGTAAGTTGGGACAAAGCGGCCGGTCGCCACCATGCCCAGGAATGTCGAGTTAGGCAGAAACCCGCCATTCCCCGGGGCCGTGACGGCCATTTCTTCTATGTCCGGGCTTGTTGACACTCCGGTTTGCCTCCTTCGGATCGTTCCAGGGGCCAAACTGCCCTTCATTCATTATGCTCGGATCAGCTTTGCGAACGACCAAAGTTGGATGGTCTCCGGAAGGTCCGGTTCGTATGGCGTCATCGCGCGTCTCTTGTCAGGTTACCGCGTTCTTCGGATTGATCGAATATAGCTCACGGGCTATGCTTCGCGTCCGGGCGAAGAGCGGGGCAAGGAATTGAAGCAGGAAGTCGAAGGTCTCCGGGAACTGCGCCAGATTGCGGGAAAGGCTCAGGCTGACATTGCGACCGCGCTCAACATCAAACAACCTTCGGTCTCGAAGATCGAGGGCCAAGCGGATATGCGTTTGTCGACGCTCCGGAGCTATGTCGAAGCGATTGGTGGAAGACTTGAGCTTACGGTGAAGTTGCCGGCTCTGCCATTGCTGCGCCTTCATAACCTTGGTGACTTGGCAGCTGATCGGGGTGCAGGAAGATACACCTCGGCGCGGCAAAGAAGGCCTGCTTAGTCCGCAATACATCGATAAGACCCGGGGGCCATGGATTTGCAATACGGTAACATCGTTCAAAAGATATGGAATTTATGTCACGTTCTCAGGGGCGACGGCGTTAGTTACCATGAGTACATATCTGAGCTAACTTATCTTTTGTTCCTCAAGATTGCTGCGGAAAACAACACCGAGGAACTTATACCGCTTGGGTATCGCTGGGACGATATTGTTGGTTACACCGGGGGTGACCTTCTCACCCACTATCGAGATGTTCTGACGTTCCTCGGCGGTCACGCAGAAGACGATCGTGTTCGGAAAATCTATGCGTTTCCGACCACTGTGTTTTCACACAGTGAAAACCTGCGAGCCGTCATTGACGGTATAGATAGACTCGACTGGCGGTCCATCTCGACCGACATGATGGGCGACATCTATGAAGGTTTGATCGCAAAGAATTCCCAGGATGCGCGATCTGGAGCCGGTCAGTATTTCACCCCACGCGCTCTCATTGATTCTATCGTCCGCCTTGTTCAACCTAAGGGCGGCGAGTTGATCCAGGACCCAGCTGCGGGCAGCGGCGGTTTTCTTGTGTCTGCTAACGATTTTTTCCTCAAACAGACCAAGTCGAGCGCGCCCAAGCGAAAGCCTCGTTTTGAAGGCATGGAAATCGAGAAGGGCACATACCGAATCTGCCTGATGAACGCCTTTTTGCATGGGCTGGATCTGCGGCTGATTATGGGTGACGCGCTGACCGCTGACTCCGCTCAGTTGACAGCGCCTGACGTCATCTTGGCCAACCCGCCCTTTGGCGCCCGGGCCGGAGGCGCTCGGAGACAGCGCCACGACATTCCATTCCCTACAGCCAACAAGCAACTCGCATTTCTGCAACACATCTACCTTGGCCTTAAACCGGGAGGTCGAGCAGCGGTCGTACTGCCAGACAACGTGCTATTCGAAGATGGCGTCGGGAGAAAGGTTCGTCAGGACATTCTCGAAAAATGCAATTTGCACACGATCGTTCGGCTCCCCACCGGCATCTTCTATGCCCAAGGCGTGATGACGAACGTCTTGTTCTTTTCACGAGGAGAAAAGCCTCATGGAAATACCAAAGAGACATGGATTTACGATATGCGGGCCGGCATGCCGGCGTTTGGCAAAAAGCAGCCACTCGCACCCTCACACTTCGCGGAGTTCGAGGCGTGTTTCGGGCCGGATCCTCTTGGAACAAGTAAGCGCAAGGACCTCGGTGAACAGGGTCGGTTCCGACGTTTCACGCGAAAGCAGATAGCTGCTCGCGACGACAACCTAGATATTGCTTGGCTCCGCACCGATCAGGAAAACCCGGATACGACGGCGGAACCCGAGGAGCTTGCTGCCCGCATTTCGCAGCTACTTCGTGTCGCCATTGAGCAGATTGACCTCCTGAATGACGAGCTGATTGCCGACGGAGGTGAAGTTTGATGACTTCGCTTCCACCACACTGGGCAACCGTGCCGATTGGTGACATTTGTGAACTTATAAACGGGCGTGCGTTCAAGCCGTCAGAGTGGACTGAGACGGGAAGACCGATCGTCAGGATTCAAAATCTCAATAGGGCGACCGCGGCTTTCAATTACTTCGATGGGCCTATCGAGGACCGGTTCTCCGTTAATGATGGCGACCTGTTGTTTGCATGGTCGGGCACCCCAGGAACGTCGTTCGGCGCCCACTTGTGGGACGGCGGGCCCGCCGTGTTGAATCAGCATATCTTTCGGATGGACTTTGATCGGGATCTGATTGACCCGATATTTTTCAAGCACGCAATCAACGAGACGTTAGACGAGCTCATTGACCAGGCTCACGGCGGTGTCGGGCTCCGACACATCACCAAAGGCACGTTCCAGCAGACGAAGATCAGCCTTCCCCCTACGAATGAACAGCGCCGGATCGCAGCGGCGGTTACGGCCTATCAGAATAGGGCCCGGATAGCTCAGACCAGCATTCAGGGGGCGCTTGCGGCCAGCGAGGAATATAAGGACGCTGTGCTTCGAAAGGTGTTTGAGGAGGACGCCGGCCAAGGCGGGCGACGTCCGGATTACATGCCGTTGATCGAACTGGTGGATGAAGGCCCGACGAACGGTTGGTCGCCAAAAACGGGCCCCGATGCCACCGGACCATTAGCTCTGCGACTTACTGCGACGACGTCGGGATATCTAAGGCTCGACGAGGCCGCGGTGAAGCGAATTTATGAGCGACCCAGCGATGACTCAAGATATTGGCTGAAGCCTGGTGATCTCCTGGTTCAGCGCGCTAATGCCCTCGAGCATCTCGGTGCCGCGGCGATTTTCGACGGACCAGAGCAGACCTATATCTACCCTGATCTGATGATGCGCTTGCGAGTCGCCGACGCCGACCGGCGCCGGTATCTCTGGCGCTACCTCAACTCCGCTGCCGCGCGCCGATATGTGCGGGCACACGCCACCGGTACGGCCGGAAACATGCCGAAAATAAGCGGCAGCACCCTTCGCGGGTTGCCCATTCCAATCCCTCCAGGCCGCGACTTTCGAAGAGCTGCGGACTTCATTGATCGAGAATTTACAGCGATCGAAGCTCTGCGAACCACTGCCGGCGAAGCCATTGAAGCATTGGGACAACTTCAAAAGGCTGTCCTCGCCAAGGCGTTCCGGGGCGAACTCGTAAAGCCCTCACCGGACGACGAGCCCACGAATATCCTGCTTGATCGGATCAAGCAGGCGAAAAACACCCATGCCGCCCCACGGCATCGGCGTGGCCTAGCACCCGAGACCGAAACACGCACGATCAGGAAAGGACCGCTCGTGGCTGAAAAAAGGAGAGCGGATGTCGCATCCGACTATCTCAAACTGACTCTCGCAGACATGGGCGGCACGGCTTCCGCGAAGGATCTTTGGCGTAAAAGCGAAATGGTGATCGACGAGTTTTATAAGCAGTTACGGTTAGAAATGGCTCGAGGAGACGTGGCAATCGGCCGTACTCAAGACGATTTGGTGGTCCTAGATGCGGCTTGATTGGCTAAAGCTTGGTCAGTTTAAGAATCTCGTCGATATCGAGATCAAATTTGATGAGGGTGAGCTATCAACTGTCATCGTCGGTGAAAATGGAACCGGGAAGTCAAATGTAATTGAGGCATTGGTCACCATTTTTCGCGACTTGGACCTCGGTGAGCAGACGCCGTTCTCATATGCTCTCGCTTATAATTGCCACGGGCACCGGATCGAGATTGAAAACTCAGCCGATGAAAGCACGTTTTCTGTGCGCGTTGACGGCGATCCGACAACTCGGTCTGCCTTCAATTTAAAGAAGTCCACTTACCTTCCTGCAAACGTATTTGGCTACTATTCCGGATCGAGCAGACGGCTCGAGCAGCTTTTCGACAGGCATCAGCTCCGATATTACAAGAGAGTAATTTCCCCTAAGTCCTCTGCGACGGACATCAAAAATTTGGATCTTCGCCGGCTGTTCTACTGCAGACCAGCCTACGGGCAACTGGCGCTACTAAGTTATTTTGCCTTTGGATCAGACTCGGCGAAGACATTCCTAAAAAAGCATATGGGCATCACAGGTTTCGACAGTGCTCTGCTTGTCCTGCGTAAGCCCCGCTGGGCTGACGGGAGCTCTTCAGCGGGCCAGACGAAGGTAACCGATCAGACATTTTGGAATTCCTCTGGGCTGGTTCGGACCCTCCTCGATAAACTTTGGGATCAGGCTTTAGCACCCATAGCTGATCGCGCACGGGAGCAAGATGATTACAGAGCGAAGCCAACCAACGAAGAGCAGATCTATATCTTCTTAAAGGACCTAAATACTCTCAACGACGTAGCCCGATCATTTGAAGACGAGAGGACATTCTTTGCACTTCTTGAAACTCTAGACATCTCCGACTTAATTCGTGAAGTCCGTATCTGGGTCAACAAAGAGGATGTTACTGGCGAAATCCCGTTCCACGAGATTAGCGATGGTGAAAAGCAGCTTCTGAGCGTCCTTGGGCTTATGCGCTTCACGAGTCAAGACGAGAGCTTATTTCTGCTTGATGAGCCCGACACACACCTTAATCCGAACTGGAAATGGGATTATCTTCATCTGGTAAAGGACGTGGCGCAGCGCGGCGAAAGTCACATTATTCTTACGACCCATGATCCGCTGACGATTGGAAGCCTGAAGGCGTCACAAGTCCAAGTAATGGCACGTTCCAAATCAGGGACTGTCACCGCGAGCCCGCCGGAGGTCGATCCCCGCGGACTAGGCTTTACCAGCATTCTGACTCAGGTGTTTGGCCTTCCAACCACACTGGATCCCGATACCCAGAGTGAGCTTGATGAGCGGAACAGTCTTCTTCGCCTGCATGGACGCACCACCCTCCAAGAACACCGCCTTCTGGAACTAAGCGAACGGCTGAGGAGACTGGGATTTGTTCTGGAAGATCGGGAGCCGGAATACGAATTGTTCCTTCGAGCTTTAACGGAGTTGAAGCAGCAAGGGCGGGCAGCGCTTTCGCCTGAAACGATTGCGCAGCGTAATAAGGTCGCGAAGCGGATTCTCGCCGAGATCATGGCCCCAAAGGGCGAGCAGACATGATTTACGTTTTCCAAGATGAAACGAAGCTTCCAGCAGGCTGGCTGGAAAAAGTTGCCGCACTGCAAGCCGCCCTTGATCAACTCGATACGAAGGCCAAGAGAAAGGCTTACATTGATGGCAGAGTGGCAATCTGGGGCGAGGTGAAAAACGCTCTTCTCGAGATGTCGCACAATAAGTGCTGGTACTCTGAGGCTCCCGATGCCGTCTCTGACTGGCATGTTGACCACTTCAGGCCAAAATTGAGAGCGCTTGATGAGGACCGAACGGCTCACGACGGATACCCTTGGCTGGCGTTCGACTGGAAAAACTATCGCATTGCAGGGAGCTATCCCAATTCCCCTCACACTGATGATCATGGGACAACTAGGGGTAAGTGGGACTTCTTTCCATTGTCGCCCGGATCTGTCAGGGCGACATGGGCTCAAAGAAGCACCGCAAACGAGACGGTGCTGCTATTAGATCCCGCTAGCAAGACTGATCCAAAGCTGATGACCTTCGACGAAGAGGGTCTGCCGCTTCCCGTCGATCCGAACAATGTGATCGTGAAAAAGCGTGTCGAAACGACGGTTCACTTACTTTATCTTGATAGCCCCCGTCTCGTAGCTGCGAGGAAAAAGAAATGGCGCGAGATCTCGAATTTAATCGAGGAATACCGCTTGGCGTGTCCCGACACATATGAAGCGTGCACCCTTCAGGATCATCAGCGAGTGCAGCGTTTGATTGGAAAACTAAGCGAAGCGGCAGGACCAAAAGCAGCCTACGCGGCCACGGCTCGCGCCTGCCTTCGCGCCAATGATCTTTCCGAGTTCATTGGGGCTGTCGAGGAAGCAACGGCAGCCTGATGGCGGACGAGACGGCCGCAAATGAGCCTCTAAATGGCGGCGCTGGCGCGGCAGAGATCGACGGGGCAAAGCGTAGAAGTGGCCGCTTTTGGCGTAGACCGACGTCCCCGTCTCTAAATCGCAACGACGCATTCCGATCGCGTCCAGAATCT
The DNA here is from genome assembly GCF_031453055.1 of Sphingomonas sp. SORGH_AS_0789. NCBI lineage: Bacteria > Pseudomonadati > Pseudomonadota > Alphaproteobacteria > Sphingomonadales > Sphingomonadaceae > Sphingomonas > Sphingomonas sp. SORGH_AS_0789. The sequence goes on from NZ_JAVIYV010000001.1 coordinate 4,046,590, forward strand.
TATCGCTCAGTATGAAGCGCCAAGTGGGGCGGGATTTCTGCGGCTTTGCTGCATGCCCTTATCTCGCCAAGGCTAGCCGTTGTAATTCGAGGATATCCAATCTTCCCGACCATGCCGGACACGCAGAATGATGACCTCGTCGTCATCGTTCACTTCATAAATCACGAGATGGGCCTTGTAGGGATGCACGCGAACAGGCGGTGATATCTCCTCGCGCAGGCGCGCGGCATGGGGATAGTCTGCGAGAAACGCGAAAATCGCGCTCAACCCTTCGTGATAAGCGTCGGCCTGAGGTAGACCGAACTGCTCGATGCCCTCAAGAAAGATAGCTGTCAGATCATCGACTGCGGCGCGTGTTAAACGGAAGCGAGGCACGATCAGGCTTGCAAGCCAGCCCGGCTGATCGCCCGGGCCCGGATGTCCGCCATCGTCTCATCACTTAGACCGCTCGTTCGGGCTTCATCGACCAGGCGCTGCATGGCGGAAACCTTGTCGGCGCGTTCCTGATCACGGCGGATAAGGTCGCGCACATAGTCGCTGGCATTGCTATACCGGCCGGTGTCAGCTTGCGCCTCCACCCATTGCTTCATAGGGTCGGGCAGTGAGATATTCATCGTGGCCATGGCAACCTCCAAGGTCGGAAAAATAGCAAAGATTGGCAAAGTTTGTCAATTGATAGGAAGCTATGGTCCGCCCCCACGATCTCCCGCGTGTTGCCTGCCCCACGCCTCACACCATTCTCTCCGTGGGGGTTGCAGCCGTTCTCCAAAATGGCCGCTTCTGGCCATCGGAGAATGATCATGGAAATGTCAGAAACCGCGAATGCTTCCCTCAAGCGCCCGGTCTGGAATGCGGGGCGCGCAGTCGGTGCGAAGCGGGCCCTGAAGCCCAAGCAAATTTGGGAGATCCGCTTCTACCTCAATCAGCGCCGCCGCTTGCGGGACCGTGCCCTTTTCGACCTCGCTATCGACAGCAAGCTGCGCGGTTGCGACCTCGTTCGCATGAAAATTGGCGATGTCGTCAGCGGAGGGCAGATCCGAACGCGGGCCATCGTCATGCAGCAGAAAACGGGTCGGCCTGTTCAATTCGAACTTCTCCCCGATGCCCGGGCCAGCCTGCTGGCGTGGCTTGAGCGACGGGGCGGCACTGTGGACGATTACGTCTTCCCAAGCCGGGTTGATCACAGTGGTCATCTCAGCACCCGACAATATGCCCGGCTTGTCGACGAATGGGTGACGGGTGTCGGCCTGATGCGGAGCGAATATGGCACGCATTCGCTTCGCCGAACCAAGGCTTCGATCATCTACCGGGCGACTGGCAACCTGCGCGCCGTCCAGATCTTGCTCGGCCACAGCAAGATCGAGAATACGGTCCGCTATCTTGGTATCGATGTGGAAGACGCGCTTGCTCTCGCCGAAAACACCGAGATTTGAACCATCGGCTCCCCGTTCCGCTGGCGGGGAGCCGACTTTGGTAGGCCTGGGACAAATCCGTCATCCGCAGAGGCTAAGCCGAAAGGCGGGTTTAACCGAGAGCTGCCGTTCGCGAGCGTCCTAAAAACATGGTATTTTGGGACAAAGCCTGAGGTTGCGAGTCAGATAGCTTCTTCTACTGGATGGTGCCGGTCGAACGTTTCTCGGGAGGCGCGGAAGCTATCGACGTTCCCGACGATCCACGTCCACAGTGGAACGAGCCTGACCAAAAGTTCTAGGCCTGTGCCGGACAGCGAATATTCGACGTGCGGCACGATCTCATCGAAGTCGTGACGTATCACCAGCCCGTCGCGTTCCAAGTGCCGCAGGGTACGGGTCAACATCCGTTGCGTGATGCCGTGCATGCGGCGCCCGATCTCCGCGTGACGAAGCTGGCCGTAGACGCCGAGCGTGTGAATGACGCCGAGCGACCAGCGGTTACCGGCATGAGCAAGCACCTCACGGCGCACGCCGTCGTCATCGTCGCGCAGGCCGTCACAAACCGTCTGCGAGTAGCGAAGGATGTCCTCCTGGCTCAGGGAATTAATAGCAGTATCACGCATGTACCCATCTTTCGCGCTTGTCCGAGGCTTGCCAGATCGCGGGCAACCAAGGTGAAAACGAGCAAGAACGATGAACGATACAACCTCTTCCGTGAAGTCACTGAACATCCTCGTCCTGGGTGCAGGCGAGCTTGGCATGCCAGTGCTGCGCAACCTGGGGCGTCGCGCGAAGGACATCGACGGCGCGAAGATCAGCGTCCTGCTGCGCGAAAGCGCCATCGAGTCCGGCGATCCAGCCAAGCAACGCGACATTGCCGAAATCCGTGCGGCGGGCATCGCAATCGTCCTCGGTGATCTGGTCAACGACACGATCGACGAGCTTGCCGAGCTGTTCGCATGCTACGACACCGTGATCGGCTGTGCGGGCTATGCGGCGGGGATCAACACGCCGATGAAGCTCGCCAAGGCGGCGCTGCAATCGGGCATCCCACGCTACTTCCCGTGGCAGTTCGGCGTCGACTTCGAAGCGATCGGTCGCGGTGGACCGCAGGACATCTTCGATGCGCAGCTCGACGTGCGCGAGCTGCTGCGCGCGCAGGACAAGACCGAGTGGGTCATCATCTCCACCGGCATGTTCATGAGCTATCTGTTCGAGCCGGACTTCGGCGTCGTCGATCTGGAGAATAGCGAGGTCCATGCGCTCGGCAGCTTCGACACTGCCGTGACGCTGACGACGCCCGACGACATCGGCGTGCTGACCGCCGAGATCGTGTTCTACGAGCCGACGATCCGCAACGAGATCGTCTTCCTCGCTGGCGACACCGTCACTTACGGCGAGGTCGCGGACAAGCTGGAGGCAGCGTTCGGCCGCCCCTTCAAGCGGTCGGTCTGGACTGTTCCCTTCCTGATGGAAGAGCTGGCGAACGATCCGAACAACATGATGCGCAAGTACCGCGCCGCCTTCGCAATCGGACGCGGCATGTCATGGCCGAAGGCAGGCACGTTCAACGACCGTCAGGGTATTCCGGTCACCGACGTTGCCGCCCTCATCAAGACCGAGCTGCCGGCAGTTCAGCAGGACAAGTGATGCGAGCCGGGCGGCACCAGCGCCGCCCATACCAACATCGATATGCTCAGGGCTTTTGGGGCTGGTGTAACCACCAGTGCCATTCCCTGCGCGCCATACCGGAGACTTTCATGGATAATACCGCACGGACGCTGCCGTTGCGCGATGGTGCCGCCATTCCGCAAATGGGCCTGGGCGTCATGTATGTGCCCGAAGGCACGCTGCCCGCGCTGATGCGCGAGGCGGCCAAGGTCGGCTACCGCCACTTCGATACCGCGACCGTCTATGGCAACGAGGGGGAAGTCGGCGAAGGCCTGCGCTCGCTCGACCTCGACCGCCGCGAGGTCTTCGTGACCACCAAGTTGCAGGACGGCATGCACGGCTATGACAATGCCCTGCGCGCCTTCGATGCCAGCGAGAAGCTGATCGGGTCGATCGACCTCTATCTCATCCACTGGCCGCAGCCCGCCAAGGACCTGTATGCGGAAAGCTGGCGCGCATTGGTGCGCTTGCAGGAAGAGGGCCGCGTCCGCTCGATCGGCGTCGCCAACTTCACCGCCGACATGATCGACCGGATCGCGGGCGAAACCGGTGTGATGCCGGTCATCAACCAGGTCGAACTGCACCCGCGTTTCCAGCAGCGCGAACTGCGCGCCTACAACGCCGCCAAGGGCATTTTGACACAAGCCTGGAGCCCGCTGGAACATGGCCTGATCCTGAAGCAGGAAGCGATCATCGAGATCGCGCAGCGCCTTGGACGGTCGGCCGCGCAGGTGGTCCTTCGCTGGCACATCCAGAGCGGCCTCGTCGTCATACCGAAGGCGGCGGACGCCAGGCATCTGGCCGACAACGTCGCCGCCTGGGACTTCGAGCTGTCCGAGGACGACATGGCCCGCATCTCCGCGCTCGACCAGAACCAGAGCTCGTTCGGCCTCGACCCCAATGTCTACCAGAGCGACCGCGGGCGCATCGAAGCCTGAGCCGCCATCCAACCCGAGAGGCTATCCATGACCTATCGCATTGCCACCATCATCGGCAGCCTGCGCGCGGACTCGATCAACCGCCGCGTCGCGGACGCATTGATACGTCTCGCCCCGTCGAACTTCGATTTCATCGACGTGTCGATCGGCGACCTTCCGCTTTACAATCAGGACGATGACGCGAACCAAAGCGCGGCAGTACTCCGGATGAAGGCTGCCATCGAGTCTTCGGATGGTGTCCTCTTTGTCACGCCGGAGTACAACCGCTCCATACCCGGCGCGCTGAAAAACGCCCTCGATCATGGCTCACGCCCCTATGGCAACAACTCGTGGTCGGGTCGTCCCGCAGGAATCGTCGGCGTTTCCCCCGGCGGCACCGGCACAGCTATCGCGCAACAACATCTGCGCAGCGTCCTCACGTTTTTCGACATGCCGATGTTCGGGCAGCCTGAGACTTACATTCAATGGCAGGCCGATCTGGTGAACGAAGATGGCATCTTTGCCGACGGAAGTCAGGCTTTCTTCCAGAACTGGATGAACACCTTCAGTACGTTTGTGACGAGAAACCTCGTCCATCAGAAGGGATAAACCTAGCGGCTTGACCTTACACCCTTAACGGCCGTTGCTACTCCTAAGCGGAGAGCATCAGCGCGTCCGCGATGGCAAGGGCTGCCTGACGAAGTTCGTCGTCGGGTAGCTCGCCAGCGCACCAAAACGATAGGGCACCGCGGAAGGCGAGAGCGAGATGGCGAGGCAAGTCGTTTGGTGACTGCCGACGCGAAACTCTGACACTGTCCTCGCCCGTCAATGCAAGCGCCCAAAAGGCTGCGGATCGTTCCAAGGCATCTGTCTGAGTCAGGCCAGCGGTCCCGATCGATCCCATCACGGCGCGATTCACGTCCGGCTCTTCCAGCATGACGGCAACCGCGATCTCGACCGCCATCCTGACGCGGCCTGCCGCATCCGCTGGCGGCGTGGCAGCGGTATAGCGCATCGCCATCGTCTCGATCCGTCGGCCGGACAGGGCGTGCATGACCCCTGCCTTGCTGCCGAACTGGTTGAAGGGGGTGGCAAAGCTGACCCCCGCCTCGGCCGCCAGATCGCGCATCGAAAATTCGGCCTTGCCTGAGCGGAGCAGCCGTTCCGCCGCTTCGAGCACCCGCTGGCGGACGGGTTCTCCCCGTTCGCCGGGGGAGCCGTTGGGCTTGCTTAACGTCATACGCACCTATATCGTGATATAGTTATTCGGTTTTACAGGGTTATCGTATGAACTCCGCCGCGCCAAAGACCTTCCTCATCACCGGTGTCAGCTCGGGCCTGGGCCGCGCCTTCGCGAAAGGGGCGCTCGATGCCGGGCACCGGGTCATCGGCACCGTCCGGCGCGAGAGCGACGCCGATGCGTTTGCGGCGCTCGATCCCGATCGCGCTCATCCGCTGGTGCTGGACGTGACCGACTATGCCGCCATCCCTGACGCCGTCGCCCGCGCGGAGCGGAGGGCGGGTGCGGTCGACGTGCTGGTCAACAATGCCGGCTATGGTCACGAGGGCGTGGTCGAGGAATCGTCGATCGACGATCTCCAACGCCAGTTCGCCGCCAATGTGTTCGGGCCGGTGGCGATGATAAAGGCGGTGCTCCCCGGCATGCGCGCGCGCCGGGCGGGCCATATCGTCAACGTGACCTCGATGGGCGGGTTCATCACCATGCCGGGAATCGGTTTCTACTGCGGCAGCAAATTCGCGCTGGAGGGTATCTCGGAAGCGCTCGGCAAGGAGGTTGCCGGCTTCGGCATCCGTGTCACCGCGCTCGCCCCCGGTCAGTTCCGCACCGATTGGGCGGGGCGCTCGATGGACCGCACGCCGCGCAGTATCGCCGACTATGATGCGGTCATGGACCCCCTGCGCGCGGCACGGCAGGCCAAGAGCGGCCACCAGCCGGGCGATCCGGCCAAGGCCGCGCAGGCGCTGCTTACCCTGATCGACGCGGAAACGCCGCCGACGCGGCTGTTCCTCGGCGCCGACGCGCTTGGCCTGGTCGACCAGAAGCTGGAGGCGATGAAAGAAGAACGCGACCGGTGGGACGCGCTTTCCCGATCGACGAGCTTCGCATCGTGACTGGCCACGGAGCCATGCGAATGGTTGCTTAGGGCACGTCGCGCTGATTTGCTGAACGCCTTGAATGGAAGGACAGATTCAGGAGGTCGAAAGGCCGTTGTCGCGGCTCGCGAGTCGGCGACGCGGCCAGATTTCGGCCGTTCGGCCTACCTACCGCGCGATTGCACAACGTGCCATTCGTTTGCGACAATAGACGCTTCCTGTCGATCGCTGTCGCGCCACCCGGGACGATGGCGCGACATCATCTCAGATGAGCGGCGCGTCGGCTTTGAAGCCTGTGGCGGCTTCCATGGCGCGGTGGATCAGCGCCGGATCCGACACGCCCTGACCATCCCGCCTGGGCGTATAGGGTTTCTCGATCCGCTCTACGTCCAGGTCCGTGAGACGGAGTGTCAGCGCCGCGACCGCATCGTCGATGTGCTTGGGCTTGAGAGCGCCGACAATCGGTGCCGCGACGACGGGATTGCGGCATAGCCATGCCATCGAGACTTGCGCCGCGCTAACGCCGCGTTCGGCGGCGATCGCGTTCACCGCCTCCACGATAGCGCGGTCGCTTTCGATCGTGGCCGGGTTCTGTTCGGCACCCGCGGGTTCCGTCTGCATACGCTCGGTCGTCGTTCCCCAGGGACGGGCGAGCTTGCCGCGTGCGAGCGGACTGTAGATCAGCGTCGCCACGCCCTCGTCCGCGCAAAGCGGGATCATCTCGCGCTCCTCCTCCCGCGCCAGCAAATTGTAATTGTGCTGCATCGAGACGAAGCGCGTCCAGCCATGCGCCTTTTGCAGATGGAGCGCCTTGGCAAATTCCCAAGCCTTCATCGACGACGCGCCGAGATAGCGAACCTTGCCGGCCTTGACGATGTCGTGAAGGGCTTCGAGCGTCTCTTCCCACGGCGTCATCTGATCGCGCCGATGGATCTGATACAGATCGATATAGTCGGTGCCGAGCCGGCGGAGACTGTTGTCCACCTCGATCATGATCGCCTTGCGCGACAGGCCGACGGCGTTGGGACCGTTTCGCATTCCCGCCGACAGCTTGGTGGCGATGACCACCGCATCCCGGTTGACGAAGTCCTTAATCGCACGACCGAGAAACGCCTCGCTCGTGCCCCGCGAGTACAGGTTCGCGGTATCGAAGAAGTTGATTCCCGCCTCCAGCGCGTGCCGGATGATGCCACGAGACGTGTCCTCATCGAGCGACCAGGCAGGATGACCTTCCCCAGGCTCTCCAAACCCCATGCTCCCGATGCAGATCGGCGACACGTCGAGGCCCGTATGGCCCAGTTTACGGTAGAGCATCGCAGCCTCCTGTCGTATCTTCGGACAAATGTCCGCTTACAGTGCGTAACGGACAGCTGTCCGATTAGCAAGGATGAGATGGGTAGCGACGACAAGATGCGTTCTGACGCGCGGGGAAATCGTGCACGGTTGATCGCAATCACGAGGGATGCGCTTGGCCGCGACCCGCTCACGCCGCTGCATGCGATCGCCAAACTGGCGGGGGTGGGGCAAGGTACGCTCTATCGCCATTTCGCAAGCCGCGAAGCGCTGGTCCTCGCCGTTTATCAGGACAGCATCGACGAACTGGCGGCGCTGGCGCCGAGGCTGCTTGTCGAGCATCCGCCGCTCGATGCGCTCCGGCTTTGGACGAGACGTTTCAGCGACTACAGCCGAAAGAAGCACGGCATTGCGAACATGGTCCGCGCGGTCATGTCCGATCGGGAATTTGCAGCGACTTACCAGGCCTTGGCGAGTGCGGTGCGAGAATTGATGCAGGCTTGTGCAGGAACCGGCGCCTTGGCCCAGCCGCTAGATGCCGACGATTTCCTGCAATTGCTCGCGCTGCTGACTCAACTTCCCGATGATCCGGAAGGCACTGCGCGGGAAGCCCGATTGGTCGAGATGGCGTTCCGAGCGATGGGGCCAGCGCTTGGATAGCGACGCGAGCGTTGGCGCGTGCCCGCCGCATCGGGCCACGCGTTCGCCCACGGCACGCCGACGGAGGATGTGGTCGCGGAGCAGGACAAGCTGCTGTGGGCCGACGCCCTGATCCTGACCTTCCCGCTCTGGTGGTTCTCGATGCCGGCGATCCTGAAGGGCGGGATCGACCGGGTTTATTCCTACAGCTTCGCCTACGGGGTGGGCGAGCATAGCGACCAGCGCTGGGGTGATCGCTATGGTGAGGGGAAGCTGGCCGGCAAGCGCGCCATGCTGATCGTCACTGCCGGTGGTTGGGAGCCACATGACGGGCCGCGGCATCAACAGCCCGATCGACGATCTGGTGTTCCCGATCAACCACGGCGTGCTGTTCTATCCGGGCTACGACATGCTGCCGCCATTCGTTGTCTACCAAGCTGATCGAATGGACGACGACGGACCTCGCGCCACGTCCGACATGTTGCGCGGCCGGATGCGCGCGCTGTTCACCGACGAGCCTATTCCATACCGCCGACAGAACGCGGGCGACTATGCCATCCCCTCCATGGAACTACGGGAGGAGGCCGCCGCACCTACCCTGACCGGGTTTGCGGCGCATCTGCAAAGCTAGCGTAGCCGTTCCCACTTGGGAACGGCCAGCGAGACGGCTGCTGGGGCGTTCTCATTGGGATCGAGTTCCGGGAATGCCTAAGGCTTCCCAAAACCACAGCACAGCATCAATCGAGAATACGATCGACGCCGGTTAAGCGCTTTGAACGGCGATGATTGGCGTCGCAACCGTTTGGTCGCGACGCCAAGTTTGGGCGATCCGACAACGCTATGTGTTCAGTACGCTATTGCGACCGGCGTCTGCACCTATCGGTCTACTCGGATCAGCGGAAGAAAGATCGAGTCGACCCAAGCTGCTCGCAGGATCTCCGAAGGCGCGGCGAAGTTCATGATCACGTGATGCCGAAATAGATCACCAAGCAATGTCAAGACCGGTGGAACCAGTTTATCCTTAGACACTTCACCCCGAGCAACCGCCCGCTTCAGGATTGCCGTCTCGATTTCCTGTTCGCCACGGATCAGCGCATTGTGCAAGCTTTCGGGGTTCGATCCATCTTCCGAGAAATACTCGCTGGTGAATAGCGAAAGTGCCGCAGCAATACCTTCCGCGCGTTGCGACGCGCGCGTAAGATACTGAAGTAATTCCGTTCTGACATCACCGCAATCCGGTACATCGAGCGAGTATCGCGACATCTGTCGGCGGATAGCCGCAACCGCCAGCGCTGCCTTCCCGTCCCAGCGACGCGCGATCACTGGACGGCTGGTACCGGCACGTTCCGCGACCGCTTCCATCGTCAGCCCTGTGTAGCCACTTAGCGTCAATTCCAGCCACGCTGCATCTAGCAATGCATGTTCCAGGTCTGCTCCCCGCCTTCGCTCAGTCACATCTCGCCCCATATAAGATGCGCTAATGCATCTTGACCCAATGCAGACATTCTCGTAGATGCCGGTTCGCATCTTATATCGGGAGTTTCAGTGTGACAATAGCCGCACTTCCGTGGCCGTGGCCGCGCGTCCTTTTCGCATCCAGCGCGTGCGTGTTGACGATCGGGCTTTCTTCGCCTGCGGCTGCTAAACAGGCGGATGATGGGTTGACGATCTCGCCGGCGCCGGAAGTCGAGCGGAATAATCGCGATCATGTCGTCGTCGGCATGGGCACGATGGTCCTTCCGCAATTTCAGGGTTCGCGCGATTTTCAGGTTCAGCCCGCCCTGGTCATAGACGTCGAACAGGGCCGGTTCTTCGCCAAGGCAGGGGAAGGCATCGGTCTGTACCTGATCAATCAGGAGAAGCTACAAGCGGGCGTCAGTGTAACCTGGATGCTCGGCTATGATCGAAAGGATGTACCCGATGGTATCGGAAAGCTGAACGATACCTTCGGTGGGCGGGCTTTCGTGACAGGGCAGGTCGCAGGCTTCACCGGCAACCTGTCCGTGACATCACCAGTGTTCGGCGGCGATGCGAAAGGGGTCATCGTGAACGCGCGCATTTCCCGCTCTTTCCGGTTGAGCGAGAAAGTGACGATCAGTCCGGGCATCGGCGTGAGCTGGGCCGACGCGAAGCATCTACGGCGATATTTCGGCGTCGACGAGGAGCAGTCGGCGGCATCGGGCCTGCCCATCTATCGCCCGTCGAGCGGATTCAAGGATGTCGATGCCCGCTTGGCCGTCAGCTACCGACTGACGCAAAGGGTCAACCTCGTGGGTGTTGGCATGCTCGTTCGCAACCTCGATCGGGTAGCCGACAGTCCGTTCAATCAGCGTGGCTGGTCGCCCATGGCGGTGCTCGGCTTCGGCTACGCCTTCTGACGCAGGCGCGGATCACAAGCCATGCGCAAAGCGCGAAGTTATCGCGGATCGCGCCTCAGCCTTGGTGCCGCCCGACGATTTGCGGTCATCGCGGTGTTGGCGGGCGTCCCCGTCAGCGGGGGAATCGCGTTCTTTGTGTGGTTGTGGTCGGTGCTTGGCGACCCGGCAATCGCCGCCGTGATGATGGGCACATTCCTGCTTCCGGTTCTGCCATTGCTTTGGCCCCGTGAGATCAGATCGCGCCCAACTTCGAGATAGCAGTTCCATCTTGCAACATGTGACGAAAGGCTTTCGACGTGAACAAAGCTAGTACCACCCCGCCCTCCCGCCCCGCAAACGGGCGCCGCGTCCTTGTCTCCGGTGCCAGCATCGCAGGTCCGGCTACCGCCTATTGGCTCGATCGGTATGGGTTCGACGTCACCCTCGTCGAAAAGGCAGCCACAATCAGGCTGGGCGGCTATCCTATCGATTTGAGAGCTGTCGCGATGGACGTCGCCGAGCAAATGGACCTTCGTCCCGCCCTGCTTGATGCCGATATAGACTCGCAGCGAGTCACCTTCCTTGATGGTGATGGCGATGTGGTTGTCGCACTCGATCCCAAGTGGATCCATGGTGGCGTCCCCGGCCGCGACGTCGAAATCGCGCGCGGCGAGTTGACCTCGCTTCTTTCCGGCCTGACCGAGGATCGGATTCCCCGGCGGTTCAATACCTCGATCGCGGCCCTGGAAGAGGATGGCACAGGCGTTGAAGTCACCTTCGACGATGGGTCGCGGGGACGGTTCGACATCGTGATCGGTGCCGATGGCGTACATTCCAACACGCGCGCTCTGGTCTTTGGTGACGAAGCCCAGTTTTCCAAGCCTATCGGCTTCTGCTTCGCAGGCTTCTCTATCTCCAACACGCTTGGTCTGGACCGCGAGGCCCTCATCTCCAACGTACCGGGCCGGATGGTGGCGATCTACGCAGCTGGAAGTTTGCCAGAAAAGGTGTTCGTGCTGATGGCGTTCGCACATCCTTACCGGCTCGGGCGCGACGCGCGGGACCCGGCATTCCAGCGTGACCTCACTGCCAAGGCGTTTGCAGGTGCGGGCTGGCAGGTTCCCGAGTTATTGAGGGCGATGCAAACGGCGGATGATCTGTATTTCGATCATGTCGAACAGATCAGAATGCCCGCATGGACACGCGGCCGGGTCGCCCTGGTCGGAGATGCAGCCTACGCACCGTCTTTCCTGACCGGGCAGGGATCGAGCCTGGCGCTCACTGGCGCCTATGTGCTGGCCAGTGAGCTCGCCCGCCATCCCGACCATCGGGACGCCTTCACGGCTTACGAGCGAAAGCTCCGCCCGTTCGTCGAGGTGAACCAGGCGACTGTGGCGCAGGGCATGGTCGGGATGATACCAGCCACTTCCGAGCAGTTGGAACAGCGTGCCGTGGGTCTGAAGGAAATCGCTGGCACGTCTGCCCTCGACGGCGATACTGCGCGGCCAGAACACAGTGCGCTGGATCTGTCGGAGTATCACGATGACTTGCGCAACGGATGAGGCAGGTCACCGCGAGGCGTAGTTAGGCGTTTCGCACCGCCGCTTTTCCAGTTTCGGTCGAAGTTCGAACCTGCACCCGTCTTTGCTCCCGTCGCGCCGGGAGGTCCGATTTCCGCAGTATTCCCGAGCAAGCTGTCAATCCGACGGGAGGCGGCGCGTCGCTTCCCGCACAGGTGCAACGCAGTGCAATAAAACATCTGTCCTATCGTAAGCGTCCGGTGAGCCGCGTGTTGTCGCGTGGGGCGCACCCGCGCCGGTGCTGGCGCTCCCCAACCAGCGCTGGAGCCTGGACTTCGTGCACGACCAGCTCGTCACCGGCCGGCGGTTCCGCGTGCTCAATATCGTCGACGACGTCACGCGTGAGTGCCTCCGGGCGGTAGTGGACACCTCGATCTCGGGCCGGCGGGTCGTTCGCGAGTTGACCGATCTAATCGCCGAGCGTGGCAAACCGACGATGATCGTCAGCGACAACGTCCTATGTCGGGAAGCAGCGGTGGGTTTTGGCCAGCAGATATCCAAGCGCCGACAACCATCGGCGCGGTATGCAATTTGAGCCAGATGGCTCCCACCGTCAACGGGATCGCTCCCTGCCATAGCAAACACAGGATCCAGCGGCGCCGGGGCGGCCGTGGTCCTCACCATCCTTAAAACGAGATACGCACCCAGGTGGAAGGCCCGAACATTATCTACAGGGTCGCTCGACGAGCGCCCTCACGGCACTTGCAGAGAGGGGTCCTTCCACCTGGCATCCGACCGTTCGAGAAACGGCCGGTACTCTGTCCCCGTCTTGACGACGGCGTGAGCCACGCGCGCCATCTTGGCGGTGAGCGCCGTCATCGCCTTACGGCGACGGTCGGCATCGTCCGCGTGCCCGGCGACATATCGTCCGAGCTTGTCGCGGAAGCTGTTGTCGCGCTGACGCGCGGCGACCTGAGCAGCCATCCAGAAGGTCCGGCGTAGGCGCGCGTTACCGTACTTGGACAGCTTGGTGCGGCCACGGAACGTGCCCGACTGGCAGGTCGCGAGATCGAGACCGCAGAACTTCAGGAACTGGCGATGATGGTTGAAGCGACGCAGATCGCCGGCCTCGGCCAGGATGGTCAGCGCGTTGATCGGACCGATGCCCGGAATGTTGCGCAGCAGCTGGTAGTCGACGTCATCGGTGAGCCGCGCATGGGCCAGCCGCTCGATCTCGTCGCGCTGGCGGATGAGGCTGCGGCCCTGCGCGATGACCATGCGGAACATGGTGATGGCGGCTGAGTCCTCCGGCACCGGCAGCGCCGTCGAGGCGGACGCCGTCTCGTAGATGTCGTTGATGAGGCGTGCCTTGGAGACCTTGCGGCCGATGAGCGGCCATGCCGCAGCCGAGAATGCCTCGCGGTCCAGCGCCGTGATGGTGGCCGGTGTCGGAAACCGCTCGATGAGCGCGAGGAACCAGTCGGACCGGCTGTTGCCTGCGAAGCGGGCGATCTCAGGGAAGTACAGCGGCAGGTAGTGGGTCAGTATCCGGTGCCAGGTCTGTGTCTTCATCCTGGAGATCGTCTCGTGGGTTTTCGACAGCTCCTGCAGGTCGTTGATCCCGGCCACCAGCGGGTCGACGTAACGCTGCGTCGCGCCGATCCGCAGCATATGCAGGATGACCTGCGCGTCCTTGGGGTCGTTCTTGTCCCAGCCGTTGTGCAGCGCCTCACGCGTTCGGGCGAGCGCGACCGACGAGATGAGGCGCAGCTCGAACCCCGCCGTCAGCAGCCGGTGTGCCAGCGTGCGATGGTAATTACCCGTCGCCTCGAACCCGACGATGATGGGGCGCCCGATGGCAGCGAGTTGCTCGGCAAAGCCGTCATAGTCCTGCCTGGTCGCCATGACGGTCATCCGCCGGCGCCGGCCGCCTTCCGGTCGCTCTATGAGGACCTCCTGCCGGTTCTTGGACATGTCGATGGCTACCAGCACGGCGCCGGCAGGCGTAGAGGTGAGCTTGGTCATGGTCGGTCGGCCTCCAAAGTGTTGTCTCGACAAATTCACTTTAGATACCTGCTGGCCGACCATGGCTTGCCCTGATGAAGCCTGCGGCCGCTTCGCGGCCTTGTCTTCATCAGGGCCACAGTGGCTCCCGTTCCAGCGCTTCCCGATGTGCTACGGGACCGAACTGACGTCGAACGCGGTGCTCGCCTGGTCCGGCGATGCCCGCATCGAGTGGCACTACATCGCGCCGGACAAGCCTACGCAGAACGGGTTCGTCGAAAGCTTTAACGGTCGCATGCGCGACGAGCTGCTCAACGAGACGCTGTTCTTCACGGTTCGCCAGGCCCGCTCGATCCTGGCGCGCTGGGTCGACGACTACAACACCGAGCGGCCGCACTCGTCGCTCGGCTACGCTACCCCGGCAGCCTTCGCTGCCGGGCTCGAACAGCAACGGGCGGGGTTAACCCCGCCCGTTGCTTCACCCGCGCTCATGCGCGACAACACCGGTCGGTCTCTGGTTGCCGTTGGATGAAAGACCGGGGTCACGTCAATCGAGTTATGGGAAAGCGGAACGGCTCTCATAAACGTTCCCGAATGACGGCCATTCATTGCTTGAGTCTGTGTCGACCGCCCAAACAACGGCGCTTGGCCTCAGGCAAGCGCGGATAATCAGGATGTAGCGCTTGAACCACAAGTTTTATCGGCCTCACTCCCAACCGCCGCCGAGTGCAAGGAAGAGGTCAATCTGCCGATCGACCAGGCTGGCGCGCGCGGACGACAGGCTTGTTTGCGCGTCGGCGTAGCTGGCCTGCGCGTTCAATACGTCGAGGAACGGTGTGCGACCGAAGCGTTGCAGCTTTTCGGCGTCCCCGCTTGCCTTGTCGGCAGCTCCCGCCGCCCGTTCCAGCGCGTCCAGTCGGTCGCGTGACCGCGCATAAGCGGACAGGGCGGTTTCGGTCTGTTGAAGGGCCAGCAACACCGAACCATCGAAGCCCGCGAGCGCGGCGTCGCCATCAGCACCGGCCTCATCGATCCTCGCACGGACCGCCTTGCGGTTCGGAAAGGACCAGGAGACCAGCGGGCCGAGACTGAAGCCGAACGACGAAGGCGCCAGCGCACGGCCGACTGACGTAGTGGTTCCCGCCGAACCGCCGAGGCTGATACGGGGGTAAAGATCGGCTTCGGCGACTCCGATGCCGGCGGTTGCGGCGGCCAGCAGCCGTTCGGCTCGCCGGATGTCGGGGCGGCGCTTGAGCAGCATCGCACCGTCGCCGATCGGCAGCGGGCGGCGGAGCGACGGTATTGTCGTGCAGCCTTCCAGCTCGCGTGGATAGTCGGCCGGAACGCGTCCCATCATCGCCGCCAGCGCGAACAACGCGGCACGCCGGTCGGCGAGGATGTCGGGGATGGTGGCTTCGCTGGCGAAGACGGCCGCGCGTGCGCGATCGCTGTCGAAGCGTGTGCCGCGGCCGCCGCGCACCATTCGTAACGCCACGTCGAGGGTCGAACGCTGGATCGTGACGACGTGCCGCGCAGCGGCGAGCGCGACGCCGTCGGCGCAGACGCGCGCATAATTGCGGGTGACAGCCGCCGCCACCACCACGCGCACATGGTCGCGCGCGGCAAGTGTCGCCTCTGCCTGTGCGTTCGCCGCCTCGATCCCCCGGCGGATGCCGCCCGCCAGATCGAGCGGATAGTTGAGATCGAAGCCGAGCGCGTAGCTGAGCGGCGCCGGCAAGGTCCCGGTCGGCCCGCCGATGCGGGCGCCCGCCGCCTGGCCGCTGATGCCTGTCGTGACCGTGCGCGCGGCCGCGGCCTCGCGCACGATCGCGCTCGCCCGGCGCAGATTGGCATCGGCCACGCGCAAATCGGTGTTGGCGCCAAGTGCTTCGGTCACATAGGCATCGAGCCGGGGATCGCCGTAGAGACGCCACCAATGCGGTGGCAGGTCTGCCTGGGTCACGGCAGGATCTCGACTGCCCAAGAACGGCGCGGACGCCTGTGGTCGATTGACGATGGCTGCGGGCGGCATGCGGTAGTCCGGTCCCGCTACGCAGCCGGCGGACAGCAGCGCAAGGCTCGCCACGAAGGGGGGTGCGAGCAGGCGCCTCACGGGCGGCCTCCCGCCGCGATCGCGGCGGGCACGATCTCGACCGTTGCGGTCCGCCCCGCGATCAGGCGCGTCGTCGCGGGCATCCGGTCGATATGCACGCGGACCGGGATACGCTGGGCGAGCCGTACCCAAGAGAAGGTCGGCGCGACTTTGGGTAGGAGGTTGCCGGTATCGTCGCGCTGGTCGTCGGCGATCGCAGCGGCGATGCTCTCGACATGGCCGAGGATCTCGCCATCGTCGCCCATCAGGCGAATGCGGGCGCGATCTCCGATGGCCACGTTGTGCAGCTTCGTCTCTTCGAAATAGCCTTCGATCCGCAGCGAGGCGGTGTCGACAAGCGCCATCGCCTGCGCCCCCGCCGCGAGATAGTCGCCGGGGTGAATGTCGAGGTTGGTGACGGTGCCGGCAACAGTGGCACGGATTTCGGTACGCTGCATATCGACCATCGCGACGTTGCGGTCGGCGATCGCGCGCGCCAGTGCCGCCTCGGCTGTCCTGACTTTGGCGACATTCTGCTCGCGCGCCTCGGTCGCGACGAGATCTCCGAGCGCAAGATCGCGACGCGCTTCCTTACGTGCTTGTTCGAGCTGCGCTTGAGCCTCGGCGATGGCGGCATCGGCGCGGCCGATAGCGGCGGTGAGGCGTGGCCGGTCGAGGACGATTAGCAACTGCCCGGGACGGACGACCTGATTGTCGCGGACCGGCACCTGGGTGACGAGACCGCCGACGTCGGTCGAGATGCGCACCACGTCGGCGCGGACACGACCGTCGCGGGTCCACGGCGTGCGTTGGTGACGGTCCCACAGGTGCAGCGCCACCAGCGCGGCGATAGCGACAAGCGAAAGCGTAACGGCGTAGCGCCCGAGCAAGGCGAAATATGGCTTCATTGGAGTAATCCAGTGGCAGGCAGGCTCTGCACGAGCAGGCCGAAGACGATGACGAGGACGGCAAGCTCGACGACGGGCGGCAAGGCGAGCCGCCGAGATGCGCCGGTGGCAGAAAGCAGACGAAGAATCGCGACCGTCAGCACCAGCGCCAAGCAGGCGACTGCCAGCAGACCGGGAATGAGCACGCCACCGATGACGATGTCGGAGATCATGCCGCGACCTCGCCCTGTGGCACCGGAGCCAGCGCGAACCGCAGGTCAGTGAGTGGGTCGAGCAGCGAGCGATCTGCCTCTGCCGCGTCGGCGATCCTCACAGCCAGCGCGTCGACACTGCGGCTGAGTTCGGCGAGGCTCGGCGCGCTGGCACTCCCAAAATGTGCAGCGACGTCCGCCAGCACCGCCCGCGCGTCGTCCGCGACCGCTCCGCCCTGCCGACCGAGCCGACGATGCAACAGTCCCGCCGCATGCCCGATGCGCAGGTGGCGCAAGGTCTCGTCCAGCGTCGCCTTCGTCGGCCGCGCCGACAGGGCGAGCCGCGGCATCAGCAGCGCGGCGCGGTCGATCATCAGCCCGGTCCATGCCGCCTCTGCCGGACCACCGCCTCGCGCGCGGCGTGCCACGTCGCGGCGACCGAGCCACAGCAGGCGGTGGATCGCGGCATCGGGGGCGACGGTCTGGAACAGCGCCATACTCACCGTGCCGAAGCCGACGCCCACGAACAGGGCGATGCTGCTGTTGACGGCGTCGGCGAAATCGCCGCCATATTCGGCCCCCAGCCCGACCAGGATCGGAATTGTCAACGTCACGCCGAGCGCCATGAAGGCGGTCGCGGGCCGCGCCTGCAAAGATCCGGCGAACAGGAAGGTGGGTGCAAGCACAGCGAGCAGGGTTGGGAAGTCGGAGACGCGCGGCAGGATGACGAAGCTGTAGGCCAGGCTGATCGCGACGCCGTAGATCGAGCCGACAATGTACTTTCGGACGAAGGGAACGGGGTTGTCGACATTGCCGAACAGCGCGCAGGTGACCCCCAGCACCGATACAGCCAGCCCGCCATCGGGCCATGCCGACCAGATCCAGGCGAAACAGCCGAGCGTGATCCCGACGATGGCGCCCGCCCCGGCGCGTGCCGCCATGACGGGATCGCGGTGGAAAACGTAGCCTTTAACCCGCTTCTTGACGAAGAGCGGCTCTACCGCGAACGCCGACGCCCCCGTGATTACCTCATGCCCAAGCCGGTCGCCGTCGTGGAGCAGGCCGACCAGGTCGGCGAGGTGCCCCGCGACATTGGCCGACAGCGCATCTCCGGTGTCGGATCCACCGTGTGCGAGCGAACGGGCATGACGGATCAACCAGAGCGCGCCCGCCTCCCGCTCGACAAGTTCGTCCGAGGCGATCCAGGCGCGAACGTCAAGCACGAGCTGCGCCAGTTCCACCGGCATGCCCAAGCGACGGGCACGAAGGGCATCGATCCGCTCCTCGACGTCGGCGAGGAGCGGCAGCAGCCGCGCCAGTCGGTCGTGCATCAGCTGCACCGACGCAGCACTCGGCCTTCCCGCGACCGGATCATAAGGAAGGTGCATCGCCAGCCCCCGCAGCGCGAGCAGGTCCAGGGCCAGCCGGTGGCGATCCTCGCGGCGCTCGTTCTCTGAAACCTCGCGCAGCGCGTCGCCAGCGAGCTGGCGGGCATCGCGCAACGTCGCCGCCAGCTTCGCCTTGAATTGGCCGGTCATCGGTCGAGGCATCACGTAGCGATGGACCAGCACCGCACACAGGATCCCAAGTGCGATCTCCTGCACCCGCACCGATGCGGTATCGAAGATCGTGTCCGGTGCCGCGACGGCAGGGAAGCCGATCAGGCTGGCGGTGTAACCGGACAGCACGAAGGCATAGGCGCGGGGTGTCCGGTCGAGCAGCGACAGGAACAGGCACAGGCCGATCCATCCGGCCAGCACCACGCTGCACACCAGCGACTCGTTCGCGAATATCGGGATGATCGCCACCGTCGCGATCACACCGACCAGCGTGCCCGCCAGCCGGTAGACGCCACGCCCCAGCGAGGCTCCGGCGCTAGGCTGCGACACGAGGTAGACTGTGACGATCGCCCAGGACGGGCGCGGCAGCCCGATGCGAAGCGCGACATAATAGGCCAGCAGCGCGGCAACGAAGCTCTTGGCGGCGAACAGTAGCGCCTCGACATCCGTCTTGACGACCGGATTGCGCAGCGGGTTCCGCCATCGCGGCCACTGCCACTGGGGCAGCGCGATTTCGGGTCCGATCCACCCGCCATACCAGAAAAGCCAATATCCCATCGCTTATTGATAGTCACTCTCAGCAAGCGATGATATTAGCTATCCAGCCAATCTATCCCTATAAACTGCCATCTTGATGTCACGACCTATGCTAGCCACTGCCATCCTGGATCCGGACGCGGCGGACGCGACCGCGATCGCGCACCGGCTAGACTTCACCGACCATGCCGCCGAAGTGCCCACCCATGTCCATCGCAAGGCGCAGTTGATCCTGGCGTCGCACGGCGCGGTCACCTGTATCGCCGCGGACGATGTGTGGATCGTGCCGCCGGGCTGCGGCATCTGGATTCCGGGCGGGGTGCCGCACAGCGCGCGCGCGACCGCAAATGCGCGGGTCGACTATCTGTTCGTCGAGCCCGGCGCGAGCAGGCTTCCCGACCATTGCTGCGCACTGGAGTTGACCGCGATGATCCGCGCGATGATCGATCGCCTGGCGCACGAGCCCAGCGACTATTCCCCGGACGGACATGCCGCCCGCCTGGCCCGGGTGATGCTTGACGAGCTGGCCGAAATGCCGCGCCAGCGCCTGAACCTGCCGGTGTCAGGCGATAGCAGGATTCGCGTTATCGCCGACGCGCTGACCGCCGCGCCGTCGGACCGCAGCACGCTCGCCGGCTGGGCCGTCCGCGTCGCGATGAGCGAGCGGTCGCTGGCGCGGCTGATGCTGCGCGAGACCGGCCTGACCTTCGGCCGCTGGCGCCAACAGCTCCACCTCGTCGTTGCGTTACGCGAGCTGGCGAGCGGCGCCAGCGTCCAGCAGGTCGCGGCCGAATTGGGCTACGATTCGGTCAACGCGTTCATCACGATGTTCCGCAAGGCGCTCGGCAGCACGCCAGCACAGTATTTTGCGCAGCGCCGGGCATGAACTGCTCTGATCCCCGAAACCTCGCCGCCTCACGCGGTAAGACGCGCTCATCCGGATCGCGAGCGGTCGCTCGCCCCAGCAACGTTCCGATCTGTCCTCTCTTCAGCCTGCATGTCCGATCAGAAGAGCCCCCATGGCAACAACCAGGCAGGCCGTGATCCGATAACGGCTCAGTCTTTCGTGCAGGAAGACGCGTCCGATCAGTGCCGCTAAGACGACACTTGTCTCCCGCAGCGCCGACACCGGTCCCATCGTGCCGTGCGCCATGGCAAAGATGACGATGCCATAGGCCAGAAGCGAGGCGAGCCCGCCGCCGGCTGCCACCAGCATTTCCCTGCGCCCGCGCACCAGAGAACGGGCATCCCGCAGCACGATGTAGGTCGCCGGCGCGAGCAGGCCCCACGACAGGCACATCCAGACGGTGTAGCCGATAGGCGAGCCGGACAGCCGCACCCCGACGCCATCGGTCACGCTGTAGGCACCGATGAAGCCGCCGGTGCCGAGCGCGAAAAGTAATGTCTGCCGCCCGATGGCCCGCCCTTGGAAGGCCAGCGCAACGATGCCGCCCGACACCAGCAGCACGCCCGTCAGACTGAGCGCGTCTGGCAGCTCGCGCGCGAAGACTGCGGCACCGAGCGACACCAGAAGCGGCGAGGCGCCGCGGGCGATCGGGTAGGTTTGCCCGAGATCGCCTTGCCGGTAGGTGCGCACGAGGAAGAGGTTGTATCCGACGTGCAGCAGCGCCGATAAAGCGATGCAGCCCCAACTCGCTGTTGCGGGAACCGCCACGAAGGGCGCCATCAGGGCACAGGCGAGTGCAATGGCGATGCACATGATCGTCATCGACCAGAGCCGGTCGCAGCCTCCGCGCAGAAGGGCGTTCCAGCTCGCGTGCAGAACCGCCGCGAAAAGGACGATCAGGCTGATGCCGATGGACATGAGCCTCCTTGCCCAGCTGAATGGTCGAGTTCCATGAAGCTACCGCGTCGCCTTCGTCCGCGCGGTCAGCTTATGGCCATCGGGATCGCGGAGATAGGCGACGAAAACGCCATTCGGGCGCTCGCACGGTGGGGTTTCGATCGATGTGCCGCCACGCGCGGTGCCGGCCTCGTGCCAAGCGCGAACATGATCCGCGCTGATGGCGGCGATGCCGATGGTTCCGCCATTGGCGACAGTCGCCGGGTGGCCATCGATCGGCCGGGTGATCATCAGCCGCCCACCGTCGTGATCGTAGATCAGCCGGCCTCTCTCATCCCTCTCGCCTGGCTTGCCGCCCAGTGCCGTGAACGTAGCGTCATAGAAGGCTCTGGATCGCTCAAGGTTGTTGCTGCCAATCATGATGTGCGTGAACATATGTCATCCCAGGAATAAGACCGGACATACGGGATTGCAGGCTGGGCTGTACGCCGGTTCGTTTGAACGGCATCGCAGCCGGAAATGGCCGGCGGATGGCTCCGCCGACCCCAAAACGAACCTTACTGCCGGTCACCAGGATACGCTTCTTCGGGGCCTATCGGCGTCAGAGTCGTCACTTTGATGCAGTAGCCGCCCTTTGCCCGAAAATAGAAAGACCAGGCACCATGCGCCTCGTGCGGCGCCTGCGTTTCCCCGCCGTCGCCGCTTAGGCGGGCATGCAGGGCATCGACGGCATCGCGCGACTCTTGGATGAAGCCGACATGCAGAATGTCGAGCTGCTTTGGGTAGTCGAAGCCGTCGAGCTTGCTTTCGAAATGGTTGACGATCAGCACAAGGCCATCATCGTCCTGCATGATCGCCATCTTCGTGCCGCGCACGACTAGCGTGCGCAGCCCGAAATAATGCTCGAACATAGCGCGGTCGGCTTCGGTGTCGTGGCTGTAAAGTTTGATGTGGTTCAGCTTCATGGTCGTGCCTTTCCGTTGGTGAGACGGACACGAGCCGATCGTGGTCAGACAACGACGACCGGCCACGCACGAGCGCAATCCTCGTTGTGTCCGGCCATGGCCAAGAGCGGCATCACCCGCTCAAGCGTGACTGTCTCGCAAGAGACCGCAGGTTGTCACCATACCTGCATCGCTGTCTTTTTAGGCGCTTAACAGTTTAGTCCGTGTACACTGTGCGTCAAGCGAAGGGAGCTGGCCTCTCAAAAACGAACTGCGAGCGAGACGGCCGGCGGCATTCCCATTGGGATGCTATTTAGGGAATGGCCCTCGCCTTGAAACGCGGGGGACACCGGATTGTTAGGCGACGCCGCGTTGGAAGTCGCTGTGAAGTCGCGCCGCCACGGGTGAACTGAACAATTCATCAAGACGCGCGCGCGCCGTCATCTGGCGGAACGCGCCATTCTGCGTGGGGTCGCCGCCATCATGCATCATGTCCGTCATCCAGGCACTGAACTCCTGATATTTCCAGACGCGGGGCAGAACCGTCGCCGAATAGCCCGCCAGTGTCGATCCATCATCACTGTTTACCGCGTCAACCAGCGCCTGCGCGAGCACATCCACATCGTAGAGCGCCATATTCATGCCCTTGGCACCGGTGGGCGGCACCAGATGGGCCGCGTCCCCCGCCAAGTAGATGTTGCGGTGCTGCATCGGGGCGTGGACCACGGAGCGGAGCGGCACCACTTCGCAGTCGAGTACGACCGCGTCCGGGATCGTGTCATCGTTGAGCCGCAAGCGGATCTCATCCCAAATGCGCGCGTCCGGCCAGTCCTGCGTGCCGTCGCTCAAAGGGCATTGCAGATAGTAGCGGCTGCGTTGAGGCCCGCGTGGAAGTTGTGCGACGAAGCCGTGGTCGCTCGCCGCCATGATGGGGTGAGCCACCACCGGCGCTTCCACCAGCACCGCCAGCCAAGCGTAGCCGAACTCGTGGCTAATCGTCGTCAGGACACTGGCAGGGATGGAAGCCCGGCTGACACCACGATCCGCATCACAGCCCGCGATGTGGTCGCAGGCGATCGTGTGCACCTGCCCTTCGCGGGTATAGCGGACTTGGGGGCGCTGGCCGTCCTCGTCAGTGATCGTCACGTCCGTCACGTCGAACCGCACGTCGCCGCCTCTCATGTCGATCAGTTCGCGGAGCAGATTGTTGACGAGCATCTGCTGCGTACAGAAGCGGCCCTCGCTGCCATTGTCGCCGGCAATCTCGAACACTCGGCCGACGCCGTTCACGCGGTAGTCGATGGTCTGCGCGACCGGTCCGGCGAGCAGTTGATCCGCCAGCCCCCAGCGCTCGAACATCCTAACTCCGCGCGCGTCCACCACACCGGCCCGCTGGCGGCCCTCAATATAGGTACGGTCCTGCCGCTCAAGGACAATGCACGGCACCTTGGCAGTGTCCAGCAACGTCGCGAGCGTCAGCCCGGCGGCCCCGGCGCCGATGATGACGACGGGTATTTCTTCGGTAGTCGGCATGTCAGGTTCCTCGACAATTTTGATGCCCCCAAAATATAAGCTATGGCTTGCATCCGCTAATCACATACGGATCAGGGTGTTCGGCTAATGGCGCGCAAGCCCAACATTGCCTCGAAAAAGCAGCCTCGGCAGGCGCGCGCCGTCGCGACCGTGGCGGCGATCGTGGAGGCAGCTACTTACATTTTAAGCCGTGGCGGCTTGGCCGATTTCACGTCCAATAAGGTCGCCGAGCGTGCTGGGGTAAATGTCGCGTCCTTCTATCAGTATTTCCCGAACAAAGAGGCGCTGCTGTTCCATATCGTCACCAAAACATGGGCCGAGCAGTTCGCGCGGCTAGAACCCATTCTGACCGATGGAGGCGCGAGCCCGGCAGAGCGGCTGCGAGCGTTCGTGCGTGAGCTGATACTCGTCGAGGCCGCTGAGGTGGAACTGCGTCGTGGGCTTCGGGCGGCTTCGGTGGAACTGCGCGAGACGCCCGAGTTCAAGGCGCTGCTCGAACGCGGGACCGCGCTGTTCCATCGGTTCTTGGCTGACGCGTTGCGGGATCGCGTCCCGGAGGCGCTCGACTTCACCGTTGAGACGACGGCCATCCTCATCACCAGCTTCACCGAGCATGCCACCGATGAACTGGGGGCCACGGATCGCCTCCTCCAACAGGCCGACTTCCTAGCCGACTTGCTGATCGGCCGCTTCGGCCTTGATTGAACCCGTGTGGGTATGTTCCCGCAAAGAAACCTCCAACGGGACAAACTGCGTGCGACCGAAGCTGCCCTGCCTAGACTCCGCGGTTTTCCCTAAATCTGTTCACGATTGCCATTTCCCAAAACTGTCCGCTGGAGATGGAGAAACGGGACTGCCGAGCGGCGTAGCGCCACCGGCACCCGAACGGTAAGGCAAGCAGCCGAGCATGTTTGATTGGGCAATGGCGGATTGTCTGGTCCGGGACCGTTAGTGGCCGCTTACGTCCGGAGCTGACATTCGGAGGTTGCTATGGGAACGACCGGGTCTGTGAAGGGTTTCGGGCGCTTGCGTACGAAAGCCTCCAGTGCAGGAACCCGCGGCCCCCAGGTGCTGGTCTATGGGTAAATAGGCTTTGGAATGGTTCTGGCGGGTAAGCGCTGCCGATCCAGAGGTGTCGCTGCTGGCCCGATGGACGTGATTTCGTGCGGTGTCAGATTGCCGGTGGCGTTGGTTTTGCTGCCCGGTGTGCCTTGCGCTGGCCGCAATTCCGAGATGGGCATGTGCCGGGCCACCGGCCAGGACACCATGGGCGTGACCGTCATGCAGGATGGGCCATGCCGGGTCATGGCGTGCGTCTCCGGGCGAGCGGCGCTGGCTGCGGCGGCGCGCGGGGCTGGCACCAGCGGGCGAAGGTCTCGATGATGGTCATGTGCCCGCCGCAGCATGGGCATGGCGGGCGATGGTCGGGCGGTTCGTGGGCTTCGGCCTCGGCCTCGTCGACCGGTACAGCAACGCCCAGCAGTTTGCGGGCGAGCGTCATGGCCTGCTTGTGCGTCGAACTGGCGAGCAGGCCGTAATGCCGGATGCGGTGGAAGCCGCGCGGCAGGACGTGGATCAGGAAGCGGCGGATGAACTCGTCGGTCGCCAACGTCATGACCTGCTGGCGGTCAGCCCCGTCGCGACGGTAATCCTTATAGCGGAACGTCACGCCGCCCTTGTCGAAGGCGACAAGCCGCCGGTTCGAGATGGCAACGCGGTGGGTGTAGCGCGCAAGATAGGCCAGCACCGCCTGCGGCCCGGCAAAGGGTGGCTTGGCATAGACCACCCAGCGCTTCTTCCGGACGGGCGAGAGATGCCGCAGCAAGGCTTTGCGTGTCGCCAGGCCCGCCAGGGTGTTGAAGAAGGACAGCTTGCCGGCATCGAACAGCGCCAGGAGACGCGTGAGGAACAGCCGGCGGAACAAGGCGCCCAGCACACGCACCGGCAGCAGGAAGGCCGGACGCGACGAGATCCAGCGCGTGCCGTCCAGCGCGATGCCACCGCCGGGCACGATCATGTGTACATGCGGGTGGTGGGTCAGCGCCGAGCCCCATGTGTGCAGCACGGCGGTGATGCCGATCCGCGCGCCGAGGTGTTTGGGATCGGCCGCGATGGTCAACATCGTGTCGGCCGCCGCGCGGAACAGCAGGTCATAGACCGCCGCCTTGTTCTGCCAGGCTATGGCGGCAATCTCTGCGGGCACGGTGAACACGACGTGGAAGTAGCCGACCGGCAACAGATCGGCCTCGCGCGCGGCCAGCCAGGTGCGCGCTGCGGCGCCCTGGCACTTGGGGCAGTGCCGGTTGCGGCAGGAGTTGTAGGCGATCCGCCAATGCCCGCAGTCGTCGCAGGCTTCGACGTGACCACCCAGCGCGGCGGTGCGGCAATTCTCGATCGCCGTCATGACCTTGAGCTGGCCGAGGCTGAGATGCCCGGCGTGGGCCGCCCGATAGGCGGGTCCGGCGCTGCGGAAGATATCAGCGACCTCGAGCGAGGTGCGCACCGATTTATCCGGGAGGGGCCTTGCCTTCCATCACGGCCACGATCTGGTCGAGCGGGCTGGTCACCGCCCGCATGGTCTTGCTCGAGACCTGAGTGTAGATGCCGGTCGTGTTGATGTTCACGTGTCCCAGCAAGACTTGAATGACCCGAATATCGACGCCCTGCTCAAGCAGGTGAGTGGCGAACGAATGGCGCAATGTGTGCGGGCTTACCCGCTTGTGGACCTCTGCGCGCTCGGCCGATTCCTGCACGACCCGGTGCAACTGGCGAGCCGAGACCGGATCCGTGCCGCTGCGGCCGGGGAACAGCCAGCCATGGGGCAACATCACCCCGCGCCGTTTGCCTTCGCGCCACCATTGACGAAGCAGATCCAGCAGGTGCGGTGAAAGCATGGCATTGCGATCCTTGCGTCCCTTGCCCTGTTCGACGCGGATCAGCATCCGGGCGCTGTCGATGTCATCGACCTTGAGGTGGGCGACCTCCGAGACCCGCAGGCCCGCACCATAGGCCACGCTGAGGGCCGCTTTGTATTTGATGTCTGGCGCCGCCTCGAGCAGCCGCGCGGTCTCCTCGACGCTCAAGACCACCCGCAATTTGGGCGCGTAATGCAGGACAACAAGCCCCAGCGCCATCTCCGGTCGCTTGAGGGTGATACCGAATAGGAAACGCAGTGCCGATACGGCCCCATTGATGGTCGCGGGACCAACGGCGCGTTCATGCTGATCCAGCTGAAAGCGCCGGAGGTCTTCAACCGTAGCGGTATCGGGAGGCTGGCCGAGAAATGCGGCAAAGCGCCGAACGTGGCGGACATAGTCCTTCTGCGTGTGCTCCCCAAGGCCACGCATCTTCATATCCTGCAGCATACGCTGGCGGAGCGAATTGTTCGGGGTGGCGATAGTAGCAGCATCCATGACGAGTTCCTTTCCGTTGAAGGAACCCGCATGGTCGGACGGCAACACCTCCCCGCCCAAAGCCTTTGAAATACTACGCTACCTCACCCCAAGCGACCCTCCCGCGCAGCGGGTTCGTGCATTGGTCGACAGCCGACATGAGCACCCACCTGAGCAAGCGCCAGCCTGCGAGGCCCGGTGCCGAAAACGGACTGGCTGCTTTCAAGAATGTGCCCATCATGCCGCCTCAACTTTAAGCGCCTTGAAAGCTTCGATAATTCGCCGAGCCTCGGCAGACGGATGTCGAAAAAAGTTCGAAACGTGTCCAATCTGGCTCACCAAGCTAAAAGCTTGAATTAGCTGGCAAATGCAGGGTCACGCAGAATCACGTGGCCGAGACCCCCAGCTAACCTTTGGAAAACCAATCGCTTTCCGTGGCACAACGCTTGTGCAGGCGCCCTGCTCTGCTCACGACGCGAGCGATCGGCAGCGTGTAGAAGTGGCTGGATGCGCAAGGCTGTCTCTCCGAAGCCGAAGCCAAATTCGCCTTTGCCGCGCAGTTGACGTTTCCGATGAGCTGTTTGGCCGCTGTCGGCCGCAGGGCTCATTTTCGGCCGTTCGCGGCTCGTGTCCGGCCCTGCAAAAGTAGGCGTCGGTTCATCGGGCACCGCCTATCGCCAAAAGCTGCGAAACACGGCAACGAGACGGCATGAACCGTCTCGCCTGTGTTGCCCTCTCCCTGGCCGGACTTGCCTGGGGGCTTGGCTTTCCTCTCGGCAAGTTAGCCCTGCGCGAACTCGACCCGGCGCATATGGTGCTGCTCCGCTTCATCGTTGCCAGCATTGTCGCCTGTCCATTCGCCATTGCCACGAAGGAGGCTCGTGCGCTGTTCCGTTCGCCACCGGTGCTGCTGGCGGGTGCGCTTTACGGACTGGCCTTCGTGGTCCAGTTCGAGGGACTGGCCGGGGTCACCGTCACGCTTGCTGCCCTGCTGGTCGGAGCGATGCCCGCGCTGATCGCAGTCTCGGCGTATCTGATGGGCGAACGTGTCACGCGCGCCTCGTGGATCGGCGTCGTCGCAGCAACGGGTGGCGCGGCTTTGATTGCTGGCAAGCCGGGCGGCGCCGGCACTGCGATCGGCATCGTACTTTCATTGGCATCGCTACTGATCTTCCTGGCGTGGCTGCTAGCGCTGAAGCGCGTGCCTGCGACGCGATCAGCGATGGCTGTGCCTGCTGTCACATTGGTGGTGGCGACGCTCACCGTGCTGCCTATCGCTCTGTTGCTCCATGGTGCGCCCCCACTCGCGCTGAGCCCGGTCGCCTGGAGCGGGATCATTGGGCAGGGTCTCCTCTCCACCTTCCTTGCCACGGCGGCGTGGCAGTATGGCGCGGCCCGAGTCGACAGCGCCAGTGCAGGCGTGTTCATAAACATCGAGCCGCTGATCGGTGCCGCGCTCGGCATCGGCCTGTTCGGTGATCCGGTGGGATGGCCTGTCCTGCTGGGCGGATTGCTGATCGTGATCGGCAGCATTGTCGTCGTTCGCGGCGAGCGTCCCAACGCCAATCACGCAGCAGACGCTACGCATGGTCTGTCAATGGACTAGGTGTTTGATCTCGCCCTGCGCCGCGGCGGGGAAAAGGCCCAAAGGCGGTTGTTAGACTGCTTGCTGCGCTCCCCAACTTCGAAAATCGATTAGACTAACTAGGCCCAAAGGGCCAATCGCTACAGCGATAAGTGGACATTATCACATGCTGCTGACCCCCGAGGGGGAAATCACTCACGGCGTCCATTGAGACCCGATCAGGCAGCCACCGCTCCATCGACCAGGATCGTAGTTAGTCGGCGTCGCCCAAGTCAGACGGCGACAGCTTCCTGGCCAGATGCTGCATGAATGCACGCGTATTGTCGAAGATCTGCACGGCACGTTCTTCATCGTACCGCTCAAGCGGGTGCATCGCGTGGTTGCGCCACGCGTTCTTGATGAAGCGCAGATGCACGCCCGCTTCGGCGGCCCACTGCTCCTCCTCACGGCCATCCACTTTGCGCCGAACCTCGCGCAACTTGCCCTCGATCGCGCCGAGAACGGTGTTCCAGTTCTCGCCAGACGGCACGTCGACGTGTTTGGCGAGGGCATGGAGACCGGATTCAAGCACGCGCATCAAATGCATGACGGCGGCCGTCCAGCGGCCGAGGGCTCGGCATTTTCCGGCCTCGGCAATGTCGAAGGCGACATCCGGGAAGGCATCCTCGACGGGCTCACCGAAGAGCGGATCGGAGGAGAAATACTGGGCGCTCGCCGGCGGAAACGCAAACAGGAGGCGCGCTTCTAGTTCATCGTGAAACGCCGAGGTCAAAATTGCCATTTCGTCTGCGACCAAGCTGAGGCGGTCTGGCGTTAACGCAACGTGGAACGGCGCAACCTTGTCGAGATTTTGCGCCAATCGGGCTGCACTCGCTCGCGCGGCGGGCATCTCCAGCGCCTCCGCGATGTTCCCTAGCCGGCGTGAGCACTCCCTCATTTCGGCGAAGCGCTCAATCTCGATCAGACCGATGCTCCTATTCTCAATGGTTTGGCGTCGCATCAGCACGAGGTGCTTGTGCGAGCCGGCAAGGTAGGTGAGTGACGCTATCAGGTGATGAACATCGACCCGTATCATGCGTCGGAGCCTTCGTGCGCTGCGTCGTCGGCGACGGCTGCAGGCCGATGCTGGACCATAAGTTTAACGTCGTTTTGCCCACCGCAGACTTCGCATTTCCAGCCGACGCCAGCCTTGATCTCGGCGCGCCAGGGAAAGATTGAAGTCTTGCACTCCGTATTAGCGCATCTGACCTCGATCTGGTCGGGCTCGAAAAGCGCCTCGTTCTCGCCAGCGTCCGTTACCTTGTAGGTCGCACCGCATTCGAAGCACTTGGCGTTGACCACCGACTGATCGTGCGGCATCCGCTTGCGAACCGGATGGCCGCATTTCATACAGTCGATCGACGCGAACGTACCAATCGTGGCATTCCAAATCGGCGACGCGAGCACCTCCGTCAAATAGGCGGCGATTTCATCGCAGCGCGCTCGAAATTTGGCGTGGTCCACCGGAGCGCCGCCTTTCCGCTGCTTGATCGTCTGCACATGGAGATGGGCCCCCAACGCATCGTAGTGGCGCTTGATTGTGGTCATGTTCAGGACCTTCTCGCTGCCCAACGCCTCCATAACCTCCGGCGTCACGCCGAGTGATGGCTCGATACCGAAGGCCAAGCTGCTGTCCTTGTCCGCGTTGGGGTCGATCTCGAGGAGCACGGCCATTACCTTACGTGGCTGCCAGGTTTCATATTCAGCTGGCGGAAATTCCTCTTTGTAGGCCAAGGCCCGATCGTAGGTAAGCGACTCCATCGCCATACGAAGCTCGAGCGCGGCGTACTTCAGGCGCTCATCATCCACGGACCCGAGCTCGTCCTTGGCGCGCGCGAGTTCGCGCCTGGCGTCGTTACGATAGTCGACCATACCGTCCTCCCTTGCCCGACATGGGTCCGATTATGTCAAAGGCCAAGGCCGACCTCGATAGAAGGCTTATGGGGCACGCTAGGACAGGCTCAAGGTGCGCGCCTGATCCGGCATTCTAGCGCAAAGCAGCCAGAACATGGGCGTGGACCCCGCGGAGATTGATGAGGGCAACGATTCCAGAGGCTTGACGGCTCATAGTGCTGCGGCGTTCGAGCGTTCCCCACAGCCTGTTAGGCCACCAAACCGCGCATGACGGACGAGTCAATGCGGCGGGTGTGGTCGGGAACGATGACGATCGCCGGCCTTCGAAGGATTACGAGACGCCGTAGATGGAGGCGCGGCGCCGGAACGCTTCGGTCGAGCCTTCGAGGATGTCACAGGCGAATTGCCGCGTCGGGCCGTGATCGATCGAGCCGCGCGACACGATCCGACCGGTGTCGTCCTGTGCCTTCAGCACGATGATCTGCTCCGCGTCCCCGAGGACAGCGATATTGGCGTTGTGGGTGACGATAATTACCTGCCGGCGTTCCTTGGCGCGGCGCAGGACTGGTACCAGCGTTTGATAGATGAACTCGCTGTCGAGATGATCTTCCGGCTGATCGATGATCAGGGGGCGGTTGCTATCGGCCGACAGCATCAGCGCCAGTAGCACTGACTGCTTTTGGCCGAGGCTCAATCGACTGAAATCGCGAGTGACCGGTCGGGATTGCCCGGTTACCTGTTTGGTCACGACGAGCTGCGGCGTGTCGCTGACCTCGACCGCCT
Organism: Sphingomonas sp. SORGH_AS_0789; assembly: GCF_031453055.1. Taxonomy (NCBI): domain Bacteria; kingdom Pseudomonadati; phylum Pseudomonadota; class Alphaproteobacteria; order Sphingomonadales; family Sphingomonadaceae; genus Sphingomonas; species Sphingomonas sp. SORGH_AS_0789. The sequence goes on from NZ_JAVIYV010000001.1 coordinate 4,077,739, forward strand.
GTAGTTTGTGCATCACTTCGGGTGCCGAGAGATTGTCGATGATCGCCTGCGCATCCGCATCGGCGAAGACCGTCGCGCCATCGCTCGCCTTCACGGCCCTGATGGCGTTCTTGTCCTTCTTGGTGACCGCCTGGATCAGACCCGGCAGCGAGAGCTTTTCGATCAGGAGCGGTGCGCGGGGCACTTGGGAGGTCCGCCACCCCATTGCTTCCGTGATCACCGCGCAACCGGAGGGAGAATGCGCACTGTGCAGGAACTTGAGCGACACACTGAGATCGGTCAGCACCGACTTCAGCGTTCGGCTTGCCTTTACGCCATACGCGCTGCGCTTGGTGGCGATCCGGTTGCGGACCTCCCAGCGCTTCCTGACGAGATCGGCGCGCTCCTTGCGACGGCGCTCGAGCCCGGGTTCCCATGTCTTCAGCTTGCGCAGGTTCTCTGTCAGTCGTGCCTCATCGGTAGACAGGCTATTGATGAAGACCATATCGAGGCGCACACCGCTGGCTTCGAGCGCGGCTCGCTTATGGTCGATCTCGGTTTTTGCGGTCGCCTCCTTAATGCGCCAAGCTGTAAGCTGCCGTTCGACAACGTCGCTCAGTGACCTTGCGGCGGCCTGAAGATCGGATTCGGCACTCGCCACCTTGGCCTTAAATGCCGCCGCTTGGTGCGCGATGGCTTGGTATTCCGGTCCGCCGATCGTCAGTTCCGTTGGGTCGACCGACGTCTCGATGCTTTCGATGCGTTCGCGCAATGCATCGTTACTGGTCAGTCCAAGCAATTCCTGAAGATCGCGGCGAAGCGATAGACGAACTTCCCTTTCCTGGTCGAGCTTACGGATGAGCACGATTACTTCCTTGCCTCGCTGCGCTTCTAAAGCGGCGAGCTGCGACTTCTTGTAGCGGAGGTCTCGCTCGACCTGGGGAATCTTGGCTACATTGTCGGCAGCCATCTTTAGCTCCGTTTCGGAATCAAGCAGCGACTGGCGTATCTCACGCTCTTCCTTTGCATCCGCGGCCACACCAATGAAGCGGTCGAGAAAGCTTAACAAGCCTGCAGGGTCGCTGGTCGCATTCTGGCTGATCGTCGCCGCTTCACTCTGTGCATAGCATTCTACGCCGAATTCGGGCAGCAGCGCATCGGGGTCATCGGCGTCCTCGACCTCGCCGCTTCGCCGGCGCCGTAGCTTCAACTCATGGCCCGACTGGTCCTCGACGAGCAGGTCGATCAGGTCCGGCCAGACTTCGGAATCGACGACTTCGCCGGTGTCCGCTTGGCCGGTCAGACAGCGAATGGCCTCAAAGGTAGTCGATTTGCCCGTGCCGCGGCCACCGATGATGCAATTCAAGTTGGGACTGAAGTGCACGCCCTGGCCAGTGAGAAAGCCACCTTCCATCGACAGCGCGCGGACGACGGGTATCCGAGCTGGTACTTCTTCCTCGATGCGCACGCGCGCGTCACTATCTTCGAGCGCGAGCCGCAAGGCATCGAACGTTACCGTCTGCATTTTGTAGCGGGTGACCTTGCGATCACCGGCCGCGTTTCGGCCCAGCGCCGTCAGCGTATGCGAATCGGAGTTGAGCAGACGTGCCAGGAACTGCTTCTTTCCGAGCCCGAGTGCCTCGATCCGCTGCCGCCCTAGAAGCTTGCGATCGCCATCTGGGTCCAGGTCAGAATATGATATTTCACTATCGGCACGCTTGAGTTCAATGCCGAGCAGTGCCGCATGGCAAAGGATGTCCCGCTTGTGCGGCGGGCTGCCCGGCACCTCAGTTTCGAGACCCTTGCCCCCATCGACATGGGCAAGGACGGCAAAGCCGCGCCCCTCCGCCACGAGATTGAGAATGTCGACCACGCCGTTGGAACAGCGCGAGTTCGCCAAGCCGCGATCGGCCAGCGTCAGTTTGGCGTGAAAGCGGGTCAGTGCATCAAGGGTCGGCAGATAGCATAGAAGATGACCATGCGAGGTCGACAGCTCGACGCCCGGTACGACCAGCAAGGATGTGCCTTCGGCGGCGGCAATAGCGGTAGCCACGCCGCAGATCTCGTTGTGATCGGCGATAGCGATGAGGTCGAGCCGCTCGGCGATGGCGGTCCGCACGATCGCCTCCGGCGTTGCGGCCGGGTCGGTAACATCATGCGAGCCGGCGATGCTGTGAATATGGAGATCGCCGCGGAAGAAGCGGGCGCCACGATCCAGTTCAATAGCCTCTGCGATATCCATTTCGTGCCGCCGTATTTTCCTGTCGTTCATCAGGAGATTACCTACTGCTGATGCAGACGGAAGAACGAAATTTATCGGCATTGCCTCGCTGCGTCCGAACGGCCGAATCATGGTTATCTCGATGCGAAGAGCGCTAGATTGAGTTCACGCACGCCGCTGGTCGTGTCCACAGTCGTTCATGTGGAGAATTGCTGTTCGGAACACCCCAGATCGACTGGCGCGATCGTACCCGAACGGCTACGCCTAGGTGAATGCACGTCCACGAGGATCAGCAAGTCGCACCCCCGCGCCGCGAGTATGGCAGCTATCCACGCGAGGCCAGGGCGATCAGGAACGCCGTCGGCGAGGCAATAGCCGCTCTTGCGCGCAAGAAGGTGCACGCGCTGGTTCCGGAGGAGAACACCCGCCGCTTCTTTCATGGCCAGGGGTGGAGTTCCCCCGCCTCACCCGACCGCGCGCCGGACGATATGGTCACGATACGGCAGGAGACTTCCATCGGTTTCGCCGACGTGGCCGACCAGAACCTCTCGAAGGTTCTGGCGACGATCACGCGAGCCGCCGAGGGCATGGCGGAACAGCAGGTGATCAACGTCTTCCAGGCGATCACCAAGGCCTGTGACAGCAGCGGCAACGTCGTCGACGCCGTCAATCGAGCGCTGCCGGACGCCTTCATGGAAATGCTCGAGAAGATCGAATTTGGCATCGATCGGAACGGCGAGGTGGAAATGCCCACCATCGCGGTCGGTCCGGGGATGGGCGAGAGGATGCTGGCGAGCTTAGAAACTCAGCCGCCCGAATTCCAGGCGCGGGCCGAGGCGATGATCGCGGAGAAGAAGGCCGGAGCTCTATCGCGGGAGAGGGCGCGGCTAGAACGCTATCGGCAGGCGTCGCCGGATTGAGCCGGCGCTGCCTGATCGCTATCGGCTGCGATCGCTACGACACCGAGAACGATCTCACCGGCGCGGAAGCCGACGCAAGCAACGTCTTCGTCGCGCTGATGCGCGCGGATGTCGGCGACTACGACTCTGCGGACTCGCACCTCCTCCTCTCCCCGACGCTGGGCGAGGTGCGTGAGACGATCCGGCGTGTCCTGATCCGACCCGGACCGATCGACACCCTGACCATCTTCTTCGCGGGCCATGGCGGAGTGAAGGCCGGCACGTTCCACCTGCTACCGCGCGACGCCTCGTCCGCGCTGCTGTCGGCCACGGCGCTATCGACCGCCGAGCTGTTCGCGATGATCGCCGAGGCAGCGCCGTTGCAGACGAACCTGATCGTCGACGCGTGCGAGGCGGGCGGCGTGGCCGGCGACGTCCGCGCGTTGCTCCGGCCCGAGGACCTCGGTGCGACCAGCACACCCGGGGTGACCGTGCTGGCGATGGCGGCACGCGATCAGTATGCGATCGAGATCGATGGCGCGGGTGTCGGCACCACCGCCCTCCTCGACTGCATCGAGGGGCGCAGCTTCGTCTCGGACAGCCGGCCGACGCTCGACCTGCTGGAGATCGGGCACCGGGTCGCTGAGGCGCTTTCGGTCGCCGGTGGGCAGGCACCGGTGCTCTGGGGCCTAAACCTTTTCGGGCCGAGACGTTTCTGCCGCAACCCTGCCTTCGGCGGTGGAGCAGGACCGCTGAGGGCGACGCTTGGCGACTGGGACAGTCCCACCACCCGACGCGCGGTGGAGGCTGTGATGCCCGCCCTCTGGCGCGTTTGGGACCGGCTCGACCATCCTGATCTCTCGATGCGAGAGGTCGTCGACGGGTTGACGGGCGCCCTTGCTTCCCTGCCGGACAGCGCCAGCCGCGGGCAACTGCTGGAAAGGCTGACCGCTGCGGCCACCATAAAGACGGACGCGACCTCGGACCGGCTCCGCTCCGTGGAGGTTCGCGCGGCGATCATTGTCGCCGCTCTCCCTCACGCCAGTGAATCCGAGGTTGCGGGTACGATGGGATCGCTGGCAACGGAGGTGGCGGTTCACGCTGAGCGGGTGGTCGATAGCGCCTCGGCGGCGCTCGAGGCGGACAGGTTCGCGCTTCTGAGCTCTGCGGGCGGCATCTCCGACCTGTTCGTTCTGCCGCTCAGGTTGACACGGCTCGCCGGCTGGGCCGCGGTCGCTCAGCTGATCCGCTCCTGGAAGGGAGAAACCACCGACACTTGCGTGCTGCGGCGCTTCTTAACTGCTGCGATCGCGCAGCTCGCGACGTCGCTGGTTGCGATAAGCGACTCCCAAGCCGCACCCTTGACATGCATCCTGGCAGCCGCTCGGACCGGCGATGCCCGACCCGAGGCCGAGACGCTGCTGGGCGCGCTCTTCGCCTCCGCCATCGACGCCGGCGGAAACGTCGCGTGCGCGAGCATCGACGGGGGCGATATCCTGCGATTCTTGATCGCCCGCTCGACGGGCGAGTTCGATCGTGTGCGATCGGCGTTGGCGCGACCTACGGAGCTACTCACGGTCATGTTGAGGGGCGCTTCGCTGTTCGGACTCGACGACGAGTTTGATTCTTGGTTGATCCGCTTGGACGGTACCGATCTCAACGCCTTCCTGCCGGATGACTATGTCGGGTTCGGCGCAGATACCGTTCGCGGCGGGGTAAACGCGGGATATCGCATCGGCGGCGACGTTTTCACCGTGAGCGAACTGGAAGCGGCATGGCACCCCGCCGCCGAAGCATCCGGCGAGGAGAGGACAGCGGCGATGTTGGCAGCACTGCTGTTCCCTAATCGGACGCCCTGGTTTCTGCTGCCCCGGGTCTGTGCCACCGTGGCGCACAGCTGACGCCAGCCGGCGCTCGCGCCGGTCGCTTGCTTTCAGAAAGGATCGCCCGCAGCACATGAAGCAGTACAGTCAGCGGTAGCTGGTGACAGCCTCATATTTCGAAGCAAGCAGGTCATTATCATAGCGATCCGCTGCGTACCTTCATCGCTGATGACCTTGACGCCACCGCGCATATCAAGGCCAATCCGAGCCGAACCGCCAAGCCCGCCATCGGCTGGCGCCTCTACAGAGAGTGCCATCAGGTCGGATACTTCTTAAACAAGCTCATCCGAGCCGTCCGGCATCGGGCGCGTTCACCGACGCGTCACGGATGCCGCCGGGCAACTGGTCGCTGGGTCGGACCACGCCGTCCGACCTCACCAGCGTCATGGTGAGAGGCGTCGGACGGCGCTTCCGCTCGTCGAGGATCTCCTCGGCAGTTTCGCGGGACTGAAGCGCGCCCACGGTCAGCACGAACCCGTCCGGGCGGCGAAGCCGCATCACGCGGAGCGGGTACTGGCTGGTGCGTGAGGCAGAGTTGAACTCGTCGCGCAACTCGGCCTTGCGACGCTCGAGCCGGCGGCGACCATCCCCATGCGTCGCAACGATGCGATCTATTCAAGCTGCCGGGTTGAGGGCAGACCGTAATCATGTCCTGGCTTATCCTCTCTATCCTCCCGAACATCGACTTGCGCGTTGAGGTCGCCGCCGAACAGGTCGCCATCGTGCCGCCAACGGACGAGCGCGTCGTTGCCTTGCGAGGCGAGCACCCAAATCTGGACCAATTCCTCGCGCGATTCACAGGTTCGCACGGACGGGTGATCCACCCGGCGATCCTGCTGTTCGATGCGCAGGCTCCCGTTTCTAAGCGCACCGGCGAGGCGATGGTCGGTATCCGCAACGCGCTGGCCGTATCGACCGTGCTCCAGCAGACCGCGGTCGAGCTGCTGTACCCTCAGGGACACCGCATCCTCTTCACCGATCCATTCGACTTCTATCCTTGGAACCTCGATCGTGATTTCGACCGTATGATCAGCATCACGCCGGCTAGCATGGCGATCCACCGGGTCAACGACTTTGCCGGTCAGCCTTTGCCCGGATCACCTGTTCATACGCTCCCGCGGACCAGCATCGATCGCATTCTACTCGGCGAGATTCTCAACCATTGGAACGCCGCCTATGGACAGCCGCGGATGACGCCAATGGACCGCGCGCTGTTCCGCTCGCTCAACATGGCGACCGCTGCGATGCGAATGCCGGCGGCGACGGCCGCGACAATCTTCGACTATGGGCGCCAATGCGGATTATGGATCAGCGCGTTTGAGATTCTCGCGCATTTCGAACATGGCCGCGCGAATCTCGCCAACGTGTTCGCGCTGCTCAACATGAAGCCGTTCCACATGCGCAGGTTAAATGCCCGGCTCTACCGGGTCCGCTATGGCGGACGGCAGCTTAGCGTGACTCTCGCCCAAAAGCTCTATGATCGGCTGTACCGTGTGCGGAACGACTTTCTGCACGGCAACCCAGTGACGGTGAAGTCGCTGCAGATTGCGCAAAGCGGTCGGTTCGTTGGCCATTTCGCCCCGCTGCTCTACCGCTTCGCGCTGCGTAACTTCCTCGACCTCCACTTCGTGTCGCAAGTGGCCCCCGGCGACATTCAGCGTTAGCGCGGCGTGGAGGCCGCAGATTACGCAGCTTGTGCGGTTGGCTGATCTGCCGGGGGCATCCAGTTCCAGGGCATGAGTTCGTCCCACCGACTGGCAGGCCAGTCGCCCGCGACCCTGGCAATGACGTCGGCGATATAGGCCTGCGGGTCGACGCCATTGGCCTTGCAGGTCTGGATGACGGTGTAGATGGCCGCGGCCCGCTCGCCGCCTGTGCGCGAACCGGCGAACAGCCAGTTGCGGCGTCCGACCGCGACACCGCGCAGCGCACGCTCCGCGATATTGTTGTCGATCTCCAAGCGGCCATCGTCGAGGAAGCGCGACAGCGCTGTCCAGCGCTTCGTGCCATAGGCGATGGCCCTTGCCATGTCGGACTTCGGTGACAGGCGGCGCAAGCTGGCGTCGAGCACCTCGCGCAAGGCGTCGACCAGCGGTCGACTTTTCTCCTGTCGGGCTCGACATCGCACGTCGGGTGGTTGGCCACGGACCTCGGCCTCGACAGCGTAAAGCGTGCCGATCCGCTCGAGGATGTCGGTGGTCAGCGGCGTGGGTGACCGCTCATGCAGGTCGAAGACCTTTCGGCGAAAGTGTGCCCAACACGCGACTTCGGTCACGCCGCTGCGGTAGAGCCCGTCATAGCCGGCATAGGCATCGGCCTGGAGGAAGCCGCGGAAGCTGGTGAGATGGGCCAGCGGGTGCGCCGCGGTGCGGTCTGGCGTGAAGCGATACCAGGTCACACGCGGCGCCGTGCTGCCAGATGCCTGGTCGTCTGCGGCATACACCCACAACCGCCCGGTCGCGGTCTTGCCCCGGCCGGGGTCGAGCACCGGCACGGGTGTGTCGTCGGCATGGACCTTGTCGGCCTTAAGGACTTCGTCCCGGATGCGGCTGACGATGGGGTCGAGAAGTGCTGCGGCCTGTCCGGTCCAGCCCGCCAATGTCGAGCGGTCGATGTCGAGCCCTTGCGCCGCCATCATCTCGGCTTGGCGGTACAGCGGCAGATGGTGGTCGAACTTGGAGACGACGACATGCGCCAGCGTCGCGAAGGTCGCCTTGCCTCGCGCGATGGCGCTTACCGGCGCGGGTGCCTGGACGATCTTCTCGCAGGACCGGCAGCTGTATTTGGGGCGGACGTTGCGCACGACCCGCCAGCGCACCGGCACGATGTCGAGCATCTCGTGCGCATCCGAGCCGAGCGGACGCAACGCACCACCGCAGTCCGGACAGGTGCAGGCACCCGACGCCGGCTCATGGACGACTTCCTCGCGCGGCAGATGTCCGGGTAGACTGCGGACGGGCACGGGACGCGCCAGCACGCCAGGGATGCTTGCCTCGGGTACAGGCGCGTCGCGCTCCGTCTCGAGTTCTTCCAGCGCCAGTTCGAGTTGCGCGATCTCGCGGCTAAGCTTCTCGGACGAGGCGCCGAATTGCATGCGTCGCAGCCGCGCGATCTGTCCGCGCAGCGTATCGATGAGCAGGTCGCGGGCAGCCAGGGCGGCATTGGCCCGGGCGAGCGAAGCCTCCAGCGCGGCAATCCGCGCGGTGGCATCAACAGGGGAAACGGGCGCTTCCGACACCCTGTTTCCATAGCAGATTGCAGGTCGGCGAGCGAGGGAAAGTGGCGAAAAACCGCCGTTCCTACCCAGCCAGCGTTGGTGCGAACGTCCGCTCGGGCCGCCGCCAGTCGATGCCTTCCAGCAGCATCGACAATTGCGCGGGCGTCAGCGTCACCGTGCTGGTCGCGGTCACCGGCCAGACGAAGCGGCCCCGGTCGAGCCTCTTGGAAAACAGGCAAAGCCCCTGGCCGTCGAACCAAAGCAGCTTGACCAGATGCCCGCGCTTGCCCCGGAACGCGAACAAGGCACCTGAATGCGGGTTCTGCGCCAGCACCTCCTGCACTAGCACCGCCAGGCCATCGAACCCCTTGCGCATGTCGGTCACACCGCACGCCAGGAACACCCGTGTCGGTAGCGGCGTCGGGCTCATCGCAGCACCGACAGCACCCGTGTCAGCGCGCCTGCATCCACCGCGGCATCCACGCTCACCCGCACGCCGCCCGGCAGCTCGATATGGATGAACCCCGGTGGACATGGTGCCGGCTGCGGTGTCGGCGCGACCGGGGCGACAACCTGTACCTCGGCAAATACCGGCAACGAAGCCACGACGCCCGCCAGCTTGCCTTCACGCAATTGCTTGCGCCACGTGTAGATCAGGCTGCTCGACACCTCGCGCCGCGCGATGACGTCGCAAACCCGCACCCCCGGCCGGAACGCCTCGGCCAAGATCTCCAGCTTCTCCGCGTCAGACCATCGCCGTCGACCCGACACCCGGCCGACCACCTCCATCCGACTGGTCATACGAGTGCTCGTATGACCAGTCGTAGAACCGAGAACTTCCCGCACCGCTCGCGCCCTCGTCAAAGGCGACAAGCATCCCGGCTACCGGCGCTACCGCAAGGTGGCCTGCTGACCACGCTTACCATTCAGCAGCAGATCGCGGCCCGCTTCGAGGGACATCGCTATGAGGCGGCGCAGCTCGACGCCGAGCAAGCGTTGCTGCTCGCCAATGTCGCGCCGGCCCACGAGGGAGACTGAGCCATGCCAGGTCAGGGTGCGGCGTTACCCGCCCGCGGCCGGCATTTCCTTGTCCATGTTGAACCGCAGAACTTCCTCGAAGACACGGTTGCGCGCCTTGGCGTCCGTTATGAGCGAGGCAGCCGGCATCACATAGAGATGTAGCGGGATATCGTCGGAGACGCCGATGACGAAATCGTCATAGACCACACGTTCGCTGAGTGAGAACACGTCTTTAAAACCGGTGCGCTTCATGTCCTTGTAGAATTCGTCGTCGATCTCGACGACGGAGAAAGCGAACACTTCCCGCACCGTCGCGATGCGATCGACCAGCTCGCTCGCGTAGAGCCGGCACTGCACCAAGGCCTTGTTGTTCTCGAAGATGCAGCGCCTGGCTTCTTGAACTCAATGATGACGAGCTTGTTCGGGCGCCCTTCATTATCCTTGAAAAAGAACGCGGCAACGTCCGGCTTGCGCTGCTGCTTTGACTCTGTCTCGACCCCGACCTCGCGAACGATCCGCGCCAGCGTCTCGTCGCTATAGATGTTGCTGTAGGACAGGAACTTGTCGTCCACGAGCCACACATTGTTCTCACGGATGTCGCTGCCATTGCTGTGCTTGCGCAGGATGGCGTTGTGCAGGACGTCCTCGGCCGAATCGCGCGGCATTTTGGCAAGCGAGTCGATGACCAGTGCGCGGTGGACGATGAAGCGGGCCAAGTCGTCGCTCGCGAGATGTGAGATGTCGTCAAAGGCGACAATGCGGCCTTCCTCCAGCGCTTCCACAAGCTGGTCTTCGCGCCGCGCCTGCTGCGCGCGGTAGGTCCGCACGATTTCGTCCGCGTCGAGCATGGCGGCTTCGCCGTTGAGCGATTCGATTTGGATAAACGGATAATATTTGCGGAGCTTGTCGACGTTCGCGAGCTTGAACGCCTCGATGTCGCCTTCCGCCGCCTCGTTGATCATCGCCACGCATTCTGCATGGATGCGGGGCATCAGCGCTTCCCGGCTGATCGGCGAAGCCATGTCGGCGTCGGCATCACTCTTTGGAATTTCGAGCTTCTGTCGCTCGATATTCGAGCTTCGGTTGAGATAGGTTGAGGTGATCGAGATGAGATAGCGGCAGATGTCGAACCGCCTGCTGATCTGATACTCCTCGACGCACAGCTCGTCCGCGCACAGCATTGCGACGATCCCACGGCGCGGCGCCTCGTCGCGGAACAGATAGCAGTCGAAGGTCTCTCCCTCGAGCTCGAACGAGCGAGTCTTTTGCGCCTCGATCGCCTCGCCCGAGAAGGTGAACTCGTCGGGGAAAGGCTGCTTGCTGTTGTGCGCGAACCGAATCGCGATGGTCCGCCCGGCCTGCTTCTTGAGGAACAGCAACAGCCGGAGATCGTCGCACATCGCATTGACGAGCTTGGTGACCTGTGTGTTGATCTTCTCCTTGAGCTCCGAGATCGTGATCGTCGTTTCCCGGCGACCGGCCGAAGCGGTCCGCTTCACGTCGCCTAGCGTGAAATCCGGCGTGTATCGAAATTCGACGAGCTCGCTCGCTAGCTGGCTGCGGACCTCGACGCGGTTGGCATATTTCAGGAAAGCCAACCGGCCCACGCCCTTGCCGCCGATATCGTCCTTATGGCCGGTACAGATCTCATCGAAATAATTGAGATTGTCCTGGGTGAAGCCTTCGCCGTCGTCGGTGATCGTGATCTTCTCGAGGACATTCCGCACCTCGTCGCCGAACAGGCCCGGCTGGCGATCGAACCACAGATCCACGGTGATGGCGTCGGCACCGGCATGGATCGAATTGGTCACGCCTTCGCGAATGACGTCGCGGGCAGTGACACCGCCCTTGTAATGCTCGGCGATAAATTTCTTGAGGTTGATCCGTGCCATCGCGACCTGTCTAGTCGGTGGTCCGGGGGCAGGCAATCAACGTTGCCGCGCGCGTGGGGTATCGGTGCGGGTGAACGAACGGCCAAATACGAAGTTCGCGGCTCCACAGCGGCCAATCCGCCCCCCACCAGAGTTCCGGCGTGCCGGTTTGCGGCCCAAGATTTGGGGGCGGCGCAGACGTTCGTCCATTCGGCATGTTCCGGTCACTGGCCTTGATCAAGGCGAACGACAGCTACGGTTGGGAGCAGACGTTCGCTGGAGTGAACGCGAGCGGCCGGCTCTGGTCCGGAGAGGCCTGACGCTCGTGCGGCCTGCCCAGGCGGCAGCTTCAGAACGCCAAGGCCCGCAGATCGCCTCAACCATAACGCCCCGTTACCCTTCCCTGCAACCGGATCATGACTTCGTGCGGCCCAGATACACCATTTGGATTTTGAACCATCGAGTAACCGGCAAGCGTTCAAATACATGGTCGAGCAAGCCGTTAACCCTCATTCCGCACCCCCACTTTTCACAGATTGGTAAGTGTCCGTCATATAAACCCAACCAGCGACAAATCGCCGTGGGAGATAGCGTGGGAGTTACGGTGCATTCAGGAGCATAACAGAGCACATCAGATTGGCGATTTCAGCCATTTACTTGCTCTATAGTGCTCTCCAATGCTTATTGAGCGGGTTCGATTCCCGTAGGGGTCACCATTTCCAAGGCAAAAGCCGCAGAAATCTGCGGTTTTTGCGGACATGGTGGGATTAGCGACATCGCCTGGTCCATTCAAAACAGCCTGACCACGATGGCTCGAGGCTCCCCCCTCATCGATCGAAATTTCTCGCTTCGGGCATGCCATTGCGTCTCACATTCCCGCGTTAGCCATGTTCGAGAGCAGGTTGATCCTGACCGAATTATACCACTCGGCGTGAAGGATTTTATGCATCTGCGGCGAGGGCGGCAGCCTGGTTCATCATGATGCAGTCCGGCGAGCTTCGGCGTAACGCTTATAGTCTTCGACGAGGCGGCGAAGCGGGTTGCCGATGCAAATCACCGCTCGCCCCAACCTCATGGCAGACGGACAAAGCCGCGCTATAAGGACAGCCAGCAGATGATCCGGCGAAGTGATGGCCATGTGGATCTTCGAGATCTTCTTCGGCTTGGCCCCGGGCGTCAACCAGACCTGCGTTGTTACACCGCTACCCAGGCGGCAGATCGTTGGGCATCCACCGCCACGGGGCGATTGTCTTCACGATGCTGCAAAGCACGTTGAACACCTCACACAGGTCGTGCCTCCTGCTGGCCGACAGCCTTGTGTAAAATAGCGGGCATGGCACATTCGGCGGCCATTCTCGCCGCATATGTCTGAGGGATATGGCTTGTGACAAACGCCTATCCCATCACGGATGAGCAGCAATCCACGCAACTCCACACCAGCCTCTATTTTGAAGCTCTCCTCGTCCCGATTGTTCGGCATCAAGCGATCGAACAGGTTCGCCAACCTGCGATCCTGGCCCAGAATATCCGCATCCCGGATAAGTATCCCTGAAGCGCTCGCCCGCCTCGTACCGCGGATCGCACCACAGGATGCATAGGCGGGCGAAGTTTTCGTCGGAACAGCGGTGGTGCCGCGCATCGCATCATAGAGTCGATCGACGCCCGGCACACGACCGCTGACGACGAACGTCACGGCGGATTGCCGAGGCTTCGGACGGCTGGCGCAGCAACAGGCACTCGATTTATCCCGCAAGTGTCAAGGATGCGATCTGAAGCTGGTGACTGCTATCGCTATAGAAGGTGTATTCGTTGCCGTTCTGGACCACGTTCGCGCCCATCGTCAGGGTGTCGTTCCCGTCCGTATGCAACGTCAAATGAGAACTATTGCCTGCACCAGCCAGGGCACGAATGAAATCCGCGTCCACGGTCAGGTTCGCCCTGACATTGTTCTGCGTGAACGATATCTCTTCCACATGGCTTAGCACGGAGGTGAGATCGGTGTTCGTGACTGAACCGCTTCCGGGCGCAAGCGTCACCATGTCGTTCCCCGCCCCGCCGTCGATTGAAATTCCTCCCGACAGGCTGAGGACGAACTGGTCGTCATAATCCGTCCCGATGACCCGCTCGATACCGTTCAGCGTGTCGCCATTGGCGGCTCCGCTCGTACCGACACCCTGCCCCGACCCCATGCCGAGCGTCATCCCGATGCCGGTCGTGGCATCGGCGTAACTGACGGTATCGGTACCGGTACCGCCGATCAGCGTGTCGCCCCCGCCATGACCGTTCAGCACATCGTCCCCGGGTCCAGCATCGATGACGTTGCTACCGCTGCTGCCGAGCAGGACGTCGTTGTACAACGATCCGTTTATGTTCTCGATCCCCGCGAGCACGTCGCCCTGGGCATCGCCGCCGACCCCCGGTGTTCCGTCCAGATAGACCGTCACGCCCGCGGACGACTGGCCATAATCCACTTGGTCGCTGCCATCTCCGCCATCGAGCCGGTCCGCGCCGACACCGCCGATCAGGATATCGTTTCCGCCCAAACCGGAAAGGCTGTCGTTGCCGACGCCGCCATTCAGGAAATCGTCGCCGCTGGTGCCGACGACCACCTCACCTTGCACGTCACGCACGGTGACATGGGCATGCTGGATCGTCACCAGCGTGCCGTCCGACACCAGCACATCGACGTCATAAATGTTGTTGCCATCAGCGTCACTGGGCGCCTCGAAGTCGGGGGCGTTACGGAAACTGATCGCCCCCGTGGCGGAGTCCACATTGAAGAGCGCGCCGTCATTGCCGCCGCCCACCGCGTAAATCAACGACGCGCCCTCTGGATCACGCGCCTGGATCGTTCCGACCACAAGCTGGTTCTCGTCGATCGTGAAATCGCCGGAGGTGATGACCGGAGCCTCGTTGACGTCGGTGACGGCAACGCGGATCATCTGGCTGGTGGTTAGCGTGCCGTCCGATACGGACACCTGCACTTCGTCCAGATGGCTGCCGGTCTCGTAATCCGGCGCGGTCTTGTACGATAGAACGCCGGTGGACGAGATCGAGAACAGCGACCGATCCGCCCCGCCCGTGATGGAATATTGCAGCGCATGCCCTTCGGGATCGCGCGCCGCGATCGTCATGACCGTCGTGCCGTTCTCCGCCACGGTCGCGCTGTTGGGCGAGGTGATTACAGGCGCTTCGTCCACGTCGGTGACGTTGACCGTCAGCGTCTGCGTCGTCGCCAGCGAGCCATCGGAGGCGAGCACCTTCACCTCATAGCTATGCGGGCCGGCATCGTAATCGGGAGCGGTGCGGAAGCTGAGCAAGCCGGTACGCGAGTCGATGGCGAAGACATTGGCGTCCGCGCCGCCTGCGATGGCGTAGACCAGTTGCGCACCCGCATCGGGATCATGCGCGACGATCGTCGTCACCGCCGTCTGGTTTTCCGCCACCGTCACCGTCGCGGTCGGGGTCAGCACAGGCGCTTCATTGACGTTCGTAATCGCCACATCGAAGGTCTGCGTCGCATTCAGCGTGCCATCGGACGCCGCGATGGTGACCTGATAATGGGCCGCTCCGACGGTTTCATAGTCCTGTGGCGACACCAGCGACAAGGCGCCTGTCCGGCTGTCGATCGTGAACAGGGCGGAATTACCGCCATTGACGATCGAATAGCTGACCGCGCCATGCTCTGGATCGACGGCCAGGATCGTCCCGACCGCCGTGCTGTTTTCCGGCACGCTGAGCGCTGCGCCCGTCACGAAAGCGGGAGCCTCGTTGACATCGGTCACGGTCACGGTGACCGCCTTGTCGCTGAAGAGCCCGGTCTGGTCCGTCGCACGCAACACGACCTGATACTGATTATCGCGATTCGCATCGGAGGGGGTGTCGTAATCCGGTGCCGCGACGAAGCGCAAAGCTCCCGTGCTGCTGTCGATCGTAAAGCGTGCCGCATCCGCTCCACTTGCGATCGACCAGCTGATCGTATCGCCCGCATTGGGATCGGTCGCGGTGGCCGTCGCGACACTGGTCCCATTCTCGGCGATCGTGAACGTCGCTGGCGAGGTGATCGTCGGCGGCCGCTGATCGCGCACCACGTCGATGGTCATCGCCTGTGTGGTGACATTGGTGCCGTCACTGGCCGAAACGACGATGTCATAGCGGTTGTTGCCGCCCAGGTCCGTCGGGTGATCGAAATCGGGCGCCGCGATGAACCGCAACACGCCCGTCGTCGGGTCGATCGTGAACCGTGCCTCGTCGGTGCCGGACAGGCCATAGCGCAGCGTCTGTCCTTCCGGGTCCGTGCTAGCCACGGTGGCGACCGCCGTCGTACCTTCCACCACGGTAGCCGCCGTGGTGGAGGTGATCTGGGGCGCCTCGTTCACATTGGTTACCGTCACGGCCAGGTTCTGCGTCACGACGTTGGTGCCGTCCGTCGCCGAGACCATCAGGTTATAGACATTGTCGCCGCCCGCATCCTGCGGTGCCTCAAAGTCGGGCGCGGTGCGGAAGGTGATCGCGCCGGTCTGCGCATCGATCGCGAACAGTGCCGCGTCGGTGCCGCCCAGCAAATAGGTGACGACCGCGCCCGCATCGGGGTCGCTGGCATGCGCCACCTGCACCGCCATGCCGTTCTCCGCCATCGATACCGTCGTTGGCGTGGTAAACACCGGCGCTTCGTTGACGTCGCCGACATTGAAGGTCAGCGCCCGCGTCTGCGACAGACCGTGCGAGTCCGTCACGGTCAGCGTCAGGCTGTGGGTTGCCGCCTGCTCATAGTCGAGGCCGACGCCGTCCTTCAGGCGTACGGTATTGCCGTCCACCATGAAAAGCGCCGCATCCGCACCGCCCAGCGTATAGGTCAGCGTATCCCCGGCATCGGGGTCGCTGGCCACGAACGTCGCCACCGTCGCCGCGACCTGGTTCTCCATCACCGTGCCGACACCGCTCAGCGTCAGCGACGGGGCCTCGTTGACGTTGGTGAGGGTCACGGCCAGGTTCTGCGTCGTGACGTTGGTGCCGTCGCTCGCCGACACCGTCAGGTTGTAGACATTGTCGCCGCCCGCATCCTGCGGTGCCTCAAAGTCGGGCGCGGTGCGGAAGGTGATCGCGCCGGTCTGCGGATCGATCGCGAACAATGCCGCGTCGGTGCCGCCCAGCGAATAGGTGAGGACCGCGCCCGCATCGGGGTCGCTGGCATGCGCCACCTGCACCGCCATGCCGTTCTCCGCCATCGAGACCGTCGTCGGTGTCGTGAACACCGGCGCTTCGTTGACGTCGCCGACATTGAAGGTCAGCGCCCGCGTCTGCGACAGACCGTGCGAGTCCGTCACGGTCAGCGTCAGGCTGCGGGTCGCCGCCTGCTCATAGTCGAGACTGACGCCGTCCTTCAGCCGTACGATATTGCCGTCCACCATGAAAAGCGCCGCATCCGCACCGCCCAGCGTATAGGTCAGCGTATCCCCGGCATCGGGATCGCTGGCCACGAACGTCGCCACCGTCGCCGCGATCTGGTTCTCCATCACCGTGCCGACGCCGCTCAGCGTCAGCGACGGGGCCTCGTTGACGTTGGTGAGGGTCACGGCCAGGTTCTGCGTCGTGACGTTGGTGCCGTCGCTCGCCGACACCGTCAGGTCGTACACATTGTCGCGGCCCGCATCCTGCGGCGCCTCAAAGTCGGGGGCGGTGCGGAAGGTGATCGCGCCGGTCTGCGGATCGATCGCGAACAATGCCGCGTCCGTGCCGCCCAGCAAATAGGTGAGGACCGCGCCCGCATCGGGGTCGCTGGCATGCGCCACCTGCACCGCCATGCCGTTCTCCGCCATCGATACCGTCGTCGGCGTCGTGAACACCGGCGCTTCGTTGACGTCGCCGACATTGAAGGTCAGCGCCCGTGTCTGCGACAGACCGTGCGAGTCCGTCACGGTCAGCGTCAGGCTGCGGGTCGCCGCCTGCTCATAGTCGAGGCTGACGCCGTCCTTCAGGCGTACAATATTGCCGTCCACCATGAAAAGCGCCGCATCCGCACCGCCCAGCGTATAGGTCAGCGTATCCCCGGCATCGGGATCGCTGGCCACGAACGTCGCCACCGTCGCCGCGATCTGTTTCTCCATCACCGTGCCGACACCGCTCAGCGTCAGCGACGGGGCCTCGTTGACGTTGGTGAGGGTCACGGCCAGGTTCTGCGTCGTGACGTTGGTGCCGTCGCTCGCCGACACCGTCAGGTCGTACACATTGTCGCGGCCCGCATCCTGCGGCGCCTCAAAGTCGGGGGCGGTGCGGAAGGTGATCGCGCCGGTCTGCGGATCGATCGCGAACAATGCCGCGTCCGTGCCGCCCAGCAAATAGGTGAGGACCGCGCCCGCATCGGGGTCGCTGGCATGCGCCACCTGCACCGCCATGCCGTTCTCCGCCATCGATACCGTCGTCGGCGTCGTGAACACCGGCGCTTCGTTGACGTCGCCGACATTGAAGGTCAGCGCCCGTGTCTGCGACAGACCGTGCGAGTCCGTCACGGTCAGCGTCAGGCTGCGGGTCGCCGCCTGCTCATAGTCGAGGCTGACGCCGTCCTTCAGGCGTACAATATTGCCGTCCACCATGAAAAGCGCCGCATCCGCACCGCCCAGCGTATAGGTCAGCGTATCCCCGGCATCGGGATCGCTGGCCACGAACGTCGCCACCGTCGCCGCGATCTGTTTCTCCATCACCGTGCCGACACCGCTCAGCGTCAGCGACGGGGCCTCGTTGACGTTGGTGAGGGTCACGGCCAGGTTCTGCGTCGTGACGTTGGTGCCGTCGCTCGCCGATACCGTCAGGTTGTAGACATTGTCGCCGCCCGCATCATGCGGGACCTCGAAATCGGGCGCGGAGCGGAAGGTCAACGCCCCCGTGTTGGGGTTGATCGTGAAGAGATTGGCATCCGCGCCGCCCGCGATCGCCCAGTTCAGCGTCGTGCCCGCATCAGGATCGCTGGCGGTCAGCGTTCCCACTACCGTTCCGTTCTCCGCCATCGAGAGGGTCGCTGGCGAGGTGATGACGGGCGCTTCGTTGACGTTGGTGACGGCGATGGTCACCGTCTGGATATGGGTCGATCCGTCCGCATCGGTCGCGGTCACCTGGACGTTGCGGGTCGCCCCCGCTTCGTAATCCAGCGACGCCCCGTTGGCGAGGACGATGGTGTTGCCCGACACCGTGAAGGACGCCGCATCGGGACCCCCGGTGATCGCATAGGTCGCGCTGTTGCCGTCCGCCATCGCCAGCGTCGCGGCGACGGTGCCGGCGGCGCTGTTCTCGGCGATGGTGCCGGTCGGCGTGATCGTCATGCCCGCAATCAACCGCGCCGCGCTTAGCGTGCCGTCGTCGAACTGGAACTTCTCGACATTGGTGACGGTGTCGTTTCCGTCCGGCCCGTTGATCGTATAGGTCTGCGTCGTCGCGTTGTAGGAGACGGTATAGGCGGCGCGATTGCCGGAATAGATGGCGGTGTCCACGCCCCCACCGCCGTCGATACGATCGTCACCGGCGCCGCCGCGGATGACATCGTCGCCACCCCCGGTGATGGGGTCGGTGCCCTTGCCCGGGACAGTGACGTTGTCGATCACGAAGCTTTCGTTCGTCACCGCCTCGTTCATGTTCGATCCGAAGCCAAGCGTCAGGACTCCCGAAGCCGGGGTCGGAACCGTCAGCGTCAGTGTCAGCTTGGTATCGAGCCCACCCCCACTCCAGCTATTCGAATAGTTCCCCGACGTCATGCTGCCGGTCCAGGTGGCACCGTTGACGGGCGTGATCGTGAAGTCGGAGAGGCTGGACGAACTCATCCCGCGCGGCGCAACGATCATCAGCGTTGCGACGCCGTTCACATAGACATACACGCCTTCGTTCGTGTCGTACGAGTCGAGCAAGTAAAGATCGAAACTGACCTGAGTCGTCCCCGCCCCGGGGGCATCCAGAATGTAACTCTTGCTGATCTGCTGCGAATAGACGTTGGTGTTGCCCGAACCGGCGAACGGTCCCAGAACCACGCTGCCGTCTAGCAGGGTGTAGGTGGCAGGAACCGACCCAGCCGCATTCTTCCAGCCCGATGCTCCGGTATCGAAGGTTTCCAGACCGCTGGTTCCAAAGGCATTAGTGTCACCGCTGATCGTGTCGTCGCCGTCACCACCATTTATGACGTCGTTGCCGCTGCCGCCGATGATCGTATCATTGCCGTCGTCGCCAGAGATCCGGTCGTTGCCGAATCCGCCATCCATAACGTCGTCGCCACCGCCGCCCGACAGGGTGTCGTTGCCGCCGGCATCGGCAAAGACCACCTTGTCGATCAGGAGGCCGCCGCCTGCCGTGGTGAATTCGATCTTGTCGCTGCCCCCCGTGCCGGTGACGAGATAGGCGAAGCTCTGCCAGCTATTGGCCGCATTGGCCGTATCAATCGTGGCGATGACCGTGCCGTTGAACAGCACGTTGACCGTACCAGTTGTAGTTGCGTTCCAGTTCCCCAGATCAAATTTCAGGATATAGGTTTCACCGGCGGTTGTCGTGACGTTCTGCCAGACATCGGCGACTTGCCCCGACTGAAGGCGCATCGCCTGATTCAGCGGCGTTCCGTCGGAGTTGGTATAGTTGCTGAAGATATCGATTCTTCCGGCCGGACTGCTCCAGCCGGTCGCGGCGGTCGCCGCAAAGGACGTATTGGTACCACGCGCCGCGCCGGTATAGGATTCGAAATTCCCGTTCACCAACAAATTGGCCGGATTGCCATAGGTGATCAGGTTCCTGAGATCGCCAGGGATCGCCCCGTCACCATAGATGGTGTCGTTTCCATCGCCACCAGCGATCGTGTCGTCGCCCAGCCCACCGGTCAGGACATTGGCGTTACCGTCGCCGGTCAGCGTATCGTTGCCGACCGACCCGGTGACGCTTTCCATGCTGATCAGCGTATCACCCTGCGCATCCCCGCCCAGGACAGCGCCCGTGGCGAGGTTGACAGTGACAGGCGCTGCGGATCCCGCATAGGAGACGGCATCCGATCCCGCCCCGCCGTCCAGCCGGTCCGCGCCGATGCCACCGATCAGGACATCGTCCCCCGCACCGCCGGAAAGCGTATCGTTGCCCAGACCGCCGTCCAGCACGTTGTCACCGGCATCACCGGTCAGCGTGTCGGCATAATCGGTACCGGTCAGGTTTTCGATCCCCGACAGCGTGTCGGTCACCAGGCCGGAACCTTCCTGCCCCTTGGTCTGCGTCGCGAGCTGCTGAATCTCCGCCTGGGTCAGCGCGGATTTGAAGACGGCGAAGTCGTCCATCTTCCCATCGAGCGCGCGCGTGTTCGACCAGTCCCGACCGATATAGTTGTCGGAATAGGTGGCGTTCGCCAATACCACGGTGTTTTCCGAATTGGCGACCACATTCCCGTTCAGATAGATCGTCATGCGACCAGCCTGATAGGTCACCGCCACGTCGTACCAAGTGCCTGGGGTGGTAAGGCCGGCGGCCGTCTGGGCCCCAAAAACGTTGCCGGTCACACCATCACGAATCTCGAAGTACAGCCCCCCCGACGTGGTGCGGTTCAGAAAGATCTGGCCGGCGGAATTGGTGGAGTTGCTGATCCCGAAGCGGAATATTCCCTCGTTCGAGCCGGCAGGCTGATCGAAATTGACCTTGGTAGCGATGGTGAAGCTTTCGCCGAAGGTCAGCGCGCCGACCCTTGCATTGCTGTTGCTGTTCCCCGCGAAATCGACCGCCTTGCCGCCATGATCGTCGGCGACCCAGTTGGCGTTGCTCAGCACGATGCTCTGCGTCCCGCCAATTGCGGTGGCGGTATTGCCCGATCCTTCCGAAAAGCTCCAGCCGGCGATCAGGCTGGCATTGGCATAGGGCGTTGCCGCGCCGGGCGTGCCCGCATCGCCGCCAGAGGCGACGCCCGTCGCGAGACTCGCGTTGACACCGGAACTGGACCCCGCCCAACTCGCGGTATCGGTGCCCCTGCCACCAATGAGGGCGTCCGCTCCCGTGCCGCCCATCAGGATGTCGTCCCCGTCGCCGCCGAACAGCACGTCGTTGCCGCCGCCGCCGACCAGCGTGTCGTTGCCCGCCGCGCCGTCCAGCGCATTCACCCCGCCATCACCCGCCAGATAGTCGGTGAAGTTGGACCCGATCAGGTTTTCGACATTCGTGATCTGATCGTTATTGGCCCAGCCACCCGATGCCTTGGTCGCCCCATTGCTGTTGGCGCCCAGATCGACCGTTACGCCACCCCAGCTACTCGTTTCGACATAGGTCAGCGTGTCGATGCCTGCGCCGCCATCGATGCTGTTCGCATTGCTGTTCGCATAGATCAGGTCGTTGCCCGCGCCAGCCTGGAACCCATAGAGTTCCCGAGTCCCCTTCAGAATGTCGCTATATGCGGAACCGACCAGGATTTCGAAGTTGCTCGTGATGTCTGCGCCAGCGCCGACGGTATTGCGCGGCAAATATTGCCAGACGTTATTTAACCACCCGTTATAGTTCGCGACAACCATGACACCACTGGTCGCGCTGGCATAGCTCAGCGTGTCGGTGCCTGCACCGCCATCGAGCGTATCGTCGCCCGCACCGCCGTCGATCACATCGTTGCCTGCGTCACCGCTGATCTTGTTGTTATTCGCATCGCCGGTCAGCGTGTCGTTGAACGTCGATCCCCACAGGCTTTCGATACCGGTCAACGTGTCGCCAGTGGCATAGCCGCCAAATGCGGTTCTGGTGGTCAGATTGATCGTAACGGCCGCATTTGACCGCAAATAATTAACCAGATCATTGCCCGCACCGCCATCGAAGACGTCATTCCCCGCGCCTGCGACCATGACGTCGTCGCCCGCGCCGCCCTTCAGCACGCCGCCCGAATCAGTAGCGTAGAGATAATCGTTGAACGCCGAACCGATGACGTTCTGGATATTGACCAGCGTGTCGCCCTGCGCATCGCCACCGACACCCTGACCGGCATTGGCATAGGTGCCGTTGACCAGGCTCAGATTAACCGACACGGCCGCACCCGATGCGGAATAATCGGCCGTGTTGCTGCCTGCGCCGCCGTCCAGCGTATCGGCGCCGCCCAGGCCCGCCAGCACGTCGTTGCCGTCGCCACCCAGCAGGGCGTTGGCGTTGGCGTCGCCGGTCAGCGTGTCGTCAAAGGCGGAGCCGGTGACATTCTCGACATTCTGGATCAGGTCGTCCTGCGCGTCGCCGCCCAGATTGACGTTGGTGGTCAGGTTGACGGTGACACCCGTCAGCGAGGCGACATAGGTAATGGTATCGGTCCCGTCGCCGCCGTCGATCGTGTCGTCTCCGCCCAGCCCCACGAGCGTGTCGTTGCCCGCACCGCCGCGCAGGACGTTGTTGCCACTATTGCCGGTCAGCATGTCGTCAAGCGCCGAGCCGGTCAGGTTCTCGATCCCGGTCAGCACGTCGCCGGACGCATCCCCCGTGGAGCTTTGCGCCGTCGCCACCCTCAAATCGACGGTCACGCCCGCGCCGGACCCGGCATAGCTCGCCGTGTCGCTGCCCGTGCCGCCGTCGAGCGTATCCGCGTCTGCGCCGCCCTCCAGAACGTCGTCGCCCGCGCCGCCGGTCAGGGTGTTCGCACCCGCATTGCCGGTCAGGATGTCCGCCTGCGCCGAACCGAGGATATTCTCGAAATTGCTCAGGATATCGCCCGATGCGTCCCCGCCCGACAGCTGCGCCGTGGTCAGGTTCAGGTTGACCGTGACGCCTTGCGCCGAATTGGCGTAGGACACGGTGTCGATGCCGTCCCCGCCATCGAGCGTGTCCGCGCCGCCCAGCCCCTCGATGATATCGTTGCCGGCAAAGCCCTTGATGATGTTGACGCCGCCGGTGCCGGTCAATGTGTCGGCGTTACCGGAGGCATAGATGCCTTCGAGCCCGGTATAGGTATCGCCCTGCGCATAGCCGCCCGACCCGACCCCTGTGGTGAGGTTCACGGTCACG
Source organism: Sphingomonas sp. SORGH_AS_0789 (assembly GCF_031453055.1). Classification (NCBI taxonomy): domain Bacteria; kingdom Pseudomonadati; phylum Pseudomonadota; class Alphaproteobacteria; order Sphingomonadales; family Sphingomonadaceae; genus Sphingomonas; species Sphingomonas sp. SORGH_AS_0789. The sequence goes on from NZ_JAVIYV010000001.1 coordinate 4,100,799, forward strand.
CCGCCGTTGCTGTATGCATAGTTGACGAAATCGAAGCCGGCGCCACCGTCGATCTGATCGGCGCCGGCATTGGCGACCAGATTGTCGCCGCCGCCGCCGCCCTGCAACTTGCCTCCGCCTGCGGACGCGGCGAGAATGTCGTTATAGGCCGACCCGATCAGGTTCTGAATGTTGGCCAGCGTGTCGCCCTCGGCATCGCCGCCACGCCCCACCGCACTGGTGACCATCCCCAACGGGGTTGCGATCTGAAGATTACCCAGCGTGACATAGACCGCCGCACCCGAGGCGCTATAGTCGGCGGTGTTGCTGCCCGCGCCACCATCCAGCACGTCCGCGCCGCCCAGGCCCGCCAGCACATCGTCTCCGCCGCCGCCCTTGAGCAGGTTGACGCCTGCCGTACCGGTCAGCACGTCGTTGCCGCTGCCGCCGGTGACGTTCTCGATCGCGATCAGCGTATCGCCATCGGCGTCGCCGCCCGCCCCCGTGCCGGCCGTCAGGTTGATGGTGACGCCATTGGACGACGCGCTGTAATCCGCCATATCGATGCCGTCGCCGCCGTCCAGCACATCCGCACCGCCCAGACCCGCCAGCACGTCGTCGCCCGCGCCGCCGCGCAGGATGTTGCCGCCGCCATCGCCGGTCAGCGTATCGGCATAGGCCGTGCCGATGACGTTCTCGACATTGGTGATGACGTCGCCCTGCGCATCGCCGCCCGAGGCCGTCTGCGTCGCCAGATCGACCGTTACGCCCGCCGTCGAGCCGGAATAGTCGATGGTATCATTGTCGGCGCCGCCGTCGATCGTGTCAGCACCGGCGCCTGCGACCAGCGTGTCGTTGCCCGCGCCGCCCATCAGCGTGCTGCCCGTCGCCGCCGCCGTCAGCCGGTCGGCATAGGCCGAGCCCAGCACCTTCTCGAACCCGCTGAGGATATCGCCCGACGCATCGCCTGCGGACACCTGCGCGGTGGCCAGGCCCATATCGACGGTGACACCGACGCCCGACCGGGCATAGGACACCGTGTCGATGCCAGCGCCGCCGTCGAGCAGATCGGCGCCGCCAAGCCCCTCGATCACGTCGTCGCCGGCGGCGCCACGGATATCGTTGCTGCCCGATGTGCCCGTCAGCGTGTCTGCGAAATTCGAGCCGTACAGAGCCTCGATCGCGATCAGCGTGTCGCCCGCAGCATAGCCGCCGCTGGCGGTGCCGAGCGAGAGATCGATCACCACCCCTGCCGTGGAGAGCGAGTAATTCGCGGTGTCGCTGCCGTCACCGCCGTCCAGCACGTCCGCGCCGACGGCCGCCAACAGAACGTCATTCCCACTGCCAGCGGACAGACGGCCACCCGACGCCCCTGCGATCAGATAGTCGCTGAACGCGGTGCCGATGACGTTCCGGATGTTGCGCAGCGTGTCGCCCTGCGCATCGCCGCCCTGCCCCGAACCGGCCGTGATCGCACCGCCGGTCAGCTGGTTGGCGGTGATCGTCGCAGTCGACAGGTTGACCTGAACACCCGCCATGGACGCCGAATAGTCCGCCGTATTGCTGCCGGTGCCGCCATCCAGCACGTCCGCACCGCCCAGGCCGGCCAGCACGTCGTCGCCGGCACCACCCATCAGCACGTTGGCGCCCGCGTCGCCGGTCAGCGTGTCGGCGTAGCGCGATCCGGTCAGGTTCTCGATATCGACCAGCACGTCGCCGGTGGCCTCGCCCGCGCTGCCCTGACCCGATGCAAGGCTGACCGCCACGCCCGCCGTCGCATTGGCATAGCTCGCGGTGTCGTTGCCAGCGCCGCCGTCCAGTACGTCCGCGCCCACGCCGCCTTCCAGCATGTCATCGCCCGCGCCGCCAACGAGCATGTTGGCACCGCTGTCGCCGGTCAGAATGTCGGCGAAATCGGAGCCGACGACCTGTTCGATCGACACCAGCGTGTCGCCCTGCGCATCGCCGCCGCTATTGGTGCCCGTCGCCAGATTGACCGTCACCCCCGCACTCGAGCGGGCGTAATCGGCGATATCCGTGCCGCTGCCGCCGTCCAGCGTGTCGCTGCCCGCGCCCGACACCAGCCGGTCGTCGCCCGCGCCGCCGGTCAGCCGACCGCCCGCCGCCGCTGCGGTCAGCACGTCGGCATAGGCCGAGCCGATCGCATTCTCGATCGAGACCAGCGCATCGCCCTGCGCGTCGCCGCCCTGCGCCGTCCCGGCAAGCAGATCGACCGTCACGCCCGCACCCGATGCGCTATAGTCCGCCGTGTCGCTGCCGTCACCGCCGTCCAGCACGTCGGCGCCACCCAGGCCCGCCAGCACGTCGTCGCCAGCACCGCCGGTCAGCCGGTTCGCCCCCGCATCGCCGGTCAGCGTATCGGCCATTGCCGAGCCGACCAGATTCTCGATGCGGAGCAGCGTGTCGCCCTGCGCATCGCCGCCGATGCCCGTGCCGCTGGTCAGGTCGACGGTCACCGCCGCCGCCGACCCGGCGTAGTTCGCCGTATCGCTCCCGGACCCGCCGTCCAGCACGTCGGCGCCGGCTCCACCGGCGAGCAGATCGTCGCCCGCGCCACCAATCAGCGTGTTGGCATTGCCGTCGCCCATCAGCACGTCGTCGCCCGCCGAACCGATGACCCGCTCGATCGAGGTCAGCGTGTCGCCATCGGCATCGCCGCCCCGGCCGGTACCTGCGGCCAGATCGACCGTCACCGCCCCCGTGGAGGCGGAATAGTCCGCCGTATCGACGCCGCTGCCGCCGTCCATGACGTCCGCGCCGCCGCTGCCGACCAGCAGGTCGTCGCCCTCGCCACCGCGCAGCACGTCGGTGCCCGCATCGCCTCTGAGCACGTCCGCGCCGGCATTGCCGTCCAGCGTCGATCCCGTTGCCGCCGCCGACAGGCTGTCGTCATAGGCCGAGCCGACGACCCGTTCGATGCTGGAGAAGCTGTCCCCGGTCGCGTCGCCGCCGCTGGCGGTGCCGGTTTGCAGGTCGATCGTCACCCCGGCGCCCGAGGTCGCATAATCGATCGTGTCGAAGCCGTCGCCGCCGCGCAGCACGTCCGCGCCGACACCGCCCCGCAGCACGTCGTCGCCGATGCCGCCGTCCAGCACGTCATTGCCCGCGCCGCCGTCCAGCATGTCGTTGCCCGCACCGCCGGTCAGCGTGTTGGCGGCGCCATTGCCGGTGATCGTGTCCGCCTGCGCGGTGCCGATCACATTCTCGACATCGCGCAGCACATCGCCTTCGGCGTACCCGCCATGCCCGACCGATCCGTCCAGTCCGACGACGATGCCAGCGGCGGAGCCGGAATAATCGACGGTGTCGTTACCGTCGCCACCCGACAGCGTGTCCGCACCGTCGCTGCCGACCAGGATATCGTCGCCCGCGCCGCCCAGCAGCGTCTCGGCACCGGCGACGCCGACCAGTCGGTCGTTGAAGGTGGAACCAATGACCTTTTCGATCGAGATCAGGCGATCGCCCGCCGCATCGCCGCCAGCCCCGGTGCCGGTCGACAGGTCCACGGTCACGCCAGCGCCCGAGGCGCTATAGTCCGCCGTATCGAATCCGTTGCCACCGTCGAGCAAGTCGGCACCGCCCAGACCCGCCAGCACGTCGTCGCCAGCACCGCCCGTAAGGGTGTTCGCACCGCTGGTGCCGGTCAGCGTATCGGCCATTGCCGAGCCGGTGACATTCTCGAAATTTGCGATCTGGTCGCCGCTCGCGTCGCCACCGCTCGCCGTGTTGGTCGTCAAATTGACCGTCACGCCGCTCTGCGACGTCGCATAATCGAGCGTGTCGATCCCGTCCCCGCCATCGAGCTGGTCCGCCCCGCCCCCGCCGCGGATGACGTCGTTGCCGGCCCCGCCCAGCAGCGTATTGGCCCCGGCCGTACCGCTCAGAACGTCGTCGAACCCGCTGCCGACCACCGCCTCGACGCTGCGCAACACGTCTCCGGTGGCATAGCCCCCGCTCGCCGTCCCCGCGGCAAGGTCCACCGTCACCGCCGCAGTGGAGCGCGAATAGTCGACCGTGTCGGTGCCCGAACCGCCGTCGAAGCTCTCCGCCCCCGCACCCGCCTCCAGCCGGTCGTCGCCGCCCTGCCCCGACAGGACATGCGCATTGGCGTCGCCGACGAACACATCGCCCTGGTTGCTGCCGATCGCGGCCTCGATGCCCGAGAAGCTGTCGCCCTCCGCATCGCCGCCCTGGCCCGTGCCGCTCGCCAGATCCAGCGTCACGCCCTGCGTCGACGCGCTATAGTCGATCGTGTCGAAGCCCACGCCGCCTTCCAGCGTGTCGGCCCCCGCGCCGCCGACCAGCACGTCGTCGCCCGCGCCGCCGACCAGATGGTTGATGCCCGCATCGCCGGTCAGCCGATCGGCAAAGGCCGAGCCGGTGACATCCTCGACGCCGGAGATGCGATCCCCCGCCGCGTCACCACCCGTACCCGTGCCGGTCGCCAGACTGACGCTGACCCCCGCACTGGAAGCGGAATAATCGATACGATCGCTCCCCGCACCGCCGTCGATGGTATCCGCACCGGCCCCGGCATAGATCACGTCGTTACCGGCACCCGCGACGATCACCGACCCCGCTGCCGCCGTGCGGATCACGTCGTCATGCGCAGATCCGATCGCATCCTCGATCGACACCAGCACGTCGCCCGTCGCATCGCCGCCGCTTGCCGTTCCCGCCGCAAGGTCGAGCGTCACGCCAGCGGACGAGGCGGAATAATCCACCGTGTCGCTGCCGTCACCGCCATCCAGCACGTCCGCGCCGCCCAGGCCCGCCAGCACGTCGTCGCCCATTCCGCCGCGCAGCACGTTCGCGCCGCTGGAGCCCGACAGCACGTCGTTGCCGCTGCCGCCGGTGACGTTCTCGAACCCGCTGATCTGATCGCCCTGCGCATCGCCGCCCGCTGTCGCGCCGGTGGCCAGGTTGACCGTCACCCCCTGTGCGGAAGTGGTATAATCGAGCGTGTCGTTGCCGACGCCGCCGTCGAGCACGTCTGCCCCCGCGCCGCCGCGGACGACGTCGTTGCCCGCTCCACCCGACAGCCTGTTGATGCCTGACGCACCGACCAGCACATCGTCATAGGCACTGCCCACCACGGCTTCGATGCCCGACAGCGTGTCGCCCTCGGCATCGCCGCCCAATGCCGTGCCGGACGACAAATCGACCGACACGCCCGCTCCGGAGGTCGAATAATCCGCGGTGTCGACCCCGTCACCGCCCTGCAGCGTGTCGGCACCGGCGCCACCGACCAGGATGTCGTCGCCCGAACCGCCGCGCAGCACGTCATTGCCCGCTCCGCCATCGAGCCGATCGCTACCCGCTCCGCCCGACAGCGTGTTCGCCGCGGCATCGCCGATCAGCACGTCATCATTGTCGGACCCGGTCAGATTCTCGATCGAGATCAGGACGTCGCCCTCGGCATCGCCGCCATGGCCGACACCGGTTCCAAGGTCGACGCGCACGCCATCGGCCGATTGCGCATAGCTGGCGGTGTCGCGGCCGTCGCCGCCGTCCAGCACGTCCGCGCCTGCGGCGCCGGTCAGCACGTCGTCGCCCGCGCCGCCCTGCAACGTGTCGGCCGCGTCCGATCCGGTCAGCGCGTCGTTGAACGTCGACCCGACGATGCGCTCGATGCTGTCCAGCACGTCGCCCTGCGCATCGCCGCCGCTGTTGACGCCGGTCGTCAGGTTGATCGTCACCGCCGCGCTCGACGCGCTATAGTCGGCGGCGTCGATGCCCGCGCCGCCCTGGAGATCGTCCGCCCCCGCGCCGCCGATCAGCACGTCGTCCCCGGCGCCACCAACCAGCTTATTGGCCCCGGCATTGCCGGTCAGCACATCGCCATAGGCGCTGCCCAGGACGGCTTCGATGCCGCTCAGCCGGTCGCTCTCGGCATCGCCGCCCCGGCCGGTGCCCGCCGACAGATCGACCGTCACCCCCGCACCCGATGCGCGATAGTCCGCAGTGTCGAAGCCCGCGCCACCCTGCAGGCTATCCGCCCCGGCGCTCCCAACCAGAAGGTCGTCGCCCGAACCGCCGATCAGGGTGTCCGCACCCGCACCGCCGGTGACGACGTCGTCGCCCGCGCCGCCGTCGATGACCGCGCCGCCATCCCCGCCGGTCAGCACGTCGTCATGGGCCGATCCGATCAGGCTTTCGATGCTGGTCAGCGTATCGCCGGTCGCATCGCCGCCATCCGCGCGGCCCGCCTTCAGGTCGACGGTCACGCCCGCCGCGGAATTGGCGAAGCTCGCGGTATCGATACCGGCGCCGCCATCCAGCCGATCGGCACCCGCGCCCGCGATCAGCACGTCGTTGCCGGCCCCGCCGGTCAGGCTGCTGCCCGACGCTGCCGCGCGGAGCCGATCGGCGAAGGCGGTGCCGATGACATTCTCGATCCCGCTCAGTCGGTCGCCCTCGGCATCGCCATATTGTGCGAAGCCGGTCGTCAGGTCGACCGCAACGCCGGCGGACGAGGCGGCATAATCGGCCGTGTCGACGCCGTCGCCACCCACCAGCGTGTCCGCGCCCGCCCCGCCGGTCAGCAGGTCGTCCCCCGCCCCGCCGGTCAGGACATTGGCGCCGCCATCGCCGGTCAACACGTCATTGCCCGACGATCCGGTCAGGTTCTCGATCCCCGACAGCGTGTCGCCTTCGGCGTCGCCGCCATGGGCGAGGCCCGTCGCCAGGTTCACCCGAACCGCCGCCGCAGACGTGGCATAGTCCGCCGTGTCGCTGCCGCTGCCGCCGGTCAGCACGTCGGCGCCCTCGCCACCGACCAGATCATCGTCGCCCTCGCCGCCGGTCAGCGTGTCCGCGCCAGCGCCGCCCATCAGACGGTCGTCGCCGCTGCCGCCCGACAGGATATCGTCGCCGTCGTTGCCGATCAGCTCGTCGGCCCCCGCCCCGCCGTCGATCGTATCGGCCCCGGCCGTGCCGGTGATGCGATCGTCGAAAGAGGAGCCGATGACATGTTCGATCGAGACGAGCCGGTCGCCCTGCGCGTCACCGCCGCTGCCGACCGAGCCGTCCATGGCCATCGTGATGCCCGCGCTCGAATCGGCATAGCTGGCGGTATCGAAGCCCACGCCGCCGTCCAGCGTGTCGGCACCCCCGCCGCCGGACAGCATATCGTCTCCCGCACCGCCCTCCAGCGTCTCGTCTGCGGCGCTGCCCTTCAACATATCGTTGAAGTCGGTTCCGACGACATGCTCGATCGAAATCAGCGTATCGCCGCCCGCCAGCCCGCCGGCGCCCGTCCCCGCTTGCAGGTCGACGGTGATCGCGGCGGAGGACGCATGATAGTCCGCGGTATCGAACCCGGCACCGCCGTCCATCACGTCCGCGCCCAGCGAGCCCGTCAGCATATCGTCGCCGCCACCACCGTGCAGCTCGTCCGCGCGGTCCGAACCCCGCAGGCGGTCGTTCCATGCCGAACCGACCAGTGCCTCGATACTGTCATAGGCGTCACCCTCGGCGTCACCGCCATGGTTGGCGCCACCGTCCAGCCCGATATCGACCGCGCTCGTCGAGTCCGAATAATCCGCCGTGTCAAAGCCCGCGCCACCGATCAGCTGGTCGGCCCCGCCACGCCCGGTCAGCACGTCGTCGCCCTTGCCGCCGGTCAGCGTGTTGGCACCGCCATCGCCGCCCAGGTGATCGTCCAGGTCGGACCCGATGAGATTCTCGATGCCCGACAATGTGTCGCCCTGCGCACTGCCGCCCTGCCCGACGCTGCCGTCCAGCGAGACGGACACGCCCGCCGTCGAGCCGGAAAAATCCGCCGTGTCGATGCCGCCGCCGCCGACCATCTGGTCAGCGCCCGTGCCGCCGACGAACCGGTTGTTCTGGTCGTCGCCGATCAGGACGTCGTCGAACGCGGAACCGATGATGTCCTCGATCCCGCTCAGGCGATCGCCCTCGGCGTCCCCGCCATGCCCCTGCCCCGTCGACAGGTCGACCGTCACCCCGGCGCTGGAGGCGGAATAATCGGCGATATCCTCGCCCGCCCCGCCTTCCAGCGTGTCGGCGCCCGCGCCGCCCACCAAGACGTCGTCACCACCACCGCCCGCCAGGTCGTTCGCCCCCGCGTTACCGACCAGCAGATCGTCATATCCACCGCCCAACACACGCTCGATGTTGATCAGCCGGTCGCCCATCGCTTCGCCAGTGGAGGCACGGCCGTCCAGATAGACGTTCACGCCGGCCGAGGCGTCCGAATAATCGGCGGTGTCGAACCCGTCGCCGCCGTCCAGCACGTCGGCACCCAGGCCGCCGACCAGCATGTCGTCGCCCGTACCGCCGACCAGCACGTCGTCTCCGGCGCTGCCCTTCAGCACATCGTCGAACGCGGAGCCATGCACTTCCTCGATGCCGGTCAGCATATCCCCATCTGCATCGCCGCCATGGGACACGGACCCATCGAGCGCGACCTGCACGCCCGCCGCGCTGTTCGCATAGTCGGCGATGTCATGGCCCGCGCCGCCGTCCAGCGTATCGGCGCCCGCGCCGCCCACCAGCACGTCGTCACCGGCCCCGCCGCTCAGGCGGTTCGCACCCGCGTCACCGGTCAGAACGTCGTTGAAGACGGAACCCGTGACATTCTCGACGTTGCGCAACCTGTCGCCTTCGGCATCGCCGCCCACACCGGCCGTTCCGTCGAGATAGGCCGTCACGCCCGCGCGCGAGCCGCTATAGTCGGCGGTATCCACCCCGTCGCCGCCGTCCAGCACATCCGCGCCGCCCGCACCGACGAGATTGTCGTTGCCCGCGCCGCCGATCAGCGTGTTGGCGGTGTCGTCACCGGTCAGCACGTCATCGAAGGCAGAGCCCTCAAGCCCCTCGATCGAGACGAACGTGTCGCCCACCGCATCGCCCGTCATCGGCGATCCGTTGAGCGATGCCTGCACGCCAGACGCCGCACCGGCGTAACTGGCGATGTCGAAACCGTCGCCGCCCTTCAGCGTATCGGCCCCGGCCCCGCCTTCCAGAATGTCGTCGCCCTTGCCGCCGCTCAGAATATCGTCGGCGGCATCGCCCACCAGGCGATCGTTCAGGTCCGAGCCGACCAGGATTTCGATATTGGCATAGGTATCGCCCTCGGCATCACCGCCATGGCTGACCCGCCCGTCGAGATAGACGCTGACGCCGACCTTGCTATCGGCAAAGCTGACGGTGTCGATGCCAGCGCCGCCGTCGACATGGTCCGCCCCGGCTCCGCCGGTCAGCACATTGTCGCCCGCATCGCCGTACAGATTGTCGTCGAACGCGGACCCGACCAGATTCTCGATCCCCGACAGCTTGTCGCCGTCCGCGTCGCCGCCCCTCCCCGGCGTGCCGTCCAGATAGGCCTTCACGCCCGCGCTCGCGGTGGCGTAGCTCGCGGTATCGATACCATCACCGCCGGTCAGCGTGTCGGCACCGCCGCCACCGACCAGCAGGTCATCGCCCTTACCGCCCTCCAGCGTGTCGTTCGCCGCCGCGCCATAGAGGGCGTCGTTGCGATCCGAGCCGATGACATGCTCGACGTTGACGATCATATCGCCCTCGGCATCGCCGCCATGGCTGGCGGTGCCGTCGAGGTGGATTTCCAACCCCTTGGTCTTATCGGCGGGCGGGGTCTTCTCATTGGCGAAGGCATCGGCATAGGACACGGTGTCGAAGCCGCCGCCGCCATCGATCTTGTCCGCGCCCTCGCCGCCCTTCAGCACGTTGTCGGCGTCGCTGCCGGTCAGCGTGTCGTCGAACGCGGTGCCGATGACATTCTCCACCGACGTGTAGCTGTCGCCCTCGGCATAGCCGCCCTTGCCGGTCCCCGCCTTCAGGTCGACCGTCACCGCGGCGTTCGACATGGTGTAACTGACCGTGTCGGTGCCGCCGCTGCCATCGATCTGGTCGGCGCCCGCGCCCGCGACGATCAGGTCGTTGCCGTCGCCTGCGTTGACGATATTGCCCGGCGGGTTCGAAAACAGCACATAGATCGGCGCGCCCGTGACTGGATCGACCGCCTTCATGTCGGCTTCGCCGGACACCATGTGGATGCCGAAGTGCGTCGAAACGTCGACGGAATAGGTGTAATCGGCTCCCCCCGTGGAGAGGCCCAGCGCGATCGGCAGAAAGAATTCGTTCTGGAATCCGCTGGATGCCACCGGCGTACCGAGTTTCGGCAGAACGTAAGTCAGCTGAACGTCGAAGGTGAAGTGCGTTTCCGTCGACGGATAGGTCACGGTCGCGCCCGTCGCGTCGACGCCCGAGGTGACGACCTTGATATTGCCCTGGTCGATCGAGATGACCCAGCCCTTGTCGGTCTTGGTCGCGTTCTGGACCGAATAGCCGTCCGGCAGGGTGGGGACGAGCACCTGCTGCAGGGCGAGGCTGCCCGCCGGCACCATCGCCTCGACATGCAGGGTGCGCGAGCTGGTGCCGGACGGCGCCTGCGCCGCACTGTCCACGACGATCACGTCGTCGCTGCCGGTTCCCGAAATCGTCTCCCGCGCCGATTGCGCTCCATAGGATTTGTCGGTGGACGAACTGGCCCCGCCCGTCGATCCGGTGATGTGGTTCGCCCCGCTCTCCGACGTCGTCTTGACGCCCTCCTGATTGTACAGGGTGAAGGTCAGCGTCGGCACGAGCTTGCCCAGCCCTATGCCCGTTCCCTTGTCGACAGTGTCCTTGGATTGTGAAGTGCCAGCCGGGTTGCCGCTGCTGGGTGGGGGCGAGGAAGACGCGTTGGTATCGCTGATCTTCTGCGTCAGCCGTTGGCGATCCTCGTCCGACTTGTGTTGTTGCTGCTGCTTCTGGACTTCGGCCTGCTGGATCTGGGTGGCATCCTGCGGCTGGATCTGGGACTGAGCCTGAGCCTGCGCCTGATCCTCTTTGGTGGCGGACGGTTCCTTGCGCGGCTTAGCGGCCTTCTCATCGGCCTGATCCGACGAGAGGCTGACGTTGATCAGCGCGCTCTTATCGTTGATCTCGCCGACGGTATTGATGACCTGCGCGGACGTGATCGTCTTATCGTTGAAGACCAAGGTCGGCGTTTGCCCGGAGAAGGTCGCCAGGGCCATGCCGGGAATGACGACCCGGCTACCATCGGCGAACACCAGAATGAGATCGACATCGGCGATCTGGGCCGTGAACGACGCATAGGGAATTCCCAAAAGCGCCTTTCCATCGGGGCCCATTTGCACGACCTTCAAGGCACCCAGGGAGGGGATATCGCCCAGCATCGCCGCTTCACCGTTACCCGGCATCGTCGTTTGCGACGCCGTGTTGGTCTTATCCGGTTTGCCTGCGCCCTGCTGCGCTGCCTTGTTCGCCTGAACCATTTTTGACCTGCCAGACCGATTGAGGTTAAATATCAAATAAAACGGGTGAACTCGCCATCATTCCGACAATGCCGCCCGTGTAATGCAATAGGCTTTTGGAGAAGACGCCGCCTTCGACTCGGATCAGGATATGATCGCGTCGAGTGACAACATCTCTCTAAAATGAACGCCATAGCCGCGCGGCGTGGTGTTGACGATCACACCTTCCACGACACTTTCTCCTACCGACAATCGCACAAAGCCTCCCGCGCGATTGAGGAGATAGACTTGCGGCGGACGAAACAACGCCCCCTTGCTGGCGATATCCAGTATCTTTCCTTTTAGAACGATACCGCTCTCGATCAGTGTCAGGCTGGCATCCAGCCGACATTCGAGCCGACGCTGAGATCGGGCGGCGGCATAATCCCGATGGAAGACTTTCCAGACGACCGCCTTGGCGCGAGACATGCCCATCAATTTTTCCCCAGATTGTCGTTGATACGCGTCTCGGTGATATCGTCACGCAGACGCTCCGCACGTGCGGTCAGAACATTCATATGCGCACGGGCATGCTCAAGCTCGCCCCGCACGGTCGCCGCCATTCCGCTGGCTTCGATCATCCCGGCCAGCGCGGAAAGACGTTCGCTCTCCTGCGCCAGCGCATCGAGAAGCGTGGCTGCCTTGACGCGGTCGGCCGAGACGGCATTCCGAAACCGGGCGACTTCCCGCTGCAATTCCTCTTGGAGACGATATTGCCGTTCCATCGTCTCCCGGATCTCAATGGCGAACCGGCGATAGTCACGCTTCGTCCGGATTTCGTCCCGCCGCCTGCCAAAAGCCGCCAGAAGACGATGATGCAGCATTCGCGCATCGAAGCGCGTGGATGCATCGTCCTTCATGACCGGCCATTGCAGGGTTACGGGTTCCCGATCGAGCAAAGCTTCCCCGCATGCGAGAATTTGGTCGAGCGTTCGGACGATACGATCCTCGCGCTCATTCTCGGCATGACGCTGCTGCCAGGCCATTTCGCGCAGCGACGTCATCACGTCATGCAAATGGGCGCGGTCGAACCGAACCTCAGCGAAGAGCAATTCCATATCGGCCGCCAATCGAACCTGGTGCCGCCCCAGATCGGCCACGACATCGGCGATCGGCTGAAGCAGCGGTGTGGGGTCGGTAACGCGTGCCACCATGTTCGACAGGTCGGCCATGGCGTCGTGCAGACGGGACAATGTCACCTGTATCCCGAGGTCATTCCGCTGCCCCTGCTCCACCGCCTGGTGCAAGGTCGACAATTGACGCGCCGCCACGTCCATCGCGCGCACCAATGAAGGAGCCCCGGCCCCGACTACGCCTCGCGACTCCACTTCCGTGGCACCTTCGAGGGTCGTGACGCTCGACAGCCAATGCTCATAATCGTCCCTCAGCGACTTGGCCGCCTTGGTCATGCAACGCTCGAGCGCACCAAGCACCATCGATGTGGACAGGCCGAAGAGCGAAGAACTGAAACCCACCGACATACCGCGCAGCGGGGCCTTCATGCCTTCGATCATCTTGCCGAAGCTGTCGCCGCCCGCCGTGCCGGAGACATCCATACCCCCGATCAGGTCGCCCACCGACCCGACAGTATGCATCAGGCCCATGAACGCCCCGATCAGGCCCATGAAGACCATCAGGCCCGAGAAGTAGAGAATGACCGACTTCTGTTCGTTGATGCGCTGGTCGACGCTGTGGACGAGCGATTCCGCCACCTTGGACGGCAGATTGACGACCCCGTCCTTGGCGAGCTGTTCCGCGATCAGGCGATAGCCCTGTCCCAGCAGGTGCGGCTCGTGGAAGATGCTCGCGGGCGTTTCGTAGACGCTGTCGTCCGCCTCCAGGATCGCGCTGCTCTGTTGCAGCGCGCGCAGGGCCTGCACTTCGTTGCTCAGCGCCAGGACGTTGCGGAAGGCGATGATCGCAGCGACGGAAAACAGCGCAAATATCGACAGGTTCAGCGCCATCTTGGCCTTGATGCCCGCGATGACGAAGTCGTGCGCATAGACGCCGACGCCGATCATGATCGTCATGACCGCCGACATCTTGATGAGTTCGTCGCGTATCTGGCGTTTCATGGCCATGCCCCTCAATTCTTGACGACGATGCGGACGGAGTTCGCGTCATCGGACTTGGGGTCCACCACGCGGGTTTCCGTGACGATATCGTCGGGCTTGATACCGGCCTGGATCAGCAGGTTGCGGGTGGCCGCCGCCCGATAATATGCGATCCGCATCGGCTCGGAGATCGCCCCGGTACTGCTGACCAAGGACCAGATCCCATATTTCCGGCCTGGCTGTGCCGCGCCTTTCAGGAAAGACTGCACCTTTGCCGCGTCCTCATCGGTGTATCGAACAGCGTTCGGATCGAAGTCGACCCGCAAGAGCGTCGAGGCGGTGGTGATGCGCATGCCCTTTGTCTCGCTGGGCCGCTCCGTCGACTTGGCAGCGATGCGCATCGTATCGGGCGTATCCCGGGTCAGGATGGACAACTGGTCCTTTCCGTTCGTCGCGGTTTCGGACATCAGTGGAGAGCCGAGTTGCGCGATGGAACTGCCCGACGCTGCATCGGACGGGGATTGGACAGGCCGCATGCCCTCGACACCCCGGCTGGCCGCCTTATTCGCAGGGCTGCTCGCCGTCGGTGCCGTTTCCCCTGCCACCGCCCGCTGCCCGTTGCTCTGCTGCATCTCATTGATCTTCTGCTGCATGACCTGAACCGTCCGCTTGGACAGTTCCATGACCGCCGCACTCATGATGACCAGCAGAAAGGTCACGACCATGATCACCGCGGTCAGTACGTCCACGAATGCCGGCCAGTGATTGACTTCGCCGTCTTCAGATGCCCCTGCCACGTTACCCCTTTCCCTGATTGTCCGGTTGCTTGCCCGTGAATGGCGCCCTTCACGCGGCGCGTGCCGTCTGACGCTGGCGCAGGTGCGCCAGAAGCTGGTCCCTGGGTTGATCGGCCAGGATGCGTCCATTCTCCATCCAAAGTACCCGGTCCACGAGGTCGAGCACGGCGAACCGATGGGTGGCGATGACCAATGTCCGGTCGGTGCTGAATTCCCGCAGTCCGCGGATCACGGCCTGTTCCCCATCGATGTCCATCGATGCGGTGGGTTCGTCCAGCAACAGGATGCGAGGGTCGCGCATGAAGGCACGCGCCAGCACCACCGCCTGGCGCTGACCACCGGAAAGCCGGCAGCCCCCGCCCCCGACCGTGCGGCTCAGACCTTCCTTCGACTGGGTGACGAACTGATGGACGCCCGAAGTCTTCAGGGCCCGCTCCAGCAATGCCGGATCGGGAGCCGCACGCCCCAGCACGATATTCTCATAGATCGTATCGTCGAAAAGCGTTGCATCCTGCGTTGCGAAAGCGATGTTTTCCCGCAGGAGAGAGGCCGCATATTGCTCTACGGCATGACCATCGATCAGGAACGCGCCTGAAGTGGGCGCGACCAGGCCCCCTAGCAGTTTGAGCAGCGTGGATTTGCCGGAGCCGGCCAGCCCGATGATCCCGATCTTCTCGCCAGGCCTAATCTCCAGGTTTATGTCATGCAGAACCGGTGCGCTTGTATCGGGATAGGAATAGCCTGCATTCTCGAAGGCCAATTGCCCGACAAAGGGACGGGCTTTGACTGCCATGTCCGATGTTTCGACCTCCGGCTCGAGCGCCAGGAGCTTGGCCAGCGCCCCGAATTGCGTCAGACTCTGATAGCCCTTGCCGATGATTCCGATCGCCGACGAGACGAGGCCCATGGCGCGACCCGCCAACATGTTGCAGGCGATCAGCGCACCAGCCGTCATCACCCCGGCGCGGATTTGATAGATACTGATGACGACGATCCCGATCGTCACCGCCTGGACGATGAAGGCCGAGGCGACCGCCGGAATCTCCTGCCAATGTCGGGTGGCCTTGCCATTCATGCCGACATGGTCCGAGAGGATATCCCATCGGCGCAGAAAGCGCCCTTCGGCCTGATTGCTCTTGATCGTATGCAGGCTGCCGACGACGTCCGCGACCAGGTTGCTGCGCGCCTGCACCAATTTGCTGGACCGATGGCTGCCGAACTTCAGTCCATAGGCCGAAGCCAGTCCGATCAGGGACATCGCAAGAGCGCCGAATAGCGGCACCACCGCCACCCAGCCGCCGATCATGGCAATCAGGGCAAGGAAGGCGAAGAAAAAGGGAATTTCCACGCAGAAGGTGGCCGCCGCGTGCGGTGCAAGCATCGCCATCGATTCAATATCGCGAAGCGCCGTCATCAGGCTTCCGACGGTCCAGTTCGACTTGTCGATCCGCGCGTGCAACACCGAGGCCATGGCGCGATGCTGTATGCCCTGACCGACGCGCAGACCGATCGCGTCGATGAAAACCGACCGCGTCTGCTTGAACAGGCATTCGAAGACCAGGATGAGCAGAGCGCCGAAAGAGAGCGCCCACAAGGTATCGACGGCCAGGTTCGGTACCACCCGATCGTAAATGGCCCGCATATACAATGGGATGGCGAAAGCGCACATGTTGAGCAGCAACGCGGCCAGCAACAATTGTGCGAAATTTCGCCGTTCCGAAAGAAAACATGAGAACAGCCAAGTGCGGGGATTGGCCCGTATGCGTTCACGCTGGTCGCAGGCCAAACTACCGTTGACGGAATCGACATGGCCCACGACCAGCATCTGATCGGTGGTCGCTGCGGCAACCTCATCGATCGGGACAAGCCGTTCGCCCGTACCGTCGATTATCGTCAATTCTCCGGCGCTGGATTTCGCCCTGGCGACCAGATAGCCCCCATCGATCAGGCAAAGCACCGCAGGCAGATGCGCCTCGGTCAGCTTCCGCACGTTGCGCCGTTCCCATCTGGCATCCATATCCACGCGCGCGCATGCGAACGGTGCGAACCGGGCATCGAGATCACCACCGCTCATCGGCAGTGACGCGCTCAAATCGACAGAGCCGACAGTAATACCCGAATTTTCGGCAATTTTTACAATTGCATCGACCAGCCCAAGCCCAACAACGCCGTTAAGTTTCGTGCCACGGAAGCTCGCGCGACTCCGCATCACAGTCGCGATAAACATTTGAAAGTATGACTTTCGCTTCCTCATAACAAGCACGATTCCCTCATTGCATCTCCACATCTACACTCTTTTTATATATTAAGCGTAAATCACAGACAAACAGGGTACCGCAAGGGCATATTGGAACAATGCTAATACGCATGACTCGATTTCTTACTGATTTATCATGCTCTATCAGCAGGATATTCCATGCCGATGGCGGGTTAACGCAGGAAAACCTAAATTTTACAAGGATAGACGGACTTCAACCTTGGAGTGCAAGAATTGAAACTTCCAAGTCTTTCAACATCTTGAAAGTGCTGGCCGTTGCTCTTGCGAGCCTCCTGCTATGGGCGGCGCTGTTCCAGATCGACAAGGTCACGCGCGGCACCGGTCGCGTCCTGCCCTCGATCCAAAACCAGGTGGTCCAGCATTTGGAAGGCGGGATCGTGAAGCAGATTCTGGTTCGCGAAGGACAACGCGTCCGCAAGGGCGATATCCTTCTGCGCCTATCCAACCAGCAATCGAACGCCGAACTCGACAACGCCCAGACCGACGTTGCGGCGAAACATATCAGCATCCTTCGCCTTGAAGCCGAAGCATCCGGCGCAGATCATTTTACTGCGCCGCCCGAACTGGCACGATTGGCTCCTGATATCGCTCGGTCGGAAGAGGCATTCTTTGCGTCCCAGCGCGCCGATATTCAGCAGCAAGTCAGCGTATACGACCATCAAATCCAGGGTTTCCGTGCCGACATCGCGAGTTCCACGGCGCGACTGGCCAGCCTCCGCAAAGAAGAGGGCACGGTCGAAACGCAACTGGAGCGGCTGCGGCGTGCCCTGGCATCCGAAGCGGTGTCGGAAAATGCCGTGCTCGAGAAACAGGGCGAACTGCAGCAGGTCCGCACCCGTATCTCCGATACGATCACGTCAATTCCCAAATCCCAGGCCGGGCTTGCGGAGGCGACGGCGAAGCGCGGCGAAGCCTGGACGAAATATCTGTCCGACACCCGCGAGAAAGCCGCGACCCTGAGGCTGGAAATGACCAAGGCCGGGCACGCGCTCAACGCCTTTCAGGATCGCAATTTTCGCGAGGAGGTTCGCGCCCCGACCGACGGCTATGTCAACAAGCTGCTTGTCCAGACCCTGGGCGGCATCGCCAAGCCGGGCGAGCCTCTGGTCGAGATCGTGCCCGTCGACGATGCCGTCATGATCGAAGCGCGCGTTTCGCCGCGCGACCGCGGCAACATCTGGATTGGCCTACCGGCGGTCGTGAAGATCAGCGCGTATGATTCCACCATCTTCGGCGGACTCGATGCCAAGGTCGAGGATATTTCAGCGGACGCCCTGCAAGATCCCAAGGGTGAGCTTTATTATCGGGTACGACTGCGCGCCGATACACGCCGGTTCGACAAAACAAAGCCCGTGCTGCCAGGCATGACCGCAGAAGTAGACATCCGGTCCGGTCATCAGACGGTGCTCAGCTACATTTTGGGGCCTCTGATCCGTGTGCGGGATGGGGCTTTCCGCGAATAACGATGATCCACCAATCTTTCTTTCCGGGGGGAATGCGACAATGACGAATAAATCCAAGCCGTCGTGGTATGCCGGGAACGGGCTTGTCCTTGGGGTTGCAATTGCGATAGCCGCACAGGCCAGTGGCGCGGAGACACGCTCTCCGACCAAGCAGGGCGGGAGGCGCGGCGCCGCCGCCGCCCCCACGACCACCGTTCAGCCTGATGCTCAGCCGAGTGCCGTAGCGAAGGAGTCGCTTCGTGACGCCATCGTCGCGTCGCTCAAGCAGAACCCGGATATCCAGATCGCCCTCGCGCAGCAGGACGACGCAAAATATGGCGTGAACGAAGCACGCGCGGCATATCTTCCCCGGGTCGACATGACGTTGGCCAGCGGCCCCGAATATGTCCAACCGAATGCGGCCAGCGACTCGCTGCTCCAGCGACGCGAGGGCGTGCTGAATATTCATCAGAACCTATGGGACTTCGGTGTCACGATCAATGACATCAAGCGCGCCAACGCCGCTTATGCCAGTGCGCGATGGGGCACGCGCAAGAAGATCGAACAGATATCGTTCGAAATATCATCCGCCTATCTCGGCGTTCTGGAAAAGCAGAAGCTTGTCGACCTGATCGGCGAGGAGATCGAGACGCAAGCGAAAATGTCCAAGATGATCGCGGTGCAGAAGGATCTGGGGCTCACGACCAGCGCGGATGTCAGCCGCGCACAGGTCCGACAGGACAATCTTCAACAGTTGCTGCTCGACGCGCAGAGTCAGCTTCAACAGCAGCGCGAAGCCTATCGCCGTTTGACAGGGCGCCTTCCCGACCGGGCGACCGATCTGCCACCCGTCGACTCGGCCCTGCCGCCCAACCCCGATTCCGCCGTCGATGTGATCGAACAGCGAAACCCCGATCTGGCGCAGGCGAGTCAGGATCGCCGCTCGATCGAGCGTCAGCTTGCCAGTCAAAAAGGCAATTTCTTCCCGCGCATCGGCCTCGATCTCCAGGGCAACCATCGCTACGAGGTGCTGGGTCGCACGGGACGCGCCGACGATGCTCGCGCCGTCGTCACGATCAGCTACAATCTGCTCAACGGCGGCGCGGACATGGCGCTGAAACGCAGGATCGAAGCAAGGCTGCGCGAGGCGGATTACCAGTTGCTGAAAGTTCGGCGCGACGTCGAACAGGATCTGAGAGTCGATTTCCAGTCGCTCAAGGCAGCCAATGAGAAAATGGCCACGATCGAATCGCAGATCGATGCTGCTCAAAAGGTGGTAACGCTCTACCGCGAACAGTTTCGATCCGGTCAGCGTTCCGTGTTCGATCTGCTCGATAGCCAGCAGGCGTTATTTCAAGCGAAGCAGAACCAGCTTTCGAATTATACGCAGAAACAGGTCAGCGGCCTCCGGGTATTGCAGAAGATGGCAGAATTGTTCCGCTTTGTAGGAGGAGGCGAACCGCCGCCGCTGAGCACCCCCGCACCCATTATCGTCGGCGTGCCCGCGCGTTAGGGCCAGGGCCCATGATTTGCACCCACTTGGCGATGGCGCCCCGATAATCTCAAGGGGCGGTCGCCAAGTGGATGCAGGTCCAGTTCGCTCCCTTGGGAAATTCGCCCAGCCATACATAAGATTCGACAAACCATACATAATGCATTATGCATGGATAAACGACCATGCGATGGTGCTGCTATGCCTGCAAATATCCTTTCCGACGGCTTTCGCCGGATTTTGAAGAGTGGCTGGAAGGGGCTCTGCCCCCGATGCGGCAAGGGCCGGATGTTCGCGTCCTGGTTGAAGCTCGCGCCCCAATGCGAATGCTGCAGCCTGAACTATCGCTTTGCCGCCCCCGATGACGGGCCGGCCTTCTTCTCGCTGTGCATCGTCGCGTTCCCGCTGACCTTCGTCGTGGTGTGGATACAGGTCGCCTATAGCCCGCCCTGGTGGGTCCATCTGCTAACCTCCATGCCGCTGATGCTGCTCGGCTGCCTCCTGCCGCTGCGTCCGATCAAGGGGTGGCTGGTCGCATCGCAATATGTGAACCGGTCGGTGGAAGCAGGCACCGAAGCGCTTTGGAACCGGATGGATGGACGGGATGACAACCGCTTCGGCGACTGACCGGGTGACCGGCGAATTGCGGGAGGACGCCCGTCGCGCGGCGGCGCAACTGCTGGAAAGCCTTGGTCGCCACGAGGATGCCCGGATCATCCGGGCGGGCGGCGGAGACGATTTCCCGGAAGTCCGCGTCGGGCTTCTTGCGCTCTGCGGCATGGCCGCAAAGGTCCAGCGGCTGGAACGCGCCCTGCGATGCTATGCCGACGAAACCCTGTGGGAAGCGCACCCGCATAGCGAGCCGCTGGCCGTGCATGATGGGGGCGCCATGGCTCGCGCCGCGCTGGCGGGTCGTGAAGCGTTCGAGCTGCACCGCGACTGACAGGACAAAATGTCCAGCCGATGAATTATGCATGGACATTGCATGGATCGAAGAATAAGGAAATCCCCATGCAAAGCTGGACACCCGATATCGATTCGTCATCCGGACCCAAATATCTGGCGATTGCGGACGCGCTGGCCCGCGACATCGAGGCCGGAATGCTGGGACCGGGGGACCGCCTGCCGCCGCAACGCGCGCTGGCCGAGACGCTGGGGGTCGACCTGACGACGGTGACGCGGGCCTATGGCGAAGCGCAGCGGCTCGGGCTGATCGAGGGGGATGGCCGCCGGGGCAGCTTCGTGCGCGAACAGCCCGTCCGATCCGCCGCACCCGACATGGCGCGGCCTCCTTTGGTCGAGCGGATCGATCCGGGCATGAATGCGCCGCCCGAACTCCCCGGTGGAGAGCTGGTCGATGCCTTTCGCCAGACGATTGCCGCCCTGCTCGGCGGGCCGGATGGCGGCGCGCTGTTCCAGTATCAGCCGACCGGCGGCCTGCCGTCGCTGCGCGAAGCCGGGGCGGCGCTGTTGCGGCGGCGCGGCATCGCCACGCAGGAGGACATGGTCCTGCTCGCCGCCGGTGGTCAACAGGCGCTGCACGCGTTTTTCGGGGCCGAGCTGGCGGCGGGCGATCGCGTGGCGGTGGCGCCGTTCGCCTATCCGGGCCTCCTGGCGCTGGCGCGGCGCTACGGCGTACTGCTCCAGCCGGTTTCGGTGGATGCCCAGGGGATGGTCCCGGACGCGCTGGACGCCGCCTGCCGCGCGGGGACGATACGCGCCGTCTATATCGTGCCGACCAACGACAATCCGACGACCGCGACGATGGGCCTGGATCGTCGCCGCGCCATCGCCGAGGTAGCGGAGCGGCACGGACTGATGGTGATCGAGGACGACGCCTATGGACTGCTGCCGGAACGGCCGCTCGCGCCGATCGCATCCTTCGCCCCCGACCGGACATGGCATATCGCCAGCGTGTCGAAAATCTTGTCGCCGGGCCTGCGCGTCGCCTGGCTGCATGTGCCCGACATCGCCAAGGCCTGGCGACTGGCGGCGGACATGCACGAAACCGCGATCATGGCCCCTCCCCTCAATGCCGCGACGGTCGCGGACTGGGTGGGCGGCGAAACCTTCGCGCGCCTGGTGGCGGCGGTGCGAAGGGAGGCGCAGGCCCGTCAGGCGATGGTGCGCAAATGCCTGCCCAGGGGGAGCTATCATATGCAGGACGAAGGCTATCATCTGTGGGTTCCCCTGCCCGCCGATGCCGACGCCGGATCGATCGCGCAGACGGTCCGCCCGCATGGCCTGTCGGCCATTCCCGGCGAGGCCTTTGCGGTCGATCGTTCGGCGGTGTCCTCGGCGCTGCGGGTGTCGATCGGCGGGATGCTGTCCCACGACCGGCTGGAGCGGGGCTTGCGATTGCTCGGTGCGATGATCGCGCCGGACGCCACGCGAAAGATATCGCTGATCTGAGTTGATTTGATCCGATCCGGTCCGCCGGACCGAACGCACCGACGCATTTTCTTTGCCGCGTGGCGAAAGCCATGCCGTGTTGTCACGCGCCCCGACGGCGCGCCCGAGACAAGGAGTTCGCCATGGGTGACCAAGCCCTGTTACTGGCCCGTGCGCAATTCGCGTTCACGGTTTCCTTCCACTTCATATTTCCGGCCTTTTCGATCGGGCTGGCCAGTTTCCTGATGGTGCTGGAGGGGCTTTGGCTGCGGACCGGGCGCGGCGTCTATGCCAATCTCTATCGCTATTGGCTGAAGATCTTCGCCGTGGCCTTCGGCATGGGCGTGGTGTCCGGGATCGTCATGTCCTACCAGTTCGGCACCAACTGGTCGGTCTTCTCCGAAAAGGCGGGGCCCATCGTCGGCCCGCTCATGGCCTATGAGGTGCTGACCGCCTTCTTCCTGGAGGCGGGGTTCCTGGGCGTCATGCTGTTCGGCATCACCAAGGTCGGCCCGCGGCTCCATTTCTTCGCAACCTGCATGGTGGCGCTCGGCACCTTCATTTCCGCCACCTGGATCATCAGCACCAACAGCTGGATGCACACCCCGACCGGGTTCGCGATCAACGCGCAGGGGCAGTTCGTCCCCGCCGGATCGTGGCTTCCGATCATCTTCAACCCCAGCTTCCCCTATCGCCTGCTGCACGTCGTCATCGCCGCCTATCTCACCACCTCGCTCGTCGTCGGCGCGGTGGGCGGGTGGCACCTGCTGAAGGACCGGACCAATCCGGGCGCGCGCAAGATGTTCTCGATGGCGATGTGGATGGTCGCGATCGCCGCCCCCGCCCAGATCCTGGCGGGCGACGCGCACGGGCTGAACACGCTGGAGCATCAGCCGGCCAAGATCATGGCGATGGAGGGTCATTATGACAGCCATCCCGACGGCGCGCCGCTGATCCTGTTCGGCATTCCCAACCCGGCCACGAAGCATATCGACTATGCGATAGAGGTGCCCAAGGCGTCGTCGCTCGTCCTGAAGCACGATCCGAACGCGCCGCTCGCCGGTCTGGACACCGTCGCCGACGACCGCGAGCCGCCCGTGGCGATCCTGTTCTGGTCGTTTCGCGTGATGGTCGGGCTGGGCATGGTCATGCTGTTGCTGGGGCTGGCCAGCCTGGCGGCCCGGTTCCGCCGCAAGCTCTATGACTGGACGCCGCTGCACCGGCTGGCGATCGCCATGGGGCCGTCCGGCTTCGTCGCGGTGATCGCGGGCTGGATCACGACCGAGGTCGGCCGCCAGCCCTTCACCGTCTATGGCTATCTGCTGACGGCACAATCGCATTCGCCGCTCAAGGCCTCCGCCGTGGCGACGTCGCTGCTGACCTTCGTGGTCGTGTATTTCGTCGTCTTCGGGGCGGGCACCTATTACCTGCTCCGCCTGATGGCCAAGCCGCCGGAGGCGCACGAGACCGAGCCCGCCTCCACCCCGCAACGCGCGGCGGGCATCACCCCCGCCCCCGCGCTCGACAAGGAGTGACCGGCGATGTTCTACGATTATGATCTCGCCACCATCTGGGCGTTCATCATCGCCTTCGCCGTGTTCGCCTATGTCGTCATGGACGGCTTCGACCTGGGCATCGGCATCCTGTTTCCGACGCTGAAGGTCGGCGAAGAGCGCGATCAGGCGATGAATTCGATCGCGCCGGTCTGGGACGGGAACGAAACCTGGCTGGTGCTGGGCGGCGGCGGCCTGATGGCGGCCTTCCCGCTGGCCTATGCGATCATCCTGCCCGCCACCTATCCGCTCGTCATCGCGATGGTGCTCGGCCTGATCTTTCGCGGCGTCGCCTTCGAGTTTCGCTGGCGCGACCCCCGGCACCGGGCCTTTTGGGACATCGCCTTTTGCGGCGGTTCGGTGGTGGCGACGCTGGCCCAGGGCGTGATGCTGGGCGCGGTGTTGCAGGGCATCCGGGTCGCGGGCCGGGCCTATGCGGGCGGTTCGTTCGACTGGTTGTCGCCGTTCAGCCTGTTGACCGGCGTCGCGCTGCTGGCGGGTTACGCGCTGCTGGGCGCGAGCTGGCTGATCGGCAAGACGCATGGTGACGTTCAGGACCATGCGCGGCGCATGGCGTTCCGCCTCGGCATCGCGACGCTCGTCGCGATGGCGGCGGTCAGTGCCGCGACGCCGTTCCTGGCGATCGACTATTGGCACCGCTGGTTCCGGATGCCCGGCGTCCTGTTCACCGCGCAAGTGCCGCTGGCCACGATCGTCTTCGGCTTCATCTTCTTCTGGAGCCTGAAGCGCGGTCGCGAGACATTGCCCTTCCTGGTCACGCTCATCCTGTTCGCGCTGGGCTTTGTCGGTCTGGGGATCAGCATGTTCCCCTATATCGTGCCCCGCGCGCTGACCATCTGGGACACCGCCGCACCGGAGAAGAGCCAGATCTTCATGCTGGTCGGCACCGTCTTCATCCTGCCGATCATCATCACCTACACGGCATGGGCCTATTATGTGTTTCGCGGGAAGACCGTCACCGAAGGCTATCACTGATGGTCCGCCAGCCCCCCGCGCCGCTGTGGCGCCGCCTCGGCTGGATGGCCGCGATCTGGCTGGCGAGCGTGCTGACGCTCGGTATCGTCGCCAGCCTCATCCGCCACTGGCTCCTCCCCTGACCCCGAACGCTGCGACGGAGCGCGTGACATGAACAGCGATACGACCTGGCCGACCACCGACATGGAGGCGGCGGCATGAAGACGCTTTTTTCCGAGATCATGGCGGACCTTCCCTTGGTCGCGATCCTGCGCGGGATCGCACCGGCGGAGGTCGAGGCGGTCGGCGACGAGCTGGTCAAGGCGGGGTTCCGGTTGATCGAGGTGCCGCTCACCTCGCCCGATCCGTTCGACAGCATCGCGCGTCTGGCCGGGCGATGGGGACAAAGCGCGATCGTCGGCGCGGGGACCGTCCGCAGAGTCGACCAACTCGACCGGCTGATCGAGGCGGGTGGCCGCCTGATGGTCACGCCTCATGGCGATCCCGCGCTGATCGCCGCCGCCTGTGCGCGCGGACTCGTCACCCTGCCCGGTGTCGCCACGCCCACCGAGGCGTTCGCGGCGCTGGACGCCGGGGCCGACGGCCTGAAACTCTATCCGGCGGAGATGATCCCACCGAGCGCGGTGAAGGCGTTCCGGACGGTGATCGGCCCCGGCGTTCCGCTCTGCCCCACGGGCGGCATCGAGCCCGAGGACCTTGCCCGTTATGTCGCGGCGGGTGCCGATGGCTTCGGGCTGGGCGGCGCGCTCTACCGCCCCGGCGACACGGCCGCGGATGTGGCCGTCCGGGCGGCCGCCTTCGTATCGCGCTGGAAGACGCTTCATGGATGACCCGACGGCGCAGCGCCCCGAGGATCGCGAATTGCTGGCGGCCGCCGCCGCGATCGGCCGCGACCTCATGCGACCCGATCCGCGCATCTATTGGGCCGACCTGCTGCTGACCGCCATGGTGGCCTATGCCAGCCTTGCGGGCGTGATGCGGCTTCCGCTCGGGGGCGCGACGATCGTCCTGGGCCTGGTCGCCATGCTCGCCTTTTATCGCGGACTCAGCTTCATCCACGAGTTGGCGCATCTGCGCCGGTCGCAGCTTCCGGGGTTCACGGCTGCCTGGAATCTCCTGTTCGGCATTCCGTTGCTGACTCCGTCCTTCCTCTATGACGACGTCCATGTCCGGCATCATGCCCGCCCCATCTATGGCACGACGCGCGACCCGGAATATCTGCCGCTGGCCTCGATGCGACCGCAGCATCTGATCCTCTTCCTCATGGCGGCGGGGTTGGCCCCGCTGGGCCTGTTGATCCGCTTCGGCCTGCTGGCGCCGCTCGGCATCGGCAGCGCCCGCCTGCGCCGGGCGACCGTCGCCCGCTATTCCGCGCTGGCGATCAACCCGGCCTTTCGCCGGACCGAGCCGCAAGGACAGGCGCGTCGCGAATGGCTCCGCCTCGAAATCGCGGCCGCCGCATGGGCCGTCGCGGTCATCCTGCTGGTCGCCACCGGGACCGTCGGCATGACACAGGCGGGGCTGGCGCTCCTCCTCGGCTCGGGCCTGGCGGTCATCAACCAGTTCCGCACGCTCGTCGCGCATTTGTGGGAGAATGAGGCGGGCACGCCGATGAGCCTGACCGCGCAATATCTGGATTCGGTCAATGTGCCGCCGCCCGCGCTGCTGCCCGCGCTCTGGGCGCCGGTCGGTCTCCGCTATCACGCGCTGCATCATCTGTTGCCGTCGGTCCCCTATCACGCGCTCGCCACGGCACATCGGCGGCTGTCGGCCCGGCTGGGGCAAACGCCCGAACGCGCCCGTGTCGACCGTCGCAACATGCTGGCGCCGCTGCGTGCCATTTTCCGCGCCGCAGGCCGCTGAACCGGGCTAGGCTGATCGCCTGCGCTCGATGTCCGCGAGCACGTCGATGAAATGCCGCACCCGCGCCGAGCGGAACCGCGCCTCGGGGAAGACCGCATGGACGCCCCCGTCCGGCAGCGACCATTGGGGAAGCAGATGGACGAGCCGCCCCGCCGCCAGGTCCGCCGCGACCACGAAGTCCGGCAGCACGGCCAGCCCACACCCGGCCAGGACACAGGCATGGGTGGCGGGCGTCTTGTCCGCCATGACCACGGGCGACCCGGTGCAGCGACGCTCCTCCCCCTCGCGGGAGAAAGTCCAGTCGAGCGGATGACGCAGCAGCCGGTTGCCGATCCACGGCATCGCCCCAAGCGCGTCCGGCGACAGGGCGTCCACGGCGCGGCGCGCCATGTCGGGCGTGCAGACCAGCAACTGGCGAAAGCTGCCCAGCCGACGCATCTGCAACCCGCTGTCCGGCAACCAGCCGAGCCGGATGGCGACATCGACCTCGGCATCGATCAGATCGAGGACGGCGTCGTCGAACGTCACCTCGGCCCGGACGGCCGGAAAGCGCGCGAGGAATGCCGCCATGGCGGGCGCGACCACCGCCCGGCCATAATCGCTGGGCGCCGTCACCGTCAGCGTGCCGGTCGGCGTCTCCACCCCCTGCGCCGCCTCGGCGAACGCATCGTCCGCATCGCGCAGGATCGCCATCGCACGTTCGTGGAAGCGCCGCCCGGCATCGGTCAGGTGCAGCTTGCGCGTGGTGCGCTTGAGCAGCGCGACACGCAGTTCCTCCTCCAGACGGGCGACCTGATGGCTGACGACCGTCTTGGCGACGCCGAGCCGCTCCGCCGCGCGGGTGAAGGATCCCGTCTCCACCGTCGCGGTGAAATAGCGGAGGCGATTGAGATTGGGGGCGTCCATCGCATGATTGTCCTGTTTGGACTTACAGTGTGTACGATTTGTACCGATTTATCCAGGTCATCGGACCGCCTATCTCCGTCATCGACAGGGCAGTCTTATGCTGCCCAGCCACAGGACGATGACCATGACCGGCATAGGCGACATGCATTTCCGCTATTTCTTCGATCCGCTGTGCGGCTGGTGCTATGCCAGCGCGCCTGCCCTCGCCGCGCTCGCCGAGCAGGCGGGCGACCGGCTGGCCATGATGCCCTCCGGCCTGTTCGCCGCGCCCCGGCCGACCGCGTCGATCGCGGATCATGCCTGGCACAACGACCAGCGCATCGCGAGCATGACGGGCCAGCCGTTCAGCGAGGCCTATCACCAGCGCGTCCTCCAGGCGCCCGGCGGCGTGTTCGATTCCTCCGCCCTGACCCATGCGCTGGTGGCGCTGGGCGAATGGCAGCATGGCCTGGAGCCACGCTTCCTGCATCAGGCGCAGATCGCTCGCTATGTCGGCGGAGAGGATACGTCGGATGCGATGGTGGTGGCGCGGATCGCCGCATCGGTCGCAGACCAGGCGGGAATCGCGCTCGACGCCGCGGCGCTGGCCGATCGCCTGCGCCATGACGCGGGCCTGCATGCCCGGACCGACGCG
Organism: Sphingomonas sp. SORGH_AS_0789; assembly: GCF_031453055.1. Classification (NCBI taxonomy): domain Bacteria; kingdom Pseudomonadati; phylum Pseudomonadota; class Alphaproteobacteria; order Sphingomonadales; family Sphingomonadaceae; genus Sphingomonas; species Sphingomonas sp. SORGH_AS_0789. Next base: position 4,128,547 of record NZ_JAVIYV010000001.1, read on the forward strand.
CGGATCGGCGAGACGCAGCGGGCGATGGCGGCGCTGCGGATCAGCGGGGTGCCGCAACTGGTCGCGATCGTCGGCGGTCGGCACGTCATCATTCGCGGGGACGATATCTATGCGGGCGGCGATCGCCTGCTCACCGCTCTGGCCGCGCTGGACCGCGCGGCGTAATTTCACAAGAAGGGACGTAACATCATGAACATCGCCTTGATCGGTGCATCCGGCAATGCCGGTTTGCGCATCCTTGCCGAACTCGTCCGCCGCAATCACATGGTGACCGCGATCGCACGCGACACCGCCAGGATCGCCACCGCTCCGGGTGTCCGCGCGGTCGCTGTCGACCTGCACGACGGCGCGGCGCTGGCGGACGTGCTGCGCGGCCATGACGCGGTCATCAGTTCGGTCCATTTCCTCGCCAGCGGCCCCGACGCGCTGATCGATGCGGTGAAGGCATCCGGCGTGCGCCGCTATCTGGTCGTCGGCGGCGCGGGCAGCCTGGAGGTCGCGCCGGGCCAGCGCCTGATCGACAGCCCCGATTTCCCCGCCGCCTATCGCGACGAGGCGCTGGCCGGGGCGGCCTTTCTCGACAAGCTGCGGGGTGAGACGGATCTCGACTGGACGTTCCTGTCGCCCTCGGCGGTCTTCGCCCCCGGCGAGCGGACCGGGACGTTCCGGCTCGGCGGCGACGCGCTCCTGACCAACGCGAACGGCAGCAGCATCTCGTTCGAGGATTATGCGATCGCGCTCGTCGACGAACTGGAGGTTCCGGCCCACATCCGGCGGCGTTTCACCGTCGGCTACTAAGGCCGATCGACATTCAGGATCGCTCCTTCCCTCTCCCCTCTGCGAGGGGCGAGGGAAGGAGGGCATCGCCGCGCCTCACGCGGGCGAAGCACCGTCCTCCGCTTCCACGGAAACCGCCGACCGGGGCGTCGCATCGACACGCAGCGCGAACACGTCCGGCCGGGAATAGTGACCGGCCACGTCGAGATCATATCGCCCGCGCACGACGTCATCCAGGTCGATCGTCGCGGCCAGCACGCCTTCGCGGCCGTGAAGCGGCCCCGCCACGATCTCGCCCATCGGATTGACGATGATGCTGCCGCCCTTGATCAGTTCCGCCGTCGCATCCTCCCCGGCGAATGCGGCATAGTCCGCAGGCGCGTCGGCGCGGGTCATATATTGGCACGCGCTGAGCAGGAACATGCGTCCCTCATAGGCGATGTGGCGCATCGACGCCTGCCAGATGTCACGCTCGTCCACCGTCGGCGCACACCAGATTTCGACGCCGCGCGCGTACATCGACTGGCGCAACAGCGGCATGTAATTCTCCCAGCATATCGCCGAGCCGATCCGGCCGACCGGCGTCTGGAGGATCGGGATCGTCGAACCGTCGCCCTGCCCCCAGACCAGCCGTTCGCTGGCGGTCGGCATCAGCTTGCGATGCTTGCCGATCAGTGCCCCATCGGGCCCGAAGAACAGCGCGGTGCAATAAAGCGTGGCGCCGTCGCGCTCGATCACGCCGGTCACCAGATTCGCCTTCATATCGGCCGCGAAGCCGCCGATCGTACGGACTTCCGGCCCGTCGATCTCGATCGCCGCGCGCCAGTAGCACAGATAATCCTCCCGCCCCTCGGCCGTGCGCGATCCGATGCGCGCGCCGAAGTCCAGCCCCTTGGGATAGCCGCCGATATAGGCTTCCGGAAATACCGCGAGTTCGACGCCGTCACGCTTGGCGGCCTCGCAATGGGCGGCCATCCGCTCCAGCGTATGGGGGGTGTCGAACAGGGTCGTTCCAGCCTGCACGACGGCGACGCGATGTTGACGCACGCTATGTTCCTCTATCGTTCGGTGTTCTTCAAAAACGGGACCATCGATGCCCCCGGGCCGATGTCCTATAGTAGTTGCAGCCTCGATCAGACTCGCTCGATCATCAGGGCGATCCCCTGCCCCACGCCGATGCACATGAAGGCCATGGCATAGCGGCCGCCGGAGCGATGCAGCTCCTCGACCGCCGTCATTGCGATCCGCGCGCCCGACATGCCGAGCGGATGGCCCAGCGCGATCGCGCCGCCATTGCGGTTCACGCGAGGGTCGTCGGGCGCGATGGCCAGGTCGCGCAAGGTCGCGATCGCCTGCGCGGCAAAGGCTTCGTTGAGTTCGATCACGTCGAGCTGGTCCAGGCCGATGCCCGTATTCCGACACAGCTTGCGCGCGGCCTCGATCGGCCCTGCGCCCATGATCCGGGGCGCGATGCCGGCCGATGCCAGCCCCAGGATACGCGCGCGCGGCGTCAGGCCATGGCGGGCCGCCGCCGCTTCCGAGGCGACCAGCATCGCCGCCGCGCCATCGTTGAGGCCCGAGGCATTGCCCGCCGTCACCGTGCCGTCGGCGCGGACAACGGGTTTCAGCTTCGCCAGCGCCTCCAGGCTGGTGGCGCGGGGATGTTCGTCCTGCGTGACGACGATCGGCTCCCCCTTTCGCTGGGGGATGGTGACGGGCACGATCTCCACGGCCATGCGACCGCTCGCGATCGCCGCCGCCGCCTTTTGCTGGCTGGCAAGCGCGAAGGCGTCCTGGTCCCCGCGACCGATCCGCCATTGGTCGGCGACGTTTTCCGCCGTCTGGGGCATGGTGTCGACGCCGTAGGCCGCCTTCATCGCCGGATTGACGAAGCGCCAGCCGAGCGTGGTGTCCTCGATCTGCTGGGCCCGGTCGAAGGGGCCCGCCGCCTTGCCCATGACATAGGGTGCGCGGGTCATGCTCTCGACCCCCCCGGCCATGACGAGTTCGGCATCGCCGCTGCGGATCGCCTGCGCCGCGATGCCGACCGCGTTCAGCCCTGAGCCG
>NZ_JAVIYV010000002.1:0-115699 GCF_031453055.1 Sphingomonas sp. SORGH_AS_0789
GGGCTGGGCAGTGCCCTGACCCCCCTGCCCCGGCCGTCGCGCCAGCGGGCGTGGGTGTCGTCCCACCAGGTTCCGTCGCCCAGATGCACGATGTCGCGTCCGTGCGGCCGCCCGCAATGCTCGCACCGCCCCTTGGCGCGGTCGAAGCGGATCAGCGCGGACAGTTCGCGCCAGTCGATCGGGTAGAGCCAGCGATGTTCGCGTGCGATCGGCATGGCCCTTTGTGAATCGATAGGGGGCAAACCCAAAGCGAAAAGGCGACTGATTCAGAAAACTCATCAAGCTCTTCAAAAAAGCTCAAAAAAACATATCCGGAAGGGTTAGAGCGTTAGAAGGGATTTAAAGGGTTAAGCCGTGTTTTCCACAGGCTAAAATGCCGAATTCGCTCGCTTTTTTGGACCCCTCGCGTTCCCGACATATCGAGTGTCCGTTCCCGGAATATCGTGATGGGCGTTCCCGATGTATCGCCCGACCGTTCCGGGAGTATCGTTGCCCGTTCCTGATATATCGAAAAGGCGGGACGGACGCCGTTGGAGCGGGTCGGATTGAATCAGTTTTCGACCGATCCCGCGTGGTGAGGTTCAAAGTGGCGACCCGCCGGGACACGCGATCGTAGCGACGATCGAACACGCGATATTTCGGGAACGCGTTTGCGCTGCGCATCCCTCCTGCGTCGCAATTCCAGCGGCCAAAATGGCGGGAAGGGAGCGCCATTGCCGCGCCCCCCTCCCCTATCGTCAGCGCAGCAGGTGCCGGTTCTTCGCGTCGAAGCGGCGCACATAGCCGATAAAGGCGTTCTGATAGCTGACCGGCGTGCGGGCCGGATCGCCCTCGACCCAGGCTTTGAATTCGGCGTGCAGCGTCTGATAGTCCCAGCCCGGACATTCGGATCGCAGCAGGGCCAGGGTCGCGTCGGTGATTTCGCCGAAGGTCGAGCGGGTCGACAGGCTCTTGACGCTGCGACGGATCAGCCCGCTGGCATCCATGTCGTGATCGACGGGGGGCGGCGCAGTGTCCTCCGGCGTCGGGGCCTTGGGCGATGGCGCGGTAGCGGCTTTGGTCTTTTTCGGGCGCGCGGGGGACGGCGGGGCCAGCCCCCTCCCCTTCCGCCCGCCGACGCATCCTGAGGCTCGGCTCGCGCTTGCCCTCCGCCTGTTCGAGCGTCAGGGCATAGCCGGGCAGCTCGTTGCGTTCGGCGATCTTGGCGATCTCGAACTTGAAGCGGCGATATTGCCCCTCGGCCCCCGATTTCTCGAACAGGGTCGGCATGGAGATGGCGAAGCCCCCCTCCCCTGCCCCGCCGGCATGTTTGCGCGCGACCTTGTACAGCCAGCGTTCGCGCCCGCCCGAAATGTCGAAATAGGCGCGGTCGATCGACAGCACGCCGCCCGTCATCATCACGCCTTCATAGAACCAGCTGGACAGCTCGATCGTCATGCCGCGCGAACGTTCGGTCTTTTCGTCCACCAATTGCGTCCAGCCGTCGAGCCAGCTGAACGTCGCCTCGCGCCTATTCTCGGCGCGGATATTGGTCTTCACCGTGGTCGACACCAGCCGGTCGAGCGCCTGGCCGAGCAGCTCATAGGCACGCCCCGTCGGTTGGCGCCCGATCGCGCGCAGCAGGTCATAGGGCATCAGGTGCAGCTTGCGCGGCACGTCGTTGATCCCCCGCCGCGCCATGTCGGCCAGCATCGAGGCGCAATAGATCAGGATGTCGGCATCCCAGATCGTCGCCATGCCATAATCGGGATTGCCCGACACATGGACCCACAGCTTGCCGTCGGGCGAGCGATAGTCGATCGGCTTGACCCGTTTCGACTTGGCCAGGCTGAAGAAAGGCCGCTCCATCATCTCGCGCTGGTCGCGCAGCGGCAGGTCGGCGAGATAGGGCAGGAACAGCTCGAACTGTTCGGCCGATCCGTCCTTGGGCTTCGTGCTCATGCGTCATGACCCCGGCGCATGTTTCCCCGGGGAAACATGCGAGATGAGCGGGCAAGCGTGTTTCCCCGGGGAAACATCAGGGCTGAAGCCCCCTGCCCGTCTGCTCGAGATGCGCCAGAGCACCGCGCAGCGCCGTCACGATTTCCTCGACATCCGCGCCCGATCCGGCATGGAGTCGCACCGTCACGCCCTGGCGATTGGCCGACTGGACCGACAGCACGGGGCGGCCATAGCGGTTGTGATAGCTGTAGCGTTCCGGCTCGCCATCCTCGCCTAGCATCATCTTGCGCGCGGTCAGCAGGCGGTGGAGCACCTCGTTGGCCGGGATGGGCGGCTGCCCCGCCTCGCGCCGCTCGGCCTGTTGGCGCGTGATATACTGGGCCACGCTCATGATGGCCGACGCCTCGCTTTTGTCCTGCATCGCCTGCGCCAGCGCATAGCCGGGCTTGAGCTGCACCTCATGCGGCGAGGCGAAGGCGGCGACCACTTCGTCGGGCAGCGCGGCGACCTTCAGCATCTTGGACAGCCAGCCCTTGGACAGCTTCAGCCGTTCGGCCATGCGGGTCTGGTGATTGCCATAATGGGTGGTCAGCGCGGCCAGGTAATTGCGCGCCCGCTCATAGTCCGAGACATCGGCGCGCGCGCGGTTCTCGAGGTCGGCGAGGCGGAACGCGGCCTCGTCGTCCAGCTGCGCGACCTGCGCCACGAAGACCATGTCGGGATAGCTGTTGGCGCGCAGCCAGCTGATCGACCAGTGGCGCCGCGTGCCTGCGATCACCTCGTAATCATGATCGGGATCGCCCTCGATCCGGCGGACCACGGCGGGGACCTTCTGCCCCCCTTCGGCGATGATCGAGTCGATCAGCTCGCGGCAATGCGCCTCGGTCAGCAGGTCGTAGTTGCGGGCATTGCCCGACCATATCTTCACCCGCGCCGGATCGAGCAGCAGCTGCGTGACCTGTCGCACCTCGCCGCTGGCGACGCGGGCGAGCGCGGACTCGCGGCCGAGCAGCGTCGTGCCCCGGCTGCGTTCCGCCACGGGCTCGCGGGCCGGGGTGGGGGAGGGGGCGTCGCCCTCTTCCTCCGCCAGCAGGGCCGCCAGATAATCGGATTGTTTACGCGCCATCTTATGCCTCCCGCCCGGAACATAGGCAGAACATTGTCGTGTAGGAAAGGGGAAGCCGATCAAGCCGCGGCATGGATCACCGCTTCCTCGCTCAGCGGTTCGACCCGGCCCCAGCTCTGGCGGACCAGCTGCTCGACCTGGCGCATCGCCTCGTCCAGATTGGCGCGGCAGCGTTTGTGCGTCTTGGGCGTGCCGATCGGCTTTTCGAGTTCATAGACGGTCATCATCCGCATCGCGGCATGGCTGATCTCGGCCGATTCGAGGATGGGGACGGGGAGGAGCGCGGGGCCGAAGCTCTGCTCCATGATCGCGCGGACCATGGCATGGCTGGGGTCGTTGCCGTCGAACTTGGAACAGATCAGCCGGACGAACTGGTAGTCGACCTCGATCCCGGCCCCGGTCAGCTGGTTGAGCACCTGGTCCATCATCGACAGGAACTGGACGGTCGAACAGAAATCGGGCGTGGTCGCGGCCATCGGTACCAGCAGCGCATTGGCCGCCTGCATCACCGCCAGGCTGATCGTGCCGAGGGCAGGGGGCGGATCGAGCAGCACCACGTCGTAATTGCGCGCGAGGTCGGCGAGGCCCCGCTTCAGCTTGCGGAAGCGGGCCGCCAGCACCGATCCGCCATCGCTGCCCGCCGCGGCCAGCTCATATTCCACGTCGAACAGCTCGAGGTTCGACGGGATCAGGTCGACATTGGGCCAGGGGGTGGGCTTGACCGCATAGGCCAGGTCGGTCTGGGTCGGGTCGATCGACAGATAGGGGTAGAGCGTTTCTTCGCGCGTGACGTTGAAATGCGGGTTGAAGCCGAACAAAGTCGTCGTCGTCGCCTGGCTGTCGCAATCGACGACCAGCACGCGGTAGCCCTGCACGGCGAAATAATGGGCGAGATGGGTGGTGACGGTCGACTTGCCGACGCCGCCCTTGAAATTCTGTACCGCGATGATCGCCGGAATATCGAGCGGCGCGCGCGCCGGGGAGGCGCCCAGCACCTCGCGCATGTGGAGCAGTTCCTCGACCGTATAGCCCTGGCGTCGGCCATTGTCGGTGGTCGGGGCAGGGGGGAGGCGGCCATCCTCCTCGGCCATGCGGATGCGGTTGGTCGAACAGCCGAGCAGCTGCGCGGCCTCGGCAATGCCGAAGCGGACGTGCAGACCTTTCCGGCTTTCGGGCAGGAACGCCTTGCGCCGGAGCCGCTCGATCATCCGCTCGCCCGCGCTGGCCAGATCCCCGATCTGGGACAGCATTGCATGATCTTCCGCCACTCGCGCACCCCTTGAAGCTTTTGGGGGTGGTTAATGGCAAAGTTCATTCAATCGGGCAAGGTGGAGGGAAGGGGGAGGGGGATGTTTCCCCGGGGAAACTTTCCCAAATCCTCCCCGGCACGGGGAGGGGGACCGTGCGCAGCATGGTGGAGGGGGCGTGCCGCTAAGGGCGACCTGTGAGGAAGCCCCCCTCCGTCAGGCCTGCGGCCTGCCACCTCCCCGTGCCGGGGAGGATTATCATGACACCACCATCCACACCGCCATCCCGATCATCATCAGATTCTCGGTCAGCGACAGAAAGCCCAGCGGCACGTTGCTCGATCCGCCGACACAGGCGCATTTGAGTTCGCGCCGGTCGATATAGACCGCCTTCACCACCGACACCGCGCCGATGCCCCCGATGAACAGCGCGATCGGGACCGACAGCCAGGTCAGCACGCCCGCGATCATCAGCACCCCGGCCAGCCCCTCGGCAAAGGGGTAGATATAGGAATAGGGGACCCAGCGCTTGGCGAGCAGGTCGTAGTTCAGGAACATGGTCGCGAAGCTCTCGACATTCTGGAGCTTCAGAAGCGCGAGCACCGCCATGCTGAACGCGATGAACCATTCGGCCGCGCGGGTCGTGAAGGGGGTGGCATAGACCGCCTGGGATGTGGCCAGCGCCATCAGCGCGGTCATCGCGAAGAGCGCGGCGACCGGGCGATAGCTGGTCGCCCTGGGATCGGCGACCGCTTTTCCGAAGAAGCGGCGCAGATCGTCATAGCCGCCCACCCGCTCGCCCCCGACGAAGATTTGCGGGGTGGTCTTCACGCCATGCTGGGCCTTGAAGGCGTCGGTCTCCTCGCGGGTGCGCAGCCAGTGGTCCTCGACCTCGTAACCCTGTCGGCGCAGCAGGTCCTTCGCCTTCAGGCCGTAAGGGCAAATATGGGTCGGCATCACCATGCGGTAGAGAATGGCTTTGCGGGTGGCGGTCATGGTCCTTCTCCGACTGGGGTCCATGCGCCATATGGCATCCGTACCATGGTACGGAGTCAAGACGTGTCGGAATGGACCATCGCCGGATTGGCGCGCGAGGGCGGGGTGGGGGTGGAGACGATCCGCTATTATCAGCGGCGTGGGCTGCTCGACACGCCCGAACGCCCCGCCGGGGCGAGCGCGGGGGGGCGGGTCCGGCGCTATGGCGCGGAGGATTTGGGGCGGTTGCGCTTCATCCGCTCGGGCCAGGCGGCGGGCTTCACGCTGGAGCAGATCGGCGAGCTGCTGGCGCTCGACGCGACCGACGACCGGGCGCGGGTGCGCCAGCTCGCGCGGGAGCGGATCGTCGCGCTGGATGCGCAGATCGCCGCGCTCGAACAGGCGCGCGCCTCGCTCCACGCGCTGGCCGAGCGATGCGCGGGCGAGGGGGCGGGGCCGTGCCCCATCCTCCGGTCGTTCGAGGGCGCATGACGCGGGAATGAAATTCCGCGTCACATTTAATCTATATTGATGGTTAATGGCGCAGGGGCGCCCCGCTTCCCCCGCCATGAGTTGATCCGTGACCGATACGCCCTTTCCGAGCCGACGCCGTTTCCTCACCGGCACCGCCTGTACGATCGCATTGCCGCTGATCCCCGGTTGCGCCGATGACAGGGCGCCATCGGACCTGATCATCCCGACCCCCACCCCGACCCCGCAACCCGGCCCGACGCCCACACCGACTCCCACACCGACACCGACCCCCGCGCGGCCGACCACGCTGGCGGCCGACCGGCTGACCATCGCCTTCGCCGGGTCGAGCAGCAGCGCGCAATATCTGTCCAACTATGACGGCCCGGCGACCAGTTCGGCGGTCGTGTCGACCGGCGACGGGATCAGCTTCGCGCCGCTCGGCCGGGGGGCGTTCGGCAAGACGGCGGGGCTGGCGATCAACGCCGCGACCGGGCGGACGGTGCGCTATGTCCGTGGCGGGGTGGGCAGCACGACGCTGATCCAATGGGCCGCGACCCACTCGACGATGCGCGCCGACCTGGTCCGCGCGATCGTCGCGGCGGGCGGGGTCGATGCGGTGCTGTTGCAGGTCGGGCGCAACGACGTCGCGGACCGGCTGACCGGCGATCTCGCCACCCAGCTGGGGCTGATCCGCACGCTGATCGCCGCGCTGCGCAGCGAGACGCGGCTGCCCGACCTGACCGTCTTCATCGGCGGGTCGCAGAATATCGGGGGCAGCGACGCCGGGCTGCACCGGATGCAGGCGATCCAGCGCCAGGCGGAGATGACCGTCGCGCTGGGCGATCCCCATGTCCGCTATGGCTTCACCACCTATGACCTGCCGGTGGTCGACGGCATCCACCAGAGCGAACAGGGGCAGGTCCGGTCGGGCCAGCGTTTCGCCGCGCAGGTCCTGGCCTGGTTGCAGGGGCAGCCGGGCCCGCGCGGGCCGCGCCTGGCCTCGGCGCGCGCGGTCGGGGCGAGCCAGACCGAGGTGACGCTGGCGCTGGCGGACGGCGTCGACGTCACCCCGGCCAGCGCGATCCTGGGCTTTCAGGTCACCGACAATGGACAGGCCGTGCCGATCACCGCTGCGGTGCGGACCAGCCGGACGACGATCCTGCTGTCGCACGGCGCGATCGGGACCGGCGCGCGCGGCGTGTCCTATGGCCTGGCCACCGATCCCGACGATCTGAACGGCGTGCATGACGGCAGCGCCGATCGGCTGCCGATGGAGCCGTCGCTGGGGATCGTCGCCGTCACCGGCTGACGAGCCGGGCGCGGTCGGCCATCCCGCCCCGGCACAGCGCCCGGTCGCCGTCCCCTTGTCCCCGGCGCCCCCGCCATCCTAAGCCGGATCGCCGTTCCGATGCGCGGCCGCCCTCGCCTGTCCCGTGGGGGAGGCATCCGGGGGGAAGCGGGGGACGGCGATGGGGACAGGATCGTCACGGGGGGATCACGCCATGCCATATCCTGTGCGCGCGCCGTCCGGCCTTTGGTACGGCTTCGCCACCTCGCGCCGGGTGATCCCCGCGATCCTGCTGGCCGCCATCGCGCTGCGCCTGGGGCTGATCCTCGCCTTTCCGATCGCGCCGCGCGGCGACTCGCTCTGGTATTTGATCCGGGGGCGCGAGATCGCGCAAGGGCTGGGCTATCAGGAAGGGGGCTTTCCCACCGCCTTCTGGCCGGTCGGCTATCCCGCGCTGCTGGGGCTGGCGACCGCGCTGTTCGGGCCGTCGCTGGTTGGCCCGATCCTGGTCAACCTGATCGCGCAGGCCTCCACGCTGGCGCTGATCCTGTGGTTCGCGCGGCATCTGGGGGCAGGGGAGGGGGCGGCGCGGCTCGCGGCGCTGCTCTATGCCGTCTATCCCGCGCATATCGCCTATAGCGGCGACACCGCGGCCGAACCCAGCTCGACCGCGATCGTCATGGCGGGGACCGCGCTGATGCTGAAGGCGCGGGGGCGGATCGGCCCTGCGCTGCTCGCCGGGCTGGTGCTGGGGGCGGGGGCGCTGATGCGGCCGCAGATGATGCTGTTCCCGGTGCTGCTGGCGCTGGTCCTGCCGGTGGCGTGGCGCGGCCATGGCGTGCGGCGGGCGGGGCTGACGCTGGCGCTGGTGCTGGCGGGCATGGCGACGGTCCTGCTGCCCTGGAGCTGGCGCAACCAGGCGATGCTCGGCGCGCCGGTCCTGGTGTCGAGCAATGGCGGCGTCGCGCTGCACGCCGGGGCCAACGACCTGGCCGATGGCGGCTATTTCCAGGTCGAGCGGTCGCCGTTGTGGGATCAGGTCGGCATCCCCTTTGCCCAGCGGGTCGAGCGCCAGATGGAGATGGAGCGCCGGTTGAAGACGCTGGCGATCGACTGGATCGCCGCGCATCCGCTGCGCTGGGGGCTGCTCGGCCTGCGCAAGATGGGGCTGCTCTGGTGGAAGGACAGCGACGGCTTCTGGCCGCTCGATGCCAGCCATCCCGCGCGGCGCGGGCTGTGGCGCGCGATGCAGGGGGTGAACCAGCTCTTCTATCTGGCGGTGCTGGCGCTGGGCCTGGTCGGCACCGGCCGGGCGGCGCGCGCGGCGTGGCGGGGGGCGCCCGGCGCGGCGATGCTGATCCCTGCCGCCATGCCGGTCTTCTGCACCGTCCTGGCCTTCGGCTTCACCGGCCAGACCCGCTATCACTATCCCGCCATGCCCTTCGTCATGATCCTGGCGGGCTGGGTCGCGGCAAGCGTGATCGCCGGGGCGACGGAACCAAGCCGCCCGCCCGCCGCTATCCCGGATCATGGCCGATGACGACAGCAATCCCCCATCCCAGTCCGGGCAGCCGCCCCGGCACCGCGCCGTCCCCAGCGGCCGCTTCGCGCGCGCGGGCGCGTTCGGGCGGCTGGCGGGCGGGGTCGCGGGCGGGATGCTGGCCGAGGGCGCGCGGCGACTGGCCAGCGGCGAGCGGCCGAAGCTTGGCGACCTGATCCTTACCCCCGGCAATGCCGCGCGGGTCGCTGACCGGCTGTCGCATTTGCGCGGCGCGGCGATGAAGCTGGGCCAGATGATCTCGATGGACGCGGGCGACCTGTTGCCGCCCGAGCTCCAGGCCATCCTCGCGCGGCTTCGCGACCAGGCGTACCGGATGCCGCCCGCGCAGCTCGACAAGGTGCTCCGGGCCGAATGGGGCCCCGACTGGCGACGCCGCTTCCGCCATTTCGAGGCGGCCCCCATGGCCGCCGCCTCGATCGGGCAGGTCCACCGCGCGACCCTGCCCGATGGCCGGGTGCTGGCGATCAAAGTGCAATATCCCGGCGTGCAGGGCAGCATCGGGTCGGATGTCGACAATGTCGCGACGCTGCTGCGCGTGTCGAACCTGATCCCGCCCTCGGTCGACCTGAAGCCGCTGCTGGAGGAAGCCAAGCGGCAGCTGGCCGAGGAGGCGGATTATCGGCGCGAGGCCGATCGGATGCGTAGCTTTGGCGAGCGGCTGGCGGGCGATCCGCGCTATGTCGTGCCCGCGCCCGAGCCGTCGCTGACCACGTCGCTGGTGCTGGCGATGGACTATATCCCCGGCCAGCCGATCGAGACGCTGGTCGAGGCCGACCAGGCCACCCGCGACGGCGCGATGACCGCGCTGATCCAGCTCGTCCTGCGCGAGCTGTTCGAGTTCGGGATGATGCAGACCGATCCGAACTTCGCCAATTACCGCTGGCAGGCGGAGACCGGGCGTCTGGTCCTCCTCGACTTCGGCGCGGCGCGCGACGTGCCGCCCGAGACCGCCGCCTCCTATCGCCGGTTGATCGAGGCCGGGCTGGCGCATGACCGCGACCGCATCCGCGAGATCGCGGTGGAGACGGGTTTCCTGGGCGAAAGGGCGGTCGCCGCGCACCGCCCGGCGGTCGACCGGATCATCGCCGCGATCGACGATACGATGGCGAAGGCAGGCCCCTTCGACTTCGGCGACCGCGCCTTCGTGCCGGTGGTGCGCGAGGAAACCCGCGCCATGATCGCCGACCGCGACACCTGGCACGTGCCCCATGTCGAGACGCTGTTCGTCCAGCGCAAGATCAGCGGCACCGCGTTGCTGTGCGCGCGGTTGAAGGCGCGGGTCGATATACGCGGGCTGGCGGCGGAGGCGATCGGGGCCGAAATCCGGCTTTAACCCCAAATTCCATCCGGTTCCGGAGCGATCGTCTCAATCGTGAGACACTGGCCATTCCGTAATGGGCAGCCGCCCCGGACTGATCTAGATTGCCAGGATCGGGCCGGGGCCGCTTCCCATGGCGTCACCCCGTCCCACCCTGTCCAAGCTGGTAAGAAACCATCGTGATCCTGCGCTTCCCCAAGATGTCGCTGGCCCTTCCGTTCGCCCGGACGCGCCAGTGGAGAACGGTCTTCGTCCTGTGCCGGGTCGTGACGCTGGAGAACGACCATCGCCGCCACCTGCTGTTCTGCCAGCCGGTCCGACGCCGCTATTCGCAGAACCGCCGCAAATGGGTGTGGGCCAGGGCGTCATGACCGCCTTGCCCGGCCCGTTGCCGCGCGCGACGCATCCCGTGTCCGACCGCGCGACGCTGGACCGCAGCGCGGACGAGCTGTGCGCGGAATTCGCGGTCGCCTGGACGCATCGGGTCTCCTGGGGCGCATGGTCGCGGCTGCGCGATCTCGTGCCGGGGCATCCCGCCTTCGTCCTGCGCCAGGGCGCGCAGGGGCTGGGCCTCGATACCCAGCGCTGGGACATCAGCGGGGGCGAGGCGTGCTGGCCGACCACCCGGATCTTCAGCCTGACCCTGCCCTGGTGGCGGCGACTGGCCGGGGTCCCCGCGCAACGCTGCCTGATCCCGGTGACCGCCGCGCGCGGCGCGCTGTCTTCGCCCGATGGGCAGGAGGACCGCCCGGTCTGGTTCACGCTCGATGGCCAGCCGGTCTTCACCGTGGCGGGGCTGTGGCGCCGCCATGCGGGCGCGCATGGCTTCGCGATGCTGGGCTGTGCGGGGGGCGAGGGGCCCTGGTCGACGCTGCCCATGATCGTCGCGCCCGAGGACCGGGCGCACTGGCTGGGTGGCGACTGGGCGGACGCGACCGCGCTGCAAAACCCGTCGCCCGCGCTGCCGATCCGGATCGGGCTTTGCGAGGGGCCCGCCGCATCCTATGAGCGTTGCGATCGCGACAGCGCATGGCCTCCATCCCGGAGGACCGCGCGGGGCTGACGCCAGGGGCATTGCGTGACGCGATCGACACCGCACAGGGGATATGGCGTCGCGGTGCTGATGGCGCTGGTCCATATGCTGGCGGTCGGCGACCGTTTCCTGCTGTCCGTGCTGGTCGAGCCGATCAAGGCCGAGCTGCATCTGGGGGACGACGCGATCGGCTTCGTCCAGGGGCCCGCCTTCGCGCTGGTCCATGGGCTGGCGATCGTCCCAATGGTGCTGGCGGCCCGGCGCTGGCCGCTGGCGCGGTTGCTGGCGCTGGCGCTTCTGGGGTCGAGCGTCGCGACGATCCTGTGCGGATGCGCGGCGTCGGTCGCCCTGCTGGTCCCCGCCCGGATGCTGATGGGGCTGGCCCAGGCCGCGATCGGCCCCGCCGCGGTCGGGCTGATCGCGCTGTCCATGGAGCCCGGCCATCGCGGGCGCGGCATCGCCTTGTTCACCGCCGGGGCCTCGCTGGGCCGGGGGCTGGCGATGATCGGGGGCGGCACGCTGCTCGCGCTGTTCGCGGGGCTGGCGCCCGCGACCGGGCCGGTGCCGTGGCGGCTGGTGCTGTTCGCGATGGGAGCGGTCGGCCTGCCGCTCGCCTGGCATGTGGGGCGAAGGCCCGATCCCGTCGCCCGGCCGGGCAGCGCCGCGATCCGGATGCGCCAGGCGCTGCGCGCGATGATCGCCGACCGCGCGAGCCTGGCCCCGCATATCCTGTCCGCGCTGTGCGCCGCGCTGGCGCTCCAGTCGCTGACCAGCTGGTCGGCCAGCCTGATGATCCGGCAGCATGGCCTGACCCCGCCGCTGGCGGGTGCGCAGGTCGGGCTGGTGATGATGGTGGCGGGGGTGCTGGGCCATGGGCTGGGCGGCTGGCTGTCCGACCGTCTGGGGCGGGGGAGGGGAGGCGGGACCACGCCCGGCCTGATGCTGCTGGGCCTGGGACTGTGCGGCCTGGCGCTGTGGCCGCTGACGCGGGGCGGGGGCTGGGGCGGGACGCTGGCGGCGCTGGCCGTTGCGGTCATCGGCCTGTCGGTGACGCTGGCCAACGGGCTGATCGGGCTTCAGGCGCGCATCGCGTCCGCCCTCCGGGTCGAGGCGACGGCGATCTTCCTGACGGTCATCACCCTGTCGGGCACGGCGCTGGGCCCGTGGCTGGTCGGGATCGCCAGCCATGCGCTGACCGGACTGGCCGATGCGGTGGCGCTGGTGCTGGGCGCGACCTGCGCGCTGGGATGCGGCGCGGCGCTGCTCGCCTATCGGCGCGCCCGCTAGGCCGGGTCGCCATTAATCCATGCCTTTCCGTCCCTCGCCCCTCGCAGAGGGGAGAGGGTTGCGCAGACTTGGCCTTTGCGAAAGCAAAGGCTTAGTCGGAGCTGGGTGAGGGGTGGGCGCTCGCGAAGCGAGCGCGCGAGCCTCTGGGCTCGCGGTACCCCTCACCCAAGCTGCGCTAGCCAGCACGCTGGCAAGCTTCGCTAACCCTCTCCCCTTTCCAGGGGAGAGGGGAAAATACTGAATGTCGGTCGGCCTTAATCCAGTTCGGTCATCCAGCCGTTCCAGCGCCGCGCCCCCATTGTGGCGCTGTCCGCCTGGCCCTGGCGCATCCGGGCCCTATAGGCGTCGGGATCGACATCATGTTCGGCGCGAAAGGCGCGGGTCAGCCCGGCCGCATCGCCCAGCCCATAAGCCCGCGCCAGCTCGTCCAGCGATACGGGAACCGCCCCCTCCAGCGCGCGGCGTACCGCGTCGACCCGGCGATGCCGGACATAGCGCGCGATCCCGCCATTGCGCTCGTACAGGCGATAGAGCGTCGCGCGCGACAGGCCGACCCGCTCGGCGATCGCCGTGCCGGTCAGCTGCGGATCGGCGATTTCGCGGTCGATCAGCCGGTCGACCGCCTCCCGCCGCAGATGGTCCTGGCGCCGCGCCTCCACCGCCACGTCGCGCGGGCCGCCCAGCGCGGTCGGCAGCAACTCGATCAGCGCGCGGGCAAAGGCGCGGTCGTGCCCGTCGTCGAGCATCGGCGCATGGCGGACCAGCGATTGCAGGAAATCGCCCAGCATCGCGGTGTCGGGCGCGTGCGCGACCTGGCCATGCAGCGCCCCCAGGCTACCCAGCGCCGCATGGACCAGGTCGCGCGCGATGCTGGCGGTGATCATGTGCAGGTCGCGCGCCTCGGTCCGGTGGCCGCGCCGCGTGTCGAGAAAGACGATGTCGCCCGGCCCCGCGCGCTCGAACCCGCTGCGCGGATGGCCGACCAGCGTGCCCGACAGGACATGGTGGAGGACGATATGGTCGAACCCGTCGGCCTGCACCCGCTCCTCGCGCGCATGCGCCATGCCCGACAGATGCCGGTCGAACAGCAGCAGGTGGCGGAACCGCCAGCCGGTGACGCGCGCCCGGAACGGCCCGTCCAGCCGCACCACATCGGCCCCTTGCGCATAGAGTTCGCGGTAGCGGGCAAAGGCAACCTCTTCGGCCAGGCCCTCGCTGGAAAAGCCGATCGCTTCCTTCAAATCCCGCTCCCGATCCTCACCCTTTTCGGTCCCGATGCCGGATGGGTGATCTGGATCAATTCCCGATGGCCGCAATAGCTCCGCCTGTCAGGCTCGTCTTGCGAATGGGGCAAAAAACAGGCATATAACGGGCAAGGAGTGTGCCGATGCTCGCCGCCTTTCTCGACGATATCCGCGATCACGACATGATCGCCCCGCGCCGCATGGCCGAGCGGTTGCGGCTGCCGCTGACCCGGCTGGCCAAGCTGGCGCAGGTCAACCGCAACACCATGGCCGCCAAGCCGGGAAGTCCGGCGGTCCAGGCGCGGCTCGGCGAGATCGCACGGATCATCGCGCGCGCGGCCGAACTGTCGGGCGACGAGGGGCGCGCGATCATCTGGTTCCGCCACCAGCCGCTGCCCGGTTTCGGCAAGACCCCCGAACAGCTGGTCGAGGAAGGCCATGCCGCGCTGGTCCTGGGCGACCTGGATCGCATGGCCGAGGGGGTCTATTCCTGACGGCCAAGGGGGACGGGGTGCCCTATCCCCTGCGCGCGCTGCGCTGCCCGCTCTGGCGGATGCTGGCGATCCGTTACCAGCGCGATCCCTGGTCGGGGGAGGGGGCGCGGCGGCATGGCGGCCGCTGGAACGCGCCGGGGCAGGCAGCGCTCTATCTGGGCACCGACCACGCCACCGCCATCGCCGAATATTATCAGGGCCTCGCCAAGCCCGGCACCCTCGCCCCCTATCGCCTGGACGCGACCGCGATCGCCGACCTGACCGACGGACAGGGCCACGCGGCCGACGAGCGGATCGCCCAGGCCCTGGCCGCACCCTGGAAGGCCATCGCCGGAATCGAAGGCGGCCTCCCGCCGAGCTGGGCGCTGGCGCAGGAACTGATCGCGCGCGGCGCGGAGGGCGCGCTGGTCCCCTCCGCGCAGAATCCGGGCGGCACCGCGCTGGTGCTGTGGCGCTGGCACCGTGCGGATGAAATGGGGGAGGGCGCGGCGCTGGAACTGCTCGATCCGGACCATGTACTGACGCCGCATCCCTGAGCGGCGCCGATTTGCTTCGGTGCCGTCGACCGGCAACTGGCCGCGCAAGTGATCGGATCGCCCGATCCTTTGCGACCCCCGAACCGTCAATGATGGAAATTCGGTAACCCCGGTCGCACCAAGAAAAGACAAATGACTTTATTTCGTCATGACGATTATGTCATGATTTCACGTGACATGACCTCGGCTTCATCATAGGAATCGTACGACAATTGGGGGTTTCGAAAAATGGTGAAGGCAATGTCGCGCGCTCGGCAGGTGAAGGCGCGCGCTCTGGAATCGAGTGCCATTCTGCTTGCGGTGATGGTGGCGGGCCCGGCCTTCGCCCAATGCACCCCCGATCCGACCCAGGCCAACACCACGACGACGTGCAGCGGCACCGACAGCAACGGCCTGACCGTCACGACCTCGGGCACCACGGTCGATGTGGCGACCGGGGCGACGGTGACGAACAGCGGCGCGCCGGCCATCGCCTTTGCGATCCCGACCTCGGCCACCAGCTATCCCTATGGGGTGCTGACCGTGGGCGGCCGGGTCGATGGCGCAGGCCAGACCGGCGTGCAGTTCGTCCGCCAGACCACCGCCAACAGCTATTCCAGCGGCCAGCTGTCGGTGACGGTGCGCGCGGGCGGCAGCATCAGCGGCGCGAACGGCATCGTCCTCGGCCAGACCGGCAACGGCTATGGCAGCACGACCGCGTCGATCGACAATAGCGGCACGATCAGCGGCACGGGGACCGGCTCGGACGGCTATGCGCTGCTGTCGAGCAACCCGACCTATGCGGGCTTCCAGACGATCACCAACCGCGCAGGCGGCACGATCGGCGCGATCAGCGGCCCCGTCGGCACGCTGACCAATGCCGGCACCATCGATGGCGGCAGCCGCAGCGCGATCGATGTGGGCGCGACCTACAGTTCTGTAGTCTATGGTTTCAACTGGACCAACAGTGGCGCGATCCGCAGCGCCAGCACCACTGCGACGCTGGCCAATGTCCGTACCTCGACGCTGACCAACAGCGGCACGATCGCGAATACGGGCACGGGCGCGGCCATCGCCGGCATCGGCGTGTCGCTCGTCAACCAGGCCGGCGGTCAGATCACCACCGCCGGCACCATCGCCATCCAGGGTAGTGGCGGGGTCAATCTGGTCAACAGCGGCACGATCGTCGGTGGCATCACGACGACCGCCAACCAATATGGCTATGATACCAGCACAGTCGACAACACGCTCGGCACGATCACGGGCGATCTTCGTCTGGGCACTGGCAACGACACGCTGACCGTCGGCTATGCGAACGGCGCGATCCGTACCGGAATCAGCGGCGCTATCGACGGTGGGGCGGGCACGGACACGCTGCGCGTTCGCCTGACGAGCGACACCAGCCTGTCCTCCGCGCTGACACTGCCGACCAATTTCGAACAGCTGACCCTGGTTACCGATGCGAAGATGACCGCCACGCTGGCAGGCGGCTTTGCAACGACGGGGACCTTGCGCGTTGGCGGCGACGGCACGCTGGTCAACAATACCGCGCTCAGCGGCACCGGCACGGTCCTGGCCGACGAATATGCCTCGTACAGCGCGGCCATCGTGAAGAATGCCGGTAGCATCACCGGCACGGGATCGCAGGTCGACAGCTTTGCCGTATCGCTGGGTTCGGTGAAAAGCTTCGAGAATAGCGGCACGATCACCGCGACCATGGGCGGCCTTTCGTTCTCCTCGCAAGGTACGGTCGTCAATTCGGGTACGATCACGGCAGGCGGGACCGCCGTGTCGCTGATCGGGAGCTTCACCAATTCGGGCACGATCCGCTCGACCGGCGGGATCGGTGCGATATTGTCGGCGTCGTCGGGGGCCACCCAGACCAATAGCGGCCGGATCGAGGGCTCGACCGCCGGGGTCCAGCTGTCGAGCAGCCTGAACAACAGCGGCACGATCACCGCGACGGGGACCGGTCTGTTCATCAACGCCTATGGCCGGCTCAACAACCAGGCGGGCGGCGTCGTTACCGGGGGCACGCGCGGTATCGGGCCGAACGGCAATTTCACCGTGTTCAGCGCCGAGATCGCCAATGCGGGTACGATCAACGGCAGCGTGACCTTCGGCGGGACGTCGTCGGACTATTTCTACGGCACCAACATCTATTACGCGCTGCCCGGCGGTATCCTGAACGGCGATCTGACGCTGTCGAGCAGCGACCTGCTGGTCGCCGAACTGGCGGGAACCAGCGGCGACCGCTTTGCGGGGATCAATGGCACGGTGTCGGGTTCGGGGGCGGGGTTGCGCCTGCGTGTTCGCAACGACACGAGCACGACGCTGCCGACCTCCACCACATTCGCCAAAGTCGGCTATGAGCTGTTCGACAAGGCAACGCTGACCCTGACCGGCACGCCTTCGGGTCGGGCGCTGACCCTGGCCGGGCAGGGAACGGTGGACGTCACCGCCGATATCGCCACCACCATGGGGGCGGCGATCTCCACCCTCTCGCGCACGACGGCACCTGGCGAGAGCTCTGCCGCCAACGCCCTGACCATCATCAGCCGCGGCACGTTGTCGCTGGTCCCGGCCAACACCAATCTCTATCTGGGCGGGGTCGTCCTGCTCGGCAGCACCGATATCTTCACCAATATCGGCACCATCGCGGCCAGCGGGCGGACCACCAACGGCTATAACCCGATCGCGGCGATCTCGGGCGGCAAGACCGTGACCAACCAGGGCACGATCACGCTCGACGGCGCGGTCGGTGCCCAGGGCGTGCAGAGCTTTACGAACAGCGGGCGCATCGTTCAGGCCACGAATGGCCGCGCGGCAACCGGCGTCTCCGGCATCGGCACGCTGGTCAACAGCGGCACGATCGAGGTGGGCGGCTCGGCCGTCCTGCTCGATTACAGCGGCTATGCCACGGTGATCGAGAATAGTGGTCGGATCGCCAGTACGGGCGGCGTCGCGATCGCCCAGAGCTATAATTCCGGTTACGGCATCACGATCCGCAATCTGGCCGGTGGCACGATCGCGGGAGCGACGGGCCGGTCTGCGATCCAAGTGGCGGGCGGCCAGATCGTCAATGCCGGTACGATCACCGGCGACGTTGATCTGGGCTACACCACCTATGGCGGTCGTTCCTACGCCAGCGCGGTCTATACCGGTAATGGGGGCACGCTGACCGGCAATCTGCGCTTCGGCGATGGCGATGACCTGTTCGTCGAGACGGACGGCCAGACCGGCGTGACCGGGACAATCGATGGGGGCGGCGGGACGGACACGTACCGTCACGCCTTCACCAAATCGGCGAGCGCAGCACTGGGCAAGCTGACCGCCATCAATTTCGAGCGCGAAGACGTCCAGGCGATCGGCGCCGATACGGTCGTGACTATCGGAGCCGACGCTGCGCTGACGTCGCTCGGCCTCCGGGGCGATGGCCAGATCGTCAACACCGCCAATGTCGATGGCGACGTCACCATCGGTGACGCCAATTATTACTACTACCAGCCGCAGCCGCAGGCCATGCTGGCCGCCCTGACCAACCAGGCCGTCGTCAAGGGCGCCATTTCAGGCCAGGTTTCGCGCTTCACCAACACCGGCACGGTCGGCGATGCGGCGCTGAAGCGCACCGCCGTTTCCATCTATGCGGTCGGCGACCTGAGCTTTACCAATTCGGGCAGCATCCTGAACGACGCCAGCCGTCGCGGCGTCAACCTGTCGGTCAATGGGGGGGCGATCACCGCCACCAACAGCGGATCGATCGCCCAGGGGTTCAACGCCTTTGCCAGCGACTACAGCTATTACGGTACGACGCCCCCGGACGCGCCGCAGCCGCAGAAGATCGCGCTGACCAACAGCGGCACCATCGCCTCCACCGACGAGGGGCGTTCGGGCGTCCTGCTTCAGATTTACAATAATCTGGGCGGGTCGATCCAGTTCGACAACAGCGGCACGGTCACGCAGGGCGTCAACGCCTATGCGGGCCGCTACAGCTATTACAGCGCGTCGGCATCGGACCCCGCGCAGCCCTTTGCGATCGCCGTCACCAACAGCGGATCGATCACCGCGACCGGGCAGGGCGGGTCGGCCGCCCTGCTGACCATCGACGATTACCGGGGCACGGGCGGTTCGATCCGCCTCGACAATAGCGGCACGATCGACGCCAGCGGGACATCGGGCTATGGCGTCCGCGCCGGTTTCAACGGCTCCGGCACCACCACCACCGGCGCCCAGAGAATCGCCATCACGAACAGCGGCACGATCCGCGCCAATTGCGGCGGGGTGACGATCACCGATCCCTATGCGGGCGCCAGCGTCCCGAAGGATCCCACCGCCCCCACCACCTATATCGCCGCGGCCGTGTCGGTCTTCGGCAACGGCACCGCGACCGCCACGATCACCAACGCCGCGACCGGCACGATCGAGGCGACCGGGCCGCTGTCCGTCGCGGTCAGGGCCAACGGCGCCGCGCTCGACCTGACCAATGCCGGGACGATTCGCGGCGGGGCGGGCACCACGCTGGCCGCCAATGACACCCTCGTGCGCCAGATCGGCAGTCCCTATCTGGCGGGGGCGATCCACAGCATCGGCGCGACCGACGACAGGATCGTCAACACCGGCAGCATCTTCGGGTCGATCGCGCTGGGCGACGGCAATGACCGGATCGAGAATTACGGCCGGATCGAGGGCAATGTGTTCCTCGGCGCGGGCGACGACACCTTCCTGCACCGCGCCAGCGCGACGCTGGTCGGGACGGTCGATGGCGGCACGGGCACGAACAGCCTGATCGTCGACGCGACCGGGGGCGGGACGGTCAATGGCGACCAGTTCGTCAATTTCCAGCGCTTCAATCAGGTCGGACAGGGCAATGTCACCTATGCCGGTACCTTCCGCTTCGACACGATCGGGGTCGCGGGCGGAACGGTGACCGTCGCGGCGGGCCAGACGCTGACCAGCACCGGCCCGGTCACCATCACCGGCACCGATGCGAACGAGACGGTCGTCAATTACGGCACCATCGCCGGTTCGGTCGCGCTGGGCGGCGGGAATGACAGCTTCGTCGAGGGCGCGGGCTCGCGCGTCCTAGGCACTCTCGATGGCGGCACGGGCACCAACCTCTACGGCGTGCTGCTCGCGGGCGACCGCAGCGGCATCGGCCAGCGCAGCAATTTCCAGCAGTTGGCGGTGACCGGCACCGGCACGCTGTCGCTGACGCTCGACCAGAGCTTCGACACGGTCGCGCTGGCGGGTACGGGGCTGAACGTGGCGCTGGCGGGCAACCGGATCGGATCGGTCACGGGCTCGGACGCGGCCGAGCAGCTGCGCGTCGATGGCGATATCGCCGGCGTTTCGCTGGGCGCGGGCGACGACCTGCTGGCGCTGGGCACGACCAATGCGGCGGGCCGTTACGATGGCGGCGCCGGCACCGACAGCTTGCGCTTCGCCGCCAATGCGCCGGTGGTGCTGAGCGGGGTGGCGACCGGATTCGAGACTGTGTCGCTGACCGGCAACGCGCTGACCGTCACCGGTTCGCTGGGGTCGCAGGGTGCGCCGCTCGGCTTCGGTGACGGCGATACGGCGCTGACCGTCGCCAAGGGCGGCACGCTGGCCGGGGTCATCGACCTGGGCGCGGGCAATGACAGCTTCCGTCTGGCGGCGGGTTCGGTCCTGATCGGCAGCGTCGCGGGCGGCGCGGGCAACGACACCGCCACGCTGGAGCTGGCGGGCAATCAGATGCTGGCGGCGGGCACGCTGACCGGGTTCGAGACGCTGGCGACCGAAGGGACCGGCGCGCTGACCCTGACGGGCGCGCAAAGCTATGCCCAGGTCAACGCCGCGACCGACCTGACCATCGCCTCGGGCAGCAGCCTGACCGCGGGCCAGCTCGCCTTCACCGGCGGGAACCAGCGCTTCACCATCGCGGGCACCTTTGCGGGCGCGGTCGATGGCGGGGCGGGCACCGACACGATCGCGCTGTCGGGCGGCACCGCTGCCGCGCCGGTCGCCTTCACCAACGTCGCCAATGTCGAGGCGCTGGCGATGACCGGCGGTTATGCCACGGTGTCGGGCAATGCCGCCTTCGGCTCGGTCGATATGGCGAGCGGCCGCCTGGTCGGTTTCGCCGGGTCGACGATGAGCGCCGCGCAGTTCCTGGTTCGCCAGGGCGCGACCTTCGGTTCGGCGGGGACGGTCAACGGCAATGTGACGGTCGCGGGCATCCTCAGCCCCGGCGCGTCGCCAGGCACGATGACGGTGAACGGCAACGTCACGCTGGCCAGCGGCTCGCTGTCCTATTTCGAGCTGACCCCGACCGTGTCGGACAAGCTGATCGTCAACGGCGCGATGACGATCGGCAGCGGATCGACGTTGCAGATCGTCTCCAGCGGCGCGCTGCGCCCCGGCACCTCCTATGACCTGATCGTCGCCAGCGGCGGAATCTCGGGCAGCTATGCCAATGTCCTGAAGCCCGCCGACCTGTTCGGCTTCATCGTCCAGCGCGCCGACCGCATCCAGCTGCTCGGCCAGTTCCTGGGCGATGCCGCCTTCAGCCCGCAGGTGGCGCGCAGCATCGACTATGCCAATGCGACCCTGGCCAAGCAGCCCGCGACCAGCACGCTGTTCGCCGCGCTCCCGTCGCTGCTGACCCCCTCGGGCGCGTCCAATCCGCGTGGCTTCGCGCAGATCACGCCGGAGGCCTATGCCTCGGCATCGCAGATCGGCGTCGACAATGCATTGGGGCTGGTCCAGGCGGCGCGCGGGCCCGCCTTCGCCACCACGCGGGAGGATGCCGGCGTCTTCACCTTCGCCCAGACGCTCGGCCAGTGGCACACGCTGGGCGCCGACCGGACCCAGGGGACCAGCACGGCGCAGACGCGCGGCTATGGCTTCCTGGGTGGGGTCGGTTACGGCGATCGCCAGTGGATGATCGGCGCGTTCGGCGGCTGGCTCGACACGCGTCAGTCGATCGCCCCGCTCGCCGCCTCCACCAGGGCCGATGGCGTGGTCGCGGGCGTGCATGGCCGCTATGCGATGCCGAACGGCTTCGGCTTCGGTGCGTCGATCGTCTATGACGGTGCGCAGGCGCGGACCACCCGCGCGCTGCCGGGCACGGCCTCGGGCTTCGGCCGCTATGACCTGCACACATGGACCAGCGACCTGTCGGTCCATTATGCCGCCGAGATGCCGGAGGGCTGGGCACTGACCCCGCGCGCCGGGATCACCTATCTGCGCACCCGCCGGGCGGGCGTGGGCGAGACGGGGGGCAGCCCCTTCGCGCTCACCGTCGCGCGGCGCGATCTGGTCGCGGGCTTTGCCGATGCCGGGATCACGGTCGGGCGCAGCGATGCGTCGGACGCGCCGTTCCGCCCGTTCGTGACGCTGGGCGCGCGCTACCAGATCGAGGGCAACCGCGCGGTCGCGCTGGGCGGCTATGCCGGGGGCGGCCTGGGCCTGGTCGCGCTGGGCGCCGCCCGCGCGCCGCTGGTCGGCACGGCCACGGGCGGGGTCGCCTATCGCTTCCGCAACGGGATCGACCTCTATGCGACCGGCAGCGCGCAGACCGGCCGCGACGATCACCAGGAAACGATCGCGGCGGGCCTGCGCCTGCGTTTCTGATCGACCGGGGGTGGAGCGGGCCAGGCCGCTCCACCCCTTGCTCCTCACAGAGCGGGCAGGCGATATCCTTGCAGCCTCTGCCGTTATGAATTATTATGAACAGCATCGATGGATGCGAGTTCTACGATGGGTGAATATGCCAGAATGACCGTCGTGGTCCCCGAGCCGATGGCGGAGACGATCCATGCCGCCATCGCGGCGGGAGAATATGCGTCGGCGAGCGAAGTGGTGCGCGATGCGATGCGCCTGTGGAACGAGCGCCGGGCCTTTCGTGCGGAGGAATTGCGGCTGCTGCGCGACGCATGGGACAAGGGCAAGACCAGCGGTATTGCCGGTCCACTCGACATGAAGGCGATTATCGCAGAAGCCCGAGGCGAAGCCGACGCGCTGCGGGCTGAGATGACCGCGATCGTCCTATCGCGTCGCGCCCGCGAGGATTTCAAACGGATCTGGACCTATATCGCGCGGGATGACGACCATGCTGCCGACAGGCTGCTGCTGGCGCTGGACGCCAAGATCGAAAGGTTGCGGGATTTCCCCGGCATCGGCACGTCCCGCGACGACATCCGACCAGGCGCCCGCACGCTCGTTCATGGGCGCTATCTG
Organism: Sphingomonas sp. SORGH_AS_0789; assembly: GCF_031453055.1. Taxonomy (NCBI): domain Bacteria; kingdom Pseudomonadati; phylum Pseudomonadota; class Alphaproteobacteria; order Sphingomonadales; family Sphingomonadaceae; genus Sphingomonas; species Sphingomonas sp. SORGH_AS_0789. The sequence goes on from NZ_JAVIYV010000002.1 coordinate 22,724, forward strand.
ATCCTCTACGAGCATGACGCCGACGCCGATCAGGTCGAGATCGTTGCGGTTGTCGAAGGCGTGCGCGACCTCGACCGCCTGTTCTGAAGGCGACGTTGCTGATGGACGGCACGGATCGCAGCGATATTCTCGGGTTGCCGGGCTCGGCGTAGGATTGACCCGCCCCCAAGATGACACAATCGTCATCATAAAAACCGCAGCATCCCCGCAAAACGTCATCAAGCCGCAATGATCCGGTACCAAGGGACGGCCGCATAATCCTTTGGGGGGAATCCATATCATGACCTCGTTCAACCTGCGTTTCGCGGGGCGGCTCTTTGCGTCCAGCGCACTGGCTCTTCTGCTTGCCACGCCCGCCTTTGCGGCCGAGCCCGAACCGGCCAAGACCGCCGCGCCCGACGACCAGAAGACCAATGCCGACGGTTCGCTCAACGAGGTCATCGTCACCGCCGAGAAGCGCCCCCAGAGCCTGCAGAAGACCCCGATCGCCATCTCGGTCCTGTCCGCCGAGGATCTCCAGAACCGGCACGTCCAGTCGCTGGTCGACCTTCAGGACGGCGCGATCCCGTCGCTTCGCGTCGCGCCCTTCTATTCGCGCAACTCGGCGCTCATCATGAACATCCGCGGCATCGGCGTGCTGGCCGACAGCAACCAGCCCGCGCGCGATCAGGGCGTGGGCGTCTATATCGACGGCGTCTACCTCGGCCGCGCCCAGGGGCTGGGCACCGCGCTCTACGATATCGAGAGCATCGAGGTGCTGAAGGGTCCGCAGGGCACGCTGTTCGGCCGCAATACCGAAGGCGGCGCGGTCAGCATCGTGACCAGGAAGCCCACCGGCCAGTTCGGCCTCACCGCGACCGCCGGCATCGGCAATTTCGGCAGCCACAAGGCCGAGGCGCATCTCAACCTGCCCGAATGGCATAATTTCAGCGTCAAGCTGGACGGCATCGTCACCAAGCGCGACGGCCTGGTCGCCAACCCGCTGCCCGGCCAGGCGGACTTCAACGGCTTCGACCGGCACGGCGCGCATGTCGAGATACTGTGGAAGCCCGAAAGCGGCGTCAGCGCCGACTATGCCTTCGACACCTCCTATGACGCCTCGACCCCGCTCTATCTCCAGGCGATCACGGCCGGAACGCTGGCCCGCGCGCCCGCCTTGCCGCTCCAGCCGAACCGCGTCCGCACCGCCAGCATCGGCGTGCCGCAGCAGGAGAGCATCGGGCGCACCCATGGCCACCGCCTGACCCTGGGCCTGGACATCGCGCCGGGGCTCCAGCTCAAGTCGATCACCGCCTATCGCGAGCTGAACCAGAGCCAGTATGACAATGGCGGGCAGAACAGCTCGACCTACAAGCCGAACGGCGCGTTCAGCCGCTACAGCCTGGCCGGGTTCGCGCAGAACCAGTTCAGCCAGGAAATCCAGCTGATCGGCGACACGCCGCGCCTGAAATATGTCCTGGGCGCAATGGCTTACCGCGAGCATACCGAGGACAATGCCCAGGCGTTCAACTCGATGCTGTGGAACGCCAACGGTACCGCCGCCACGGTCGCCACCTATAATATCGCGACCGTCCCCTATGACCGCGCCAGCCGGATCACGACGCGCAGCATCGGCGCGTTCGGCCAGGCGACCTGGACTCCGGGAATCGCCGACGACCGGCTGCACCTGACCGCGGGCGCGCGCTATACCCGCGACATGAAGCGGGGCGAGCTGTTCATCGTCAACGGCAAGACCCCCAGCGTCAACGGCGTGGTCGCGCCGCGCGCGCTGGACGCGGCCTGGTCGCGGGTCGATCCGCTGGTGACGCTGGCCTATGACGTGACCCAGGCGGTGCATGTCTATGGCAAATGGTCGGAGGGCTATAAGTCGGGCGGTGCCAATTCGCGCTCGCTGACCTATGCGCCGTTCAACCCCGAAACGCTGTCGATGTTCGAGATCGGCGCCAAGAGCGAGTTCCTCGACCGCCGCGTCCGGCTGAACCTGGCCGCCTATACCGGCGCGTACAAGTCGATCCAGATCGACTTCCAGGCCAATTATTTGCAGTTCGACGCGAACGGCAAGCTGCTGGAGACCACCCGCACCACGATCGAGACGACCAATGCGCCCGGCACCGGCCGCGCCAAGGGGATCGAGGCGGAGCTGACCGTCGCGCCGATGGCGGGCCTGACGCTGACCGCCAGCTATTCCTATAACGACCTGACCATCCCGGCGACGGTGAACCCCTTCCCGCAGGGGGTGAACGGCACGGTCGTCGCCACGCCGATCAAGATCTATCCGGTCTATACCCCCGCGCACGCCGCCAGCGGCGCGATCGATTATGAGCGGCCGATGGGCGATTACAGCCTGGTCGCGCATCTCGACGCCAATTACGACAGCGGCTTCTATGCCAATTACAACGACCCCGCGCCGGGGGTGAACCAGCCCAAGGGCGATCCGGGCTTCATCGTCAACGGCCGGATCGGCGTGACCGACATCGCGCTGAACGACACCGGCGCGCGGCTGAGCGTGTCGGCCTGGGCGCGCAACCTGCTGAACGAGCAGCATCTGTTCTACAAGACGCTGAACACCGCGACCGGCATGTCGGGCTTCTTCAACGAGGCGCGCACCTATGGCCTGGAAGCGACGGTGAAGTTCTGATGCGCCGCGCGGTCGCCCTGGCGATGCTGCTGGCGGTCCCGGCGGGGGTGGGGGCTTCGGCGCCCGCCCCGGTGGCGGGGGCGGTGCACCGCCGCGTGCTGCCGCTTCAGGGCGGCCGCAATTTCCGCGATCTGGGCGGCTATCGCACCAGTGATGGCCGGACGGTGAAATGGGGGCTGCTCTATCGCTCGGGGCAGATGCACGACCTGACCCCGGCGGACTACGCCTATCTGCAAAGGCTGGGCATCCGCACCGTCTGCGACTTTCGCGACACGCGCGAGCGGGCGGGCGAGCCGACGCTCTGGCCTGCGGGCCGCAAGCCGAAGGTGTTGAGCGACGATTACGCGCTCGACATGAGCGGCCTGGCGCTGCCCGGCGATCCGTCGACCTGGACGCATGAGCAGGTGGTCGCGGCGATGACCGCGACCTATCCGAAACTGCTCGACCAGTTCAACGGCCAGTACCGCCGCATGTTCGCCGAGCTGTTGGCGGGCGACGTGCCGCTGGCCTTTCACTGCACGGCGGGCAAGGACCGGACGGGCGTCGCGGCCGCGCTCCTGCTGACCGCGCTGGGCGTGCCGAGGGCGACGATCGTCGAGGATTACCTCCTTTCCAACCAGCACATGGCCCCGCCGCCCGCCCACCCGACCGGCTTCTGGGCGAAACTCTCGCCCGAGGCGGCGCGCACCTTCGCCGGGGTCGACCGCCGCTATATCGACGCGGTGTTCGCGGTGACCGACCGCCATCCGGGCGGGACGATGGGGTATCTCCAGGACGAGCTGGGCCTGGGGCCGAGCCAGATCGCGAAGCTGCGGGCGCTGTATCTGACCAGGGGGTGATGCAGGAGCGGCGGGCAGGATCGCGCCCGCCCGATGCCTCGCTGCCGAAATTGTCAGATACCATTTATGGCCAGACAGCGCGCTTGATACGCCTTTGGTGACTCGCGGCCGGATGGGCGGTGTGATGCGGGCGACGGTCGAGCATTTTCACGCTCGCCAAGCTCGACATCCCTCGTGTCGAGTCCCTCGTCGGGGGCACCGATATCGGCCAGACCGGGTTGATCGGCCAGAATGTGCTGGGGCTGGCCGATGTCGAATATGACCTGCCCGACAGCGTGGTCCGGCTGTTCGGCTCCGATCATTGCGGCAAGGCGATGATGGCCTATTTGACACAAAGCCAGCCGCATTTCGAGATCGCGATCGAGCCGCGCACCGGCAGCCAACACCATATGGTCGGCACGGTCGAGCTGGACGGCGCCAAGCCCATCGCCACCTTTAAAATTGGCGCCGCGCGACCATTGTCTCGCTGCGCGCGACTGCGGTGGCGCTCGCCCCGCATCTGCCCGACCGCGCGCGCAAGTACGTGTTGACCTGACGCGGGGTAGAGCCAGTCCCACCGTCGCTTGGTCCAGCACTTCGACGCATGTCATCGCTTCGGGAGATCGGTCAGCCGGATGTCGTTATCCATCGATCATGAGCCGAGGTGCGTCCGCTTCCACTGTCGAATTTCATAGATCGCCCCCCGATAGAGTTGTTCGATACCGGGGTCTTAACCGGGATTCTAGAGCGGTTTCCGTTCAGTCTGGGTCATGGCCGCAAGAGCTGAAGTAGTCGGCCCACTTCTGAGGCTGGAAGAAGCAGACAAGCTTGCCGATAAGGGACCACAGCCCTGCTACGTCCTCTCGCCGGCTTTTCGGAGTATGGCTTTGAGGCGGGAGAAGGCCTTTTCGATCGGGTTGAGGTCGGGGCTGTAGGGCGGAAGAAACATGAGCGGTGTACCGGCCGCCTCGATCAGATCGGGGATGCTGGCGCGCTTGTGGCTGGATAGGTTGTCCATGATGACCACGTCGCCGCATCGGAGGTCGGGTACGAGGACCTAGTCGATATAGGCCTCGAACCAGTCGCCGTTGATCGGGCCATCGAGGACCATCGGTGCGACCATGCCGGTCATGCGCAGGTCTGCGATCAGCGTGGTCCTCTTGCGATGGCCATGCAGGTAACCCATCCGCAACCGCTTTGAACCGCCCCGGGTTTGTCGGAGGCTCCAACTCCTGAGAAGGTGGAGCCTGTATGAGTAAGACGACGAACAAGTTTGCGCCTGAAGTCCGCGAGCGAGCGGTAAGGATGGTGCTGGATCACGAGCGCGATCACCCATCGCGATGGGCAGCGGTAGTTTCCATTGCCGAGAAGATTGGCTGCGTTCCGCAGACGCTGCATGAGTGGGTAAAGAAGGCGGAGGTGAACAGCGGCAAGCGCGCTGGCGTTCCGACCGAGGTCGCTGACAAGATGAAGGCGCTAGAACGCGAAGTCCGCGAGCTTCGACAGGCCAACGAGATCCTGCGCAAGGCATCCGCATATTTTGCCCAGGCGGAGCTCGACCGCCCATTCCGGCGATGATCGCCTTCATCGACGATCACCGTAAATCCTATGGGGTCGAGCCGATCTGCCGCGTCTTGCCGATCGCCCCATCGACGTATTTCGAGCGTGTCGCGCAGCGGCAGGATCCAATGCGCCTGTCGGCGCGGGCACAGCGGGATCAGGTTCTCAAGCCCGAGGTGGCGCGTGTGTTCGCCGAGAACTTCGCGGTCTACGGCGTCCGCAAGGTCTGGCGGCAGATGATGCGCGAGGGCTTCCCGGTCGCCCGCTGCACTATCGAGCGGCTGATGCGCGATATGGGTCTACAGGGCGTGATCCGGGGCAAGCCGGTTCGCACGACGATGAGCGACAAAGCAGCGCCGTGCCCGCTGGATCACGTCAACCGCAGGTTCTACGCGCCAGCGCCGAACATGCTGTGGGTGTCGGATTTCACCTACGTCGCTACCTGGGCGGGGTTCGTCTATGTCGCCTTCGTCATCGACACTTACGCGAGACGCATCGTCGGCTGGCGGGCGAGCAGGACAGCGCATGCCAGCTTCGTCCTCGATGCTTTGGAACAAGCGCTTCATGACCGCCGGCCGGCCCATCGAAGCGGTCTCGTCCATCATAGCGACCGTGGGTCGCAATACGTCTCCATCAAATACACCGAGCGCCTCGCCGAAGCCGGGATCGAGCCATCGGTTGGCAGCGTCGGCGACAGCTACGACAACGCTTTGGCCGAGACGATCAATGGCCTCTACAAAGCCGAGGTGATCCACAGGCGTGGGCCGTGGCGCAGCTTTGAAGCCGTCGAATACGCCACGCTCGAATGGGTCGACTGGTTCAACCATCGCCGGCTGCTGGAGCCCATCGGCAACATCCCGCCTGCCGAAGCCGAAAAGCAATATTATGCTGCCGCGGAGAACCTGGATATGGCAGCGTAACTCACAACCCACGGCCTCCGGCAAACCCGGGGCGGTTCACTTGCCTCGCCGGCAGCGGCCGTGGCTGCGGGTCATGTTGGTTGCTGTCCACGTTTCGTCGATGACACCAAACGCGCGGAGTCGAAATCGAGTTGGCCGTCGAACCATGCCTCCCGCTGGCTCAGGACGTCGGCGCGGCCCAGCTCCCGGCGCAGTTCGTTAAGCGTGATGTCGCGCCGCGCTTCGTGCAGCGCCAGAATCACGGGCGCATGCGCCTTGATCCGACGCGACCGCGTGTCCCCGCGCTGCACCTTGGCGGCATAGCCACCCGTGCTGCGGCGCTGATCGTGCCAGCGGATCACCGTCGCGGCCGCCACCCCGAACCGTCGCGCCGCAGCCCGGCAACTCATCCCCTCGTCAACAGCCGCCAACGCTCGCGACCGCAGGCCCATCGACAACGGCTTGCCCATCCATGCTGGCCTCCATCCAGCCAGCATCCTGAATCAGATCACCGCACCAATCGAAATCCTTCATCGACTCAGGTCGGCCGGAAACCGCTCTAGCCTTTTACGACGGCGTCGATAGCCATTAGTCTGCGCAATAGCGGCTCCATTTCGTGCAGCGGCACTGCATTGGGGCCATCCGATAAAGCTTGATCGGGATCAGGGTGCGTTTCCATGAATAGTCCAGCGACACCTGCTCCGACGGCAGCCCGTGCCAATAGCGGTACGAACTCGCGCTGCCCTCCGGATCGGTCACCCTGTCCGCCTGGCAGTTGCACCGAATGGGTCGCGTCGAATATCACCGGGCATCCGGTTTCCTGCATGATCGCAAGGCTACGCATATCCGATACTAGGTTATTGTAGCCGAATGAAACCCCTCTCTCGCAAACCGTAAAATTATCTGGGTCGCCTCCAGCCGCCGCGGCTGCCCCGCGCGCCTTTGCCACGACATTCTTCATGTCGCCCGGTGCCATGAACTGCGCTTTCTTAATGTTGACCGGCTTTCCGCTGCCTGCAACCTTGGCAATAAAATCGGTTTGGCGTGCCAGAAATGCGGGTGTCTGAAGCATGTCGACCACGTCTGCAACGGCGTCGACCTGATCCATCTCATGCACATCGGTCAGAACCGGAAGGTCGACCTCTGTCCGCACCTTGGCGAGGATACGCAGCCCTTCATCGATCCCCACTCCTCGGAAGGAATCTCCAGAGGTCCGGTTTGCCTTGTCGAAAGAGCTCTTATATATCAGAAAAATGCCCAATCTGTCGGCTATGGCCTTGAGTTTCTCGGCAGTGGAAAGGGCCAAATTTTCGCTTTCGATGACGCACGGTCCGGCGATCAAGAACAACGGCGCATCATTGCCAACCTGCCTGCCCAAAAGCTTCATTTGCCGTCTGCTTTCCTTGGTCTGATACGAATGTTGTTCGACCCAAGCCATTACCTGAAGCGGTGTTCGATAAGGATTGGATCAATCTATGCCTTGCGGTATGGCAACCACGACAGCTGTTATGTCGTGTTAGCGTAGCGAGAGGCCCGTTTGCTATATGCAAAAGTGGCATGCGCCGGAAGGATTGTGTGTTGCGTACCATAGAGGCAAAGCGGATATCCGATGCCGTACTGACGTCCGGTTTGAATACCCTACAGATCGAGAGTGAGGCTTTGAGTGTCCTCGCTGCCGCTTTGCAAAGCTCTCCGTTACGTGAGGCGTTCGTTCAGACCGTTACCGCGATCGAGGCGACGACGGGGCGGGTGATCGTCAGTGGCATGGGTAAAAGTGGGATCATTGGACGCAAGATCGCAGCCACGATGACTTCGACCGGTACGCCCGCGATATTCATCCATCCGGGTGAGGCAAGCCATGGCGACCTGGGGATGATCACCTCGGAGGATACGGTATTGGCCATCACATGGTCAGGCGAAACGACCGAGCTTGGCGACATGATCGCCTATTGTCATCGCTTTGGCGTCAAACTGATCGTAGCGACCGCAAAACCGGACAGCACGGCGGGTCGTGCAGCAGATATCTGCCTGATACTCCCGCATGTCCGCGAAGCATGCCCACATTTGATGGCCCCGACGTCTTCTTCCACGCTCCAGGGCGTATTGGGTGACGCTTTGGCCATCGCGTTGCTTGAACGCCGTGGGTTCTCCAAATCTGATTTCCTCACTTTTCACCCTGGCGGTCAGTTAGGTGCGCAACTTACGACCGTTGAGCAATTGATGGGCCGGGGCGACGAGGTTCCTATCGTGCGTCTGGGTGCATCAATTATGGACGCGACGTTCGAAATGAGCCGCAAACGCTATGGATCGACAGCCGTTGTCGATGCGAATGGCAAGTTGGTGGGTGCCTTCACCGATGGTGACCTGCGCCGCAGCTTTGCGACTCAGCGTCTTAACGACGAGATAGAAAGTCATATGACGCCGAACCCATTGTTCGTGTGTTCAACGACGCTGTCGACCGAGGCACTGCGCATCATGAACGAGAATGCGGTAACCGTCCTATTCGTCTGTGAAAACGGAAAACCGGTCGGTGCCCTGCATGTGCACGACCTGCTTCGTGCAGGTATAGCTTGAACAGACACCCCGTGGACTTGATCGTTGTCCCCGCCCGCTTTGGATCGACGCGGCTGCCGGGCAAGCCACTAATCCCTATTGCCGGACATAGTCTATTGGCACGTGTCGCGCATGTTGCACGGGCTGCGGCGGAAATGGCCGGACGATGCGATGTGGTGATTGCAACGGATGACCCGCGGGTCGCGGATCATGCTGCTTCTTTGGGCTATCCCGTCACAATGACCGCATCCAATATCAGCTCGGGATCAGGAAGGGCCTTTGCGGCCGCCATGCAGCATGACAAGCGTCCCGACATCGTCGTCAATCTCCAGGGCGACACCCCCTTCATTCCCGCTGCCATGGTTGCGGCCTTGATCTCTGCGGCCCGGGAAAACATGGCGGCTTGCGTCACACCCGTCGTCCGGCTTGATTGGAAGGCGTTGGATGCCATGCGTGCGCATAAGCAGCGCTCTCCATTCAGCGGCACGACCTGCGTGCGTAATAGTGTGGGGAAAGCGCTATGGTTTTCAAAGGAAGTTATCCCTGCGATACGCGACGAAGCCGCCTTACGCGAACAGGAGTCGTTCTCACCCATTTTTCGGCATCTTGGCCTCTATGCGTATCGGTTGGAAGCCCTAGAGCGGTTTGAGGCCGAAGCCCCTTCACGATATGAACAGCTCGAGGGGCTGGAGCAGCTGCGCTTTCTTGAAATGGGACTGGACGTCCAGACGATCGAGGTGACCCCTCCGGATCACGCGATGTCGGGTATCGACACGGCAGAGGATATCCTGATGGCCGAAGCCCTGATACGCCGCTTCGGGGATCCCCACGGCCGATGAAGCGGACTTTCGTCATCGTACGCCACGGCAACACTTTTGCCGAAGGGGAAACGCCCCGCCGCATCGGTGCATGCACCGACCTGCCGCTCGTTGCTTCGGGCCGGTCTCAAGCGCGACGGCTGGGGGCATGGTTCGCAAGCCAGGAAAAGGCGGTGACGCGTATCTTGACATCGCCTCTGCGGCGCACCCGAGAAACGGCCGAAATTATCCGTTCGACCCTACCCGTTGCCCCACCATTGGACGTTTCGGACCTCTTGGCTGAGATCGATCATGGCCCAGACGAAAATCAGCCTGAAGAAGTGGTGATCAGGCGGATCGGGCGTGCGGCACTGGCCGCATGGGATAGCCTGGGCACCGCCCCCCCCGGGTGGACATCCGATAGCCAAGCCAGGATCGTCGGTTGGCAGACGCTGTTCGACCATGACACGAACGATACGACGCTGCTCGTCACGAGCAACGGCGCAGCCAGGTTCGCATTGCTGGCCGATGCGCAACTGCGAGAACAGGCTACTGCGCGTCCATCGTTGAAGCTCCGGACGGGCGCGTTCGGTGTGATCGAAGCGGACGCCCTAGGCAAACGACTGTTGTGTTGGAATTGCCTGCCGTGATGGGACATATTTTCTTTCTATGAGCGTCTCTCTTCCCCTTCTGCGGGGGCCAGATTTCCCAGACGGTGTACCTGACCTGTCCGTCATCGTGTCTGCCGAACCCGACATGGCGATTGACGATGCCGAGATCGACCGCGTCTTTTCCTTGATTCGGCATGCTCGCGTGGGAGGAGCATTTTGGGCACCGCCCGCGCCGGATACTAGCTACCGATTGATCTATCGCCTGCGGTCCGCCGAAGAAGGGATTCCTTCAAGGCCCCCGCGAGACCGAGCATACTGCCTACCCGTATCGGCGAACATCGACCCATGGTCAGTACTCGGCCCCAATGTGCACGTGATCACACACGGCGACGATGAATGGGCCGCATTGACCATGATTGCGGGAGGAACCGTAGAACTTACGTCTCCGGGCATTTATGGCGGGACCGAGATCGATATTCGCGAGCGAACCGGTAACCACCTGCTTCGTGCACGATACCGCGATCCGTTCACAGGGGCGGATGCGAATATCGAGACTGTAATTGCTCAGCTTGCACTATGGCGACGGGTGTTCGACGCCAATCGCGGGATTGTCGCGGCCTGTGGGATCTCGTGGTGGAAGCGCCGGGAGATCACCCGCTTTCTATGGTCGCCTGGCAAGCGGCTTCGCTTCATGCGATCCGAAGAGCGGGCTATTGCCCATGCATCGCGTGTTGGGGGAGCCGTCGCCGTTTGGCCTTCACGCATATCGGCGGGCATGCCACGACGCGCCGAAGCCGCAGGTGTACCACTGATCCGGGTCGAGGATGGCTTCGTTCGATCGATCGGTCTTGGCAGCGACATGGTGCCTCCCTCTTCAGTGACCGTTGATCGCCGTGGCATTCATTATGATCCCGCCCGCCCCAGCGATCTGGAGGCTCTACTCGCCAGCCAGCAATGGTCGCCGGCATTGCTGGAACAAGCTCGTGTTTTGCGAACAAATATCGTGGCAGCACGGATCAGCAAATATGCCGGAGGTGGTGGGCATGACTTCCCCGAACGTCAGTCGGAACGCCGCCTGATACTGGTGCCTGGACAGGTCTCGGATGACATGTCGGTTCGGTTGGGCGGCGGAGGACTGTCTGACAATCTGGAGTTGCTGCGGCGCGCTCGTTCTCTCGAACCCGAAGCTGAGATATGGTTCCGGCCCCATCCCGATGTCGATGCCGGTCATCGCAAAGGGGGGGTACCGGACAGTGATGTCTTGACCGTGGCCAATCGGGTGGTCCGGGGCGGGGGAATGGCCGAATTGCTCGACCGCGTCGATGGAGTCCATGTCCTGACATCTTTGACGGGCTTCGAGGCGCTGATGCGTGATCGTGACGTGACTTGTCACGGTATGCCCTTCTATGCGGGATGGGGATTGACGCGTGATCTCTTGCCTTGCCCACCTCGACGCGGGCGGATGTTGACTCTCGATCAGCTCGTCGCCACCGTCCTGATCCTCTATCCGCGGTATCTTGATCCCGTTACCGGTTTGCCTTGCGGGCCGGAAACCCTGATTAGTCGCATGACAACCGGCGAGACGGTCAATCGACTAGGATGGGTAACGCGCATCCGGCAAATACAAGGACGATTGATGAAAATGCGTCGTTAAGACGGAATGTCCGACCGAGCATGTATCCCTTTGGCGGGAAGGTAAGAGCGGAACAGGCGATCCCAGAAGATCGCCGTGATGGCATAATTTCCGTCTTTCCCGGCGTAATGATGCCGCAGGTGGTGGCGGCGCAACGCCCCCATCAATCCGCCCCGTAGCGGCAGTTGGTGGCAGGCGTAATGCACGGTATCGTAGATGACATAGCCAGCGGTGAAGCCGGCCATGAAAATCAGCGCCTTGGTCCCCAACAGCCAAACAGCCATTCCTGTCAGGCCGGCCACCCAAGGGATGCTGACCACCAGCGGCATCATATTCCGATACGGGTCGTTTGGATCGACATGGTGGTTGCCATGCATGAGGAAGCCAAGAGACTGGCCGATTCGCGAGTTCGAGCGGAGATGAAAAACGAAGCGATGCATGGCATATTCGAACAAAGTCCACGTCAGCAGACCGCCCAGCACCAATCCTGATCCGCCAAAAAGCCCAACCGTTCCCCAACCAGCCCACATAATCAGCGAAAGCAGTATCGCCCATGTCACAAAGAAGGTACGCGGCGATATGATCGTCAGGCGTTCCACAAAATCATTATGGAACAAACGGAGACGCGGCGAAGCTCTTTTCCCGGTTCTGCGCCGAGACGGATGCCAATCATTTTGACGCGTTCCCATGCTGGCTATGGACAGGGCTACGTTAATTCTGTCAAGCGAACATGCTGCAACGCGCAATGATTGGCCTCAAACTAGCCACTTGCCACCGCAACAGAAATCGGATGAAAAAACCGGAAGATATTCTCATTACGGGTGCATCCAGCGGACTGGGCGCCGCCCTTGCTCGCCACCATGCCTATCCTGGCGTGCGCCTAAGGCTTTGGGGGCGGGATCAGACACGTTTGGAAGGTGTGGCGCGGGACTGCCAGCTCGCCGGAGCTACGGTTACGATACGGTCGCTCGACCTCATCGACAGCGCAGCAGCCGTGGCCGCACTTATTGACGATGATCTGCGAGCACCAGTCGATATCGCCATATTAGCAGCCGGTTTGGGCGACATCGCATCTGCGGGAGAATGCGGCGAGGATCCTGCAAGAGTTCTAAGGTTGGGCGTGATAAATTTCGTCACGCCCGCAGCCATGGCGGCTGCGCTGGCCGAACGCATGGCGGCTCGCGGATGCGGACGCATCATTCTGATCGGCTCGGCGGCAGCCTTTCATTCTCTTCCCTTTGCGGCTGCCTATGCTGGCACGAAGGCCGGATTAGCGCGGTTTGCCGAGGCGCTTCGGATTGGGGTCGCATCCTATGGCGTTCAGGTGCTGCTGGTTTCGCCTGGACCGATAGATACGCCTGCCGGGCGTAAGGTGCCTGTGCCCGGCGCCTTGCTGATGCAACCAGAGATTGTAGCAAGACGCATAGACCGGGCAAGCAGGCAGGGAAGGGGCCATCTGATTTTACCATGGCCATTTCGTTTACTGCGTCTCGTTGACGCATTTTTACCCAGCAGGCTGCGTGATCGGGTGCTTCGCGACATCCGCCCCTCCTGAGCGCGGCGCGTGCCTAATCTACCATCTGCAATATGGCATGATGCAGTGCGTCTGGCGTAAGATCAGTCGGCTCTGCGGACAAAATCTGTGTATCTTGTGCAAACCGTAGCATGACATAAGGGGTATGACGTACCGGCCCCGGCTCGATCGCGCCGGGTATGCTTGGCCGATGATCGCCGAAAAATATCAGCAGCGCGGTGCGTCCGCTATTGGCCAGATGGTCCATCAAATCTGACAGCATCGCGTCGCTGTTGCGCACATGATGGAGATAGGCTTCCAATCCTCCAGACGATCCTGGGACCCGATCCTTCATCCATGGACCATGATTTTCCATGGTCACGGCATAAAGGAGCGTGGGTTGAGTGGCCGCATCGATCAGATCGCACAGCTTGGCACCCACTGTCCGATCGCCAACATACCGCCCCTTACCCGGAGGCACAGGGGGAAAATGATCAGCTCCGACCATGCGATCGAATCCGATTGCCGGCATCAGTTGATCTCGCCCGTAAAAGCGCAGGTCATGTGGATGCACGAAGACGCAATCATACCCTATGGCGCCTAGCCGCGTCGACAAGGCATAGGAGGCTTCGCCCCGAGCTGTGAGAAACGGGTCATAGCATCGAAAGCCGAGCTCGGCCTCGCTGCGTCCGAACAACACGCCATATTCGGTTCGCATCGTGTAGGCGCCAAAGCCACTGACGTTCAGATCGCCCCATCGACATGATGCGGCCCGTGCCCGCATCAGACCGGGCAGCGTCAGTTCGACATTTGCAGTCAATGCGACCGGGTCGGCAAAGGATTCGCACTGCACGACCACGATCAACTCCGGAGTGGTCGCTGCTTCGTTTGCCTTGACGCCACTAGGAGTGGGAAGGGCAGGCGGATCGCCAGTTTCATGCCAACGTTGCCAGTATAGCAGCAAGCTGGCGATAAGGCCGTGACGCCGCAAATCGGCTTCGGCATCCGGGCGCGGCGCCAGCTTGGCAAAGGCCGAACTATGAAGCGTCATACCCATGATCACGATAGTTGCCAACATGAGCGCAAGACCGACAAGGTGCGGGCCAAGATCCGGCACGAATAATTTGGCGAGTGCGCCTAGGAGCGCCAATCCAATCAGGATCGATATCCACTTCTGATATCCCGAAAGCGCGCTAAAATAGAAGCCTGGCTGGCGGAACAGTGCGGCAAGTAAGGCAAAATCAGAAAACAGAAGATGCTCGCCGAGCATTGCATACTTTGCATTAGACGCGGTAGAGATTAGCGCGAGCAGCGCGCAAACCATTCCACCTGCAACTATAGCGTTGCCCGAGATAGCAAGGAAAAAGCCGAATGATATGGTAACGCATAGTATATTGAGTACCATGCCCTGCCATCTTCGGCAAAAGACATGCCGCCATCCTTTTGGGCGCACGAATATATCGAACGTCAGACCACATAGTTGCGCGACGAAGAATGACAGGAAACCTAATATGATTGTCACTTACAAGACATCACTCGCAATAAGTGGCATGACACCGGCATAAGGATCTGCGGTAACAGCCAAACACTCATCCCATATAACAAGGGATGCGTACACTGTCACGACAGATGGCCTTGCATCCGGAACCCAGGATCGGTTAGCCGCCATCGACCGTGCCGATGGCACCATGAAAAGCAAGGAACGGCGATGCGTTGCGCCCGGCGACGTATGGCTGATGTACATAAAGGATGATTGAATGCGGCAGCCCGCCCTCACTCCCAAGGTCGCGGCGCTGGGCCCTGCAAAGCAGTCCACGACGCGCAAGATTTTGCTTCTGCAAGGTCTGATGGGACCCTTGTTCCGCCGGATAGGCCAGGCGCTGCGTCAGTCCGGTTATGAGGTTTACAAGGTCAATTTCAATGGCGGCGACCGGGCATTCTGGCGCTTGCCGAACGGAATTGATTTTCGCGGATCGCCAGAAGATTGGCCCGACGCGCTCACCGCGCTTATCCGCGAGCGGCATATTACCGATGTCATGTTGTTTGGCGACTGTCGCCCTCTGCACATGATTGCAACCCGGGTGTGTCGGGACATCGGAATCCCGATCCATGTGTTCGAGGAGGGCTATATCCGCCCTGACTGGGTGACGTTCGAGCCGGGTGGCGTCAACGGACATTCGAGCCTGCCCCGCGACCCTGCATGGTATCAAGCAGAGGCGGCGTGCCTCCCTCCTGAACCTGAGCATCATCAGGTGCCATCGTCTTTTCGACGCCGCGCCTGGGAGGCGGTCATCTACAATACGGCCGACGTTCTCAGCCGTTGGTATTATCCCCATTGGCAGAATCATCGCCCCTGGCACCCGCTGGTCGAGGCAATGGGGTGGGCACGCCGACTTCGCCACCGCAAGCAAGCTGCCCTACGATCGCAAGCGCAGATCGCAGCGCTGGATCAGCAGAGCGAGCCCTATATGCTGTTCCCGCTACAGCTCGACTCCGACGCCCAAATCCGACTACATTCTGATTTTGCCGGCATTTCCGATGCGCTGAGGCTGGTTATCGGCTCGTTCGCATCGCATGCTCCGGCACCGCTACGCTTGGTCATCAAGGAACACCCCCTCGACAACGGGGTGCGAGACTGGCGGGGCGAGACGATGGCGCTGGCCGAGTTACACAATGTCGTCGACCGCATCGATTATCTGGAAAGCGGTGACATGGTCCCTATCGCACGCAAAGCGAAAGGCATGGTGACGATCAACAGCACCAGCGGAACCTTGGCCCTGGCTGCCGGAGTGCCGGTCATTGCCTTGGGCCAAGCCGTGTATGACATGGAGGGAATTACATTCCAGCGCGGGTTGGACGCCTTTTGGAGTGATCCGGGCCGTCCCGACATGAAAATCTTTGCTGCGTTCCGCCGTGTCCTGATCGATCGCTGCTTGATCCCAGGCGGCTTCTTTTCCGACGAAGCCCTCGACCAGGTTACTCGGGGGGTCATCGCCCGACTGGAAAAGACCGGCCTATAGCGAGTCGATCGCCTGCTTTAGGGCGTCTGGGGCAATGGTGAAATCGCTGCGATGGGGGGGGAGCGTCGGATCGGTCACCTCCCCGAACAGCACACGGTAATGATGCCCCCGCACGACCGACAAGTCCCAGTAAAATGGCTCGATCCATCCAGCGGGAGCGAGATGGATCACGGTTGTGGTCGGCCTGCAAAACAGCGTATTTGTCATCGCCGCGCCCATTTGCCCGATGACGACCTGAGCATTGGCAAACATACGCACCTGGTCGGCGAAGCTTTGCCCGGCTGGATCGAATGTCGTAAAGCCATGTTCCTCGGCGAGCTGTCGGATTGGGTCATGGTTGGATAGGGTTCGCCCGTACTGGGAAGCTCGGTCTACGAACAAGAGCATGGCCCCCCCCGCGCCATCATGATCGGACGGGAAACGCGAGAGTACCTCACGAGCGACGAAATCCATGGCCGCTGGTGATTTTTGAACGGGATGGTGCGTGACAGGGGTTACGTAAAAAAGTTCGTCGAAATGGTAGGGGATATGGGGATCGAGCAGATCGATATGGGTGTCCTCGCCCAAAAGCAGGCGAATAGACTCTATACGAACCGTGTCGATCGCCTGGCCATATCCATGGATCAGTATTCGAACAGGTCGCTCGTCACGGTGCATCAATGCCGCCACGGCTTTCAACCGCGGCAGATCGTCGACTAGCCAATGACCGTAATTCGATGACCCAGCCGATCCCACGAAGAAATTCATCCAGGTCGGATCTGCAAAACGCGATCGATCGGCCGATCTTATTGCAGTACGATCGAGCAACCCAACCGCCATCCGGTCATTCGGACGATGGGTTTCATAAACAATGGCCGGAGCGGTCGACGATCGAGCGTAAATCACACTCTGTGCTAGAACGGCATCTTCGAGTTGCACCAACATTGATGTCGGACAATTTTGTGTCGATAACGACGCGTAGAATGACGCCAGATCACGCGTTTGATCGCTCGGATTGGCGAACATATCGTCGCGCAACCACCAGTGATAACGCAGCGTGCGATAGATCTCGTTAATCGCGCTGATACCGAAATCTGCCGGATCAGCCATGTCCACATCCGGCACATCGCCATGCAAGCCAGGAGGAACGGCGCTGATGCCATACATCTGCCGCGCGGCGCAACAAATATAGGGGAGGCCCCCTTCGGCAACTTGCGGCACTGCGATCGTTCCCTCGATCACTTCACGACCGCTGTGATCGCACCCTGCTGCCACGGCAGTGGCACGCGTGGCGGCGTAGCTGGCGCAAAATCCAGTCGATCAAGCGACAAGTTGGGGGAATAATAGGGGTCATTCAGCAACAGATCCGACCAGCGCTCATGCATCCATGCGGCTTCATCGGCAAGGCGACGGGCGCGTTCGCCCTTCTTGTCGCTGCCTCGCGTACGACTTTCCTTATGGATCAGTAGAATATCCGGATCGCCGACGATTTTCAGTCCCAAGGATCTAATTTTTAGGCATAGATCGATATCGTTATACGCGACCCGCAACTCAGGATCGAAGCCCCCTACCTGCAGGAAGTGAGCACGCCGCATGAACAGGCATGCTGCAGTGACGGCCGAGAATTCCTGCATCAGTTGGGCCTTGCCGAAATAGCCCGGGTCGGTGCCGTGACAGCCGCCATGCGGCGTTCCGGCCACACGATGCTCTCCCATACCCAGTGCGATCCCGAAATGCTGAAGCGTGCCATCTGGATATAGTAGTCGCGATCCTACGATACCGACCTCATCGAGCGACAAGAGCGCCCGGGCCCGCGCCAGCCAGTCGCTTGCAAGAACTTCGGTGTCATTATTGAGAAAGCACAGGATATCACCAGTGGCGTGCGTGACAGCGAAGTTGTTGATTTCGGAAAAATTGAACGGTTTGTCATATCGAAGGACGCGAAGCGTGCCCTCGCTCGCCATGGTGTCGAGATAGGCCAGTGTCGCGGGGTCGTCCGACCCGTTGTCGATGACCAGAATCTCGACATGCTCCGGCACGGTTTTCAGAATCGAATCGATGCAGGGTTCTAGGACATCAAGCCCATTACGCGTCGGGATGATGATGGAAACTGTCGTATCAAGATTGTGAGCAGGGCGAACGCCCGTGCAGCCGGGCGCAAAACCGTCACAGGACCGGAAGGGCATGTTCGTCCGCTCAAAATGCCCGTTGATGGCCAACTGCGCCGCGACGATCGCATATCCCTTCTGATCCGGTGAGATCGCGGTGGATCCGGGCGTTGTCCGCCAGTGATACAGCACGTGGGGAATATGAACGATCCGTTCGTCACTGCTGCGTTCGTAACACCGCAGCAACAAGTCATAATCCTGGCTTCCCTCCAGGCCCAAACGAAAACCGCCAATTTCCTGAACAAGTGAGCGGCGATAAACGCCGAGATGGCTTACCATATTATGGCCGTACATCAGGAATTTGCTAAACTCTCCCTTAAAATATGGCGCAAAGCGATTGTTATGTAGGTCAATTTTGTCTTCGTCAGAGAACAGTACATCTGCATTGGGATGGAGGTTCAAATAATACGCAACCACAAACAGCGTATAATCCGGTATGACATCATCATGATCAACCAACACGATGAACTCGCCGCTCGCTAATTTCAACGCACGATTGCTGGCGTCGGAGATATGGCCATTCTTGGGTGAGCGGACATATTTGACGCGTGCATCGCGTGCAGCATATTCGGCCAGTACCGAGATCACATCGGGATTGGGCGAATGGTCGTCGGCGACACAGATTTCAAAGTCTGTATAGGTCTGTGCCAGCATGGCATCCAGACAATCGCGCAGCAGTGGGAGCGGCGTATTGTATGTCGGCATGACGAACGAGAAGGTCGGCTTGTATGCCATGCTGTTCGTCATGGTTGCGATAATGCCATAATCGCGGGGCGACGGGCGCTCATATCGGAAAAGCCAGCGACGATAATGGGCATCAAGGTCGAAGCTTGATACCATCATCGCCAATGTCGCCTCGGCTGCCTCCTGTGGCCTCATGGCGATACGATCGAAACATGCCTTTGCCAATTCGATCAATGGAGTAGGATCGAGGTCCGACGCAGCGCTTTCCCGTACCAAAATCTCCGCTTCGGCGACATCGTCGACGGGTCGAAATGACAATGTCGGCAGATGGATGATATTGGATTTCCGATCCGGATCCCAACGCACGGCCCGGACATGCTCAGGATAAGCCAAAAGCAGAGAAATGGGGGCGTTCGTCGATGAAAAGGGAAGACTGGTCTTCTCCTGAAAGCCGTCACCATAATCCAGATAGATTTGCCCGGAGAGCGAGTGCTCGCTGTCGAAAGGACGGGCATCAATCGTCAAAATGCCCAAGCCTCCAGCTTTAGCAAGAGCGGGGTCCAGGTGGAACAGTATCCAAGGGTCGTGTGAGACAAACTGCAATCGATCGTCCTGAGCAACGAGCGCTACGTCATACACATCGATCGGCGTCAGTCCCGTACTGCGAGTGGTGAGGATGTCCATGATCCGCCCCCTCTCGATCGGGAGGGTGAGCGATACGCCCGCCAGCAGCAGATGATCTATTTCTGTCAAGGCATGGCGATTGCCATCGATGTCCGCACTTTTGCGATAAAAGGCCAGCGCCTCGGTTGGGTCATTCATCAGCTTGAGAAGGTGCCCGATGCTTAGCAGAAGATCGGCGTCATCCGGTGTGATCCGCAATACGGCTTGATAGGATGCCAAAGCATCCTGGTGGAGTCCGGCTTCCTTCAATGCATGGCCGAGCTGTACCCGGATCGCGATATCATTAGGTTTTTCCGCGAGATGAGCGCGGTAATATTCGATGGCAGCGGGCCAATCACGCATATCACGCGCTCGGTTACCGCTCGCTTTAGCGGTTTTCGAATAAGCCTGCGATCGTTTTGCACGCGCGACGAGCGATTGCAGAATGGACGACTTCACTGCGCAGTTTCCTTCGAAATATCGCCTCGATATAGCTGGCTGCGCTAGCGCAAGTCGGGCTGTTCCACTAGGTCAATCCGACCGACTGGCGGACATGAGTGGAACGATGTTGAATCTTGCCGCCTTTCGGCTGCGAACCGTCGCACGCAATTACGCGCGCAACCGGGATTGGAGCGCAGCCGCCACAGCATATCAGGCCTATCTAAGTCACAGGCCCAAGGATATGCGGTCTTGGGTCCAATATGGCCATGCCGCAAAGGAAGCCGGGGACCTGACTACGGCTGCCGAGGCTTATGATCGCGCGCTCCAGCTGGCTCCGCATGTGGCGGAAAACTGGTTCCATCTCTCGCATGTCCGCAAACGGCAGGGCGATCGTGATGGCGCCATCGTATGCTGCCTTAATAGCCTCTCCCGGGATCCGACATTCGCCGATGCAATCGACCAACTGATCGCGCTTGGTGCACGCGACCACATCCCTGCCCATGTTGACAGTACGCGACACCAGCCGGCCGCCATCGACTCCCCTGATCCCGAGCGGCCGCTGGATCAAGCGATCTACGGCATGTCGCGTTATGATGAATTTCGACGGGAACTCGTCATCGGTGCCCCGCCACGTGGCATTGCTCTCTCTGAAACGCTCACCATCATCATCGAAGCACGTTTGGCATTGCCCGCTGAGGTTCGGGCAAGCCTGTCGACATTGCTCGACCAAACCGACGGACGTTGGTCGGCCATCATTTTGGCGTCGTCCGCTATATGCAGTCACTCGGTCGCCAGTCTGGCAGCGCTCGATGAAAGGGTCTGCTTTATAGATATTGATGCCCAACCCTATCAGGTGGGCGATGCCAGACATGTCCTGTTGATCGCCGCGGGAACCCTGCTTGATCGGCAGGCGGTCGCATGGTTTTCCTTCGCTGCGGCCAGGACTCAATGCATAGCGGCCTATTGCGATCATGATCATTCGATCGATGATTGGCGGACAGGGCGAACGTTTATGGAACCAATGTTCCAACCCATGTTCGATCCCGACTGGTTCAGAAATCCGCGCAACGCGCCACTGGCCATTATGATCGACTCAACGCGTGTCGCAATCAATGAAGGGTTAAGCAGTCATGCTGGCCAGATATTGAGTGCTGCAGCATCTGACGGATCGGTCGTTCACCTCCCGCTGTTGCTGGCCACGTGCCGCAGACTGCCCGCGGCGGCAGATCAGGCCCTGCCCGATGCGCCATTGCCATCGATTCCCGCCGCCATTGCACCTGAGGCGCAAAGTCGTCCGTCATCCAACGCGAATCACATCCGGGTCGTGATCCAGACCCGCGACGAAGCCGAAATGCTGCGCGTCGCGGTCGAGAGCCTGCAATCCAAGGCATTGCGCCCCGATCTTCTAGACATCATCGTCATCGACAATCGAAGCCGTGAAAGCGCGACCGCACGGTTGCTCAACATGTGGCAGCGACGTGGCACGGCCACGGTCATGACGCTGGACGAGCCGTTCAACTGGTCACGCGCCAACAATCTGGCGGTCGAAACCGGCGAGGCGTCGCTGCTTCTCTTTCTCAACAATGATACGCAGATGCTGACCCAGGGCTGGGATGCTATGCTCTGCAACGCGTTGTCGCAAGATGATGTCGGCGCGGTTGGTGCCACTCTGCTCTATCCCGATCATACGCTTCAACATGCGGGGATCATCATGGGCATGGGGCGCGGCGGCCCCATTCATGAAGGTGTAGGGCGCGCTGTAGCGTCCGGACCGAATGACCGATGGCGTGTGCAGCGTAGCGCTGCTGCCGTCACCGGCGCGTTCCTCGCGATGCGCACCGACCTTTTCATAGAGATCAAGGGATTCGATGCCCTCCGCTTCGCCATCGCCTTCAACGATATCGATCTATGCTTGCGGGTGAGGGAAACCGGTCGACGGATAGTGATGATGTCCGACCTGCACGTTATACATCACGAATCAAAAACGCGTGGAATCAATGCCACCAGATCACAGGTCGCCTGGGATTTGGACGAGCTGGCTCGTCTGTACGAACGCTGGGGGCCTGCCCTGTTTCAGGATCCGGCCTATAATCCCCATTGGACCCAGGTCGGCCAACCCTTTGACGGCTGCCGCTTCCCTTCATACCGCGAAATCATCCGTCACATCGATCGCAGCGCGCGTTCAGCACCTTGGGCTCCGATCGACGAACGCCACGAGGCAACATGGTGGTGATCGATACCCTTACCTAGTGATTTGCCGCGCGGTGATGAACGGCGCAAATAGCTGGTTGATGATGCCGAATGCCTTTGCCGGCTGATTAGCCGACGCGTTTGCGATGTAAATCACATCCTTGTCGCGCATGGCGAAGCGTTGTGCGAGGAAATAGCTTTCCGGCTTCAGCATATTGAGCCGATAGATGATCGGCTCGGCGGATTGCGTTCCCTCGACGGGATTGTAACGAAACAGGAAGATCGCCGAGGGATTGGCCTGCGCGTCGTTCGGCCCCCCAGAGCGGGCAAGAGCCTCTGCCAGAGAAACCTCGCCGGTTTCGAACGGAATTTGCGATATCCGCAGCACGGCACCGAAAACGGTGTAGGTCCGGGGGCGACGGATCAATTCAATCCGATCGCCCGGCGAAAGGA
Organism: Sphingomonas sp. SORGH_AS_0789; assembly: GCF_031453055.1. NCBI lineage: Bacteria > Pseudomonadati > Pseudomonadota > Alphaproteobacteria > Sphingomonadales > Sphingomonadaceae > Sphingomonas > Sphingomonas sp. SORGH_AS_0789. The sequence continues at coordinate 45,344 of NZ_JAVIYV010000002.1, forward strand.
CAAGATCGTCCGCGCTGTTCGAGCGGATGGTACCCAGGCGCTGCTCGATGATCCTGTCGCCGCGCACGAACCGAATGACGGTATCATCGGCGCTATTGGCGCTTCCCCCTGCGCTGGCGATAGCATCGAGCAGATGCTCGCGGCCTAGCGTCAAAGCAATACGCCCGGGCTTGTTGACCGCGCCGGACACATAAATGGTGTTGGCCACATTCTGGCGGACCGCAACCAGGACACGTGGATCCTGTGATTTCCCACGCAGACTTGCCGCAATGCGACGTTGCGCTTGGTCGACGGTCAATCCAGCGACACTGATCGGCCCCAGATAAGGCAGGTCGATCTGCCCTTTGGCATCGACTACCGTATCCGGAAAGGTTTCACCATGAGCGGAGGGATCGAAACCTCCAGGAGCCGCACGCACGCCTCCACCGAACAGCGAAACGCCGACTTCATAGATGGTGATCGTCAGCACATCGCCCGGGCCGATCAGGTCGACTCGACGCTCCTGATACAACGAAGCCAGAGTCGACGCCCCCATGGATTGCGCCTCGCCAAGACCGTTCATCGCATCCACGGTCGCCATGTCCAGATCGATGATCCGAAACCTGACTGTACCGTCAGGTGCCTTCGACTGACGGATGATAGCGCGCGCCGTGGGACCATTCGAGGGCAGGGACGCACAACCCGCGACAGTGAGAACGGATATCGATCCAAGAAGACCGGTTAAGCGCCGACCCACAAACTTCAATGACATCGAACAGTGATTCCTGAAGACGATCAGCCTAACCAAGGGCCGGGCACGAAAACTCGGCCTCAATACTGGGCCGATGCCGGGATTGCCATCGCTCATCGCATGGCTCGGGCCTGGAGACGATGATGCACTTCGCAGGCTTCGGCGATGGTATCGTATAGAACGAGAGCTCCACCATAAAGGACCGCGCCCGTCCGGCAATAGGCCTGCAGTGTCCCGGGATCATGCGAGATCATGATCAACGTCGCGTTGTCGCGCCGGGAAAGTAGAGCCTCTTCGGAACGGCGACGGAAACGCTCGTCGCCGGCCGCAGTCACTTCATCGACTAGGTAGCACTCAAATTCGATCGCAAGGCTGATCCCAAAGGCCAGCCGCGCATTCATCCCGGCGGAATAGGTGCTGACTGGCTGGTAGAGATAGGGACCAAGCTGCGCAAAATCCTCGACAAAATCGAGAAGCTCCTGTTCAGGTCGGTTATAGACCCGCGAAATGAAACGGGCATTATCCGCGCCTGTCAGGCTGGACTGGAACGCATTGGCATAGCCGATCGGCCAGGAGGTGGTCATTGTGCGGGTAACCCTACCGGACGTGGGTTGCTCGACTCCGGCGATCAGCCTCATCAATGTCGACTTGCCAGCACCGTTCGCACCACAGATACCGATCGCATCTCCCTTCTTGATCGTGAAGTTGAGATCGGTGAAGACCCGCTTCTCGAACTTTCGAAGATGGTAGGTTTTCGACACATGGTCGAACCGGATCATGATCAATCCCATTATTGGTCGGGTACACCCAACCCATTCGCCTTGCTTGCGCCGCTGCCCTACAGGCTTCGTCAGCGATTGGAAAGGCAGGCTTTGTGTCGATGAATGAGTTCCCCCATCGGGATGTGCCAATTTGCCTGGATGGGCGCATGCTCGGGGAAGGCGGGACAGGCGTATCGACCTATGCTCGTGCACTGGCAGCCGCCATACGGCAGATCAGCGATCAGCCCTGCCGATTGCTGGCGCGATGTGCCGGCGATCCAGGATGGCGGAAATGGGGCGCCGCCTGGATTGGCGGAACCCAGCGGTTGCGCCATATGTGCGACGCAGATGGCCGAGTATTGGAGGGGCGCGACATATTCCGCCGCGCCCACGTCCATTTCAGTATGCATCGCCGATTCTATTCCATTGCGTGCGATGGTCAACCGGGGATCATGCATTGGACCTATCCTGTTCCGATGCGGATGGAAGGGTGGATCAACCTTTACACCGTTCACGACACCATCCCGCTCGACCACCCCGATCTCACTCCTATCGATCCACGTCGGCATCGCGCCGTGCTCGACGCAATCGCCGCCACGGGCGACGGCATCACCACCGTAACCCAGGATGCACGGACGGCGATCATGGGGGCTTTGGACTGCGCCTCGGAATTCGTCATCCAGACGAGCCAACCCGTCGATGCGCCCCGGCGGTCATGGGGGCCCTTGCCGGCAGGATTGTTATCGCGCGGCTATCTCCTTGTGGTCGGATCGATCGAGCCACGCAAGAATTTGATGGCTATACTGACCGCTTATCGCCGTAGCGATACGTGCCTACCGCTGGTGATTGTCGGGCCAGACGGATGGCGGGCCCCATCGATTCTGAAGGCCATGGCGGCTACCTCAGGGGTCATACACCTCCCTTATGTCGAACGGGACGTACTGCTGGGATTAATCGCACAGGCACGAGCCTTGCTATTCGCCTCGTTGGCTGAGGGCTTTGGCCTGCCCATCGTAGAGGCGATGGCGCTCGGCACGCCGGTTCTGACCAGCAATCGCGGCGCGATGGCCGAAGTGGCGGGGGAAGCTGCGCTAAAGGTTGATCCTACGGATGTCGGGGCCCTCTCGGATGGCATCGCAAGGCTGGTCAACGACGATGTGCTCCATCGCGCTTTGATCGATCGAGGAACAAGGCGGGCAACGGCCTTTTCCACCGATGCGTTCGCTGCACGGTTGACGACCGTCTATGAGGATGCGTTGCGGCGCCGGAGCAACACAGGTAACTGGGCCCGAACTCTAGTTTGAAGGCATCTCGGTTGCGGATCGGAATAGATGGCTACAATCTTGCCATGCCCAACGGCACAGGGGTTGCCACTTATGGCCTGATGCTGGCGCAGACCCTCCGTTCCATGGGGCATCAGGTGGAAGGTGTGTATGGGTTGGACGTCACTGGTCCGGCGGATCAACGCGAAACGTTGTTCTACGATCAGCTCGCCAGACCCAGACCTTGGCGCGGACGTCGCAAGGGTTTGCGGCGCACGTTATCTACGCTGGGTGTCGCGCCTGGGCTGAGGGCGATACCAGTACCGACCGGTACGGTCGACACGCGTGCCCTGGGAAGCAGAGCGACAGCTTTCGACGCGCTTTGGAGCAGTCCTTATCTCTTCGAACGAGCACATGCCTATTTCCGCGCGACCGGCCGTTTCGCCCGGTTGCGGATGCGCAATCCGCCGGACATCATGCATTGGACCTATCCGGTACCTGTGTTTCTTGATGGCGCGTGCAATGTTTATACATTGCATGATCTTGTGCCCTTGCGTTTGCCGTTCGCAACGCTGGACGAGAAGCGTCACTACCATGCTCTTGTCGCAGCATGCGTGGCTCGCGCAGATGCCGTCTGCACCGTTTCGGAAACCAGTCGGTGCGATATCATCGAACTTCTCGCCACTGACCCAGGCAAGGTCATCAATACCTATCAAATCTCACAAATCGACAAGGATATTCTAGAGGAGCCCACCGAGGAATCCGCTCGCAAGATAGAAGTGACGTTCGGTCTGCCGCGCGACGGGTATTTTTTGTATTTCGGCGCGATCGAGCCAAAGAAGAATGTCGGCCGCTTGATCGAGGCCTATCTCTCGCTTGGTACGGATACACCACTCATTATCGTTGCAGGGCGTGCGTGGCAAAGTGAAGCGGAACTAGTATTGCTCCCTCGTAGCGATGACAAAGCCAGTCCCCGTCACGCGCATCTTGAACGCCGCATCATCCAGATCGACTATCTACCGCGTCACATGCTCATGCGGTTGGTTCGCGGTGCGCGGGCCCTGGCATTCCCTTCGCTGTGCGAAGGGTTCGGCTTGCCGGTACATGAAGCGATGCTACTGGGAACACCGGTCTTGTCCTCCGCGACGGGAGCAGTGAAAGAGGTGGCGGGCGAGGCGGCACTTCTCGTCGATCCCTATGACGTCGCCGCATTGACCGCCGCTCTGCAACGATTGGACCAGGACGAGACGCTGCGTCGCGATCTGGCGCGAAGAGGAGCCTTGCAGGCTGCCAGCTTTTCGTCCGATCGATACGCACAGGCACTCGATAATCTATATCGCCGGGCACAGGATAAGGATGCATGACCCAATCGCCCGCGATGAGTGCCGATCCGAATCCCGAAAGGTTGACCTTCCTTCCGATCGATCCATTCGCAGCGCATCGACAGATGGCTAGCCGTATCGCCGGACTGGGCGGCGAACATCGGGCAAGCGAACCCGGATATGCCTTTCAATCACTCGACATCTACCCGGTTCTGGGGCCCGTCCGTTTCACGCTCCATTTCCATGGGCTGATCGCCGCCACGGGCACCTTGACGGTTCGGATACATGCCTTCTCCCTGCACCCCGGAACAGCGCCCGTCTTGGTAAAGGAAGTCGACATTACGCTGCCGAAGGCGATGGAGGACGATGGAATCATCCATGTCGACATCATCAGCAGACGCAACATGGGGTATATGATCGGCGGGGCCGTCAACGACGACACCGACGCACGAGCCGATGCCTTGAGCCTAATCTTGTCGCCTCGTGAACGGGAAGCGCCTTCGCTGCCCCATCATGTCGAAAAGGCACCCGCCCCATCACCCGACGTGAAGAAAATCGACGGATGGCAGGAGAAGCCCGAGCTGGCGACGATCCAGCCCGTCCTGTTTGCCTGCCCGGTGTCGCAGCCTATGACGGCTGCACAATTGTCCGATCCTCTGACGATTGCCTGGAATGCGGTCCTTCATCAGGCCGGCTGCGACATCCAGAATTGGGAGGATGCTTTTATCCTTCAAGCGCTCCATTATTATGACGTTGTACCCAAAGGCGGATCGGGTTTGGGAATGGGACGACGTCGCAGCCGGCTGCCCGCCTATTTTGCTGGACGGGGATGCGCGATCTTGAGCGCATCCCTGCATCACGAAGATTTGCCCGATGGTGACCCCGGCCTGGCGCTGGAGTTGCTAGAAGCCGACGACCTCTGCTCACCGCATCGCTTCTACGAAGTGGTGCACCTGACCTTGTTTGACCGTCTTACCATTCCACCATCACTGACGGGTTTCGATTTCCTATGGTCGACGGACGCCTATGACGTTCCCGAGGCGCAGGAACGCCTCCCTCAGATGCTTAGAAATAGTATGCGCTGTCTGCGGCCAGGAGGGCTGGCAATCCACATGCTGCGCTATAGACCGAATGCCAGTGCGACCGGCGATACGGCGTCGGCGGGTTTCAGCCGCCCCGAAATCGAGCGAATGGCACTATCTCTGATCGCAGATGGCCAAGAGGTTGCGCAATTGAATTTCGCGACTGATCCGCAGACGAATGATAAACCCGTCCCGTTCGCCCTGATCGCGCGTCGGATCAGTTGACCCGACGCGCTTCTCTGACTTTGATCAGGCAGCGTGTTCCCGAACACCTGCCGCAATCAACCAGCCAATGCTGTAAACCAACATAAGACCGAAAAACACGGTTAGAACGATCTTGGCGCGCTGCGGGAATAGTGATTTGACCGGCAGATTGGCGTCAACCACTCGGACCAAATAGAGCTGCTGGCGTTGGGCTCGCTCCTGTGCTTGCGCTAACGTCGCGGCGGCCGCTTCATACCGCTTGCCTGCAAATTCCTGGCGCAGCCGCAGATCCTCATAGCCGCCGAGATTGCTGGCGATGGTGGCATTGCTGGTCTCGCCAGCCAGCCTGTTCGATTGCGCGGCAAGCTGAGCCCGAAGCGACTGCACCTGGCGAGACAAGGCGATATATTGCGGACTGGAGTGGCTGATAAAGGCTCCCGTGGTCTCCAACTGCGCCTGCGCGGCCGCCAAGTTGGCCCGAAGTGTGGAGACAAGCCCGATCTGCGCCTTGCCAGATCCTTCCGGATCGACGTCTGCCTTGGACTGGCGATAGTCGGTGATATCTCCCTGCACGGCAGCCAGCGCCTTTTCCGCGTCAGCCAACTGCCGTTGGGAAGAGGCTATGGCGTCCTTGTAGCTGCGTGCATTCATCTCGTTCACCCGCCGTTCGCCCATGTCCAAGAGACGATGGATGATCATGTACGAATCAGTCGGGCGAAAGGCGCGCACAGCTAGAGTCGTGATGCCGGTATCATGGTCCGTTGTTACCGAAACTTTGCCATCATAATATTTTAACAACCTTTCGGGCGTCGGATCCGCCGTATTCAGTCGGCTGAGTAGATCAGCCTCCGGGCGACGAAAAAGTTCGACCAATCCGATGCTTTTTCGCAGCTGTGCGACCGCATCATGCGATCTGAGATAGTCCGCTACGCTTGCTGCTTCGCCACCGGAACCACCAATACCAGAGATGCCAAATAGTTGGCCGAAGCCTGATGACGTGGCAGTCGTGCCCTCGGCTGACTTGACCAAAAAATGTGCCTCAGATTCATATTGATCCGAGGCGATGAGATAATAATACCCCGTCACCAAAAGAGTTGGCAGGACGACGATTAGCATCAGCATGCGTCGACGCAGTGCGGCCTCGATTATCCGCGAAATGAGAGTAGGCCGCTCTTCAGGCAAGTCGTCCTGTGACGGGGCGATGATACCATGCATGTTCATGCGTACACTCTTGAAAGGCGGTGTATGAGCTTAGCTCAAGTGAATGCGACTGCGTACCGCGCGTACGGCCAAGAGACCAAACAGATTAAGGATTAGCGTCCACGCGGTGATATACGTAAAATCGACATATTCTGGCGATGCTGCCTGAAATTGCCCATATCGGACAAGTTCGAACATTTGCGGAAACGGATTGTACAACAGGTAATGGCGATAGGGCTCGGGAATCCATGATACCTGATAGAATGCCGCGGAAAGGGGAATCATGAAATAACTGAACGGATGGACAAGCCGTTCGAGCAAACGGTTATCATGCGTACCGCCAACGATAATCATTGAAATACCAAACGAAAAAAAGAATATATAGGCAATGCCAGCAAGTAGCATCAAAGGCCGCGCTGGCAAATCTGCGAACCCCAAGACGATGATTATACCGAGTAATATGGTGAATGCTACAAATGTACCGGCTGCTTCCAGCAGTGCTCGAGCGAGAGATATATCAAACACTGTTACCATGCGATGGTAGAGTAAGGGTAGATTGCTGTGCAACGTCCCTTCCGCCCGGTTCACGATTCCGCGGAACATGATGAAGATCGTATAGCCGGTGACCGTCAAGGCTACCGGATTGATAGTGCCTTCATGTGCTGTTTGTCCGCTATGGAGCAGAGCAATAATGCTACCGAGCATCAATGGTTCGGCGATGAGCCAAAGATAGCCAATATTCTCACGCCCGTAACGCGTATGTAGCTCACGCATCAAGACGGCGCCTATAACCCTGCCCTGTACCGTCAGGGCCATGCGCCATGAAAAGCCCTTATCTTTAAATGTCCGACCGCTCACGCGGTAAAGTCCTTTCGGCTTGGCAACGACTAGATTCCTACAAGTCGGCTGGCAGGGGCGCATGTTACCAAATCACCACTGCCAGATCTTGCGCGGTTAAGAACAGCTTTTATCCAATTTACCGCTTAACCGAAACGGCTCATTTCCTCACGCCTTCAGCCTATCGTGGCCACCCACCGCGTTGAGGATGGCGCGTCCATAGGCGGTTTTTTTGAACCGTTCGCCCGCAGCCCGTGCTTGATCGTCGGAGATGAAGCCCATCTCATAGGCGATTTCCTCAAGGCAAGCGACCTGCACGCCCTGCCGGTGCTGAAGGGTGCGAACGAACTCGCCAGCCTCGAGCAGGCTGTCATGGGTGCCGGTATCGAGCCAGGCATAACCACGGCCCATTTGTTCGACATAAAGGTCGCCCGCCTCCATGTAGAGCCGGTTGAGATCGGTGATCTCGAGTTCACCGCGCGGAGACGGCTTCAGGTTGCGCGCGAACTGCACGACGCGATTGTCATAGAAGTACAGGCCGGTCACCGCATGGTTGGACTTCGGGTTTTCGGGCTTTTCCTCCAGGCTGACCGCGCGGCCGCCTTCACCGAACTCGACCACGCCGTAACGCTCGGGATCCTCGACACGGTAGCTGAACACGGTCGCACCCTTGGGCCGCGCAACCGCGCTGGCGAGCAGATCGGTCAGGTGTGCGCCGAAGAAGATATTGTCGCCCAGCACCAGCGCGACGTTATCGTCGCCAATGAAGTCCGCGCCAATGGTGAAGGCCTGCGCCAGGCCGTCGGGGCTGGGCTGTTCGGCATAGGACATGGTCAGGCCGAAGGCCGAGCCGTCCCCGAACAGGCGGCGGTAATTGTCGATGAACTCCGGCGACGAGATGATCAGGATGTCGCGGATGCCCGCCAGCATCAGGACGCTGAGCGGGTAATAGATCATCGGCTTGTCATAGACGGGCAACAGCTGCTTGTTGACCGCCAGCGTCGCCGGATGAAGCCGGGTGCCGGAGCCTCCGGCGAGAATGATGCCCTTCATTTCGTGGCTCCGATCAGTTCGTCGAGAATGTCGCTCAAGGCTATCTGCCAATCGCGCGGGGTGATGCCGTAGGCGGCGCGGATCGCGCTGTGGCTGAGCAGCGAATTGGCGGGACGGGCCGCAGGCGTCGGGTAATCCCGGCTGGGAATCGGCACCACATCGGCCGAAGGGCCGCCGCGCGCAGACGACTGCCGGAAGATCTCGGTGGCGAAATCGGCCCAGCTGATGGCCCCGGCATTGCTGAAATGAAACGTGCCGGTCGGCCCCGCCTCGTCCTCGATCAGCCGCAGCGCGATGGTCATCAGCGCGTTCGCCAGATCGGCCGCGCTGGTCGGTGAGCCATGCTGGTCGGCGACCACCGACAAGGTGTCGCGGCTTTCCGCCAGGCGCAGCATCGTCTTGATGAAGTTGTGCCCATGCGCCGACACGACCCAGGCGGTGCGCACGATGGCATGGCGTGCGCCCGAGGTTCGCACCGCCAGCTCGCCGCCCAGCTTGGACGCGCCATAGACGCCGAGCGGGGCGACCGGATCGTTCACATCCCAGGCGCCCTGCTTGTCGCCGGCGAACACATAGTCGGTCGATACCTGGATCAGCGGAATGCCCGCCTTCGCACACGCCTCGCCAAAGGCGGCGGGGGCCATCGCGTTGACCGCCCAGGCGGTCACGACATCGCTTTCGGCCTTGTCGACCGCGGTATAGGCGGCGCCGTTGATGACCGCCGCCCAAGGACGCGAGGCGACCACCGCCGCGATGGCGGCGGTATCGCACAGCTCGAGCGCGTTGCGGTCGATGGCGACGATCTCATAGCCCTGCGGCCAGGCGCAGCGTTGCAGCTCGGTGCCGAGCTGGCCACCAGCGCCGGTGACGAGGATCGCGCGGGGGCTATCCGCCGTCATGCCGCCACGCCGCGCCGCTCGGATGCCTTGGCGGCGACCAGCGGGCGCCACCAGGCTTCGTTGGCCAGATACCATTCGACCGTCTTGCGGATGCCGGTCTCGAACGTCTCGGCCGGGGTCCAGCCCAGTTCGGTGCCGATCCGGCTGGCGTCGATCGCATAGCGCTTGTCATGGCCGGGGCGATCGGCGACCTCGGTCATCTGCGCGGCATAAGGCTTGCCATCGGCGCGCGGACGCAGTTCATCGAGGATGGCGCACAGCGTCTTCACCACTTCGATATTCTGCCGCTCGTTATGCCCGCCGACATTATAGGTGCGGCCGGGCTGCCCACGTTCGAACACCGCCTGGAGCGCGCGGACGTGATCCTCGACATAGAGCCAGTCGCGGACCTGGTCGCCCTTGCCGTAGATCGGCAGGGCCTCGCCATCGAGCGCCTTGGCGATCATCAGCGGGATCAGCTTTTCGGGGAAGTGATAAGGCCCGTAATTGTTCGAGCAGTTGGTGATGAGCACCGGCAATCCGAAGGTATGCCCCCAGGCCGAGACCAGATGGTCCGACCCCGCCTTCGACGCCGAATAGGGCGAGCGCGGGTCATAGGGCGTGTCCTCGGTAAACAGGCCGGTGTCGCCCAGCGTCCCGTACACCTCGTCGGTCGAGATATGGTGGAAGCGGAAGGCGGCCTTGGCCTCTCCGTCCAGGCTCAGCCAATAGCTGCGCGCCTCGGCCAGCATCGTGTAGGTGCCGACGACATTGGTCTGGACGAACGCGCCCGGCCCGTCGATCGAGCGATCGACATGGCTCTCGGCGGCCAGATGGGTGATGACGTCGGGCTTGAACTCGGCAATCGCGGTGCGCACGGCCTCGGCGTCGCAAATGTCGCCCTGGATGAAGCGATAGCGGTTGCTGTCGGCCACCCGCTCGACCGTGGACAGGGTGCCCGCATAGGTCAGCTTGTCGAAGTTCAGGACCTCATGGGTCGTGTTCTCGATCAGATGGCGGACGAGCGCCGAGCCGATGAACCCGGCCCCGCCGGTGACGAAGATGCGCATTGTGGATTCCTCTTTAGGAAAGCGGGGCTAGCGGGTGGCCGTCATAGGCAAAGGGGCTGTCGAACTCGGCGAGCGTCGGCTGAACCTTGTCCTTCTCGCTCAGCTCGGGAATGGTGCCGTCGGGCATCGGCCAGTCGATGCCGACACTGTCCCAGCGGATGCCGCCATCATGCGCCGGAGCATAGGTGTCCGAGCATTTGTAGGTGACTTCGCAGTCGGGCTCGAGGGTCAGGAACCCGTGCGCGAAGCCGATCGGGATGAACAGCTGATGCCCGTTCTCGGCCGACAGCTCGGCGCCGACCCACTGGCCATAGGTCGGCGATCCCCGGCGCACGTCCACCGCCACGTCGTAGATCCGCCCGCGGATGCAGCGGACCAGCTTGTCCTGGCCGCGATCCGGCGTCTGGAAATGCAGGCCGCGCAGGGTGAAGGCGGGGGCCGATAGCGAGTGGTTGTCCTGCACGAAGGTGCAATCAATGCCCCGCGTTACGAACGTGGTGCGGTTATAGGTCTCAGTGAACCAGCCGCGGGCATCGCCATGACGGCGAGGGTGAATGAGTTGGACGATGGAATGCACCACGCGCCTATAGAAGCCGAGCAATATCCGCCGCAATCGACTTATCGAATTTTGGCAGATTTCCGTTCATCAGATGACGGGCCGGACCAAATCATCTATCGCGCGTTGCATGGTCCGCCTGTCATCACACCTTCCCAATCCCCATGACGCCAATAGGGGCGGCGCGTGATGCCAACCAGCATGACTCGCTCTAGCATACTTAACACGCACGCCGTGGCGAAAGGCACCTTTCTGATTGATATCAGTCGCTTGATATGGCGACTTTGGTCGGGTCGGCTCCCAACGGGAATTGATCGGGTTTGCTTGGCCTATATCGACCATTTTGGTGGCGATGCTGATCTTTTGCTACAGTGGAAGGGTAGATATGCTGTCTTCACGGGCAAGGACGCCCAGCATCTTTTGAACTTACTGAAAAACCATCATCCAAATTTTCAGCGCCAAATGGTAAAGGCATTGGTCCATATGCTACCAAGGGCATGTGTCACACCCCCCAAGGCTGGTTATATTTATCTTAACATTGGTCATACTGGTCTTGACAGTTTAAAATTGGTAAATTGGATTTGTCAAAACCAAGCAAACGCTATTCACTTCATACATGATATTATCCCGATCGAGGCTCCGGAATTTTGTCGGCCGGGAGAATATGAGCGACATGTGCAACGTATAACTAATGCATTGCAGAGCGCCAGCGGTATTATTGGAAATTCACAGGCGACGATTGACTCACTGCATAGCTTTGCGTTGGCCAATAGCCTCCCTACACCTCCTATGGTCGCGGCTTGGTTGGCAAGCGATGCGCTGCCTAAAAATGATATTCACCCGGCGAACGATCAGCCATATTTTGTGATGGTGGGTACGATCGAAGGTCGCAAGAATCATCTGTTATTGCTGCAAATCTGGAAAAGACTCGTTCAACGATTGGGAGCACTTGCCCCTCAATTGATACTGGTCGGCCAGCGTGGCTGGGAAGCCCAAGCCGCGTTTGCAATGCTTGATCGCTGTCCAGTCATTGCCGGAAAGGTCATCGAACACAACCACTGCCGAGATGATGAACTCTCGTCGCTGTTGAGAGGTGCTCGTGCATTACTGATGCCATCGCATGCCGAAGGCTTTGGCATGCCCGTCGTGGAAGCATTAAAGGCGGGTACGCCAGTGATAGCATCCAATCTGGCTGTATTTCGTGAAATTGCCGGGGATATACCAACTTATATCGACCCTCTGGACGCGACGTCTTGGGAAAATCACATACTGAATTTTTGTCATTCATCCCCCGAGAGATTACGGCAAATTCATGCCATGGAGAATTATGCCGCGCCAACCTGGGTCAATCATTTTAATAAGGTAGATACGTGGCTTCAGGATTTGATAGCTACGTCCAGAACATTTCTGACGCATAATAACTGAACCGACCGCATTCACCTTATACCGCTTAGATGATGAATATACCCACCGCCAGGGCGGGCGGTGCGGCGACCGCGCATGAATCGATTGCGTGACGCCCGCGTCACCCAATCGTCATCCCTTTCACATCGCTTCGTAACAAACCCCCGCCACGGGGGCGGGAACGACCGGCGCCGGGGGGTGTCGGCACGACCAAGCGCCCAGGGGAAGCATCATGCACGCCATCCGTTTCGGCATCCGCGGTTTCGCGGGGGCCTCGCTCATCGCATTGGGCTTTGCCGCCTCGCCCGTTCTGGCCAAGGCTTCGGGGGAAATGCCGGCGGGGGCGCCGGCGGGGGTGCCCGTGTCGGGGCCGATCCTGTCGGGGCGGCTCTATGACGTGACCGGCGTCGCGCTGCCCGGCGCGCGCGTCACCGTCGAGGGGACCGAGGCGCAGGCGACCACCAATCTCCAGGGCGCGTTCAGCATCGTCACCCCCGACGAGGCGGGCGACGTCACGCTGCGCATCGACTATCTCGGCCGCGCGTCGGTGACCCATGTCGTGCCTGCGGCCGATCGCGGTCGCCCGGTGGTGCTGACCATGCCGCCCGCCGCTGGCCCGGACCATGAGGTCGTCGTCACCGGCGCCTCGCTGCTCGACAATACCGCGCGCGCGCTCAACCAGCAGCGGACCGCCGACAACACCGTCACCATCATCTCGTCGGACGCGATCGGCCGCTTCCCCGATCCCAACATCGCCGAGGCGCTCCAGCGCGCGCCCGGCGTCGGGATCGAGCGCGACCAGGGCGAGGGCCGCTATATCAATGTGCGCGGCGCGCCGAGCGAATGGTCCGCCGTTTCGGTCGACGGCATCCAGATCCCCTCGGTCGACCCGACGACGCGCGCCGTCGACCTCGACACGCTGCCCTCGGACATCGTCGCGAACCTCGAAGTGACGAAGTCGCTGCTCCCCTATCAGGATGCGGATTCGATCGCGGGCGCGGTCAACATCACCACCCGCTCGCCCTTCGACCGCAAGGGCTTTGCGCTGACCGGCATGGCGGGCGCCAGCTACAACCAATATGGCAAGGGTAGCGACTATCGCGGATCGGCCGCGGTCAGCGACACCTTCGGTCCCGATCGCCAGTTCGGCCTGCTGCTCTCGGGCAGCTATTCGATGACCCATCGCCGGCCCGACAATGTCGAGAACACCTGGAGCCAGACGCCCGCCGGCTTGCGCGTCACCGAGACGCTGTTCAAGGATTACGACACCAAGCGCCAGCGTATCGCGGGCACCGGCGCGTTCGAATGGCGCCCCTCGGACCTGACCCATGGCTGGGTGCGCGGCACCTATGCCCGGTTCGAGGACGACGAATATCGCGACCGTGTCGGCATATTGTGGAGCGAGGGCACGCTCCTGTCGGGATCGTCCGACCGCGCCGCGACCTACCGTAACACCCGCATCGAAAAGCAGGTCCGCCACCGCAAACAGGTGAACGAGATCTGGTCGGCGACCGCCGGAATCGAGCAGCGGCTGGGCGAGGGCACGATCCGCGCGGACGTGGCGTATAGCGAGAGCTCGCAGACCTATCCGCGTCGCGACGAACTGCTGTTCCGATCGTCGTTGCGGCCGACCTTGTCCTATGATTTCAACGATTCCGACCTGCCCGGCTATTCGCTGTTCACCTCGAAGGAGCATCTCCAGCTCGGCACCTATAGCTTCCGCGAAAATGCCTATCGGTCGAACACGACGAAGAATGACGAGTTTACCGTCGCCGTCCGCTCCGACTTGCCGGTCGGCGATCTCGTGACCTTCTCGACCGGGGGCAAATATCGCGCGCGGCATATCAATGCCGACGAGGAGCGGTTCCGCGATCGCCGCTCGTCCGCCGCGCCGAGCCGGAGCCTGGCGGGGCTGTTGTCCGACCAGGAGTCGCGCAATTTCGGCTATGATCTGGGGCAGCGCTTCGACACCGGGCTGGTCGATGCCTATTTCGACGCGACCAAGGCGGCCTCGGAGCGTCGCCTGCCGCAATCGCTGACCGCCGACTATACCGCCGAGGAGAAGATCCTCGGCCTGTTCGGCATGGCGAAATATGTGAAGGACGGCACGACCCTGATCGCGGGGCTTCGCGTCGAGACCACCGATTTCGAGAGCAGCGCGCCCAGCGTCTCGCGGACCGGGGCGGTGACGACCGCGCGGGGGCATAACGGCTATGCCGATGTCTTCCCCAACCTGACGCTGCGCCAGGCCTTCACCCCCAACCTGATCCTGCGCACCGCCCTCAGCCGCGCGATCAACCGCCCCAATTTCCCGCAGATCGCCCCGCACGTGCTGGAGACGACCGAGGGCAATACGGTGCGGGTCGAGTTCGGCAATCCCGACCTGAAGCCGACCTTGTCGAACAATGTCGATGCGGGCCTGGAATATTACATCCGGCCGCTGGGGGTGATCTCGGTCAACGGCTTCTACAAGGACCTGTCCGACTATCGCTACACGCTGACCAGCACGGGGGCGTATAACGGCGTGGGCGGCGCGATCCTCAGCCGTCCGGTCAATGCGCGGCGTGGCGAGCTGTACGGCGTCGAGCTGAACTGGCAGCAGCAGCTGAGCTTCCTGCCCGGCGTGCTGGGCGGGTTGGGCGTGTTCGCCAATTACACCTATACCAAGGGGAGCGCACGCTTCGACGGGACCTATGCCGGGCGCAGCCGCTTCGCGCTGCCGGGCCAGTCGACGCATATGTGGAATGCCAGCGTCTTCTATGAGCGCGGGCCGGTGAATTTGCGCGTCGCCTATACCAAGCGCAGCGACTATCTGGACGAGATCAACGCCGACAATCCCGCGCTGGATCTGTATTGGGAAGGGCGCGGCCAGCTCGACGTGACGGGCAGCGTGCAGCTGGCGCGCGGCATCAACCTGTTCGCCGAGGGCAAGAACCTGACCAACACGCCGGGCGTCCGCTATTTCGGGCAGCGTTACCGGACCTATGAATATGAGAAGTTCGGCTACACCGTGTTCGGTGGCGTGCGGGTGAAGCTGTGAGGGCGGCGCTGACGGCGCTGCTGCTCGCCGGGTGCGCCGGCGTGCCCGCCGCGACGCCGATCGCCGCGCCGACCGTGGCGGCCAGCGCCGAGACCGATCCGGTCGACAGCACCTCCGATGCGGCCGACGATCCCGCCATCTGGCGCAACGCCGCCAATCCGGCCGCGAGCCTGGTCATCGGCACCGACAAGCAGGCGGGCATCCATGTCTATGACCTGGCGGGCAGGCGGCTGTCCTTCACCCCGGCCGCGCGGCTGAACAATGTCGATCTGCGCGAGACGGGGGGGCGGGTGATCGTCGCGGCCAGCGACCGCGCGGACAAGGCGCAGGCGCATGTCGCGCTGTTCACCCTCGACACCGGGGCGCGTCGGCTGGTGCCGATGGGCCGCTATCCGGTGGGCGCGGGCGAGGCGTACGGCATGTGCCTGTGGACCCGCGCCAGCGACAAGGCGCTGTTCGGCTTTGTCGTGCTGAAGGACGGGCGGATCGACCAGGTCCGCATCGACCTGTCCGGCGCGGCCCCGCGCGTCGAGACCGTGCGCAGCATGAAGCTGGGCAGCCAGGCCGAGGGGTGCGTGGTC
The DNA here is from genome assembly GCF_031453055.1 of Sphingomonas sp. SORGH_AS_0789. Lineage (NCBI taxonomy): Bacteria > Pseudomonadati > Pseudomonadota > Alphaproteobacteria > Sphingomonadales > Sphingomonadaceae > Sphingomonas > Sphingomonas sp. SORGH_AS_0789. Next base: position 61,324 of record NZ_JAVIYV010000002.1, read on the forward strand.
GATGACCGGACCGGGCTGCTCTATGTGGCGGAGGAGGATGTCGGGCTGTGGCGCTTCGCGGCCGATCCCGCCGCGCCCGGCACCGCCACCCCGATCGCGCGGGTCGACGGCCGCACCCTCGTCGCCGATGCCGAGGGGCTGGCGCTGGCGCCCCGGGGCGCGAAGGGCGGCTATCTGGTCGTCTCCAGCCAGGGCGACAACGCCTATACGCTCTATCGCCTGCCCGGCGTGATCTATGCGGGGCGCTTCCGCATCGGCGGAGGGGCGATCGACGGGACCAGCGACACCGACGGGATCGAGCTGGCGCTGGGCGATTTCGGCCCCGCTTACCCCAGGGGCCTGTTCGTCGCGCAGGACGGCGACAATGCGCCCGATACCCAGAATTTCAAATATGTCGGCTGGGATAAGGTGCGGAAGGCGCTGGGGTTGTAGGGAGGGCGTAGCATGGTGGAGGGGTGTCCCCGGTCGTGATCGCGCCCATTCTCGCGAGCGGTGACACCCCTCCGTCAGGCCTCCGGCCTGCCACCTCCCCTTGCAGGGGAGGAAAGGGGGCCCCATTCCTTCGCCACGGCATTTGCGATTGCGGGACCGGTCATGCATGGCACGCGGGACAAGGTGCAACGCAAGCTGACGGACGGACCGATGGCCCGCCCCGTCTGGGGATGTTGAAATGAAGATTGCCGTTTTCGGCCTGGGCTATGTCGGACTGTCCAACGCCGTGCTGCTGGCCCAGCACAACCGGGTCGTCGCGGTCGACATCTCGGCCGAGCGGGTCGCGATGGTGAATGCGCGGACCTCGCCGATCATCGATGCCGAGTTGCAGGACTTCCTGACCGGCCGCGACCTGGCCCTGTCCGCCACGACCGACGCGGCCGAGGCGCTGGCGGGCGCCGATTACGTCATCGTTGCGACGCCGACCAATTACGACATCGACACCAACAGCTTCAACACCAGCTCGGTCGAGGCGGTCATCACCCTGGCCAAGACCCATGCGCCGCAAGCGACCGTGGTGGTCAAGTCGACCATCCCGGTCGGCTTCGTCGACGATGTCCGCGCGCGGCTGAGCACCGATCAGGTCATCTTCAGCCCCGAATTCCTGCGCGAGGGGCGCGCGCTGCACGACAATCTCCACCCGTCGCGGATCATCGTCGGCGAACAGTCGGACCGCGCGCGGATCTTCGCCGAGCTGCTGGTCCAGGGCGCCGAGAAGGCCGACATCCCGGTCCTGTTCACCGGCACCCGCGAGGCCGAGGCGATCAAGCTGTTCGCCAACACCTATCTCGCGATGCGCGTCGCCTTCTTCAACGAGCTCGACAGCTATGCGATCGCGGGCGACATGGACACGCGCCAGATCATCGAGGGCGTCGGCCTCGACCCGCGCATCGGCACGCATTACAACAATCCCAGCTTCGGCTATGGCGGCTATTGCCTGCCCAAGGACACCAAGCAGCTGCTGGCCAATTATACCAGCGTGCCGCAGAACCTGATCCGCGCGATCGTCGACGCCAACCGCACCCGCAAGGATTTCCTGGCCGACCAGATCATCGCCAGGAAGCCCGGCCGCGTCGGCATCTTCCGCCTGACGATGAAGGCGGGGTCGGACAATTTCCGCCAATCCTCGATCCAGGGGATCATGAAGCGGATCAAGGCCAAGGGGATCGAGGTCGTGGTCTACGAACCGTCCCTGCACGAAGACGCGTTCTTCGGCTCGCGGGTGGTCCGCGACCTGGCCGCGTTCAAGGCCGATTGCGACGTCATCATCGCCAATCGCAACGACCCCGACCTGGCCGATGTCGCGGACAAGCTGTTCACGCGGGACATCTTCGGCTCGGACTGAAGGACTTTTCCTCCCCTGCAAGGGGAGGTGGCAGGCCGAAGGCCTGACGGAGGGGTGTCACCCTCTCGCGAGCGGGACACCCCTCCACCATGCTGCGCATGGTCCCCCTCCCCTTGCAGGGGAGGAATGAGGGCAGGTCACCGGCAGATGCGCACCCGCTCCCAGCCGCGATATTCGGTCCAGCAGCGATGATAGGGGCGATACGGCCGATAGGGCCGGTAGCCATAGCCCGCATCGCGCCAGCCATAGCCCCCGTCATAGCCACCCCAATGCGGGGGCGGAGGCGGCGGAGGGGGCGGGGGTGGGGGCGGCGGGGGACCCCAGCCGGGAGGCGGCGGAGGCGGGGGCGGTCCCCATTCCTGCGCACTGGCATTTGCACTGAAGCCCAGCGTTGCGATCGCGAGGCCGGCGACAATGATACGCGTCACCTTCATGACTGGTCCCTCCATGCCCATCACCGGGCATGGCACGGACGTATCACGGGCCGTGCTTCGCGAGGCTGAACGGGGTTGTTCTCTGGCGTTCAGGAATGTCGGGTTGGAGACGCGGGCACGCCTCAGGCGCGCTCCGTCGCCACCTCGCGGGCGACTGCGGCGACATCGCCAGGCGGGGCTTGAACGACCTCCAGCGCGATATTGGCTATTTCTGCGGCGGTCATCTGCAACTGCGTGATCGGGCTCGAACTGCTGTCGACGCGGTCCACCCCGGTTTCGGAAATCTTGACCAGAAAACGGTCGACGTCGTTAAGGACGACCAGCTTGATGGACTGGTCCTCGTCAAGCGCCAGCTGCTGCACCGTGCCTTCATAGGCCACGATAAAGCCGTCATGGCCGGTTTTGGTCAGGACATAGGCGACGACGAACGAGTCGCCGCGCTTGACGGCTTGAACGACCGGGTTGAGCCAGCCGAACGCGATCGGATCGGTTTTGTCGGTGACGGCCTCGCGCTGGGCCATCCACTGCGCCAAGGTTCCCGTCGCCAGGCCGATGAGCAGCATGGCCAGGAGCCTGGCCTCGAGCGCGAAGTCGGATGCGCTGCGAGCACCCGAAGCGCCGCCCAGCAAGGCCCGATAGACGTTCGGATCGAAACCGACATCGAAGCATCGAGCGGTCCAGCGACACCAGGCTGACTGCGCGGCGAAGGCGCCCGTTCCGAGCAAATGTCCGGCGATCGTCCCGAAAACGACGATGAACAGCGTCACCGTCGAATTGGGTCGATCGGGAGAGGGGCTCAGAAAATCGGTACGCTCACCGGCCCTCCAGCCCGCCCAGAAGCAAAGCCCCGGAAATATCAGCAAAAGTACGAGGAAGAGAGAATAGCTGAATGCCACGGCATTCAGGCCGTCAAGGTGCCTGACCCGTCCTTCTCATCTCTTTCGGTCCCAGCGGAGCGCACGACATAGACGCCATTCTCGATGCGCGACGCTTGGCGCACGGCCTGCCATGTGCCGAAGCGGTTCTTGACCCGGCGGGCCAGCCGCATCGAAGTGCTGGTGTTCACGCGCATATCGATCCTCCAACGCCAGATGTAGAGGTTCGTTCGACCGACGTCCACTCGACGCGTACATCGCCCCCATCAGAACAATTTCCGCACCCCGATCCGGATTGAGCGGCCGATCGGGTCGAGATAGGCGGGCTGGAAGCGGTTGGGGGTCTGGCCGTCGCGGTCGGTGACGTTGATCCGGTCGTTGAGCAGATTCTCGACCGCCATGCTGACGTTCAGCCCCTTGGCCCAGGGCTTGTCGACGATCCTCTCGACCTTGATGAAGCTGTAGAGGACCAGCCAGGTCCGCCCCGAGAAATGCAGGTCCGAGGCGGCGATGTCGCTGCGGATGCGGGTCGGGCCCTGGATGCGGCCGAACACGCCCAGATTGGCGACCCCCTTCGAGACATGGGCGTTCAGCTCGACATCCCAGCGCGGCCGCCCGCCCGTGCCGTTCAGCGTCGCCCCGTCGAGCAGGTCGAGCACCGGCCCGCCGTCGCGCAGGGTCAGCCGGTCCTCCAGCCGGTAACTGGTCGTCGCCGACACCATCAGGAAACCGGGCTGCTTGCGCGGGCGCGGCGGGGGCGCGGTCTTGGCCGCATCCGGGGCGGGGGGCGCGGCGGGGGGCGGGGGGCTCTTGCCCAGCTGGGTCTGCACGTCGAAGGTCAGGCGCAGCTTGCGCTCGCGCTCGAACGCCAGATTGACCGGGCGCAGGTCGACGCGGGTCAGCGCGCCCAGCGCGTCGCGCGCGAACAGGTCGGGAAAGACGCGCTGGAACGCCGGGGTCGCGCCGCCCAGCGAGGCGGCCTGGTTGTCGATCCGCGTGTCGAGATAATCCAGGCTGAGCCGGATCTCCTTGTCCTTGATCGGCTGCACCGCCAGGCCCAGCGTCGTCACCCGCCGCTTTTCGGGGGCCAGGTTCGGATTGCCGCCCATGATCGTGGTGACCAGCGTGCTGCGCCCGGTGACGAAATCGAAAAAGGGCGTGTTGGGCGTCGCCACGACCGGCGCGACCAGCTGGGTCACGGCGGGCGCGGCCTGTGCGACATTGACCGAGGCGTTGAGTTGCACGGGGCGGAACGGCGTCCAGTTCAGCCCCAGATTGGAGGTGCCGAGCCGCCCGAAGCCCGACACCTGCGACACGCCCGCCATGCCGCTGAGCTGCAATTCGCCCAGAAAGCCCAGCGAGCCCTCGCGCGCCGAGGCGAGCGGCACGCTGGCATTGACGCTGGCCCCGCGCGTGGTGCGCCCGATGCCGTCGGCGGGCAGCGCCAGATTGGTGCGCGCATCGCTGTCGACCCGCGCATAGTCGGTGGTGACGGTCAGCATCGCCTCGCCCGCGGGCAGGCGGGCGACCGGGCCGTTGGCGGTCGCCTTGACCCCCAGCGTGTCCGACACCGCGCGGCTGCGGTTGAGTTTGCGCTCGGTGGCGAGGGCGGGATCGATCGCCGCCATCGGATCGCCCCCGGCATCGATCGACGCCTGGAGCGCGCCCAGCGGTACCCCCGTCTCCGAGGTGCCGCGCGACACCATCCGGTCGTAATTGCCGGTGATCGCCCAGCTCCAGCGCCGGACATCGCCGGTCAGCGTGCCCCCGCCATGCAGCGCCATGCTGGTCGTCCGCTGGTGCAGCACGCTGCCGGGCAGATAGCGATAGAGGAGCGTGTCGTTGGCAAAGGGGAAATCCCCCGCCCCGCCCGGCACGCGCAGCAGCGCGGGGGCCAGCCCGTTGAGCCCCCTGGTCTGGACCGCCTCCATCGACAGGATCAGCGAGCCCGACATGGTCTTGCCGAGCGGCGCGGCCAGGCTGGCCTCGCTATGGATGGTGTCGCTCAGCGGCTGGAGCGTGCGATAGGGGCCCAGGTCGGTGACCCCGGCCGGGCTGTTCGCATAGGCGGCCAGCGACCCCCGCGCGGCGGGATCGACCGGCACCCCCGCCATCGTCACCGCCCGCCCCGCCAGCGCATCGAGCCGGGGGTCCAGGCTGGCGCCGTTGACGCCCGTCACATTGCCGGTCGTCGCATAGAGCGTCTCGGGATCGGGGACGATGGCGCGCTGGCTCTGGAGCACCGGGTCCTGGCGCAGATGCGACACGTTGAAGGTCAGGCGGCGCGGTCCGTCGATCCGGGCCGAGGTGACTTCGGTGTATTTGGTGCCGCCCCCGCCCTCGGGGGTGATGCCGGGCAGCAGATGGACGGTGACCGCGCGGAATTTCTTCTTGGTGATGAAGTTCATCACCCGGACATTGGGCGGATAGCCGAAGCGCGCCGCCTCCTGCTCGGGCAGCACCTCGACCTTCTCGATCGCCTCATAGGGCAGCGACTGGAATTCGGAAAAGCCCGACACGCGCCGCCCGTTGAGCAGCATGACCGGATCGCCCCCGCCCGACGAGCTGGCCAGCGCCTTCACCTTCTTCAACAGGTCGCTCAGGCTGCTCACCCCCAGCGCGTCGAGCGCCTGCGCATCGAGGACCGCGACCGGCTCGACCGCGCCGACGACCGAGCCGGGGATGCGCTTGCCGGTGACGGTGACTTCGGGCGGGGGGATGTCGGTGGTGGCGGGGGGTGGCGCGGTCTGCGCCTGAAGCGGTGTCGCCAGGCCCCAGGCCAGCGCGATCGTCGACCATCCCGCGCGGCACCCAAGCCGCGCGCTCCCCTTGTACAACATCGTCCAGCCACTCCCATCGCCGACGTGATGGGCCCTTCATACTGTGGCGATGATGTCACAATTAAGGCGAATTTTCCGGGAGGGTTGACTTACTCGCCGAGGTCTTCTGCCCGATCCGGAATTAAACCCTGATCGAAGCCACTTACAGGAGCGGCAGGACCGGTTCGCCGCAGAGCGGGGCGGGCGCGGCGCGACGCCGCAGGACGCTGTGCATCACGCGCAGATAATGGTCCGCGCCCTGTTCGATGGCAAAGCGCCGCGCCTGGTGCAGCGTGCGGTGCGCGTCCTGCGCCCCCGGCCGGGCCCGCGCGATCGCCGCGGCAAAGCCCGCCGCGTCGCCGACCGGCACCAGCGTGCCGAGCATCCCCTGCTGCAACAGCGCGGCCATCGACCGGCTGCAATCGGTGGCGATGATGCCGATATTGGCGGCCAGCCCCTCCAGGATCACCGCGGGCACGCCTTCATAGTCGGAGGACAGCAACAGCATGTCATATTCCCCCAGCCGCCCCGCCGGATCGGTGACATAGCCGCGAAAATCGACCCGGTCCGCGACGCCGAGCGTGGCCGCCAGCGCCTCCAGCGCGGGCCGCTCGGGCCCCTCGCCGAACAGGGTCAGCGTGTCGGCGGGATCGCTGCCCGCCGCGAAGCCGCGCAGCATCAGCGCGAGATTCTTCTGCGGCGCGAGCCGCGCGATGGTGACGAAGCGCCGCCCCGCCACAGGCGGCCGCGCGGCCACCGGCGTCCGAAGCGCCATGATCTGCGCCTCGGACAGCGCCGGGTCGGGGATGATCGCGACGCGGGCGGGCGACACGCCGACGCATTGCACGATCTCGGCGCGCATCGGCTTTTCCATGCCGACGAAATGGTCGATCGCCAGCCCCTGGATGCGCAGCCAGATGCGATAGAAGAATCGGTAGAACCAGGACGCGTCGGTGCGGTCCAGATTGTTGCTGATCTTGGCGACGATCGGCGGGCAGTTCCGCCCCAGGATCAGCTTCAGCATCACCGCGACAAAGGCATAGGTGTTGCCCGCGCAGAACAGCATGTCGGGCCGCATCGCCCGCACCGCGCGCGGCAGGGTGGCGACCATCCAGATCGTCTCCCAATGCGCGATGCCCGGCCAGCGGCGCCGGGGCGTGACGAAGTCCAGCCCCGCCCCGACATCCCCCGCCATCGCGCCATCGGTCCGCCCCAGGAACAGCGGCGCATCGATCCCGCTGTCGCGCCAGCGCCGGACGAGCCGCAACGCAATCCGCTCGACCCCGCCCGGCTCGAAACTGTGAAGGAAGGTCAGGACGCGCAAAACGCCGTCCACCCCGATCGCCGCAGAGGATCCACCGAAAGCCCGCCCATATTTCCGGCCGATAGCATGACTGACGGCAAAAACGATACCCTGTCGTGACGTATTCGTTATGAGGGGGCGGCGGTCGGACGCGAGCCGTGTTGACCGAACCCCAATGATACACCATCACATCGCCATCGATCCATGATGGGCACGGGCGATGGGAGGCGTGACAGCGTGAACCGGGAGCTTCTCCTGATCCTGCTGACCGGGACATTGGTCGTCGTGGCGGTGGTCGCGGCGATACCCTGGTTCCGCACGAGCCGCCCGTTGCACGGGTCGCCGATCGCCGCGACGGGCGACGCGCTGGCCGCCGGTATCTTCCTGGGCGCGGGCCTGATCCACATGCTGCCGGACGCGGCGCAGGGCTATGCCGCTTATGGCACCGGCTATCCCTGGCCCTTCGTCATCTGCGGCGCGACGATCCTGGGCCTTGCCCTGCTCGAGCATCTGGCCTTGGGCAGCGGCCGCTCCGCCGTCCCCGCGCTTGCGGCCGCCATCGCGCTGGCGGCGCACAGCTTCCTGGCCGGGGCGGCCCTGGGCGCCACGTCGCGCGAAGCCGCGGTCCTGGCGCTGTTCCTCGCGCTGATCGCGCACAAGGGGGCGTCGTCGTTCTCGCTGGCGCAGGTGCTCACCGAAAGCCCGCTCTCCCGCCGCAGGGCCCTGACGATGCAGAACATGTTCATCGCCGCTCTGCCGCTGGGCGTCGCGCTGGGGGCGGTGGCGATACGGCAGGAACAGGCCTGGCCCCTGGCCAAGCCGACGATCCTGGCGCTGGGCGCGGGCACCTTCCTGCATTTCGGCCTGCAACGCCATCGCGCCCGCGCCCCGACATCCGGCAGGGCGCGCTGGGTCATGCCCTGGTTCGGCTTCGCGCTGATGGCGCTGATCGCGGTCGTGGACTGAATTTGCGCGTCATCGTTGCGATTGGGGGGCGATGGCAGCGGCGCCCCGTTGCCCGTCGATCCGGCATCATTTCGGGAAAGAGCCATTGGGACCGGATTGCGAGACGCCAGCGGCGGAGGCAGGCGTGCTCAGGCCCATCGAGCAACGCCCTCCCGCGCGGCCATCCCCAAACGAGAATGGCTGGAAGCGGCCAACTGCGGGCATTCGTCGCGCCTCTAAACTTCGCGCTCACCGCTTTGAGGTCGGGAGAGCCGCGACGGGGATGTAGCGGTATCCTGCTGCTGGCGCATTCTTGAGGGCGTGAGGTGGAGTTATCTTCATCTGCTTGCGCAAAAGATCGCAGGCTATCTCGTCAAATGCTTTACTCCCGCTGGACGCCCTAATCTCACAGGTGGCCAGAGAGCCAGTGGCATCGAACGACAAAAAGGTCGAGGTCGCCTGCACGTAGCCCTTCGGCAAAGCCGCGAGCGGTACAAACACGCGGTTGTCCGGCACCACGCCTGGGGATGGCATGCTCCAGCCCACAGCGGTATGGAAAATGCCGGAAATTGCGACGCCATCCGGGCCGCGCGCCGGTTCGAAACGCGCCTTCATCAGCCGTCTGCAAGTCACCTCGTCAAGCGCCGAGTGCCCGGCACTTTCGGTAACCTCGCAGGACAAGGGGGCACCATCCGCCGAGACGCTAACCTCGACCGACACATAGCCCTCTTCTTTGTTTTGCAAAGCTCGTTGTGGGTAGTCCTCGAAGCTGATCGGACTGCCGATCATCTGAGGCGGAGCCGCTGACGCGCTTGAAGTCCCACCCGCTTGTATGCCTCCTAGGAGCGCAGGAACAGTCGCCGTGATAATCGAAGCCGCTCGAAACCATGCCATCGTCTTCACCTCGATCACGCCCGATACGAGCATGGAAAGGAGTTATGCCGTTTATCTTGGCAAATGCCAACGCGAGGAGATCGCCGTCTAAGCTTTCAACGCCGTTATACCTCCAGGGTGAGCCGTTTCGGTTCCGGCCTTTATTGAAAGCTGACATCGCCATCTGGATAACAGGTGTACGCTAACGCCCAATCGTTGCCGTTCGCGGTCAGATTATTCTTCCACAAATGCGACCATTCCGTCATCAGTGCGAAAGCAAGAACAAGCTGGCGGATCACAATGCGCTTTTTCATCGCGGCACTGTTACTGATCAGTTCGCCACCATTGGCGGCTCAGCACATTGGTGCAGGACAAAAGGTCGCCCTCACGAACAATCAGGAGATGACGGCCATCTTCGCCGCTGACCAGGCGGCACGGGATCATCCTGCGGCAATTGATTGGAAGGTGCTTTTGCCAGCCGATAAAGCGCGACGTGCGCAGACGCAGGCGTTGCTCGACGCTGGCAAACTGAGCAGCGCCGATGATTTCTACCACGCTGCCTATGTCTTTCAACACGGTGATGAAGCCGAGGACTGTCTAAAGGCTCATGCCTTGGCTGTCGTCGCAGTCGCGCGAGGAAAACGAGAAGCCACTTGGATCGCTGCCGCGACGCTTGACCGCTATCTTCAACGCATCGGCCAGCCACAGATTTACGGTACTCAGTTTCTGCGCCCGCCAGGACAGAAGTGGACGCAGGAGCCATATCGGCGAGACCTGCTCTCGGACTCCGTGCGTCAAGCATCCGGCGTTCCACCACTAGCCGCACAGGAGGGGCAGCGGAAAGATTGGGAGCGGAAGGTTCCATGAATCTAAGGGAAGCGTTCATATGGCTTTGGCAACAAGCTGCCGGTCCACTTCCCACCCAACTCGGTCATTCCTGAAATTCGATCCCGATAGGAATTAAATCCTGCCCGGCAGGTGCTTTCATCCATACTGCAAGGCGGCAGCTATCAGGATCGCCACGCCGACACCGGCAAGAGCCAGTCGGCCCCTTTGATGGCCGACATTGATCGTCCAGCCAAGCGCCTTGACGCGCTTTGGAACAATTACGCGGGGATCGTCGGCATCATGATAAAGCCCGAGTAGATCGTACCCCTTGCTCACCGTGCAACCCCCGTCTCGATACCGGATGTTCCATATATCGCAGACGATCACGGTGCGTCGATAGTTCTCATTTCCCTATCCGCCGCGGGTTTGGAGAAGCCGCATGCATTCTCCTTTCCCGATCAATTCCGGAAGCGCCCACAGCGTCTCGCTCGTCGTTTCCGATCGGCAAGGCTGGTGTATTGAGGCAACCGCTCCGTGCCTGATAAACGCGGTGGAATGAAACTATGGCGGCTTACGCGACCACAATATGTCGCCCTCGATGGGGCGGGTGCGGCGAAATCGGGTGGGCGCTATTCATCGCCCGGCGTCCCATTGGTCAACTTCGCAAGTGAGCCGGGATTAGCGGTCTTGGTGGCACTGCGCTATGTCCAGGCCACCCCGGCATTCTCCGACGACGATTTCGTTTTGGGTTGGACGACCATCGATTGTGATGTCGAGCGGGTTCCCCACGCATTGAGCAGCGAGGCAAAGGTCGCTTTCGTCGACGCCTGGGCAAAGCAGCGGCGGTCGCTCGCCATTGCCGTCCAGTCCGCCGTCCTGCCGGAAGCCGACATAATCTTGATGAACCCGCTGCACGCCGACGCTGCCGACATAGCCCCTCTATCCACCCGACCTTTCCGCTTCTCGGAGTGTCTGCATCGACCTCCGATGTTGGAACGATACATCGCAGGCTGACGCTCACCGCCTCTCGGACCGCAAACCCCCTATATCCACCGCCAGGCCCGCGCTCAGAAAGGCAGCGGCGACCAGACAGTCATGGCGGTTGAGAGGCCATCGGCTCAAGCCTGCCAACCGGCTCAACAGCCAGGCCAGTCCCATTGCGGCGATATTCCATGGTGTTCGCCACCGTGGCTTGCGCATCGCTGCGCGACTCAATCGCGAGAGGAGGGATGACATGGCGCGATGCTGATCGATGCCGTTCCCTTCGTCAAACGGGGGCGGGGCCGTTCGACATGGCCCTCTTTATCCTTGCCTTTGCCCGCAAAGCGACCCACCCGCGCGTCTCATGAGCAAGGGACAGGGGCAAAGCGGGTGGCGGGGGCAGGCTTTGGTCCTGCTGCTGCTGACGCTGGTCGCGCTGGTGGTGCGGGCGCGGACGTTCGGGAATCCGGTGATCGGGTTCGACGAGCAATATTATCTGCTGGTCGGCGACCGGATGCTCCATGGCGCGATGCCCTATGTCGATATCTTCGACCGCAAGCCGATCGGGCTGTTCCTCCTCTATGCGGGGGCGCGGTGGCTCGGGGGGGACGGGTTCCTTGCCTATAAGCTGGTCGCGACCGGCTTCGTCATCGCCACCGCCTTCGGTATCCAGCGCGTGTCGCGGGGCTTTGCGGGGCCGGGGGCGGCGGTCGTGGCGGCGATCCTCTATATCCTCTGGCTGAACCTGATGGAGGGGGAAGGGGGGCAGTCGCCCGTCTTCTACAATGCGCCGATGCTGGTCGCCGCGAGCGCGGTGCTGCGCGCGGTCGAGGGGCGGGGGCGGCTGTTTCCCTGCGGCGCGGTGGCGATGGCGGCGGTGGGGCTGGCGCTCCAGATCAAATATTCGGTGCTGCCCGAGGGGTTTGCGTTCGGCTGCATCCTGCTCTGGCGGGGCTGGCGCGGGGCGGTGCCGCTGGGGCGGCTGGCGGGGATGGCCTTGGTCTGGGTCGCGCTGGCGCTGCTGCCGACGCTGGTCGCCTTGGGCGGCTATGCCGCGATGGGGCAGGGGCAGGCCTGGCTCTTCGCCAATATCGTCTCGCTCGGCGGACAGGCGGCGCGGCCGCTGGCCGACGAGCTGGAGGGGCTGGCCGCCTGTGTCGGCATCCTGTCGCCGCTGGCGCTGGCGATCGGTTTCGGCCGGCCCTGGCGCCATGTCCCGGCGGAGCGGCGCGAGGGCTTTCGCCTGCTGCTCGTCTGGCTGGCGGTCGCGGGCGCGGCGGTCCTGCTCTATGGCCGGTTCGGCAGCCCGCATTATGCGCTGCCCATCGTCCTGCCCGGCGTGCTGGTCGCCGCGCCCGCGCTGGCCCGCTGGCGCCGCGCCGGGATCGCGGCCTTCCTGCTCGCGATCGGCGCGGCGGGGCAGATCGTGCTGCACCTCAGCGAGCGGACCAAGGGCGGCGCGGCCGAGGCGCGGGCCGTCGCCAATGCCGCGACCCCGGCGCGCGGCTGTCTCTATGTCTATGACGGCTATCCCGCGCTTTACCTGCTGACGCATAGCTGCCTGCCGTCGAAATGGGTCTTTCCGGGGCATCTCGCCACCCGGGACGAGGCGAGCGCGGCCGCGATCGGCGTCGATCCCGTCGCCGAGGTCCGCCGCATCCTGGCCGCGCGGCCCGGCGCGATCGTCGACGATTATCCGCGCTTCGCCTTCGGCAACCCGGCGACCCGCGCGGTGCTGCGCGAGGTGCTGGCGCGCGACTATCACCTGGCCGCCTGCATCCCCACCGGGCCGAGCCGGGTGCGGCTGGTCTATCGGCCGGGCGCGGGCGCGGGGGCGGCGGGGTGTCCGGGTGCGGCGTTGCTGGATCGATAGCCGTTTCTCCCCCTCTCGGGGCGGATAAACCGTATACTATATCGACAGACGCGACGGGCTCGGTCACTATGCCCGCCATGATCCCGCTGATCCTCCTCGCCGCCCAGCTCGCTTCCGAGACCATCCACAGCCGGGGGAATCCGATCCTGGCCGATGGGCGTTACTATTCCACCGACCCCGCGCCGCTGGTCGATGGCGACACGCTGTGGATCCTGGCGGGGCGCGACGAGGCGCCCAGCGGCGTCAACGACTTCATCATGAACGAGTGGCAGCTTCTCTCCACGAAAGACCCCGCCAGCGGCGTGTGGCGGCACTATCCCGCCATTGCCCGGCCCGAGCGCGTCTTCGCCTGGGCCGAGCGGGGCCGCGCCTATGCCGGGCAGATCGTGAAGGGGCGGGACGGGCGCTTCTATCTCTATGCGCCGGTGCTCCAGCGGGACGGCGGGGCGAAGGACCGGTTCGCGATCGGCGTGGCGGTGGCCGACCGCCCGACCGGGCCATGGCGCGACGCGCACCCCTCGGGCCCGATCATCTCGCAAACGGTGCCGGTGGCCAACGATATCCAGAATATCGACCCGACCGTGCTGATCGACGATGACGGCCGCGTCTATATCTATTGGGGCACGTTCGGGCGGCTGCGCGCGATGGAGCTGGCGGCGGACATGGTCACCCCCAAGGGCCCCGAGCAGGTCGTGACCGGCGCGACCGGCTTCTTCGAGGCGCCCTGGATCATGAAGCGGCGCGGCACCTATTATCTGCTCTACGCCGCCAACACGACCGGGCCGGGCAGCGCCTGTACGCCGACGCTCTATCATGCGTGCCAGGCCTATGCCTCGGCGCCGAGCCCGATGGGGCCCTGGACCTATCGCGGGGTGGTGCTGCCCCCGGTGTCGTCGACCACCTCGCATGCGGGGGCCGTCCCGTTCAAGGGACGCTGGTATCTGGCCTATCACACCGCGGATGCGAAGGGCGGGGGGCATTTCCGCCGCTCGGTCGCGCTCGATCCGATGGCGTGGGACGACAGCGTCTCGCCCCCCGCGATCCGCCCCGTAAAGCCGAGCAGGGCGCCCGCCCCGCCGCCCCCGCCGACGCGCAACCGGGGCCTAAGCGCCTGGGCCACCGCCTCCAACGCGCCCGGCCCGGTGCAATACTGGATCGCCGCGCTGAACGACGGGGTGGTGCGCACGAACCCGCTGCCGCCCGATATGTGGGGCAACTGGACGAAGCAGAATCCGGCGAGCGCCTGGATCGAATATCGCTGGCCCCGGCCGGTGACGCTGAACGGCGCGCGCATCCGCTTCTTCGCCGACCATCCCGCAGGTTCGGACGAAGGCGTCGCCCCGCCCGCCGCCTGGCATCTGGAATATTGGGGGCAGGGGGGCTGGCGGCGGATCGCGGGGACCTATCCGACCGGGGTGGAGCGATTCCAGGAGGTGCGCTTCGCCCCCGTCACCACCCGCTGCCTGCGCGCGGTGATGGACGCGTCCGGGACGGGGGACCGCCATGCGGGGCTGGCGGTGGAGGAATGGGAAGCCTTGGCGTCGGATGCAGGAATTCCACCGGCAAGACCGGAGGCCATGCCCCCGCCATGTAAGCCCTGATACCGCGCCAATAGGGGCTCGAAAGCGTCGATCGTTTGCTCGACCGTCAAACCCCGCCGGGCATGGGCGTGTCGCCGCTCGGCGTTTCGACGGACGGCATCGTGTCTGGCGCGGGATCGGGCTGGACGGCTGCCTGGATCTCGCTGGGCGCGCAACGCCGGAAGTCCTGTGTCTCGCCATCGGTGAAGAGCGCGGACATGGTGGTGGTGTCAGCGTCTGTAACATCAAGCGACCAACTGCCGCTCGCACCAATCAAGCTGACCCGGCGGCCCTATATCGTCCAGCGAAAGCTTGCACCGTCGCCAAAGTCTGCGACACCGCCTTTGATGAAGCCGAAATAGCCTTTCCGTGAGCAGGCATCGCTTCCCGCCTTTGCCTCCACCCAGCGGCCTATCAGCCAGCGCCAGTTTGCCCGCCGACCTCTAGCTCCATCCAACGCTGTGCGGCAAAGCCTATCATCTTGCGCAGGAAATCTGCGTCCGCGCTCTTTCGCAAAAGCGCTTAAACGCTCATCGTATCGTCGGTCATCAGGGTCTCCGTTGGTTAGATGTCGCAACCCGAACCGATCCGAAAATCTTCGATGACCACTCCTCAGCTACACCACCCCATGGAGCACGACCTTCCAGCGTAGCGTTGCCGAAGGTGACCGAATAGGCTTTGGCCAGGTCAGGCTTGGGCGCGATCACCTCGCGCAGCGTATCTTCGACTTCCGGCGCTACACACCGCCGCTCCTGTTCGCTCCGCGTGCACAGAGCAAATTAGGTGTTCAGTCCCGGCATCTGGTGGATCGGGTCGACGATGAACCGGTCTGGCTCTGACGTCCAGATCTTGGCGATGTATTCGTAAGGCGTAAGCCCGTTGAGCGTCTTGAGCCGGCGGGCGAAGTTGTAGGCGGCCATGAAGTCGGCGAGGTGTGTTCGGAGCTGGTCGAGGCTCTCGTAGTGGAAGCGTTTGACGGTCGCTTCCTTGATGGTGCGGTTCATCCTCTCGACCTGTCCGTTGGTCCAAGGATGGTTCGGTTTGGTGAGCCGGTGCTCGATGTCGTTGGCCTCGCAGATCATGTCGAAGCGCATTTGGCGGGACCAGGCGGTGTTGCGGTTGCGCGGCTGCTCGGCGAACTGAATGCCATTGTCGGTTAGGATCGTGTGGATGCGATAAGGCACGGCCTTCAGCAGGTGTTCGAGGAACTCCCACGCTGTGCGCCTGTCTGAGCTGCTGCCGGTTTCGTGGACACCGAGATAAGGTGTTTTTGAGACCGGAGGGTGTGCATGCAACGACGGAAGTTCAGTCGTGAGTTCAAGCTGGAGGCGGTGAAGCTGGTTCGGGAGCGCGGGGTGTCGGTATCGCAAGCCGCCCGCGATCTGGACCTGCACGAGAACGTGCTGCGCAAGTGGGTGCGTGAGCAGGCAGCGGACCCGGGATCGGCGTTTCCCGGTCACGGGGTGATGAAGCCCGAGCAGCAGGAGATTGAGCGGCTGCGCCGGGAGTTGGCCCGGATGAAGGCGGAGCGCGACATCCTAAAAAAAGCGGCGGCCTACTTCGCCAGGGACTCGATATGAGGTTCGAGTTCGTAGCGAAGCACCGAGGGATCTGGCCGGTATCGTGGATCTGCGAAGCGCTCGGAGTTTCGCGCAGCGGCTTTCACGCCTGGCTGGTTCGGGCACCCAGTGCGCGCGCCCGCAGCGACGAGGAGTTCGGCGCCTGGATCCGCGCCAGCTTCATCTCCAGCTATCGCACGTACGGTGCACGCCGCGTCTGGCACGACCTTCTGGCCGAAGGCCTCTCATGTGGCCTGCATCGCATCGAACGGCTGATGCGTGTGCAGGGCCTGAGGGCGCGTCCGCGACGTCGTGGCTTGCCCAAAGACGATGGTCTGCGGTCCGTCATCGCCGACAACATCCTCGACCGCCAGTTCACGGCCGAGGCGCCGAACCAGAGGTGGATCGCCGACTTCACCTACATCTGGACCGCCGAAGGATGGCTCTACGTCGCTGTCGTCATCGACCTGTTCTCCAGGCGTGTGGTCGGATGGTCGATGAACGACAGCATGACCGCGCAGCTCGTCACCGACGCACTGATGATGGCGATCTGGCGGCGCGGAAAGCCGGATGCCCTGCTGCACCATTCAGACCAGGGCAGCCAAGGCGGATTCAACCGGTCGTCGCAACGCTTCGAAAATGGAGGCGGACGATGGATATAAAGAAGCGGCGTTCGGACCGGTGCACACGGTCACAGTTGCGGTCTCCGGGACGGCCGCCAGTCGCCAATCGGGAAGAGCGTGAACTGTTCTGGCGGTATGTAGCTGCCGGGATGAGCAGCGAGGCGGCAGCGGTGAAGGCAGGAGCGTCACAACCGGTTGGCAGCCGCTGGTTTCGGGAGGCAGGCGGGATGCCACCGGCAGCGTTCAGGCCATCGGCGAAGCCCTTATCGGGCAGATACCTGTCGCTGGCGGAACGCGAGGAGATCGCGCTGTTGCTGGTTCAAGGGCATGGCGTCTGTGAGATAGCCCGCCGGCTCGGCCGTGCTGCCTCGACCATCTCGCGCGAGATCCGGCGCAATGCCGCGACGCGCAGCGGCAATTTCGACTATCGTGCGACGACGGCCCAGTGGCATGCCGAGCGGGCGGCACGCCGTCCCAAGGTCGCCAAGCTTGCAGCCAATGAAGGGCTGAGGCGCTGGGTGGAAGATCGGTTGAGCGGCGTCGTTGCCAGACCCGGTGGCCCGTCTGTCATCGGCCCGACGGTGGCATCATGGAAAGGGCGGCGACATGGACGGCGCCAGAACCGGCGCTGGTCAACGGCATGGAGCCCGGAGCAGATTGCCGGTCGTCTGCCCATCGACTTTCCGGACGACGACAGCATGCGCATCAGCCACGAAGCCATCTACCAGGCGCTGTTCGTGCAAGCCCGCGGCGCCCTGCGCCGTGACCTCACCGCATGCCTGCGCAGCGGCCGGGCTCTCCGCGTGCCACGGGCGCGGGTTGGTCAGCGCGGCAAGGGCTTCGTGACGCCGGAGATCATGATCAGCGAACGGCCCGCCGAAGCCGATGACCGTGCGGTGCCGGGCCATTGGGAAGGCGACCTCATCCTCGGGGTCGGCAGCTCGGCGATCGGGACGCTGGTCGAACGGTCGACGCGTTTCACGATGCTGCTCCATCTGCCCCGTATGGATGGTCACGACGCCAAGCCGCGTATCAAAAACGGACCGGCGCTGGCTGGGCATGGCGCCGAGGCCGTGCGGGATGCCATTACCCGTACCATCACCACCTTGCCCAGGGAGTTGCGCCGCTCGCTCACCTGGGATCAGGGCGCGGAGATGGCGCAGCACGCCCGTCTCAAGATCGATGCAGGCGTGCAGGTCTATTTCTGTGACCCCCAAAGCCCCTGGCAACGCGGCACCAATGAGAACACCAACGGGTTACTGCGCCAGTACTTCCCCAAGGGCACCGACCTCAGTGCACATAGCGCCGATACGCTCGCGGCGGTTGCAGCGACCCTCAATGATCGACCACGCAAGACGCTTGGCTGGAGAACACCGGCCGAGGCGCTTGACCAATGCCTCGCAAAGATCAAACATTACGGCGTTGCGACGACCGGTTGAATCCGCCCAATATACGAGTGAGAAGTTCCAGCGGCTGATGACTGACAATGGTGTGACCTGCTCGATGAGCCGGTCGGGCAACGTCTGGGACAATGCCGCCATGGAGAGCTTCTTCTCATCGCTGAAGACCGAGCGGATCGGGCGCAAAACCTACCGCTCGCGCAATCACGCTAAGGCCGATGTGTTCGATTACATCGAGCGCTTCTACAATCCGACGCGCCGCCACTCGACGCTGGGCTATCTCAGCCCCATGGACTTCGAGCGGCAAGCGCAGGTAGCTTAACCTCGTGTCCGCGAAACCGGCAGCAGCTCATTGACCTTCCCCATGTCCCTGACGGCCTGAAGGTCGTACACTGACCTGATCTTATGATTGAGGCCAACTGTTCGAAGATAGGCAGAGCGGGACATGCCTACCTGATCGGCGCGGTCCGCCAATTCGGCTAGTTCGCCCTCCGTCACCCACACATCGATACGTGGACCTCTCGGCCTGGTTGCTCGCCCAGTTTTGGTGCCTGATGCCATCCCCCAAAAACTCCATGCACCCTGTCAAACGCGGCAGCGTCCGTCCGCCTCGCAGAGCAAAATGACGTCGAGCCGCAGGCGAGTAAGGATCGTGTTGTAGGCGTACGCGCGTGAGCGTGTATGGCTACAACACCTATCTTGCTATCTCCACGTATGCGACGATATGCGAAGATGGCGCAGAATTGCGCCCGCTTAGAAGATAATCGCAGATAATCGCAGATAATCGCAGATAATCGCAGATAATCGCAGATAATCGCAGATAATCGCAGATAATCGCAGATAATCGCAGATAATCGCAGATAATCGCAGATAATCGCAGATAATCGCAGATAATCGCAGATAATCGCAGATAATCGCAGATAATCGCAGATAATCGCAGATAATCGCAGATAATCGCATAACGGCGTATGTTGACGCCCTGCCGCCGGGAGACGTCTGTAGAGATCACCTGTGACTGCACCGTCATCTACAAAACTGAGGCGCGGCGTTCGAAGGGAGTGTATTTGTGAAACACCCCGATCGTATCCGCACATTTCTAAGCGAGGGCTATCCCGCAACGAGCGATTTTTTCACGACCATCTCGGCGGCGACAACGGCGTCATATGCGTTCAAAACACGACTGAAATTCTAAGCCAAAAAGCCGTTTAATTTTAACATAACAAATATTATCATACCATAGGATCTATAGCTGTTGTAAATGCAACTTGGAAATGAGTCCCTTCTGCAATTTAGAAGCGAGACGGTAACCTCGCCGGCAGGCTTCGGGTGTCATCGTCACCTCCATTTTTGGAGGCAGCCGCACAATGACGGTGATGACGATGAGCGCAGGCGAGATATCGCGGTTCGACACGCTGATGCGGGTACAGCGCGGTGAGTTGCGCGTGATGGATGCCATGGCGGTGCTCGGCCTCGAACGCAGCCAAGTGTTCAAACTGCTCGCGCGACTGCGCGACGAAGGTCCCTCCGGTATGATCTCACGCAAGCGCGGACGACCGAGCAACCGACGGTTCAGCGATGCCTTCCGCGAGCGCGTCATCACCATCGTCCGGGAGCGCTACGCCGATTTCGGTCCGACGCTGGCGGCAGAGTATCTTGCCGAGCGGCACGGCATCTCCATCATCATGATGGCGCTCCGCCCCATGATGATGGAAGCAGGTGTGTGGACCGCCAAGCGGGCAAAGCGCGCCCAACTCCATCAAATGCGACATGGCCGCGACCGACGTGGCGAACTCGTCCAGGTCGACGGCTCGGACCATGACTGGTTCGAGGGACGCGGTCCGCGCTGCACCCTTCGGGTCTACATCGACGATGCGACCAGCGAATTGATGCACCTCGAGATGGCGGAGACCGAAAGCACCTTCTCGTACATGCGCGCGATGACGGCGTATCTGAAGCGGCGCGGCAAGCCGGTCGCATTCTATTCGAAAAAGCACAGCGCCTTCCGCAACAACAACGCCACGGCCGATGGCGACGGGATGACCCATCTCGGCCGCGCGTTCGACAGGCTCGATATCGGGATCATCTGCGCTAACTCGCCGCAGGCGAAGGGCCGCGTCGAGCGTGCCAACGGGATGTTGCAAGATCGACTGGTCAAGGCGATGCGGCTTGAAGGTGCCTCGTCAATCAAACACGCCAACGCCTTCCTCCCAACGTACCCGGCACGGCACAATAAGCGGTTTGCCCGCCCTCCCCGGGTCACCCTCGATACGCATCGCCCCCTCGCCCCGCGTGACGCCGTCGATGCCGAAATGGTCTGGCGCGAGGAGCGAACGGTCACCAAATCGCTGCCGATCCATTTCAACAAGGCGATCTTCATTCTCGACCCGACGCCTGCGGCCCGATCGCTCGCCGGCAAGCGCGTCCAGATCTGCGGATATACCGACGGTCGTGTCGAGGTGCGGCACAACCACCGCGCCCTCCCCTACGCGGTCTTCGACAAGATGCGGCAGGTGAACCAGGCCGAGATCGTCGACAGCAAGCGCCTGAGGGCCGCGCTCGCCATGGCGCAGGCCATGCAGGAGGTGAGGCCGCACCACCGGAAGCGGAACAATAACGAGCCGGCGCGCAGCTCCGGATCCTTCACGATCTTCGCCCCTTCCCTACAACCGGATGCCGCGAAGTTGGACAGGCGCCGGTTATGCACCCCAAAGCTGAAGCGCGAGCTGCGGCTGTCGAACGATGAACTGATCGCGCGCGGTCTGGGCGAGCACGTCAGATAGGCGTTTCCAGCTTTCCCGTTTTCCCATGTCGGCCGGGCAGTTTCGGCAAAGCCGGCCGCTGAGGCGCGCTCCACCGCTCGCTTAGCTCGTCTGTTTTCAGCCGACCTTCCCAATCGAGAACGTAGCCGTGCTCGCATCGCGTTCAATTGTTGGGACGGCGACTCGGTGATAAGTAGCAGCCGTGATTACGATCCGCCCTGCCGTGCCCGATGATGCGGAAACACTTACCAATATGATGCATGGTTCGGCCGCTTATTGCAGCAAGTATGCAAGTATTCTGGACGGATATGTGGTTACACCCTCGCAGATCGAGCGAGATGTTTTCTATATCGCTGAACGCGACGGCACCTTGTGCGGATTTTACAGTCTAACAGGCTGCTGAAAAAGGCTTGGCTTGGACGGCTGGAGATGATTCATCGCGGATGAGGCGATGAGGCGATGAGGGCGAGTGGATGCGGGGCGGGGATGCGCGGTCGGGAGAATTGTTCTCGTACGTCGATCTGGAGCGGCGGATGCCGGCGGGTCACCCGTTGCGGAAGATCCGCGAGGTGGTGAACGCGGGCCTTGCGGGCATCGGCTCTGATCTGGAAGCGGCGTACGCGCGGATCGGGCGACCGTCGATCGCCCCGGAGAAGCTGCTGCGCGCGCTGTTGTTGCAGTTTTTCCACGGCATCCGCTCGGAACGGCAGATGATGGAGCGGCTGGACTTCGATCTGTCGTTCCGCTGGTTCGTGGGGCTGGGCGTGGATGACCGCGTATGGGATGCCTCCACCTTCTCGAAGAACCGCGAACGACTGCTGGATGGTGAGATCGCGGCTCGCTTCCTGTCCTCGATCCTGGCCCTGCCGCAGATCCGGCGGCTGCTGTCGAGCGACCATTTCTCGGTCGACGGCACGCTGATCGAGGCATGGTGCAGCATGAAGAGCTTCCGTCCGAAGGAGGATGCCGGTGACGAAGGCCCATCTGGCGACGGTCCGGGCGGGCGCAACGCCGAGGTTGATTTCCGGGGAACGAAGCGCAGCAACGATACGCACGCCTCGCTCACCGATCCCGACGCCCGGCTGTACCGCAAGAGCGCGGGCACGGGTGCCAGGCTGTGCTACATGGGCCATGTGCTGATGGAGAACCGGCACGGACTGGTGGTCGACACCGAAGCCACGCGCGCGGCAGGGTTCGCCGAGCGGCTGACCGCGGTGGCGATGGTCGATGACCTTGCCCGGCCCGAAGGGCAACGCATCACGCTGGGCGCGGACCGGGCCTATGACACGCGAGAGTTCGTGTCGGACCTGCGCGACCGGTGCGTGACACCGCACGTCGCGCAGAACACCAGCGGCCGGCGCTCGGCGATCGACGGGCGCACCACCCGGCACGCCGGCTACGCCGCCAGTCAGCGCATCCGCAAACGGATCGAGGAGGTGTTCGGCTGGGTAAAGTCCGCTGCCGGACAGGGAAAGACACGCTTTCGCGGACTGGCGCGGGTCCGCTTCGCCTTCACGCTCAGCGTTGCGGCATACAATCTCATCCGGCTGCCCCGGCTGCTGGAGACGGGATCATGACCGTCACAGCCGCGCTGGCTGGCAGATGGCGGATCGTCGAGGCCGCGGCATGGCCGCGAGAGCATCTCGACCTGTGCGGGCCTGCCTTTCTTCGCATCGATCCAGACGGCACCGGCGAGATGGCCTGCGGCGCGCTCACCGCGGCGGTGAACGCCGGCTTCACCACCAGCGGCATCGAGTTCGACTGGAACGGCAGCGACGAAGGTGACCAGATCCAGGGCAACGGCTGGGCTGACCTGTGCGAGGACGGCAGCCTCGAAGGCGAGATCGCCTACGACAATGGCGACCAAACCACCTCCATCGCCGAGCCATGGCATTTTTCAGCAGCCTGCTAACCCTCGATGGCGAACCCGAACTGGACCTGATGTTCGTAGCAGATGGCGTTCAGGGTGGCGGCTTAGGTGTTTGATCCCACGGTTTGATGGTGCGATCCTTTCGTTGGGATGGAAGGAAGCCGTATGGGACAGGTACGTCATGGGTCCGCCACGACCACGCACGCCGTCCGAGCAGCAATACAGCGATCACAAGCTTCGCTCTCGACGTTGTGCCGTGAGCTGGGGATCAACCCGAAGATGGTCGCGAAGTGGCGCAAGCGTGCGACGGTCGAGGATATGAAGACCGGCCGAAGGCCCCTCATTCAATGACACTGAGCGAGGCGGAGGAGGCAATGGTTGTGGCGTTTCGACGCCACACGTTGCTGCCGCTCGACGACTGCCTCTATGCGCTGCACCGTTGCCTCCAGCGGCGCGGCATCTCCCACCTGCCGGACATCGAGGGTGACAAGCCAAAGCAGCAGCGCTTCAAGCGCTACCCGACAGGCTTCTTCTACATCGATATCGCCGAGGTACAGACCGCCGAAGGCAAGCTCTACCTGTTCGTCGGCATAGACCGCACGAGCAAATTCGTGGTCACACAACTGGTCGACAAAGCTGATCGCCGGACGGCACGGGAGTTCCTCGAGCACCTGCTGACAGCCGTCCCCTACCGCATCCACACCATCTTGACCGACAATGGCATCCAGTTCGCCGATCAGCCCCGCAACCGGAACACCGCCTGGTCGCGTCAGATGCGTTTCGACATGATCTGCGAAGCAAACGACATCGAGCACCGGCTCACGAAACCCAACCACCCGTGGATGAACGGTCAGGTCGAGCGGATGAACCGGACCATCAAGGGAGCGACCGTCAAACGCTTCCATTACGAGAGCCACGACCAACCGCGGACACACCTCGCCGACTTCATGGCCGCGTACAACTTTGCCCGTCGACTCAAGACCCTCAGCGGTCTCACACCCTACGAACACATTGCCAAGATCTGGACGTCAGAGCCAGATCGGTTCATCGTCAACCCGATCCACCAGGTGCCGGGACTGAACACCTACGTCATCGATAGTAGGCCTGGATTGATATGCCGGCCTTCCGGCAAACCTCCTCGATGGTTGTTCCATCCTCGGCCTGCTTGAGGATGAACGCTATCTGCTGCTCGCTGAACCTCGACTTCTTCATCGGCGGATTCCCTCGTCCGGCATCTACCAACCCTAACCGGGAATTTCTCACAAAGAATGGACCAGTCCGGAGGGCTCAGGTCACCTCGATCCAGACTGCCATAGTCGATGGACCACTCAGAAGGGGGCAACTCATAGGACTGATAAGATATTGCCGTTCCAAAACAAGTATGAACTATATGGCCATAGCCTTGCATTCTGCCGGGGCAGCAAAATATGTTGAGGACTGGTATGCCGATACTGAGCGGGACAGCTGGCGCAGATATCCTGGACGGTTCTTCTGATGCCGACACGATTTACGGTCTGGGCGGCAATGACACGATCGATGGCAAGGCCGGCAACGACACGATCGATGCCGGTGCGGGCAATGACGCGATCGAGGGCGGGACCGGCGACGATGTGATCGACGGTGGCGACGGCGATGACCGGATCAACGATGCCGGGGGCTCGGACACGCTGCGCGGCGGGGCCGGTGCCGATTATATCTTCATCAGCCGCAGCGACAACGGCACGACCGAGAATCTGCGGATCGAGGGCGGGACCGGCAACGACCAGCTCGTCTATCAGAATTACCGGTCGGGCACGCTGACCGCCGATCTTGGTGATGGCGATGATAGCATTCGGTTGCTGACCATCCAGTCGGATGGCATCCGGCTGACGCTGGGCAGCGGACGCGACGTGGTCACGCTGGAATCCAGCCTGACCTATGCCACGTCGGGGCTGCTCAGGATCACCGACTTCGCGGCCGGCGCGGCGGGCGACAGTTTAGACTGGGCAAGCTATCTCAACACGACGCTGGCCGGCTGGGACGGCAGCAGCAACCCCTTCGGCAGCAGCGGCTATGCACGCCTGGTGCAGTCGGGCGCGGACACGCTGCTCCAGATCGATCGCAACGGGACGACCAGCGGGGCGAACTACGCCACCCTCGCCGTGCTCGAGAATGTCACGGCATCGCAGCTCGTCGCCGCCAATTTCGGGGGCTTCGCGCCGGACGGCAGCCCTCTGCAGGGCCAGACCCTGACCGGAACCGCGAATGCGGATACGCTGACAGGCACTGGCGGCGCCGACACGATTTACGGTCTGGGCGGCAATGACACGATCGACGGCAAGGCCGGCAACGACACGATCGATGCCGGTGCGGGCAATGACGCGATCGAGGGCGGGACCGGCGACGATGTGATCGACGGTGGCGACGGCGATGACCGGATCAACGATGCCGGGGGCTCGGACACGCTGCGCGGCGGGGCCGGTGCCGATTATATCTTCATCAGCCGCAGCGACAACGGCACGACCGAGAATCTGCGGATCGAGGGCGGGACCGGCAACGACCAGCTCGTCTATCAGAATTACCGGTCGGGCACGCTGACCGCCGATCTTGGTGATGGCGATGATAGCATTCGGTTGCTGACCATCCAGTCGGATGGCATCCGGCTGACGCTGGGCAGCGGACGCGACGTGGTCACGCTGGAATCCAGCCTGACCTATGCCACGTCGGGGCTGCTCAGGATCACCGACTTCGCGGCCGGCGCGGCGGGCGACAGTTTAGACTGGGCAAGCTATCTCAACACGACGCTGGCCGGCTGGGACGGCAGCAGCAACCCCTTCGGCAGCAGCGGCTATGCACGCCTGGTGCAGTCGGGCGCGGACACGCTGCTCCAGATCGATCGCAACGGGACGACCAGCGGGGCGAACTACGCCACCCTCGCCGTGCTCGAGAATGTCACGGCATCGCAGCTCGTCGCCGCCAATTTCGGGGGCTTCGCGCCGGACGGCAGCCCTCTGCAGGGCCAGACCCTGACCGGAACCGCGAATGCGGATACGCTGACAGGCACTGGCGGCGCCGACACGATTTACGGTCTGGGCGGCAATGACACGATCGACGGCAAGGCCGGCAACGACACGATCGATGCCGGTGCGGGCAATGACGCGATCGAGGGCGGGACCGGCGACGATGTGATCGACGGTGGCGACGGCGATGACCGGATCAACGATGCCGGGGGCTCGGACACGCTGCGCGGCGGGGCCGGTGCCGATTATATCTTCATCAGCCGCAGCGACAACGGCACGACCGAGAATCTGCGGATCGAGGGCGGGACCGGCAACGACCAGCTCGTCTATCAGAATTACCGGTCGGGCACGCTGACCGCCGATCTTGGTGATGGCGATGATAGCATTCGGTTGCTGACCATCCAGTCGGATGGCATCCGGCTGACGCTGGGCAGCGGACGCGACGTGGTCACGCTGGAATCCAGCCTGACCTATGCCACGTCGGGGCTGCTCAGGATCACCGACTTCGCGGCCGGCGCGGCGGGCGACAGTTTAGACTGGGCAAGCTATCTCAACACGACGCTGGCCGGCTGGGACGGCAGCAGCAACCCCTTCGGCAGCAGCGGCTATGCACGCCTGGTGCAGTCGGGCGCGGACACGCTGCTCCAGATCGATCGCAACGGGACGACCAGCGGGGCGAACTACGCCACCCTCGCCGTGCTCGAGAATGTCACGGCATCGCAGCTCGTCGCCGCCAATTTCGAGGGCTTCGCAGCGCTTGGCGTCGCATTTTTAGGAACGTCGAATAGCGATAGGTTGACCGGGACAGACGGCAGCGACAGCATTTATGGCTTTGACGGCGACGACACCTTGGTCGGCGGGGCCGGCAATGATGGTCTTATCGGCGGAACGGGCAATGACACCTATTTCGTCGATGCGGGTGACACCGTCTATGAAAGCGTCGGCCAGGGCTATGACACGGTCGCGGCGAGCGTCAGCTATATCCTGAACGCGGGCGCCTCGGTGGAACTGCTCACGACCGGCTGGATCGACGGCACGGCCGCCATCAACCTGACCGGCAATGAACTCGCCAATCAGATATGGGGCAATAACGGGTCCAACGTCCTGAGCGGGGACGATGGCGACGATGCCCTGTTCGGCTTCGGTGGCAGCGACACGCTGATCGGCGGGGCCGGCAACGACGCGATATTCGGTGGCGAGGGCGCCGATGTCGCGATCGGCGGCCTGGGCAATGACACCATATATGTCGATGATGCGGGCGATACGGTGGTTGAGCGGGCGGGTGAAGGTTATGATACCGTTGCTGCCGGCTTCGACTATAAGCTGAACGCCGATGCGGACGTCGAACTGCTCACCACCGGATGGATCGGCGGAACTGCAGCGATCGCGCTGACCGGCAGCGACTCTGCCAATGAAATCTGGGGCAACAATGGTGCCAACATCCTGAACGGTGGAGCCGGCAACGATGTCCTGCTGGGCTTTGACGGCGACGACACCCTGGTCGGCGGGGCCGGCAATGATGGTCTTATCGGCGGAACGGGCAATGACACCTATTTCGTCGATGCGGGTGACACCGTCTATGAAAGCGTCGGCCAGGGCTATGACACGGTCGCGGCGAGCGTCAGCTATATCCTGAACGCGGGCGCCTCGGTGGAACTGCTCACGACCGGCTGGATCGACGGCACGGCCGCCATCAACCTGACCGGCAATGAACTCGCCAATCAGATATGGGGCAATAACGGGTCCAACGTCCTGAGCGGGGACGATGGCGACGATGCCCTGTTCGGCTTCGGTGGCAGCGACACGCTGATCGGCGGGGCCGGCAACGACGCGATATTCGGTGGCGAGGGCGCCGATGTCGCGATCGGCGGCCTGGGCAATGACACCATATATGTCGATGATGCGGGCGATACGGTGGTTGAGCGGGCGGGTGAAGGTTATGATACCGTTGCTGCCGGCTTCGACTATAAGCTGAACGCCGATGCGGACGTCGAACTGCTCACCACCGGATGGATCGGCGGAACTGCAGCGATCGCGCTGACCGGCAGCGACTCTGCCAATGAAATCTGGGGCAACAACGGTGCCAACATCCTAAACGGCGGGGCCGGCAACGATGTCCTGGTGGGCTTTGACGGCGACGATACCTTGGTCGGCGGGGCCGGCAATGATGGTCTTATCGGCGGATCAGGCAATGACACCTATCTTTTCGATACCGCGCTCGGGCGTTCCAATATCGATACGATCTATGGCTTCACATCCGGTCAAGACCGCGTCGCACTGGATCGCAAGATTTTCGAAGGATTGAACGTCGGCACGCTTTCAGCGTCCGCTTTTGCCGTCGGGACGTCGGCGTCCGATGCCGACGATCGGATTATCTATAATCCTGCCACAGGGGCACTTTTGTTCGACGCCGATGGGAGTGGATCGGGGTCGGCATATCAGTTCGCGATCTTCGACGGCAATTCGACACTATCCGCCAATGATTTCTTTGTGATTTGATCGAATGCGATCCAGACTGGTTTCGATCAGTCTGGATCGCGGCAAACAAAGCTGCCCATCTTCCGGTCGGCATCCGGCCATCTGGGACAACCGCCGAACCGGCGAATGGCGAGTTCGGCGTCGGCCGTCGCAAGGTCAACTTTCGCCATGGCGCTCAACAGGGGGGCAATCCGGCCTTGTTCTCTTCCTGGCGAAGGGTGACGAAATCGACGAGCGGACTGGTAGGGCTGAACTCCACGACCAGTTTCAGTAGCAATTCGCGTGCAGCCTCCGAGTCTCCACATTCGATCATCTGCTGAAGCTCCGCGACTGCGTCGCGCAATATGTTCCAGTCGATAAAGGGTTCGTTTGCACGCAGGATGCGCGCATGCCCCGAAGGACTGGGGCTGTTGCCGATCAACAACTCCTCATACAGTTTTTCACCCGGCCGCAGCCCGACATACTCGATGGCGATATCGCCATCGACCGACCCTTCCTCTCGGACACGCAGCCCGGACAGCTCGATCATCGAACGGGCAAGGTCGACGATCCGCACTGGATCGCCCATATCGAGCACGAACACATCGCCCCCCTGCGCCATCGCACCGGCCTGGATCACAAGCTGCGCGGCTTCGGGAATAGTCATGAAATAGCGTGTAATCTCGGGATCGGTAATCGTGATGGGTCCGCCCGCGGCAATCTGACTGCGGAACAGTGGAACAACCGACCCGCTCGATCCCAGGACATTGCCGAACCGTACCATGCAAAATTGTCCGGCCGTCCCATCGGCATGGAGCGCCTGGATGATGATTTCGGCAAGTCGCTTCGTCGCGCCCATCACATTGGTCGGCCGAACCGCCTTGTCCGTGCTGATGAGAACGAAGCTCGCGACACCATGCACGCGTGCCGCGGTGGCGACATTCAGCGTGCCGAGAACATTGTTGGCAAGCCCTTCGAGAATATTATGCTCGACCAGCGGCACATGCTTATAAGCCGCAGCGTGATAGATGGTATAGGGCCGCCACGTCGCGATGATCTCATCGATCCTGCGGTAATCGCGCACGGTCGCCAGCAACGGAACCAGGTGATGGACGTTTGCCGTGCCCGCAGCCATGCTGCGGAGCAATTCCTGGTGGATCGCGTAGAGATTATATTCGCTGGAATCGACGATAAGAAGAATTTCCGGCGACAGGCGTGCGATCTGTCGGCAGATCTCGCTGCCAATCGACCCGCCAGCGCCCGTCACCAACACGACCTTGCCGGTGATGTTCCGCTGTAGAAGCCCCTGATCTGGCGGGATCGGAGCGCGACCGAGCAGGTCCTCGATCTCGAGCTCCTTGAGGTCGCTGAAGGATACGCTGCCGGTTGCCAGCTGATCGACGCCGGGAACGGCGCGGACGTGCATGCCGGACCGTTTCAGTTGGGTGATGATCTCGTTCCGGCGGGCACGGCTTGCCTTGTTGATGGCCAGCAGGACGTCGGTCGCCCCCTTGCGATCACGCAGGAGATCGATTTCGGTCGGCGAATAGACCCTCTGGCCGTTGATGGTCGCCTTCCACAATGAACGATCGTCGTCCACAAAGCCGAGGACATGGACCTGGCCGCTGAGCTGAAGAGCCGATGCGACCTGTCTGCCCGAAAAACCGGCGCCGTAGATCAACACGCGCGGCATGTTCTTGGCCATGCTTCGGCCGGCGTCGCCGCTGCGATAGCTGTACCCCAGCCATCCACCGGCGGTCGCACGAAATCCCACGACCAACAACAGCAAGACGATCGGCTGCAACAACCCAAGCGTTCGTGGCACGCCCGGAATGCCGATATAGGTATAGATCAGGAAATAAGGGATCGAATAAATCGCCACCGCTTTCGTGATCGTCAGCATCGCGGCATTGCCCGTATAACGGAAAATAGCACGATACAGCCCAAGGACGATGAAGATCGGCAGGGCGAGCAAGATGGCGGTGACGACCGCGTAGGCCGTGGGACCGAAAAGCGGGGCCCACTCGTTCGTCCGCAGATAATAAGCGATATGAACACTTGCGGCGCAGAGCAATGCGTCACCGGCCAGCACGATTAGCTTCTTGGCGGGGCGCGGCAAGGCAAGAATACGCTCGGAAACCGATACAGCCACGGTCACATTATCCTAACAAATACATATAGCTTCGTTCGATTTCCACCTGAACGATCAATGTGTAACGCTTTTATCACCCAGAAGCCTTGCGGCCGTCTTCAGGATTATGGTCATGTCCATCACCAGAGAGTGCCGCTCCAGATATTCGCGGTCATAGGCGACCTTGACCGGGATAGGCAGTTCATCGCGTCCGTTGATCTGCGCCCATCCGGTAATCCCGGGGCGCAGCGCGTTGACACCGGCCTCCTCGCGCAAAGAGATCAGGTCGTCCTGATTGAACAAGGCGGGACGCGGCCCGACAAAGCTCATGTCTCCACGAAGCACGCTCCACAGTTGCGGGATTTCGTCCAGGCTTGTCCGGCGTAGGAAACCGCCAATCGGGGTCAGAGCCGCACGGGCGTCCTTCATCAGATGGGTGGCCAGCGCCGGCGTACCGACACGCATGGTCCGAAACTTGGGCATGCGGAAGATGCGTCCGTCCCGGCCGACACGATCGGACCAGTAGAGAGCCGGACCAGCGGACGTCCAGCGGACTGCAATCGCGATTACCAAGGCGATCGGCATCAAAACAATCGCCGTCATGATTGCCAAAATTAGATCGATGGTCCGTTTCACGATGGCTCCTGCCCCCTAATCCCCATCGCGCAATATTCGGTCGCGCAGTTCAGGGAAAGGGCTGTTATTACGCCAATGTCCGCCTATAGCGGCGAGGATGAGGCCGAATGCGGAAATCTTGGTGATTGGTGGCGGCAGCCGGATTGCCGCCCTTCTTGCCGATCATCTGGGTGACCGGGCTGCATGCGTCACGCGTAGGCCCACAGGTCGCGACGACGATATCCTTGTTGCCGATTATGCCGATGTCCCGCCGACATGCTTTGCGGGCCGGCGATGTGTCGTCAACTGCGTCGGCACCAGCGAGGGTGATGCGGCGACCCTTGAGCAGGTCAATGTCACCACCCCGCTCGCGATCGCCCGCGCCGCAAGAGATGCCGGTGTGCGGCACATGATCCATATTTCCTCTTTTTCGGTCTATGGGGGGGCGCGGACGATCGATCGGACGACCGCCGAGCGGCCGACCGGGGATTATGGCCGGTCCAAGCTCGCCGCGGATCGCGCACTCCGCGATCTCGCGACGCCCGATTTCGACGTGACGCTTCTGCGCCTCCCCTTGGTTTATGGCGGGCGGACGCGAGGGAAGCTCGAACAATTGATCGGCCTGTGGTCGCGCCTGGGTATTTTGCCGGTTCCAGCGGCCGATGTGCGACGCGCCATGATCGGTGTCGACCTCTCGGCGCAGGTGGTGCTCCAGCTTATCGACGCGCCGGAGACCCATGTGGTGCTTGCGGCGGATCCGTCCCCGTTCACCTATTCCGGCGTCGTTCAGGTGCGCCCCGGACTTCGCCGCCTGCCGCTCGGACAGGCCGTGACCAGGCTGGTCGAACGCCTTGCCCCTGGTATCGGCAGCCGCCTCTTCGCCGACAGCGCGTTGGCGGATAGGGACAATGCCGCCATACGCTATGGCCTGTCGTCGCGATTATATCGTGATATTGCGGCGATCGCCCCCCTCTGACCGAATGATGCGAGCGAGCCGATGCCTAAGCCACGCCTGTGGGTCGTGTCCGAACTCTACTATCCCGAACAGACATCGACTGGCTATTTCCTGACCGAGATTGCCGAAGGCCTGGCCGATGTGTTCGATGTGCAGGTCATCTGCGGCAAGCCGAGCTATAGCGAACGGGGCATCGCCGTCGTCCGTACCGAAGAGCGGCATGGGACGGTCATCCACCGGATGCGCGCCACCCATTTCAATAAGGATCGGCTCATACTGCGGGCCGTCAATGCGTTGACGCTGGCGGTTGCCGCCTCCGTCTTCGCCCTTGTGCGGTTACGACGCGGCGACCGGATGCTGATCGTCACCAACCCGCCTACCTTGCCGCCCATCTTGGCGTTGATCGCCCGGCTGCGCGGCGTTCGCAGCTATCTGCTGGTGCATGACGTCTATCCCGAAGTGCTGGCGGCTACGGGCATGATGAAGCCCAGCGGGACCGCGTGGCGCATCGCGGGGGCATTCTTTAATCGCACGCTGGGCTGGTTCGACCGGATCGTGGTCCTCGGACGCGACATGCAGTCGCTGATCGATCGCAAGGTCGCTGCGGGCCATGGTCGCGCGGCGACGACCATCATCCCAAATTGGGGCGACGTCGACGAAATCCGTCCCATCGCCCGCGCCGAGAATCCCTTTGCGATCGAACATGGGCTGGTTGACCGCTTCGTCATTCAGTTTTCGGGCAATATTGGTCGAACCCACGATGTCGAACTGCTTCTGGACGTCGCGCGGCGTGTCGAGGACCTGTCGCATGTCGTGTTCCTTTTCGTCGGCTATGGCGGGCAGGCGGGGACGGTCGCGGCGCGCGGGGGCGCGAACCTGCGCTATCTGCCGCGGCAACCGCGCGAACGGTTGAATGCGATGCTTGCCTGTTCCGATGCGACGGTCATCGCGTTCAAGCCCGCGATGAACGGGGTATCGGTGCCGAGCCGCATGTACAATGTGATGGCCGCTGGCGTGCCGATCGTCGCGATCGCCGACGCCGATGCCGAACTGTCGCGCACCGTGGTCGAGAACGACGCGGGGTGGCAGCTTGCGTCGGGCGATGCCGATGGCCTCGAGGCACTGATCCGCCGCCTGGCCGGACCGGATGGACGTGCCGAGGCAGCGGCCCGCGGTTTGGACGCGCGTCGCGCGCTCGAACCCCGATACACCTTGCCGCGCATCGTCGCGCAATATCGCGCGCTCCTGTCCGACCCGCAGGCCGGCGCATGAGCGAACTCGTTCGGCGACAGATACTGGGCGGGCTGCTTGCCGGATCGGTCTCGGCCTCGACCGCGACTGGTCCCGGGACGTCCGGCAAGGCTGCGTCCCGTCCCTGGTTGGAACTGCTCGCCGCCAGTGCGACGTCGGTGCTGGACTTTATTCCCGAACGACTCCACGCCGCGATCCGTGCCGAGCGCTGCGGCGAAGATCTGGCGCCGTATATCAATGCCGCGGTCCGCGCCGTGCTGGCACAACCGAGCGGGGGGACGCTGTTCTTTCCGCGTGGCGCCTATCCCGTCAGCGAAATCGATGCGACGAACAGTGATCCCGCGCAATTTTCCAAGGCGCTCTCGATCGTCGGTGAGGGTCGCTTTGCCACGTCGATCCGTCCGGCGGGACCAGGGGCGGTCCTGCTGAATGCCGCTGGACGCAACAACATGATGGTCCAGTCGATCCAATTCCTGTCGGCCGACCATGAATCGCAGGCCGCCATCTATCTGTGCCGTACCGAGGCCAGCCCAAACTGTAACGGCAATCGCTTCTTCGACGTCCTGATCAGCGGCAATTACCGCGTCGCCTCGGTCGTCTCGATCGCGGCGGAAAGTACGTCCTGGACGATGTCGCGCTTCGAGAATGTCAACACGGCATCGCGCCATTGCTGCTTTGCGACGTCCAACCGGCCTCAAGCCGTTCCGGTGCGCACCCGCGCGACGCTTCGCCCGGTCGCCAGTTCCAATACCGACAATGTCATGGCGGACTGTGAATTCTACGCCCCCTTCCCCATGGCGGCCCCGCTGCTGTTCGCCGGATCGGCCGCCTATGTGATGCAAGGCTGCACGGTCATCACGGGCGAGGCGAACGGGTCGCGGCTGGCAACCTATCGGCCCGACGGCACCGTCTTCAACGGCCCCGTCACCTGGAATGCACCGCATTTTGAGGTTTTCGGGCGCGACAACATCGTCCACTTCCTCGATGCGCCCGCCAATGTGTCCTATTTCCGTTCGATCAATTCTTTCGGGGGCAACTATGTCGTCGGCGATGGCACGACGCTGCTCGGCTATGATCGAAGCGGCAACCGGCAACCCGTGTTGATGGCATCGACCTGGGCGGTCCCGTCTGTGCCCTGGAATGTCCACGATATCCGGTTCGAGACATTCGGCCTGTCCCAGGCGGCGATCGATTTCCGGCTCGGGGACGATGTCGGCGCGGTCGATATTACCGGCTATGCAGCCGATTCCCGGATAACGGCCGCGCGGAGAACCATCGCGCGTTTCGTCACAAATCCGGGCACCCCCTGAACGATGTCGTCCTGTCGAACCACAATTTCCGGCGTGCGGTACGACCCGCTACGCAAGCATGGAGCATACCCTTGAGCAGGCGTCGTATCGTTGCAGTCAACGCCGGGTGGCTGGTCTCCGACCGCGTGTTCAGGCTGGGCATCAGTTTCGTTGTCGGCATTCTTATTGCCCGCCACCTGGGACCGGACCGGTTCGGTCTGCTCAGTCTTGGCCAGATGCTGCTGACGATGGTGATGCCGCTTGCGACCTTCGGCTTGCCCGATATCCTGGTGCGCGAATTCGCCAAGGCCGAGCGTTCACCCGCCGTGGTGCTCGCCACGGCCTTGCGATTGCGAATGCTTCTGGCGATCGTGTCGCTGGTCGTGATGACGCTCCTCGCCTTCATTCTGCGAGGCAGCGATTCCACGACGCTCCTCGTGGTGATTGCATACGGCCTGTCCTTCATTCCCCAGGCATTTGACACGGTCGAAAGCCGCTTTCAGTCGCTCAATCGGGTCGGTGCGATCTCGACCATGCGGATGATCAGCACCGGCGTTTTCGGGCTGATCCGCGTCGCGGCGGTCATGCTGGATTTCGACGTCATAACCTTTGCGGCACTTTTCTCGCTGGAAATCGCGTTCGTGTATACGCTGGCCTGGTTCCAGGGGCGGCGTTACGACCTGGAACTCGATCTTGGCGCATGGGACCGGGACGAGTCGCGCTTCCTGCTGCGCGAAAGCTTTCCGCTCGCCCTGCGGCTGCTGACCATCGGCATCTATATGCGTGTCGATCAATTCGCGATCGCATCCCTGTTGGGTGATCGCGATCTCGGCGTCTATTCGGTGGCGACGCGGATTTCGGAACTCTGGTATTTCGTGCCCGTGTCGATCATCGCGGCCGCGATGCCCAGCCTGACCCAGCAATATCAGGTCTCGCTGGAACAATATGAACGCAGTCTCGGCCGCCTGCTGCGGCTGTTGATCCTGATGTCAGTCCCTGCGGCGCTCTTCATCTCGCTCTTCTCGGGTTTCATTCTGAATATCCTCTTCGGACCGGCCTATGCCGCCGCTGCGCTACCGTTGTCGATCCAGGTGTGGGCGGGGGTATTCGTGGCGATGGGGGTCGGCGCGAACCCGTGGTTCATCAATACCGGCCATATTCGCTATGGCCTGTATCAGGCCGTGGCAGGAGCCATTGTCGGGATCGTCTTCAACCTGCTGCTCATACCGCGCTATGGCCTGGTCGGGGCATCGATGTCGCTAGTGGCAAGTCAGGCGGTATCTGCCGTATTGCTGAATGCGGTGTTCGGGCGTACCCGGTCCTTGTTCCTGTTGCAGGCGAAGGCATTCATTCTGCGCTGACCCAAGAGGAGCGGGCGCTAGGCGGTTGGCGAACCGAGAACGCTTGTGGCACGGGGGCAGCGGCCCCTTGCCGGACATGACTGATGAAGGCCGTCTTGATGCGAAGCGCGATACTGCTGATAACCTTCAACCGCCCGGAACCCACGAAGCGGGTGATCGAGGCACTGCGAGGCGCCCGTCCGTCCAGGATCTATATCGCCTCCGACGGACCGCGCGCCGGGCGTGCCGACGACGTCGCCAACATTGCCGCCGTACGGGCGCTGGCCGCGACGATCGACTGGGGATGCGAGGTCAAGACGCTGTTCCGCGAACGGAATGTGGGATGTCGCGAAGGACCGGCCAGCGCCATCGACTGGTTCTTCTCGCACGAAAGCGAAGGCATCATCCTCGAAGACGACTGCCTGCCTGCGGAAAGCTTCTTTCAATATTGCGATGAGCTGCTCGAGCGGTTCCGCGATGACGAACGGGTGGCGCAGATCTGCGGTTCGGCATTCGTGCCGTCGCCCGTACCCGACCGGGATTACTGGTTTTCCAAATATGCCGATATTTGGGGCTGGGCGACCTGGCGCCGCGCATGGTCGCAGGTCGATCTCGACATGGTGGACTGGCCGGCGTGGCGCGATCGGGGCGAGCTGGCCCGCCTGCCCGGTGCCACCCCTGCGTTTATCGACTATTGGACTCATCTTTTCGATGTCACCTATGACGGGCGGCTGGCGGATTGCTGGGATTTCCAGTGGATGCTGACCTGTTGGCAGCGTGGATGGTTGAGCATCGTGCCGAGGGTGTCGCAGATCACCAATATCGGCTTCGACGGCGATGCCACGCACACATCGGGCTATGACCGGCTGAACCCAGCCGTCCGGACGCCTTCGGGCACGCTGACATTCCCGCTGCGTCACAATGACGATGTCCGCACCTATCCCGCGGCCGAACGCGCGCATGGCCGCATCCGCTATTCGCTGAGCGCCGCATCGGAGGGTGCCGCGCGGGCGAGGCGGATACCGATCCTGGGCAATGCCCTGGTCGCTTCGGTCAAGATGTTGCGCGCCATGATCGCAAAGCGGAGCTGAAGGCTGTGTTGCTGCTGCTGGTCATCGTCCTGGGCGCTCTGCTGGCTCTCTTGTGGAGCTGGGGCGGGCCGGTGCGTTCGCTGCTGATCGCATGGCTGGTGTGCCTTGCTCCGACCGCCTTCGGGATGGTCAGCTACGACTATCTGGTTTTCACCGGAAATGATTATCTGTTCGTGATCGCGGCTTCGATCGGTGCGTTTCTCATCGGTGCGGCCATGGTCCACCTACGCCCCAATCGCTATGCAGAACCGCGTGCGGCAAGTCTGGTCCAGATCGATTTCGCGGCGGATTATGCTCGCTGGCGGCGGATCGGTACGTGGTGCCTGCCCATTGCGGCCATATCGATCATCATGACCGCCCTGAACATCGTGACCAGCGGTCTCGACCTGTCCAACCTAGCGGCGGTGCGCGCCGACGTTATCGACATGACCGGGGCCACGGTCTGGGCGCGGATCGCGGCGGTCACCACATGGGCGTGCTTCCTGTGTCTTGGGCTGGGCATTTATTTCCGCAGCGAGATGGGGCCGTGGCGCGCGGCGCTATACATGTCGATGGCATCCGGCATCTTTCTGAACATGTTGTCGCTTGCCGGGCGCAATGCCGTGCTCCAGCTCATTCTTTTCTGCCTTGCGCTGGAGGCGACACGCACTTCCCGTCGCCGCGCGGCCGGCTTGGGCAATGCGTCGAGTCTGTCGACCCGCCTGGCGATCGGGAGCGCCGGGGCCTTCTACATGCTGTTCATTACGCTCAATCGTTCCAGCGATGGCAGCGCGGGCGATCGCAACGCTACCTTGTACCGCTTGTTCAACGCCAACCTGTCTCCGAAACTGGACGCCGCGCTCGACTATGTTCCGTTCCTGAAATCGACGATCGTCGAATTCATTCTGTACGTCACCCATACCGCGCCGCTATTCGCCATCTCGATGCGGGTCGATTTCGGCCGCCATTTCTATGGCATCTTCTCCTTCCCCTTTCTCCTGCGACAGCTGGAGCCCATTTTCGGCCATAGCGTCGCGGCCGCGCTCGACCTCAAACGGCTTTATATCCAGAGCGCCGGCGTGATCGGATTTGGCTGGACGACGGCACTGTCCAGCTTCATCATGGACTTCGGCTATACCGGCTGCATCGTGGTGATGTTCATACAGGGCTTCAGCAGCCAATATATTTGGCGCATTACACGCGCTGGCGGAAACTTCGCCTTCGTCATGATGAATGTCCTGATGATCATCAGCGCCGCCTTCATCCCGTTTTTGCCGTTCTTTTCCGATACCGGCCAGTTCCTGTTGATGATCGCGCTGCTGGCCTTCGCCTATGCGCTGCGCAACAAGACGGCGGGCGCGCAGGGCTGACGGCGGAGGCGTCCATGTTTCTTCATCTTGTCCAGTTCCTTTTGCGGCTGCTGCCGCCCACCCGGCTGTTCGGGATTCGCCTTGCGGTGCTGCGCGCGGCGGGAATTGATCTGGCCGATGATGCGCGGGTGTGCGGCGATGGCTGGTTCTACGGGCGCGGAAGCGTGAGGATAGGTCGGGGAAGCTGGATCAGTCCCCGTGGTGTGTTCTATTCGCATCCCGCTGCGCCGATCGTGATCGGCGAGCGGTGCGACATCGGTCATGAGGTCAGCTTCGTCACCGGCAGCCACGACCTGGGCCCCGCCTCGCGTCGGGCAGGCACGGAAAAGGCGTTGCCGATAACGATCGGCGATGGCTGCTGGATCGGGGCCCGCTGCACCATGCTGGGTGGGGCAACCATCGGTGCGGGGACCATCGTTGCTGCGGGCGCGGTCGTCGTCGGGCCCCTCCCCCCCAATGTTCTTGCCGCGGGTGTTCCAGCTCAAGTCAAGCGCGTGCTGGAAGGATAAGTGATGGACCGCCGCGATCGACGTATCCTGTTCTTCTATTCCAATGCCCTGCCCGAGGCCGTGCGGGTTCGGCGCAGGATCGTCACCGACAGCCCGGCCGCGACGCGCAAGATCCTCGCCATGGCCCGGGCGCTAAGGACCGCGGGCGTGCGCGCGATCGTGGTCAGCATGGCGCGCGGTCCCGGTCGTGGTGGCCGGTTCCATCGCGGCGGCATAACGCGGGTCGATGGTGTACCCGTGGTTTACGGGCCATTGTGGGACGTCCCCGTCGCGTCCCAGCTGCTCAGTGCGTTGTGGCTCGCCTGGTTCGCCTGGCGGGTGGCGCATCGCTCGCGCGGGGTGCGCCATCTCTTCTACAATCAGATGTCGCTTTACCTGCCAGCGTTGCACGCGCTGACGCTGCGTCGCGCCGCCATATCGGTCGACATCGAGGATGGCCCGCTTTCGGCCAGCGAGGCCGCCTATTCGCGGCGTGGGACCGATGCCTCGGCGGCATTTGCGCGCCATGCGACCCATGGCGCGATCCTGGCCACCGCGCGCCTGGCGCAGGGAACGCCCATTCGGCCGGTCCAGACCTGCTACGGTGCGGTACCCGAGCCCATGGCAATCCGCCCCGAACGTTTTGCGGACGGGCCGCTGTGCGTCATGCTGGCCGGGTTTATCAATCAGGACACCGGACAGACGCAGTTCGAGGCGGCGCTGGAACAGATGCGCGCACTGCGCGATCCAGTGTTCGATCAGCTACGCTTTGAGATCGCCGGAGCGGGCCCCGGTATCGACGCGTTACGCCGTTTCGAAGACGGCACATGTCCCGATGTCCGGATCCATGGACGGCTGGATGCCGCAGGCTATGCCGCGTTGCTGGGTCGTGCGCATGTCGGACTGTCGCTGAAGCCGGTTGGCGGTGGCGTGTCCGAAACGACATTTCCGTCCAAGACGGTCGAGATCGCCGAAAACGGACTGGCGCTTATCGCCACCGACATCAGCGATGTGAAAGCGGTGTTCGGTGATGCGGCCTGGTATCTGGAAACCACCGATCCCGTCGAACTGGTGGCCTGCATCCGCCGGGCCGCGACCGATCGTGCGGCCGTCCTTCAACTGGCCATGGCAGGGCAACGGCGCGTGACCGAGAATCTTTCCTATCATGCCGTCGGGCGAACGCTGAGCACTTTCCTCTACGGCGGGACGGCATAATGCGTATCTGCTGCTGGCAACCCGTGCTGACCGCCCACCAGTCGCATACGCTGCGGGGCCTGGCCGATGCGGCACAGGCTTCCTTGCGCGTCATCGCCTGCGCACCCGATATCGCGGTTCGCCGCGATCAGGGATGGACGACCGATGCCGCATCGGTCGTGCCGGTCGAGATCCTGCCCGATCATGACTGGCAGGCCCGTATTCGGGCCATCCTGCGGGAAGAACGCGACAGCATCCACATCTTCGGGAGCCCGTTCGAGCGTTCGCGCCAAAATGTCGCGCTTGGACTGGCATTGTGGCACAAGCTCGAAACCTATCTCATTTCCGAGCCCTATTCCCCGGTCGCGACGGGATATCTAGCCGATGCGCCGCGGTGGAAGGAACGGGTCAAGACCTTCCTGCGGCCTCGCCTTTATGGACTCTATGGTCAGTTGCTGCGTGGGCGGCTGAGCGGCGTGTTTGCAATTTCCCCGGCGGGCGTCCGGCAATATAGACGCATGGGCATCGCGACGGATCGGATCTTTCCGTTCGGCTATTTTGTACCACTGGATCCTGCCCCACAAGCTCGGCCCATGGCGAGCGGCGGATTGAAGGTCGCCTATCTCGGGTCGTTCATCGAGCGCAAAGGCGTCGATTCCCTTGTTGCTGCGTTCGACAGACCCGAACTGGTCGCATGCGGGGCAACGCTGACGCTATACGGCGGTGCTCCGGCGGCAGGCACGGCTCTTGAGGGAGAACGGGTGCGATATGGCGGTCGTCTGCCCTTCGGTGCGGTGGGAGCAGCGCTCGCTGGGCACGACCTGCTCGTGGTGCCCAGCCTGTATGATGGTTGGGCCGTAGTCGTGAACGAAGCGATCGGCGCAGGCGTACCAGTTCTTGCATCGGACATGGTGGGCGCTGCCGCCATGGTCGCGCAGAATGGCTGCGGTGACACGTTCCCGCCCGGAGATGCGGGAGCGCTGGCCCGTTCGATTGCGAAGATCGCGGCGGATCCGGCCCGCTTGCAGGGCTGGCGTGACCGCACCTCCCCGCTCGCCGACTTGCTGCAACCGATCGTGGCGGGGGCCTATATGCGCGATTGCATCGCGGCCACGCACGCCGGCACCGCCCCTCCCCCAGCCCCTTGGTACACGGCATGAGCCCCATATCCCGTTCGGTCACGGTCGCGGCGACCAACATCCAGGGTCTGGGTGCGACCCAACTGCTGTGCTCGCTGCTTCCCGCATTGCAAAGGGTGGGTACGCCCTCGCTCGACACCGTCTGGCTTCCTGCGCGCGGCGACGCGGCCGACGCGCCGACGGGTTCCAGCGCGGTCCGCGTCCATCACTATGCGCGCCGCCTGCCCAATGCCCTGTCGCGCGTGGTCGAATGCATGACCACCGGGCGACGGATCGCCCGAGGCGGCGACCTGCTGGTGCTCGGCGACCTGCCCTATCGTCACGGTACACGGCGACAGGTCGTGTTCGTGCAGACGCCGTTCCTGCTGGCCGGCAGCCGCAGCGCCTCGACGATCACCAATCTGAAGTCGGCGATCAGTCGCGCCCTGTTCCGTGCCAATCTTGCGCGGATCGACCAGGTCGTCGTGCAGACGACGACGATGGCCGACGGATTGCTCACCACCTATCCCGAACTGGCCGGCCGGATCACGATCATCGCGCAGCCCGCACCGGCATGGCTGTTGGCAACGCCCCCCGCCCCCCCACCGGCGCGCGCGGCGGGGGCGCCGCTGCGGCTGTTCTTTCCGGCATCGCCCTATCCCCATAAGAATCACCCGTTGCTGGGCCAGGCCCTGGCCGATTGCCGCGACGTTGCCTCGCTGGACCTAACCATCGCCGACGACGCCACGGCGGTCGGCAACGATCCCCGTATCGTCCGTCACGGAACACTTGGTCCCGACGCGATGATCGCACGCTACCGCGCTTGCGATGCACTCGTGTTTCCTTCGCTTCAGGAAAGCTATGGTCTGCCGCTGGTGGAGGCGATGTTCCTGGGATTGCCGGTTCTGGCCGCCGATCTCCCCTATGCGCACGCGCTGTGCGGCGACGGCGCCATCTATTTCGATCCCAACGATCCTGGTGCATTGGTGGCCGCGATCCAGACGCTGCGTGCGCGTCTGGACGCGTCGTGGCGTCCAGACTGGACGACCCAGCTCGCTGCGATCCCACGCGATTGGGACGAAGTGGCGCGACGGATGCTCGCCCTGTTCGCGGATTGATCCGGTTCGACGCGCGGCCTAGGAACACGACCAGCATGCAAAAATCCCGTTCGACAAGCCGCCGGTTGCAGATCGATCCGATCTTCGCGCTAATGTGCCTGATGCTGGCGACGCTATGGCTGGCCGGAGGGGCGTCTCGGCCCGACGTCTTGGGTCAGGTGGTCGTGCGCAGCGTCGCGACCCTGGCGCTGGTCATGGCGGTTCTCTTCGGGCCCGCTCCCGCCTGGCGCCAGGGGCGTCCGGTCGTCTTGCTGTTCGCGGCGATCGTGGCGCTGGTCGCGCTGCAACTCATACCATTGCCCCCGGCGATCTGGACTTCGCTGCCCGGCCGTGGCCTGCTCCTCGATGCCTCGGCGATCACCGGTGCCCCGCAGCCCTGGCGACCGTTGACGATGGTGCCGGGCGCGACCTGGAATGCCCTTTATGCCTTGCTGGTGCCAGGCGTCGTTCTAGTCCTCGCCCTGATGCTGGACGAACGCGATCGTCGCTATCTGCCCGATGCCCTACTGGTCATGGTCGTTGCCATGGCGCCTGTCGCCGTCCTGCAATTTTCCGGCACGGGATTGGACAACCCGCTGGTCAACGAAACGATCGGCCAGCCCAGCGGCAATTTCGCCAATCGCAACCACTTTGCCCTTTTCTTGGCGATGGGATGCATGATCGCACCAGTATGGGCGGTACGTTCCGAACGCGCCATGCGCTGGAAACTGCCGATCGCCGGTGCCTTGATGCTGCTGTTCCTGCTGGCGATCCTGGCCAGCGGTTCGCGCGGGGGCCTGTTGCTCGCGGGAATAGCCCTTGTCGGGGCATTGGCGCTGGTACGGCGCGATCTCCATGCGGTCGTCCGGCGCGGACCGCGCTGGCTTTATCCCGTTCTGATCGTTCTGATCGTCACGGCTGTCACCGGCATCATCTTCCTCAGCGTCGCAGCCGATCGGGCAGTGGCGATCAATCGGATCTTTGCCGTCGATGCGGGCAGCGACATGCGTGTGCGCGGGTTGCCGACCGTGCTGTCGATGATCGGCACATATTTCCCGGTCGGCAGCGGCTTTGGCGGTTTCGATCCGATCTTTCGCATCCATGAACCGATGGCGTTGCTGCGCCTCACCTATTTTAACCATGCCCATGACGATTGGCTCGAGGTGTTGCTGGACGGTGGGGTCGGTGCGTTGATTGTCTTGCTGATGGCCTTTGGATGGTGGCTCTGGGCCAGCGTCCGGGTGTGGCGTCGTTCGCGCGATGAAGCCGTTCTGCTCGGAAGGCTTGGGTCTGGGCTCCTGCTGCTGATGTGGGTCGCCAGCGCGTTCGACTATCCATCCCGGACGCCCATCATGATGATGATCATCATATTGGCGGCGTTGTGGCTTCATTGGGGAAGTTCGGTGCAGCGTTCAGCTTTACCCCGATAGAGTGAACATCTATAGCCCGGCTAATTTCCCATCAATTCGCGGAATTCATCGCGTATGCGCAAGACCTTCATCGCCCTTAGCTGCGCGATCCTGCTTACCGGTTGTGGCGCTCCCGAACCCATTCATTCCAATGGGCAATTGACCGTCGTCGAAGGCAGCGGCATCCTGCCCCCACCCGAT
This sequence comes from Sphingomonas sp. SORGH_AS_0789, assembly GCF_031453055.1. NCBI lineage: Bacteria > Pseudomonadati > Pseudomonadota > Alphaproteobacteria > Sphingomonadales > Sphingomonadaceae > Sphingomonas > Sphingomonas sp. SORGH_AS_0789. The sequence goes on from NZ_JAVIYV010000002.1 coordinate 104,867, forward strand.
CGCAGCGATCTGACCGCTGCCGACCGCCCGGCCCTGATCGGCCCGCTCGATACGATCGAGGTCGATGTCTTTGGCATCCCCGATCTGGGTCGCGAGATGCAGGTCGACGCCAGCGGGCGCATCGCGATGCCACTGGCTGGCACGATCGACGTTCGCGGCAAGACCGCGGCCGAGGTCGCCGCGGCGATCGAGGCCGCGCTGCGTGGACGGTATGTCCGCAATCCCCAGGTGACGGTGAACATCAAGAATTCGGTCAGCCAGGTGGTGACCATCGATGGACAGGTCTCGGAACCCGGCCTGTACCCCGTCACCAACCAGATGACTTTGATGCGCGTGGTGGCGTCGGCCAAGGGGCTTAACGAGTTTGCACGCCAGGAAGACGTCGTCATCCTGCGCACCGTCGGTACGCGCCGCATGGCGGGGTTGTACAATATCGCCGCGATCCGTCGCGGTGCTTATGACGATCCCCCCGTTTATGCCAACGATGTCATCATCGTTGGGGATTCGCCTCAACGTCGTCTGTTCCGCGACTTTGTCTCTCTCTCGCCGCTGCTCGCAGCGCCGCTGATCGCCGTCCTGCAGTAAGGGCCGTTTGATGAATCTGGTTATAACCAACCCGCGTGGCACCGCGCCGGCCGGCGTTCCCGATCCCAAGATGCGGGATGTCGCCGGCGGTGAGAATATGCACCTGCTGCGTCAGCTTCTGCGTATCGCCTATCGCTGGCGCTTCGTGATCATCGGGCTGACAGTCGCCTCGCTCCTGCTGGGCTTGATCGCGACGCTGCTGATGACGCCGAAATACACGGCGACGGCGACCATCGAGATTTCGCGCGAGTCCAATCAGGTCACCAATTTCCAGGGTGTCGAACGCGAAACGAGCCTGGCGGACCAGGAATTTTATCAGACCCAATATGGTCTGCTCCAATCCCGGTCGCTGTCGGAACGGGTTGCGACCCAGTTGCGACTGGTCGACGATCCCGCCTTCTTCGAGCGTTTCGGCGCTGCCAAGAAAAGCCCGGATTTCCAGCAGGTCAATGGCCGCTATGCGGTCGCTGGCCGTGCGACGCGGTTGCGCGTGGCGGGTGAGGTGTTGCGTCGCAACCTGAATATCAATCCGACCCGCTTGTCTCGCCTGGTCCAGATCAGTTTCATCAGCCCCGATCCGGCCTTTTCGGCGCGCGTCGCCAATGCATGGAGCGATGCGTTCATCCAGATGAACCTGGAGCGCAAGGTTCAGGCGACATCCTATGGCCGCAACCTGCTCCAGCGTGAACTCGCGCAGGCCAAGGAGCGCCTCGACGAGTCCCAGCGCCAGCTGGTGGGCTACGCCTCGGCCCAGCGCATCATCAACCTGCCCGGGCAGACGACCGCCAACGGCACGACGTCGGAACGCTCGCTCGTGGCCGACGAGCTGGCCGCTCTGACCAGTGCCCTGTCACAGGCAACGGCCGACCGTATCGCCGCCCAGGCGCGGTCCCAGGCCGGTGGGGCATCAGGAACCTCGAGCGAGGCGCTCCGCGACCAGACGATCAGCAACCTGCGCCAGCGTCGCGCGGAACTGGCGGCGGAATATCAGCGCCTGATGGTGCAGTTCGAGCCGGGCTATCCGCAGGCCCGTGCCCTTCAGTCGCAGATCAACCAGCTCGACCGTTCGATCGCGCGGGAAGAAGGCCGCGTGTCGGGTTCGGTTCAGGCCGAATATCGCCAGGCGCTGGAGCGTGAAAATGCGCTTCGCTCGCGCGTCGAAAGCCTCAAGTCCAGCTTCCTGGATGTGCGTCGCCGCAGCATTCAATACAATATCTATCAGCAGGAAGTGGATACCAACCGCGCTCTCTACGATGGGCTGCTGCAGCGGTTCAAGGAAATCGGCGTCGCCGGCGGGGTCGGCATCAACAACGTCTCCGTCGTCGATCCGGCGGAAATCCCGCAATATCCCTCCAGCCCTCGCCTGATGCTCAACCTCCTGCTGTCCATGCTGATCGGCCTGGGGCTAGGGTCCGCGCTTGCCTTCGCGCTGGAGCAGATCGACGAAGCGATCGCCGATCCGGCCGAAGTGGAACGGCGGCTCAACCTGCCGCTCTTGGGTTCGGTGCCGAAGATCGACACTGCTCCCAAGGAGGCGTTGCTCGACCGCAAGTCGGAATTGGTCGATGCCTATCTGGCCATTCAGACCAATCTGGCCTTTACCACCGAGCATGGCGTGCCGCGCTCGCTGGCGATCACCTCGACCCGCCCTGCTGAAGGCAAATCGACCAGTGCGCTGGCGCTGGCAACCATGCTCACGCGCGCGCACAAGAAGGTGGTACTGGTCGACGGCGACATGCGCTCGCCGTCTGTGCACCAACTCGCCAACATCAGTCACGATCGTGGGTTGAGCAATTTCCTGGCCGGCCAGGACGACGTCGCACCGCTCCTTTTCCCGATGCCGGAACTGGGGTTCGATGTGATGACCGCCGGGCCGATCCCGCCCAACGCGGCCGAACTGCTGACGGGCAACCGATTGCCTATGCTACTCGAACGACTGCTTGAGATATATGATCACGTCGTCATCGACTCTCCGCCGGTAATGGGCTTGGCCGATGCGCCCCTGATCGCAAGCCGTGTCGAGGGCACGGTCTATGCGGTGGAATCGCACGGTATCCGTTCCAGCATGGTCCGCACCGCGCTTGGTCGCCTGGCCACCGCGAACGTTCATGTCATCGGCGGCATTCTGACGAAGTTCGAGGCGAGCAAGGCGGATTACGGCCGTGGCTATGACTATGGCTATGGCTATGGCCGTAACCAGGAAGATCACGCCGCAAGCTGATGAAAATGCGTCCGATCCATCGTACCGCGCCCCGTCGGACGCCTGTCAACTGGGGCATTCGGGGTGGCATTGCCGTCGGCGCGCTTTTCCTGGGCTGGGCGGCGGTCACGCATTCGCTGGGCTATACGCTGCGGAGCAGCAGCCCCGAACTGGCCTATTCGCTCTCGTCGCATGACGGACGGATCGGGGCTTTATTGTCGGAAGCGCTTTCCGGCGCGGAGGTGGACAAGGCAACGCGTGCGCGTTCCGACCGGATCGCCCGACAGGCCCTGGTTCAGGATCCGACGGCGGTGGCGGCTGTTGCCACGCTGGGTATCAACGCCCAGCTCCGCGGAGATACCGGCGCGGCCCGTCGGATCTTTGCCTATGCCAATCGGCTGTCTCGTCGCGATCTTCGCTCGCAATTATGGGCGATCGAGGATGCCGTCAGCCGGAACGACATTCCGGGGGTGCTGAAAAACTACGACATCGCGCTCCGAACATCGCGCTTTGCGCCCGCGTTGTTGTACCCGGTCCTTAATGCAGCGATCGCCGACGATAAAGTCGCCGATGGGTTGCTCGCCTTGTTGGCGAAGCGGCCGCCCTGGGGGCAAGATTTCCTAAACCAGGCGGCACTGGACGGCGATCCGGTCGCCACTGCCGCTCTGTTGAGCAAGGCCCGCCGCGCACACGTCGCGGTGCCCCTCTCGGCCGATACGATGGTCATCGATGCCTTGAGCCATCAGCAGCAATATGATCTGGCCTGGGCGCATTATGCCGCAATGACGGGCGCCAACCGGCAGCAATCGCGTGACCCGCACTTCACCGCCGCTCGGACATCGATATCCCTGTTCGACTGGAAGCCGGTACTCGACGATGCGGGCGTGACCGCGACATTGCAGCCTGGCGATTTTGAATATGTCGTCTCACCCATGGCGGGCGGCGTGGTGCTGCAACAAGCGCAGGTTCTGCCGCCCGGAACCTACACCCTGTCGGGACGCGCCACAGGCATCGATCCTGCGTCGGGCGCGCGGGGATATTGGGTCGTGCGTTGCATCCGCGGAGCCGAGCTTGCCCGCGTCCCCCTGCCCGGATCGGTCGCTGAAGGCCGCTTTGAAGGTCGCGTCGACATTCCCGCCACCTGTCCGGCCCAATATCTCGAGCTGACGGTACAGGCAGGCAACCAGTCGAGCGATGTTTCGGGACAGGTTTCCGAGGTACAGCTCTTGCGCCGTCCATAGGAAGCGGCAATGTCGCGGTCATGTGACCGATCACGCCATTGTTGCTAATCGCATCGCTGCCGCTATTCGAGCGGGATGGGCGAATGATATGTTGCCATCCTTGATGAGAGACCGATCGAGGAAAGCGCCTCTGATCGCACGAGATACGAAGGGAAGAACGTTGAGCGGGAAGAAGGTCGCACTCATCACCGGCATCACGGGCCAGGACGGTTCGTATCTGGCCGAGCTGCTGTTGGAAAAGGGCTATGAGGTTCATGGCATCAAGCGGCGCGCGTCGCTGTTCAATACCCAGCGTATCGACCACATCTATCAGGATCCCCATGCGGCGTCGCCCGACCTGAAGCTGCATTATGGCGACCTGTCCGACACGTCCAATCTAACGCGCATCATCCAGGAAATTCAGCCTGACGAGGTCTATAACCTCGGCGCGCAGAGCCACGTCGCGGTCAGTTTCGAGGCGCCGGAATATACCGCCGATGTCGACGGTCTGGGCACGCTTCGCCTATTGGAGGCGATCCGCTTCCTCGGGCTCGAAAAGAAGACGCGCTTCTATCAGGCGTCGACGTCGGAACTTTATGGCCTGGTCCAGGAAATTCCCCAGCGCGAAACGACGCCATTCTATCCACGTTCGCCTTACGCCGTCGCCAAGCTGTATGCGTACTGGATCACGGTCAATTATCGTGAGGCATATGGCATGTATGCCTGCAACGGCGTGCTGTTCAACCACGAGAGCCCGCGACGCGGTGAGACGTTCGTGACCCGCAAGATCACGCGCGGCCTCGCCAATATCGCGCAGGGCCTCGAATCCTGCCTGTACATGGGCAACATCGATTCGCTGCGCGACTGGGGCCATGCCCGTGACTATGTTCACATGCAGTGGCTGATGCTTCAGCAGGAAACCGCCGAAGACTTCGTCATCGCGACAGGCGTGCAATATTCGGTGCGCGAGTTCATCACCTGGTCGGCCCAGCATCTCGGCATCACGCTTCGCTTCGAAGGCGAAGGTGAAGCGGAAGTCGGCATCGTCGAGGCGGTCGAGGGCGACGATGCTCCGGCGGTCAAGGCGGGCGACGTCATCGTGCGGATCGATCCGCGATATTTCCGTCCGGCCGAGGTCGACACGCTGCTGGGCGATCCGACCCGCGCCAAGGAAAAGCTGGGCTGGGTGCCGGAAACCAGCGTGCAGGACATGTGCGCCGAGATGGTGGCCGAGGATCTGAAGGCCGCAAAGCGGCATGCCCTGCTCAAGCAGCATGGTTACCAGCTGCCCGTATCGCTCGAGTCCTGAGGAAGTACAGATGCGGATTTTCGTAGCCGGTCACCGTGGCATGGTCGGTGGTGCCATTGCACGCAAGCTGACCGAGCGCGGGGCTGAAGTGGTGACCCGCAACCGTGCCGAACTCGACCTGACGAACCAGCACGCGGTCCGCGATTTCTTCGCGACCGAGGCGCTGGACGGGGTCGTATTGGCGGCGGCCAAGGTCGGTGGCATCTATGCCAACAACACCTATCCAGCCGATTTCATTTACGAAAACCTGATGATCGAGTGCAATGTCATTCACCAGGCATTCGCAAGCGGCGTCCGCCGGCTGCTGTTTCTGGGTTCGTCATGCATTTATCCGCGCGCCGTCGCACAACCGATGCGCGAGGATGCCCTGCTGGCGGGCGTTCTCGAGCCGACGAACGAGCCCTATGCGGTCGCCAAGATCGCCGGGATCAAGCTGTGCGAAAGCTATAACCGACAGCACGGCACCGATTTCCGCAGCGTCATGCCGACCAATCTCTATGGTCCCGGCGACAATTTCCACCCCGAGAACAGTCATGTGATGCCGGCATTGATCCGTCGGTTTCACGAAGCCGTCGAGGCACGGGCCGACAAGGTCACGATCTGGGGCACGGGTACGCCGCGGCGCGAATTCCTGCATGTCGATGATATGGCGGAAGCGTCGCTGTTCGTATTCGAACTGCCCGTGGAACGCTACCGTGCCAATACAGAACCGATGTTGAGTCACATCAATGTCGGCTATGGCGAGGATGTGACCATTGCCGACCTCGCACGGTTGGTCGCGCAGGTAACCGGCTTTGCCGGAGAGATCGTGTTCGATACCACCAAGCCCGATGGCACGATGCGCAAGCTGATGGATTCGAGCCGTCTCGAAGCCATGGGATGGAAGCCTTCGGTCGCGCTGGCCGATGGGGTTCGCGAAACCTATCAATGGTTTCTGGCGCATGTGGCGACGGCCGGCCGTTGAACCGCTCGGCGTGTCGATAGGCTAGGCGGATGGCGGTAAACGCTCTATGATCCGGACCATGCGTTGGATCATGCCGCTTGCTCTCCTGCTGTCCGCCTTGCCCGTCACGGCCCAGAATCGCCAGGATCGCGGACAGGAGCAGGAGGCGCCGATGCGTTCGGCGTCTCCGCTGCCCATGACCGGCCAGGGGGAAACGGCGCGGTCGGCGGTCGGGCAGGCCGGACAACGCCAAAGCCGTGAACAGGTGGCGGTGGACACCGGCATAGAACCCATGGGCCGGATCAACAGGCGTATTCAAAACCGGGTGCAGTCGCGCATCCGCAACCGCATCGATCGCTATTATTCCCCGCAGGCCAATGCGACTTCGCCGTTTGCGGTCGCGAGCGAGCAGGCGGCCGGTGCCGGACGATCGCGTCGATGATGGCTTGAACGGGCTGGCAATGGGAAGGGCCTGAAGCACCGACGCGCAGCCATGATGTCTCGAAGTCCGTCAGGCGGCGGTCAGGGCAGGCGTGCGACCCGTGCATGTCCACGCTTATGATGCAGTAGGGCGGCAAACCGTGAACCCTGCGGAATGTGATACCGTTGTTGAAGCGATCCCTATGCGCCGCCCCGACATACTCAGATCGCTGACAACATCGGCGAGCATCGTTTCCGCCCCCTCGCGACGGCTGGCGATGGTTCGGGAATGGAATGTACTGCCCGATCTCGTAATCGCTGATTAGGCTCAGGCCTCATTGATTGATCCAGAAGATGACGGTGGCAGGGAGTGCGATGGCGGACATGAAGGCGTGAGCACATCGGTCGTAGCGGGTATGGATGCGTCGCCAGTCTTTGAGGCGGCCGAACATGTTCTCGATCCTATGACGACGGCGGTAGAGTGCAGCATCATGCGGGATCGGCGCCTTGCGGCCCTTGCGTGACGGGATGCAGGCAACAGTTCCACGGGCGGTGAGCGCTTGGCGGAACCAGTCGGCGTCGTAGCCGCGATCGGCGAGCAGAATGGGAGCGGGCGGCATCGCGTCGAACATGAGGGCAGCGCCCTTGTAGTCGCTCACCTGCCCTTCGGTGAGCAGCATGACACGCGGGCGTCCACGATCGTCGCAGACGGCGTGCAGCTTGGAGTTCAGGCCGCCCCTGGTGCGCCCGATACATCGGGAAAGAGCCCCTTTTTGAGCAGGCTGGCTGCCGTCCGGTGCGCCTTCAGATGCGTGGCGTCGATCATCAGCTGATCCGGTGGTCCGCCCTCGGCTGCCAGTCCGGCAAAGATGCGGTTGAACACCCCCATCCGGCTCCAGCGGATAAACCGGTTGTAGATCGTCTTGGGCGGACCATAAGCCGCTGGCGCATCCCGCCAGCGCAGGCCGTTGCGGATCACGAAGATGATGCCGCGCTGACGATCCGCCGGTCATCCACGCGCGGCACGCCATGCGACAACGGAAAATACGGCTCAATCCGCTGCATCTGCTTGTCCGTCAGCCAGAACAGGTCACTCATCGGCGGCACCTCCACCGACAATGAATCAACCCGTCTCCGCTCTCGCAAGTTATTTAATAGGTCCTGGAGCCTAGTTGTTTAGTCCCCACGATTGATGATGCAACAACCACGAGCGAGCGGAAGGAAGCGCTATGGGGCAGGTTCTACGTGGGAGCGCCACGACGACAGAGGTCGTCCGTCGAGCGATACAGAATAGCAAAGAGAGCCTAAGGGTGCTGGCGAAGCCACGGCGTCAACCAGAAGCCGGTCGCCAAATGGCGTAAGCGAAGCTCGACGGCCGATCTGCGAACCGGACCCAAGGAGGTCAGGCTCACGACGCTGATGATCGAGGAGGAAGCTGCGGTCGTGGCGTTCTGGCGCCACACGCTGCTGCCGCTGGATGATTGCCTCTACGCGCTACAGGCGACGATCACGCATCTGACGAGGTTCTCGCTGCACCGCTGCCTGCAGCGTCACGGCATCAGCCGGTTGCCCGAGATCGATGGCGACAAGCCGGTTCGGGCGAAGTTCAAGGCGTAACCGATCGGCTACTTCCACGTCGATCTGGCAGAGGTGCGGACCGAGCAGGGCAAGCTTTACCTGCTGGTGGCGATCGATCGGACCTCCAAGTTCGCCTTCGGCGAGTTGCACGAGAAGGCCACTGGGCGCGTCGCTGGCGACTTCTGTGATACCTTTCGCCGCGACCGTGCCATAGCGTATGCGCACCGTGCTGACCGGCAACGCCCTATATCGGGAAGCAGCGGCGGGTTTTTGCCAGCAGATATCCAAGCACCGACAACCATCGGCACGGCATGCATTCTGAGCCAGATGGCTCCCACCGTCAACGGGATCGCTCCCTGCCATAGCAATCACAGGATCCAGCGGCACCGGGGCGGCCGTGGTCCTCACTGTCCTTAAAACGAGATACGCACCCAGGTGGAAGGCCCGAACATTATCTACAGGGTCGCTCGACGAGCGCCCTCACGGCACTTGGCTAGAGAGGGGGCCTTCCACCTGGCATCCGACCGTTCGAGGAACGGCCGGTACTCTGTCCCCGTCTTGACGACGGCGTGAGCCACGCGCGCCATCTTGGCGGTGAGCGCCGTCATCGCCTTGCGGCGACGGTCGGCATCGTCCGCGTGCCCGGCGACATATCGTCCGAGCTTGTCGCGGAAGCTGTTGTCGCGCTGACGCGCGGCGACCTGGGTAGCCATCCAGAAGGTCCGGCGTAGGCGCGCGTTACCGTACTTGGACAGCTTGGTGCGGCCACGGAACGTGCCTGACTGACACGTTGCGAGATCGAGACCGCAGAACTTCAGGAACTGACGATGATGATTGAAACGCCGCAGATCACCGGCCTCGGCCAGGATGGTCAGCGCGTTGATCGGACCAATGCCCGGAATGTTGCGCAGCAGCTGGTAGTCGACGTCATCGGCGAGCCGCGCATGGGCCAGCCGCTCGATCTCGTCACGCTGGTGGATGAGGCTGCGCCCCTGCGCGATGACCATGCGGAACATGGTGATGGCGGCCGAGTCCTCCGGGACTGGCAGCGCCGTCGAGGCGGCCGCCGTCTCGTAGATGTCGTTGATGAGGCGTGCCTTGGAAACCTTGCGGCCGATGAGCGGCCATGCCGCAGCCGAGAATGCCTTACGGTCCAGCGCCGTGATCATGGCCGGTGTCGGAAACCGCTCGATGAGCGCGAGGAACCAGTCGGACCGGCTATTGCCTGCGAAGCGGGCGATCTCGGGGAAGTATAGAGGCAGGTAGTGGGTCAGGATCCGGTGCCAGGTCTGCGTCTTCATCCTGGAGATCGTCTCGTGGGTTTTCGACAGCTCCTGCAGGTCGTTGATCCCAGCCACCAGCGGGTCGACGTAACGCTGCGTCGCGCCGATCCGCAGCATATGCAGGATGACCTGTGCGTCCTTGGGGTCGTTCTTGTCCCATCCGTTGTGCAGCGCCTCGCGCGTTCGGGCGAGCGCGACCGATGAGATGAGCCGCAGCTCAAACCCCGCCGTCAGCAGCCGGTGCGCCAGCGTGCGATGGTAATTACCCGTCGCCTCGAACCCGACGATGATGGGGCGCCCGATGGCAGCGAGTTGCTCGGCAAAGCCGTCATAGTCCTGCCTGGTCGCCATGACGGTCATCCGCCGGCGCCGGCCGCCTTCCGGTCGCTCTATGAGGACCTCCTGCCGGTTCTTGGACATATCGATGGCTACCAGCACGGCGCCGGCAGGCGTAGAGGTGAGCTTGGTCATGGTCGGTCGGCCTCCAAAGTGTTGTCTCGACAACCTCACTTTAGATACCTGCTGGCCGGCCATGGCTTGCCCTGATGAAGCCTGCAGCCGCTTCGCGGCCTTGTCTTCATCAGGGCCACAGTGGCTCCCGTTCCAGCGCTTCCCAATGTGCTACGGTATGCACTTCACCGATCCGACCGGCGATGGCCGGACGCCCGAAGACATCAGGGAGATGTGGGCGCAGAAGCTGCCGTTCCGCTGCCATTACAAAGCGCATTACCAGTTGCGGCAGCACCTCACAGACTTCGTCGCTGCCTACAACTTGGCGCGACGCCGCAAGACCCTCCGCGGGCTCACGCCATACGAAGCCATCTGCAAAGCATGGATAGATGACGCAAGCCGGTTCATCTCAAACCCGCACCATCAATCGCCGGGACCAAACAGCTGGATCGGGAGGCCGCCAGATCGATCTCCAGTCGCCCGCCCTCGGCCGCGACGCGGCCGACTTCGTAACTGGACACGAAGAAGGCGAAAGGCTCTCAGCGGCTACTTGTAGCGAATTTTGCGGGTCTCCCTATCTTTACAGGGCGACAAGGCCCCCACCCGCTCAGGCAAAAAGATCGCGAATGGCGCTGGCCCGGAACCGATTCCGCAGCCGCCGCCTGCGATGCTCCCCCGCATCATGGCGCATGTGGCAGGCCTGGCACAGCGCCGCCAGATTCCGCGGCCGGTTGTCGCCGGGGTCGTGGTTCAGGTGCGCGCTGGCCAGGATCACGCGGGTTCGGCGGAACGGCAGGGGCGGGGCGATGCCTGCCAGGCCCGGTTGCGCGTGGATCATGGCGGTG